>CP059261.1:0-3666458 GCA_013693855.1 Micropruina sp.
GGCCGGTGCGTGCTGCGCGGGCGCTGTCATGGCCACAGTGTTGCGCAGGTGAGCCGCCCGGAGTGAGAGGCCGTGGCCAGGAGCGCCCGTTTGCGTGGGGAGCCGCTCGTCTCGCGACGACCGGGAGCGCGCCACCGGCGGGAGCGGCTCCAACCAGCACGCGCTCCGCCGTCACCCCCGTGGCCGTGAGCCCCGGCGGGGTAGCGCTGACCAGCGCGCCCGGGCCGTCCCCGGGGCGGTCGCTCCGCCAGCGTTCCCGGGGCCGTCACCCCGGGGCGGTCGCTCCGCTGCGTTCCCTCCGGCGTCACCCCCGCGGGGGCTCCACCAGCACGCGCTCTACGGTCACCCCCTGGCGGCCGTAGCGCCACCAGCGCCCTCCGACATCACCCCGGCGTTGCCCGAGGGTCTTCGGCGGCCACTGCGTCGTCGAACCGCCCACGCCGGGGTAGAGCGCCTCGGTCGGCACCACCTCGACCACGGCCGCTCGGACTCGGGCATGACGCCGCGCCGGGTGAGACCGGTCGCCGGACCCAGTGTCGCGGCACCTGGCCCCGTGCACGCCGACTGCATCACGACGACCAGGACGAGCAGCGGGGTTCGCATTCCCCCAGTCTGGATGGCCCCTCTGACAAAACCCCAGAAGGAGCCGACGATCAGTCGATCGAGCGCGCCGCGCCCTTGTCGGCCGAGCGGGCCAGCGACGCGTAGATCTTCAGTGCCGCGGACACCTGCCGCTCCCGGGCCCTCGGACGCCAACCCGCAGCGTCCCGAGCCGCCCGGCGGGCGACCAACTCCTCGTCGCTGACCAGCAGGTTCACGCTGCGGTCGGGGATGGAGAACTCGATGGAGTCCCCGTCCTCGACCAGCCCGATCGCGCCGCCCGCGGCGGCCTCCGGCANGACGTGGCCCACGCTCAACCCGGACGAGCCGCCCGAGAACCGACCGTCGGTGATCAACGNCGCGGGGCCCAGCCCGACGCCCTTGAGGTAGGAGGTCGGGTACAGCATTTCCTGCATGCCCGGGCCGCCCTTGGGGCCCTCGTACCGGACGACCACGACATCGCCTGCCACGATCCTGCCGCCGAGGATCATCTCGACGGCCTCCTCCTGCGACTCGGCGACCTTCGCGGTGCCGGTGAAGCGCCACTGGTGCTCGGGCACGCCCGCGGTCTTCACGATGGCGCCGTCGGGCGCCAGATTCCCCTTGAGGACGGCCAGGCCGCCGTCGGCGGTGTAGGCGTGCGCGACGTCCCGGATGCAGCCGTTGGCGGCATCGGTGTCCAGCGAATCCCAGCGGTTGTCGGACGAGAACGGCTCGGTCGTCCGGATGCCGCCGGGCGCGGCGTGCCACAGCTCGGACGACTTCTCGGTGGCGCTGCCCGACCGGATGTCCCAGGCGTCCAGCCAGTCGGCGAGGAGTCGGCGTGCACGGCATGGACGTTCTCCTCNCAGCAGCCCGCCCCGGCGCAGTTCGCCCAGGATCGCGGGCATGCCGCCGGCGCGATGCACGTCCTCCATGTAGTACGACGTGGTGTTCGGGGCGACCTTGCACAGGCACGGGGTGACCCGCGACAGCGCATCGATGTCGTCCAGGGTGAAGTCGACGCCGGCCTCGACCGCCGCGGCGAGGATGTGCAGCACCGTGTTGGTCGACCCGCCCATCGCGATGTCGAGCCGCATCGCGTTGGCGAAAGCCTCNNCGGTGGCGATCGAACGGGGCAGGACGGACGCGTCGTCGTCCTCGTAGTAGCGCTTCGCGAGCTGGACGACCAGCCGGCGGCGGCCAGGAACAGTTCCTTGCGGGCGGCGGCGGTGGCCAGGGTNGGAACCGTTGCCCGGCAGCCCGAGGCCCAGCGCTTCGACCAGGCAGTTCATCGAGTTGGCCGTGAACATGCCCGAGCAGGAGCCGCAGGTCGGGCAGGCCGACTGCTCGACGGTCAGCAGTTGCTCGTCGGTGACCGAATCGTCCACGGCCTTGGACATGGCGTCGATGAGGTCGAGGCGGGTCGCGACCCGTCGTCCGATGACGGCCTTGCCGGCCTCCATCGGACCGCCCGAGACGAACACCGTCGGGATGTTCAGCCGCAGCGCCGCCAGCAGCATGCCGGGGGTGATCTTGTCGCAGTTGGAGATGCAGACCAGGGCGTCCGCGCAGTGCGCGTTGACCATGAACTCGACCGAGTCGGCGATCAGCTCGCGGCTGGGCAGCGAGTAGAGCATGCCGCCGTGGCCCATCGCGATCCCGTCGTCGACGGCGATGGTGTTGAACTCCCGGCCGACCCCGCCGGCGTCGCGCACCGCGCCGGCGACCAGCGCCCCCATGTCGCGCAGGTGCACGTGACCGGGTACGAACTGGGTGAAGCTGTTGGCGATCGCCACGATCGGCTTGCCGAAGTCGGACTCGCCCATGCCGGTGGCGCGCCACAGGGCGCGGGCGCCGGCCATGTTGCGACCGTGCGTGGTGGTCCGGGAACGCAGTGCAGGCATGGGGGCAAGGCTACGCGGTCGGCGCCGGACGGCGGCGCTGTCCCGGCGGCGAGCGGCGTTCCGCCGGGTCGGGGCGGGCGGTTCGGCGTGGCCGACCGGTCGGGACGTGTGCCCGTTCGGGGCCTCATAGGAGCAGCTCGTACGTTCGCAGGGTCATGCCGGGACGCGGCGACCAGTCGGCGGCTGGGGTGCGGGTGAACCCGAGGCGCTCGTACAGCCCGTGCGCGGTGGTCATCCATTCCGCGCTGGACAGCACGACCCGGCGGCGACCCTCGGCGCGCGCCCGTTCGACGCACCAGGCCACCAGGGCCCGGCCCGCCCCCGTCCCTGGTGGGCCGGGTCGACCAGAGAGCGGAACTCCGCGTCGTCCGGCCCGCCGATTTCGCGGTCCGGCGCGTCCGGCGGGCACCAGCCGACCGCACCGAGCAGCGTGCCCCGTTCGTCCACGGCCACCCAGAATTCGGTGTCGGCCGCCCGGGACTCGACGTCGCGCAGGAAGCCGTAGTACGGGTCGTCGGCGGGCATCCCGCTCGGCCGGTACGCGCGGACGGTCAGCTGCCCGATCGCCTGATGTTCCGCCGGCGAGGCGCGGCGGATCTCGATGCTCATGCCTTCACCGTAGGACCCGGCCCCGACACTGCGCGGGCCCCAGCCCGCTCCGCGGCACGCCTCACCAGCCGGCCAGGACCAGATAGGGCGGCAGGAGCAGGTGGTCCGGCTGTGCGGGCACCAGGTGCAGCACGTTGTCGACGGCGACGGCCTGGGCGAGCGCGGCGGCCAGATCCTCGTCCAGCCCGCCGGGCGCACAGCCGGTGCAGCCGCTCGCGCAGCAGCCGGTCGGGATGGGCGGCGACGTCCGGCCACCGGTTGCGCAACGCCGCCACGACGTCCCACTCCGGCGCCTGCCTTCGGCAGCGGGTCGATGGCGACCAACGCCGGTCCTCCAGATCGCGCAGCACGTTGAGGTAGTGCAGATCCCAGTGCAACAACCGGTCGCCGTCCGGCGCCTCCGCCAGCGTCCGCAGGGCGCGGTCGACCCGGTCGGACGGGACGATCCCGGACGCCGCCCGATCGCGGATGGACGCGGCGATCCGGTCGGCCTCGGCGCGCGCCCGCGGGATCTTCGCCGGGGCGACGACGGCGGTGAGGGTGGCGATGATGTCCCCGATCGTCTCGTCCGCCGCCGCGGCGTCGGGTGGTGCTCCAGCGGACGATCGGCGTCCAGCCGTTCCAGCAGCAGCGTGTGTCCTTCGCCGGTCTCCAGCCGGACGACCCGACCGGCGGTGGTCTCGTCCGCCGCCCAGGCGCGCAGCGCCAGATCCTCACCGGTGGCGGGGTGATGCGCGTCCAGCAACTTCAGGACCAGCCGGCGCCCGTCACGCGTGCGCACCGGCCATACCGTCGACATCCAGCCGCGCCGGGACGGGCCGTCCACGGCGAGCCCCCAGCGGATCATCAGGTTGGCCGCACCGCTCACGTCCGCATCATCCCAGGGACGGACGTTCCAGCAGGCCCTCGGCGTGGTTCCGGAGCCGCTCGGGGCACGCCAGGATGGGCGCTGCGCGCGGGGCCTATTTGTTCCTGCGCTCGCTCGTCCGCATGGAAGTCCCATGAGGCGCCCCTCCGTAGTTCCCGGTCGCGCAGGTACGCATCCCTGGACAGGCCCCGCGCGGCCCTCGCGTCCTGCCCATCCGGGTCGTTCGACGGATACTCGGCTCGGTCCTCGGCCCCGGGCTCGTGTCTCGCCGGTCCGCCTCGTTCGACCAATCTTCGGCCCCCGGCCCCGGCTAGTGTCTCCCGGTCCGCATCCTTCGACCGAGGTTCGGTCCTCGGCCCCGGGCTCGTGTCTCCCCGTCCGCCTCGTTCGACGATGCTCGGCGGGCCGTCGGCACGCGGTTCCGTGCGCCGCTCAGGTCCGCAGGCCCCAGGCTCACCTCAATCCAGTCAGGCCCGGCCACGCCTTGACTCGACTGTTGTTACGACTACATACGGTTGTCACGACTACGAAAGGGCCGCCATGCAGATCATCGACACCTCGCTGGATTTGGACGCCGACGCGGCCGACGTCTGGCAGGTCTGGGCGGACGTCGACTCGGCCGCAAATGGGATCCGCACGAGGAGAGCGCCCGCATCATCACCGAGTTCGCGACCGGCGGCCGCGCCTACAGCAAGCCCGCGGGCGCCCCGGCGGGAGTTCACGCTGGTCGAGGTGACCCCCACACCCGCTGGGTCAGCGAATCATCCCTCCCGCGAGGCCGGATGCGTGCGGAGCACACCGTGGAGCCGCTGGGCGCCGGGCGCTGCCGGGTGCGCATCCACACCACGGCCACGGGCGTGGGAGCGCTCCTGGTGAACCTCGGCTGGGAACGGATGATGCGCCGCGACGCCGTCTTGACCCTTCGAGCCCTGGGTCTGCGGGCGAAGGGCCGGGCGTGACCCCCTCCCGTCCGTCCCGGTCGACCGGACGTGCCCAGGCCCCGCGGACGAGGCGACGGGCGCCGCCCGGGTCCGCTCAACAACACCGGCTACTGGCTGCACCAGGCGGCGCTGACCTGGAACCGCGAGCTGGCCCGACGGCTGCGGCCGCTCGGGCTGACGCCGACCCAGTTCATGGTGCTCTCATGTGCCGGCTGGCTGGCGGCCACTCAGGGCTCCGACCCAGCAGGAGGTCGCGGATCTGGCCGGGACGGATCGGATGATGACCTCGCGGGTGATGGCCGCCCTGACTGCGGCGGGCCTGCTGGCGCGCACCGCGGATCCGCGGTCCCGGCGCGCCAAGCGCGTGCGGCCCACCGGAGGGGGACCGGCTGGTGCAGGCGGCGCTGGCGTCCGTCCGCGAGGTGGAAGAGCTGCTGTTCGGCGGGTCGACGACCCCGGGTCGATGGCGCTGCGTGCGGAACTCCGCGCGGTTTGCGCCACCGACCCGGGGTGATCAGCGGATCATCGCGCTGGCGGCGCCGGTGGCGTACGGGATGAGCCAGACGGCCCACACCCACAGCGAGAACCGGTGGAAGCCGAGCAGTTCGTTCGTCCGGTTCCGGACGAGGACGACCAGCGCCCACGTGGCGTGCAGCGCCATCAGGACCAGCGCGATCGCCCCCGTGACGGCCATCACGGAGGCCAGCGGGCCGCTGACTGTGGCGGCGCCCGAGGTGCGCGCGATCTGCCCATGACGAACGTTCCGGTGGCGTCGAAGGTGAGGCCCAGCAGGAACGCGACCACGTGCCAGGGGCGCAGCCGGCCCGCGCGGAGCTCGGCCATGACGCCGACGGTGTACCAGACGAGGGCCGCGGTGATGAGGACAATGGCAATGACAAGCATGATTCAATGCTGCGCTGACCAGGTGATTCGCACATCGCCAGGACGGTTGAACCGCACCTCGTCGCTCCGGTGGAGACCCGGCTGCGACTTATGGTTGATGCCATGCGACGGCTCCTCGCGCTCTGCCTCACCCTCGCCGTGGCCGGCTGCGCCTGGCTCGGCGGCATCGGCTCCGAGCAGGTCGGCAGCCCGGTCGGATCGGTCGCCTACGTGGTCGACAAGTCCCGCGGTTGGGGACAGGGTGTGTACCTGCCGGCCGACGTGCCCGGCCTCGTCCGGCGGCTGCGCGAACTGGGGGCCGAGGAGGTGGCGCGCTCGCTCGGGCGGCCGGCCCGGAGGTCGTCGCCGTCGCCCTGTACTTCGACGCGTGCGCCAAGGGCGGGCCGGTGTTGGTCCGCTCCGGTGACCGCGTCGCGCCGCGCTTCACCACCAGCGACAATCGCAACTGTTACCGGGCCGTGGACACCCTGACGGTGTTCGCCGTGCCAATACGGGACCTCCGGGAGGCACCACGTTCGCGCTCTGCCGCTACACCGCCACCCTGGCCGGTGGCCGGCTCTCCAGGCGGCGAGCGCGGCCTCTGCTGAGGCCACCGGGCCACCTCGCGACCCGAGTGTGCATTCTGACCGAATCAACGCCCGAAATCGGCCGTGAGAGACCCAGATGGCGGTTGATTCGGTCGAAACGGACACCATCGGCTTCGGCCGCCCCGCGCCGGGGCTGGCGGGGCTCGATAGAGTTCCGCCGATGCCGGTCGGTTCGTCGGCAGCGCCGCCCGGCGTTCGTCCGTCCGGCTCGCAAGGAGGACGCGATGACCTACCTGGCCTCGACCAAGCCCGTCACCATCGTGGAGTTGGCGCGGATGAAGCGCGAGCGAGAAGATCGCGATGCTGACCGGCTACGACGCGAGCTTCGCCCAGCTTGAGGACCGCTGCGGGGTGGACATCATCCTGGTCGGCGACTCCCTCGGCAACGTGATCCAGGGCAAGACTTCGACCCTGCCCGTGACCATGGAACAGATGGTCTACCACGTGTCGTGCGTCGCCGCGCAGGCCCTTCGTCCGATGGTGCTGGGGACCTTCCGTTCGGCGCCTACCACGAGGGCAGGGACCAGGCGATCCGCAACGCGGGCCGGCTGCTCGCCGGAGGCGCGGAGATGGTCAAGCTTGAGGGCGGGGCGGTGCTGGCCGACACCGTCGACTTCCTCGTCAGCGGGGCGTGCCGGTCTGTGCGCACATCGGGCTGATGCCCCAGGCGGTGCACGCGCTGGGCGGCTACCGGGTGCAGGGACGGGACGAGGCCAGCGCGGCTCGCCTCAGGCCGACGCCCTTGCCCTCCAGGACGCCGGCGCGGCTCTGATGGTCATGGAGATGGTGCCCTCCGCGCTGGCCGGCGAGATCACCGCCTCCCTGGACAGTTGCGCCACCATCGGGATCGGCGCCGGCCCCGACTGCGACGGCCAAGTGCTCGTGCTATACGACATGCTCGGGCTGTACCCCGGCAAGAAAGGGCGCTTCGTCAAGGACTTCATGGCCGAGGCGACCAGCATCGGGGGCCGTCAGCGACTACGTCCAGGCAGTGAAGGACGGGACGTTCCCGGCGCCGGAGCACTGCTACTGATGGACGTGCAGCGCAGCGTCGCCGGGATACGGCAGGCGGTGGCGGGCCGCCGGGTGGCGCTCGTCCCGATGGGAAACCTGCACGAGGGGCATCTGACCTGATGCGCCGCGCCGGGACCTGGCCGACACCGTGGTCGCGACCATCTTCGTGAACCGGTTGCAATTCCGTCCGGGCGAGATTTCGACGCCTACCCGCGGACGTGGGAGGCGGATCTTGCGGCGTTGGAGGCAGCCGGCGTGGATCTGCTCTTCGCTCCCACCGAGTCGGTGATGTACCCCTCGGGACCGGGGACGGTCGTCCAGCCGCCGACGTGGCTGGATTCGACGCTGGAGGCCGAGTTCCGGCCGGGCCACTTCGCGGGCGTCGCGACGGTGGTGCTGAAGCTGTTGAGCATCGTCGGCCCGGACGTCGCGGTGTTCGGCAAGAAGGACTACCAGCAACTCCTCGTGATTCGGACGATGGTCGCCGACCTGAACGTGCCGGTCGAGATCGTGGGGGACGAGACCGTGCGGGCGCCCGACGGGTTGGCCCTGTCGTCGCGCAACGGCTACCTGAGCGTGGACGAACGCACCGAGGCGCCGCGGCTGGCGGCAACCCTGCGGGGCATCGCCGCAGCCATCCGAGCGGGGCGACCGACTTCTCGGCGCTGGAGGAGCCGGGTATCGCAGCTTGTCGGAGCATGGTTGGCAGCCCGACTACGTGGCGATCCGCTCGCGGGCGACCCTGCGGATCCCGGAGCCGGACGACGAACTGGTCCTCGCGGCCGCGCGGCTGGGCACGACCCGGCTGATCGACAACCTGGAGATCTGACCCCGCGAGGCCCTGGCAACCCCACTTCGTCCGACGACGCCTGTGGCACCACTTGGCCCTGGCGTCGAGCGGCCGGACCAGGAAGTCGTCCACCGGGCCCGCGCCCCGCGTACTCTGCCGCCTTCATTGCCCAGGTAGGACCAGGGCGAATCGACCCCGTGGCTGTCCCTGCGGTCGGGCCCGTGGACCCCAGGAGGTCTTCCACCGGACCCCGCGGCCGAAGCGGGCCAGGCACCTGCAACCGACGGTCGAGGCCTATGGAGCGGGATTCGTCCACCGGATCGCCACAGCGCCGAGTCAAAGCCGGCCGAGCACCACCACCCCGGCGGTCGAGCCTGTCGAGACCCGGAGTCATCCATGGGCTCAGGCCCACGTGCCCGGCTGTCTTCACTGGCCAGGTAAGACCACGGCGAATCGACCCGTGGCAGTCCCGGCGGTCGAGCCTGTCGAGACCCCGGGCATCGTCGACCGGGCCCCGCGGCCGAAGCGGGCCGAGCACCACCACCCCGGCGGTCGAGCCTGTCCAGACCCCGGGTCGACTTCACCGGATCGCCACTGATCCGAGTCAGAGCCGGCCGAGCACCACCACCCCGGCGGTCGACCTGTCCGGACCCCGGGCAGTCGTCCACCGGGCCGCCCACGTGCCCGGCCGTCTTCACTGCCCGGGTAGGACCACGGCGAATCGACCGTGGCAGTCCCGGCGGTCGAGCCTGTCGAGACCCGGGGAATCGTCCATCAGGCCCCGTGGCCGAAGCGGGCCAAGCACCACCACCCCGGCGGTCGCGCCTGTCCAGACCCCGGCGAGTCGACCACCGGATCGCCACTGATCCGAGTCAGAGCCCGCCGAGCTCCTGCACCACGCGGTCGAGCCTGTCGAGACCCCGGGAATCGTCCACCGGGCCGCGGCCCACGTGCTTGCCGTCTTCACTGCCCGGGTAGGTCCACGGCGAATCGACCCGTGGCAGTCCCGGCGGTCGAGCCTGTCGAGACCCCGGGCATCGTCGACCGGGCCCCGCGGCCGAAGCGGGCCGAGCACCACCACCCCGGCGGTCGAGCCTGTCGAGACCCCGGGGTCGACTCACCGGATCGCCACTGCTCCGAGTCCGAGCCGGCCGAGCACCACCACCCCGGCGGTCGAGCCTGTCGAGACCCCGGTCAAGATGCAGTCAGAGGGTCTATGCGATCGGTCGAGTCACGCCGTGAGGATGCTCGCGACCCGTCCGCCTATCAGATGTCCGCCCGTCGTCGTGAACGTGCACCTCGCCCGCAGCACCTANGCGGCTGCCCTGGACGACCACGAACCGCTCGGACCAGGCCCGCGCCCGCAGCCACTGGGCCGCTGCTGCGTTGAGCGACCCGGTGACCGGATCCTCAACGACAGACGNGTTCCGGATGAACGCACGGACCTCGTAGGCGAACGGGGACCCCGCCGGGGCGAGGCCGACCACGCCGACGTCGAATCCCAGGGCCGCCGNCGGCCCCGGCCGGATTGCCCGAACGGCCGTGTCGTCCCNCAGCCGCAGCATCGCCCAATCGGGCCCGTTCACCCNCCACTCGTGGTCGATGACATCGTCGATCTGGAGGTTCAGGGCNNCCAGGGCCATGTCCAGCACCTCGTCCGACAGCCTCCCGGTACGCGTACGCGGCGGTGCCGCGANGGCCATCAGGTCGCCCTCGGCGCGCACCCGAACGAGCCCGGCTCCGCACTCCTGGACCACCTCGTCCGCCGTGGCGAGCTGACCGCCCGCGTTCAGCCAGGCGAAGGCCGACCCAAGGGTCGGATGTCCGGCGAACGGCAGCTCGCGCGTCCCTGCAAAGATGCGAACCCGGTAGTCGGCGCCCTCGCTCGTGGGCGGGTAGAGGGTGACCTCCGACAGGTTCGTCCACCGGGAGAAGGAGGCGAGCGTGACGTCGTCCAACCCCTCGCCGTCGTGGACGACNNACAACGGATTGCCGGAGACTGGTCCGGAGCTGAACACGTCGACCTGGGTGTACGGGCGCATGCCGGGAGCGTACCGGTGCCCCTGGCTGAGGCGGGCACTGCCCCCTTGGCTGCCGGCGCGAATCCTGCTGACAAGGAACGACGCCACCGCTGCGAGGCGATGGCGTCGGTTCCGTGGCGAATCTCAGCTGGTCGGTGGCTGCTCGAAGGTGCTGCCTTCCTCGGTCGGCTCGGTGGCCTCCTCCGCGGCGTCCGGGGCGGGCGTGGTGGGCGCGTAGGGGTCGGACGGTGCGCCGTTGCGGCGAACCCGTCCTGCATCACGTGCTTGCCGCGGGCGGACAGATCCTTGTAGGCGGTGTTCAACTCGTCCACGAACGACTTCAACTGGTCCGGCAGTTCGCGGGCGAACTGGCGGGCGCTCGCGGTGACAGTGGGCGCTCCGGCTGCGCGGCGGTCGGTGAGCTGCTGCTTCCGGTCGTTCAGCACATCCTTGACGGTGCCCGCGACGACGTCGGCGAGTCCGGCGACCACATACGCGGCCTCGGTTGCGACCTTCAGCGCCAGCTTGCCGACGCGCTCCGGGTGATGGCGGTCTGGGTGGGCACGGTTACTCCTTGTTCGGTGCCTGGCGGCTGGTTCGGCGCCTGTGGCGCATGCCGCTTCCCATCCAGGGTGCTCCGCTTCCGCGGCGCGGTTCAACACCCGTTCGGCTGGTTCAGGGGCGGACCAGGGACGACCCGAGCAAGACCGGCTCCCTGCGCGGCGCGCCGGCGGGGACGGAGGAGGCGATCTGCCAGCCTGCTCACTTCCTGCACGCCGCGCACCTGCAACGGGACGACCTCCCTCGTTCCGCTGGCAGCACCGCCCTCGCTGGTCGGTCTGCCTCACAACCGGGCGTCCCCATCAGGGCGAGCGACACTGCCGCGCAACCCGGACGGGCCGGCCCACATCACCTTGCGGGCAGCGATGTCGCGCGTCAGTTCGGTCAGCCATAGGTTGGGAGGCATGGGTGCACTCCTCGACGCCGTGCAGGCGGTTCTCCCTGGTATTCGCGATGACCTGGCGGCCCTGGTCGCGATCCCGTCGATCAGCGCGCTGGAGCAGCATCGAGCCGACGTGGAGCGGTGCGCCGCCGCTGTGGCCGAGTTGCTGCGAGCCGCTGGTTGTCCGGACGTCCAGATCGTCCGGGCCGCGCGGACGGACGGTACGGGCTTGGGCAAACCGGCCGTGATCGGCCGCTACTCGGCCCCTGACGGCGCCCCCACGGTGTGCCTGTACGCGCATCACGACGTCCAGCCGGCCGGCGACCTGGCGTTGTGGTCGTCCGACCCCTGGACGATCACGGAACGCAACGGGCGTGCGTACGCCCGCGGGGTGGGCGACGACAAGGCCGGCGTCGCGGTGCACCTGGCCGCGCTGCGGGCCTTCGAGGGACTTCCGCCGGTGGGCGTGACCGTGTTCGTCGAGGGCGAGGAGGAGATCGGCTCGCCCTCGCTGGCAAACCTGCTGGAGGAGAACCACGACCTGCTGCGCGCGGACGTGTTCGTCATCGCCGACTCCGGCAACTGGGACGTCGGCGCACCTGCCTTCACCACCACCCTTCGCGGCCTGGTCGATTGCACCGTCGAGGTGCGTGTGCTCGACCACGCCCTGCACTCGGGCAGCTTCGGTGGCGTCGCCCCGGACGCCCTGACGGCCCTGTGCCGGCTGCTCGCCACCCTGCACGACGAGCGGGGCAACGTCGCAATCGAGGGCTTGCGGGCCGGCCCGGGCCCCGACCTGGACTACCCGCTGGATCGGCTGGAGGCCGAAACCGGGGTTCTGGACGGGGTTGGCTACCTGGGCGACGGGCCGGTCGTCGAGCGGCTCTGGACGAAGCCGTCCGCGACCGTGCTCGCGATCGACGCGACCCGCGTGTTGGACGCCTCCAACACCCTGGCTCCGGTGGCCCGGGCCAAGGTCAGCGTCCGGATCGCTCCCGACGAAGACCCGGCGGTGGCGATGCAGGCGCTGACCGACCACCTGCTGCGCCACGCGCCCTGGGGTGCGCAGGTGCTGGTGACGGACGGTTCCCAAGGCGCCGGCTCGGTGATTCCCTTCCAGGGCCCGGTCGCCGATGCCGCACGCGCGGCGTTCACCGAAGCGTGGGGCACCGAGCCCGTGCTCATCGGCCAAGGTGGATCGATCCCGATGGTGGCCGACTTCCAGCGCGCGTTCCCGGAGGCGACCGTCCTCGTCACGGCGGTGTGCGATCCCGATTCGCGCGCCCACGGCATCGACGAGTCACTCGACCTAGCCGATTTCGCCACGGCCTGCCTGGCCGAGACCCTGTTCCTGGACAGGCTGCGCCGCGGAGACGCCTGACGCGCCTGACGGGTGGGACGAGCGGGTCAGCACTTCCGGGTCGCGCACGAACTGGCCTGGGTCGAGCACGACGGTGCTCCCTCTCGACCGTGCATCACCTGTCGCGAGTAGCACCTCCGGGCTCCCTCGACCGAGCATCACCGTCGGCCCCAGCGCCTCCCGCTGCTCCTCTCCACCGAGCATCACCTGTCGCGAGTGGCACCTCCGGGTTCCCTCGACCGAGCATCGCCCTCGGCCAACAGCGCCTCCCGATGCTCCTCTCGACCGCGCATGCCCGTCGCCAGCAGCGCTCTCGCGAGCATCACCCAGGTTCCAGTGGCACCGCTGGGCCCCTCGCGGCTGCCGCGCCGGGGACAACCCAGCCGGATCGAGCTATCGCGCGGAGCGACCTCGGCTCCCCGCGCGCCCAAGATGGTCCGGCGGCGGTCCGTCCGCCTGAGTCGTCTGATCCATCGTCGCTCCCTTCTCTCGTGGCTTTCGATCGAAGAACGCGAACCGGCTCAAATCAAGAGGCTGGACGGAACGGTGGACAACTTCAACTCAGGGCCCGGAGTTATCCACAATCCTTGAGACGGTGACCGCTCGCCAGAGGTCCGGTCCTACCCTCTTTAGCAGATTGTCCCCACCCCACGGGGCCGACCACCCTGGAAAGCACCCCCATGCTTGGAGTTAGCACTACTGCACGTCCGGCACCCGTTCGTGCCCGCAGGAACGTCCGCTGGATCGTCGCCGGCGTCATCGCGGTGTGCCTTGGCGCGCTCGGATCTGCCTATCTCTACGTGTCCGTCGCCCAGGCGCACTCAGTCGTGAGGGTGAACCGGACGATCTATCGCGGTGAGACGGTGACGGCCACCGACCTGGGTTCGGTAAGCCTCGGCAGCGCGGTCGGTATCGAGACGGTGCCGGTCGAAAGCGCGGCCGACCTCGTGGGGAAAACGGCCCTCATCGATCTGCCCGGCGGCTCCCTGATCGTCCCCGGAGCCGTCGGAGACGCGGTCGTGGCGCCCAACGCGGCACGCGTCGGCCTCAGGCTCGCGGCCGGTCGATTGCCTGTGTCCGCGCTGCCCGCAGGGACGCCGGTGCTGCTCGTCCCATTGGCGAAGGATTCGCAAACCGCGCCCGAAGGCGCCAGCGTGGTCGCGCAGGTGGCAACCGCGCCCACCGTGCTGGTGGACGGATCCTCGGTGCTCGACGTGTCCGTGCCGGCCGCCGAGGCCGAACGCATCGCACGGCTGGCGGCCGCCGAGCTGGTGGTCATGGTCCGACGAGCAGGGTCCTGACATGGCGGTGTTCGTGTTGACCAGCACCGGCCACGCTCCGGGAGTCACCAGCACCTGCCTGGGTTTGGCGCACGCCTGGGCTGGACCCATCGTGGTCGCCGATTGCGATCGTCTGCCAAGCCAATCGGTGCTGGCCGGCTACCTGCAGGGCCAGGATCCTGCGCGACGTGGGCTCAGCCATGCCTTGCAGGCACATCGGGAGCGGCGCCCGCTCGAACCCGTGATCGAGAAGAACCTGATGCCACTGGTGCTGAGCGATGACACTCGGCCGGCCCGGCTGTTCCTGCCCGGCTTCTCGCACCCAGGGATGGTCGGCCTGTTCAGCCACGCGTGGCCGGACCTGATGGGCGCCTTGGCAAGCTACCCCGCGGACGTGTTGATCGACGCCGGACACGTTGGTACCGACGGCCTCCCGAAGGCGATGGCAAGGCTCGCCGATGCGGTTGTGGTGGTGGTCAGGACCTCGCTGGTGTCCCTCGCCTCGTTGCGGCTCTACCTGCCCATCCTCACCGAGACGGTTCCGGACGGCCGGCTGGGGCTCCTACTGGTNGGGGAGAACCAGCCCTACGGCCGGGCCGAGGTCGAGGCGCAGTTCGGCGTTCCCGTGTGGGCGCAGGTGACGCATGACCCTGACGCGGCTGCCTGTTACAGCGAGGGCGTCGCCCCGCCACGCAAGTTCGAGGAGTCGTCCTACGTCAAGAGCCTGGCTCGGGCCGGCCGCGACCTCGCGGCGAAGGTCGCCGACAGACGCCAGCTGGTCGGGGTGCCACGATGAAGCGGCTGTCGGGCGTGCCACTGCTACGCGACCTTCCGTTCGAGGACGCGGTGCCGGCCGATCGGCTGACCCGTCACTCCAGTCAGGCCAGGCGTGTTGCCGGCGCGGGGTCCCTCCCCGCGGAGCACATCCGCGGTCGACTGGGATCTCGTCGTGAGCCTCCGGCGCACCGCTTCGGAGCGGATCACCGCCGAATCGGGCAGCCTCCGGCAGCTGAACGGGGCCGGACCATCGGACGCCGACCGCCGCCAACTGGGGCGCTCCATCGTCCGCGCGGTGGTGCGCGAGCACGTCGACCAGCTGAGCATCAGCGGACAGGCACTCTGGCCGGTGGCGCTGGAGAACGCCTACGCCGACGCCGTCGACAGCGCCATCTTCGGCTACGGCAGGCTGCAGCCCCTGTTCGAGATCCCGGACGCCGAGAACATCGAGATTCATGGCTGCGACTCGGTGGTGGTCCAGTTCGGTGATGGTCGCCGCGAGCCACGGCCCGCGATCGCGGACAGCGACGAGGAACTGGTTCAGCAGATCCGCTTCCTTGGTGAGTCGGTCAGCCCACCTCGTCCTTTCGACGACGCACACCCGACCATGACGTTGGCCCTCGGGGATCGTTTCCGCCTGCACGCGATCGGGTTCGGGCTCAGTTACCGCCCCAGCGTGACGATCCGGCAACACACGCTGACTCAGGTCCGAATCAAGGATCTCGTCCGCCACAAGATGATGCCCGAGCACGTCGGCCGGCTGCTCCACGCCGCCGTCCTGGCCCGCAAATCGATGGTGGTCTCCGGCGATCAAGGAGCCGGNAAAACGACCCTTCTCCGCGCCCTGATCGACGCCATTCCCGGTAATGAACGCTTCGGCACCTTGGAGACCGACTACGAACTGCTCACGCATCTGCAGCCTGGTCGCCGCAACATGCTGGCTCTGCAGGCCAAGGTGGGCCTCGGNGAAATGCTGGAAGGGCGGCGGCTCGGTGAATACAGCATCGCGGATCTGATTCCCGAGGCGCTTCGCCAGAACCTCTCACGGTTGGTGGTCGGTGAAGTCCGCGGGAGCGAGGCCGGCGCCATGTTCGAGGCTATGCAGTCAGGCGCCGGGACGCTGTCAACGACGCACTCCCACTCCGCCGCCTCAACGATTGACCGGCTCGCGGCCCGCGTTGCCCAGGGCGGGGTTCTCACCGTCGAGGAGGCCTATCGGCAGATCGCCCACCACATCCACCTGCTGATCTACGTCCGCCTCATCGATGACACCTGGCGCGGCGGACGACGAACGCGTTTGGTCGCGGAGGTTCGGCAGCTGACGGGAGCTATGGAGCACGGACGCCCTGTCACCCACCTGGTCTATGCAGCCCCCACCGCGACCTCCCAGGAGGTCTTCCATCCCGATCCGGCGTTCCTGGACGAACTGGCGGAGTTCCGGCCGGGGTGGGACCGATGAATGTGCTGGCCGCGGCCCTCGGCGCGCTCCTCTTCGGAGGCGTGTGGCTGATCGTCGCGGGCTTCCGAGCGCGCGTCGACTTCGCGCCCAAGACGACTGCCGGCCCCGGACGGATCACGCTGGCGCTGCGCCGCGCCGGGCGGAGCGGTCGCCGACGAGCCGCGTGGCTCGGCGTGGGTCTCGGGCTGGGGCTCGTCGGCGCCTACCTCACCGGCTGGCCACTGATGATCGTGATCGTACCGATGACGATCGTCGTGATGCCGATCCTCCTGGGCCAAGCGGGCAACCACGACATCGACATGCTCCAAGCCCTCGACCGCTGGGTCAGGGGATTGCTGGCCATCCTCCCCACCGGGCGTTCGATCGCGGACGCGATCCGGGTGTCCGCCCGCCAGGCTCCCGATCAGCTGGCGGGACCGCTGCGGCTGCTGATCTCCCGGCTGGACGATCGCTGGCCGATCCGGCAGGCACTTCTGGCGATGACGGACGATCTCGACTCCCCGGACGCAGACGCGGTGCTCGCCGCCCTGGCCCTTGCCGCCGAACGCGGTGGCACCGGAGCCGGGGTCACGATGGCGGCACTGGCCGACACGATCCAGGAGCGGCTCAAGGCGTTGCGCGAGATCGAAACCGAGCGGGCCAAGCCCAGAATTGTCGTCCGCCAGGTCACGGCGATCACCGAAACGGTGCTCGCGGCAGCGTTGTTGTTCGGAAGAAGCTTCTTCGCCCCGTACGGCACGCCTGAGGGCCAGCTGATCCTCGCCGCGCTGTTGGGAATCTATGTGGGGTCGCTGGTGATGCTGCGCAGGATGACGCTGCCGCGGCGCCGGGAACGCGTGGTGAGGGGCGTCTCGTGAACGGGGTGTCCATCGCGATTCTCAGTGGCGTGCTCTGTTGCGGAGGCGCATGGTTGCTGGTGGGAGGCTTCCTGACCCGGCACCCGCGCTTGGCCGATGCCATCGACGTCCTCGACGGTCGCGGCCAGGTGATCGCCGCCGACGCCGAGGGCTCGGAACGGCTGGGGCTGTGGCTCCGGCAGCGATGGCATCTGGCGGCCAGCGCTCGGGTGAGCCGGCAACTCCAACTGCGCGGCATCAGCCTGAACCGGTTCTTCACCTACAAGGCACTCGGGGCGCTGGTCGGACTGGCCCTGCCGTCCCTGCTGGGCCTGATCCTCCTGCTGACCGCCGGGGTAAGCCCGTTGATTCCCGGGGCCGTGGGGTTGGTAGCGGGCCTGATCGGGTTCCTGCTGCCCGATGTCGTGGTGGGTCGCTCATCCACGGAGACGTCTGCGGACGCGACGGAATCCCTGCTCACCTTCATGGATCTGGTGACCCTGGAGCGACTGGCCAACCGGTCGGCGTCGCAGGCCCTGCAGTCTGCCGCGGGGATCTCCGACTCGACTGTCTTCCGGGCTATTCGGGAAGCACTCGAACGCNNGCGTTTGGAACAGCGTCCGCCGTTCGAGGAGCTCAAGAAGCTCGGGCTCGAGCTGGAGCTCCCGGCGTTGTGCGACATCGCCGATGTCATGAAGCTGGACGAGTCCGGAGCGTCGCTTTCGGACGCGTTGCGGGCCAGGGTCAAGGAGCTTCGCGACGCCCACCTCACCGCCAGCAAGATCGCCGCGTCGGCGATCTCCGAACGAATGACGCTCTTCATGGTCATTCCCAGCCTCGTTTTCGGCTTGATCTTTCTTGCGCCTCCCCTGCTGCGCCTCTTGTCCAACGGCTGACCACAACAAGGAGAAACCGTGCGAAACCTGCTGCCTCTGCTGATCGGATTGGTGCTCAATCCCCCTCGTCGAGACGAGCGTGGCCTGTCCCAATCCACCGAGAATGCGATTCTCCTGGCCGGCGCGGTCACCATCGCCCTGCTGGTCATCGGTGCGGTCACGGTCTACGTCACGGCCAAACTCCCCGCCCGTGACCGAGCGCGGCGTCTCGGAGTCCGTCCAGTGGAGCCTCCTCGTGCCGGTCCTGGTCGCCCTCGTGCTGGGGCTCATTCAGACCGGCATCTGGCTGCACGGACGCTCCGTGGCGTCGGACGCCGCCCTCGCCACCGCGCAGGAGGTTGCCTGGGCCCGCTCCGGTGATGCCGAAGCCGCCCGCGTCGGGCAGCGGGTGGCTCACGCAGGAGGAATGGACACCGTGTCCGTCACGGTGCACCGCGGCAGCGGTGCGGTGCAGGTGGAGGTTGCCGGGAGTGTCCCGGTCTTCTTCGACGTGGGCCAGGGTCGCATCAGTGAGTCCGTCGTGCTGCCCATGGAGGAGCAGCGATGACCGCGCAGCCTCTGGGCCTCAGGCGCGGCCGCCCCTCAGCGATGGGCCGCCGGCGGAGCCAGCCTGTGGGCAGGACCACTTTGGCTGGTCTCGCCGCTGCCGGATCGTCCGCGCCGACCAGGGACCAGCAGGGGGCTGCGGCCACCGAGTTCGCCCTGCTCGTGCCCGTCCTGGTCCTGCTCGTCGGCTTGGTGGTCGGCGGGGCTCGCGTCTGGTTCGCGCGAGCGTCCGTGGAACAACTCGCTGCCAGTTCGGCCCGTGCCGCATCGGTCGAACGCACCGCGGGCGAGGCCATCACCGGGGCAAGGCGAGTGGCGAGCCAGCAGGCGGCCGCGAGCGGACTGCGTTGCACGACCCTGAGCGTTGACGTCTCAGCGGACGGGTTCTCCGTCCCGGTGGGAACCCCGGCTTCTGTCGGCGTCCGCGTCCGGTGTGCCGTGCCGTTGTCGGACGTGTTCGTNCCCGGGTGGCCCGGTGTGCTGGCACTCGAGGCTGTTTCGGAGTCAGCGTTGGATCGCTACCGAGGGAGGGGCCGATGAAATACCTCAAAGCGGGCGGGGCGTGGCTGGTCCTGGGGACGTTGCTACTCGGGGCTCCCTCGGCGCTCGCGCTGTGGGGGTTCCGCCGAGCGCCCTGCTCGGATGGTCGATAGCGGACGACGGGCGCCTGCTGTTGGCGGCGATCACCCTCATGGCCTGGATCGCGTGGGTGATTCTGGCCGGCACCATCGTGGCCGAGACCGTGAGCATCCTCACCCATCGCGCGCTACCCCGCGTGCCCCTGCTCGGCGGCCTCCAGGGAATGGTGGCGGGTCTCGTCGTCGCGGCCATCGCCGTCTCCGCGGCACCCAGCAACGCCTACGCAGCCCCCGGCCATCGGACGACGTCAAGCCCTGTTGCCCTCCTCGGGCAAGGCCCCGGACCGGTGGCCCGGGACCTGGTCGCAGAGCCCCCACCGAGCACGTCCGTGAACTCGGTCGCTCCCGATCGACAGCTCCTCACGGTCAGGCAGGGCGACACGCTCAGCGACCTCGCCGAGAAGCATCTGGGCGACGCCAACCGGTGGCCCGAGCTCTACCGTGCCAACCGGGAGCGGATCGACGATCCGGACCTGATTCAGGTTGGCTGGCGGCTGATTCTGCCCAGCAGCCTCACCGACTCCCGACCAGAACCCGCAACCCAGCGACCGAAGCGCAGGCCGCCGGCACCCACCGGCTCGGATGTGCCGACCCCGCCGGCCAAGCCCCCGGCACCGCCCCCGTCCCCCAGGAGACCGATCAGCCGCCCAGCCCCGCGCCGTTCCACAGCACAGGCGCCCCGGACCCACCACGGCGCCCCAACCGCAGACCGCGGATGTCGCGTGGCCGCTGGTCGGGAGCGTCGGAGGCGTCACCGCGGC
The DNA here is from genome assembly GCA_013693855.1 of Micropruina sp. GTDB lineage: Bacteria > Actinomycetota > Actinomycetes > Propionibacteriales > Propionibacteriaceae > Micropruina. The sequence continues at coordinate 19,716 of CP059261.1, forward strand.
ACTGATCCTCACCGCGTTGGCAGTCCGGCGGCAGGCGCAACTGCGCAGCCGCCCGGTGGGCCGGCGCATCGCGCACCCGTCGGCGCAAGCACGCCGCTATGAGACAGCCCTGGGCAGACGCGGGCGGCCGGATGTCACTCCGCTGCTGGAGCGCGCGCTACGCAACCTCGGCAGGCACTTTTTCGAGGTCTCGCGCGTGCCGCGGCTCCGGCTCCTGACCATCGACGAGGAGGGCTTCGTCTTCCATTGGCGCGAGGTGCCAGCGCGTGTCCCCGTGGCTTTCGGCGCCGAGGGCGAGCGGTGGCGGCTCACGTTCGCCGATGCCGAACGGTTGCCGGCCGTTTCGCATCCGGTGCCGTTTCCCGCACTTGTCACCCTCGGTACCGATGCCCGGGGCGCCGTCCACCTGCTCGATCTGGAAGAGCGGGAGACGCTGTCGCTGCTCGGCCCCAACGGCGAGGTCAGGGCCGGGGTGATCGCGGCGTGGTCGGTCGAGCTGAGCTGCGCTCCGTGGGCGAGCGAAGTGCGGGTCACCTACCTCGGCGACGACGGGTTCGTTCCTGCTGCGGGTGGGGAGAACCTGTCAGTGTCGGACGACGTCCACACCGTCCTCACCGAACTCGAAGAGGAGATGTCCGCACGGGAGACAGCCTTCGCGACCCCAGCCGATCTGCGGTTGGCACGGGTGAACCCCGACCTCACCGAGGCCACAGCCGCCACGGTCGCGCTGTTCGCGAACGAGCTGTCACCCGCGGAGTGCGATTGGCTCCTCGACACCGTGGACGGCAGTGACCGCGGGATGGCGGTCGTGCTCGGCGGCGGACCCCGCGTCGCCACCTCGTGGACGTTGACGCCCGACGACCCGGTGGAGGGGACGTTGAGTCCGGACGAGCTCACCTTGACCGCGCAATGCATCCCTGCGCCGGCTCGTCAGGCGATCGCGGACGTCGCGCGCGCGACCCAGGCCCCCACCACAGTCGCCCCTGGTGGCCGGACGAGGACACCAACGTGCGCGTCCTGCCCACCCGCCCCCACGTTGACCGAGGAATCCCTGGTTTGAGTAACGCAATCGCTCCGGCCGGCCAGGCGGCCGGCATCGACCCACCAGCCGGCGGGCCCGCCAGCGCCACCCGTACGGAAGCCGACACCCCGGTCGGCCAGAGCCCGGCGGCCACCGCCCCGCTCGGGCTCAGGGCAGCGACCCTGAGCGACGCCTCACGGAAGGGACCCGCGGCTTGAGCACGGCCCTCCAACCCTCGGAAGTGGTCACGGGATGGGTGCCGCGCCGACTGGCGGTCCACGAGCCCCTGCTCCTGGGAACCCTTCCTGCTGAGGACGGAACCGCCGCCTTGACGACCGATCCTGACGAGCATCCGCTCCTGCTCCTGCTCGGTCCGATCGAACTCACCCACACGCGTGGCCCTGAGCCGCCCCGCGCCCGGAGGCAGTGCGAAGAGTACTGCGGCTGGCTGCTGGAGAACCCGGGCCGAACGGCAACCCAGATGGCGGCCGAACTGGTGGTCGCCGAAGGTACGCGCCGCTCCAACATGAGTCGCCTCCGGAGTTGGCTGGGGACAAGTGCGTCCGGAGAGGCCTACCTCCCCGAGGCGTACTCGGGGCGCATCATTTTGAACCCGCTGGTGGATTCCGACTGGCGCCACATCAAGGTGTTGAGCGGCCCCGGCCTGTCCGCTCTGCAGGTGAGCACACTGATCGCCATCCTGGAGTTGGTGCGGGGAGCGCCGCTTGCCGATGCCGCTCCGGGCCAGTGGCACTGGGCCGAGGAGTTGCGCACCGACATGGCCTCCCTCCTGCGTGACACGGGCGCGGTGCTCGCCCGCCGGGCCCGCGCGCTCGACGACGTGGACGTGGCACGCTGGGCGACCAACCGAGCGTTGGCGGCGGCCCCGGAGGATGAGTTGTTGCTCGTCGAGAAACTCCGGACCGAGCAGTTGGCGGGCAACCGCCGAGAGGTGGAGCGGCTGGTACAACGCATCACCCAGCAGGCTCGCAGCCTTGGGATCGACCTGGCGCCCGCCACCGTCCGGGCTTGTCAAGAAGCAATGGAGGGACGGATCCGCGCCCGGGCTTGATGCGCCACGTGGGGTTTCGACAGCTCCACCGCCGCAGATCTGCAGCCGACCGGGGTCGGCGGGCCCGGCCACGGTGCTCAACCCGGGAGCACCAGGTCGAGGCCGGACGGTGTTGACTGGCGCGCCGGCGTCCGGTGGCGTCAGGGTCTGACAAGGCCGAACTCCGGCCGGGGCCCCTGCAGGCTCGCACACCGTCCCACCCCGGGGTTTCGACAAGCTCAACCGCGGGGATCCCGCGCACCCCAGGGAACGCACGCCTAGCTGCGGCGAATGAGACGGAGACGCCCCACCACCCGGGGTTTCGACAAGCTCAACCGCTGGAGACGCCCTACCACCCGGGGTTTCGACAAGCTCAACCGCGGGGATCCCGCGCACCCCAGGGAACGCACGCCTAGCGTGCGGCGATTGAGCCTGTCGAAATCCCGCACACCACCCGCCGAGGTTTCCACGATCTCACCGCCGAGCCCGCCCCTCCCCTCCCCTGGGTTTCGACAAGCTCGGGCTCGTCCGCGGGAGACGCCTCACCACCCCGGGGTTTCGACAAGCTCAACCGCCGGACAGGCCCCACCACCCGGGGTTTCGACAGGCTCAGCCGCTGGAGACGCTCTACCACCCGGGGTTTCGACATGCTCGTCCGCCCGGGATCCCGCGCACCTCCAGGGAACGCCCTCCTGGCGTGCGGCGATTGAGCCGGAGACGCCCCACCGCCCGCGGCTTCGACATGCTCGTCCGCCGGAGATCCCGCGCACCTCCAGGGAACTCCCTCCTAGCGTGCGGCGATTGAGCCCGTCGAAATCCCGCACACCACCCGCCGGGGTTTCGACAGGCTCAACCCCGGAGACGCCCTACCACCCGGGGTTTCGACAAGCTCAACCGCCGGAGAAGCCCCACCACCCACGGCTTCGACAAGCTCGTCCGCCCGGGACTAACGACTCAATCCTGGGAGTACACCAGGATCGAGTACGGGGCGATGTCGACCGACGCCCGGGCGTCCATCCCGTCCTGCGGCTCGGCGGAAGCCTCTGTGTCGAACGACTCGAAGTCGCCGAAGCGGTCGGAGTAGATCCGGGCGTCACTGTTGAACCGCAGCTTCCACAGCCCCGCCGTGGGCATCCCGATCCAGTAGTCGCGCCGCTCGGCGGCGTCGAGGTTGATCACGATGACCACGTCGTCCTTCGGACCGTGGTCGCGCCAGCGCTGGAACGCCAACACGTTCGCCTCGTCGTTGGCGTGGATGATCCGGAGCCCTTGGCCGGTCAGCCCGGCGGTCTCGCCACGCAGGTTCCGGCGCAGCGCCACGAGGTCCCGGTACAGCCGGACGATCCCGTGGAACTCGTCGTTCAGGTTCCAATCCAGCGGCACGTTGTCACGGAACCAGCCCGCCTCCAGGAACTCCTGCCCCATGAACAGCATCGGCACTCCGGNGGCGGTGAACACCAGCCCCGCACCCAGGGTCGACCGCTTCTGGGCGTAATAGCCCTCGGGGTCACCGGGGTCGATCTCCTGCGGCACCCGGGCCTTGCCGTTGGCGACCTCGTCGTGGCTCTCGGTGTAGATCACCCGCGCGAACGCGTCCCCGTAGCTGTGGGCGACGGCATCGGCGACCGCGGCCACATTGCGCCAGGCGTCGTCCGCGGCGATCACGGCCTCCCGGACGGGATGGACGAACCGCGCCTCCCACTGGGCATGGAAACCCGCCCCGTCGGGCGCCGTCGAGGTGAGCCGCACCTCCGAATGAAGATCCTCGGCGATCGTGATCGCGTCCGGGAACTGCTCGCGCACGTCCCGGTTGATCCACTGCATCAGCCCCCAGCCCTCGGGGATGTCGAACCCGCTGCCGTCCACGCTGCGGATAAAGGGGGTCATGTCGTAGCGCAGCCCGTCCACCCGGTACTCCCGCAGCCACATCAGCGCGTTGTCGTGGATGAACCGCCGCACCTCCTCCCGCCCGTAGTCGGGCCGGGTGTCGCCCCACGGGGTCGCCGAGCGCCAGTCCTGGAAGAAGTAGATGCCGCCCTTGCCGTTCTCGCTCCAGCCGTCGAACGTCCACAGGTTCAGGTCGGACGGACCGAAGTGGTTGTACACCACGTCCAGCACCACCCCGATGCCCCTCCTGTGCGCCTCGCGGACCAGGGTCTTCAAGGCGTCCGGCCCGCCGTAGGCGCTCTCCACCGCGAAGATGTGCGCGGGGTTGTAGCCCCACGAGAAGTCACCGGCGAACTCGGCCACGGGCATGATCTGGATGATGTTCACCCCGAGCCGGGTGAAGTGTTCCAGGTTGTCGACGACGGCTTCGAGGGTGCCGGCCCGCCCGTCCTCTCCGGTGAACGAGCCCACGTGCAACTCGTAGATGACCAGTTCGTTGTGCGCCGGGCACACGAACGCGTCGTCTTGCCAGTCGAAGGACGCATGGTCGTAGATCACGCCGTTGCCCACGGAGTTGGTGACCTGCTGGGCGTACGGATCGACCCGATCGAAGGTGTTGTCGCCGTTGGTGAGGGTGAACTTGTACTCGTGGCCCGCCTTGGCGCCCCACACGAACCCGTACCAGTAGCCGTTGTCCTCGCTGCGGAGCTTGTCGTTGAAGTTCCACTCGTTGAAGTCGCCACGGACGACGACCTTCGACGCGTGCGGCGCCCAGACCCGGAAGCCGACCCCGCGGCCCTCGGGGTCGATGATGGCGCCCATGCCGTCCAGGCGGGGTTGCGGGATTCCTACGTTCACACCCTGCAACCTAACGCACGAGGAGCCACCGCCCGCCTTGGGGGTGCCGTGCGAGCACTGCGCCGGAGGGGTACTGGCGGCAGGAACCACCGCCCACCCGGGGTGCCATGAGCGTCCTGCGCACGATGTCACAGGCGGCACGAGCCCCCGGCGTGCCGTGTGGGTCCGTGCGAACCACGGAAACGGCTGGAGCCCCCGCGCCGGGAGGCGTGTGACCTCCGCGCGGGACCGCGCGGCCATGGCAGGCATTCTGGTCCGCCCCGGATGCCGGGTGGGTCCGTGCTAGCCACGGACCACTGCAGGAGCCCCGCACTGAGAGTGCTAACTCCTCCGCCGGACGCCGGGGCGGTGGTGGCAGCTTTGCCCCTGCCGGTGGCACCGGGATCGGCCTGGAACGCCGACCACGTACTGTTGACCCATGCGTCGCAGCCTCTTCGTGTTCGCCGTCGCCGCACTCCTGGCCGGGTGCGCGACAGTGCAACCCAGCACCATGCCGTCGGCGCCCGCGTCGACCCCCGCCTCGTCCGCGCCCACGTCGGCCGCCCCGTCGACCCCGTCGTCAGTGGCTCCCCCTCGGTGGTCCCCACCCAGTCGAGCCCGGCCGCGGAGTCGATCGTCCTTGGGGCCAAGGCGGTCGGCACGAACAAGTTCGGCACCGCCGAGGCCACCGTCGAGGCCTACCTGACCGCCCGGTTGGGCAAGGCCGACGACAGCCATCTGGGCAAAGTCTGCGAACTGGACACCGGGACCCCGTACGGGCGCCAGCTCGGCTACAGCAGCGTCTACCTGTTCTTCGAGAGCGCGCCCAAGGGGACGAAGACCTCCCCGCGCAAGCTCAGCGGCTGGCTCGCGCAAACCGATGCCCCGCTGCCGGACGGCTTCATGCTCGACGAATCCCTCCCGCTGAAGACCACCTACGCCGACCTGAAGAAGGCGTTCCCCGGGAGCAAGCTCGACGAGATCCCGCTGGGCGAGAGCGCCTTCTACGTGTTCACGACGCCGTCGGGCATCTGGTACCGGGGTGAGGACGACACCACCCCCGACCAGGTCGGCGCGGGACCCATGCGCACCTGCGAGTGAGGCGCGTGCTCGCCCGATGACCGCGCTGATCGCCGACCGCTATCGACTGGAGACCCAGATCGGCCGCGGCGGCATGGGCCAGGTGTGGCGCGCCCGGGACGTGAAACTCGACCGGGACGTGGCCGTCAAGACCGTCGACCTGACGTCGCTGCCGGATCCGACGCTGGCCGCGCGATTCCAGCAGGAGATCGTCACCACGGCCCGGCTGAACCACCCCGGCATCGTCACCGTCTTCGACGGCGGGGTCGACGGCAACACCGCCTACCTGGTGATGGAACTGTTGACGGGACGGACGCTCGCGGACCGCATCGCGTCCGATGGGCCGCTGCCGCTCGCCCAAGGCATCGACATCGCCGTGCAGGTCGTACAGGCGCTGGCGGCCGCGCACGCGGTCGGCCTTGTGCACCGCGACATCAAGCCCGCCAACGTGATGATCACCGACGGACGGGCCAAGCTCCTCGACTTCGGCATCGCCCAACTCGCCAGTGGCGCCGGCGCCCACCTGACCGCGACCGCCACCACGATCGGCACGGCCGCCTACATGGCCCCGGAGCAGGCTGCCGGTCAGCGGGTGGGCCCGGCCACGGACCTGTACGCCGTCGGCTGCCTGCTGACCACGATGTTCACCGGCTCCCCGTTCGACGGCGAGCCGATCGCGGTCGCCGGGATGCAGTTGCACCAGACCCCGCCGCGGCTTCGGGACCGCCGCGCCGGACTCCCCGCGCCCCTGGACGACCTGGTCGCCCGGCTGCTGGCGAAGGATCCGGCCGATCGCCCGGGGGCGGCGGAGACGATGGCGGTGTTGAGCACTCTCGGCGGCGGCGCGGCCGCGGCGACCGTCCCGCTGGCGCCGCGACCGGCCGCCACCGCGGTGATGGGTCCGGCGACGCACGCCGCAGTGGCGCCCGGGATCGCCGGGACGGCTTCCCCGGTGGATCCGGGCCGAGCGCATCCCCACGCGGGCTCGGCTGGATCGCCGGGGTGATCGGGACCCTGATCGCCGCCCTGCTGCTGGGGGTGTGTCCTATTCGCTGGCCCGCCAGTCGGGATGGAACCTGGCCCGGATCGTCCCGTCCGCCTCGGCGAGCGCCTCGCCGAAGGTGACGGCTTCACGCAGCCCGTCCGTCCGTCCGTCGGCGACGCCGACACCGACGCAGTCCAGCCAGGGCTCGGCCGCCCTGAACGCCGCTCTGGCTGCCGTGCGTGCCGCGTTGTCGACGTTGCCGGACGGCAAGACGAAGGACCAGCTGCTGCGGATCTGGGATCAGACCGCCAAGCAGATCGCGAACGGCAAGGACGCGGGCAAGAAGATCTCCGACTTCGAGGCCGCGCTGGATGCTGCCCACGAGCTCGGCGTCGTCGGGGAGTTGCAGTACCAGACGATCAAGACCGCGCTCGCCGCGGTGAAGACCTTCCTCTGAGCCGCTCCGGCCGTCGCGCCGCCCGGCACTTTTCCCGGAGCCGACGTTGTTGTCGAAACGCCCGTGCCGCGGAAGATCCGGTGCCCACCTGAGACCCGGCACCCACCTGAGACCGGCAACGAGCTCAACGGATGCTCAAGAAGGCCGCAAATCGACGGCCTCCGAGCCGTCCGCTCGGTCAAACCGGACCTCGGGAACGGGTTCTCGCAGGCAGCGGTGGAACAATTGGGGCGTGCCCCATGACGCGACGACGGAACCGGTCCCCGGCCGGTGGCTGGGCTTCGCCGCGCTCGCGGGCGGGCTGGCGCTGGTGGTTCTGGACGGCACCATCGTCGGGGTTTCCCTCCCGGCGATCATGGACGGGCTGCGCCTGTCGATGGCCGAAGGTGAGTGGCTGACCACCCTGTACGCGATGGTGTTCGCAGCCCTGCTGCTCACCTTCGGACGGCTGGCGGACCGGCATGGCCGCCGGCTGCTGTTCCAGATCGGCATCGTGGTGTTCCTGGGCGCCAGCCTGTGGGCCGCCGCAGCGGGCGAAGCGACCGACCTCATCGCTGCGCGTGCGCTCCAGGGGGTGGGTGGCGCGCTGGTGCTGCCCACGAGCCTGTCCAGCGTGAATGCGCAGTTCCGAGGTCCCGATCGGGCGCGCGCGTTCGGACTGTGNGGGGCCATCATGGCCGGCGCAGCCGCCATCGGACCGGTGCTCGGCGGGTGGCTCACCACCACCGTCGGCTGGCGGGCGATCTTCGCGGTCAATCTGCCGCTCGGCCTNGGGGTCCTGGCGCTGACCCGCTTCCTGCCGGAATCGGCCGCCGAGGACGACGCCGGCGGGTTCGACATCCCCGGCCTGCTGACCAGCGCCCTCGGCCTCGGGATGCTCGTGTTCGCCCTTGTGGAAGGCTGGTTTCTGGGCTGGTGGCGACCGGCGGACGATCTCCTGCTCGGGCCCGTGACCTGGCCCGCCACAGCCCCCGTCGGCCCCGTCCCGATCGCGTTGCTGCTGGGCGCCGGTCTCACCGTGGCGTTCCTCCGCCTGGAAACCCGGCGCCGTCGCCANGGGAAACCGGTGCTCCTCGACTTGTCCCTGTTTGCCCTGCCCACCTTCGCGTGGGGCAATCTGACTGCCGCCACCGTTGCCGTCGGGGAGTTCGCCCTGTTGTTCGTCGTGCCACTCTTCCTGGTCTTCGCCCTGCGACTCACGGTCTTGCAGGCAGGGTTCGTGATCGCGGCGATGGCGGGTGGTGCGTTCGTCGCCGGGGCCGGCGCCCGCCATCTCGCGGCGAGGTTCGGCGCCCCGCGCGTGGTCACCCTCGGGCTGCTCATCGAACTGGTCGCCGGGGCGGGGCTGGCGCTGGCTCTCGGTGCGTGGCCGAACCCGTGGACGATCGCGGCCCTGCTGGCCGGCTACGGTTTGGGCCTCGGTCTGGCCGCCGCCCAGCTCACTGCCACCGTGCTGGTCGACGTTCCGCCCGCCCAGTCCGGGACTGCGTCGGCCACCCAGAGCGCCGTCCGGCAACTCGGGTCAGCCCTGGGTGCCGCCACGGCGGGAGCGGCTCTCGCCGCAGGCTTCGTGCAGCTGGTTCCGCCGGCGCTGCAACAGGTGCCCGGGGTGTCCACAGATGACTCGTACACGATGGTCGACTACATGGTGCGCTCCGGCGGGGCNGTCATCGGCTGGATCCGCGACCGCGGAACCGAGGGTCATTTCGGCGAACTGGGTCCGCGGGTCGCCGACGTGATGGCAGCGATCTTCGCCCAGGCCGCGGCCTGGGCGACGTGGACCGCCACCGCCTTCATCGCCCTGGGGGTGGTCGGGGCCCTCGCGGTCGAACGGGCCGCCGGACGACCGGCCTCACCTCGTCCGGCGCCGCGGGGAAGGCCGCCCGTCCGACCCGGTGACCCCGGCCGACGCGGAGTCTTACACCGGGCGGACCTCCGACTCCCCTGCGCCCACCGCCAACGGACCCGGTCGAGGCGGGAAGTCAGCGGACGACGACGACCGTCACCGTGGTGGCGGCACCGGACACCAGCGAGTTCCCCGAGTACCGGACGGTCAGCTGACGCTTTCCGAGGTAGGCCAACAGAGGGTACGTGAACGTCGCCCGCCCCCGCTGGGCGCTGCTCAGCTTGACGGTGGCGCGCAACCGTCCGTCCAGATAGAAACTCACGGTGCCGGTGGGGTCAGCGCNCGCGCTGACCGTGGCCGTTGCCACGACGCGCGTCCGGTACGCCGTGGGCCGGCTGTTGGACACCTTCATGGCGACCGTCGACCGCGCCTTGAGGACGGTGTAGGCGAAGGTGGCCGTCTTGGTGACCCCGCCGTCGGTGAAGGTGACGGTGGCCGTCCGCGTGCCCGGCGTCGCGGTCGTGAACCCGCTGATCGTGGCGAGCTCGGTAACCGTCCGCGAGTAGCCGGCGTACCGGGCGGTGACGCTCAGGCCGGTGCGCACGAGCGGCTCGCCGACGCGGTAGCTGAGCTTCGTCGGCGGTGTGAGCGCAAGCGCCCTCAGCGCCGAGGCGCTCGGCGGGTTGGTCAGCAGGGCGCGGTACTGGGTCGAGAGCCCGAAAAGGCTCGCCACCTCGCTGGCGGTGTTGGAAACTGACGCCGCGCTCAGCGGACCCTGCCCGGCGGTGGCGAGGTCCGGGTACGCGACGTTGGCCAGGGACCGGATACCCCAGGGACGTCCGTCCAGCAGCTGCACGCGCACGGTTGCGGCCTTGAACAAGATGGTGGCGCGGCGCAGGTGGGAGGAATCCGAGATCAGGGTGTAGCTGGTGTACTCGGGGAGCGTGCGCAGCAGCGCCATCGAGTACTTGGCGTTGCCGATCGTGCTGGNGGACTTGGTCTCCAGGACGATCCGGCTGCTCGCCACGCCACGGGCGATGAGCCAGGACCGCATGACCTGGGCCTCCGTTCGTCCGTTGCGCGCGGCGCCGCCACTGACCAGGACGTCCGAGGTCGGGTAGGCCTTGAGCGCGGCCAGCGCCAGCTTGAGCCGACGCTCGAGCTTGGTCGTGAGGCCACCGGACGAGGTAAGGGCCGACCCCAGGACCACGAACAGGTGCCCCTTCGTGGGCAGACCGCTGGGCACCGTCTTGTTCATCGTCAAGTGGTTGTTGATCGAGGCCCAGGAGTCGACGAACTGACCCCAGAGCCCGCCCTCGAACGACGCGGCGGAGGTCAGGGTGGCCACGGTCACATCCCGCTGGATCGTGTCGCCGGCCTTCACGAAGTAGATCGCCCGGGCCTGCAGGTCGGGGGCGCTCAAGGCCTCCGCGCGCGGGGGCAACGAGCCGCCGATCAGGGCCAGGACGCTGGCCAGCGCGACGAGCAGTGCGGCGCGGCGGGTCAGGCGGGACACAGCGAGAACCTCCGGGGACGGCCGCGGGCGCGGCGCTTGGGCGCGACAGATCACCGGAAATGAGTTCCGTACCCGCTTCCGGCAAGGGCTTTCGCGATTGACTCCGTCAGTCTGGCAGCCACCTGAAGAATTCCTGGGATCACTCGAGAGTTCAGCCATCTTCAGGTTGAGAGTTGGGACTGGCCGGCGCGGCGCCGCGTTCGTCCGTCCGACTCGCTCGGGAACCGAAAGCCCTCGAAAACCGAACTCGGGCATCGACGAGTCAGATCGGACCGAATCCCGCTCAGCAGGCCGCTGCGGGCCGGAAGGACGCGGGGTAGGTTGCTGAGCATCAGGAGGTGGCCATGTCAGAACCGCTACGCATCGGAATCCTGGGGGCGGCCCGAATCGCCGAACGCGCCCTCGTCGGCCCCGCGAGGACCCTGGGCGACCAGGTGGTGGCGGTCGCTGCCCGCGACGCCGAAAGGGCCGCCGACTACGCCAGTCTCCATGGGATCGCGAAGTCGTACGGCAGCTACGACGACCTGTTGTCAGATCCGGAGGTCGAGGTCGTCTACAACCCGAGCCCGAACAGCGAGCACGTCCGCTGGACGCTGGCGGCCCTGCGGGCCGGCAAGCATGTGCTCTCGGAGAAGCCGTTCGGCAGCAACGCCGACGAGGCGCGGCTGGTGGCCGACGAGCCGAACCCCGACGGCCTCGTCATCTTCGAAGGGTTCCACCACCACTACCACCCCGCCTACCAGCGCGTGCTGGAACTTGTGGCCCAGAGTGCGGTCGGGGAGGTGGAGCGGCTCGACGTGACCATGGCCTTCCCCTGCCCGCTGGACGACATCCGCTACGACTGGAGCCTCGCNGGGGGCTCGTTGATGGATCTCGGGTGCTACACCCTTCACGTGGCCCGTGACGTGGCCGCGGCAATGGGCGGGGAGTTCGTCCTCAACGGCTGCCGCGCGACCGTCCATCCCGACGCGGACCCGCGGGTGGATGCCACCGCGGTGGCCGAGGGTGTGCTGCCCAACGGTGCACCAGTGCGTCTGGTGGCCAGCCTCAAGGGCCCGAATGACCGTTCGATCGTGGTGACGGGTACCCGAGGGTCGATCCGGCAGCCGAACTTCATCGAGGTGGACACCGACGACCGGGTGATCTGGACCACCGGCGGGGACGAGCGGGTCGAGCATCACGGGACGACCTCGACCTACACCCATCAGTTGGCGGCGCTCCGGGCGGCGGTACGCGACGGGGCCGCCTTCCCGACCGACCTGGCCAATGCGCTGGCGAACATGGCGATGATCGACCGGTGCTACCGGCTCGCCGGTCTACCGCTTCGCGAGGGCAGGGTCTAGCCGCGAGGCGCGCGGCCGGTCGTCCGGGCACGCAAGAGCCACGCCACCACCCGGCGGCGTGGCCTCAGCGGTAAGGGTCAGGACTCGACCTCGACGACGGCGGCGCCCGGTGCGTTCTTCTGCACCGATGCAACACCGTTCAGGCAGCTGGCCTTGGACTCGTACGCCTCGCCGGTCGCGATGACCTGGCCGTTGCTGGCCTTGAGGCGGAAGCGGTACTTGCCGGCCTTGTCCTGGTAGACCTCGAACTTGCCCGCCATGGTGACCTCCCTTGTGTCAGGTGAGTTCACGCTACCGCGCCCGAAAGGGTGTGGGGAGACACCACGCACACGAGTCGGATGAACGTTTGGCGTAGCCGCGCGGCCTCCGGCTCCGATGCTGCCGCCCGTTCCGGCCCGCGACGCCGATAGGATGCCCGAAATCGCTAGGGACTCCCGGGTGGTGGCTGTGGATTGGGAACGACTGTTCGGCGTCCTCGACCGCATCGCCGGCGGACGTTCGGCCCGGTTGCGCGTCCCCGAGGCTGCCCGGGAGGCCCTGCCGGTCAGGCGTGCGTTCCGGACGGTGGCCTGGGTCCTGGGGCTGGTCTTTCTCGTCGGCGGGGCNGCCGTCGTCCAGGCGGTGCGGGTCAGTGGCGCCGGCGAGGTGGTNCACCCCGTCGTGTGGTGGCGCCTGTTGGTGATCTTCGCGATCGCGGCCACCCTGTTCTACTTCTGGTTCCGCGCCCAGGCAGGCTGGTGGTGGGCCTACTCGCGCCTGCGCCTGTTCAGCGTCGTGTTCCCGGTCATCGCCGTGTCCACCTGCCTGATCCCCGGCCTCTACCCCGGCTGGATGATCATCGAGCAACTCGTTTTCAGCGCGCTGGTGCTGATCTGCTTCGTGCTGCTGTCGCAGCCAGAGGTGCGGAGCGCGTACCGGAAGCCCGCGCCGCCGTCCGCGTCGTAGCCCGTGTCTCGGGGCGAGTCGCGCCGACGGCCTGGCCAGTCGTCGCAATGACCCTCCAGCCGCTGGCTGGGCGGGACACCTGGGTGCGACATAGCGCGTTCACGACCGTTCGGCCGGTCTCGTGTTGTCAAGAACCTCCCCGCGTTTCGGGCCCAAGAGGGGAGGACGTCGAGGAGCGGGCGCGTCCAGTGTGGACGTTGGCGAGCAAGTTCCAGGACCGGGCTTGGTGCCGAGGCGCGCCTGGCCGAGCTCAAGTGGTCATGTCTCGCACGCGCACTGAGACGGACGGCGCCTCGTGTGGCCGGTTCTCGCAGCCCGTCAGGGCGCGGGTCTTTGGACGCGACGACTCTCGGCCAGGGACCGCTTGACGACGCTCAGTAGGCCACCACGGCGACGCTCCCGGAGTACCAGGTGGTCACGTACACCCGCTTGGCCTCAGGGTCTACGGCCACCTGCTCGGGCCCCTTCCCCACGCCAGACACGTCGGTGGATCTGCCCTGCCCGAGGAGGTCGACAACACTCAGACTGTTACCCCTCGTGTTCGCAATGAAGGCCAGCCCCCGCTCCTCATCCACAGCAATTCCCAGCGGTCCCGCGCCTAGCGGGAAACGCCCTGTTTCGTGCAGGGAGTCACGGTCCAAGACGACCAACTCCGAAGTCGAGTCGCACACCACGAGGAGCTGACTTCTGGTGTTGTCGACTGCAACAGCCACCGGTGATCCCCGACCACCGCGCGCCCTGTGACCCGTGAAGTGGCGGAGTCGATAACCAACACCGCGTGGGAATCAGCGCTGGCCACGTAGACTCGGCCATTGTTCGGGTCCGCCGTGACAGCGCGCGGAATCGCGTCCAAATCGATCTCCGCCAGCACATCGGTACCCGTGGAGCTCACTCGTTGGATCGACTTCCCGCGCTGATTCACCACGTAGACCTCGCCGGTGCTGGTATCGACAGCGACCGAGCCCCGCCCTTCACTTGCCTCAACGGTCCCCAGCTTGGTCAGCCCTTCCGAATCAACAGAGGTCACGGTCCTGCTATTCACGCTGACGGTATGGATGGCACTGTGAAACGGGTCAAAGACCAGTCCGGCGGTGCCGCGACCCACGGGAATCCTCTTGAGCGCGTTTCCGCTGTTCAGGTCTCCAATGATCACCGTCCCCTCCCCGTAGCTGGCCACATAGAAGCGTCCCCGCGTCACATCCAAAGCAAGCCCAACGAGCCGAGGACCGAGCGCGTGATTGGCAACCACATGCGGCTCGGTGGCACCGCGATCACCGTCGGTTTCACTCGGTCTGATGGAGACCGTTGTGCGACCGGGGCTTGGCGCAAGCGGGGTGGCGAATGTATCCATGGAGGTCTTCTCGACCCAGGGGAAACGCCAGTCATTCGCACCGACCCAGGTAACCAGCAAGCCCAGCACAAGGGAAATGACGATGACCACAAACCAGTGCGGCTGGCGCCTGTCGCGCATGTGCGTGCCCTTTCCGCGAGAGCAGGTCGCCCACTCCCTTAACGGCGAGCATGACATCGCCCACGTGCCCCTAGGATTCGCATCGCATTCTGGACAGGGTGGCCGCCATGGGCGACGCATTCCCGTCAGGCGACGGCGCCGGTGGTGGCTCGACTGCGAGGCTCGGACGTCCGATTTCTCTCCTCCCTGTCCAAGAAATTCCTGATGGCATTCGGGCGTTCGGCCTGTGCCGCGTTTGCGCGCCACAGTGATCGAGAGGGCGGCGTCGACGGCCATCCTGTCGACTCCGTCCCTGGGCCTTGGGTCAGACCCTGTCGTTGTCAGTCGACGCGGCGTCGACGGCCCTCGACTCGCCCGGCGGTTCTGGCGTCAATTCTGGTCCGCGAAGATGTTGCGCCGGAGGGTCTGGAACCGCGACAAAGTGCGAGCGGTTCCAGACCCACTGGGCGCGCCGTCGATGTGCGGGGTAATACCCTGCGCTTCTCAAGTCGAGACCCAGTTCATCGACTCCAGGCGAACATGCCCCCAGATTCACCTTGAAGTGACCTCGGTGTGACCCGGGCTGGCGCCCCCGTTCGTCCTCTTGGCCGGTGGCCGATCAGAGCATGATGATCGAACTGATCATGTTGTGGTCGGACGGGATGACGCCGTTGATCCGCAGTGTGGTCGGATTGAAGTCGATGACCATCTTCCACTGCTTGACCCGCAGCGAGTTGGTCGCGAATATCCAGTCGATGCTGTTGCCCACCTTGGCATGGTTGGTGGAGTACGAGTAGGGGGTCATGTCGCGCCGGTAGTCGTTGAATGAGTTGATCCAGCCGTTGACGACAACCTCCGCGCGGACGTTCACCGGCGGATTCACTTGGTACTCCTGATCCAAGACGTCGCCGAACCCTGCTGCCTTCATCGCCGGCAGCATCTCCGCGGCTGCCGCCGAGAACTTCGAGGTATTGAAGTCGCCGACCACAACCACCGGCAGGTTCCCGGTGTTTAGTGGCTCTTCCCAATCGAGGGTGGGTGGGGTGTCGGCGTGGGGTGAGTGTTGAGGAGCCTTGTCGTCGCAAGGATGTGGGTGTTCTACGTCCCATCCAGCAACAACAAGGCTCATGTACGANNCGCTACCTCAACGACGCCGGCGCGCCCTCTGGTCACTGCGCCGGATCTGACGAGCTTCGCCCGGGTTGATGTCCTCGGCCTGGAGGTGGTCGCCCAGCAGGTGTGGCCGGACCGGGCCGTCTTGTTCTGCAAGCTCGCCGCGATCGATGACCGCTGCCCGGCCTGCGGCATACCCGGCCAACCGCATGATCGGGTGCGGCGACGTTTCACCCATCTTCCCGTCGGTCGTCGGGCGACGTGGCTGCACGTGATGGTGCCGCGGTTCCGCTGCGCCGAATGTGGGCGGCTGTGGCGGCACCCGCTCACCACGGTGGCGCGGCCACGCTCGAAGTTGACCCGGGCGGCGGACTGGTGGGCCTTGTGCCAGGTGGTGCTCGACCACGCTCCGATCAGCGGTGTGGCCGCGGTGCTCGGCGTCAGCTGGGACACGGCGAACACCGCTGTCAGCGAGGTCGGCACCCGCGTGCTGATCGAGCATCCCGGCCGCCTGGACGGCGTCGAGGTGATCGGCGTGGACGAACACGCCTGGCGACACACCCGCAAGGGCGACAAGTACGTCACCGTCATCATCGACCTGACCCCGATCCGCGACGGCACCGGCCCGGCCCGCCTGCTGGACCTCGTCGAAGGCCGCTCCAAGAAAGCGTTCAAGACCTGGCTCGACGCCCAGGACGAGGACTTCCGCGCTCACGTGCAGATCGTCGCGATGGACGGGTTCACCGGCTTCAAGACCGCCGCCGCCGAAGCCGTCCCTGAAGCGACCGCCGTCATGGATCCCTTCCACGTCGTCGCGTTGGCCGGAGACAAACTCAACCAGACCCGACAACGCGTCCAACGCGACCTCACCGGCAGCCGCGGCCGCCGGGACGACCCTCTCTACCGGGCCAGACGCACCCTGCGCACCGGCCGCGCCCTGCTCACCGACAAGCAGAAGATACCGGCACCCCGAACCAGCGCTCGGCAAGAAGCTCCTGGCCACGGTGATCGACCGGATCAAGACCGGCGTGCCGGCCGGACTCGACGAGCTCGCGCAACTCGGCCGGACCCTGCAGCAACGGCGTGCCGACATCCTCGCCTTCTTCGACCACCCCGGCTCCAGCAACGGCCCCACCGAGGCCATCAACGGCCGCCTCGAACACCTCCGCGGCATCGCCCTCGGCTTCCGCAACCTGATCAACTACCGCCTCAGATCACTCCTCGAAGCCGGCGGATTCAGACCCCTCATCCACTCTCTTTCGTGAAGAGCCAGTTTAGTTCCGCGACCTTCGCGATCAATTCCTTCCATTCCAGAACCTTGACATCAGCGCTGTCCGGGCTGAGGTGGGTGCTGACGAAGAAGAACCCTTGCCGCTGGCGTTGTGCCGGAACGTGGCCCAGACGAGGTAGCGAGCGGTCTTGTCGCTGACCTGGTTGGCGTAAGCGAAGGCGCCCTTTTCCAGTGGGGTCACCGTGGCGGTGTTGTACATGATCCGGGTTCCGTTCGAAGCGCCCGGTGTGAGATCGCTGATCTCGTAAGCCTTGCCGGTCGCATTCAACGCGTCCCGCAGTGAGATGTACTGCCCGCTGGGCGCGTAGGCCTCCTGCAGGCCCACCACGTCGGGACTTTCACCCAGGATCTGCGACACCACCACGGGCAGACGCTCGGCCCAGACCTGTTGGTCACCACTGGCCTTGAAATCGTTGTTTTGCCCCGAGAGGTTGAAGGAGGCCACCCGCAATCGCCGGAATCATCAGTCTGGACGAGTACGGCCCGCGACATTGTGGACGCCGAGGTGATTCCAGCCTTGACCGCCGTCACTTTGACGGTGAGCGACTTCCCGGCGTCGGCTGTGCCAATGGCGTAGGAACGGGCACTGGCGCCAGAGATCGCCGTCCCGGAGCGGTACCACTGGTAGGCGAAGCTGTCGGGTGTCGGCACCCAGGCGCCCTCGTCGACCGTAACCGTGAGGCCGACCTTTGCCTCGCCGGTGATGGAGGGCACCGGCTTGTCGGTGAACACGCCCGCGGCGACTGCCGACGACGTTGACGCGGTCTTGGTCACCGGAGCGTAATCGGCCTTCTCGCCGGTCACCGACACCTTCAGCTTCGCCGACTTGTCAGCCGCGGTCACCGTGTAGGACGCAAAGGTCGCGCCCTCGATGGCGGTCGAGCCCCGGTACCACTGGTAGGTGAATCGATCGGGTGCGGGCGTCCACAGGTCCAACTTCGTGATCGTCAACGTCTGCCCCACCTGCGGGGTCTTGTCGCTGATGACGGGGGTGACGCCGGTCATCCCGTCCGCCACCGGCGCGGTTGGATCGGAGTACTGGGTCACCGTGACATAGCCGGCTCGAAGCCACCACCCGTACCTTGAGTTGCTTGCCAAGGTCGGACTTGGTCGGGATGTAGGTCGCCTTCGTCGCTCGGGAGATGGCCTTCGTCCCCGGTACCACTTGAAGGCGTAGGCCGCGGACGGATCGTAGGTTCGGGTCTGCTGCACGGATAGGTGACAACTGATCTGCCTAGCCTTCGGGTTGGGCTGGGAGGATGTCCACCGTGTCGAAGAAGCCGTATCCCAAGGAGTTCCGTGATGACGTTGTCCGCGTCGCCAGGAGCCGTGAGCCCGGTGTCGGGCTGGATCAGATCGCCAAGGACTTCGGGATCCACTTCACCACGCTGTACGACTGGCTGAAGAAGGCCGACATCGAGGACGGCGAACGCCCCGGAACCACCCAGGTTGCCTCGGCCGAGCTGCGGGAGGCCCGGCGGCGGATCCGGCTGCTGGAGCAGGAGAATGAAGTCCTACGGAGGGCTGCGGCCTACTTGTCGCAGGCGAACCTGCCGGGAAAATGATGTACCCGCTCGTCAAAGAGCTGGCCGGCGACGGGATTCCCGTCACGGTCGCGTGCGGGGTGTTGAAGCTCGCCAGGGCGCCGTACTACCGGTGGCTGGCACATCCGATCACCGACGCCGAACTGACCGAGGCGCACCGGGCGAACGCCCTGTTCGACGCCCACGCCGATGATCCGGAGTTCGGCTATCGGTTCCTGGCCGATGAGGCCCGCCAGGCCGGGCAGGTGATGGCCGAGCGGACGGCGTGGCGGATCTGTGCCGACAACGGCTGGTGGTCGAGGTTCGGCAAGAAGCGCGGAAAGAACGGCAAGAAGCCCGGCCCGCCTGTCCACGACGACCTGTGCGCCGTGGTCGATGAGAAGGGCCGCACCCGCCACGAGTTCAACGCCGACAAGGCGAACCAGCTGTGGATCGGGGACATCACCGAGCACTGGACCGGTGAAGGGAAGCTGTACCTGTGCGCGTTCAAGGACGTGTACTCCAACCGGATCGTCGGCTACTCCATCGACTCACGGATGAAGTCCCGCCTCGCTGTCACCGCCCTCAACAACGCCGTCGCCCGCCGTGGAGAGGTGGCCGGCTGTGTGGTTCACACCGATAGAGGGTCGCATTTCGCAGCCGCAAATTCGTGTCCGCTCTCAACCGGCACCACATGGTCGGATCGATGGGCCGGGTCGGCGCCTGCGGCGACAACGCCGCCATGGAATCCTTCTTCTCGCTGCTCCAAAAGAACGTCCTCAACCGGCACGCCTGGGCCACCCGAGAAGAGCTCCGGATCGCGATCGTCACCTGGATCGAACGCACCTACCACCGCCGCCGGCGCCAAGACGCCCTCGGCCGATTGACCCCATCGAGTACGAGACCATCATGACCACGACAGCCACTCAGGCTGCGTGACTAACCACTGTCACCTGATCGTGCAGCAGACCCCACCGCCTCACCGCTCCAGGGCTAGCTCGCAAGCCGCCTGCATCGCAGCCAGGCTCGAGCGGTACCAACGCCGACTGCCCCACTAGCCCTGGACGTCGTGGAACTTGCGTGCATCCGAGGGCCCACGTCTGCCCTCCTCTGCCGACACCTGACCACTCGCTCAACCTGCTCAGGACAGGCGTATTCCCTAGTCAGGGAGGCGGAAAGGCCGTGCGTGGATCTGGGTGGGCCTAACTGGACTTGAACCAGTGACCTCCGCCTTATCAGGGCGGCGCTCTAACCGTCTGAGCTATAGGCCCGGGGTGGCGCTTGTGGCGCCGGGTAGAAACCTTACCGGCCCGGTGGTGACCCGCTCAAATCCGCGCGCGAACGGGTGGGCTCTCCGGGGTCTCGACACGCTCGACCGCCGGAGGGGGAACCGACACTCCAGGGCCTCAACCCGCCCGACCGCCGGAGCGGGAACAACTCGACCACCGACACTCCAGGGCCTCAACCCGCCCGACCGCCGGAGCGGAACAGCCCAACGCCAACGCCGGCGCGCTGTCATGCTCGACAAGCGAGGGGAGCTGTTCAACCGCCGGTGCGACTACGGCTACACCGGCTGAGAGGGCGGCGGCTCAGCCGCCGGAGGACCTGGCTCAGTCTTCGGCGAGGGTGAGTTCCAGGCCACCCAGGATGTTGGCCGAGAGGTTGTACAGGAACGCGGTCAAGGTGCCCAGGGCGGTCAGGATCACCACGTTGGCCACCGCGAGCAGCGCGGCGATGCCCATCACCTTGTTGGTGTTGACGAAGTTCTCGATCCGGATCGCTTCCTGGTCGTTCGGGTTCGCGAGCACCTGCTGCAGGATGCCATTCACCGCTTCGAGCAGGCCCGACGCGCCGATGACCGACCACACCACATAGGTCGAGATCAGGAACATCACGCCGAACGCGATCGAGAACAGGAAGGACGTCTTCATCACCGACCACGGGTCGACTCGCGAGACCCGCAGCCGGGCCCGGCGGGTCCGACGCGTCCCCGCGCGCTGCCGGACGGACGGCTCCGTGGTCGCCGCAGGGGCCGGAGCGGCCGCAGGTGTCGCCGCGGGGTCTGCACGGGCGCAGCGGCGGGCGGGGGTGCTCACCGGAGCCGGCGAAGCCTGCTGCTGCGTGAGGAGCGACTGCCGCGGGATCGTCCGGTCATCGACAGGCACAGCGGCCCACTGACCAGCGGCGGCGTCGGGCACGTCGGCCTGGACGACCTGGTGCCGACGGGTGGCGTCCGGCAGGTCGGGTGGCGGCGGCAACGTCGGACGACCAACCGGCTCCTCAGGACGATAGAAGTCCGGCATGGGTTCGGGCGACCAGCCGCCACCGGAGGCGTCGGTGTTCACCGTGCCCTTCACCTTAGCCACGCGTCCTCCTCATGCCTCAACTGCCGGCCGGTCCGCCCTCATCGGGCGAGTCCTGCGGCTCAACGGTATACGAGTTTTCCGACCCGGCGAAGTTGCTCACGGACTCGGCGGCGTCTCCCGCCTCGCCCGTTGCGGTGGATTCCTCCTCGTCACCGTTGGTTTCGGGGTACAGCGCGATCACCGACACGGCGTCGTCGGAGGCCACGCCGACGAACTTCACGCCCATCGTGTCGCGTCCCTTGGCGGGCACTTCGGCGACGGACGACCGGATGATCTGACCGCTGCTCTTGATCGCGATCACCTCGTCGTTCTCGCCGACGACGAGACCGCCGACGAGCGAGCCGCGGTCCTCGTTGAGCTTCATCGCCTTGATCCCGAGCCCGCCGCGGCCCTGCTGCCGGTACTCCGAAACCGCCGTCCGCTTGGCGAAACCGCCGTCGGTGACGGTGAACACGAACCGGTCGTCCTCGGGCATGTCGGCATCGATCACCGACATCGACAACAAGGCGTCGCCGGACCGGAACTTCATCCCGGTCACCCCGGAGGTCGCCCGTCCCATCGGTCGCAACTGCTCGTCGTCGGCCCCGAAGCGGATCGCCTGCCCCTTGCGCGAGATCAGCAGGACGTCGTCAGCCGGGCCGCACAGCCCGGCACCGATCAGTTCGTCGTCGGCATCGCGGAAGCTGACCGCGATGACGCCGGCCTGCCGCGGGCTGTCGTAGGCGTTCAGGACCGTCTTCTTCACCAGCCCTCGCTTGGTGGCCAGCAGCAGGTAGGGGCNGTCCTCGTAGGTCCGCAGCGTCAGGACCTGCGCGATCCGCTCGTCCGGCAGGAAGGACAGCAGCCCGGCCACGTGCCCGCCCTTGGCGTCCCGGCCGGCCTCTGGCAGCTGCCACACCTTGGCCCGGTAGACCCGGCCGAGGTTGGTGAAGAACAGGATCCAGTGGTGGTTGGTGGTGGCGAACAGGTGCTCCACCTCGTCGTCGGCCCGCAGCGTGGCCCCGCGAACCCNCTTGCCACCCCGCTTTTGCAGGCGGTACAGGTCGGTGCGGGTGCGCTTGGCGTAGCCGCCGTGGGTGATCGTGACCACCATGTCCTCGTCGGGGATCAGATCCTCGTTCGACAAGTCGCCGTCGGCGGAGATGATCTGGGTGCGCCGGTCGTTGCCGTACTTGTCGACGATCTCGGCGAGCTCGGTGGAGATGATCAACCGCTGACGCTCGGGCTTGGCGAGGATGTCCTTGAGGTCCTCGATCTGCCGCTCCATCTCGGCCAGCCGGTCGACGATCTTCTGCCGCTCCAGGGCTGCCAGGCGGCGCAGCTGCATGTCCAGGATCGCGGTCGCCTGCACCTCGTCGATGCCCAGCAGCTCCATCAGGCCCGTCCGCGCGGTCTCGGTGTCGGGGCTGCGCCGGATCAGCGCGATGACCTCGTCGAGCGCGTCCAGGGCCTTGACCAGGCCGCGGTAGATGTGGGCGTCCCGCTCGGCCTGGGCGAGCCGGTAGGCCGTCCGCCGCTGGATGACCGACACCTGGTGCTTGATCCAGTGCGAGATGAACTGGTCGAGCCGCAGGGTGCGTGGCACGTCGTCCACGAGCGCGAGCATGTTGCAGCCGAACGTGTCCTGCAGCTGGGTGTGCTTGTACAGGTTGTTCATCACCACGCGCGGCTGGGCGTCGCGTTTGAGGACGATGACGAGCCGCTGCCCGGTGCGGGCGGACGAGTCGTCCCGGATGTCGGCGATGCCGGTCAACCGGCCTGCGTTGACAAGCTCGGCGATCTTCGTGGCCAGGTTGTCCGGGTTGCACATGTACGGCAGTTCGGTGACCACCAGCAGCGTGCGTCCGGCCTTGTCCTCTTCGATGTCGATGACGGCCCGCATGATGACCGAGCCGCGGCCGGTCCGGTAGGCGTCCTCGATGCCCTTGCGTCCGACGATCAGGGCGCNCGCGGGGAAGTCGGGGCCCTTGATCCGCTCGATCGCGGCTTCGAGGAGTTCCTCCTTGGTCGCGTCGGGGTGCTCCAGCGACCACTGGACGGCCTCGGCCACCTCGCGCAGGTTGTGGGTCGGGATGTTGGTGGCCATGCCGACGGCGATGCCGGTCGAACCGTTGACCAGGAGGTTGGGGAACCGAGCGGGCAGGACGACCGGCTCGGTCTCCCGGTTGTCGTAGTTGGGCTTGAAGTCGACGGTGTCCTCGCCGATGTCGCGGACCATCTCCATCGCCAGCGGCGCCATTTTGCACTCGGTGTACCGCATGGCCGCCGCCGGGTCGTTGCCCGGGGAGCCGAAGTTGCCCTGGCCGGCGACCAGCGGCGCGCGCATCACCCAGTCCTGCGCGAGCCGGACGAGGGTGTCATAAATCGCCTGGTCGCCGTGCGGGTGGTACAGGCCCATGACCTCTCCGACCACCCGGGAGCACTTGTTCCAGCCCCGGTCGGGCCGGTAGCCGCCGTCGTACATGTGGTAGATCACGCGGCGGTGCACCGGCTTCAGTCCGTCGCGGACGTCCGGCAGCGCCCGGCCCACGATGACGCTCATCGCGTAGTCGAGGTAGGAGCGCTGGATCTCGACGTTGAGGTCGATCTCGTCCGTGCGCGCCTTCGTGGGAGCGATGTCGCCCTTCTCCACGACCTCGTCGGGGCCCTGCGGCTCGTCGGGTCCGTCAGTCATCTGCGTGTCTCCGGTTTCGTGCGGTGGGGGTGATCGTGATCACCTATTCAGTTGGACCGGGGTCTCGACAGGCTCGACCGCCGGGGTGGGTTCCGGGGTCTCGACAAGCTCGACCGCCGGGTTTCTTCAGTTATGCCGGGGTCTCGACAAGCTCGACCGCCGGGTGGGTCCCTAGGTCGCGACAAGCTCGACCGCCAGGTCTCTTCAGTTGTGCCGGGGTCTCGACAAGCTCGACCGCCGAATCTCTTCAGTTGTGCCGGGGTCTCGACAAGCTCGACCGCCGGGTGGGTCCCTAGGTCGCGACAAGCTCGACCGCCAGGTCTCTTCAGTTGTGCCGGGGTCTCGACAGGCTCGACCGCCGGGTCTCTTCAGTTGTGCCGGGGTCTCGACAAGCTCGACCGCCGGGTCTCTTCAGTTGTGCCGGGGTCTCGACAAGCTCGACCCCGGATGGGTTCCTGGGTCGCGACAAGCTCGACCGCCAGGCTGAGCTGCCTAGATGTCGAGGAAGCGGACGTCCTTGGCGTTGCGCTGGATGAAGTGCCGGCGTGGCTCGACCTCCTCGCCCATCAGGATCGAGAACATCGCGTCAGCGGCCGCCGCGTCGTCCAGCGTCACCTGGAGCAGCGAGCGCTTGTCCGGATCCATCGTGGTATCCCACAGGTCCTCGGGATCCATCTCGCCGAGGCCCTTGTACCGCTGGATCGGGTTGACCTGCGGCAGCTTCTTCCCCCNCAGGCCGGCGTCGCGCAGGGTGTCCCGCTCGGCGTCGGAGTAGGCCAGTTCGTGGGCGGCGTTGCTCCAGCGCAGCCGGTACAGCGGCGGCTGGGCCAGGTAGACGTAGCCGCCGTCGATCAGCGGCTTCATGAACCGGAACAGCAGGGTCAGCAGCAGGGTCCGGATGTGGGCACCGTCGACGTCCGCGTCCGCCATCAGGACGATCTTGTGATACCGCAGCTTGTCGACGTCGAAGTCCTCCTGGACGCCGGTGCCCAGCACGTTGAAGATCGCCTCGACCTCCTTGTTCTGCAGGATCTTGTCCAGCCGGGCCTTCTCGACGTTGAGGATCTTGCCCCGGATCGGCAGGATCGCCTGGATCCGCGGATCCCGGCCGCCCTTGGCCGACCCGCCCGCGGAGTCGCCCTCGACGATGAACACCTCGCACTCCGCGGGCTCGGTCGACTGGCAGTCCGACAGCTTGCCGTACTGTCCGGCACGTCCGAGAAGTCCTTTCCGACTACGGGCGATGTCGCGGGCCTTGCGGGCGGCGATCCGCGCGGTCGCGGCCGCCTGGGCCTTCCGGACGATGTCCTTGCCCTCGGCCGGATTCTTTTCGAACCAGTCGCCGAGCAGGTCGTTGACGACTTNTTGGACGAACGAGCGCGCCTCGGTGTTGCCCAGCTTGGTCTTGGTCTGGCCCTCGAACTGCGGTTCGGACAGCTTGATCGAGATGATCGCGGTGAGGCCTTCGCGGATGTCGTCGCCGGAGACCCGATCCTCGCGCTTCTTGATCAGCCCCCAGGTCTCGCCCCACTTGTTGACCGTGTTGGTCAGCGCCGCGCGGAACCCTTCCTCGTGGGTGCCGCCCTCGTGGGTGTTGATCGTGTTGGCGAAGGTGTGGACGCTCTCGGCGAACGAGGAGTTCCATTGCATCGCCACTTCGAGGGACAGCCGCTGGTCGTCGTCGTTGGCGTCGATCGCGATGACGGACGGGTGGATCTTCTCCTTCGTCCCGGTGAGGAACTTCACGTAGTCGATCAGTCCGTCGTCGTAGCGGAAGCTCGCGATCCGGGTGGTGAGTTCGGCGTCGAGGTCGTCCTCGTCCGGCTCGTCACCGACCGGACGCTCGTCGACGAGGTTGATCGTCAGCCCCTTGTTGAGGAAGCACATCTCGCGGAAGCGGGTGGCGAGGGTCTCCCACGAGTAGTGGGTGGTCTCGAAGATCTCCGGGCTGGCGAAGAACGTGACCGTCGTCCCGGTGTCGTAGCCGGCGGGCAGCGCCTCCAGCCGCTCCAGCGGCGCGTCCGGCTCGCCGAGGGTGAACGACTGGCGCCAGTGGTAGCCGTCGCGGCGCACGTCCACGGTCAGCTTGGACGACAGCGCGTTGACCACGGACGCGCCGACGCCGTGCAGGCCGCCGGACACCTTGTAGCCGCCGGTGCCGAACTTGCCGCCGGCGTGCAGCATGGTCAGCGCGACGGTGACGGCCGGGATCTTCTCGGTCGGGTGGATGCCGACGGGGAAGCCGCGGCCGTTGTCCTCGACGCTGACCCCGTCACCGGGCAGCAGCCGGACGGTGATCGTGTCGCAGTAGCCGGCCAGCGCCTCGTCGACGGAGTTGTCGACGATCTCGTAGACCAGGTGATGCAACCCACGTTCACCGGTGGAACCGATGTACATACCGGGGCGTTTGCGGACCGCCTCCAGGCCTTCCAGGACGGTGATGGCGCTGGCATCGTAGTTGCCCTCCGCCACCGAGTGGGCGGCGGCTCCGGCCGTCCGGGGGCCGTTGTTCGACTCGACCGACAACTGTTCCTCACTTCGCCCGGCGGTTCTCTCACACGCAGCAACCGCCATCGGCTCCCGTCGGTGCCGTGGCGGCTACGCTGCCGTCAAGTCTACCGTGAAAAGGCCATTCACCCCACATTTCAGGGGTGGGCAACGCGTTTTCTGGCCCTGGTTGCCCCTTGGCGCGCCGCTGCGCCGTTGCGCAGCCGGGAAGACGGGTCCCTACCCGCGCCGGGGCCCGTTGGGCGGCAGACGGGCGATTCCGGAGGTCCGGATGGCGCCGTCGCCCTGCCGTGCCGGCCTGGTGCTGGCCTAGACTGCGGCCCGTGACCACCCCTGTCCCGGCGGCCCCCGGGCCCGCAGCGTCCCGTTGCTGGCGCTGGCCGGTGTCGTGGTCGCCGCTCTGACGGGGCTCACCTGGGCCTTGGGGGTTCGAGAAGGCCACCGACCGGCTGGATCTGCTCGAGCCGGGAACGACGGTCGACATGGGCCCGATGACGATCGCCGTCGACCGGGCGGTCGCCAACAAGCCGGACTTCGCCGACCGGTGGAGCGTCGACGTGTACGGGCGCTGCCAGAACACCACGGATGAGGCCCTCGATCCGGCCGCCAACCGGCTGGCGCGCAACGGTTTCGGCCTGCAGGACCCGCGGACGATGAAGGTCGTCGGGGACGCCGCCCTGACCTTCGTCGAGAACACCTTCAGCGACGCACTCAACCCCGGACTGCCACCCCGCCAGTGCCGGCTCACCTTCGACCTCGGCCCGGACTTCGTCCCCGCGAACTACGTGAGCGTCGGGGTGTCGCAGGTCGAGTTCATCGACTCCAGCATCACCGGGACCAAGGACATGGCCTGGTCGGCCACCCGCGTCGGGTGGCGGTTCAACGTCCCGCTGACCGTCCAGGCGCGCTGACGCAGCGACCGTGCCGCTCGGCGCCGGCTCCCGGCACGGCTTAGCCCTCCGGGGTCAGGACGAACCGCTGGTCGCGGCTGGCGAACAGCGGGGTGATCCCCGCCAGCTTGGGGGCGCTCGCCGCCGGAATCTCGAACACCTGGCGGGTCCGGGTACGAACCCCGCCGACATGTCGCCGCAGTCTGTGTTGGCGGGCAGGTTGAGCCCGGCCTGGGACGAGGTGCGCCACGTCCGGCCGTCGGTGTCGACCAGGCTGAACGCGCAGCTCAGGCCGTCCGTGGGCAGCACGACCTCAATGAGCGCCACCACGAACACGCTGCCGGCACCGGGCGTCTTCTCCGGGCGGTAGGACGAGGTCGTCAGCACCGAGCGCGTCTGGGTCAGCGAGATCAGCCGCAGTTCCTTGCCGTCCAGGAACCCGGGCTGGCCGGCCGGCAGCTGGTGGTACGGGAGGTACCACCGGTCGTAGAGCACCGCACCCCAGCCGAGTGCGATGCCGAGGGTGGCCATCAGGGCGGTGATGAAGGTCAGCCAGGGGCGGAACCGTCCGTTCACCCGATCCCCTCCTCCGCCTGGGTCTCGACCTTGACCACGTCGTGGCCGTGCTCGGCCGCGAGAGCGGCGGCGGCGTCCGGGGTTAGGCCCAGGTCGACGACGAGCTCGTCGTCCAGGGCGTAGGCGACCTCCCGGGAGTAGAAGAGCACTTCGAAACCGGCGAGATCCTCGGGGCTGAGTTCGAACACGACGGCGGTGTCCTGCCGGTAGCCGGCGTCCGGCATGTCCAGGTCGGAGACGGGCAGGAAGCTGCGGCCGCTTGCCGAGCGACCCTCGGTGTGCCACTGCCCACGGGCGAACCGGGTGTTCTCGATCGTCACGTCCAGCACCAGGAAGATCGCGTCCGTGCGGGCCTGGATGCGGTCTCCGGAGTACCAGACCTCCCCGACCCTGAGCTTGGTGACGCTGAGCCAGCGGCTCTCGTCCACCTGGCCCACGGTGCCCAGGGCGACGTGCCGTTCGACGAGATCGGGGCTCTCGCCCGTCAGCGTGTGCGCCGCGGCGACGATCGCCACGCAGGCGATCGCGATCAGCCAGGCGACGAGATGGTTCATCCGGTTCACGGGGCCACCTTCTCGGCCTGGGGGCCGGCTGCGAAAGCGAGACACGCTCCTGCAGCAACCGCAGGGTGAGCCGGAAGGCCGTGGCCAGCAGGGCGAGCCGCAACGGTTCGAACAGCAGGGTCGCGGTCAGGTCACGGAGGGGTCCGACGAGTTGCCAGAACTCGGCCCGGTGGCCGCCGAGCACGAGGTCCAGCCCGCGTACCCACCAGTCGCGGGCCAGCGACAGCGTCCCGTAGCAGAGGACGAAGGCGCCGAGGAACGTCGACCCGACCGCCACGACGAGGCGCAACGACTGCCAGGTGGGCAGGTACTTGTCGTTCAGGTCGCCGAAGAACGCCTCCTGCAGTTGCAGCGCGACCCCGCGGCCCCGGTCGCCCACCACAACGCTCTGCCCGCGCCGCGTGGTGGCCTGGACGGGCCGGCCCCGTCGCCACATGTCGGCCACCGAGAGCACCTGGGTGCCGAACACGAGCGCGGTCACGGCCAGCCACAGCATCGGCTCGACCAGCGCCGTGCTCACTCCCGGCACGACGACGTCGCCGACGAACGTCTCCAGCGATGTCAGCAGCGCCCGGATGTCCACGTGTACCTGGTCGAACAGCCAGGTGAGCCCCCAGCGCGGGTAATCCAGCCACTGGCGGAAGGCCCGTTCGTCCACCCAGTTGCGGATGGTGATCGCCAACTGTCGTCCGCTGAGCACGACCAGGAACATGAAGAAGCCCTCGATGAGCGCCGATCCCAGGCCCACCCCGCGCCAGCCGGTCTTGTCGAACCAGGCGTCGAACCNCCTTCTGACCAGGTACAACGACACGATGATGCCGACCATCGCCCAGACGGAGTTGCCCTTCGCGGTCGGATTGAGCGGGGACAGCAGCGGGTTGTCGAAGGACACCCCGTAGAACAGGTAGTAGTCGGTCTGGAGCCGTGCGGCCGCCTCGGTCACCTTGTCGAACGCGGCGTAGATGCCCAGGAACGGCAGCAGCGTCAGCGCGAGCAGATGGGAGA
The DNA here is from genome assembly GCA_013693855.1 of Micropruina sp. Taxonomy (GTDB): domain Bacteria; phylum Actinomycetota; class Actinomycetes; order Propionibacteriales; family Propionibacteriaceae; genus Micropruina. The sequence goes on from CP059261.1 coordinate 48,643, forward strand.
CCGAGTTGTCGCGCGGGTCGTCCTGGGCGAGCGGCACCGCGTCCCGGACGCCGAGGTCCTGGCCCAGGATCCGCAACGCGATCACCAGTGCCGACAGGGTGGCCACGAACGCGAGTGCCATCAGGGCCAAGGCGAGCCAGGCGCTCAGTTCCACCGCGACGGCCGCCAGAGAGGTCAGCACCCGGTAGGCCAACCACCCCAGCGTCAGCACCGTCAGCACGCGCGGCAGGGTGCGCCACCACGAGCCGAGGGTGGCGCCCACCAACTGCCGCAGCGCGTCGGTGAAGGACGTGAGAGCCGACATGGTGAGCCGATCCTAACGGCCGGGGGACCCTCAGCCGTAGGTGTCGCGGGGCCNCCGGCCATCGCGCACACTGCGTCGTCCGTGCTTCCAGGAGGGGGCGTCGGGACCCTTCACGACCACCCGGACGATGGTGCCCTGGCCGAGTTGCTCGTTCAGTTTGGCCACCAGCAGAGGGGCCATTCCCCGCAGGTTCGTGGCCCAGCCGGTCGATTCCGCGCGGATGGTGAGGACACCGTCGGCGTAGTGCTCGGGCTGGGCGTGCGCGGCGTTGGCCTCCCCGACCAGCGCCGGCCAGCGACCGAGCAGGTGGTGCAGGCTCACCTCGGTCGACCAGCCCTGTTCGGCGATGAGGTCCTCGATCGCCTCGCCGAGCGGCTTGGGGTCTCCGGCGGCCCGGGCCGGTTGGGTCCGGGGGCTCGGCGCGGCTTGGCCGGACGGGGCGCCGGGGCGCCCCCTNNTGGCGGCTTCGGCGATCATCCGGGCGACATCCAGGCCGGACGGGTCGTGCTCNNAGGCATCGGCCCTCCCGGAGGCGAGCGCGGCGGGCTCCGGGGCCGGATCGGAGGTGCCGTCGGCTTCGGGCCNCCGCGGCGGGGCTGGAGGGATCCTCCCCGAGTCCGTCACGTGCAGGGTCGTCACCGGCACCTGCACGCCGCCGAGGCGTCCGGGGACATCCGCGGGCACGGCTGCGGTGATCAGCACCTGTTCGGCCTGGCCGGCCAGACCGGCCAGGTGGTCGCGGCGCACCTCGTCCAGTTCCGCGAAGACGTCGTCCAGCACCAGGACCGGTTCGACCCCGTCGGCCCGCAGCAGCGCGAAGCAGCCCAGCCGCAACGCGAGCGCGAACGACCAGGACTCCCCGTGCGAGGCATACCCTTTCGCCGGCAACTCCCNCAGTGACAAGACGATGTCGTCGCGGTGTGGTCCGACGAGACAGACGCCGCGGGCGATCTCCTCGCCCCTGCGCTCGCGCATCCGTTCGACCAACAGCCCGGCCAACGCTGCGCGACCGGTGACATCGGACACGCCGATGCCGCTGCGGTACTCCAGCCGGGCATGGTTGTTCCGCGGGGCGATGTCGGAGTAGGCCCGAGCGACCAGCGGCCGCAGGACGGCCAGCGTGTCCAGCCGGGCCTCGGTGAGTTCGGCACCGAAGGTGGCGAGTTGCTCGTCCCACACGTCGAGGGTGAAGGCGGCGTCCTCGATCACGCCGCGAGGCCGCCCTGACAAGGACTTCAGCAGAGTCGACCGCTGCTTGAGCACCCGGTCGTAGTCGGCCCGGACGCCAGCCAGCCGGGGCCAGCGGGCGGTGACGAGTTCGTCGATGAACCGGCGCCGCTCGGCGGGGTCCCCCTTGACCAGGGCCAGGTCTTCGGGCGAGAACACCACGGTCCGCAGCGCACCGAGCAGGTCGCGGGCCCGGCGCAGCGGCGCCCGGTTCAGGCTCGCCCGGTTCGCCCGTCCCGGGACGATCTCGATCTCCAGCAGCAACTGGCGGGGGTCGTCCAATCCAGCCTGCACGCGTCCGCGGACGATCGCGCGCTCGGCCCCGAACCGCACCAGCGGCGCGTCCGAGGCGACCCGGTGGGAACCGAGCGTGGCCAGGTAATCGACCGCCTCGACGAGATTGGTCTTACCCTGCCCGTTCGCTCCGGTGAAGATCGTCACCCCTGGTTCGAGGGGCAACTCGACACCCGCGTACGACCGAAAATCGGCCAGCGACAGGTGCGTGACGAACACCCGGTCAGGTTACTTCGGATCCGCCTCGGCCTTGACCGCATGCCCGCCGAACTGGTTGCGCATGGCCGCGACCATCTTCATCGACGGCGAATCCTGTTGCTGGGACACGAAGCGGGCGAACAGCGAGGCAGCGATCGTCGGGACGGGCACGCCGAGGTCGACGGCCGCGTTGACCGTCCAACGACCCTCGCCGGAGTCGGCCGCGTAGCCTTCGATCTTCTCCAGGTGCGGGTCGGCCTGCAGGGCCCGGACGAGCAGGTCGAGCAGCCAGGAGCGGATCACCGTGCCCTCGCGCCAGGAGTTGAACACCGCCGGCACGTCGGTGACCTCCCCGGAGGCTTCCAGCAGTTCCCAGCCCTCGGCGTAGGCCTGCATGATCCCGTACTCGATCCCGTTGTGGACCATCTTCGCGAAGTGGCCCGCGCCGTGCCCGCCGGCGTGGACGAACCCGAAATCGCCGGCCGGTTTGAGGGCGTCGAAGACGGGTTGGACGACCGCCACGTCGGCGGCGTCCCCGCCGACCATGAGTGCGTAGCCGTTCTCCAGACCCCAGACGCCACCCGAAACCCCGCAATCGAGGAAGTGGATCCCCTTGTCAGCGAGCTGGTCAGCGTGCACCTGGTCGGAGCGCCACTTGCTGTTGCCGCCGTCGATCACGATGTCGCCGGCGTTGAGGACGGCCGCCACGTCGTTGATCACCTGGTCGGTGACCTGTTCGGGAACCATCACCCAGACGACCTTCGGGCTGTCGGTGAGCTTCTCCGCCAGCTCGGCGAGGGAACCGACATCGCTCACCTCGGGGTTGCGGTCATAGCCGATCACCGTGTGACCGGCGTTGCGGATCCGCTGCCGCATGTTGCCGCCCATCTTGCCCAACCCGACCAGCCCGATCTGCATGCGGAGCTCCCTTCGCGAACACCTGTGGCAGCGACCAACCTATTCCGCAGCCCCGCCGTCAGACCAGAGCCCTCCCCGCAGCGGTGAGGTCCCGGGGTCTCGACAAGCTCGACCGCCGGGAGAGAGTCAGCCCATGGTTCAGCCCAGCCGCCGCCGTCGCGGAACCCCAGCGAACCACCGTCCAGACACCTGGGGTCTCGACAAGCTCGACCGCCGGGAAAAGGGCCACCCGCCGTTCAGCCCAGCCGCCGCGGTCGCAGCGCCCCAGCGACACCACCGCCCAGACACCCGGGGTCTCGACAAGCTCGACCGCCGGGAGAGGGCCGACCCACATATCCACACGACCCGGGGTCTCGACATGCTCGACCGCCGGGCGGTGCCGCCGCTGACTGCACGACCCCGGGCGAACGCCGGGCAGGGCCGCCCGCCCACGGAACCTCAGGCCGGCAACCTCATCAGCATGATCACGTGCTTGTAGTCGGTCAGCGGGTCGCCGTCGAGTTCGTTCAGCCCGGTGAGCAGGCAGGGCTTGCCGGGCGCGGTGAAATCGAAGTTCACGTACGGGGCGTCCAGAGCCGTCAGCGCGTCCTGCAGGTAGTGCGGGTTGAATCCGGCAGCTGTCATCGCCAGCCCGTTGCCGGTCTGGTCGGTGACGACGGCTTCGAGAGCCTCGACGGCCTGCGCCTGGTCGCCCGTCGCCGCCTCCAACGTGATCGACTGGTCGCCGATCAGCATTCGCAGCGAGGTGTTCCGCTCGGCCACCAGCGCCACGCGCCGGACGGCCGCGATCACCTCGGCGGTGTTGGCCCGCACCGACACGCCGGCTTGAACGTTCATCAGGTGGCGTACCTTCGGGAACTCCCCGTCCAGCAGCCGGGTGGTGATCTCCCGGACGCCGGCCGCACCGTCGCCCTCGAAGCCGATCAGTCCGTCCCCGGTTGCGCCGCCGGAGAGGCTGAGCGTGACCGACTCGCCGGCCGTCATCGACTTGGCCGTCTCGCCCAGGACGCGGGCCGGCACCAGCGCCGCCCCCTCGGCGCGGGACGAACGCGGGTTCCAGCTGATCTCCTTCAGCGCCATCCGGTAGCGGTCGGTGGCGAGCAGCGACAGCGTGTCGCCCTCGATCTCGATCCGGACACCGGTGAAGACCGGCAGCAACTCGTCCCGGCCGGCGGCCACCACGACCTGGCCCACCGCCTTGGCGAACTCGTCGCTCACGATCGTCCCGGTGGCCTCGGGCATCGACGGAAGCGCCGGGTAGTCACCGACCGGAAGGGTCTGCAGCGTGAACCGTGCGGAACCGCACACCAGCTCCATCCGGGACTCGTCGCAGGTGATGTCGACCGGCTTGTTCGGCAGGCTGCGGGCGATGTCGGCCAGCAGCCGTCCGGATACCAGCGCGACCCCGTCATCGGTCACGGTCGCCTTGACCGAGATCTGCGCGGAGGTCTCGTAGTCGAAGCTCGACATCACCACCTGGTCGCCCTCTGCCCGGACCAGCAACCCGGCCAGGATGGGCACGCTGGGCCGGGTCGGCAGGCTCCGCGCCGCCCACGCCACTGCTTCGGCGAGCACGTCACGTTCGAGTCGGATCTTCACTGGGACTCCCTTGGCGCATGGATCTCGGACGACGATCATATCCAGCCCGGCCGACACCCGGCAGCGGCCCATGGCAGCGCTCCCCCAGGGCGCGGAGCGCGTCCTCGCCCGGTTCCACAGGATGTGTGCGCGGTGACTTCGAAGACATTGGGTTACATGTCTTTTCGTCGTGGTGGTCACTGCTGTGAAATCTGGGGACGATGGACGAATGCCCTCGTCAACCGGCGCGTCAGGAGTGGACGACAGCTGTGGGAAAGCCGAAATCACACGGGGAGGATTTGCGGAGGACGCGGTTCGCCATCCTGCTCTCCACCGGGAAAGGCCCCTATCCCCGGGGTTATCCACAGGAGGGCCGAGTATTCGTCCGCTCCGTACGACTTTAGGTTGATGCGGGCGGGTCTCGATGGTGCCATCCTGTCGGGCGTGAGTAGAGCCCGGGGGCGTCTCGACCTCACGGGGTGAGACGCCGCGACAGGATTATCGAAGCGGCCATCGAGTTGTTCGGTGAGGTCGGCTACCGTGCCGCCGGGCTGCGCGACATCGCGGCCCGGGCCGGCATCACCCACCCGGGACTGCTCTACCACTTCGGCTCCAAGGAGGAGTTGCTGGCTGCGGTCCTGCAACATCGCGATGAGCAGCAGGAGTCGATGATCAGCGCGGTGCACATGACGCCCGAGGCGGTCCTCGCCGCCCTGTACGCGCTGGCCGAACAGAACACGGCCGAGGTGAAGCTCGTCGAGATGTTCGCCACCTTGTCGGCCGAAGCCACCGACCCCAACCACCCGGCTCACGAGTACTTCACCTGCCGCTACGCCGACGTGCGGCGCCGGTTCACCGCGCTGGCCCAGGTGCTGGTGGACGCCGGCTGGACCCGGCCCGGACTCACCGCCGAGATCGCGGCGACCAACATCATCGCGCTGATGGACGGGTTGCAGATCCAGTGGCTCTACGATCCCGAGGCGATCGACATGGTCGCCCAGCTCGACTGTTTCGTCCGGTCCGTGGTGCTGGTGTCCCCGACCTGATCCCCGAGCGAGAGTCCGTGGCGCTCAGCGCTGCGCAGCCCGCTGTTTGATCCGGTTGGTCAGCTCGGTCACCTGGTTGTAGACGCTGCGGCGTTCGCTGAGCAACTGCCGGATCTTGCGGTCGGCGTACATGACCGTGGTGTGGTCGCGGCCGCCGAAGGTCTGCCCGATCTTCGGCAGCGACAGGTCGGTGAGTTCGCGGCACAGGTACATGGCGATCTGCCGCGCGGTGACAAGGACGTGCGTGCGGCTCTGGCCGCACAGGTCGTCGATCGACAACGAGAAGTAGTTGCCGGTCTCGGCCATGATCAACTGGGCGGTGATCTGGGCCTCGTTGCCGGACGGGATCAGATCCCGCAACACCACCTCGGCCAGCGGCAGGTCGACCTCCTGGCGGTTCAGGCTGGCGTACGCGGTGACCCGGATCAGCGCCCNCTCGAGTTCGCGGATGTTGGTCTGGATCTTGCTGGCGATGAACTCCAGCACGTCCGGCCCTGCGGTGAGCCGCTCGGCCGCCGCCTTCTTGCGTAGGATCGCGATGCGGGTCTCGAGGTCCGGCGGTTGGATGTCGGTGATGAGCCCCCACTCGAACCGGCTGCGCAGCCGTGGCTCCAGGGCCTCCAGCGACTTCGGTGGCCGGTCGGAGGTCAGGACGATCTGCTTCTGCGCGGTGTGCAGGTGGTTGAAGGTGTGGAAGAACTCCTCCTGGGTCTGGATCTTGCTCTCCAGGAACTGGATGTCGTCGATCAGCAGAACGTCCACCTCGCGGTAGGTGCGGCGGAATTCCGCCGTCCGGTTCTCCGAGATCGCGTTGATGAAGTCGTTGGTGAGTTCCTCGGTGGAGACGTACCGGACCCGGGCCTTGTGGTGGTAGTTGCGGACGTAATGGCCCAGCGCGTGCAGCAGGTGGGTCTTGCCCAGCCCGGAGTCGCCGTAGATCATCAGCGGGTTGTACGCCTTGCCGGNGGCCTCGGCCACCGCGACCGCGGCGGCGTGGGCGAAGCGGTTCGAGCTGCCGATCACGAAGGTCTCGAACGAGTACTTGGGGTTCAGCCGGCCCGACCGGGGGACGGGGTTCCGGATCGGTGGGCGTGGGGGTGCGAAGACGTCCACCTCGTCGAGCTGGTCGTCGTCCGGAGCCGCGTCCACCGTGATCGCCAAGCGGGTCGGCCTGGAGAAGTAGGCGGTCAACTGCTCCTCGACCCAGCGCCGGAACCGGTTCTCGACCCGTTCCCGGGTGAAGTCATTGGGGACCGACAGCAGGAGGGTGCTGTCGTGCAGGCCGGACGGACGGGTGCTCCGCAGCCAGGCTTGGGTGGGGCCGTCGGCGTGGGACAGGACGTAACTCCAGGCGTCTTCCAGATCGGGCTCGGGCTCGGGCGCCGTGAGCGACGACTGATCAGCCACGACTCTCCTGTCCCGCAGAACCCACCGTCGACGATCCACACAGGTTTTTCCACAGGGTGTGTAAAGCCTTGGGGTGGTCGGCTTCGTGTGGAGAACCGGGGTCAACCCGAGGAACGCTACCGATCGAGGGCTCGCCTGGCAAACCCACTTTGGTGGAGTTTTCCCCATCCTCGGCGTGTCGACTCGACGGTCGAGCGGCCATGCCTCGTTTGCCCAGACACAGGTGGACGCGTATCGTTGAGCGGTCGCCTTCGGGTGATTCGAGCGTGCGTCCGCGTGGGCGCATTGGTCCGTGATGGCAGTCAGAGACTTTGGAGCACCGACGTGAGCAAGCGCACTTTCCAGCCGAGCAACCGGCGTCGCAGCCGCACCCACGGGTTCCGGCTGCGGATGCGCACCCGTGCGGGGCGCGCCATCCTCTCCTCCCGCCGGCGCCGCGGCCGCGTTCGCCTGGCCGGCTGAACACCTCGGTCGCACCGCGACACGTGTTGCCCGCATCAGCCCGCCTGCGCACCGCCGAGGACTTCCGCCAGACCGTCCGCCTGGGCGTCCGCGTCGGTCGACCCAGCATGGTGCTGCACCTGCGCCGGACCGACACCCCGCCCTCCCGGGCGGGTTTCGTCGTTTCCAAAGCTGTGGGGAACGCGGTCACGCGCAACCGGACGAAGCGGGTGCTGCGTCACCTCGCGGCCGCGCGACTCGGTGAGGCGCCCTTCGCGGTCGACATGGTCGTCCGGGCCCTGCCGCGGGAGCGTCCCGATCTCGCCGGCGACTTCGCCAGCGCCTGGGAGGCGTCGCTGCAGCGGCTGAGCGCGGCATGAAGTACCTGCTCATCGGCCTGTTGCGGGCCTACCGCGCGGTGATCAGTCCCATCTACGGCAACGTCTGCAAGTACTACCCGACCTGTTCGGCGTACGCGCTCGAAGCCGTCACCGTCCATGGCGCGGCGAAGGGCAGCTGGCTGGCGGCCCGCCGGCTCGGACGCTGCCACCCCTGGTCGCTGGGCGGCTACGACCCCGTCCCCGGCACCCCGCCTGGGAAGCCGAGTTCGGCACCCACACCCATGACACGCCGGAAGCGCCGGCGCCCACCACCACAGGAGCACTGTGATGCAGCTCATTCCCGCCCTGGTTCCGCTGAGCCTTTGGGACGACTTCCTCGGCGCGCTGAACGCGATGATGCAGCCGCTCTACTGGGCCGTGTCGTGGATCGTGGTGAGCTTCCACTCCCTGTACAGCCTGTTCCTCAGCTCCGGCTGGGCCTGGGCGTTGTCGATCATCAGCCTGACGATCGTGATCCGGACGGCGCTGATNCCCCTGTTCGTCCGGCAGATCCGGTCGTCGCGGAACATGCAGTTGCTGGGCCCCAAGCTGAAGGAACTGCAGGACAAGTACGGCCACGACCGCGAGCGGCTCGGCCAGGAGACGATGAAGCTGTACAAGGACGAAGGGGTCAACCCCATGGCGTCCTGCATGCCGCTGCTGCTCCAGATGCCGATCTTCATCGCCCTGTACCAGGTGCTGTGGAACGCCTCGCACGGCAGTGCGATCGGCGTCCTGACCACCGAGCAGGCGGCCTCGCTGCAGCAGGCGACGATCTTCGGGGCGCAGCTGTCAGGCACGTTCCTGCCGATGGCGAGCTTCGGGCCGACCCAGATCCTGTGCGCGATCCTGATCCTGGGCATGACCGGGGTGCTGTTCGTCACCCAGCTGCAGCTGATGCGCAAGAACATGCCGCCCGAGGCGCTGACCGGTCAGATGGCGCAGCAGCAGAAGATGATGCTGTACGTCTTCCCGTTCATGTACCTGTTCTTCGGGCTGAACATCCCGGTCGGCGTGCTCATGTACTGGCTCACTTCGAACCTGTGGACGCTGGGCCAGCAGTACATCCTGATTCACAACAACCCCGCCCCGAACACCCCGGCCTACATCGACTGGGAGGAGCGGATGCGGGCCAAGGGGCTCGACCCCGACGAGCTCGCCGCCAAGCGGGCCGGGAAGCCGCGCACCCGCGTGCAGCCGACCACCACGACCGAGGGCGTGCAGCGGCAGGGCCGCGCCACCGATGGCGAGGCGCCGGCGGGAACCTCGGCGTCCGGCCCGGCGGGTGCCGAGACCAGGCAGCGCCAGGTCGTCCAGCGGCAGCAGCCGCAGCGGCGCAGCCGGGCGACCCGTAAGCAAGGCCAACCCAAGCCGTCCACCGGCTCCGACACCAGCGCCTCTTGAGCGCCACTTCGCACTGAGGAGAGTTACGTGACCGACGACGTTCTGACCGACGAGGTTGAGCAGCCCACCGTCCCGGATGCCGCAGCGGCGAACGAGGAGGTCGCGCCGGCCGCCGACACGACGGAGGCGACTGAGGCCGCCGAGCCCGCGGGCCAGACCCGTTCGAAGCGCGAATCGGCGCTGGAGAACGAGGGTGAGATCGCCGCGGACTACCTGGAGGAACTGCTCGACATCGCGGACCTCGACGGCGACATCGACACGTTCAACGAGGGCGGCCGCGCGCACGTGTCGATCATCACCGAGTCCGAGGTGCTGGTCGGCAAGGACGGCGAGGTGCTGGAGGCCCTGCAGGAGCTCACCCGGTTGGCGGTGATGACCGAGACCGGGCACCGCAGCCGGCTGATGCTGGACATCGCCGGGCACCGCGACCGGCGGCGCAAGGAGCTGCAGGAGCTGGCCGGGGACGCCGTGGCCGAGGTCAACTCGAGCGGCGAGGCCGTCCGGCTGGCGCCGATGAACCCGTTCGAGCGCAAGATCGTCCACGACGTGGTTGCGGCCGCCGGGCTGACCAGCGAGTCCGAGGGCGAGGAGCCCCGCCGGCGCGTGGTCGTCCTGCCGAAGGGCTGAACGTCGGACGCACCCGACGCGGGTGCGGGACGCGTCCGCGCGGCGTCCCGAAGCGTGCTATTCCCGGGTCGTGGCCCTCGGCCGTGCTGGCGCCCACTCTTGTTGCTGGGTCGTGGCCCCTGGTGTCCCGCAGGCGGCCTATTGATGGGTCGTGGCTGTTGGCTTGCCGTAGTCCACTCTCGTTGTTGGCTCATGGTGTCCTGCGGGCGACTTTGTCGCTGGGTCGTGGCCCTTGGCCGTGCCGTCGCCAAGACCGGCGAGCGGGGACGAGTCACTGGGCGATGGACCTCTGCGTCTCCCGAAGCGCCGGTCGTGTGGGTGCGAGGCTAGTCGTCCGTCTCGGCGCCGCGAACCTGGAAGCGCTCGCGGCATTCCGGCATGGGGAGTGGCTCGGAGTTTGTCGAGCGTCTGCCTTGTGAAGTGCGGTTGGGTGTGGGCGATGAGCGACTATGTGTCTCCCGAGGCGCCAGTCGTGCGGGTGCGACGCTCGCCGTCGTCCCTGCGCCCTAAATCTCGAAGCCGTCGTCGCATTTTGGCACGAGGAGTGTGCCCGGCGTTCGCCCAGCGCCCGCCTTGCTACGTGTGGCCGGGACGCGGGCGATGACGGATCAATGTGTCTCCCGAAGCGCCGGTCGCGTGGGTGGGACGCTCGCCGTTCGTGTCTGCGCCCGCGGACCTCGCAGCCCTCGTGACATTCCTGCACGGGAAGTGTGCCGGGGTTCGCCGTGCGTCCGCCTTGCGGCGTGGGGTTGGGACGCTGGCGTTGAACGACCTCCGCGTCTCTCGAGGTGCCGGTCGTGTGGGTGCGAGGCTCGCCGTCGTCGCGGCGCCGCGAATCTCGAAGCGCTCGTGGCATTCCCGCACGGGGAGTGTGCTCGGTGTCGTCGAGCGTCCGGCTTGGCGTGCGTTGGGGGCGGGCGATGAGCGACCTCCGCGTCTCTCGAGGTGTCGGTCGTGTGGGTGCGAGGCTCGTCGTTCGTCCGCGCGCCACGGACCTCGAAGCCTTCGTCGCATTCCCGCATGCGGAGTGTGCTCGGGGTTCGCCGGGCGTCCGCCTTGCGACGTGCCGTTGAGCGCGGGCGGTGACCACCGCGGCCCGATGTGGGGTTGGGACGGCAGGTCGACCGTCGATATCGGCAGACTGGTGCCATGAAGGGGAAGCAGCAGGCACCCGACGCCAGTCGTGAACGCTCGGTTGACGACGGAGGAGCCATCCAGGCAGGGGGCGTCGGCGGAGAGTCGCCCGGTGCGGCCCCACGTGCCGCTGGCGGGAGCGCCGGGAAGATCGGCGAGGCTCCCCAGCGGCGGTTGCGACCCTGTTCCCCACGACAAGTTAGAGGCTATTTATAAGTATGTCGATATATTATTAAAGCAAGGTATCGACTGNGGGTTGATCGGGCCGAAGGAGGCTGGACGGATCTGGTCCCGCCACGTTCTGAACTGCGCCGCCCTGGCGCCGCTGGTGGGCGAGGGGTCGCGGGTGTGCGACGTGGGCAGTGGAGCCGGGTTGCCGGGGATTCCGCTCGCGCTGGCGAGGCCGGACCTCCAGGTGACCCTGCTGGAGCCGCTGCAGCGCCGGGCCGAGTTCCTGAGGCAGGCGGTCGACACACTGGGCCAGGGGTCCCGGGTGAACGTCGTCCGCGGCCGGGCCGAAGAGCACCGAGACCGCTATCAGGTCGTCACCGCCCGTGCGGTGGCCCCGCTNCCCCGGCTGATGGGCTGGTGCCTGCCGCTGCTCGACGCGGGTGGCACACTGTTGGCGCTCAAGGGCGAATCCGCCGAGCGGGAGGTGCTGGAAGTCCGCGCCCTGCTGCGCCGGCAGCGGTTGATCGCGGAGGTGATACCCGTCCTAGTCGCCGAAGGCCTGCCCGAGACTCGGGTGGTAAGGGTTCGCGGTCGCTGAGAGACGGTCGCGGGATCCCGGGTCTGGTCGGCGCGCGATCCCGATGCCTTTGATCCCGGGTCGTCCGCTCATGAGGTGCCGCGCAGCCCCACCGTTGTGCGCGCGTGTCGAAGGCCTACCGGGCACTCGGCCGGGCCGGGTGCGTTCTGGTCGGCCCTGGGATGTTCGCGTCTCGTGAGGTGTGGTCCTGGCCGTCGGTCTTTGCGTCACGCGGAGGACGTGAGCCTGCAGGTCGTTTACGCCTAGTGAGGTGTCATTGGGGTCGTGAGTGGTTGTCGTCAGTAGGCTGCGCGGGGCAGCAGCTCTCTTGCGTCGGGTGAGCGGCTGACTCGACAACACCTTCCTGGCGGCGTTGCGAATCGAGGAGGGTGCGTCGTCTTGCGGCCCGACCCGCACGGCCCCAGTCGGTCTCGGTGTCCAGTCCATGACGGCCCGTCTATGCCGGACCTGGGCGCCCAGCGGGTTCGAGCGTGGTCCAGGTAGAGGCGGTCCGCCGTGCGTGTGAGTGGTCGCGCTCTACGACCCGTGCCAGGTGAGCAACCCGTTTCCGCCGTGCGCCCGCGTGAGTGACCTGGTGGCCGCTGTCGTCGCCAGTCTCCCAGGCGTCTCCGCTGTGCGTGCGCGTGAGTGCCATGTCCGCTGGGTGAGTCGGGCTGAACTTGCTTGAAGCGAGCAGGAATTCCCAGGGTGCGGCGAGGCTGGGTGGTCACAAGCGCGGCACGGGTCATCTCGGTCGTCGCGGGTTCGGGTGCACGGGGTCGTTGCCGAGCGCCATCGCGTGTCTCAGGGTGTTCGAGTGCGTCCGGAAGGGGCGCGCAACATATGGGCGACCATGACGCCCGGCTGACCTTATCCACAGGCGGCCCGGTCGGGGGACCTCCGTCCGAGTGGCCTCTAGTAGCGTTGACCCACTGTGGTTGATGAGTTGAGTTGTAGTCGGGTGCGGCGCGGTCTGCCGGCCGCGAGTCTGTCCTCCGTTTCACGTGAAACAGCCGGCGGACGGGTGGCATCGTGATGCGCCGGTTGGCCGAGGGCGGAGAGAGCGCGCTCGAATCAGTCCCGGAGTTTGGGCGCCCCGAGGACCTGCTGCCGGACGATCTGGGTGTTTCACGTGAAACACGGGCGCTCCCCGTCCCGCCAGCCCTCGAGTGATCGTCGTGGCGAACCAGAAGGGTGGCGTCGGGAAGACCACCACCACGGTGAACATGGCCACCGCCCTCGCCCAGGGCGGATTGCATGTCCTCGTGATCGACCTAGATCCCCAGGGCAACGCCTCCACTGCGCTGGGCATCGAGCACGGCGAGGGGGTTCCGGGCACCTTCGAGGTCCTGATCGACGGCGACAACATCGAACAACACGTGCAGCGCTCCCCGGAGTCGCCTCGTTTGTGGGTACTGCCGGCGACGATCGACCTGGCAGGGGCCGAGATCGGCCTGGTGGGCCTTCAGGGCCGCGAGACCAGGCTCCTTCGGGCCCTTCAGCGCCTCACCAAGCGCCATCGCGTTGATTACGTGTTCCTCGACTGCCCGCCCTCCCTGGGCCTCCTCACCCTGAACGCCCTTGTCGCGGCCAAGGAGATCCTCATCCCGATTCAGTGCGAGTACTACGCCCTGGAGGGGTCTCGCAGTTGCTGCGGACGATCGACATGGTCAAGGGAGAGCTGAACGACGACCTGACGCTCAGCACGGTCGTCCTCACCATGTTCGACGGTCGGACGCGTCTTTCCGCTCAGGTGGCGGAACAGGTACGTCACCACTTCCCGGACGAGACGTTGCAGGCGACGATCCCACGTTCGGTGCGCGTGTCCGAGGCCCCGAGTTACGGGCAAACCGTCATCACCTACCATCCCGCCTCGGCCGGCGCCTACGCATACGTCGCCGCCGCCGAGGAACTCGCCGAACGCGGCGCCGTCCGCGACGAGGAGGCCTCATGAACGTGCCACGACAGCGAACGGGCCTGGGCCGCGGTCTCGGTGACCTGATTCACCGCACCGACCCCACCTTGGAAGCCGAGCAGCACCACCATGCCCCCCGCTCGCGGTTCGCGGAGTTGCCGCTGGGCCGCATCACGCCGAACCCCGTCAACCCCGGCAGGTGTTCGACGCTGACGCGTTGGCCGAGCTCGTGGAGTCCATTCGCGAGGTGGGGCTGCTACAGCCGATCGTCGTTCGCCCCCTACCGGACGACCACTACGAACTCGTCATGGGCGAACGGCGTCTCCGAGCCGCTCAGGCCGCAGGTCGGCAGACGATCCCGGCCATCGTCCGTCCAACTGAAGAGCACGACCTCCTGCGTGACGCCCTGTTGGAGAACCTGCACCGCGCGCAGCTCAACCCGTTGGAGGAGGCAGCCGCCTATCAGCAGTTGCTGAGCGACTTCGGGTGTACCCAAGAGGAGTTGGCGCAGCGGATCAAGCGCAGTCGGCCGCAGATCTCCAACACCATCCGCCTCCTGCAGTTGCCGGCCCCCGTCCAGCGGCGAGTCGCCGCGGGGTGCTCAGCGCCGGGCACGCCCGCGCGATTCTGATGTTGCCCGACCCCCTCCATGGAGCGCATGGCGCAGCGGGTCGTCGCGGAGAATCTGTCCGTACGCGCAGTTGAGGAACTTGTGTCGCTGGGAGACGAGGGGCGCGCCAAGGCGCCGCGCCAGACCGTCCACCGCGAGGCTTCCTCGGTCGCGGTCGAGGTGGCCGCCCAGTTGGAGGACCATCTCGACACCAAGGTGACCGTGGCGCCGGGCCCGAAGGGACGGGGCCGCTTGGTGATTCACTTCGCGGACGACGATGACCTGCGCCGGATCGCGGACACGCTGGCAGTTCAGGAGGCTGATTAATCGGCAAAACGGTTTCTCGATAAAAAGAGTCATTGATATGACGCTACTTCAGCCCCAGAAGGTGCTTCGCCCGCTCGTCTCGGCGGACCTGGATGAGTTGCTTCGCATCCAACGGGAGGGAGCCGTCGCGGGGCTGGGTCACATCTTCCCGCAACAGGAACATCCCTTCCCCATAGACACGATCCGCGCCCGCTGGGAGGCCGAGCTTTCAGATCCTGGCGTCCGGTGCTTCGCGATCTTGCAGGATGGACGGCTGGCGGGCTTCGGGGCGCTGCGGGGCAACGAACTGCTGCACTTCGGCACGGCACTGGCGACCTGGGGCTCGGGCCTGGCCGGTTGCGCCCATGACGAGCTGATGCAGGTGCTGCGTGCGGAGGGGCACCGGCGAGCCTGGCTGCGGGTTTTCGACGAGAACGTCCGGGCGGTGCGCTTCTATACCCGGAGAGGCTGGGTCCCCACCGATGCCACTGAGCCGACCACCTTTCCGCCCCACCCGACGCTGCGTCGCTTCGAGCTGGACCTTGAGGTGAGGAGGAGCGCCTCGTCCGAGCGTGACAAGGGGAAACGCTGAGAACCAGGCCTCGCGACCGCGAGGAGGGCCAGCGCGTCGGGGGCTTGTCAGCGCTCGCGAGCAAGCATGCTGTTGGTTCGACCGCCGGATGGTGGCCGGGGTCTCGACAGGCTCGACCGCCGGCATGGGGTTGGCTCGACCGCTGACGCTGCCGGAGGTGTGCGGGGTCTCGATGGGCTTGGCGTGGACATCAGGTCTGTCCCGTTGCTGTCGCGGTCTCGCCTGCCGAAACCGCACGGGGGCGGGCTGGGTGTGTCGCGGACTCGACAGGTTCGAGCGCTGGCGTTGCTCTTGCCGGGTGCCGCGGCGGTTGAGCTTGTCGAAGCCCCCTGGGCAGGGCTGGCGCGTCGGGGGCTCAGGAGGCGCGACCGACGGCACGCTGTCAGGCTCGACCGCCGGCATGGTGGTTGGCTCGACCGCGAGCAGGCTCCCAGCTCGACCGCCGGGGTCTCGACAGGCTCGACCGCCGGACGGGGGCCGAGGTCTCGACAGGCTCGACCGCCGGCAGGCTGTCAGGTTCGAGCGCCGGACGGCTGGTTGGCTCGACCCCGACTGGACGCCGGGGTCTCGACAGGCTCGACCGCCGGCACGGTGGCTGGCTCGACCGCGGGCAGGCTCCCAGCTCGACCGCTGGGGTCTCGACAGGCTCGACCGCCGGACGTTGGTCTGGCATGGTGCTGCGGCGGTTGAGCTTGTCGAAACCCCGCGGGGAGGGCCAGCGCGTTGGGGGCTTGTCAGCGCTCGCGAGCAGGCATGCTGTTGGGTTCGACCGCCGGAGGAGGGCCGGGGTCTCGACAGGCTCGACCGCCGGAGGAGGGCCGGGGTCTCGACAGGCTCGACCGCCGGAGGAGGGCCGGGGTCTCGACAGGCTCGATCGCCGCTGGTGGGGCCGAGGTCTCGACACGCTCGACCGCCGGGCCTGCTGTCAGGCTCGACCAGCCGGCAAGCTGGGTGGCTCGTCCGCCGGGCCCCCACTACCGAGCTACGCCGGCCAGGCGGGCGCGGACGTCCTTGGTCGCCGACCGCTCGGCCACGAACGACAGGAACGGGATGGTCCCGGCCAGGGCGATCAGGATCAGCCTTAGCCACGGCCAGTGGACGCGCCGACCCAGGTCGTAGGCGGTGATGAGCAGCAGCATGTACAGCCAGCCGTGGGGCACACCCGTCCACACCACCACCGTGTCGTTGCCGCCGAGGTACTTCAGCGGCACGCCGATCAGGACGAGCACGACGAGCAGGATGCCCACCACCCACGCCATGATCCGGTACCGGACGAGCGCCTTCTCGATCGACGGCACGCCCTCGGCGTCGATGGTCTGCTCCGGAGCCTGGCTGGTCATGACCTGCACCCTACCCAGCCGCCTCGCCACCCGATGAATCGGACGAGGCCGCCAGCGCCGCCTCCCGGGCCGCCAGCGCGCGCCGCCCGACACTCCGGGCCACCATGACCGCCATCCCGATCGCGAACGCCGCGAACACCCACCACTGCAGGGCGTAGCCGCCGTTGCGCCACGACCCCTCCTCGGTGGGCAGCGTCACCGCGGCCGGGGTCAGCCCTTGGGCCTTCGAATCGGCCTCCGACAAGGTCAGAAACCCCGGCAGCAGGGGTTGGGGCCACATCTGGGCGAGCCGGGGCAGCCGCACCGAGCCGAGCGTCCCGTCCGGGGTCGCATGGTCGCTGCCCGGTTCGGACGGCAGGAAGATCCCACCCTGCAGCACCTCTCCCGACGGTGNGGTTCGGCTGCGCGATCGTCCGGCTGGCCAGCGACCCCGGACGACGGGCAGCACCCGCCCGTCCGGCACCTGGAAGGCCGCCAACAGCCGGATCCGTCCCGCCGCGTCGATGACCATCAGGTCTTGGCCGGGCAAATAGTGGCCGCGCACGGTGACCTGCTTGCCGTAGATGTCGCCCACGCTGCCGTCGGACCCCACGTTGTCCAGCAGCGGCACGGGAGGCTGCTGCGCCCGCGCCTGCGCCGAGCGGTTGCCCTGGTCGACGAACACCTGCATCTGCCACAGCCCCAGCAGCAGCATCACCGCGGCGACGAGCACCCNCGCCCCGACTATCAGCCACTGCTTGGCCCGGACGGACACGTCAGCCGCGCGCCCGGGCGGCCGCCACCAGGTCGGCGCACACCTGGCCGAAATCCAGTTCCGCGGCCTCGACGGCCAGTGGCAGCAGCGACGTCTCGGTCATCCCGGGGCACACGTTGACCTCCAGGAAGACCGGGACGCCGTCCTCGACGATCAGGTCGGTGCGCGACAGGTCCCGCAACCCGAGCACCCGATGGGCCTGCAGGGCCAGTTCGGCGCAGGCGGCGGCGACCTCGTCCGGCACCTCGGCGGGGGCGAGGAAGCGGGTCTCGCCGGCGGTGTAACGGGCGGTGTAGTCGTACACCCNCGAGTTCGGCCGGATCTCCACCGCGGGCAGCGCGACCGGCTCGCCTTCCCGCTCGATGACGCTCACGGCCAGCTCCACGCCCTCGACGAACCGCTGGACGACCGCCAGTTCGCCGTACGCGTAGGCCGCGACCATCGCCTCGGGCAGCGCGTCGGCGCTGGTGACCTTCGTGCAGCCCATCGCCGAGCCGCTGCGGGCGGGCTTGACCATCATCGGGAAGCCGACCTTGGCGGCCAGGGCAGCGACGAGCTCGCGGGCCCCCAGCTCGCGGAACATCGCAACGGGCAGGGCGACCTGCTCGGGCGTCCGAAGCCCGGCGGAGGCGATCAGCGGGGTGGCCACGGCCTTGTCGAACGCCGAGCGGGAGGCGGCCGCGCCCGACCCCACGTACGGCACCCCGATCAGGTCCAGCACCTCGCGCAGCGAGCCGTCCTCGCCCACCCCGCCGTGCAGGATCGGGAAGACCACCGGATCGTCCGCCGATTCGATGACGTCGAAGAGCTCGGACGTGACGTCCGCCTCCACGACGTCGTGGCCCAGATCGCGCAGGGCCTGGGCGACCCGGCGTCCCGAGCGCAGCGACACGTCCCGCTCGTGGGACAGCCCGCCGGCCAGGACGATGATCGTGCCGAGAGCGGAAGTGGTCATGACGGCCTGCCTTAGCTGATGTCCGGCGCGGGGCCGGCGGTGATGTCGCGGTAGCGCGGGGTGTCGGCGCCGATGCCGAACGTGGCGTGCATCTCGAGCTCGTCGTGCAGCACCTCGCCCAGCCGGCGGGTGCCCTCGATGATCCGCTCGGGGTCGGNGAAGCAGTACGAGAGCCGCATGTTGCGGCTGCCCAGACCGTCGGCGTAGAAGGCCGTGCCGGGGACGTAGGCGACCCGCGCCGACACCGCCCGGGGCAGCATGGCCTGGGAGTCGAGGCCCTCGGGCAGGGTGAGCCAGACGAAGAACCCACCGGTGGGGTGGGTCCAGGTGGAGCCGGACGGCATGTGCTCGGTCAGCCCCTGCAGCATCGCGTCGCGGCGCGCCCGGTACATGTCGCGGTAGACGACGATCTGGCCGCGCCAGTCGAACTCGTCCAGGTAGGTGGCGATCGCGAACTGGCTGAACACCGGCGGCGAGAGCGTGGCGGCCTCCTGGGCGAGGACGAGCTTCTCGCGGACGCCGTGCGGGGCCAGCGCCCAGCCGATCCGGAAACCGGGGGCGAACGTTTTGGAGAACGAGCCGAGGTAGATGACGCGTTCGGCGTCCATCGAGCGCAGCGCGGGCGTGGGCTCGCCGTCGATCGTGAGGAGGCCGTACGGGTTGTCCTCGAGGATCAGCAGGTTCACCTCGTCCGCCACCTCGATGAGCCGGCGGCGGCGTTCGAGGGTCTGGGTGACGCCGGTGGGGTTCTGGAAGTTCGGGATCGTGTAGAGGAACTTCACCTTGCGGCCGGCCGCGCGCAGGCTCAGCACGGCTTGGCGCAGCGCCTCGGGGTCGACGCCGTGGTCGTCCATCCCGACGTGGACGATGTCGACCTGGTAGGCCCGGAAGGTGCCCAGGGCGCCGACGTAGCTCGGCGCCTCGGCCAGCACGACATCCCCGGGATCGCAGAAAGTGCGTGTGACAAGGTCTAATGCCTGCTGGGAGCCGCAGCTGACGACGATGTCGTCCGGATGCGCGGAGATGTCCTCCTCGGCCATCACCTCGCAGATCCGCTCGCGCATGAACGGTTCGCCCTGGCCCGAGCCGTACTGCATCGCCTGGATGCCGCGGTCGGCGATCAGCCGGCTCATCGCCTCGCCGAGAGCCTCGCGAGGCAGGTCGGCGATGTTCGGCATGCCGCCGGCGAGCGAGACGACCTCGGGGCGGTTGGCGACCGAGAACAGGGCGCGGACGGCCGAGACGGTCAGCCCGTGGGTGCGTTCGGCGTAGGTGGAGATGTAGGGATCCAGGACGGTGTCGCGGCGCGCGCTCGGCGTCAGATCCCGGCCGATCGTCGGCCCCGGGAGGTCGGCGCGGGCATCCTGAGTCACCGTCCAAGCTTGCCCGATGCCGATGCCTAAGATGAAACCGTCCGTTCAGCCGGTGGCTCCGGCTGGTGGTGCGTTGGGTGGAGGGAGCTGCGGTGGGTCAGGTGTCGCTGGTCAACGCCGCGAGCGTCCGTTCGCTGACCTGCCCCTACTGCGGACGGAGGATGCCGCGCGACGAGCCCGGGATGTTCGCCGCCCAGGCGCGCTGGGGTTCGCCGGCGCCCAGGTGAGCGTGGAGGGCGAGGTCGTCGGGTTGCTACTGGTGTCGGCGGCGGCCGAGCCGGGCGATTCATCGGCGGTCGCGCTGCTGAGCGGTGGCTGGGTGGCGGAGTCGTCCGCGGGCCATGGGCTGGGCAAGGAACTCGTCCGGACGCTCGCCGGCGCGCTGGTGCACCAGAAGGTGGGGTCGGTGATCGCCTCGTCCGAGACCGCCGCGGGGTGTGCGGCGTTCCCGCGTGGCTGGCTGGAGGCAGTGGGATTCGGCCCGACGAGCCATCGCAGAGTCTGGCGGCTCGATCTTGGCCAGGCCGTGGTGCGCAAGCAGTCGCTTCGCCGAGCGCTGAACCGGTTGGTGGAGGCCGTTCGTCCGGTGCCTCCGCCGGAGCCGGTCGGACGCTCTGATGCCCGGTGAACCTGCGGCGCAGCGTCCGGGCCGTGATGGTCGACGAGCAACGCCGGGTGCTGCTGGTGAACTTCGACTGGCCCGGACTGGGGATCGAGGGCGGCTTCTGGGCCTGCCCCGGTGGCGGGCTTGAGGCCGGTGAGAGCGACCTTGAGGGGTTGGCCCGCGAACTCGCCGAGGAGGTTGGGTTCGAGCTCGGCGAGGCCTCCGGTCCGATCTGGCTGAAGGAGGACGTCTGGCCGTTCGGGGCNTGGGACGGCCAAGCCGACGCCTTCTACCTGGTGCTGACCAGGCATTTCACCCCGCTGCCGGGGTTGAGTGCAGAGGTGTTGGCGGCCGAGCGGGTCCACGGGATGCGGTGGTTCGCCCCGGCCGAGGTCGAGGCGGCGAAGGTGACGTTCTCCCCAGGNGGACTGCCTGCCCTGTTGGCGTCGCTGTGGGAGTCGGGNGTTCCGGCCGAGCCGGTGCGGCTGAGCGGTCACTGATCCGGCGACCGCTCGGCTGGGCACCGCCCCACGCCACGCGGTTCGAACGGCTCGGCGGGACCCTCCCGGCCGCCTACATCGCTCAAGGTTCGACCGCCTCCCGGGACTTGTTCCGGAAGGTCAGTTCTGTGGCGCCGGTCCGACGGCCTTTCGGAACGTTCTCAGCAGGTCACCTCGGTCGCGCTGATCCGGCGGCCTTCCGCCGTCCGGGCTGTTCACCTCGTCGTGGGGTCGGGTCGCCCTCCGGAACCCCTGTCGCCTGGCCGTCCTGGTCGCACCGGTCCATGACCTTCGGGACCGTCCCGGCGGAGCGCTCCACTCGCGCTGGCCCCGCTGCGTTCAGCGTTCAGGAAGTCCGGGCGGGGCGCCGCTTTCCTTTTCTCTGGGGTCGGGTCGCCTGCGGACCGGCCCGGCAGGTACCTCACGTGCGGCGTACGAGAGCGCCGTTGGTGGCTTTCCTGCGTCGAGCCTAACGCCGCCCGCGGCGGCGGGCGATCGAGCCCTGAGTCTCACGTTCGGTATCGACTCTCCTTGCCCGCTTCCGCTTCCGTGTTTCCCGCTTCCGGCGAGCCCCTGAGTCTCACGTTCGGTTCCGACTCTCCTGTTCGGTCCCGACTCTCACGGTGGGTACGCAATCTCGCTGTGGGAGGCGAGATTGCGTACCAAACCCGAGATTGCGTACCAAACCCGAGTGTGGACGGAACCCGAGAGTCGGCGTCGGCACCGACGCCGGATGTGGGGATACCTGGACCCGGGGGCGGACACGTCCCGGACCGTTCCTGAGGTGCGTCCCACGCGCGCGGATCAGGCGGTCTGCGCCGCCGACTGGCCGGCGGCGGGCCCATGCGGGCAGCGCTCAGAGGTACTCCTCGAGCGCCTTCACCAGGGCGGCCTTGGTCTTGCCGCCGACGAACTGCTTGGCGACCTGGCCGTCCACGAAGATCTGGATCGTCGGCAGGCCCATGATCCCCTGCTGGGTCGGCACCTGGGTGTTCTCGACGGTGTCCATCTTCACGAACGTGACCTTGTCCCCGTACTCGCGCGCGAGTTCGTCCACGATCGGCGAGAGCTGCTTGCAGGGGGCGCACCAGTCCGCCCAGTAGTCGATCAGAACGGGCTTGGCCGACTTCAGGACGACCTGCTCGAACGTGGCGTCGGTGACTGGCTCGACGGCTGACATGGGCTCTCCTCGACTTCGCGTGTGAACGTCCAGCCTAGTATCCGACGGCCCTCTGACAGTTCTCGCGGCACCGGGACAGGGTCCCGTGTCGGGTGGTCGTGGCGAGCCGTTCGCCCGAAAACGGGCGTCGTCCGGAAAGCCTGGCGCCCCAGGTTGGTGGTTGTGCTGCGTTGAGTGCGGTTCGCCCGGAAAACGGTGGTTCGCCCGCGACATACCGCGGGCGAACCACCGTTTCGGGGCGAAAGGGCGTTGGGACGGGGTTGGGACGGCGGGGCGCCAGCAACGTGGAGCCGGGTTGGGACGGCGGGGCGCCAGCAACGTGAAGCCGGGTTGGGACGGCGGGGCGCCAGCAGCGTTTGGGCGGGGTTGGGACGGTGGGACGCCAGCAGCGTTGGCACGGCGGATGCCAGCAGCGTGTGGGACGGGGATGCCGACCACGTCCGAGCCGGGGACCTCGCAGCTGGAGGCACGGACGGCAATGTCGGCGGGCGCCGATAGGCTCGCCCGGTGAACTGGGCCGGATACGCGCGGGTGTGGCGGGTGCCGTCCGTCCGCCGGGCGATCCTGCTCGGCTTCCTGACCCGGGTCGCGATCTTNCGGGCTGGGGTCGCGCTCACGCTGCACGTGGTGTTGGCGCTCGGCGGGACGTACGTGGCCGCCGGGCTGGTGTCCGGCGTGCTCACCGTGGCGGTTGGGGTGGCCTCGCCCTACCGGGGCCGGCTGCTCGATACCCGTGGGCTCCGGCGGACGCTGTTGCCGTCCCTGCTCGTCCTGCCGTTCGCGTACGCCGCGGTGCCCTTCGTGAGCTACCCAATCCTGTTGGCCCTGATGCTGCCGGTGGGCGCGCTGTCGATTCCGATCTTCTCGGTGGTGCGGCAGGTGTTGGTGGCCAGCGTCTCCGCCGATGACCGGCGCACCGCGATCTCGCTGGATTCAGTGGCCACGGAACTGTGTTTCATGGCCGGTCCCGCGCTGGCAGCGGTGGTGGCTGCCTGGGACAGCCGGGTGGCCCTGTTGCTCTTCGGCGCGTTTGCCCTTGCCGGAGGGTGGTTGTTGTACGCGGCGAACCCACCCCTGCGGCGCGAGGACGAGGTCGCCGCGCCGGCCGCGGCCGGGCAGCGCTGGCTGACGCTGAGGGTGGTCGGGATCTTCGCGGCCGTGTTCGCTGCCGGGGTGATCCTGGCCGGTACCGACATCTCGGTGGTCGCCGCCTTGCGCAGCTTCGGCTTGCCCGCCGCGGTCGGGATCGTGTTGGCCGTGTGGGGGCTCGGGTCGGCCGTCGGTGGCGCCCTCTACGGGGCGCTGCACCGGACGGTGCCGTTGGCCTGGCTCACCGTGGGCCTCGCGGCGTTGACCATCCCGGTCGCGTTGGCCGGCGATCCGGTCGTCCTGGGCCTGCTGCTGATCCCGGCCGGACTCGTCTGCGCCCCGGCCATCGCGTCGGCCTCGGACGACCTGGCCGCCGCAGTGCCCGCCGGAGTGCTGGGGAAGCGATGGGCNTGGCAAGGGACGATGATGATGGCCGGCTCGGCCTTGTCACCTCCGGCCATCGGCTGGACGATCGACCACCTGGGCTGGCGGTCGGGGTTCGTCGTCGCCGGCGTGGCGGGCCTGACACTGGCCGTGGTCCTGATGGCGGCGGTGCGGTCGCGGCGGGCACCCCAGCGCGTCGGCCCCTGAACCCGCCTCAGGCGTGTCCGCCGTGATCGTGTCCCGCGGGCGGCTCAAGGGTGCGGCTGGTCGCGGCCTCGGTGCCGGGCTCGACCACGACGAACTGACCCATCATGCCCGCGTCCTCATGCCGAAGGATGTGGCAGTGGTACATGTACGGGTGCCGTGGGTCGGTGTGCGGCCCGATCTGCACGGCCAGCCGGGCCACCTGCCGCGTCGGCAGATGCACGGTGTCCTTGCGGCCCGTGGCCCATGCGGGCGNGGGACGGCCGTCGATGCTCAGCACCGTGAAGCTCACTCCGTGGATGTGGAAGTTGTGGCTGTAGACCGTGTTCGACACCTCCCACAGTTCCACGGCCGAGCGCGGCACGACTTCGTCGATGCGGGTCAGGTCCATGCCCTGACCGCTGATCGCGTCGTGACCCTGCAGGACGAACCGCCGCACGGTGGCGTTCGGCCCCGCGACCACAGGTGCCGCCCCGCCCAACTCGCGCGGTGGGGCGGGCCTCGGTGCGAGCTGGCGGGCCGCGCGCAACTCCAGGATCGGGTGATCGCCGGCATCGATACGTTCGTCCCCGTGCCGGGTGCGGAGGAGGACCACCTCCCNCGGCGTCAGCTTCACGACCAGCTCGGCGCGCTCGCCCGGGCCCAGCCGCACTTCGTCCGTGGTCACCGGTGCGGGCAGCAGCCCACCGTCGTTCGCGATGACCTCGAACGTCCGGCCGTCGGAGAAGCCGAGGTTGTACAGCCGGGCGTTCGACCCGTTGAGGACGCGCAGCCGGATGCGCTCGCTCGTCACGTCCAGGTACGGCTGCAGGACGGCGTTCACGCAGATGTCGTCGCCCAGGTAGCCGAAGTTCGGTTCCCGGGTGAGGACGGACGAACCGTCCTCCGCGATCGTGCGGTCCTGGAGCACCAACGGGACGTCGTCGATCCCGTACTCGTGCGGCAGCACTCGGTGGACGGGGTTGTCGTCGTCGACGATCAGGAGCCCGGCCAGCCCACGGTGGACGTGGTCCGCCGTCCGGCCGTGCACGTGGGNGTGGTACCAGAGCGTTGCCGCCGGCTGGTCGATCGGGAGGGTGGGGGTCCACGAGGCTCCGGGGCNGATCGGCTGATGCGGCCCGCCGTCGAACCGGGCCGGGACCTCCAGCCCGTGCCAGTGCAGGGACGAGGTCTCGGGCAGGGTGTTGCGCACCGTCGCCTGGATGGTTTGCCCGCGGCGCACGCGCACCGTGGGGCCGAGGATGTCGCCGTTGATTCCCCAGGNAGNGGTCGGCCGCCCCGGCAGGAAGGCATGGCGTCCGGTCTGCATGGTGAGTTGCACGGTCAGGCCGTCGCCGGTGCGCGTGGGAAGGAGCACCGGTGGCACGGCGAGCGGACGGGTCGGCTGCCAGGGCCGGTTTCCCGACGCGGACGGGGCCCCGGTGCCGCAGCCGGTCAACGCCGTCGCCAGCAGGCCCCCGGTGAGGCCGGCGAGCAGGCTCCGGCGAGCAGGCACCGCCCGAGCGGCTCATCGGACGCCCTGCCCCGAACCGGGCCGCGAACCCAGCCGCCAGTAGCCGACCACCCCGGCGCACACTGCCCCGACGAGAAACGGCACCGGGTCCACCCCACGGCCCTGGTCGCCGAGGAATCCGGCCACGATGACGCCGAGGGCGAAGGCGCCGAGGATGAGGAGAACGTTCACTGCGACCCGCATGGAAACCCTTTCGTCTGCAACTGTTCTGAGTGAAACGATACCGGTCCGGTAGCGTGGCGCCATGCGGGATGAGCACGGGTCGGGGAGTCCTCGGGTACTCCCTTACTGGGCTGGCTGCTCGCCCGAGTGGGGGAAGGGGCCGCCTCCGGCTTCCGTGCCGCCCTGCCGGCGGGCGTGCACCCGCGGCAGTTCGCGGTGCTGCGATTCCTCGCGCAGGGGAGCGGCAGCGGCGCGTCGCAACGCGCGATCAGCGCGGCGCTCGGCATCCCGCCGAGTCGCCTCGTGGGACTNTTGGACGACCTCGAGCGGCAAGGACTGGCGGTCCGCGACCAGTCACCCACCGATCGGCGGACGCACCTGGTGCGGCTCACGACCGCTGGTGAGGAACTCGCGGCCTCCCTCAGCGAACTGGCCACCGACTACGACCGCCGGCTGCGGGAAGGCCTCACCGCCGATGAGGCGGCCGAGCTGAGCCGGCTCTTGTCGAAACTCCTGGCCTCTCTGCAGGGTTCGCCCGGTCCGGTCTGGTAGGAGCATCGTCCCCAGACCTGGAGGCGCGGCCGAGCCGGCGGCGCTGTGGTCCGCGGTGGCCCCCAGCCCGGGCATGTCGGGGGTCGGGCTCGGCAAGCCGCGACATCCGGCGCGGTTGCGTCGACCTCGGACGGACCGGGCTTTCGGCGAGCCTCAGCGTCGGGCGGCCGGTCGCGTCGACCTCGGACGGACCGGGCTTTCGGCGAGCCTCAGCGTCGGGCGGCCGGTCGCGTCGACCTCGGACGGACCGGGCTTCCGGCGAGCCTCAGCGTCGAGAGGCTGGTCACACTCAACCGCCGGACGCCGGGGCTGGGCGACCTCAGCCGCCGGACCAGCCGGGGTCGACGACCCCGGACGGAGGGCTCAGGCCTGGTCGTCCAGGGAGGCCAGGTAACGCTCGGCGTCCANGGAGGCCGCGCAGCCCGTCCCGGCCGCGGTGATCGCCTGCCGGTAGGTGTGGTCGACCAGGTCACCGGCGGCGAAGACGCCCGGCACATTGGTGGCCGTCGACCCCGGCTGGACGAGCACGTAGCCCGCGGCGTCGGTTTCGATCTCGTCCTTCACCAACTCCGAGCGCGGGTCGTGCCCGATCGCGATGAAGCAGCCCTGGACGACCAGTTCGCGGGTCTCACCGGTCACCGTGTCGCGCAGGGTCAGCGACTCCAGCGCGTTCGTCCCGTTCATGGACTCGACGACGGAGTTCCAGGCGAAGCTGATCTTCGGATCCGCCTCGGCGCGGGCGACCATGATCTTCGAGCCGCGCAGTTCGTCGCGGCGGTGGACGATCGTCACCGACTTGGCGAACCGGGTGAGGAAGGTGGCCTCCTCCAGCGCCGAATCGCCGCCTCCGATGACGGCGAGATCCTTGTCCCGGAAGAAGAAGCCGTCGCAGGTCGCACACCACGACACGCCGCGGCCGGACAGGCGCTCCTCGTCCGGCAGCCCGAGCTTGCGGTAGCCCGAGCCCATGGCGAGGATCACGGCGCGCGCCTGATGGGTATTGCCCTCGGAATCGGTGACGGACTTCACGGGGCCGGTCAGGTCGGTCGAGACCACGTCGTCGGTGACGAACCGGGCACCGAACCGCTCCGCCTGGGCGCGCATGTTCTGCATCAGGTCGGGGCCCTGGATGCCCTCGGNGAAGCCGGGGAAGTTCTCCACCTCGGTGGTGGTCATGAGCGCGCCGCCGGCGGTGATCGCCCCTTCGTACACCAGGGGCTTCAGGTTCGCGCGCGCGGCGTAGATCGCTGCGGTATAGCCGGACGGACCGGACCCGATGATGATGACCTCTTCGACCTCGGACATGACTCCCTCACTGCTCGACGGCCACACTCTAGCGGCGCCTCAACCCTCCCAACCCTGATGCCCCGGGGTATTCCAGGGGTTGTGGAGAGCGCGTGGGGTCGCGGCACGACATTGACTGTGCAGTTGACCACTGAACTCAGTGGTCAACTGCGCACCTTGGGCGACGACGCCTCTGGAGTGGCGGACTGGCCCCGCTCAACATCGGGGTTTGTTCGGCGATCGAGCCTGTCGAGATCCCGAACTTGTTCCGGGGTGTCAACCCGGATGGGAGGCCGGTGCGCCCCGGGGTTTCGACAAGCTCAACCGCCGGGGTTGCCGTGCGCGTCGGCTCGGCCAGGGGTTGGTTCGGCGATCGAGCCTGTCGAGATCCCGAACTTGATCCGGGGTGTCAACCCGGATAGCAGGCCGGTGCGCCCCGGGGTTTCGACAAGCTCAACCGCCGGGGTTGCCGTGCGCGTCGGCGAGAACGTCCGGGGTTTCAACAGGCTCAACCGCCGGGGTGCCGTGCGCGTTGGCTAGGACGTCCGGGGTGCGGCAGGGCTCAGCCGCCGGGGCTTGGTTCGGCGATCGAGCTTGTCGAGATCCCGAACTTGATCCGGGGTGTCAACCCGGATGGGAGGCCCGCTGCGCCCCGGGGTTTCGACGGGCTCAACCGCCGGGGTTGCCGTGCGCGTCGGCTAGGGCGTCCGGGGTTTCGACAGGCTCAACCGCCGGCACGGCACGGGGTTGCGGCAGGCTCGCCGCCGGGCACCGGGGTTTCGACAAGCTCAACCGCCGGGCGCCGGGGTTTCGACAGACTCAACCGCCGGGGCGTCCTCAGCTGAGCCCGTAGGCCTGGTGCACCAGGAAGATCGGGTGCTCCGTCCGCACCCCGGACGACTGCGCGATCTGCCAGCGACAGGTCTCGGTGTCGCACAGCGCCAACTCCGGGTTGGTGGCCTTCACCATGTCGAACAGCGGCTTCCCGACGGCCTGCGCGATAGCGTACTTCTCCTTCTTCAGTCCGTACGTGCCCGCGATGCCGCAGCATGTGGCTCCCGACTCCACGGNGGTCACCCCAGGGATCAGCTTCAGCACCTCCATCGCCGGCTGCCCGATCCCCTGCGCCTTCAGCTGGCACGGCGCGTGGTAGGGCACCGTGATGTCGATGCGCCGGAAGTCGGTCGGCAGCTCGCCCGCGTCGTGCAGTTCCAGCAGGAACTCCATGATGTCGCGGATCCGCGTGCCCACGTCGGCGAGGCGGTAGTCCTCCACCCNCATGATCTCGTGGGCCTCGTGCTTCAGCATCCCCGTGCAGGAGCCGGACGAGGAGATGATCGTCAGGTCCTTCCCCGCCGCGCGCAGGTCGTCGCACAGCTTCAGCACCGAGTCGGTGGCCTGGTCGAACAGGCCGTTCGACTGCTGGGCCAGGCCGCAGCACCCCTGCTTGGGCACGATCACCTCATAGCCCAGGTGCTCCAGCACCTCGATCGACCGCTTCGAGGTCTCCACCTCGAAGTAGCCGCCCGCGCAGCCGTGGAAGAACACGATCGGCCCCCGCGTCGCCGGACGAGCCGGTTTCGCGCGCTTCTTCAGCCACCCGGCCAGCGTCTGCGTCCGGGCGGTCGGCATCGGGGCGTCGCGGTGGATGCCCACGACCTTCTCCACGACCGTCCGCAGCGGCTTGATCTTCAGGGCCGCGTTGGCCACGGGCGCCACCGGTGTCATGGCCATGCCCATCAGCGTCGTCCGCGAGATCAACTGGTCGCGCAGCGGCATGTGATCGGCCTTCATCACCGCTCTGGCTTGGGAGTTCAGTTCCGCGATCTGCACCCCCTGCGGGCACACGAGGGTGCACGTGCCGCACGAGGAGCAGTAGTCGAGGGAGTGGTCGACCGACTCGCCGTGCCGGAATCGCTCGGCCTGCGGCCCCACGAACTTCGGGCCCGAGAACAGCGGCGTCACCGCCGAGACCGGGCAGTGGGTCTCACAGATCGTGCACTTCACGCAGTGGTCCAGCGTCGCGCGGGACACCTGCTCGCGGGCGTGGGCGTTGTCGTGCGGGCTCACGGGGCCACCTCCTCGGGGTTCGCGGACGACGGGCCGCCGGCTCGCTCCAGGGTTTCGGGGTCGAGCATCGGCAGCTGTCCGGTATCGAGTGGGATCGCCTGCGCCTCGGCGAGGATCGAGTCCGCGGCCCGGACGGCGCTGGCGAGTGCGATCCCCTCACCGGACTTCTCCTGCCAGCGGGTGGCGCCGGCCAGGATGCCACCGGCCGCGTGCAGATTCTCGTGGACGGGCCCGGCGTCGGCGAGCGGACGCATCGCGGCGTCAACGGCGAGCCCGGCCTTGAACAGCGGCTGCGGGTCGCCCCAATAGTCGCCGTGGATCAGGTCGCCCTCGGTGCCGGCGACCGGCAGCCCGAAGACGGTCTCGGTGACGACCCCGTACGAGTCCAACGTCAGGGCGCCGCTCTCGAACCCGCCTGTGGCAAGGACGAACGCGTCCGNCGACCAACGTCCGGGGCCGCCGGCCGCGCCGATGACGATCGAGGCGATCCGTCCGTCCGCCACCTCGAAGCCGGTCACCTTGCTGCCGGGGACGAACCGCACCCCCGACTGCTTGGCGATCGCGGTCAGTTCCCGGTTGAGCCGCATCCCGGGCACGCCCGGCGGCGGCAGGGNGATCTCGAACACCGGCCGGCCCAACTGGTCGGCGATGTCGCGCCACGCGGCGTGATCGTCCAGCCCCAGGACGGCCGGCAGCCCGACCGTCTCGCCATCCGCCAGCTTCGGTTTGAGTTCGGCGCAGAACCGGCGACGGTAGGCCGGATCGTCGAACGCCCGAGCGTAGGTGAGCCCGGACGAATCGACCTCGCCGGGTCTGGCCGGGAAGTCGAGCAGCAGGTGCCGCGCGGTCAGCCGGCCACNCCCGGGCAGGTCGGTGCGGGCCAGGTTCTCGGCGACGAGTTGCGGGTAGAAGTCCTTGAGCTGGCGCAGCCCGACGATCACGAACGACGCGCCGGCCACGCACGCCCCGGCCGCCATGCTCGGCGGCACCAGCGCGGTCGGACGGACGGCCCCCACCGCGGTCGGCAGTTGCACGTTGACGGCCGGGTCGCCGCCCAGCAGTTCGGGCCCGACCAACTCGGCGAGATACGCCGCGGCCGCTGCCACCTCGGACGGGGTGAACAGCCCGTACGGATGCCCCGGGTGGGCGGCGGCGAAGCCGGGCAGATCGTCCAGCGGCCGGGTCACCCGGTCGGGCGCGTAGCCGAGGAGGTCGACCGTCCCCTGGGACAACTGCAGCCCGCCCGTCCCCTTGGCGACGAGCGTGACCCGCTCGCCGCAGCGGGCCAGCCGGATCGCGGCGACCAGCCCGGCCAGGCCGGCGCCGATGACGATCGTGCTCATACCGTCACCCCTGATCGGCCGGGAGGTGCTCGATGTCGAGCGTCCCGGCGAAGATCCAGTTGTCGAGCGCGGTCTGGCGCACCTGGTCGCCGTACAGGATCGGCCACAACCCGATCCACCGGTTGGCCAGGAACAGCCGCAACAGGCCGGTCGCCCGCTCGATGTCGATGTGCCCGGTTTCCAGCGCGACCCCGGTGGCGCGGGTCGAGCAGAACCCACCCTGACAAGGCCCCATGCCGAGCCGCAGTTGCCGGCGCAGATCGTCGAACGAGCCGCGCGGCTGGTCGGCCAGTGCCTTGACGAACATCCGCCGGCTCATCAACTCGCACTCGCAGAGGATCTGATCGTCCAGCCGATCCTCCTCGCGCTCGTGCAGCCGGTGGGTGATCACGTAGGTGGTGCCGTCCTCCGCGCCGGGGCAGGCCTCCTCGGCCGTCCGGCACGGACGGGTCTCGCCGAGTTGGGCGCACATCTCGTCCACCACGTGCTGGGCCATCAGCCGGTACGTGGTGAGCTTGCCGCCGGCGATGGTCAGCAGGCCCTTGAGCCCGTCCCGCTCGGCGTGGTCGATGATCGACATGCCGCGGCTCATGTGCCGGGTGTCCTCGGCGCTCACCCGCGAATCCTTCACCAACGGACGAGCCCCCGCCCACGCGTGCAGCGCGCGCGACTCGCGGAACCCCGGCACGAGCAGCTCGCCGCAGTCCAGCATCTGCTGGACCTCCTCGCGCGAGATGCCGAGCCGGTCGACGTCGGCGGCCTTGTGGTCGGTGGTGCCGATGATGCTGACGGTGTGGACGGGGACGATGATGTCGCCGTCGGCCGGGTAGACCAGCCGGTTCACCACCGAGTTCACCAGGCGGTGGTTCATCGCGATCATGATGCCCGCGCCCGGCACGACCTGGACGTCGTGGCAGCCGGCCATGGCCGCGATCTGGCCGCCCCACGCGGCCGCGCAGTTGATCACGAAGTGGCACTCGATGCGGACCTCTTCGCCGGTCTTGTCGTCGGTGCAGATGACGGCGCCGACCCGGTCGCCCTCGCGCTCGATCTTGGTCACCCGGTGGTAGGTGAGCACCTGGCCGCCGTACGCCATCGCGGAGCGGGCGGCGCCCCAGACGAGCTGCCAGCCGTCCACCGAGCCGTCCAGCACCTTGAAGGCGCGGCTGATCTTCGGGTTGATCCGGGGTTCGGCCTTCAGCACGTCCGCGACCCTGACCTCCTCGAAGGGCACCTTCGTGTCGGTCGCGCCCTTCGCCCAGGTGTCGCCCCAGGCGGGGTCGTCGACGTGGGTGGCGACGAAATAGCCGCCCGTGGTTTCGATCGCATTGGCCTGGATGCGGGTCAGGATCGTGTTCTCCTCGGCGCACTCGGTGGCCGAGCGGGGATCGCTGACGACGTAGCGGCCGCCGGAATGCAGCAGGCCGTGGAAGCGCCCGGACGTGCCCTGGGCCAGGTCGACCCGGTCGACCAGGATCGTCCGGTAGCCACGCATGGCGACATCGCGGACGACGCCCACGCCGGTGGAGCCGCCGCCGATCACCACGACGTCGGTGGAGAGTGACTTCACCCGGACCTCCGTTCTTCGTGGCTGGGAGCGGCAACGATCCCGGACGGTGGTCGGCGCAGACCCAGCGGCTAGCCTCAGATTTTCGCAGCCGTCCACGCCCGACAAGAGGTCTAGGGGCGAACGCGCAGACGTGCAGTCGCCGACGGACCGCCTCGCTCAATCGTGCATCCCGGATGCACGCATGTGCAGCCCCTCCCTGGCTTCAAACGCCCGAAGGACGCCTCCAGCGGTGGGGTGTGCGTTTCGACCGAACGAATCGGCTTTCTGGGCCCTCAGAAGGGCTCTGGAGGCCATTCGTTCGGTCGAAACGCCCACCTGGGTGGTGCGGCAGGGATTTCCTGTCCGGCGCGGTAGCCCGAGGGGCACGGAATGAGCGGCTCGCTCAGTCGTTGCGGCGCCCGATCCCGTCGATCGCCACCCCCACCAGCGGACGACACGCGGCCGACGCGGCCGCCGCCAGCCCCGTCCCGACAACCAGGGCAACGGCCAGCAGCAGCACGCNCCCGGAGTTCGGCAGCAGCGCGAGCGCCTTGAGGAACGGCAACGCCAGCGCCACCCCGACCACCGCCGACCCCACCGCGGTCACCACGACCGGGACCAGCACCTCCCGCAGCCGCGCCCGGTGCAGCAATGGCCGCGGGGTGCCGATCCGGTCGAGCGCGACCAGCTCACCGCGCCGGTCGAACACCGCGGACGCCTGGGCGATCAGGGTCGAGCAGGCCGCGAGCACCAGCCCGATGCCGAGCGTCAGCAGGATGCCGGTGCGGATGTCGACGAGCAGGATCGCGTCGGCCCGCTCCGCTCGTCCGATCACCTCGACAGGGANGAGGCACACGTAGCCGGCCACCGCCGACACCAGCGCCAGCCCGCCGACGTTGCGCCACGCCCNCCGCGGATCGGCCACGATGCGGCGGGCGGCCAGCAGGGTCGCCACCGAGCGGGTGTTCACGCCCAGCCGGGCCACGGTCTGCAGGACGACGGGCCCCACCAGGTTGATGAACCCCAGGACGATCGCCAGCGCCGCGGCCATCACCAGGTAGACGGTCGTCTCCCGGTGGGCGATCCCCGGCGACTGGGCGAGCGCGAGCGCGCCACCAATGGCCGCCATCAGGGCCAATCCCCGCCACCAGCGCAGAGCCGGAGGCGTCTGGCGTCCAGCGACCCCGAGCGGGGAGATCCGGACGCTGCGCAGCCCCAGCACCGTCGAGGCGAGCGCCAACACCAGCACGGCCCCGGCCGTGGCCAGGCCGAGCCAGACCGGCGGCACCAGCGTCAGCGGATCCAAGGCGATGCCCTGGAAGCCGATCGCGCGCCAGGCCGGTAGGACGAGCAGCCAGATCACGGTGCCCAGGGCGATCCCCACGAGCGCCTGGACGGCCGCCTCGACGACGGCGATGCCCACCACCTCGGCGCCGGTCGCTCCGATCAGCCGCAGGGCGGCCAGCCGCTGGCCACGGCCGCGGGCGCCGAGCCGGGCCGCCGCGCCGCCGAGGGTGAGGATCGGGGCCACCAGCAGCCCGCAGGCGATCAGGGCCAGCAGGACGTAGGTCTGCAGGAAGCCGTCGAGTTGCCCGGGGTGGGCGAACATGCCGGCCAACCCGGCCGGCGGATGCAGCTGCCGCTGCCAGAACATCCAGGTGCCGCCGGCCACGGTCAGGGCCAGCCAGGTCGACACGGTGAAGGCGGCGACGGCAAGGCCGTCCAGCCAGCGGCCGCCGCGCAGGTCGCGGAGCCGGGCCGCGGCCAGCCGCGGGGCCAGGGCGATCGCGCTGCTCATCGTCCGGCCTGCCGATCGGCCACGATCCGTCCGTCCGACAGCTCCAACAGCCGCTCGCACCACGCGGCGACGGCGGGGTCATGGGTGACCAGGACGAGGGACGCGCCGAAATCCCGGGTGGCCCGGACGAGCACGTCCATCACTTCCCGTCCGGTGCCCTGGTCGAGGGCGCCGGTGGGTTCGTCGGCGAACACCACCGCCGGGGAATGGACGAGCGCGCGGGCGATCGCGATCCGCTGCGCCTGGCNCCCGGACATCTCCCNCGGACGGCGCTTGGCCATGGCCGCCAGCCCGAGCCGTCCCAGCCACGTGTCGGCCTCGGCCAGGGCGTCGGTCCGCCGCCAGCCGTTGAGCAGCAGGGGCAGGGCCACGTTCTCCCGCGCCGGCAGTTCGGGCAGCAGTTGGCCGTCCTGAAACACGAAGCCGAACCGCTCCCGGCGCAGCCGCGAGCGCGCGGCATCCGACTGCAGCGTGATCGGCACCTCGCCCANGCNGACGCCTCCCCGACGTGGGGCGAGCACCCCGGGCAGGCAGTGCAGCAGGGTCGACTTGCCGGGGCCGGCCGTCGTCCGGAGCAAGCCGTCACGGTGAGCGGGGTCCAGCCGCGGCGGTGACCGAAACGCGCCCCGATTCGGTGCTCACGAGCCGATGTGGCCCCCACTGCGTCGAATCGCGTCAATTTCCGGTCACCCGCAGCGCGTGACCCTACCCGCCGGCGGCCGGAATCCGGCTCGCGCTACAGCCGTTCCAGCACGGCCCGCGCGGTCCCCTCGTCGATCACCAGATCGGTGGCGGTCCGGGCCCGCAGCGCCCCGATCAGCGCCGAAGCCCGGGACGGGTCGGCGATCACGCAGATCCGCCGCGGCACATGCTGGAGTTCCGCGGNGGTGAGGCCGGTGGCGCGCTGGTTGTACGGGATGTCGGCGAACGACCCGTCCTCGCGCAGCAGCACCGTGCACACGTCCCCGACCACCCCGTCGGCGGCCAGCTGTTCCATGTCGGAGGAATCCATGTAGCCGGCGGTGTACACGTGCGAGGGCACCTTGCCCCGCAGGCAGCCGACGCCGAAGATCGCCACGTCCAGCCGCTCCAGCAGCCGCAGCACGTTCTGCACCGACCGCTCCCGCCACATCGCCTGCTTGGTCTCGGCGAAGTCGAAAANCGCCGGGACGGGGAACAGGACGACCCGCGCGTCGTACGCGTCGCCGACCGATTGCAGGATCTCACCGATGTACGGGATGCCGGACGAGCGCTGGTTCGCCCCGCCGTTGATCTGGACGACCGTCGCCCCGACCAGGGGACGGCGCTGCAGATGCTTCACCACGTG
Organism: Micropruina sp.; assembly: GCA_013693855.1. GTDB lineage: Bacteria > Actinomycetota > Actinomycetes > Propionibacteriales > Propionibacteriaceae > Micropruina. The sequence goes on from CP059261.1 coordinate 83,753, forward strand.
CGACAACGNTGACCCCCAGGCCACCCCGATCAGCTGGTGATCGTCCACCACCTCGGTCAACAGCCGGCCCGCCAGCCGGGCCACCTGGTCGAACCGGAAGTCGTCGTTGGCCGAGTCCCGGACGGCGACCATGTGCACGCGCACGTCGAAATGGTGGGTGAGCGCGGCCGCGAGCGGCGACTGGGAACCGGAGTGGTCGGCCAGACTGATTCGGACCAGACCGGACTCCCGGGCGTCGCGGAGCAGCCGTGAGACAGTGGAGCGTGACAAGCCCAGTTGTCGCGCGATGGCCTCCATCGTCTCCCCGTGGACGTAGTAACGCGAGGCAGCCTGGTACATCTCGTCGTAGCGCTCGTTCACCCGACAACCCTCCCGTTGCACGTTCGTGCACACATCTAGCGCATGTGTTCAGGACTTGGCAAGACTGAAGCCAAGCGGCCTGCGGCTGCTTGCGAAGAGACGGGACTGCGCAAAGGAGCAAGGTGGTTCGTTTCGTCACGCCGCGCCTCCACAGCGGCCCCATTCCCTTCATCACTGATTCATCGAATGCGGCAAGGCTCGGGCGCAGATCCGCGCTTTGAGCACCAAGCATGTGCGTCCATCTGGACGCCCGAGAGACACCTACCGGTGTCGGAAAGTGAGCCAACGTGAATCTCGGAACGATCTTCCTCTCTGAGGTGGTCGGAACGGCGATGCTGCTGCTGCTCGGCGGTGGCGTGGTCGCCAACAACATCCTTCCCAAGAACAAAGGCGCAGGCACCGGGTTCCTGCACGTGAACTGGGGCTGGGGTATCGCGGTCTTCGCAGGTGTCCTGGTGTCCTACAAGTCCGGCGGTCACCTCAACCCGGCCGTCACCCTCGGCCTGGTGGCCTCGGGTGCCAAGGAGTTCGTCCCCGGCATCCCGGTCGATGCGATGTCGATCCTCACCTACCTCGGCGCCCAGATGCTGGGTGCCTTCATCGGTGCCGTGCTGTGCTGGCTGGCCTACAAGCGTCAGTTCGACGAGGACGCCCCCGCGGGCGTCAAGCTCGGCGTGTTCTCGACCGGTCCGGAGATCCGCGACTACGCCTGGAACACCATCACGGAGATCCTCGGCACCTTCGTCCTGGTCTTCGTGGTCCTGGCTTCGGGCCATTGGGGCGACTCGGCCACCAAGACCCCGGGCGGCCTCGGCTGGCTCGGTGCCCTGGGTGTCGCGCTGCTCGTCGTCGGCATCGGTGCCTCCCTCGGCGGCCCGACCGGCTACGCCATCAACCCGGCTCGTGACCTCGGCCCGCGCATCGCGCATGCCGTGCTCCCGATCCCGAACAAGGGTTCCTCCGACTGGGCCTACTCGTGGGTTCCGGTCGTCGGCCCGATCATCGGTGGCGTGCTCGCCGGCCTGCTGTCCGGCGTCCTGCTCCCCAAGTGACCGTTTGACCAAGCGCCCCGGGCGGTCAGCCGCCGCCCGGGGCACCCAAACCAACTCCCGTCCGACAAAGAAGTGGAAGGAAACCAATGGCTGACAAGTACGTTCTCGCGATCGACCAGGGCACCACGAGTTCCCGAGCGATCGTCTTCAACCACGAGGGCCGGATCGTCGGCTCGGGCCAGAAGGAGCACGAGCAGATCTTCCCGAGGGCGGGGTGGGTCGAGCACAACCCCAAGGAGGTCTGGGACAACGTCCGCGAGGTAGTCGCCCTGGCCCTGGCCAGCGCCCAGGTGAACAAGGACAACATCGTCGCGGTCGGTGTCACCAACCAGCGCGAGACCACCGTGGTGTGGAACAAGGAGACCGGCGAGCCCGTCTACAACGCGATCGTCTGGCAGGACACCCGGACCGCCAAGATCGTGGACGAACTGGGCGGCGGCAACCAGGACAAGTACAAGGCCAAGGTCGGCCTGCCCCTGGCCACCTACTTCTCGGGCCCGAAGGTCAAGTGGATCCTGGACAACGTCGAGGGTGCCCGCGCCGATGCCGAGGCGGGGAAGCTCGTCATGGGCAACATGGACACCTGGGTGATCTGGAACCTCACCGGCGGCGTGGACGGCGGCGTGCATGTGACCGACGTCACCAACGCCTCCCGCACCATGCTGATGGACCTGGACACGCTGTCCTGGGACGAGAGCATCGCGGCCGACATGGGCATCCCGATGTCGATGCTGCCCGCGATCAAGTCCTCCTCCGAGGTGTACGGCCAGTGCCGTGAGGCCGGACTGCTGGGCGGCGTCCCGGTGGCCGGTGACCTCGGCGACCAGCAGGCCGCCACCTTCGGCCAGGCGGCGTTCGAGGCCGGCATGGCCAAGAACACCTACGGCACCGGCTGCTTCATGATCATGAACACCGGCGAGGAGATCGTCCCGTCCAAGAACGGTCTGCTGACCACGGTGTGCTACAAGATCGGCGACAACAAGCCGATCTACGCGCTCGAGGGCTCGATCGCCATCACGGGTTCGCTGGTGCAGTGGCTGCGCGACAACCTGAAGATGTTCGAATCCGCGCCGGAGATCGAGGAGCTCGCGAAGTCGGTTGAGGACAACGGTGGCGCGTACTTCGTCCCGGCGTTCTCGGGCCTGTTCGCCCCGTACTGGAAGTCCGATGCCCGCGGCGCACTCGTCGGCCTCACCCGGTACGTCAACCGTGCGCACATCGCCCGGGCGGTGCTGGAGGCCACGGCCTACCAGACCCGCGAGGTGCTGGACGCCATGGAAGCCGACTCGGGCGTGAAGCTCGCCGAGCTGAAGGTCGACGGCGGCATGACCATGAACGACACCTTGATGCAGTTCCAGGCCGATCAGGTCGGCGTGCCGGTGGTGCGTCCGGTCGTGGCCGAGACCACGGCGCTGGGCGCGGCCTACGCGGCCGGCATCGCGGTCGGGTTCTGGAGCGGCGAGCAGGACGTCATCGACAACTGGGCCGAGGACAAGCGCTGGGAGCCGCAGATGGACGCGGCCGAGCGCGACCGCCTCTACCGCAACTGGAAGAAGGCCGTCACCCGGACCTTCGACTGGGTGGACGACGACGTCAAGGAGTGACCTGACCCACCTACCAGACGAGTGCCGCCGGGGATTCCCGGCGGCACTCGCCGTTCCGGGGTCTCCCGGGAGTGTGCCGCCGGACGGGCGACACAAACTTCCCGTGGCGGCGGGCACGACCGCATAGCTCCCGTGAGGGCCCGTGTGGGGGTAGTTTCGGTACGGCTGCCGGGGATCCCGGGCAGCACTCGCCGTTCCGGGAGTCTCCCAGGAGGTGGGCCCCCGAAACGCGCGACGCAAACTTCCCCGTGGCGGCGGGCACGACCGCATAGGTCCCGTGAGGGCCGTCTGGGGGTAGTTTCGGTACGGCTGCCGGGGCAACCTCGGCCGCGATTCGGCGGTTGGCCGGGGTCATGTGGTTGGGACGGGCGACGCAAACTACCCCGTGGCGGCGGGCACGACCGCATAGGTCCCGTGAGGGCCGTCTGGGGTAGTTTCGGTACGGCTGCCGGGGCAACCTCGGCCGCGATTCGGCGGTAGGCCGGGGTCATGTGGTTGGGACGGGCGACGCAAACTACCCCTTGGAGCGGGGCACGACCGTATAGCTCCCGTGAGGGCCGTGTGTGGGTAGTTCGGTACGCCTGCTCCCGCTCGCACCCCAGTGCCTGGGACGGCCGGCCCCGTGGCGTCCTGGACGCTCGGGAACCGAGAGAACGACTGAATCCGAAGCTAACAAGAGCTTCCGGCAACGAAGTCGGTTGCGGTAGCGTCTCGGCATGGCTGAACTCGACCGTTCGCGACTCGTCGACCTGCTCGCCGCTGAGCAGCGGACCTACACCGACACCCATCCCCGAAGTGCCGCGCTGTTCGGCGAAGCGACCAACCTGTTCGGCCGGGTGCCGATGACCTGGATGAACATGTGGGCCGGCGGGTTCCCCCTCTACCTCGACCACGCGCAGGGAAACCGGATCACCGACGTCGACGGCCATACCTACGTCGACTTCGCGCTCGGCGACACCGGCGCGATGGCCGGGCATTCNCCCGAGGCAACAGTCAAGGCCGTCCGGCAACGCCTGGAGGACCTGGGCGGGGTCACCACCATGTTGCCGAGCGCGGACGCCCAATGGGTCGGCGCCGAACTCACCCGCCGCTTCGGGATGCCCCTGTGGAGCTTCACCCTCACGGCCACGGACGCGAACCGGTGGGCCGTCCGGCTCGCCCGGCTAGCGACTGGGAAGTCGAAGATCCTGGTGTTCGGCTACTGCTACCACGGATCGGTGGACGAGACATTCGCCCTGCCCGGTCCGGACGGGACGACGATCTCCCGTCCGGGGAACGTGGCGCCACCCGTCCCGCTCGACCAGACCACCCGGGCCGCCACCTGGAACGACCTGGCTTCCGTCGAGGCCCAGCTGGCGCACGGGGACGTGGCGGCGATCCTCACCGAGCCGGCCCTGACCAACATTGGCATCGTCCTGCCCGAGCCGGGGTTCATGGAGGGCCTGCGCGAGCTGGCCACGCGGTACGGAGCGCTGCTGATGATCGACGAGACCCACACGTTCTCGGCCGGCTGGGGCGGGGCGACCCGCGCCTGGGAGCTGCGGCCCGACATCTTCGTCATCGGTAAGTCGATCGGCGGCGGCATCCCGTGCGGGGCGTACGGGATCACGACCGAGGTCGCCGCGGCCATCACCCGCCACACCGACGCCGGCGAGGCCGACATCGTGGACGTGGGCGGCGTGGGCGGCACCCTGGCCGGCAACGCCCTGTCGACGGCGGCCATGCGGGCCACCCTGGGTGAGGTGCTGACGCCGGAGGCGTTCGAGCGGATGATCGACCTGGCCACCCGGTTCACCGCCGGTGTCCAAGGGGTGCTGGACGAGTTCGACGTCCCGTGGTCGATCAGCCAACTCGGCGCCCGGGCGGAGTACCGGTTCGTCCGTCCGGCACCGCGGTCGGGCGAGGAGTCCGCCGCCGCCGCGGACGAGGAGCTCGACGCCTACCTGCACCTGGCGATGTGCAACCGGGGGATCCTGATGACCCCGTTCCACAACATGGCCCTGATGTGCCCTGAGACCTCGATCGAGGAAGTCGACCGCCACACCGCGGTGTTCCGCGAGGTCGTGGGCGCGCTGTTCGGGTGACCCGGTGATCGGAAAGTGACGCGATCGGCGTTCGACACACTCAGCCCCGGCGAGGACCCAGCAACGCGTGGCGATTTTCGTTCACCCTTGGGCAGTCACGAGGCACGGTCGGACACCCGGTTGAGCGGGCGCCCGGGGATCAGATCTCGAAGCCCTCGCTCGGGGACACCGGGGAGGTCAGTTCGATCGCGTCCCGGAGGTCGTCGTCGCTCTTGAGGGAGTCACCGTCCAACAGGTCGTCGGTGTCGGAGAACACGAGGTCCGGATCGTCGGCGAGCACGCCGCGGGCGGCGACCTCGTCGGCGATGGCGGTGCGCAGTCGGGCCGCCACCGCGGCGGGCAGGCGGAGCGTGGGGGCACCGGCCAGCCACGCGGTGACCGCGTCCTCGGCCTCAGGCACGGCCACTCCTTCCTGCGCGGTTTCCAGATTGGACGCGCGCGGGTCGCTCTCGGTTCCCATCAGTGCACCTCCGTCCGCAGGTGCTGCAGCAGGGCCGCCAACTTCGCCCGGCCGCGGGCGCAGCGGCTCTTGACCGTGCCAGGAGCGCAGCCCAGCAGCCGCGCGGCCTCGTCCACCGGGTAGCCCTGCATGTCCACCAGGACGAGGGCCGCCCGCTGGTCGGCCGAGATCTGCGCGAGGGCCTCGCTCACCTCGTCCCGCAGCGCAGCACGCCACGCCTCGTCCGCTGGGTCGTCATCGGCGATCAGGACGGGNNCGCCCTCGCCCGCCGGCAGCGGCACGGTCGGACGAACCTTGCGCCGGCGCAGCCGATCCAGGCAGGCGTTGACCACGATCCGGTGCAGCCAGGTGGTGACGGCGGCCTCGCCGCGGAACCCGCTCGCGCGCCGGAAGGCCGCGATCATCGCCTCCTGCAGCGCCTCGGCGGCTTCCTCCGGGTCCCGGAGCATCCGGACGGCCAGGGTCCACAACCGGTCCGCGTGCCGCTCCATGAGCACACCGAAGGCGTGATCGTCCCCCTTCAGGTGGGCGGTCAGCAGGCTCGCGTCGTCCGGTTCGCTCATCGTCGTACCTCGATGCCGGTGATGCCGCCCTGATAGTAGTTGCCCACCTCGGGCGGCAGCACGGTCAGGTAGATCAGAAGGTAGCGGGTCGTCGTCGGCTGGTCGAGGGTCAGCGTGATCGTCCCGCTGGCGCCGCTGGCCGAAGCGACGGTTCGCCAGTCCGCCTGGCTGCCGGCGGGCCAGCCCTTCGCGGCTGTGGCGGGGACGCGCAGGTCGACCGTGGAACCGCTCCCCACCAGGCCGACCGACACCGAGGTCACGGTCTGCTCGGTCCCGAGATCGATCACCAGGCCGACCCCGGGCTTGAGGCCGCCGAGCTTGGGGTTGCCCCGGTAGCGCTCGGTGAGCCACGCCGACGCCGGGTCGTCGTCGATGGCCCGGTTGACGAGCCGGGCGTTCTCGTGGCCGCTGCCGCCGTCGGCGGTCGGGTCGAAGTCCGCCGCGTCACGGATGCGCAGGACGGCCGGCCCGGACGGGGACGCGGTGGACGTCGCTACCGGATTCCGGTTCAGCAGCTGGTTGCCCGCCACGGTGATGATCGAGCCGACGAGCAGGATGAGGAACAGGGCGATGGCCGCGATCAGCAGGACCCGCGGCTTGCGCCGGGGCAGCGGACGGACCGCCGGCGCGGGCGGCGGCGGCACCGGGGTGTACGGCGCGGTGTGTTCCAGGTCGTCCTCGGGTTCCTGCAGCAGCCAGTCCGACGATTCCCCGCCGTCGGGTTCGTCCGGCGTCGTCGCGGCCGCCGGCACCTCACGGCTCGCGGCGACGGGCCGCGCCACCTCGTGCGCGAGCGGACGGGCCGGCGTGGGGATGGGCGCCGGCTCCTCCGGCGGCACGGTCGTGCGGAACGGGGCCAGCGGGACGCGCAGCCGTCGTTCGAGGTCGTGAGCGGCGTTCGCCGCGCCGAGCACGGTGTTGAGCGCGCGCAGAATGCCGCCCGCGGTGGTGATCCGCGACAGCCGGTTGCGCGGCACGGGGTTGAGGATGCGGTCGCACAACTCGTCCAGCGGACGAGAGACGCCCGCCCGGACCTGGCTGGGCGTGAGCAGCCGCCCGGAGTTGGCGGGCGCGGCGGCCAGTCCGTAGCGCGCACCGCCCGGCCAGCGGGCCACCAGGCACGCGTACAGCAGCTTGCCCAGCGAGTACACGTCGAGGTCTTCGGGATCGATGCCCGTCTCGGGCTGGGTGAGGGCGGCCTCGACGAGGAAGCCGACGATCTTGATGTTTCCGGCCGCGGTGACGATCACCGTGTCGGGGTTCAGCCGCTCGTGGAACAGCCCCTGGCCGTGGACCGACACCAGCGCTTCGGCCACCTCCCGGGTCAGCCAGGCGGCCTCGACCCCGCTCAGCGGGCCGGACTGGAGGATCTTCTCCAACGACATGCCGGTCGCGTACTCGTAGACGATGAACGCACCGAAATCCGGTCCCGCAGCGGTGCTGACGATCGGCCCGCGCTCGGTGTCGAACACCTTGAGGAACCGGGAATCCGAGATCGCCGAGGCGCGGCGGGCCCGGTCGAGCAGGTCGTCGGCCTGGGCGTCGCCGCGGGGCAGGACGTGCATGAGCACCGCGCGGGACAGCCGGTGGTCGAAGGCCAGCCAGGTCGTCCGTTCGACGCGGACGGCCAGCAACTCGTCCAGCCGGTAGCGGCCGATCCGGTCGCCGGCCTTGACCCTGGGGAGGTTCGGGTCGTCCGGCATCTCCAGGGCCGCGGGGTGCCCGTCGTCCGGGTCCGGGTAGGCCAGCAGCGCNNGTCCGGGGTCGGCCCTTGCTCCGCCGCGGTGGCGGTGTCGGGGGTTTCGCTCGGCTCAGGATCGCCGGCGCTCGGGCCGGCCACCGCTTTTCCCGGNGGTCTCCTCCGTCGCGGAGGGCCCCGCCGCCGTAGNCACCGACAGCAGCTGGGTTGCCTCGGCGATGTGCAGCCGCTTGGCGACGAAGAAGAACGCCAGCAGCGCCACTACCGCGGCGACCACCAGCCCGATGGCCTGCAGCAGCAGCGAACTGAACCGGCCGAACGCCCAGGTGATGCACCAGGCCAGCGCGGCTGCCGGGANGGAGGCCAGCGTGACCTTGCGCAGGTGGCCGAGGATCGCCGATCCCGAGAGGGTGGGCAACTGCTTCTTCAGCCACGCGTGCGACAGCCACCAGCCGATCGCGTAGGCGACCGAGTAGCTGAGCGCGAGCCGTGCGGCGACCGACGGCGGGTCGTTCCACACCAGGACGAAGGCCAGCGCCAGCAGCGCGTTGAGCCCGGAGATCACGACCTGCAGGTAGAACGGCGTCCGCGTCTCCTCCATCGCGTAGAAGCCGCGCAGGTACAGGTACTGGATCGTGTAGGGCACCAGGCCGATCGCGAACGCCATCAGCGCCCAGGCCACGTAGTGGGCGTCGTCGGCGCCCTGGCCGTGTCCGAAAGCGAGCCGGGTGATCGGTTCGGCGAGCACCAGCAGTCCCAGCGAGCCGGGCAGCAGGAACGTGGTCGCGAGTTCGACGGCGCGGGTCGTCTCCTGCTCGACCCCGGTCAGGTCGCCCGCCTCGGCCTTGCGGGAGGCGGACGGGAGCATCGCCGTCGCCAACGACACGGTCAGCAGCGAGTGCGGCAGGATCCAGATCAGATAGGCCTTGTTGTAGGCCGACCCGCCGCCGCCGGAGCCGCCGGCGACCGCCGAGGTGGCCAGGTTCCACACCACGGTCTGGGCGATCATGGTCAGCGCCGTGTAACCGAGCATCCACTTGGCCATGTGGAAGGTGCGGCCCAGCCCGGTGCCCTTGAGGTCCCAGCGCGGCCGGTAGTGGAAGCCGGAGTGCCGCATGTAGGGGATCAGGATCAGGGTCTGGACGACGATGCCCAGCGTCGACCCCAGCCCCAGCAGCCACATCTGGCCCGTCCCGTACGGCTGCGAGGTGTCCGCCCCGGTGCCCCACACGGCCACGTAGCCGGCCAGCACCAGGATCTGGATGACGTTGTTGGCGATCGGGGCCCACATCATCGGCCCGAACCGGTCCTTCGCGTTGAGCACCTGCCCGACCAGGAAGAACGCGCCGTAGAAGAAGATCTGCGGCATCGTCAGGTAGGTCAGATAGGTCAGGGACGCGTAGTGCGCGCTCAGCTGCGGGGAGCGCCAGGAGGCGTTCGTCCACAGCATCAGCGCCAGCGGGGCGGCGAGCGTCATCAGCGCCGCCACCACGGCCAGCGCCGCCAAGAAGGCCGTCATGATGCGGTTGACGAACGCTTGGCCGCCGTCGGAGTCGTTCTTGATCGCACGGACGATCTGGGGCACCAGGACGGTGTTCAGNNCGCCCCCGGCGAACAGCATGTACAACGTGTTCGGGATCAGGGTGGAGGTGTCGAACATCTCGGCCTGGCGGGTGCCGTTGCCGAGCACGAACGCCAGCAGGATCGCCCGGGCGAACCCCAGCACCCGGCTGATCATGGTTCCGGAGGCCATGATGGCGGTGGCATTCAGGAGCCGGCGGCCGGCCCGGTGCCCTCGGTGTGCTCCTCGGCGTCATGACCGTGGGTGAACTCGCCGGACGCGATGTCGCCCGCGTCCGTCCCGTCCACGGCCTCGGCGACCCCGATCAGGTCCAGGTCGTCCTCGGGCGGACCCGCCGGATCGGGGGTCGGCAGCCCTTGGGGGTCATGGGAGCTCCTTGTCTGCCCTGCGGCGCACCTGCCGGATGCGCCACGCCGTCGCGCCCACCAGGACGGCGCCCGACGCGATGACGATGATCCACCCGATCATGCCAAGCTCGGTCACGTCGACGGTGATCCTGGTGTTGGGTGTCACCCTACGTCCCGATTCGCTGACGACATGGGCGCTGACGTTCACCAGGCCGTTCGACGAGGCCTCCGGACGGACGTTGACGGTCTGGCTCTGGCCCGGGCCGACGGTGACCAGCCCCGAGGGCGGGATCGACAGCCGCTGCGGGTTCTCGGACACCACCACGACCCGCACCCGGATCGCCTCGGTCAACTGGTTGCTGATGGTGAGCGGGAACTCGTTGGTCCGCGCGGACATGAGGAATCGCGAACTGGCCGTCAGCCGGACCTTGGCGCTGATCGCGGTGCGGCTCACCGCGTCCCGGAGCGCCTCGACGAACTTGCCCCCTCCGACGGGATNCGTCCACAGCCCGCTCGCCGCGCGGCTCAGGCTGGCGCGGGAGTCGGGGGCGACGACGGAGTTCGGGACGAGTTCGGCGTAGGCGGTGAAGTCGTCGGCCAGCTCGCGGAGATCCCGGAAACGGGCGGTCGGCAGCGGCCGCACGGTGGCCGGCAGCACCAGGGCCGAGGTGCTTCCGTCGCTGCCCGCGTCCAGGAGGGCGCCCAGGGTGCGCGGTTGCAGCCAGCGTGGCGCGACCGAATCGGTGTCGGCGATGTCCTGATCGCTGGTGATCAGGCGGAGTTGCGATCCGGCGATGACCGCCTCGGCGAGCATCCGCTGGCTGCGCTCCACGGCCCCGTCCGCGTGCCCCGGACCGGTCTCGTCGAAGCTCTGGACGCGGAGCAGGGACAGGCCGCGAGGGCCCCGCGTGTACGCCGGCCCGCCGCCGGCGCTGACCGACACGACGGCCTTCGGGGAGGCGGGGGCGAGGTAGGCCAGGGTGGCGGCGTCGACCGCCGCGCCGGTGGGCAGCACCACCAAGGGCAGGTCGTCGAGGGCGGTGATCTCGGCCGTGGCGGCGATCGTCCGGTTCAGCACCTCGGCGTCCCCGGCCTGTTGGGCCCCCAGGACGTCCGGGTTCGCGAACAGGGTGCGGCCGCCCCTGCTGGCGGGAAGCTGCTTGAACCGCGCCAGCCACTCCTGTGCGGCGGACTGGCCCGTCCCCTCCCGGAGCTTGTCGCCGTCGACCACCTGGTAGCCGTCGGCCATGTCGGTGACCTCGTCGTACAGGGCCGGGTCGATGAGGTAGGAGAAGCCGGAGCGTTCGGCGGCGTTGAGCAGGACGTCCAGGCGTCCGACCAGTTCGGTGGCCAGGTGGTCGTCGGCGAACACGTTGGGACGTAGTTTGGCCGGGCTGGAGGTGAGGGTGACCAGGTTCACCAGGGGGACGGCGCTCTTGCCGGGGATCCCGACGAACGTGCGCGCCTTGCCGATCGTGGTGTAGTTGCTGGACGCGTCCGGGGTGCCCAGCACCTGAACCCCGAACACGTAGGCCGCCCCGCGGGCGGTGAAGCCGAGCTCGGCCAGGGTGCCCCGGACGACGAAGCTCTCGCTGCGGCCCGGATCCAGCGACTCGGTCGACTGGGTGATCTTGTAATAGTGGTCGGGTTTCGCCGACAGCCGCTCGCCCCAGGGGACGTTGTCGCCGGTGGCCACGCTGCGCAGCACCGCCGGGTCGCGGATGGGGTCGCGCGAGCGCCACAGGACGACGTGGACCCCGAAGGCGGCCTGCGCGCCGTTGTTGGTGACGGTGCCGTGGAGGATCACCTGATCCTTGGGGTCGCTTCCGGTCACGCGCAGGCTGGTCAGCTTGACTTCGACGGTGACGGCCGCGGCGTGGGCCGCCGGGACGGGCAGCCAGGAGAGCAGCGGGAGGATCGTGAGCAGGCAGACGAGCCTGGCCAAGGATCCACGGGTCACCGGTCCATCCTAAGGGGGTCCACGGTGCCGCCTTGGGGCCGCGCGGTGCCTGCCGTCGCCTGTCGGAGCCGAGTTCGGCCGTGGCTCGTCCGGCGCTCCCGGCGAGCGCGCGGCGCTGTCCGGCGCCGCCGGTAGAGTGGGCGGTCGTGCCGGACCTCACCATCGATCAGCGCCGCTCCCTGGAACGGGTGCGCGACGACTCGGCGTCCGTCCAGCGCCTGAGCACGGCGTTCGCGGCGGCCGGTCACGAGCTGTACCTGGTGGGTGGGCCCGTCCGGGACGCGCTGCTGGGCCGCCTCGGCAACGACCTCGATTTCACCACGTCGGCGCGGCCGGACGAGATCGAACGGCTGCTGCGCCGCTTCTCGCATTCGGTGTGGGACATCGGCAAGGAGTTCGGCACCATCGGCTGCCTGGCCCGCGAGCCGGACGGCCGCGAGTTCGTGATCGAGGTGACCACCTTCCGCTCCGACGTGTACAGCGCCGACTCGCGCAAGCCGCGGGTCCGTTTCGGCGACCACCTCGGCGGCGACCTGGTGCGGCGCGATTTCACCGTCAACGCGATGGCCCTGTCGTTGCCGGACGGCGAGCTGCTCGACCCGTTCGGCGGGGTCGCCGACCTCGAGGCNCCGGTGCTGCGCACCCCGTCCACGCCGGAGTTGTCGTTCAGCGACGACCCGCTGCGGATGCTGCGCGCGGCCCGGTTCGCCGCCCAGCTGGACTTCCGTCCGGCCCTCGAGGTGGTGGGGGCGATGCGCGACATGGCCGAACGGATCGAGATCGTGTCGGCCGAGCGCGTGCGCGACGAGTTGACCAAGCTGATCATGAGCCCGCGGCCCCGCGTCGGCCTCGACCTGCTGGTGGCCACCGGGCTGGCCGATCGGGTGCTGCCCGAGCTGCCGGCGCTGCGCATGGAACGCGATGAACACAATCGTCACAAGGACGTTTACGAGCACACCCTGACCGTGCTGGAGCGGGCGATCGACCTGGAGTGGCGCTTGGGCGGGCCCGACCTGGTGAACCGGCTGGCCGCGATGCTGCACGACATCGGCAAGCCGCGGACGCGGCGGTTCGAGGCCGGTGGCAAGGTGTCGTTCCACCATCACGACGTCGTCGGGGCCAAGCTCGCGACCAAGCGGTTGCAGGCGCTGCGGTTCCCCAACGAGGTCATCAAGGCGGTGGCGAAACTGGTGGAGCTGCACCTGCGCTTCCACGGCTACGCCGACGCGGACTGGACGGATTCGGCGGTGCGGCGCTACGTCCGCGACGCCGGGGACCAGCTGGAGCGGCTGCACATCCTCACCCGCAGCGACTGCACCACCCGCAACGTCCGCAAGGCGAACCGGCTCGCGACGGCGTACGAGCAGCTGGAGCACCGCATCGACGAGTTGGCCAAGCAGGAGGAGCTGGACGCCCTGCGGCCCGACCTCGACGGTTCGCAGATCATGGAGATCCTGGGCATCCCGCCGGGCCCGCAGGTGGGCAAGGCGTACCGGTTCCTGCTGGAGCGCCGGATCGATGCCGGGCCGTTGGGCCCGGACGAGGCGCGCGAGGTGCTGCTCGGCTGGTGGGCCGACCAGGGGCATTAGGGGCCCGGGCCCGTCCGGCGGTCAAGTCCGTCGGCCCCTCGTCAGGTACGACGCGGCCAGCCCGCGGGGCTCCGATCTTGGCGTCCGGTCTGGTGGGCGAGCGGTCGTGGGGTCTGTCGCTTCCCGCCGCCCCGCCGTCGTCCGGCCGTCGTCCGGTCGGTCCGCGTGGGCGACGGTCAGTCCTCGCTCCACTCCCAGAGGCTGCCGGGCGGCGTCCGCGAGCCCGCCCGACGCTCAGGAGCGAGCGAGCCGGCCCCCGGTCGGCGATGCTGAGCGACCGGGTGATGGCACCGCCGTCGATCCGGGATCGGCCCGGTGAGGGCGCGTCCGCAGGTCACGATCAGCAGCGGCGGCACTTGAGGATGTGCGAAGGCGAGGTGGCATCGTCGTACCACGGCCTCGCGCATGGCGACCGAGAGCGTCGAGCGTCCGGTAGGGTCCGATTGGCAGCGCGTGGACGCGTCCACTGCGGTGGAAACAGCACGCCGGGAAAGGAAGGGCTCGTGGCCGCGTCGTCGGGGAGGGCTGGTGTCGGGATTGAAGCCAGCAGCCGTCCACCGACACCTGGATCCAGCCCGACAGCCTTTGAGCTAGCGGCCCGGACTGGCGCCTGTTTGGACTCGACGCGGGGTCCGGCAGGATGTCGATCCCCTCCGGTCTTGTCGTCGCGGTCTTGTCGCGACCTTCCGGCGAGCTTGTCGATCTCCTTCGTCGTTCGAGGCCAGGCGGTTGACCAGTCCCGGCTCTTCGCGGCCCCCGCACCGTCCCACCAGCATCATGTACGACGCGACGCGAGCGCCCTGACGAGCGTCGACGCCCAGCGGACCGGGCCGTCTCGGTCGCCGTCGGACCGCTGCGGTCCAACCGCACGGGTTTGTCGGTCACGTGGCTGCACGTGGACGTGTGGCGGCAAACGGTGGCGTCGAAGTTGGATCAGAGCTGCCCCGGTCGGNGGCGATGCCGCTGAGCGACCGGGTGATGGCCACCGCCGTCGATACCGGGAAACTCGGCCCGGTGAGGGCGCGGGTGAACCGCAGGTCACGCCACAGCTTCTCGATCAGCAGCGGACGGCACTCGGTGAGGATGTGGTTGTGGTCGAAGGCGAGGTGGGGCATGTCGTCGAAGGCGTACCAGTCGGCCTCGCCCGCACCGACGGCCCACATGGCGACCGAGAGCGTCGACCNCCGCGGATCTCGGTAGGGCTCGTCGAAGACCACCAGTTGGCCCAGCGCGTGGACGTCGAAACCGATCTNTGATTTCACTGCCCGGTGGGCCGCGTCCGCCAGCCGTTCCCNCTCGTGCAACAGCACGCCGGGAAGGGCGTGCTCGCCGAGGAAGGGCTCGTGGCCGCGTCGTCCGGTGGCCACCTCGACGGCCCTGGTGTCGGGATTGAAGCGCAGGGTCAGCACGTCCACCGACACCATGGATCCAGGTGGTCTGTGCATCGACACCTCGCCTTTGAGTAGGGGTGACTAGTTTACGGCCCGGATCTGGCGCCCTCGGTTCTGGACACCCGCTCCCGACGCGGGGTCCGGCAGCCCAGGCTGTCCACCGCCGGCGGTTCGCCGCGTCGATCCCCTCCGGTGGTTGAGCTTGTCGAACCAACGCTCCGCGGTTGAGCTTGTCGCGACCTTCCGGCGGTTGAGCTTGTCGAAACCCCGGGGCCCTCGCCAGGCCGGTCCTTCGGGCTGTTGCGTTCGCCCTCCGGCGGTCTGCCTCGTCGAGGCCACCCTCCGGCGGTTGACCTTGCCCCAGTAACCCGGCTCTTCCCAATCGAGGGTGGGTGGGGTGTCGGCGTGGGGTGAGTGTTGAGGAGCCTTGTCGTCGCAAGGATGTGGGTGTTCTACGTCCCATCCAGCAACAACAAGGCTCATGTACGACGCTACCTCAACGACGCCGGCGCGCCCTTTGGTCACTGCGCCGGATCTGACGAGCTTCGCCCGGGTTGATGTCCTCGGCCTGGAGGTGGTCGCCCAGCAGGTGTGGCCGGACCGGGCCGTCTTGTTCTGCAAGCTCGCCGCGATCGATGACCGCTGCCCGGCCTGCGGCATACCCGGCCAACCGCATGATCGGGTGCGGCGACGTTTCACCCATCTTCCCGTCGGTCGTCGGGCGACGTGGCTGCACGTGATGGTGCCGCGGTTCCGCTGCGCCGAATGTGGGCGGCTGTGGCGGCACCCGCTCACCACGGTGGCGCGGCCACGCTCGAAGTTGACCCGGGCGGCGGACTGGTGGGCCTTGTGCCAGGTGGTGCTCGACCACGCTCCGATCAGCGGTGTGGCCGCGGTGCTCGGCGTCAGCTGGGACACGGCGAACACCGCTGTCAGCGAGGTCGGCACCCGCGTGCTGATCGAGCATCCCGGCCGCCTGGACGGCGTCGAGGTGATCGGCGTGGACGAACACGCCTGGCGACACCCGCAAGGGCGACAAGTACGTCACCGTCATCATCGACCTGACCCCGATCCGCGACGGCACCGGCCCGGCCCGCCTGCTGGACCTCGTCGAAGGCCGCTCCAAGAAAGCGTTCAAGACCTGGCTCGACGCCCAGGACGAGGACTTCCGCGCTCACGTGCAGATCGTCGCGATGGACGGGTTCACCGGCTTCAAGACCGCCGCCGCCGAAGCCGTCCCTGAAGCGACCGCCGTCATGGATCCCTTCCACGTCGTCGCGTTGGCCGGAGACAAACTCAACCAGACCCGACAACGCGTCCAACGCGACCTCACCGGCAGCCGCGGCCGCCGGGACGACCCTCTCTACCGGGCCAGACGCACCCTGCGCACCGGCCGCGCCCTGCTCACCGACAAGCAGAAGACCCGCCTCGAGGCGCTCTGGGCCATCGATGACCTGGCTGCGGTCGAGGTCACCTGGTGTGTCTACCAAGACCTCATCGACGCATACCGGCACCCCGAACCAGCGCTCGGCAAGAAGCTCCTGGCCACGGTGATCGACCGGATCAAGACCGGCGTGCCGGCCGGACTCGACGAGCTCGCGCAACTCGGCCGGACCCTGCAGCAACGGCGTGCCGACATCCTCGCCTTCTTCGACCACCCCGGCTCCAGCAACGGCCCCACCGAGGCCATCAACGGCCGCCTCGAACACCTCCGCGGCATCGCCCTCGGCTTCCGCAACCTGATCAACTACCGCCTCAGATCACTCCTCGAAGCCGGCGGATTCAGACCCCTCATCCACTCTCTTTCGNNTGAAGAGCCAGTAACCCTCCGGCGGTTGACCTTGTTGCAGTCACCCTCCGGCGGTTGAGCTTGTCGAAACCCGGGGCCCTCGCCAGGCCGGTCCTTCGAGCGATTGCGTTCGTCCACCTCCGGCGGTTGAACGTCGAGGCCACCCTCCCGCGGCTTGCCTCGTCGACGCCACCCACCGGCGCTCAGCCTCGCCGAACCCCACCGGCGGTTGAGCTTGTCGAAACCCCGGGGTCTCGCCGGGCCCGACCTTCGGGTCGTGGCGCTTGTCCACCTCCGGCGGTCGAACGTCGACGCCACCCTCCGGCGGATGAGCTTGTCGAAACCCCGGAGGCCCTCCTCGTCCCGGCGGGGTATCAGCCGAACGCTCGGACGGCCTGGCGGCAAGGGGCGTTAGGCTCCGGAGGTGCCGATCGTCCCAGCGTCCGCGGGCCTGTCCCGGATCAACCCGGTGTGGCTGGTGCTGGTCTCGATCGTGTCGGTCCAGGTGGGGGCGGCCTTCGCCAAGGACTTGTTCTCGATCACCACTCCGCACGCCATGGCCTGGTTGCGGCTCTGCGCGGCGTCGGTGGTGTTCCTCACCTTCGCCCGCCCTCGCCTGCGCGGACGGACGCCCCGCGAGTGGGTCACCGTGATCGGCTACGGCTTTGCCCTGGCGGGAATGAACTGGGCCATCTACGCGAGCTTCGCGCGCATTCCCATCGGGCTGGCGGTGACGATCGAGTTCCTGGGCCCGCTCACCCTCGCTGTCCTGGGCTCCCGGCGCGCTCGCGACCTCGTGTGGGTGAGCCTCGCGGCCATCGGCGTGGCGCTCCTGGGGTTCCAGCCGGTCGCCGCCGACTGGACGGGCATCGGACTGGCGCTGCTCGCCGGCTCCTTCTGGGCGGGCTACATCGTTCTCGCCGGCCCCACCGGACGCACGTGGGAAGGGGTCACCGGGGTCACCGTGGCCAGCGTCGTCGGCGCCGCCGGCATGACGGTGCCCGCGTTGACGCTCGGCCTGCCGGTGTTCAACGCGCACGTGCTNGGGGTGGCGCTGCTGGTNGGGGTGTTGTCCTCGGTGATCCCGTACGGGCTGGAGATGGTGGCCCTGCGCCGGATCAGGCCGGGCGTCTTCGGCATCCTGATGAGCCTGGAACCGGCGGCTGCGGCCCTGGCGGCCCTGGTCGTCCTGGGCGAACGGCTCACGGTGATCGAGATCGTCGCCATGGCCTGCGTGGTGGTGGCCAGCGTCGGCGCCACCCGTGGCTCCCGCGTCGAGGCACCCACCGACTAGGTCCAGGGACTTGACCTGACGTGTCCGTGGGGCCCCGCCGGACCCGGACCGGCGCCGCCTCGTCCGAGCCCCGGCCCTACGCGACCGTAGCCACGCGGCGCGGAGGGTGCATACTCGCCGCCATGGGACGCGACGTCAGCTCAACGAACTACACCCGCGAGCAGCGCCAGCGGTATCGCGAGAAGGTGCAGCAGTGCCTCGACGTGTTCGAGCAAATGCTCGCCACCAGGAATTTCGCGTTCGACCACGCCATGACGGGCATGGAGATCGAGCTCAACCTCGTCGACTCCGACTACCTGCCCAAGATGGACAACGCGGACGTGCTGGCCGCCATCGCCGACCCCGAGTTCCAGACCGAGCTGGCCCAGTTCAACATCGAGTTCAACGTCGAGCCCCGGGCGCTGCAGGGCGACGCCGTCGCCCGGCTCGAGGACGAACTCCGCGCCTCGCTCAACACCGCCGAGCGCCGCTGCGCCGAGCGCGGCACCCACATCATCATGATCGGCATCTTGCCGACGGTGATGCCGGAAACGTTCGAGGGCGACTGGATGAGCGCCAACGCCCGCTACACCGCGCTCAACGATGCGGTGTTGGCGGCCCGTGGCGAGGACATCCACCTCGACATCCACGGACCGTCNGGGGAGCACCTGCAGCGCTACGCCGACTCGCTGGCCCCTGAATCGGCCTGCACCTCCATGCAGCTGCACCTGCAGGTGCGCCCGCTGGAGTTCGCCGACCACTGGAACGCGGCCCAGGTCCTGGCCGGCCCGCAGTTGGCGCTGGGGGCCAACTCGCCCTACTTCATGGGCCACGACCTGTGGGCCGAGACCCGGATCGAGTTGTTCACCCAAGCCGCCGACACCCGTCCGATCGAGCTGAAGAACCANGGGGTCCGGCCGCGCGTCTTCTTCGGCGAGCGCTGGATCACGTCCATCTTCGACCTGTTCGAGGAGAACGCCCGGTACTTCCCGGCCATGCTGCCGGAGCTGGACGAAGAGGATCCCCAGGCCGTGCTCAACGCGGGCGGGGTGCCCGCGCTCGGCGAGATGCGCCTGCACAACGGGACGATCTACCGCTGGAACCGCCCCATCTACGACATCGTGGACGGCGAGCCGCACCTGCGCGTCGAGAACCGCGTGCTTCCCGCCGGCCCGACGATCGTCGACACCTTGGCCAACGCGGCGTTCTACTACGGGACGTTGCGGGCGCTGGCGGACGACGACCGCCCGGTGTGGACCCGGATGGCGTTCTCGACAGCCGAGGAGAACTTCCTCTCCGGTGCCCGCTACGGGATCGACGCCAACCTGTACTGGCCTGGCCGCGGGGAGATCCCGGCCAGCGAACTGGTGTTGCGGTACCTGCTGCCCTTGGCGCAGGAGGGTCTCGCCGACTGGGGCATGGCCCCCGCCCTGCGCGATCGGCTCCTNGGGGTCATCGAGGGGCGCTGCCTGACCGGTCGCAACGGCGCGGACTGGCAGCGCGACACCGTCCGCCGGCTGGAGCAGCGCGGGCTCAGCCGGTTGGCGGCGCTGCGCGAGATGACCCGCGCCTACGCCGAGGGCATGCACGCCAACGAGCCCGTGCACACCTGGGAACTCCCGGCCTGAACTCGCCGTCGCAGCCGCCCCGCGACCCGGGCGCCGCCCGCGGACCGCTCAGGCCGGCGGGGCGCCGGGCAGGATCGCAGGCCCGCGCACCCCGGCCGCGTTCAGGGCGGTCATCGAGCGCTCCAGCAGGTCCCGCTGCACCCNCCACTGCCGGTTGGGGGCGCACTTGAGGATCACCCGGATCGTCATCGTGCCGCCGGCGATCGCGTTCACGCCCGCGACAGTGGGCCGCTCCAGTAGGTCGTCGGCCCAGCGCGGGTCGGCCGCGACCTCGTCCATGACCTGGTTGAGGATCTCGACCACCCGGCCGGCGTTCTCGTCGTAGGCGACCGGGATGTCGACGTTGGCCGTCGACCAGCCCTGGGTCTGGTTGCCGACCCGCAGGATCTCGCCGTTGCGGACGTACCAGACCTGTCCACCGGCGTCGCGGACCCGGGTGATGCGCAGGCCGACCTCCTCCACGGTGCCAGTCACCTCGCCCAGGTTGACCAGGTCGCCCACGCCGTACTGGTCCTCGAAGATCATGAAGACCCCGGACAGGTAGTCCTTGACCAGGCTCTGCGCGCCGAACGCGAGCGCGATGCCGCCGATGCCCGCGGACGCCAGCAGCGGCGAGAGGTCGATGTTGAGCGTCGACAGGATCATCAGCAAGGCGATGGTCACGGTCACCGTGTCGGTCACGCTGCGCAGCAGGGACGCCATGGTCGCGGTACGCGCGGCCTGCCGTTCGCCGGCCATCCCGGTGGCGTGAGCGAGGATCCTCTCCGCTCGTCCGAGGGTCCCCGAGCGGTGCGCGTCCGCCCGCTGCAGGGCGCGCTCGGTCACCTTCTCGATAGCGCGGACGATGACCGTCCGTGCCACCAGGGCGACCAGGACGATCACCGCGATCGCGATGGGGGTTTCAGGCCACAACCACTCGATTGCCAGGGGCGTCACCCGGCTATTGTGACAGTCGGACCTTCACCCCCAGGAGCCGTGATGGACGACGACCCGACGATCCTGCTCATCCTCGGCGTCGGCGCGCTGGTGGTGGTGCTGATCGTGGTCTTCGGGGTGATGTCCAGCCGCCGCAAGGCCCGGGCCACGGCCCCCAGTTGGCAGGTCCGCACCATCGAGGTGCTCGGTCAGCCGGTGCTCGAAACCACCTCGGTGGAGCGGACGGACGATCGTCAGTGGCAGTTGTTCCAGGAGCGGTTCGGTCCCGGCACCGTGATTCCCGAGGTGAGCGTCGAGGGTCCCGACGGACCCCGTTCCTGGCGGATGACCGTCTCACGGGTGCGGCGCAGCCTGCGCAGCGGGTGGCCGCAAGCCCGGGTCGGGTTCACCGCCTACTTCGAGGCGTTCGAGAACAGCGAGTTCCCGGCGAACTTCCGGATCGACAGCCCGACCGTGGCCGGCATTGCCTGCGACCGGCACGGGGTGACGGTGACCGCGCCGGACGGGACGAGCCTGCTCACCGCCGCGTGGGACCGGCTGCTGGTGTCGAACGGTCCGGATGTGATCCTGCAATCCGGTGACCAACGGGTGAGCGTGGACGCGGTTCGCACCGCGGCCGCCCCCACCGAGGTGGAGGAAGTGCTGATCAAGTACGGTCAGTTCCGGCAACTGCACTTCTGAGGCGACCCGAATCGACGCCAGCCCGGACGGGCTGGTGCGCACCAGGTGGCGACCCAGCCGACGGCCCGTCCGCCAGGCGGTCAGTCCTCGCCGAGGTAGGCCCGCTTGACCCGGTCGTCGCCGAGCAACTGCTTGCCCGTCCCTTCCAGCGTGATCGACCCGACCTCCAGCACGTACGCGCGGTCGGACAGCTTCAGCGCCGCCGCCGCGTTCTGCTCGACCAAGAGGATCGTCACCCNCTCACGCTGCAGTTCGGCGATCGTCGACATGATGCGCTGCATCATGATCGGCGACAGGCCCATGGACGGTTCGTCCAGCATCAGCAGCCGTGGCCGGCTCATCATGGCCCGCCCGATCGCCAGCATCTGCTGCTCGCCGCCGGAGAACGTGCCTGCCGGCTGCGCCCGCCGCTCCCGCAGGATGTCGAACAGGTCGAACACCCGTTCCAGGTCGGACGCGATCGCTTCGGTGTCCTTACGGGCGAACGCGCCGAGAAGCAGGTTGTCCTGGACGGTCAGCTGCGGGAAGATCCGCCGCCCCTCCGGCGACTGCGCGATGCCTTTCATGACCACCTGGTGGGCGGGCGTCTTGTCGATCCGCTCGCCTTCGAACCAGATCTCACCGGCTTCGGGACGAAGCAGTCCCGAGATCGTCCGCAGGGTCGTGGTCTTGCCGGCGCCGTTGGTGCCCAGCAGGGACACGACCTGCCCCTGATCGACCTTGAACGAGATGCCCTTGACCGCCTTCACCCGGCCGTAGGCGACGACCAGGTCCTTGACCTCAAGCATCCGCGTTCCCCTCGTCAGTGGCGCTGGCAGCCTCCGGGGNNTGTCGTCCGGCGAACCGATGTAGGCCTCGATCACCCGCGGGTCGGACTGGACTTCGGCGGCCGTCCCCTCGATCAGCGTCTTGCCGCGGACGAGGCACAGCACCCGGTCGCACAGGTTGAAGATGAACCGCATGTCGTGCTCGATCACGACCACGGCCAGGCCCGAATCGCGGATCCGGAAGATCAGTTCCTCGGCCTGCCGGGTCTCCTGCGGGTTCATGCCGGCGGTCGGCTCGTCCAGCAGCAGCAGCTTGGGGTCGGTGGCCAAGGCGCGCGCGATTTCGAGCCGCCGCTGGTCGCCGTAGGGCAGGTTGCGCGCCAGGTGCCCGCCCTGGCCCTTCATGCCCACGTACTCGAGCAACTCGGCGGCACGGTGCCGGGTCTCGGCCTCCTCGCGCTTGAACTTCGGCCCCCGGATGATGGACGTGAACGCGGCCGCGGACGTCCGGCAATAGCGGCCGACCATCACGTTCTCCAGCGCGGTCATGTTGGGGAAGAGCCGGATGTTCTGGAACGTCCGGGCCATCCCGGCGACCACCACGCTGCGCGGCTTCGGCGGCAGCACGTTGCCCTCGAACCGCACCTCGCCGGAGGTCGGCTTGTACAGTCCGGTCAGGCAGTTGAAGAACGTGGTCTTGCCGGCCCCGTTGGGCCCGATCAGGCCGACGATCTCGCCGGTGTGGACGGTCATGCTCACGTCGTCCACCGCCACTAGGCCGCCGAAGCGCATGGTGACGTTGCGGGCCTCCAGGATCACCTGCTTGCCCACCGTGTGCGAGTCGGCGTGGTCGGTGAGGGCGCCCAAGGCCTGGACCTGGGCCGCCCCGGTGGGTTCGTTGCTGCTCATGCCCGGTCCTCCACGAACTCGTACGGCAGGTCTTCCTCGACGTCCTCGACGAGTTCCTGGTCGTCGGAGTGGAACTCCAGCGCGCGCCGCTGGTTGGCGATCATGCCCTCGGGGCGGAACCGCATCATGACCACCAGCAGCAGCCCGAACAGCAGCATCCGGTACTCGGCGACGAAGCGGAGCTTCTCGGGCACCAGCTTCAGCAAGGTGGCGCCCAGGATCACGCCGAGCACCGTCCCCATGCCGCCGAGGACGACCGCGGCCAGCAGGAACGCCGACTCCAGGAAGATGTACTGGTCGGNGGTGACCGACACGTCGACGTGCGCCTTGACCGCGCCGGAGAACCCGGCCAGGAAGGCGCCGCCGGCGAAGGCGAGCAGTTTCAGGCCGAACACGTTGACCCCCATGGCCTCGGCCGCCTTCTCGTCCTCGCGGATCGCGACCCAGCCGCGGCCGATCCGGCTGTGGTTGAG
Source organism: Micropruina sp. (assembly GCA_013693855.1). GTDB lineage: Bacteria > Actinomycetota > Actinomycetes > Propionibacteriales > Propionibacteriaceae > Micropruina. The sequence goes on from CP059261.1 coordinate 106,900, forward strand.
CCGGGTGAAGACCAGGACGATGAACGCCATGATGATCAGCATCAGGAAGAAGTAGTTCGCGAAGCGGCCGAGCGTGATGCCGAAGAACACGTGCGGGGAGCCGAAGTCGAACCCGAACAGGTTGAGGTTCGGGATCGCGGGGATGCCGGACGAACCGTGGACGATGTCGGGGCCGTCCCGTCCGTCCAGGTTGTTCATGGTGATCCGGAAGATCTCCCCGAACGCCAGGGTGACGATAGCCAGGTAGTCGCCGGAGACCCGCAGGGTCGGGGAACCGATGATCAGGCCCAGCGTCGCCGAGATCAGCCCGGCGATGATCATGACCAGGATGAACGGCGGCTTCCACTTCACGAACGTCGCGAACATCGACTCCGACAGCACCGCGGCGGTGAACGCGCCGGCGCCCAGGAACGCGATGTAGCCGAGGTCGAGTAGACCGGCCAGACCGACGACGATGTTCAGGCCCACCGCGGTGGCGGCGAAGACCAGCACCTGGGTGGCGATCGACATGTTGGCGTCCGAGCCGTTCTGGGTGAATGGGAACAGGAACGCCGCGGCGAAGGCCGCGAAGACCAGGACGGTGCGGTGCCGCTGGCCGGCTTCGGCCAGCCAGCCGCCGATGCCCGAGCGCAGGACGATCGCCGCCAGCACCGCCATGTGGACCAGCAGCACCACGAACACGCCGCCGTCGTTCTGGTTCAGCGCGTACGACAGCGCGAGCAGCACCGCGCCGAGCAGCACCGCGATCGTGACGATCTCAAGGATCGGCAGCTTGGGGATCCGGTCGAGGTAGGGCTCCCGTCCGGGGATCAGCAGCCGGCTGCCGGCGAACGCGACCAGCGCCGCGACCAGCGCGATCCAGCCGCCCCACTCGATGTGGGCCAGCCCGCCCCGCTCCAGCGCGATCGCGAGCAGGACGACGCCGATGTAGACGAGCACGCCGATTCCGGTTGCGCGCGCCCCACGCACCCAGGCGATCCGCTTGCTGATCGTGGCGAGGGTGAGCAGCGCCCCGTTCTTGGACGCGCGCGCGCCGCGTCNCAGCCGGGGTTCCACCTCGGTCATGACCATGATGAACACCAGGATCAGCCCGATGAAGGCGCCCAGGAACTGCAGGGTGGAGGGTCCACCGACGAAGCTCATGTTGTCCAGCGCCTGCGGGCCGAACGCCCAGGGCAGGTAGGCCGACACCGCGAACCCGAGGCCGCCGGCCAGACAGAGCACCCGCGCGAGGTTCCACGAGCGCCGCTGCATCTCCAAGGTGATCACGGACGAGAGGTCGGGCAGTCTCATGCGCGGTCCACCACCTTCGCGCCGAGCAGGCCCTGCGGCCGGAACACCAGGACGAGGATGAGCAGGACGAACGCCCACACGTCCTTCCAGGACGGGCCGCCGAACTGACCGGGGATCAGGGTCGTGGCCATCGCCTCGGCGACGCCGAGGGTGAGCCCGCCGACCACGGCCCCGTTGATGTTGCCGATGCCGCCCAGCACGGCGGCGGTGAACGCCTTCAGGCCGGCCAGGAAGCCCATCTTGAAGTCGATGTTCGCGTAGCGCAGGCCGTGGGCGACACCGGCGATCGAGGCCAGCGCGGCACCCACGGCGAAGGCCACCATGATGATCTTGTCGACGTCGATGCCCATCAGCCGGGCGGTGTCGGCGTCCTGCGACACCGCGAGCATGGCCCGCCCGAGCTTGGTCTTGTTGACGAACCACCACAGAAACAGCCAGCACACCGCGAGCGCGGCAAGGGTGAAGAACGTCGCCCGCTGGACGAGCACGCCGCCGCCGATGTCGACGGCCGGGCCGGTGAAGAACTCGATCTGCGGGAAGGGGATAGCGGCCTTCGCGTCCGGGAAACCGGGGATCTGGCCGTACAGCAGGCGGACCGCCTCCTGCAGGAAGATCGAGATGCCGATGGCCGTGATCAGGGGCGCCAGCCGGGCGCGTGGCGCAGCGGACGATAGGCCAGCCGCTCCATCAGCACCGCGACGGCCACCGCGGCCGCCATGCCGCCGATGATCATGAGCGGCAGCATCCACCAGGCGAGCGTGCCGCCGGCTTTGCCGGCCAGGATCCAGGTGGACAGGGCGCCGAAGGCCCCGATCATGAAGATCTCGCCGTGGGCGAAGTTGATGAGCTGGACGATCCCGTACACCACCGTGTAGCCCACCGCGATGAGCGCGTAGAGGGCACCCAGGGACAGCCCGTTGATCAGTTGGTCGACGCCCACGCCGGCTCCTGTTCTCGAACCTGTGGGGAGCCGCTGGCGCGACTCCCCACAGATCCGTCGTGGTTGGCTACTTGATCTCGCCGGTCTTCTTCGGCGTCCACTTGCCGCCGGACACGGTGTAGACCGTCAGCACCTTGGTGACCGCGTCGCCGTACTGGTCGAAGGCGACCTTGCCGGTGGCACCGTCGAAGCTGACCGACGCCATCGCCTTGATGGTGCCCTCACGGGCGGCCGTGGCGTCGGCGGCGCTGGGCAGCGACGTCTTCAACGCGGCGATGATCGCGTTGGCGGCGTCGTAGGCGTAGGCGCCGTAGGCGCTGTAGCCGTCCTTGTAGCCGGCCTTGGTGTAGGCGTCCAGGTAACCCTTGCCGGAGGCGAGGGACTCGATGGGGGCGCCGACCGAGGTCGCGAGGTCACCCTCGGACTTCGGGCCGGCCAGTTCGATGTACTTGCCGTCGTAGATGCCGTCGCCGCCCATCAGCGGGACGTTCAGGCCCTTGGCCTTCATCTGCTGGCTCATCGGGCCGGCGAGCTGGAACTCGGTGCCGAAGTACACGGCCTGCGGGCCCTTGGGCTTGATCAGGTCGATGACGGTGCCGAAGTCCTTCTCGTCCTTGTTGACGGTCTCGTCCGCGACGACCTCGCCGCCGAGCTCCTTGAACTTCTTGGCGACGTTCATCGCCAGGCCCTGGCCGTACGGCTTCTTGTCGTTGACGACGGCGATCTTCTTGATCCCCGAATCCCACAGGTACTGCGCGGCGAACGGACCCTGGATCGCGTCGCGGGTGCAGACGCGGAAGTAGGTGTCGTAGGTGCGCTTGGGGTTGGCCAGGTCGGCGCCCAGGGTCAGGTAGTCACCGGTGTTGGCCGGGGAGACCTGGGTGATCCGGGCGGCCTGCAGGATCGGCTGGACGGCCTGGGACACGCCGGAGTTCAGGGTGCCCACGACGGCCACGACGTCCTTGTCACCGGCCAGCTTGGTGGCGGCGTTGGCGCCGACGTCCGCGGTCGCGGTGTCGTCCTCGGCGGCGAGTTCGAGCTTCCAGCCGGGGATCGCGTTGGACTCGTTGGCCTGCTTGATCGCCAGGTCGACGGAGTTCTTGATGCCCAGGCCCATGACCGACAGGTCGCCGGTCAGCGGCGCGATGACACCGATCTTGGCCACCTTGGTCGCGGCGGCAGCGCTACCGCTGGCAGCGGTGGTGGTTTCGGTGCGGGAGCCGCAGGCGCTGAGTGCGAGAGATGCGCTGAGCAGGGTGGCGACACCCAGCAGCACGGTCTTCTTGCTCACGAGAATTCCTCCTTACTCTCGCGGAGCCCCTCGGCAGCCGCGATGTTCCCGCAACTATGGCGGGCATGGCCGGTTGCGTACAGGCCGTATCACCGAAAACCGACGATTGTGACCTGTCTGCAACATCACGGGGGTACGGACCCCCTCGCGCGACGAATTCTTGCCCACGACCCGCGTTTTCTCACGCATTGAGACAACAGAATTGCGTGTCGGCGTGACGGGCCGGGCGACCGGAGCCACTGGCCAAATCGTCACACCATGCGGGATGGCCGGCGCCCCGTCGGGGCCGGCGGCGCCGTTCCGCGCCGGGTCCGTGGCGGGCGCCGCGGGGGTGGGACGAAGGGCCCGTGAGCCCCGGTCTGCCATGCTGGGCCGGTGCCCATCGGGAGGCGTGTCTGGTTGACGTTGGTGGCGATCGTCATGGTCGCCGCGCTGGTGCTGGCCGCGTGCCTGAGTCGTCCGGCGCCCCCGGTGCCAGCGGGGCTGGTCGAGGCCGCGGCCGGGCTGGGCGACCGGTACTTCCCGGACGACGGTGGGGCGGGTTACGACGTCCAGCACTACGCGGTCGACCTCACGTGGGACCCGCGCGCCCGGGAGCTGACCGGGACCACCACGGTGACCGCTGTCGCCACCCAGGACCTCGACACGCTGCACCTGGACCTGCGGCTGCCCGTCCGCGGGGTGAGCATCGCCGGCACCGCGGTTCCGTGGTCCCAGAGCGATGCCGACCTCGCGATCACCTTGCCGCGCCGCGATCCGGCGGAGGTCGCCCTGGCCCGAGACGGGACGGTGGAGCTCACGGTGGCATACGCGGGCTCGCCGGAGGATTACCCGAGCGCGGACGCGCCGTCCTTCTACCGCGCCGGCGACGAGGTGCTCATCGCCGGGGAACCGCACGCCGCCGCGTTGTGGTTCGCCTCCAACGACGCGCCGCGCGACCCGGCCACGTACAGCTTCACCGTCCACGTCCCGAAAGGCGTTGAAGCGATCGGGGCNGGGGATCTGGCCGGGGTCGACACCACCGATCCCGGCCACGACACCTGGACCTGGCGTGTCGACGACCCGACGGTCACCTACGCGACTTTCCTGGCCATCGGGCAGTTCGAGGTCTCGTCCGGGGTGGCGGACGGTCGCCGCTACACGTACGCGGTCAGCAAGCGGCTGCCTGCTCCCCAGCAGGCTCGGGCCATGACCTGGCTGCGNGGGACGCCCGCGGCGATCCGCAAGCTGGAACGGTACCTCGGCCCGTACCCGGTGCGGTCGATGGGCGGCTTCGTCCCCGGCGTGCCGTTCTTCTGGGGCGGCTTGGAGTGTCTTGGACGTCCGGTCTACCACAGCGGGTTGGCCGGCAGATCCTTCCTGCTGCAGCACGAGCTGGCGCACATGTGGGTCGGGGACACCGTCACCCTCGCCGAGTGGAACGACATCTACGACAACGAGGCGCTGGCCTCGTACGCGGAATGGCTCACCAGTGGGGAGAACGAACCGGCCGCGAGCGCGCGCCGGGTCTACCAGGTGGCCGATCCGGCCTTCTGGTCGGACAAGCTGTCCGACCCGGGCGTGCCCAACCTGTTCGGCCGGGCGTACGATCGCGGGCCCCTGTCGTTGCAGGCCCTCCGGACGCGGATGGGCGACGAGGCGTTCTTCGGCTTCCTGAAGGCCTGGGCGCAGCAGCGCGGTCCGCGGTCGCTGGAGGACTTCCGGCAACAAGCGGACGACGCCACCCCGCTCGACCTCGCCCCGTTCTTCGCAACCTGGCTGGACGGCACCGCCAAGCCCGCCGAGACCGCGGCGAACGGCCTGGGCTAGCCAGACGCGCCGCCGCTGGTCTCCCGGCGGTTGAGCTTGTCGACGCCTGTCTCCCGGCGGTTGAGCTTGTCGAAACCCCGGGGCAGGACCGGTCCAGCGGGCCCTGGGACCGCGGCCCGCGGGCGAGCCTCTCCGTTCCCGGCTGGCGACCCCGGGGCGATGTCTACCCCAGCACCTTGGGGATGTGGGCCAACAGGGCGACGATCGACTGGCCCCCGGGGTCTCCACGGCTCCGGCGGCGGCGTAGAGCGCCTCGTTCACCGCCTGCCTCACGGCCGCCTCGGGCAGCGGGACGGCGTGAGCTGTGTCGAGGGCCGTATGGAGCTTGGCGCTCACGTCATCCTGCTTGTCCTCGGGCAGGAAGGGCACCTGGCCCAGCGCCGTCTCCAGGATCACCGCGATCTGGTCGGCGTCGTCGTCGTGGGTCGACGGAGCAGGCGCCAGCGGTGCGGCGGACGTCGCCTGGGTAGGGCCGGCCGGCGGCGGGACCGCGGGTGGTGCGGCAACGGGGTGGGCGTCCGGCCGGCCTCCGCCGCTGCGGCCACATCGTCCGGCCCCGGCCCTCGTCCTCGACGACCATCGCGCCGGGCACGAGACTGACCACCTCTCCGTATCGCGGGACGACGGTGGTGAGGCCCAGTTCGGAGCGGATCCGCGCCGCCAGCGCGGTGGCCGAGCCCTCCTCGCCGTGGACACAGAAGACCGTCTGTGGCTTGGGGCTGAGCGCGGCGAGCCAATCGATCAGGTCGGACGCGTCGGCGTGGACCGAGAACTCCGAGTCCTGGACGATCTGGGCTCGGACGGGCACGAACCGGCCGCGGAACTTCATCTCTGTCGCTCCATCGAGCAACTGGCGGCCGCGCGTGCCAACCCNCTGGTAGCCGGTCAGGATCACGCTGTTCTTCGGATTCGGCAGCAGGTATTCAAGGTGGTGCAGCACCCGGCCACCGGTCGCCATGCCTGAGGACGAGACAATGATGCACGGCTGACTAGGGGTGTTGAGGCGCTTGGACTCCTCGGCGTCGGTGACTTCGGTGAGGCCGGGCAGGTTGAGGAACTCCTCCAGGTGCAGGTCGGGACGCAGTTCGCCCTCGTGGGCGCCCTCGCGGTAGACGGCCAGGGACGCCACCGCCATCGGGCTGTTGACGAAGATGGGGACCTCCGGGATTCGGTGGTCGCGTCGCATGGAGGCCAGCGTCTTCAGGACGATCGCCGTCCGGTCGACCGCGAAGGCCGGGATCAGGACGCTCCCGCCCCGTCGGATCGTGTCGCGGATGGCGGCGGCCATCGCCTCGTGCCCGGGTCCTTGCGGGTCAGGGTGCTCGCGGTCGCCGTAGGTGGACTCCAGCAGCACGAACGGCGCGCTGGAGGGCAGGTCCCGGCTGCGCAGGATCGGGTGGTCGTGCCGGCCGAGGTCGCCGGAGAACAGGACGGAGGCTTCGGCGTAGCTCAGCGTGACGTTCGCCGAGCCGAGAATGTGACCGGCGCGGGTGAACCGGACAGTCAGACCGGCGCCGAGGTCCACGTCGGTGTCGTAGTCGACCGACTGGAACAGCGGCAGCGTCGCCTCCACGTCCGCGACGGTGTAGAGGGGCTCGGGGACTCNGTGTTTGGAGTAGCCGCCCTCGGCGGCCTGTTCGGCTTCGCGTTCCTGTAGGTGCCCCGCGTCCATCAGGACGATCTCGGCCAACCGGCGGGTGCCCTCGGTGCACCAGACCCGTCCGGTGAAGCCCTTCTTGACCAGCGCGGGCAGGTAGCCGCAGTGATCCATGTGCGCGTGGGTGAGCACGACGTCTCCGATGCGCGACGGGGAGATCGGGAAGGGATCCCAGTTGACCTCGCGCCAGCGCTTCTCTCCCTGGAACATGCCGGCGTCCACGAGCAGCCGGCGCTCACCGATGCCCACGAGGTACTTGGAGCCGGTCACCGTCCCCGCCGCGCCGAGAAAGGTCAGGTTCATCGCGTCGCTCATGGTCCAACCCTGACGTACCGGAGGGGCATTGCGTGGGAGGCGTGGGCGGGTGTGACCCGCCGGGTCGACTTGACCAGGACGCTCGACCCGGTGCCTGGGGCTGCAGGTCACGGTTCGGGTCGCCGGTGTCCACCGAGTGTGGACCCCAGTTGGCGGGACCGGGCCCGCTGGCCGACGCCCTGGCCCAGCGACCGACGGGCGCGTCGGTGAAGCCTGGCGGCTCCTCGTCGGCGGAACTAGTGTCGGCGCATGAGCAACGAGCGCTCCCAACGAGAGCAGGACGCGCGCCGCCGCCTGGACATGGTGGCGGCAGCCGCCCGCAACGAGTCCGCCGCAGCGCAGGTGCTCGTGGACGAGTTCGTCGCCGAGGCCAAGCGCCGCGGACTGCGCCCCGAACCCCTTCAGGCGGTGCTGCTCAACGGAACCCGGGTGAAGTCCGATCAGGAGGGCTGGTACCTCAACAGCCGACGGACGCTGGCCATCGCGCCCGACGGCCGCTTCTTCCAGTTGCTCGCGACGGGGTCGTTCCTGACTCGCTTCACCGGCGTCCGGCTGCACCCCAGCCCGCCGCCGATCGAGGTCGGGCGAGGCGGCCGGGACGGCGAGACCGGCGACTTGAAGGACTTCCTGGCCCGAACCCTGGACGAATACTCCCGCCGCCAGGCCTGAACTCGCCCGCGCGGAACGCCGCACCTGGCAACCCGACAGCGGCTCCACCGGTTACCGGGACGGGTGCACCGGCAGGATCAGGCGCGGCGTCGGACGTCGTCGAACAGCACCGCCTCGTCGGCACTCGGACGATCGAACCGGCGCTCCCACTGGGTCAACTCGTCGTCGCTGACCGGGAACCTGCCCGGGCCGAGGTTGGCGTTCCTGCCCGACAACCGGCCCAGCAGTACCCGCATCGGTGGGTCCAACACGCACAGCACCACCCGGGCGCCGGCTTGTTTGGCCTGGCTGCGGTAACGATCTCGCTGCCGACGCGTCCACAGGCCCCAGTCGAGGACCACGTCCACTCCGGCGGCCAGGGTCTCCAGAGCTTGGCGCCACTGAACCCGTTCGACTCGATCGCGCGCCTCATCGGCGTGCTCGGGCGTCAACGTGGGATACAGCTCATGCAACCACTCGTCCACGGTGAATCGGACCGCCCGGTGCTCTTGCTGGAGTTCGCGCGCCCAGGTCGTCTTGCCCGCCGCCGGAAGCCCGCAGGTCAGGAACAGCGTCGCCATGCTCGATGCTAACCCGGCGGTGGCCGAGCCCGGGCCGCTGGCGACGTGCTCATGCGGCGGCCGCCAGCTGGTCGCGGTGGGCGGCTAGCGTGCGCACCGCCCTGCTCGTGCGCCAGCGGACATGGGTCGCGCTGATGCCCAGCCGGACCCCGGCCTCATGGCTGGGCAGATCGTCGCGGTACGTTGCCAGCAGGCAGCGGCCGCTCAAGTCGTCCACGAGCCCGAGTCGCCGGGCTTCCGCGACGAGCCGGACGACCGAGCCCACGGCCTGCGACTGGCCCGCGGCCAGGTCGAACACGTGCGGCGGGACCGCCACCTCACGGTGATCGGCCCGTCGAAGGGCCTTGCGGGTGTCCAGAACCAGATTGGCCGCGACGCAGCGCGTCCGGTGCGCCGGGTAGCGCTGAATGCGCAGCCAGCATTCGGCCACGTACTCGTCGAGCCCGTGGACCGGGTCACTGGCCGCCAGCCGGACGAGCAACCCGAGCACCGCCTGCAACACCACTCGCCCGGCGCGCCGATCCCCAGCGGCCTGGAGGGCCAACAAGCGGCTGAGCGCCGCGTCCGCCCGCGGGGCCGGTTGGCCCAGCAGCGCGCCGAACCGCCCCCTGGCAGGAGGGGGTCGTTCNNTGCCAGGGGTGCGGCTCATCCTCGATCGTCCGCCACTCGGCGTTGAGTGCCTGGCCGATGCCTCGCGGGGGTGTCATGGCAGGAGCCTGGCGAACGGGTGTTGTCCGAGTTGTTGTCCGGGGATGGCGCGGTGTTGTCCGTCCGGGAGGGCGCGACGAAGGTGCCTTGCCGGTCACCTGGTGCCGCCGGACTCGATCGTGGGAACGGGGCACGGGGTAGGCCGGTCGGGGCATAACGCGCGAGGCATCCATGGTGAGGTGTCCGGGAGGATCCAGGGTTGCCAGGCGCGTACAACGTTGCGGGGATCAAGCTGCCGCGTGCCAGTGCAGGTCACCGTTTGGCAACGTTTTACCCTGTTTCGAACCGGAGCAGCGAACGACTGGCTTACCCTTGTCCTGTACTCGCCGCGGAATGGTTGACCGGGGACCTTCAACCACCACTGTCGCCCAGGGGTCGCTTGGATCGTCCAGCGGCCCCCTGGAGCCATTACATGGAGGTTTTCTCGGCGGCCGCGGGTCAGAGATCGAAGGGTTCGCGGGCTCCGCGCTGCTCCCGGGGTCGCTGTTCCACCAGCCCGACCAGGTTCCCCTCGGAGTCGCGGACGAAGGCCATCCACTCGTCCGTCCCGGCGGGGCCGAGGGTGTCGTCGGCGTGGCTGAAGATCACGTGGGGTTCGGTGTCGACCTCGATCCCCGCGGAGCGCAGCCGCTCCACCGTGGCTTCGAGATCGCCGACCTCGAAGTAGACCAGGGCCGAGGGGCGTCNCTCATCGAGAAGCAGCCGCACGCCGTCCAGGTCGAAGAACACCAGACCGGGCGGGTCGAACGTGGCCGCCGGCTCCTGGCCGAGCAGGTCGGTGTAGAAGGCGGTGGCGCGCTCCAGATCGGCGGCACGCTGGGCGATCTGCATGAGGCTCATCGCGGGCTCCTTCGCTCGTCCGTGAACCGCACTGTACCGACCCGGTGGCGTCCTCGCCCTCACCGGCGATCGGCGGCGGCACAGTTGCTACTGTCGGTGGGTCGTCTGCGCTCCTAGGGTGGGCCCATGAGCGACCAGCCTTCCGACCGACCCGCCCTGCTGCCCTTGGACGACGCGGGCTACCGGCGCGTCCTTTGCGTCGTCGCCCACCCCGACGACGTCGAGTACGGGCTGTCGGGGGCGGTGGCCCGCTGGGTCGCTGCGGGCGCAACGGTGTCGTACCTGCTGCTGACGTCCGGNGAAGCCGGCATGCAGCGACCGCCGGACGAGGTGGGTCCGCTGCGGGCGGCGGAGCAGCGGGCGGCCTGCGCGGCGGTGGGGGTGCAGGATCTGGAGATCCTCGATCACCCGGACGGGATGCTCGTCTACTCACTCGAACTGCGCCGGGATGTGGCCCGCAAGATCCGCCGATTCCGGCCGGATGTCGTGGTCACCGGCAGTTGGGAGGTCGAGGTGCCGTGGGGGCTGAACCAGGCCGACCACCGGGTGGCGGGACTGGTCACGCTCGACGCCGTCCGGGATGCCGACAACACCTGGGTGCACCCCGAATTGGCCCGTGACGAGGGGCTGGACAAATGGGGCGTGACGTGGCTGCTGGTCCAGGGCGATCCGCGGCCCACCCACGGCGTCGCCTTGGGACCGGACGAGCTTGCCAAGGCCGTCGCCTCGCTGGAGGCCCACGCCGGCTATCTGGCCGACATCCCCGGCCATCCGGCGCCGAAGGACTTCATCCCCATGGTCACCGCGGGACAGGGGCAGGCGCTGGGCGCCGAGCACGGCGTCCTGTTCCGGGTGCACAACCTCAGACCGTTCGGCTGAGTGGCGGCTCGTCTGGGACAATGACCTGTGGTCCCGCGCACCCCGTGTTACATCGTCCATTTCGACGCTCCCGCCTGGGTGAGATCCGCGATCGAGTCACTGGGCACCAGCGTGCCTCCACTGGCGCTCACGGTCGTGGATAACAGCGGCAACTGCCCCGACCTCGGGGATGACGTGCGCCTCATCAGGATGGAACGCAANCCTGGGCTACACCGGGGTGCCAACGCCGGGTTGTCGGAGTGGCTGGACGACCCAGACGCTGGGGATTTCTGCGTGGTCGGGAGCCACGATCTGCACGTGACGCCGGACACCGTCCGCATCCTGACCGAAACGATGAGCGCCGATCCGACGATCAGGATTGCGGGACCGACGCTCGCGCACGGCGGATCCATGCCGGCCCCGGTGCCGGGCATCCGGGACGAGCCGTGGGTCTCGGGCACGATGCTGGTGGTGCGTCGCGGCTGCCTGGCTCGCATCGGCCTGCTGGACGAGCGCTATCGCTCCTACGCCGAGGATTACGACCTCTGCTTCCGGGCGCGCGACGCCGGGTGGCGCGTGGTCGTGGTCGGCGACGCGGTCGCGCACGGCCTCGGCACGCGACACCGGGGAATGGCGGCTCGGCGGCTTGCCAATTCGGTGCTGTTCGAGCGCAAGCGTCGTNNGGCCAGGCGGGCGCGTTCGTTGCGATGGGACGGATCGTCAGGAGCACCGGACGCGCGCTGGTCCGCGGGCGACTGCGCGAGGTGGCGGCGGGGTCGTGGCCTTGGGCCTCGGGGTCGGGCACCTGGTTCGCTATCGCGAGCAGCCGGCCGTGGGGACGCCGTCCACACCTGGTTGATCGGATACTTGCCCGGACGGGAGAACCCCCGCCGGTACATGGTCGACCGCGGCGACGGCGCGGTTCCGCGACGGTCGGGCTGGCCGAGTCCGCACGGCGCTGTCTGCGGTGGTTGAGCGACGTCAAGACCGGCGACGTTCAGCGCTCCAGGCCGTCCCGGTCGGCCCACTCCAGCAGGGTGTCCAGCCGGAAGGCCCGCTCGTCGATCCCGGCGTGCAGGTCGCCGAGTTCGGCGAACCGGGCCGGGACGGTGGCCAGCGTGAACTCCCGCGGATCGACGTCGGCGACCTCGTCCCACGTGATGGGGGTGGAGACCGTCCCGTCCGGCACCCCGCGCACCGAGTACGCACAGGCGATCGTGTGGTCGCGGGCGTTCTGGTTGTAGTCGACGAAGACCGCCTCGGGGTCGCGATCCTTGCGCCACCACACCGTGGTCGCGTCGGAGCTGCGCCGCTCGACCTCGCGGGCGAACGCCAGGGCCGCCCGCCGGACGTCGGCGAAGCCCAACGCCGGCTCGATCCGGACGTAGATGTGGAGGCCGTTGCCGCCCGAGGTCTTGGGGTAGCCGGTGATGCCCAGTTCGTCCAGCACCTCGTGGGCGACCCCGGCCACCCGCCGCACGGCGTCGAAGGACGCCTTCGGCATCGGGTCGAGGTCGATGCGCCACTCGTCCGGGGATTCGGTGTCGGCGCGCCGGGAGTTCCAGGGGTGGAACTCCACCGTCGACATCTGCACGGCCCAGATCACGGCGCCGAGTTCGGTGACGCACAGCTCGTTCGCGGTGCGTCCGAAGCGCGGGAAGTAGAGCTGGACGGTCTCGATCCACGNGGGTGCGCCGGCGGGCAGTCGCTTCTGATGCACCTTGTCACCCGCCAATCCCTCGGGGAACCGGTGGAGCATGCAGGGCCGCTCCCGCAACGCGTTGACGATGCCGTCACCGACCGCGAGGTAGTAGTTCGCGAGGTCGAGTTTCGTCCAGCCATNGCGCGGGAAGTAGACGCGGTCGGGGTTGGTCAGCCGGATCGTCCGCGGGCCGACCTCCAACTCGACCGATTCGGGCTTGGACGCTGCCATTGCGCCACGGTACTCGGCCTAGGGTGGCGCCCATGCTGCGCCCCGCCACGCCCGCCGACATCCCCGACATCCTCCGGCTCGTCCGCGATCTGGCGACCTATGAGCGCGAACCGGACGCCGTCACGGCCACCGAGGACGACCTGCGCGCCGCGCTGTTCCCGTCCGGGCACGAGGCGAAGGCGTTCTGCGAGGTCGCCGAGGTGGACGGACGGGTCGTGGGCATCGCGCTCTGGTTCCTGAACTTCTCGACCTGGCTGGGCAAGCACGGGATCTACCTGGAGGACCTCTACGTCGAGCCCGCCTATCGCGGGCACGGCATCGGCAAGGCGTTCCTGGTCGAGTTGGCGCGCAAGTGCGTGGCGAACGACTGGCCGCGGTTCCAGTGGTGGGTGCTGGATTGGAACGCTGCGTCCATCGAGTTCTACCGCGCACTCGGTGCCGAGGCTCAGGACGAGTGGACGGTCATGCGCGTCTCCGGTGACGCCCTGCCCCGATTGGCGGCCCTGGGCGACTGAGGTTGCCGCGGTCGCAGCGGTGCGGTTGGACCGGGCGCGCGGCGGCTCGAACGCCTGCACGACCGGGGTCTCACAGGCTCGACCGCCGGACGAACCCTGGCTCGATCGCCTGAGGAATGCCAGGTTCGACCGTCGGGAGGACCGGGGTCTCGACAGGCTCGACCGCCTGGAGGACCGGGGTCTCGACAGGCTCGACCGCCTGGAGGACCGGGGTCTCGACGGGCTCGACCGCCGGAGGATGCCAGGCTCGACCGCCGACGCCGCCAGGGCGGGGTCCGAACAAGGACGCTCATCGGGCTTCAGAGCGTCGTTTCCGCTTCCCGGCCCCGATCCGGGCGGTTTCGTTCATGAGCCTCGCGCCATCAGCCGCGGCCGACCCGCTACCTTGCCGAACGTGAACCGCTCACGGCCGCTGGCGCTGCTCGCCCTGGTGGGCTCGATGGTGCTGTTCGCCTCGTCCTTCACTCTCACCAAGGTGGCCTACCGAGACGTCGGCCCCTTCACCTTGGGGGTGCTGCGTTTCGCGGCGGCCGCGGCGTTGTTGTGGCTCGGCTTCCGGGTCACCGGACGATCCGAGCCGGTCGCGCGCGCCGACGCCCGCAGGTTGGCCATCGGTGGTCTGCTCGGCGTCACCGCCTATTTCGCCCTGGAGAACCTGGGCGTGTCCTGGTCGACCGCCACCGACGCCGCGCTCCTCGGCGCGGCCTACCCGGCGATCATCGTGGTCATGGATGTGCTGCTCAACGGGGCCGTCCTCTCTCGGCGAGCATGGACGGGCATCGGCCTGGCGATGACGGGCGCCGTCGCGATCGTCGGCGGGGCGCCCATTGATCCGCGGCTGACGCCGCGGCGGCTGTGGGGCGACCTGCTCATCCTTGCCAGCGCCGTGGTGTGNGGGTTCTACACCTTCGTGAGCCGGGAGGTGGTGCGCCGTCACTCGCCGCTGACGACGGTGATGCGGCAGGGCGCGGTCGGGGCGCTGGGGTTCCTCCCGCTGGTCGCGCTGGAGGTGCCGACGTGGCGTCCCTGGACCGACCCGATGACCACCGGGCTCGCCGTCGCCGGCCTGACGGTGCTGTGTTCGATCGGGGCGATGGCGCTGTACACCCAGGGGATGCGGCACCTGCCGACGCACACGGTGGCGGCCTCGATCAACCTGATGCCCGTGTTCGGTCTGGTCATCGCCGCGGTGGTGCTGCACGAACGCGTGTCGTGGTGGCAGTTGGCCGGAGGCGCGGTCGTCGTGGCGGGCGTCCTGCTGACCGGCGAGGCTGAGCCCGCGGCGGCCGAGCATCCGGTCGCCTGAGCCGTACCCCGGAGGGGCTGACTCGGCGCCCAGCGGCGCGGCGGGGCTCTGACAAGGGACGATGTAGGCTCCCCGCTTCGGCGCTCCCAGCTCGACCGCCGGGGTCTCGACAGGCTCGACCGCCGGCCTGGGCTGGCCTCGGCCGCCTGGGTCTGGACTCGCGTGCCCGCCGGGGTCTCGACAGGCTCGACCGCCGGCCTGGGCTGGGGCCACCGCCGGGGTCTGGGCAGGCTCGGCCGCCGGGATCCCCAGGCACCGACTAGAGCCTGTTCTGAAAGTGGCTGGTTGAGGATCGGCTTGTCAGCGTGTCGGTGATCGACGTGGGAGGGCTCCCGGGGTAGACGGATTGGTGTCGAATCACTCCTACTTCCCGGGAGTCCTCGTGTCCACGATAGATGCCAGTCGTCGCCATGACCTCACCGACGCACAGTGGCGGGTCCTCGCCAGCGTGCTGCCGATTCCGGCTCGTTTGGGTCGGCCCCGCAAGTGGCCCCTCCGTGGTCTGATCGATGGGATCCGGTTCCGGGTTCGGGTCGGCTGCCCGTGGCGGGACGTGCCCGATCGGTACGGCCCGTGGGGCCGGGTGTACGCCCTGTTTGCGCTGTGGCAGGTCCTCGGCGTGTGGGAACGGATCGAAGCCGCACTCAGAGCGGCCGCACAAGCCCGCGGCAAGGTCAAATGGCAGATTTCGGTCGATTCGACGACCAGTCGTGGCCACATTCACGCCGCCGGGGCCCGCCACGACTCGATCACCCTGGTGACCGGTGAGCCCGCCGACCACGCGTTCGGCCGCTCCCGCGGCGGCTGGTCGACCAAGACCCACCTGGCAGTCGACCAGGACCGCGGGGTCCTCGCCTTCCACCACACNCCCGGACAGGCCGGCGACAGTCCCGAGTTCGTCACGGTCCTCGAATCGATCCGTGTCGCGAACCGGGTCGGGGCGCCGCGGCGACGACCCGACCGGGTCCTGGCCGATCGGGCCTACTCATCCCGCGCGAACCGCGCCTGGCTGCGAGCCCGCCACATCAAGGCCACGATCCCGACCCCGGCCGACCAGCAACACCACCGGAAACGACGAGGCCCCAAGGGCGGTCGCCCGCCCGCGTTCGACCCCGGCGTATACAAGGACCGACACGCCGTCGAATGCGGCATCAACAAGCTCAAACACCACCGAGCCTTCGCCACCCGCTACGACAAGCTCGCCGTCCGCTTCACCGCCACCACCCACATCACCGTCATCAACGGATGGCTACGCCGACTTTCGTAACAGGCTCTAGAGGACGAGCGCCAACACCTCATCCAACTGACCGATCACATGATCGGGCCGGGCGTCGGAGTGCCGGACGTGATCCCCGGCGAACAGCTCATGTTCCAGCAGCACGGTCGT
Source organism: Micropruina sp. (assembly GCA_013693855.1). Lineage (GTDB taxonomy): Bacteria > Actinomycetota > Actinomycetes > Propionibacteriales > Propionibacteriaceae > Micropruina. The sequence continues at coordinate 122,981 of CP059261.1, forward strand.
CATGCCGAGCGCGGCAGCGCCCTCGATGTCCTCGTGCAGCCGGTCCCCGACGAACAGGGTCCGGCCCGGCTCAACCCNCAGGGCGTCCAGCGCGGTGGTGAACATCAGCGGGTGCGGCTTCGTCCGTCCGACCTCGCTGGAGTAGACCTGTGCGTCGATGAACTCGGCCACCTCGTCCCGGACGAACAGGCCCTCGTGGTAGCTCCGCGGCCAGATCGTGTTCGAGGCCACGCCCACCTTCACGCCCGCATCCCGCAACGCCGGCAGGGTGTACCAGACCAGCGGGTGGGTCACCGTGTGGGGCGCCCAGAAGTCGAAGTACGCCTCCAGTCCGGCCTGTGCTGGCGGCGAGTCGGGCTCCACCCCGCACGCGCGCAGCAGGTCCTCCAGCCGGGTGGCCCGTTGCTCAGCGTGGGCCTGCGCCCAGGCCTCGTCGTCGGCCGCGACGAGACGTCCGGTGAGGTCGCGGAACGCGCAGGCCATCGTCCCGTACCCGTGCGCGAAAGCCTCCCACGCTTGCCGGGTATCCACGTCGTGCCAGGGAGTGAGCACCCCACCCCAGTCGAAGATCACCGCGTCGACGTCCGTCACGCAGGTCACCCTAGCCCGTGGCGCCGGGGCGATCATGGGCACCGCGGATCGTGGCCGGCCACACGCCCGTCACCTCGCGGGCGCCGCTCACCGCCCGCGATGCTTCGCCTTCGCCTTGGCGCGGCGCAACTCCCGCTTGTGTTCGGCCTCGGCTTCCCGCTGCTCGCGGGCACGTCCCTGCCGCTGTCGCCGACAGGCTTCCTGCGCAAGCCNNGCAGCGCTTCCTGCGAGGCGGTCGACACGCCCACCTCTCGGGCCGCTTTCGCCGCTTGGCGGGCCAGCCGCTTGGGGTTGGGGATGGCGGCCGGGCCGTCCAGGCGGGGACCCAGGGGCGGCCTCGGCGGCGCGCAACAACTCGTNNCGCCGTGCCGAAGCAGGTGGTCATACAGTTCGGCGTCCGACGGTTCGGCACCGAAGACGACGCGCGCCGACGGCGTCCGTCCGGCTTCGCTGAGGGTCAACACCCCCACCCAGAACTGCCCGTCGTGGTACAGGACGAACTCGCCTCTCATCGCTCTCCTCAGGTACGCCAAAGCGGACCTGACGCACCGATTGCCCAAGAGGCGACGGATGCTGGGCATCGTCCGGACTTCCGACCGGACCGTGCGATTCGTTCGTCAGGAAGGGCTCCAGCGTCCTGCCGCACCGGGACTCTGTCAATCCACGCCGAACGTCGACGGCGTGGCGAGCGGACGAACGGACCCGCCCGGATGTGACAAGGTGGCTGCACGAACTCAACCTTCCGCCCCACCTATTCGTCAGATGGTCATGAACGAGCGACAGGCTGCCACCGACAGGCAGTTCACCGACTTTGTGCAGAGCAGTCGCGACAAGTTCTCACGCATGGCGGTGATGCTCGCAGGCGGACGCAGTCAGGGCGAGGACCTGCTGCAGGACGCACTGTTCAAGACCTACCTCGCCTGGGGACGCATCCAACCAGGCCTGGCAGGTCCCTACACCCGGCGGACGATGGTGAATCTCGCCACCGACCGGTGGCGCCGCCGGCGCTACGAGCCGGTGATCGGCGATGAGGGCGATCGTCACGAGAGCCTCCGCTGGTCGCAGGAGTACGACACCGTCGACGCCCGCGACCAGATCGTCCGGGAACTGGCCCACCTCACCCCTCACGAACGGGCGATGGTCGTCCTGCGCTACTACGCGGACCTGCCCGAAGCTCAGGTCGCCGAGGAACTCGGCGTCTCGGTGGGCACCGTGAAGTCCACGTGTTCCCGTGCGCTCGCCCGGCTTCGGCCGGCCGCGAGCTCGGGACCGATCCCCGCAGGAGCCTGACATGACCCCCATCGATGAAGTCGATCTGCGTCACGAACTGCGTGACGTCGCCCCGCTCGATGGCGACGACGGTCTCACCGCCCAGATCATCGGACGCGGCCGCAAGGTGCGGACCCGGCGCCGCATCGTCGCCGGTCTCTCCGGCGTGGCCGCCCTCGCCCTGGTCGCGGTCGCCGGCATCACGTTGGTGCCGCTGCTGCGGCCGACTGTCGGAGTGCCGGTGGGCAGCCCGACGGTGACCGCGCCGGCAACCCCGTCCGCACCGTCCTCCGTTCGCCCTTCCACGAGCCCGGCCACGCCGGGCGGCGACTCGCCGATCCCCAAGTCGGTCGGGAAGGTCGACATCAAGCTGCCGCACGAGGGGCAGAAGGGCCCCGCGGGCGGGGAGGAGTCGGATTGGACCCTCACCGACTGGTTCTACAAGGCCTGTTTCACCCAACCGGACGCCTTCACCGCGGCGACCTTGAAGGGCAGCAAGGTCATCCAGATGCTCGCGCCGCAAACGGTCGAAACCGAAGGGGCCCTGGTGTTTGCGTCCGAGCAGGACGCGGCGGCCTTCCTCAAGGCGATGGGGGAGGGGCGACAGGTCTGTGACAAGGCCCTCAGCGCCAACAACTCGCGCGTCCGGGTCGACCATGTGACCCCGATCACCGCCCTGAACGGCTACGACGAATCGCTGGCCGCGAGTGTCTGGGTCGAGGAGAAGGTGGACGGCAAGTGGCACCCGGTTCCCGACGGTGGCCTGTACGTGATGGCACGCGAGGGCAACGTGGTGGTCTTCGCCCAGTTCGGCGGGGAGTTCGTCGGAAACAGCCTCCTGTTGAAGGACCCGAGGGCGGTCAACGACCTGACCGGGCGGCTGGTGCCCCTGTTGCCCCAGGTCTGCAAGGTCTCCGGCACCTGCTAAGCCGCTGACCCTCGCCGAGCACCCGGGAACCCCGGGTGCTCGGCGGTGGTGTGGGGCGTCGGGGGCCTGGTGTGCAATCCGACCGAACGAACGGCCGAATTGGGCTCCGAAACGAGCCGAAAACGGCGTTGATTCGGTCGAAACGCACAGTCCTGTGACTTCACACCTGAACCCGAAGCTCTTCACAGGATTCACACAGGCTGGCTCGGGAGTCTCAGGACATGACCACTGCAACGCTCGACCGGCCACCGGCCGTTACCGCTGCCGAGCCGCGGCCCTCTGCCCTCGCCGAGCACTATCGGCGGCAGGCGTCTTCCCGGAACGTCCGGGCGGATCTGCTCGAAGTGCTCGGCTGGGTGCTGATGGCCTCCTCGGTGGCCCTCTTCCTGGCCGATGGNGGAGCCGCCCGGTTCACCACCATCGCCGGGTCCTTCATCGGTGTGGGCGTCATCGCCGGCCTGACCGCCACGATGGGCCTGCTCATCATGCTGCTGCTCGCGGCCCGCATCGACTTCATCGACAAGACCCTCGGCCAGCCTCGCGCCACGGCCCTGCACAGCAAGCTGGGCGACTGGGTGGTGATCGGCCTGGGCATCCACGCCGCCTTCCTCGTCACCGGGTACGCCCTCGACTCCGGCGTCGGCATCCTCGCCGAGTTCGCCTCCTTGTGGGGTTCCACGTTCGACTTCGTCCTCGCCGTCCTCGGCATGGTGCTGCTGCTCGCGGTTGTCGTGTCGTCCATCGTCGCGGCCCGCAAGCGGCTGCCGTACGAGGTGTGGCACGCGATCCACCTGCTCAGCTACGCCGCCGTCGCGGTCTCGATCCCGCACATGTTCTCGATGGGCGGTCTGTTCGCGGCCGGCACCTGGCAGCGCTGGTACTGGGCCGGCGCGCTGATCCTCACCGGCGCCTCACTGCTCGTCTACCGGGTGCTCATGCCCCTGCTGTCCAGCCTCGACCACCAGGTGCGGGTCTCCCGCGTCGTCCCGGTCGGCCCGGACACCTACAACATCGAGCTCACCGGACGAAAGCTCGCCGACCTCGACGTCCGCGCCGGGCAGTACTTGCACTGGCGGTTCCTCGCCCCGGGCCTGTGGTGGCAGCAGCACCCGTTCTCGGTCTCCGCCGCCCCCACGGACGACCGGCTGCGCGTGACCGTCCGGAAGCTCGGCAAGGGCACCACGGCTCTCGCCGCGGTGAAGCCCGGGACCCTGGTCGCTGTCGAGGGCCCGTACGGGACCTTCAGCGACGACGCCCGGACGAAGGAGTCGGTGGCTCTCATCGGCGCCGGCGTGGGCATCGCCCCGATCCGGGCGATCCTGGAGGAGACCGGCATCGTGCCCGGCAAGGCCACGGTGATCCTGCGGGCGTCCCGCCCCGAGGAGCTGTACCTCGCCGACGAGATCGCCCAGCTCTGCCACGCCCGCGGCGCCCGGCTCGTAACCCTGGTCGGCCACCGCGCCCCCGGACGCTGGGTGCCAGCCAGCAACCCCCACCTGCAACTGGATCACCTGATCCCCGACCTCGCCGAGACCGACGTGTTCGTCTGCGGACCGGCCGGCTTCACCACCGCGGTGGTGGACGAGGCCCTCGCCCTCGGCGTCCCCTCCACCCAGCTTCACGATGAAAGGTTCGACTGGTGAGCACTCGTTCGAAGGCCGCCGCGGTCATCGCCTCCGCCGGCGTGCTGGCTGCCGGCTGGCAGATCGGCACCGCCAACGGCGCCACGGTGGCCACGGCCACCACTCCCAACCCGACGACCACGGTCACGGTCACCACGACCCCGACCACCTCCTCCTCGACGTCCAGCAGCACGACCACGTCGTCCGACAGTTCGTCGAGCTCCAGCAGCTCGTCCAGCTCGACCACGAGTTCGTCCAGCTCGTCCGGCAGCTACAAGGACGGCACCTACACCGGTGAGACCGTCACCGAGCGGTACGGCACGGTCACCGTGACCGTCACCGTCTCCGGCGGCAAGATCACCGACGTGCAGGCCGCGACGACGGTCCACGAGCAGCACTCGCAGCGGTACGTGCAGGCGGCCGTGCCCACGCTGCGCAGCGAAGTGCTGGCCGCGCAGAGCGCCGAGGTCAACATGGTCAGCGGTGCGACCTTCACCTCGGAGGCCTACCTCACCTCGCTGCAGTCGGCGCTGGATCAGGCGTCCTGACATGTCCGTGGGCGCTCATGTCGTCATCGAGGCGATGGGGACGGTGGCCAGCATCGCCGGCCCCGTCCCCGAGGCGGCGTTGGACGAGATCCGCGCGGCCTGGGGGCAGCTGGAGGAACGGTTCAGCCTCTACCGCGACGACTCCGAGGCCTCCCGGCTCGCCCGCCACGAACTGCCCCTGACCAGGGCAAGCGCCGAGATGCGTGACGCCTACGCCCTGGCCCAGACCTGGCGCGCGGACACCGAGGGCGCCTTCAGCCCGCAGCGCCCCGACGGCGTGATCGATCTGGCCGGCATCGTGAAGTCGCTGGCCATCGCGGCGGCCGGGCAGATCATCGACGCCCACGGCGTGTCCCACTGGTGCGTGAACTTCGGCGGCGACCTGCTCGCGCGGACGGACGAAACGGCCCGCCCCTGGGTGGCCGGCATCGTCGATCCGGACGACCGGAGCCGGCTGTTCACCCAGTTCCGGCTCTCGGCAGCCCACCCGGCCCTGGCCACCTCGGGAATCGCCGAACGAGGCGACCACGTGTGGCGGATCGGGACCTGGGATGCCGACGAGGACCCGTTCGTCCAGGTGAGCGTCGCCGGCCCGGACATCGTGACCGCGGACGTGCTGGCCACGGCGATCCTGTCCGGCGGCCGGCCCACCCTTGAACTGGCGACCCGGCGCTGGCCGATCGAGGTCATCGCGGTCAGCCGGAGCGGCCAGGTCTACGCGACCGCCGCCTTCCGAGCCGCCGCGTGAGCGTGCGGCGCGTGAGCCGCGCCGCCCTTCCGTCGATTCGACCCCGGATCAGCCCCTGCGCCGCCCTTCCGTCGATCCGACCCGGATCAGCCCTGCGGCGGGCGAACCGCGCCCCCGTCGGTCATACCCCGGCCGTGGTGACCGAGAACGCCGCCATCTGCCTGCCCGGGCGCCGGGAACGCGTGAACTGCGCCTGACCTACCCTGTGCTGGCAGGGGAGGGAGGGATCGTGAGCGAACCCAGCGATTACCAGCGGCCGTCGTCCTGGCCCACCCTGCCGGGTTCCGGCGGGGCCGGAGGCTCAGCCGCCGGCGCGCCCTCCCAGCCCGCCCGTCGCGCAACAGCCCCCGGAGCAGTACCCGCTCTATCCGCCGGCCACCGGCCCGCGGTGGGGACCGCCGGGTCAGCCGCCCAGCTGGCGAGCCGCGACGACGAGCCAGCCCCGGAACTGGCGAGGCACGCCGCCGAGTCCGCAGCCGGCCTGGCGTGGCGTCCCCCGGTCAGCGGCGGGCGAGGCCCTCGGCCAGGCCTGGCGCTGGGACTCGTCGCGGGGATCGTCCTCCTACTCGTCTTCCCGGTCATGTTCATCGGCGCGCCCACCACGCCGCGCCCGACGCGCTCGTACTCCTACACCCCGGCCCCGCCGAACCTGCGTGCCACGTGGATCATCGGGGGTCGGAGTTCGTCGGCGGCATCGACGGCTCGATGGACGGGGGCTACCTGGCCGACCTCAAGACCGCCTGGATCGCGCTCAGCGGCACCGACGACGACAAGCAGATCGCCGTCCACGCCCTCGACCCGCCATCGGGCCGGCAGCTGTGGACCCGTGGCCTGGAGCAGGGCCTCTGCGCCACCGAACCGGTCAGCGCGGGGCTGGTGTGCGCCGAGGCGATCGCCACCGACCCCTCGACGGGCCTCGGCACGCGGTGGCGGCTCCTGGTGCTCGACGTCCAGTCGGGACGGGTGCTGCGCAGCACCGAACTGAACGGCTGGTTCACCCTCATCCACGTCCATGACAACCGGATCATGCTGGTCGAGCAGCGGCAGCCGGCGCCGCACGCGGTCGTCCGGTTGTTGGACGAGAAGCTCGGAGACAGCCGCGAACTCGACCTGTCCGGGCAGAAGCAGCACGCCGGCCTGTTCAGCAACGACCGCATCATCTACCGCAAGTTCCCGATCCCGGACGGCCCGGCGCTGGATCGTCCGCGGTTCCGGCACGTGGCGAACGGCCTGATCGCCCTCTGGTCGGGCAGCAGCACCGCCGTCATCGACCCGCGGCGAGGAATGGTCGTGGGCGTGCTCCGCTGCTCCCGGTTCATGGACGACGGGCAGCGACTGTGGTGCAACGACGGCCAGCAGGCCGTCGCGTACGACTACCGGCTGCGGCGGCTGCATGAGACCGCGATCGGGATCCGGCTGGCGTTTCCCGTCCGGGATCCCGAGGGCGGGGACGTGACCGACCCGGTGTTCGTCGACATGCAGGGGATCGCCCGCCGGGTCGATCTCGCTACGGGCAAGACGATCGGGGTGCTGGCGCCCACGACCAACGAGTCGGTCTGGGGCATGACGCTGGAGCCGCGGATCGCGTTCAGCCACGGAGTGACCCTCATCAGCGACAAGCACCGCACCTTCGCGGTCGACGCCCGCAAGGGCTTCGAGTTGAGGCACACCGACGAGTACGAAGTCAGCGGCGAGGTCCTGTCCCGTGGCGGCGACCTGCTGGTGCTGGACAGCATGATCAGACGCATCGAGGGCGCCACCGGGAAGGTACTCGGCACGTACGTTCATGGCGTGGGGCTGTACACCGACCTCCTCGGGGACACCCTGGTCGGTTACGGGCCCGGACAGATCGGCCGCCTCGTCGACCCCTGATCGGGTATCGCACCGACGCTCAAGAAGGTCGGACGCACCGGCTAGGGTCGGTGCATGAGCGTCCGGATCGATCATGCTGCTGCTTACGTGGCCGACCTCGAGGGGTCGAAGGAGTTCTACACCCGCTACTTCGCCGGCGTGCCCGGCGAGCGCTACCACAACCCGCGAACGGGGCTGACCACCTACTTCCTCAGTTTCGANGGGGGCGCTCGGCTGGAGTTGATGCAGCGTCCCGGCCGCGAGGATCCTGCGACGACGACGCAGCGAGGCTGGACGCACCTGGCCTTCAGCGTCGGGTCGACCGACGATGTCGACGCCCTCACCGCGCGCCTGGCCGGCGACGGCTACACCGTGACCAGCGGCCCGAGGGTGACCGGGGACGGCTACTACGAGAGCGTCGTGCTGGATCCCGACGGCCACGACGTCGAGATCGTCGCCGACGCGCCGGTGGCGTGAACCGCGTGCCGGGGCTGCCACCCCGGCGATCCGCCTGGTGGCCGTCGATATGGACGGCACCTTCCTGCGTCCGGACGACACCTACGACCGACCGCGATTCGCCCGGTTCCGGGAGCGCCTGCGCGAGCGGGGCGGTCGGTTCGTGGTGGCGAGCGGCAACCAGTACGAGCAGTTGCGCAGTTTCTTCGACGACCCGGACGAGTTCGGCTACGTCTCCGATAACGGCGCCCTGGTCGCCGACGGCTCCGAGATCGTGCACGTCGAGTCGCTGGCACCGGAGGCTGCCGACCGGGTGATCGCCTTCTTCGAGGCTCGTCCCGAGGTGCCCTTCTTCGCCTCCGGCCCCGGCTGCGCCTATGTGCCCGTCGGGGTACCCGAGCGTCTGGCCGGGGTGCTGGCGAGGTATTACCACGTCCTGCGGCGCGTGAGGTCGCTGTACGAGGTGCGCGACCGGTTGTTCAAGTTCGGCGTCGAGGATCCGCGTGGGCTCCCCGAGGGCCTCATCGCGGCCGCCCGCGCCGAGATCGGCGACGTCCTGACCCCGGTCAGCAGCGGTCACGGCAGTCTGGATCTGATCATTCCCGGCTGTCACAAGGCCGGCGGGCTGTTGCGGCTGATGCGGCGCTGGGGGATTGCGCCGAGCGAGTCCGCCGCCTTCGGCGACGGCGGGAACGACATCGAGATGCTGCGGCTGTGCCGGTATTCGGTGGCCATGGCCAACGCACCGGACGAGGTTCGGGTCGCGGCGCAGCACCGGACCGCCGCCAACACCGAGGACGGCGTGCTCGTCCAACTCGACACCTGGTTCACCTGAGGCACCCGGAAGGAGCCGCCATGTCCCGCATCCTGTTCGTCGACGTCGACGGCACGTTGGTCGACTACCACCTGCGCACGCCCCCGTCCGCGATCGACGCGATCCAGCGCGCGCGGGCCGTTGGACACCGCGTCTACCTCTGCACGGGCCGCAGCAAGGCCGAGATGCCCGACGAGTTGTGGGCGATCGGGGTGGACGGGATGGTCGGCGGCAACGGCAGCTACGTGGAGGATGCCGGCGAGGTCGTCCTGCACCAGACGTTGAGCGCCGAGGAGTGCCGCGCCGTCGTCGACTGGCTGCACAGCCGGGGCCTGGAGTTCTACCTAGAGACCAACGACGGCCTGTTCGCCAGCGAGCACTTCGAGGAGGCCGCCGAGCCCGCGATCCACCTGTACGCGGCCCGCAAGGGTGGACCGGCGAAGTCGGTGCGCGAGTCGTTCCACGGGATGGTGTTCGGCGGCGAGCTGTACCGCGGGGACGTCAACAAGCTCAGCTACCTGCTCTCGGGACCGGACGATCACGCGGCCGCGGTGGCCGCCTTCCCGACGTTGCAGCACGGTACCTGNGGAGGCCGCGGGCCCGAGGCCCTGTTCGGCGACATGGGGGTCACCGGCATCACCAAGGCGCACGCGGTGAACACCCTGCTGGAGCACCTCGGCGCTGATCGGGCCGACACCATCGCCTTCGGCGACGCGGTCGTCGACATCCCGATGTCCGAGGCCTGCGCGGTCGGGGTGGCGATGGGGCAAGCGCCCGACGCGGTCAAGGAGGCGGCCGACCTGGTCACCGCCGACGTCGAAGACGACGGGCTGGCCAAGGCCTTCGACCAACTCGGCCTCCTGGACTGAGCGCCCTCGGCGGCCGGCCCTCCCCGGGCGGTGAGCTTGTCGAGACCCCTCCCGGGCGGTCGAGCGTCCCCGGCGGTCGAGCTTGTCTAGACCCCGGTCTGAGACCCCGGCCGCCCAGCCTCCCGAGCGGTCAGCGTCCCCGGCGGTTGAGCCTGTCGAAACCCCGGGCCGTCGGCCGGTTGAGCTTCCCGGCGGTCGAGCCCTGTCGAGACCCCGGCAACGGCGGCGATCGGGCCTCCCCGGCGGTCGAGCCCTGTCGAGACCCCGGGCGATGACGGGGTTGAGCGTTCCGGGCGCGGGTTGTTGCTCTGCTGCGGGATCTCGACAGGCTCGATCGCCGGAGGAAGCGGGCCGGGGCGGGAGCTGACCGTTGAGTTTGCCGAACTTCCCACTGCGTTCGAGACCCCGGGCCCTCGGCCGGTTGAGCCTCCCGGCGGTTGGCCTCCCGGCGGTCGAGCCCTGTCGAGACCCCGGGCAACACAGCGGCTCCCCTCCCGGCGGTCGAGCTTGTCGAGACCCCGGTCCTCCCCGGGCGGTGGAGCCTCCTCCTCCGGCGGTCGAGCTTGTCGAGACCCCGGACTGCGACCCCGAGCTGTGGGACCTCCCGGCGGTCGAGCTTGTCGAGACCCCGGGGCGATGACGAGGTTGAGCGTTTTCCGGGGCGCGGGTTGTGTGCTCTGCTGCGGGATCTCGGCAGGCTCGATCGCCGCAGGAAATGGGCCGGGGCGAGTGCCGGGCAGTTGAGCTTGCCGAAGCTCCCACTGCGTTCGGGATCTCGACAGACTCGATCGCCGAACTGACTCCGGCGGTTGAGCTTGTCGAGACCCCGGGCGATGACGGGGTTGAGCTTGCCTCTGGGCAGAGGCGGGCGGGTGGGCGTTCCGGGCGCGGGTTGTGTGCTCTGCTGCGGGATCTCGACAGGCTCGATCGCCGCAGGAAATGGGCCGAGCGCGTGCCGGGCGGTTGGGCTTGTCGTACCTCCCACTGCGTTCGGGATCTCGACAGGCTCGATCGCCGAACAGACTCCGGCTGTCGAGCCCTGTCGAGACCCCCGGGGCCCGGCGGTTGAGGCTCCCGGCGGTGGCGCCTCCCCGGCGGTTGAGCTTGTCGAAACCCCGGGGCCGCTCGTCGCTCGTGATCGAAATGCGCCGCAGTTCGTCCCCCTGGGCCCGAATTCGGCGTCTGAGGGCGGAATCGCGTCACTTTTCGATCACCGTCGTCGTCTGCCGCTGGCTCACTCCGTCCGGCCCCTTGTGACAGGATGAAATCGAACCCTCTCAAGGAGCGACGATGCCCGAATTCCGCTACGAAGACATGCTGCCGATCGGTGCCGACGACACNCCCTACCGCCTCCTCACCAGCGACGGCGTGAGCCTGGTGGACGGGCCCGACGGACGCCAATTCCTCCAGATCGCGCCCGAGGCGCTGACCCTGCTCGCCGAGACCGCGATGCACGACATCGCCCACTACCTGCGGCCGGCGCACCTGCAGCAACTGCGCAACATCCTGGATGACCCGGAGGCCTCACCGAACGACAAGTTCGTCGCCCTCGACCTGATGAAGAACGCCAACATCGCCGCCGGCGGCATCCTGCCCATGTGCCAGGACACCGGCACCGCGATCATCATGGGCAAGCGCGGCCAGCGGGTCCTGACCGAAGGCACGGACGAAAAGCCCTTGTCACTGGGCGTTTTCGACGCCTACACGAAGCTGAACCTGCGCTACTCGCAGAACGCACCGCTGACGATGTGGGAGGAGAAGAACACCGGCTCCAACCTGCCCGCGCAGATCGAGCTCTACGCCGACACCGCGCCCGGCCACGAGACCACCTACAAGTTCCTGTTCATGGCCAAGGGCGGCGGCTCGGCGAACAAGAGCTACCTCTACCAGGAGACCAAAGCGATCCTGAACCCGGATTCGATGATGAAGTTCCTGGACGAGAAGCTGCGCAGCCTCGGCACCGCCGCCTGCCCGCCCTACCACCTGGCGATCGTCGTCGGCGGCACGTCGGCGGAGTTCGCGCTGAAGACGGCCAAGTACGCCTCGGCGAAGTACCTGGATTCGCTGCCGACCTCGGGCTCGATGAGCGCGCATGGGTTCCGGGACGTCGAGCTGGAGGCCCAGGTGCTCGAACTCACCCGCCAGTTCGGCATCGGCGCCCAGTTCGGCGGCAAGTACTTCTGCCACGACGTCCGGGTGATCCGGCTGCCCCGGCACGGCGCATCCCTCCCGGTGGCGATCGCGGTGTCGTGTTCGGCCGACCGGCAGTGCCTGGGCAAGATCACTGCCGAGGGCGTGTTCATCGAGCAACTGGAGACCGACCCGGCGCGCTTCATGCCCGAGCACGTCGACGAAGATCTGGACGAGGCGACGGACGGAGTGTCGGGCACCGGCAAGGGCGGGGTCGTCGAGATCGACCTGAGCCGTCCGATGGAGGAGATCCGCGCCGAGCTCAGCAAGCACCCGGTGAAGACCCGGCTCTCGCTGAACGGCACGCTGGTGGTGGCGCGCGACATCGCCCACGCGAAGATCAAGGAGCGCCTGGACGCCGGCGAACCGATGCCGCAGTACCTCAAGGACCACCCCGTCTACTACGCGGGGCCGGCGAAGACTCCCGAGGGCATGGCGTCCGGCTCGTTCGGGCCGACCACCGCCGGACGCATGGACTCCTACGTCGACCAGTTCCAGGCCGCCGGCGGCTCGATGGTCATGCTGGCCAAGGGCAACCGCTCCAAGGCGGTGACGGACGCCTGCGCTGCCCACGGNGGNTTCTACCTGGGCTCGATCGGNGGCCCGGCCGCCCGGCTCGCCCAGGATTGCATCACCAGCGTGGAGGTGCTCGAGTACCCGGAGTTGGGCATGGAAGCGGTCTGGAAGATCGAGGTGAAGGACTTCCCGGCGTTCATCATCGTGGACGACAAGGGCAACGATTTCTTCGCGACGGTGAGCCGTCCGGTCGTCCTGCAGGTGCAACGGAAGAGCTGACCCGGGCGAGGCGCCCGACGGACGGGCACCCCTTGCGGGCAAGTGCCATCTCGGGTTGGGTACCTCGCTCGCGGGTTGAGGCCCGTTCTCGGGTTGGGTGCCCGATCTCGGGGTGCGTGCTTCGGTCTCGGGTTGGGTGCCCGTTCTCGGGGGTCCGATCTCAGGGTGCGTGCTCGCTCTCGGGTTGCGTGCCAGCTCGCCTCCGGCTGCGAGTGTGAGCGCCGAACCTGAGAGTCGGCACCCACCATGAGACTCCGGTGCCCCGGCGTCCGGCCCCTTTCCCGGCTCATCACAATCGAGGGTGTAGTGCGGGTGTGAGCGGGGGCGGCGCGTCGGTGCGGGGATGAGGGTCGAGGCCTTCCGATGATGGAGGTTCCTACACCGATCCATCCGAAAGACCTCGACGTGCCCCACGCTACCTTCACACGCCCTGACCTGACCACGTTCACTCGTCTTGATGAGCTCGGCCTGGTAGTCGTGGGCCAACGTCTCGAGCCGAGGCGGGCGGTGTTGGCCTGCCGGATCGTCGATGATGACCGATGGTGCCACCGGTGCGGTGGTGAGGGCACCCCGCGTGGCACGGTGGTCCGCCGGTTGGCGCACGAGCCGTTCGGTTGGCGTCCCACCGTCCTGCTGGTCACGGTGCGCCGCTACCGGTGTGTCGAGTGTGGGCATGTGTGGCGCCAGGACATGAGCAAGGCTGCTGAGCCGCGGGCGAAGTTGTCCCGCCGGGCGTTGCGGTGGGCGCTGGAAGGCCTCGTGCTGGCCCACCTCACCATTGCGCGGATCGCTGAAGGACTCGCGGTGTCGTGGAACACCGCCAACACCGCCGTCCTGGCCGAGGGGCAGCGAGCTCTGATCAACGACCCCACCCGGTTCGACGGCGTCCAAGTGATCGGTGTCGATGAGCATGTCTGGCGGCACACCCGCAAGGGCGACAAATACGTGACCGTGATCATCGACCTGACTCCGGTCAGGGATGACACCGGTCCGGCCCGCTTGTTGGACATGGTCGAGGGTCGCTCCAAACAGGCGTTCAAAACCTGGCTGGCCAGCCGCCCCAAAGGCTGGCGGGACGGGATCGAGGTCGTCGCGATGGACGGGTTCGCTGGCTTCAAGACCGCCACCAGCGAGGAACTCCCCGACGCCACCGCGGTCATGGATCCCTTCCACGTCGTGCGGCTGGCCGGCGACGCCCTGGACCGCTGTCGCCGCCGGGTCCAGCAGACACTGCACGGCCATCGTGGCCGCGCGACCGACCCGCTGTACCGCGCTCGTCGGACCCTGCACACCGGTCTGGACTTGCTCACGAGCCGGCAGAAGACACGACTGGAGGCGTTGTTCGCCGGCGATGAGCACGTCGAGGTCGAAGCCACCTGGGGCATCTACCAACGCATGGTCGCCGCCTACCGCGAACCCGATCCCGCCAAGGGACGCGCACTCATGCAGGCCCTGATCAACGCCATCAGCAGCGGTGTCCCTGCTGCGCTCGCCGAGGTCATCGTGCTGGGTCGCACCCTGAAGAAGCGCGTTGCTGACGTGCTCGCGTACTTCGACCGACCCGGCACGTCGAATGGGCCGACCGAAGCGCTCAACGGTCGCCTGGAACACCTCCGCGGCAGTGCGCTGGGCTTCCGGAACCTCACCCACTACATCGCCAGATCCCTACTCGAAGCCGGTGGATTCAGACCGCGTCTACACCGTGGATTGTGAAGAGCCCCTTTCCCTCGTGCCGACGGGCTCGACCGGACGACTACAGCGTCGGCCAGACCGGCGGCTCGCCGCCGGCGCCCTCTGGGAACGCCTCGGTGAGGGAGTGGGCGATCGAACAGAGGTCCCGCAGCACCGACTCGATGCCCCCATCGCCCAGGACCGGCCCAGCGTTGGCCCGACCCAGCCCACGAGCCACCGGCCCCTGACCTCCCAGCGGGACACCACGGCCTGCCGCAACGAGACCTCCATCATGGGCGTCACCATAAGGGTCAGGATGTGGGGTCGTTCGTCTCAGCAGCGAGGGGGAACCCGTACCCGCCCGTCCGTCCGTAGATCGTTGCGGGCATGCTGGGATCGCCGGCTGTCCAGCCCGGGGCTGGCGTCGTGCCGCGGCGGCGCACCGCGTTGATGCGCGGGAACTGCCTGCCCAGATCGACCACGACGCGACGCTCGCGCACTCCCGGACGCACGGCTTCGAAGTAGGTCCAGGGCCAGCCGCCCAGGTATGTCCCGCTCAGCACGTTCTGGAAATCGTGGTCGGAGAACCCGAGGTCGGCCCCGAAGACCGCCCCCAACTCGGGATCGGTCGGCAGGAACGCAATCCCGGGCGGCGGGACGAAGTCGCGCCAGGGTCCGCCCGCGGCCGACCAGCGGCGCAGGCCGAGCGCCACCCCGGCGCCCACGGCGATCACGCCGAGGTGGACCGGCAAGCCCACCACCCCGGCAGCCGTGGCGAACAGTGTCGCCGCACCCAGGGCGACGGGGCCGCCCACCTCCAGCCAGGCGGGGATGCGTGGCGTCCGGTCCCGCGGGGGCTGCCACCAGCGTCGCTGGGCCTGGTCCGGCGGGACGGTCACAGGGTCGGCCAGGTCTCGGGGGCCGGCTCGGGTTCCGGGTCGGCCTGCAGCGGCCCCGCCAAGGCCTCGGCGACCGCAGCCAGATGCTCGCCGGCCCGCTTGATCGACCGGTACGACAACTGCTGCAGCAGTTCCTCCCGGTCGTAGTAGCCGACCAACTGATGTCCGGCGGTGCGCCAGGATCCGAAGGCGTCCAACTGCTCAAGGGCCGCGGTGAGTTCGGGAGTGACGATCCGGGTCATGACGAACGGGATGTTCCGGCCCGGAAGGGACGTGGCGAACGTGTAGTTGCCGGTGTGGCCCACCACCGTGCCGGGCAGATTGGCCTCGCGGATCGCCATGAAGAGCGGCTCGGTTCCCCGGCGATCGAGGAACCGCAGTTGAGCGGCCAGCGAAGGCAGCGGCTGATCGAAGCCGATGACGACGAGGCGCTGCCGCTCCCCGGGACGGACGGCCTCGACGAACGTCCAGCGCCAGCGGCCGGACCGGCTCGCCACGATGTTCTGGAACTCGTAGCCGTCCAACTCCAGGTCCTCGCTCAGCCGGGCGCCGAACTCCGGGTCGTGCGGGACGAACGTCGCCTCCGCGGGTACGACGAATCCAATCCAGGGCCCGCCCCTGGCGCGCGCCTTGCGCAGCGCCCAGGTCAGCCCGGCGGCAGCCGCCACTCCGGCCAGGACGGGCGGCAGGGCGACCGCGCCGGCCAACAGGGCGACCCCGGGTGTCAGCCCGGCTGCCAGCGGAGGGCGACCTGCGCCCAGGGCGGCAGCGCGAACCCTCGGCGCGGCCTGGCCGGCTGCTCCCAGCGCGCGGAGGAAGTCACCCGGCAAGGCTAGGCGATAACCCGGATCAACGGTTTCGGACTGAACTACCAAGTGGAAGGTCAGTGAGCTAGTCTCCTGACAGCGCCATTGCGCGCGGACGGCGGCGCCAGGGTCGCGGGGGTGGTGACCTGTGCGCCGCCGTCTGCTTTCCCCAGAACCCTCACCTGCCGGTCTGAACTCTCCGTTCGTCTCGATCCGGGACCGACAGTCCCGTGGCATTTGCCTGCTGACAAGGGTGTTCGGCGGTCGCGATCCCGAGCCTGGGTGGTGTGGCCGCCGGGGTGTCCGGCGATCTAGCTTGTCGAACCCCGAACCCGGCTGGGGTATAGCCCCGGGGGTGAAGGGTGTTCGGCGATCGAGCTTGTCGAGATCCCGAACTTAGATCGGCTCGACCGCCGAGGGTTGAGGGGTATTCGGCGATCGAGCTTGTCGAGATCCCGAACCTAGGCCCAACGGCGCCGGGCGATCCGCGCGACCCGCACCCACGACGACGGGCACCAGGTCGCGATCCGTGCCCTGCCTGACTACGACGACCTGTTCGGCGTCGACTTCGACCCCACCCCGAACCCGCCACCGGAAAGGATCCCTGTGACCACCACCACAACCGACCCGCTCGCTTCGAAGCTGGCCTACCTGACAAGGGTGCTGAAGACGCCCACGATCGGGCGGACCTGGGAGACGCTGGCTGACCAGGCCCGCACCAGCAACTGGTCCCACGAGGAGTACCTCGCCGCCGTCCTCGAACGCCAGGTCGCCGACCGCGAATCCGCCGGCGCGATGATGCGGATCCGAACCGCGCACTTCCCGGCCATCAAAACCCTCGAGGACTTCAACCTCGACCACCTGCCCAGCCTGCGCCGAGACGTGCTGGCCCACCTCGCGACCGCGACCTTCGTACCCAAAGCCGAGAACGTGGTCCTGCTCGGCCCGCCCGGCATCGGCAAGACCCATATCGCGATCGGGCTCGGCATCAAAGCCGCCCAATCCGGCTACTCCGTGCTGTTCGACACCGCTACGAACTGGATCAGCCGCCTCGCCGCCGCTCACCAGTCCGGCGCCCTCGACACCGAGCTGAAGAAGATCCGCCGCTACAAGCTGATCATCATCGACGAGGTCGGCTACATCCCCTTCGACACCGACGCAGCCAACCTGTTCTTCCAACTCGTCGCGTCCCGCTACGAGCAAGGCTCGATCCTGGTCACCTCCAACCTGCCCTTCGGACGCTGGGGCGAAGTCTTCGGCGACGAAGTCGTCGCCGCCGCCATGATCGACCGCCTCGTCCACCACGCCGAAGTCCTCACCCTCGCCGGCGACTCCTACCGCACCCGCACCCGCCGCGAACTCCTCGCAAAAGAACACAACAACTAACCACCCAGCCCTGCCAGGGGGTCAACTTTCAGAAACCCGCAGGGGGTCAGTCTTCAGAGAGCGTTGACACCCGGGGTCTCGACTGGCTCGACCGCCGGGGTCGGCCGGGGTCTCGACTGGCTCGACCGCCGGTATAGGGCGCAGGGTCTGGGCCGCCGGGGTTGAGGGGTGTTCGGCGATCGAGCTTGTCGAGATCCCGAACCCAGATCGCTCGACCGCCGGTGTGGAGCCCGGGGTTGGTAACGCCCAGGGTGCCCGGGGTCTCGACAGGCTCGACCGCCGGGAGTTGCCGGGGTCGCCCGGGGTCTCGACAGGCTCGACCGCCGGGAGTCGCCCCGGGGTCTCGACAGGCTCGACCGCCGGGAGTCGCCCCGGGGTCTCGACTGGCCCGACCGGGGTTGCCCCGGGGTCTCGACAGAGCTCGACCGCCGGGAGTAGCCGGGGTCTCGACTGGCTCGACCGCCGGTGTTGCGGCCCGGGGTCTCGACTGGCTCGACCGCCGGGGTCGCCGGGGTCTCGACAGGCTCGACCGCCGGTGTTGCGGCCCGGGGTCTCGACAGGCTCGCCGGGGGCGATCCCGGGCCCTCAGCGCTCGCCGAGGGGCACGTAGTCGCGTTGGACTTCGCCGATGTACACCTGGCGTGGCCTGCCGATCCGGTTCGCGGGGTCGTTGAACTGTTCGCGCCAATGGGCGATCCAGCCGGGCAGGCGTCCGATCGCGAACAGGACGGTGAACATGTCCACCGGGAAGCCCATGGCCTGGTAGATCAGGCCGGTGTAGAAGTCGACGTTCGGGTACAGCTTGCGCTCCTGGAAGTACGGATCCTCCAGGGCCGCCTCCTCGAGCTTCTTGGCGATGTCGAGCAGTTGGTCCGAGCCCTTGAGGTTGGCCAGGATCTCGTCCGCGTGCTCCTTGATGATCGCCGCGCGCGGGTCGTAGTTCTTGTAGATCCGGTGGCCGAAGCCCATGAGCTTCGTGGTGTCCTTCTTGTCCTTGACCTTGGCCACGTAGCCGGCGACGTCGCCGCCGTCCTCCTTGATCCGGGCGAGCATCTCGAGCACCGCCTGGTTCGCACCGCCGTGCAGCGGCCCCGACAGGGCGTTGACACCGGCGGCGACCGACACGTACAGGTTCGCGCCGGACGATCCGACCAGCCGCACCGTCGAGGTCGAGCAGTTCTGTTCGTGGTCGGCGTGCAGGATGAGCAGCACGTCCAGGGCATGGACGAACGAAGGGTCGATCTCGTACTTGCGGGTCGGCAGCCCGAACGACATCTGCAGGAAGTTCTCGATGTAGCCGAGGGCGTCCTGGGGGAACCGGGTGGGCTGCCCGATGGAGTTCTTGTAGCCCCAGGCGGCCAGCGTGGGCACCTTCGCCATCAGCCTGAAGGTGTCATCGTCAATGTCGTAGCCCTTGCCGGTGGCCATGTTGCCGGTGTGATAAGTCGACAGCGCGTTGATGCCCGCGGCCAGCACCGGCATGGGGTGCGACCGACGCGGGAAGTAGCGGAACATCCGGCCCAGCCGCTCGTCCAAGAGGTGGTGCTGGGCGATGTTGGAGGTGAACCAATCGAGCTGCTGGCGGTTGGGCAGTTCGCCATACAGCACCAGGTAGGACGTCTCCAGGAAGGTCGACTGCTGGGCCAACTGCTCGATCGGATAGCCCCGGTAGCGCAGGATGCCGGCGTCGCCGTCGATGTAGGTGATCGCGGACTGGCACGCCGCCGTGTTGCCGAACCCCGGGTCGAGGGTCACGTCGCCGGTCGTCGCCAGCAGCTTGCCGATGTGGTAGCCGTCGCTGCCGATGGTGGCTTCGACAGCGGGGAGTTCACAGGTGACGTCTTCGCGGACGAAGCTGGCCGACTTCGGCATCTGCCCTCCTCTGGTGGGTCCTGGGGCAACCCTAGCGTGCGGCTCCCCGCGGAAACGCAGTGGTTGACGTCTCAACTAACAGCCGCTAGAGTGTGGATAGTTGACAGTTCAAAAACTCCCGGAGGTCATCATGAGCAGCATCGCCGACGTCAAGGGCACCTACGTCCTGGACCCGTCCCACTCCCAGATCGGTTTCGTCGCGCGCCACGCGATGGTGACCAAGGTCCGGGGCACCTTCGACTCCTACACCGGGACGGCCACGGTGGACGGCGCAGCGCCCGAGACCTCGTCCCTCGAGGTGACCATCGATGTCGCCAGCGTCAGCACCCGCGACGAGGGCCGGGACGGCCACCTGCGCGGCGCCGACTTCTTCGACGTGGAGAAGTACCCGACCATCACCTTCGTCGGCACCGGCTTCGACGTGGACGGCGACGTCGTCAACGTGACCGGCGACCTGACCATCAAGGGCATCACCAAGCCGGTCACCATCCCCTTCGAGTTCGCCGGCGCGGCGAAGGACCCGTTCGGCAACGAGCGGATCGGCTTCGAGGGCAAGGTCACCGTCAATCGTCGCGACTGGGATCTGACCTGGAACGCAGCCCTGGAGACCGGTGGCCTGCTCGTCAGCGAGAAGGTCGTCCTCGAGTTCGAGGTCTCCGCCATCAAGCAGGCCTGACAAGGGCGGACGGAGGCCCCGTCGCTGTCCGTCCATACCCTCCCGAAGGAGTCGCGGTCGCGACGGCCATGGTGTTCGCGACCACGCCTCTCCTTCGGCCGGCGCACGTACCGGACGACGTTGCGCCCCGAACAGACACATTGCGCCTCCATCAGGGGCGCAATGTGCTTGTGGCGGCCCTGCTGCAGGGGCAGGTGAGCTTCGACCCAGCCGGTCGGCGGCCCTGTCTGGGGGCGCAATCAACCTTTGGGGCCAACGGCCGGTTGGGCGCTTGGGCCTGCTTAACCCGACTCTGCTGTCGAAACCCGACTTTGCTGCCAGAACCCGACTTTGCTGGTGAAGCTTCACCAGCAAAGTCGGGTCTCGGCAGCAAAGTGCCAGGGAGAGCGTGGCGGGGCGATGGGCCTGCCCGGATGACGGCCTCGGAATGAACGCGCGGCCGAGGCCCAGGGGCTCCGGCGCGCACGAGCGGCCGGGTGAACCGGAGGGCGGGAAGCGGCCGGGACTACGAGCCGTTCTCCCGGTCGGCCTCGGCGAGAGCGTCCTCGAAGGCGTCCAAGGCTTGATCGACCTCGTCGATGGTGATGACCAGCGNGGGAGCCAGCCGGATCGTCTTGGTGTGGGTGTCCTTGGCGATCACGCCGCGGGCCAGCAGCTTGTAGCAGATGTTGCGGGCGCTGCCCAGGTAGGGGTCGATGTCCACCCCGGCCCACAGCCCCGTCCCGCGGACGGCGTCGACGCCCTGTCCCAACAGGGCGTGAAGGCGCCCGTGCAGATGCGCGCCGACCGTCCTTGAGCGCTCCTGCATCTCGCCCGTCCGCAGCAACTCGACCACGGCGAGGCCGACTGCCGCCGCGAGCGGGTTCCCGCCGAAGGTGGAGCCGTGCTGCCCCGGGTGCAGGACGCCGAGGACGTCGCGGTTGCCGACCACCGCCGAGACCGGGATNNGACCCCCGCCGAGCGCCTTGCCCAGCAGGTACAGGTCGGGCACGACGCCCTCCTGGTCGCAGTAGAACGTCGAGCCGGTGCGGCCGAGCCCGGACTGGATCTCGTCCGCGATCATCAAGATGTTGTGCCGGCTCGTGAACTCCCGGACGGCGGGCAGGAACCCCTTCGGCGGGACGACGACGCCAGCCTCCCNCTGAATGGGCTCCACCAGGACGGCCACGGTGTTTTCGTCCGCCACCTCTTCGATGGCCTCGATCGTCCCGAAAGGCACCGGACGAAAGCCCGGTGTGAACGGCCCGAAGTTCCGCCGGGCGGTCTCATCGTTGCTGAACGAGATGACCGTCGTCGTCCGGCCATGGAAGTTGTTCGCCATCACGATGATGTTCGCGTGGCGTTCGGCGACGCCCTTGACCTCGTACCCCCACTTGCGCGCCAGCTTGATGCCCGACTCGACGGCCTCGACGCCGGTGTTCATCGGCAGCACCATGTCCTTGCCGCAGAGCTCCGCCAGGGCCTTGATGAACGGCCCGTAGGTCGCCGAGAACACCGCGCGCGAGGTGATGGTGACCTTGCGCAGCTGATCCTCGACCGCCTTGACCAGCGCCGGGTGACCGTGGCCGAAGTTCACCGCGGAATAGGCCGAGAGGAAGTCGAGGTAGCGGTTGCCGTCGATGTCGGTCAGCCACGCGCCCTCGCCGGATTCGATCACCACCGGCAGCGGTAGGTAGTTGTGCGCGCCGTAGGCCTCGATCAGCTCGATGGCGTCCTGCTGGGCGGGCGTGATGCCCTTGCGGTCGGTCATCGCGGGCTCTCCCTCTCGTGGCGACCGGACGATCCTACTCTTCCCGATGCCGGAAAGAATCTCGTCCGAACTGGTCAGAAGGTCCAGAATATCCGGCCGTATAGGTGTTCGACCAAAGGAATGCCGGACGAACGAGGGGCCCTGCGCGGCACGCGTCCGCTCATGCGGTGCTGCGGCGGGCCAGCGCCTTGCGCAGGTTCAGCCGCGCGTCGTAGCTGATCGACCCCGTCCGGAACAGCCGGACGCCCAGGTTGAGGAACAGCGCTCCGAAGCCGAACAGGACCACCAGGACGATCGCCGTCTCCCACCAGAACAGGCCGCCGACCGCGTTGCGGATCAGCGCCGTGATGGGCGCGGTGAGCGGGAAGAACGTGAAGACCTGCGCGGCGACCCCGTGCGGGTCGGTGACGATCATGGGGCCCGCGTTGAACGGGATGAACATGCTCATGACCACCCCGCCGAAGGCCGCCCCGACCTCGCGGACGTTGGGCATGATCGCCCCGATCGCCACCAGCAACCCGGTGAACATCGCGAACCCGCCGAGGAACAGCAGGAATCCCACCGCCGCCGGCACCGGGTCGATCGGCACCCCGGCGGCCAGGTCGGCCTCACTGAGGCCGAGGTTGGGTCGCAGGAACGAGAACACCAGCATGGAGGGCACCGTGAACACTGCCGTCTGGAGCAGCCCGATGGCCACCAGGGCGATCACCTTCCGGTGCGGGGCGGTCGGGCTGGTCGTGACCGGATCGTGCGGCGCTCGAGCTTGTCGTGACCCGGCTCATGGCGCCCGTCCGGACTGTGCGGCGGTCGGGCTTGTCGAGACCCCGGGCTGACGCTCGTCCGGACTGTGCGGCGGTCGAGCTTGTCGTTACCCGGCTGAGGGCGCCCGTCCGGACCGTGCGGAGGTCGGGCTTGTCGAGACCCCGCAGGGAGCGTCCGTCCAGACCCTGCGCCGGTCGAGCTTGTCGTGACCCGGCTCAGGGCGCCCGTCCGGACTGTGCGCCGGTCGGGCTTGTCGTGACCCCGGGCTGTCGCTCGTCCGGATCGTGCGCCGGTCGGGCTTGTCGAGACCCTGCAGGGAGCGCCCGTCCGGACTGTGCGCCGGTCGGGCTTGTCGAGACCCCGCAGGGAGCGCCCGTGCCGGTCAGCTTCGGTAGAGTCAGGTCATGGATACCGATGCCCCTGTCGTCATCGGCAACGACGGCTCCGACTTCGCCGAGGAGGCTCTCCGCCGCGGGCTGTGGCTGGCGCGGAACGTGGGGGCCCCTGCCCACGTGCTGCGGGCTTGGACGATCAGCACCGCCCCCGTCCGAAAACCTGGGAACCGGGTTCGTCCCCCCGCCGAGGACTTCGAGGCCGCCGTACGCGAGCGCTTGGAGGCGGACGTGGCCGGCCCGCTCGCGGACTACCCGGACGTCCCAGTGACCCTCCTCACCCCGCACGGGGCGGCCGGCCGCGAGTTGGTGAAGGCCTCCGAGAAGGCCCGGGTCATCGTCGTCGGCACCCGTGGCCTGGGCGGCTTCCAAGGGCTGCTGATGGGGTCGGTGTCCGATCAGGTGGTCGAGCACGCCTTGTGCGATGTCCTGGTGGTGCGGAGCAAGGGCGAGCAGAGCCCGGGTCGCAGACTGCCGCTGGACCGGGTTCTGGGGACGGACGGCTAGAAGATCCCCGGGACCAGTCGCCAGGAGCGTCGCTGATACTCCCGGTAGCCGGGCATGGCCGACGCGAGCAGCCGCTCCTCGTAGAACGCGCAGCGCCTGGAGAGCGATAACGACGGCGAGGAGCACCGCCTTCGCCCATGACGGCGCGAAGAGGATCGAGCCGGCGAGCGAGACGACCTCCCCGAGGTAGATCCGCCCCTGTACACGCGCGCCTTGTGGGTGGGTGTGGTGGGGCCCTTCGGGGTTTCGACAGGCTCAACCGCCGAAGGGCTCGGCGGCCGGAGGGTTCGACGGCCAAAGGGGGCTCCACCGAGGGGCCCAGCCTGCGGCGATCGAGCTTGTCGAGATCCCGCAGTACATGCGCAGCTCGTGGGTGGTCCTTGTTGGGTCCTTCGGGGTTTCGACGAGCTCAACCGCCGAAAGCGCTCAACCGCCGAAGGGCTCGGCGGCCGGAGGGGTTCGACCGCCGAGGGGGCTCCACCGAGGGGCCCAGCCTGCGGCGATCGAGCTTGTCGAGATCCCGCAGCATGTGCGCGGCTTGCGTGTCGGTGTGGTGGGGCCCTTCGGGGTTTCGACAGGCTCAACCGCCGAAGGGGGTCAGCCGCCGGAGGGTCGACCGGCGGGGTCTTCGGGCTTTCGGGGTTTCGACAGGCTCAACCGCCGAAGGGGGTCAGCCGCCGGAGGGTCGACCGGCGGGGTCTTCGGGCTTTCGGGGTTTCGACAGGCTCAACCGCCGAAAGCGCTCAACCGCCGGAGGGGTCGACCGTCCGGGCTTTCGGGGTTTCGACAGGCTCAACCGCCGAAAGCGCTCAACCGCCGGAGGGGTCGACCGTCCGGGCTTTCGGGGTTCGACAGGCTCAACCGCCGAAGGGGTCAACCGCCGAAGGGGGCAGACGCCGAAGGGGATCGACCCGCCGATCATCCCAGACCCTTGGCGGCGAGCCACTCCTTCGCCAGCGTGGCCGAGTTGGCCTGGGTGTCGACACTCTTGGCGTTCAGGGCGACGAGCTCGGCGGTGGTCAGCTGGACGTTGACCTTGTCGATCACGGCGGCCGCGGCATCGTCCACCTTCGACGAGACGATGGGCACCACGTTCTGCGGCAGGATCAGGTTCTTCGGGTCGGTGAGGGTCACCAGTCCGTTCTTGGCGATGTTCGGGTCGGCGGAGTAAACGTCGGCGACCTGCGCCTTGCCGTCCTTGAGGGCCTTGACGGTCAGCGGGCCGCCGGAGTCCTCCACGGGGACGACCTCGACGTCCAGCCCGTAGAGGTTCTTCAGTCCGGTGGGCCCGTACGAGCGCTTCTGCAGCTCGGAGTTCGCGGCCACCTTGACCGGCGCGGGCAGCTTCGACAGATCGGAGATCGACGCCAGCCCGTACTTGTCGGCGATCTCATTGGTGACGTTGTAGGAGTCCTGGTCGCTCGCGGCGGCGGCCGTGAGGGCGCGCAGCCCCTGCGGCAGCGCCGTCTTCAGTCCGGCCAGCACCTCCTCGCCCGACTTCGCGGTGGTCTTGGTGTCCAGGGCGACGAGCAGGTTGCCGGAGTACTCGGGGAAGACGTCGATCTTGCCGGCCTTCAGCTCGGGCAGGTACACCTCGCGCTGGCCGATCTGGTACTGCCGAGTGACCTTGTACCCCTTGGCTTCGAGAGCCTGGGCGTACAGCTCGGCGATGATCTCGTTCGAGTAGTACGCCTGCGAGCCGACAACCAGGGTGCCTCCCGCGGCCCCGGACGCGGACGCGGTCGCCGACCCCGCCGAGGCGGCGGACGAACTCGACAGCGGGTTGGTGGTGGCACAGGCGGACAGCCCGAGCAGCAGGGCGCCGAGGACGGCGATCAGTCGGGTTCGCATGGGATTCCTTCCGTCAGGGGCGAGTCGCGTGAAAGCGAGGCCTTCGGTGAGTTCGAAGACTACGTCGAGCACCAAGGCCAGCACCACGACCAGAAGGGCGGCAGCCAACATCTGCGGGTAGTCCTGGGTCTTGAGGCCGAGGAACAGGAAGCGGCCCAGCCCACCGGCGCCCACGTAGGCGGCCAGCGTCGCGGTCGCGACGACCTGCAGGGTCGCGGAGCGCAGCCNCCCGAGCAGCAGGGGCAGCCCGAGGGGCACCTCGACCTTGGTGAGCACCTGCCATTCCGACATGCCCATCGCTCGGGCGGCGTCGACCGTCCGGGNGTCGATGGCCTCCAGCCCCGCGTACGCGCCGGCGAGGATGGACGGGGCCGCGAGCAGCACCAGGGCCACCATCGGCGCGACCAGCCCGATGCCCAGCGCCAGCCCCACCAGGGTCACCACGCCCAGCGTCGGCAGCGCCCGGGCGGCGCCGGTGGAGACGACCACCAGCCCGCGACCTCGTCCGGTGTGCCCGACGTACCAGCCGAGCGGGACGGCGATCACCGCGGCGATCGCGACCGCCAGCAGGGTGTACCACAGGTGCTCCCACGAGCGCGCCCACAGGCCGGACGACCCCCTGATTCNGCCGGGTCNGAAGATCCAGTTCAGCGCTTCGACAAGGTAATTCATGTCGTCCGGACCACCTTCGCCCACGGCATCACGGCACGCCCGGCCAGCACGAGCAGGCCGTCCACGATCAGCGCCAGGACGACCGTCGCGAGGATCCCGGTGACGACCTCGGCGATGATCCCGCGCTGGAAGCCGTCGGTGAACAGCATTCCCAAGTTGTCCACGCCGAGCAGGGACGAGACCGTCACCAGGCTGATCGTGCTCACCGCGACGACGCGCAGCCCCGCGAGCAGGACGGGCCCGGCCAGCGGCAGGTCGACCCGCCAGAACCGTCCGGCTCCCGAGTAGCCCAGCGCCGTCGCCGACAGCCGGACGGGCTCGCCGACCGAGGCCAGCGCGTCGGCCGCCGAGCGGACCATCAGCGCCATCCCGTACAGGGTCATGGCCGCGATCACGTTGAGGCGGTCGCGCACCCCGACCCCGATGATCGTGGGCAGCACCACGAACAGGGGCAGCGACGGGATCGCGTACATGAGGCCGGCTGCGGTCAGCAGGGCGGGTCGCGACCACCGGTACCGGTTCGCCAACGCCCCCACCGGGACGCTCAGCACGAACGCCAGGACGATCGCCGGCAGGGCCAGCGCAAGATGCGACCAGGTCCGCGACGCGATCACGTCGAGGTTGTTCAGCACCCAGGTCATGGGACGGCTCCGGCCGCACCGTCCGGCAGCCCTCCAGCCGCCCGGCGGGCCGGCCGGAGGCGTCCACGACCAGGTAGCCGTCCTCGACCGGCTGCAGGTGCAGCGAGGTGGCGCCGCCCAGGCCGAGGAAGTCGGACACGAACCGGCTGGCCGGTTTGGCCAGCACCTCGGTCGGGGTGCCGGCCTGCGCGATCTCGGCGCCGTGGGCGAGGATCGCGATCCGGTCGCCCAGCAGCAGCGCCTCGGCGATGTCGTGGGTGACGAACACGATCGTCTTGTGCAGTTCGCGCTGGATGCGCAACAACTCCTGTTGCAGATCGGCCCGGACGATCGGGTCGACTGCCCCGAACGGCTCGTCCATGAGCAGGATGTTGGGGTCGGCGGCCANGCCGCGGGCCACGCCGACCCGCTGCTGCTGGCCGCCGGACAACTGGTGGGGGTAGCGGTCGGCCATCGCGACATCCAGCCCGACCAGTTCCACTAGTTCCAGCGCGCGGCGCCGGGCGTCCGCCTTCGTCGCGCCGTTGAGCAGCGGGACGGTCGCGATGTTGTCGGCCACCTTCCGGTGCGGCAGCAGCCCCGCGTTCTGCATCACGTAGCCGATCCGGCGGCGCAACGGCACCGAGGGCAGGTCGGCGATGTCGTCGCCGTCGATCCGGATCGTGCCGGCGGTCGGGGTGACCATCTTGTTCACCATCCGCAACAGCGTCGTCTTGCCGCAGCCGGACGACCCGACGAGCACCGTCGTCTGCCCGCTGGGCATGGTGAAACTGAACTCGCGGACGGCCTCGGTGCCATCCGGATAGCGCTTGGTGACGCCGTCGAAGGTGATCATCGATCAACTCAACCCGGTGGGCGGGTCATTCCTTCCCGGCGACGCGTCCGCGCGCGGGGGCAGCGTCACTTCACGGCGCCGGCGGTGAGCCCGCCGATCAGCCGCTTCTCGATCAGGGCGAACAGGATCACCACCGGCACGATGGCGACGGTGGCAGTGGTGAACAGGTACTGCCAGTCGCGGACGTACATGCCCAGGAACCGTGGCATCGACACCGTCAGCGGCTGCAGCCCCGCGTCCTGCACCAGGACGAACGCCGCGGCGAACTCGTTCCAGGTGTTCACGAACACGAACACGATCGCGGTCACGATGCCCGGCCAGACCAGCGGCAGCGACACCTTGAACATCGCCTGCAACCGGCCCGCGCCGTCGATCAGGGCCGCCTCGTCGATCTCCTTGGGGATCGAGGCGAAGAACGCCTGCATGATCCACACGGCGAAGCTCAGGTTGAACGCCCCGTTGATGAGGATCAGCGCCACCCACACCAGGTAGCCGCGCCAGGAGGAGAACTCCTGGTACAACCCGACGGCCAGGACGGTCGGCTGCAGCATCTGCGTGATCAGGACGAGGAACAGGAACACCAGCCGTCCGGGGAACCGGAACCGGGCCACGTAGTAGGCGGCCGGGGTCGCGATGAGCAGCACCAGCAGGGTCGCGCCGAGGGAGATGACCGTGGTGGACAGCAGCGAGCCACCGGGCGCCACCACGTCCGAACTCCACACCGAGACGTAGTTGCCGAACTGCGGCACCGCGGGGAAGTAGTCGGGCGGGATCTTGGTGATCTCCTCGCGGGTCTTGAGCGAGGAGACGAACATCAGCAGGTACGGGAAGCTGAAGAACATCGCGACCAGCAGCGCCCCCAGGACGGTCAGGACGGGGTTGGGCCGCCGGTCGATGCCCCCGCGGCCGGCCATCACTGCACCTCCTTGGTGGGCTTGACGATCCACAGGTAGAGGGCGATCACGACCAGGCAGAACAGGAAGTTCACGATCGACAACGCAGAGGCGACCCNCGGCCCGAGCGCCGATTTGTAGGCGAAGATCAGCGTGGTCGTGGTGTGCCCGGTGTTGTAGCCGGGGTNCTCGTTGAGGATCTTCAGGATCGGGAGGGAGTTGAAGACGTTGATGATGTTGATCAGCGTCGCCGCCGCGATCGCGGGCCTGAGCANGGGAAACACGATCTGCCAGTAGCGCTGGGTGGTGCCGGCGCCGTCGACGTGCGCGGCCTCCAGGATGTCGCGGGGCACCGACTGCAGCCCCGCCAGGATCGTGTAGGTGGTGAACGGGATCGACACGTAGATCGCGACGAACACCGCCACCCAGAAGGCCGAGGTCGGATCCTTGGTGAAGCCGCGGGCGGCCTGCAGGATCCCGGTGTCGACGAGCAGCCGGTTGAGCAGCCCCACGTCGGATTGCAGGCCGTAGTTGAACACCGTGGTGGTCATGACCACCGAACTGGCCCACGGCAGGATGATGATCAGCCGCAGCAGTTTGCGTCCGGNGAAGTCCTTGTTGAGGAACTGCGCCAGCGCCAACGACAGGCCCAGCGTGATCAGGACGACCACGACGACCCAGACGACGGTGTTCGTCCAGATCGCACCCCACGGGACGGTCGGGAACGTGAACGCCCCCGCCGGGCCGACGAAGTTGCCCCAGCCGGCCGCGCCCTGCTCAATGCCGTAGGAGTTGTACTTGCGGAAAGCCGTCCAGAACATCAGCACGGTCGGATAGAGCACGACGCCGACGATCAGCAGCAGGGTGGGCGTGATCCACGGCAGCGCCGCGAGCAGCCCGCCCCCACCGGACGGACGACGCCGTCGCCGCGTGGCCACCTGGTCGGCCGCGCCGGGCGCGGCGGTCGCCGTCTGCGACATTCCTCCCCTCTTCTGACGAGGCCGGCTCGCGCCGCACCGTCCTGGTCCCCGGCTGCCCCGGACACCGGCTTGCACGCCGGCCTCGTCCGGGATCCCGGACGCCGGCCGTTCCCGGTGAAGCGGGGCGCCGCCTGCGCGACACCCCGCCTCAACCGCTCACATCCCGGGCGTCAGCCTTGAGCGTCCACCTGGGCCTGGATCTTGGTCAGCACGCTCTCCGGCGTGTCCTTCGCGATCGTCCCGGCCGTGCCCTGCAGGGCCTTCTGCAGCGCGTCCCACTGGGGGTTGCTGACCGGGTTGAACTTCACGTACGACAGCGCCTCGTAGAACTTGGCGTTGTTGGTGTCGGACGTCTTCGCCTTGTTGATCATCGACGTGGTCACCGGCAGCAGACCCGTCCCCTTGTACCAGCCCTCGTACATCGCGTCGGAGTACATCAGGTCGAGGAACTGCTTGGTGGCCTCCTTGCGGTTCGCGTCGTTGTTGTTGAACGCGAGGATGAAGTCGGTGACGCCGAAGGCGACCGGGGTGCCGTCCTTGCTCGGGATCTGCGACAGGTCGAACTTGATGTTCGGGAACTTGTCGCGGGTGACGCCCATCAGGCCGGAGTGGGTGACGTACATGCCCACCTTGCCGTTGTTGAACAGGTCGGCGACGGCCTGACGGTTGGTGGCGCCGGGGTCGGGCTGGGTGCCCTTGGCGTCGATGATCTTCTTCATCTCGGTGAACGCCTCGACGGCCTTGGGCTGGTTGGCGACGAGCTTGCCGTCGACCGGCCAGTCACCGCCGGCCCNCCACAGCCACAGGGACGACTCGACCTGCGCCTCTTCGGTGCCCAGCGGCATGCCGTAACCGGAGACCCCGGCCGCGGAGAGCTTCTTCGCTGCATCCTCGAGCTCGGCCCAGGTCTTCGGGGCGGCGCCGATCCCGGCCTTCTTGAACAGGTCGGTGTTGTACGCGAGCAGGCGCGCCGACGCGATGTCGGGGGCGGCCCACTGCTTGCCGTCCGTGCCGACGCCGTTCTTCAGCAGCGCGGGCTCGATGGCCTTGAGCGTCGCGTCGCTCATCACCTCGTTGATCGGGTAGAGCAGGCCGGCGGAGGCGGCGGAGGCGAACGCGTTGTCGTTCAGGATGTCGGGGTAGTCCTTGGCCTGGATCCGGGCCTTGACCTTGTCGGTGAAGTTGTCCCACGCCTCGATCTGCAGCTCGACGGTCACGTTCGGCTGCTTGGTCTTGAACGCGGCGATGATCTTGTCCCAGTCGGCCTTGGAACTGTCGGCGTACGACGGGGCGAGGATCTTGATCGTGGTCGCGGGCAGTTGGCCGCCGGCGGCTGCCGACCCGGACGCCGACTCCGCGGGTGCGGACGACGTGGTGCCGGTGGAGCACGCGGTGAGAGCGAGTGCGGACGCCGCCGCAACGGCGAGCGCCTTGGTGAGTTTGGCCAACATAGGCCTGTTCCTCCTCGTTGAGTGTCGACCGCCGGGTTCGGACTTGCGCGGTGGTCTGCCGATATGAGTGACTGTAACTGATCGTTTGAGCGGATATCCACGCAAAACTGGTCACTGGTTCGTAACGATGCCGGGGTCCCGGGCGACCGGGGCGTCCGGGCAGCGTAGCGCCGGATGAAGGACGGGGCATGGAGATCGTCATCGCCGCCGATGCGGCCGAGGTCGGGCTGCTGGCCGCCCGCAAGGTGGCCGCCGTGTGCCGCGCGGCCGGGCCGGCGCCGGTGCTCGGCGTCGCCACCGGGTCGTCGCCGCTGGCGACCTACCGCGAACTCGCCCGCCTGGTCGAGGCCGGGGAGCTGGACCTGTCGTCCGCGTCCGCGTTCGCGCTGGACGAGTACGTCGGGCTGCCACCCGGGCACCCGCAAAGCTATGCCGAGGTGATCCGGGCGACGGTGACCGGGCCGCTGGGGATGAATCCGGCGCGGGTGCACACNCCCGCCGGGTGGGCGGAGGACCTGGAGGCCGCGGCCGCCGACTACGAGGCCCAGATCGCGGCGGCCGGCGGCGTCGACGTCCAGATCCTCGGCGTGGGCGCCAACGGCCACCTCGGGTTCAACGAACCGACCAGCTCCCTGGCCTCACGCACCCGGCTGAAGACCCTCACCGCCCGCACCCGGGCCGACAACGCGCGCTTCTTCCCTTCGCCGGACGACGTGCCGCACCACTGCGTCACCCAGGGTCTGGGGACGATCATGGCCGCCCGGCATGTCGTCCTGGTGGCCCANGGGGAGGAGAAGGCGACGGCCGTCGCGGGCATCGTCGANGGAGCCGTCACCGCGATGGTGCCCGGCTCGGTGCTGCAACTGCACCAGCGGGTGGCCGTGATCGTGGACGAGGCCGCCGCGTCGCGGCTCACGATGGCGGACTACTACCGCGAGGTGCTCGCGATGAAGCCCGACTGGCAACGGTTCTGAGACGATCGACCCATGCTGCTGGCCGCGGATTCCCTGTTCACCGGCGACGAGGTGCTCACCCCCGGCTGGGTGCGCGTTCGTCCGTCCGAGGCATCGATGAACTCGACCGACGAAGGACCCCCGGTGGGCACCGTTCTCGAGATCGGTGCGGGTGCCCCGCCGGAAACCCCGGACGAGCACGCCTCCTGGATCGCCCCCGGGTTCGTGGACGTCCACTGTCACGGGGGCGGCGGGTCGGCCTTCGACGAGCCGTCCGATGCGGCGACCCAGACCGCGCTGGCGACGCACCGGGCGCGCGGCACCACGACGACGGTCGCCAGCCTCGTGACCGCGTCGGTGCCGGACCTGCTCGTCCGGGTGGCGCATCTGGCGGGGTTCGTGGAGCGCGGCGAACTGGCCGGGATCCACCTGGAGGGGCCCTGGCTGGCCCCCGCCCGGAAGGGGGCGCACGACCCGGCCGTGCTGGCGGCGCCCGAACCGTCGGTCGTCGCGACCGTGCTCGACGCCGCGCGCGGCACCGTCCGGATGGTGACGCTGGCGCCCGAACTGCCCCATGCCGAGGCGGCGTGCGCGCTGTTCGTGGACCGCGGCGTCGTGGTGGCCGTCGGCCACACGGATGCCGACTTCGCCACGACCCGGCAGGCGCTCGAGTGGGGCGCCACCGGGGCCACCCACCTGTTCAACGCCATGCCGCCGCTGCACCACCGGAACCCGGGGCCGATCCTCGCCCTGCTGCGCGACGAGCGGGCCTGGCTGGAGATCATCGCCGACGGAACGCACCTGGCACCCGAACTGGCGGCCTGGGTCGTCGACACCCTTCCCGGCCGGGCGGTACTGATCACCGACGCGATGGCGGCGGCCGGGGCCGGCGACGGGGCGTATGTGCTCGGCGGGCTGGAGGTGCGGGTGGAGGCAGGCGTGGCCCGGCTCGTCCGGGACGGGGCGATCGCGGGCTCCACGCTGTTCCTGGCCGAGGCGGTGACGCGCTGCCACGCGGCCGGCGTGCCGGCCGAGCAGGCGCTGGCCGCGGCCACGTCCGTCCCCGCCGATTACCTGGGCCTGGAAGCCGGCCGGCTGACGGTCGGGGGCNNCGCGGACCTGGTGCTGCTGGACGACCGGCTGGCCGTGCAGCGGACGATGCGGCACGGCGAATGGATAGCGCCTCCGCCCGCGCCCGGCCTGCGATAGACAGGACCCATGCGCGTTCTGGTCACCGGCGGAGCCGGCTACATCGGGTCCCACACCACGTTGCTGCTCCTGGAGGCCGGCCACGACGTCCTGGTCATCGACGACCTGTCCAACTCCTCGGCCGAGGCGCTGCGGAGGGTCGGCGAGCTGGCGGGCCGCGAGGCCGAGTTCGTCCAGGCCAACGTGGCCGACCGGGCCGCACTCGACGCGGCGTTCGGCGCGTTCAAGCCCGAGGCCGTGATCCACTTCGCGGGCTGGAAAGCCGTCGGCGAGTCGACCCGGATCCCGCTGGTCTACTACCGGGAGAACATCGGCTCGACGGTCGCGCTGCTGGAGGCGATGGCCGCCCACGGCTGCCAACGGATCGTGTTCAGCTCGTCCGCGACCGTGTACGGCGACGGCACCCCGCCCTTCGCCGAGAACGCCCCGACCGGGGCGACCAACCCCTACGGCCGGACGAAGTGGATGATCGAGCAGATCCTCGCCGACGCCGCCGCGGCGTCGCCCGAGCTGGCCGTCGGGGTGCTGCGCTACTTCAACCCGATCGGGGCGCACCCGTCCGGCCGCATCGGNGAGGACCCCAGCGGCATCCCGAACAACCTGGTGCCCTTCGTGGCGCAGGTGGCGACCGGCCGGCTGGACAAGCTGTCGGTGTTCGGCGACGACTACGACACCCCGGACGGTACCGGCGTGCGCGACTACGTGCACGTGCTGGACCTGGCCGCCGGCCACCTCGCCGCGCTGGACTACCTGGCCGACCACCCCGGGTGGCACGTGTGGAACCTGGGCACNGGGGAGGGCGCCTCGGTCTTGGAGGTCGTGCACGCCTACGAGAAGGCCTGCGGGCACCCGATCCCGTACGTCGTGGTGCCGCGGCGGCCCGGCGACGTGGCGGCGTCGTACGCCGATCCGGCCAAGGCCGCGGCCGAACTGGGCTGGCACGCCGAGCGGGGCCTGGACGAGATGTGCGCCGACACCCAGCGCTGGCAGGCCGCCAACCCCCACGGGTACGAGGGCTGACCACAGGACGCCACCGCCTCGTCCTACCCTGAACGCGACGCCCACCCTGGGCGCCAAGGGAGGTCCGATGCGGCTCTTCCGGACGACCCTGCCGGGCCCCGACCTCGCCGCGCCCTTCGCGATGCCCACGCTCGTCGCGGCCCTGCGCGCCGAGCGGATCGGCCCCGCCAGCCCCTACCTGGAGGGGATCGTGTGGCCTGCGGAGGGCGACCAGAACAGCAACCATCTGCTCTACGTCGCGTTCCCCGAATGCGCCGGCATGCTGTTCTGCTGGCGTTCGCCCGCCGGTGAGGATCACGTCTCCTGCCATCAGCCCGCCAAGCTGGACCACCCGGTGACCTCCGTGCTGGGCGACCGGTTCCCGCGCGGCAGCCTGCTGCCCCTGCGTCGCGCCTGGCCAGTGTTCGCCGAGTTCGCGGACGATCCGCCGGTTCCCCGCGCAGCGTCACCTGGCTGCCGGTGGCCGACGTCGCCCTGCTGGACTGGTTGCGTCGATGCTGACCGCTGACCACGTGGTGGCGTTCGGCGATCTCGCCGAACGGGTGGCCCACGGGGGCCCGATGTCGAAGCCCGACTGCCTTGGTTCTCGGCGCTCGGGGCGACCGAGACCGCCGCCACCGGACTGGACGACGATCGCTCCAGCGGGGAGGTCGTGATCGAAGGCTGGCCCCGCGCGTGGCGGTGGCGGGGCTTCGCCGGTCAGGTGGCGCAGTTGACCCACCACGAGTTGCTCGCGGACCACTCCCTGGACGATGTCGTCCGGGGTGTGGTCGAGCCGCTCACGGCTCACTGGGGCGAACCGGACGCCGAGCGGGACGCCCGGGCGGCGGAGTTCTCCTGGCGCCTCGGCGGGTGCCGCCCCGGGTGTGGGTCGACCGCGAACTCGGCACGTACGCCGTCGAACTGCTGGCCGACAACTACGGAGATCTCGTCCGCACCTGGGGGTGAAGAGCCCCTGGGGTGCGCAGCCCTGATCTCGGCCGTGGAGCCGTCGCGGGCTCTGGATCGCGACCCCGACTGTGCGCCGTCACCGGCTCGCCGGCGCCCGACGGTGCGGCAGTCACCGGCTCGCGCGGCGCCCACCCCGCCCGTGGAGCGGTCGGGCGGTCACCTCGCGCGCCCGGCCGTGCAGCGGGCCGTGGGAGCCCCGGATGAACCCGCGGGCCCCGGATCGCGACCCCGGCTGCAGCGGTCACCAGCTCCCGCGCCGAAGGCCGTCGCGGATCGTGGGGCGTTGAGGACGCCGATCGTCCGGAATCGTCCTTAGGCTGCGGGCATGGCTATCGCACGTTACCCGTCCGTCGTCCTCGATTGCCCCGACGCCGCCGCACTCGCGCGGTTCTACGGCGAGGTGCTCGACTGGCCGGTGTCGGTCGACGACGACTGGGCTGAAATCCGCGCCGACTACGGGCAATGCATCGGCTTCCAACAGGTGCAGGACTACCGCGCCCCGCAGTGGCCCGGTCAGGAGGTGCCCCAGCAGTCGCACCTCGACTTCATGGTCGACGACATCGACGAGGCCGAGGCTGCCGTGCTCGACCTCGGCGCCACCAAGGCCGAGCACCAGCCGGGCACCACGTTCCGGGTGTTCCTGGATCCGGCCGGGCACCCGTTCTGCCTCTGCGTGAGCTAGCCCGACGCGCTGCCTGGGGCAGCCCCGGGGTGGGAGTGTTCGATCCGACCGAACGAACGCCGCTTTGAGCCGCGAAATGGGCCTGCTGGAGCCGTTGATTCGGTCGGATTGGACACCTTGTGGTCTCGGTGCCGCGCAGCCCAGTGCGCGTTGTGCATCAGGCCGAGCAGATTGCCGAACGGGTCGACCACCGAGGCGGTCACGAACCCCTCGCCGCGGACGGTGACGGGCTCGTGGGCGATGGCACCGCGGGCTAGGAGGTCGGCCACGGCGGCGTCGACGTCGTCGACGACCCAGTAGGTGACCGACGTCCCGAGACCAGCGGCCCCGGGAGCGAACCGGCGATCCATGATGCCGAACTCGTCGTCGTCCGGGCCCAGCCGGAACTCGGCGTACGCGGCGGGACCCGTGTCCGGGCGGCGGAAGTAGGGGTCGACGCCGGTTGCGTCGGCGTACCAGCGCGCGGCGGCGTCGACATCGTCGGCCGTCAGCACCATGGTGGACATTCCCTTGAGGGTGGGCATTTCGGGCTCCTCTCGACCGGCTCTCTGGTGAGCCTGAACCCAGCTTCGCGACAAAAGTGCTCAACTAGTGACTACTTTTCGTGCGAGGGTGGAGCCGTGCGCGCCGATCGGCTCATCTCCCTCCTGCTGCTCCTACAACGGCAGGGCCGGGTCACCGCCGCGCAGGCCGCCGCCGAGCTCGAGGTCTCACCGGCCACCGCGCGTCGCGACCTGGAAGCCCTCTCGTCCGCAGGCGTCCCGGTGTACGCCCAGCCCGGCCGCGGCGGCGGTTGGCAACTCCTCGGGGGCGCCCGGACCGATCTGACCGGGCTGACCGCCGGGGAGGCGCAGGCGGTGTTCCAGGCCCTCGGCGCGGCCGCCCTGCGCGATGCAGACACCAGGGGCGCCACCGCGAAGCTGCTGCGGGCACTGCCTGCGCCGCTGCGGACGGACGCGACGACTCTGGCTGCCTCGGTGCATCACGATCGCCGGCGGTGGGGCGACCCCGAGCCGCCGGACGAGGACGCCTGGGTCCCTGCCCTGCGGGCGGCGATCGTGGCCCGCCGCGAACTGGAAGTGCACTACCGCTCCCGGGGCCGGCCGGCCGAGGTGCGCGTGGTCCGCCCGCTGGCACTGGTGGACAAGGCAGGCGCCTGGTACCTGGTCGCCGACGACGAACGGGGCCGCAGGACGTACCGCACCTCCCGGATCGAACACGTCGAGCCGACCGGGGCGGAGTTCGCGAGGCCCGGTGACTTCGATGTCCTCGACTACTGGCGGCAGGACACCGACGAGGTCGAGGCCCGGCGCGGTCGCGTGTCCGCCCGCGTGCGGGCCCGCGCTGACATCGCCGGCGTCCTGACCGGCCAGTTCGGCCGCTACTGCGAGGCTGGCGAGCCCGATCAGACCGGCTGGGTACCGATGGTGGTCAGCGCGCACCTGCCGGTCGCGCTGGCCGAACAGCTGGCCGGCTGGGGCGCCCGGGTCGAGGTGGTGGAGCCGGACGAGGTGCGCCGCGAACTGGCCCGGATCGGCGCTGAACTCGTAGGGAGCTACGGCTCGGGAACGTAGCCGCGCGGGCGCCGCCGATCGAAGTCACGCGGGAACCTCCGGGCTGACACGGTTCGACCACCCATCGCGGGATGGCGCGATTTCACTAGGAGCGATGGTCCAGCCGGCGCCAAGGGGCGGCGCGATCGTGCCACCAGTGCCCACGGCGCCGGTGCCCTCGGCCTTGTCTGAGGGCGGCCCGGCGGGGTTACGCTGGACCGTCCTTGCCCCGCCCGACCGGCGGACGACCCCGCAGGAGCCGCCCGTGCTCGAACGCGAATCCGAACTGCAGCTGCTGACCACGGCTGCCGAGCGGGTGCGCCGCGCGGAGGGCGGCGTGGTGCTGGTCGCCGGCGAGGCGGGCATCGGCAAGAGCACCCTGCTGGATGCGTTCGTGGCCGGGCTGGAGGACGACCTCCGCGTCCTGCGTGGGTGGTGCGACGACCTCGTGACGGCGAACCCGCTCGGCCCGATCCGCGAGGCGGTGCGCGGACGACGCGGCAGCCTGGCCGTCACCCCCGAACTCGACGCTGCCCTGGCCGAGGGCGACGTGGCCCGTGCGCTGGACGCAGTGTCCACAGCCTTCGGGTGTACCCGCACGGTGGCCGTGATCGAGGACCTCCAGTGGGCTGACGACGCGACCTTGGACGTCCTGGGCTACCTCGCGCGCCGCCTCGACAAGCTGCGGCTGCTGCTCGTCTGCTCGCTGCGCCCGGAGGAGTCGGCGTCCCTGGCGCTGCGGCGCTTCCTGGGCGGCCTGCCGGCGCGCGACACCGTGCGGATCGAACTGCCGCCGCTGAGCCGCGAAGCGGTCGCGGAACTCAACTCAAGCGGCCGCTGGGACACCGACAAGCTGCTGCAGGTCACCGGCGGGAACCCCTTCTACGTGACCGAGGCGCTCGCCGCGGCCCCGGACGGGGAGGTGCCGCCGACGGTGACGGACGCGGTGCTGGTGCGTCTCCACCGCAGTTCGCCCGAGTGCCGCCGGGCGTTGGAGACCCTCTCGGCCTGGTCGGGCGAACTGCCGCACGAGCTCGCGGAGGCGGTCCTCGGCGACGACGTGGAGGCGCTGGCCGAGGCCGAGACCCGCGGCCTGGTGACCGCCGACGCCGACGGCATCCGATTCCGGCACGAGGTCGCCCGGAGGGTGACCGAGGACACGTTGCCGCTCGTCCGGCGGCGCGCGATCGACCGGCATCTCGTGGAGGTGCTGTCGATGCAGGCCGACGACATCCCGCGGCTGCTGCACCACGCCATCCGGTGCGGCGACGGGCCGACGATCGCCCGGTACGCGCCCGAGGCCGGCGACTACTCGGCGCGGGTGGGGGCCAACCGGCAGGCGATCGCGTACTTCGCGGCCGCGCTGCAGTACGAGCAGCTGCTCACACCACGGGACCTCGCCGGCGTGTGCGACAGCTACGCCTGGGTCCTGCACATCGCGCATCGCTTCGGCGAGGCCGTGACGCAGGGACGCCGGGCCGCCCGGCTGTGGTCGGAGCTGGGCGACCGCCGGGCGGAGGCCGCCTCGCTGCGTCGGCTGGCCCGGGAACTCACGATGGCNGGGGAGCCCGAGGAGGCCCTGCCGTGCGTGGAGCGGGCGTTGGCACTGGCGGCTGACTTCGACGCCGAGGCCCGCGCGGCGAGCCTCGGGGCCCTGGGCTCGCACTACGCGATCACGGGCGATCCCCGCGGCGTGGAGTTGCTGCTGCAGGCCCGGCAGTTGGTGGGAGCCGGCGCNGCTCCCGGCACCCACTCGCTGTGCCTCAACTATCTGGCCTATGCGCAGCCCGGCCTCACCCCGACGAGCGCNCTGGCATTGCTTCGCGAGAGCATCGCCTCGGGCCAGCGCGAGCAGGCGGTCGAGGCGGCCGCGCGCGGCTGGACCAACCTGATCGAGATCCAGTACCGGTACCGCCGGATGGACGATCTGCGCGAATCGGTGGCCGAAGGCCTGGCATTCGTCCGGCAGCACGGGCACTGGTCGCACGCCTACAACCTCGAGATCCACCGGGCCCTCGACCTGCAGTGCCGCGGCGAATGGGACGCCGCACAGGCCGAGTTCGAGACCGCGCTGGCCCGCTACCACGACCCCGGCATGCTGCTGACCTATTCGCTGCCGTCGTACGGACGGCTGCTGGCCCGGCGGGGCGACCCTAGGGCCGAGGCCATGCTGCGGCGCGGCTGGGAGTTGGCCGTCCGGCTGCGCCAGCTGTGCGGGATGGGGCTCGCGGGGCCGGGCCTGGCCGAATGGGCGTGGCTCAACCACCGTCCGGACGTGGCCCGCCAGGTGCTGGACGAGTGGCGTCCCCACGCCGGCCGTCCGACCGCGGAGGCCATCGACGCCGAGATCCGGCGCTACGCCGCCCGCGCCGGGGCGTTCGAGGACCAGCCCGTTGCCGGCTCGGACCCGTGGTCGACGGGGCTGCGCGGCGACTGGCGTGCGGCGGCGGCGTTCTGGGCGCAGGTCGGGGACGCCTACGAGCAGGCCCTTGAACAGTGCGAGTCGGACGACCCGGACGACGTCCTGGCTGCCGTGCGCTCCCTCGACCTGCTGGGCGCCGCGCCCGCGGCGGCCCTGGGACGGCAGCGGCTGGCCGACCTTGGGGTGAAGGCGATCCCGCGGGGCCCGTCCCGCAGCACCCGCAGCAATCCGGTCGGGCTCACCGACCGCCAGCTCGACGTCGTCCGGCTGGTCGGTGAGGGCTCNACCAACACCGAGATCGCCGAGCGGCTGTTCCTTTCGGTGCGGACCGTCGACCACCACGTGTCGGCGGCGCTGGCGAAGCTAGGGCTGGAGAGCCGGCGGGAGGTCGCCGCGGCCCTGACCGGGCTGGGCGTCTGACGTGGGCGGCTGAATCCGCCCAAACTGGATCTGGGCACCCGGCCGTCCCGATCTGGGCAGGTCCCGCCCACGACACCGAGCCGACGGCCGACGAGGCTGGGATCAACCGGGCGCCACCCAGCGCCCCCGGATCCCGGGAGTCCCCATGGCCCTCCAGCATCGCCCGCGCGGCGAGGACGACATCGCGCCGCGCTACCTCTCGCCTGGCGAGCCGGGCTACGACCAGGCCGTCACCGCGTGGAANCCCCTGATGAGCCACCGTCCCAGCCTGGTGAGCGTCGCTGAATCGGCCGAGGACGTGGTCGCCGCCGTCCGGCACGCCCGTGCGACCGGCCTCGGGATCGGGGTGATGGCCACCGGCCACGGCACCGGCGTCCCTGTCGGGGACGGCGGCCTGCTGATCAACACGTCCGCGCTGAAGGGGATGTCCGTCGACCCCGTCAGCCGGACGGCCTGGGTGCAGGCGGGCGTCACCTGGCAGGAGCTGAACGCCCGGGCGGCCCGGCACGGCCTGATCGGCCTNGCAGGGGTCCAACTCGGGGTGGGCGTCGTCGGCTACAGTCTCGGCGGCGGCTTCGGCTGGCTCGGCCGGCACTTCGGCTTCGCCAGCCAGGCGATCGTCGCGGCCGAAGTTGTCAACGCGGACGTCGACCTCATCACCGTCAGCGAAACCCACCACGCCGGGTTGTTCTGNGGGCTGAAGGGCAGCGCCGGCAACCTCGGCATCGTCACCTCGCTGCAGGTGCGCCTGGTCGAGTTGGACGTGGTGTACGGCGGCTCGCTGCTGTACCCGATGGCCGACACCGAGCACGTCCTCACCCAGTACGCCGCATGGGCCGCCGAACAGCCGGACGAGATGGCGTCCTCGGTCGCGTTGATGAACTTCCCGCCGCTGCCGTTCCTGCCCCCGGAGGTGCGGGGCCAGTCGGTGGCCTCCGTCCGGGTCTGCTACTCCGGCCGCGACCTCGGGGTGGGCGTGGCGGCCGTCCGGCATCTGAAGCACCGGCTCGGGGAGCCGCGGGCCGACCTCGTCGGCAGGTTCCCCGCCGCCGAGCTGGACCGGATCAGCGCCGAGCCCCACGACCCCATGACGGCGGTCGTCGACGGCTTGTTCCTGCCGGCCCTCACTCCGGACGCCATCGCGCGGGTCGCTTCCTGCGCCGTGCCCGGCGGACCGCTGCTGATGATCGAGGTGCGGCACCTGGGCGGCGCGCTGGACGTCCCGGACGACCAGCTCAGCTCGTTCAACCGGACAGGCGCACGGTTCACCCTCAACGCCGCGGGACTGGCGCTCACCCCGAGGCGCACGCCGCGGTGGTCGAGGCGCTCGCCCACGTGCGCGCGACGCTCGCACCGGTGGCCGAGGACACCAGATCCGGACCTGGTCGTTGCGCGGCACGCTGCACCTGGTTCCGGCCGAGGACGTGGGCTGGATCCGCGGTCTCGTCAGCCCACCCGTGCTCCGCCGGACCGGCCCCAGCGTGTGGCGCTACCACGCGGTCACACCTGCCGTGGTGGACCTGGCCGCCGCGGTCTGCGAGGACGTCCTCGCCGATGGCCCGTTGCCCCGGGAAGTCCTCATCGGCCACCTGGCTGAGGCGGGAATCCCCAACGACCACCAGCAGGCGTCCTTCTTGTTCGCCCACCTCGCCCACCTCGGCCTGCTGTGCCCCGGCCCGTACCGCGACGGCGTCCAGACCATGGCGCTGCTGGCGGCGTGGGCGCCCGCGCAGCGCGTCCTCGACCCGGAGGCCGCGCTCACCGAACTCGGACGCCGCTTCTTCGCCGGTCATGGGCCGGCGACCGCCGCCGACTTCAGCACGTGGGCCGG
Source organism: Micropruina sp. (assembly GCA_013693855.1). Classification (GTDB taxonomy): domain Bacteria; phylum Actinomycetota; class Actinomycetes; order Propionibacteriales; family Propionibacteriaceae; genus Micropruina. The sequence continues at coordinate 164,747 of CP059261.1, forward strand.
GCTGCCGGTGCGCGCGGGACGCACCGTGGTCGAGGCGCTCGCGGACGAACTCACCACGGCCGGTACCCCGGTCGGCCCCGTGCACTGGATGGGCAGCCTCGACGGTGACGCCACGGGTCACTGGTTGCTGCCCGCCTACGACGAGTACGTGCTCGGCTACGCCTCGCGCGAGGACATCTTGGGTCACGGGCCCGTCACGCTGTCCACCTACAACGGCATGTTCCACCCGCTCGCCGTCGTCGACGGGCAGGTGGTGGGCACGTGGCGCAAGACCGCCCGGGCNGCGGGGCTTGATGTCGCCGTCGCCACACTCCCGCCGATCGGGCCGGACGCCTTTCGCGCCGCAGCCACCGCGTACGCCCGCCACCTGGGCACCGACTTGGCCGGGCTCACGACCGAGCAGTACGCGGCTCCGCCTGCTCGCACCTGGGCCGACCGGCGACGCTGACTATCAAGCCCTCGCCCGCCGGTCCGCGCCTTCCGGTCGTTACTCTCACTGCCGCCCCGCGCGGGGCATGCCCACGTGAGTTGTCCGGGCGGGACGAAAGTGAGAGCGTTCCTGCGCTGGTCGGCGCGATTCTGCGAGCGACGGCGCCCTTGAAAGTGAGAGTGCCGCGCGCTGACGGCGGCAAATCCGGTAAACGCCTCAGGCTGATGAGTGTGCACCCGCGCTGGACATGCCGCAGAATCAGCTCGTGGCGATCTACGTCGAGCTGCGTGATGGATCTGGACGTGTACACACACGATGGCCTGACCCTACGGGCGGCACCTTCGACGCTGCCGCCGACCTTGACCGCTTCGTGGACTCCTACCCCTACGACCAAGTCGAACCAGGCCTGCCGGTCCTTGCCTCTCTGGACCCAGGCGGTGAAACGGTCATGCCGTCGGGCGTCATGGGCCAGCTGATTTCGGACTGTGCCCGGGCGCTCACGCTGGTCGCAGCGGGCGCAGAGAAACGTGGTCTTCTCCGGCTCAGAGCTCTCGCGGAGGAGTGCTCAAGAAGGCCTGACAGCGCCCTTCACTGGTTCAGCGTCTGAGGTCATGCTGCGCGCAGGAAGCGGCAGAAGCGGACGTTCGTGGGCTCCGACGGTGCGATCAGGCTCTGCTCGGGCAGAATCGACATGTGGAGTCGGTGAGTATCGTCTGCGGTTCATGCGGGAACACCCTGTCTAGGGCGCTCAGCCAGCTTGACGTGATGCCGGACCCTCGACGGGCTCAGCCTGAAGACGAGAGGTTCCTGCCCACGATCCCACAGGGAGCCTGGGCCAGGGACCCCGAGCCGGTTGGGTGGCAGGGTCAACTTCCCACGAGCACCCTTGGCTGCTTGGTGATCAACCCAGCTGACGCGATCGGGCTCCTCTCGAGCGATGATCCGGTGCGGAACAGCGGTTGCTGCGGTCACGACGGATTGGATGGCCCGAACCTCTTGTGCCGCAGCTGTCGCAACGAGGTGGCCACGCTCAGGGACGACTGCTGGAGTCTGCTCGAGGTGCGCTTTGAACCGTCAGCCGTCCAGATTGGGCCCTCCCACAGTCTCTAGATGTACGCCCGTCTGCGGCAATTGAGGGCTGTCGTGCTCGGGTGACCACCAAGCCGACAGGCTACCCTCGCACACCGCGGCAAGAGCGGTCGTGCGCTTCGGGTACCGGACGACAGGCTACGCTCACGCACTCTGCGGCTAGAAGCGGACGTTCTCACCCCGCCCTTCTGGGTTCCTACTGACGGCTCGAGCGGTTCCACACCACGTGCCCAACGAGGGCAAGGACAGCGAGGCCGCTCGTCACGTACAACGGGGCAGAACACGCTGAATGATCACCCCCACTAACGAAGAACGTGTCGGCCAAGGCCATGCCCGGACCGAAGTTCGCCCAGAAATAGGCTGGGGCTCCCAAAGCCAGCAGAACCAGGAACGGGACCCNCACCACACTGGCCCGCCCCTCGGGCCGCCTCCAGGCGCCGACTAGCAGCGCGATCGCCAGCAGGGGCCCGACCGCCAGGAAGGCAATGACCATCCCGGCAGCCATGGATTCGCCAGTCGCGGCCACGTCCGCGTATATCTGGTCGAGACCGACGCCGGGGACTGCAGCCTGCGGATTCCACACGAGGATCTGGACCGCGGCGAGCAGCGCGTAAGCAACCACCGCCCCCGTTCCGATGAGCGCGACGGCCCTCGCGCTCAGGCGCCGCGTGGAGTTCATTGCTGGGGTCATGCCTTGCTCTTTCCCGGGACATCGGTTCGCCGTCCGGCGCTGTCGTCGACTGTATGCGCNCGGCCTGGCCACGGTCCGACCCGCAAGCACCAGCCGCGGCAAGATCGGATGTCGCTCTCGAGCTAGCGTCGGCCGGACGGCTCTCTCTTGGCTCTCACAGGCGCCGCGGCATCCAACTCCGGACGGCACGGCGCCCGAGGCCCAGTAAGCGCGGGCGTCACGAGCGCCCCACCGTGGAATCTGGTCGGAGACCGCACCCCGCGCGACGTCATCCTTGGCCGAGCAGCATGGGCTCGCCGGCATCCCTGCCCTGGGCCACTACTCGCGATCCCGCCTGCCCCGTAGCATCCCGGTCATGGCGGGTTACGAGGTCTTGAGTGCGTGCGCGCACAGCATCGTGGACATGCTCAACCGCGGTCTCACCACCACCGCCTTGGGTGCGGCCGCCCCACCGACGCTCCTCATCCAACCCGAGCAGGTGCGAGACCGGACGCGTCCCACACCGTGCGTCGCGGTGCTGGCCCACCGGGTCAGTTCCGTACCCACGGCCCGCACCCGTCCTGGACGCGATCCGAACCAGCCGACCCCGCTGGCCATGAGCCTGCACTTCGCGGTGTGCTGCTTCGGCGCTACCGTCGAAGATGAGCTCCGCTGGACCGGTCTGGCCGCCCGGCTCCTCGCCCAGCAACCGATCCTCACGGGAAACTGCTGCTGCCCGCGCCCTTGCCCGACGGCACCACTGTCAATCCCTGGTCCCCGGGGACCGCGTCCAGATCGTCGTCGACGACCAGGGAGGTGACTCCGGGCGGGCAGCGCTCCCAGGCCTAGGAGCCTGCTGAACAATCCGCCTGCGTGCCGTCCGGTCTGATGGCCGGTCGACTGGAATTGTTGGGTTGTGCAGGGTGAGTCGAGTCCGCAACGGGATGTGTTGGACGTGGAGTCGCTCGCGGGCCATTTGTTGCCGGCGGGCAGCGTGTTCAGGTTCTTGGCCGAGCATCGCGGGCGGTTGTTCCCGGACGTGTTGTTCGCCGATCTGTTTCCCTCGGGCCGGGGCCGGCCCTCGATCCCGGCGGGGGTGGTCGCGTCGGTGATCGTGTTGCAATCCCTGCACGGTCTGTCGGATCGGGAAGCGACTGATGCGCTCACCTTCGACCTGCGGTGGAAGGCGGCGTGCGGGTACCCGGTCGACGCCAAAGCGTTTGATGCGTCGTCGTTGACGGTGTGGCGGGCCCGGCTCGCCGCCTCGGATCGGCCGCAGCGGATCTTCGAGGTGGTCCGGGATGTGATCGCCGAGACCGGTGCGGTGAAGGGCCGGCAGCGGCGGGCGTTGGACTCGACGATCCTTGATGATGCGGTGGCCCGTCAGGACACGGTCACCCAGCTGGTCGCGCAGGTCCGCCGGGTGGGCCGGGAAGTGCCCGGCGCCCAGCCGGTGATCACCGAACGCTGCACCCGGCTGGCCGCCCTCACAGGGCAGGGTTATGACAGCACCGCGAAGCCGCGGATCGCGTGGGACGACCGCCAGGCCCGTGACGAGTTGGTGACCGCGCTCGTGAACGACGCGCTCGCCTTGCTGGGCGGGCTCGATACCGGGGCGATCACCGCGGCTGGCGGGCGACCGGCCGAAGCGGTCGCGTTGTTGGCGTTGGTGGCCGGGCAGGATGTCGAGCCGGTCGAGGGTTCCGACGGTACCGATGGCCGCTGGCGGATCGCCCGGCGGGTCGCGCCGGAGCGGATCATCTCCACCGTCGATCCCGAGGCGCGGCATGCGCACAAGACGGTGGAGCGTCGCCAGGACGGGTTCAAGGCCCACGTGGTGATCGAACCCGACACTGGCCTGACCACCGTGGCCGAACTCACCAAAGCCGCTGGCCCGGCCAACAGCGACGCCACCGTCGGAGCCCGGCTGGTGATCACCGACCCGACCATCACCGGGCCGGTCGAGGTGTTGGGTGACTCGGCCTACGCCACCGGCGTCATGCTCGCGGTCCTCGACGCCAAACAATGGGATCCGCTGGTCAAACCGTGGCCGACCCGGCCCGCCGTCGCCGGCGGGTTCACGATCGACGACTTCACCCACGATCCTGGCGCGGCAACGCTCACCTGCCCGGCCGGGGTCAGCCGCCCAATCAGTGGGAACGGGCGGGCCACGTTCGGTGCTGCCTGCCGCGGGTGCGCCCTGGCCGAGCAGTGCACCACCGCGAACCGGGGCCGCAAGGTCATGCTNGCACCCCAGGACCTGCTGCAACGCCGCCACCGCGAACGGGCCGCCGACGAGGGCTTCCAGGCCACGTACCGGCAGCACCGGCCCATGGTCGAGCGGACAATCGCGTGGCTGACCCGCGGCAACCGCAAGGTGCCCTACCGGGGCGTGACCAAGAACAACCACTGGCTCCACAACCGGATCGCCGCGATCAACCTGCGCCGACTCCTGGCCCTCGGCCTCACCCACGGACCGAATGGCTGGGCGATCGCCTGACAGACCACCGGGGGCACTGAACCCCAGCCAACAGCGGCCACCAAGGTCCTCAGACGGGCGAGACGACCCCGTTGTCGCACTCTCGAGTGCTGACACAAACTCGCCGCACACACGGCCATTGGCGGCGTCCCGCCCGTCGCCAACGCTCAACGTGGCTTCACATAGACGCCTTGTTCAGCAGGCTCCTAGAGGCGCGCCCCCACCTGCGCTACCTCGCCACTGGGCTCCACATCGACATGTCCTAGAGCGTTTGCCTCGACGCAGTTAGGGCGCGGGCACGATCGCCCACGCACCCGGCGGCAGAAGCGGGTGTGCGCCTCGGGTACCGGAAAGCCACAGGCTAACCCTCGCGCACAGTGCGGCAAATGAGTGCGCAGTCGTCTTCCTGCCTGCGTTGTTGGGTGTCACAGTGAGTGCATGGCGGCTACGTGGGTTCCGGTGGCCGGCGGGACGTTGGCAGCCAGTGCCGAGGGGGCCGGGGATGCGGTCCTCGTCGTGCAGACCGCACTCTCCGTGGACGAGCTGGTGCCGTTCATGAGCCAGGACCTGCTCCGTGACCGGTATCGGGTCATCACGTTCGACCGCCGCGGCTACGGGTCGAGCACCACGACAGGCGGCGCCGCCTCGATCGACACCGACATGCGGGACTGCCTCGCCGTCCTCGATGCGTTGGACGCCGCGCCAGCCCACGTGATCGGGGTGAGCTACTCGGCGGCGGTCGCCCTCGAGCTCGCCGGGCAAGGCCCGGCAGCGGTCCGCTCCCTCACGATCGTCGAGCCGCCGCCCCGGCACGTTCCCGCCGCCCCCGAGTTCCTTGCCGCGAACCAGCGGCTGCTGGACCTCTACCAACGCGAGGGCGCGACCGTCGCGCTGGAGGCCTTCATGACCATGCTCGTCGGTTCGGGCTGGCGTCCCCGCCAGGAGGCACTGGCGCCCGGATCGGTGGCCCGCATCGAGCGAGACGCCGACGCCTTCTTCAGCCGGGACATCCCCGCACTCGTGTCCTGGACGTACGGCCCCGACCAGGCAGCACGCGTGACCGTCCCCGTGCTGTATGCGGGAGGAACCGAAAGCGGGCCGTGGTTCCGCCAAACCGAGGCCTGGGTATCAGCACTCTTCCCGGCAGCCCAGCGCGTCACCATCGANGGAGCGGGCCACGACCTGGCGTTCACCCACCCCCGCGAACTGGCCGCCGCGGTAGCCCGGTTCCTCGACGCCCAGACATAGAGTCGCAACCCGAAAGACCCCGCATCAACGTCCGCCTCACCGGCATCGCGCCACGTGCGGCAGAGTCGGACATTCGCTGGGGTCAGCCGAAGAACCCCTGCACAACGTCGATCACCACACCGGCACCCCGCGAGCTGTTGCTCAGCACCGTCGCTGTCGTGCTCGAAGCCGGGTCGTGGACAGATCGCGCCGCGACCCCGGCGTCGTAGCCGGCCATGATGAGCTGCGGCCCGGTGGCGTGCAGCCACACGCCGGCCGCGTAGCGCATGCCCTCCTCAGGCACATCGTTACGAGGCCGGGTGAACTCGGCGACGAACTCCGGCCCCACTATCCGGCCGGCCAGCAGGGCCCGCCAGAACAGGTGCAGGTCACTGACCGTCGAGTATGCGCCGCCGTCGCCGTTGCCGCGCACCGGAAGGTGCAGCACGTTGATCCTGTTGCCCGTCTCCTCCAAGTAGCCCAGCGCCGCATCACCGGGGAGGTCATCGGAACGCAGGAAGCCGGTGTGTGCGAGCTGGGCGGGCGAACACCTCCGNNTCTCCACGAACGCGTGGAAGCCGGTCCCTGCGACCCGTTCGATCACCAGCGCCAACACCATGTAACCCTGGTTGCAGTAGCCGAACCGCTCGCCCGGGGNGAACTTCTGCGGCTGTCCTTCCAGCATCGGCAGGAACGCCGACGTCTCCGCGAGCAGATGCACCGGTACGGTCAGCACGTAGTCGTCCGGCTTCCAGTCGGCCTCCTCATCGAGGTAGTCGCCGATCCCAGAGGTGTGGGTGAGGAGGTGCTCGATCGTCACGGCGTCGTCGACCAAAGGAAGGTCGTCACCGAGGATGGGGCGCACCGGATCGGTCAGCCGTAGCCGACCCTGCTCGACGAGCCGCAGGACCGCCAGGGCGGTGAACGTCTTGCTGCCGCTGGCCAGGGCGAACCGGGTGCCTACGGTGTTGGGCACCGCCAGTCCCCGGTGGGCGAAGCCGTAGCACCGCTCGAACACCCGCTCCTCCCCGGCGTCGATCGCCACCACGCCGGTGAAGCCGGAGCCGGCCGCTGCGGCGCCTACCGCCCGCCCGTCGATCTGCACAATCCATGGTCGCATGCACCGCCACACCAGGACCCGGAAAGACGAATGCGGCCGGCGATGCCAGCGAGCTCCAAAACGACCTGTAGCCGGCCGGCAGGACTCACACCCACGCTGACCGCGGCAAGAGCGGATGTTCGCGCTTCACCAACTCCAGCTCAAGTGGATCGTGTTGGCGCCCGGTTCACGCGTCGTGCAGGGGTTCAGCAGGTGGGGCGTGCTGTATCGGCCGGGTCTAGCGTGACGGGTCGACAAAGCATGTCAGGCCCGCCGGGGTCCCGGATTGATGGTGTCCCCGGACCAGCTCATGTTGTCGTCCACACCAACCTCGAACGCCTCCAGGGCGGGATCGGCGAGCACGGCGTCCGCGACCGCGCGCTCGCAACCGAGCAGCGTGAACCCGAAGTCGATCTCGGTGGCCAGACACCAACCGTGGTCGTCCGGCCATACGAGGTTCGCCGACTGCACGAAGCTCTCGTCCTCGACCCACGTCTCGTGCGCGGCCAGGGGCGCCCGGAACAGGTGGTAGCGCCGGTGCGGCAGGGCCAACACCGGCTCGGCACCCCCGGGACCCGGCTCGGCACCGGGACCTCGTAGGTCATCAGATCGGGGTGGTGCGCCTCGACCGCGCCGCCTCCCCAGAACCCGTAGCCCTCCCACACCGCGTAGGTCACGTCCCCAGACGCCTGCAGGTACGCGACCAGCGCGTCGTGGTCGGGGCGCGGGAGATGGCCATCCGGCGGCCACAGGCTCGGGTGGCGCAGGGTGTCGAACATGTGGCTCCACTGCGCCAGGGGATGCAGGACGCGTCCATTGGACGCAGCAATCTCCCGCCAGCGGCGTCCATCCGGCAGGGGTGCAGGACCCGCACATACGCCGCGAAGCCCGTCGGCACCATGGCACCCACCGGAACCCCAGCCGGTCCCCACGGCAGCAGCCGGGGCGCGAGCCAAGCCGACAGGGCGGCGTCCGTCGTGTGGCGAGGTAGGGCCATACCGCAAGGGTAAGGCCGTAGCGCCCCACTCCTGATGTGCGGGAACGGGGCCACCCGCTCGTCGTTGCGGACAGCGTTCAACACGAAGGCATACCGCGCTGCGGCAAGCGGAGCCGACACACGACCCTCGCGCAACCCGCGGCATGACCGGATGTTCCCCCGCGCCATGAGAGGCGGGAGTTGGGTCCGTCTCGCATTGGTGTCCATCGGAGTGTTCATCGGCACCTGATGGCCCTCCAACCCAGGATCGGCCAGCAGCGAGTCGATCATCTCGGCAGGGCCGGACTGACCTTGCTGAGATCCGGCAGGTCCTCCAGATCCGGGACGCCGACGCGGCCCCCTGCCAGCGCGTCGGCGACCTGCTCGACGACCGCCTCACCGACGTCGACCGACGGATCGCCGCACTCCAGGCCCTCCGTGAGTCCATCACCACGCTGCGGGCGCAGGCGTCCCGCGCCGACGAAGCCGCCTGCCCTCCGAGCAGGCCTGCAGCTAGCTCCAGCCGACTTGGACGAATAGTCAGCGTTTGCTGTATGGTCACCATATGCTGACTATTGCTTCTCGTGTGGATGTGATGAATCGGTTGGGGCGGGCCATGGCCGATCCCACGCGTTCCCGCATCCTGTTGTCCCTGCTGGACGGTCCGGGCTATCCGGCGCAACTGGCGCGTGACCTGGACCTGACCCGGACCAACGTTTCCAACCACCTGACCTGTCTTCGGGGTTGCGGGATCGTCGTGTCCGAGCCGGAGGGGCGCCAGACGCGCTACGAGATCGCCGATCCGCACCTCGCGGCGGCGTTGGTGGCGCTGGTCGACGTCACCTTGGCGGTGGACGAGGAAGTCCCTGCATCGACCCCGCGTGCGGGGTGGCGGGTTGCGCGTCCCATCGCGATGACGAGGAGGATTTGGCGTGAGCAGCGCGTGCGGTTGTGAGGCTCCAGTCACGGCTGGGGTTGAGGCGGACGAGGAGGTCGAGATCCCTTGGTGGCGTGATCGGGCGGTCCTCCTGCCGGTCTTGTCCGGGGTGTTCCTGGTCGCGGGGTTCTTGGTCGAGTGGCTGGTCGAGGCGCCGGCTGCCGGGACGATCGCCCTGGTCCTGTTCTGGGTGGGCCTGCTCGCCGGTGCCTCGACGTTCGTCCCGGGGGCGCTGAGGAACCTGTTCCGCAAGCGGAAGCTGGGGATCGGCCTGTTGATGACGATCAGCGCCGTGGGTGCGGTCATCCTGGGCTATGTCGAGGAGGCTGCGGCCCTGGCCTTCCTGTACTCGCTGGCCGAGATGCTTGAGGACAAAGCGATGGACAGGGCCCGGGGTGGCCTGAGGGCCCTGCTGAAGCTGGTGCCGGAGACCGCCACCGTCCTGCGCGGTCGCGAGTCGGCCATCATCCCGGCGCGGGAACTCACCGTGGGGCAGCTCATGTTGGTCCGGCCCGGCGAGCGGGTCGCCACCGATGGCGTGGTGCGGTCCGGGCGGTCCAGCCTCGACACCTCGGCGATCACCGGTGAGTCGATCCCCGTCGAGGTCGAGGCGGGCGCGCAGGTGTCGGCCGGTTCGATCAACACCTCCGGCGTGCTGGAGGTCGAGGCCACCGCCGCCGGCACCGACAACTCCTTGACCACGATCGTCGAACTCGTCGAGCAGGCGCAGGCCGAGAAGGGCAACCGGGCACGCCTGGCCGACCGGATCGCCCGTCCGCTCGTCCCCGGGGTGATGGTGCTGGCGCTGCTGGTGGGGGTGGTCGGCTCGCTGTTCGGGGACCCCGAGCTGTGGATCACCCGCGCCCTGGTGGTGCTGGTGGCCGCGAGTCCTTGCGCCTTGGCCATCTCGGTACCGGTCACGGTGGTGTCGGCGATCGGGGCGGCGAGCAGGTTCGGCGTCGTCATCAAGAGCGGCGCCGCCTTCGAACGACTCGGCTCGATCCGGCACCTGGCCATGGACAAGACCGGCACCCTCACCGTCAACCAACCCGTTGTCACCTCGGTGGTGACGACCGAGGGCTGGAGCGAGGCGGACGTGCTGTCCTACGCCGCAGCGCTCGAGCGGCAGTCCACCCATCCGCTGGCGGTCGCCATCGTCGCAGCCACACCCGACGCCCCGGCCGCCGCGCACGTCGAGGAGACGGCCGGGCACGGTGTGGTCGGGACGGTCGAGGGGCGCCGCGTCGCGGTCGGCAGCCCCCGCTGGATAGATGCCGGCCCGCTCGCCGACCGCGTGGCCCAGCTCGAGGCCGAGGGCCGGACCTGCGTCCTGGTCACCGTCGACGGCGTGACGGCCGGGGTCATCGGCGTGCGCGACGAACTCCGACCCGAGGTGCCCGAGGTCGTCTCCACCTTGGCCGAACANGGGGTCGGGGTGAGCATGCTGACCGGCGACAACGCCCGGACAGCAGCAGCTTTGGGACGCGACGCCGGCATCGACGACGTGCGGGCCGAACTACGCCCCGAAGACAAGGCCCGCATCGTCGCCGAACTCAACGACCAGGTCCCCACCGCGATGATCGGCGACGGCATCAACGACACNCCCGCCCTCGCCGGGGCGACCGTGGGCATCGCGATGGGCGCCACCGGGTCGGACGCCGCCATCGAGTCCGCCGACGTGGCCTTCACCGGCCACGACCTGCGGCTCATCCCCCAAGCGCTGGCCCACGCCAACCGCGGCGGACGGATCATCAACCAGAACATCGTCCTGTCGCTGGTGATCATCACCGTCCTGCTGCCGCTGGCGATCACCGGGGTACTGGGACTGGCCGCGGTCGTCCTCGTCCACGAAGTGGCCGAGGTGGTCGTGATCGCCAACGGACTCCGGGCCGCCAAGGCCCAGCGCACCGAACTCACCCCGCTCGATCAGAGCGGCTCCGCGCAGGCTGCCGACAACAGAGCTGTCGTCACCGCCTGACGGGCGCCGGCACGCACCGACACACGCGCCCGCTGGGCCCTGCTCACGCAGGCGCCCAGCAGGGCGTGTGCCTCTTCTGATGCACCGCGGTCGGGTGGGCTCACCAGTCAGCGCCCTGACAGCCATGCCCCGAGGCGGACTCGACCTGCAGCGTCGCGTGTTCGATGTTGAACTGCTCACGCAGCACGGCGCTGGCAGCGGCGAGCACCGCCTGCTCGGGCTGTTCGTCGGCCGCGACCAGGTGTGCCGTGGCCACGTCCATGCCGGAGGTCAACTGCCACACGTGCAGGTCGTGGACGTCGGCGACCCCTTCCACGTCGGCGAGGGCGGCGATGATTTCCTGAGGCTCCATACCGGCGGGCGCATGCTGCCCCAGGACCGCGAGGACCTCGCGGCCCAGCATTAAGGCTCGAACCGCCACGAACACGGCGATGGCCAGGGCGATGACCGTGTCCCAGAAGGACTGACCGGTCCACAACACCAACAGGCCGGCCACGATCACACCGACCGAACCGACCGCGTCCGCCATCACCTCCAAGTAAGCGCCCTTCACGTTCAGGCTCTCCCCGGCACCGGTGCGCAACAGGATGATGCCGACGGCGTTGATCGCCAGCCCGACCACGCCCACCACGAGCATCACTCCAGAGGTCGGCTCGACCGGCTGGCCCAGGCGACGAACCGCCTCCACCACGATGTACACCGCCACGCCCAGCATCATCAGCACGGCCAGTCCGGATGCGAACACCTCGGCCCGGTACCGGCCGTAGGTGCGCCGTTCCGTCGCGTCGGGCATCGCGGCCAGGCGCGTGGCAACCAGCGCGGCGCCGAGGGTGACCACGTCGGCCGCCATGTGCCCGGCATCGCTGATCAGGGCCAGTGACCCGCTGATCACGCCGGCGCCCANATCCACCACGAAGAAGGTCGCAGTCAGCCCGAACGTGACCGCCAGCCGCCACCGGTGCCGGCCGGACGCCGAGAGTGCGGCCCCGTGCCCGTGGGCGTGTCCCCGCTCATCCGAGCACCCCGCCCCGTCCGCCTCGTGCAGCGCATGCTCCCGCGTCACGTCCAGCAACATCCGGACGTGCGCGTCCGACAGTCGGTAGAACACGTTGCGGCCCTCCCGGCGTCCGGCGACCACGCCAGCGGTACGCAACAGGCGCAACGCCTGCGACACCGTGGCCTCCGCGGTGTCCGTCGCCGCCGCGAGGTCACACACGCACATCTCGCCGGCCTCCAGCAGGGCATACAGCAATCGGGACCGCGTCGGATCACCCAGCAGCTTGAACAGCCCGGTCACGCGTGTCAGCGCCTCCTCGTGGGNGGCGGCCTCCCGCACCATCCGCACCCGATCGGGGTGGACGCACGTGATGGCACACCCGTCGAGCCCCACAACCTGCTCCATCCAATACTCCTTCACCTGATCAGGTGTTCAGATGTATTGAATCACGACGGGCGGGTCCTGTCAGCGCCTGCGTGTCGTGGAAAGGCGGAGGATCGGGGTACCGGGTAACCCGGACACGACGGACACCGAAGACATACGACTCTGGGCATGACAGCGATGTCACGCACATCGGCATGTGCGTTATGTCGCACCCTTGCCAGAGCTGACCTCACGGTGCGCTGTGCAGCACGCGAGTTGAGATTCGTTGAGCCGACTCGGCTCACTCTCACTTTCCGACCGGAAACCGGTTTCTACTCTCATCGACTCTCAGTTTCCGGTCGTTACTCTCACTTTCGCACCTACCGGACAAACGTGTCCGGGCGGCCCGAAAGTGAGAATCGGCCGCGCTAAGGAGGGCGATTCTGCGAGTGCCGTGCGACGGCGAAACTGCGAGTGGCTCGCCGCGCCGCTCACGCCGATCGCGCACATGCGGACGTCATGCCACGGCGTGGAAGGAGAGTGACACTACATGCGGACGTCATGCCACGGCGTGGAAGGAGAGTTACAGGCCGAGGGCTTCGGAGACCTTGAGGACGGTGGACCAGGTGGGGTTGCCTTGCTCAGACAGGGCCTTGTGGAGCCCGTCGCGACTCATCCCCACCGCAGAGCACGGATAGCCGCTAGTCCGCCGAGGCCAGCGCGCGATCCACGAGCGCTAGCGCGAGCGTCTCGTCGACGAGCTTCCCGAGTTTGCGCACGTTCCCAACACGGCCGGCTCTCGCGAGCAGCTTGGCGTGGATGTCATTGATATCGATCATTACTTGGTCAGCGGGTGTGAGTTTCGAATATCGGGAGGTGATCAGCCGATCCAGAATCGCTTTTAGGTCTTGGTCAGTCAATGCGTCGAACTGAATCAGCGCATCGAACCTAGAGGTGAGCGCTTCTCCTAGGGCCTGCTCGATTTCACCTTCTGAACCGTAGTTTGATGTACAGATGACGATGGCAGGGCCGAGTCGAACTCGATAGTTCTTATCCTCGAAAATACCTTCATCGAACATCTCATAGAAGGCACTGTGGAAGATGGAATTGGCCTTGTCGAACTCATCGATCAAGATCACTCCTGACGCCCGGTCCACCAGATCATGGGCGAACGATGGTTCCGCATGGGTCCCGCCAANAAGATACGAGGCGAACTTGTCGTTCTGGAACATAGAGAATTGTTTGCGGAACAGTTGCCCACCCAGCAGCCCATTGACGAACTGGGCGGTTTCTGTTTTCCNCACCCCTGATGGTCCATAGAACATCAGGACGACAGGCTTCAGACGATCCGGTGTCGTGAGCCCGTACAGCGCGGCCAGGACTCGGCGGCCCACCCGCTCTTGGCCGATGACGTGTTGACCAAACTGATCTCGGAAGGCACGTAGCGTCGCTTGTGCAACGACTGGATACTCATAGGTTCGGGCCTTCACGTTGAAAGCGCGTTCCAGTTGCGCCTGAATGGTAGCGGGCGGGTTGTGAAGCCACAGGTGTTTGGGACTCATGGTCTGGATCAAGCCGACAAAGTTGGTTACCGCGTGCTCCTGCAAGCTCGCATAATCCCNCGACTTCGCGACCAAGCGGATCGCGCGAGCAGGCAGCTCCTCATCCACCTCAGGGCTATCTTGCCCAGGCACTACGTGTCGATGAGTGATCCGGCGCCTGAACTCGTCCAACTCGTTGACAGCGTCTATCAGATACGTCCGCTTCTTGCGGCCAAGCTCAGCGTCGAACCAGACCTGCGGGCCGAAGAAGAGCGTGACTTGCGTGGAGTCACCCATTGCACACTCCCGCCAAGAGAACGTCGTACACCACCAGGTTCACGGGATCTGGGTCAGTGGCATCGAGGATGTCGAGTCCAGTCAGGGGAGTCGTCTGCTGCTCTTCTTGCATCTCTGCCCACATCGTGAGGCTGGACTCCGTAGCCTCTCCGACTTGGACACCGTGGAACACGAGCCGCATTCTCCCAAGGTCGGCCAGCCCATAGTTGTTACGAAAGGCTCGAATATTGAATCTCAGGATCAACTTCCGATTGGACGGATCAGTTCCGATAAGCTCGTAGTATCCCTTTGCCGACTCCATTGCGGAGTCGAGCGCTGCGAAGTCGACGGGGAGTTCGGCAACCTTCAGCATCGCCAGATAGGGCGTGAACATCTTCATGTACGCAGCTGATTGTTTGCTGGCAGTGAGCGTCATCCCTTCAAGCACATCAACCCCAGACATGTTCTCCAGCTTGCTCAGATAGTCAGTGAGGATCGTGTTCGACAGAGTCTTGTTGAAAATGCTCCGTCCTACGGCAGAAGCACTTGCAGCTGCGCCGGCTTCGACGGAACCACCAAGAAAGGGAAGCCAACTAAATTCGCGGCTGCCTTGGCCTCGACTTTCGCCTGAACNATCGGCAGCGCGCTCGCGCGTCTGCTCGTCTGCAGTGGTCTCCTTACCCCCAGCGACTATGTCTAATAGATCGGAGGCAGACTCCTCATCGAAGTAGACAACCTTGACGAGTTTACCGCCAGTTTCACTCATGGCTACCGCGTCTCCTGCCTTTCGAGGGTTCTTGATCGCTCTTTGGTACTGCTCGGCCCTGTGGTTGTGCCCCAAGTCACCCCATTCAGGCTGCTCAGCCCGCGCCTCCCCACCTCGTGCAACTCGGCTTCGCTGGAGCGCGTGGCACCCAGTGTGGCGTCAGCGTGGGCCAACGCGACGCCGCCATCCTGCGCTGGTGGCTCGTCTCCAGCAGGGAGTGCGTGTTGACTTGCGTACACAACCGGCCGTGTTGCGCCCTCCGTTGGCTGGCGTGCGCCTGAGTTCACCCACGGCATCGACATACCTCCGGCTCGGTCAACAAGCCGACGACCCGACGACGGACACTTGCGGAGGGGTGCGTGGTAAGCCCTTCCAAGAGCCAATGGACAGCCGTCAAGTCGGGTTGGTGGGGAATAGCCCGCATGACTTCGGCAACGANTTCCCGCCCGGGGCTAGCAAGTAGTCGTTCGAGAATTGCCTGGCAGGAAGTTGGGGCTCCGCCACGGAGGATCCAGCGGACGCATGCTGCCGCAGCCTCGCCTCGAACTCGGTGGCTCTCATCGACAGACAAGCACGCCAGCACAGTGCCGTGACCGGGGTTACCACGTGGGCCGATCGCCCTGGCCACGGAGACCAGGCCGTCGTCTCCTGATGCGAGCCTCTCGGCGAGGACGAGTTCGTCCTCCAGTGGATCCACGAAGGCGAACAACGCGCGTCTGACCGCGGGTGATAAGTCCGAACTCCCGAAGATCGACATTCGCCGCGGTTGGGGATGCGTCAGGAGTCGCTCAAGCAGTGGCACCCAAGCCGATCGTTCACTCTCAGGTACGACCTCGGGGTACTCCGCAATCTCGTCCAGCAGCTTCGACAAGTGCTCGGGAGCGGCCGGCCCCGCAAGCAAGGTGCGGATTGGCTCCCAGTCGGCGAGCTCGGGGAATACTCCGTTCAGACGAATGAGTGTCACGGCCGGATCAGGGCCGCCCAACCGGATGGAGCCTTGGTTTCGCTCCGCGTCGATGCGCCCGTGAATCGCGGTTCGGAGGTGTCCGATGGATCCCGCTGCTGCATCCGGGGTGAGGTCCGTGAGACGCCGGATGGCCGTCAACGCGTCCACGGAGCCGTCCGACGCCGCCAGTTGTAGGGCTTCGTAGCATGCATTGTCACCGTGTTGGGCTAGAACCCACGCCCAAGCCCTGAGTAGTGCGGCATGGTCACGATCATGGTCTTCTGCGGGCTGCTCGATGCGGCAACGAATCTCAAGCAGTTGGTCCGGAAGCCACTCATCGGTCCGGACCTCGGACACCAGAGACGCCCACCCCTCGGCGTCTAGCTGATGAGTGACCGGTGCCATGCCAGTCATGTACGCCATCACGGATCTGCGGGTGTCAGCCTCCAGCTCAGGCCAGAGAGCCTCGAGCATGCCGACCAACTCCCGGACACTGCGTTGATAGACGTGGTGCTCGTCGTCGAGGCATCCGTCATGGAGCAGGCGTAACGCGGCCGAAGCGTGCCTCGCCGCAGCTGCCGCGTCAAGCAAGTCGGCGCTCCCGTGGATGAGCTGGACGTCGCAGCGAAAGGATGTTCGCGATGACTTCATGAGATCAATGTCGACGGCGGCGGCAGCGATCGCTTCGAGAGGCCCGCTGTCCTTCAGCTTATGGAGGGCACGCTTCAGTTCCGGGAGCGCGCCGGCGACTCGGAGGTCTTTGAGGATCTCTGCGAAGTCTTGGGATGAAAGTGCGCGTTCTTTGAGCGTGGCGCTGAAGGACGCCAAGTGGGTCGTCGCGGCGATCCAGGCACGATGATCCGCTGCGGCGCCAGTGGCCAACGTCAACGACCGTAGGCGACGCCAAGCCCCTTGCTCTTTCCCTTGCGGGTCTTCGTCGGGGTTCGCCCAGTTGTTGAAGCGGTCGTGCAGAACCGCGGAGAGCGCCCACCCCGNTTGTTCACCTCGCCACCATGCCGGAGCTGTGTCGTTCGAGCGCACCATCTGAGCACCCTGATCATGGGTCCAGTCGCAATCAAGGACGAGAGCGAGCGCGGCCGCCCTGATGGCGAGGGCAGTCGGATCCCCGGGAAACAGAACCCCGACGGCAGAGGCTTTAAGCGCCAGAGGCAGCGCACAGTCGACTCGGCCGACCTCCAGCAGCGCACGCGCGTGGTGAGCCCTCAGCCACGCTTGATCGACGGGATCATCAAAGGCGACCAGTTCAATCGCCGACGCGAGCTGTTCGGCTTCTGCAGCCTGTCCTCTTTCGATGAGGAAGGCGAGCCAGAGCGCGGTGGCCGCTGCGCGAAGTCGCGGTGGCTGGTCGGCCGTCCGCATGTTCTCGAAGGAAGAGAGGTCTCCGTGTGTGAGGAAGTGCTTGAGCGCGTCGAAGAGCTCCCACTCGCCGCCCATGTCCAGTCGGGTCTCCGCATCCGGCACCAAGCCTTCGGCCTCGAAGGACGCGACATCGTCCAATCGGCACATCATGAGCGTGGCGATAGCCTCCTCCGGGGAAACGGCTTCGACCTTCCGGTTGCGGTGGGGTGCAGCGATACGGGNGGTCACCATGGCCATCCGTAATCGCTGTGATGGGTGGACCGAACTGAGGTTATCCCACGAGCTTCCGGCCCACAGCGGGGCTGCCTTCGCCGTGGATGCGATGCCCAAGAGCGCGTCCCGCCCGCCGACCTCCAGCTTGTTATCCGCGGGAATCCAGATGAGCGCGCCGTTGTCGGTGTACTTCACCTTGTCTGGGGTGATATGGCCCCAGTAGCTCGCTCCTGTTTCGCGGTCGTACAAGGCAAGGATGTGGGNGACGGCGTGGCTCAACCAGTAGCCAGCCTCGTCCTGATTGCGGGTCCGGTACCACCATCCGGGAGGGTTCTGCTCGAGAGCCTTGGCCTTGGCGGCGGGCTGGAAGTACTGCTTCTCGTTCTTGACCTGTACTCCGACCAGCAACCCGAGCGCGGTCAAGTCCGTGTCCCGTACCTGCACGTAGAAGTCCGTTCCGTCATCGTGTTCCAAGACCGGGATCGGACCCCACCCCATCTTGGAGAACTCGAGCTTGACGGCGTCCTGCCCAACAGACCCAGCCTGCCCCGTTGGCGAAGCCTTCTTCACCATCGCGACGCCTCATTGGCGGCAGCCTCGGCACGCCTCATCGACCAAATCCCTTCATCTGCTCCCAGGAGCCTTGGGCATCGTTGACGTCACGTTCGGCGAGGAGCAGGTAGTGCCATTCGATGTTTTTGACCTCCGGAGAGGCGTTGACGACGTTGGTCCACCTGCGGGCGCCGCGGCGCTTGCCGACGACCTCGTCGCTGGTGATGTCCTTGTCGGCCTTGGTTTCGACGAGCCAGCCGTGGAGGCGCCCTTCGATCTCCTCGAGTACGACGAGGTCGGGGTTGTACTGGCGGCCTTCGGCGGTCCAGGTGATGGGGATGTCGTTGCGGTGCAGGCGAGCCCAGACGACGACGCTGTTCGCCGCATCGATCGCGTTGGCCGCGCGATACTCGGGCTTGGTGTCGAACCAGGCATGTGAGANGAGGTTCCGTTGCCACCCGTTGAAGGCGACGTTGCGGTCGAACCCTCCGTCGGGGTGGCCGTCGAGTTGGCGCTTCCGCGCGAAGCGCATCTTCTCCAGGGCAACGAGTTCGACCGTGTCCTCGTAGCTGACCTGTCCGGTGTTCGCGTCCCGCAGAGCCGCGGAGACTTCGGCCTGCAGGCGCTGCGCGCAGCGTTCCATGAACGCGGAGAGGCTGGGGGCGGCGTCCTCGCCCATGGCGTCGATGACGCGGGCCACGATGCGTTGGGCGGCGCCGATCTCGGCGGGTCGTTGCGCGACGCCCTTCACGGCCATGACGTGTTCGAGCAGGATCTGTCGGGAGGTCTCCAGCGGGACGTCCATGACGAAGGTCGCGCTGATCTCGTCCGCGGCGGCTTCGACGCCGACCTTGACGTTGCGGTCGGTAAGTCGTTTGGCGACGATTTTGGTGCGGCGCAGGTCGGTGGACAGTTCGGTGGTGAGGGATTTGCCGAGCCGGTCGAAACGGCTGTACTCGTCGGTGTCGATGTCGTTCAGGCTGACGTGGACGGGCACGGGTACGGACTTCACCTTGGGGATCAGGATCGCTTCGCGTCCGACGAGGGGCAGGTACTCGCGCAGCTGGGCCTCGTCCTGGGCCTGGTCGTCGGCCTGGGCTTGGCGAGTGTCCGTGTCGATGATGGACGCCGGCCGCCCACTGCTCTGCGTCGCGGGCGCCGCTGGTGTGCCGGTCGGCGTCTGGCTGGTGGGGACGGCCGCCGGCGTGTCGAGGCCGGGGAGGACGTCGGCGGTGACTTCTTCGACCTTCGTGGTGACGGTCACCGTCCCGTCGGGACGGGTGCGGGTTTCGGCGTAGGTGTAGTAGTCGACGAAGTTTTGGTTGAGGACGTTGCGCTTCTCCAGGAGGGCTTCGTAGCGCTCGTGGGCGAGGACTTCGAGGGTGTCGAGGAACTCGGTGCCGGTGTAGGTGCCGAACGGGAGCCGGAGGCCGCGTCCGAGGGTTTGTTCGGTGAGGACGTCGGAGACCGAGGCGCGCATGGAGGCGATGACGTAGACGTTCTTGACGTCCCAGCCTTCCTTGAGCATGCCGACGTTGATGATGATCCGTACCGGGGAGTCGGGTTCTTCGACGGCGTCCAGGTCGGCGAGTGCCTGTTCCTTGGCGTCCCCGGTCAGCTTGGAGTGGACCAGCAGGGTGCGGTTCACCCACGCTCCGCCGTCGAAGCCGACCGAGTCGAGCACGTCGCGGAACTCGTGCGCCTCTTCGATGTTGCGGGCCACGACAAGCATCACGGGGTTGATCAGGTCGAGTCCGTTCTCCTCGCAGTGCCGGCTCAGCACGCGTTCCTTCTTCCGAAGCAGGCTGACTCCGTCGAGGAGCTTCGTCTCAGGATCGTTGCGGTCATCGCGTCGGCCCACCACGACGGGGTCNNTCTTCACGAGTTGGTCGGCGATGGCGGCGGCCAGTGGGTAGCGGTAGACGACCAGCTTCTCGTCGGCCTTCTCGGNGGTCGCCGTCAGGCCGACGACGAGTTCGGGGTTCAACTCGCGGATCGTCCTCGAGAACGCGGACCCGCGGTAGCAGTGGTGTTCGTCGGCAAAGATCACCAGATCGTCCTGACGCGACAACCACTCGTAGAACGAAGTGCCCAGCCCCTCCTGGAACTCGTGCGTCGCACGCCCCTCCCCGGTCGCCGACGTGAGGGCCTGCACGGTGAACACATACACCTTGGTGCGGGTCGGATCCTCCATGATCGCCCGGGTAGCCGGGCTGTCGAAGTTGTCTGCGGTGATCAGGTACGGCACCGAACGCATGCCCGCCGTGAGCGACTTCTTGTCGCCCGGGGTGAAGTTGCGGATGGTCTTGTTGCGAATCGTTCGCCCCGGTGCCATTACCAAGAAATTGCGGGCCGGCGGATCCGCCAGCGCCAGGTACTCGATCAGGCCGGCCAACACGTACGTCTTGCCGACACCGGTCGCTGAGTCGACGATGCACTCGAACAGGTGACTGTTTCCGTCGATGTCGTAGTGAAGGGAGGTGCGCAACAGGACGGTCTCGACGGCGCGCCGGTTCGTCTCGCGAAGGTCCAATCGCTCGGCAACCTCCTCGAGCAACTCCTGATCGACGCTCAGGTCTCCCATCAGTCCTCCCCTCCTGGTTGCGATGCCCACCGAACGGCGTCCGCTCAGCTTTGCGACGACGGTAGGTGTCCAGCACGGCGCTCGGGATGCGGTGGAGACGGGAACCCGGCCTCAGCTCCTTCAGCCGGGCTGCTGCGCCGTCGTCGATCTGCGTGGCCCACACCTCGACGTTCTCGCGATCGACGAGTTGCTCCACGATCGCGTCGATCGTCGTGGCGCCGACCATGCCGTCGATCACCGCGAGGCGCCGCCGGCCGTGCCGTCCCGCGAACACTCCCTCCGGGACGTACCTCGTGCCCAGCTGTGCGCACATCGCTTCGGACAGGGCGCCCTGTGTGGCCCACTCCGCCAGCACCACCATGCCGGCGATCTCCTCGAACATCGAGGGACCCACCTGGAGGTGAGTGAATCCGCCACCACCATGCCATGTGACGGTCGTGACGTCCCGCGTGCGCGTGGCCGAACGGAGCGACTTCAGCACAGCGTCGTCGATCTCCACGCCATCAGACTTCGTGAGCTTGTTGAGCAGTCGTGTGAACTCCTGTGCCTCAGCGGCGGTCATACCCTCCGGCAGTTCGAGTCCTTCCGCCGCCTCACGCGTCGCGGTGGACGTGATCCCGCCGTCATCATCACCATTCACCACCCGGCGGAGACGCGGTTTGGTGAACATGTCAAGGGTCTCCGACAACAACTCGCTCGTCACCCAGCGCCGGCCGAGCTTCTGAGCCACAGCGGCAGTGGTTCCTGATCCAGCAAAGCAGTCGAGCACGATGTCGCCCGGCTGAGACGCGATCTCCAGAACCCGTTCCATGAACCGCTCCGGCTTAGGCGTTGCGAAGGATGGCAACCCAGGAAAGAGGGCGCGCATCTCGTTCTTGGATGTCCGGTTGCTGCCCACTTCCGTGTGCCTCCACAACGTGCGTGGGGTCAGCCCCGACACCTCGCTGAGGAAGCGTTTGATGCTTGGTCTAGCGTTGCCGTCCGGGCCCCAGTAGATCTTGCCCGCTGCCTCGAACTCGTGGAACTTCGCTTGGCTGATGCGCCAGAACCTGCCCGGTGGGGGCCTGAAGGTGCGTCCGGTAGGTCCGACAACCTCATAGAGCCCTAGCGAGTACGGCTTGTTGGCGTAGGGGTCGCCCGGATACCACAGCCCTCGGGGATCGCCGTCCGGGTTGGAGTAGTGGGCGTCCGAAGAGGCGTCCGACGNGAGCCGGAACGGCGTCCAAGTCGCCTTGGACTTGGCGTACACCAAGACGTAGTCCTGATCCTTGCTCAGATACCTTGCGCTGTTGTTGGGCGAGTCGGCCTTCTCCCACACCACTTCGGCGACGAAGTTCTCCGCCCCGAGCTCTTCGTCCATGACCAGGCGGCAACGATGAACTTCTGCATCGTCGAGATGAACCCACACGGAGGCGTCGGCGGCCAGCAGCGGCTTGATCTGGCGGAGGCGATCCCGAAGCATCGTGAGCCAGATCGAGTGCTCAATGTTGTCCTCGTAGTTCGTGAAGGCCTGGCCCGTGTTAAACGGCGGGTCGATGTAGACCAGCTTGACCTTGCCGAGATAGCGGTCGGAGTACTCGGGAATCTTGGTGAGCGCGTCGAGGACGTGCATCGCGTCGCCCGTGATGAGCAGGTTGTCGGTCGTGGGGTCGGTAACTCGGCGGGGCGNATCGGCGGGCGTATCGGCCTCCACTCGCTCGACCTCGTGGAGCAGGCGGACCTCTGCGACGCGGCGATCTGAGGGGTCGACGAAGGTGTAGTCGTAGCGTCCGTCGCCGGTGGAGAGGAGCGCCTTGTCCTTGTCTGTCCACGTCAGTTCGAGACGCCCCTCATGTTTGGCCACGGCCCTACTCTGCCAGTCGGCGCCGACAGTCTCTTGGCAGGCGACGCGTTCAGTGATGGCGGGTTCCCCAGACGGCGCGCACGTCGTCGAGGGCATGGCGGAGTGGGCCGATGAACTTCGACACGTCTGCTTGGGTGAAAGGCCATGGTTTCTGGTAGCCGAGCATCCAGCGTCGAACGACTGCTGCCGCCGTCGCCGGGTCTGGGGCGTCGATGAGGGGCCAGGCTTGTTCGAGGGCGTGGTCGGCGTCTGGGGCGGTCCAGTGTTCGACGGGGTCGCGCTGGTTGTGGCGTTGGAGGGTGCGGTGGATGGCGACGCTTTGGCGCCATCCCTTGACGGTGGTGGCGGGGTCGGTCTCGTATCCTGCGATGTGGCTGTCCTCGGCGGCGAGCAGGCCTTGGGCGGCGTAGGTCCTGCGCCGGGCGTCGGGAGGCGCCTCCGTTGTCGGCGTGGTGATCAGGGACTCGGCGCAGGCCAGGCAGTTTCTCGGTGGGGTGGGGTGGGCTTCCCAAGCGTCGTCGCGTTGGAGCTTGTTGCAGTGGGGGCAGTGGTCGTGGAGCCAGATCTCGTGTTCGTCGCAGGTGCAGATCCAGGGCAGCCGCCACTCGAGTCGCCAGTAGCCGTTCTCGTGGAGGCACCAGGGGCAGTACCTGGTGTTGAGGTAGTCGATCCAGGGACGCTGGAGCCGTTGCCGGTGTCCGAGCAGGCGTAGATCCAAAACGACCTGGTGCCAGCGCGCGAGCTGGAGGTCGTCGAGGTCGTCAGGCCGGAGGCAGAGGCGCTCGGCGATCCTGTGGGTGGTGTCGGGGCCGAGCAGGAGGCCGGTGGTTTCGCCGCAGGTGAGGTCGAGGTCGATCGCCAGCATGCGTGGGGAGGTCCCCAGAGTGTGGGCGACCCGGCGCAGGTAGGACGCGAAGCCTTCCCCGATGCCAGGCTGGACACGAAGCGGGATCGTCATTGCGCCTCCTGCCCTTGTGAAGTGATCTCGGTGAGGAGTGCGCCGTGGCTGGCGTGTACGTCGGCGAGGTCTTCTGTTTCGGGGCGGCCTCTGGGTCGTCGGCAGGCCCAGTGGAGGTGGAGCCACAGTTCGATCACGGGACGCCCCACGTCGGGTGCTGCGGCGGCGATCTCGTCGATCGTCACGGTGGTGATGGCTTGGCGGCGGGCCGGGTAGTCGATGGCGGCCGCCGTGACCAGGCGCGCGGCCTCGGTGACGTGGTCCCAGAAGCGTTCGAGGCGTCCTGCTTGCTCGAGTGTGGCTTGGAGGTGGGCAAGTGGTCGCATGGGGGTGGTGCGGATAGGACCGTGCCCCCATGGGGCGCCGACACCCAGCTGCCAGACCGCGGCCGCGCACAGGATTCGGCCCCTGTTGAGGGGGATGTCCCCGCAGAGGAGGGCGAGGTCGGGCAGGTAGAGGTCGAGCGGTAAGAGTTCGGGGTGGTGACTGGGGTTGGACGACAGGCCGGCGACGGGCTCGATGGGTGGTTCGCGGTAGCGGACCAGCACGGCGTAGTGGGGTGGGTCCGGCAGTCGCGTCAGGTCGAGGATGACGCGGCTGCGCAGCGGGTCGCCCCACGCGAAGTTGAGGTCGTGGGTGGTGCGGTTCTGGGCGACGCGGCGCTCGATGGGCTGGCGGACGGCGTCCGGGATCGCGGTTCCGGGACGGCTGAGGAGGTGGCGTCCGGCGGGGATGAGGCTGTCGATGGTGTCCTGCCGGCCGGTCCACGCGGTGGCCATGATGAGCAGATCGGAGATGAACGTCTCCGGTTCGGTCCATGGGATCTTGTCGCCGTCACCGTCGAGGATCGTCAGGATCTTGACCTGGATCGCGGTCTCCTCAGGGAGGGCCTGCCTTGGCCGCCAGTCGACAGCAGGGGTCAACCACTCGCCATGGTGGGGGCAGATGGCCTGACAGGTCGTCAACCACGTAAGGGACCAGTGGAGTGGGTCTTCGCTTCGGCAGCTCGGGCAGTGTGTGAGCGCCTTGTGGCTGCGGACGGCGGGTGCCCAGACGATGGATTCCTCACTTCGGTTCAGTGGGTCGAGGCGTTCGCGGTCGGTGGCGTCCCAGCGGCAGGAGATCGTCTTGAAGCGCTCGAGGAACATCGCGCGGATCTCGTGGTCGTCGAGGTGGAAGTGGTTGGCCAAACGCTTGTAGGTCTCGGGCTGTGCGGCGATGCCGAGGCTTCGCCGCATCCGGAATGCGCGCTGGGCCCCGCGCATGCCCGGCAGGAAGGGCGCCAGCAGTTCCATGGGTTGTCGGACGCCGAGGGCGTGGGCGGTTCGTCGCAAGTAGCCGTGCCAGGCCTCGCCCATGCTGGGCTCGACGCGGATGGGGAGGGGTGGGATCACCGTGCCCCCGGTTTCGTGGCGATCAGGGCGCTGCGATCGAGGGGCTTGTCGTGGGTGGCCGCCCACGCGGCGGCACGGAGCAGCCATTCGATGGCCGTGCCAGGGCGGCCGTTGGCGCCGGCCAAAAGGTGGTCGATGGCGGTCTTGGTGCCGAGGCGGTTCTGCTTGGGGCCGCGAGGGAGCGACACGTAGTCGCTGATGTGGGCGACGAGGCGGAGCCAGTCTGGGTGAACCTGCCCGGCCTCGTCATGGCTGGGCCACGGGCGCAGCCGGACCCACTGGCTGCGGTTGAGCAGTTGGGCGGCGGCGACGCGGCCGGGCCCGCTGTCGGCGAACAGGGGTGGTTGCGCAGCTCGATTCCCGCCAGCACGAGGGTCAGGGGAGGCCGGTGACGAGCGCCTTGAT
This sequence comes from Micropruina sp., assembly GCA_013693855.1. Classification (GTDB taxonomy): domain Bacteria; phylum Actinomycetota; class Actinomycetes; order Propionibacteriales; family Propionibacteriaceae; genus Micropruina. The sequence goes on from CP059261.1 coordinate 189,850, forward strand.
CGAGTCGGCGATCGACCGGGCCTCCTTGCCGCCGAAGCTGCGCAGGGCGTGGACGTCATCGAGGAAGACGGTGTGCAGGCCCATGGGTTTGCTGGTGTGGGCCAGTTGGTGCAGGTACTGGGCCAGGGTGGGCCGCGATGACGGTGGCGGCAGGTGGCAGAAGCCGGCGATCGCGCCGGCGACCGAACGTCCTTCACCACCGGAGGTCGCGTTCACGTAGGCCCACGGGATCGAAAGTGGACGCCGACCCTGCTCACGGTCGTGGTCCCACGTCGCGTGCGCCTGGGCGCGGGCGGCGTCCAGAACGAGCGTCGTCTTCCCGAAGTGGGCCGGGCCGTCGATGACCACCAACCGGCGCGCCCCAGCGGCCGTGACGCGTTGAACGCCTGGACCTCCTCGATCGCTCGGCGGACGGCGACGGCGTCCGGGGTGTGGATGAACGGCATCGCGTAGATGTAGTCCACGAACCGGCTCACGTCATCGAGGTCTCCGATGGCTTGCGGCGGCCGCTCCGGCGACGATCGAATGGTGCGCCAGTCGTCGAGCAGGTTGGGTTGGAAGCCGGGCTGGATCATTCGGCGGCCTCCTGCCAGCCCAACCCGAACTCGGTGAGGTCGACCACGTCCTCTTCTTCGTCGTCGGGTTCGTCGAAGTGCACGGGGTGGACGCCGCCCACCAGGGCGCGGTACTGCGGGGTGGCGTCCTCAAGGTCATGGGCCCACGACTGGCGTCGGGTGGCCTCGAACGCGGCCAGCCGTTGTTGGCGACGGTCCTCGANAGACCCCCGCGACCACGCCATCGCCAGCTCAGCCAGCGCCTGGACGCGTTGGGTCTCGGTGAGCCCTCGCCGGCCGGCGTCCGCGGAGGCGACCGCCGCCTGGAAGAGCGCCTCACCGAACGGGGCAACCGTCCGGCCCGCTCCACCAGCCAACGGCACGCAGAGCCACTGGCGCGTCAACGGGTGCTGGACGAAGACCCTCGAAAGGTCGTAACGGTCGAAGCGGACGTCGATGAGGTGGCCCGCCCGGCCGATGCCTGGCTGGACAACGCTGTGCAAGTCCATGAGCTCGTCGGACTGGTAGACCAGCCCGTTGAGGTTGATGCCGTAGTCCTCCAGCTTGCGCGGTTCGGAGCTGAGGAAGTCCACCACCCGCCACGGATCGGTGGGCAGCGCGACGCTTCCCATGACGGTGAGGTAGTTCTCCAGGACCTGCTGCGGGGTGGGCCGCAACGCCGGGTTCAGCGGATCCCGCAGACCCGTGTGCTCGGTGTTGTTGTAGGTGGTCAGGAAGAACGACCACAAGGCGTCCTGCAGGTCGCCGACGGTGAGGCACTCCTGGCCATCCGCCTGACGTGGATGGTTGGCGACCGAGGCGCCCTTGTAGCCGCTGTCGAGGAACAGCGACTGAACGGTGTCGATGACCCGGTGGACCGACTCGACGATCCCCTTCGTCCAGCCTGCTCCGGGCGGGCAGTAGATCAGGTTGATGCCGTTGCGGACCGCGGCGTTGATCAGGTGCAGCGACTCGTTCTCGCGGCCGTGGTCCAGGACCACGAACGTCGGCTGGCAGCCCAGCTTGCCGCCCAATGGGTCGGGGGACGAACCCGNTGCGCCCTCGGGCCCACCGGCGATGGCCACGAACCGCGGCAGCCCACGGATCAACTGGTACTCGAACGGCCAGCCGGCACGGGTGATCTGGGGGCGACCCATGTCCCACAACAGCATCGCCACGTCGCGGGAGCACGGAACGTTGGCGACCACTCGACAGGCGACGACCATGCGCGTGTACACGTCGATACCGGTCAGGATGTAGGCCTTGGCCCGTCCCACGTGCGGGAACCACGGGTGCATCGTCGTCTCGGTCGCGTCCACCTGGACGATCTCCCNCGGTCGACTGGCCATCAGCGATCCGTAGCTGCGGCCCACCACGGCTGTTCGGTTGCGCCGCGACTTCGCTTCACGGTGCAAGGCACGGCCTCGTGTGAGTTCACCCAGGATGGTCTCGAGCTCGTCCGCGGTGAAGTTGATGTTGATCCCGGCCTCCCAGAGCCGCGCCTGGGCGAGCGCGGCCAGCACCCCGTGCTCGACGCGGGGCCGGGTCGGCTGCTCCTCGAGGAAGCTCTCGAGCGCGACTCGGACGTCGTCAGGCAGATCCGGCAGACCAAGCGGGACGCGTCGGTTTCCGTGGATCAGACCCAACATCCCGTCTCGTTGGAAGTCGGCCGCCTGCCGGTAGAGCTGGGAGACAGACCAGGGAGCCGATCCACGAGCTTTGAGATCCTCGGACATCCGCCGCATCCGGTCGAGTTGGGTCGTCTGGGCAGGGTCGTAGCGTGGGTCCAGGTTTCCCTCGACGCAGTCCAGCTCGGGCAGGCCTCGACGGCTGCCCGTGATCACTTGGAGAAGGTCGCGGGCCCGGGTGTTGAGCGCTTCACGCTCGTTCGGTTCCAGCGAGTGCCAGAGCCATGCCGTCGGGAGAGCCAATGCGTCCGGCCTCTGGGCCGGTGTGCTGAGGACCTCGGCCGACTCGAGGAAGTCGCGCAGGTCGAGTGATCGAAGTTCGCCGTTCACGTCCATGACGACGGACAGGCCTTGTGGCCCGCGCTGGAAGTCGACCACCCGGGCGACGCTGTGCTCTACGCGGACGACGTCTCCGCGCTGGATGATGACTGTCTGGGTCACAGGGCCACCATCCACGAGGGCCGACCAGCTGGCGGTGACGCGTGGAGAAAACTCCAGCGGTCGATTGGCTGATCCAGGTCGACATGAACGGTCCCCGCGGCCAGCGCACGCAGGATTGCTTCGCGTGACGGGGGTGCGCCGCCTGTCAGTGATGCGATGTCACCCAGCCGTACGCGGTCGCGGACGGGAAGACAGACCGTACTGTCATGCGCGCGAACTTGCTCGTCGGAAAGGTAGCCGGCAAGGGCCCTGAGGTTGCGGCATCGCTGAGGTGGCAGTTCAGTGCGGACTTCGTACCCCCAACACAACCTTCGACAGGTCTCTGCAGTGAGCGCGAGCACGGTCAGGAGGGCTGGGTCCTTGGCGACCTTGTCCGCCCGCGTCACGTCGACCAGGAGGATGCGGTCGTCGTCGTGGCGGACGAGGATGTCCGNGGTGTGTTCCCGCACGCCCCGACCAGCGAATCGCCACTCGAGGCGGAGCGGTTGGGTGACGATGGAGGCAGCCCGTCGCGTGATCATGATGTCGAGCAGATGATGCATCTCGTTGAACGACTCGAACCACACGCCGCGACGACCGTGGGCGCCATCGGGCACGACGAGCACTCCGATGTAGTTCGGCATGCCCACGTGTGCCGACGGAACTCGAACCAGGTCCAACACGTCGGGCGAGAGCCGGGCGGCGGCCGAAAGGGGTAGCTGGCTGGGTAGGCCAGAGTCACGGCGGATGAAGGAGATCCCCGTCGCTTCGGCGACGCGACCGCACTTCTCGTCGTCGGCGACGATAGCGGCGGCCACGTCCCAGGGACATCGAATTCCCAAGAGATCGGGCAAGCGCGAGGCGAAACGTCCGCCACGTCGAGGGCTCTTGACGGGTGGCATCGGGGGCCGGAAAATGGCATGCGAAGACCTTCTGTCGAGGTTCTCAAGCTGGGGCGAGCTGCAACTCAATCCCAGCAAGGCGTACGGACCGGGCCCCATGTGGGCCCGGTTCTTTCATGCGCGCTGGCGCGTCGCGTCGCAATCAAGCACCGTTCGCCCTGATCGCGACGCCCCTGTTCATGGGTTTCTTGGCAAGTTCCTCCCCGCTCGAGCAGTTGGTGGGACCGGCGTGTCCTGCACCGGGACTCGACAACTGGAGCCTAATGTCGCACTCGGTAACAACTCAACGAAATGCCCGGAATATTGACTCCGTTCCCTCGGAGGCCCAGTGAATTCGAACGCGTAACATTGAACATCACCTTTCGACCCTCACCTCGCAAGATGGCTTGCCAGAGCCTGAATCGATATTCGTGTACATATGTCGTGGGAGAGTACTGTGGTCGACTGTTTTGGACACGATGGAATCGTGCGAAACTCCTAGTGGAATTGGTGAGCAAGGGGAAGGAACGACCGGTGGGCCCCTCAAGTGGCGCACGTCGCGAGGTGACGCGTCTGTCCACAGCTCTGCGGGCGCTTGGCAAGTGGCCGAAGCCCGAGCAACTCCTGGACGTGCTCCAGCGGCACCCCGCGGCGGAGTCTCAGCCCTGTCTCCGGCCGGGCTGCACCGAGCTCATCGCGTGGGGTGGGCGCGGCCGGCCAAAGTCCTTCTGCACCTCCGAGTGCCGGATTGCGTACGACACCCGTCGTGCCGAGCTCCTCGCACAGATAGAACTGTTGGAGGGCGTGGCCTACCGCGTGCCCTCCGAGACGACTCGCGTGGTGCTGTCCGACTTGGCTCGGCGTCGGTGGGAACTGCTTCGGTATCCGGTGCTCGACGCCCCCGCTCGTGAGGCGACCCCTGCCCCTGTCCGGTCCAGAATCCCGTCTGCGATTGGCTCGGTCTGTTCATGTGCTCTCAATGTGAGGTTCCAGCCGGCCGATCACGTAGTGCTTCATGCGGGCCTCCACCGCCATGCTGTGTGCGTCGCTGACGACCTGCACGATCGGCGGGACGGGTGCGAAGCCAGCGACTGCAGCGTCGACCTTTCCGGCTAGGGCCGGCCAAAGCGCCTCGGCCAGTCTGGTCTTAGAGAGCCTCTGGTTGTTCTTGGTGAGGCTGCGCTCTCCTTGGCGAGCGTTCGCTACGAACGCCACTGCCTCGGCGTGACTGGTGCCCGGGAACGGGCGTTCTGGCAGTGATTCCAAGGCATCTGCGATCTCTTCGTCGGTGAAGTGTGCGAACTCGAAGGCGGCCTCCCACACGTCAATGGAGATGAGTGCCTGGATCTCATCAGGGTTGACGTCAGTGACACCCTGATCCGCCAGCCCATGGATGATCTCCCTGGTGAGGTGAGCTTCGAAGACGGTGGGGTCCTGCATGGGTCGCTCGGGATCCGTGGCGACCACGATCCGGGTCGGTGGTCGCCGGAGGCTGTAGTGGTCTCGTGCGGCCTCGCCAATGGCCGGGGTGGCCGCCTCGGCAGCCAGCTTCAGGATGCGTGACTTCTGGGTGACCCCACGCATCAGAACGATCCTTAGTTCGTCGTCGCGGAGTCGGAGGCTGAGATGGTCGAGGACCTTCCTCGCGAGGATGCCCTCGGTCTCCCCTTCCAGGATGAGGAGCACGCGGGGGTGCGGGGAGATGCCGAGGTCGATCAGGGCCTCGTCAAGCGCCTCACCGTGCCGCGACAGGCGATCATCCGTGGGATGCCAAACTCGCGTGGGCGGAGCCAGGGCGCGGAGTTTCCCATCAAGGTCCCCAGCGAACCGAAGCATCAGCTCGGCAGCTCGACGATGGTCAAGGGCCAGTCGGGCGTCGCCCGACAGGCGGTCCTGGGAACGCCGATCACCATGCCTCACCACGTGATGCCAGGGACCCAGGGGATCGATCGAGCGGGCGCGCATCAGCAGCTGCTCGCCACGCCTGTACGCCTCGTCGGCGTCGACACCGAGACGACCCGCGAGGTCGATCGCGGAGAACGATTCCCGATACTCCTCCCACTGGTCGAAGTCCGCGTTGGTCAGACTTACGAGGCCCTCGTTCAGCTCGGGCAAGTAGCGGGGCTCGATCGCAGTGAGGACCAATGCCGTCTGGTGGTCCCTGGCGGCAGTCGGATCCCCGACGGGCTGTGGCGGCAACCCGGCCCACTCCTGATGGATGGGTTTGCCGTCCCTCGTGAAAAGTGATCTGAGCGAGGCCAGGCCGAGCACTTGCCAGGGGCTGTAGAGCAGTCCGTTCCACCACGAAGGGGTGCTATCCACACGCATCCGTGGCTCGAACGACTNGGTCGACTGGAAGGGGGAGAGCGCTGGGTCGATGATTCGTCCCTGCGCTGCGGCCTCGTCCAGGGATCGCCTTGTCGTCGAGGACCCCAACAGCTGGGCGTTGGTTCGCACTACGGGAGAACCTGCCGGCCCGTCCACGATCGCGAGCGCGGGCACGAGAAGCCCAGAGCGTGCCAGCACCCCAAGGTGCTGTGCCTTCAAGTCGTAGCCACGCCCCGCCGCAGCACGCACGAACTCCTCCGTGGTCAGCGGCGCCAACTGGCTGAACACCCAACCGTCCTCAAGCACCCGAAGCACATCCACCACGATCGTGAGTCTGTCACCCCGGGCCTGCGACCACCTGTCGGCCCCCGCGTTTCGCAGAATCCGCCCCAGAACGGCCCAGATTTCTCATCGTTTCGCAGAATCGTGTCAGGTTTCGCAGATTCGCCCCGCCCGGACATGAGTGCGCGAACCTCGACTGCACAGCGGTAATCACACCCGTGTAAGTTCTCCACCGCCTGTGGATAACTCAGTGGATCGGGGTTGTCCGAGACCTCAGCGGGGCGTGGGACGCCAGGTGCGGCGCCAGCGTCGGGGAGGCCCACTAGGCTCGCGTCATGGCGAAACTGGTGTTGACCGCGATCGGTGACGACCGGCCGGGCTTGGTGTCGGCGCTGGCCGGCGCGGTGGCGGCCCGCGAGGGGAACTGGCTGGAGAGCCAGATGGCCCGCCTGGCCGGCAANATCGCCGGCATCGTCCTGGTGGATGTCCCCGAAGGTGCTGTCGAATCGCTCGTGGCGGACGTCGAGGGCCTCGGGGTGCTGGACGTCGCGATCCGGCGGATCGAGGGCGCTCCGGCCGAGGCCCCGGGCGACCCAGTCGTGCTGCATCTGCTCGGTCACGATCACCCCGGGATCGTGCACCAGGTCTCCCAAGTGCTCGCTGATAAGGGAGTTTCCATCGACGAGCTGCATACCGCAGCCTTCGAGGCNCCCATGGCGGGCGGCCAGCTGTTCGAGGCCGACGCCATCGTCCGGCTGCCCGTGGGGATGGACATCGACGAACTCCGCGACGCCTTGGAGGCCCTGGCGCTGGAACTGATGGTCGACCTGGAACTCTCCGCGCCCTGACGCCCGCCGACGAGTGACCTTGTCGACCTAGTGCGGATGACCGGCTGTGTCCGCCGACGATTGAGCTCGTCGAGATCCCGGCGCCGGTGGGGCGGGTCAGTGTTCCCGGGGTCTCGACACGCTCGACCGCCGGGCGTGCCCCGGGTCTTGGACGGCTGTGTTTGCCGGCGATTGAGCTTGTCGAGATCCCGGCGCCGGTGGGGCGGGTCTGTGTACCCGGGGTCTCGACAGGCTCGACCGCCGGGGTGCATGGCTCGCCCGCTGGTATGCGTGCTCCCGGGGTCTCGACAGGCTCGACCGCCGGGGCCTTGGGTCTGGCTCGACCGCCGGGGCGTGGTGGCTCGCCCGCCGGTGTGTGTGCCCCGGGGTCTCGACAGGCTCGACCGCCGGGGTGCACTGGGCGCGGCCCGGGGTGCTTGGTGCCATCTGACCGAATCAATGCCCGATATCGCCTCAACAGGGGCCTCTGTGGGCCGTTCATTCGGTCGGAGTGAACACGGCGAGGGTCCCGGGGTCTCGACAGGCTCGACCGCCGGGATGCCTGGCTCGCCCGCCGGCGTGTGTGCCCCGGGGTCTCGACAGGCTCGACCGCCGGGAGCACTGGGCTCGGCTCGACCGCCGGTCTGTGTTCCCGGGGTCCCGACAGGCTCGACCGCCGGGAGCACTGGGCTCGGCTCGACCGCCGGTCTGTGTTCCCGGGGTCTCGACAGGCTCGACCGCCCGGGTCTTGGCCGGCTGTGTCTGCCGGCGATTGAGCTGGTCGAAATCCCGGCGCCTGTGGGCGGGTCAGTGTTCCCGGGGTCTCGACAGGCTCGACCGCCGGGGAGCACGGGGTCTGGCCTGCCGGGGTGCCTGGTGCAATCTGACCGAATCAATGCCCGATATCGCCTCGAAAGGGGCCTTTGTGGGCCGTTCATTCGGTCGGATTGAACACGGCGAGGGTCCCGGGGTCTCGACAGGCTCGACCGCCGGGATGCCTGGCTCGCCCGCCGGCGTGTGTGCCCCGGGGTCTCGACAGGCTCGACCGCCGGGATGCCTGGCTCGCCCGCCGGTGTGTGTGCCCCGGGGTCTCGACAGGCTCGACCGTCGGGATGCCTGGCTCGCCCGCCGGTGTGTGCCCCGGGGTCTCGACAGGCTCGACCGCCGGGGACGCAGGGCCAAGCCTGCCCGCCGGGATCACGTCCCGGTGCGGAGCCCTCGGCCACCCAGGCCGCTAGTTGGTCGTCGGTCTCGAGGCCGTCCGGGCCCACCCGCAGCCAGCGCGGGCCCATCGTCCGTCCTTTGCCCATCTCGGCGGGCCGGGCACCGGGCTGCTCCAGCAGCTCCGCGTGGCGGATGGGTTCCACGTGTACCAGCAGGTCGCCGGCGCGTCCCGCGGATATGGCCAACCGTCTGTTCACCATGAAGGCGAGCCCACCGAACATGCCGACCTCGCGCACCTCGGCAGCCTCGGGCAGCGCGGCGCGGATCCGGGCGGCCAACTCGTCCCGCAGCGGGGCGGCGGTCATCAGCGGCCGCCCTTGGCCAGGTAGTCGTCGCCGGCGTAGTGCAGGGCCACCGAGTCGATCACGCCGTCGGCGAAGGTGAAGAACTCGGCGAACCGGACGACGCCGCCAGGCATGGTCGCGTCGTAGAGCACAGCGGAGGCGCCGTCCCCGTGCACCTCGCGCAGGATCGTCAGGTCCTGCACCGTGGCGATGAACCCCGCCACGCCGCGCACGAACCCCTCCGTCGAATCCGGACGATGTCCGGCGAGAGGGCCAGTGAAGTCCAGGTGCGCCGACAACAACGGCCGCAGCGCGGCCCCTCGGCGTAGGCGTCGCTCCCGGACGTGAGGACGCGGTAGTAATCGTGCAGGACGGCCGGCGCGGCGGCGGTGAGGTGCGGCATGTCTGCTCCATTCGCTCGAGCTTGTGCAATACAATGTCTAAGAAGTACTAGAGAAAGTCAAGATACCTAGTGAAGTCCTACGGCCAGCTGTGTTCGGTAGCCCGTGCCCTCGACGTCGTGGGTGACCGCTGGACGCTGTTGATCGTCCGCGAACTGCTGATCATCGGCGCGGCCCGGTTCACCGACCTGCAGGCGGGACTCCCGGGCATCGCGCCCAACCTGCTCAGCCAGCGGTTGCGCGAGTTGGAGGGTCACGGCGTCCTGACGCGCGAACCGGCCCCGCGCCCGGCCGCGGGCAACGTGTACCGCCTGACCGAGCGCGGGCGGGCCCTGGACGGCGTCGTCCGCGAACTGCTCAAGTGGGGCGCCCCGACCGTCGCCGAGGCCCCGGCCGACGCGGCCTTCCAGATGCACTGGCTGAGCATGCCCGCCCGTTACCTCCTGCGGGANCGGACGGCCCGGCGAGCCACCCATGACCGTCCGCTTCGGCGAGCTGCGCGACGGCTTCGACGCCACCGCGGGGGCGGCGGGGAGCCTACCGGCGTGGCGGTCGGGCCCTGCCGTCCGGAGGTTGTTCCGGCCGCGGTCGTCACCGGCCCCGGACCCGCCCTGGTGGGACTCGTGACCCGGGCCGTGCCGCTGGCGGCGGCTGCGGCGTCGGGGATCACCATCGACGGCGATCCCGACGCCCTCCGCCGGCTGTTGTAGCCCGTCCCCAACGCGCGGCGCCAAACAGTCACCGCGAGTCGTGGCGCATCCTCCCGGGCTGCACGGCCGCAACCGAGCCCCTAGTCACAGGCGGATCGACCGTCCCGGTTCGACCTGTCGGTAACCGCCATCTACCCTTGAATGCGTGTGGTCCAAGCGCGAGGTGGTCGATTACGCGCTGCAACGCCGAAGCACTCTTGAGGCGTTGCGGCGCCCTTGCGCACCCTCACGCTGCAGGACATCTGCGACGCCGACCCCCTCCTGATCCGCTCCGCCCGCCACCATGGCGAGCCCAGCAGCACCGCGTGCCCGATCTGCAACAAGAGCACGCTGGTGACGCTCAACTACGTGTTCGGCGAGCAGTTGGGTCAGTACTCGGGGCGCATCAAATCCACCGCCGAACTGAACGAGATGCAGAACGAGTTCGGTGAGTTCAAGGTCCGCGTCGTCGAGGTCTGCCTCGACTGTGGCTGGAACCACATGACCTTCTCCTATCTTCTCGGGGACGGTGTCAAGCGCCGTCCGCCCCGTCGTCAACAGACCGTCGAGGACATCTATGGCTAGAACACCCAGGCGGGCCACCGGCCCGTCCGTGGCTGCGAAGAATTCCACCGCGCGCAAGTCCAAGCCCAGTGGCTGGCGTCGCTTCTTCCTGTGGAGCGGGATCGGCCTGTTGGTCGTCCTGCTCGCCGCGGGCACCGGGCTCGGCGTGGCGTACGCCACCGTCGCGCTGCCCAACCCCAACGCCGACTTCCAGACCAACACGTCCTTCGTCTACTTCAAGGACGGCAAGACCCAGCTGGGCAGCTTCTCGATCCAGAACCGGGTCACGCTGGCCTACAAGGACATCCCGCAGAACGTGAAGGACGCCATCGTCGCCGGTGAGAACCGGACGTTCTGGACCGACCCCGGCATCTCGATCCCGGGCATGCTCCGCGCGGCGTTCTCCCTGGTCACCAAGGGTGAGGACTACGCCAGCGGCGGCTCCACGATCACCCAGCAGTACATCAAGATCATGTACCTCTCCCAGGAGCGGTCGTTCACCCGCAAGTTCACCGAGATCCTGCTGGCCGCCAAGATGGGCAACGAGATGTCCAAGGAGGAGATCCTCAGCGGCTACCTGAACACGGTCTACTTCGGACGAGGTGCGTACGGCATCGAGGCGGCCAGCCGCGCGTACTTCGACAAGGCGGCCAAGAAGCTCAACCTCGCCCAGGCCGTCGCCCTCACCTCGATCATCAACAACCCGGGCGGCCTCGACCCCGCCAACGGCAGCAAGGCCGCCGCGGACCTGCTGGAGCGCTACCAGTACGCGATCAACGGCCTGGTCGAGATGGGCAAGCTCACCGAGGCGCAGAAGAGCCAGATCTACTGGCAGCTGCCGAAGTTCCCCAAGGTGGCGAAGGATTCCCGCCTCGGCGGGCCGAAGGGCTTCCTGCTCAACATGGTGGAGAGCGAACTCAAGGCCAATGGGTTCACCGAGGAACAGATCAGCGGCGGNGGGCTGAAGATCATCAGCAGCTTCGACGCCAAGGCACAGGACGCCGCGGTCGAGGCGGCCCAGACCCTCACCCTTCAGACCGTCCGCGGCAACACCAAGAAGGCGCGGAACCTGCACGCCGCGTTGGCGTCGATCGACAACGCGACCGGTGAGGTGCTGGCCCTCTACGGCGGCCCGGACTTCATCAAGAACTCGCGCAACTGGGCGACCACCAACCGCCCCGTCGGGTCGACCTTCAAGCCATACGCCCTCGTCGCCGGCCTCCGCAACGGGCTCACCCTCAGCGACCGGTTCAACGGCAACTCCTGGACCCCGCCGGGCAACACGACCCCGGTCACGAACGCCGGCGGCGCCTCGTACGGCTCCATCACCTTGCTGGACGCCACGACCCACTCGGTCAACACCGCCTACGTCGACATGCTGTTCAGCATCGAGAACGGGGGTGAGGCGGCCCTGACCGCCGCGCACGACGCCGGGCTGCCGAACGCCGATGACTGGAAGCCGGACGCGCGGCAGGCNGCCCTGGGGCGGCCGCAGGTCAGCCCGCTGCACCAGGCCGCCGGGTTCGCGACCTTCGCGAACAACGGCAAGTCGGTCTCGCCGCACGTCGTCCGTCAGGTGAAGGACTCCGCCGGCAAGGTGCTCTACGAGGCGCAGGTGCAGCCCGAGCAGACGATCGAGGAGGACGTCGCGATCGACGTCAACTACGCGCTCACCCACGTGACCTCGGACGGCACGGGCGCCCGCGCCTCGGCGCTGGGTTACCCGCTGGCCGGCAAGACCGGCACCTACTACGTCCGGGACGGGCTGGACTCGAAGACCCAGGCGTGCTGGTTCGTCGGCTACACCCGGCAGATCTCGACCGCCGTCATGTACGTGGCCGGTGACCAGGGCACCGACAACCTCGACGACTACTACCCGGGCTTCTTCGGCAGCGGCCCGCCCCTGTCGACGTGGCTGGCGTACATGAAGGTCGCGCAGGCCGGCCTGCCGCAGGAGGGCTGGGATCCGCCCACCAAGCGGACCTCGACCGTGACGCCGACGGCGAAGCCCGACAAGCCGAAGCCGACCAAGTCCGCCAAGCCGAACACCGATCCCACCACGACCCAGCCGAGCCAGCCGACCGACCCCTCCACGGCGCCGACCGATCAGCCGACGTCGACCGAACCCACGAAGGGGTCGACCAGCCAAGCGGCGCAGAGCAAGGCCCCCAAACCGACGACCTCGTCCTAAGGTGAGGGGTGCCCGACACCACGCTGACCCTGAACCGCCTCCTCGGCGGACGGGTCGGCCGACGTGCCGTGGCCCGCGGCCTGTGGTTCAACCCGACGCCGTGGGTGATGCTGCTGGGCACGCTGTCCTGGCTGGTGCTGATGCTGCGGCAACTGCCCTGCCGGCTGGGCGCCGACGTCTACACGGCCATGTGCTACTCCGACGTCCTGCCGCTGTTCTACGCCCGGGGGCTGAAAGACGGGAAGATCCCCTTCATCAGCGCCGACGTGGAGTACCCGGTGCTCATCGGNGGGCTGATGGAGCTGGCCCGGCAGGTGGCGCTGCTGCTCGGCGGGCAGGTCGGCCCGGAGCTGCCGGACGAGGTGGTGTCCAACACCGCGCAGTTGTTCAGCGGCTTCACCGCGCTGCTGATGTTCGCCTTCTTCCTGGTGCTGCTGTGGGCCCACCTGAAACTGCCGCGGCCCTGGGACGCCTTGATGATCGCGATCTCGCCCGCGGTGATGACCGCCGGCTTCATCAACTGGGACCTGATGGTGGTCGCCTTCGCTTCGCTGGCGGTGCTGGCCTGGTCGCGGCGCCGGCCCGGCTGGGCGGGGGTGTGGATCGGCCTCGGGATCGCCGCGAAGCTGTACCCCGTCCTGTTCCTGGTGCCGTTGGCGGTGCTCTGCCTGCGGGCGCGCAGGCTGCGCGAGTTCGCGATCACCGCCGGCGCGACGCTGGTCACCTGGGTCGCGGTGAACGCGCCGGTCTACCTGATCAGCCCCAAGGGCTGGCTCTACTTCTGGACGTTCAACGTCGACCGCGGGGCCGACCTGGGCTCGATCTGGTACGTGCTGAGCCTGGCCGGGCACCCGGTCGGCAACGTGTCGCTGGCCAACTCCGTGCTGCTGGTGCTCGGGGTGGGGCTGGTCTGCCTGCTGCTGTTGTTCGCACCGCGACGGCCGCGGCTGGCCGCCGGGCTCTACCTGGTGGTGGTCTGGTTCCTCGTCCTGAACAAGGTGTACTCGCCGCAGTACGTGCTCTGGCTGTTGCCCCTGGTCGTCCTGGCCCGGCCGAAATGGCTGGACTGGGCGCTGTTCAGCATCGCCGAACTGCTCTACTTCATGGCCATCTGGGGGCACCTCGCGGGCACGTTGTCGCCCGGTGGCGGCGACCAGGACCGGATGTACTGGGCGGCGGTGCTACTGCGGATCGGGGTGCAGCTGTGGATCGCCGGCCGGGTCATCTGGGACATCGTCAACCCTCGGCACGACCCCCTGCGCGCGGACGGACGGGACGACCCCACNGGTGGGGTGCTGGAGGAGGCGCCGGACGCCCGCTGGCTGGGCCGCCTNGCCGTGGCTGCGGTAGCCCGGGTCGCGGAACCCGCTCCGGCCGGGCCGGCCACGCGCCGGGCGGACGGGCCGCGCCTGGTCGTCCAGGCCTGGCTGGGGACCCGGCTGCTGCTGATCCTGGTGGCCCTGCTCGTCGCCCGCACCTCGGGCCGCACCGCCTTGGACCTGCTCGCCAACTGGGACGTGCAGCACTTCTTCGGCATCGCCCGCAACGGCTACGCGGCCGCCAACGACATCGCCTTCTTCCCCGGGTGGCCNCTGCTGCTGCGGGCCGGTTCGTCCCTCGGGCTGCCGCTGCTGTGGGTGGGGGTGGGGCTGGCGCTGGCCGGCTCCGCGGCCGCGGCGGCCGCCCTGTACCGGCTGGGCGGCACGGTCGCCGCGGTGGCGTGGCTGCTGGTACCCACCACGGTGTTCACGGCCGTGCCGTACACCGAGTCGGCGTTCTGCGCCGCGGCCTTCTGGGCGTGGGAACGGGCCCTGCGGGGTCGCTGGGCGGCCGCCGCGGGGTTGGCGGCGCTCGCGTGCAGCGTCCGGGTGTCCGGGGTGTTCCTCGTGGTCGCGCTGGCCGTCCTGGCGCTGACGGGCCGGTTCGGGCGCGGTNNGCCCGCCCGGCGGGGAGCGGCCGGCGTGGCCGGCCCGCTGGCGCGCGCTNNCGCCTGGCTGGGCGTCCCCGTGGTCACGCTGGGGGCCTACCTGCTGTTCCTGTTCCTGACCACGGGCAGCTGGACGGCGTGGTACGACGCCCAAGCGTCCGGCTGGGCGCGGGGCTTCACGTGGCCCTGGGACTCGTTCGCCAACACCTACGCCGCCGCGACCAGCACGGCCTACCCGGCGTTCCCGGAGTGGTCGTGGGTGTTCCGCGCCGAGATCGTCTCGATGGCGGTGGGGCTCGGCGTCACGGTGGCGTGCCTCGTCCGGCGGCGCTGGGCGGAGGCCACCTGGGTGGGGCTGCAGGTGGTGGTCTTCTCCTTCTCGTATTGGTTCTTCTCGGTGAACCGGGCCGTGCTGTTGTGGTTCCCGCTGTTCCTCCTGCTCGCCGAAGGCACCGGGGCGCGCTGGTGGGACGCCGTCTCGTGGCGGCGCGTGCTGCGGGTCGTCCTGCTCGCGCTCGCCATCGGCGCGGCGGTGCTGGCGCTGCTGGGCTGGGCGTGGCTGTTCTTCACCGGCCGGTGGGCCAGTTGAGCGAGACTGGAGCCATGGTCGCCGAGCAGGCCTTGGCCGCGTTGCGGGCGGAGTTCACCGCCCGCGCCTGCCCGACGCGGGCCGCGGCCGCCCAGCGCTACATGAAGTCGGCCCTGCCCTACTACGGTTCGCCGATGCCGGAGGTGCGCACGATCACCAACCGCATCTGGGCCCAGCACCGGTTCCGGACGCGCGCGGAGTGGCTTGCCGCCGTCGACGAGGTGTGGGCCGCCGCCACGCATCGCGAGGAGCGGTACGCCGCCATCGGGTTGCTGCGGCATCGGCTCTATCGGCAGTGGGCGGACGATCAGGGCAACCTGCCGACGCTGCGGCGGCTGATCGTCTCCGGGGCCTGGTGGGACGTGGTGGACGAAATCGCCTCCCACTGCGTCGGCGCCGTGCTCCGGGGGCATCCGGACGAGGTCGGCCCCGTCCTGCGCGGCTGGGCCCGCGACGACGACCTGTGGGTGCGGCGCAGCGCGATCCTGTCCCAGTTGACGTTCAAGGAGCGCACGGACCCGGTGCTGCTCGCCGACTGCATCGTCCCCAGCATCCCCGACCCGGACTTCTTCGCCCGCAAGGCGATCGGCTGGGCGCTGCGGCAGTACGCCACCACCGATCCCGACTGGGTGCGGGCGTTCGTCGTCGCCCATCCCGGGCTGTCCGGCCTCTCGAAGCGGGAGGCGCTGAAGCACCTCAACGCGGATCTGGGGCCGGAGACGTCCGGCTGACCGTTCGGTAGAGTCCCTGGAGGAGGCGCCGTGACCAGGGTTTACCGTGCGTTACCGGTGCTGCGCGCGCTGATGCTGGAACACGGTCTGGCGCTGTTGCGGGACAACGGGCTGGCTGCAGGGGCGCCGACGTTCGCGGACGTGTTCGATCACATCGAGGCGGCGGGGCTGCCCCGAGCCACGAAGGGATCGCTGCTGGGACCCGGCCGACTGTGGGCCTCGCAGCGGCACTACCAGACCGACCTGGAGATCCACGCCCTGCGCACCTGGGCCGCCACGACCTTCGAGGTGCCCGAGGTCGAACAACAGGTGCGGCGGACGCTGGCGGAGGCCGACGTGTCCTCGGTGGCGAGCCGGCGCCTCGCCTTCGCCGAGTACGTCCGAGCGGTCGGGCGCAGTTCCTTCGAGGCGAGCAACGCCGACCCGCTATGGCGGGTCTTCGTGGCCATCTGGGCGCGCGTGATGTCGTCCCAGGGGAGGTTCACAGCGAACTGGTCGCCGCCCTGCGCGAGGCTCGGCAGAGCGCCGCCGTGTCGATCCGGGACGGGCTGATCCGTCCGGCGGTCGAGGGCTCGGCCTGCGCGCGGCGAACCCCGACTGGACGTTGGAGCAGGCCAGCACCTGGTGCGCCGACGCCGCGGTGGCGATCGGCCAGGGCGTCTCGCTGGACGTCCAGTTGTTCGGGGCGCCCACGCTCTTGGACCGCCCCACCGGTCCCGGCGGTGGCCTGCGCGAGTGGACCCTGCACGCCGTCGCGCTGGACGGGCTGGCCGCCCAGTTCCTCGAGGTCGATCCCGACTGGACCCCGCCGTCCCGGTGAGTGTGCGGTTGACCACCGTAGTCGGTGGTCAACGCCGCAGTCAGTCGCTCAGCAGGCGCACTCGGTGGTGATCATCGCCCGCAGGACGGCCGCCAGCCGGGCTCCGCGCTCCTCGTCGGCCCGCACGCCGTCGATGATGGCGCTGAGCGCGCCGTGCTCGTACACCCCGTGCAGGACGTCGAATGCCTGATCCAGCGGGACGGTGAGCCGGGCGCCCACGCGATCCAGCGCCGCGGTCAACACCTCGGCGATCGCCGCCCCCATCTGCTCCTTCATCGCGATCAGGCCCTCCCGCATCGCGGGGTTGCGGGCGGCATAGAGCCGGAGTTCGGCGTGCGCGATCATCCAGGCGGTGTCGGTGGGCTGGGCGCTGATGAACACCCGGACGGCCCGATCGATCAGCGCGTCGGTGTCGCCGGACGGGGCTCGGCGGCCACGGACGCGGTGGCCTCCTGGGTGGCCCGGAGGCTGTCCTGGCCCTGGCGGTGCATGACCGCGACGCAGAGGTCGTCCTTGGATTCGAAGTTGGAGTAGAAGGCGCCGCGGGTGAAGCCGGCCTGCTCGCAGATCTCCTCGACGCTGGCCGCCAGCACGCCCTTCTCGGCGAACAGGACGATGGCAGCGTCCATCAGCCGCTCCCGCGTCTGCGCCCGGCGCGCACTCACCTGTTCGCTCACTCCACCCTCCGCGGTCAGCCTAGCACTTTGAATACACCTCTGTATCGGATACAGTCTCGTATCGAATACGAGTGTGTATGGGAGTCGGATGTCCTCGTTGCTCTACCGGATCGGACGCGCGTGCTACCGCCACCGCGGCCGCGTGCTGGCCCTGTGGCTGGTCGTGCTGGCCGTCCTCGGCCTGGGCACCGCGCTGGGCCGCGGCACGTTCGACGATGCGTTCCGGATCCCCGGTGCCAGCTCGCAGAAGGCCCTGGATCAGTTGCGGATGACCTTCCCGGAAGCCGCGGACGCGTCCGCCCAACTGCTGGTGATCGCGCCCGAGGGCGCCTCGCTGCGCGACAAAGCGCTCCGCGACAAGGTCGAACAGGGCTTCGCCGAGATCGAGGCGCTGCCCTTCGTCAAGGGCGTCCAGTCCCCGTACAACAAGCACATCAAGGGCAAGATCACCCCGGACGGCCACGCGGCGCTCGCCGCGATCCGGGTGTCCGGGACGATCTCGACCTTCCCCGACTCCCAGCGCGAGGAACTGCTGTGGGCCGCCGAACGGATGGCGCAGTTGATCCCCGGCTCGGAGGTTCACCTCGGCGGTGAGGTCTACAGCGTCCACCTGCCGAAGCTGAGCGTCGTGGAGACGATCGGCCTGGCGGTGGCGCTGGTCGTCCTGCTGGTCGTCCTGGGATCGGTGATCGCGGCCCTGATGCCCGTGGGCACCGCGGTGCTGGGCGTCGGGTTGATCGTGACCGTCACGATGCTGAGCGCCAACGTCGTGAGCATCAACTCGACCACGCTCATCCTCGCGATCATGCTGGCGCTGGCCGTCGGCATCGACTACGCGTTGTTCATCGTCTCGCGGCATCGCGACCAGCTGGCCGCCGGCCTGGAGGTCGAGGAGTCGGCGGCCCGGGCCGTCGCCACCGCGGGGTCGGCGGTGGTGTTCGCCGGGCTCACCGTGGTGATCGCCCTGGTGGGGCTGTCGCTGGCGGGCATCCCGTTCCTGGGCATCATGGGCACCTTCGCCGCGGTCGGGGTCGCGATCGAGGTGCTGCTGGCGCTTACGCTGCTGCCGGCGTTCCTGGGCTTCGCCGGAGGCCGGCTGCGGCCACGGGCCCCGCGCCGGAGCCGTTCCGCCCGCGCGGTGGCCCCGGTCGAGGCAGCCGCTGACGAGGCGGCCCCTCCCGCGACGCCGGACGAGGACGGGGCCGCCACGCCCACCGGCCTGCACGGGGCCGCGGCCTCGGCGAGCGGGCCCTCCCGCTGGTGGGTGAACGTGGTCACGAAGTTCCCTGTGCTGACGATCGTCCTCGTCGTGGCGGTGCTGGGCGCGCTGGCCTACCCGGCCAAGGACTTGGCGCTGGCACTGCCGAACTCCGGCCGCAGCCTGCCGGGCAGCATCGACCGGGTGACGTTCGATCTGATCAGCCGCGAGTTCGGGATCGGTCACAACGGCCCGCTGATCATCACCGGGACGATCGTCGAGTCGACCGACCCGCTCGGGATCATGGACGGGCTGCGCGACGACATCCTCACCATCCCCGGGGTCGAGGCGGTCACGGTCGCCACCCCCAACGAGAACGCCGACACCGGGCTGATCCAGATCGTCCCCACCACGGGACCGGACGACCCGGCGACCGCCGAGCTTGTCCACCGGCTCCGCGCCCGGCACGACGCCTGGCTGAGCGAGTGGGGCATCGACACCTCCGTGACGGGCAGCACCGCCGTCCAGATCGACGTGACCCAGCGGCTCAGCGACGCGCTGCTGCCCTTCGGGATCTTCGTGATGGGCCTGTCGTTCGTGCTGCTGATGCTGGTGTTCCGGTCGATCTGGGTGCCGCTCAAAGCAGCGCTGGGCTACCTGTTGAGCGTCGCGGGGCGTTCGGCGCGACCGCGCTGGTGTTCAACCTCGGCTGGTTCAAGGAGGTCATCAACCTCCACGAGACCCAGCCGGTGATCAGCTTCCTGCCGATCATCCTGATGGGCATCCTGTTCGGCCTGGCCATGGATTACGAGGTGTTCCTGGTCTCCCGGATGCGCGAGGAGTACGTGCACGGCAACACCACCACCTGGGTCGAGGACGGGTTCGTCCACTCGGCGAAGGTCGTGGTGGCCGCGGCGGTCATCATGTTCGCGGTCTTCGCGTTCTTCGTCCCCGCCGGCGAAGGCCTGATCAAACCGATCGCGTTCAGCCTCGCGGTGGGCGTCGCCCTGGACGCGTTCCTGATCCGGATGACGCTCGGACCGGCGGTGATGAAGCTGCTGGGGGCGCGCTCGTGGTGGCTGCCGCGCTGGATCGAGCGCCGGCTGCCGGTGATGGACGTCGAGGGCGAGACGCTGGCCCACCAGCTGTCGCTGGCCGACTGGCCGGCCGCGGACGGGCAACTCGTCCACGCCGAGGGCCTGAGCGCCGCGGGGCAGTTCGAGGGGTCGACGTGAGCGTCGCGCCCGGCGAGGTCCTGCTGGTCGAGGGGACGCCACCGCCCGGCGCGCGCTGCTGCTGGCCCTCGGTGGCCGCTTCGTCCCCGAATCGGGCGAGGTGAAGGTCGCGGGGCTGGTCCTGCCCGAGCAGGCCTCGCAGGTGCGCCGGGCGGTCGCCTACGCCTCACCGTCGGTCCGGGAACCGCTCAAGACCTTCACCGGTCCCGTGCTGGTCGTCGACAACGCCGACCAGTTCAGCGGACCGCCGCGCCGCCGCCTGGCCCATGCGCTGGCAGCCGTGGCGGCCTCGTCCGGCCGCGCCGCGATCGTGGCGCACGCGCCGGGCGCCGATCTTTCCGATGTCCTGCCCGGGCCCGCCCGGGTGCTCCGCTTGGAGAAGGAAGCCGTCCATGTCTAAGAAGCTGTCGCTGTTCCTCGCGTTGATCCTGGTCCCGGTGCTTGTCGCAGGNGGTTTCCTGTGGGGCACCTGGAACACCGACGACCGCCTGCACAAGGTCGAGGCCGCCGTGGTGAACCTGGACGAGGCCGTCACCATCGACGGCCAACTGGTCCCGCTGGGCCGGCAACTGAGCGCCAACCTGGTCGACGGCGAGCGCCACCAGAACTTCACCTGGGTGCTCGCGGACGAGGCTCACGCCTACCCGGGCCTGCAGTCGGGCCGTTACGCGGCCGTCGTGGTGATCCCGGAGAACTTCTCGAAGGCCGCTACCTCCTACGGCTCGAAGGACGTGGGCGACGCCGAACAGGCCACGATCCAGGTGCTGACCTCGCCCGTCGCGGGGCTCGCGGACGGGATGCTCGGCACGGTGATCGCCAACGCCGCGGCGAAGACGCTGAACGAGACTCTCACCACCGCCTACCTGGACCGGATCTACGTGGGCTTCAACGACATGGGCAAGCAGTTCACCACCGTCGCCGACGGGGCGGCCAAGCTGGCCGACGGGGCTGCGAAGCTGCACGACGGGGTGGCGCAGGCCTCGTCCGGTGCCCGGGAACTCGAGAACGGGATGGGCCGGCTGTCGGCGGGCTCCGGGCAGCTGCGCTCCGGGGCCGCACAGCTCGCCGACGGCACGAGCCAACTGGCCGGCGGGCTGACGACGATGAAGAAGAAGACCGCCGGCCTCCCGTCCGACAGCAAGAAGCTCGCCTCCGGGACCGCCCAGTACGTGGCCGGGGTGAACAAGCTCATCGCCTCGACCCAGGCGCAGGCCGCCGAACTGCCCCAACTGGTGTCGGGGGTGGATCAGCTCGTGGCCGGCGCGAAGCGCCTCGCCGCAGGCGCCGCGACCTACCAGGGCACGATGGCGTCNGCTGGCGAAGGATCCGACGCAGACCGGGGTCGACTGCCCGTTCGCCACCCCGAACAATGCCAGGCGTTCTACGCCGGCATGGGGGCCGGGCTGAGCGTCGCCGCGCACGGCAGCCAGGATCTGGTCGACGGGACGGACGCCTACGCCGCCGGGGTCACCGACTTCCGCACCCAGCTCGCGGCGATGCTGCCCAGCCAGGCCGAGGCCGCGGCCGCGGCGCAGCAACTCGCGCTGCTGAAGTCCGCGGGCGGCCAACTGGTCNNTCCGGGACGAAGGCCCTGGCGGCAGGCATGCCCGCGCTCACGAGCGGGATCGCCAAGACGGCCGGCGGGGCGGCCAAGCTGGCCTCCGGCGCGCGCCAGCTGTCGGGGGCGTGTCGGCCTACACCACCGGGGTCGACCAGGCCGCGGGCGGCGCAGGTCAACTCGCGGACGGCCTGGTCGCGCTGAACGGCGGCGCCGGCAAGCTCGCCGACGGGACTCACAAGCTCGCCGACGGCCTCGCCAAGGGGCCTCGAAGCTCCCCAACTACGACGCCGATGAGCGGGAGCAGTTGGCCAAGGTGGTCGCCTCGCCGATCCAGACGACCAACCTCGACACCGTCACCTCGCCCACGACGGCCCTGGCGAGCCTGCTGCTGATCCTGTCGCTGTGGCTCGGCGCCCTGGCCACCTACGCCGTGATCGCCGCGATCAAGCCGGGTCTGGCGCTGTCCACCAAGTCGTCGGCGGCGCTGCTGTGGGAGGCGCTGACNCCCGGCGTGATCGTCGCGGGCGCCCAATCGCTGGTCCTGACCGCGATCGGCGCGGCGGTGCTCGGGCTCGGCCCGGTCAAGATCGCCGCCGTCCTGGGGCTGATGGTGCTGGCCGCGTTGGCCTTCGTGGCGGTCAACCACGCCCTGGCGGCCTGGCTCGGCTTCGCCGGACGCCTGGTCGCGGTCGCGTTCGCGGTGATCGGGGCGGCGAGCGCAGTCACCTCGGCCGTGCCGGTGTTCTTCGATGCCGTCCGTCCGTTCTCGCCGGTCACGCCGGCGCTGGACGGCCTGCGCGCGATCCTCACCGATTCNTCCGGGGCCGCCGGATCGGCGTTCACCCTGGTCGGCTGGGCTTTGGCGGCGGTGATCGCCAGCGCGGCGGCCGTCCTGCGGAAGCGGACGGTCACCCTGGCGGAGGTGCCGGCGCTGGGGTAGCCGGCCCGGCGCCGGCCCGGTTCGTCCGCCGCCCGAGGATGGTGCCGGCCAGGACGACGCCGGCCCCGAGGACGAACAGCCACGCCGCCTGGGTGGGCGCCGCGAAATCCATGACCTCCCAGAACTGGCCGTTCTTGTCCCGGCCCAGGGCGTTGTACATCGGCTGCGGGACCGCGAGGGCCGTCTGGACCGCGGCGAGGAACCCGAGCGTGGCGGAGGCGATGGCGAGGCCGGCCGGCCGGAGCACCAGCGCCGCGCCGGCGGCCACCAGCGCCACCATCAGGACGAGGCCCCAGCCGCGCTCCCGCAGCGCCTCCTGCACCGCCCAGCGCGGGGGCAGGGGCGCCTCCTGATAGGCCGTCCACGGGATGGCCATCGAACCGATCATGACGACCACGCCGATGAGGGGCAGGCGACGCAGCACGGGCTCATCATGACAGGTCCGGGGCCGCCAGCGGGTGGAGAGTTGGCGATCCGGAGCCACCCGGGTCAGTCCGGAGGGGCCTCGGCGCCGTCCTTGGTCGCGGCGCCGGCGGACGCCTGGGCCTTGGCGGCCTCCTCGGCCTTCGCAGCTTCCGCCTCGGCCGCTTCCTGTGCCTTGGCCGCCTCGCGGGCGGCCTCCTGGGCCTCCGCCTGCGCAGTAGCGGCCTTCCGCAGCGCGACCGCCCGGTGGAAGTCGGCCTGCGTCGGCATCCCGTAGGCACGGGCCGTGGTGTCGTGCATCTCGACCACGTAGCGGTGGAGACGGTCGGCGAACTGGTGGGCGATCTCGCCCGGAGCGGCCTTCAGCGGCCGCCCGAACACGATGTGGACGTCCGGACGACCCGGCACCGGCGTCCGGGCCCCGTACGGCATGGCCGCGTAGGCGCCGACCAGGGCGATCGGGAGCACCGGCACGTTCCGGCTGATCGACAACGCGGCGTGGCCGGNGGTGAAGCCCTTCATGGCCCCCGTCCTTGAGCGGGTGCCCTCCGGGAACAGCAGCAGCGGGATGCCTGCTTCGAGCAGCACGCCGGCCATGCCCTTGCGGTTGCGCAGGCCCTTGCGGTCGACCGGGAAGGAGTTGAAGAACAGCACCGTCGGGATCGAGGTGTACCACTTGTCGAAGAAATAGTCGGCGGCGGCGCCGGCGGCCAGGTTGCGGCTCAGCCGGCGGGGCAGGCCGCCCATGATCAGCGGGGCGTCCAGGTGGCTGGAGTGGTTCGCGATCGCGATGAACGGGGGCTTCAGCCCGTCGAGGTTGCGGCGGCCGTGTTCGTGGACGTGCAACGCCGACCAGATGTACGGCTTCATGATGAGCAACTGGGCGGCCGTGCGGGCGGCTCCGGGCAGCAGCGCGGAGTAGCGGTTCACGTCCTGTGACACCTCGTCCGACCCCATCTCTCGCGCCCCGGCGCATCCATTGTCGGGCAGGATCAACGCCTTGTCGGACATACCTTAGGACTGGTCGCTCCTGACTGGTTTCGCCAACCCTCCGTGAGACCCCCAGACCCCACCCCGAGGGAGGTGCGGGCTGGCGAGTTCCGCCAACTTCCACCCGCCCGGTTGGCACCGGAACGCCCGGCCGCTTGTCGGGTTCCCACAAACTTCGGCCTGCCGCGGCCGGCTCCGGGCGAGCTGCCGGAGGCCGGCCGGGAGCGCCGTACGGCGGCGTTTGTTGTGGAACTGCGCTGCCGGCCGCGTGCTCGTCGAGGGCGGCTTCGAGGACGAAAGCAGCGGCGACGACCGGCTAGCGTGTCTCCATGGACAACAAGCAGGTCTACCTGGCCACCGCCGACGCGGTCGTGCATCTGGTGAAGGCGATTCGGCCGGACCAGTGGGACAACCCGGGCCTCGGCAGTTGGGATGTACGNGGGCTGGTCGGGCACACGGGCCGGGCGTTCGTGACGGTGACCGAGTACTTGGCCGAGCCGTCCGCGGAGGTGACGCTCGCGACCGCGGCCGACTACCTCGCGGCGGCCCACCGGGCCGACCCCGTCCTGCACGTGGGGGTCGCCGAGCGCGGGGTCGTGGCCGGTGCCGAGTTGGGGGACGACCCGGCGACCGCTTTCGCCGCCCTGCGGGACGAGATGCTGCGCGCGCTGCCGGCGGACGATCCGGCGGTGCCCACGCGGTTCGGCGGCATGCCGCTGTCGGAGTTCCTCGGCACCCGGGTGTTCGAGCTGGTCGTCCACGGGACCGATATCGCCGCCGCCACCGGGCAGCGGCCCGCGTTGCCGGACGAGGGGCTCGCGCTGGCCGTCCGACTGGCNCGGGAGGCGATCGTCCGCAACGAGCAGGCGGTGCCGGCGCTGCGGCTGCTCACCGGCCGCGACGGCTCCGCGCTGAACATCTTCTGAGGACGTCGCGATGCTCGCGCGAGGAGCCCGCTGATGCGGCCGCGCCGGGTCGTCGTGGTCGGCGGCGGCCACAACGGGTTGACGGCAGCCGCCTACCTGGCCCGGGCNGGGGTGGAGGTGACCCTCCTGGAGCGGCTGCCCCACCTCGGCGGAGCGGCGGTGTCGGCCCTCGCCTTNCCCGGGGTCGACGCCCGGTTGTCGCGGTACGCCTACCTCGTGAGCCTGCTGCCGCGGCGGATCCTGGACGACCTGGGCATCGAGGTCCGGCTGGCGCGGCGGCGGTACTCGTCATACACCCCGGTGCCGGGCACCGAGCGGGGCCTGCTGATCGACAACGCCGACCCGGCCGTCACGAAGGCGTCGTTCGCCTCGATCGGGGCCGAGGCCGATGCGGCCGGGTTCGCGGCGTTCTACGCCCGGACCGGATCGTTCGCGGGGCGGCTGTTCGACTCCCTGACCGAACCGCTGCCCACCCGTGAGCAGGCGAAATCCCTGGTGGGAGGGGATTGNGGGGCGTTCGTCGAACGGCCGGTGGGTGAGGTGATCCGCTCGTCCGTTGCCGACGACCTCGTCCGTGGTGTCGTGGCGACGGACGCGCTGATCGGCACCTTCGCCGACCTGGACGTTCCCGGGCTGGAACAGAACCGGTGCCTGCTCTATCACGTCATCGGTGGCGGCACGGGTGATTGGGACGTGCCCACCGGCGGCATGGGCGTCGTCAGTGGCGGGCTGGAGCGGGCCGCGCGGGCGGCTGGGGCGCGCCTGGTCACGGGCGCGACGGTGACCTCGCTGACCCCGGACGGCGAGGTCCGCTACCGCGTCGGCGAGGACGAGCAGCGGGTGACCGCAGACGTGATCCTCTCCGGGGTCGCNCCCGCGGCGCTGGCCGGCCTGTTGGGCGAGGAGGTGCCCCGGCCGCGCGGCGCCCAGGTGAAGGCGAACCTGCTGTTGCGCCGGCTGCCGGGGCTGCGCCAGCCCGGCCTGGCCCCGCAGGCGGCGTTCGGCGGCACCTTCCACATCAACGAGTCGCTGACCCAGTTGCAGGCGTCCTTCGCGGCGGCGCTCGGCGGAGCCGTACCGGACCCGCTGCCGTGCGAAATCTACTGCCACTCACTGGCCGACCGGACGATCCTGCGCGCGGGCGCCCCGGCNCTGCGGGCGCCCGGACCGGAGGCTCAGACGCTGACGGTGTTCGGCCTGCACGTGCCGGACGACCTGGTCGGGCGGTTCGGCAACGACGAGTTGCGGCAGCGGCTGCGGGCGGCGGTGCTTTCGTCCCTGGATTCGGTGCTGGGTGAGCCGATCGAGCCGCTGCTGGAAACCGACGGCAACGGCGAGCCGTGCCTGGAGGTGAAGACCACCGCGGACCTGGAGCAGGCGCTGGCGATGCCGGGCGGGCAGATCTTCCACGGGCCGCTGGCGTGGCCCTGGGCGGAGCCGGACGAGCCGCTNGGACTCCCCGCGCAGCGGTGGGGCGTGGCCACCGCGCACGAGCGGATCCTGCTGTGCGGAGCCGGTACCCGGCGCGGCGGCGGGGTCAGCGGGATCGGCGGCCACAATGCCGCTATGGCGGTACTGGAATCCTGATTGGGCGGTGACGCCGGCTGTTCGGCGTGGATCTCGCCCGGTGAGCGATCCTGGTCTCGAAGCGACTCCACCCTTGGGTACCGCCACTCATCTCGGGCATCCCCCTTTCACCCTGGGACTGAGTCTCTCCTGGGTATCGAGTCTCACCCTGGGTACCGAGTCTCACCCTGGGCACCGAGTCTCACCCTGGGTACCGAGTCTCACCCTGGGCACCGAGTCTCACCCTGGGTACCGAGTCTCACCCTGGGCACCCAATCTCGCCCTGGGTACCCAATCTCGCCGTGGGAGGCGAGATTCGGTGCCGAACCTGAGATCCGGTGCCGAACCCGAGATTCACCCGTGCCCCGGACGGGCTCCGGCGCCCACGGGATGTGCGCACTGCGCCCGTCGTCCACCGTCCCCGAGGCCCCATGGGCGGGTGCAGAGGGCACGGGTCCCAGAACTGTCCGGGGCACGGGTTAGGGTCGTCTGCGACGAGAGGACCCCAGATGCCCACCGACACCACCCCGCAGCCGGGCGTCCGCGTGCCCGATCAGCGCGCGGTCGGGGGACTGGTGGCCTTCGGAGGCGTCGGCGCCCGTGATCGGCTGGTTCACGATGTCGAGTGACCAGGCACCAGCCGCCACCGGTCTCCGGTCGTTCTATGCGGTGCTGGCGAACACCGCGCTGGCGAACGTCACCACCAACTACCTCTGGTTCGCCCTGACGTTCTGGCTCTATCTGGAGACCCGGTCGGTGCTGGCCACGTCGGTCGTGGGCGGCTCGTACATGCTGTTGCTGGCGGTCCTCGGCGTGCCGTTCGGGATGCTCGTCGACCGGCATCGCAAGAAACGCGTGATGGTGATCGCCAGCCTGATCTCCCTTGTCGCCTACGTGATGGCGCTCGGCTGGTACCTGATCCGACCGGCGGCGGAACTCACCACCATTGGCTCGCCAGGCTTCATCGTCTTCGTGCTGCTCGTGCTGGGTGGCTCCGTGGTCGAGAGCATGCGCGGGCTGGCGCTGAGCACCTGCGTGACCTTGCTGGTGCCGGACGGCCGACGCGACCGGGCCAACGGTCTGGTGGGCATGGTGCTGGGGCTCAGTTTCGCGGTCACGTCGGTGTTCAGTGGGTTGTCCGTGGGGCAGTTGGGCATGTTCGTCACCGTGGTGGCGTCGGTGCTGCTGACCGGATTGTCGCTGGCGCACCTGTTCACCGTCCGGATCCCCGAGCCGGAAGTGGCCCACGCCGANGGGGTTCCCCAGAAGGTCGACTTCGCAGGCGCCTGGGAGGCGATCCTCGGCACNCCCGGTCTGTTGGGACTCATCGTCTTCGCGACCTTCAACAACTTGCTCGGCGGGGTGTTCATCGCGTTGATGGATCCCTACGGGCTGAACCTGGTCTCCGTCGAGGTCTGGGGCGTNGTTGTGGGGGTGCTGAGCTTCGGCTTCCTGATCGGTAGCGGGGTGGTGGCTGCCCGCGGCCTGGGAGCACGACCGTTGCGGGTGCTGCTCTTGGCGAACCTGGCGATGTGGGCGATCGGCATCGTGTTCACGATCCGCGAATCCATCTGGCTGATGGCTGGCGGCATCCTGGTCTACATGGCGCTGATCCCGGTGGCCGAAGCCGCCGAGCAGACCGTCTTGCAGCGAGTGGTGCCGTACGCCAAACAGGGACGCGTGTTCGGCTTCGCCCAGAGCGTCGAGGTGGCGGCGGCGCCGATCACCGCGTTCGTGGTCGGGCCCGTTGCGCAGTTCTGGCTGATCCCGTACATGGCCTCCCCGCAGGGCCGGGCCACATTCGGCTGGCTGCTCGGCGAGGGGACGGCGCGCGGCCTCGCGTTGGTCTTCGTGCTCTCNGGGGTGGCTGGCCTGGCGATCACCCTGCTCGCCTTCGCCTCACGCTCCTATCGGCTGCTGACCGCCGGCTACGACGCAGCAGCCCCGGAGGACGTGGAGGAGGATGGCGGCTCATCCGAGCCCCTCGACACGGGGAGTTCCCCTCCAATGGAGCCCCGGGCCCACTCCGGCGGGGGTTTGGTTCGTCCGACCCAGGCTGCCGACCCGGCAGAGCGTGGCACCGGTCCGCCCGGGCCACCCGGGGACGTGGCGGGGACGGGCGCGGCCGAGCCACCCGGCAAGTAGCGGGTGACGCGCGTCCAACCCACCAAGGGCAACATGCGGACCGGCGCGGTCGAGCCACCAAGGGAAACGTGGGGACGGGTGCGGCCGAGCCACCCGGCAAGTAGCGGGGACGCGTGCGTCGACCCACCCGGAGAAAGGAGCGGGACGGGTGCGGCCGAGCCACCCCGGAAAGTGCCGGGAGGAGTCCCCTCCGGCTCACCCGGGCAGTGAGTCGACGAAGCACCAGCGCCAGGCCTCGCCGGGCTCGAAGCTGCGCATCACCGGGTGTCCGTACTGCTCGAAGTGCCCCGTCGCGTGGCGTCCGGNGGAGGAGTCACAGCAGCCCACGTGGCCACAGGCCAGGCAAAGACGCAGGTGCACCCAGGCTGAACCAGCCGCCAGGCATTCCGCGCAACCCTCAGGGGTCTGCGGTGTCGGGCAGGAGTCGGCGGCCGCCTGCAGGTGCTCGCAGTCGCCCCGGTTGCGCTCCGGGGTGCGCAGGATGGCCTCGCGGGAATCGGCCCGGCGGGTGTTGAAGATCGTGATCAGCGACTCCTCCAGGTCGGTGTCGGACATCACCTCGTCCAGCACCTCGCTGGAGACCAGCCCCGCGTCCCGGATCTTCAGCAGCTTGGCGCGCTCGGCGACGATCATCTCCTGGCGGAGTCGCCGGTATGCGTCGGTGGGCGACTCGACGTCGGGGTCCGAGCCGAGGCGCTCCCACGCGGCGTGGCGCCGCCGGGTCGAGGCCGCCTTCAGCGCCGTGACCGTCATCGGGGGCGTCGACTCCTCCACCAGTTCGTTGAGGCGCGCGTCCCCGGCGTCGATCGTCCGTTCGAGGACGGTGGCGCGCTGCAGCGCCGCCTCGCGGGGATCGTCCGCCCGCACGTCGAGCGCACGGGCCACCGAGGGCAGCGTGAACCCCTGCAGCAGGAGCGTCCCGGCGGTGACGACCAGGGCCAGCAGGACGAGCAACTCGCGCGCGGGTGCCTCCGTCGGGATCGTGAACACCGCGGCCAGCGTGACCACGCCGCGCATCCCGGCCCACGAGGTCACCGCCCCTGCCCGCAGGGCGTCGCGTACGGACGCCCCGGCCCGCCGCCAGGTCGGCATGGTCGCAAGGATCCACACCGGCCGCAGGACGATGACCGCCCNCAGCACCGCGAGACCGACCAGGGTGACGTGGGCCCAGCCGTAGTCCCCGTGCGCGACGTTGTCGATGATCGCGTGGGCCTGCAACCCGATCAGCAGGAACACGCCGTTCTCAAGGATGTACTGGATCGTCGTCCAGTTGATCCGCTCCGCCAGGCGCGACTGCGCGCTTTGGAAGGTGGCCGCCTTGTGGCCGAGCAGCACCCNCGCCACGACGACGGCCAGGACGCCGGACGCGTGCACGGCCTCCGCCGGCAGATACGCCAGCCACGGCGACAGGAAGGACAGCGCCGTATCGGTGACGGTGTCGCTGACCCGGCCGCGGATCCACCGGATCACGATCATGGCGAGCACGCCGATCGCGATGCCGCCGCCGGCGGCCCAGAGGAACTGCAGCCCGATCTCCCAGGCGGTGACTGCCGTGCCCAGCGCCACCAACCCCATCCGGACGAAGACCAGGGCGGTCGCGTCGTTGAACAGCGACTCGCCTTCCAGGATCGTGACCATCTGGCGGGGCAGCCCGATCCGCTTCGCGACGGCCGTGGCCGCGACGGCGTCCGGTGGTGCGACGACGCCACCGAAGGCGAGCGCCAGGGGCAGCGGTATCCCCAGCAGCCACCAGACCAACAGGCCCACCCCCACGGCCGTGAAGATCACCAGGCCGACCGAGAGGGCCGCGATCGAGCCGATGTTGGCCCGCAGGTCGATCAGTGAAGTGCGGATCGCCGCGGCGTAGAGCAGCGGCGGCAGCAGGCCCAGCAGGACGACCTCGCGCTCGACTTCGATCAGCGGCAGCCAGGGCAAGTAGCTGAGGCCGATGCCGACGACGGTGAGCAGCAGCGGTGCGGACGTGCCCAGCCTGCGCGCGAGGCTCGACACCAGCACCACGACGGCCACCAGGCCAACCATGAACAACGCGGTTTCCACCCGGCAGATTCTCCACTGACAGCGGTGTCCCGGCCAGCCCGTCCACCCAGCTCCGGCGGAGACGGGCGACGGCACCACCCCGGTTTCCCAAGGAGCAGGACGAACCTCGTCCGCAATCGGCTCTAGCGTGGACGACGACGATGGAGGAGGAATGGACGACATCCCCTGGGAGCCGCCGCTCGCGGGCACCGAGACCGAACACGTCGCCGGTGCACTCGACCGGCTCCGCTGGACGTTCCGCTGGAAGGTCGATGGTCTCGACCGGGACGGGCTGGCCTTCAGGCTGCCGTCGTCCGCGCTCTCGTTGGGCGGGCTGCTCAAGCACCTGGCCCGTGTCGAGGACGAGAAGTTCTCGTGGGTGTTGTTCGGTGAGCGGCCACAGCCCCGCCCCCAGCCGCCCGAGGGTGTCGACGCCGAGGAGTGGGAGTTCACGGTGACCCCGGACGATACCGCCGAGGACCTCTATCGGCTCTGGGACGAAGCCGTCGAGCGTTCGCGAGCCCAGCTCGCCAGGGTGTTCGCCGAGGGCGGTCTGGACCGGCCGGCCCACGCGTCCTTCGGCGAGTCGCACCCGAGCATGCGGCGTTTCGTGATGGATCTGATCGAGGAGTACGGCCGGCACACCGGCCACGCGGACCTGATCCGCGAGGCCCTCGACGGCCGGGTGGGCGAAGATCCGCCCCGGACNTGGTACCCCGGCCAAGGACCATCCGCGGCCGGTTGAGCACGTCGACCACTGCGGACCGCTCCGGGGTGCGACCCTGCGGCGGTTGAGCTTGTCGAAGGGTGGTCTCGTGGTGGCGGTGTTTGTGGTGGTGGCCCTGCTGCGGCGGTTGAGCTCGTAGCCCCGGCGGAGGGCTGCCCACGGGCGTCGGGTGTTTCGTGGTGAGGGCACTGCGGCGGTTGAACTTGTCGAAACCCCGCGGTGCCGACTGGCGGGTGGGCCTCGGCGGGAGCTGCCCGCGGGTGGCGGGTGCTTCAGGGTGCGACCCTGCGGCGGTTGAGCTTGTCGAACCCCCGCGGGTGGCGGGTGCTTCAGGGTGGTGGCCCCTGCTGCGGCGGTTGAGCTTGTCGAAACCCCGCGGTGCAGGCCAAGGGTGGTTGGGCCTGCTCGTTATGGCCTCGGCGGGAGCTGCCCGCGGGCGGCGGGTGTTTCGTGGTGAGGGCACTGCGGCGGTTGAGCTTGTCGAAACCCCGCGGTGCGGGCCGGGCAGTGGTTGGGCCTGCTCGTTGTGGCCTCGGCGGGAGTTGCCGTGGGCCGTGGTGCTTGGCGGCGGTGACGCTGCGGCGGTTGAGCTTGTCGAAACCCCGCGGTGCAGCCCAGCGATGCGGCTCGGCCCTTGGCCGACGGCTGCAGCGGGGAACCCGTCGAGGTCCGCGGAAGGGCTGGGGAGTGGCGCCGCCGACCCCGTCCGCGTACCCAACGCGACGGCAGGCAACGAATTGGTAACGGCTGCAACGATCGAGGTGGCCCGGGCCTGTTAAGGGCGTGAACACCTCGCACACCATGCCCCGGCGGTTGGTCGCCACCGCCACTCTCCTGCTTGCGTTCGGCGTCGCCGGCTGTTCGGCCGAAGTTGCGACCGAGGTCGCGCCGGCCGCCACCATGGCGCCGGCGGACACCCAGAGCCAGGCCGACGGCAGCGCTACTCGCGCCCAGGCCAACGGTCCTCTCCCGGAGGCGCCCGGCGCCCCAGAAGAGGGCGGTGGCCCCGGCGACACCCGTCAGATCTCACGCACGGGTTCGATCACCATCACGGTGACCGACGTGGTCGGTGCCGCCACGAGCCTGCGGAACCTTGCCGAGTCCATGGGCGGCATGGTGACGTCCGAAAGCATCGCCACCAGCGCGAACGCCGGCTCGTCCACGTCCCGTTTGGTGTTGTCGGTGCCCTCGGCGAAACTCGACGCGGCGCTGGACGAGGTCGCCAAGATCGGGCAACTCCAGTCCCGCTCCACCACGGCCAAGGACATCACCACCCAGGTGGTGGACGTTGAGGCGCGCATCCGAACCCTGCGGGAGTCGATCGCCCGGATTCGGCTGCTCATGGACAAGACCGGCTCGATCAGCGCCATCGCTCAGGTCGAGGCCGAGCTGACCCAGCGCCAGTCCGAACTGGAGTCGCTGCTGTCGCAGCAGAAGGTGCTGAAGAACATGGTCGAGGAGTCCCCGATCACGGTCACGCTGCTGCATCCCGGCCAGGCCGACCCCGCGAACCCCTTCCTCTCCGGGCTGCAGCAGAGCTGGCAGGCGTTGCTCAAGTCCCTGAACTTCCTCCTGATCGCCTTGGGTGCGCTGCTGCCCTACATCGTGATCGGTTTCCTCGCGGTTCTGGGCTTCCGGGCGTGGCGTCGCTCCAAGCGGGCCTCGCAGCCGGCCGCGCCTGTGGCCCCTCGTCCGGCAACCACGGACGAGGCCGCCGAGCCGCCCGCGGCGAAGCCCGCCGACTAGGGTCCCGAGGCTCGTCCGGCTCCCCGCCCCCGAGCCGGACGAGCCCTCGGCTCCGTGCCCCACGTGCGCACCCGGCCACATGAATGCGGTCGTGGCGGACCGGCGCACAGGGTCCGCCCACACGCGTGGACCCCGGCCCACGTGAACGCGTCAGGGGCGGAAACGGAGCACAAGCTCCGCCTCCACGTGCGCTCCCACCCAAGGTGCGCAGTTGACCACCGACTTCAGTGGTCAACTGCACACTCAATGAGGACCGGACCCGACCCGTGGTGCCCGAACCCTCAGAGAGAGATACACTGAACACGTTCAATGAACATGTTCAGTTTGTGGAGGAGGACGACATGGGCGCTCGGCAGGACCTTCGGGACGCCACGCACCGTCGGGTGCTGGACGAAGCCGCCCGCCTCTTTCGCGAGCGNGGGTTNCCCGAGACGACGATCCGGGACATCGCCGACGCAGCCGGCGTGAGCCTCGGCACCGTGATGGCGACAGGGGACAAGAACGGCCTGCTGGTTCAGGTGTTCGACGACTTGATCCGGGAACATCAGGACCACCCTGGACGGGAGGCGGGGGCCCACTGGCCCCCGATGGGGCGGTTGCCCGCCGGACGCCTGATGGGGCGGTGGCCCACTGGCCCCCGATGGGGCGGCTGCCCACCGGCCCCCGATGGGGCGGTCGTCGAGCGGCTGCTCGACCTCGTCCGTCCCTTCGTGTCCCTGTTCGCCGCGCAGCAGGACCTCGCGCGCACCTACGCGTCGATCCTCGTCTCGGGGCGCCACCGGTCGATCCTGTTCTCGGAGTTGTCGGCGGCGCTCATCGATGAGTTCGCCGCGGTGGCATCGACGGGACCGGCCGAGCCGCGGGCCACCGCAACTGCTCTGTACTACGCGTACGTGGGGACGCTGTTCACGTGGGCGGCGCGTCCGGGTGGCCCGGACGAACTGCTCGACAGCCTCGGCGCCACGTTCGCCGCCATCTGCGGGGCCGGAGCGGACGCACCATGACCCCGCTGCCGCATCACTGGTGGCTGACGGTGATCTTGGCCGCCGTCCTGGCGTTGGACGTTGGCTTGTCCGTGCGGCCCGTGCCGTTCATCAGGGACTGCCTCGACGGGGTCCGGTTCCCGCGCGATTGGTGGTGGACACTCCTGGTCGCCAAGTGCCTCGCCATCTCGGGCCTGGTCGCCGGGTTGTGGCTCCCCGGCGTCGGGTTGGCCGCCAATGTCGGCGTGATCGCCTACTTCCTGAGTGCGGCGACCGCCCACGTGCGCGCCCGGTTCACCGGCCCTTCTTTCTGGCTCAACTGCCTGGGGATGCTGACCCTCTCGGTAGCCGTCTTGGTCGCGTCCTACGCGTTCTGAACCACCCGGGCGCCGAGTCCGTGGCCCGCCGTAGCGCGTCGGGCACCGGCCGTGGCGCCGTGCACCGCCTGCGCCGCCCGTGCCGTGCCGTGCTCGCCCGGCCGATCACCGCCTGCGGGCTCCTGCGCCGCCCGCGCCGCGCCGTGCTCGCCCCGGCCGATCACCGCCGAGCCGCGTGACCGCTACGAGGAGTTGCGGCGCCGTCCCAGGGTGCATCCGGGCACTGATCGTGGTGCCGACGGGTGCAGCAGATCACCCCTGCGCCCGCAGGAACCGGCCGAAGTGGGGCACGGTGAACGCGATCCGGCCCCGCTCGGCGGAAAAGATCAGCCNCTTCTTGATCAACGCGTCCCGGGCGGNGGAGAGCGATTGCGGCTTGCGGCCGAGCACGTCGGCGACCTGGGCCGAGCTGACCGATCCCGCGTCGTCGGGTTCGGCGTCGGCCATGGCCCGCAGGTACTCCCGCTCGGCCGGGGTCGCGCGCTCGAAGCGGGAACCGAAGAAGCCGACCGCCAACTCCCGCTCGGCCTCGGGTGAGCCGACCGCCACGTCGGCGGCGGTGATGGNGGAGCAGGGCGCCACGTCCCACACGGCCTTGCCGTAGGCCTGGACGAAATAGGGGTAGCCCCNCGTCACCTCGTACAGGGCGGCCAGCGCCTCGGGGGCGAACTCGGCGTCCTCGTCGGCGGCCGGGGCCGCGAGCGCGCGCTCCGCCGCCTGGGCGTCCAGACGGTCGATGCGTGCGTAGGCGAACAGCCGCTCCGAGTACGACTTGGACGCGCTCAGCACCGCGGGCAGGTGGGGCAGCCCGGCGCCGACGACGATCAGCGGCAGCCGCTGCTGGCCCAACTCGTGGCAGGCCGCGCACAGCGCCGACACGTCGTCGGGCCCGAGATCCTGCATCTCGTCGATGAACACCGCCACGCCACGGTTGCGGTCGGCGGCGAGCCCGGCGACATCGGTCAGTAGCTCGACCAGATCGATCTCGATGTCGCCGGAGTCCGCACGGCCGGTGGCGGTCGGGGCCGTGATGCCGGCGTTCCAGCGGTCGTAGGCCTTGGTGCCGGACGGGGCGTCGCGCTCCACGAACGCCTTGAGCGTCGACAGCACGGGCGTCGGATCGGGGTGACCCAGCTCGCGGATCGCCATGTGCAGGGCTGCACCGAGTGGGCGCCGCAGCCGCTGGTCGGGACGGGCCTCCAGCTTGCCCGTGCCCCAGCCGGCGCGCACGGCCTGGGAGCGCATCGCGTTCAGCAGGACGGTCTTGCCGACACCGCGCAGCCCGGTGAGGATGATCGACCGCTCCGGTCGTCCCTTGCCGACCCGTTCCAGGACGAACCGGAAGCCTTCGAGTTGGACGTCTCGTCCGGCGAGTTCGGNGGGACGCTGGCCGGCGCCGGGGGCGTAGGGGTTCCTGATCGGGTCCACGATCGGACTCTATGGGCTTCTCTAGCGATAACCCAAGATTTCCCCAGAGTGTCGCAGAAACCCTTGTGCTAGTGCGGCTGTCATGGACCCCGGCCGAGGAACGCTGACTCCACACGTCGCGATGGCGAGTCGGGCCCTTGAGGGCCGTCCGGCGCATCGCGACCGGTGAACTCAGCTTCGCCGCCAGCCCCCGGTCCTCCGGCACTCTGGGTTCCCCGCCCCGCCGTCTCGTCCACAGGGATCGTCCGCGCCATCCCGGCGCCCGGATCGGCCTGTTCGCCCCCGGCACCCCAGATCGGCCTGTTCGCCCCCGACGTGGTGGTTCGCCCGCGGTATACCGCGGGCGAACCACCGTTTTGCGGGCGAACCACCGTTTTGCGGGCGAACCACCGTTTTGCGGGCGAACCACCGTTTTGGGGGCGAGAGCACATGGGCCGCCGCGCACACCCCGGGGTCAGGCGGGCCGCCGCCGAGGGCCCACGACGCCTCTTCCCAGCGCAACCACACCGAGACCAGCCACCTTCGGACGGGCTCCGAGCGGCCTCACGACTACCGAGCACCCGCCAACTGGACCTACGGTTACGTAACCGGTAAGTTAGGGGCTCCCAGGATGCTAGCGTGGCGCCCGGCACCACTCGCCGACACGGGCAAGCGACGACCGGCCGGAAGGATCCCAGCCTTGTCAGACTCTCCGCGTGCGGACTTTGTTCAACTGCTGACCCCGGCAGGCGAGCGCGTCCAGCACCCCGATTTCGCGTTCGGCGGCGACGACGCCGAGATCGCCAGCTACCTGCGGGACATGGTCCTCACCCGCCGGATCGACACCGAGGCGACGGCCCTGCAGCGCAAGGGCGAACTCGGCCTATGGGCGCCGTGCCTCGGCCAGGAGGCGGCCCAGGTCGGCTCGGGCCGGGCCGTCGGGCCGAAGGACGAGGTGATCCCCAGCTACCGCGAGCACGGCGTCGCCTGGACGATGGGCATCGACCCGGTCGAGATGCTGGGCACGTTCCGCGGCACCGCGATGGTCGACTGGGCCTCCCGGGACCTCCGGTTCCACCTCTACAGCTTCGTGATCGGTAGCCAGACCCTGCACGCGGTCGGCTTCGCCATGGGCATGCAGCGCGACGGTCTGGTGGGCAACGACAACGCCGACGACAACGGCGCCGCCATCGTCTACTTCGGCGACGGAGCCACCTCCCAGGGCGACGTGAACGAGGCGTTCATCTTCGCCGCCTCCTACACCGCGCCGTTGGTGTTCTTCTGCCAGAACAACCAATGGGCCATCTCGGAACCCATCGCCCTGCAATCGAGGATCCCGCTGTACCGGCGGGCCTCGGGCTTCGGGTTCCCGGGCGTCCGCGTCGACGGCAACGACGTCCTCGCTGTGAAAGCGGTCACCGACTGGGCGCTCGACCGGGCCCGCCGCGGCGAGGGGCCGACCCTGATCGAGGCCTACACCTACCGGATGGGCGCGCACACGACGTCCGACGATCCCACGAAGTACCGGTCGAAGGACGAGACCGAGCAGTGGCGGGCCAAGGACCCGATCGAACGGGTCAAGAGCTACCTNGTTGCAGGCGGGGGCCATCGATCAGGCCTGGCTGGACGCCTTGGACGCCGAGAGCGAAGCGCTCGCCGAACGGCTGCGCGCCGGCTGTGTCCAGTTGCCCGAGCCCCGCCTGGAGGACTGGTTCAGCCTCGCCTACGCCGACACCCCCGACCATCTGCTCGCCCAGCGCGAGGCGTTCCTCGCCTACGAGGAGAGCTTCGCCGACACCGAGGCGGAGGCCAACTGATGCCGACGATGACCATGGCGAAGGCGCTCAACGCCGGCCTGCGCCGGGCCCTTGAAGCCGACCCGAAGGTGCTGCTCGCCGGTGAGGACATCGGCAAGCTCGGCGGGGTGTTCCGGATCACCGAGGGCCTGCAGGCCTCGTTCGGGCCGGACCGCGTCGTCGACTCGCCGCTGGCCGAGGCCGGCATCGTCGGGACCGCGGTGGGGCTGGCCCTGCGCGGCTACCGGCCGGTGGTCGAGATCCAGTTCGACGGCTTCGTCTACCCCGCGTTCGACCAGATCGTGTCCCAGGTCGCGCA
This sequence comes from Micropruina sp., assembly GCA_013693855.1. Lineage (GTDB taxonomy): Bacteria > Actinomycetota > Actinomycetes > Propionibacteriales > Propionibacteriaceae > Micropruina. The sequence continues at coordinate 227,303 of CP059261.1, forward strand.
CCTGCACTCCCGCTCGCACGGACGGCTCCGCGTGCCGCTCGTCGTCCGGATCCCCTACGGCGGCGGCATCGGCGCCATCGAGCACCACAGCGAGTCGCCGGAGGCGTACTTCGCCCACACCGCGGGGTTGAAGGTCGTCACCTGCTCCAACCCGGTCGACGCCTACTGGATGATCCAGCAGGCCATCGCGTCCGATGACCCGGTGATCTTCTTCGAACCGAAGCGGCGCTACCACGAGAAGGGCGAGGTCGACCCGGACGAGCAGCCGATGCCGCTGCACCAGGCCCGCGTCGTCAAGCCCGGCACCGACCTGACGCTCATCACGTACGGCCCGATGGTCCGGACGTGCGTCGAGGCCGCCCTCGCCGCCGGCGAGGAGGGTCGCAACCTGGAGGTCATCGACCTGCGCTCGCTCTCGCCGCTGGACGACCACACGATCGTCGAGTCGGTGCACCGGACGGGCCGCGCGGTCGTCGTTCACGAAGCGCAACGGACGCTGGGCGTCGGCGCCGAAGTGGCCGCGCGGATCTCCGAAGAGTGCTTCTATTCGTTGGAGGCGCCCGTGCTGCGGGTCACCGGCTACGACCTGCCCTACCCGCCGAGCAAGGTGGAACACTCCTACCTGCCCGATCTGGACCGGGTGCTGGACGCCGTCGACCGGGCCATGGCCCACTGAGGAAGGGAACGCCATGAAGGAATTCCGGTTGCCCGATCCGGGTGAGGGCCTGGTCGAGGCCGACATCGTCCGGTGGCTCGTGACCGAGGGCGACACCGTCAAGGTCAACGACATCCTGGTCGAGATCGAGACCTCCAAGTCGCTGGTCGAACTGCCCTCGCCGTACGCCGGGACGGTGGCGCGACTGCTCGTCCAGGAGGGCCAGACCGTCGAGGTCGGTGCCCCGATCATCTTCATCGACGACGGGGAGGCGGAGTCCGGGCCTGCCCCGGCCGCTCCGCCCGCTGAGGAGGCCGCCGCGGACGTGACCGCGCACCACGCGGACGAGCCGGACGCCGGCGGGGCCTCCCAGGTGGCGGCCGCCCAGGTTGCGACCCAGGTGTCGGACGAACCGGCCGCCCAGGCTGCGACCCAGGTGCCGGCCGAACCGGTCGCCCAGGGCACGACCCAGGTGTCCGAACCGGCCGCCCAGGGCACCACCGAGACCGAGGCCTTCCTCGTGGGCTACGGGGTCAAGAGCACCGCGGTGGCCCGCCGGCCACGCAAGTCGGTCCCCACCACGGGCCACATCGGTCCGCTGGGGAGCAACTGCAGGAGTCGTTCACGGTCGACANNATCCAGTGTCGCGGCGCATCGACGAGCCCACCAGCACGCCGCGATCGACNNCGCCGAGCCGGTGGGCGAGCCGTTGCCGCGGCCCGGCCGTCCCGAGCGCCCGGCCGCGGGGGCGCAGCGCGCCAAGGCCAAGCCCGCGGTTCGCCGGCTGGCGCGAGACCTGGGGCTCGACCTGGAGGCAATGACCGGAACCGGTCCCGACGGCACGATCACCGCCGAGGACATCGTCGCGGCCGCTTCGCCGCGGGCCGCCGCGTCGTCCGGCACCCCGGACGTCGGGGCGGAGAGCGACACCCGCGTCCCGCTGCGGGGCGTCCGCCGGGAGATGGCCCGGTCGATGACCGCGTCCCTGCAAGTGCCGCAGGCCACCGCCTGGGTGGAGGCCGACGTCACCGCGACCATGGAACTGGTCGAGACCCTGAAGCGCCGCAAGGAGTTCGACGGCCTGCGGGTGTCGCCGCTGATCATCTTCGCCAAGGCATCGTGCCTTGCCATCGCCAAGAACCCGGACATCAACTCGTCGCTGGATGCCGAGGCTGAGGAGATCGTCCAGCACCACGACGTGAACCTGGGCATCGCCGCGGCGACGCCGCGCGGGCTGCTCGTGCCGAACATCAAGCAGGCGAACAAGATGAACCTGCTGCAGTTGGCCGAGGCGCTCAACCAGATGGTGCAGGTGGCCCGTGAGGGCAAGGTGAGCCCGCAGGACATGGCCCGCGGCACGTTCACGATCACCAACGTGGGGGTGTTCGGGATCGATGGCGGCACCCCCATCCTCAACGAGGGGGAGTCGGCGATCATGTGCCTGGGCACGATCACCCGCAAGCCGTGGGTCGTCGGGAAGGGCGAGGACGAACGGATCGAGCCGCGCTCGACGTGCGTAGTGACCCTGACCTTCGATCACCGGGTGGTCGACGGCGAGATCGCTTCCCGCTTCCTCAACGACGTGGCGACGATCCTGGCCAACCCCGGCATGGCGTTGATGTACTGACTCCGCCACCGGACGGAACGCCGACAACCCGGGTCGCGGGTTGCGAGAAGTGCCCCTGGAAGGGCTGATCGCCGACGCGCCCGGGTTTCGTCGGTTGCCGTCTATCGCCCCGCCGGCAGGGTGTCGGCGGTGAGGTCGGCCAGGTCCCGGGCGAGGATCGCGGCGTCCTCGGCCTCGGCGATCGGGACCGCCAGGGCCGCCTCCAGCTCCGCACGCGCCTCGTCCGGGCGCCCCAGCAGACCCAGGGCCCGGGCTCGCAGTTCGTGCGCGTAGGCCAGATCGAAGTCGGCCAGCCCGTGTTCGGCACAGCCGGTGACGACCCGTTCGGCGTAGTCAAGAGCCAGTTCGCCGCGTCCGGCCCGCCACCAGGCCTTGCCGATCAAGTACCGCGCACGCACCTCGTTGACCGGCTGCTTCCCGGACGCCCGATCCCAGTGATAGGCCGCGGCGTAGGCGCCGCGCAGCAGCGCCTCGGGGTCGGGATCCGGGGCGGCGAGCAGGTCGAAGGTCGCATTGTTGGCCTCGACCCCTTGCATCCGGTGCCAATCCTTCACCACGCCGGCCGCCTCGTGGGCCACCGGGACGCGCTCGAAGCGCGGTGGCAGCGGTCGTCCGGTCTCGACGAGGGACTTCAGCCCGTCCAGCACGTACGGCCAGCCGCCCCCGACGTTCGCCCAGGTCAACGGGCTGAACGCCAGGTCACCGTGCACCACGCGCAGCCGGACGAGCCCCTCGCCGGCCTCTTCGAGTTCCCACGTGACCCGGCTGGCAGGTTCGGAGGCCATGCGCTCGTCGTAGCGGACGTGCCAGGTGTGGACGAGCCGGCGCGGCGGGTCGCACTCCTCGACGACACCGTCCACGGCGACCGTGCCGTCGGGCAGCACCGAGTCGAACGGCTCGCCGGCCACCGGAGGGGTCTTGAAGGCGGACCCGAAGAAGTACTGCCTGGTGAACGCCGGGTCGACGATCGCCTCCCATACCTCCTGCAGGCCGGCCCGGATGTAGATCTGGTACACGTGCGCGGTGGTCATGACTGCTCCTTTTCGAGGTCGGCCTTCAGGCCGACCATGGCTGTGGTGAACGGTTCGGCGTACTTGGCGATCCAGCGGTTCGCGATCTCGGCGATGGGCACGGGGTTCAGGAAGTGCAGCTTGCTGCGGCCATCGCGGACGGTCGTGACCAGCCCGGCGGCCTCCAACACGTCCAGGTGCTTCATCACCCCGAACCGCGTCAGGTCGGGGTGCCGGGCGCACAGTTGGCTGAGCGTCTGGCCGTCGGAGGCGAACAGGGCGTCCAGCAGCGCGCGGCGGGTCTCGTCCGCGAGGGCCTTGAACACGTCCTGGGTCATGAAGGGAAAATAGGTGACTAAATAGTCACATGTCAACGTCCCCGGACGGCCGCGCCATGGCAGAGTGACCTCATGAGCCGTGCGGATGTCCTGATCAGCGCCGAAGACCTGGCCGGGAGCCTGTCGGAGGTGGATCTGCTGGACGTCCGGTGGCGCTTGGGCGAGCCTGCGGGGGCCGGACGGGAGCGCTACCTCGCCGCCCACCTGCCCGGCGCCCGCTTTCTGGATCTGGAGTCGGTGCTGACCAGGCACGGCGCCCCCTCCGACGGACGTCACCCGCTGCCCAGCGCTGCCCAACTGGCCGCGGGCCTCGGCGCCCTGGGGGTCGGCGGCCACCGCCCGATCGTGGTTTACGACGAGCCCGGGTCCTTCGCCGCCGGACGGGCCTGGTGGGTGCTGGCCTGGGCAGGACTGGAGGTGCGCGTCCTGGACGGCGGGATCACCGCGTGGCTCGCCGAAGGGCGTCCGGTCGAGTCCGGCGACGTGGTCGCCGCGCCCGTCCGGCTGTCGCTGACCACCGGGCACCTGCCCATCGTCGACGCGGACGGGGCCGCCGAGTACCCCGGAGCCGGCGTCCTGGTCGACGTCCGCGCTCCCGAGCGCTACCGCGGCGAGACCGAGCCCATCGACCCGGTCGCGGGCCACATCCCGGGCGCGGTCAACCTGCCCGTCGCCGGCTTCTTCGCCGCCGATGGACGGCTGCCCGGTGACCTCGTTCTCGACGAGCGCCTCGCCGCGACCAAGGGCCGGGAGGTGGCCGTGTACTGCGGCTCNGGGGTGTCGGCCGCCCAGGTGATCCTCGCCCTGGCCGCCCGCGGGCGTCCGGCCGCCCTGTACCCGGGCTCGTGGTCGGCCTGGTCGAACGACCCGAGCCGTCCGGTGGCCACCGGCTCGGACTGAGCCCACGCTCCGCCGACAGCCAGGTATAACGAGAGCATGCTGTACCCGACCCGTGCCCACACCGACCTGGCGGCCATCCGGCACAACCTGGCGGCCGTGCGCGAGCGGGTNGGGGACCGCCTCGTCCTCGCGGCGGTGAAGGCGAACGCGTACGGCCACGGCGCGGTGCCGGTCGCACGGATGATCGAAAGCACCCGGGCCGCCGACTGGCTGGGGGTGGCGACGGTCGGCGAGGGCCTCCAACTGCGCGAGGCCGGGGTGAGGCTGCCCATCCTCAAGTTCACCCCACGCGGGGGACGAGGCNNGGTGTCAGCAGCGGTCCAGCACGACATCGTCCTCTCCGTTGCGGACGAGGCAGGCGCCGCCGCGGTCGCGAAGGCGGCCTGCGAACGGGGCCGCGCAGGGGTGAAGGTGCACCTGAAGGTCGACACCGGGATGCGCCGGGTCGGGGTCGAACCGGCCGCCGCCCCGGTGCTCGCGCGGGCCATCGACGCCGCGGGTCTCGTCCTGGAGGGCGTGTTCAGCCACCTGCCGATCTCTGACCACCCGGCCGGCGACGCGTTCACGCAGGCCCAGATCGCCCGGTTCGGCGAGACCATGGCCGCCATCGAAGCCGCCCGCGGGCCCGTGCCGATCGCCCACCTGGCCGCCTCCGGCGGGGTGCTCGGCCACCCCGCGTCCTGGTTCGACATGGTGCGCCCGGGGATCATGATCTACGGCAGCTACCCCGACGCCGCGTCGCCGCGCACCGTCGAACTCGCGCCGGCGCTGCGCTGGACGACCGAGGTCAGCTTCGTCAAGCCCGTCGCGGCAGGGGAGACCGTGGGCTACGGACGCACCTGGACGGCCCCCGCNGACACCACGATCGGGACCATGGCGGTCGGCTACGGCGACGGGTTCTCCCGGCTGTTGTCGAACCGCGGCCGGGTGCTGATCGACGGGGTCTCCTACCCGATCGTGGGACGGGTCTGCATGGATCAGACCATGATCGACCTGGGCCCGGAATCGAGGGCGGCGGTGGGGGACGAGGTGGTCCTGATCGGCCGGTCGGGGGCGGACGAGATATCCGCCACGGAGGTCGCCGGCCTGATGGGGACGATCAGCTACGAGGTCACCTGCCTGATCACCGGACGGGTCGAGCGCAGCTGGGCCTGACCGGCGCTTCGCGGGCGGCACGCGATCGCCGGGGTCAACCGGCCCCGGACAGGATGCGCAGTTCGGCCAGGATCGCGAGCGCCGCCTCGGCCGACGCCGCCGGCACCGGGCCGTCCGGCAGTTCCCAGCAGTCGATGGCGACGATCGGCACGCCGGTGCGGACGGCCAGGGCCACCTCGCTGAGCGTCCCCCACGAACAGCCGACCGCGACCAGCGCGTCGCAGGATCGCACCAGCAGGCCGTTGCGCAATTCCCCTAGTCCGGTGGGGATCGCCAGCCGCACCCAGGGGTTGGCGGCAGCCCGGTCGAGGCCGGGCAGCAGGCCGACGGTGAGCCCGCCGGAGTCCGCGGCGCCCCTGCTGGCCGCGGCCATCACCCCGCCCAGGCCGCCGGTGAACACCACCGCGCCGGCCGCCGCGGCCCGTCGTCCGACCTCGGCGGCGACACGCAGGAGTTCCGGGGAGGCGTCCGAGGGGCCGATGACCCCCAGGTGCACGGCCACGCTCAGCCCTTCTTCCGGGGTTTGAGAATGACGGCGATCAGTTCGGGGCTGCAACCGACCGCCTTGGCCAGCGCCGAATAGGACCAGCGCTGCGGGTCCTCGGCGCGCAACCGACGGACCAGGTCGTCGCGCTGGTCGCGATAGCGGGCAGCCACCTCCAGGGCATCCTGTGCCTGGTGATGAAGCTGCCGCGCCATCGCGACCCGCGCGTCACTCACCGCGCGAGAACTCCGCGATCAGGTTCGGCACCGCCGAGTCGAACCCGGCGACGTCGAGCATGCCGGCGTCGTCCGGATCGGCGATGCTGAACCGGGTGGCCGTCATGCCCACCACCACGAGCTTGGCCGGGATCCCGGTCCGCTCGCGGTACTGCCGCAGTGCCTGGTGCGGGTGCACCTCGCCGGCCCAGGTCTCGTTGTCGGTGTACACCACGAAGGTGTCCACCTCGAGACCGTGCTCCAGCGCGTGGAGCATCGGCAGCGCGCAGTCGGTGCCGCCGAACGGCAGCCCCGCCGTGTAGGCCAGCACGTCGTCCAGTCGCTGCCGCGGCGAGATCGCCAGCGGGTGGATCGCCGCCTGCGGCCAGCCGCCGGTGAACCCGAACGCCGCCGACGCGGGCTCCGTGGCCAGTTGGACCAGCGCCAGCGCCGCCGAGGCCTCCCGGCACGACAGCGGCAGGTTCGAGATCGGGGCCGTCATCGACCCCGACACGTCCAGCGCCACCATTGTCCGCTTGCCCGCCGGCTCGACCGCCCCGAACGAGGCGTAGAACGCCGCGTCCAGTGCGTCCACGATGCGCCGCGTCGGCGTCCACGTGCCCGACCCGCGCGCCGACCGCCCGGACGCGTACGTCCGCTGGGCCACCAGCACGTTGACCGGGTGGACCCGGGCCTTGCGCAGCCGCTCGGGGTCGGTCAGCTGGGCCGCGACCTGCTCGGTCCGGCCGCCCAGGTCGGGCAGCAGTCCGAGACCGGTGAGCCGCGGCAGCTGGCGCAGCAGCGCCGTCTGCGGCAGCCCGGCGTCCAGCAGGGCCTCCCACGTGGCCGCCTGGGTCAGCGCCGCGTCGGGCAGCATCTCCCAACTCAGGCCGTACTCGGCGACCAGGGCCGGGACGTCGGCGCCCGGCTCAGCGGCCTTGACGAACCCCTCGACCAGGCGCGGGGTGTCCTCGCCCACCGAACCGCGGACGATCCACTCGAACAGTGCCTTGGCGTCGGCCGAGGTGACCTCCGGGTGGGCCAGGCGCAGCAGGTCGCGGTGCGACCAGCCCTCGCGCTGGCGGTACTTGACCGCCTGATACGCCAGGGCGTCCGGCTCCTTGGTCGTGTACCACTGCGCCACCGCCCGGCGCAGACCGCGACCCCAGCCGCGGAACTGCTCCACGTAGCCCGCGAAGACGAACAGGTGCGTGCCGGTGCGCGCGACCTTCGGCAGCGCCGCCAGGGCGTACCGCTTGTCGTCCTCGCTGCCGATCGACGCCGCGATGGCCAGGGCGAACAGGGCCGGGTTGGCCTTCGGGGCCGCGCCGCGCACCGAGACGTCCACGATCGTGTCGACCAGGGTCGTGTGGTCGGTCTCGGCGAGCTTCACCACGACGCCCGCGTTGTCGCGGGTCAGTTCGGNGGCGGACGCGTAGTAGGTCGCGCCGTCGGTGCCGAGCACCAGGAACCGGCGCAGCCGCGCGACGTCGTCCAGCACGAACGTGTACCCGCCGGCAAAGTTGCGCTCCTGGCGGGCCTCGGCCGGCTGGGTCTGCGGCGTCCGGCGCAGGTTGAAGAGCCTGAGGACGTCCATCAGTCGGCCTCCCTTCGGTGTGTCGTGGGTCCGCGGACCCGGGCGGATCGAGGGCGGACGGTCGTGGGGTGGGACCGGGTTGCGGATTTGAACCGTTGGATGCCAGGTAACCGATACCTTCGGCCCGTCCGTCCTCGAACGGGTCGCGACGAGGGTGGACGTGGGGCGAGACCGGAAAGGCCGGCAAGCCGGCCGACTGCTCTGCCAACTGAGCTAACGCCCGCAGGCGTCCGGGATTCGAACCCGGGACCCGTCCGTTCGCTGCGATAACCGATCTCCTCGGCCCACGCTCGTCGCGACGACCCGACTGTAACGCATTACAGAGCAGTTGGCAAGCGGGAACGGTCAAGGACCGGTGACGCTCGCCAGGTGGCGCAGGGGACCGCCCCGGTCATTTCAGTGGCGACCGGACGCACACCCGGCGCTCCCAAGAGCCGACCGGGCCCCAGGTAACCGACCGCCGTCGGCCCGGGGCGGGCACCCGCGGGTCGGGCTCGGTGGGACGGTCAGGTGGCGAGGACCGGCGAGTGACACCTTGAACCGCCCATGGGTCGCCCCAGACGGCATCGGTGCGCCGGGCCTCCGCCCCGGCCTTCTCACTGGAGAGGTGATAACCGATCCTCATCGGCCCGCCCCGGCGAGCCCGACCAAGGGAGTGTAACGCGTTACACCCCGGGGCGGCCAATCGGAATCCCGCACGGCCTCGCGGCGCGCGCTCAGGCCTCGCCGGTCTGGCTCCAGCCCTCCGGCAGGGAGATGTTGAACATCCACTCGATGCCGTACTTGTCCTTGACGTCGCCGTACATGTCGCCCCAGACCTGCTTCTCCAGCGGCATCCCGGGCATCCCGTCCGCGGCGAGCGCGTTGTACCAGCCGACCAGGGTGTCGACGTCGTCGCCCATGAACGCGATGTAGTTGCGCGTCCCGCCCCAGGTCTGCTCGGCGCCCGGCATCGCGTCGCAACCCATGACCGTGAAGTCGTCGGTGACGAGCGCGGCGTGCATGGTGCCCTCGGCCGGCATGTTCGGCATGTTGAAGTCGCCGAAGGTCATGACGTCGAGCTTGCCCCCGAAGATGCTCTGGTAGTACTCCATGGCCTCGCGCGCGTTGCCGGCGAAGTTCAGGTACGGGTTGATCGAGACGGACATGGTGTGCCTCCTTCTATGTTGACATTGTTCACACCGATGTAAACAACGTATACTTCACTCGTGACGAGCGCAAGCCCCCGACCAACAAGCCGTACCACCACGGACACCTGCGGGACGCCCTGGTGACCGCCGGGCTGGAACTGGCTCGGCANGGGGGCGCCCAGGCCGTCACCCTGCGGGCGGTCACGCGTGCTGCNGGGGTGAGTCCCGCCGCCGCGTACCGGCACTTCGCGGACCTGGACGAACTGCTCTCGGCCGTGGGGGCGCGCGCTGCGCGCTCGCCCTGGCGATCGAGGACGAGCAGGCCGCCGCGACCCGCGCGATCGAGGACGAGCTGGCAACCCGGCCGGCCGAGCGGGATGGCGACCCCGCCGACCGCGGAGGAGCGGAGGCCGGCGACCAGTGACGGTCAGGGCACGGACGCCAGCGGACCCGAGCCGACGGTCGCCGCGCCGGCGAAACTCGCGATCGCCCGCCTGCGGGCGGTCGGCTCGGCCTACATCGGTTTCGCGCTCAAGCACACCAGGGTGTTCGAACTGGCCATGTTCGGGCTGCCGACGATGGCGGACGCGCACCGTCCCGACGCCGCCGGACGAACCGGCCGGACCGCCTACGAACTGCTGACCGACGCCGTCGCGGACCTGGTGACCGCCGGCGTCCTCCCGCCGGAGCAGGCCGACGGCGTGATCGTCCTGTGCTGGTCGACCGTGCACGGCTTCGCCGCGCTGGCCACCCAGGGGCCGCTGCGGGAACTGCCCGGCGAGACCCTGGCGGCGGCCGGTGTCGCGGTCATCCAGGCGGTCATCGCCGCGCTCCGTCCGCCAGTCGGCGCCTGATCGGCCCGGCTCGGTCGGCACCCGACCGCGCATCGCGAACGTCCCGTCACGGGCACCCTCGCCCGGCCCGGTCGCGTCGGGCACCCCAGTTGGCCCCTGCCGTCCGGTCCCCGGCCTCACTCGGCGACGAGCCGGGCGATCACCTTGGGTTCGGGCAGCCGCAGCGAGGCCAGCGTGGGCAGGGTCGTGGCCGCCACGGTCACCAGGGCACAGGAGCCCGCGGCGAGCGTCAACGACGGCCAGGGGATGTCCAGCCCGAAAGTGAACTTGGTGACGCTCACGCCGATCGCCAACAGGGTCAGCGACACCGCCATCATCACCACCCCCAGGATCGTCGCGGTGACGGTCACGATCAGCCCCTCGAGCACGGGCATCAGCACCCGCTGCGCCGGCGTCGCCCCCACCACGCCGGTGAGGGCCAACTCGGCCTCCCGCTGCTTGGACATCATGACGATCGAGCCCACCCCACCCGCGATCGAGATCGCCAGCGGCAGCCCCAGCAGCGTCATCAACGAGTCGTAGCCCAGGTTCTCCAGCTCGTACCCGAGCACCTGGTGCAGCAGGACGTTCAGGGTCGCGGTGATCGCCATCAGGCCGAACATCAGCCCGACGGTCATCATCACCGGGATCACCGACTTGGCGAACCGGCCGGCCCGCGCGGTCACCGTCCGCCTCGCCAGCGCCCAACTCGGGGACGGGACGGGCAGCAGCGCCGTCCACGCCCTCGTCACGGGACGGACGATCACCGGCGCCAGCAGCGCCAGCAGCATGCCGAACACGGGGAGCATGAACAGCGAGGCGGTCAGCAGGATGCTCATGGCCTCCTTGCCGGCCGTCCGGGCGGCCAGCGGTACGGCGACGAACGTGCCGAGCACCACCACCGCGGTGACCGCAGCCCCCGTCCAACGCAGCCGGCTCATGTAGCGCCCCTCCGGCGGCCCGGAGGCGGCCTCGCGCAGCGCCTCGACCGCCGGCACCCGGGCGGCGAGGGTCGCCTGCCGGTAGCCGCCGACCAGGGCGATGACGACCCCACGACNCGTCGCCAGCATCATTGCGCCGAGGTCGTAGGCCGGCTCCGGCATTCGCGGGTCCTCGCCGGGACGCAGGAACAGGTAGGCCAGGACGGGTCGCAGCACCGCGACGGCCAGCAGGTCGCCGACGATCGCGGACGCCAGGGTCACCGCGACCAGTTGCGTCATCACCGTGCCGCGGACCTGCCCGGGCGTCGCCCCGAGATCGCNCAGCCGGGCCAGCGAACCGCGCCGCGATTCGACCACCAGGGCGGTGGACGAGCCGACGACGCTGAGCGCGGTGAGGGCACTCAGCACCAGGTTCTGCCAGCCGACGAAGGCCATCCCGAACGACGCCTGCTCGCTGATCTGCCCCGCCGCACCGCCGTTGCTGGCCGAGATCGCCACCAGCGCCGACAGGGCCAAGGCGAAGCTGATGGTCACGAACGACAGCGAAACGCCTAGCCACGAGGGCCATGAGCCGCGCAGTTCGGCCAGGTGCACCCGTCTCATGAGCCGGCCTTGGTCGCGGTCAGGGTGGTCAGGGCGGCGGCGACCTGCTCGATGGTCGGCCTGGTCAACTCGTCCACCAGCAGCCCGTCCCGCATGAAGACGACCCGGTCGCAGCGGGCCGCGACGCTCGGGTCGTGCGTGACCACGACGACGCACCGGTCGGGCTGATGGGCGATCTTGGTCAACTCGTCGAGCACGACCTGCCCGGACCGGGTGTCCAGGGCGCCGGTCGGCTCGTCGGCGAACACCAGGCGCGGCTGTTGGGCGAGCACGCGGGCCAGCGCGACCCGCTGCTGTTCGCCGCCGGACATCGACGTCGGCCGCGCCTCGATCCGCTCGCCGAGCCCCACGGCGGCCAGCGTGCCGCGGATCAGGTCGTCCGGGATCGGGTCGCGGCGCAGCAGGTAGGGCAGCGCGACGTTCTCGTACGCGGTGAGGGTCGGGATCAGGTTGTACGCCTGGAAGACGAAGCCCACCTCGCTGCGGCGCAGCTTCGCGCGATCCGCCCGGCTCAGCGACGACTGGGGGATGCCCAGGATCGTGACTTCGCCGGAGGTGGCGTCCTCCAGCCCGGCCAGGCAGTACAGCAGGGTCGACTTGCCCGAACCGGACGGGCCCATCACCGCGACCATCTCGCCGAAGGACACGCCCATCGTGATCCCGTGCAGGATCTCGACGGTCCCCTTCCCGGCGGGGTAGGACTTGCGGACGTCGTGCGCGACCAGCGCGGGTTGTGGGGCCGTGGCGTCGTTCGTGATCGGGACGGCGGACATGGCGCCTCCTTGGAGGTGGGTTCCGGCAGCGGTCGCGGTGACTACACCACGCCAGGGGCCGTCGGAGCGTGCGTCCGCGGAACCCTGGCCGAAAGTTAGGGTTCGGCAGCGCGCCCAGATCGACCAGCCCCAACTGAATGGCCCGGACGAGCAACTGCGTCCGCGAGGTCGCCCCGAGCCTGGTACTCAGCCCGTTCAGGTACTGCTTCACCGTGCCCTCGGACAGGTACAGCGCGGAGCCGATCTGCTGGTTGGTCATGCCCTCGGCCAGGCAGCGCAGCACGTCCCGCTCGCGTGGGGTCACGCCGCCGGCGGGGTGCGGCGGCGACGGCCGGGTGATCGTGCTGACCAGTTCGCGGCGCACGGCGCCGGACAGCGGCATCTCCCCGGCCAGGGCGAGCCGGATGCCGTTGACGAGGGCGTCGGCGCCGGCGTCCTTCACCAGGTAGCCCGCGGCGCCGGCTTGCAGCGCGGCGACGATGTGGTCGCGGGTGGAGAACGTGGTGATCGCGACCACACAGGCGCCCGGCCAGCGCGTGCAGATCTCGCGGATGGCCCCTACGCCGTCCAGGACGGGCAACTGCAGGTCCATCAGGACGACGTCGGGCAACAGCCGGCCGTAGGCCTCGACTCCCTCGGCCCCGTCCGCGGCCTCGCCGCACAGGACGAAGCCGGCCTTGCGTCCGAAGAACGCCCGGTAGGCGGCGCGGACGAGGTCGTCGTCGTCCACCACCAGCACGCGCAGGTCCGTCCCGCTCATCCCCTCAGGGTACGGCCGCGTCCCGCGATGCAGCCGTCCCGGCCGCTGGCCGGATCGGCGCCTAGGCTGCCCGTGTCCGCCTCACCCGGGAGGTTCGATGTCGAGCGCCACCCTGACCCGGATCCGGACGCCCCGGATCCCGTGGTCGACCGCGCGCGCGACGGCCCAACCCGAGGCCTGGCTCACGATCATCCGGATGGCGCTGATCGTCTACGTGGCGCTCTCGGTGCTGAGCCTCGTGCTGGACGCCGGGCAGTGGTACGCCCACCCGGCCGAACCGGTGATGTTGCTGACCTCCAGCGCGGTGATGCTCGGCTACGGCTGGCGGCCCGGCCTCGCGTTCCTGAGTTCCGTGCCACTGTTGGCGCTCACCCTGGTGGTGGGCAACTGGGGGCAGGACCTCAACCTCGTTTACATCGGCGGCTGCATCGTCGTCGCGACCCTGCCGGCGCGTCGGGCGGTGGCCGCGCAGGCCGTCCTCGTGACCTACCAGGCCGTTCGGGTGTTCCGCGCCGCCGACCCCGGCTACGCCGTGATCGTTCCCCTGGCCTGGGGCATCAGCGTCGGCGCGGGGTACGCGGCCCGGCGGCTGCTGGCGGCCCAGCGCCGGCACCGGGCCGAAGCGGAACTGCTGGCCCGACAGCGCGGGCAGATCCGGAAACGCGAGCGGGACCGGCTGGCGGACGAGACCTCCGCGGTCGTCGCCGGCTGCCTGCACCGCGCGTCGGACGAGCTGGCGCGCTGCGCCGCGGCGGTGGGAGTGCCGCGCCTGGTGGAAGGCCTGGACCGCATCGAGGAGTCCTGCCGGGAGGCGCTGGCCGAGCTGCGGACGCTGGTCGGCTTCCTTCGCGACACCCGAACCGGTGGCGCGCCGGCGACGATCGGCGCCCCACGCGTTGCGGCGCCCTGGCTGCGTCCTGCCCTGCTGGCGGGGCTGGTGGCGCTCATCGGCCCCCTGTGGGCCCCGTCGCTGATCACGGGCGACGCCGAGCGGGAACCGATCGCCCACCTCGCCCTCGGGCTCGCCGTCGTCGCGATGGGTATCGGTCTGTGGCGCGGCCGCCTCGGCATCGCCCTCGGCGCCTTGTCGCTGTTGACGTCGTTGGGGCAACAGATGATGTTCGAGATGGCAGGGGTGGTGCTGCTGGTGCTCTCGGTGGCGGTCGCCTTCCAGTTCCGGGGCCGCGCCCTGATGCTGGGGCTCGCCGGCCTGCTGGTGTGGCCGGTCGCCCGATACGCGCCCGGCCCGGACGGGGTCGCCATGATCGTCAGCGGCGCGTGCGTGGTGGCGCTCGGCGCTGCCTCCGGCCTGGCGGCCCGGAACCTGGTCGATGAGACCCGCCGGCATGCCGCCACCCACGCTCGGCTCGCGGCGGAACGGGACGCGATCCTCGCCGCCGAGCGCGCCCGCTGGGCGCGGGACCTGCACGACGCCGTCGGGCATCAGCTGTCGGTAGCGACCCTGCAGTTGATGGGCCACGCCGACGCCCGGGACGAGGCCGAACTCCGCGACGTGCTCGGCCGGGTGAGCGTCGCGCTGGACGCCACCGCGCTCGAACTGCGCGGCCTCGTCGGGGAAGTCGCTGCCGACGCGGCGCCCGGCGAGCCGGTGGCGACGGTCGCTGCAACCTTGGCCGAGACGCTGCGGGCGCACGGGTTCGTCCCGCGCGTCGAGGTCTGGCCGAGCGGCGAGCCGGGGCCTGCGAGCGCCCGGACGGTCGTCCGAGTGCTGCAGGAGGCGGTCACCAACGTGCTGCGCTACGCCGCTCCCGGCGGGCGGTGCGACCTGCTGGTCCGCCCCGAAGGGAGGCTGCTGCGCGTCCGGGTGACCAGTGCGCTGGCGGCGCGGACGCGGCGTTCGGAGTTGTCATCCGGCTGGGGCCTGCGGGGGCTCGCCGAACGCGTCGACCTGGTCGGGGGCACCTTCCGCGCCGCGCCGTCCGGCAACCAATGGGTGGTCGAGGCCGTCCTGCCCGGCTGACGGGACCCGTCAGGCGTTGGGCCAGGGTTGGCCACGCAGCCGTCCAGTGAGACCGCCTGTTGCAGCATGATCGGTGCCCTCGCACCGGCCTTCTTGCAGGCCGCGTGGCCCTGGCCGAGGAGGTGCCCGACGGTGTGGTTGACCAGGAACCGGCGGAAGCCCGTGGCGTCCTTGCCGTACGTGGCGGACGGCGTGAGCCAGCGCTCGGCGTTGATCACGACCGCGTCCTTGGTGGCGCAGCCGAACGCCGCCTCCGCGGCGCTGCCGCACAGCGCGGCCGCGGTCTTGGTGCTGGCAAGGTAGAACACCACGTCGGCGGCCTTGGCGTCAGCGATCAGGCTGAAGCGCACCTTGCCGTCGCCGGTCCAGCTGCGCGGGTCGTTCAGGGTCTCGGCCACCAGGGTCGCGACCGGGTTGGCCTTCAGCTTCGCGCTGGTCTCGACCGCGACGACGTACGTCCGGTTCGTGCCCACGGACCCCGCGGCCGGCAGGTTCAGGCTCGACCACACGTACTTCCCGGTGGCCGCCATCGTCGACTTCGGCGTCGCCGCCCCGGACGGGCTCGGGGTCGCGGAGGGCGACCCGCTGGGCGAGGTGCCGGGTGAGTTCGACCCGCTCACGCTGGGCGACACCGACGGCACCGCCGAACTGGGCCTAGGGGCCGGCAGGCTGATCGGGATCGTCGGGTTCCCCGTCCGCTCGGCCGGCGAGAACAGCTGTCGAACCCCGAGCCCCACCAGGACCAGAGCCACCGCCACCGCTGTGATCAGGGCCACCTTGGGCCACGACACGCCTTGCAAGAACCGCACCCGTCCACCCTAGGTGGCGCCCGTCCGACGATGCCGCAGCCCTCGCCGGTGGACGACGGTCCCGACGGCGGCGCGGGCTCCCTCAGCGACCGGCCCGGCACACGCGAGCGCCGGCCGTCCATGGGGACGACCGGCGCTCGGCGTTCAGGCAGGGACGCCTCAGGCGGCGACGACCTCGACCTCGATGTGGGCGACCACCCCGCTGGTCAGCTTGAGGCCGACGGTGTGCTTGCCGGTGGTCTTGATCGGCTTGGTGATGTCGACCGAGCGCTTGTCCAGCGCCGGGCCGCCGGCCTTCTTGACGGCCAGGACGATGTCGGCGGGCGTGACCGCGCCGAACAGGCGACCGGTGGCCCCGGCGTTGGCGGGCAGGGACACCTGCAGCGCCTCCAGCTGGGTGCGGATCTCCTTGGCGTGGTCGGCCGAGCGNNGATCTCGCGGGCGTCGCGCGCGCTTGATCCCCTCGATCTGCTTCTCGGCGCCCTTCGTCCACTTGATGGCGAAGTTGCGCGGCAGCAGGTAGTTGCGGCCGTAGCCGTCCTTGACCTCGACGACGTCGCCGGCGATGCCGAGATGCTCGACAGGGGCAGTGAGGATGAGCTTCATCTGGTCTGTCTCCCCTCTCAGCGGGCGGTGGACGCGTAAGGCAGCAAGGCCACCTCACGCGCGTTCTTGACGGCGATGGCGACCTTGCGCTGCTCCTGGACGGACAGGCCGGTCACCCGACGGGCGCGGATCTTGCCGCGCTCGGAGATGAACTTTCGGAGCGTGGCGACGTCCTTGTAATCGATATGCCCGATGCGAANTCGACTTCGCGGGGCGATCTTCTTCTTGTTCAGCGGCTTGCGCTGCGGTGAAGCCATTGTGGTGCTCTCTTTCGTTGAGCCCGGCCAGCGGCNCGGAATGACATGGATGACGGTGCTGCGTGGCGGGCCGGGCGGATCACCGCGGGGTGAGCCGACCAGCCGGCGCGTGGATCAGAACGGCGGTTCGTCGCTTTGGGCCTGGGCCCAGGGATCGTTGCCGGCCGAGGAGCGGTTCCCGCCTCCCCGCCGCCGGACGCCCACGAATCGTTCGAACCGCCACTGCTGTAGCCGCCACCGCCGCCGCCCGGAGCGTTNCCGGTTGACCTTGGCGGAGGCGTACCGCAGGGAGGGACCGACCTCGTCGACCTCGACCTCGAACACCGTGCGGCGTTCGCCCTCGCGGGTCTCGTACGAGCGCGACTTCAGCCGGCCCTGGACGATCACCCGCATGCCCTTGGTGAGCGATTCGGCGACGTTCTCGGCCGCCTGCCGCCACACCGAGCAGTTGAGGAACATGGCGTCGCCGTCCTTCCATTCGCCCGATTGCCGGTCGAAGGTGCGCGGCGTGGAGGCCACCGTGAAGTTGGCCACCGGAGCCCCGGACGGAGTGAAGCGCAGCTCGGGGTCGGCGGTGAGGTTGCCGACCAGCGTGATGATGGTTTCGCCTGCCATGTGGGTTCTTTCGAGTCGATCGGGTGAGGTGCTTCCAGCCTGTCAGGCGGGACTGACAGTCCGGAAGATCCCCGGGTGACGATCAGTGGGTATCGGGCCGGATGACCTTGGTCCGCATGATCCGCTCGTTCAGGGTGAACTGGCGATCCAGTTCCTTCACGACGGCGGGATCGGCGGTGACGTTGATGACGGCGTAGATGCCTTCGGACTTCTTCCGGATGTCGTACGCGAGGCGGCGACGACCCCAGATGTCCAGGCCGTCCACGGTGCCGCCGGACTTCGTCAAGCCGGCGAGCGGCTTCTCGAGCAGGCCGTTGACCTGACGATCGTCGACGTCGGGATCGATGATGACCATGACTTCGTACTTGCGCATACGCGAACTCCACCTCCTCTGGTCTCGAGCGGCCATGGGCGCTTCCCATGGCAGGAGGGCGTGATGCCGGCCGCCGGATCGGCAGCCGAGGAGCAACTCTACCGGGACCCCCACCGCGGGCGAAATCAGCCTCCGAGGGCGCCAGCGACCGGGTGGTGGACGCTCGACCGCGGTCACTCCCTGATCTTCATGACCTCCACGACGGCCACCGCCCTGGTGTCGCGGCCGGCGAGCGCCCGCACCCCAGNGTAGGAGCCCAACCCCAACGCCAGGATCGCGGCCATCGTGGCCGGAGGGACGACGAAGGGGATGCCCAGGGAGGTGTTGCCGAGCATCGCCGACCACAGGGGCTGCAACCCGGCCGCCCCGGCCGGGACGCCGACGGTGAGGATCAGCAGCACCAGCCAGAAATAGTTGCCCAGGTACAGCCGGGAGACCTCCCGTTCGGAGTACCCGAACGCCTTCATCAGCGCGATGGGGTAGCGCTGCCGGCCCACGATCAACCGGATCAGCACGTACAACACGATCACGAAGATCGCCATCGCGCTGCCGGCGATGGTGGTGATCAGGTTCCCCATCATCGTGGTGAGGGGACGCACCGCCGCCAGCACCTCGGCGCGGCTCGAACCGCCCACGAGCCGCTCGGCGGGTAGCTCCAGCGGCCAGGAGCTAAACAGCACGTTGTAGTACCTGCCCGGGGCCGTCCGGGGTGGTCTTGGCCCGGTCGGGCCCGGCCAGCCATCCGTNNCCGAACTCAGCCAGGACGTGAGGGTGAGCACGGCCGGATCCACCAACTCCTGCGCGTTGGCCCGCGAGGTGAAGACGTACAACCCTTCGGCGTGCGGCACCACGGCCGCCACGGTGAACTCCCAGCTGAGGTTGCCCGGGCGCTCCCGCAGCACCAGCCGGTCACCGACCGTCAGGCCGAACCGGCTCGCCACCCCGTCCGAGACGACCACGTCATGCCGTCCGAGGCCGGCCACGGCCACGGGGAAGTACGGGTTGCCCTCGTCGATTCCCAGCAGGGTCACCTCGTTGCGGCCCTCGCCCCGGTCGAGCACGGTCATCGACAAGGCGATGCCTGGCTGCGCGCCCGCAGGCACCTCGTCGAGATCGGCGAAGCGCAGCGAATACAGGTGCTCGTACCGCAGGTCGCGGGCCAGGGAATCGAGGTAGATCGCCATGCTGTCCCGCATGCCCAGCCCGAAGACGAGCAGCGCGATCGCCAGGGCGAGGCCTGCGGTCAGGTGGCGTAGCCGGCCCANGGAGCGCAGTACCTGCCGCAGCCGGAACGCGGCGGCGAAGGGCAGCCTCGGCAACCGGACGTGCGCGATGGATCCAGCCTGCGGCACGGGCCGCAACAACTCCAGCGGCGTCGCCGAGAGCGCTCGGCCGAGCACCAGCAGGTTCACGATGGCCACGAGCAGGGCCGGCAGCAGCACCGCCACCGCGAGCAGTGGCCAGGGTGGGGCGTAGCTGAGCGCCAGGGTCGAGTAGAACTTCTCGCTGGCCGTCATCGACGGCGCCCAGGCGCAGCCCAGGACCGTCCCTGCGCCTGCCGCGGCCAGCGTGAGCGCTACCGGCAGCAGGAGGTACTGGCGGGTGACCTCGGCCCGGGTGAACCCAAGCGCGTAGAGGGCGCCGATGGTGGCCCCCTCGCGGGCGATCCGGTCGGCGGCGAAGGCCGCGAGCACGTAACCGACGAGGACGATCACCAGCACTCCCGCCCCCGCCGAGATCCGCAGGTTCAGTTCGCTGTCGTCGCCGGCGGACGTGATCCGCAGGTTCGACGCGGCGGGCAGGAAGGAGTCGAGCAGCGGATAGTCCACGGCCACGCCCGCGCGCTCGGCACGGCGCAGGCCGTCGCGCAGCAGCCGGTTGCCGACGGCGTCCGGGGACACGGTGAAGTCGAGCAGCGTCCGGCGCAACCGTTCCTCCGGCACCGGCCCGAGCCGGTAGGCATACCCCGGGACGAGACCGCGCGGGTATGCGGCCGCCACGCTCGCGAAATCGGGGCCCGTGACCACGAGCAGCCCGAACGATCCCGGATTGGCCGAGGTGTCGCTCAGCCGGGCCAGTGGGTAGGTGTAGTTCGGCAGGACGCCGATCCCCACCACGGTGAAGGTGCGGCCGCCGACCGTCACGCGGTCGCCGAGGCTGGTGCCAGTGGCCTCGGCGTGCAGCTTCTCCACCAACGCCTCGCCGGTCCGGACGGGCAACCGGCCGCGGTCGATCACCGGACGATTGAGCCCCTCGCNTGCGGGGAGGAGCCGCAGCGTGCCGGCCGGTTGCTGCCGGGGAAGGTCGAGGGTGGGGGCCTCCTGCAGCCTGACGCCGAGGGTGGTGATCCTGCGCACCTGTGCGGGGCTCAGGGNGACGACCGTGGTGAACTCGCCGTCGGCGAGGTCGCCGGCCCGCTCGGCCTCGCGCAGCGAGGTCGCACTGGCGGTGGCGGTGATCACCAAGCCGAGGACGACCCCGATCCCCAGGACGACCAGGAGCGCGACGGCCACGTAGCGGGCCCAGGCCGTGGCCAGTTCCCGGAGGCTTCGCCGCCACGCCATGTCACCACTCCAGATCCGCGGCCGAGAGGGGGTCGCTGTTGTGGGTCTCGCGGACGATCCGGCCGTCCTTGAGGGCCACGACCTGGTCGGCCATGGCCGTGACCGCGTCGTTGTGGGTGACCATGATCAGCGTGCTGCCCAGGTCGCGGTTCACCTCCTCGAGCACGCGCAGCATCTGCCGCGACGACTCGTAATCGAGAGCGCCGGTGGGTTCGTCGCAGAGGAGGAGATCGGGACGCTTCACCAAGGCGCGGGCGATCGCGCAGCGCTGCTGCTGCCCGCCGGACAGCTGGGCCGGGAACTTGTCGCGATGCTCGGCCAGGCCCAGGGTGGCCAGGAGTTCGTCCACGTCCATCGGGGTGGGGGAGAGGTGCCGGCAGACGGCGACGTTCTCGGCGACGGTGAGGTTGGGGATCAGGTTGTAGAACTGGAACACGAACCCCAGATGGCGCCGCCGGTAGCGCGCCAGGTCCCGGTCGGACAGTGCGGTGATGGTGGTGCCGGCGACCGAGATGGTCCCTTCGTCCGGTCGGTCCAGGCCACCGATCGCGTTGAGCAGCGTGGACTTGCCGGAGCCGGAAGCCCCCACGATCACGCACATCGCCCCTTGCCGGACCCGCAACCGGGCCCGGTCGAGCACCCGCACGCGGCTCTCCTTGACCCCGTAGAAGCGGCTGACGCCCTCGACCACGACGAAGTCGGCGGACGACCCCGCGGGCACCGTCGTGGCGACCGACGGCGGGGTTGGTCCGGTCATGGCCCGCACCTCCTGAACTGGAAGTGACTATCAGTTCAAAGGTACTCGCAAGTGACGTCAGCTTCCAGTTAGGTTAGGGTTCCCTACATGACGGTGGGGCTTCGGGAACGCAAGCAGCGCGCTGCCATGCGCACCATCCAGGAGGCCGCCCTCGACCTCTTCGACGAACGCGGCTACGCCGCGGTCAGCGTGGAGGAGATCGCGGAGCGCGCCCAGGTGTCTGCGTCCAGCGTGTACCGCTACTTCGGCTCCAAGGGCGCGATCCTCGTCGCGGACGAGCACGACCGCTGGCTGCGCCACGACCTCGCGGAGGTGCTGCGCCAGGTGGATCTGGCCGAGGCATGGGACCGCTTCGCGCTCGCCTACGCCGAGCAGTCCGACGGGTCGGAGTTGGACGAGGGGAGCCGGGACTGGCTGATGCGCCGGCTCCGGTACTGCTTCGGGGAGCCGGACGTCCGGCTGGCCCTGTTCGAGATGCTGGACGCTCAGGCGGCCATCATCGCCGAGGGCCTGGTCGGCACCGGGAGGCTGACCCGGATCCGGGCCCACGTCCTCGGCCACGCGTTCGTCTTCGGCTATTGGGCCGTCGTCGAGGAGTGGCACGCGGACGGGGCCGTCCGCCCCTGGTGGACTACGTCGGCGAGGGGCTCGGCGTGCTGTCGGTCACGCTGCCCGCGGCACCGTGACCGAAACGCCCGGATCGACGCGACGGGCCCGGCCCGGACCGCTGACGGCTGTCAGGCGAGGCTGAGGAACAGCTTCTCCAGCTTTTCCTCGCTCGCGGCGCCCTCCTGGCCGGCCAGGCATTCCTTCAGCCCGCTGGCCAGGATCTTGAAGCCCGCCTTGTCGATGGCCTTGGACACCGCGGCCAGCTGCGTCACGACGTCCTCGCAGTCGCGGCCGGCCTCGACCATGGCGATCACGGCGCCCAACTGACCCTGCGCCCGGCGCAGCCGGTTCGCGATCAACCTCATCTGGGTGGCGTCGCCGGTCATCGGTTCTCCCTTCTCAGATGCGGGCCCACGTCCGGTAGCCACCGTCGAGGTTCCGCACCCGCTTGCCGTGCTGGGCCAGTTGCCGGGCCGCGATGTAGCCGCGCAGTCCCACCTGGCAGTGCACGATCACATCATCGGCCACGTCGTCGATGCGGTCGCGCAATTCGTCCACGGGGATGTTGACCGCGCCGTCCACGGTACCCCGCGCGTACTCGGCGGNGGTCCGCACGTCGACCAGCTGGACGCCGTTGGCCACCTCGTCCGCGATCTCGTGCCACTGGATCGTCTCGGTGGTGCCGTTGGCGAGGTTCTCGGCGATGAAGCCCAGCATGTTGATCGGGTCCTTGGCCGAACCGAACTGCGGCGCGTAGGCCAGTTCGAGGTCGGCCAGATCGGAGGCGGTCAGCCCGCCGCGGATCGCGGTGGCGATCACGTCGATGCGCTTGTCGACGCCCGAACCGCCGACGCCCTGGGCGCCGAGGATCGCGTCGGTCTCGGCGTCCACGACGAGCTTGAGGCTCATGCCCTCGGCGCCGGGGTAGTAGCCCGCGTGGTTGGCCGGGTGCGTGTGGATGACCCGGGTCGCGCGCCCCTCGGCCTTCGCGCGCTTCTCGTTCCAGCCGGTCGCGGCCGCCGAGCGGCCGAAGAAGCCGACGACGGCCGTGCCGAGCACGGGCTTGGCCGCGACGTCCCGCCCGGCGATCACGTCGGCGACCAGTCGGCCGTGCCGGTTCGCGGGGCTGGCCAGCGGGACCATCGTCTCGCCGCCACCGAGGGCGTCCCGCTTGGTCACCGCGTCACCCACGGCGTAGATGGACGGGTCGGACGTGCGCTGCCGGTCGTCCACGAGGATGCCGCCGCGGGCGCCGAGCTCCAGCCCTGCGGCCTTGGCCAGCGAGGTCTCGGGGCGGACGCCGATCGCGGCGACCACCAGGTCCGCGGGCAGGACGGTGCCGTCGGAGAGCGTCACGTCGTCCGCGCCCACCTGCGTGGCCTGGACGCCCAGCCGAATCGCCACGCCGTTCGCCTCCAGGTGCGTCTGGACGAGCGCGGCCATTTCCGGATCGAGCGGCGCCATCACCTGGTCGGCCAGCTCGATGACGGTCACGGCGAAGCCGCGGTGGACGAGGTTCTCGGCCACCTCGATGCCGATGAAGCCGGCGCCGATGATCACCGCCGTGGGCGCATCCAGGTCGCCCAGCAGGCCGGCCACCTCGGCGTCGAGGGTGTCGACGTCCTCGATGTTGCGCAGCGCCCGGGCCCGCTCGATGCCGGGGATCGGCGGGATGAACGGCGACGCCCCGGNGGAGAGCACGAGCGCGTCGTAGCTCTCCTCGTACTCCTCGCCGGTGCTCAGGTTGCGGACGCGGACGGATTTGGCGGCGCGATCGATCGAGAGCACCTCGCTCGCGACCCGGACGTCGAGCACGAACCGGTCACCCAGGCTCTTCGGGGTCTGCAGCAGCAGCGCCCCGCGCTTCTCGATCACCCCGCCCAGGTAGTACGGCAGCCCGCAGTTCGCGAACGACACGTACCCGGACTTCTCGAACACCACGATGTCGGCGTTCTCGTCCAGCCGGCGCAACCTCGTGGCCGCGGACATGCCTCCGGCCACCCCTCCAACGATCACTGTCTTCACCACCGCAGGATATACCCCGGGGGTATGCAGCTTCAATTCGGGCCGAATGGGTGAGCGCCGGCCTCGGGACGGCGCGTTCCTGCTCAGCGCTCCCATGGCCAAGGTGACCGAAAAGTGACCCGATGTGGCCCGAACGGGGTGAAACAGCCGCTGACGCGCGAATCGCGGCGATTTCCGATCACCCACCGCCGCTCAGGAGGCCGCGTCCTCCTTGCCGACGACCCGGCGCACCGAGGAGTACATCTCCTCGATGAGCTGGGCGAATCGCTTCTCCACTTCCTTGCGCTTCACCTTCAGCGTGGGGGTGAGCAGGCCGTTGTCCAAGGTGAACTCCTCCAATGCCACCCGCAGATCCTTGATCTGCTCATGACTAGGCAGTTTGGCGGTGAGGGAGGCAACCCGCCGCTTGATCTCGGCGACGATGGCCGGGTGGTTGAACAGCTCGTCGCGGTGCTGCCAGGCAACCTGCAACTGCCCGGCCAGCTGTTCGAGGTCGGGCGGCGAGGGCGAGACCAGGAGGGTCAGATAGGGCCGGTTGTCGCCGAGCAGCACCGCGTGCTCGAACAGCGGATCGGCCAGCAGCATCCCCTCAATGGGGGCCGGGGCGATGTTCTTGCCGTTGGAGGTGACGATCAGGTCCTTGATCCGGTCGGTCACCACCACGAAACCGTCGGTGTCGATGTAGCCGACGTCGCCCGTGTGCAGCCACCCGTCCCGGATCGTCGCGGCGGTCGCGTCCGGCTGGTTCCAGTAGCCGGCCATCAGGTTGGGCCCGCGGTAGCAGAGTTCGCCCTCGTCCGCGATCCGCAGTTCGCCGCCCACGATGACCCGTCCGACGGTGCCGAACTTGAACGCGTCCGGCGCGTTGAACGTCACCAGCGGGGACGCCTCGGTCAGCCCGTAGCCCTCGCAGAGCAGCATCCCGATCGCGGAGAAGAACTCACAGATCTCCGGACGAAGGGGCGCGCCGCCGCAGGCCATCACCGACTTCGGCCCGCCGAGTGCCTCCCGGACGCTGCGCAGGACAAGCCGGTCGGCCACCTGCAACTGCGCGCGCAGCGCGGCCGAGGNGGTCCGGCCGGACCGGTAGGCGTGCTGGCAACGCCGGCCGACACCGAGCGCCCAGTCGAAGATGCGCTGTTTGGCAGGGGATTCGGCCGCCTTCTGGTAAGCGGTGAGGAAGACCTTCTCGTAGAGCCGCGGCACGCTGACGAACATGGACGGCCGGGCCTCGACCAGGGACTTGGCCACGTTCTTGGGGTCGGGGACGTAGGTGTTGAGGCAGCCGTGGGCCAGGACGCAGAACGTCCACGCGCGTTCGAGCGCGTGGCTGAGCGGCAGGAAACACAGGGAGGAGTCGTCGGCGGTGATGTCGAAGAACTCGTCCAGCGCCTCGATCTGGAACGTGAAGCCGCGGTGGGTGAGCATCACGCCCTTCGGCTCACCGGTCGTCCCCGAGGTGTAGATCAGCGAGGCCAGCTCGTCGGCGTGCGCGCCGGCGAGCCGTTCGTCCACCCGGGCGGTGTCGGTGTCGTGGCTCGTCAGCTCGTCCAGGCTCACCACCCGCGGCTGGTCACCGCCGACCTCGTCGAAGGTGACCGCCACCCGGAGGTCGGGCAGCCCGTCCCAGGCGTCCAGCAGCCGGTCGAGTTCGGACGATCCGGCCGCAAACGCCGCCACGCACCCCGAATCGGCCAGGATGTGCCGGATCTGCTCGGGCGTGCTGCTGGGGTACAGCGGGACCGGAACGGCCCGCACCGAGAGGCAGGCCAGGTCCGCGAGCGTCCATTCCGGGCGGTTGGNGGAGAAGATCGCGATCCGGTCGCCCGGCTGGATCCCGAGGTCGATCAGCCGCCCGGCCAGCCGGCGCACGGCGGTGGCCAGCTCGGCGTAGGTGCGGGTCGCCCAGCCGTCCGCGGTCTTGATCCGGGTCGCAGTGCGGTCCGCGTGCCGGGTCGCCGACTCGGCGAACAGCACCCNCAGGTGGCCCTGATCCATGGCGCCTATCATGACGAACGTGCCCGCCCTGACCAACCTTTCGGAGCTGATTGCTTCGCTGAGCGTGCGGCGGCGCGGGGGCCGGTTCGCCGTCACCACCCACCGGGCCGACCCGGGCGGGCCCGCGGACGCACGGATCGCCGAGGACGAAGGCGTCACGCTGATCGTCCCCGTCGCGCAGGCCGCGGCCCACGGCTGGGCCTACGACGGGGAGTTCGCCTGGCTCACGCTCGGTGTCCCCAGCGCCTTGGACGCGGTCGGGCTGACCGCCGCGGTGGCCGACGTCCTGGCCCGGCGGGGCATCCCGTGCAACGTGCTGGCCGGCTTCCACCACGACCACCTGCTGGTGCCCCAGGACCGGGCGGACGAGGCACTCGCCGCGTTGGCCGAGTTGTCGGCGCGGGGTCTCGGCTGACCGGTTGTCAGCCACCTCGCATAGGCTCGCCACCATGATCCGGATGGGTGGACACGTTGACTCCGGCGACCCGATCGCCGAGGCGCAGGCGCGCGGCGGCACGCTGAGCCAGTTCTTCCTGGGCGACCCCCAAGGGTGGAAGGGCCCACGGGTCGACTACCCGGGCGGGGCACCGGCGCTGAAGGCGGCGGCCGAGGCGGCCGGTATCGACCTGTACGTGCATGCCCCGTACGTGCTCAACGTGGCGACGACCAACAACCGCATACGGATCCCCAGCCGGCAGCATCTGCAGAAGCAGCTGACCGCCGCCGCCGAGATCGGGGCNCAAGGGGTGATCGTCCACGGCGGTCACGTGGGCGCGGACGAGGATCCCGAGGTCGGGTTCGTCAACTGGTTCAAGGCGATCGACGGGCTCGAGCTGGCCGTCCCGCTGCTCATCGAGAACACCGCCGGCGGTGCCAACGCGATGGCCCGGCGGCTGGAGCGGATCGACCGGCTGTGGAGCGCCATCGCCCCCGCACAGGGCTCCGACAAGGTCGGATTCTGCCTGGACACCTGCCACGCCCACGCCGGCGGCGAGGAACTCGGCGGCTTGGTCGAGCGGATCCGGGCGATCACCGGACGGGTCGATCTCGTCCACGCCAACGATTCGAGGGACTGTTTCGACTCCGGTGCCGACCGGCACGCCAACTTCGGGGCCGGGCAGTGCGACCCCGACGGTGTCGCGGACGTGATCCGGGCGGCCGGAGCGCCGATCGTGGTCGAAACTCCCGGNGGTGCCGCTGGCCAGACCAAGGACCTGATCTGGCTCGCCGACCTCCTCTGAGACGCGCGGCAGAACTCGCTAGCCTAACCTCGTGACCCGAAGCATCTACGTCGCTGCTCCCGAAGGCCTCACCGGCAAATCCATGATCGCCCTGGGGCTCCTGGACTCCCTGATCCGCGAGGTCGGGTCGGTCGGCATCTTCCGTCCGGTGGTCAAGGGCAAGAACCGGGACGCCATCTTGTCGACCCTGTTNGAGCCAGCCGGGGTCGATCAGACCTACGACTCGGCGGTCGGGGTCACCTACGACGACGTGTCCCGCGACCCGGAGGGCTGCCTGCAGGAACTCGTCGCCAAGTACGGCCAGCTGCAGGACCGCTTCTCGACCATCGTCATCCTCGGCTCCGATTACACCGGGGTCACCGCCCCGATCGAGCTGACCTTCAACGCGCGCCTGGCTGCGAACCTCAACGCACCGGTGCTGGTGGTCGTCAGCGGAGCCGGCCGGACGCCCGAGGACGTGAAGTCGGCCGCCGAGGGGGCGATCTCGGTGTTCACCGAGCACCACACGCACCCGGTGGCGGTCATCGCCAACCGGGTGGCCCCCGAGCTACTCGACGCCACCTGTGAGGCGCTGGCGACGATCCCGAACCTGTTCACCGGTGCTCTGCCGGCCGAGGCGATCCTGGCTGCGCCCACCCTGGCCAGCCAGGTCGAGGCGGTCTCCGGCACCTGGGTGCACGGCAACGAGGACCTGGCCCACCGCGAGGCCGCGGATGTGCTGGTCGGGGCGATGACCCTGCCGAACCTGCTCAGCCGGCTGACCAGCCACTCGACGGTCCTGGTCCCGAGCGACCGCACCGACATGCTGCCGGGTCTGCTGCTGGCTCATTCGGCGGGCAGCTTCCCGCAGCTGACCGGCATCATCCTGGTCGGCGGTTATGAGATCCCCGAGACGATCATGCGGCTGATCCAGAACGTGAAGTCCGAGCTCCCGATCGCCAGCACCAAGCTGGGCACCTACACCGCCGCCGANGCGGTTGTTCCGCATCGAGGGGCGATGACCGGCTCGTCCCGGAAGGTCGAGATCGCCCGCCGGGTCTTCGCGGAGAACATCGACAGCAAGGAGCTGCTGGCGGCTCTCGAGCTCAACCCGTCCAGCATCGTCACCCCGCTCATGTTCCAGTACCAGCTGCTCGAGATGGCGCGCGCCGACAAGCGGACGATCGTCCTGCCGGAGTCGAGCGACGACCGGATCCTGCTGTCCGCGGCCATTCTGCATCGCCGNGGGGCGGCGAAGCTGATCCTGCTCGGCGACCCGATCGCGGTGAAGGCCCGGGCCACGAAGCTCAACGTGAACCTCGACGGGATCGACGTGGTCGACCCGACCGATCCGGAGACCGTCGAGCGGTTCGCCACCGAGTACGCGCGGCTGCGCGCTCACAAGGGCGTCACCGTCGAACAGGCCCAGGAGAAGATGAAGGACCTGTCGTACTTCGGGACGATGATGGTGCACCTGGGCATGGCCGACGGGATGGTGTCCGGCGCGATCAACACCACCGCGAACACCATTCGTCCGTCCCTNGAATTCATCAAGACCAAGCCCGGGGTGAAGGTCGTGTCGGGCTCGTTCCTGATGTGCATGCCCGACCGGGTGCACGTGTACGCCGACTGCGCGGTGAACCCCGACCCGACCGCCGAGCAGCTGGCCGACATCGCGATTTCGTCGGCCGAGACCGCCGCCGCGTTCGGCATCGAGCCGCGGGTGGCGATGCTGTCGTACTCGACCGGCACCTCGGGCTCTGGTGCGGACGTCGACAAGGTGCGTGAGGCGACCGAGATCGTCCGCTCCCGGATGCCGGACCTGGCGTTGGAGGGGCCGATCCAGTTCGACGCGGCCGTCGACCCCGAGGTCGCCCGGACCAAGCTGCCGGACTCCAAGGTGGCCGGCAAGGCGACGGTGTTCATCTTCCCCGACCTCAACACCGGCAACAACACCTACAAGGCCGTGCAGCGCAGCTCCGGTGCCATCGCGATCGGCCCGATCCTGCAGGGCCTCAACAAGGCCGTGAACGACCTGTCCCGCGGGGCNCTTGGTCGACGACATCGTCAACACCGTTGTGATCACCGCCATCCAGGCGCAGTCCGAACCGAAGGATCCCGCATGAGCACCCCCATCCTGCTGGTCAACGCCGGCTCCTCGTCCGTGAAGTACCAGGTCATCGACGCCGACGACGAGCGGGTGCTGGCCACCGGGCTGATCCAGCGGATCGGGGACGAGTCCGGCACCATCGACCACACCGTCGACGGCGAGACCCATCACCAGGAGCGGGGTTTCCCGAACCACGGCCGGGCGCTGAGCGTGATGGCCCAGATGTTCACCGAGTTCGGGCCGCAGTTGGACGAGGTGAAGGCCGTCGGACACCGCACCGTCCACGGCGGCGAGGCGTTCAAGGCGCCGACGATCATCGACGACACGGTCATCGAGACCCTGAAGGAGCTGTCGCCGCTCGCTCCGTTGCACAACCCGCCGGGGATCGCGGGGATCGAGGCGGCGCGCAAGGCGCTGCCCGACGTGCCGCACGTGGCGATCTTCGACACCGCGTTCTTCTCGACCCTGCCCGCCGAGGCGTACACGTACGCGATCGACGCCGACCTGGCCGCGGCCCATCACGTCCGGAAGTACGGGTTCCACGGCACCTCGCACAGCTACGTGTCGAAGAAGGTCGCCGACGTCCTGGGTCGTCCGTACGACTCGTTCAACCAGATCGTCTGCCACCTGGGCAACGGGGCATCGATCTCGGCGATCCAGCGCGGCGTGGCCGTCGAGACTTCGATGGGGCTGACCCCGCTGGCCGGCCTGGTGATGGGCACCCGCACCGGCGACATCGATCCGGGCATCCACGCCTATCTCGGACGGGTGCTCGACCTCGACCTGGCCGGGGTGGACAACCTGCTCAACAAGAAGTCCGGGATGCTGGGCCTGACCGGCCTGACCGACTTCCGCGACATCAACGAGGCGATCGGCGCCGGTGATGCCCGGGCGAAGCTCGGTTATGACGTGTACGTGCACCGGTTGGTGTTCTTCATCGGCGCGTACCACGCGCTGCTCGGTGGGCTGGACGTGCTGACGTTCACCGCCGGCGTCGGGGAGAACAACCCCGGGCTGCGCGCGGACGTGGTGGCGCGGCTGGGCCACCTTGGGATCGTGATGGACGAGGCGGCGAACGCGGTGCGCTCCAAGGAGCCGCGGGTGGTCTCGGCGGAGGGGTCGGCGGTGACTGTGATGGTCGTGCCGACCAACGAGGAGCTGGCGATGGCCCGCGACACCAAGGCGGCGATCGAGGCCTGAGCCGCGGGCGAGCGGCGCGCTTCGAGGGCGTCCGTAGGCTGCCGGTATGGACGGGCTGGACGTTCGCGCCGAGGACGGTGTGCTGCTGCACGTGGCGGTCGCCGGCGCCGGCGCCGACGTGCTGGTGCTCTCGGGTGGGCCGGGCTACCTGCACTACCTGGCCGACGAAGCGCTGGCACCGCGCGGGGCGCGGTCGTGGTTCCCCGATCCCCGGGGCGTCGGACGATCGGCCGGCGGACCCCACGGCCTGACGCAGGCGGTCGCCGACCTGGAGGCGATCCGGCGGGCGACCGGCGTCGACCGCTGGACGGTGCTGGGCCACTCCTGGGGCGGTGACCTGGCCGTTCGGTACGCACTGGACCACCCGGAGTCCGTGGCGCGGGTGGTGTCGGTGGCGGGCACGGGGGTGCAGCGGGACGCCTCGTGGACGGCCGCCTATCGCGCGGGCCGAGCCGCCGAGGTGGCCGTGCCCGTCGCGTACGTCCCCGAGGTGCACCGGGTGCTGACCGAGTCGTACCTCGCCTGGATCCACCGGCCCGACCTGCTGCGCCGGCTGGCCGACTGTCCGGCGCCGATGAGCTTCGTCGCCGCCGGGGAGGACATCCGGCCCCCGTGGCCGCTGCAGCAGTTGGCCGCTCTGCTTCCGGCCGGCCGGTTCGTTGTCGCTCCGGACGTCCCCCATAACTTCTGGCTCACCCATCCACGGACGTGGGTCGAGGTGGTCAGCGATCTCGTCCGGTGATGCGGGGTGGCGCTGCCCCGCGTCCCGGAACGACGTGCTGAGCCGCGGCGAGGCAGCAGACTCGCCGGGCGAGCCGAGCCGGGCGGAAAGCCGCGCCCGGACTGGATCGAAGGCAGCGCGTCGCGAACGGCCTGCGTCCGAACATGCGGCGTCGCACGGAGCCCATCGCGATGGAATGCGGCCGAAGGGACCGCGTCGAAGGGAGTTCTCATCGCGGCCGGACTGCATCGAGGGCAGCGCATCGCGAATCAACTGCGTAGTTGAGTCCAGCAGGCTGGTGTATGGGCCGCGCAGGCCAACCAGGCGTGCGGCGCCCCCTATGGGGTACGTGACGACGCCCGCGTGAACCGCCGTAATGGCTACCGGCACCGCGAGTTCGATACCAGGTTCGGCACCCTGGACGTGGCGGTGCTGAAACCGCGCTCGGGCAGCTAGGTGTGCTGATCGGGGACGTTGATCAATGACCGCTGGCTGCGACGAGTGTGCGGGCTAGGATTGTTATGTGCCAAATAACAAATCTGCGGAAGTCGACACGATCCGCGCCTGGTGGAGGCTCGAGCAGGCCTTCGCGGCCTTCAACGCCGACCTCCGCCGCCGTCACGATGTCACGGGCAGCCAACTGGCACTGCTCCGCATCATCGCCGAACGCCAGCCGGTGACGATTCGAACTCTGCGCCAGGAACTCCACTGGCACCCCGCATCCCTGGGACAAGCGGTCCAGCGCCTTGTCGCTCGCAGTCTGGTCCTTCGCGAGCCGAGCAACGACGATCGCCGAATGAAGGTGCTCCAGCTCACCGATGCCGGCCAGTCACTGCTTCAGGAAGTCCCTTTGGTCGGACCCGTGCGCGTACGACAGCTCGACACGCCCGCCGAGGATCTGGTCACCATGCGCCGGGGATTCGAGACCGCGCTGGAGGCATTTGCTCTCACCCGGTGGAGTCCGGATGAGTGAACTGGAAGAGCTGCCCAACATCGGCCCGGAACTTGCCCGGGCACTCCGCGTCGCTGGCATTGCGGACGCTGATGCCCTTCGCAGCGTCGGTTCCATCGAGGCCTGGCGGCGCTGCCACCCCGGTTCACCTGCATGCACTCACTGCTCGCTCTCGAAGGCGCCGTCCAAGGCCTTCCTAAGCGCGAGCTCGACGAGCCAACCCGGCGCCGGCTCAAGGAGGCCGCACGACCATGATTCGTCCCACGCGGGTCGACAATGTGATCATCGACGTTCCAGACGTCGCCCGAGCGACCCACTGGTATCAGGCCAACACTGGACTTGAAGCGGTGTTCTCAAGCCCAGACGTGGCGGTTATGCACACCGCAGACGAACACGGGACCGGCATCGTGCTTCGCCGCAGCGAACACCCCACCCGCGCGACGGTGTGGTTCGAAGTCCCAGATGCCCGATCGATCGCCGANCGACCGGGGTTGCCCGTGTTCAACGTTGCCACCGGCCTCTGCGTCGAGATCCAAGATCCTTGGGGAAATACACTCGGGTTCACCGACTACTCGACCAGAGCGCGGTCGTGACCCATGCGAATGCTGCGCTCACGCCCCGTCATCGCCTGATCGTCGGGCGTCTCGTCGTCGAGGATGGCTGGCCGATCAGCGAGGTCGCCGCCCGCTTTCAGGTCTCCTGGCCCACCGTCAAAGCTGGGCCGACCGCTTCCGGGCCGGCCGAGCCGCCACACCCGACAAGCCCAAGAACAAGTACAGCGACCCTAGACGGGCCCGTAGCGGAGCAGGAGTTTGCTGGCTCTTCACGAAAGAGAGTGGATGAGGGGTCTGAATCCGCCGGCTTCGAGGAGTGATCTGAGGCGGTAGTTGATCAGGTTGCGGAAGCCGAGGGCGATGCCGCGGAGGTGTTCGAGGCGGCCGTTGATGGCCTCGGTGGGGCCGTTGCTGGAGCCGGGGTGGTCGAAGAAGGCGAGGATGTCGGCACGCCGTTGCTGCAGGGTCCGGCCGAGTTGCGCGAGCTCGTCGAGTCCGGCCGGCACGCCGGTCTTGATCCGGTCGATCACCGTGGCCAGGAGCTTCTTGCCGAGCGCTGGTTCGGGGTGCCGGTATGCGTCGATGAGGTCTTGGTAGACACACCAGGTGACCTCGACCGCAGCCAGGTCATCGATGGCCCAGAGCGCCTCGAGGCGGGTCTTCTGCTTGTCGGTGAGCAGGGCGCGGCCGGTGCGCAGGGTGCGTCTGGCCCGGTAGAGAGGGTCGTCCCGGCGGCCGCGGCTGCCGGTGAGGTCGCGTTGGACGCGTTGTCGGGTCTGGTTGAGTTTGTCTCCGGCCAACGCGACGACGTGGAAGGGATCCATGACGGCGGTCGCTTCAGGGACGGCTTCGGCGGCGGCGGTCTTGAAGCCGGTGAACCCGTCCATCGCGACGATCTGCACGTGAGCGCGGAAGTCCTCGTCCTGGGCGTCGAGCCAGGTCTTGAACGCTTTCTTGGAGCGGCCTTCGACGAGGTCCAGCAGGCGGGCCGGGCCGGTGCCGTCGCGGATCGGGGTCAGGTCGATGATGACGGTGACGTACTTGTCGCCCTTGCGGGTGTGTCGCCAGGCGTGTTCGTCCACGCCGATCACCTCGACGCCGTCCAGGCGGCCGGGATGCTCGATCAGCACGCGGGTGCCGACCTCGCTGACAGCGGTGTTCGCCGTGTCCCAGCTGACGCCGAGCACCGCGGCCACACCGCTGATCGGAGCGTGGTCGAGCACCACCTGGCACAAGGCCCACCAGTCCGCCGCCCGGGTCAACTTCGAGCGTGGCCGCGCCACCGTGGTGAGCGGGTGCCGCCACAGCCGCCCACATTCGGCGCAGCGGAACCGCGGCACCATCACGTGCAGCCACGTCGCCCGACGACCGACGGGAAGATGGGTGAAACGTCGCCGCACCCGATCATGCGGTTGGCCGGGTATGCCGCAGGCCGGGCAGCGGTCATCGATCGCGGCGAGCTCGCAGAACAAGACGGCCCGGTCCGGCCACACCTGCTGGGCGACCACCTCCAGGCCGAGGACATCAACCCGGGCGAAGCTCGTCAGATCCGGCGCAGTGACCAGAGGGCGCGCCGGCGTCGTTGAGGTAGCGTCGTACATGAGCCTTGTTGTTGCTGGATGGGACGTAGAACACCCACATCCTTGCGACGACAAGGCTCCTCAACACTCACCCCACGCCGACACCCACCCACCCTCGATTGGGAAGAGCCAGTTTGCTCAACCGCTGTCGGGCTCGCATCAGGTCACCGCGGCAGTCCTCCCGGGCACGGACCACGTCCCGAGCCGCCTCCTGACCAACGGTCGGGATCGACACCACTGTCACTTCGTCCAGGCGCAGTAGCCGAGCCAAATGCATGGCACNGCGGGCGTCGGTCTTGACCCGATCACCGGAGGGACGCTGCAACTTGCTCGGCGCCGCCACCTCACAACGAATACCAGCCGACCTCAACGCTCGATACAAGCCGAACCCGGTCGGCCCCGCTTCATGGGCGACCGCAACCGGGCCCGGCAGACCATCGACCCATCGTCGGATATCGGCGTGATCAGGGGTGAGCCGCGCTTCGAAGACCTCGCCAGACACGCCGTCGATCGCGTCAGCCGCCACCGATCGGGCGTGCACGTCCAGCCCTACACTCGTACGCCCAGTGAACACCGGGGCCTCCCACAACTGTCGGAAAGGCCGAGCAGGCGCCTCCTACTCGGTAACCCACGAACCTCCGTGAGCGAGGCCGGCCCGCAACCCCGAACACCGGAGGCTACGCATACCGTCTAGGGGTGGCGGACCCGTCCCCGGTCAGGTCTTGAGGACGCGGAAGCGGTGGTGTTGGTGGACGGTGCGGGTGCCATCGCGGCCCGCTGGAGTGAGGAGTTCGGGATGGCCGCGGTCGTCAAGGCTGAGTTGCCATTGGGTGTGGGGTGGGGCCAGGGNGTTGGGCTCGATTTGGTGGTGGTGCCGGGGGCAGAGCAGGGCGGCGTTCGAGAGCGTCGTCGTGCCGCCGTTCCACCAGGGTTGGATGTGGTGGGCTTCGCAGTCGGCAGGGCCTCGGTCGCAGCCGGGGAACACGCAGCCCTGGTCGCGTCGGATGAGCGTGGCCCGGAGGCCGCCGGTGAACAGGCGCCGTTCGCGGCCGACATCCAACGGTTCGGACGCCCCGCCGAGCACGAGGGGGAGGAGGCCTGCGTCGCAGGCGAGCCGCCGGGCCTGCCCGGCACTGATCGACTCACCCGAACCGAGCAGGGTCGCCTTCCCCATGCCGGTCACCAGGGTGGCGTAGTCGAGTGTGAGAAGGATCCGGGGACGGTCATGCCCCACCGCCGGTGCCTGCCCTGAGGCGGCGTACCGGGCCACGACCTGGGTCAGCGCGTCCGCACAGGCCTGTCCCCACGCGGTCTCCACACCGTGGAGTGCATCGACCGCTTTGGTTTTCGTCGCCAGCGCCCTCAGCAGCACGGTCAACTGTTCGCCCTCAACCGCGGGCAACTTGCCGCGCAGCCACAGGCTGCCGTCCAGGTCGTGCCCCCAGCCGAAGAACCGTTCCCGCCGTGCCTGTGCCTCCGTCCGCTCCAGGCTCCTGCGGTCGTGGTCCTCGGCGATTTCGGGGCNGACCACCTCGACCGCCCGGTTCACCAACCGCCGCAACCCGACCGGACCGAACTCCGCCGCGTAGCCGACCAACTCAGCCGCGACCTGCTCACGTTGCAAGGCGTCCAGTTCGTCGGGCAGCCGGTCCAGGCCGTGGACGAGCACCTCGGCCTGTTCCACCGACACCCTGCCGTCGCCGAGCGCCTCGGCGATCAGCGGTTGCGCGGCGAGCCGGCCGGCGAACCCGACTTTCGCCCTGGCCTGCCGGGGCGAGCACGCGGTGGACACCACCAGCCACGACACCGTCGACAGCCGCCGGTGGGTTTCGGTGACCTTCCGGCGTTCCACCTCCGCCAACAGCCGGGCCGCCGCTGCGCAATGGTGCGCCACCAGCGCTTCCGCCTCGGTGTACGCCTCCATCAGTTCGGCATCGCTCAACGACCCAGGACCGTCGACCGCCAGCCGGAGGCGCAACAGCGTCGCCTGCATCATCGACGCGGCGTCAACCTCGTCAGCATCGGGAAACCCCGACACCGCACCGGTCGAACCCTCATCGAACATGTGCCCATTATACCCTAACACAAGCACAAACACCAGTATAATCGAACATATCTTCGAGAATTGCGACGGCTCGTGACCGGGGCCACACCACGCCGCACCGAGCCTCACCACGGCACCCCGCCCGACCAGCCATGCTCCGGGGCGCCGGCCCAACTGGAACCGTCGGGCAGGGGGCAGCCGGATGGGCCCGACCGGCTCGTGCCCGGGGTCTCGACCGCTGGGACGGGACTCCGGCCGGTCTCGACGGTCGGGCAGTGGGTCCAGTGGGACGGGCTTGTTCCCGGGGTCTCGACAGGCTCGACCGCCGGGACGGGGCGCTGGCCGGGCTCGACCGCCGGGAAGGGGTTCTGCCGGACGGGGCTTGTGCCGGGGTCTCGACAGGCTCGGCCGTCGGAAGCCGGACGGGCTCGTGCCCGGGGTCTCGACCGCCGGGAAGGCGCGCTGGCCTGGCTCGACCGCCGGGAAGGGCTGCAAACCGTACGGGCGCGGGGTCTCGACAAGCTCGACCGCAGGGCCGGGGTCCCGGGGCTGGGCCCGGGGTCTCGACGGGCTCGACCGCCGGGAAGGGGTGCTGGCCCAGCTCGGCCGCCGGGAAGGGGCACTGGCCTGGCTCGACCGCCGGGCGGTGGGCCAGCCAGGCGGGGCTGGGCCCGGGGTCTCGATAGGCTCGACCGCCGGGAAGGGCTGCAAGCCGTACGGGCGCGGGGTCTCGACAAGCTCGACCGCAGGGCCGGGGTCCCGGGGCTGGGCCCGGGGTCTCGACAAGCTCGACCGCCGGGAAGGGCGCCGGCCTGGCTCGACCGCCGGGCTGGGAGTCCAGCCAGAAGCGCTCCGGCGGCGCTCAACCAACCGCCCATTTCGGGGNCTCGCCGTAGCGTTGTGGCTTGATCAGCCGGCCAGCCGCGCAGTCGGCGACAAGCTCGGCGAACCGCCTNNCGCGGGTGGCCGCCTGTTTGGCGGTGAGCACCCAGCGGATCGCGGAGCGCCGGTACGATGGGGTCGCCCGATCGTAGAAGAACGTGGCGGCTCGCTGGTCGGCACGCAGCCGGGCCTCCCACCCGGNGGGCAGGACGACGTCGTCGTCGACCTCGTAGGTGTAGATCCCCGTCGTCTCCGGACGACGCCGCTCGAAGGCGGCGAGCCCCGCCGGCTGCATCCGGCCCTCGGCGCTCAACTGCTCCACCAGCGCGACGTTGACCTTGCTCCAGTTGCTGGTCGGTTTTCGCGGCGTCCAGCGTTGCCGGACGGCGTTCTCGTCGAGCCGTTGCGCGGTGGAGTCGATCCAGCCGAAACACAGCGCCTCGGGCACCGCCTGCTCCCACGTCAGGCCGCGTCCGGGCACATGTTTCTTGAACAGGCCCATCCACAGTTCGGTCTCGGTGGCGTGGTGCTCGGCGAGCCAGGCCCGGAAGTCCTCCGGGCCGTCGAAGAACCGCGCCGGTCGCTCCGGCGTGCCGCCCAGCCACGTTCCCATGGGCGGCATTGTGCCAGTCCGCCCCGACAGGCTTGCCGAGTCCGGGCCGGGCCGATCAGCGCAGGCGGCGTTGGGACGCCGACGCCCCCGCGCAGGCCGCCCCCGGTGGCGCCACCCGCTCAGGGCACGCTGGGCGCTCTGGGCGTCCAGGCGTCCGCGTGTGCGATGTTGGCGTCGATCGCGCCCACGTTGGAGCCGGAGATCCGGAGGTTGCTCGAGTACTGCCAGATCGACCAGCCGCCCTGCTCGGTCCACGGCCCGATCCAGGGCTGCACGTCGGGGATGCGTCCGTTGTCGATCCCCCAGTAGGCGACCCACAAGCGCGCCTGGGCTGCGACCTCGCGCCACTTGAAGCCGCCGGAATCGAGGGCCGCTACCTCGTTGGCCGACATGTACACGTACAGGTTGGCGTGGTAGCCGGCCTCGGTCAGCAGGGAGCGGACGGTGGTCAGGAACTCCAGGGCCTCCGCCGGCTTCCAGGCCCGCAGGGTACGCACGTACTTCTTGTCCTTGTCGTACTTCGTCCAGGATCGTCCAGGCTCGATGTCGAGGACGAGGGGGTCGGTGCTCGACTTCGTGTAATGGCCGTCGGCCAGCAGCCAGGCGACGAACTGCTTGGCCGACGCCGTCGGGGTGTAGCCGCCCGCGAACAGCTGCTTGCTGGTGTTGTCGATCGACTTGATCCAGCCGTTGAACCAGTAATGCCCGGTCTGCAACCGTGCCGCCGCGAACTTGTCCGCGAAGACCCCGTAGGCGCAGTCGATCGTGACCGGTTTGCTTCCGGTCTTCCTGGCGTCGCCGGTGCACAGGTCGGTGTACTTCTGGTAGATCGGACGGGCGCCGCTGGCGAGCCGGTGCAGGGCGAAGCCGTCCGGCCCCGCCCAGGTGTCGATGGCGGCCATGCTGACCCGCTTGCCCGGCACGTACTGGTACGCCGACAGGTCGACGCCCTGGGTGAGTCCGGAGAGGCCGAACCGGGCCTCGGCGTCGGCCGCCGGGGTCTTGGACGGGTACAGGACGGTGAGCCGGGCCTCACGGGACACCACCTTGCCCCCGTCGGCGGTGACGACGACCCGGAAGCGGGTCCGGTTGCCCCAGGCGCTGGCCTTGGCGGTGTAGCGGGACTTGGTCGCCTTGTCGATCTTCTTCCACGTGGTGCCGGACGCGCTCCTGGATTGCCACTGGTAGCGCAGGTTCGTCCCCGTGGCCACCACCGACAGCGTCGTCGACGTGCGCGTCCCGTAGCGGCTGATCGTGGCGTCGGCCGGCTGCGTGGTGATCCGCGGACCGTTCGCGAAGCCGGCCGGACGGGCGGCTTTCGCGACCCNCTCGGCCTGGGCGGACGGTGCCGACGTGCACCCGGGGCCAACAATAGGGCCGCGCTGAGGGCGACGAGCACCACCTTGCGAAGTCGGTTCGTCGCACGCATTGTGGGGAAGCCCTTCGGTGTCGAGGAGTTTCCTCACTCTAACCCGGGGGCAGGCGCGACTACCGCGACGGGCTGGGGGTAGGGCTTTGCGCCGGAAGGCATTGCTGCAGGGACGGGCCGTAGCCGGCCCCCACCCAGATGGGTTCGGCGAACAGCGGGACGCAGGCGGCGCGGTTCAGCGCGCGCGCTTCCGAGCCGTCGAAGAACCCGTTGTGGACGCAGGAGGTGTAGTAGACGAACACTTCCCGGACCGACCCGCCCGCTTCGATCCGGACCACCAGCGCGGTGCCGGTCGGCCCCTTGTCGCTGCAGGCNNGCTCGGGTCGTCCGGGCCGCCGGGGTGGGGAGGCCTGCAGGGCCGCGAGCCACGTGGCCGCTGCGGCACCCGTGAGGCGCGTGGAGGCTGCCAGGCCGGGCCCGGTGGCCGAGACCTCGTACTGGCAGACGGCGATCGCGTCGAGCGACCGCACGTCGGCCTGCGGACCCGGCGCGTCTGGGGTGACGAACTGGGACGACTGGATCCGGGAGGCGACCGGGCACCCGTTGTGTTCGGTCCCGACCTCCTGGATCGAGGCGAGGATCTGGTTCGCGAGCGCGGCCTGGCTGTCCGGATGGATGATCCGCACGGTCGTCCACTCATGCGTCGACTGCGTCATCGTCCACCCGGCAGGCAGCGCGTACGGCAGCTCTTGGGACCGTTCCCCGACGAACGTCAGGTGCATCGCCAACCTGTGGGCGGGGATGGCGGAGGGGCAGGCGACGGCGCGAACGGGCACCTCGACCCGGGCGATGTCGACGAACGGCCGCGCGGNGACGGGGGTGGGGTCCGCCGCGCACCAGT
This sequence comes from Micropruina sp., assembly GCA_013693855.1. Lineage (GTDB taxonomy): Bacteria > Actinomycetota > Actinomycetes > Propionibacteriales > Propionibacteriaceae > Micropruina. Next base: position 267,064 of record CP059261.1, read on the forward strand.
CGGAGTTGATCGCGGGCGCGTAGCCCCAGCTCTCGGGTACCTGGAAGAGCAGGTTCTTGTACGACTCGAAGCGCCACCCGGGCATCGGTGCCGGGGTGGCGGCACCACCGGCGGCGCTCGGCACCGACCCGGTCGTTTCCTGGGCTGCGACGGTGGCCCGCTCAGCCTGGGCGTCGGCTTGTCCGGTTTCCGGCGCGGCCGCCGGGGCGACCCCGGACGTCGCCGTCGTGCCGCTGCCGAAGGGGCGAACCAGGACGGTGCCGATGACGGCGACGAGCAGAATGCTGGCCGCCACCGCGAGGTAGGGACCCCAGTGCCTGGCCGGACGGCGGGGCACCGTCAGGGGACGAAAGGGACGTCGTCGGCGTGCGTTGCGAACGCGTCGCGGAACGCCTGCTCCGCGCGATCCGGGGAAGGTTGTCAGTCATCGGCGGAGTCCTCGGTCAGTCGGGTGCGCAATGTGAGCAGGGCGCGGTGGACGTGGGACCGGGCGGTCGCCTCGGGACAGCCGAGCACGTCGGCGATCTCGGCGAACGTCCGGTCCTCGTAGAAGCGCATGACCACCGCGGCGCGTTGTGCCGGGGNGAGTGCGGCACACAGGCGCCAGGCCTCGTCGGCGTCGGCGATCGCCTGCGCGGGGTCGGCGGACGGCTCGGCGCCCAACCGCTCCGGCTCGGCGACCGGGGTCACCGCGCCCACCTTCCGCCAGCGGTTGATGCTGGCGTTGACGATGCTCCGGCGGACGTAGGCGTCGACGCTGCCCCTGGCCGCGACCCGCTGCCAGTGCGGATACAGCCCGATCAGGGCTTCCTGGACGAGGTCGCGGGCGTCTTCGGCGTTGCGGACGACGAGGTAAGCGAAGCGTTGCAGGGCGACCGAATGCTCGGCCACGTACGCCTCGAAAGACGTCACGAGCGCCATGGGCGCCTCCTGCACGGTGGTCACACCCGTACCACGCACGATCGCGGCCGGACGTTGCAGCAGCCTAGGGTGGAAGCAGAGAAAGGAGCCACCCCATGCTGCTCGTCGAAGACACCCTGCTGCTCGCCACCACCGAGATCGAAGGTAAGAACATCGCGGGCGGCTGGCTCGACTACATCCTGGCCGGCGCCCTGTTGATCGATCTGACCTTCGCCGGGAACGTCCGGATCACCGAGAAGGGCGAGGAGGGCGTGCGCGCGAACCGGGCGGTGGTCGTCCCCGACACGCCGCGACCGGACGATCCGCTGCTCGCCGAGGCGCTGGACGTGGTCGCCAGGAAGCCGAAGTGGAGCACCGTCAACCTGGTGGACCGGCTGGCCCGAGGTCTGAAGAAGAAGGTCTACCCGCGGCTGGTGGCCGCGGAGCTCGTGCAGCGCTCGGAACGGCACGTGCTCGGGTTCACCCTCGTCCGGTACCCGGCGGTGGACGGCTCCCACGAGCGGGAGCTTCTCGACGCCATCGACCAGGTGCTGCTGCTCGGCGGCGAGGCGGACGCCCACACGGCCGCGCTGATCGGCCTGCTGTCGGGCGGGGACCTCCTGGTGAAGGTGGTCGACCGGGGCCGCGGCATCGACCGCCGCGCGGTCAAGAAGCGCGGCAAGCAGTTGTGCGAGCAGCACTGGGCCGCCAAGGCCGCCCGGGAGGCGATCCAGCAGATGGCCGCCGCCGCAGCGGCGGGAGCGCACTGATCCCCTGGCCACGGGGCCCAGGGGCACGGCGGTCGAGCGTGTCGAGACCAGGGGTGCCCGGCGGTCGAGCTTGTCGAGACCACGGGACGTAGAGGCTTGGCGGGGTCTGCCGTCGTGTGGGCGGGGTCTCCCGGCGGTCGAGCTTGTCGAGACCCCGGGTATGTAGGGCCCGGCGGGGTCGCCGCCGCTTTTCGGGGCCGGGTCTTCCCGGCGGTCGAGCCTGTCGAGACCCCGGGACGTGTGGGCTCGGCGGGGTCTGCCGTCGCTTTTCGGGGCGGGGTTTCGACAGGCTCAACCGCCGCCCGATGGCTCGGTCGCTGCGGCTCTGGGCGGGGATTCCCGGCGGTCGAGCGTGTCGAGACCCCGGGACGTGTGCGCTGGCGGGGTCGCCGCCGCTTTTCCGGGCCGGGGTCTTCCCGGCGGTCGAGCCTGTCGAGACCCGGGGACGTAGGGGCTCGGCGGGGTCTGTCGTCGCTTTTCCGCGCGGGGTTTCGACAGGCTCAACCGCCGCGGCTCGTGCGGGGTTTCGACACGCTCAACCGCCGCAAGTTCCGCGCCGCCGAGGCAACCGCCGCACGAGGGGTCGGCCGCTGCGGCTCTGGGCGGGGTTTCGACAGGCTCAACCGCCGCTCGGCGGCTCGGCCGCCGCTGCGGCTCTGGGCGGGGATTCCCGGCGGTCGAGCTTGTCGAGACCCCGGGACGTGTGGGTCCGACGGGGTCAACCGCTGCTCGTCCGTGCGGGGTTTCGACAGGCTCAACCGCCGCCCGACCGCTCAGCCGTCGCTTTTCTGGGCGGGGTTTCGACAGGCTCAACCGCCGCAGCTCGTGCGGGGTTTCGACAGGCTCAACCGCCGCGGCTCGTGCGGGGTTTCGACAGGCTCAACCGCCGCACGACCGCTCAGCCGCTGCGGCTCTGGGCGGGGTTTCGACAGGCTCAACCGCCGCAGGACAGCTCAGCCGCCGCGTCGTGGGACCGGCAGCTAGCCCAGCGTCGCGACCAGGATCGCCTTGATCGTGTGCATGCGGTTCTCGGCCTGGTCGAACACGATGGACGCCTCGGACTCGAACACCTCGTCGGTGACCTCGAAGGCTTCCCGTCCGATCAGGGCGTGGATGTCCTGCGCGACGGTCGTGGTCAGGTCGTGGTAGCTGGGCAGGCAGTGCATGAACTTCACGTCCGGATTGCCGGTGCGCTCGAGCAGTTCGGTGGTGACCTGATAGTCCGACAGCAGCGCGACCCGCTCGGCCCAGACGTCCTTCGGCTCGCCCATCGAGACCCAGATGTCGGTGTGGACGAAGTCGACCCCGGCCACGCCGGCCGTCACGTCGTCGGTGACCGTGACCCGGGCACCGCTGGTGGCGCCCACCTCCCGAGCCTTCGCGACCAGCTCGGCTGACGGCTGCAGTGACGGCGGTGCCACCATTCGCACGTCCATCCCCATCATCGCGCCGGCGATGAGCAGCGAGTTGCCCTGGTTGAAGCGGCAGTCGCCGACGAACGCGAAGCTGATGTCCCGGTCGTCAAGCCCCGACGACTCGCGCATGGTGAACACGTCGCACAGGCTCTGGGTGGGGTGCCAGTCGTCGGTGAGCCCGTTCCAGACCGGGACGGACGCGTACCGCGCCAGTTCCTCGACGGTCGACTGCTTCGAGCCGCGGTACTCGATCCCGTCGTAGAACCGTGACAGCACCCGGGCGGTGTCGGCCAGCGACTCCTTGTGTCCCATGTGCGCGCCGGTTTCGTCGAAGTAGCTCACCTTGGCGCCCTGGTGGTACGCCGCGACCTCGAACGAGGACCGGGTGCGGGTCGACGGTTTCTCGAAGATGAGGGCGAGCACCTTGCCCTCCAAGCGGCGCACCTCGGTGCCCTCCGCCCGCGCCCGCTTCAGCTCGGCGGCCAGGCCGAGCAGGCCCTGCCACTCGGCGCGGGTGAAGTCCAGCTCCTTCAGGAAATGGCGGCCACGGAGGTCGGTGAACATGGGAGAACTCTGCCAGCCGTGTAAGACTTCCCCCATGCTCGTTCGTTTCCTGGCCAACGCCGCAGCGCTCGCCCTCGCCACGTGGCTGCTGCCGGGGATCTCGCTCACCGACACCAAGCCGCAGAACCAGGTGCTGACCATCCTGGCCGTGGCGGTGATCTTCGGCGTGGTGAACAGCATCGTCAAACCGCTGTTCAAGTTCGCCGCCGCGCCCCTGGTGCTGCTGTCTCTCGGGCTGTTCCTCATGGTGATCAACGGCCTGCTGCTGATGCTCACGTCCTGGCTCGCCGGCAAGCTGAGCCTGGGCTGGCAAGTGGACGGGTTCTGGTCCGCGTTCTGGGGAGCGCTGCTGGTGTCGGTGGTCAGCTTCGTGCTGAATGCATTCTTCTCGTCCAAGGGCGAAGACAACCGCTGAAGCCCCCGTCGTTTCCTTACGCTGAACTGGGCCCCGGACGAAGGGAGAGCGCATGGGCGCGCCTCGGATCGTGTTCGTCTGTTGGGGCAACATCTGTCGTTCCCCATGGCCGAACGCGTGCTCGAAGGCTGGGCGGCGCGCGACGGCGTGGCCGTCGAGGTGAGCAGTGCCGGCACGTCCGCGGAGGAGTCGGGCAACCCGATCGATCCGCGGGCCGCACGGGTGCTGGCCCAGGCCGGGTACCGGACGGCCGGCCACCGCGCCCACCGCATCACCGCCGAGGAGATCCGATCCGCCGACATCGTCGTCGCCATGGAGGAACTGCACCGCGACCGGATGCTGCGGCTGGTTCCCGACGCCCACAACATCGTGCTGCTGACCGACTACGTCCCAGGTGCCCAACCCGGATCCGGGGTGCCGGATCCCTGGTACGGCGGCGCCGAGGGGTTCCGCCGCACCCTGGAGGTCGTCGAGGCGGCCATGCCGGGCCTGCTGGACGCCGTCCGCCACCGGGTGGCCGGTGCGACGATCAGACGATCGGCGACGTGAGCCGGGCCACCGCGTCCTGAGCCAGCCGCCGGGCGGCGGCTTCGTCCAGCGGTTCGTAGAGGCACTGGGTGGCCAAACCCGTGGCCAGGGCAAGGAAGGCACGGGCCACCAGGTCCGGCTCGAGAGCTTCGTCCAGTTCCCCTTCCGCCTGCGCCCGCCGGACGAGGGCGCCGAGCAACCTCCGCAGTTCGGCGTCGCTGGCCGCGATGGCAGCGGCCAGCTCGGCGTCGTACGCGGCCCGCTCGGCGAACGCCGAGCCCTTGAGCAGGGCCGTCCGCCGGGGTTCGTCCAGCGGCAGCAGCCGGAGCAGCAGTTCGGCCAGCCAGGCCCGGAGGGTGGGCCGGCCCGGTTCGTCCGGCGGCAGCGCGACGCTGGTCGTGCGCAACCGGGCGAACATGGCCCGGAGGATCGCCTCCTTGGACGGAAACGCCTTCTGCACCGCGCCCAGCGACCAGCCGGATTCCGAGGCGATGGCCCGGAAGGTGACGCTCGCCATGCCCTCGCGGGCCACCAGCCGCAGTCCCACGTCGGCCAGCTGCGCCTGCCGCGCCGTCAGCTCCATGGGTTCAGCATGCCGTCTCGGGCAGTTGGCGCCACAGCCACACGGCGTAACCGAGCAGGATCGCCGAACCGATACCGACGCTGACGAGCCCGGCGGTGCTCAGATCGTCCCCGCCGATGTAGGAGAAGAAGTCGTGCCCGAAGTGCCACGCGATGACCGGCCACAAGCTGCCGGTCAGGGCCACGATCTCGGCGGCCACGAACCCGAACAGGCCCGCGAACAGGAACTGCAGCGAGGCGTACTCGATGCTCTTGCCCCCGAACAGGTTGGTCAGGTGCAACGCGGCGAACATCGCCGAGGAGGCCGCCACCGCGAACCGGGTCCCCTTGTGCCGCAGCAGGGCCAACACGATGCCCCGGTACCAGATCTCCTCGCTGAACGCGGCCGCGAGGGCGACGGACGCGAAGATCGCGACGGCCACCGGCGTGACGGTGACGCCGGTGAAGACCGGGATCAGGGCCACTTCGGCCACGAGCGGGAGGAACCACAGCGCCTGACGCAGTGCGATGGGCCGGCGGAAGCCGAGGTCGGCGAAGGACGGCTTCGCACGCCAGAGGACGAGCAGGCCCAGCAGTGCCGCGATCGCGATGCCGCCGGCCATGGCCAGGTAGCTGTTCGGGTCGCCGAGGCGGGCCACCTGGCCGGCGATGGCGCCGCCGGCGGTGCCGATCACGGGGACGAGGCACGCGCCGATCGCGGCGAGGCAGGGATGCTTGACCGTGANGGGTGGAGGTGGTATCAGCCATGGCTCTAGAATACAGATGTATTCCAAGAATACAAGTGTATTGCTGCCGCCGCGGTCACGCGCCGCAACAACGCCCCGCTGCGATGGCTGGGCTTGCGATTCATGGCAGGCTGATCCCATGAACATCCTCGTTGTCGACGACGACCAGGCCGTCCGCGATTCCCTGGCCCGGTCCCTGCAGTACAGCGGCTACGAGGTCACCACCGCGACCGACGGTGTGGAGGCGCTCGCGCGGTTGGCGTCGCTGCGCGCCGACGCGGTGATCATGGACGTGATGATGCCCCGGCTGGACGGCCTGGAGACCACCCGGATGCTGCGCAGCACCGGCAACGACGTGCCCATCCTCGTGCTGACCGCCCGCGACGCCGTGGGCGACCGGGTCGACGGCCTGGACGCCGGCGCGGACGACTACATGGCCAAGCCGTTCTCCCTGGACGAACTGCTGGCTAGGCTGCGGGCGCTCACCCGGCGTTCCCGTCCCGCCGCCGAGGACAGCGGAGCCGCCGAAACCCTGCAGTTCGGCGACCTGTACCTCGATCTGCAGACCCGCGAGGTGCAGCGCGCCGGCCGGCGGATCTCGCTGACCCGCACCGAGTTCGCGCTGCTGCAGACGTTCATGGAGAACCCCGCCGCGTGCTGGAACGCGGCTGGCTGCTCAACGAGGTCTGGGGCTTCGAGTTCCCGACCACCGCCAACTCCCTTGAGGTCTACATCGGCTACCTGCGCCGCAAGACCGAGGGCGAGGGCGAGTCGCGGCTGATCCACACCGTCCGCGGCATCGGCTACGTGCTGCGCGAGACGCCGCCGTGATCCGCTGGCTGACCCGGGTGCTGTCGGTCCGGGACCGGCCGCTCCAGGATCGGCTCGCGGTGCTGGTCGCGGTTGCGGTCGCCGCGGCGGTGGCGGTGACGGGCGTGGCCGCGTATCTGATCACCACGGTCACCGTCTACAACGAGCTCGATGCCGANTTGGTCGACGTCGCCGCCGTGACGTCGGAGTGGCTCGCCGATGACCTGGAGAGCATGGGCGGCCTCAACACCAACACGCTGCGGGCCGCCAACGTCACGGTGATGCTCGTCCGCAGCGACAATCGGACGACGATGGCGCCCGGCGCCCGCGAGGTGCTGGTGCCGACCGTGGAGGAACTGTCGATCGCCCGCACCCAGTCGGGGTTCTCCTCCCGCTCCGGGACGAGCAACTCCGGCGCGCCCTACCGGATCGTGGCCGTCCCCCTGACCGACGGACGCTCCCACTACGCGTTGGTGCTGGGCCGTCCGCTGGCCCCGACGGACGCCATCCTGCGCACCCTCGCGCTGTCGCTGCTGCTGTTCGGCCTGCTGGCCGCGATCGTCGCCAGCGCCATCGGGTGGGTGATCGCGCGCTCGGCCATTCGTCCGGTGACCCAGCTGGCCGACGCCGTCGCCCGGGTGACCGAGACCGACGAGCTCGTCCCGATCGAGATCGAGGGGTCGGACGAACTTAGCGAACTGACGCGTTCGTTCAACGCGATGCTGCGCAACCTGGCCTCCAGCCGGGACCGGCAGCGCCGGTTGATCGCCGACGCGGGCCACGAACTGCGCACCCCGCTGACCTCGATGCGCACCAACGTGGAACTGCTGGTGGCCGACGACCGGCAGGGCATGCTGCCGCCGGGCGCCCGGGCCGACATCCTGCGGGACATCGCGGGGCAACTGGGCGAGTTCACCACCCTCATCGGCGACCTGGTGACCCTGTCCCGCGAGGACGCCGTCGAGCCGCACCCCGAGCCGATCGACCTGCGCGACGTGATCAACAACTCGGTGGCCCGCGCCAAGCGCCGTGGCCCGTCGCTGACCTTCGACGTCCGGCTGGACCCGCTGTACCTGGTGGGGGAGCCCGACTCGCTGGAACGGGCGATCACGAACCTGCTCGACAACGCCGTCAAGTTCTCCCCACCGGGCGGCACGATCCGGGTCCGGCTGCGCGGCGACCGGCTCACCGTGTCGGATCAGGGCCCCGGCATCGAGGATTCCGACCTGCCGCACGTGTTCGACCGGTTCTGGCGCGCCGACTCCTCGCGGAACGCCCCTGGCTCCGGCCTGGGGTTGTCGATCGTGGCGCAGACCATCAAGTCCCACGGCGGGTGGGTGAAGGCCGGCCGCTCGTCCGGNGGTGGCGCGGAGTTCACCGTCCGCTTGCCCGGCAGCCCGATTCCGCCGGAGGAGGAGCAGCCGGACGAGGGCACCCCACGATGTTCCTGCCGCGGTTGCCCGGCTCGGTGAGCTGAAGCGGCGCTACCGGCCGTCCGCCGGGGTGGGCGGACCGCCCGGCCGGTCGAGGTGCACCAGGTCCAGCAGCTCGCTCCACGCCTCGATCTTCGTCCGGGCGCGGCGGCGTTCCTGGCCGCGTCCGATCTCCGCGGCGTCGATGCACTGCCAGTCCGCGTAGCTGGACGGGGTGAACCCGCGCGCGGCCATGACGGCGGCGAGATCGAGCCGGTCGGTGCGCTGGGGGCGCCCGGAGAGATCGGCTAGCAGGTGCCGGACGGTCTGGGCGGCGTCGGACTTGTTCGTCCCGATCACCCCGATCGGCCCGCGCTTGATCCAGCCCACCACGTACTCCCCGGGCAGGGNGTCGCCGGCGGCGCTCAGCACCCGGCCTTCGTCGTTGGGGATCACGCCGGTCCGGGNGTCGAACGGGACACCGGGCAGCGGCACCGCCCGGTACCCGATCGCACGCAGCACCAGCTGGCCCGGCAGGTCCTCGGTCCGGCCCGTCCCGATCACGCGGCCGTCGGCGGCCAGCGTCGTCCGTTCGACCCGCATCCCCGTGACCCGGTCGCTGCCGAGGATCTCCACCGGGCGCCGCCAGAACCGGAAGTGCAGCCGCGCCCTCGGCTCGGGGACGGNGGTCGCCGCCGCCTCGCGGAGCGCCTCGACGTTCGCCCGCGTGCGCCGGTCGAGATCGGCCTCGTCGATGTCCTCGAACGCCTCCGGCGGCACGCTCACCGCGACCCNCGGCGTGCCCAGCAGTTCGCGCAGTTCGGTGGTGGTGAAGCTGGCGTGCTGGGGGCCGCGCCGTCCGATGATCCAGACGTCGGTGACGTCTGCCCGGGCCAGTTCGGCCAGCACGTCGTCCGGCATGTCGGTCGCGGCGAGCTCCTGGTGGCCCTTCACCAGGATCCGGGCCACGTCGACGGCCACGTTCCCCACGCCGACCGCGATGGCCTGCCGGACCCCGGCCAGCGACTGGGCGGGGGCGTCCGGATGCCCGGAGTACCAGGCCACGAACTCACGCGCCGACCGGCTTCCGGGCAACTCCTCGCCGGGAACGCCCAGCTGGACGTCCTCGCTGGCGCCCGCGGCATAGACGACGGCGTCGTAGGCGGCCAACAGTTCCTGCCGGGTGACGTCCCGTCCGAAGTGGACCAGGCCGCGGAAGCTCACCCGCGGCGACTCGAACACCCTGGCCAGGGCCGTCGCCACCGACTTGATGGACGAGTGGTCGGGAGCCACCCCGTAGCGCAGCAGCCCGAACGGCGTGGGCAGCCGGTCGTAGATGTCGACGCTCACCGCGGGGTCGGCCAGCAGCGCCTGGGCCGCGAACAGCCCCGACGGGCCGGCTCCGACGACGGCCACGCGGTGATCCATGGGGCCGAGCCTAACGGCGGGTCCGGGGCGGGAGCTTGACTTCGGGCCGGAACCGGGTCACGTTGGTCCGGTTGTTTTACCGCACAGAAGGACGATGCGTGACCACCCCCACCGCGCCCCGCCCCGTTGCCGGCGAGGCCCCTTTCCTCCGCGACATCGCCGCCACGGCGATGGTTCTGACGACGGCCGCCGCCATCTGGTTCTCCTGGGGCGCCGGGACCGCCCCCGATCCATGGCCCATAGCGTTGGGAGTCGCCTGCCTGCCGGCGGTGGGCTTCGGCGCCCTGGCCTGGTGGGTGCGGCGCCGGCTGCCGCCGGGGACCATCTTCGACACCCGGGGCAAGGAAGCAGGACGCGTGTCCGGTATCGCGTTCGGGCTCGAGTTCGTGGCCATCGCGGTGGGCGCGGTCGTGCTGACGCTGGTCGGCCTGGTCCCGCTGGTCATCTGCTGGGCGCACCTGGTGATGGGCCTGCACTGGTGGCCGCTCGCCGGGTTGTACAAGATCCCTTCCCTCCGGGCGTCCGCGGTGGCCGCGGTGATCGTCGGCCTGGGCGGTGCGCTGGCGTGGCTGGCGGCTGGTCTGTCCACCGGTCTCGTGGTCGGCGGGCTGGGCGGGCTGACGATGCTGGTCGGCGGTCTGCGGTTCCTGCAACAGGTGGTGGTCCTCGGCAAGCGCGCCATGAAGTGAGCCGCAACCGCCGGACGACGCCCGTCCAGCCCCTCGAAGGGGCGATCTTGTCGCAATGTCAGAACATTTCTTGACGTCGGTCGCGTCCCGGGCTTGAATGGGATCGACAGGCTGACCCTGCAGCCTCCTTCGACGATGAGGGACCACATGACGAACAACCCCTGGGCACCATGGCCCAAGCCGGTCCGACGGTGCTGTGGAACGATTCCGCGGATCCCGCCGAACTGTCCGAGTCGATCTCGTACGGCGCGGTGGGTGCGACCTGCAACCCCGTGATCGCCCTCGCGGCCATCCGCGCCGACCTGCCCGGCTGGCAGGCCTGGATCCGCGAGATCGCGGCCGAGAACCCCGAGTTCTCCGAGTCCGAGATCGGCTGGCGCGTGGTGGAGGAGGTGTCGATCAACGCCGCGAAGCTGCTGGAGCCCGCCTTCGAGAAGTACGCCGGCATCAATGGACGGCTGTCCATGCAGACCGACCCGCGCAACGCCCGCAGCGCGAAGAAGCTGGTCGAGCAGGCCGTCCACTTCTCGACGCTGGCACCCAACATCATCGTGAAGGTGCCCGCCACCAAGACCGGCGTCGAGGCGATCGAGGAGGCCACGTACCAGGGCGTCAGCATCAACGTCACCGTCTCGTTCTCCGCCGCGCAGGCCCTCGCGACCGGCGAGGCGATCGAGCGTGGCCTGAAGCGCCGCGAGGCCGAGGGCAAGGACATCTCCACCATGGGCCCGGTCGTCACGATCATGGTCGGCCGCGTCGACGACTGGATGAAGGACGTCTACGCCCGCGACGGTCTCACCTTCCCCAAGGAGTACCTGGAGTGGGCCGGCGTGGCGGTGTTCAAGCACGCCTACGCCGAGTTCAAGCGCCGCGGCCTGCGCGCCCGGCTGCTGTCGGCGGCCTTCCGCAACACGCTGCAGTGGAGCGAGTTCGTCGGTGGGGACGTCGTGATCTCCCCGCCATTCAAGTGGCAGCAGCAGATCCAGGCCAGCGACGCCACCGCGGAACCGCGCATGGACATCCCGGTCGACCAGGAGATCCTCGACGCGCTGCTGACGATGCCGGAGTTCCACAAGGCCTACGACTACGACGGGATGACNCCCGAGCAGTTCGAGGAGTTCGGCGCCACGCGCAAGACCCTCCGCCAGTTCCTGGGGGCGGACGAGGAACTCGACCACATCGTCCGGGACATCCTCTACCCCGCACCTTGATCCGCCGACGGCCGCACCCGGGCGGGGCCTGCTGAGCCCTCGCCCGGGCGGACCGCCCTCACCCCGGCCCCGGCCGGACCACGCAGCGCAGACGAAGGAGCATCCATGTCCGACACGATCCGCCTCACCGTGGGCCAGGCAGTGGTGAAGTTCCTGGCCAACCAGTTCTCCGAACGGGACGGGGTCGAGCAGCGGCTGATCGCCGGCATGTTCGGGATCTTCGGCCACGGCAACGTGGCCGGCCTCGGCCAGGGCCTGCTGCAGGACGAGCTNGGGCGAGATGCCCTGGTCGGGGACGAGACGCAGGAGACCGCCGAGCGGCTGCCCTACATCCTCGTCCGCAACGAGCAGGGCGGCGTGCACGCCGCCGCCGCGTACGCCAAGACCAGGAACCGGTTGCAGACCTACGCGGTCACCTCGTCCATCGGCCCGGGCGCGACCAACATGATCACCGGCGCCGCGCTGGCGACGACCAACCGCCTGCCGGTGCTGCTGCTTCCGTCCGACATCTTCGTGACGCGCTTNCCCGACCCGGTGCTGCAGCAACTGGAGGATCCCCGGAGCCTCGACATCAGCGTCAACGACGCGTTCAAGCCGGTGTCGCGCTTCTGGGATCGGATCAGCCGGCCCGAGCAGTTGATCCCGTCCCTGCTCGCGGGCATGCGGGTGCTGACCGATCCCGCCGAGACCGGCGCGGTGACGATCTGCCTGCCCCAGGACATCCAGGCCGAGGCGTACGACTGGCCGGTGGCGTTCTTCCGCAAGCGGGTCTGGCACATCGCTCGTCCGGTTCCCGAGCCGGCGGCGCTGGCCCGCGCGGTCGAGGTCATCAAGTCGGCCAAGCGCCCGCTGCTGGTCTCCGGCGGCGGGACGATCTACTCCGGCGCCTCGGAGGAGCTGCGCGCGTTCGCGACCGCGACCGGCATCCCGGTGGCCGACACCCAGGCAGGCAAGGGCGCCATCAACTGGGATCACCCGTCTGCGGTCGGCGGAGTGGGCTCGACCGGTTCGTCCGCCGCCAACGCGCTGGCCCGCGAGGCCGACGTCGTGATCGGCCTCGGCACCCGCTACTCGGATTTCACCACCGCCTCGCACACGATCTTCGCGAACCCGGACGTGGCGTTCGTCAACATCAACGTGCTCGCCTTCGACGCTGCCAAGCATTCGGCGATGATGGTGGTCGCGGACGCCAAGCAGGCGCTGACCGCGCTGACCGAGGCCCTCGACGGCTGGGGCACCGACGAGGCGTACCGGCAGCGCGCCATCGACCTGGACGCCGAGTGGCAGAAGTCCGTGGACGAGTGCTACCACCGCGACAACCAGCCGCTGCCCGCGCAGACGGAGGTGTTCGGGGCGCTGAACGAGCTGATGGGGCCCACGGACGTCGTCATCAACGCGGCCGGCTCGATGCCGGGTGACCTGCAGTGCCTGTGGCGCGCCTCGACNCCCGAGCAGTACCACCTCGAGTACGCCTACTCGTGCATGGGCTACGAGATCCCGGCCGCCCTGGGCGTCCGGCTGGCGGTCGGCGAGGGCACCGAGGTGGTCGCGATCGTCGGCGACGGCACCTACCAGATGCTGCCGATGGAGATCGCCACGATCGCCCAGGAGGGGCTGAAGGTCATCTTCGTCCTGCTGCAGAACCACGGCTTCGCCTCGATCGGTGCGCTGAGCGAGTCGCGTGGCTCCCAGCGGTTCGGGACGAAGTACAAGGTCCGCAACGCCCAGACCGGACGGCTGGACGGTCAGGACGTGCCCTTCGACCTGGCCGCCAACGCCGCCTCGTGGGGCGCGGACGTGCTGCGCTGCAACGGGATCGCCGAGTTCCGCGAGAACTACGCCAAGGCCGTGGCCAGCGACCGGCTGACCGTCCTCTACATCGAGACCAACCTGTACGGCCCGCACCCGCCGGGCACCGCCTGGTGGGACGTCCCGGTGTCCCAGACCTCCGCCCTGGAATCCACCCAGAAGGCCCTGGAGGAGTACCTGGCCGAGAAGGCGCCGCAGCGGCACTACCTGTGAGGTTCACGGTCGTCCGCTGAGCCGGGTGCGACGTCCAGCGTTGCGCCCGGTGCCGGTGGGCGCGCGGCAGAACGTGAACTGGTGGGTCGATTCAGCACGCCTCTTGCCGGAATTCACCCCTCCGGGAGGCTTCCTCCGTGATGTAAGCGCTTACAGTCGAGCCAAGCCGCATCCAGGGAGGCTGCATGGCCAAGCGCACCGAGCCGGTCACGATCTACGAAGTGGCCGCGCGCGCNGGGGTGTCGATCGCCACCGTGAGCCGGGTCATGCGCGGGTCGCTGCCGGTTTCTGGTCCCGTCCGGGAGCGCGTCCTCGACGCCGTCCGGGAGTTGCGGTACGTGCCNTCAGGGGCCGCCAGCGCGCTCGCCGGCGGGGGCCGGGCCGCACTCGGACTCGTCCTGCCGCACCTTGAGGGCGCCTACTACGCCCAGTTGCTGATCGGCTTCGAGACCGAGGCCAGCTCCCTCGGCCTCGCCGTCGAGGTGCTGCTGGCCAACCCGAAGACCGACGCGGGGGCGGCGGTCCGGCAACTGGCCGAGCGCGTGGTCGGGGTGGCTTTCGCCGCCCGCAGCGCGGCCGGGGATGAACTGCTCGCCGAACTCACCGGCCCCCGCTCGGTGGTGGCCGTGGCCCGGGGGTCNGTGGCGGACGTGAGCTCGATCAACACCGAGAACCGCGACGCGATGGGGCAACTGGTGGGGCACCTGCTGGCCACCGGCCGCACCTCGTTCGCCTTCCTAGGCGACCCGGAGCCGGGCTCCGACCTGCGCGAGCGGTACGCGGGCTTCGCCGAGACGCTGCGGCGCGGCGGCTGCCCCGTCCCCGAGCCGATCCGCTGCCCGCTCACCGAGGCGGGCGGCGTGGACGCCGCGCGGCGGTTGCTGGCCGGGCCACTGCCCGACGCGGTGGTCTGCGGCAACGACCTGATCGCGCTCGTGCTGATGCAGGCCCTCGCGAAAGCAGGCGTGACCGTGCCGGACCAGGTCGCGGTCACCGGCTGGGACGACATCCTGGCAGCCCGCTACATCACCCCAGGCCTCACCACCGTCACCCAGCCGGTGGAGGAACTTGGACGACTCGCCGCCCGCCGGCTCCACGAGCAGGTGCACGGCGCGGCCGTCCCCGAGACCCAGGTGCTGCCCACGGCGGTGGTTCACCGGGGTTCATGCTGCACCGCCGATTCACCCCGCACGTGACGATTGAGGAGGAGACATGCGGAGATTCATCAAGGTCGCCACGCTGGCCACCGGCGCGGCGCTCGTTGTGGGAAGCATGGCCGGCTGCGGCCGGCCGGACACCTCCGGTGCGCCTGCGGCCTCCGCCTCGGCGGTGGCCACCGACAAGGTGACGGGCAATCTGACCGTCTGGGCCATGGGCACCGAGGGCGAGAAGCTCCCCGACCTGATCAAGAAGTTCGAATCCGAGAACCCGGGCGTCAGCGTGAAGGTGACGGCGGTCCCGTGGGACTCGGCCCACGACAAGTTCACCTCGTCCATCGCCGCGGGGACCACNCCCGACGTGGCGATGGTGGGTACGACCTGGATGGGTGAGTTCGTGGGCCTGGGTGCCCTCGATCCGACCCCGCCGGACCTGATCGACAAGGAGTCGTTCTTCTCCGGCGCCCAGGCGACCACCGAGGTCGGCGGAACCTCGTACGCCGTNCCCTGGTACGTGGAAACCCGCGTCGTCTACTACCGGACGGACATCGCCAAGAAGGCCGGCATCACCGCCGTCCCCACCGACTGGGACGGGCTCAAGGCGATGGCGAAGGCCATGAAGGACAAGGGCGGCGCCAAGTACGGGATCAACCTGCAGCCGGGCGGTACCGGCTCGTGGCAGACCGTCCTGCCATTCGCGTGGAGCGCCGGCGCCAAGATCATGGCCGACGACAAGACCTTCGCGTTCGACAGCCCGGAGATGGTGGAGGGCGTGAAGTACTACCAGAGCTTCTTCACCGAGGGCCTGGCCAACAAGTCATCGACCGGTAGCCCGACGGAGGTGGCGTTCACCAAGGGTGAGACCCCGATGTTCATCTCCGGGCCGTGGATGCGCGGCGTGGTGGAGTCGGCGGGCACCAAGCCGGGCTCTTACGGCGTGTTCGTGATGCCGAAGAACAAGGAGTCGTCGTCCTTCATCGGCGGCGCGAACCTGGCGGTGTTCAAGAGCACGAAGAACCGCAACGCGGCGTGGAAGCTCGTCCAGTTCCTCAGCAAGCCCGAGACCCAGCTGGAGTGGTACAAGATGTCGACCGACCTGCCCTCGGTGCAGGCCGCCTGGAGCGACTCCAGCCTGTCCGGCGACGAGATGCTGAAGGTCTTCGGCGAGCAGCTCAAGACCGCTCAGGCGCCGCCGCCCATCACGACCTGGGAACAGATCGCGGGCAAGTTCGACGCGCAGATCGAGAAGGTGACCAAGACCGGGCTCGACCCAGCCCAGGCCATGAAGACCGTGCAGTCCGAGGCGATGTCGATCGGCGTCGTGTGAGTCATGACCGCGACCGTCTCAACCCCACCAGGGGACGAGCGGCTTCCGCGGGGCGGCGCTCAAGCTCCGCTCCGCGGAGGAGCGGGCGGGCTGGCTGTTGGCCCTCCCGTTCACGCTGCTCTTCGCCGTGTTCACGGTCTGGCCGGTGGTGCAGTCGCTCTACATGAGCTTCACCGACATCCGGGTCCGGGACATCCGGACGCCGTTCGCGGTCAACATCATCGGCTTCGCCAACTACACCAAGGCCCTCAGCGACCCCGTCTTCGGTAAGGCCGCGTTCAACACCGCGTACTTCGTGGTCGTCGGTGTGCCGCTGGTCATCATCTGTGCGCTAGCCGCCGCCGTGGCCCTCGACAAGGGGATCACCCGGCTGCGGTCGTTCTACCGGCTGGGCTTCTACACCCCGGTGATCACCTCGATCGTGGCGGTCGCGGTGGTGTGGCGGTTCCTGCTCAACCCCGACTCCGGCCTGGTCAACTCGATGCTGGCGGCCGTCGGGATCCAGGGGCCCGACTGGCTCGGCAACCCCAACACCGCGTTGCCCGCGCTGATCGCGATGGCCACGTGGCGGAATTTCGGCACCGGCATGATCATCTTCCTGGCCGGGCTGCAATCGGTGCCGGCCGTGCTCCACGAGGCCGCGGCGCTGGACGGGGCGAACGCCTGGCAACGGTTCCTGAACGTGACCCTGCCCGTCCTTCGTCCGACGATCCTGTTCGTGGCGGTCACCACGACCATCGGCTACCTGCAGTTCTTCGAGGAGCCGTTCGTCATGACCAACCAGGGCGGGCCGCTGAACGCGACCACGTCGCTGTCGCTGGAGACCTTCAAGCAGTTCGGGTACGGCAACTACGGCGTCGCCGCCGCGATGGCGTACCTGATCTTCCTGGTGATCGCGATCATCACCGCCCTGCAGTTCCGGTTCCTGAGCCGGGAGGACTGAGCGATGCTGAACCAGACCAAGCCACGCTGGTGGCTGTACCTGTTCCTCACCCTCGCGCTGTTCCTGGTGATCCTGCCGTTCGTGTGGATGGTGCTCGGCAGCTTCAAGACCCAGGGCGAACTGCTGCAGACCCCACCGACCTGGTGGCCGGCGCAGTTCACGATGGAGAACTACCGGACGCTGCTGGAGCGGATGAACTTNCCCCGCTTCTTCTCCAACTCGACCCTCGTCGCACTGGCTGTGACGGCGGGCAACCTGGTGTTCTGCTCGATGCTCGGCTACGCGCTGGCGATGCTGGACTTCCGCGGCAAGAAGTTCCTGTTCGGTGCCGTGCTCGGCATGCTGATGATCCCCGGCATCGTCACCTTCGTCCCGTTGTTCGTCCTCGTGGTGAACCTGGGGCTCGCCAACAGCCTGCCCGGGCTGATCCTGCCGTTCCTGGTCGGCCCGTTCGGGGTGTTCCTGATGCGCCAGTTCGTCCTCGGCCTGCCGCGGGAACTGCTCGAGGCCGCCCGCGTGGACGGCGTCGGCGAGGTGATGATCTTCTTCCGGGTCTACCTGCCGCTGCTGGGGCCCGCCCTGGCGACGCTCGGCATCCTCACCTTCCTGGGCAGCTGGAACAACTTCCTGTGGCCGCTGGTCATCTCCCAGGACGAGAACAACTACACCCTGCCCGTTGCGCTCGCGCTGTACTCCACGGGCCAGAACAACACCAACTACGGATTGCTGCTGGCGGGCGCGACCCTCGTCGTCATGCCTGTCCTGGTCGTCTTCATGATCTTCCAGCGGCGCTTCATCGAAGGCATTGCCACCACTGGCATCAAGTGATCGAGGAGGTGTCTTGTGATGACACACCCTGAACTCAGCAGGCGCACCCTGCTGGCCGCAGCGGGCGCGACCGCGCTCGCCGCCACCACCACCTTCGGCGCTGCGAGCGCCGATGCCAAGCCCCGTCCCGGCCAGTTGCTGCGCTGGGCCGCGGACACCTGGAAGTCCCTGGTCGCCATGACCGGACCCAACGGCCTGCCCGCCGACAACATCCGCGGCGACCTGTCGGGCCGCAGCGGCTACACCTCGCCGACCAACATCGGCGGCTACCTGTGGAGCACGCTCATCGCCCGGGACCTGGGCCTGATCGGCCGGCGCGAATGTGACGCCCGGGTGGCGGCGACCCTCAAGACCCTCGGCCGGATGGAGCACCACCGACCGTCCGGGATGTTCTACAACTGGTACGACGAGACGGACGGGTCGGTGCTGCGCACCTGGCCCGAGGACGGCACGACCGTCACCCCGTTCGTCTCCAGCGTCGACATGGGGTGGCTGGGGGCCGCATTGTGGGTCGTCGCGCAGGGCAACCCGGTCAACAAGAGGGCGGCGCTGGCACTGTTCCGCCGGCTGCGCTGGGACGTGTTCTTCGACCGCGCGTTCTGGCGCAAACCCGGCGCCAACTACGGCGGATTCTGGATCGAGGACCCGCACAAGCCGCAGGATGCCCCCGCCCCGAGCGACCTGCTCAACGGCATCGAGGGCCCGCAGGTCTGGTACACGGTCAACCACCACTACGACACCGCGGTCTCCGAGGCCCGGATGGTCAACTACCTGGGGATCATGCGGGGCCAGATCCCGCCGGCCGCCTACTTCGCGACCTTCCGGACGTTCCCGCCCGACTGGGACTGGCCGGAGATGCCGCCGAAGGGGTTCTACCGGACCTATCTGGGCGTGGAGGTGTACGAGGGGTCGCACACCTACCGGGGCTTCCAGGTGGTGCCCGGGTGGGGCGGCTCGATGTTCGAGGAACTCATGCCCGATCTGTTCGTCCCCGAGGCGACGTGGGGGCCGAAGAGTTGGGGGTCNAACCACCCGTTGCACGTCCGGGCGCAGCGCGAACACGGGTTGGACGACGCGAAGTACGGCTACTGNGGGTTCTCGCCCTCGTCCAACCCCGCNGGGGGCTACCGGGAGTACGGGGTGGATGCGCTGGGGCTGAAGCCGGACGGCTACTTCTCCGATCAGGAGAAGACCGACTACCACTGGAACAACCCGCCCACCGACTACGGGGACGGGGTGGTCACGCCGCACGCGTCCTTCCTCGCGATGAGGTACGAGCCGGACGAGGCGGTCGCCAACCTGACCCGGATCGCCCAGCGCCTGCACGGGTACGGCCCGGGCGGGTTCTACGACGCGATCGCTACCGAGTCGGGCCGGATCGCCAAGCGCTACCTGTCGCTGGACCAGGCGATGATCATGGGCGCGCTCGGCAACGTCCTGCTGCACGACCGGCTGCGGCTGTGGTTCAGCCGCGGCCTGGCCACGCTGAAGCTGAGGCCGGTCCTGGCCCTGGAGGAGTTCAGCGCGAAGGCGTAGGGCCGTGTTCCACACCGCCGAGGACGGCACGCGGTTCCGGGATCTGAACCACAACGGCGTGCTGGACCCGTATGAGGATCCGCGGCTGAGCGTCGAGGAGCGGGTCGACGACCTGGTGCCTCGGCTCAGCCTGGAGGAGCTGTGCGGCCTGCTCTTCCACACGGTGATCGAGACCGGNCCCCGGGGTGCGCTGCTGGACGGGGCCGGCCGGATCAGCAAGACCGGCGCCCGGGTCACTGTGCTGGCCAAGTGCCTGAACCACTTCAACGTCCACTTCCTGCCCGACGGACGCACCGCCGCCCGGTGGCAGAACAACCTGCAGGCGTTGGCCGAGCAGACCCCGCACGGGATCCCCGTGACGATCTCCACCGATCCGCGGCACGGGGCCGAGACCAACGCGGGCACGTTCTGGTCGACCCCGTTCTTCTCCCACTGGCCGGCCGGCCTGGGGCTGGCCGCGCTGGGCGACCCGGCGCTGGCAAGGGTGTTCGGCGACGTCGTCCGGCGCGACTACGTGGCGGTCGGCATCCGGGCGGCGCTGCATCCCACCGCCGACCTGGCCACCGAACCGCGCTGGGGCCGGCAGGTCGAGACCCTGGGGGCCGACGCCGGCCAGGTGTCCACCCTGGTCACCGCGATCCTCGCGGGCCTGCAGGGGAGCGGCTCNGGGCCTGGTTCGGTGGCGGCGACCACGAAGCACTTCCCGGGCGGCGGCCCGCAGGCGGACGGAGAGGACGCCCACTTCCCCTACGGCAAGGACCAGGTGTACCCGGGCGGCCGGTTCGCCGAGCACCTGGAGCCCTTCCGGGCGGCGATCGCGGCCGGGACGGCGGCGATCATGCCCTACTACGGCAGGCCCATCGGGCTGGAGTTGGACGGCGAGCCGATCGAGCCGGTCGGCTTCGGCTACAACCGGCAGATCGTCACCGGGCTGCTGCGCGAACGGCTCGGCTACCGCGGCGTCGTGCTCAGCGACTGGGAGTTGGTGAACGACAACCTCGTGGGCCACCAGGTGCTGCCCGCCCGGGCGTGNGGGGTCGAGCACCTCACCCCGGCGGAGCGGATGCTGAAGCTGCTCGACGCCGGCATCGACCAGTTCGGCGGCGAGGAGTGCACGGACGTGCTGGCGGATCTCGTCCGATCCGGACGGGTGCCGCGGGCTCGCCCGGAGGAGTCGGCGCGCCGGCTGCTGGCGGTCAAGTTCGCCCTGGGCCTCTTCGACGACCCGTACGTGGACGAGGACGCCGCGGCCCTGCTGCCGCTCGCGGACGACGTGGCGCTCGGACACCGCACCCAGGCGCGCTCGACCGTCGTCCTGGCCGATGCGGGCCTGCTCCCGCTGGTGCCGGGACGCAGGATCTATGCCGAGGGGCTGAGCGACGCGGAGGTCGTCGGGGTCGGGCAGCGCGTCGAGCGGCCGGAGGACGCGGAGGTGGGTCTGATCCGGCTGCAGGCGCCGTACGATCCCCGCGACGACCTGTTCCTGGAGGCGTTCTTCCGGCAGGGGTCGCTGGACTTCCCGCCCGGCCTGCCGGTACGGCTGGCCCGGATCGCCGCGCACTGCCCGCTCATCGTGGACGTGCACCTGGATCGTCCGGCGATCCTGACCCCGCTGGTCGGCGTGGCCGCGACGCTCACCGCCACGTTCGGGGTGTCGAACGCGGCCTGGCTCGACGCGATCACCGGACGAATCCCGCCCGAGGGGCGGCTGCCCGTGGAGTTGCCGAGATCGATGGCCGCGGTGCGGGAATCCCGGGAGGATGTCGCGAACGACACGGCCGATCCGCTGTTCCCCGTTGGGCACGGGCTGACGATCCAGGAGGTGCGACCATGACCATCCGTGCCGACGTCACCTCGGCCGGTGCCCTGGCCGGCCTGTGGGCCGACGAGCTCAGCCTGCTGCTCTACCCCGCCTCCGAACTTGAGGCGGGGCCGGCCCAGCTGTGGCTGCGGCTGCGCGGCGACGCGATCACCGCNCCACCCCTGACCGGTCCCGCCTCGGGCTCGGAGGTGGGCGACGACGGCGCGGTGCGCGGCGAGGTCGCCGGGGTCGGCTACGAGGCCTGGCTGGAACTGCTGGACGAGGGCTACGTGTGGCGCTACCGGCTCCAGGCACGGGTCGACGCGGTCGTGGACGTGCTGTTCACCCAGGACGTGGCCCTGACGCCCTGGGCCGATCTGCGCCGCAACGAGTATTTCGTCCCCCAATACCTCGACCTGGCCGCGATCGAGACCGCCGGCGGGACGGTGCTGGCGGTGCGCCAGAACATGCCCGCGGACGCGAACCCGTGGCTGGCGCTGGGCAGCCTGGCCCGGATCGCCGGGTGGGCCACCGACGCGCTGCAGCTTCGGTCGGCCACCGGTCGCGGGCTGGATCCGACCCGCGACCTGCCCAGCGTCCGGCTGCAGCACGAGCACACGCTGGCGGCGCTGCAGACCCAACCGATCGAGCTGCGCGCCGGCGGCATCGCCACCGGCGGCTTCTGNGGGCTGTTCGTCCGCGATCACCCCGAGGCCAGCGGCCCGGCGGACCGGGCCGTCATCGAGGCGTTCGTCGGTTCGCTCGACACCGAGGCGAAGTCACCCACGTCCGCCACGCACAGCCAGGCGCCCGCGACGCTGTTCGCGCCGCTACGGGTGCTGGACGTCCGCGACCCGGAACCGGACGACCTGCGCGCCTGGGCCGGCGAACTGACCGCCGTCGAGACCGGCGAGGAAGGGTTCTGGTCGGGCTTCGCCGGCGACGGGACCCACGTGGTGGCGGCCGCGAAGCAGCGCCGCGTGCTCCGCCCCCACGGCCACGTCGCGCACTGGGGCACCGGCCCGGCGGCCACGGACGACGGGCTGGCCAACACCGTCTGGATGGACGGGGTGTTCGCCTCCCAGCTCACGGCCGGCAACGCCTCCGCCGCGCCACTGGTGACCCTGCGGCGCAGCTACCTCGGCCTGGCGGAGGCGTCCGGCTGCCGCGTGTTCGTCCGGCGACGCGGCGGGGAGTGGGTGCTGCTGGCCACCCCCAGCCTGTGGTTGCAGCGCCCGCTCGGGGCCGAGTGGATCTACCTGACCGACGACGGGACGATCCGGGTCCGCTCCGATCTGACCGGCAACCGGACGGTCCGGTTGGAGGTGCGCGCGGACTCCCCGCTGGACCTGCTCGCCGTCGTCGCCCTCGACCACCCCGGGCTGCGCGTGGAGGGGTCCGACGCGGACCCCGTCGACGACGGCGTCCTCTTCGCCGACGGACGCAGCCGCGGTCTGTCCTGGACCGGCCGGCTGGCGACCGACGCCACCTCGCTCGCGCTCGACCTGGTCGTCCCCGGGCCCGAAGGGGGACCCGTGCACCGCTGGGACCAGCCGCGCCTGGCGGGGTCGTCCGGCGTCGCCGAGTTGAACCTGATGCTGGGCTGGCTCACCCAGAACGCCGACGTCCATTTCCAGGCTCCGCGCGGCCTGGAGCAGTTCACCGGCGGCGCCTGGGGCACCCGGGACGTCTGCCAGGGCCCGGTCGGGCTGCTGCTGGCNCACGGGGAGTGGGCGGCGCTGCGCACCACGCTGGTGCAGGTCTTCGCCGGCCAGGCCGAGGACGGCGACTGGCCGCAGTGGTTCGACTTCCTGCCCGACGCGCGGCCCGGCCACGTCGACAGCCACGGCGACATCGTCTACTGGCCGCTGCTGGCGCTGGGAGAGTACCTGCAGGTCACCGGCGACCAGGCGATCCTGGACGAGTCCGTCCGGTTCGTGGGGGACGAGGCGTTCACCGATCCCGAACCGGTGGCCGAGCACGTCCGCCGGGCCTTGGACCGGATCCGTGACCGGCGCACCCGCGACACCCGCCTGCCCGCCTACGGCCACGGCGACTGGAACGACTCCCTGCAGCCGGCCCGGGGCGAGCTCGCCCAGCAGATGTGCTCGGCGTGGACCTCGGTGCTGGAGATCGAGGCGCTGCGGACGCTGGCGGCCGGCCTGGCCGGCTCCGATCCGGCCTGGGCGGACGAATTGCGCGGCCACGCGGCCCTGACGGAGGCGGCGCTGCGCGAGGTGTTGCTGGTGGACGGTGAACTGGCCGGCTACGCGGTGATCGCGCCTGAAGGCACCGACCTGCTCGTCCACCCGCGCGACACCCGCACCGGCCTGAACCACGGCAGCCTGCAGGTGATCCATGCGATCAGCGCCGAGCTGTTCACCGCCGAGGAGGCCGCCGCCCACCTCGCCCTGCTCGACGCCGAACTGCTGGGCCCCAGCGGGCTGTTCCTGTTCGACAAGCCGGTGGCCTACCACGGCGGCCC
This sequence comes from Micropruina sp., assembly GCA_013693855.1. Taxonomy (GTDB): domain Bacteria; phylum Actinomycetota; class Actinomycetes; order Propionibacteriales; family Propionibacteriaceae; genus Micropruina. The sequence goes on from CP059261.1 coordinate 290,612, forward strand.
CATGCGGGTGTTCAAGCGGGCCGAGGCCGCGTCGTTCTGGGGCCGCGAGATCGGCCTCATGTACACCCACGCGCACCTGCGGTGGGTGGAGGCCCTCACCCACCTGGGGCTGGGCCGGCGCGCCTGGGACGAGCTGTTCAAGGTGCTGCCGATCGGGCTGCGGGAGCGGCTTCCCGGAGCCCGGCCGGCGCAGGCGAGCGCCTACTTCTCCTCCGCGGACGCCGCGTTCGACGACCGGTACCAGGCCCAGCGGCAAGCCGCCGACCTCTTCGACCCGGCGACGCCGGTGGAGATCGGCTGGCGGGTGTACTCGTCGGGGCCGGGCCTGGTCCTGCGGCTGGTGGTCGAGCGGCTGTTNGGGGTCCGGGTGCGTGGCGGGCGGGTCGAACTCGATCCGGTGCTGCCCCCGACNCTCGGCGACGTTCGGGTCCGGTTGCGTCTCGGCGGGGCCCGGACGACCTTCGTCCTGCACCCGGGTGCGGTCGGGCACGGCGTGACCCGCGTGGTGGTCGGGGCGCACGAGACGGCCACCGAGCCGCTGGCCGCGGGCCGCTACCGGGCCGCGGGGGTGTCGGTGCCGCTGGCCCAGGTGGCGGGGCGCGAGGTGGAACTCTGGACGGCCTGAGCCGGCCTCAGCGCGCGTGGACGGTGACGTCGAAGGCGTGCTGGTCGTACCGGTAGGCGTGGTCGCCGAACTCGACGGCCACGCCGGTGGCGTCGTAGGTCGTCCGGGTCATCGTCAGCACGGGGTCGCCGGACGAAAGCTTCAGCAACCGCCGCTCAGCGGCGTGCGGACGTCGCGCCCCGATGGTCTGGTGGGCCACCGCCAGCTGAATGCCTTTGGCGCGCATCAGCTCGTACAGCCCGTGCTCGGACAGGTCGTCGGCGGTGATGTCGGCGAACGCCGGCGGCAGCCAGTTGCGCATCATGGCGATCGGTTGCCCGTCGGCCGAGCGCAGCCGCTCGATGAACACCAGCGGGGTGTCCACCGGCAGGCCCAGGATCTCCGCGGCCCGGTCGTCGGTCTTGGCGGGAACGCACTGGAGCACCTTGGTGGAGGGCTTTCGTCCCGAACTGGCCAGGTCCTCCAGCAGGCTCGTGAGCTCCTGGCGGCGATGGATCACGCGGGAGGCGACGGTCGTCCCGATCCCGCGGCGGCGGACGAGCAGCCCGCGGTTCACCAGTTCGGCGATGGCGCGCCGCACGGTGGGCCGGGAGAGGTCGAGGCGCTCGGCGAGCGCGAGTTCGTTCTCGAAGGGGTCACCCGGCTGCAGGACGCCCTCGTCGATGGCGTGGGTCAACTGTTGCGCCAGCTGGTGGTACAACGGAACCGGGCTGGTCCGGTCGATCGACACGGGGATCTGTACGGACACCTGCTAAGTCTATAGGACAATGTTGCATAGTAGCACTAAGTTAGGTTGTCCTAACAAACGCTTGACTCGTCGGGTGGGCTCCGGCAGACTGAACTCATCCCGACGTCGAAGAGGAGTCGTGTGGTCAGCCAGTGGTATCAGCCGAGCGGCAGCACGGCCGCCGGTACGTTCGACACGGTGATCGATCCGGGCAATGACGGCTGGGCCCACACGGGCCTGCGCATCGCCCGGTTGGCCGCCGGGGAGTCGGTCACGATCGAGACGAAGGGGTGCGAGTATCTCGTCCTGCCCCTGTCCGGTGGTGGTGCGACCGTCCGGGTGGGCGAGGGCGACGACGCCATCAAGCACCATCTCACCGGCCGTGCGGACATGTTCAGCGCCGCCACCGACCTCGTGTACGTCCCCGCGACCGCGTCCTGACCGTCACCAGCGATGNNCGGGGGCCGGATCGCCTTCCCCTACGCCACGGCCGCCAAGGAGTTCCCGGTCGCCAAGCTGGAGGCTGCCGACGTCCCCGACGAGCTGCGCGGCGCGGGGCAGTGCTCCCGCCAGGTGCGCAATTTCGGTACCCCGGCCACGCTGCCACAAGCCGATTCGATCATCGCCTGCGAGGTCATCACCCCGGCCGGCAACTGGTCCAGCTANCCCCCGCACAAGCATGACGAGGAGGTGCCCGGCCAGGAGACTCCCCTGGAGGAGATCTACTACTTCGAGTTGCGCACCCAGGCCGACGGGCCCGTCGACGCCGAGCCGTTCGGCTACCAGCGGGTCTACGGCACCGCCGAACGGCCGATCGAGGTGCTCGAGGAAGTGCGGAGCGGGGATGTCGTCCTGGTGCCGCACGGCTGGCACGGCCCGGCGATCGCACCGCCTGGCTATGACATGTACTACCTGAACGTGATGGCCGGCCCCGGAGGGCAACGGGCCTGGCTCATCAGCGATGATCCCGCCCATGCCTGGGTCCGTGGGACCTGGGCCGACCAAGAGGTCGATCCCCGACTTCCCTTCTGACCGCCACCGGCGCACCGTCGCGCCGCAAGAGAGGACCCATCCGATGACGCTCACCGACGCCTCCACCACCTCCCCGAATCCGCCGCCACCTTGAAGCGGCTGCGCTACCTGGTCGACAACGAGTGGCGCGAGTCCAAGACCGGGAAGTACATGCCGGTCATNGAACCCTCCACGGGCGAACAGATCGCCGAGGCCCCGCAGTGCACCCAGGCCGAGGTGGACGAGGCGGTCGAGGCTGCCGCCCGCGCCTTCCCCAAGTGGGCCGACACCCCGCTGCCGCAGCGGATCCAGCTGATGTTCCGCTTCAAGCAGCTCCTCGACGAGCACCTGGACGAGCTGTCGACCCTGCTCGCCACCGAGATGGGCAAGGTGCTCTCGGAGGCCCGCGGCGACGTGCTGAAGGCCATCGAGGTCGTCGAGTGCGCCTGCTCGACCCACTACCTGATGCAGGGTGACACCACGATGAACGTGTCGACCGGCTACGACACGGTGTCCTACCGCGAACCGCTGGGCGTGTTCGTCGGCATCGCCCCGTACAACTTCCCGGCGATGATCCCGATGGGCTGGATGCTGCCGTTCGCGATCACGACCGGCAACACGTTCGTCCTCAAGGCCGCCTCGATGGTGCCGCAGACCGCGATGCGGATGATGGAGTTGCTGATCGAGGCCGGGCTGCCGCGTGGCGTTGCCAACCTGGTCACCTGCAGCCGGGTCGAGGCCGACAGCCTGCTGACCAACCCGGCCGTCCGGGGCATCACGTTCGTGGGTTCGACCGAGGTCGGCAAGCACATCTACGCGACCGCGGCCGCTGCCGGCAAGCGCGTCCAGGCGCTCACCGAGGCCAAGAACCACGCCCTGCTGCTCGAGGACGCCGTCCTGGAGCGCTCGGTCAAGGGCATCATCAACTCCACCTACGGCTGCGCCGGGCAGCGCTGCATGGCCCTGCCGGTCGTGTGCGTCCAGGAGTCGATCGCGGACGAGGCGATCCAGATGCTGGCCGCCTTCGCCAAGGAGCTCAAGCTCGGCCCGGCCTACCTGCCCGAGAGCCAGCTCGGCCCGGTCGTGACCGCCAAGCACCGCGAGTGGGTCGAGTCCTGCATCGCCCGGGGCGTGTCCGAGGGCGCCGATCTGGTGCTTGACGGACGGGGTGCCAGCGTCGAGGGCTACGACGGCGGCTTCTGGGTCGGCCCGACGATCTTCGACAACGTCCGTCCCGGGAACTTCGTGGGCGACAAGGAGGTCTTCGGCCCGGTCACCTCGATCAAGCGGGTCAAGGACTTCGAAGAGGGTCTGGCCATCATGAACGGCAACGAGTTCGCCAACGGCTCGGTGATCTACACCTCGTCCGGCCGCCATGCGCGCGAGTTCGCCCGCCGCACCCACGCCGGCATGGTCGGCATCAACGTCGGCATCCCGGTGCCGTTCTCGACGTTCCCGTTCACCGGGCACAAGAACTCGTTCTTCGGTGACCTGCACGCCATGGGCAAGGACGGGGTGGCGTTCTTCACCGAGACCAAGGCCGTCACTTCGGTCTGGTTCACCGAGGAGGATTCGGCGAAGAAGGTCTCGACCTGGGACGGGACGCTGACCCGCGGCTGACGACCGCGACGCGAACTACCCCCAGCGGGCCTATCGACCGGATATTGCCGGTCAGGCGGCCTGGGGGTAGTTTGCGTCAGCCCCAGGCGGGAACGGGGGCCGATCCCCCGTCAGGCCCCGACGTAGGCGGCCAGGTGCTGGCCGGTGAGCGTGCTCCGGTCGGCCACGAGGTCGGCCGGGGTGCCTTCGAACACGATCCGGCCCCCGTCGTGACCCGCACCGGGGCCGAGATCGATGATCCAGTCGGCGTGGGCCATCACGGCCAGGTTGTGCTCGACCACGATCACCGATTTGCCGGCGTCGACCAGCCGGTCGAGCAGCCCGAGCAACTGTTCGACGTCGGCCAGGTGCAGCCCGTTGGTGGGCTCGTCCAGCACGTAGATCCCACCGGCGGTGCCCATCTGGCTGGCCAGCTTCAGCCGCTGGCGTTCGCCGCCGGACAGGGTGGTCAGTGGCTGCCCGAGGGTGAGGTAGCCCAGCCCCACGTCCGCGAGCCGGTGCAGGATGGTCGCGGCCGCCGGCACCTTCGCGTCGCCGGACGAGAAGAACGCGCGCGCCTCGTCCACCGGCATGGCCAGCACCGTGGCGATGTCCTTGCCACCCAGGGTGTAGGCGAGCACGGACGCGTCGAACCCCTTGCCCTCGCAGTCCTCGCACGTGGTGGCCACGGTGTCGATGAACGACAGGTCGGTGTAGATCACTCCGGCCCCGTTGCACGTTTGACAAGCGCCTTCGGAGTTGGCGCTGAACAGCGCCGGCTTCACCCCGTTGGCCTTGGCGAACGCCTTGCGGATCGGTTCCAGCAGCCCGGTGTAGGTCGCTGGATTGCTGCGCCGGGAGCCCTTGATCGGCGCCTGGTCGATCGAGACCAGCGCTTCGGTGGCTGGGAGCGACCTGTGCACCAGCGAGCTCTTGCCCGAACCGGCGACACCGGTCACGACCAGTAGGACGCCCAGTGGCAGGTCGACGTCCACGTCCTTCAGGTTGTGCAGGGTCGCGCCGCGGACGGGCAGCGAACCCGTTGCCTTCCGGAGCGACGGCTTCAGCGTGGCCCGGTCGTCGAGGTGCCGGCCGGTGAGGGTGCCGCTCGTCCGGAGACCGGCGACGGTGCCCGCATAGACGATCTCGCCGCCCGCTGATCCGGCGCCCGGACCGAGGTCGACGATGTGGTCCGCGATGGCCATGGTGTCCGGCTCGTGCTCGACCACCAGCACGGTGTTGCCCTTGTCGCGCAGCCGCAGCAACAGCTCGTTCATCCGCGCCACGTCGTGGGNGTGTAGGCCCGCGGTCGGCTCGTCGAACACGTACGTCACGTCGGTAAGGGACGAGCCGAGTTGGCGGATCATCTTCACCCGCTGCGCCTCGCCGCCCGACAGCGTCCCGGCCGGACGATCCAGCGACAGGTACCCCAGCCCGATCTCAACGAACGCGTCCAGCAGGTGCCGCAGGTTGGCCAGCAGGGGAGCCACGCTCGGCTCGTCCAAGCCACCGATCCAGCCGGCCAGGTCGCTGACCTGCAGCGCGCACGCGTCGGCGATGCTGATCCCCGCGATCTTGGACGAACGCGCCCCCTCCGACAGCCGCGTGCCGCCGCAGTCCGGACAGGTCTGGAAGGTGATCGCCCGCTCGACGAAGGCCCGGATGTGCGGCTGCATCGACTCCGGGTCCTTGCTGAGCATCGATTTGGTGATCTTGGGAATCAGTCCCTCGTAGGTGAGGTTGATGCCCTCGACCTTGATCTTGGTGGGCTCCCGGTAGAGCAGGTCGTGCAGTTCCTTCTTGGTGAACTTCTCGATGGGCTTGTCGGGATCGAAGAAGCCGCAGCCGGCGAAGATCCGGCCGTACCAGCCCTCGCTCGAGTAGCCCGGGATCAGCAGCGCCCNCTCGCGCAGCGACTTGCTGGCGTCGTAGAGCGCGGTCAGGTCGAAGTCGCTCACCGCGCCGCGCCCCTCGCAGCGGGGGCACATGCCGCCCAGCCGCTCGAAGGTCGCCTTCTGCGCCCGGGTGGCCGCGCCCCGCTCGACGGTGACCGCACCCGCGCCCCGGACGGTGGCCATGTTGAACGAGAACGCGCTGGGCGGGCCGAGGTGCGGTTCGCCGAGGCGGCTGAACAGGATCCGCAGCATCGCGTTGGCGTCGGTGACGGTGCCGACCGTGGAGCGTGTGTCGCCGCCCAGGCGATGCTGGTCTACGATGATCGCGGTGGTCAGTCCCTCCAGCACGTCCACGTCCGGCCTTGCCAGGCTCGGCATGAACCCCTGGACGAACGCCGAGTAGGTCTCGTTGATCATCCGCTGGGATTCGGCAGCGATGGTGTCGAAGACCAGCGAGCTCTTGCCCGACCCGGAGACCCCGGTGAACACGGTCAGCCGTCGCTTGGGCAACTCGACGTCGATGTTCTTCAGGTTGTTCTCGCGGGCTCCGTGCACCCGGATGAGGTCGTGGCTGTCGGCGGCGGACGGACGGGCCTGCGGCATCATGCGGCTCCTCGGGTCGTCGCCCGAACGACGCCCGGGCATCCGGACATCGTCCTCGCTGGCGGCGCCCGGCACAAGCCCCGGCAAGACCAACGTGCCGGGCCCGCAGGCGGGGAATGATCTATTGACAGGACAAAGTGCGCTGATAGGCTGACAGCACGGCTGGCGGACCTGTCCGGCCGTTCTCGCATCGATCAAGGAGTGCTCGATGGCCTGGGCCCGCAGCCGTGCCTCGGCTCCGGTTCCGCGCACCCGATCCAGCCTCCGCAGCGATGCGTTCCGACGTGANCCGCACGCCCGGCGGATCCGGCCCCCACTAGCCCCGAAAGGCTCTNNCATGCTTCGTTTCGGCATCATCGGCGCCGGCCGCATCGGCCAGGTCCATGCCCGTACCGTCGCCGAACACCCCGGCGCCGAACTCGTAATGATCGCCGACCCGGTCGCCGGGGCCGCCGCGAAGGTTGCCGACGGCTACGGGGTGCGGGCGTCGGAGAACGTCGCGGACGTCTTCGCCGCGGATGACATCGACGCGGTCGTCGTGTGTTCTCCCACCCCGTTCCACGTCGAGCAGATCATGGCGGGGGTCGCGGCGGGCAAGGCCGTCCTGACCGAGAAGCCCGTCGACCTCAGCGTGGCCCGAGTGGACGAATGCCTCGCGGCCATCGCCGGCCAGGAGCACCGGGTGATGGTCGGGTTCAACCGCCGCTTCGACCCGGGCGTGATCGAGTTGAAGCAGCGCCTGGATGCCGGTGAGACCGGCGGCCTGCGGCAACTGACCATCGTCAGCCGCGATCCGGCCGCCCCGCCCGCGCAGTACCTGACGAACTCCGGCGGCATCTTCCGCGACATGACGATCCACGACTTCGACATGGCCCGGTTCCTGCTCGGCGACTTCGTCTCGGTCACTGCGACCGGGCACGCCTGGAACACCGACATCGGCGAGATCGGCGACGTCGACACCGCGGTGGTCACCTTGACCACGGCCCACGGGGCGACCGCCACGATCCTGAACAGCCGTCAGTGCGCCGCCGGCTACGACCAGCGGATGGAGGCTTTCGGGCCGCTGGGGTCGCTGGAGACCGGCAACCTGCGCCAGACCGCCGTCCGGTTCAACGGGGCGTCGGGCACCGAGACGGCTGGACCGTTCCTGCCGTTCTTCCTGGAGCGCTACGCCGCCGCCTACCGCAACGAACTCGACCACTTCATCGCCTCGATCAACGCCGGCACCGCGCCCTCCCCGTCCGTGGCCGACGGACGGGCGGCGCTCGTCCTCGCCGACGCCGCGGACGCGTCCGTCCGGCAGCACGCCATCGTCCCCTCGTCTGAAACCCAACCCGCCGTACCGAACAGGAGAACCGATGACCGAATCCAAGGCCGTCAACACCGCCAACCCGCGCTACAGCAAGCTCACCATCGGGGTCTGCCCCGACCAGTGGGGCGTCTGGTTCCCGTGGGACGAGAAGCAGATCGCGTGGGACATCGCGCTGAAGGAGATGGCCGAAGCCGGCTTCTCGGTGATGGAGACCGGCCCCCACGGCTACTTCCCGACCAACCCCAAGCTGCTCAAGGCCGTCATGGACGAGTACGGCTTCAAGGTCGTCGCCGGCACCGGCTGGGGCATCCTGCACAAGGAGGAGGCCTGGGCCGACACCGAGAAGTTCTTCCGTTCCGTGGGTGAGACCCACGCCGCGGTGGGCTCGGAGTACATCGTCCATCTGCCGCCGATGTTCCGGGACGAGAAGACCGGCAACTACATCGACGACAAGGTGCTCACCCCCGCCGCGTGGGATCTGTACATCAAGAACGCCGACCGGCTGGGCAAGATCATGAAGCAGGACTACGGCCTGAAGATGGTGCTGCACCCGCACGGCGACTCCCACATCGAGACCCCCGAGGACATCGACCGGATCTTCCAGGCCACCGACCCCGAGTACGTCGGCTTCTGCCTCGACACCGGCCACATCGTGTACGGCCAGGGCGACCCGATGGAGCTCTGCCGCAAGTACCCCGAGCGGATCGACTACGTCCACATCAAGGCGATGGATCCCGTCTTGGTGAAGCAGGCCCATGACGAGGACTGGCCGTTCGTGAAGGCCGTCCACGCCGGCTGCTCGGTTGCGCCGCCGGCCGGTGAGCCCGACATGCACGACCTGATCGAGGCGCTGGCCGACCTGGACAAGCCGCTGTACGTGATCTGCGAGCAGGACATGTACGGCTGCGACAAGGACTACCCGTTCGGGAACGCCGTCAAGACCCGCGAGTACCTGGCCAGCCTGGGCCTCGGCCTGGCCTGACGCCGGCAGCGGTCGAGCTTGTCGAGCCCCCGGCTCCACACCGGCGGTCGAGCCTGTCGAGACCCCGCCACCACACCGGCGGTCGAGCCTGTCGAGACCCCGCCACCACACCGGCGGTCGAGCCTGTCGAGACCCCGCCACCACACCGGCGGTCGAGCCTGTCGAGACCCCGGCACAACCCCAACTGACAAGGAGAATCACATGACCGTACGCATCGGGATGATCGGTCCCGGCGGCATGGGCAAAGCCCACATCGAGCGCATCCACTCCGTCATCGCCGGCGGTCGCGTTGTTGCGGTGACCGACGTCAACGCCGACAACGCCCAGGCCGTCGCCGACTCCGTCGGTGGCCAGGCGTTCGCGAGCGCGGCGGAGCTGATCAACTCCCCGGACGTGGACGCGGTGATGATCACCAGCCACGGCCCGGCGCACGAGCCGGACGTCCTGGAGTGCATCAAGGCAGGCAAGTACGTCTTCTGCGAGAAGCCGCTCACCCCGACCGCCGAGGCGGCGGCGCGGATCATGGAGGCCGAGATGGCCGGGGGCAAGAAGCTGGTCACGGTCGGCTTCATGCGCCGCTTCGACGCCTCCTACCGGGAGATGAAGAAGATCCTGGACGACGGCGAGGTCGGCGAGGCCCTGATGGTGCACTGCGCCCACCGCAACCCGACGGTCCCGGACTTCTACACCTGGGACATGGCGATCAATGACACCGCGATCCACGAGATCGACACGATGCGTTGGTTGCTCGGCGAGGAGTTCGTCTCCGCCCGGGTCGACAAGCCGAAGAAGACCTCGCTGCGGTTCGAGCACCTGCAGGATCCGCTGGTGCTGATCCTCACCTCCGAATCCGGCGTGCGCGTCGACGACGAGGTGTTCGTCAACTGCCAGTACGGCTACGACATCCAGTGCGAACTGGTGGCTGAGCGGGGCGTCGTCCGGCTCGGCGATCAGGAACTGGTGCACCGTGCGGACGCCCAGGGCCGGCGCAACCGGCTGACGATGGATCACAACCAGCGCTTCGGCCAGGCGTTCGTCACCGAGGTGCAGGAGTGGCTCACCGCCGTCGCCGAGGATCGGCACACCGGCTCGTCCAGCTGGGACGGCTACGCCGCGGCGGTCGTCTGCGACGCCGGCGTCAAGGCCCTCACCGAGGACGGCGAGGTCGCCATCACGATGATGGACAAGCCGGCGTTCTACGCCTGACAAATCCCCTGGTCACCGGGCGCATCACCGATCGAACGGGGTGCGTCCGGTGACGGTCCGACTTCCCGCCGCGACTCAGGTCACGGTCTGATAACTCACCGCCCGCTAATGTCCAAATGTCTTGACAATCGCGAGAGCGGCCAACTAGCGTCCGGAGCAGGACGTTGATCGGCGGCCATTGGGGTCTGCCGAGACGCCGACGGACCTGTCCCTCACAGAGAAGAGAGAGCATGGCAATCAAGTCCGGAGTCAAGTTGGCGGCCCTTGCGCTCGCCGCCACCTCCCTCCTCGCGGCCTGCAGTAGCTCGGCCGCTCCCAGCGCCTCGTCGAGCGCTGCCACCTCCACGTCAGCGTCGGCTTCGGCGGCCACGAGCGGCGGCAAGAAGATCGGTGTCACCTTCCCGGTCCTCGACCAGTTCCTGCAGAAGGTCGCCGACGGCATCACCGCCGAGGCCAAGGCCAAGGGTGCCGAGGTCAACATCGTCGCCGCTGACGAGAAGACCGACGTGCAGCTCGGCCAGGTCGAGAACTTCATCAGCCAGAAGGTCGACGCCATCATCGTCATCCCGGTCGACACCGACGCCGCCGCGCCCATGACCGAGAAGGCACAGGCCGCCGGCATCCCGCTGGTCTACGTCAACCGCCGGCCGGCGAACCTGCCCGAGACCGTCCCCTACGTCGGCTCCGACTCCCTCGTCTCCGGCACCCTTGAGATGACCGAACTGGCCAAGCTGGCCGGCAACAAGGGCAACGTCGTGATCCTGCAGGGCGACCCGGCCAACGAGGCCGCCGTACTGCGGACGAAGGGCTGCGAGGACGTCGTCGCCAAGAACCCCGACATGAAGGTCATCAAGAAGCAGGCCGGCAACTGGCAGCGTGACAAGGGCCAGTCGATCATGGAGAACTGGCTGCAGGCCGGCGACGAGATCAACGTCGTCTGCGCGAACAATGACGAGATGGCGCTCGGCGCGATCAACGCGATCAAGGCCGCCGGCAAGAAGCTCGGCAAGGACGGCATCCTGGTGGGTGGCGTCGACGCGACGGCCGACGCGCTCGCGGCGATGAAGGCCGGCGACCTGTCGGTCACCGTGTTCCAGGACGCCAAGGGCCAGGGCGGCGGCGGCGTCGACGCGGCGCTGAAGCTGATCGCCAAGGAGACCGTCCCCGGCTACGTGGACGTCCCCTACGTCCTGGTGACCCCGGACAACATGGATCAGTTCGCCGGCAAGTGATCGCCACGCGGTCACCCAACCTCACCTGACAAGGGAGTACAGGGGATCCTCCACGGATCCCCTGTACCCCTTCACCCCACCGCCGCAGGCGTGACATCCTGCGGGTACCCCCTCGTCCGCCGGCCACGAAGAGGTAGCAATGACAGACGAATTCCTGCTCCGGATGGAAGGCATCTCCAAGCACTTCCCGGGCGTCCACGCCCTCGACAACGTCGATCTCGAGGTTCGTCCGGGAACCGTCCACGCGCTGATGGGCGAAAACGGCGCCGGCAAGTCCACGCTGATGAAGATCCTCATCGGCATGTACTCCTCCGACGGCGGCACCATCACCCTCGAAGGCAAGCAGGTCACCATCCCCGACACCCGGACGGGCCTGGGCCTGGGCATTTCGATGATCCACCAGGAGCTCTCCCCGGTACCGGAGATGACCGTGGCCGAGAACATCTGGCTGGGCCGCGAGCCCATGGGGCCGATGCGCCTCATCGACTACAAGAAGATGAACGCCGACACCCAGGCGCTGTTCGACCGCTGGGAGATCGCGATCAACCCCAAGGCCTACATGAAGGACCTCAGCATCGCCCAGACCCAGATGGTCGAGATCGCGAAAGCGATCAGCTTCGACTCCAAGATCATCATCATGGACGAGCCGACCTCGGCCATCACCGAACGCGAGGTCGACCACCTGCACCGGATGATCCGGGAACTCAAGGCCGACGGCAAGGCGATCATCTACATCACCCACAAGATGGACGAGGTCTTCAAGATCGTCGACTACGTCACCGTCTTCCGGGACGGCAAGCTCGTCGGCACCTACCCGGCCGCGGAGCTGAACCGCGACAAGCTGATCGCGCTCATGGTCGGCCGCGAGCTCACGAACATGTTCCCCAAGGAGGACGCCGACATCGGCGACGTCATCCTGAGCGTCCGGAACCTCAACCGCGGCAAGCTCGTCCGCGACGTGAGTTTCGACCTGCGCCGGGGCGAGATCCTCGGGTTCGCCGGGCTGATGGGCGCCGGACGGACCGAGGTGCTGGAGACGCTGTTCGGCATCGCCAAGGCCGAATCCGGCGAGATCCACATCAACGGCAAGAAGGTCACCATCAACCAGCCGAAGGACGCCATCGACGCCGGGCTGGCGCTGTTGACCGAGGACCGCAAGCTCACCGGGATCATGGGGGTGCTCAGCGTCCGCGACAACATGATCATGGCGGCGCTGCCGAAGTACAGCCCCAACGGGATCCTGCAGCGCAAGCGGATCAACGACGACTGCGAGGACCAGCGCCGCAAGCTGGCCACCAAGACGCCCTCGCTGGATCAACTGATCCAGAACCTGTCGGGCGGCAACCAGCAGAAGGTGCTCATCTCGCGCTGGCTGCTCACCCTGCCCGACATCCTGATGATCGACGAACCGACCCGCGGCATCGATGTCGGCGCCAAGTCCGAGATCCACCGCTTGATGTCGATGCTCGCCCAACAAGGCAAGGCGATCATCATGGTCAGCTCGGAGATGCCCGAGGTGCTCGGGATGAGCGACCGGATCATCGTCATGCACGACGGCCAGATCGGCGGCATCGTGGAGCGCGCCGACGCCACCCAGGAAAAGATCATGGAACTCGCGACCGGCCCCGACGCCGCGGCGGCCTGAGAGGAACCCGAATGACCACCGAAACGCCCGTGGCGGCCCGCGCCTTCGACCTGGCCGGGTTCATCAAGAAGTACGCGATCATCGGCATCCTGCTGCTGTTCATCGTGCTGCTGGCTGCGCTCACCGCCGGCAAGTTCCTGCAGGCGCAGAACCTGATCAACGTGATCCGGCAGGTCTCGGCCATCGGCATCATCGCGATCGGCATGACCTTCGTGATCATCGCCCGGGGCATCGACTTGTCGGTCGGCTCGATTCTGGCCGTGGCCGCGGTCGTGGGTTCCAGCCTCGCCCAGTTGCCGACCGCCAGCAACAAGATGTACGCCGGGCTGCAACTGCCGGCGATCGTCGGCATCCTGGCCGGTCTCGCCGTGGGCGCCCTGCTGGGGTTGGTCAACGGCAGCCTGGTCGCCGGCTTCCACATCGCGCCGTTCATCGCGACCCTGGGCATGATGACCGCGGCGCGCGGCATGGCCCTGATCTACTCCGGCGGCCGTCCGCTCTCGACCCTCGACCCGGCCTACAACTGGGTCGGCCAAGGGGATCTCGGGCCCATTCCCGTCCCGATCATCATCTTCGCGCTGGTCGCGATCCTGGCGCACCTCATGCTGACCCGGACGAGGTTCGGCCGGCACGTGTTCGCCTACGGCGGCAACGAGCAGGCCGCTCGCGTGTCCGGCATCAACGTCTCGCGCATCAACCTCGGCATCTTCACCCTCACCGGCCTGCTGGCCGGCCTCGCGGGCGTCATGCTCTCGGCGCGCATCGGCTCGGGCAACCCGCAGCTGGGCACCGGCATCGAGTTGGACGCCATCACCGCCGCGGTCATCGGCGGCACGTCCTTCTCCGGCGGCATCGGCACCATCTGGGGGACGATCGTCGGCGCCCTGATCATCGGCATCATCAACAACGGCCTCGACCTGCTGAACGTGTCCCCGTTCATGCAGCAGGTCGTCAAGGGCGCGATCATCGTGATCGCGATCATCATCGACGAGCGCAAGAACCGCTGACCTTTTCTCTGAAGGAGTTGTCAATGACGACAGCAACCGATCGCCGCACGCTCGGTGTCGGGGTGATTGCCATGGGCTGGATGGGCCGGCTGCACAGCCGCGGCTTCCGCGGCGTCGCGGAGCGGTACCCCGAACTGGGTGTCGACTGCCGGCTCGTGGCCGCCGCCGACACCGCCGAAGCCAACCGGGAGGAGGCCTCCCGGCTCGGCTTCGCGAAGACGGTGGCCGACTATCACGAGGTCCTGGACGACCCCGAGATCGAGGCCGTCTCGATCTGCGCCCCCAACTTCCTGCACCACGAGATCGCGATGGCGGCGGTCGCCGCCGGCAAGCACTTCTGGATCGAGAAGCCGATGGGCGTCTCGGCCGCGCAGAGCAAGGAGATCGCGCAGGCGGCCGCGGCCGCGGGGCTCACCACCGCCACGGGGTTCAACTACCGGCACCAGTCACCCGTCCGGCACGCGCGGGCGCTGATCCGTTCCGGCGCGCTCGGCCGGATCACCAACGCCCGGGTCTGGCTGATAGCCGACTACGCCTCCAGCCCGGACGGCCCGTTCACCTGGCGCTACACCCGAGGCCAGGCCGGCGCCGGCGTCGTGGGCGACCTGTTGAGCCACGGCGCCGACCTCGCGCACTACCTGGTCGGCCGGATCGCCTCGGTCACCGCGATGACGGACACGTTCATCGCGACCCGGCCGGTGCCGCTGGTCCAAGGCGTCGGCAACGCGATCGTCCCGGTCGGCGACGAGCGCCGCGAGGTCGAGAACGAGGACTACGTGGCCGTCCTGGCGCGCACGGACGACGGGGTGCCGGTCACCCTGGAGTCGTCGCGGGTGAGCATGGGACCGCGCGCGGAGTACGTGATCGAGGTCTACGGGACGAAGGGCTCGGTGCGCTGGAACTTCGAGCACCCCGACCACCTTCAGGTGCTCATCGACGCCGACGGCAGCCAGCACGGGTACACGACCATCATGTCGGGCCCGGACCATGGCGACTACGCCCGCTTCCAGCCGGGGCCTGGCATGCACCTGAGCTTCGACGACTCCAAGGTCATCGAGGCGCGGCTGTTCGTCGAGTCCATCGTGACCGGCACGCAGCTCGCCCCCTCGGCGGCGGACGCCTGGGCAGCGGCGGAGGTCGACGAGGCCGTCGTCGCTTCGGCCGCGGACGGCCGCTGGCACGATGTCGCCAAGGTCGATGGACCGGTCACCTACGACGCCTGAGGGCCGGTGACGAGCGGTTCCGGCGTTGGAGTCGGCCGGTCGGGAAGCGGGCGACACCCGTCCGTCTACGATGCGGGGTGGCGATCCCCGAACTGTTCCGGTCCCCGCGTGGAGTACCCAGCGCGAGGGCNGCCGTTTTCCGGCTCTGGCTGGGCAGTTCGCTGATGCTGTTCGCCGAGCTGGCGCTGATCCGCTGGCTCGGTTCGAACGTCGTCCACCTCTCGTACTTCTCCAACTTCGTGCTGCTCGGCTCGTTCCTCGGCATCGGCGCGGGCTTCTTGATCTCCCGGCGGAACTGGTCGGTGTTGGCGCTGTCGCCGGTGCTGCTGGCGCTGGTCGTCGTGGCGGTCTGGGCGTTCCCGGTGACCCTCAACCGCGAGGGCGGCGAGATCATCTACTTCACCTCGCTGAACACCTCCGGGCCGCCCGCGTGGCTCGTCCTGCCCCTGGTGTTCGTCCTGGTCGCCGCGGTGCTCGCCGGCCCGGCCGAGGCGGTCGGACGCAGTTTCGGGCTGCTGGAGAACCTGATCGCCTACCGCTGGGACCTGGTCGGCTCACTGACCGGCATCGCGGCCTTCACCCTGCTGTCCTACCTGCAGGCGCCGTCGGTGGCCTGGGGAATCCTGGTGTCGCTCGGCTACGTCGTCCTGCTGGCCGGGTGGCGGCGGATCGTCGCGGCGGCGGCCTGCCTGGTCATGCTGGGTGCCCTCACCGCCGAAACCCTCGCCCCGGGCATCTCGTGGTCGCCCTACTACAAGGTGAAGCTGACCCAGGAGGGCGACTACAACGGCAAGCCGCTCTACCTGATCACCGTGAACGGGGTGCCGCACCAGTTGATGGGGTCGGCGGAGTTCAAGCTGACGGCCGCCGAGGAGCAGTACCGGACGCCGTACGAGCGGCGCGTCGACGCGCCGCTGCGCAACGTCCTGATCATCGGTGCCGGCTCCGGGTCGGACGTGGCGATCGCGCTGTCAAAGGGTGCGCAACACGTGGACGCGGTCGACATCGANCCCCGGATCATGCAACTGGGTGCCGAACTGCACCCCGACCATCCGTACGCCGANCCCCGGGTGACTAGGCACGTCAACGACGGCCGGGCCTTCCTGCAGTCCACTGACACGAAGTACGACCTGATCCTGTTCGCGCTGCCGGATTCGCTCGCCCTGGTCAACGGCGCTTCGCAGATCCGGCTGGAGTCGTTCCTGTTCACAGAGGAGGCGCTGCGCTCGGCCCGGGACCACCTGACCGACCAGGGCGTCTTCGCGATGTACAACTACTACCGCGAGAACTGGCTGATCGACCGCCTGGGCAACACCGCGGCGACCGCCTTCGGGCATGCCCCGTGCATGGACCTGTTCGCTGCCCACCAGGCCGTGGTGACCGTGGCGGTCGATCCGGCCAACCAGAAGTGCGGGCCGGCCAACCACATGATCGGGGCGGACGTCGTCGCGCCCGCCGACGACAACGCGCCGTTCCTCTACTTCCGGGGCGGCTTCATCCCCGCCGAGTACCTGTGGGTGCTGGGCGGCATCCTGGTGATCTCGCTGCTCACCGTCCGGCTGCTCGGCGGGGCGCTACGCGGGATGCGTCCCTACCTGGACCTGTTCTTCATGGGCGCGGCGTTCCTGCTGCTGGAGACCAAGAACATCGCCACCTTCGCCCTGTTGTTCGGGACGACCTGGCTGGTCAATGCACTGGTGTTCGCGGGGGTGCTGGTGGTCGTCCTCGCCGCGGTGGAGACGACCCGGCGGTTCCGCACTCCGCCGTTGCCGGTGGTGTTCGGCGGCATCGCGCTGGCGCTGCTGCTGGCCTACCTGGTGCCGCCGGAGGTGCTGCTGCCGCTGCCNGGTCGTCCCCGGCTGCTCGCGGCGGTCCTGCTGGCCTTCCTGCCGATCTTCCTGGCCAACGTGGCGTTCGCGAAGCGGTTCGCCGCGTCCGACTCTTCCCAGGCGGCGTTCGGGCTGAACCTGCTGGGCTCGATCGTCGGGGGCTGTCTGGAGTACGGCGCGCTGGTCACCGGTTACCGCAACCTGCTGATCGTGGTCGGGGTGCTGTACCTGCTGGCGTTCGTGCTCAAGCCGCGGGGAAACTAACCCCGACCTTGTCGCAGCCCCAGCGTGGGCCCGGCGGTTGAGCTTGTCGAAACCCCGGCCTACCGCTGGCGCCGGACGAACTCCTTGCGCGCGTACGCGCCCAACACGTAGGTGAGGTAGCCGTCGGCGACGGCGCCCACACCGCCACCGACCAGCGGGATCCGCTTGGCGATCAGGACGGTCAGGTGCTTGCCCCCGATCTTGGTCGCCAGGTCGCCGAGGACCCGCTCGCTCACCTGCCGATCCAGCAGCGGGTCGAACATCGGTGCGGTGGCGATCCCCAACGGGGTGCTCGGGACCTTACCCAGGCCGACCTGCTTGCGCACCTCGTCCTCGCCCAGCATGGCCAGGGCGAGGGCCGTCCGGACCCGGCGGTCGTCGATGTCGTAGCCGCGCAGGTGGGCGATCGCGGCCAGCATGCGGATCTGGACGATGGCCGCGCCCGCCAGGTTAGCCGGCAGCGCCACCGCGATCGTCGCCAGGCCGCCGAGGTTGGTGATGAACCCCTGGGCCGAGGCGAACCCCACGTGCTGGAGCACGAGCGAGTCCACGGCGGCCTCCCGGTCGCCCTTGGCCTGCAGGGTGCGGGCCGCGGCGGCCTTCGCGCTGGGTAGGCCGCCCACCCCGTCGATGGCGTACTCGAACAGCTGCCGGAGCACGCCGCCGGCGACCTCGGGGGCGCGTTGGACGAGGGTCTTGCTCGGCTCTTGGGTGGTGGACATCTGGCGCCTCCTGGGCGTGGGTCGTGCGCTACCAGGCTACTCACGGCCCCGCGCGCCGACATCGGGGTGCCCCTGACCGGCCACCGGGGCCGGGGTGGAAGAATGGGGGAATGGCACGCGCAGGGGTCTTCGGTCCGCCCGAGGCCTGGCCCTCGCGAGATCTCATCGCGGTGTCGGAGGAGTTCGACACCGGCCTGGTGCTGGAGGCCTACCGGACCGGCGTGTTCCCGACTCCGCTGCGCCACGAGCCCTANCCGGGGCTGATGTGCTGGTGGTCGCCGGTGCGGCGGGCGGTGCTGCCGTTGGACGCGCTGCGCGCCACCCGGTCGCTGCGCAAGTCCGCCAGGCACTACCGCACCTCGATCGACACCGCGTTCGAGGCGGTGCTGGCCGGGTGCGCCGACCCGTCCCGTCCGCACGGCTGGATCGACGAGCCCATCGCAGCGGCGTACACCGAGCTGTGGCGCCGCGGGATCGCGCACTCGGTCGAGACCTGGACGCCGGACGGACGGCTCGCCGGCGGGCTGTACGGGGTCAGCTTCGGCGGCCTGTTCGCCGGGGAGTCGATGTTCCACGACCCCGCGATCGGCCGGGACGCCTCGAAGGTGGCGCTGGTCGCCCTGGTCGACTTCCTGGCCGCGGACGGTGTCGACCGGGTCGTGGACGTCCAGTGGCAGACCCCGCACCTGGCCAGCCTCGGGGCGATCGAGATCGACCGTGACGAGTACCTCGCCCTGCTGGACGAGGCGCTCGCCCTGCCCGAGCCTGCCTGGCCCCTCGACCGCCACAGCCCGGCGGGCGATAATCGGCCCATGCCCGAACTGCCCGAGGTGGAGGCCCTGCGGTCCTTCCTGGACGAACGGCTGGTCGGCGCCACGATCGCCCGCACCGAACTGCTGGCGTTCAGCGCACTCAAGACGTTCGCGACCCCGCTGTCGGCCCTGCACGGGGCCGACGTCGGCCAGGTGGCCCGGCGNGGGAAGTTCCTCGGCATCGAGGCCGGCGGCACCTGGCTGGTCTTCCACCTGGCCCGCGCCGGCTGGCTGGTGTGGCGGGACGCGATGCCGGCCAAGCCGGCCCGTCCGGGTCGCGGGCCGCTGGCCCTTCGGCTGGTGCTGGACGACGACGCCGGCTTCGACCTGACCGAGATGGGCACCCAGCGGAAGCTGGCGATCTACGTTGTCGCGTCCCTGGACGAGGTGCCCGGCATCGCCACCCTCGGGCCCGANCCCCTGGCGGCGGACTTCGACCGCGGGGCGCTGGATGCGATCCTCGACCGGGCCGGGAGGGCCCAACTCAAAGGTGTCCTGCGCGACCAGCGGGTGATCGCCGGCATCGGCAACGCCTACTCCGACGAGATCCTGCACGCGGCGAAGCTGAGCCCGTTCAAGCCCGCCTCCGGGCTGTCTGAGGCGGAGCGGCAGCTGCTGTTCGACTCCGTGAAGGGCGAGTTGGCCGACGCCATCGCCCGGTCGGTGGGTCTGGCCGCCAAGGAACTCAAGGACACCAAGCGCAGCGGGATGCGGGTCCACGGCCGGACGGGCGAACCGTGCCCGGTGTGCGGCACGCCGGTCGCGGAGGTGTCGTTCGCCGACTCGTCGCTGCAGTACTGCCCGGGCTGCCAGACCGGCGGCAAGCCCTTGGCCGATCGACGCTTGTCGAAGCTGCTGAAGTGAGGGTCACAACTTCGTCACTGTCGTGAACCTGGCTAGGGGGACGCCCCCGTCCTCGATAGCGTGGAGCTGGCCCACCCCGGGTCGGCGGACGAGGAGAGACATGAGCAGAATGGCCACCGCGGCCGCGCGCGCTCGCTCCCTTCGTGACCGGCTGCTGGAGGAGTCCTGGACGACCGACGGCAAGCTCGGGTTCCGGATGATCATCGCCGCCACCCTGGTCACCATCGTCATCGCGTTCATGGGGCCCTCCGCGGTCGCTTTGCGCCTCGGGCCGCGCAACGGCAGCCTGCTGCCGCCGTGGTACCTGCCCCCGGGGATCGTGAGCCTCAACGAGTGGGTCGCGGTCGTGTCGTTGTGGCTCGGCCTCACCGTCGGCGCGGTCGGCCTGTGGATCTGCTACCGGGCCGTGGACGGNGGCTGGCGGCCCAACATCCACCGGATGTTCGGCCTGGGCGTGGTGCTGTCGACCGTCACGTCCCTCGTCCCGCCGCTGACGTCCGCGGACGCGCTGATGTACGCCGCCTACGGACGATTGATGTACCTCGGCCACAACCCGTACGACATGGCGCCCGCCGAGATCTTCCGGCAGCAGTACGACCCGGTGATGCGCTGGGTCGANGGCCCCTGGCAGGACACCCCCAGCGTGTACGGGCCGATCGCCACGTTCAGCCAGTGGGCGGCCGCGGCGCTGGGCGGCGACAACATGCACGACATCGTGTTCTGGCTGCAGATGTTCGCGCTGATCCCCTTCATCGCGATCGCGTTCATCGCCGTCAAGATGGCCCACGACGACCCGGCGTTCCAGACCCGCGCGGTGCTGTTCACGATCATGAACCCGATCATGATCTGGTCGATCTGCGCCCAAGCCCACAACGAACCCCTGACCCTGGTGTTCGCCGTCGCCGGGCTCTACTTCATCCGCCGCAACGCCTGGCTGGCCGGCGTCGGCATCGGGCTGGCGGGCTGCGTCAAGGTGTCGCTGGTGTTCTACGGGATCGCGATGGCGTGGGGCTATCGCTACCAGTTGCGCAACCTGATCAAGCTCTGCGTGGCCGCGGCGTTGACGATCGGGCTCGGGTACGGGCTGTTCGCGCCCCAGGCGCTGCTCGCCGCGGGCCGGAACACNCATTACGTCTCCGCCGGCTCCTGGGCGGAGTGGTTCCACGAGCTGGGCAAGCTGACCGTCGGGGACGCCTCCAGCAGGCGGATCCTGTCCCTGGCCGGGCTCGCCGGGTTGTTCGTCATCGGCTGGATGCTGTCGCGGGTGCTGCCCTGGGAGTCCGCGCCCGGCGCGCCGCCGGGCACCGACCCGCGGCGCGACCCGCTGACCATCACCGTCCGGACGGCCGCGCTGCTCACCGCGGCCTGGCTGATCACCTCGCCCTACACGCTGTCCTGGTACGACCTGATCACCTGGATCCCGCTGAGCCTGATGGCGGCCAACAGGCTCGACGTGATCACCATGTGGCGCGGCACGTGGCTGTCGCTGGGCTACGTGACCGGGCGGGTGATCGAGTTCAGTCCGGCGCTGGCGGGCGCAGGCTTCGTCGTCCGGGACGTCGGCTGCAGCGCGGCCCAGCTCATCGGCATCGGGTGGGTCGTGTGGTGGTGGACGACCCAGGGTGCGGAGTGGCCGACCCCGGCGAAGCTGCGTGCCGAGTGGGGCCGGGTGCGGGACGCGTTGACCGGCGCTGACCTATCCTGGCGCGCGTGAGCGCCCCATACCCGAACCAGGCGTGGCCAACCGGCTGTTGCTGCCGCTGCTGCTCGTCCTGGCGCTCGTGCTGGCCGGGTGGGTCGGCCTCGGGATCGTGGGCGGCCTGGTCGGTCCGCCGTTGCCGGGTCGTCCGGGTACGACGCCGTCCCTGGTGGACGCCACGACCGTCCCGCCCGAGGGGAGGTGACGCTGGAGGCCGGCCGGCTGGTCATGCCGCCGTGGGTGGAGTGCCGGCTGCCGGGGGCGCCGTTCGTCGTGGACGGCGGCCCGACCAAGACGACGTCGGTCAACGGCCTGTTCGACGATGCGGCGCTCGTGTTCGCGACGCTGGACCCGCATTACGTGAAGGACCAGAACTGGCCACCCGGGCTGGTGGCGGGGTCGCTGGAGCCCCGGACGGCCGTCCGGGGCGACCTGCCGGCCAGCACCGCGGGTGTACTTCGGGAGTTCACGCGCCGGCTGTACCGCCAGCTCGCCGGCCTGCAGTTGGGCCAGGTGAAGCTGGAGCCGCCGGCGACCGTCGCGGGCTACGCGGCCTCGCGCGGCACCTTGAGCGTCACCGGACGGCTGGCGGACGGGACCCAGCAAGAGGCGGAGGTGGCGCTGTTGCTGCTGCAGGTACGCAACGACCGCTGGTTCGCCTTCGCCGAGATCCGGCCCTCGACGATCTCGCCGGACCTGGCCGCGGCCCTGGATGTCGCCCGCGAGTCGATCAAGCCCTGGAGCTGAAGCGGGGCACCCTAAGCTGATCCGGTGCTCGGCTACTTCGGACCCGCTGGAACCTTCACCCACCAGGCGCTGAAGACCTTCCACGACGCCGATGCGGTCGCGTACCCGTCGGTGAACCAGGCCCTCGACGCCGTCCGCGCCGGCGAGATCGTCGCGGCGCTGGTGCCGATCGAGAACTCCGTCGAGGGCGGGGTGTCGGCCACGCTGGACAACCTGGGCACCGCGCCGCGGCTGATGATCGCCCGCGAGGTGCTGCTGCCGGTCCAGTTCCAGCTGTGCGTGCGTCCCGGCACGGCGCTCGCGGACGTCCGGCGGGTGCTCACCCACCCGCACGCCGCGGCCCAGTGCCGCAACTGGCTGGCGAGGTCTTTGCCGGAAGCGCGGATCAGCGAAGGNGGTTCGACCGCCTCGGCCGCGCAGGAGGTGGCCGATCCGGCCTCCAAGTACGACGCCGCGGTCTGCGCGAAGGTCGCCGGCGATCTGTACGGGCTGCGGGTCATCGCCGCCGACATCGCCGACAACGCCTCGGCGGTGACCCGGTTCGTGCTCGTCAGCAAGCCGGCGCCGCCACCGCAGCCGACGGGGTTCGACAAGACCACGCTGGTCGCCTACATGCGGGACGATCATCCGGGTGCGCTGCTGGAGATCCTCGAGCAGTTCGCCGGCCGCGGCGTGAACCTGTGCCGGATCGAGTCCCGGCCGACCAAACGGGGGCTCGGCGACTACTGCTTCTCCATCGACGCCGAGGGACACGTCCGCGATCCGCGGATGACCGAGGCCCTCCAGGGGTTGCACCGGATCTGCCGCGAGGTGGTGTTCCTGGGCAGCTACGCGCGGGCCGACTTCGTCCGTCCGACGGTCGCCCGCGGGTTCACCGACGCCGACTACCGTGACGCCAAGGCCTGGTTCGCGGGGCTGATCAGCCCCGAGGACTGAACCAGACGAGGGGCGCCAGCGCCAGGGCGGCTGCGGCCGTGCAACAGCCCGCCAGCACTCCCGCGACGGTGTCGCTGGGCCAGTGGGCGGCCATGAACCAGCGATCCCACATCACCAGGACGACCAGCCCGCCCAGCACCGGCACGGCGATCCTGCGGGCCTTCGGCGTTGCCAGGCCCACGATCAAGGTGGCGGCCAGCGCGATCCCCAGGCAGTGTCCGGACGGGTAGGCCCAGCCGTCCGCCAACGCGTCCGGGAACCGCTGGACGGGCCGGGGACGGCCGAACAGGGCCTTCAGTCCGCTCTCGGCCACCCCGCCCAGCAGGATGCCGAGGCCGAGCGCCAGCGCCTCGGAGCGGCGCCCCGGAACCACCACCACAGGCCCCAGGCCCCTAGGGCCACATAGACCCAGAGCGGCCGCAGCACGACCGCCACGGCGACGGCCCAGGCGTGGCCGGCCGCGTCGGCGGACGGCGGGGCGAGAGCGTCCAGACCGGCCAGCAGGCCGAGTTTCCAGGCGGCCGTCCAGCCGACGAATCCGGCCCCGGTCCCCAGGGCCGTCCAGGCGTTGCCCGAGCCGGTCACCCGGTCAGTCTCTCACCGGGCCACCGATAGGCTGAGCGGGTGATTGACCCGAAGATCCTGCGCACCGATCCCGACCGCGTCCGCCGTTCGCAGGCGGCGCGCAACGAGCCGGTCGAGCTGGTCGACCAGCTCCTGGCCGCGGACGAGGCGCGCCGGTCGTCCATCGCCGCCTTCGAGGTGCTGCGGGCGGAGCAGAAGTCGATCGGCAAGGACGTCGCCCGCGCTCAGGGCGAGGCGAAGCAGGCCCTGCTGGCCCGGACGAAGCAGTTGGCCGCGGACGTGAAGGCCGCCCAGGCCGCCGCCGACGCCGCCGGCGCCGAGTACGACGCGCTGATGGCCCGGCTGCCGAATCTGGTGATCGACGGCGTCCCGACCGGTGGTGAGGACGACCTGTACGTCCTCGAAACCGTCGGCACCCCGCGCGATTTCGCCGCCGAGGGGTTCGTCCCGCGCGACCACATCGAGCTCGGCGAGGGGCTCGCCGCGATCGATCTCGACCGCGGGGCGAAGGTGTCGGGCGCCCGCTTCTACTTCCTGACCGGTGTCGGCGCACAGCTCGAACTCGCCCTGCTCAACCTCGCGATGGTCAAGGCCGCGGAGTGGGGCTTCACCCCCATGATCCCGCCCGCGCTGGTGAAGCCGTCGGCGATGGAGGGCACCGGCTTCCTCGGCCAGGCCGCCGAGGACGTCTACTACCTCGAACGCGACGACCTGTACCTGGTCGGCACGTCGGAGGTGGCGCTGGCGGCCTACCACAGCGAGGAGATCCTGGACGCCGACCGGCTGCCGCTGGCCTACGTCGCGTTCAGCCCCTGCTATCGCCGCGAGGCCGGCTCGTACGGCAAGGACACCAAGGGCATCTTCCGGGTGCACTGGTTCGACAAGGTCGAGATGTTCGTCTACTGCCGGCCCGAGGACGCCGCCGGCTGGCACGAGAAGCTGCTCGGCTTCGAGAAGGAGTTCATCTCGCTGCTGGAGATCCCGTTCCAGGTGCTGGACGTGGCCTCGGGCGACCTCGGCCTGTCGGCGGCGCGCAAGTACGACTGCTACGGCTACGTGCCCAGCCAGGAGCGCTACCGCGAGATCACCTCGACCTCGAACTGCACCGAGTTCCAGGCCCGCCGGCTGAACATCCGGATGCGGGAGGGGGACAAGGTGAGCCCCGTCGCCACCCTGAACGGCACTCTGTGCTCGATGGCCCGGCCGATCATCATGCTGCTGGAGAACCACCAGCGCCCGGACGGCTCGGTGTACGTGCCCGCCGCACTGCGCCCCTACCTGGGCGGCCGCGAGGTGCTGACGCCGGTCCGGTGAGGCGGACGGCTCGACGGCTCAGCCGTTGAGCAGGGTGGTCAGGTCGCCGCGGGTGAGCCGGTGCTGCATCAGGACGACCTGGTAGGGATTCCACGTCGACAAGGTGTAACGCAGCCGCAGGCCGTCTCCGTCGGGGGCGATGTCGAAGAAGTACGGGGCGTAGGCGGCGCCGGTCATCGTCCGTTGCGGCCGGAAGATGCGGTCGCCCACCGGGTCGCCGGTGGCGAGCGCCCGGATGAAGCGCTCCCGTGCGTCGTCGAACCGCATCCCGTCCCGGATCGCCTCGAAGAGCATCAGCCGGGGTGACCAGGGCCCGCNGGGATGCTCGGCGACCCGCAACAGCACCGACATGCCGCGGGGATCGCCGGGCCCGGCCATGGACAACATCAGGTAGCGCTGCAACGCCGGCACCCAGCGCACGGAGAGTTCGCCGAGGGCGCCGGGCAGGATCGGGGCGGCAGCCGCCTCGTCCGCGGACCAGCCCGTGCCCGTCCAGTACCCGACCCCGGGATCGACCTGGGACGGGCGGCACCGGTCAGGACGGCGCGGACGTCCGGCAGCCGCAGNGTCGAGCATCGCCAGCCGGACGTCGGAGGCGCGATAGGGGCCGGTGCCCCACAACAGCAGCACCTCGCCGGGCCCGTCCAGCCCCGGCACGCCGGCCGCCGGGCGTACCGCGATCGACACGTTGATGAAATGCCGGTCGGAGAACGTGGCGAGGTAGTCGAACGTCAGCGGGCGGCGTCGCTCCTTGCCGGACACGGGAAGGCGCGGGTCGCGCGCCCGGGTGAGCACCGAGCGACCCATCACCTGGCGCCGGTCGAAGTGGTTGGACGTGAAGAACAAGAACAAGTCCTCGTCGAGGCTGAACGCGTCGAGCGGCACGTCGTACTCACTCATGGTCACCCCGCCGCCGGTGACCCGCAGCGGCGAGCCGTGCAGTTCCACGCCGGGCAGCCCGTCGGGGTTGTCGACCAGCCCGATCGAGTCGCGGGTGGCGCNGGCCGGGGTGTCCCAGTGCGTGTCGCCGAACAGCAGGTAGGTGCGTCCGGCGTGGTCGATCCGGACGCCGAGGTCGGTGCCGCGGACGCCGGAGACGGTCCGTGACCGGCTGAGCGTCTGCCGGGGNNTCTCGCCGGGCTGGCTGTCGTGCTCACCGGTCACCTGGGCGACCTTCGCGCTGACCGACGCCGCCGCCGACCCCTCCGGCTCCACGAAGCGCAGGCAGGTGGCCCGCATCCAGCGGGGCACGTCCAGTTCCTGGCGGTGGTGGTGGTAGACCGAGCCGGCCTCGTCCGTGAGCGCCTGCACCCAGCCGCCGAGAAGGGACGAGAACGCCGCCACCCCGCGCACCTGGGCACCCCTGCGGTCAGCGGCGCCTGGGTGAGCNNCAGCGGCCGTCCGGGCCCTGCCGGAGCACCCGGACGATGTGGCCGTCCGGCACCAGCACCACCGGCCGCCCGTGCCGCAGCGCCAGTGCCGCCGGAGCCACGCCGGCCGGGTGGACCGGCCCCGCCTCCCGCCAGGACCNNCCGCCGTGCCGGCCCGCAGTTCGACGAGTTGTCCGGCCCGCCGACCGAGGGCGACCAGGTCACCATCGCGCCGCCGGACGACGGCGTCGGCAGCCTCGATCCCCGGGACGGCCCCGAGCGCCCGCCAGGAGCCGTCGGCGAGCCGGTGGTGGGTAACGGAACCCTCGTGGGTCACCAGCGCGTCCAGGCGGCCGCGGTGGCCCGTGGCGGCCACCTGGGCGCCCGGAGCCACCACGCCGAGGCGGTCCCAGGCCCGCGCCGCCCGCGGGTCGAGGCGGTAGTGGACGATCCCGTCCGCCTCGGGGACGAGCGCCTCCAGCGCCCGGCCGTGCCGCCAATCCATCGATCCCAGGGCGATCGCCCCGGGCCGAGCGCCGCGCCGCTCACCTGGCCGCTGTGCACCCACGCCCGGTCGGGCCGGGACTGGTTGCGCACGAAGTGGTCGAGCCGACCGCTGCCGGCCGCCAGGACGAGGGCGTCGACGCGGCCGACCCCGAACACCCAACTGGCCCCGCGGGTGCCCTGGATGGCGGACGAGGGGCCGAGCAGGGGGCGTTCTCGGCGCTGGACGGGGTCACCGGACGATTGTGGCAGGCTGACTACCCTGCTGCCCGAAGGAGGTCCCGGCATGCCTTTCACCCCACGGCTGGTCGCGCTCGACATCGACGGCACCTGCGTCGATTTCGACGGCGTCCCCGCCCCAGGGCTGGTGGAGGCCGTCCGCGGGGCCGTTGCAGCGGGCGCCCGGGTGGTCATGGCGACCGGACGGGGCTGGCACGCCACGCGTCCGGTGGTCGACGCGCTCGGCCTGCCGCCCGGCCCGCACGTCGCCTCCAACGGAGCAGTCCGCGTGACGTACCCGCCCCTGGAGATCCTCGGCCAGGTCACCTTCGACGCCACCGACGTGATCGAGCGGGTGCACCGGCTGCACCCCGGNGCCGCGATGGCGGTCGAGGTGGTGGGCACCGGTTACCGCGTGACCCGTCCGTTCCCGCTGGGGGAGTTGCACGGCTCGATCGAGATCGTTCCGCCCGACCGGCTTGCCGAGGGACCGGTGACCCGCGTGGTCGTCCGCGACCCCGACGCCTCGGACGGCGAATTCGAGCGGCTGGTCGCCTCACTGGGCCTGCACGGGGTGAGCTACTTCGTCGGCTGGAGCGCCTGGCTCGACATCGCCCCCGCTGGGGTCGACAAGGCCTTCGGACTGGCCGAGGTCTGCCGCGGGCTGGGCATCGACGCGGCCGACGTGCTGGCGATCGGGGACGGCAGCAACGACATCGAGATGCTGCGCTGGGCCGGTCGTGGGGTGGCAGTGGGCGACGCNCCGCAGCACGTCCGCGATGCCGCGGACGCGGTCACCGACGCCTATGCCGACGGCGGCACGGTGAACGAGCTCCTGCGCTGGTTCTGACCCCGGACATGGGCGCACCCCAGGTTGGGGCGACCCGGGTGCTGAACTCCGGCGTTCTCGGGGGCAGAGGAGCCGGAGTGGCTTGGGGATCAGGCCACGCGCGTCTCGTCCCGGCGCACCGTGGCCCGGCGCAGGTCGGCGTGGGTGGCCAGCACCTGCTCGCGCGACGGCTTGGGAGCCGGGGCCGCGACCAGCGGGCGGACTCGCGCGCCTTGCGCATGTGCCGCTTGACCGTGGACAGCGAGCAGCCGAGCCGATGCGCGACCACCTCGAGGCTCTCGTGCGGGTGCGCGGCCCGCAGCCGCAGCACCTCGTGGTGGTCGATCTGGCGATGGCTGCGCAACAGGCCCGCGAGGGAGTCGAGATCCTCGGACGACACGGTCACGTCCAGCCGGCGGCGGAGTTCGTTGCGTTCGGCCTGCGTGGTCCCTCCGGCGAAGCCGGCGATGTCACGGTTCACGACGGCGTCGTAGAGGCAGTCCTCGCGCAGGGGCAGCCGCCGCACACCTGGGCGGCGCGCGCGGTGAGGCGCAGCGACTTCGCGTGAACCTCCGGCCCGGCACCGGGCAGGGGCGGGGTCTCCAACAGGTCGTTCTGGAACAGGGCGGTGTGATCCAGGCAGGCGGCACGCAGGGGGTGGTGAAGGCCATGGTCTTTCTCGCTTCCGTGATCGGGACGGTCGACGATTAGACGCGTCCGATCACGATTTGGTTTCGGGGAACCCGGACGGTGGTCCGAGCACCCCAGGGGCGGGTTTTCCACCTCCCCGCCGAAGCGACGACGCTAGCCTGACGATGTCGTCCAGTGAGGAGGTCTGTCCCCAATGTTGCAGCCTTTTGCACGAGAACCCAACTACCTGACCGAGATGGAAGACGGAACCGTCAAGCAGCTGAACCCGTTCTCGGGCACCGAGGTGTGGACGGTGGCGGGCCGCGGCAACCGTCCGATCGGGGTGAAGCTGCCCGATCCGGTGCCTCTCGACCCGGACCAGCACGGGCGCTACTGCGCGTTCTGCGAGCATCGCTACCTCGAAACCCCGCCGGAGAAATCCCGGGTCGTCCGCCATTCCGACGGACGCTGGGAGACGATCTACCGCACCCCGGCGGAGGAGTTGTTCGCCACCACCGCCGAGTTCCGGCGCATCCCCAACCTGTTCGAGATCCTGAGCTACCAGTACTGGAACGCCAACTACGGCTACCAGTTGCCGGCACGGGTCGCGGCCCGCCGGCAGGCCTACCTGGAGTCGCCGGCGGGTCGGGACCACGTCCTCTCGGTGGCCCGGACGAAGCTGCGGGCGGGCGGCAAGACCGAGGCGCAGATCGACGCCATGACCGAACAGGAGGTCGTCGACTTCGCCTCCGGCTTCTTCGGCGGCGGGCACGACGTGATCGTGTCGCGCCGGCACTACGTGGACGGGGCGACCGACAACACCCAGCTCGCGGCCTCGGGCACCATGACTCCCGACGAGCACGCCGAGTTCGTGTCGTTCACCGTCGAATCGGTGCAGGCCCTGTTCGAGCTGAACCGCTACGCCCGGTTCGTCGTGGTGTTCCAGAACTGGCTGCGCCCGGCGGGGGCCTCCTTCGATCACCTGCACAAGCAACTGGTGGCCATCGACGAGCGTGGAGTGCAATCGGAGCGGGCCGTGCTGCGGCTGCGGGCCAACCCCAACGTGTTCAACGAGGACGCGGTGAACTACGCCTCCTACAAGAACCTCATCCTGGCCGAGAACGATCACGCGATCGCGTTCGCGGGCTTCGGACACCGGTTCCCGTCGGTGGAGATCTACTCCAAGAGCGAGGAGCCCGACCCCTGGGAGCACACNCCCGAGGAGCTCAAGGGGATGTCGGACATCCTCCACGCGATGCACGCCGCCACCGGCACCGACGTCCCGTGCAACGAGGAGTGGCACTACCGTCCGATCGACGTGGACGTGTCGATGCCCTGGCGGGTCATCATCAAATGGCGGATCTCGACGCTGGCGGGCTTCGAGGGCGCCACGAAGATCTACCTGAACACTCTCGATCCGTACGCGATCCGCGACCGGCTGGTGCCCAAGCTGTTCATGCTCCGCGACGCCGGCCGGATCGACCGGAGCCTGAAGATCGCCACCGAATGCGAGTGCCGGCCCAACCCGCTGCGGTACCACCGCGGGCGCTGAGCACAGGGGCGGCCACACGGGGCTGGGCATACCGGGGCTGGGCAGGCGGGTGCACTTCGGCGTCGGTGCTGCATGATGGACGCCATGAGCGACACCCCCGCTGGAACAACCTGCCGGTTCCATCCGAGTCATCCGGGGTCGGCGGCGACTGGTCGGGCTTCACCGCCGACCCCGCACCAATCCCGGGCTGCGCGCCTCGGACGCCGACCGGAGCCGCGCCTCCTCGCTGGTGTCCGCCGCGTACGCGGACGGGCGGCTCAACCGAGACGAGTTCGACCAGCGGACCAGCCAGGCGGCGTCGGCCCGCGAACTCGGTGAACTCGTTCCGGTGCTGGGCGACTTGATGGTGCCCGCGACCACCACCGCCCCGAGCGTCTATCCGCCGGCAGCGGCCGCCGCGGCCCCGTGACCCCGCCGGCGGCCGGAACGTTCGGTCTTCGTGGCCTGCTCGGCAAGATGCCGGCGTGGTGGCTGGGCATGGCGATGATGTTCAACGCCATCTGGCTGATGACCGTGCTCGGCAGCGGCCACCTGATCTACTACTGGCCCATGTGGCCGATGTTCGGCACCGCGATCCCGGTGGTGATCGCGATGATGACGGGCAAGCCGATCAACCAGCGGCGGGCGGCGCGGGACGAGTTCCGCGCGCAGCGGCGCGCATTCCGCCGCGGCGAGCTGCCACCGCAGCAGCTCCCGTCGCAGCAGCTGCCGCCGCAGCAATTGCCGCCCCGGGAGGACCTGCGCTGAGCCGCTGAGCGCCGCCGCCCCGGTGTTTTTCCTGTCGGTGGCCGGTGCTACGTTCGTCCGCGTGCCCGTGATCGAAGCCCGCGAGCTGACCAAGACCTACGGTGAGCTGCACGCCGTCGACGGCATCTCGTTCGAGGTGGCNGCCGGGGAGTCGTTCGGCCTGCTCGGTCCCAACGGGGCGGGCAAGTCCACCACGATGCGGATGATCGGCGGCACGTCGCTGCGCACGTCCGGCACCTTGTCGGTGATGGGGCTCGACCCCGAAACCCACGGGCCGGAGGTGCGCGCGCACCTNGGGGTCATCCCACAGCAGGACAACCTCGACTCGGAGTTGCG
Organism: Micropruina sp.; assembly: GCA_013693855.1. Classification (GTDB taxonomy): domain Bacteria; phylum Actinomycetota; class Actinomycetes; order Propionibacteriales; family Propionibacteriaceae; genus Micropruina. The sequence goes on from CP059261.1 coordinate 321,638, forward strand.
CGCCCGCGACAACCTCATCTACTACGGGCGCTACTTCGGCCTGTCGTTCGGCTACCTGCGCAAGAAGGCGGACGAACTGCTGGAGTTCGCCCAGCTCACCGAGAAGGCGAACGAGAAGGTCGACAACCTGTCGGGCGGCATGAAGCGCCGATTGACGATCGCGCGCGGCCTGGTCAACGAGCCCAAGATCCTGCTGCTGGACGAGCCGACGACCGGCCTGGATCCCCAGGCCCGGCACATCCTGTGGGATCGGCTGTTCCGGCTCAAGGAGCAGGGCGTCACCCTCATCGTCACCACCCACTTCATGGACGAGGCCGAGCAGCTGTGCGACCGGCTGATCGTGATGGATCACGGCCGGATCGTGGCCGAGGGGTCGCCGGCCGCCCTGATCCGGGAGTACTCGACGCGCGAGGTGCTGGAGCTGCGGTTCGGGTCGGAGCGCAACGCGGCCGTCGTCCATCAGTTGGAGGGCTGNGCCGAGCGGGTCGAGGTGCTGCCCGACCGCGTCCTGCTCTACACCGCGGACGGGGAGGCCACGCTGGAGCGGGTCACCTCCCAGGGCTTGCACCCGGTGACGTCCCTGGTGCGCCGTTCGTCCCTGGAGGACGTGTTCCTCCGGCTGACCGGACGGAGCCTCATTGACTGACCAGCTTCTCGACACCAACCGGCTCGCCTACTCGGGGGCAGCGCCGAGCCCGCGGACCCAGGCGGCGATCGTCCGTCGCTGGGGGTGGCTCGCGTACGCCGAGTACACGTGGGCCGGGATGCGGGCCTACCTGCAGACGATCCTGCTCGCGACCTTCGGGCTGCCGCTGTTGTACCTGACCGCCATGGGCATCGGGCTGGGCGCGTTGGTCGACAAGGGCGCCGGCCTCGTGGGTGGCGTGCCCTACCTGGTCTTCGTCGGCCCGGGGCTGCTGGTTTCGGCGATCGTCATGGAAGGCATGGCCGAGTTCAGCTTCCCGGTCATGGGCGGCTTCAAGTGGCAGCGGTTCTACTACGCCGCGCAGGCCAGCCCGGTCACGCCGCGCCAGATCGTCTCCGGCCAGGTGTTCGCCGTGGCCGTCCGGTTCTTCCTGCAGGCCAGCGTGTTCTGGATAGCCCTCGTGCTGTTCGGGGTGACCCGTTCGGGCTGGAGCTTCCTGATCGTCCCGATCGCCACGCTGGCGGCGGTGTCGTTCGGGGCGCCGATGATGGCCTACGCCGCCACGCTGGAGGACGAGGGTTTCCAGTTCGCATTCGTCCAGCGGTTCATCGTCAACCCCATGTTTCTGTTCGCGGGCACCTTCTACCCCTTGGAGTCGATGCCGGTCTACCTGCAGTGGGTCGGCTGGATCTCGCCCATGTGGCACGGCACGCAGCTGGCCAGGATCGCCACCTACGGGATGCCGAACCCGCTGTGGCTGACCCTGCTGCACGTGGCGTTCCTGGTCGGGACGGCCGTGACCGGNGCTGCTGCTGGCGTTCCGCGTCTTCGCGCGGAGGCTGACCAGATGACGACGCTCAGCGCCCTGTACGGNGGCAACATCCGCGCGGTGATCGAGCGCGGCTTCAGGGTCATCGGCAACCAGAACTGGGCCGTGGTGGTCTCGGGCTTCTTCGAGCCGGTGTTCTACCTGCTGTCGATGGGCTTCGGGATGGGCGGCCTCGTGGGGGCGGTGACCGGGCCCGGCGGGCAGCCGACCAGCTACGCCGCCTACATCGCGCCGGCGCTGCTGGCCACCTCGGCGATGAACGGGGCGATCTACGACTCCACCTGGAACGTGTTCTTCAAGATGCGGTTCGGACGGCTGTACGAGTCGATGCTGTCGACCTCGCTCGGCCCGCTGGACGTGGCCGCCGGCGAGATCTTCATGGCGCTGTTCCGNGGGTTCCTGTACGCCTGCGGCTTCCTCGCGATCATGGCCGGGCTCGGCATCGTGACCTCGTGGTGGGCGCTGGCGATGATCCCGGTCGCACTGTTGATCGCGATGGGGTTCGCCGCCCTCGGCATGGCCGTGACCAGCTACTTCAGCACCTTCCAGCAGATGGACCTGATCAACATCGTCCTGCTGCCGATGTTCCTGTTCTCCGCGACCCTGTTCCCGATCGACGTCTACCCGGTGGGCGTGCAGTGGTTCGTCCAGGCGATGCCGCTGTGGCACGGTGTGGAGCTCATGCGCCAACTGTCGGTGGGGGTGTTCAACGCGGGGACGCTGGGCCACCTGGCCTACTTCGTGGCGATGTCCGCCGCNGGGGTCGGGTTCGCCGCCACCCGGCTGCGGGCGCTGTTCCTGCGCTGACCCCGGTCGCGGGCATCAAGAGCCTAGGTTCGGACGCGGAGCGTCGTGAACTCCTTCGACTCGATCACGTGCGCGCCGCCCTGCCAGGTCGGCTTCCTGCCGGTGGCGTCGGTGGTGACGCTCTTCGGCGGGGCCGTCAGCCCGTACAGCCGGGTCTCCACCTCCTGGTACGGGGGCCGGTAGGCACCCGTGTGCGACCAGGTCACGGTGAGGTCGCGGCCTTGCTGCTTGGTGGCGAACGTCGACGTGCGCTGTTCCCCTTCGCGGTAGCCGTAGCCGTCGCCGGCGTCCTCGTAGAGGCTGGACTCGCCGTTGCCCGCGTAGACGCTGAGGATGAGCTGCTCCAGCGGCTCACTGGTCGACTGCCGGACGGGCCACAGCGGAATCACGGCGCCGGCCCGGACGAACAAGGGCAGGTCGAGGCCCGCGGCCTCGGTGATCTTCCCGCCTCCCTTGACCGGCTGGCCCTGGTCGAAGCGGTACCACGTGCCGGGCGGCAGCACGATCGTCCGGCTCCGCGCGCCCTGCTCGAGAATCGGGGCCACCAGCAGGTCGTCGCCCAGCATGAACTGATCGTCGATGTTGCCGAGCTCGCCGCGCTCCGGCTGCTCGAAGAACATCGGACGCAGGATGGGCGTCCCGGTGCTGCAGGCCTGCTGCACCTGGGTGTACAGGTACGGGAGGAGGCGGTAGCGCCTTTCGATGACGGCCCGGAGTTGGTCGGTGGTGGCGTTGCCGTAGGTCCAGGGGCNGCGGTCGCGGGCCGTCCGGGCGGAGTGGGTGCGGAAGAAGGGCGTCATGCTGGCCAGTTGCATCCAGCGCAGGTACAGCTCGGCGTCCGGATCGCCGCGGAACCCGCCCGCATCGCTGCCCGAGAAGGGCAGGCCGCTCATCCCCACGTTCAGCAGCTGCGGGATCGTGATGCCCAGGTGCCCCCAGGTGGCGAGGCTGTCGCCGTTCCAGGTCGTGGCGTAGCGCTGTAGGCCCGCGTACCCGGCCCGGCTGATGTTGAACGGCCGGGCGTCCGGGTGGGCCTGCGCCAGGCCCTCGCGGGAGGCCCGCGCCATCTGCATCCCGTAGACCGCGTGACCGCCCGCGACGTGCGTGCTGGTCTGGCCCTCCCAATCGTGTTGGGTTTCGTCCGGCAGCGTCCCGAGCGTGTCGAACGTGCTGGGTTCGTTCATGTCGTTCCACAGCCCGGCGAAGCCGACCTTCGCGAAGTTCTTGACCTGCTCGCTCCACCACTCACGGGTCGCCGGTTTGGTGAAATCCGGGAACTCGCTGGAGCCGGCCCACACCTCACGCCGCAAAGGATCCCNCGAGGGCTTGGTCAAGAAGACCCTCCTGGCGCGGCCCTCGGAGTACGCGCGATACGCCGGATCCTCCTTGATTCCCGGGTCGAGGATCGCCACGGCGCGGAAACCGTCCTTGCGCAGATCGCCCAGCAGCCGCCCCGGGTTCGGGAAGGCGGCGGTGTTCCAGGTGAAGATGCGGTAGCCGTCCATGTAGTCGATGTCGAAGTGCAGCGCGTCGCACGGGATGCGCCGCGACCGCAGCTGGTCGGCGACCCGGCGGAAGTCGGCCTCCGTCCGGTAACCCCAGCGGCTCTGCTGATATCCCAGAGCCCAGAGCGNGGNGAGTTCCATGCGTCCGGTGAGGGACGTGAAGCGTTCGACGACCTGCTGAGGCGCGGGGCCGGCGATGAGGTAGATGTCCGGGCTGCCCGATTCCGTCCGGTAGGTGAGGAGGCCGTTGTTGTCCGAATCCAGGTCGAGGGTCCCGCGACCCGGGTTGTCCCAGAAGATGCCGTAGCTGTGAGTGGGCCGATGGCCCAGGTAAAAGGGCACGCTCAGGTACAGCGGGTCCTTGCNCAGGGGGTAGGAGCGGGCGTCGACGTTCCACAGCCGGTACTCGCGGTCGCGCAACGACAGCGAGAAGGCACGCTGGCCCAACCCATGACAGGACTCGTCGTGGTCCAACAAGAGCTGCCAGCGATAGCCGAAGCCCCGCTCGCGGTAGCCCTTGGGTGCCTCTTCGATGAAGCGGTTGCCGCGCCCGTCCTTCGCGCTCAGCGCACCGGTCGCGGGATCGACGCTCACCGAGATCTCGGGCGTCGTGAGGGTGTGGGNCCGTGGGGTGGTGGACACCGCGGCCGGCAGGGCGGCCGGCGGCTTTTCGACGGCGTAGGAGTGGCGGACGGGCACCGAACCCGATCCGCGCTGGATCTGGACCCGGACCACACCCGGCGCCACCGCCTGGACGATCACCGTGCCCCGCGGGGTTTCGACGCGCAACGTGGGGTCGGACGCGGTTGCGTCCGGGCCGCTTGGGACCGGCGATGTGGTGGGGGCCGGGCCGGTCATGTCCAGCAGCCCGAGCCGCCAGGCGATTGCGCCGCCGCCGGCGGCGGCCCCGAGGGTCGCTGCCGAGGTCAACAAGGCGCGGCGGGGCCACAGCCGTTTGGCGACCGGAGTGGGCTCTTCAACCATGCGTCGGGGCATCGCGGACGAACCCGGCAGCGGCCGGATGTTCGTCGGATCCTCGTCAGGCCTGGAAAACTTGGACGACATTGCTGATGAAATTGGTGACGTAGAGCTTGCCGGTGCTTTCGTCCACGGCCGCGCCGGTCGGTCGGTTGGCGGTGGAGAACCGGTCGACCCGGGTGAGGGTGTCGAAGCTGATGACATCCACCTTCCGTGCGTAGAGGCAGGTCAGATAGGCCACGTGCGCATCCTCGTCCACGGCCACCCGGGAGGGTCCAGCGTCCATGTCGAAGGTCTTGCGGATCGAGCGGTGGTCCAGGTCGATCACGCTCACGCTGCCGCCGCCGTTCTCCCCGTCACCATAGTTGCCCACGAACGCGAGCCGTGCTTCGGACGCGATCGCGATGGTGTTGGGGTTCTTGCCCACGCGCAGGACGCTGATTTTCCGTTGCGCGTTCAGGTCGATCACCGTCACCTTGTTGCTGTCCCAGTGGCCCACGTACGCCATCTGGTCGCGCTCGTCGACGGCGATGACCCGCGGCTTGGCGCCGACCGGCACCGCACGGATCAGCTTTCGGCTGGACAGGCTGATGACTTTCATCGTGGAACTGCCCGCTGCGACGGCATAGGCGACTTTCTGGGACGAATGCACGGTCACGCGGACGGGCCCCTCCCCGGTGCTGACCGAGCCGACCATGCCGTAATGCTGCAACTCGTAGATCTGCACCACACCCACACCGTCGCAGCCGACGAGCAGCAGTCCCGATGCGGGATCGACGGCAATGCTTTGGGGCTGGTGACCGACGTTGATTTGTTTGACCACGGTGTTCGAGTCGAGATTGATCACCGATACCGAGTCGTTCTTGTATTGGCGACGAACGCGAGCCGCGCGCCGGGGTTGATCGCGATTCCGTGCGGCCCGTCCTTCACGTGGATCTTGTCGGCGAGGTGCGCGACCGCGGCACGGGTCGGCGGACTGCTCTCGTTGGTGGGTTCTGGCGTCTCGGTCGTGGTCTCGACGGTGGGCGTGATCGCGAACGAGGCCGCCGCGGCGGGCTTGCTCCCGGAGAACAACGAGGAGAACGCCCACAGCCCGCCGCCGGTCAGGACGGCCGCCGCGACGACCACGGCCACGGTCAGCGCGAGGGTCTTGACCGGTCCGCCGGCGCGCGCGGTCCGGGCCGGCGGCGGGACGGCCGCAGGGGCTGGCACCGGCCGGGGAGGGTTGGGCACGCGGCGCTGGGTGACGGCCACGGTCGTGGGATCGTAGAGCCCTTTGACGTCCGCCTCGCGAGGGCCGTGCCCGCGACGTGTGTGGCGTCGACGGGCTGGGGTCGGGCACGGGGGCAGGGACGCGTACGGCGCGGGCGTCGGCTGCGGGCCGGCCTCGCCGCCGTCGAGGAGCCGTTGCAGCGCCCGGAGTTCGGTCACGGCGTCCAGCGCCGAGCGGGGCCGTCGGTTCGGGTCCTTGGCGAGCAGGCTGGCCAGCACGCGGTTCGCGGCGTCCACTCCCGGCCCTGCGCCGGCGAGCCGGGGATGGGTGCGGAGAGGTGCTGCTCCATGACGTGCAGATCCGAGCCCTGGTACGGGTTGTTGCCCGACAGCAGGATCCAGAAGAGGCACCCCAGCGAGTACAGGTCACTGCGGACGCTCGCCTGCCGCCCCTCGATCCGCTCCGGAGCGGCGAAGGCGACGCTCCCGGCCAGCATGCCCGTCTGCGTGAGCTCGGACTGCTCCTCCTGAGCGATGCCGAAATCGCACAGGTAGGCGAACAGGTCGCTGCCGGTGCGCGAGAGCAGCACGTTGGACGGCTTCACGTCGCGGTGGATGATCCCCAAGGCGTGGGCGTCCGCCAGGGCCGACGCGACCTGGGCGGTCAGATCCGCGCTCAACGCCAGCGGGAGCGGGCCACGTTCGCGCAGGTACGCGGCGAGGTCCCCGCCGGGCACCCGCTGCATGGCGAGGTACAGCCAGTCGTCGATGCGTCCGTGTTCGTACACCTGGACGACGTGGGGGACTGCATCTTGGCCAGCAACTCGCCCTCGCGTTCGAAGCGGGCCACGAAGCTGGGGTCGGCGGCGAAGCGTGCGTCCAGCACTTTCAGCGCCACCGAACGATTGGGTCGCTCCTGCCGGGCGGAGTAAACCACCCCCATTCCACCGCGGCCGATTTCACCGGTTATGACGAATGCGCCGAACCGGACGCCAATGTAGGAGGATTCGCTCACCTGGGTACCTTCTGCGGGTTCTCGGGCGACATGGTAGGGGTTGCGTGTCGGACTCAGTCTCGACGCCCATTCCTGTGCATAGCGGGGTGCTTCACATCGCGGCGACAGTGCGGTCCTCGCCGTCGATACGGCTATGCTGCGCGCGACCTATCCGAATCTGCGCGGGGAGCGCACACGCACCATGACCACGCTCAGCCTGGACATTGACGGCGAGGTCGTCGACTTCGCTCCTGAAGGCGTCGTGATCCTCGGTCGGGACGATTCCGCGGATTTCCGGGTGCCCAATGTCCTCGTTTCCAGGCGGCACCTGGAGCTGCGCCCGGGGCCGCCAACTGGCTGGCGCGTGATCTGCACACGATGAACGGCACGTTTGTCAGCGGCGCCCGCATTCCTGCCGAGCGTGGCCTGCCGATCGAGGCGGGCATGGTGCTGATGCTGGGCGACCCGTTGACCGGTTCCAGGGTGCAGGTGCTCGGGCGCCGGGGGCGAGTCCAGTGGATGACACCGTCGGCCGCACCTCGTGCCGTGATGCGGTCAGGCTGGGGCGGTCCCCGGCAACGACGTCGTCATCCCGGACCCGATGGTGAGCGCCCACCATGCCCGGCTGACCCGGCTCGGGGTGCCCGTTACCTGTTGGATGACCTGGGGTCGACCAACGGCACCTTCGTGGACGGGGTGCGCATCGAGCGCAGGGAGGTGGTCCCGGGACAGGTGGTGAGTCTCGGCGGCGCCTTCTTCCAGGTGACAGCGGACGGCCTCGTCCGGATCGCGGTGGAGGGCGCTCCCGCGGGACCGGGACGTGGCGAGCCGGAGGTGGCGCTGAGGGTGAGCGATCTGACGTTCACGGTGCCGGTGGACGCGAGCGCGCGGGCGCAGGGAGCACCCGACCGGAAAGCCCTCCTCGACCGGGTGACGTTCACGGTCCCGCACCGCAGCCTGCTCGCCGTCATCGGTCCGTCCGGGGCCGGGAAGTCGACGCTGTTGAAGGCCATGACCGGTGCGCTCCAGCCCGACGCCGGCCAGGTGCTGTTCAACGGGCTGGACCTGGCCAACTTCGCGAAATCGCTGGCCGACCGCATCGGCATCGTGCCGCAGGACGATCTCGTCCACCCCGAACTGACCGCCCGACAGGCCCTGGACTACGCGGCCCGGCTGCGGTTCCCGGACGACGCCACGCCGGCGGAGCGGGCTGACGCGGTCGGTTGGGCGCTGACCGAACTGGGGCTGACGAGCCAGGCGGAGCTGCGCATCCGCCAGCTGTCCGGTGGCCAGCGCAAACGGGTGAGCACGGCCATGGAACTGCTCACCAAGCCCGACCTGCTGTTCCTGGACGAACCGACGTCCGGCCTCGACCCCAACCTCGATCGCGAGGTGATGCAGCTGCTGGGGACGCTGGCGCACGGCACCGCGCAGAACCCCAGCGGACGCACCGTGGTGGTGGTCACGCATTCCACCCAGAACCTGGACAAGGCGGATCTCGTTCTGTTGCTGGCGCCCGGGGAAAGGTCGCCTACTTCGGTCCACCGGGCCAGTTGCCGGACTTCTTCGCTCCGCGTCTGGGCGCCGACACCTCCTATCCCGGGATCTACGCGCTCATCGCCGGGGCGCCGGACGCGGCGCAGGCCGCCTTCGCCGCCAGCCGCCTGGCTCCTCGTTCGTCCGTCCCGGCCCATGTCGCTGCCCCGAGCCCGCCGACCAGGTCCCGTCCTCGACGGCTCCTGCCCCAGGCCCTCACCCTGCTCAGCCGTCAAACCCGGCTGATGGCGGCCGACCGCTCCCTGCTGCTGTTCACGCTGGCCCTCCCCGTGGTCGTCGGCCTGCTCACCACAGCGGTCCGCGCCACGGACGGGTTCAACGCCGCCCGGACCACCGACGCGGTGACCGATCCCCGCATCCTGCTGGTGGTGCTCGTCTTCGGAGCCGTGCTCATGGGCATCGTGCCCAGCGTTCGTCAGCTCGTGGGGAGCGGGCGATCTTCCTCCGCGAGGCCGGGGTCGGCGTTCGGCCGTCCGCGTACCTGGCGTCCAAGGCGCTGCTGCTGGGTGTGGTCTGCGCCATCCAGTCGGCCCTGATGGTGACGGTCGCCCTGCTGGTCAACGTCCATCCCGCGACGGGGTGGCGTGGCCGCTGTGGGTGGAGCTCTGGGTGGTGTCGTTCGCGATCGCGTGGGCGTCCTCCGGTCTTGGGCTGCTGCTGTCCAGCCGGGTGTCCACCTCGGAGCAGGTCATGCCGCTGATGGTGCTGGTGCTCATGTTCCAGTTGGTCATGAGCGGTGGCGTACTGGACGTCACCGGCCCCGGGGTGAATCAGGTCTCCTTGACCGCCCTGTCGCGGTGGGGGTTCGCGGCGGGTGCCGCCTCGCTGGACTTCAACCGGTCCATCACCTGCAACGCCGAGATCCTCATCACGGCGAAGGAGGACGAGGAGGTGAACAAGAAGACCAAAGAGGTGACCGACGAGCAGAACCAGAAGGCCGCCGACAACGCGACCAAGAACGGCCTGCCCATCCCCACCCCCAAGGCGCCCAAGGTCCAGCACCGGCAGGTCGATTGCGCCACGGTCGCCGATCAGGATCCGTTGTGGGAGGCCACCGGGCTGCGGTGGCTCGGGAACCTCTTGGCACTCGGCTTCTGGACGACCGCGTACCTCGTCGGGACGTACTTCTCCCTGCGGCGTACGGCCAGGCGCTAGTCGGGACTCAGCATGGACGGGCCCGAGTCGACAACGGGCGGCGCCAGGCGTACCGTAGCTCGGCTATGCACGATTTCCCGCCCGAGATCGATGCCTATACCCCGGCAGAGACCTCACGTCCGGACACGCGCAGCCCAGCACGCTTCCTGCTGTGGATGCTGCGCGTGCAAGCCGACGTGCTCGCGGCCCTGGCGATCACGGGGACGCTGTGGTTCCTGCCGAGCGCGCTGAGCCCGTTCCTGCTCGGCCGGGCGATCGACACCGGCGTCCTCAAGGGCGACCCGGTGGCGACCCTCGGCTGGTCGGCGCTGCTCTCCCTGGTGATCCTGATCGGCGCGGCGGGCGGCATCCTGCAGCACACCTTCGCCGTCCGCGGCTGGCTGATCGCGCTTTACGGGACGCAGAAACTGGCCACCCGCAAGGCCGTGCAACTGGGCCACGTGCTGTCACGCCGGCTCCCCACCGGCGAGGTGATGAGCATCTCGTCCTCGGACTCGAACACGTTCGGCGCCACCTTCGAGGTCGTCGCGCGGGCGTTCGGCGCCTTCGGCGCGTTCGTCCTGGTGGCCGTGATGATGCTGCAGGCATCGGGCCTGCTGGGCGTGATCGTGCTGATCGCGGCTCCGATCCTGGTGGGGGCGGCCTCGCCCGTCCTGCGTCCGCTCAACGCGGCGGAGACCGCCGAGCGCACCCAGAACAGCGAACTGACCGGCATGGCGACCGACATCGTGTCCGGCCTGCGCATCCTGCGCGGCATCGGCGGGGAGAAGACCTTCGGCGACAACTACGCCGCCCAGTCGCAGAAGGTGCGTTACCTCGGGGTGCGGACGGGCACGTGGCAGGCGGTGGTCGAGACGCTGTCGGTGCTGCTGTCGGGGCTGCTGCTGGTGACCCTGGTCTGGCTCGGCTCCCACGAGATGCTGGCGGGCCGGCTCACGATCGGCCAGTTGATCAGCTTCGTCGGCTACGCGATCTTCATGGTCTGGCCCTTGCAGACGCTGTTCGAACTCGCTCAGAAGTGGGTGCAGGGCCTGGTGTCGGCGCGCAAGACCATCGTACTGCTCGGCGCCGAGGTGCCCTGGGCGGCCGGAGCCGGCAGCCTGGCGGATCGTCCGACACTTCACGACGAGGCGTCGGGGGTGACCGTTCGTCCCGGCGAGTTCCTGGTGGTCGTGTCGGCCAACCCGGACGCCTCGGCCGCACTCGCCGACCGGCTCGGCCGCTACCTTCCCGGCGACGCCGTCCTCGGCGAAGAGGACGAGGACGAGGACCTCAAGGGCCGTCGCGCCCGGCTGGCCCACGCGGAGAAGGAGCGGCGTCGCGCCGAACAGGCCCGGGTCGATGCCGAACGCGCCCAGCAGCCCTGGGGCGTCAGCGCGGACGGGGTCGACTACGCCGACCTGCGGCTGGCCGACCTGCGCGCGAAGGTGCTGGTGAGCGACACCGGCAGCCAGCTGTTCGCCGGCACGCTGCAACAGGCGCTCGACCCCGGNGGCGGCCACACCCGCGAACAGGCCGAGCGTGCCCTGTGGGTCGCCGCCGCCGAGGACGTCTACGCCGGCCTGCTCGACGGGTGGCAGGGCCGGATCGACGAGAAGGGTCGCGGGTTGTCCGGCGGCCAGCGGCAGCGGGTGCTGGCCCGCGCCCTGCTGCTCGATCCCGAGGTGCTCGTCCTGGTCGAGCCGACGTCGGCGGTCGACGCCCACACCGAGGCCGCGATCGCCGAGCGGCTGGCCGAGCACCGCCGCGGCCGGACGACCGTGGCGATGAGCGCCTCGCCGTTGCTGCTGCACCACTGCGACCGGGTCGTGCTGCTCGCCGACGGTCGCCAGGTCGCCACCGGCACGCATGCCGAACTGATGGCTGACAATGCCGATTACCGTGCGGTGGTCGCCCGGGGAATGGAGGAGGACGATGACCGCTGAGCTGTTGCGGACCTCCGCCGACACCTGGCTCGACCGCCCCGAGGGCCGGACGATCGACCCCCGGCTGCGGGTCGTCCCCGGCCGTTCGTGGCCGGAGCGATGGCGCGCCCTGTGGCGCCGCCACAGCTTGCGGCAGATCGACGCCGAGGACTTCTTCGCCGCGTCCCGCAACCCCGAGCGAGGGCTGCCGGTGGCCGCCAACGACAAGGCGGTCGGCTTCGTCCGAGGGCTGCTGGGGACGCGGCGCGGGCTGCTGGCGACGGTCGTGATCGCGAACGTGGCGGCGGCGGTGGCGGGCCTGGTCGTCCCGCGGATGTTGGGCGATCTGGTCGACAAGGTGTCGCTCGGCAACGCCCAGGTGACCCAGATCGACCAGATCATCCTCGCGGTGGTGGTCGTGGTGGTGGTCCAGGCGGGGCTCACCTTCGCCGCACGGCGGGCGTCGGCGGTGTTCGGCTACGACCTGCTCGCGGCGGCCCGCGAGGCGATCGTCCGCACCGTGCTGCGGCTGCCGCTGGGCCGGGTCGAGCAGGCCTCGTCCGGCGACCTGTTGACCCGCATCACCTCCGATGTGTCGAAGATGAGCGAGTCGGTGCGCTGGGCGTTCCCACAGTTGGTGATGTCGTTCGTCCTGACCTCGCTGACCCTGGTCGCGCTGGTGCTCAACTCGTGGTTCCTCGCCCTGCCGGTGTTCGGCTCGCTGGCCGTGCTGTGGGTGATCACCAGGATCTACCTGCGCCGCGCCATGGCCGGCTACATCCGCGAGTCCGGCACCTACAGCCAGATCAACTCGACCATGACCGAGACCGTGGACGGGGCTCGCACCGTCGAGGCGTTGGGTCTGCAGGAGCGGCGGATCGGGATCGGTGAGGCCGACATCGCCGAGTCGAACCAGGCTGAGCGCTACACGATGACGCTGCGGAACCTGCTGTTCACCCTGCTGGACATGTGCTTCCAGATGCCGCTGGTGGCGATCGTGCTGCTCGGCACCTGGGGTTACAGCCGGGGCTGGGTGACGATCGGGCAGATCACCGCGGCCGCGATCTACGTCCAGAACCTGATCGAGCCGGTCGACCGGCTGATCCAGGTCGCGGACCGGCTCCAGATCGGGATGGCGGCGACCACCCGGTTGCTGGGCGTCGCCGAGGTGCCGGACGACCGGACGCCCGGCCACAACCTGCCCGCCGACACCCACCTGGTCGGACAGGACCTGCGGTTCGCCTACCGGCCCGGGGTGGACGTGTTGCACGGCATCGACCTGGATCTGCGGCCCGGCGAGCGGCTGGCGATCGTCGGCCCGTCCGGCTCGGGCAAATCGACGCTCGGCCGGCTGATGGCGGGCATCAACGGCCCGCGGACGGGGACCGTCACGGTCGGTGGCGTCGAGTTGATGCGGCTGCCGCTGGACGTGCTGCGCACCGAGGTCGCCCTGGTCACCCAGGAGCATCACGTGTTCGTGGGGACCGTCCGGGACAACATCGTGCTGGCCCGCGACACCCAGTTGAGCGACGAGGCCGGCGAGGCCGCCGTCCGGGAGGCGCTGGATGCGGTCGACGCGCTGGAGTGGGTCGAGCGGTTGCCCGCGGGGCTCGACACCATGCTCGGCCACGGCCGCACCCAGCTGACGCCCGCCCAGGCGCAACAGGTGGCGCTGGCCCGCCTGGTGGTGGCCGATCCGCACACGCTGGTGCTGGACGAGGCCACCTCGCTCATCGACCCGCGGACGGCCCGGCACCTGGAGGGCTCGATGGCCGCCCTCCTCGAGGGACGGACGGTGGTCGCGATCGCTCACCGGCTGCACACCGCCCATGACGCCGACCGGATCGCCGTCGTGATCGATGGCCGGATCGCCGAACTGGGGTCGCACCACGAACTGCTGGAGGCCGACGGCGAGTACGCCCGGCTGTGGCGCACCTGGCGCAACTGAACCACCCGGCGCTGCCGGGGCCGCGCGCGGGTCAGCCCCCGCTCACCAGGTCAACAGCACCTTGCCGGTGTTCTCGCCGGAGGCCAGCCGCCGGTGTGCCTCGGCCGCCTGCTCGGCGGGGAAGCGGGTCTCGGGGGCGAGCCGGATCCTGCCGTCCCCGACCATCGGCCACACCGTGCGCACCACGTCGGCGACGATGGCCGCCTTCTGCTCCACGGGGCGGCCGCGCAGGCTCGTCGCCGTCACGGTGCCGCGCTTGCCCAGCAGGGCGTTCAGGTCGAGGGTGCCCTTCCGGCCGCCTTGGAGGCCGATGACGATCAGCCGTCCGTCGGGGGCCAGCGCAGCCACGTTGGGTTCGAGGTACTTGGCGCCCATGACGTCCAGGACGACGTCCACGCCCCGTCCGTCCGTCGCCTCCCTGACCCCGGTCGGCCAGTCGTCGTGGTAGTCGAGGGCCACGTCGGCACCCAGTTCGCGGCAGAGGGCGAGCTTCTCGTCCGACCCCGCGGTGGTGAGCACCCGAGCCCCGAGCGCGACCGCGTACTGGATCGCGAAGGTCCCGATCCCGCCAGCGCCGCCGTGGACCAGGAACGTCTCCCCGGCCGCCAGCCCGACCCGGGAGAGGTTGGACGAGACCGTCGCGGCCACCTCGATCAGCCCCGCGGCGCTGACCAGGTCGACTCCGGGAGGAGGCGGCGCCACCTGGCCGGCCGGCACCACCACGTACTCGGCGTAGCCGCCGCCGGCCAGCAACGCCACGCACGGCTCGCCGGGCGTCCACCNCTCGACGCCGGCACCGACGGCCGCGACGTGCCCGGACACCTCCAGCCCGATCACGTCCGAGATCCCCGGCGGGGGCGGGTAGTGGCCCTGGCGCTGCAACAGGTCGGCCCGGTTGACCCCGCTGGCGACGACCTCGATGAGCAGCTCGCCCGCACCCGGGGCGGGGGTCGGCAGCTCTTCGAGGCGCAGGACGTCTTCGGCACCGAAACCGTCGGTGGTGATCGCTTGCATGGACTCAGCTTGGCACGCTTCCACTAGGCTGGGCGCGACCTGGGCGAGGTCGCATAGTGGACTAGTGCAGCCGCCTTGAAAGCGGCCGAGGGGAAACCCTCCGTGGGTTCGAATCCCACCCTCGCCGCGTGCAGAGCGTTTCGGTGCTGTCCCCGCGCCCGCCCGTCCGGGCCCTGCTGATCGCCGCGGGGGCGGCCCTCGTGGGGGCGCTGCTGGTCATCGGCTCCGGGGTCTTCGGCTGGCCCGGTTTCCTGGCGGTCACCGGCGCCCTCGTCCTGGTGCTCGGCTGCGTGCTGGGGTCGTGGCCGCGGTCGTCAGCCGCCGGATGCGCGTCACCGTGGCGATGGACGACGAGGGCTACCGGATCGCCGGAGCTGCGTCCCCGCAGCAAGGACGCTGGGCGGACGTGACCAAGGTGACCCAAGCGCCGGGGCGCCTCGTCCTGCAGGAGGGGAGCGGCGGGTGACGCTGGTCGACCCGTCCGGCGGCGACCGGGCCCTGACGGCGCTCGGAGCCCAGATCGGGCGGTTTCTCGACCGCAGCCGCGGCTACGGGCAGCACTGACTACTTCTGGAACGGCTCCGGATGGTAGGCACAGATGTCGTCCAGGGATTCGGTCTTCGAAGGGGCCTTGGTCGGGGACGGGGTCTTGCTGGGTTTCAGCGACCCGGACGGTGAAACCGACGCCGACGGGGACGCCTTGGGGTCGAACTGCTTCTCCGTCTCCTTCAACGACTGCTGGACGTAGCTGCGCACGATCGGCCAGGGCGGATTCGAGCTGACCCAGCTGGCCGTCCCGGGCTTGAAGACCACACTGTGGAGCTTGGTTCCCTTCACCTTGAGCGCCAGGTCGAGCAGGGCCGGGATCGCACCCCGCGGCACGTCGGTGATGATGTTGTTCGCGCCCGCCTGGGCGATCGCGTTGAATTGGGTGAGCACCACCTGCGGGGTCGTCTGCTCCATGACCGCGTTGATCACGCAGCGTTGCCGCTCGATGCGGCTGTAGTCGTTGAGGCTGTAGCGGCCCCGGGCGTACCAGAGGGCGAGCCGGCCGTTCATGTGCTGCTTGGGGCCCACCTCGATCCAGCCGGAGGNGGGCACGCCTTCGCTGGTCTTGCCGCCGATGGGGATCCGATAGTTGACGTTCAGGGTCACCCCGCCGATGGCGTTGATGAAGGCGCGGAACCCGTCCATGCTGAACGCGACGTAGTAATCGAGCTTGCCCAACCCGAGGGCCTCGCCGACGCCGATCTTCATCACCTCGGCGCCGAGATTCTTGACCTTGGGCCCGAGCAGATCCTTCGGAATGCGGCGCGGGATGTTGTTGTACATCGCGTTCAGGAAGTACTCCGCGTTGGCCCCGTTCACGCCGTCGTAGAAGCCGTTGGGGTAGTACTTGTACAGCGGCGAATCCTTGGGGAACGGAATGCGCGCGGTCTGCCGCGGCAGCGAGAACAACGTCGTCCCGCCGGTCCTAGTGTCGATCGAAGCGACCATCACGCTGTCGGCGCGCAGGCCGAGCGACGGGTCGCGCTTCTTCTCGGTGTCGCCTCCGAGGATCAGGACGTTGAGCCGCGGCTTGTTCGCCCAGGGATNCGACGGGCGCCAGGGTGGGGTCGTGTTGTCGGACTGCTCCTGGTCGCTGAAGACCGTGCCCACGACGCCGGCGAGGGTGTAGGTGTATTGCGCGCCGACGGCCAGCGGCGCGGCGATCAGCATGGACAGCAGGCTCACCAGGATGCCGCCGGCCAATCGCTGCCCGCCCGTCGCGTTCGCCGGACGAAGGGCCAGGTGCGTCCCGCCGATGACCAGCACCCATGCCAGGGCCAGGACGAGCAGCCCGATCGCGACGCCGGTGAGCACCTTCGGGTCGACGGCCAGGGCGGCCAGGCGGTCACGCCCGGCGACCACGCCGTAGACGACCAGCGCCAGCAGGCCCACCGGGATGAGCAGCGCGGCGATGCCGGCCCCGTNCCGGCGCGCCCGGAACAGCCCGAGGCCGGGGATCAACGCGCCGAGGACCGTCCAGCCGAGCACCCCGCCGAAGCCTCGCCGCGGGTCGATGGCGCGCCGCGCAACGGGAGCGGCAGGTCCGGGGTCGTCGGCCCCGTCTGGGGACGCGGACAGGTGGGACATGGGGCTCCTGGAAGAAATGACGAATCGAAGTCTACGACCACCGGACAATGCACGGCGGAAGGGCGAAAGAGCACTGAGATTTCGTGGCGCAATCACGCCGTTTCACCCGGACGGGTGGGTCGGGCGCCGGAGGCGGCCGCAGGTGCGCGGTTCGACCCGCCCGTCCGGTTCCGGTACGCTCGTTCGGCGAGGAGGCGTCGCCTAGTCCGGTCTATGGCGCCCGCCTGCTAAGCGGGTTTCGGGCTTAAACCCGATCCGGGGTTCAAATCCCCGCGCCTCCGCCATGACAAGGGCCGCGCCCCTTCCGAGGTCACTCGGGAGGGGCGCGGCTCGTCTTCCCGGGGCTCGGCCCCGGCTGTGCCGCAATGCGTGGCCGCTCAGCGGCCGGCCAGTGCCAAGAGCGCGTCCACATCGGCGTGCTGCTCCAAGGCGTCGGCCAGTTCGTCCAGCATCTGGGTGCGGCGCTGGGCGAAACCGGGGGCGTCGGGGACGGGTTGCCAGGACGAGCCGACCGTCGCGGCCAACTCGGTGAGCCACGCGCGGCGGAAGCCGTCGTTCTCGAACGCCCCGTGCCAGATCGTCCNCCAGGTGTTGCCGACGCGGATCCCGTCGAGGAACGGGTCGCCCGCGGTCGGCTCCACCACCCCGTGGTGGATCTCGTAGCCGGACACGGNGTGCCCGCGCCAACTTCCGGCCGGCTGGGCGAGTACCTTCTCCGCGGTGAACCGGACGCGCGCCGGCAACAGTCCCAGCCCGCGTTCGGTGCCGCTCGCGGATTCGACCGGATCGTGGATCGTCTCGGCGAGCATCTGGTAGCCGCCGCAGATCCCCAGGATCGGCCCGCCCGCCTCGGCACGGCGGCTCAGGGCCTCGGCCAGGCCGAGCCGCCGCAGCCAGCCCAGATCGGCGACCGTGCTGCGGCTGCCGGGCAGCACGACGAGGTCCGCGCTCGCGATGTCGGACGGGCCGGCGGTGACGGACACGTCCAAGCCCGGTTCGGCCGCCAGGGCGTCCAGGTCGGTGGCGTTCGAGATGCGCGGGAAGCGGACCACTGCGATGCGCAGCGTCCCGCCGCGGCCGTCGAGGCGCGGCCACTTCGCGAAGGCGAGCGCGTCCTCGCTGTCCAGCCACACCTGGTCCAGCCACGGCACCACCCNCAGGCAGGGCAGGCCGGTGCGGGCGCTCAGTTCGGCCAGGCCCGGATCGAGGACGGCCTGGTCGCCGCGGAACTTGTTGATCAGGTAGCCGGCCAATCTGGCCCGGTCGGCGTCGTCGACGATCGCCCAGTGGCCGTACACGGAGGCCAGCACCCCGCCCCGGTCGATGTCCCCGACCAGCACCACAGGCAGGCCGAACTCCCTGGCCAGACCGAAGTTCACGTAGTCGCCCCGGCGCAGGTTGATCTCGGCCGGCGATCCGGCGCCCTCCGCCACCACGAGCTCGAAGCGGGCCTCGAGGTGCCGGTACGCGTCGAACGCCGCCGCCGACAGCCGGGTGCGGCCGCCGGTGTACTCGCCGGCCTCCAAGGTGCCGCCCGGCCGGCCGCCGAGCACGATGAACGCCCGCCGGTCGGTAGCGGGCTTGAGGAGCACCGGGTTGAACAGTGCGCACGGCTCCACCCCGGCCGCGACCGCCTGCAGGTACTGGGCGCGTCCGATCTCGGAACCGTCCGGACAGACCATCGAGTTGTTACTCATGTTCTGCGCCTTGAAGGGGGCGACCCGGATGCCGCGCCGCGCGAAGGCGCGGCACAACCCCGCCACGATCAGCGACTTGCCGGCGTCCGACGATGTGCCTGCCACCAGGATCCCCGCCACCCGCGCATCCTCCCACGTGCGCCCCGACGACCGGTCTCGCGGCCGGCACCGGGTGGCCGGGGCCGTCGTCCCGGGCTCGGCTAGGCTCTGCCGGGTGACCCCAGCACCCAGCGCGCCGTGCGCCGCTGGTTCGCCGCGCGTGGGTTCGTCTCCCTGCTGGACGGGACATCGCTGGCCCGGCGGGCCGCGGGGCAGCAACTGGTGATCGGGCTGCTGGTGCTGCTCGCGGTGTTCGTCCTGGGGACGTGGGCGGCCGCTGGGGCGTCCGCGGTTCCGTTCGTGTCGCTGACGCTGCTGTTCGTGGTCCTCGTCTGGGTGCTGAGCAACCTCGCCCGCCGGCGTCGGCCGCTCAGCCTGATCCGGGAGGTGGGCTGGCCGGAGCGGGCCGCGTTCGTCCTGGCCCCGACGCTGGCCGCCTTCCTCGCCCCCGCGACCGATCCGTCCGATCTGTTGTTGATGCTGGGCGACCTGGAGCGCCGCGGGCTGGAGGCGATGGGCTGGCTGCTCGGCCAGTTGCTGTTGCTCGGGGTGGCCACGCTGGTGGTGTCGTCGGGGCTGTGGTCGCTGGGCGCGTGGCTGCGCCGGCAGGTGATCACCTCCTTCGTGGCCGCCGGTGGGGCGCTGGGCCGGACGTTGCCGCTGCTGCTGGGGGTAGTCGGCTTCTTCTTCTTCACCACCGAGCTGTGGCAGACCCTCGGCCGGCTGATGGGCTGGGGGTACGTGCTGGCCTTGCTGCTGTTCGTCCTGCTCAGCTGGCTGTTCCTCAGCAACCGTGGGCACCTCGATCTGCACCGGCTCGGCTCGTTCGACACCACGGCGGAGATCGGCGCGGAGCTGCGCGACACGCCGCTCGCGGAGTTGGACGGCGTCGCCGCACCGGCGTGCTGCCCACTGACGACCGAGCAGGAGAACAACCTGCGGCTGGTGGCGACGATCTCCCGGCTCACCGTGGCCAGCGTGATCGCGCTGGCGTTCTTCGCGTTCTTCCTGGTTTTCGGGGTGCTCGTCGCCAACGCCGAGGTGGTCGCGTCGTGGATCCAGGCACGGCCCCAGGTCGTCCTGGCGTGGGAGACGGGGAACCACGCCTACGCGCTCACCCAGGAGCACCTGCGGGTGGCCGGTTTCCTGGGGGTGTTCTCAGGCTTCTACTACGCGATCGTGTCCGTGACGGACCCGGCGCTGCGGGCCGGCTTGCGGGACACCGCGGAGGACGCGATCCGCGAGGCGTGCGCCGCGCGGCTGGTCGCGCTGCACCACTTCCCGCAGCCAGAGCGAGCGACGGGCTGACGACGCACAGCGAACCGGCGCAGGAGAGACTCCCGCGCCGGTTGCCGACTCGTGGTGGTCAGGCTTTCGCGATGCGCTCCCGCAGGGCGGCCAACTGGTCGTGCAGTTCCTGGGGCACCTTGTCGCCGAACTGGGCGAAGTACTCCTCGGTGAGGTCGGCTTCCTTCGCCCACGCCTCGGGGTCGAGCGCGAACAGGGCGTCCAGCTGGCCCTCGGCCAGGTCGAGCCCGTCGACGTTCAGGTCCTCGAGCTTGGGCAGCCGTCCGGAGATCGCGTCGGTGGCGTCCACCTCGCCGTTGACCCGACGCAGCGCCCACTCGATCGGACGGGAGTTGTCACCGAAGCCGGGCCACAGCCAGGAGCCGTCCGCTGCCTTGCGGAACCAGTTCACCTGGAAGATGCGCGGCGCCTTGTCGCCGAGCTTGTCGCCCACCCGGAGCCAGTGCGCCCAGTAGTCGGCCATGTTGTAGCCGCAGAACGGGAGCATCGCGAACGGGTCGCGGCGGAGCGAGCCGACCGAGCCCTCGGCCGCGGCGGTCTGCTCCGACGACACGGTGGCGCCGACGAACACCCCGTGCTGCCAGTCGTACGACTCGCTGATCAGTGGGACGTTGGTCGCGCGGCGACCGCCGAACAGGATCACGTCGATCGGGACGCCCTTCGGGTCCTCCCAGTCCGGCGAGATCGATTCGGCCTGGTCGGCCCGCACCGTGAACCGGGAGTTCGGGTGCGCGGCCGGGATCCCGGAGTCGGGCGTCCAGTCGTTGCCGCGCCAGTCGATCAGGTGCGCCGGCGGCTCGTCGGTCAGGCCCTCCCACCACACGTCGCCGTCGTCGGTCAGGGCCACGTTGGTGAAGATCGTGTCATGGTCGAGCGCGGCGAGCGCCGTGGGGTTCGTCTTCTCGGACGTCCCCGGGGCCACCCCGAAGAACCCGCCCTCGGGGTTGATGGCGTACAGCCGTCCGTCCTCACCCTGACGCATCCACGCGATGTCGTCGCCGACGGTCTCGACCTTCCAGCCGGGGATCGTCGGACGCAGCATGGCCAGGTTCGTCTTGCCACAGGCGGACGGGAACG
Source organism: Micropruina sp. (assembly GCA_013693855.1). GTDB lineage: Bacteria > Actinomycetota > Actinomycetes > Propionibacteriales > Propionibacteriaceae > Micropruina. Next base: position 342,504 of record CP059261.1, read on the forward strand.
CGGCCGTCAGGTGGTATTCGCGGCCGTCGGGGCCGGTGATCTTGAGGATCAGCATGTGTTCGGCGAGCCAGCCCTCATCGCGGGCGAGGACCGAGGCGATCCGCAGCGCGTAGCACTTCTTGCCCAGCAGGGCGTTGCCGCCGTAGCCGGAGCCGTAGGACCAGATCTCGCGGGTCTCGGGGAAGTGGGTGATGTACTTCTCGTCGTTGCACGGCCAGGNGAGGTCGTCGCGGCGGTTGCCCTCGGCGTCGACGAGCGGGTAGCCGACCGAGTGGACCGCGGGCACCCAGTACTCGCCCTCACCGATCTTGGCCAGTGCCTCGGCGCCCATGCGGGTCATGATCCGCATGTTGACCACCACGTAGGNGGAGTCGGTGAGCTCGATGCCCAGCTTCGAGATGTTGCCGCCCAGCGGACCCATCGAGAAGGGGATGACGTACATCGTCCGGCCCCGCATGCAGCCGTCGAACAGCCCGGCGAGGGTCTCCTTCATCTGTGCGGGGTCGGCCCAGTTGTTGGTGGGGCCGGCGTCCTCTTCGTTCTCGGAGCAGATGAACGTGCGGGATTCGACGCGTGCAACGTCCGAGGGGGCGGAGCGGGCGAGGTAGCTGTTGGGCCGCTTCTCGGAGTTCAGCTTGACGAACGTGCCGGCGTCGACCATCTCCTGGTAGAGGCGGTCCCGTTCGGCCTCGGATCCGTCGCACCAGTAGACGTCGTCCGGCTGGGTGAGTTCTGCGACACCGGTGACCCAGGTCAGGAGTTCGGGGTGACATCGGCCGGGGCGCCGGCTGCGATCTGGGTTGCGTCGACGGGCATGGTTCTCCTTCGGGGCTCGCGACGGTGCGAACGTGGTTGCTTTCCGCTGCTCCCATCCTGCCGGAGTTCGAGTGCCGATGGGGAACCGGCCGGGGGCGAAATGCTGCGAAGCTCGAGAGGGACGGGGCCGGACGGCCGCGCGGGGCGGTCGGTTGGACGCGTCCCGAGGCGGTCGGTAGACTCGTTCCCCGGTGTCCCACCGAGCGCTCGTAGCTTAATGGATAGAGCAGCTGACTACGGATCAGCAGGTTGGGGGTTCGAGTCCCTCCGAGCGCGCGTCTCGTCCGATCCTTCGGGGTCGGACGTTTGTGCGTTCAGGGGCGCCCGGCCTCGAACTCGCGTGCCCGGCGACGTTCCAGTCCGTCCAGGAGAACGTCGAGGGCGACGTCGAACTCGGCGTCATCGTCGCAGCCGCCCAGCCCACCGGAGTGCGCGGCCGCCTGGGCGAGCTCGGTGAGGTGCGGGTGCCGCAGCGCGAGGTCGGCNNGGGCGGGGCGGGGTGGCCACGGTTCCGGCGGCCCNNGAGCGCGTGCCGCCGAGGCGCTGGCGAACGGGTCCTGGTTGAAGCCGAGCATCCGGCTGCCCAGCAGGTGGAGGGCGTGGTGGCCGAGTTCCAGGGAGCACCCGGCGCCTCGCATGACGCTCAGCAGGCGCTCGAGATGGGCGAGGACGGCCGGAGTCGGTGGACGGCCCTGGATCACCTCGATGACCCACGGGTGCTCGATCAGGGCGCCACGGGCCAGCCAGATGAGGGCGCGCAACTCCTCGGTCCACGGACGAGGGGACGGGCTCGCCAGCACCTCCTCCGACGGCTCGGCGAAGCCCGCGACCACGGCATCGGCCATGGCGTCGAGGAGTGCCTGCTTGTCCCGCACATGGTGGTAGAGGGACATGGGGTTGACGTCGAGCTCCTGGGCCAGCCGCCGCATGCTCAGCGCGTCCAGTCCCTCGCGGTCGGCCACGCCGATCGCCGCCGCGACGATCGCGTCGAGACTCAGCCGGCGCGAGGCCCGGGGGCTTGGGCGGGGTCGACCTGACGAGGCATGCGGCTCATCGTACTTGCTTCCATACGATGTAGGGCGTATTGTCATACAACGTAGGGCTACACCGTATGGCCATCCCTGGTGGGAGCCATCGCGGCGACCCAAGGCACCACCGAACAGGAGAACCGACCTTGACCCCCTCACGCCGCGCCGCCCTTGCGACCGGAACCCTGTTGCTCGTGGCCCTCGTGGCCGTTCTCGTCGCGGACGCCGCCCGTCCCGCGCTGACCGGCGATGTGCTCGCCGCGGTGGCTGACGCGCCGGGACGGCTGGCCGTCGGCGCCTTGTGCTACCTGCTCGCCGCGGGCACCAGCGTCGGCATCGCCATCGCCCTCTACCCCGTGCTGCGGCCAACCGCACCGGGGCTCGCCCTGGCCGCCGTGGTCTTCCGGACGATCGAGGCCAGCTTCTACATCGTCGCCGTCGTGGCCCTGCTGGGCCTGCGCCCACTCGCGGAGGCACTGCGTGCCGGGGCGTCGGACGAAACCGCGACCTTGCGGCTGCTGGCTGACGCCCTCCTCGCCGGGCGTGGACACGCCACGGTGGTCGGCGTCGTCGCCTTCGTCGTCGGCGCCGCCTGCTACTACACCGTCCTGTACCGCGCGCGGCTCGTCCCGCGCTGACTCTCCGGGTGGGGGCTGGTCGCCGTGGTGTTGCTGGCGGTGTCCTGCGTGCTCTCNCTCGTCGTCGCCGACCGGCCGGTCACCGGGAACATCGTGCTGGCCGTGCCGATCGCCGTGCAGGAAGCCGTACTCGGGGTGTGGCTGCTCGTCCGGGGTTCGCCGTGCGCCCGCGCACGCCGGTGATGGCGGCGGCAGCGGCCTGATCGACCGCGGAGCGTCCGGCGGGGAGGTGATCGCTCACCGGCGGCGAGATCCGGGCTCAAGGAAGGGATTGTGGTCGGCGAGCGCCGCGGTCGGGTGAGGGGTCTTCCGGCTCAAGGCCCGAACAAGCCGAGCGGAACCACGAGGACTCCGTCCGGGCGCCGGTAGGCGTGTTCGCCCGTGGTAACGACGACCAGCGCCGTCACGTCGTCGCCGAGTTGGGCGCGCAGCCAGAGCAGGTGTTTCACGTCGGCGTCGGAGACCGTTCGGGCCAGCTTCACCTCGACCCCGGGGTCTGCTTGACGATCCCGATGGTCGGCAGTTCGGCGGGGAGGCGTGCGAGCTGGCCGTCCACGAAGCCAGGAAGAAGTCCATCGGATCTCGGTCCTTCGCCCTCTACGCTACTTCTAGCAGTACTTCTACGCTCCCTCCAGCAGATCTGTTGGGCTCCGCTTAGCAGAATGGCGTGGCACCTCCTCGGTTCGAAACGCACGCGCCGGAGAGCGGCTCGGTGCGTCACCAGCCAGGAAACGCCTCCCTCAACGCGCTGGCCGAAACAGGCGACCCGGGTCCGGAACCACGGGTGTCGGACGTCGCCCTACCAGCCGTTCACGGGCCGACCGCGGTCCGGACAGCGGCCAAGGGCAACGGCTGGGGTCTCATGACCGGTGGCGGCGAGGCCGGTGGCGCGGGTCAGTCGGTCAAGCCAGACCAATGACGAGGGCGTGACGGGGTCTCTCACCCTGCGAGTACTCGGCAAGCCAGTTGAGTAAGCCCCGGGCCGTCCTCCTAACCGACCCGCTCCAAACGGTTCGTCAGGTCATCGGCGTGCTGCTTCGCTCGGCCTTTCGGCGGATCCGGAGCCCGGGATCGGTAGCGGTGTCCAGTCGGCGTGATCGTCTCGACCTCGGCAGCCTCTCCGGGACGCGCGGCGACGACGGTCTGACGCCAGCCCCGTCCCTGTTTGATGTGGTTGCAGGCCTCGCAAAGGCCTTGGCCGTTGTCGAGCTTGGTCGCTCCCCTCCGNNAGTAGGGGACGACGTGGTCGAGGTGCCGAATCGGGGCTCCGCACCACGGCATCCGGCAGGTCTGGTCGCGCAGTTCGATCAGGCGGGCCAGCCNCTGCGGGAAGCAGCGGGCGCGGCTATCGACGGCGACGAGTTGGTGCCGACCGGGCTTGGTGTACAGGCGGCGAAGCCAGGATCCCGTGCCGGACTGAGCGACGATGCGCCGGGCAAGCGCCGCTGGGATCGGACCCAGGCCCTGCAGGTGGGCCGGCTCGGCGCCGCCGCCGAGGAGTGCCCCGTCCGTCATCACCAGGTGAACCCCGACCGGCACGCGGGCGGCGGACGACTGGCCGGTGAGTCGTTCCACGAGCGTGTCGGCCATGGCCTGGCCGCGACCACGTCCGTCCGCGGACGTAGCGGCGGAACCGGCGGCCTTGCGCAGCGCCTGGTAGCAGGCGACCCNCGCAGCGAGCGGCAGCACGGCGGTCAGGTAGGTCATGGAATCCGGCGCAGGGCGTAACGTCACGCAGCGCGACGCGACGGCTCTCTCGGCTCGGGCAACCACGGCGCCCGGGTCGATCCGGCACGCGGCCGCCCTTGCCAGCGCGACGATCCGGCGGGTGCCCACCCCTGCCAAGGCGGCCTGGTCGCGGCACACCTCGGCATCAACCAGGCCGCGATCCTCGGCGCTCAGGCATGCGGTCTCGCGGACGAGCAGCAGCGCCCGGAACTCGTTCACGACACCTGCCTCAAGCGCCGCCAGCGTATGGGGCATCTCCGTCACCAGTGCCCGGGCCATCCCGACCAGACGCCCGCCCTGATGGGGCGACTCGCGCCGAGCGAGCGCGATCTGCGCGCCGGCGACGTCCGAGGTCCGATCCGGTCGCTCGTCGGCCTGGGCGGCCCGTTGCGAGGCGACGAAGGCGACCGTCAACTTCGCCTGTGCCGCAGACAGGGCGGCCTTGAGATCCTCCAGTTCGCGGATCGCGTCGATCCTGACTGCGTCGTCGTCGCAGCTTGTTTCCAGGCGTGCCAGCGCTGCGCGGGTCGCCGCGGCGAACGTCAGGACGGGGTTCCGCCCGGGAGTGGGCTCGATCACGTGTCCTATTTTACCCCTGAATCCGGCCTCCCACAAGGACTAGAAGGAATATTTTCGAACATATTTTTGGATAGCTCGTCGGGAGTCTCGGCCGCCGCGCCGTTCTGGAGCGCCCCGGCGCGTCCTGGAGCAGGGGGCTGTCGGTGGTCACCCTGTCGCGGGCGCCGCACTGGCGCACTGTCGCGGGCGCTGCACTGCTGCACTGTCGCGGGCGCTGCACTGCTGCACTGCGCGGGCGCTGCACTGCGCGGGCGCTGCACTGCGCTTCCCTCGGAGGCCGAGGGCTCACCGCACCTGCGGGCAACCCGAAACCGCAGGCTACGGGCTTCCGGCCGCCACACCGAGGGTGCACGCTGAAGGCATGCGCCGCCGCGAGTCTCTGATGGAGTATCTGAGCGGCGCGCTGTGGGTGCTGCCCACGCTGGCCGGCCTGGTCTCGATCCTCGCTGGGTGGGGGATCGCCCAGATCGAGCCCGCCCCCGGGTCGGCGCTGGACTGGTTCACGTTCAAGGGCAGTTCCTCCCAGGCCCGCGACGTCTTAACGGCGATCGCCGGCACGATCGTGACGGTGATGGCCCTGGTCCTGGGCCTCTCGGTGGTCGCGCTGCAACTCACGTCCACCCAGTACTCGCCGCGGCTGCTGCGCAACTTCCTGCGCGACCGGCCCAACCAGATCGTCCTGAGCGTGTTCATGGCGACGTTCTGCTTCGCCGCCGCGGGGCTCGACACCGTCGGAGTCGGGCCGGAGCCGGAACGCTTTCCGCGGATCGCGGTCAACGTCGCGATCCTGCTGCTGTTCGCGAGCCTGGCGGCCGTGGTAATGATCGCCGACCACGTCTCGCACGCCATCCAGGTGGACGCCATCATGCGCCGGGTCGAGCGCGAGTCCCTCGGCGTCGTGTCGAAGCTGTACGACAACGTCGACCTCGTCCCACCGGAACCGAGGTCGTGGGCGATCTCGGTCCCGGCCCGGACGTCCGGCTACGTGGTGACCGCCCACCCGGAGATCCTGGTGCCGCGCGCGACTCAGTACCGGGTGTAGATCGCCCTCACGAAGCGGGTCGGCGAACACGTCGTGAAGGGCGTCAGCCTCGCGCGGATCTGGACGGAGCGCCCGGATGATCCTCAGCCCGACCCAGCCGTCTTCGCTCACGCCCTGGACGACGCGGTCGGCATCGCGTTCGAGCGCACCCGCCAGCAGGATCCGGCCATGGGCATCCGGCAGCTCGTGGACGTCGCCTGCAAAGCCTTGTCGCCCGCCGTCAACGATCCCTACACCGCCGTCCAGGCGGTCGATCACATGGCCGTGATCTTCGGCGCCATGGCCCGGCACCGGTTGGGTGCCCAGGTGGTCTGGGTGGGCGACAACGTGATCGTCGTCCCCAGCCGCAGGTTCGGGGAGTACCTCGGGACGATGTGCGGGCTCGTCCGTCGCTATGGGGCCGGTGAGCCCACCGTGATGCTTGCCCTCATCCGGCTGCTCGACACCTGCGTCGTCCTCGGACGAAAGGACTGGCCGCGGCTGACCGCGATCGCGGACCAGGCGCGCCTAGTGCTGGACGACGCCCGGCGGGAGACCCGTCAGCCGGACGATCTGGTCGCCGTCCGGCACGCCGCCGAGGCGGTTCTCCGGCCAATCGAGGGGCTGCGCGCCGAGGCGGAACCCGGCTGACCGCGCGGTCACATTTCGCAGTGCTGCTTTCGAAGCCGTCCCCGAATCGCCATGGACGCGGATTGTGGTCACGGCGGAGTCTCATCCGGTGGCTGAGACAGGCCCGTCGGAAAATGCGTCCAGGATCGGCCGGTGTTAGTGTGAGAAGCAGCCGCCCCCGGAGCGTCCCGGGTCTTCCGTGGTCGCCCCAAGCTGTTCGGGTGGTCCGTTGGGGGACGGGCCACCGAAGGAGTGATCATGTCCAGACGTACGCTGGCCGTCTGGGGCTGCGTGTTGGGGCTCGCGTTTGCGTCCCTGCCGCTCGCCTCCGGGCCTGCCGTGGCCGCGGCCCCACTGCAAGCATCTCGGTGACGCCCTCAGAGGGCTCGGTGTGGAACAACCAGGTCGTCAAGGTCAACGTCGATTTCCCGACGTCCACCTACGATGGTGTCCTTTACGGGAAGTACCCGTGGCTTGCCATTTACAAGGAGAATTCCGGGTCGTGGACGAAAGTCGGCTCCGAGGTGAAGTCGACCTCGGCCGGTGTTTACGCCTTCGATTACAACGTCGGCACGTCGCGCAGCACGATCAAGGTCTGCAATGACCCGACCCATCCGAGCGGGCAGTCCGGGGCGTTCTACAACGACCCGACCAAGCAGCTCTGCACGGCGACGAAGAGCTTCGATCCCCAGACCCCGCCGCCCACCTCGTTGACCCTGACGTCCACGAATCCCAACGGCAAGACGTGGACGGCCAGCTACACCGGCCCGACCGTCAGCGGCAAGACCGTCTACCTGCAGTTGCAGACCATCGCGACCAAGATGACCGGTGAGGTCGGACAGACGGCGACGACCGGACTCGCAGGCGAGGGGCCCTACACNAGCGGTCCAGACCTGGAAGACCGTCGCGACCGCGACGACCAGCAGCACCGGTGTAGCCTCCTTCTCGATCTCGAACCCCTACGAGGTCAAGCACAACTACCGCGCGGTGACGTCGGACAACATGACCACGTCCAACTCNNGGTGTCGCTGGCGGCGAGCCAGAGCGCGAAGGCCACCAAGGTTCCGCAGGTGTACCTGAACACCAACGAGCAGGCCACGATCGATACCCGCAGCCGCTACTTCGAGGGCTCGTTCGACCTGGTCAACCCGGGAGACAGCAACTTCAGCGCCTGCTCGACCATGCTCGACAACAAGGGCAAGCCGGTTGCCAGTTCCAACCGGCCGTTGCTGGTCGCTGCGAAGGGCCGAGGCAACTACTCATGGTCGTTCGCCAAGAAGAGCTACACCATCAAGCTCGACAAGAGCACCAACCTGTGCGGCATGGGTGCCAGCAAGAAGTGGGCGCTGGTCGCCAACCACTACGACAAATCGCTGATGCGCAACAGCGTCGCCAGCGAACTCGGCTCGAAGTTCGACAAGCTGTGGACGCCCGAGTCCGTTCCGGTAGACCTGTGGATCAACGGCTCCTACCGCGGCTCGTACATCCTGATCGAGCGGATCGCGGTGGCTGCCAACCGGGTGAACATCGCTGAGGCGACCCAGGCCGTCGCCGACACCGGTTTCATCCTGGAATGGGACTTCCGGAAGGGCGCCGACAAGAATGTGACCGCGGGCGGCTACGGCTACGTCGGTTTGAAGGAACCCGAATACGATCTGGACCCCTTCGGCCGCAACACCGGTAAGGGCGTGACCCAGGCACAGGTCGAGTTCATCAACAACTACCTCGACAAGGCTGCTTCGGCCTTGGACAAGGCGAGTTCGAACAATGACTGGATGGAGTACATCGACGTCGATTCGGCGGTGGATTACTACCTCGCCATGGAGTACATGAAGCCCATCGACGGCAACATGTGGGCCAGCGTGTACATGTACAAGGACGCCGGCGGCAAGCTCAAGTTCGGCCCGATGTGGGACTTCGACATGTCGTCCGGTGATTCGAACCGCGCCGGCGGGGCGATGAGCCCGACCGGTTGGTACCTGCGGAACGTGATCACCACCACCGCCAAGCAGTCGACCTACACCTGGTTCAACCGGCTCAACCAGAACTCGAGCTTCCGCTCCAAGGTGGCGGCCCGCTGGAACCAGCTGCGCAGCACCCTCAAGCTGGATTCCTTCGTTGCCTCGCAGAAGGCCAAGGTCTCGCTGACCGCGGCCGAGAACTGGAAGGTCTGGAGCCACAGCCAGCAGCTGTCCAGCACCCAGGTCATCAAGTCGTCCTGGAGCGCGGACGTCGACTACCTCAAGTCGTGGGTGGCCAGCCGCTGGTCGTGGTTGGACGGCCAGTACTGACCCACGTCGGTCTAGAAACCACAGGGTGCCCGGGCAATGCCCGGGCACCCTGGCGTTTGTGCGGGTATCGTCCTCGCTCAGCGGGGGCGGGTGATGATGAAGGCGTCGGTGAACTGGCCCGGTCCGACGCCCATGAAGCTCACCGAGAGCCGGCCACTCGTGAACTGCAGATCCAGGAACCCATACGTGGCATCGGCGTTCTTGCCGGACCAGGCGGCGAAGTAGCCGAGCTCGGAGTCGACGAGCTTGGGAGCCCGCAGCGGGGTGCCGCCGGTGCCGACCGTCACGAACACCGTCCCCGCTCCGGCGGTGAGGTAGTCGTGCTCGGCCACTACGCACGAGGGGTTGTAGGACTGGGGCAGCACCCGCTGGCAGCCCGGACGCTGTGCGGCGATCTGCTTCGTCCGCTGGTACATGTGCTCGTGGCCGTGCAGCACGAGGTCGACCTTCTCCTGGACCAGCAGGTTCATGATGTCAGTGCCGGACGAGCAACCGTAGATCCCGATGGTGAGGCACGGCTCATGCATGACCACGACGACCCACGGGATGCCATCGTCCCGGGCCGTGCGAATGGCCGTCCGGGTCCACAGGTAGCGCTTCGAGCCCTCCGGGTAGTCCCACACCCCACTCCCGAAGTTGAGGCCGGNGGAGATGAAGATGATGCGCGCCAGGGCATCCTTGGCGGGCAGGTCGACGTAATACTGCTTGCCGAGTTCGCCGTGCACCTCAGTGGGGGCGGNAGTGAGGCACTCCAGGAACTTGTCGATCGAGCCGTTCCGTCCGTCCGACTCGTGGTTGCCGCTGACGGTCAGCAGCGGCAGGTCCCCAATGCGGTCGTGGACGTAGCTGCACCATTGCCCTTCCTTGCCGGGCTTGCCGTAGGAGAGATCGCCCAGGATCAGGTTCGCCGCGGGTTGCGCGGCGCCGATCCNCCGCAACACCGCGTCGGTGTGGGACGTGTCGCGGTAGTCGCCCGCGGCGGTGAGGTGGAGGCTCGCGGGATCCTGCGCCTGCTGGCTCGGGTCGGTCGCGCTGCGTGTCGGAGTGGGGAGGCCGCTGGNGCTAGCGGACGTGGTGGCGGGGTCGAGGCGACGCTCGGCGCGCTCGGGGTCGAAGCCGTNCGGCTGTGCGCTGGCGGCCGGCACAACGGCGCAACCCGCGAGGGCCAGAGCGAGCAGGACGGTCAGCAGGGGGTGGCGCTTCATCCACACAGGGTAGCCCCGCTCTGGCAACAGGCGGATGCCGCAACGCGTCAGGTTCTCGGGCGCCCTGCAACGAGGCCCCACAGTTGGAGGGGACTCTTGAGTTGCGATGGGGGCCCGCGAGCCCCCTTCCGATGCGATCGAGGTACGGGTCGAGGGCCCAGACCAGGACCGCGAGGAAGACCACGAGCAGGACGATGGTGTCCATGTCTTCACAGTGCTCCGGCAACATGACGGCCCCGCGCCGGATAGGTGAACCGCAGGCGAACGGTCGTCGTCCGGGCGCCCCGGAATGTCCGTGGGCCCTGCGAGAGTGGACGCATGCGTCTGACCCGCGGGCATCTCAACCGGACCCTCCTGCTGCGGCAACACCTGCTGGAGCGGGTGGCGGCGACGGTGCCGGACGAGGTCGAGCACCTGATCGGGCTGCAGGCTCAGGACAACCTGCCGCCCTACCTGGGGTTGGCCGCCCGGCTCGCCCGGTTCGATCCGCGCGAGGTCAGTTCCCGGCTGCGCGAGCGACGGCTGACCCGGTTCCTGACCATGCGCGGGACGATCCACCTGCTGACCCCTGCCGATGCGGCCCTGCGCCGGTTCACCCAGCCCTGCCAGGATCGTGAAGCCCGAACGGCGGCGCAGCCCAGGGCCGCTCTCCAGGCGGTCGACCCGGTCGGTTTCCTCGCCGCCGTCGACGCGGCGCTGGCGGAGGGACCGCTCTCGATGAACGCCCTGCGCGACCGGCTCGCCGCCGGGTTCCCGGACGTTCCAGCCAACGCACTGGCCCAACTGGCCCGGCTCAAGGCGCCGCTGGTGCAGGTGCCGCCACGCGGCTGCTGGAAGGCCTCCGGCCAGGTCATCTACCAGCGAGCCGACACCTGGACGGGTGAGCCGCTCACCGAGCCGGACGTTCCAACGCTGGTCCGGCGGTATCTCGCCGCGTTCGGCCCTGCCACGCCCGCCGACTTCACCGCGTGGTCGGGCGTGCAGGGGGCGGCCGCTCTGTTCGCGCAGACCGAGGGACTGGTCGAACACGCCGATGAGGCAGGCCGAGTGCTCTACGACGTGCCTGGGGCGCCGATCGCGGAGCCCGATGTGCCTGCGCCCGTCAGACTGCTCGGCAAGTACGACAACGTGTTCCTCAACCACGCCGGGCGCGATCGGGTGACAGATCCCGCGGCGCGGCAGAACTGGGCGCAGTTCGGAGCTGCCACAGCGCACCTGGTGTTCGCCGACGGGTGGCTGGTCGGGTTCTGGCGGCCCACCTCGTCCGGGGAGGTCGAGGTGATCGAGTTGCTCCGGGAACTGACCCCACGGGAGTCCGCGGAGTTGGAGGCGGAGAAGGCGGTCGTCCGGGAGTTGATGATGACGCCGCCGGACTGAACAAGCCCTGCCGGCGCTCACAGCGGTGCGCGCGGCGCAGGAGGAACGCGAGAATGATGGCCATGAGTTCGGGGTGGCGGCCCAGGGCGCAGGCGCCCTCCCCGCCGACGTTCCGGTCCACCTGGCTCAAGGGGCCTCCGACGCTGGCCGAGTATTTGGTGGACGGAGGTCTGGCCGCATTCGTGACGATCTCGTTGGTGGTCGGGATCGTGCTCAACCTGTACACCGTCGACCGCTTGCCCGGCACGGCCGGATCGCGGACGCCTACATCACCGGCGTGCCCAAGCTGGGCTGTTTCGGGCCTATCGGGGACGGCACCGGTCTGGGCCGCGGCTCGACCGTGTACGCGATTCGGTACGTGCACCCGGGCGGAGTCCACGAGACCACCGTGACGCGGCCCTGCGACGTCATCCCGCCTGACTTCGGCCGGGGGCGCGGGTTCATCTGGATCCAGTACGACGCCGAGGCTCTGGATCGGACGCGAGTACTGAATGACACGAGCGCCGAGGAAGCGGTCGTCTCGTCCTTCGGGCTGCTCGGCGTCGATCTGATCGCGGTGGCCTCCCTAGCGGCGTGGTGGCGACGCCGGATTCGGCGCGCCGCGCAGGCGCGGTGAGAGCCCCGCGGCGGTCGAGCATGGCGAGACCCCGCGTGGAGTGGGTGGAGTCTCCGCGGCAGTCAAGCCTGTCGAGACTCTGCGTGGGGCCAGGGTTTCTGCGGCGGTCGAGCCCGTCGAGACCCCGCGCGGAGTTGGGTGGGGTCTCTGCGGCGTGTCGGGCCCCGTGTGTGTGGGCGGGGTCGGATTCTTGCGGCGGTCGAGCTTGTCGAGACCCCGCCAGGCGCCCGGTCAGGACCGCGTGAGCCGGGCGTCCAGGTGCAGGGTGAGGCCTTGGCCGACCGCCTCCATGAACAGCTCATAGTGCAGGCTGTCGCCCTCGACGCGCAGCTTGCGGACGATCCGGTCGACCCGCTTCGCTTTCGGGGTGTTCAACACGCTCGCAGCGGTTTCAATGACCACGGCAGCCCCGTCCTCCGCGATCGTCCCGGAGCCCATTTCGGCTTGTCCGGTGGGGATCGCGATCACCACCTCGACCACCCCGGAAGCGGGGGCGCGCCAGTAGCCGGTCTCGGTGTGCCTCGGCTCGCCGGCCATGCGCGTCCGCTCGACGAAGTGCAGGAACGGCTTGCCGATGTCGGTGAACACCATCTCGTCGTCGTAGGAGAAGTCGGAGATCGTCGGGTACTCGCCGTGACCGGGGCCCCGCCAGGTGCCCACCAGGCGGGAGAGCAGAGGATCCAGTGCCATGGGCACCAGCATGGCACCGCTCCGCGCGCGCTGCGGTCTCGCTGGTCGACCCGTCAGGACGCCAGGCCCGCCAACGCCCGGACGGTGTCGATGGTGTCGGCTTCGACGGCGCTCTTGTCGTCCCGGTAGCGGATGACGCGCGCGAACCGCAATGCGAGCCCGCCAGGGTAGCGGGTGGACCGCTGCAGCCCGTCGAACGCGATCTCCACCACCTGCTCGGGTCGCACGAAGACGGTCCAGTCGTCGCGATGGGTCTCCAACTCCTGGAAGCGGGTGGTCTGCCAGGCGAGTAGTTCGTCCGTCATTCCCTTGAACGTCTTGCCGAGCATCACGTAACCACCNNCGTCCGGGGTCGCGCGCGCCCAGGTGGATGTTGGACAGCCAGCCGCGGCGCCGTCCCGACCCCATTCGACGGCCAAGACGACCAGATCGAGGGTGTGGACGGGCTTGACCTTCACCCAACTGCTGCCCCGGCGTCCCGCTTCGTAGGAGGCGCCCAGGTTCTTGACGACCACCCCCTCATGGCCCGCTGCCAGCACGTCGGCGAGGAAGCCCTCCGCGGCGTCCGGATCGGCCGTGACCAGGCGATCGACCAGGCCGGCCGGCGGGACCAGGCTGGCGAGGGCCTCCTGCCGCGTCGCCAGAGGACGATCGATGAGCAGGTGCTCGTCTCGCTGCAGGAGATCGAAGAAGAAGGCCGACAGCCGCGTCGGACCGGCGTCGCTCATCGCCCGCGACGACGTCTCCTGGAACGGACGAGGACGCCCGGCGCTGTCGAGGGCCAGCACCTCGCCGTCCAGAACCAAGGTGTCGGCGGGCAGCGCCCTCACCAGTTCCGCAACCTCGGGCAGGCGCTCGGTGATGTCGTCAAGGCTGCGGGTGAAGAGGCGCACCGCGTCGCCCCGCTTGTGGGCCTGCAGCCGGACCCCATCGAGCTTGGCCTCCACGCTGACCGCGGCGCCGGACGGGTCGGCCTTCGCGAGCGCTTCCGGGATCGTCTTGGCGCTCGCGGCGAGCATCGGACGGACGGCCCGCCCGACCTCCAGCCCGAACGCGTCGATCGCCGCCCGGCCGCCGTTGAGGGCGGCTGCGGCCACCAGTGGGGTCGACCCGGCGAACATCGCGGCCTGCCGGATGGCGGTGGCGGGAAGGCCGGACGCCAGCGCGACCGCCTCCAGCATCAGCCCGTCCAGCGCCCCCTGCCGCGTCTCGCCGACGACCAGGGCGGCGAGGTAGCGCTGCTCGTCCGCCGTCGCCCGGGCCAGCAGGCTCTCGAGCAGGCCACGGCGGCGCAGCGCCGAACCCGGCCCTGACAAGGTGCTCAACTCCTCGAACAGGGCGTCGACGGCGAGCACGTGCAGCGAGGGCGAGCCGGCCGGGGAACCTCGCGAGGNAAGGCCGCGATAGCTGACCCNCGTCCGGCGCTGCCGCAGTGAGCCCGCCAGGTAGGAGGTCACCACCTCGATCTCGCCGGGTTCCGCCGCGTGCAACGCAGCGGCCAGCACCCGGGTCTTCTCGANGCGGGACCGGGTGGCCGACAACGCCGCGGAGACCTCGGCCAGTTCGGAGAGCAGCATGGGGACAGTCTGGACCACCCCACCGACAACCGCCGGAGTCGCTGTCGCCACCGGCGGCTACAGTGACCGGCATGCAGCCGCTGACCCGGGTCTGGAGGCCGCCCTGGCCCTGCCCGGTGGGTCTGGTCTGGGCGCATTGGCGGCGCGGCGCGGGCGACCCCACCTACCGGGTCGACGACCTGGGCCGGCATTGGCGGGGCCTCCGGACACCGCTGGGTCCCGCCACCGTGTGCGTCGCCCCGCTCACCTCGGACGAGATCCGCGCGCAGGCCTGGGGCGAGGGCGCGGAGTGGGTCCTGGACCGGCTGCCCAGCATGCTCGGGGCCGACGACGACCCGTCCGGGTTCCAGCCCGCGCATCCGGTGGTGGCGGAGGCGCTGCGCCGCCACCCCCACTGGCGGCTGGGCCGCGGCGGCCTGGTCATGGAGGCGCTCGTCCCCGCGATCATCGAGCAGAAGGTGACGGGGCAGGAGGCCTTCGGCGGCTTCCGCCGGCTCGTCCACTTCCACGGTGAGCGGGCGCCCGGCCCTGGCGCCGTCCTGCACCTGTGGGTGCAGCCGAGCGCGGAGACGATCCGGGGCATCCCGTCGTGGCAGTGGCTGAAGTTGCACATCGACCCGGCCCGGTCGCGGACGCTGCAGCGGGTCGCACGGGTGGCCGATGCCCTCGAACGCACCCTCGATGTCGACCCGGGCCTGGCCGACCGCCGGCTGCGCTCCATCGCCGGTCTCGGGGTCTGGACGAGCGCGGAGGTCCGCTTCCGCGCGCACGGGGATCCGGACGCAGTGAGCTTCGGCGACTACCACATCGCGAAGGACCTGGGCTGGGCACTCACGGGCGAGCGGGTCGACGACGAGGCCCTCGCCGAATTGCTGGAGCCCTACCGGCCGCATCGGCACCGGGTTCAGGCGCTCGTCCCGCTCGTTGCCGGCCACGCCCCGCGGCGGGGTCCGCGGATGGCGCCACGTACCCATCTGCCCTAGGTTGAGCGGATGCTCACCCGCCGCGCCCTGAACCGTGCGCTCCTGGCCCGCCAAGGGCTCCTGCAGCGCCACCGGCTGGGCGTCGAGGAGGCGGTCGGCGAGGTGTTGGCGATCCAGGCCCAGGAACCGGTGTCGCCGTATCTCTCCTTGTGGAGCCGCATCGACGGGTTCCGGCCCGAGGACCTGCACGAGGCCTTCGCCAGCGCCCGCGTCACCAAGGCCACCCTCTTCCGGCTCACCCTGCACGCGGTGCGGCACGACGACCTCGCGGTGTTCCACCGGGCCCTGCAGCCGATGTTGCGTGGCCGGCTCGCTCATGGCCTGACCCGGCGGGCAGGTGTCACCGCCGCCCACGCTGCCGCCGTGGAGGACGAGGTGTTGGCCTTCCTCGACCGGCCGCGGAGCAACGCCGAGGTCGAGGCCTGGCTGGATGAGGGCGGTCACCCCGGCAGGGGCCTCTGGTGGGCACTTCGCGGTCACCTGCCGGTGCGGCACGCGGCGACCGGCGGGCCGTGGTCGTTCGGGTTGCGTCCGGCGTACGTGGCAGCCGCGTCGGCCCCCAGCCGGCCCGACCAGCCAGCGGCCCACGAGGCGTTGACGCGGCTCGTCCGGCGCTACCTGGGGAGCTTCGGGCCGGCGAGCCCGGTCGACTTCGCCCGGTTCACCAAGCTGCCCATGGGCCCGATCCGGGCCGCTTTCGCCGCCTTGTCGGACCAGGTCGAGATCCTCGCGGGGCCGGACGGCAAGCCCCTTCATGACCTGCCCGACGCCCCGCGGCCGGCCGAGGACACGCCCGCGCCGCCCCGGCTGCTGCCGATGTGGGACAGCGTCCTGCTGGCCCACGACGACCGGAAGCGGATCGTCCCGGAGGCATACCGCGGCGCGATCGTCCGGAGCAACGGGGACACCCTCGCCACCGTGCTGGTCGATGGGTTCGTCGCCGGGGTGTGGCGACCGGTCGCCGGCGGCACCGAGGTGACCGCTTTCGAGACCTTCGACGCCGCGACCTGGGCGGCGCTCGCGGACGAGGCCGCGCTACTGGAGGGCCTGCTGGCCGCCCGGGAGCGGACCATCCACACCCGCTACCACCGGTGGTTCGCCGATGTTCCGGCGGCACAGGTCAGGGTGCTGGGCTGACCTGGTGTCGGAGCCGGACGACGGGGGCGACTCGTCCCGGCCCAGGAGCGCCGCGGTGATGCGGCACGCGGCGTTCGGGTCCAAGCCGGACCCGCTCAGGAGCGCGTCGGGTCCACCTCAGCGGTCAGCCGGTCGTAGACCAGCAACAGCAGCAACGCGACCGTGATCGCGTGCACGACCGTGCACCACAGGCAGATGGCCCCCACCGCGAACTCCGCCCACACCAGGTACAGGACGAACGCGACCCCGAGGCCCGCGAGCCCGAGCCGCACGGGGCCGATCGACGGCACCCGCGCCGCGACCGCGGGCACGAACAGCGCGGTGAACGCCACGAAATACAGCAGCCCCAGCAGCGCCACGGGCACCCCGAACAGCGACGACCACGAACTGGAGGTCACCTTCGCGCAGTTCACCGCGCCGCCCTCCGGGCAGGCGAGGGTGAGCCCGGCGGTGTAGTGCTCGTACGTCAGGTACGCCGAGGTCGCCAGCCCGGCCAGCGACAGCCCCAGCCCCGTCCGTTCGACCCAGCCGCTCACGAGACCCGCCCCTCACTTCAGCAGGGCGTCCGCGGCCTTGACCCCGGCCGCGCCACACACGTCGCCGGGCTTGCCGCCGGTGAGCCGGCAGAGCTGGGCGGTGGCGAGGTTCGCCGAGCCGAGAATCGCCTGGGTGCGGCTATCGCCCTGGGCCTTGAGCAGGGCGGTCAACTGCGCATCGCTCATGCCGGCCAGGAACGAACCGTCGTAGCTCGCCCCGCTGGTCGTCAGGCCACCCCAGTCGATCGCCGGGATGAGCGACTTGGGGCTCATCTTCAGGAAGATCGCCTTGTCGGCCTCGCTCATGCTCTGCAGCGGCTGGCCGAGCCGGTCGGCGGTCTCGTAGGCGTCGAAGACGAGGTACTGGCTGGTGTACGTGGCGCCGACGAACGAGACCGTCGGCATGTTCGACAGCTCCGCCTCGTTGGGGCTGGACAGCGCCGGCTTGAGGCCCTGAACGTGCCGAAGCGGGACAGGGCGATCGTCAGCGGCAGCCGCGCCATCGCACAGAACGGGCAGAACTCCGCGCCGACGTACAGCACGCGCGGCTTACCGTCCTTGGTCAGTGGCGTACCCCGGCGATCGGCGTGGGCAGGGCCGCGATCCCGGTCGTGCCGGCGGCGTTCAACGCGGCAGCATCGACGTGCTGGAGCAGGGTCACGTACTCCGGTTCGGCGGACGAGGCACTCGCGCCGGCAGACCCGGATGTCGTTGCCGGCGTCGACGCGCTCGGAGTCTGTGCCGCCGTCGTCCGCTGGGTGTTGGACACCAGCCACATGCCCCCGATCACCAGCGCCAGCACCAGCACCAGGCTGCCGACCAGGAGCAGGGCCCGGTTGCGCCGCCGGGCCGCTTCTTCCGCCGCTCGCTGGGCGGCGAGGCGGTGCCGGGCATTCTGGCCCGTGTTCGGGGCTTCGTCGCCATCGTTCCTCCTCAGCCGACCAGGGCCTGACGCAGCACGTCCAACGGCAGCGAGCCGAGGTTCAATGCCCGGGTGTGGAAATCCTTGAGGCTGAAGGAGTCGCCCGCCTTGGCGGCTGCCGCCGCGCGGATCTGCTCCCACAGTCGCTGGCCGATCTTGTACGAGGGTGCCTGGCCGGGCCAACCCAGGTAGCGGTTCAGCTCGAACCTGACGAANNTTTCGTCCATGTTCACATTCGAGCGCAGCAGCTCCCAGGCCTTCTCGGCGTCCCAGATGCCGCCGCCCCAGCGGGCCGGCGCCGGCTTCTTCAGGTGCACGCCGATGTCGAGGACGACCCGGGTCGCACGCATCCGCTGGCCGTCCAGGAGGCCGAGGCGGTCGCCCAGGTCGTCCATGAACCCGAACTCCTCCATGAGCCGCTCGGCGTACAGCGCCCAGCCCTCGCCGTGGCCGGACGTCCAGCACACCATCCGGCGCCACATGTTCAGCTCGTCGCGGTTCCAGACCGCCTGGCCGATCTGCAGGTGATGACCGGGGACGCCCTCGTGGTAGACCGTGGTCTTCTCCCGCCAGGTGTTGAACTCGGTCACCCNCGGCGGCACCGACCACCACATGCGGCCCGGGCGACTCCAGTCGTCCGACGGCCCGGTGTAGTAGATGCCGCCGTTCTGGGTGGGGGCGATCATGCACTGGATCGTCCGGATCTGCTCCGGGATGTCGAAGTGCACCCCGTGCAGGGCGGCGATCGCCTCATCGGCGGTGGTCTGCATCCATTCGCGCAGTGCGTCGGTACCGTGCAGTTTGCGGGACGGATCGGCGTCCAGCGCCGCGACCGCGTCATCGATCGTCGCACCGGGGCCGGCGATCTCGCGCATCACCTCCTCCTGCTCGGCGGTGACCCGCGCGAGCTCGTCCAGGCCCCACTCGTAGGTCTCGTCCAGGTCGACCGCCGCACCCACGAAAAGCCGCGACCACAAGGCGTAACGCTCGCGGCCGACCGCGTCGTCGGTCGGGGCGTCGGCCTCGGCGCTGCGCAGGTGGTCGGCCAGCGTCGCGTAGGCGGACGTGGCCGCCTCGGCTCCCCGTTCCAGGTCGGCGCGCAGAGACTCAGAGGCGACGCCGTCGGCCCCGTCCAGGAACTGGACGAAGAACGACGCCTGCCGGTGGGCCAGGTCGTCGGCCTGCTTCGCACCCTCGCGCACCTGCAGGGCCGCCGGACGAAGGCCGCGCGCCGCCCCCGCCTGCAACGAGGCGATGTAGCCCTCGACCGCGCCGGGGATCGCGGCGAGCCGGGAGGCGATGTTGGCCCACCCTTCCTCGGTGTCGGTGGGCATGAGGTCGAAGATGTCCCGGATCCCCTGCAGCGGGGATGCGATGACGTTGAGGTCGGCGAGGAACTCGCCCGCGTCGTGCAGTTCGACGTCCAGGCCGAGCCGGTCGCGCATGGCCGCCGCGGTGACGCGGTCGGTCTCGTCCTGCGGTGACAGGGCGGCGAGCTTGGCCAGGGTGTCCTGGGCGAGCGCCGCCTTCGCCTCATGGCCGGCGGNGGAGAAGTCGCTCATCTTGTCGTCGAACCCGCTGATGCCCAGGTAGGTGGCGGCCAGGGNGTCGAGTTCGGCCAGCGACATGGTGTAGTCGTCGGCCAGTCGATCGATCGGAGTCGGTTCGCGATGGGTCACACCGGCACCCTAGCCGGGCCGTCCGACAACACACACACCGGCTCGACCAAGTCCGGCCCGACGGGCACAGTGGGGCTATGACAGAGATCTGGGCGCACCGNGGGTGCAGCGCGGACGCGCCCGAGAACACCCTCGCCGCCTTCCGCCTCGCCGCCGCCTCTGCGGCGGACGGGGTCGAGTTCGACGTCCAGTTGTCCCGCGACGGGGTGCCCGTGGTGATCCACGACGAGCGGGTCGGGCGGACCCACTCCGGGCCGGGCTGGGTGAAGGACCTGGCGGTCGCGGACCTGTGCGGCCTCCCCTCGCGTCGAGGCGCCGGCGACGACGTCGGCATCCCGACCCTCGACCAGGTGCTGGACCTGTTCGTCCCCACGGACTTGACGATCAACATCGAGCTCAAGAACTCGGTGATCGACTACCCGGGCCTGGAGGCGATCGTGCTCGACGCGGTGCTGGCCCGAGGCCTGGCGGAACGCACCGTGCTCTCGTCCTTCAACCACTATTCGCTGCGCCGGTTCCAGGATCTCGGCGCGCCCTGCGAACTCGCGGCGATCCTCGGCGATCTGCTCTACCGTCCCTGGGACTACCTCGCCGGCCTNGGGGTCGGCGCGGTGCACCCGCCCCTCCTGGCTTTGGCGGATCCCGAGTTCGTCCCGGCCGCTCACGCGCGCGGGTTGGCTGTTCGTCCGTGGTTCAGCAACGACGCGGACGAACTGCGCCGGCTCTTCGCCGCCGGCGTCGACGCGGTGTTCACCGACGTGCCGGCGCTGGCCCTCTCGGTTCGGGGGAGCTCGGGCGTACATTGCGCTCGTGATCCCACTCGATTCCTGGACCGACCTGTTCACCCAGCTGGACATCCCGCTGCTGGAGAAGGTGCTGCGGACCGTCCTGGTCTACCTCGGCATCGCGCTGCTCATCAGGCTCGCCGGCAAGCGGCTGATGGCCCAGATGAACAGCCTCGACCTGGTCGTGGTGCTGCTGTTGTCCAACGTGGTGCAGAACGCGATCATCGGCCCCGACAACTCCCTGCTCGGCGGCCTGATCGGCGCGGTCGTCCTCGTGTTCGTCAACGATCTGCTCGACCGGCTGGCCCAGCGGGTCGGCTGGGTGCGGTGGCTGCTGGAGGGACGGGCCACGCCGCTGATCCGCGACGGGGTGGTGAACGAGGACAACGTCTCCCGGCTCGGGCTCACCGATAAGGAACTGCTGCTCGGGCTGCGCCGGCTCGGCGCGGACAGTCCCAAAGAGGTGAAGTTGGCCAGCCTTGAACCGGGCGGGGACATGATGCTGCGGCTGAAGGACGGCGAGCAGTCGGCCACCAAGGACGACCTGGCAAGGGCGGTCGCCGAACTGAGAGCGCTCATCGAGGGCCCGGGGAGCCCCGGGCCAGCGATGCGTGAGGACGCGGATCGCCTCCTCCAGCCAGGACGGGTCGGAGCCCTCGAAGACCGCCCGGGGCACCAGCAGGCGGTGCGGCAGCGGCTGCAGGACGTCGGTTCCCTCCGTGTGCAGCAGGTCCACCTGGAGTGAGAAGGCGCCCAGCCGGTTGAGCCAGTTCCGGTCGGGCATCACTCGCTCCACGTTGATCGGCACCCGGGGCGGCGCACTCTTCGGATGCCGCCAGGCCTCGCGGTGGCGTGACAGGTCCCGCATCGCCTCGGTGACGACCATGCGGGTGACCTGGGCGAGTTCGTCCGGCGCCAGGGCGATCCACAACTCCGGAAACGTCTGCTCCGCGCTGGTGTCCAGCAGCGCCTGCCACCACGTCCGCCAGTCGCGGTGACGCTGCGGCGTCGGGTGCGAACGGACGGCGACCGGCCAGTCCAGCCGTCCGGGGAGCGCGGGGTCGTCGTCGATCAGATCGAGGGTGTCGCGCATCCACAAGGCCAGATGCAGCGGGTAGGAGAAATCCTGGACGGCGATCCGCCAGGAGCCGGGGTCATCTGCATGGCTGCCTCCTGATGCGCACCAGCCTAGGCGGCGCCGGGACGCTAACGTGGCGGCCATGACCGGACCCTGGCGCCCCGAGCGGTGGGAGCCCGTCGCGGGCTTCGACTTCACCGACATCACCTACCACCGCGCCAAGGACGTGCCCGCCGTGCGGGTCGCGTTCAACCGGCCCGAGGTGCGCAACGCCTTTCGTCCGCACACCGTGGACGAGCTCTACACGGCGCTCGACCATGCCCGGCGCTCCGCGGACGTCGGCTGCGTGCTGCTCACCGGCAACGGACCGAGCCCCAAGGACGGCGGCTGGGCCTTCTGCTCCGGCGGCGACCAGCGGATCCGCGGACGATCCGGCTACCAGTACGCCGACGGCGAGACCGCCGAGACCGTCGATGCCCGGCGCGCCCAGGCCGAGGGCGGCCGGCTGCACATCCTGGAGGTGCAGCGGCTGATCCGGTTCATGCCGAAGGTGGTGATCGCCCTGGTCAACGGCTGGGCGGCCGGCGGCGGGCACTCGCTGCACGTGGTGTGCGACCTGACGATCGCCTCGGCCGAGCACGCCCGGTTCAAGCAGACCGACGCCGACGTGGGCTCGTTCGACGCCGGCTTCGGCTCGGCCTATCTGGCGCGTCAGGTCGGGCAGAAGGTCTCCCGCGAGATCTTCTTCCTCGGCCAGGCCTACGACGCGCAGCGCGCCTACGAGATGGGGACGGTGAACAAGGTCGTCCCGCACGAGGAACTCGAGGACGAGGGACTCGCCTGGGCCGAGATGGTGTGCGGCAAGTCGCCGACGGCCCAGCGGATGCTGAAGTTCGCGTTCAACGCCATCGACGACGGCCTGATCGGCCAGCAGGTGTTCGCCGGGGAGACGACGCGGCTGGCGTACATGACCGACGAGGCCGTCGAGGGCCGCGACTCGTTCCTGGAGAAACGGCCCCCGAACTGGGAACGCTTCCCGTACTACTACTGAAGAGCCGGCACACGAACCCGTCCAACCCGGTGGCCGCGAGCGTGATCCGGACGGCGAAATCAATTCGAAGGGCCGCGGGACGACCGGCACCAGATACACCCCGTCCTCTGCTCGCACGGCTCTGCCAGCAAGCCGCCCGGCTCGCCACCGCCGTCCAGTGGCACGACGCCGCCGGCCAACTCGCCGCGCTCCCCGTCTGACATCAATGCTCATCCTCAACCTGCGGCGGTCATCCTAAGAATGTGAGGTATCATCCTAATCAACACGCGCGTTAGGAGGACCGCTTGAACAGCGCAGAGGAACTCGTGGCTGCGCTCCGGAAGTTCGGAGCGGAGGCAACAGCGATCGAGGCCAAGCGCGCCGAGACCGAACTCCCGAAGTCCGTCTTGGAGACTCTGTCGGCGTTCTCGAACACTCCTGGCGGAGGCACAGTCATTCTCGGTCTCGACGAGGGCGCTGGCTTCGCCGCCGTTGGCGTGACGGACGCCAGGAAGATCATGGCCGATCTTGCGTCCTGGGCTCGCGACAGGGTCGTGCCNCCCTTGTGGCCGGACATCGACATCGTCGAGGTTGACGGCGTGTCTCTGGTGATCGCGGATATCCCTGAACTCGACCGCAGAGCGAAGCCCTGCTTCGTGAAGACGCGAGGGCAGACGCAGGGTTCCTTCATCCGTGTGGGCGAAGGCGACCGGAAGCTCACCTCCGAGGAAGTGCAACAATTGATCGCCGACCGCGGGCAACCTGTCTTTGATCAGGAGCCCGTGCTGGACGCTTCGCCCGACAACCTCGATCCGGATCTGGTCGCCAAGTACACGGATCGAATCCGTACCGGGGCGAACTCCCGACTGTTCAGCGAGGAGGCCGACGGAGTCATCCTGCGCATGACCAAGGTCATTGCCCGGGGAAGCGACGGCAAGGAGCACCCGACAGTTGGCGGACTGCTCGCGCTCGGCCGCTATCCCCAGGAGTTCTACCCGCAACTCGACATCACGTTCGTGTACTACCCGACCACCAGCGGGGTTTCCGACGCCTCTGGCTTCCGATTCCTCGACAACGCATCCATCGACGGTGCGATTCCCGTCATGGCCGCGGAGGCCCTCGCCATCACTCACCGAAATATGAAACGTCGTGCTCTCGTATCGGGCGTGGGACGGCGGGACATCTGGGAGTACCCGCCCGAAGCACTCCGCGAGGCGATCGTGAACGCGCTTGTGCACCGCGACCTCAGTCCCGGCTCCCGTGGCACGCAGGTGCAGATCGAGATGTACCCGGATCGGATTCGCATCATGAATCCCGGCGGACTGTTCGGCGCCATTGACATCGATCACCTCGGCGAAGANGGGAAGTCGTCGGCGCGCAACAGTTCCCTCCTCAAGATCCTTGAGGACGTTCAGCTGCCCGGCGAGGACCGAACGGTATGTGAGAACCGTGGCTCAGGGATACGCGCGATGTTCGCCGCATTGCGCGACGCAGGCATGAGTCCGCCACGGTTCAGGGACGGCACCACGACCTTCGAGGTCACATTCCCCAATCACAGCCTGCTCGACGACGGGACGGTCGCATGGCTGCGGAACATCGGCCGCGAGGGCCTGAGCGAATCGCAGTGTCTCGGCCTGGCGCTCATGCGCAGCGGCGAGCAGATGACCAATTCGGTCTATCGAGCAGTCACGGGCATCACCGACAGCACGAGGGCGACTAAGGAACTCCAGGACCTTGTCGCGCGAGAACTCATCACCCAGACTGGGATCCGCCGCGGCGCGAGCTATTCGCTGTCGGAGTACGCGGCGACTCATGCCGAGGGTGGGCGCCGCCCACGTCGGAATCGAAGGATCCAGATCGTCCGGCTCCTCGAACTGCACGGCGAGCTGGCGAAGTCGGACGTGAGCGCGATGCTCGACGTGAGCGGCAAGACAGCCGAATACTGGTTGCGGGCGCTCAAGGCCGATGGGCTCGTCGAGCCCAACACGCCCGGCCGCGGAAGCCGGCTCACCCGCTACCGGCTGACGAGGAAGGCGCTGCAGCGTCCGCTCGTCGGCGACGACTCGGACGCGTCCTCCTAACCTCCTCCTCATCGAGGATGATGCGAGGAGGAAGGCGGAGAGTCAGCCGGGCGCCCACTCCCAGGCCAGGGCGTACATCAGCCCCGGCTTCGGGTTCTCGAATTCGACACTCACCTCACGGGTGACGGCTGGGTCGTACCGCTCGCTGCCGTCGATGTAGTTGAGCAGCAGCGTGCTCATCACACCCTCCAGCCGCCAGGCCGAGCTGGCGACCGGCGGGTCCCCGAAGTCGACGCTCAGCCGCAGCAGCCGCATCGGCCGGAGCGGACCGATGCCGATGATCGGGGCCATCACGTGCCGGCCCGGCGGACGGATCCGGACGGCCAGCGTTCGGGTGGCACCGGGGGCAGCGGNCTCGTCCAGGCTCCATTCCACGGCCCAGCCGTTGGGGCTCTCGCGCTCCAGCGTCATCAGGCGGCAGCCCGCCAGCCCCTCCGCCCCGAGGACCGCATCCCCACCGGCCGGATGGGGAAGACGAACATCTCGCGGATCGAGGTCAGCGGCCGGCGCAACGCCCGGATCGAGCGGACGATGGTGAACTCNTGGCTCGGGGTCGAAGCGCAGCCGGTAATCCTGGGCCACCCATTCCCAGCCGCGCAGATCGAAGGGGTCGCCGGCCGCGTCCGGCTCGTCGGGGAGCAGTCCGTCGGCCAGCAGTTGTTCGGCGCTGCGAAGCCGGCGGCGCAGCACGCGCGGGCCCCGGTCCAGCGCCTTTTCCGCCAGGGCGAGCCGCTGCTCCAGGAATGGGCGATCCACCGAAATGCCGGATGCGACCTCGAACAGATAGCGCAGGTCGCGGGGGAAGGAACCGATCCGATCCTTCAGGAATTCGACCAGGGTGGCCCGTGCCACCGCGTCGCTCATCTCCGCATCGATTCCGGCGGCTTCACGCAGCTGGGGCCCGCACCAGGTGCGCAGGGCAGGCCTTCTCACCCCTCTGCCGCGGTGTAACTCGCGGAGTTCGGCAAGCAGCCCAGCCTCGTCCACGGGCACACCCTGACACACCGCGACCGGCCTCAGGAAGAGGGCCACGAAATGGCAACCCGGCGGTGGGGACCCGAGGCTTCGTCCAGCGGTCGAAAAGTGGTCAGTTGACCGGTCCGATGCCCCTTCACGGACCGTGAATTCCTATGCTCGCAGTGGATGTGGATCCACCCGTGACGCCGATCGGAAGATCGGCGTCACGGGTTCTTTCGCGTCCGTTGCCCCCGGTCACAGGGCGTGCGACGATCGGCCATGACCGACCGCAACGCCGCCGAGAAGCCCTACCAGGCCAAGGCCCCAGCCACCCAGCCCTTCGGAGCCGAAGCATTCGAACCGATCGACGGCACCGTGATCGGCTGGCTGGGCATGGCGAGCTTCCTGATCAACAGCCGGGGCACCACGTTCATGCTCGACCCGCTCACCCACGGCTTCGACATGCCGATCATGAGCGAGCCGCCGATCGCGGCCGCGGACGTGCCGCACCTGGACGCCGTCCTGATCACCCACTCCGACAACGACCACTACAGCCGACCCACCTGCGAGGCGCTGGGCGGCGCCACCGACGTCTACCACTCCACCCACTGGGTCGCCGAGTTGCTGACCAGGCAGGATCTGCCCGCCGAGGGCCACGACATCGGCGCGTCGTTCCAGCTGGGCGAAGTGCGGGTCACGCTCACCCCCGCCGATCACGCGTGGCAGAACCACTACCCGGGCAAGGACGAGCACTGGCACGAGCCCGGGGACGCCTGTGGCTTCTGGATCGAGACCCCGGACGCCGTCATCTGGACGCCCGGCGACTCCCGGCTCATCCCCGACCATCACCTCACCCGGCCGACCCCGGACGCGATCCTCTTCGACTTCTCCGATTCCGAGTGGCACCTGACCCTCGACGGCGCCCTGCAGGTGGCGGCCGCCTACCCGGACACGCCGCTGCTGCTGCACCACTGGGGCTGCGTCGACGCCCCCACCTTCTCGCCGTTCAACGGCGACCCCGACGTGCTGAAATCCCGCGTCGTGAACCCCGGGCGGGTGGTCGTCCTGGCCCCGGGGCGCCCTGGCAGCTGACGCGGCTGGCCGGGAACTGACGTCGCGGGCTGACCCTGAGACGGACGGACGGACGCAGGGCCGCCGCTAGCCTGGCCGGGTGTTCGACCACCTGCACGCCGCCCCGGCGGCCGAGCGCCCCGACCTGCTGGCGCCGCCGACGCTGGCCGCGATCCACCTGATCCCCGAGGCGCTGGTGTTCGAGATCGATCCGGCGTTCGCCGACACCGAGCAGTTGTGCGCCCGCTACGACCTACCGCTGGAGACCTCGGCCAATGCCGTGATCGTCCGCGGTACCCGGGCGGGGGTCGACAAACACGTCTGCTGCATGACGCTGGCGCACCGCCGGGTGGACGTCAACAACGTCGTCCGGCGGCGCCTGGAGGCGCGCAAGGCGTCCTTCGCGCCGATGGATTTCGCCGTCGAGGCGACCGGGATGGAGTACGGCGGGATCAACCCCGTCGGGCTTCCCGACGGTTGGCCGGTGTGGGTGGACGGCGCGGTCGCCGACACCGCCTGGGTGTGCATCGGCAGTGGGGTGCGGCACAGCAAGCTGCTCGTGCCGTCGTCGGGGCTGCTGAACCTGCCTGGTGCCGAGCGGGTCGACGACTTGGCCCGCTGAGGCGCCTGGGGGCGAGCGCTGGGCCGCCGCAGGAGGTTGAGCACCCTTCGTCCGCTCTCTCGGAGCTGCTCGGGCCCCCGGACACGTGCTTGGCCAGGAATCTTGTATTGCAAGGTAGCAGGCGTTACCGTGTAGTTGTGCCGAACGAACAGGAAGCCTGGGCCAGCCAGCTGCGCAAGGGCGTGCTGGAGCTCGCCGTGCTGGGGCTGCTCGCCGCGGAGCCCCGCTACGGCTCCCAGTTGGTGGACGATCTCGCCGCCCACCCCGAGCTGGCCATCACCGCCGGCACCGTCTACCCGCTGCTCGCCCGCCTCGCGAAGGCGGGCCTGGTGGCCACCACCTGGCAGGAGTCGCCGGTGGGGCCGCCGCGCAAGTACTACCGGCTCACCGAAGCCGGCGTCCGCACCCTGGCGTCCATGACCACCGCCTTCCGGGCGGTCGGCCGGCCGTCGGCGACATCCTGGGAGGTTGACCATGATCACGACCCTCGACGAACTCGCCCCCGCGCAGCGGGCGGCCGTCCAGGCCTATCTGGACGCGGTGGCGGCCGCCACCGACCCCGAGCTGTGCGACGCAGTCGTCGGCGACCTGCGCGCCGATCTGCTCGATCGCCTTGACGCGGACGCGGACGAGGCAGCGGTGGCCGCTCTGCTGGCTGCGGCCGGCCCGGTGGAGGCCGCGGCCAAGCCCGATCCCCGGCACGGNCCGGATCGGGGCATGCCCTACGACGTCCGGCCTCCGTCGGGACGCAAGATCGCCGCCACGTGGTGGAACCCGCGCGACGAACGGCTGTTCGTGCCCCGGGTCTTCGGGGGCGGATGGACGCCGAACTTCGGGGCGTTCGCCGTCCGGCTCGGGCTGATCGAGCCCGACGCCGAGGACGAGCCGTTCGCCTCCACCCCGCCGCGGGCGTTCCTGGCCGCCTTGGTGGTGCTGGCCGCGCTGACCGCCGCGGTGGCGGCGCACTACCTCGTCCGGCGACTCCCGGACGAACTGCCCGCCCACTTCGACCTCGCCGGACGCCCCGACCGGTGGGAGCCGCGGGCGCGGGCAGCGGTGACCGACCTGGCCGTGACCGCGCTGCCGACCCTGTGGGCGGGCCTGGTGCTCCGATCCGGTGGGGCCAGGGCTGCCGGGTCGCTCGCGGCTGCCGCTGCCGCCTCGTCCGTCGCCGCGGCGAACACGCTGTGGCGCACCGCTGCGCTCGACGGACGAGCCCGCCCGTGGGCCGGTCCCGGGCTGGTCGGCGGCATGTTCGCCGCGGCGGGCGGGGTCCTGGTCTGGCTGGCCCGCGCCGGCCGCCGCGCGGAGCAGGACAGGGACCTGTCATGACCGGGATGGCCGGCGTGCACTGGGGACGGGTTGCGATCTTCTACGCGATCGCCCTCGGCGGCGCGGCCGCGATCGCGCTGCTGCTATGGACGCTGCTGACGGCGCTCGGGGCGACCACCCCGTGTGGGCCCAACTGCTCGTCGGCGTCCTCTACATGCCGATGCCGCTTGTCGCGGGGCTGATCGTGGAACGCCTCGCGCGCCGCCGGCACCTGCTGGCCGCCGAGTGGAGCCGGTTGCGCCGGGACTTCTGGACCTCCTATCTCGGCGACCTCGCGGTCGCGGTGCCGGTGGTGTTGGGTGTCATCGCACTCGGCTTCGGCGTGGCCTGGCTGGGCGGGGCGCTGGCGATCCCCGGGGCCGGCCACCTGGCCGCCTCCCAGGACGAACTGGCGGCCCGCCTGGTCGTGCTGTTCGGGCAGGCGCTGCCGGCCGGCACCGTCCTGCCGCCCATCCCGGTGATGGTGGCCTCGGGGCTCCTCCAGGGACTCGTGGCGGGGTGACGCTCAACGCCGTGTTCGCGTTCGGCGAGGAATACGGCTGGCGCGGGGTGCTGGCGGACGAACTCGCCCCGCTGGGCAACGCCGGCGCGGCCGCGGTGACCGGCGTGCTGTGGGGTTCTGGCACACCCCGATCATCCTGCTGGGGCACAACTACGGCGCCCAGTGGGCGATCGGGATCCCACTGATGATCGCCTGGTGCCTCCCGCTGGCGTTCGTGCTCACCTGGGTGCGCCGGCGCCGCTCCGTGCTCGCGGCGGCCGTCCTCCATGGGTGTTACAACGGCCTGGTCGGGATGTTCACCCTGCTCGTCGTGGACGGCTCGATCGCGATCGCCTTGCCGATGGGGTTGCTGATGGCCGCCGTCTTGACGGCGATCGCCCTCGTCCTGTGGTTGCGCTGGCCGCTGCCGGGCGAACCCGCGCCGGCCTACTCGGCCAGCCCGTACAGCCGGTCGCCGGCGTCGCCGAGCCCCGGGACGATGTAGCCGACCTCGTTCAGCTTCTCGTCCACCGCCGCGAGGACCAGCGTGCAGGGCACGCCCACAGGATCGACCAGGGCGCGCATGTTCTCCACGCCCTCGGGCGCGGCCAGCAGGCAGATGCAGGTGATGTGGTCGGCGCCCCGGTCCACCAGGAACTGGACGGTCCCGCCCAGCGAGCCGCCGGTGGCCAGCATCGGGTCGAGCACGTAGCACTGCCGGCCCGACAGGTCGTGGGGCAGCCGCTCGGCGTAGGTGAACGGCTGCAGGGTGGTCTCGTCGCGGATCATGCCGACGAAGCCGACCTCGGCGGTCGGCATCACCCGCATCATGCCCTCGAGCATGCCCAGCCCGGCCCGCAGGATCGGCACCACGAGCGGTAGCGGCTTGGACAGCTTGACGCCCTGGGTCGTGGTGAGCGGGGTCACCACCTCGCACGCGCCCACGCGCACCTCGCGGGTCGCCTCGTACGCCAGCAGGGTCACCAGTTCGTCCACGAGTTGACGGAAGGTGGGGTTGGCCGTGCTCTTGCTGCGCAGCAGCGACAGCTTGTGGGCCACCANGGGATGATCGATCACGCGCAGTTCCACAAGGCTCACCTTGGCACACCCGGGGCCCTGGGCGAACCCCGTCCGGGCTTGCGTTGTCGGCCTCATCTGACACGATGGGGGCAGCGTGAGAGGGAGTGGTCGTGAGCGGCTACGAGGAGCTGGAGGTCGAACTGCCCGGCCGGGGCGACGACCGCCCGGGCCTGTCCGACCTGGACGAGGGCGTCGAGGTGCTGCGCGATGACGAAGCCGACGACGACGACGAGGACGAGGACGAGGACTACCCCGACGACGCCACCGAGGACGACATCGACCTGGTGGTCGGGCTGTATCGAGAGGACGGCCAGCCGGTCGCGCTGGCGCTGGGCATCGAACTGGCCAACGACCTCGACGAACTGATCGACCAGTTGCGCCGGATCCCCGGCGATGGGGGCGCGGCGGCGCTGGTATCGATCGCCTCGGAGTTCTTCGTGATCGTCCGGGTGCGCGGCAAGCACGTCCAGGTGCTGTTGTCGGACGCGGTCGCCGCCGGCGACTGGCCGCTGGCCCGCGACGTGGTCGACTTCCTCGGCATCGAGATCCCGGACGAGGACGAGGACTCCTTCCCCGCCGGTGACCTCGACATCTTCGCCGACTCGGGCCTGCACGACTTCGAGCTCGAAGCCATCGCGTCCAACTACGACGAGGACGCCGCGGTGCTGGCCGATCAGGTCGCCGAACGGATCAAGTTCGGGCCCCAGTTCAAGAGGGTCGTCGCGGCCTCGTTCGAGTGAGCGATGAACCGGTGGCAGCCGGCCATGGCCGAAGCACTGGCAGAGGCGCGGCTCGCGCCGGCGCATGGTGACGTGCCCATCGGGGCGGTCGTGGTGGGCCCGGACGGGGCGGTCGTCGCACGGGCGCACAACGAACGCGAGCTGACCCACGATCCCACCGCGCACGCGGAGGTCGTGGCGCTGCGCCGGGCCGCCGCACGCGGCGGTGAGTGGCGGCTGGAGGGCCACACCCTGGTGGTCACCCTGGAACCCTGCACCATGTGTGCNGGGGCCCTGGTGCTCGCCCGGGTCGACCGGCTCGTGTTCGGGGCGTTCGACGACAAGGCCGGCGCCGTGTCGTCCTTGTGGGACGTCGTCCGTGACCCGCGGCTGAACCACCGGGTCGAGGTGGTCGCCGGCGTCGAGGCCGACGCCTGCGGGGCGGTGCTGCGGCAGTTCTTCGAGGCCCGGCGTGACTGAGCCGCCCCGGAGTTCCTGCTCGTTCTCGGCTGCCCGGCGGACCGTCACGGCTGGCCGTCGGCGATGCAGCGCTGGCGGGTGGACCTGGCGGCGGCCGCCGCTGGGCCCGACACCACGTGGGTCTTCAGCGGCTACCGGGGCGAGGCCGAGACCATGGCCGCCGATGCCCGGCGACGCCACGACGTGGCGCCTGGCCGGATCGTCCTGGAGACCACGGCCAGCACCACCTGGGAGAACGTGGCCTTCGGCGCGCCGCCGATCCCGGCCGGGGCGCGGGTGGGGATCGTCTCCGACCCTTGGCACGCCTCGCGGGCGGTCGCGTACTGGCGGATGCAGTTTCCCGAGCGGGCGGACGAGGTGCGCGCCGTCGGCGCCCTGGCCTGGCGGCACCCGATCCTCGGCGCCGAAGCGGGCGTCTACGAGGTCGTCCTGCGCCTGCTGCGGCGCCGTCCCGTGGTCAGCCGCCGGTGAAGAAGCGCGCCACCAGGTCGGCGTCCGCGGCTCGGTAGAGCTCCATGCCGACCTCGCGCGTGCGGCCGTCCTGACGGACGCTGACCCGGCGCCCGACGGCGGCGAGGGCGAAGACCACGCTCACCTGCTGGACGCCGTCGCGGGTAAACGTCCGGCGACCCAGCAGCCCCTGCTCACCAGGGTGTCCCGGCCGATCTCGATCCGGCAGCGCAGCAGGAGCGCGATCCGCAGCACCAGGCTGGCGGCCAGGAGGAGGGCGACCGTGAACGCGATCGGGCCCCCTCGGGGGACAACACGGCGGCCACGACGCCGTCCACGCCCACCTTGCTCACGCCCATGACCAGGGCGAACAGCCCGAACAGGTACAGCGACAACAGCACGAGCCCCGCCAACCCTGCCGGCGCGAGCCACACCCGCAGCGGCCAGGGTCGAAGCACCGTGGCCGGCACCTGGCCGAGGGCGACCTTCGTCCGTTCTAGTCCGCGGCGGGCCGCGTCCTCCTGTCGGCGCAGCCCCGGGTCGTCCTGCCCCGCACAGGCCCGCAGCACCCGCTCGAACCAGCGCGCCGCCTCCTCGTGGCGGCCCCCGTCCCGCAGCAGCACGCCCAGGTTCACCGCCGACCTGGCACCCTGCAGGCGGACGCCGGGGACCGGGTCGTCCAGGTAGCGCGTGGCGCCGGCCGTGTAGCCGGCCTCGGCCTCCGCGAGCCGGCCGAGGTCGACCAGCGNTGTACGCCTGGGCGATTGGGCGTAGGCGGCGCGGCGCCGCAGTTCGTGGATCGAAGAGTCGGCCCACCGCTCGACCGTCTGCGCGTAGGTCCGCACCTCCTCGTCGTGGCGGCCCAGCTTGTCGAGGTTGACGGCCCGGTTGGCCAGCGCCAGCGCGACGTCCCGCTCCGACGTGGTCGACAGGTCGTTGCCGTAGCGGGCAATGGCGGCGTCGTTGGTCGCCAGCGCTTCCTCCAGGCGTCCCAGTTCGGCCAGGTGGTGCGCCTTGCGGACGAGTGCGTCGAGGCAGCGGCGACGCAGTTCGGGGTGCAGGGAATCCAGTCGGCCGGCCAGGATCCGGTCCAGCGGTGCCAGGGCGGCCGCGTGGTCGTCTCCCGCATCGATCGCCTGCCGTTTCCACGCCTCCAGTTCGTCCAGGTCGGCCGCGGTCAGGGGTTCCTCGGAGCCGTAGGCGACCTGTTCCCCGGCGTGGGTCAACTGGTTCAGGCAGGCCAGGCGGGAGGCGGACGCCTTCGCCAGCGTGTCCCGCAGCGCCGGGGTCACGGTGCCGGCGAAGCGGACGAACATGTCGTCGTAGACGGCCAGGGCGTCCTTGGGGCGCTCCAGCAGAACCAGCAGCATGAACCCGGCGTTGAGGCGGGACTGGGCCAGCAGCTCCTCACCGGCCTCGTCGGTGCGCTCGGGGTAGAGCCCGTACAGCCGTTCGTACGTGGCCAACGACGCGTCGATGTGGCGCCGGTCGCGCTGGTGGACGCCGAGGGTGAGCAGCGCACCGATGATCAGCGTGCGGATCCGCGGGCTCGGATCGTCCGCGAACCGCCGGACGAGCCGGTCGACCGCCTCGGCATAGGCCACCTCGCTCGCCTCCAGTGGCGCTTGGGTGCGATCGACGACGGCATTCACGTCCAGCCCCTGACGGCCGTCCTGGGGATCCGCCACGGCGGCCGGGGTGGCGTCGGCGCGCAGCTCGGCGGCGAGATCCAGGCTCTGGGCGACCAGGTAGCGCACGTCCTCGGTCACGCCCGGACGATCCGCGAACGGCTCGGTGGCGAGCAGCGCGTCCAGCGCCTCCTCGCCGCGACCCAACCGGCGCAGGATCCGGGCCCGATCGAGGGTGGCGCCGACGATGCTCGTCCACAGGTCCGGATCGTCGCTGCCGCCCAGGTGCTCGGTCAGGTCGTCCAGGGTCACCAGCGCGCCGCGCGGGTCGCCGAGCGCCCGCTGCGCCCACGCCCTGTACCGCCAGGCGTAGCCCATGGCGCGGTGCAGCACCGGGCTGGGGCCCTGCGCGATCAGGCCCAGCACGCGATCCGCCGCGGCCAGCACCCGGTCGGGTTCGGCCCAGTCGTCCATCCGGTCCAGCTGGAACCGGGCCACCTGGTCGCGCACCTCGACGTCTTCGACAGCCGCGTAGCGCTGCCACATCTGCTCGGCCAGGGCGTCCGCCTCGGCGTCCGCTGCGCCCGGGTCGCCGTGCGCGGGGCCCTGTTGGGGATCGTCGGACAGTTCCAGCCGCGCGAGCCGCGAGAGGGCGTCGGCCTTCGTCCGGGCCGCCGAGAGCACGTTCCACGCCTCGCCGGCGTGCGGGCTGTCCAGATGAGCCGCGATCAGGTCGTCGCACGCGGCGATAACGCGCAACAGGCCCAGCGCACCGTCGGCTGCGGCCTGTTGCTGCTGCCAGAGGATCAGGTCCCGTTGGGCCAGCACGTTGGTGTGCCGGATGCCGGGGTGGGTCGCGGCGGCGCTCGCGGCGATCACGCGGCGCAGGTCGGCGACGCCGTCCGCGGTGCGTCCCAGGGCTTGCAGGAGCCGGCCGTGGGCGCGCAGGGCGTCCAGCCCGACCTCGGCCAGGTCGTCGTCCGGCGCGCCCAGGCAGTCCTCGGTCAGGCTGTGCAGTTCCGCCAGGGCCCGGTCGTCCTCGTCCAGCCGGGACAGCACCAGCGCCCGGCGCAGCCGGGCACGGGCCACGACGAGCCGGGTCGGATCCCACGCGTCCGCGGCGTACCGGGCGATCAG
This sequence comes from Micropruina sp., assembly GCA_013693855.1. Classification (GTDB taxonomy): domain Bacteria; phylum Actinomycetota; class Actinomycetes; order Propionibacteriales; family Propionibacteriaceae; genus Micropruina. The sequence goes on from CP059261.1 coordinate 376,888, forward strand.
CTCGTCGAACCGGCGGACGAGTTCGGCGAGCGCGAGCGCTCCGGAATCGAACGGGGTGCGCAGCAGGGGTTCGAGTTCCTCGGCAGCCCGTGCTTCGCGGACCCGCAGTTCGGCCAGGGGAGTTGGGTCACAGGTGCTCCTTGGGGATCGTCGTAGCGTAGTGGCCCCCGCGGGTCCACGAGATGACCGGGGGTGGGTGGACGTCGGACAGAACAGGGCCGGAATCAATCGGCCTGTCTGTTCAGCCTGGCCACCCGCGGGGAAACCGGCCGGCCCGGGCGGAGTAGTCGCGATAGGCCTCGGGTGCCGCTCGCAGCAGCCATTCTTCTTCCCGCCGGGCCTGGGCGTGGAGGGCCGGCCAGCCCAGCACTCCGAGCAAGGGCAGCCACGAGCCGGTGAAGACCGGGAGGATGACATTGAACGCGGCCTCGCCGGCATATCGCGGGTGGCGGACGAGCGCATAAGGCCCCTGCGTTGCCAGTCGCGCCCCTCTCTTCGGTGGGAGGAAGAACGGCCGATACCCCGGATTGAAGATCAGCGCCAGCGTGCACCAGGTGGCATCGATCACGAACAGCAGCGCCCCCGCCCGGCTCGCGGCACGAGGCAGTGGCATGCGCAGCCGGGGCAGCCGGGCGGCCAGCGTGGGTGAGAACCCGCGCGCCGCCACGAGCCCGATGGCCGCGCTATTCGCCAGAAACACCCACAACACGCCGGTGGTGCGCGCCACGGCGCGCAGATCGGTCGGCCGGGTGTCCGGTGTATCGACCGTGGTGAGCAGTGGCTGCGTGGCGAAAGCCCGCACCGCAACCCGGCGCGTGATCACCCACAGCGCGGAGAGCGTGCCGTAGGTGGCGCCGATCAGCGCGGCGACGGTCCGCTGGCGCATTCATTCCTCCGTCGGACACCCCCATAACCACACCATACGGCGCCCCCTGACACACCGGGACGGCCTGGGAGGAGACCGTCCGACCCGCCCGGCGGAAGGGCCGACGCGCCGACCGGCCGGGGTGGCCGGGCGCCCAGGGGGCCGCCGGCTGGGCCCCGCTGCCGTCCGGGCTCTCGGTGGAGTAGCCTCGTCAGACCCTCCCACACGACCCCGAGGAGTACCCATGGGTTTCTTCAACAAGCCGGACACCCCCGCCGCGGCCTTGGCGCCGCTGTCCAACGAGCGCATCAAGGCCGCCCTGGAGGCGCAGTCGTGGCGCTACCACGTCGACGAGGACGGCGAGGTCAACGGCGGCTGGGAGGACGGATTCTTCTACTTCCTGACCCGTGGCCAGCAGAGCGAGATCTTCTACGTCCGCGGCACCTGGTACGGCAAGCTCCCCGAGGCCGCGTACGCGCACGCGCAGCAGGTCTGCTCGGACTGGAACGAGGAGACGCTCTGGCCCAAGACCTACGCCCGGCGCACGGACGAGGGCGAGGTCCGGGTGCACGTCGAGCACACCGTCGACTACGAGTACGGCCTCACCGACCAGCAGTTGCAGCAGCATCTGGTCACCGTCATCAACACCGGCAGCCAGTTCTTCGGCAAGCTGAACGAGACCTTCCCGGAGGCCGCCGCCGCGTACAAGAGTGAGTGACGCCGCCGCCCCCGACCGGTTCCAGGTCGACCTCGGNGGCATGGTCGACCTGCTGTCCCACCACCTCTACTCGGGGCCGCAGGTCTATCTGCGCGAACTGCTGCAGAACGCCGTCGACGCCCTCACCGCCCGGGCCAAGGAACAGCCGGACGCACCGGCGACCGTCCGCCTGGCCGCGGGGACGGACGAAGCCGGCCGTCCGCAGTTGGAGATCACCGACACCGGGGCCGGCCTGACGGCGCGCGAGGCGCGCGATCTGTTGGCGACGATCGGCAACTCCTCCAAACGCGACCTGAGCCTCGGCGTCGGCCGGGCCGAGTTCATCGGCCAGTTCGGGATCGGCCTGCTGGCGGCGTTCATGGTCGCCGACCGGATCGAGGTCACCTCGCAGTCCATGCGGCCCGGGACCGCCCCGATCCGCTGGACGGGCTACGCCGACGGCACCTTCGACCTGGCCGAACCGGCCGGCCCCGTCGAGGTCGGCACGACCGTCCGGCTGCGGGCCCGGGCGGGCGTCGAGCACTGGCTGGAGCACGACACGGTGGTCGGGCTCGCCCACGAGTTCGGTTCGCTGTTGCCCTTCGACGTGGCTGTCGCGGTCGACGTCGCCGGCCTCGGCCGGCGTTGGCGGCGGGTCACCGAACCGGTGCTGCCGTGGCGCGCCGAGCACCCGTCCGGTCACGCGCGGGGGCAGGCGCTGGCCGCCTACTGCGAGCGGACGTTCGGGTTCACGCCCCTGGGGCACATCGACCTGGAGGTGCCGCTGGCCGGTGTCTCGGGCGTGGCATTCATCCTCCCACAAGCCATTTCGCCGGGTTCGGGACGGCACCGGGTTTATACCAAGCGGATGCTGCTCGGCCCGCGGATCGACGGGATCCTGCCCGACTGGGCCTTCTTCGTGCGCGCGGTGCTGAACTCCGACGTGCTCGCCCCCACCGCCTCGCGCGAGCAACTGCACGACGACGAGATCCTGCTCGCCACCCGGGAGGCGCTCGGGGACCAACTGAAGGCGTGGGCGACCGCAACGCTGGGTGAGCGCTCGTCCCTGGCTCGCCGGTTCATCAACACCCACCACCTCGCGCTGCGGGCGCTGGCGCTGACCGACGACGACATGCTCGATCTGGTCGCCCGGATCCTGCCCTATGAGACCACCGACGGGGCGCACACGCTCGCCCAGGTNGGCCGAGCAGGGCCCGTGCGCTACGCCGCCACCACGGAGGCCTACCGACGGGTCGCCGCCGTCGCCCGCGCCCAGGGGCTGGTCGTGGTGAACGCCGGGTATGTCTACGACGCCGACCTGATGGAGCGGCTGCGCCGCCGGCCGGGCTTCGACGTGCGCGAGCTGACCGCGGGCGACGTCAGCCAGGTGCTGCGGCTGCCCGATCCGCTGCGCGAGGGTCAGCTGGCTGCCGCCCTGGCCACGGCCCGGGACGTGCTCGCCGGCGACGACTGCGACGTGATCGTCCGTGAGTTCGAGCCGGACGTCGTCCCCGCCGTCCTGCTGCGCGACCCCGAGGGCGAGCATCGCCGCGACCTCGACCGGGAGCGGGAGGCCACGCCGGGCCTGTGGGACGGGCTGCTGGACTCCTTCGCCACCCAGCGGCCCGCCCGGAGCCGGACGCTGGCGCTCAACGACCGTTCCGACGTGGTGCGGCAACTGCTGGCCGCCAGGGAGCCGGACGTGTTCGCCGCCGGCCTGCGCTCGCTGTACCTGTCGGCGGTGCTGATGGCCGGCGAGGGCCTTCGCAGCGCCGAGGCGGCCGCCCTGAACGACGCGCTGAGCGTCCTGCTCAGCAACTCCCTGCGTGACCCCGCTGAACCTCAGGAGTCCCCATGTCCAGCATCGAACAAGCCACCCGTGAGCTGAAGGCTCTGCGCCGGTTGCCGTACGGTCCGGCGCGCACGGCCGGCACGGAGGCGGTCGCCCGGCGCATCGAGGCCGAGGGGCCCGCCGAGAAGCTGGCCGAGGCGCTGCTGGACCTGGTCGAGGTCTACACGTTCACCAACGAGGGCGACAAGTCGTTCGTCCCGTTCTCACGGTTGCTGCGGCTCTACGACAGCCACCCCGAGCTGTTCGACGCCGCCGACCAGCACAACCTGTACTGGGAGTTCAAGTGGGTGGCCGGGGACCTGTCCGACTACCCCCAGATCAGCCTGGAGCAGGCCCGGGCGTTCCTGGACGACATGAGCCGCCGCTACGACCTGGCCGGGCACGGCCGCGCGGCGGTGGCGATGTGCACGTTCCGCTGGGCCTGGCATGCCGGCGACCCGTCCGCCGAGCGGTTGCGACGCGAGTGGGCCGCCACGCCCGTCGACGGGTTCGAGGACTGCGCGGCCTGCTGCATCGGCCAGCAGGTGGACTACTTCACCGAGAACGGGCGGTTCGCCGAGGCGGTGGAACTCGGGACGACTCAGCAGGGCAGTTGCAACCTCGAACCGACCCGCACGTTCCACGCGCTGGCCCTGGCCGCCCTGAACGTGGGCGATGCCGCACTGGCGACGCGTTCGCACCATCGCGCCCGCGCGACGTTCGANCCCCTGACCTCCGACTTCGCCCCGGCCCGCGGCCANGAATTCGAGCTGCTGGCCCGCGGCGGGCACCTGGACCGGGCGCTGCGGCGGTTGCGCGACGACTACCCCCAGCTGCTGACCCGCGCCTCGACCCCGCTGTTCCGGCTGCGCTTCCTGATCGGGGTGCTCGCGGGCCTCTCGGCGAATCTGGACAGTGCCGACCTTGCCACCGGGCTGCGCGAACCGGGCCTGGGCACCGTGGGCGATCTCCACGCCTGGACGCAGCGGGAGGCCGCCGCGCTGGCCGCACAGTTCGACAGCCGGGCCGGCACCGACTACTACGCCCGCCAGGTGACGCGGGCGCTGACGGCTCGNGCCCGCCGGGGTGAGCCTGGACCTCGACGTCACGATCGCGGTGCCACCGCCGCCGAGCCCCAGCCGGAGGAGGTGTCGCTGGACAGCCGGCTGGCCGGCTCGTCCGAGGCTGCGGACGAGGTCGCCCCCACCGGCTACGCGGCGCTCGCCACCCGGGCNGGAGGGTTCGAGGCCGCCGGCAACCACACCGAGGCGGCGTCGGCCTACGCCGGAGCGGCCACGGCCGCCGAGGCCGAGGGCCTGCTGGAGGAGGCCGGGATCGCGTGGGCAGAGGCCGCGCACTGCGCCCAGGAACTCCACGACGACGAGGCGGCCCACGTCCATTACGCGCGGGCGGTGCCGCTGCTGCGCTCCGGCGGGGCGGCGGACGACGTGGTCGTCCCGGTGCTCGTGGCGTGGGCGTCCTCGGCCGCGGCGCTGGACGACACCGGAACCCTGCTGGCCGAGATCGAGGGCGCGCTGGCGCGCTTGGAGCACGTCCGGACCGACGAACTGAGCGACGACCTCGCCGCCGTCCAGCGGACCATCACGGCCGCCCTGCGCGCCTCCGCCCTCGACACCTTCGCCCGGATCCTCGCCGCCAGCCCGGCGGCCCGCGCGACCGGCCGTGACCTGCCGCAGGCGATCACCGCTGCGGGCCGCGCCGGAGAGGAGTTCGCCAACGCCGGGCGGCTCGGCGACGCCGCCCACGCCTTCTGGCTGGCCGGACGGCTGCAGCGGGAAGCCGCCGACACCGACGGCGCCGTCTGGTCGCTGGAGTCGGCCCTGGAGGGGTTCACGATGGCCCACCTCAAGGCGCCGCGCGCCGAGGTGGCCGGCGAACTGATCGACCTGCTCCGCGCCACCGGTCAGGACGTCCGCGCCGACGAGGTCATCGCCTCGCTCACCGCGTAGGCCGGGCCGAGGGCCCCGGATTAGAGTCGAACCATGGTCAGAGACACCACCCTGTGGCGCCGGGGCTCGCCCTGGTCGTCCTGGTCGCGGGAGTTTCGCTGGTCCTGAGCGGGTGCGCGAAGCCCACCCCGCTGCCGCCCCGGGATGCGGTGGCCCGGTACGACAAGATCGCCGCCGACCTCAAGACGGCGCTGGCGCCGCTCGTCCCGAGCTATGCGGCGCCGCGCCAGCGTGGCCCCGCCTGGGAGCAGGGGGCGTGCACCTACACCGCCGGGCACTTCGATCCCGACCCGAAGCGGCCTGGGGAGGACGTGTTCACCGATCCCGCTTGGCCCGATGTGAAGGCCTCGCTCAACCAGGTGCTCACCACCCAGGGGTTCGGAGCCCTCGGCGAACCGCAGCGCGCCGGCTCCGGGATGGACCTCTTCGCGAGGGACGCCCACGGCGCGGCGTTCCACCTGACCGACGACGGCTACTTCGGGGTCTACGGGGCCCTGGCCGACACCAGCGACTGCACACGCGCGAACTTCGGCCTCGACTAGGACGGGGGCGCGGATCGCCAGTCCTGAAGGAGGGTCCGAGCGAGCCAGTCGGGCGCTTCGCGCTCAATGCGGCTGAGGGTGTCTTCCGTCGGGCGCCCGCCGAGTTCGCGCAGCGCGTCCGACAAGGCGGTCACCGCGACCGGGTCTCTCATGTCGCACTGCTCCAACGCCCGAGCCACGACCGGTACCGCGCGTTCCACGCGCCCTCTGGCGAGTTGACTGGCGGTGGCCGGGGCAAGGCCCGAGTCGGTCTCCACCGCCTTGATCAACACGTCCGCCGCTTCCCCGGTCTCGCCGAGCCAGACCGCTGCCTGGGCCGCCTCGAACCTGACCTGGGCGTTCGTCCCGGGATGGCGGACGACAGCCAGCAGTCCGGGTGCCGCTGAGCGCCCCAGGAGCGCGAACTGCTCGCTGAGGAGATGCCGCAGCGCCTCGTCGGTCAAGGAAAGGATCTCCCGGACGTACCCGTCGGGCTGCCAGCCGTCGGCGAGCATGAAGTCCGCCCACTCGGCCCCGTCGTGCGCGTCCTGGCGCGACTCTTCCTCGAACATTCCGCACAGGGCGGTGCGCGCCGCGTGGTCTTCCGGGTCGGCGATGGTGGTGCTGTTCCCGTTCTTCTCGTCCAGGTACTCCCAGAGCGAGACCCGGACGGGCTCCACGGCAGCGTCGCCCCCGGGGTCTGCCAGAGGTCGAGCGCCCGCCGCGCCAACGACTCCGGGACTGGGCCGAGGGCACCCGTCCCCAGCGCCAGGCACAGCACCGCCACCGAGTACGCCTGCCACCGCGCGTCATCCGAAAGGTCGTGGCGCTCATAGGCGGCCACGAGCAGGTCGTTGATCGAAGGGGGACTCACGTCCCCAGTATCGCGTGGAGGATCAGCAGGTCGACCGGTGCGCTGTCACGACGGGGCCCCAACGACTCACAGCCTGATTGAGCAGGCCGTCCTCACAGAGCTGACGACCCGCGCCCGCAGAGCCCCGAAACGCGAACTCGCCCGCCCCTGTCCGGGGAACGGGCGAGATCACAGCGACTTTCGTCGGAACGGGGCTCCCGATTCTCGGAAGCCCCATCGGCGGTGGCGGTGGGATTTGAACCCACGGTGGGCAGAACCCACACGCGCTTTCGAGGCGCGCTCCTTCGGCCGCTCGGACACGCCACCGTCGGCGATTGTATGCCAGCGGCGCGACCGGGGCGAATCGATCAGGCCGGTAGCGCGCGGGTGAAGCGGCCGGTGGCCAGCCAATGCCGCAGCCGGTCCACGGTGACGTCCACGTAGTCCGCGGCGTCGGCCTGCCACTCGGCGTTGGACGAGGCCAGCAGGGCGTTGGCCAGCAGCAACTGCCGGGCGGCGACCATCCCCTNCCAGGTGCTCGGCCTCCCCTCGGGCAGCGGACGAACCGAGGCATACCCGCGCACCAACGCCGTCTCGGGCGCCGGGTTCTCGTCACGCAAGTAGAACAACGCGATCGCCAGATCAAGCAGCGGGATCCCCATCCCGGCGTCGTCGAAGTCGAAGACCGCGAGCCGTCCGGCGTGCCACTTGAGGTTCGCGCCGTGCAGGTCGGCGTGCAGCGGGATGGTCCGCTGACCGGCGTAGGCGTCACTGAAGGCGGCCCGGGAGCGCGCGAACGCTGCGGCGATCACCGCCGCCCCGTCGCCGGGCAGCTCCCGACCGCTCAGCAGATCCTCGTCCCCGAACAGCGGCTCGTCGAAGACCGGCAGGGCGGCACCCGGCGGCATCGTCCAGCCCTCGGCGTGGGCGTGCATCCGCGCCATCGTGGCCCCGAGCACCTCGGCGATCGCCGGCTCCATGCTCCCCGCGCCGACATCCTCGCCCTCCAGCCAACTGTTCACGACGACGGTCGCGTCCCGGCCCAACTCCGGCGACGGGACGGTGACGTGCCACCGTCCGTCCGGGCTCGCCAGCGGATCGGGGACGAGCACGCCCGCTTCGAGGCGCAACGCGTGCTGCCACGCCAGCTGGGCCCGCAGGTTCGCGGGCGTGCTCTGCGAGCTGGTATTGACCCGCAGCGCGAACCGCCGGCCGTCAGCCACGTCGACCCGGAACGTCGTGTTGTAGCCGTGGATCACCAACTCCAGGGCGGCCACGTCGAGCCCGAACGCGGCCGCCCCAGCGAAGGCGACGCGGCGCAGCGCCTCGATCTGCTGCTCCCTGGACAGCTGCTCGTACGGGATCATCCCCGACACTCAACCAGCGCCCCTCGCCTGCGGCAACCGCGCTGAACGTCGGCGCGCCCACCGGTAGCGCCCGTGCACGATTGTGCGCGGCCGCCACCCTTTCGTGCAGCAGGGCTTCGCGGCAGAGTAGGCACTGTCCACCATCGTGTGCGAAGGAGTGTTCAGTGAAGAAGCTCATCAACGATCCCGCCGACGTCGTCCCGCAGACCCTCAAGGGGTTCGGCGCGGCATTCGCCGACATCGTGACCGTCCATTTGGATCCTGACTACGTGGTTCGCGCGGACGCGCCCGTCCAGGGCAAGGTCGGCCTGGTCTCCGGCGGCGGCTCGGGCCACGAGCCCCTGCACGCCGGCTACGTCGGCAAGGGCATGCTGGACGCCGCCGTCCCCGGCGCGGTGTTCACCTCGCCGACNCCCGACCCGATCCTCGAGGCCACCAAGGCCGTCGACGGCGGCAAGGGCGTCCTGCACATCGTGAAGAACTACACCGGCGACGTGCTCAACTTCGAGACCGCAGCCGAGATGGCCGAGATGGAGGACATCGTCGTCAAGGCGATCGTCGTCAACGACGACGTCGCAGTCGAGAACTCAACCTGGACGGCCGGACGCCGCGGCGTCGGCGGCACGGTCATGGTCGAGAAGATCGCCGGCGCGGCCGCCGAGCGCGGGGACGACCTGGACGGCGTCTTGGCCATCGCCACCCGGGTCAACGACAACGTCCGCTCCATGGGCATGGCGCTCACTGCCTGCACCGTCCCGCACGCCGGCAAGCCGTCCTTCGACCTGGGCGAGGACGAGATCGAGATCGGCATCGGCATCCATGGCGAGCCGGGCCGGCATCGCGTCCCGATGGCCACCGCGGACCAGATCACCGACATGCTCGTCGACCCGATCCTGGAGGACATGCAGCTGGACAAGGGCAGCAAGGTGCTGCTGTTCGTCAATGGGATGGGCGGCACGCCCGAATCGGAGTTGTTCATCGTCTACAACCACGCCCGCGAGCGCCTCGAAGCGGCGGGGCTGGAGGTCGCGAGGTCGCTGGTCGGCAACTACATCACCTCGCTGGAGATGCAGGGCTGCTCGATCACCGTCCTCAAGCTGGACGACGAACTGACCGAGTTGTGGGACGCGCCCGTCCACACCGCGGCCATGCGGCGCGGGCTGTGATGGCAGATCCGCTCGGCCTGGCCTGGGCGCTCGACTGGACTCGGCGCGCCCAGGCCACGCTCGCCGAACACCGCATGGAGTTGATCGATCTCGACCGCGCCATCGGCGACGGTGACCACGGCGAGAACATGGACCGCGGCTTCAAGGCCGTCGTCGCGAAGCTGGACGAGTCCCCGCCCGAGGATGTCGCCGGGGTGCTCAAGCTCGTGGCGGCCACCTTGATGTCCAAGGTGGGCGGGGCGGCCGGGCCGCTGTACGGCACCGCGTACATGCGGGCGGCGAAGGCGACGGAAGCCGACGTCGACGCGGCCGGGGTCGTGGCCCTGCTCGAGGCGGCTCTGGAGGGCATCGTGGCCCGCGGCAAGGCCACGATCGGCGAGAAGACCATGGTCGACGCCTGGACCCCGGCTATCGAGGCCGCCAAGGGAGTGGCCCAGGGCGGCGGCAGCGCCGCCGAGGCGCTCCGGGCCGCCGCGACCGCGGCCACCGAGGGAGCCGAGGCCACGATCCCGATGAAGGCGACCAAGGGGCGTGCCTCGTACCTCGGGGAGCGGTCGATCGGGCACCAGGACCCAGGCGCCACCTCCACCGCGTACCTGCTGGCCTGTGCCGCCGACGCCGCCGAGGCCGGTTGAGTACCGGACCAACCGGCTGAAAGGAGACCCATGGCGGTCGCGCTGGTGATCGTGTCGCACTCGGTGAAACTGGCCGAAGGCGTGGTCGAACTGGCCTCCCAGATGGCCCGGGACGTCGCGTTCCGGGCCGCGGGCGGCACCGAGGACGGCGACCTGGGGACCTCGTTCGACAAGGTGTACGGGGCCGTCGAGGAGCTGCTGGCCGACGGGCACGAGGTGGCGATCCTCACCGACCTGGGTTCGGCCACCATGACGGTGGAGTCGGTGCTGGAGATGGTCGATCCCGACCGCGTCCGGTTCGCCCCCGGCCCGTTGGTCGAGGGGGCGGTCGCGGCGGCCGTCACCGCCCAGGTGGGCGGCGGCCTGGCTGCCGTCGTCGAGGCGGCCAAGGCCTCTGACGCGTTCCCGGGGTGAGCGCCTGACCCGTCCCCGGCGCCGCTCCTCTAGGGTGGGCTAAAGGGAAGGGAACCAGGTGACGACGGACGCGCTGCTGCTGATCGGCGCGGCCGTGCTGCTCACCGCGATCGCCGCGGCCCGGCTGGGTGCCCGGCTGGGCCTGCCGTCGCTGCTGCTGTTCCTCGGTCTCGGGCTGGGGCTGGGCACCGTCGTGGAGTTCCACAACGCCCAACTCGCCCACGACCTGGGGTTCGCGGCCCTCGTCCTGATCCTGACCGAGGGTGGCCTCACGACCCGCTGGTCGGAGATCCGTCCGTCCCTCTCGCTGGCTGGGCTGCTGGCGACGGTCGGCGTCGGGGTGTCTGTCGGCGTGATCACCCTGTTCGCCCACTTCGTCCTCGGCCTGGACCTGGCGACCGCGTTCCTGTTGGGGGCGATCACCGCCCCAACCGACTCGGCCGCGGTGTTCTCGGTGCTTCGCAAGGTGCCGCTCCCGGGGCGGATCCGCAGCATCCTCGAGGGGGAGTCGGGTTTCAACGACGCCCCGGTCGTCCTCCTGGTCGCTACCGGCACCGAGCTTGCCCTGGGTCACTCGGCCGGCAGCGTGCCCGAGATGGTGGGCCTGATTGCGATTGAGCTCGTCCTCGGCGTCGCGCTCGGCGTGCTGATCGGAGTGCTGGGCGTGCAGGTGCTGCGCCGGGTGGCCCTGCCGGCCTCAGGCCTCTACCCGTTGGCCGCGTTCGGCTGGGCGCTGCTGGCGTACGGCAGCGGGGTCTACCTGCACGTGTCCGGCTTCGCCGCCGTCTACGTCTGCGCGATGATCCTGGGCAACTCCAACCTGCCGCACCGCAACGCCACCCGCTCGTTCGCCGAGGGGATCGGCTGGATGGCGCAGATCGGCCTGTTCGTGATGCTCGGCCTGCTGGCCACCGTGGCGCCCATCACGACCGAGTGGGTGATCGACGGGATCGTTGGGGGCTGNTTCCTGACCCTCGTGGCCCGGCCGTTGTCGGTCATCGCCTGCGCGGTGTGGTTCCGCATGCCCTGGCGCGAGCAGGCGTTCGTGTCGTGGGCGGGCCTGCGCGGCGCCGTCCCGATCATCATGGCGACGATCCCGCTCGCCGCGGGGCTGCCGGGAGCGCCCGCCATCTTCGAGATGGTGTTCGTGTTCGTGGTCGTCTTCACGCTGCTGCAGGCCCCAACCCTGGGCTGGGTTGCCCGCAGGCTGCAGGTGGCCCACGACGACGACCCGGTCGACATCGAGGTCGAGGTGGCGCCCCTGGACCGGATCCAGGCCGACTTCATGCAGATCACCGTGCCCGCCGGTTCGAAGCTGCACGGGGTGACGATTACCGAGTTGCGACTGCCGCCCAACACGGTGGTGTCGCTCATCCTGCGGGAGTCCGAGCCGTTCACGCCGAACTCCCACACAGTCATCCGGCAGGGCGATGAGCTGCTGATGGTGGTCCCGGCGGTCCACCGGCATCGGGTCGAGGAACGCCTCCGGCAGGTCGGACGGGGCGGCCGGCTCGTCCGCTGGAGCGACGAGGCCGAGCAGGAGCGGGCCGCTGGCGACGCCTAGGACTTCTTGGGCGACGGCTTCGGGGTCGAGGAGCCGTCGCCATGGGCGACGCGGTCGACTTGGGCAGGCACGCCTTCCCGTCNCGGAAGTGCGATCTTGGTGGCGGGCTTCGGCGTGTACCCCGGGAAGACGGCACCGATGAGGACGTCGACGGTCCCGTCGATGCGGTTGTCGCCCTTGACGACGGGCTTCTTGAAGAAGCCGGCCACGAGCTTCACCTGCGGATCGTCCGGGGACCGACCCACGATCGTGGTGGTGGCGATCCGCTGATCGGTGTTGTTGATCTTGACGGTGTTGAACCCCANCGAGCGGAGCACTGTGCCCATCCGCCGAGCCGCGCCGCCGCTGAACCCACCGTTCAGAATGCGGATCGTGACGTCCCGCGTCGTGAGTTCCGGCCCGACCTGACGCACCACGCAGGGCTCGGGAGGCAGCGGAGGCACAGGGGCGAGCGTGTTCGCCCAACCCCACGCCGCCGTGTAAGCCACCAGGCACACCAGGGCGATCAGGGTGATCGGAGTCTTCAGGACTCGGACGATCGAACGCACCACGGCAGCTCCTGGTCGGTTAGGTCAGCGCCCAGCCTACTTCAGTTCCAGAACCCGGGCATGAAGGGTCTGGCGCTGCTGCAGGGCAGCGCGCAGCGCGCGGTGCAGCCCGTCCTCGAGGTAAAGGTCGCCACGCCAGCTGATCACGTGCGCAAACAGGTCGCCGTAGAAGGTGGAATCCTCCTCCAGCAACTGCTCCAGATCGAGGATCCGCTTGGTGGTCACCAACTGGTCGAGCCGGACCTGCTGCGGTGCGATCGCCGCCCACTGCTTCTGGACGTACCCGTGCTCGGGATAGGGACGCGAATCGCCGACGCGTTTGAAGATCACCGCGACATTGTAGCGACGCCCCCGGGGTGCCTCTTGCCCGCGAAGTCTCTACCCAGTTGCCTCATCAGCCCCGCCTGGGATCGGCCCGGGTGCTGGCCTTGTGTGGCCCGGAGGGGTGTGGGTGGGGGTTGGCCAGGGGCAGCGGGGAGGCATGGCGGTCAGGGGGCGGTTGGGGTGGCCAGACGAAGGGGCGAGAGGTAGCGGGGATGGCTGAAGCGGGCCGATACCGGGCGGCTTGCCGAGGGTCGGGTCGGCTGGCTTGGTCGGCCCCCGGCCCCACCCCTACTGCGCGCCTTGCCGGACGGCAATAGAGTGCCGTCATGACGCAAGGTCCCGACATCGACGCCATCACCAAGGGCTACACGTTCAGCACTCCGTCCATCGAACTGGGCGTGCTGATGAACGACGGCACACCGGTCCCCGACACCAAGATCCGCATCTCGCTGTCGATGCTCAACCGGCACGGCCTCGTGGCCGGCGCGACCGGCACCGGCAAGACCAAGACCCTGCAGCTCATGGCCGAGCAGATCTCGAAGGCGGGTGTTGCGGTGTTCGCCGCCGACATCAAGGGCGACCTGTCCGGCATCGCGCTGCCGGGCACGCCCAGTGAGAAGCTGCTGGCGCGCACCCAGGCGATCGGCCAGGACTGGAAGCCCGAGGGCAACCCGGTCGAGTTCTACTCCCTCGGCGGGGTCGGGACGGGCGTGCCGCTGCGCGCCACGATCTCGTCCTTCGGGCCGATCCTGCTGTCGAAGGTGCTGGGACTCAACGAAACCCAGGAGTCGTCGCTCGGGCTGGTGTTCCACTACGCCGACACCAAGCAGCTCTGGCTGGACGACCTGGCCGACCTGCGGCACCTGTTGCAATACCTCACCTCGGACGAGGGCAAAGCCGAGCTGAAGGCCATCGGTGGGCTGTCGGCGGCCACCGCCGGCGTGATCCTGCGCAGCCTCATCACCCTGGAATCCCAGGGCGGCGGGGAGTTCTTCGGGCTGCCGCAGTTCGAGACCAAGGACCTGCTGCGCACGGCTTCGAACGGCCAAGGCGTGATCTCGCTGCTGGAACTGCCCAACCTGCAGGACCGGCCGGCGCTGTTCTCCACGTTCCTGATGTGGCTGCTGGCCGAGCTGTTCCACGAACTGCCCGAGGTCGGGGACGCCGACCAGCCCAAGCTGGTGTTCTTCTTCGACGAGGCGCACCTGCTGTTCGACGGGGCGTCCAAGGCCTTCCGGGACGCGATCGCCCAAACCGTCCGGCTCATCCGGTCCAAAGGCGTGGGCATCTTCTTCGTCACCCAGCAGCCCACCGACGTGCCGGACGACGTGCTCGCCCAGCTCGGGTCGCGCGTCCAGCACCAGTTGCGGGCGCACACCCCGAACGACGCGAAGGCGCTGAAGCAGACGGTGGCCACCTACCCGACGTCGGGCTACGACCTGGAGCAGGTGCTGACCACCCTCGGCATCGGCGAGGCGATCGTGACCGTGCTGAACCCCAACGGCGCACCGACNCCCGTCGCCTGGACGCGGATGCGCGCCCCACTAGGGTCGATGGATCCGATGGACGCTCAGATGATGGCCGGTGGGGTCGCCCGGTCGGGCCTCATGGCCAAGTACGGCCAGGATCAGGACCGGGATTCCGCGGACGAGATGCTGGAGCGGCAGGAGCAGGAGAACGCGCAGATGAAGGCCGAGCAGGCCCAAGCCGCGCAGCAGGAGAAGGAGCAGCAGCAGGCTGCCCGCCAGCAGCAGCGGACCACCTCGACCCGGTCGCGGCAGCCCCAGAACCCGGTGACGAAGGTGCTGTCGTCCCCGACGTTCTGGAACAAGGTCATCACCGTCGGCGGACAGATCGCCCGCGGCATGCTCGGCACCGGCCGCCGCAGCTGAGGGCGGTCGCCGGCGGTCGAGCCGTACGGCCCGCTGCTGGTGGCTGGCCCCGCTGGTGACCTGCCTCCGCCGCTGGTTGAGCTTGTCGAAACCTGGCGGGATGTGCGGTCCGGGATCTCGACAGGCTCGATCGCCGGAGTCCCTTCGACGGTCCTTCTCCGCCGCTGGTTGAGCTTGTCGAAACCCGGCGGGTTGTGGGGTCCGGGATCTCGACAGGCTCGATCGCCGGACCTCTCGCTGGTCCCTCTCCCGCCGCTGGTTGAGCCTGTCGAAACCCGGCGGCCGCCCTGTCCTCACCGCGTCCTGTCGACCTAGAGTGAAGCGATGGCGGTCTCACGGCGGGTGCTGCTGGCCGGTGGTGCCGCGCTCGGGCTGACCGGCTGCGTGGGCGGCACCTCCCAGCCTGCCGGCGGGGTGACCAGTTGGGTCCCACAATCCGGCGCCTCGACCCCGGCGGTNGCTGCCTCGTCGGCGTCCGAGCCCGTGCGTCGGCTTCGGCTGGAGCAGACCGCGGCCGAGCGTGCGCGTACGCAGACCTCACTCGTCCAACTGGACGACCATCCGCTGTACCGTTTCGAGTGGTTCGGCAGGACCGCCCGGGTGGATTCGGCCACCTCGCCCAGCCCCGTCCCCGTCGAGACCCACGGCTTCGGGTGCACCCTGTTCGCCGGTTTCGGCGGCACACCCATCGTCGGCCGCAACTTCGACTGGGACCCGGCCCCGGCGACGCTGATCCGGGTGATCCCGAGCGACGGGCCGCGCTCCCTGGTGATGATGGACGCCCGCTACCTGGGAGCCGAGACCGACCTGATGGCCGATCGGGCGCCGCTGTTGCGCGGAGCCGGCGGCGTGGTGGACGGGATCAACGAGCACGGCCTCTTCGTCGGCCTGGCCGCGGACGAGACCGCCCACGACGACGGGATGGATGCGCTCCCGGGCCGTCCGACCGTGGGCAGCCTGGCGATCCTGCGGCTGATCCTCGACCGCGCCCGCAGCGTCGCCCAGGCGATCAATGTGGCGAGCTCGTACAACATCGACTTCACCGGCGGTCCGTTACTGCACTACTTCCTGGCCGACTCGTCCGGGGACGCGGCGGTGCTGGAGGTTCACGGACGTCGACTCGTGGTCGTCCCCAAGGCCAAGGACCGGCGCTGGGCCTGCCTGGAGAACTTCCACCTGGCCGACACACCCGAGGACCGGCGCCGGAACCATGCCTGCTACGGTGCCTGCGCCAGGGCCCTCACCGCGTCCGACGGCCTGCTCACCACCGAGTCGGCCTTCGGGTTGCTGGACGAGGTGCGCTAGGGCCACACCCAGTGACAATGCGTGTACGACCTGGCCAAGGGCACCCTCGTCGTGCGGGCCCTCGAGGAGCACACCTGGAGCCTCACGGGCGCTTGAGCCACCGTTGCTCCGGGATCTCGACAGGCTCGATCGCCGGAGGGCTGGGTGAGCCGGCTGGATCGCCGGAGGGCTGGGTGATCGGTTGTTCCGGGATCTCGACAGGCTCGATCGCCGGAGGGCCCGACCGACCCGCGGAAGGATCAGCTCAGCTTGATCCCGTACAGCTTCTTGGCGTAGGTGCCGACGACGAGCATGTTGCCGTAGACCGCGGGGGTGGCCTCGATGTTCTTCTCCAACTGCAGCGTCGAGTAGTCCTCGCCGGTGTTCGGGTTGAACAGGTGCAGCACCCCGTTGGAGTCCCCGACGATGCCGTAGACATGCCCGTCCTTGCCCTGGACGAGGACGGGCGAACTCCAGCCGAAGGCACCCGTGGTCTTCTGCCACACCATCGTCCCGGAGGTCTTGTCGAGCGCGACGATCGTGCCCTGCTTGTCCGAGGCGGTCTTGGCGATCTGGAAGATGACGAGGTCGGACACCTCACCGAAACCCAGGACCGGGGTGGCCATGACGCCACCGTTGACGGCCTTGTTGTATTGGGCGTCGACCTCCCACTTCCAGACCTGTTTGCCGGTCAGCGCGTCGACCTTCTGGATCGTGATCGGGCCGGACTTGCCGCCGGCCTCGCCGCGCTTGTCGTACTCGTTCCCCGTGTAGAGGAAGGGCTTGCCACCCTCTTCCTCAAGGACGAGGGTCGCGTCCGCGTCGTCCCCGGTCGCCAGCGCCCACACGACCTGCAGCGTGGTGGCGTCCCAGCAGACGAGGTAGCCGTCGTTGTCGGTGGCGAACATCAGGTTGCGGTACGCGACTGCGGACGACTCGATGCCGTGCCGGTTCGCGTCGCCCGTCGTGTAACGCAGCTTGGTGAACTCCGGGTTCACGGAGACCGTCTTGGCCGCGGGATCGTACGTGGCGTTCAGCTTGACCTTGTAGATCAGTCCGTTCTCGGCGGGCTCGATGAGGGTGTCGGTCGCAGCGTTCACCAGCGCTGAGGAGTCGAACGCCCNCCACTCGCGCGGGGCGCCGGGATCGCTGCCCTTCCAGCCGGAGACCTCCTTGTTCTGGATCAGGTCGAAGATCCGGTAGCGCCATTCGCCCTTGTTGTCGCCGTTTTGATCGAGCCCCATGCCGGCGTAGAGCAGGGNGTACCCGCGGGNGTCGACGCTGCCGGTGCCCTTGAACGCGAAGCCGGTGTCGATGGCCGGCTTCGTGTCCTTGCCGGTGGCCAGATCCATCCGGTAGACCTTCCCGTCCACCACCGGGTAGAGCACCTCGACGAGGTTGGGGTCGTTGACGTACGCGGCGTCCAATCCCATGGCGGTCTTGGTTTCGGTGGGCCAGTTGACCATGAGTGGCTGGCCCGTCCAGCCGGCGCCGGCCCAGTACGAACCCTCGGCCTTCACGTCGCCGGTGTCGTGGGTCCAGGCGATCTCCATCTTCTTGGCGGAGATGTCGGCGACCCCGTATGTGGGTGCGTTGCGGTAGTTGTTGCCGCGGAACGTCAGGACGCCGGGGATCTTCGTGTACGTGGACGCATCGCCGAACGCGACGTTGCCGGTGCCGGCGTAGGACGGCAGCGTCTGGTTGTTGCCGTCCAGCACCTTCCAGGAGATCGTGCCGCCCCCGGTGATGTCACGCTGGAACTCCCCGTTGGAGCCGGAGGGCGCGGTGTATTCGGGCAGGCTGCTCAGCTTCACGGCCAGCTTGGCGGGGTCGGTTTCCGCGCTGTGGGTGGGGGCGGTGGTGCTGGCCGGCTTGTTCGGCCGCTGACCCTGCTGCAGCACATCGGGCGCGGTGCACGCGGCGAGGCCGATGAGGCCGGCGACGGCGAGGGCGGTCAGGCGGAGGCGACGGAGGCGGGTCGTGGACACGCCTGCGAGTCTAGGTGGTGCTCCCCGTACCCCCGTCCGACCCTCCGGGCGTGGCCGCGATCGCTCCCAGTGCGACAAGAGGATCGACTACCACCCCTATGTCGCACTGACGGCCAGTCAGTCGCGATCGGGGTCGTTTGGAGCAGGCGAGTCAGCGCGGCGAGCGCTGTGGGGCGGGGTTTCGACAAGCTCAACCGCCGCAGGCTGCGGGGTTCCGACAGGCTCCACCGGCGGAGGGGCGGGGTTTCGACAGGCTCAACCGCCGCAGGCTCAACCGCCGCAGGCCCCACCGCCGCAGGCTGCGGGGTTCGACAGGCTCAACCGCCGCGGGCTCAACCGGCGGAGGCGCGGGGTTTCGACAAGCTCAACCGCCGCAGGCTCAACCGGCGGAGGCGCGAGGTTCCGGCGGGCTCAACCGGCGGAGGCGCGGGGTTGCGACGGGCTCCAGCGCAGCGGGCTTCGGGGTTTCGACAGGCTCAACCGCCGCGGGCTCCACCGGCGGAGGGGCGGGGTTTCGACAAGCTCAACCGCCGCGGGCTCCACCGGCGGAGGCGCGGGGTTGCGACGGGCTCCACCGGCGGACGGGCGGGGTTTCGACAAGCTCAACCGCCGCAGGCTCAACCGCCGCAGGCTGCGGGGTTTCGACAGGCTCAACCGCCGCAGTCGCTAACTCACTGGCTGGTGTGCCAGATCCGATCGATGTAGTCCCGCATGGAGCGGTCGGACGAGAAGTAGCCGCAGCGCGCGACATTGAGGATCGCCGAGCGCGTCCAGGCCTCGGTGTCGGCGTAGTACGCGTCCACCTTCTCCTGGGTGGCCAGGTAGTCCTCGTAGTCGGCCAAGGCCATGAACCGGTCGTCGTAGAGCAGGTTCGAGACGATCATCTCGAAACCACGCGGATCCCCGTCGGAGAAGACGCCCGAGGCGATCAGGTCCAGCGCGCCGCGGAGTTTGGCGTTCGACTCGTAGTACTCGTGCGGGTGGTAGCCCTTGGCGCCGAGCGCGGACACCCNCGGCTCGTCCATCCCGAACAGGAAGAAGTGATCATCGCCGACGAGCCGCCGGATCTCGACGTTCGCCCCGTCGTCCGTCCCGATCGTGAGCGCGCCGTTGAGAGCGAACTTCATGTTGCCGGTACCGGAGGCCTCCATGCCGGCCAGCGAAATCTGCTCGGACAGGTCCGCCGCGGGGATCAACCGTTCCGCCAAAGTGACGTTGTAGTTCGGCGGGAACGCCACGTGCAGCCGTCCCTTGACCCGCTCGTTGGCGTTGATGACCGTAGCCACCCGGTTGATCAGGTGGATCGTCTCCTTGGCCATCAGGTAGCCGGGGGCGGCCTTCGCGCCGAAGATGAACGTCCGCGGCGTGATGGTCTCGGGGTCGAGGCCGTGATTGATGATCTGGTCGTACAGGGTGACGATGTGCAGCAGTTTGAGGCTCTGCCGCTTGTACTCGTGGAGCCGCTTGACCATCACGTCCAGCAGGTGCCCTTCGGGCAGGACGATCCCGTCGCGGGCCTTGAGGATGCGGGCCAGGCTCGTCTTGTTCTCGGCCTTCGCCTTGCGGAAGGCGGCGCGGAACTCGGCGTCCTCGGCGTACGGCTCCAGTTCCTGCAACCGCTCCAGGTCGGTGATCCAGCTGGCGCCGAGCGCCTCGGTGATGAGTTCGCTGAGCCGCCGGTTCGCCAGCCGCATGAACCGCCGCGGGGTGACACCGTTGGTGACGTTGGTGAACTTGTCCGGGTAGAACTCGCTGAAGTCGGGAAGCACCTTGTCACGCAGCAATTGCGAGTGCAGTTCGGCGACGCCGTTGACCTTCACGCCGGCGACCGTGGCCAGGTACGCCATCCGGACGCCGCGGGTCGGGTAGTCGGAGATGATCGACATCCGGCGCACCCGCAACTCGTCGCCGGGGAATCGCTCGCGGACCTCGGCGAGGAACTCCTCGTTGATCCGGTAGATGATCTCGAGGTGGCGGGGCAGGAGCCGGCCCAGCAGGTCGATCGGCCACACCTCCAGCGCCTCGGGCAACAGGGTGTGACAGGTGTAGGCGAAACACTTGCTGGTGACCGCCCACGCTTCGTCCCAGCCGAACCCCTTCTCGTCCACCAGGATCCGCATGAGCTCGGGCACCGCGATCACCGGGTGGGTGTCGTTGAGCTGGAAGATGATCCGGTCGGCCAGGTTGTGCAGGTCGAACTCCGGCTCCAGCACGTGGTCGATGTAGTTGCGCAGCGAGCAGGCGACGAAGAAGTACTGCTGCTGGAGCCGCAGTTCCTTGCCCTGGGNGGTCGAATCCTCGGGGTAGAGCACCTTGGTGATGTTCTCGGCGAACGTCTGGGCGCGGACGGCCTGGGCGTAGTCGCCGGCGTTGAAGATCTGCAGGTCGAACGCCTTGGTGGCCTTCGCGCTCCACAGCCGCAAGGTGTTCACCCGGGCGTTCTGGTAGCCGGGGACCATGTAGTTGTACGGGACGCCGACGACGTTCCACTCGGGGATCCAGGTCGTCCGGGTCTCGCCCTCGGCGTCGGTCTCGGTTTCCGTCCGGCCGCCGAAGTTGACGGTCACGGCCGCCTCCGGGTGCGGGAACTCCCACGGCGAGCCCAGTTCCAGCCAGGTGTCGGGCTGCTCGACCTGGCGTCCGTCCACGAAGGTCTGGCGGAAGATGCCGTACTCATAGCGGATCCCGTACGCGATGCAGGGAACGTTCATGGTCGCCAGCGAGTCGATGAAACACGCGGCCAGCCGGCCGAGGCCGCCGTTGCCGAGACCCGGCTCGACCTCCTGCGCGCGCAGCACGTCCAGCGACAGCCCGCAGCCTTCCAGCGCGGGCTTGGCGATGTGGTCGAGGTCCGAGGCCAGCAGCGCGTTGTCCAGCTGACGGCCGAGCAGGTACTCCGCCGAGAGATAGCCGACCACCTTGCGCTTGGTCTCGCGCTGCTTACGCTGGGTCTCCAGCCAGCGCGTCGTCAGGTAGTTCCGGACGGTGCTCGCGAGCGAGATGTACTGGTCGTTCACGGTCGAGCGCGACAGCGCCACGCCCCGGTCGGTGTTCATCTCGTGCAGCAGTTCCCGGACGAAGCCGTCCACCGTCAGCGGCGGCGAGGTGACCGGCGCCAGCGCGATCGGATGGCTCATAGGCTGGGTCGGGCCCAGACGGTGGGGGTGGGTCGTCGGGCTTTCGTCGGCACGGAACTCGTGGTGGGAGTTCCCGTTGGAGGACGGGGTCGGCAAGGACATGGGGACCACCGTAGCCCTCGGCGCCGCGGATGGACGAACCGGCTGAGCAGCGGAACGGACCGACCCGGTGTGGCAAACTCAGGCCATGATCGCCCTCGATCTGGTCGAGCGGGTGCCCACGGTGCACCGCGAGACGACCGGCGCGGAGGCCGCCCGGGTGGTCGCCGAATACCGCCTCAACGGGCTGGTGGTCACCGACGCCGCGGGTCTGCCGCTCTCGGTGATCCCCGGCAGCCAGCTCCTGGGCATGATCCTGCCGAGCTATCTACGCGACGAGCCCAACCTCGCGCACGTTTTCGACGAGGACACCGCCGAGGAGCTCTGCCAGAAGCTGAACGACACCACGATCGGTGAGTTGATGGACGACGAACGCATCCACGCCAGCACCCTGCCCTCGGTGCTGCCGGACGACACGATGGTCGAGATCGCCGCCGCGATGGTGAAGGGACGGCTGCCGCTGATCGCCGTCCGGTCCATGGACGGGACGTATCACGGGGTGGTCACCATGTCCCGGGTGCTGGCCGCCATCGCCACCGCCGCCGGGCAGACCAGCGACCTCGTCCGGCGCCGGCTGGAGAAGGACCTGCTACCGCCTCCCGAACCCCGATGAGCCTGACCGCGGTCCTGGCGTTGACGGTGTTCATCGCCAGCTACGTCCTCATCGCGACCGAATGGGTGCACCGGGTCGTGGCCGCGCTGGGCGGCGCGGCGGCGATGGTGATCCTCGGTGCCGTCCGCGGGGAGCAGATGTTCTTCTCCGCCGAGACCGGCATCGACTGGAATGTGATCTTCCTGCTGTTCGGGATGATGGTCATCGTGGCGCTGCTGCGCCGAACGGGGGTGTTCGAGTTCCTGGCGATCTGGGCGGCGCAACGCTCGGGCGCTCGTCCGTTCCGGATGATGGTGCTGCTGGTCGTCATCACCGCGCTCGCGTCGGCGCTGCTGGACAACGTGACCACCGTCCTGCTGATTGCGCCGGTGACGCTGCTGGTGTGCGAGCGGCTGCGCCTGCCGCCGGTCCCGTTCCTGTTGGCCGAGGCGATGGCGAGCAACATCGGCGGCACCGCCACGCTCATCGGCGACCCGCCGAACATCATCATCGCCAGCCGGGCCCAGTTGGACTTCAACGCGTTCCTCGTCCATCTCGCGCCAATTGTGGTCGTCCTGGTGGCGGTGTTCCTCGGGCTGTGCTGGCTGCTGTGGGGACGGACGCTGCGGTACGACGCCGAACGCGCCTCCCGGCTGTTGAAGTTGCGCGGCCGGGACGCGATCACCGAGCCCCGGCTGCTGTTGAAACTCGGCGTCATTGTCGTGGCGGTGTTGGCCGGGTTCGTCACCCACCCGCTGCACCACATCGAGCCGTCCCTGATCGCGCTGCTGGGGGCCGGGGCCTGCATCCTGGTCTCGCGGGTGCCCGCGCGGGCGTACCTGGAGGAGGTCGAATGGGAGACCCTGGTGTTCTTCGCCGGCCTGTTCGTCATGGTCGGCGCCTTGGTGCACCAGGGGATCATCGGTGAACTGGCCGCCTTCCTGAAGAGCGTGGTCGCCGGCCAGGCGCTGGCGGCGACCCAGCTGGTACTGCTCGGCTCGGCGGTACTGTCGGGGTTGGTCGACAACATTCCGTACGTGGCCACCATGTCTCCGCTGGTGTACGACCTGGTCGGGCCGGCGCCCGGCCTGGCACCCGCGCAGCAGTCGATGTGGTGGGCGCTGGCCCTCGGTGCGGATCTGGGCGGCAATGCCACGGCGATCGGCGCCTCGGCGAACGTGGTGATCCTCGGGGTCGCCAAGCGCAACGGGCACCCGATCTCGTTCTGGACGTTCACCAAGTACGGGCTGATCGTGACCGTCGTGACCGTGGCCCTGTGCGTGCCGTACCTCTGGCTGCGCTACTTCTGAGCCCCGGTCGCCAAGCCGGTGCGTCCGTAACGCTCAGCCGGGGAGGGTGATCGTCACCCTGCGGTTCAGCGCGCGGCCCTCGGCGGTGGCGTTGTTGGCGATCGGGTCCAGCTCACCTCGTCCGGAGACCGTGAACGTCACGTCCGGCAGGAGCTTGCGCAAAGCGGCGGCCACGGCCTTGGCCCGGCGCAACGACAGGTCCTGGTTGTAGGCGGTGCCGCCGACGTTGTCGGTATGCCCCGCGATCTTGACCGGCCGGGTGGGGGCGGACTTGCGGATCTCGTCGGCCGCTGCGGCGAGCACCGTCTTGGCCTTGGCGGTCAGCGTGGCCTTGTCGAAAGCGAACAGGACGTTGGCGTCGAGATCGAGGTTGCCGTCCCCCTTGGTCACCGACCGGGTGGTGATCGAGTCGATCAGCTTCGCGGTGGACCGCTTCGCCATCGCCTCGTCCACCTCGTCGGGCTGGTAGGCCAGGTGGGGCCAGCCGCTGCCGAGCTGTGGCACCTTCTCCGTCGAAGTGGGGGCAAGTTCGCCGTCGCGCACGGCCAGGTTCTGGATGATCGCCGTGCCGCCGACGATCACGTCCACGTGCGTCACCGACGCGGGCAGGGCAGGCATGACCGCGTAGCCGACGGCGGCAGGGCCGTTCCGGGCCCCGTCGGTCAGATCCTCCCAGTGGGTGCCCAGGATGGTCCGATCCTCGGCGGCAAGCGGGTTGTAGGCGCGCATGGAGGACCGGTCGAGGAGCCCGAAACCGTCCTCGAACCCGCCCGTGGCGAAGTTCACCAGCATGTCGCCGCCGTACTTGTAGACCGCAGACTCCTTGGCCTCGGCGTCGGTCGGGAACGCGACCGAGAAGTACAGGGCCGTGCCGTTGGGGACCCGACGGACGCCGTGGATCGTGACAATGATCGGGGTGGTCTCGGAGTCCTTGGCGTCGACGAGGTTGAGGTAGGTCACCTGGCCCTCGATGGGCAGTTGTTCGGTGCCCGTGGGCGGGGCCGCCGGCGCTGTGACGGGCACGCTCAGCGGCTTGGTGAACAGCGGCGAGGTGAGCGTGACCGAGGCGGTCCCCGCAGGCAGTGGCGGGTAGACCGTCCAGGACGGACGGGCCTCGGTGTTGGTGTAGTTCGAGGTCGTGCTGCTCAGGCCACGCAAAGCCTTGGTCTTGTCGGTGTTGGCCAGGTTGCGATAGCGGACGAGCCGGTACTTCGTGTCGCCCACGGTCAGGACAGGGATGTTCTGGAAGTCCTGGTAGGGGTCGAGGTGGCTGGAGACCGGCAGCCGGGTCGACGGGTTGGTCACCGACCAGATGACCACCGTCGACGTGGGGAGGCGACGACGCCGAACACATGGAAGGTCGACCCCAGGAACGAAGACGCCTTCCGGTTCATCGGGACGCTCGCGACCTCGGTGGGCAGCCCCGCGCCAACCCGGACGAGGGCGGTCGCGTCCGGCGTGGTGGCGGGCGGGGTGGAGGTCTGGCTCGCGGAGGCGACGGGCGCCGCGGTTGACGCGGCCGGCGATCCGGCCTGAGCCGAACTGGGCGACGAGGGTGGGGCGCCGGTGCAGGCGGCCGTGAGCAGGCCGATCAGCAACAACAAGAACAGACGAGGGCGCATGGAACCTCCTGGGAGTGCCCACCGTAGCAAGCAGGGGTCACGCGCCGCGGAGATGCTGGCGGGCCGGGGCGCTGAATTCCCAGGTCGCGTTGGCCGGAACCGCCCCCGGCCCGGTTTCGCAAACGCGACCTGCCATATCAGCGTTCTGCCGAGGATCCCGCTCTTCCCCGTTCCTCACGCCGCTGGCAGGGTGAACGGCATGGAAGCGGACGTGATCGTCGTCGGCGCCGGGTTGGCCGGCCTCGTCGCCGCGACGGAGGCCACCGATGCCCGGCGCCGCGTCCTGCTGCTCGATCAGGAGCCCGAGCAGTCGCTGGGCGGCCAGGCGTTCTGGTCGCTGGGCGGGCTGTTCATGGTCGACACNCCCGAGCAGCGGCGGTTGCGGGTGACCGATTCGATCGAGTTGGCCCGCGACGACTGGTCTCGGTCGGCGGCTTTCGACCGGGACACCGACGTCTGGGCACAGCACTGGGCGGAGGCCTATCTGCTGTTCGCCCACCACGAAAAGCGCGCCTGGCTACGGACGATGGCACACCGGCTGTTCCCGGTGGTGGGCTGGGCGGAGCGTGGCGACGGCTCCGGGGAGGGCCACGGCAACTCGGTCCCGCGGTTCCACATCACCTGGGGGACCGGGCCGCGGTTGGTGGAGTTGTTCGAGCGCAAGGCCCGCCGGGCGGTCGAGCGTGGGCTGCTGACGTTCGGCTTCCGACACCGGGTGGACGAGCTGATCGTCGAGGGCGGCGCGGTCGTCGGCGTCCGCGGGGCCGTCCTGGAGCCCAGCGGCGTGGCCCGCGGGGTGGCCTCGTCCCGGGTGGTCGTGGGGAGTTCNGAGCATCGGGCGCCGGCGGTGGTGGTCACCTCGGGAGGCATCGGCGGCAACCTCGACCTCGTCCGGAAGGCGTGGCCGGCGCGGCTGGGCACCCCGCCGGCGCGGATGGTCGCCGGCGTGCCCGCCCACGTGGACGGACGGATGCTCGGCATCGCCGAACAGGCCGGCGCGCGGGTGGTCAACCGCGACCGGATGTGGCACTACTGCGAGGGCCTGCGCAACTGGGATCCGATCTGGGACAACCACGGCATCCGGATCCTGCCCGGGCCGTCCTCGCTCTGGTTGGACGCGGCCGGCAACCGGCTGCCCGCGCCCTGCTACCCCGGCTGGGACACCCTGGAGACCCTGCGCGTGCTGCGCCGCTCCGGCTACGACTACTCGTGGTTCGTCCTCACCCAGAAGGTGATCGAGAAGGAGTTCGCGCTCTCGGGGTCGGAGCAGAACCCCGACCTCACCGGTCGTGATCTGGGCGGGTTGGTGCGCTCCCGGCTCGGCAAGGGTGCCCCCGCCCCGGTGGAGGCCTTCAAGCGCCACGGCGAGGACTTCGTGGTGGCCGACTCCGTGGAGGCGCTGGTGGCGGGCATGAACGCCAAAGCCGACCCGGACGTGCCCGGGCTGAGTGTCGAGGGCATCCGCGGGTTGCTGGAGCGCCACGACCGCAACGTGTTCGAAACCGAGACCCTCGACAAGCAGCTCCAGGGCGTCCGGCGCGCTCGCGAATACCTCGGCGACAAGCTCATTCGCACCGCCAAGCCGCACGAGTTCCTCGATCCCGCGAACGGCCCGCTGATCGCGGTGCGGCTCAACATCCTCACTCGCAAGACCCTCGGCGGGCTGCAGACCGACCTCTCGGCGCAGTGCCTGGGCACCGCGGGCGCCCCGATCCCGGGGCTCTTCGCCGCAGGCGAGGCCAGCGGGTTCGGGGGCGGCGGGATGCACGGCTACAACGCGCTGGAGGGGACGTTTCTGGGCGGCTGCCTGTTCAGCGGCCGCATCGCCGGCCGGAACGCCGCGGGATAGCGCCGGCGATCCGGGTCGGGTGGCCGGCCTCGTGGCCGCCGATCGTGGGCCCGCGGGCGCCTGGCCGCCGAGGACGCCTGATCAGCGGGTCAGCGGCCAGGTGATGCCAGGGGTCGCGGCGTCGGGCAGGTGGATCTCGAAGCCGTTCGTGGCCGCCGGGTAATCGGCCAGCAGCCGCGCCCAGTCGGGGCTGGCGTAGTTGCCGATCAGCACCGGCGTACCCTTCGTCGTCCCCTTCACCACGCGGGCGAACGCCTCGGGATGAGGGTGGTGGAACTGCTCACCGGAGGACGAGAAGATCCACTGCCGGCACTCCAGCGCCGCAACCAGGTCGGACGACACGTTGCCCCGGCTGCCGTGGTGCGGCAGCTTGCACACGTCCACCTTCACCGGGGCGCCGAGCGCCCTGAGCCCGTCAGTGAGCACGTCGCCGTGCCCGTCCCCGCACAACAGCAGCCGTTTGCCCCGGTAGCTGAACAGCAGCCCGATGCTGGTGGCGTTCGGTGGGCTCGGATCGGGCTTGGAGCGAAGCGCGGCGAGGTCGTCCAGTGAACCGCCGAGCATGTCCGGCGGCGGCTCGGGAACGGGTTCGGGTGCGGCGCCGGGGATGATCCCGGCCTTCTTGCAGGTCTCCTCCCACTCGGGCAGGAGCGCCGCTAGTTCGGCCGGCGTGGGCGAGATCACGGTCAGGCGGGCGCCGCCGGGCAGCTTCACCACGGGCGGCTTCACGCCTGGACGACGGACGACGGGCCCGCCGATGCTGTCCGAGACCGGACGGTCCCAGCCGGTGTTCCACGGAATCCCCAGTTGCTGGATCCGTTTGCTGAGCCGCTCGCCGTGCAGGGCGCCGAGCATGTCGGTAGCCTGCTCGAGCTGCTGGTAGCCGTTGAACCAGACCTGCTTGATCCGTGCGGCGATGTCGGCGTTCTTGAGCAGCGGCAGCACCCCGCCGATGTGGTCGGTGTCGATGTGGGTGATGACGAACAACTCGATCGGCTGGTCGAACTCGCGCAGCCGGGCGGCGACCCGCTTGGCGGTGTCGGACGTCCCCGCGTCGATCAGCATCCGGTAGGGCTTGGCGTCCGGTCCCCACGAGATCAGCAGCGAATCCCCTTGTCGGGCTGGCAATACCTCCAGGGTGAGCATGTCAGGCCCCTTCCAGTTGGATGTCCCCGTCGCCGGTGGAGGTGAGCGCCAGGGCGAGCAGTCCGCCGGCGGCGATGGTGGCCCGCCGGGCTGCGGTGAGGGCGGCGCCGAAGCGGTGCGGGCCCGGGCCGGCGAGCACATCGCGCAACGCGGCGCACAACTTCTCGACGAAGTCGGCGACCTGCCGTCCGGGGATCGGGGAAAGCGCGGAGACCACCACCGACGCCTTGGCCGCCTGCAGCGTCTGCACCCAGGTCGCAAACCCCGCCTCCAACAGGTCGGTGTCGCAGCCCAGAGACAACACGATCGGGCCCGGGTCGGCCTTGTCGGGGTTGATCAGCGTGGCGTCCACCCGGTGGGAGGCGAACGGCTGGCTGCCCAGTTCCAGGGTGGTGCTCAGCGGGCCGCCGGCCTCGGTGTGGGTGACGAGGACGAGCAGGGCCGGTTCCGGGGTCACCCGGACGTCGCTGGCCAGGGCCGTCCAGTCGGCGGCGCGTTTGGCCGTGGGGACGAGGCCGGCGACCGCGGCAGCGATCCGCTGCGAGGCGGTGGGGTCGGCGGCGTCCGTCCGGGCCGAGGTGGCGACCAGCGCGCCGTC
This sequence comes from Micropruina sp., assembly GCA_013693855.1. GTDB lineage: Bacteria > Actinomycetota > Actinomycetes > Propionibacteriales > Propionibacteriaceae > Micropruina. The sequence goes on from CP059261.1 coordinate 405,160, forward strand.
GGTCAGCCGGACGCGGGGTTCGGCCAGCGTCCCGTCCCGTCCCGGGGCGTGGACGCGACGCTCGATCACCTTGTTCGTGGCCCAGAAACCGAACGGGCAGACCCGGTCGGAGCGATCCCGGTCGGGGCAGGTCGCGCCGCACCCGGTGGCACCGGCGAGAGCGGGCGCGCACACGGGCACCTCGTCGTCTTTGTCGGGCAAGGGGTGGTCGTAGACGAGCTCGAACGGCAGATCCGCGGCGCCCAACATCACCACGTGCACCCAGGCGGCGGCCGCCAGGTCGTCGCGCCCGGAGGCGGCCAGCACCCGGCCGAGGGTCGAGCCGAGCACCGCGAGCCGGGTCAGCGGCGCGGCCGCCTCGGCCAGGGTCGCGGGTGGCTCGTGGAAGGTCTCGTTGAGGATCCGGCGCACCTCGGCGGCTGCGGCGAGGATGCCGGCGCTGTCGAGGGTGATCCCGGCCGCCCTGGGATCGAGGACGACCGGCTCCCCATCGGCGGGGATGCTCACCACGAGCGTCGCCTGGGCGGGGAGCGCATCGGCAGCGCGTCCAGCGGCGTGACCGCGTCGACCTCCAGGCTGAGCCCGGGGCCGGTCGTGGGGGTGAGCAGCAGGGGCCCGGACAGCAGCGCGGTCTGGATCGCCCGGTTGAGGTGCAGGACGACGATCTCGACGGTTGCGCTGGTGCCGGTCGCCGGCAACGTGAGGTCGACCGGTTTCGTCCAGGCCGTGTCGGCGGTGGCCGGCAGCCTGAGTTTGCGGACCACGGCGGGTGCGTCGGTCCCTGGGACGCGGACGAGCACGCTGAGGGTGACCGTCCGTTTCGCGACGGCCGGGAAGTTCCCCACCGCGGCCAGAACGCCCTGGGGCGCCTTCTCGGCGGCGATCCGGACCCGCAGCCGGTGCACCCGTCCGGCGACGAAGCCGCCGGTCAGCAGGGTGCGGCCGCCCTTGAGCTTGAGTTCGGTCTGGAGGTGCCGGTCGGATCGCCGGCCCTCGTGGGGCGAGGCCCCGGCGGCGTCCTCGTGGTCGACCTCCTCCAAGCCGGGGGCGGGCGGCGGAGGCGGCGGGAACGGCGATTCGGGGCGGCGGTCTCCATGCCCGGACCCTCGCCGCCGGGCAGCGCCGCGACCGGGGGCTCGTCGGGAGAGCCTCGGGGGGCCTCGTCGACGCCGGGGACGACCCCGTCTCCTGGGAATGCCGCGGCACCCCGTCCGGGGACAGCCCGGGGGTTTCGCATGCTGTCCGAACTGCAGGACGGGGAGGCCGGGCGATCCCGATCCCACCACTCCCACGTGGGGAGGTAGGGCGTGAGAGCGCCCGGCAGCGCCGGCACGTGCACGCCCAGCCAGGAGACGTCGAGGTCGTCCAGCCGGGGCAGGCCGCGGCGGTTCTCGATCACCTGACCGGCGAGTTTCCAGCCGGCCCGCAGGATCGACTCCCAGCGCTGCCAGTCGGCGGGGATCCTGGGGGCCGGAAGGCCGGGGCGAGCGCTCCGGCCTCGTCCAGCACCCCGGCCTCGATCAGGTCAGCCAGCGCCTGCGCGGCGTCGGCCGCGGTCAGGTCGGGTGTCAGTCGGCCGCGTTCGGCGAGCATTCCGGCCAGCAGCGCCCAGTCGGGTTCGGGGCTCATCGGAACCGCTCCTCGGCTTCGGCGGTCACCGGACCCATTCCTCAAGCTCGGCCCGGCCGGGGATCGGCAGCAGCGGGTAGCCCAGCAGCACGTGGGTGTTGGCCATGGTCAGGACGTACGCGTGGCGGATCAGGTTCGCGGCGGTGTCGACCCCCAACGCGCTGAGGTTCGTGCCCACCGCGGCGGCGGCCTTGGCGGCTGCGGCCCAGGCGTCACGGCCCTCGGCGTCGAGCAGCGCCAGCACGTCGCGGGCGCGTTTGCCCTTGTCATCGCGGTACTTGGCGAAGCTCTCGGCGAGGTACGCGGGCGAGCGCTCGATGGGGATCAGGGCGCCCGCTCGTCCGAGTTCGTCGTTGCGGAAGTCGTCGTCCAGCCACCGGCGGCGCACCGCGGTCGTTTGGTCGTACGAGGTCATCAGCACGGCCATCATCTCAGCGAATTCTCCGACGATGGGGATGCTGAGCAGCGGCCGGGNGGTGATTCCGAGGGGTGCCGAGCCGTTGACCACGATCAAGGTGTCGGCGCTCCGGCTGGGCGGATCGCCGGGGCGGCCGCCCAGGAACCACTCGGTGCCCATGTTGTCGTACACGCCGCCATCGGACAGCAGNNCATGCTGGGGATCACGTCCGGGTGCTGGAAGCCNCAGATCCTTGATGGCCAGCCGGCGTGGGTAGAACCCGCCCGGGAACGCCGCGGAGCTGGACACCGCACGGGCCAGGCTGATGCCCGGTCGTCCGACGCCGAGGCGCCACGAGCGGATCCAGCCGCCTGAGAAATGCACCTGCTCGGCGGTCTGCAGGTCGGTGGCACACATGACATGGTCGATCCCGGTGCGGACGTCGCTGAGCGGGCGCTTGTGGAACAGGGTCGCGTCGAGGGTCAGTTCGGGCAGCCAGCCGCGTAGCATCAGCAGCCGGCCGACCACCAACAGGGTCACCACCACCAGGACCGGAGCCCACCAGCCGCCCAGGACGAACGCCACGACCAGGCCGATGACGAGGATCACCCNCACGACCGCGAGGAAGGCGTAGGTCAGCCCGCCGGCGAACAGGGTGCCCCTGGTGGCGCACGCCTGGGCCACCGGACGAAGCCGCTCCCGGAAGGCGGCCCCCGATTCGGTGCGCAGGTCGCCCAACCCGGCGTAGCCGTTGGTGATCGAACCACCGGACACCGAGGTGACGGCGGCCAACTCGGGGCCCTTGCCGGCGTCCATCAGGTAGAGCAGGGCGCCCAGGGCGAACAGGCTGGCGCGGTGGCCACCGCCGGAGAGGGCGACGCCGATGTGCTGGCGGGGCGTCGTGCCGCTCGGATCGGACTGCTCGGACACCGGTCACCTCCTGGTCGATCCCCCGCTAAGGCAAGAGAGTGCCTCACGCGCGCCTGATACGACAGGGGATCTGGGGAGGGCGACGCCGGCTCGTGATCGTTTTTCGCCACGATCCGATCTTGCTGCGGCGTGGGCACGCTCCCGGGTTCGAAATCGCGGCGATTTTCGATCACCGTGGGCCGATGACCATGCGGAGCCGCCGCCCTCAGCGCGACAGGGACGTGATGATCGCCTGGTACTGGGCGCGCTCGTAGGCGCCCGGGTCGGGGACGGACGCCGCGCTCATGCTGCCGCGCAACTGGTCGACCGACTCGTAGTCGTGCTCGGCCAGCCAGGCTTCGACGCCCTGCAGCAGGGTGGTGAGGTGGTGCGGGCCGTGGTGCAGCACCGCCGAGGTGGTGCAGGCCACGTCCGCGCCCACGAGCAGGGCCTTCAGCACGTCCGCGGGGTNGTGGACGCCCGAGGTCGCCGCCAGCGACACCCCGGGCAACTGCGCCCGCAGGATGCCGATCCAGCGCAGCGGCAGCCGCAGTTCGGCCGAGTCCGACAGGTTCAGCCGGGGCGCCACCGCGAGGGCATCCAGGTCGAGGTCGGGGGCGTAGAACCGGTTGAACAGGACCAGTCCGGCCGCGCCCGCTTCGATGGCTCGCGCCGCGAAATGGGCCACGGACGAGTAGTACGGCGACAGCTTCACCGCCAGCGGGACGTCGACGGACGAGGCCACGGCCGCGATCGCGTCCAGGTGGGCCTGCTCGACCCCCGCCGCGTCGACGGACGGATCGGCCGCCACCGTGTACAGGTTCAACTCCAGCGCGTCCGCGCCCGCGTCGGCCATCTCGCGCGCGTAGCGCTGCCAGGCACCCGGATGGGTCGCGTTGAGGCTCCCGATCACCGGGATCGACAGGGCGGCCTTCGCCTGCTCGATCAGCCGCAGGTGCCGTGCCACCCNCAGGTCGGGCAGGTCGATGTCGGGCAGCGGCGCGCTGGCGAACTCGGCGAACTCTTCCCCGGCGTCCATCAGGTCGGCCAGGTGCAGCTCTTCCTCCTCGACCTCCTCGCTGAACAGCGACGGCAGGACGACCGCCGCCGCGCCCGCCTGCTCCAGTTCGCGCAGCGAGTCGATCCGTCCCGTCAGCGGCGAGGCCGACGCGATCACCGGACCCGCCAGTGACAAGCCCAGATAGGTGGTGTCAAGACTGGGCATCGGCGTCCTCCTGCGTCGGTTCGGCCTCGTGGGGAGCGTCCGTTCCACCCCGGCGAGCTGGCTGTAGTAGTGCCAGCGCTCGTCCACGTCCGCCTGGGCGAGCTGCGCCAGCCGCTCGGCGCGGGCCGGGTTTGCGCGGGTCAGCATCGAGAAGCGGGTCTCGTTCATCATGAAATCGCGGACGGGGATGGACGGCGGCTTGCTGTCCAGCTTGAGCGGCGCCCCGTCCGGATCGCCGGGCCGGAACCGGTACAGCGGCCAGTAGCCCGACGCCACCGCGTCGGCCTGGTGGGTCATCGACGTGGACATCTCGATGCCGTGCGCGATGCAGGTCGAGTAGGCGATCAGCAGGGACGGGCCCGGCCACGCCTGCGCCTCCAGCATCGCCCGCACCGCCTGCTGCTGGTTCGCCCCGATGGCCAACTGGGCGACGTACACGTTGCCGTACGCCTGCGCGATCATGCCCAAGTCCTTCTTCGGAGTGGCCTTGCCCGAGGAGGCGAACTTCGCGGCCGCCCCGCGCGGGGTCGACTTGGACGCTTGCCCGCCGGTGTTGGAGTACACCTCGGTGTCCAGGACGAGCACGTTCACGTTCCGGCCCGAGCCGAGCACGTGGTCGAGCCCGCCGTAGCCGATGTCGTAGGCCCACCCGTCGCCGCCCACGATCCACACGGACTTCTCGACCAGTTCGTCCGCCAACGACAGCAGGGCGACCCGCGGGTCGTACGCGGGGCCTGACCCGGCCCCGGCACCTGACCGAGCCGCGGCGACCCCGGCCACCGAGCGCAACACGCCCTTGAGGGCGGCCACCCGCTCCCGCTGGGCGGCGATCCCGGCCTCGTCGGACTGGTCCGCGCTCAGCAGGGCGTCGGCCAGATCGGCACCCACCTCGTCCCGCAGGCCGGCGAGCAGGCGGCGCGCCTCGGCGTGCTGCGCCTCCCAGGCGATGCGCATGCCGAGCCCGAACTCGGCGTTGTCCTCGAACAGCGAGTTCGACCACGCCGGGCCGCGGCCGTCGGGGTTCGTCGTGTACGGGACGGTCGGCATGTTCGCCCCGTAGATGGACGAGCAGCCGGTCGCGTTGGCGATGATCATCCGGTCGCCGAACAGTTGGGTGAGGGTCTTCAGGTACGGGGTTTCGCCGCAACCCGAACAGGCCAGCGAGAACTCAAACAGCGGCTGGAGCTGGGCGACGCCCTTGACCTGGTCGTGCCGCACGTCCGTCCGTCCGATCTCGGGCAGGCCGAGGAAGTACTCGTAGTTGACCCGTTCGAGATCCCGGTGTTCGCGCGCGGGCTCCAGGTTCAGCGACTTGTGTTTCACCTCGGTCTTCGACCGGGCCGGGCAGATGTCGACGCAGATGCCGCAGCCGGTGCAGTCGTCCGGCGCCACCTGGACGATCAGCCGGTGGCCCTTGAGCGTCCGGTCGGCGTAGGGCTTGGACTTGAACGTGTCCGGCGCGTCGGCCAGCGCCTCGGCCGGGGCCAGCTTGATCCGGATCGCGGTGTGCGGGCAGGTGATCGCGCACTTGCCGCAGTCGATGCAGATCGACGGATCCCAGATCGGGATCTCGGTCGCGATCGCCCGCTTCTCCCAGGTGGACGTGCCGGTCGGCCAGGCCCCGTCGACGGGCAGCGCGCTGACCGGCAACAGGTCGCCCTCGCCGTGCAGCATCGTCTGCGTGACCCGCCGGACGAAGTCGGGCGCCGCCTCCGGCAGGGGCGCCAGCCGCTGATCCGTGCTGGTCGGACGATCCGGCACGTGCAGCTCGTGCAGGGCGTCGATGGCGGCGTCGATCGCGGCGAAGTTGCGCTGCACGACCGTGCGTCCGCGCTTGCCGTAGGTCTCTTCGACGGCGGCCTTGATCTTCGCGATCGCCTGTTCCTGGGGCACCACACCCGACAGGTAGAAGAAGCACGGCTGCATGACGGTGTTGATCCGCCGGCCCAGCCCCGCCTTCTTGGCGACCGCCTCGGCGTCGATGACGTACACCCGCAACTGCTTGTCGACGATCTCGGCCTGCACCTCGACCGGCAGCCGCTGCCAGGTGTCGGTGCCGTAGGNGGAGTTCAGCAGCACCGTGGCGCCCGGCTTGGCGACGTCGATGGTCTTCATCGTGCGCAGCAGATCGAACTGGTGGACGGCCACGAAATCCGCCGCCTTGACCAGGTAGGTGGAGCGGATCGGGGTGGTCCCGAAGCGCAGGTGCGAGACCGTGGAGGCCCCGGACTTGCGCGAGTCGTAGACGAAGTAGCCCTGCGCCTCGGCGTCGGGCTGTTCGCCGATGATCTTCACCGAGTTCTTGGACGCGCCCACCGTGCCGTCGGAGCCGAGGCCGTAGAACACCGCGGCCAGCGCGGTCTGCGGCACGTGGAAGCTCTCGTCCACGGGCAGCGACAGGTGGGTGACGTCGTCGACGATGCCGACGGTGAACCGGCGCTTCGGCTCGGGCTTGGCCAGTTCGTCGAGCACGGCCTTGGCCATGGCCGGGGTGAATTCCTTGCTCGACAGCCCGTAGCGGCCGCCGATCACGGTGGGCAGGCGGTGGAACCGAGCCGCACCACCGGCCAGCAGGGCGGTCAGGACATCGGCGTGCAGGGGCTCGGCGGGCGCGCCGGGTTCCTTCGTCCGATCCAGGACGGCGATGCCGCGGACGGTCTCGGGCAGGGCGGCCAGCAGCGCCTCGGCGGGGAACGGACGGAACAGCCGGACGGTCAGCACCCNCGTCCGCTGGCCGCGGCGGTTCAACTCCTCGACGGTCTCGGCGAGGGTGCCGGAGGCCGAGCCCATCACGATCACGACCCGGTCGGCGTCCGGGGCGCCGTGGTAATCGACCAGCCCGTAGCGCCGGCCCGTGTGAGCGGCGAGTTCGTCGAACGCCTCGGCGACGATCGCCGGCACCGCGTCGTGGAACGGGTTGGCGGCCTCGGCGGCCTGGAAGAACGTGTCCGGGTTCTCGGCGGTACCGCGGACGACGGGGGCGTCCGGGGTCAGCCCGCGGGCCCGGTGGGCCAGCACGTCCGCCTCCCGGACGAGCGCGCGCAGCACCTCTTGGGGCAGCAGTTCGATGGTGTCGACCTCGTGGCTGGTGCGGAACCCGTCGAAGAAGTGCAGGAACGGCACCCGGCTGCGCAGGCTGGCCGCGTGGGCGATCAGCGCGAAGTCCTGGGCCTCCTGCACCGACGAGGCGCACAGCATCGCCCAGCCGGTCATCCGCGCGCTCATCACGTCGGAATGGTCGCCGAAGATGCTCAGCGCGTGGGTGGCGATCGTCCGGGCGGCCACGTGGATGACGGCGGNGGTCAGCTCGCCGGCGATCTTGTACATGTTGGGCAGCATCAGCAACAGCCCTTGTGAGGCAGTGAACGTGGTGCTCAGCACGCCCTTGGTGACGGCCCCGTGCAGGGCGCCCGCGGCGCCCCNCTCGGACTGCATCTCGACCACCTCGGGGACCGCGCCCCACAGGTTCGTCCGGCCCTGCGCGCTCCAGGCGTCCGCCGACTCGCCCATCGCCGAGGACGGCGTGATCGGGTAGATCGCGATCACTTCGCTCAGCGCGTGCGCGATCCGTGCCGCCGCCTCGTTGCCGTCGACGGTCGCCCACTTCTTCGTCACGCTGTACCCCTGGGGTGTTGGAGGTCCATTGTCGGCGCTGGGCGCGGTGGGTCGTCGCGTTCTCGGAGTGGGGGACAAGGCCCGGCCGGCCGGCCCGTCCGTCCCCGAATTCCTCACCCAATGGAGGGCCGGTCTCACTAGGCTGGTGGCACACCTCGACGAGGAGGTCCCCCATGAAGTTCAACCCCCACCCAATGGCCCCCGCCGCCTGCCGGCTGGGTGCCGACTCCGGGCTGGCAGCCCGATCCGGCCTGGGGTCCCGCGCCGCAGGGCTGGCAGCTGTGGCAGGTCGCCCCGGACGAACTGCTCTTCACCGAAACGCTGGACCGGGATGTGATCGGCTCGATCCTGACCGGCGCCTACATGACCTACGAGCTCGACTCCGACGGCGACATTCTGATCAAGGATCAGTGCAAGGTGTTCGTGCTGCGCGACCCCGACAAGCACAAGCTGATCCTGATGACCCAGTACGGGTTCAAGCCGGGGACGTCGGAAATGGCCAAGCTCGAGTGCGCGAACAAGATCAACCGCGACTACATCATCGTGAAGGCCGCGGTGGTGAAAGACGGCCTGAGGTTCACCTACGACGTGTTGCTGGACGGTGGCCTGCCCGCCCGGGCGTTGCCGGCGATCATCAAGCGGTTCGCGTCGATTCCGCCCACCGCCTGCCTCGACTACGGCGCGGGCATCATCGCCTGAGGCTGCCGGCCCGCTGGGGACCGGCGCGGCCCGGCGCCGGTCCGGTGTGCGGGCGGCGTCAGTCGAGGCCGAGTGCGGCCCTGGCCCGGGTCACGGTCTCGCTCACGCCTGGGTTGCCGGCGCTGAGCCGCGCGATGGCGTCCCGATTGGTGTTCCAGCAGGCGACAACCTGATCCAAACACGCCTGGTCGTCGCCACACAGTGACTTCTCGCGCGCGACCTCGTCCGTCGCCGGCAGGGTGCCGGGCAGGTAGTAGGTCACGTCGGTGCCGAGGTTGTTGCGCGTTTCCACGACGTAGGCGCCGAGGTCGACCGTCGTCCCGTTGTCGACCGCCACGGCGACCCGCAGCCGGTACAGGTACACTGCGAGTCCCTCGGGATCCTTCCCGTTGGTCCGACGCGTCGGCCCGGCCAGGCCCAGGGTGAACCGGTCAGTGGCGCCGGCTTCCACCTGTTGGTGGAGCACCTTGGTCACCGTCGTCCCCGGTCGAGGGTCGTCCGGGAGTTGCAGGTCGTAGGTACCGCTGATCTGGGTGTTGCTGCCGTACACGCAGGCGGCCAGCCGGGCGAAGCCGTCCACCGTTACCGTGACCTTGCTCAGCCCCACCGGTGCCCCGCCGGGGTTGCGCAACGTGACGTCGAGGGTCCCGGGCCGGTCCTCCGTGGGGGCAGCACCTCGGTGGCTGTCACCACCAGCGGCGGTGTGGCGCTCGGCGTGGGGGTGGGCGGGGTGCCGGGGCCGGCGGCGGCGCGAAGGCCAGGACGCCCACCGCGGCGGCCAGCAGGCCCGCGGACGCGATGAGGGCGACGCGCTTGGCCTTGCCGAGGAAGATGGCGGCGATGCCCGAACTGAGGGCTGCCAGCAGCAGCACGGCCCCGACGGCCCGGAACGTCCGGTCGATGTCCAAGCCGATGACGCCTATCACCAGACCGAGCAGCGAACCGACCGCCAGCAGGATCTCCAGCAGCGGGGTTTCTTGGGTTCCTCGGGCGAGGCGGCGGACATCGGCGCTCCGATCGACGATCTTTCCCCGATGGGCAGCCTACCGATTCCGGGAGTCGAACGAACCCCCGACGGGTGGTGTGGAGGCAACGGTCAGGCACCCACGGTCGGGGGTAGCGTGGAAGGCGTCCCGGGAGGTGGGGGATGGACGCCGTCGGACGTACGCGGATCGCCCTGCGGGTGGTGGGGCTGGCCCTTGGATCCGCGCTGGTGTTGCTGCTGAGCTTTGGGGTGCTGCTCGCGTTGAACGTGGCCGCGCGGCTGCTGCTGGGGACGGACGAGGGCGCCGCCGGCCACGCCCCGGATTCCCCGGCGTGCCGGTGGGTGCGCTGCGTTGGGGGCTCGGGTTGGGGCTGGCGGCGTTGTATCCGCTGGTGCTGCGGACGCGCTGGGCGGACGCGGTCAAGGCGGTCCTCATCGCGGCGCCGGTGGGGGTGCTGAGCGCGGCGTTCCTGGTGTCGTTCTACGACCGGTTGTGGGTCGCGGGGCTCGGGGTGGCCGCCGTGGCCGCGGGTGTCGTGCTCGTCCTGCGCCGGCTGGGCAAACCGTGGGAGTACTACGTCGCGGCCGGGTTCGCCCTCGCGTTGGCGGTGGCGTACGGGTGGCCGCCGGGGTAGAGGCCGCACCGGCCGCGTCCGCGCCGGCTCGGGCGGGCGGGGAGGACCCCGCCAGGTGGTGTCAGCGTGGAGACAGTCTGGTCACTTCAAGGAGGCCACGGCGTCGCGGACGGTCTGCACCTCGAAGCCGGGGTACCGGTCGGACTCGACCAGGTCCTTCAGGAGGGCGTCGACGTCCACGTCGGCGGGCAGGCCGCACGCGACGATCAGCTTGGCCAGGTCGACGTGGTTGGCGTCGGCCACCTGGCGCAGGGTCATCCGTCCGGTGATCGACTGGGTGGCGGCGGTGGTGTTCACGCCGGGGCCGGTGCGACCCGTGGTCACCCAGCCGCCGGTCGCCTGGGCGACGCCGATCGTCCCGAACAGGATGACCACCGACGCGACCGGCGCAACCCAACGACTGACGATCATCGTCCCTCCTTCGCGAGTTCCTTCTTGCGGCTGGTGCGGACGGCCCCGTCCGCGACCGGGAAGCCGAGCAGCACCGGGCCGGACACCTTCAGCGCGCCCTTGACCGGGCAGGTGGCCACGCAGTCCATGCACCCGATGCAGTCGGTGTTGACCAGGGATTCGCCTTGCTGACCGTGATCCCGACCGGACACGGACGGTCGCACAGCGTGCAGTCGGTGCAGGTGGCCTCGACCCGCTTGATGCGCAGCAGGCTGAGGTGACCGAGCACCGCGAACACCGCGCCGAGCGGGCACAGGTAGCGGCACCAGAACCGGTCGATGACCACCGAGGCGGCCAGCACGACCGCGGTGATGCCGAGACCGACCCACAGCGCGTCGCTCCACTCGAACAACCAGTGCAGACCGAACAGGGTGACGTAAGGGTCGTAGTCGGCGAACCACAACGTGGCGGTGGTGACGCTGAAGTACAAGATGACGCCGAGGACGACGTAGCGTCCCCAGCGGAGGCCGGCGTCCCACGCGGGCGGCAGGTGGCGCGCCTTGAGGCCGAGCTTGTTGCGCACCCAGGTCAGGGCGTCCTGGAGGGCGCCGAAGGGGCAGATCCAGCCGCAGAACGCGTTGCCCACCAGGAGCGTTGCGATGAGCAAGGCCAGGCCGAGGATGAGGTTCGAGCCGTGGATCTTGGTGATGAAGGTGCCGGTGGTGATCCAGGTGATGAACGTTTCGACCGCGCCGAACGGGCAGAGGGCGTCGACGGACGCCGCCGTGCCGGACTCGTTCTCCAGTTGGTGACGGACGGCCGCCCACAGGACGAAGGCCGCGAAGAAGAACTGGCTGCCTCGGCGCGCCCAGGTCAGGCGGCTCATCGATCGCTTGCGCTGCTGGGCGCGGGTCAAGGTCGGTCGGCTCATGGGAGAACATCAGCAGGGGCGTGTGAAGCAACCGTGAAGCAACCATGAGGAGATGACGGGACGGCGGCGCGACTCCGCGGTCGTCCGGCGATCGGGGAGTCGAAATCCCGGATGGGGGTCGCCGGGAATCTGTCGGCGGCCCGTGGCAGGGTGTGGTCATGATCAACGTCGACGTCCCCGGTGACCCGCGAGGGTGCACCGCCGCCGGGGTGAGAGAGGAGCCGCCCTTGTGACGCGACATCGATTTTCACGACCCCCTTCGCGGGGATCTACCCGGCGCTCGTGGCCAAGGCCGAACGCAAGGGACGGACGAAGGCCGAGGTCGACCAGGTGATCGGCTGGCTGACGGGCTATGACGAAGCGGGCCTCGCCCGACTCCTCGCCGAGGGAGTCGACTACGAGACCTTCCTGATGGGGGCCCCGGCGTATCACCCGAACGCCGAGCTGATCACGGGGGTGATCTGCGGCCACCGCGTCGAACAGATCGAGGATCCGGTGATGAGGCGCATCCGGCAACTGGACAAGCTCGTCGACGAGTTGGCCAAGGGACGTCCGATGGACAAGATCCTGCGCACCGCGTAGACCCTGGTCGTCCTAGCACTGGCACGGCGCCAGAGGCTGGCGTCCCGACGAGAAGCACGCCGAGGGATCCGCCCGAGCGCAGGCAGGGCGCCCGAGGCCTGGTGCCGCGACGAGGAACCCGCCGAGGGTCCACCTGAGTACCAGCAGGGCGCCGCAGGCCCGGCGCCGCGACGAGGGTCACGCCGAGCATCCGCCCGAGCGCCGGCAGGGCGCCCGGCGGGCTCAGCGCCGTGACGAGGAACCCGCCGAGGGTCCACCTGAGTACCAGCGGGACGCCGCAGGCCCGGCGCCGCGGGCAGGAACCCGCCGAGGGGGTCCAACCCGGGCACCCGCGTGGCACCGCGACGAGAAGACCCGCCGCGGGTTCGCCCACGCAGCGGCAGGGGGCCGACGGGCTCAGGGCAGCGGCGTGAGCCGGAGCAGGCGGCCGCGAGGCCCGTCCTCCAGCAAGTAGATCGCACCGTCGGGACCCTGTTCGACCTCACGGATACGGGCACCCAGATCCCACTGGTCGGCTTTGCGCCCGCTCGTGGAGTCCAGGTCCACCCGGATGAGAGCCTGGCCGGACAGGGCGCCGACGAACGCGTCGCCCTGCCAGGGGGCGAACAGGGTGCCGGAGTAGATCATCAGCGAGCCCGGCGAGATCGAGGGGTTCCACCACACCTTGGGTGCCTCGAAGCCGTCGCCGGCCTTGTGATCGGGGATGTCCTCGCCGCTGTAGTGCGACCCGTTCGACGCCTTCGGCCAGCCGTAGTTCGCACCGGGCAGGATCAGGTTCACCTCGTCGCCGCCCTTGGGTCCCATCTCGGACTCCCACAGGTTGCCCGAGGCGTCGAAGGCGATGCCGAGGGGGTTGCGGTGGCCGTACGACCAGATCTGCGCGCCGACGCCGCCGCGGTCGGCGAACGGGTTGCCGGGAGCGGGCTTGCCGTCCCGGGTCAGCCGGAGGATCTTGCCGAGGTTGACGCCGAGATCCTGGGCGGGGTCGAACTTCTGCCGCTCACCGGAGGTGACGAACAGGTACGCCCCGTCCGGGCTGAACGCCAGCCGGTGCCCGTAGTGTCCGGTCCCGGACACCTTGGGGGTCTGCCGCCAGATCACGGCCAGGCCGTCGAGACGGGCCTGGGAACCGTCGGTCACCAACGTGGCCCTGCCGACCGCGGCCCCGGAGGTGTCGCCGTCGCCGCGCTCGGCCCAGGACAGATAAACCATGCGATCGGTCTCGAAAGTGGGTGAGAGCACGACGTCTCCCAGGCCGCCCTGACCCGCGTGCAGGACATCCGGCGTTCCGGTCACGGTCGGCGTCTTGCCGGAGGCAGCGTCACGCAGCAGCAGGGTGCCGCCGCGCTGCGTGATGAGTTGGTTCCCGTCCGGCAGGAACGTCATGGCCCACGGCTGGTCGAAGGTGTCGAGCGGCTCGACGGCGAACGGTCGTCCGTCCTTCCCGGTGCGCAGCGGCGAGGGGCTCGCGGCGGGCGACGCCGCCGTCGACAAGGCCGGGGAGGCCACCGACGACGCGGGCGCCGGGATCAGGGACGAACCGCCGGAGCCTGCGGACGGGGACGGCGCGCCGCAACCCGCCGCCACCAGGACCAGACCCGCGACCAGGGACCGGATGCGCCGCTCCATGATGCGACGCTACCCGACGTCCCGAGGGCCGCAAGGCGGCGGTACACCCGTCCGACCCCGACACCCGCCAACGTCAACACCAGCAGCGTGACGGCCAGCGACCAGTCCGGGGCGGCGCGATGGGCGAACAACGCGGTCACCACGTACCAGCCGAGCGCGACGACGCCGAGCCCGGGCAGCCGGCCCAAGCCGAGCCGGACGAACGCCCAGCCGACGGCGGCGACTCCGGCGCCGAACAGCAGCACGAACACGGGGTCTGGCGGGCGCAGGCCCGCCAGCAACACCGCCGCGGTGAGGAAGACCACCAGCCCCGGCCCGCCCAGCAGCGCGGGGACCAGGCGGCCCGGATGCACCGCCCACGGGCCGCGCAACCGTCCGGCAACGACCAGCAGCACGGTCACCAACCCCAGCCAACCGGCCAGCTCGACCGCCGTCCCGTCGTGGCCGCCTTGCGGCGACAGGAAGATGAGCACGGCCAGGCCGAGGGCGGGCAGGGCCAGCAGGGTCAACTGCACCCGGTTCAGCCAGGCGCTGTTGCTCTGCCACGGGAACAGGCTGTGCGCGATCGCCACCGGGAACACGATGCTGGCCAGCGCCTGCCACACCGCCAGGAAGGCCAACCATCCCCACCCCAACTCGGGGCGGGCCAGGGCCGTCAGCTCCACCGGCAGACCGCCGGGACGGAAGCTGGTCTTGCTCAGCAGCGCCTCGTTCAGCACGCCGTACGCGAGCCCGCCGACGAACAATCCGGCGAGCCCGGACGAGGTGCGCACCGTGACCTCCCGCAATACCAGCGCCGGGACGCCGTACAGGACGGCGAACAGCAGCAGCGGCACGGGTCGCAGCAGCACGTCCACGGAGGTGTTCGCGCTGGTCAACTCCGGGAGCAGGGTCGCCAGCGCGACGACGGTCAGCGCGGCGAGCAGCCGCTCGCGCCTGCCGGGGGTGATCACTCGTCCAGCATGCCCCCGGCAGTCAAGGACGAACGCGCAGGCTCAGCGGACGACCTTGATCCCGAAGTTCGCGTACCCCAGCCGGCCCATGATCCGCAGCCACAGCGGCAGGTACATCTCCGCGCCGCGGGCAGCGGACAGGTCGCCCAGATCGAACACGTCGGTCTGCCCGAGTTGGTGCAGCAGGTTGGTGGCCGTGCGCTTGGCGTCCTCGTCGTTCCCGCAGACGAAGACGGTCTGCTCACCCGGCACGATCTCGGGGTGCACCATCACGTCGGCGGTCACGGTGTTCAGGGCCTTGACGACCCGAGCGGAGGGCACCTGGCGCTGCAACTGCTCGGCGAGGGAGTCGGTGTCCTTCACCAGCAGCGTGGGCGGGAAGCCGGCGGAGAAGTCGAGCGGGTTGGCCACGTCGATGAGCACCTTGCCGGCCAGGTTCCCCTCCCCGGCGGCCGCGACGGCGTCGGACGAGCGCGCGCCGTTCGTGGCGTTGAGCACCACCTCGGCGCCGCCGGCGGCCTCCGCGAAGGTGGCCAGTGCCACCCCGTGCTGATCGGCCCACGCGGCCAGGTCGGGATGCGCGGCCGGATCGCGGCTGCCCATCGTGACGGTGTGATCCAGTTCGGCGAGGCGGGCGGCCAGGGCCTTGCCCACCATGCCCGTGCCCAGGACGGCGATGTTCATGCCCAGGGGAACACCAGGGCTGGCCGGGTATTCCCCGGCCGTGCGGCGCGTCAGCCGCCACGGTGAGCGCCGCCTATCCATCGCGGGGTATTCCCCGCGCGCGGCGCGTCAGCCCCGGCGGATGGCCGCGTCGAGCAGATCCGGACGGAACCGCTCGACCCACGCTCCGATCCGGCCGGTCGTCCACGCCGGATCGAACTCCTCCAGATAGATCGGGACGAGGTCGATGCCTGGGATCCGGGACGGAAACAGGCGCCGGACCTTCTCGACGACGGTCAGCGCACGCTGCCCGGCCCCGGGCTTCGCCCCGACCATCCCTCGTCCGACGATGCCCCAGCGGGGCCTGGCGTCCGCGGCCCGCAGAATGCTCACCAGCACCCAGCCGAGCCCACCGCCCCGGGTGCCCCGCTCACTGTCGGGAGTCTGGAGTGGGCCGATGTACTCCGCGTCCGGCCAGCGCAGGGGGCGCGGTGAGTGCCGGCGTCTTCGTAGCGCAGCCCTTCCGATTCGAGGACGAGCGTCGCGGTACCGACCGTGCTGCGGTCGGACAGGTGGCCGAACCAGCCGATCGCCGCGGCCAGCGCGAGGCCGGCCAGCCCGCCGGTCACCACGTTCAGCGGGCTTCCGGCGTTGATGAAGGCGAGGCTGCCGAGGAGGCCGACGAGCAGGAGCGCCAGGATCATCGGGGCCCGGCGGCGGCGGAGCGACTCGCCGAGACCGATCGTCCGGGTGAACGTCTCGGGCGCGTTGAACGAAGCGGGGTCGGGGTGCATGGTCGTCCTTCGTCGGGGACTCCCACCCTAGGCCGGGGAGCCGCGGCGCCCGGCCCTCGCGGCCGGTGGTGGCTGTGCCGGGGTGACCGGATTCGCCGCGATTCGGGCCTTGCGGGCCGAATTGGGTACCTCTGATGCAACCCGTGGCGAATTCCGTTCATGTCCTGCGCGAGACCGGTCCCCAAGGCCCTCCGCGCTCGCGTCTCGCCACTTGCGCAGCGGACACCCCTAGGTAGAATAAAAGCATGGTGATGCGTTTGACGGGTCCGACGATCGCGGTGCTGGAACAGTTCCTCGCCGCCCCGGACGAATCCCGCTACGGCCTCGACCTGGGCACCCGCACCGCGCTGCCGAGCGGCACGATCCACCCGATCCTCGCGCGGTTGGAAGCGGTCGGCTGGGTGCGCAGCGAGTGGGAGCGAATCGATCCCGCGACCGCCGGACGGCCTCGTCGCCGCTGGTACCGCCTGACCCCGGAGGGTCGCTCCGCAGCCGCCGAGCAGGTGGCGCGCGCTCACGCGCGCCGCGCCCGGCTGACCACCCGGCTGCGCCCGGTGCAGGGGCTGTCGTGAACGCGTCCGAGTTCCTGGTGACCCTCGCCAGCAGCCTGTTGCCCCCGGCGGACCGCTTCCGCTACCGATGCGAGTTCGAGGCGGACCTCGCCGCCCTGCCCGCCCCGCGGAGACTCGCGCACGCGCTCGCTCCTCCTGGGCGCCCCAGCCCTGCGCTGGGCGTTGCTGCGCGACGGGGCCGGCCGCACGTCCGTCCGGTGTTTCGTGGGGCTGCACAGCGAACGCATCGTCCACCCCAACCCCGAGAACCAGACCGTCGTGGCGAAGCGCTGCATCCGCTGCGGCCGGCAACGGGATCCGCGACAGTACGAGGGCGTCAAGCACGCCGAGGGGCTGGCGTGGGGAACCCGTTCATCCGGGGCGGCGGCTGACCCGGGTCGCCAGGCGCCCCCGCCTGCCGTGGCAACTCGTTGCCACGCCCGTGGGCGAGGAGGGCACCGGTTAGGGTCGGGACGTGGCGGCGGGCGACGCTGCCCGAACCCGAGGAGGAGACGTGGGCGAGTTCGTGGACCTCAGGGCCAAGCCCTTCAACCTGTCCGATGAGGACATCGCGTGGGTCGAGGACACCATCGCGGGGATGACGGACGAGGAGAAGATCGGCCAGCTGTTCATCAGCCACAACCACGCCCTCGACGTGGACGTGGCGAAGGACTCGATCAACCGGTTCCACTACGGCGGCCAGCGCTACAAGGATTCCGGCAGCACCTCCCGCCAGGTGTTCGACTTCGTGCGTGGGCTGCAGCAGGTCACCAAGATCCCGATGCTCGTGGCGGCCAACTGCGACAACGGCGGCGACGGCGCCTGCGCGGACGGCGTCTACATCGGCACCGGGGCGGCGGTCGAGGCGTCCGGTTCGGAGGAGGTCGCCTACAACGCCGGCTTCGTCGCCGGCGAGACCTGCCGCGCGATCGGGGTCAACTGGAACTTCGACCCGTGCGTGGACATCCTCTACAACTGGCGCAACACGATCGTGAACACCCGCGCCTACGGCACCGACGCCGACACCGTGCTCAAATACACCCGTGCCTACCTGCGCGGCATCACCGACAACGGCCTGGCCACCTGCGTCAAGCACTTCCCCGGCGACGGCACCGAGGAGCGCGACCAGCACATCGTCCTGGGCGTCAACGAGTTGCAGCCGGACGAGTGGGACGCCTCCTTCGGCAAGGTCTACTCGACCCTCATCGAGGACGGCCTGCACTCGATCATGGTCGGCCACATCGCGCTGCCGCACTACAGCCAGAAGCTCGACCCGTCCCTGACCTACGACGACATCATGCCCGCGACGCTCGCGCCCGAACTGCTCACCGGCCTGCTGAAGACGCAGTTGGGGTTCAACGGCCTCGTCCTGACCGACGCCTCGCACATGCTCGGCATGTCGGGGGCGATGAAGCGCAAGGATTTCGTGCCGCGCGCGATCGCGTCCGGCTGCGACATGTTCTTGTTCTTCCGGGACGAGGAGGAGGACTTCGGCTACATGATGCAGGGCTACCGCGACGGTGTGATCAGCCCCGAGCGGCTGACCGACGCCCTGCGCCGCATCCTCGGCCTCAAGGCGGCGATCGGGCTGCACAAGGGCGAACACGTCCCGACCGAGGAGGGGCTGGCCGTCGTGGGCTGCGAGCGGCACCTCGAGCTGGCCCGCGACGCCGCGGACAAGTCGATCACCCTGGTCAAGAACACCAAGGACGAGTTGCCGATCCGTCCCGAGACCCATCCGCGGATCGAGCTGCGCTATGTGCACAGCGCCGATGCGGGCGGCATCTACAAGGCCGTGAGCGCCGCCGACATCGCCAAGGAGGAGTTGGAGGCCGCCGGCTTCCAGGTCACGCTGGCCCGGGGCGACCAGCGGATCGGCGGCAAGGTGCAGGACTTCGTCGACAACTACGACGCGGTCATCGAGTTCTGCGACGTGCGCGGCTACGCCGCCGAGAACAACTACCGGATCCGCTGGGCGGCGCCGATGTCGGCCGACATCCCGTGGTTCGTGTGGGAGAAGCCGACGGTGTTCGTGTCGCTGAACTACACCACGCACCTGACCGACGTGCCGATGGTGAAGACCTACATCAACGCCTACAAGAACACCCGCGAGGTGATCCGCCAGACGATCGCCAAGATCATGGGCGACAGCGAGTTCAAGGGTACCGCCAACGACCTGGTGTGGTGCGACAAGTGGGAGGCCAAGCGCTGACCAGGCCAGGCTTCGCCGACGGCCCGGGACTGAAGTAGAGTCGCGGGCCGTCGGGCTTTGCAGGTGAGGGGACGGACGTGGCGGGCGGTGGCGGCGTCGGCGAACCGGAGTTCGCGCTGGCCAACGCCGACTTCGTGACCGAACGACTCGCCACCGGCGGCGACCTCGCGCTGAAGTTCGCGACCGCCAAGGCGCAACTGGGCGAGTTGGTCCAGCGGGGATCACGCACATCGCCGACCTGCGAATCGAGGCCGACGACGCCGATCTGGTGGCGCTGTACGCCCCGTCGGTCACGTACTTGCACCACCCGGAGGACGACGCGGGCCAGCGGATCCCGCACGCGTGGTTCGAGCGGCTGACCGCGTGGGCGCGCGAGGCGCTGGCGGATCCGGAGGCGAAGGTGCTCGTCCACTGCCACATGGGGATCAACCGCGGCCCGTCCGGGGCGTTCGCGATCCTGCTCGACCAGGGGTGGGGCGTGTCGGCGGCCCTGGGGGCGATCCGGCGGGCTCGTCCGATCGCCGCGATCGACTACGCCGGGGACGCGCTGGACTGGCACCTGACCAAGCGCGGCGCAACCCTGCTGGAGCGGCAGGCGGCCTTCAAGGCGCTGGCCACATGGCGCAAGCGGAACCGGCTTGACGTGGAGGCGGTGATCCGGCTCACCCGCTCCAACGCCGAGCACCAGAACGCGTGGCTGTTCCGGTTCGACGCCGAGCGGATCGAGCGGCACCGGGCGGTGATCGCGGACGACCCCGACGTCGCCGTCCTCGTGCCGGTGCACGCGCACGTCGACGACTTCGCGCGCCACGACTACGTGATCGTCTGGGAGCGCGGGGCCGATGGTGCCGCCGGGCGCGTGGTGGGGATCGGCCTGCTGGTCGGGCCTCCCGAACCGCTGCCGGCGGAGCTGAAGGACGCCGCCGCCGAGCCGGACACCCTCCATGTCCCGGTGGTGCACTGGACGCTCGGGTTGGCGTTGCAGGTGCCGGAGGTTGCCGCCGCCGCGGGGTCGGACGACGCCGAACCGGCGGTGTTGCCCGGTGAGGCTCTCGACGCCGTGTCGGCCGCCCTCGCCCGGTCCCGGGCGGGTGCCCTGGATTGAGTGCCGCGGACGTCGGCCGCCCCGGTCGGTGCTGTGGGCGGCTCTCCGCGTCGGACTGGTGCGGCCGGTGGTCCGCGTCGGGCTGGTGCGGCCGGCCCTCCGCGTCGGGCTGTGCGGTCGTCCTCGCCGGGATGGGTGTCGTGGACGGGCCCCGGCGGGCCCGGTCGTGCGCACGGTGGCCCCACGCCGAGCTGCGGGCGGCGGCGGCTCGGGCCCGGTCCTGCGCACGGTGGCAGCGCCGGCCCGGTGCGATGGTGCCGCGGGGCTCGACCGGCGTCGTCCGTCCGCGCAGGATGGAACCATGGCGACGCGCACCGAAACCGACAGCATGGGCACCGTCGAGGTGCCCGCGGAGCACTACTGGGGAGCCCAGACCCAACGCAGCCTCGGGAACTTCGACATCGGCCGGGACACCTTCGTGTGGGGTCGGGCGATGATCCGAGCGCTGGGGGTGCTGAAGAAGGCAGCCGCACAGGCGAACGCCGACCTCGGTCAACTGGACCCTGACAAGGCAGAACTGATCGTGCGTGCGGCCGAGGAGGTGATCGCCGGCGACCTCGACGCCGAGTTCCCGCTCGTGGTGTTCCAGACCGGATCCGGCACCCAGTCGAACATGAACGCCAACGAGGTGATCGCCAACCGGGCGATCGAACTCGCCGGTGGCGAGCGCGGCAGCAAGCGTCCGATCCACCCAAACGACGACGTGAACCGCGGCCAGTCGTCCAACGACACGTTCCCGACCGCGATGCACATCGCGATCGTGAGCGAACTGCACGCGACCCTGTACCCCGCCCTGGACCACCTGCGCGCGACCTTGGCGGCCAAGGCCGACGCGTTCGCCGACGTCGTGATGGTCGGCCGCACACACCTGCAGGACGCCACCCCGGTCACGCTGGGCCAGGTGATCGGCGGCTGGGTCGCCCAGCTGGATTTCGCCCGCGCGGGCATCGTGGCCGCGGACCAACGCGCCCGCGACCTCGCGATCGGCGGCACCGCCGTCGGCACCGGACTCAACGCACACCCGGAGTTCGGGACGCTGGCCGCCCGGCGGATCTCGGAGGCCACCGGGCTGGAGTTCCGGCAGGCGCCGAACCTGTTCGCCGCCCTGTCGGCCCACGACTCGCTGGTCGAGGTCAGCGGGCAGTTGCGGGTGCTGGCCGGGGCGCTGCTGAAGATCGCCAACGACGTCCGGTGGTACGCCTCGGGGCCGCGCAACGGGATCGGCGAACTGTTGATCCCGGAGAACGAGCCCGGTTCGTCCATCATGGCGGGGAAGGTGAACCCGACCCAGTCCGAGGCGCTGACCATGGTGGCGGCGCGGGTGTTCGGCAACGACGTCACCGTCGGATTCGCCGGTTCGCAAGGCAATTTCCAGCTGAACGTGTTCAAGCCGGTGATGGCGCACGCGGTNGGGGAGTCGATCCGGCTGCTCGCGGACGGGATGCGCAGCTTCACCGATCACTGCGCGGTCGGGATCGAACCGAACCGGGAGCGGATCGCCGCCCACCTGGCGGAGAACCTGATGCTCGTCACCGCCCTGAACCGGCACATCGGCTACGACGCGGCCGCCGCGATCGCCAAGAAGGCCCACCGCGAGGGCATGACGCTGCGGGAGGCCGCGCTGGCCTCCGGCGTCGACGGGGCCGACTTCGACGCCTGGGTGGTGCCGGAGGCGATGACCCGTCCGTCCGCACAGTGAGCGCTCCGAGGTCGTCGCCGTGGGTGGGCTGGCACGATCCGACCATCCATTCGGCCCCCGGACATCACCCCTTGTGAATCGGCGATGTTCGCAATGACTGGGGTGATCGTGACAGCTGTGGCCCACAATGAGGCGGTGACGTTCACCTCGCCGGTCCGTCCGGGCACCGGTTGGCCCGGTNNGATCCGGCGGTCCGGGCACCCCGTGGCCGCCACGGCCGCCGAGGTCGTCGGGCTCGCGGGCACCAGCGCCGGGTTCGCCGACCTGGACGCCCGCATCACCGTCTGCCGTGCCTGCCCTCGGCTGGTCGCCTGGCGTGAGCAGGTGGCGGTCGAGAAGCGCCGGGCGTACGCGGACGAGCCGTACTGGGGTCGTCCGGCCGCCGGGTTCGGGGACGAGCGGGCCCACCTGTTGATCGTGGGGCTGGCGCCCGCCGCCCACGGCGCCAACCGGACGGGCCGGGTGTTCACCGGCGACCGGTCCGGCGACTGGCTCTACGCCGCCCTCCACCGAGCTGGCTACGCCAACCAGCCCAACTCGACGCATGCCGCCGACGGGCTGGTGCTCACCGGCGCCAGGATCGCGGCTGCCGTCCGGTGCGCGCCGCCCGGCAACGCTCCCACTCCGGCCGAACGGACGACCTGCGCNCCCTGGCTGGGGCGCGAACTGGACCTCCTCACCCCGTCCCTGACCGCGATCCTGCCGCTCGGCGGCTTCGCCTGGCAGGTCACCCACGCCACCCTCGACGGGCTGGGCTGGGAGGTACCGCGACCTCGTCCGGCGTTCGGGCACGGGGCCCGTTTCGCGACTGTTTCCCCTGGCGGGAGGCCGGTCGCGGTGATCGGCTCGTACCACGTGAGCCAGCAGAACACCTTCACCGGCAGGCTCACCGAAGCGATGCTGGACGACGTCCTGGCGGCCTGCCGGGCCGCCGGCGGCCAGGTCTGACCACGCCTCCCGCGCCGTGCCGGCGGCCTGGCCTGACGACGCCTCCCGCGCCGTGCCGGCGCCCAGGTCTCACGAACCCTCCCGCGCTGTACCTGCGCTCGGGTCCGACGAGTCCGCCCGCGTCCGTACCGGCGGGCTTCATAACCGTCCCGCATCCTCCTGACAGCCTCCTGACAGGGTCGGCCGGAATCGTCGTAGCCATGAAGAGACCGGCACCAGGCCGGCCCACGACTCCAAGGAGACAGGTTGAACAGCCAGAAGAAGGCGGGAATCGCGCTCGCCGGCGTCGCCGCTGCGGCTCTTGCCGGGTTCGGGGTGGTCGCCGCCACGAACGCGGAGGCCGAGACGCCCAACGCGGCCCCGTCCGCCACCGCGACGACGAACGCCGATCAGACCGGCCAACGCGGCCCGCAGCAGGGCACGAAGGGTGACCGCGGCCCGGGTGGGCAGTCGCAGGACACCCCGGTGACCGGCGAGGAGGCCCAGAAGGTGATCGACGCGGTCAAGGCCAAGGACGCGAGCGTGATGATCAGCGACGTCCGGAAGGATCCCGACGGCTCGTACGACGCTCTGGGCACCAAGTCCGACGGCACCAAGGTGATGTACGACGTGAGCGCCGATCTGGCGACCATCACCGAGCATGCCGGTAAGGGCGGTCCCGGTGGCCCCGGCGGGCAGTCCCAGGACACGCCGGTGACCGGTGACGAGGCCCAGAAAGTCAAGGACGCGGTCAAGGCGAAGGACTCGTCCGTCACGGTGTCGGAGGTCCGCAAGGATCCGGACGGCTCGTACGACGCGTTGGGCACCACGTCCGACGGCTCGAAGGTGATGTACGACGTGAGCGCCGACCTGAAGACGGTCACCCAGGGTGGTGGTGGCCGCTGAGGTGCGCTCCCGATCGGGCCTGCCCGATCCCTCTCACACGCAGGAGGGCTTCCCACGCGGGGCCCTCCTGCGGTGCGTGCCGGGGCGGCGTCGGGGGTGGACGCCCGCCCCGGGTTCGGGGTGGTCAGAGACGGACCCGCAGCAGGTCGCGCAGCGTCTCGCGGATCCGGACGAGACGCCCGCGCACGGTCTAGGCGGGCAGGCCGAGCACCGTGGCGATCTCGGTGGACGACAGGCCTTCCCACGCGTTGAGCGTGATCAGTTCCCGATCCTCCTCCGGCAGGGAATCCAGCGCCCGCGCCAGGTCGAGCCCCTCGGGGCCCGCGGGAGCCGTCCGGGTGATGCCGGTGCGCAGGTGCGCGACCGCCCGGTCGACCGTGTTCGCCTCGCGTAGCCGGCCGCGGCGATGGTTGGCCAGCACGTGCCGGGCGACGCCGAAGAGCCAGGGCCGGTCGTCCGGTGCGGCGGGCAGGTCGGCGCGGCGACGCCAGGCCACGAGCATGACCTCGCTCATCAGGTCGGCCGCGTCCTCGACCGGGGTGACCCGCCGTGCGAAGTAGGCCAGCAGGGCAGGGCCGTGCTCGCGCACGGCCCGCTCGACGGCACCGCCGCTCACGAGCACGCCTCGGCGGCAGCCTCGACCGTGGGCGCGTCCCCGGTCGCGGCGGCGTCGGCGACCGCCCGCAGTTGGCTCACGATGCCGCCGCCGTCCACCCTGGCCAGCGCCGGATCGTCCGCGATCCACGCCAGGGCGCGTGCGGCCTTCGGCGCTGCGCGGGCGAGGCCACCCACGTCCGTTCCCATCGGCAACCGGCGAACAGCGCCAACTGGCCGCGCAGCCCGCTCACCTGCATGAGCCCGCCGGTCTTGGTGAGGTTGCGGTAGACGACCTCGTAGCTGGCGCCGGACGGGAGTTCGTGGCGCCGGCTCTCGCGTTCGAACACCGACCGGAACTCCGGCGAGCCGACATTGAGGTACTCCTCGTCGGCCACGCTCTCGGTGCCGTGGTCGAAAAAGCCGCTCAGCAGCGGCAGGCCGCCGTTGGCGGCGGCGGCGCCCGCGAGCCCGACCCCGGCTGCGGCCGTGACGGCCGTCAGCGCCACCAGCCGGCGGCGCCACGGCGAGGCGGCGCGTTCGGCGGCGACCGTCGCCCGCCAGAGGGCGTCGAGCCGGGCGTCGAGTTCGGCCAGCTCGATGTGGGGGCAGCGGCGGTCAGCAGGTCGTCCAGGTCGGGCGTTGTCATGGTTCCTCCTTGATGGTCCTCACTGACGTACCTGTCCGCAACCGGGCCGGCTGACGAGCGATCGCGGAAGTTTCTTTTCAGCGCGTCCGCCAATGCTCCTAGTCCGAGAGCAGCCCGGCCATTCGTGCCGCGAGCGTCGCGGTGAGCCCGCGCCCGCCCTCGATGGCGGCGCCGATCCGGACCACGGGCCTGATCGAGGTGTCGTGACGCAACACCTGCCAGGTCGCCGCGGCGAGTTCGCGGGCGTCGGTCGTCCCGCGGAACCGGGCCAGCGGCAGCGTCAGCGCATGCGGCGAGATGACGCCGGACACCGCGATCGGCAGCACGGTCACCGGGGCGAGCCGGGCGAACAACTCCGGGCTGCGCGACCAGGACGCGAGGGACGTCAGCGCGTCGGTGGGCCGCAGGGCGGGGTCGGGTTCGACCGTGCCGGCCGGGAAGGTCAGCAGCGCGCCGCCTGCGCGCAGGTGGTCGGCCGCAAGCCGGACGAGCCGGGTGCGATCGGCGACCTCGTCCGGGACGTAGAGGAGGCGCGCGGCCAGCGCGGGCAGCGCCTTGAGCACCGGACGATCCAGGGCCACGACCCGCAGGTCCTCCCGCACCGCGAGGGCCTGCCACAGCAGTGGGGTGTCCACCGTGCCCGGATGGTTGGCGACCGCCAACAGCGAGCCGGTGGGCGGCACCGCGTCGAGACCCTCGAAACGGACGGGTCCGCTGAACCGCTCGAGCAGGAAGGCCGCGCCGCCGGCCAGGCCGCGGGCGGCGATCGCGGCGTCCATCGCCTGCAGCACGGCGGCGAAGCGCCGCGCCACCGGGCCGGCGACCGTGCGGGTCAGCGCGTGCAGGGGCCGTGGGCAGGACCGAGCCCCGAACGATGTCGGCCAGGGTCGCCTCCACCAGTGCGGCGGCGAGGTCCGGTTCACCCCCATCGGGCGAGCGCCCCGGCGACAGCATGGCCCGACTCTAGCCGCGGCCACCGCGTCGGTCGCAGTCGCCGTTGGGGGAGGTGGCCCCGCGAAGGGGCGGCGGTAAGGTCGGCGGCATGGAGGCGACCGCGTACTGGACGGTGGCGCCCGGCCGGGGCGAACTGCGCCGGGAGCCCCTCCCGTCGCGNCATGCGGGCGAGGTGCTGGTGCGCACGGTGGTGTCGGCGGTGAGCCGNGGGACGGAGTCGCTCGTCCATCGGCACGAGGTGCCGGAGGCGATCCGCGACCTGATGCGGGCTCCGTTCCAGGAGGGCGACCTGCCCGGGCCGGTCAAGTACGGCTACCTGAACGTCGGCGTCGTCGAGGCCGGTGAGCCGGCGTTGCTCGGCCGCCGCGTGTTCTGCCTGCACCCGCACCAGGAGCGCTACGTCGTGCCGGCGACCGCCGTGACGCCGGTGCCGGACGAGGTGCCGACCGCGCGGGCCGTGCTGGCCGGGACCGTTGAGACCGCGATCAACGCGCTGTGGGATGGNACCCCACGGTTCGGGGACCGGTGCGTGGTCGTGGGCGGCGGGCTCATCGGCTTCTGCGTGGCGGCGCTCCTGCGGCGTTTCCCTTGTCAGGCNTTGCAGATCGTGGAAACGGACGTCGCCCGCGGCGAGCTGCTCGGCGCCCTGGGGTGCCGATCGTGCCGGCGGNNCCGACGCCACGGGGACGCCGACCTCGCCTACCACTGCTCGGCGACCGAGCCCGGCCTCGCGGCCGCGCTGGGGCTGCTCGGGGTCGAGGGCGAGTTGATCGAGCTGTCGTGGTACGGGGACGCCGCGCCGCGGGTGCCACTGGGCGAGGCGTTCCATGCCCGGCGGCTGACCCTGCGTGCCAGCCAGGTCGGACGGGTCGGCCCCGCCCGCGCGTCCCGGCGTTCGACCTCCGATCGGCTGGGGCTGGCCCTTGAGGCGTTGCGTGATCCGGTGTTCGACGCCCTGCTCGCCGACCCGGTGCCGTTTTCGCACCTGCCCGCGCTCATGGACGAGGTGGCCGCCGGTCGTGGCGGCGCCCGTGTTCCCCTGCTGGCCTACCCGAGTTCGGAGGAGCCATGTTCGAACTGACCGTCCGCGATCACATCATGATCGCCCACAGCCTGCCCGACCCGTTCTTCGGCCCCGCGCAAGCTCTGCACGGCGCAACCCTGGTGGTGGAGGTCACCTGGCGCCGCGCCGAGTTGGACGAGCACGGCGTCGTCATCGACATCGGCCGCGCCACCCGCGCTCTCCGCGCCGTGCTGGACGACCTCAACTACACCAACCTCGACGAGCACCCCGTGTTCGCCGGCCGACTCAGCACCACCGAGGCCATCGCCCAGCACATCGCCGAGCAGGTTTCGCCCGGGTTGGAGGCGGCCGGCTTCGCCGGGCTGGACGTGACCCTGCGCGAGCACCCCGACGCCTGGGCCACCTACCGGATGACGTGGTGAGCGGGCCGCTGGCGCGCCTCGGACGGGCCGGGTGGGTCGGGCAGGGATCGCACTCGGCGCTCCCAGGAGCTCACGGATGAGCCCGGCGTCGTCCCGGGTGAGGCCTGCCGCTGACCCCGTCCGCGAGCGGACGAGCCGGATTGGGTTCGTCCTGCCCCGCCCGACTCATCCTCCGGGGCCACCACTACAACCAGGCTGTGTTGCGGCACTGGCCGCCGGGAGTTCCGGTGCCCGAGGTCGTCGAACTGGACGGCCCCTGGCCCGAGGGCGACGACGCCGTCCGGCGCGCGCTGGCGGACGCGCTGACCCGCTTCGATCTGGTCATCCTCGACGGGCTCGTCGCGGCGGCCCGACCGGAGTTGATCGAGACTGCCCAGGGACGCGTCGTCCTGCTCGTCCATCTGCCGCTGGCCGACGCCGGCGGTCTGGACGAGGTCGTCGCCGCCCGCTTGAGGACGACGAGGGCCGGAGCGTCCGCCGCCTGGCGGGTGATCGCCACCAGCGCGACCGCAGCCGCCGACATCGTCCGGCGTCACGGCCGCCCGGACGTCCACGTAGTCCGGCCCGGCGTCGAGTCGGCTCCGCTGAGCAGCGGGCCGGATCTAGGGCCGTCGAGCAGCGGGCCGGATCCAGGGCCGTCGAGCGGCGGTGGGGATCGCGTGTCGTCGAGCACCAGGCTGGATCCCGAGCCGTCCAGCGGCGGGCCGGATCCCGAGCCGTCCAGCGGCGGGCCGGATCCCGAGCCGTCCAGCGGCGGGCCGGATCGCGTGTCATCGAGCGGCGGCGGGGATCGCGCGCCGTTGAGCAAGCGGTCGAATCGCATGCCGTCGAGCAGCCAGGTGGGCCCCGTGTCGTCGAACAGCGGTCTCAACCCCGCAGCACCATCACCACCCTCCGGCCAGGAACCCGTGCCGCACCTGATCAGCGTCGGCACTCTGGGTGACCGCAAGAACCAGCTGGCGTTCGCGCACGCGCTCCAGGCGTGCGCCGACCTTCCCTGGACGGCCAGCGTGATCGGCCCCGAAGTGGCCCTCGACTAGGGCGTGTCTCGTAACCGTTGGAGCCATCTGATGATCGCGTTCAGGACCGCGGCCCCGCGGTAGACGATGCCGAGTTTGTCGTAGCGGGTGGCGAACCCGCGCCATTGCTTGCCGTGGTTGAACGAGCGTTCGACGTGGTTGCGGTTCTTGTAGTCGACCGGGTCGAAGGCGGGAGGTCTGCCTCCGCTGCTGCCGCGGCGTTTCCGGTTCGCGATCTGGTCGGCCGGTTCAGGGATGGTGGTGGTGATCCCTCGCGAGCGCAGCAGCGAGCGGTGCCCGCGGGCGGAGTAGGCCTTGTCGCCCCGCAACCGGTCCGGGGTGGTGCGGGGCCGCCNCGGTCCGATCCGGGGCACCGACAGGTGGTCCAGCAGGACCGGCAGCATCGGCGAGTCACCGGACTGGCCGGCTGACACGACCACGACCATCGGGGCACCGCGGCCGTTGACGAGGTGGTGGATCTTGCTGGTCAACCCGCCCCGGGAACGCCCGATGCCGTGGTCAGACGGTTCCAGTCGCAGATTGTTGTAGTTCGGTGGCGCCCCTGTGTCCCGGGGCAGGTTGGTGCCGTGCTGGTGCGCCCGGTTGATCGTGGAGTCCACGTTCACCGACCAGTCGATCCGCCCGGCCGCGTCCGCCTGGGCCATCAGCATGGCGTGGATCTTGTCCCAGGTGCCGTCCTCGCTCCACGCTCGGTGCCGGGCCCACACGGTCTGCCACGCCCCGAACTCGGCGGGCAGGTCCCGCCACGGGCTCCCCGTGCGGTAGCGCCACACGATGCCCTCCACCACCAGCCGGTGATCCGCCCACGGCCGGCCACCCCTGGCACCGGCTCGGGGCATCAACGGCGCCAACCGAGCCCAGTCCTCATCGGTCAACACCGGCATCCGACTCACGGGACCTCACCCTGCCCGAGAAGCCCCTGCAGGGTAACGAGACACGCCCTAGCAGCGCGATCGCCAGCAGGGCCCGACCGCCAGGAAGGCAATGACCATCCCGGCAGCCATGGATTCGCCAGTCGCGGCCACGTCCGCGTATATCTGGTCGAGACCGACGCCGGGGACTGCAGCCTGCGGATTCCACACGAGGATCTGGACCGCGGCGAGCAGCGCGTAAGCAACCACCGCCCCCGTTCCGATGAGCGCGACGGCCCTCGCGCTCAGGCGCCGCGTGGAGTTCATTGCTGGGGTCATGCCTTGCTCTTTCCCGGGACATCGGTTCGCCGTCCGGCGCTGTCGTCGACTGTATGCGCCGGCCTGGCCACGGTCCGACCCGCAAGCACCAGCCGCGGCATGAGCGTGAATCGCTGGGTCTGCGCCGGCGTGGATCCGAGGGGTGGTTACGCTGCCTGTGTGCGGGTCCAGTTCCCTCCGAAGTTGCGCGTCGGCTCACGTGCGAGTGGTCGCGCCTGCCCGTTCTCGGGCNNGATGGTGACGGCCGGCAACGACAATGCTGCGGTCGCTGAGCGGAGGTTGGCCGAACTCGGTCTTACTGTCAGCTATGGCGACCATGTCGACGAGTCCGACCGTTACCACTCCTCCTCGATTGCCTCGCGGGTCGCCGACCTCCACGCGGCTTTTGCCGACCCCAGTGTGGACGCGATCCTCTCAGTCATCGGNGGCTACAACAGCAACGAACTGCTGCCGCATCTGGACTTCGACCTGATCGACCACCACCCGAAGATCCTGTGCGGCTACTCCGACATCACCGCGATCCAGAGCGCGATCTTTGCCCGCACCGGATTGGTGACCTACTCGGGCCCTCACTGGTCCACCTTCGGCATGCGCGAACTCGGCGAGATGACGAGTTCTTGGTTCAAGCAGGTGCTGATGGGCCAAGAGCCTGTGGCCCTGGAGGCCTCGCCGTGGTTCACCGACGACGCGTGGTTCCTCGATCAGGATCACCGCACCCAGATCGCTACCGACGGCTGGTGGCCCATCCAACCCGGCGACACACAAGGGCAGATCATCGGCGGGAACCTGTGCACGCTGAACCTGTTGCAGGGAACCCCGTGGATGCCGTCGCTGCGGGACGTCGTCTTGTTCCTCGAAGATGACGAGTTGAGCAATCCCGTGGAGTTCCGGCGAGACCTGAACTCGCTCATGCAACTCCCCGACGCGCACACCGTCCGCGGGCTCGTGATCGGCCGGTTCCAGAACGCCAGCGGTATGGCACGCGAGGACCTTGAAGCCATCGTCGCCACCATCCCGTCGCTGGCGGGCAAGCCCATCGTGGCCAACGTCGACTTCGGCCATACCAACCCCTTGATCACCTTCCCCATCGGTGGCCGCGTTGAACTCCACGTCGCCAATGCGACACGCATCACCTTCCCCAGCACTAGCGTCAGCACCGGCACCTCGCGGCAGATCCGGTAAAGCTACCGTGGTAGGAAGTCTGGTAGTAGGCTGGTCGCATGAGTCAGGTGAAGTTGAGTGTGAGTCTCTCCGAGAGCGAGGTCGCAGCCCTGGACAAGTACGCCCACGCTGCCGGCCTGAAGTCGCGCTCCGCGGCCATCCAGCAGGCGATCAGGCTACTCGGCGACCCAGAACTCCAGTCCGCCTACGAATCAGCCTGGCGGGAGTGGGAAGACTCCGGGAACGCCGACGCGTGGGATTCCGCCGCGGCTGACGGGATGGCTGATGCTCCGCGGTGAGATCCGGTTGGTCGATCTGGAACCCGCCCGCGCGGGAGAGGCGGACAAGCGTCGCCCTGCGGTGATCGTGAGCAACGACAACGCCAACGCCACCGCGGCGAGGCTGGGGCGTGGCGTCGTCACCGTGGTCCCCGTCACCAGCAACATCGCCAGGGTCTACCCCTTCCAGGTCCTCCTCCCCGCTGACGAAACAGGCCTGCACGTGGATTCGAAAGCCCAAGCTGAACAAGTTCGTTCGGTCTCGGTGGAACGCATCGGCCCCGTCACTGGCCGGATTCCCACCCACCTGCTGACCCAACTCGACGACGCCCTGCGCCTGCACCTCCACCTCTGACCACACGCTCGCAGCGGCACTTCCGGACGGCGGCAGTTCAGGACGTTGGGTTGAGGTCATCTGGCCGGGGTTCGGGTGTGTCGCCGTTGGGGACCTCGTCGATCCAATCGATCGCCTCGTCCGACAGGTAGAGCCCGGTCGGCCCGCTCTGGCCTAGCTCAACCTGCATTAATTGTGCGGTATCAACGCGTGCGTCGATGGCTGCCGGTGAGGCGTCAGGCGTCAACAGTTTCGCGCACTTGGGCCAGGACGACCCGTTCGGACTCGTGCAGGCGCAGTTCGAGGCTGGCGCGTGCGCCGTTGATGTCTCCGCTCAGGATCTGCTGAACGAACTCTTGATGCGTGGCCAGTGATTCGTAGTTGTCCTTCGCATCGAGGGTCACCCGCGAGATCAGGATGCGCAGCTTGGAGACGAGCAATCCGTAGGCCTCGGACAAGTGATGCGACCCTAGGAAGCCGACGATTGCCGAATGGCAGTCGAAATCGGCCTGCACGAAACCTTCCAGGTCGTCGCGACGGACCGCCTGTTCGAGTCTCGCGATCGCCATGCGCAACTCGTCGAGTTGATGCGGCTGGGCTGCGTCCGCTGCTTCGATGCCGCCCAGTTCGAGAAACCTGCGGGCCCGGTAGATGTCGCGCACGTCGTCGGGGCCGAGGGTGGTCACCTGCAGGACACGGGTGGTGGGGTGGCGGGTCAACAACCCTTCCAGCATGAGGGTGTTCAGGGCTTGGCGCATCGTTGTGCGGGACACGCCGAGCTGTTCGGACATCCCTTCCTCGGTGAGGGCGGTGCCGGNGGTCAGTTGGCTGAGCAGAATGGATTGGCGCAACTCGGCGATGACCTTGTCGGTTACGGTCTCTCGCCGAATCTTGGTCACGCCGCTCCTTGCCCATCGTTGCGTCAACCGGCTCCCGGCTGTCGGACCCATTCTTGCCGTTGCGAGCGCTCTGCGCGAAACCGTCAGACGGTTTCGAGCAGATGCTCGGTGCTGAGTCCGGCCAGGCCCATGGCTTCGAGCCCTCGGCCCTCGCGGGTGTAGTCGGTGTCGTTGTAGGCGTTTGCGATGGTGATGCAGGCATCGATCATCGGCGTGTCGACGCCTGCGATCCGGGCGAGCGACTGGCACGGGACGAGCAGGTAGGGAACGTCCTCGGTGATGTAGCGGTGGCGTGGCGAGTTCGGCGCCCCACTGATCTTCGCGTGGGCGGTCGAGGTGCGATTGGCCTCCAGTACTGAACCGGCGTGCATGTCGTACAGCTCGTTCATGGCTTGCAACTCGGGCTTGAGCTGCAGGCCGAGGGCGCGGCCGATGGCCAACCGCTCGTTCTCCATCACCGTCGCCGCCCGGGCGGTGGCCGGCGAGGAACAGTCACGGTAGTAGTTGAAGTCGCCGTCGAAGTTCTCCAACAGGCCCATGCTCAGCGAGGTGAGCAGGGGATGGCCGCCGTAGTTGATGTTCTCGAGTCCTGCGGCGAGCACGTTCGGCAATGCGACCAGGGGCAGCGGCAACAGATCACCCAGCCGCTCGATGACCTCGTCGGTACGATCCGCGGGCAGCGCGGCAACGGGTAGATGGGTCTTCAGTCCCATGATCGCCACCTCGGCCGGACCGGTGATCCGGCAGGCCCACGGGCTGGAGATGGCCTCTGCGAAGATCAGCCGTTGGCTGAAGTTCCGCTCCTGCTGACGGCGGCGCAGCACCAGGCTGCCGAAGTTGCCCGGCACCAGCACGATGATCTGGTCGTCGCGCAGATGCGGCAGCAGATCGTCGAACAGCGGCTCCTGGGCGAACGAGGGCACCGGCAGCAGCAGAACGTCCGCGAACGCCGCAGCCTCAGCGATGTCGTCGGTGAGGGTGTGGATGCGCTGAAAGCCCCCGAAAGGCAGGTCGACACCGTTCAGCGACGAAGCAGCGGTGATGCCGCCGGCGCTGCGGATGTCGTCGAGGGGTTGGGTGAACCCTGGGGCGCCGTAGAGGCAGACGTCGACCCCGAGCAGCGACACGTGGTAGGCGGCCGTCAGGGCTGCGTTGCCGGTTCCGAGAATGGTGAGACGACGTGACGTGGGCATGGCGATTCCTTTCGAGAACAAGGGTGGTGAAGAGAGGGCGGGTCAGAGTGCGGCGGCGACCGCGATGAAGAGGGTGCAGAGCACAACGAGAATCAGCAGCAGCGGGGCGATGAATCGCAGGTAGCGCTGGTAGGGCACATCGGCCAACGCCAAGCCGCCCATGACGACGGCGGACGTGGGGGCGACCATGTTGAGAATGCCGTGCGCGGACTGGAACGCAGTGACCACCACCGAACGCGACACTCCGGCGAAGTCGGCCAGCGGCGCGAGAATGGGCATCGCCAAGCCTGCGTGACCCGACGAGGAGGGCACCAGAAAGGCAAGGGGCAGGTTGATCCAGAACATGACCGCGCCGAATAGTGCTGCGCCGGTGCCCACCACCAGGGATTCCATCGAATGCAGCACGGTGTCGGTGATCATCGCGTTGTTCATGATCACCGTGATGCCGCGGGCCAGCACGATGACGAGGCCGACACCGATGAAGTCCCNCGCCCCGCGGGTCATGGTCGAGGTCAGATCCTTCTCGTTGAGGCCTCCGATAACCCCGACGATGATCGATGCGACCAGGAACAGGGCCGCCAGCTCGGGAAAGTACCAGTCCAGCTGCCAGCCGTAGCTCTCGGCGTCGGGGCCACCCAGCACCTGGGCCCACGGCACGATGGCGAAGATCATGAACGCGTAGGTGAGGGCGACCACAGCCAGCACCGCCTTGTGCCGTCCGGTCAGTTCGATGGAGTCCAGCTCCAGCGGGCCGGTGGTGGAGGTCGAGGTGCTCGACGCGGGGCCCACCAACGAGCGGGACGGGTCTTTGCGCACCCGCCGGGCGTAGCGAACGACGAACAGGATCGCCACTGCCGTCAGCACGATGTACATCAGAAAGCGCAGTCCGATCCCGTCGCCGATCGAAATCTCCGCAGCGGCGGAGGCGACACCGGTGGAGAAGGGGTTGACGGTCGACGCCAACACACCGATGCCCGAACCGATCAGGATGGTGGCTGCGGCGACCATGCGGTCATAGCCGAGAGTCAACATCAACGGCACCAACAACGCGTAGAAGCCCAGCGTCTCCTCGGCCATACCCTCAGTGGTGCCGCCGATCGAGAACAGGATCATCAGCACGACGATCAGCACCGTTCCCCGGTTGGCGAATCGCTGCGCAACCCGGCCGATTCCGTTCTCGATGGCCCCGGTTCGCATACCCATCGTGATGAACACACCGATCGCCAGCACGAACAGGAACACGCCGGCCGCACCGTACAGCTCACCGCTCTCGTAAGGACCGATGAAGCGGGTTTCGCCGCTCTGCACGCCGTAGAGGCCGTTGACCGGAGCCAGGAACAACTGCATCAGCCGGTCACCGAACGACAACGTGCTTTCGACCGGGTGAAAAGTGCCCGGCACCGGACGACCGTCGGCGTCGAGGTTGTAGGCGCCGGACGGGAGGATCAAGGCGGCCAGCCA
Organism: Micropruina sp.; assembly: GCA_013693855.1. Taxonomy (GTDB): domain Bacteria; phylum Actinomycetota; class Actinomycetes; order Propionibacteriales; family Propionibacteriaceae; genus Micropruina. The sequence continues at coordinate 439,795 of CP059261.1, forward strand.
GACCAACAAGGTCACGGCCGCAAGCACGGTGAGTGCACTGGGGAAGACGAGTCGGCGACGGCCTTTCGCGGGCGCGCTCGGGGACGTGACGGTCTCGGAATTGTTGCTCATGGTGATCATCCTTGATCTAGTGGGCTGTATGGTTATAATACTGTCATACAGGCTCTGAAAGCACAATAGGCTCATCGGCGCGTTCGCCCCGGCGCTGCTGGTGCTGGGCCGCTGCCTGCAGGGGTTCTCGGCGGGCGGCGAGTTCGGGGCGTCGTCGGCGTTCCTGGTCGAGAACGCCGCTCCGGGACGCCGGGCCTGGTCGGGCATGTGGCAGCAGGTCTCCGTCGGGGCCGGGACGTTGGCGGCGTCCCTGCTGGCGTCGGTGATGTTCGCCACCATGCCCCCGAGTGGCTGGCGTCGTGGGGTGGCGGATCGCGTTCACGATCGGCGCCCTGCTCGGCGTGGTCGGCCTCTACCTGCGGATCCGGGTGCCCGACACCGCGATCCACACCCACCTGCGGGTAGAACGCCACCACCGGGCAGTTGAAGTTGTTGTCGGAGCCCTCGAACGCCTGCTGCTCGTAGCTCACACAGGGGTAGAAGATCGTGCGGACGCCCCGGTCGAGCAGCCACTCCACGTGCCCGTGCGCCAGCTTGGCGGGGTAGCACACGTTCTCGGACGGGATCGTCTCCATGCCCGCGGTGAACAGCTCGTGGCTCGACCGCCCCGACAGCACCACCTTGAACCCCAGGTGGGTCAGGATCGTGAACCACAACGGGTAGTTCTCGTACATGTTCAGCACGCGGGGCACGCCGATTTCGCCCCGGTGCGCCTTCGCGTCGGTCAACTGGCGGTAGCCGAACGTGCGGCGGTACTTGTACTCGTAGAGGTTGGGCACCTCGGACTTCTTCGGGGCCGCCTCCTCCGAGGCGCCCCGCTCGCACCGGTTGCCCGACACGTGCCGGGTGCCGTCGGGGAACCCGCTGATCGTCAGGCCGCAGTGGTTCTGGCACAACCGGCACGTGCGCCGCTGCGTGGTGACCGCGAAGCCGTCCAGTTCGTCCAGGCCCAGCAGGCTGGAGACCTCGCCGGGCGTCCAGTTGCGCTGCGCCGTCAGCGCCGCACCGTAGGCGCCCATCAGGCCGGCGATGTCGGGCCGGACGACCTCGCGCCCGGTGAGCAGTTCGAACGCGCGCAGCACGGCGTCGTTGAGGAAGGTGCCGCCCTGGACGACGACGCGCTCGCCGAGCTGGGCGGCGTCCTTCAGCTTGATCACCTTGTACAGGGCGTTGCGGACGACCGAGTAGGACAGCCCCGCGGAGATGTCGCCGACCGCGGCGCCCTCCTTCTGCGCCTGCTTGACCGAGCTGTTCATGAACACCGTGCACCGCGACCCGAGGTCGACCGGGCGGTCGGACTGCAGGGCCGAGCGGGCGAACGAGCGCACGTCGGTGCCCATCGTCTCGGCGAACGTCTGCAGGAACGACCCGCACCCGGAACTGCACGCCTCGTTCACCGAGATCGAGTCGACCACCCCGTTGCGGATCCGCAGGTACTTCATGTCCTGCCCGCCGATGTCGATGACGCTGGTCACGCCGGGGCTGACGCGTTCGGCGGCCCGGTAGTGGGCCATGGTCTCGATCTCGCCGTCGTCGACCCGCAGCGCCGCCTGCACCAGCCCTCGCCGTAACCCGTCACGCACGCCCGGGCCAGGTGGGCGTCCGCAGGCAGCGCCTCGCGCACCCGGCGCAGGATGTCGACGGCGGCCACCACCGGGTCGCCGGCGTTGCTGGCGTAGTGGGAGAAGACGATCCGGTCGTCGGCGGTCAGCACGACGCACTTGATCGTCGTCGAGCCGGCATCGAGCCCGAGGAACAGGGGCCGGTCGCGGAGCTCAGGTCGCCCTGCCGCACGGACGCCGCGGCGTGCCGGGCCTCGAAGGCACGCCGCTCGTCGTCATCGGCGAACAGCGGGCGCATCGTGGTGGACGCCAGGGGCATCGCATCCTGTCGCGCGGTGATGGCGTCCACCAGCTGCGTGGCGAACAGCTCGCGGCCGGACGCCAGCAGGGCCGCCCCCATCGCCACGTAGAGCTGCGCGTCGGGGGCGTGGTGAACGAGTCGACCTGGCCCGCCAGCGCCCGCTCGTAGGCGGCCCGCAGCTGCGGCAGGAAGTGCAGCGGCCCGCCGAGGAACACGAGGTTGCCGCGGATCGGGCGGCCGCACGCCAACCCGGAGATCGTCTGGGTGGCGACCGCCTGGAACACCGATGCCGCGATGTCGGTGTGGGCGGCGCCCTGGTTCAGCAGCGGCTGGACGTCGGTCTTGGCGAACACGCCGCACCGGGACGCGATGGGGTAGAGGTTCTGGTGGCGTTCCGCGAGGGCGTCGAGCCCGGCGGCGTCGGTGTGCAGCAGCGTGGCCATCTGGTCGATGAACGCGCCCGTGCCGCCCGCACAGGTGCCGTTCATGCGCTGCTCGGGGTCGGCTTGACGTAGGTGATCTTCGCGTCCTCGCCACCCAGTTCGATGACCACGTCGGCCTCGGGGTGGTAGCGCTCGATCGCCTCGGTGGCGGCGATCACCTCCTGCACGAACGGGACGCCCATCAGCTCGGCGACCTGCAGCCCGCCTGAACCGGTCACCCCGGTGACCAGGGCGTCGTGGGGAACGCCCGGTCGATGGCGCCCAGCAGGTCGCGCAGTTCGCCCCGCACGTCGGCGTGGTGGCGCCTGTAGTCGGAGAAGACCACCGTGTCGCCGTCGAGGACGACCGCCTTGACCGTCGTCGAGCCGACGTCGAGGCCGAGGGCCAGGGTGTCCCGCGCATGTACGCTCCCGTAACCGAATGATCGTTCTAGCTACTACGTAGAGTAGTTTATGGATCGGAGGAGGGAAAGCAATGACGACAACCCGGGGCAGCAAGCGCGACGACATCGTCGGGGCGGCGGCCCAGTTGATCCGCGCCGAAGGGGTGCACGCGGCGTCCATCTCCGAGCTGATCGCGGCCTCCGGCAGCTCGGCCGGCACGATCTACCACCATTTCGCGAACAAGAACGAGATCGTGATGGCGGTGGCGCACGCGGCGGTGGTCGAACCCTTGACGGCGGTGGTGGAACGTCATGCCGGCGGCGGCATGACGGCGTCCGACCTGCTGCGCGAGATCGTCGCCAACGTCATCAAGGGCGAGGTCCAGTCGGCGCTGATCGTGCAGTTGTGGGCCGCNTCGTCGCACGAGCCGCAGTTGAAGCAGATCATGCGCGAGCAGACCAACGGGCTGCGGGCGGAGATGCACCAGCACCTGGCGACGTGGCTGCGGGGCGAGGGCGTCCCCGACGCCGAGGAGCGCGCCGAGGCGCTCGCCATGCTCACCCTGGGGCAGGCGATGGGGCTGCTCGCCCAGCGCACGCTCATGCCCGACCTGGACGTCCCGCGTTACACCGAGGAGGCCTGCCGCATGCTCGACGCCGTGGCCGCCTCCTACGTCGCCGACGCCGGCTGAGCGACGCGTCGGCCGCGCGTCAGAACGGGACGCCGCAGCCGAGCACCACGTTGGCGTAGGNGGTCGCCTCGCCGGTGCGGATGAACAGGGTCGCGCCGCGGGACATCTCCTTGAGTTCCTCGTGCGACACCAGGTGCGGCTCCGGGCCCAGGCCACGGACCAGTGCCTCGGCGGCCGCGTTGTGGCTGCCGGTCTCCCGCGCCAGCCACACCTGCTCCACGACGATCTCGGCGGCCACCGCCCGGACGACCTGCTCGAAGGAGGGCACGCCGAACACCAGCGCCAGGTCGACCACCGGGACGCCGGCGGGGCGGGGCAGGCCACAGTCCCCGATCACCACCGTGTTGGTGTGGCCGAGGCGGGCCAGGGNCCCTGACAGCTCGGCGTGCAGGATTCCGGACCTCTTCATCACGCCTCCAGTTCGGCCAGCGTCGGGTAGGAGTCCTGGGCGCCGCGGTGCTGGACGGCGTACGCGGCGACCCGGGTGCCGAACTCCAACGCCTCCGACAGGGGCGCACCGCGCACCAGCGCCGTCGCCATCGCCCCCACGAAGGCGTCGCCGGCGCCGGTGGTGTCCACGACCTCCACGCGGCGGGCCGGCACCTCGACGGGGCTGCCACCCCGTTCCAGGCCGACCGAGCCGGCCGGCCCCAGCGTCACCACGACGGACGCCGGGCCGAGCTCGAGGAGTCGGCGGGCCAGGTCGGCACCCGGGGCGGGTTCGTCGTCACCGAGCAGGAAGGCGGCCTCGGACTCGTTGACCACCAGGGGTCGCAGGCCGCCAGCACGGCGGGGACAGGGGGCGGCGGGGGCACAGTTGAGCACGAACCGTTGGCCCCGCTCGACACAGGCGGCCGCGACGTGCTCGACGGTCGGCATCGGCACCTCCAACTGCATGACCACGACCTCCGCACCGGACCAGGNCGTCCGGCACCGTGTCGAGCAGTGCGGGGTGACGTGGGCGTTCGCGCCGGGGGCCACGATGATGGAGTTCTCCCCGTCGGGTGTGACGGTGATCAGCGCGACGCCGGTGGCCGCGGCCACGCGGGTCAGTCCGGTGAGGTCGGCACCCGCGGCCGTGAGCGAACGCTGCAGCAGTTCCCCGTGCCCGTCGTCGCCGACGCAGCCGACGAACCGGACGCTGCCCCCATCCGCGCCGCGGCNCGCGGCCTGGTTGGCACCCTTGCCGCCCGGGTTGGTCTCCAGGTCGGAACCCAGGACCGTCTCACCCCCGATGGGGCGCCGGTCGACGTGCACGACAAGGTCGGCGTTCGCCGACCCGATCACCGCGATGGACATGACTCACCTCTCTGGGACACGGGTCCGCGCCCCGGGGCGGGGCGCGGACCGCGGGGACTACTGGGCGTTCTCCTTGGTGACGACCACCACGGGGACGGCGATCGTCGCGTCGAGCTGCTCACCCTTGGCGATCTTCACCGCCGCCTCGACGGCCATGCGGCCGATCTCCTCGGGCTGCTGGGCGATCGACGCGTACATCGTGCCCTCCTTGATGGCGGCGACACCGTCGTCGGTGCCGTCGAAGCCGACGACGAACACGGACTTGCCGGCCCGGTCACCGAGCGCCTTGACCGCGCCGAGCGCCATCTCGTCGTTCTCGGCGAAGATGCCCACGACGCCGGGGTTCGCCTGCATCAGGTTGGTGGTGACGTCGAGGCCCTTGGTCCGGTCGAAGTCTGCGGGCTGCTTGGCGACGACCTTGATGTCGGGGAACTTCGCGATGCCCTCGGTGAAGCCCTGGCCGCGCTCACGCGACGCGGAGGTGCCCGCGACGCCCTGCAGCACCAGCACCTCGCCCTTCTCGCCGATCGCCTTGGCCAACGCCTCTGCGGCCAGCCNGCCACCGGCGACGTTGTCGGACGCGACCAGCGCGCTCACATCGGCCCCGTTGACCGCGCGGTCCACGGCGATGACCGGGGTGCTGCTGGCGTTGAACGGCGCCACCATCGNGGCGGCGGCGTCCGAGTCGACCGGGTTGATCAGCACGACGTTCATCTGCTGGGCCGAGAAGTTCTGCATCTGGTTGGCCTGCTGGGTGGCGTCGTCGCGGGCGTCGGTGACCGTGAGCTGGACGCCCTTGGCCTCGGCCTCCTTCTTCGCGCCCTCCTGCAGCGAGACGAAGAACGGGTTGTTCAGCGTCGACACGGCCATGCCGATCTTGACGGTCGNAGCCGTCGGGGTGCCGCCGCCGGGCGTGCCGCCGTTCGAGCAGGACGTCAGGGCCAGCGTTCCGGCCGCGACCAACGCGGCGATCTTGACGAGTGTGCGGGACATTGCTGTGGTNNTTCCTTTCGGTTTTCTTGGAGCTGGGGCCGCTCAGGAGCGACGGCGGCGCAGGGTGTCGGTGAGCACGGCCAGCGCGATCACCAGGCCGATCACGACCTGCTGCCAGAAGGACGAGACGTTGAGGAGGTTGAGGCCGTTGCGGATCACCGCCAGGACGAGTGCACCCACGAAGGACCCGAAGGCGCGACCCGACCCGCCGGACAGGCTCGCCCCACCGATGACGACGGCGGCGATGGCGTCCAGTTCGTAGCCGACGGCCGCCTGCGGCTGGCCGGAGGCGAGCCGGCCGGCCAGGACGAGCCCCGCGATCGCGGAGAAGGTGCCGGCCAGGGCGTAGATGATGAGCTTCGCGCGGGTGACGTTGATGCCCGACAGGCGCGCGGCCTCCTCGTTGCCGCCGATGGCGTACATCGTGCGGCCCACGTAGGTGCGGTTGAGGATGAACGCGGTCAGCAGGCCGAGCAGCACCATGATGAGCAGCGGCACGGGCAGGAAGCCGAAGAGGGTGGAACCGAACCAGGCCACCTCGGCGGACTGCTTGACCGGGATGCCGTTGCTGATCACCAGCGCCAGGCCGCGTCCGATCGACAGCATCGCCATCGTCGCGATGAAGGCGGGGAGGCGTCCGAAGGTGATGAGCGCGCCGCTCACCAGGCCGCAGGCGGTGCCGGTCAGCAGACCGAGCAGGATCGCCAGGAGGGGTTNGATCCCCATGTTGCTCGCCGAGTACCCGGTGACGATGCCCGCGAGTGCGGCGACGGAGCCGACCGACAGGTCGATGCCCGCGGACACGATCACGAAGGTCTGCCCGAAGGCCAGGATCGCGACGACGGCCGCCTGGATGCCGATGTTCAGCAGGTTCTGGGAGGTGAGGAAGACAGGGCTGAGGATCGCCATGATGCCGCCCAGCAGGATCAGCGCGACAAACGCGCCGTTCTGGCTGAGCAGTTCTTTGAACCGGTCCGTGGCGACCCGTCCCTGCGTGGATTCGATGGCTTCAGTGGACACGTGTGGACTCGACTTCCTTGACGGCCAGGGCCATGACGGCGTCCTGGGTTGCTTCTTCGTGACTGAGTTCGCCGACGATGCGGCCTTGGGACATGACGAGGATGCGGTCGCACATCCCGATCACCTCGGGCAGGTCGGAGGAGACCATGAGCACGCCGCGACCCGATGCGGTGAGCTCGTTGATGAGGTGGTAGATCTCGACCTTCGCCCCGACGTCCACCCCTCGGGTGGGCTCGTCGAGGAGCAGGACGGCGGGGTCGGACACCAGCCACTTGCCCATGACGACCTTCTGCTGGTTCCCGCCGGACAGCGTCCGCACCGTGGTCTGCGGGCTGGCGGTCTTGATGCGCAGGCTGTCGATCGCCTGCTTGACGTAGCCGTTCAGCTTGGGGCGGTCGACCAGACCGGCCCGCGAGGTGGGCCCCATCTGCACCAGGCTGAGGTTCTCGGCGACCGACGCGCCGAGCACCAGGCCCTGGGCCTTGCGGTCCTCGGGCACGAGGCCGACCCCAGCGCGATCGCGCCCCCGACCCCGAGCGGGGGCCTGCCGGCCGTTGACCTCGACGGTGCCGGTGGTGTGGTGGTCGGCCCCGAAGATGGCGCGCAGCACCTCGGTGCGCCCGGCGCCGACCAGCCCGGCCAACCCGACGACCTCGCCGGCGCGGACCGTGAGGTTGATGTCCTCGAACTTGCCGGGGGCGGTCAGGTCGGTGACCCGGAGCACCACGTCGCCGACCTCGCCGCGGACCCGCGGGTACTGCGCCTCGATCGACCGACCGACCATGAGCCGGATCAGCTCGTCGGTCTCGGTGGACGCGGGGACAGTCTCGACCGACTGGCCGTCGCGCAGCACCGTCACCCGGTCGCCGATGCGCCGGATCTCGTCGAGGTGGTGGCTGATGAAGATGATCGCCACCCCGCGGGACCGCAGCTCGTCCATGAGCTCCAGCAGCCGGTCCACCTCGGTGTCGGTCAGGGCGGCGGTCGGCTCGTCCATGATCAGGATGCGGGCGTCCAGGCTGAGCGCCTTGGCGATCTCGACCAGCTGCTGCCGGGCCACGCCCAGCTTCGACACCGGCGTCCACGGGTCGATGCTCAACCCGACCGTCGCCAGCGCCTTGACCGCCGCGTCGCGCAACGCCGACTTGTCGATCACGCCGAGCCTGCGGGGCTGGCGGCCGAGCATGACGTTCTCGGCGACGCTGAGCTGGGGGACGAGGTTGAACTCCTGGTGGATCGTGGCGATCCCCAGGGCCTCGGACTCGGCGGTCCGGGTGATGCGGACCGGCTTGTCGTCGACGAAGATCTGCCCCTCGTCCGGCTGGTGGACGCCGGCCAGGCACTTGATCAGCGTCGACTTGCCGGCACCGTTCTCGCCCAGCAGGACGTGGACCTCCCCGCTGCGCAGCGAGAAGGACACCCCGCCGAGCGCAACGACGCCGGGGAAGCGCTTCACCAGGCCCTCGACGCGCAAGACCTCGCGCGAGTCGGTCCCGGATGGGGATTCGGTTTGGGTCATCTGGTCCTCCTGGGATCGGTGGATTGGCGCAGGATGAGGGTGCAGTCGAGGGTCTCCGAGGCGACGTCGCGGCCTGCCATGCGGGCGAGCAGCATCTCGAANGGCGCGGTGGCCGAGCGCGGTCGTCGGTTGGGCGATCGCGGTGAGGGACGGTTGCAGCAACCGGAACGACGACAGGTCGTCGATCGAGGCGAGCGCGAGGTCGTGCGGGATCTCCGGCACGGGGAGGGNGTGGGACCGCAGCGCGGCCAGGGCCCNCAACGCCATCGGTGCGTTGGCCACCAGCAGCGCGTCGGGCAGGTCACCCGACTCCAGCAGCCCGGCCATGAGCTCGTGGCCCGAGCCCTCGCGGAAGTCGCCGTGCAGGATCCGGTGCGCCGGCAGCGCGACGTCGTGCCGGGCCAGCGCCGCACGGTAGGCGGCCAGGCGCACTCGTGCCGTCCCGGCCGCGGCCGGGCCCGTGAGCATCGCGAAGTCGCGGCGTCCGGTGGCGACCAGGTGGTCGACGAGCTGGTCGACGGCGGCGCGACNGTTGCTGGCCACCAGCGGGGCGTCGACGTCGCTCACCGACCGGTCGACGAGCACCAGGGTGCGGTTGAGGCGTGAGGCCTCACGGAGCAGGGGGAGGTCTCGGTNCGTGGCCACGACGATCAGCCCGTCGACGTGGCGTTCCAGCAGCGTCGTGACGTAGCGGTCCTGTTGCGCGGGGTCCTCGTCGGCGTTGCCGAGGATCATGCTGTAGCCGGCGGTGCGCGCGGCGTCCTCCACGGCCCGGGCGAGCTGGGTGAAGAACGGGTTCAGGATGTCGGAGACGACCAGGCCGATCGTGCGGGTGCCGGTCATGCGCAGGGCCCGTCCCATCGCGTTGGGCCGGAAACCCAGGGCGTCGATGGCCGTCCAGACCTTGCTGGCGAGCTCGTCGGACACCGAGGGGTGCTGGCTCAGGACGCGCGACACGGACGCGGTCGAGACGCCGGCCAATTGGGCCACATCCTTGATCGTCGCCATGTCCACCTCGTCGTGCCAGCTCCATGTAATCGGTTACATGGTGCGCCTGTGAGGCGTCCCGTGTCAAGCCCCGGAACCGGGAAAGCCCGTGTGGAGGGGAGAATCGGCTAGGGCGTGTCGCGTAACTGGTCTCGTAGGCAGATGATGGTGCTGGCCAGGACGAGGCCGGCGCGGTAGTTGCGAGCGAGTTTGTCGTAGCGGGTGGCGATGGCGCGGAACTCCTTGATCCGGTTGAAGAAGCGTTCCACCACGTTCCTGCCCTTGTAGATGGTGGGATCGAAGGCAGGTGGGCGACCGCCGCGGCTGCCCTTGGCCTTGCGACGGGCGATCTGGTCGGAGCGTTCGGGGATGGTCACCTTGATCCTTCGCCGCCGGAGCTCGGTTCGGGTCGAGGGATGGGAGTAGGCCTTGTCCGCGACCACCCGGACAACCCGGTGAGGGGCAAGATCGATCACATCCAACAGGCGGGNGTTCTCACCGGCCTGACCCGGGGTGACCACCAGCGAGCACAGGTGACCGGAGGCGTCGACCAGGGCGTGGGACTTCGTCGTCCACCCGCCACGGGAGTGCCCCAAGGCGTGATCAGCTGGTTCNNGGCCCGAGGATTCTTGTAGTTCGGTGGATCCCCCTTTTCGGGCGCCGGCAGCGTGCTTGTGGGCCCGCACGATCGTGCCGTCCACCACCGCGACCAGACCCTCTGCCTCCGGTGAACCGGCGATGGCGGTGAGGATCTTGTCCCAGGTACCGTCCTGGGCCCACGCGTTGAAGCGGCGCCACAAGCTCGACCACGATCCGAACTCGGCCGGCACGTCCCGCCACGGCGACCCCGTCCGCAACCGCCAACAGATGCCCTCCACCGTCCGCCGGTGGTCATTCCACGGACGGCCGCCCTTCGCGCCCCANNCACGCGGCATCAACGGCTCAATCCGCGCCCACATCTCGTCACTGAACTGAGGACTCCTGGTCACAAAGACAACCCTGACCCCCACCACCCAAATCAGTTACGCGACACGCCCTACGCCGAACGCGTCCGCTCGGCGCTCCCTCGGCAGGCCTGGCTCCGCGGCGCGCTCACCGGCTCCGAGTTGGAGGCCGAATGGGGGCGGGCTGCGCTGCTGGTACACCCGGCCCGCGCCGAGACCTGGGGATGGTCGTCACCGAAGCCCTCGCCCACGGGGTGCCGGCGATCGTCGGACGGGGAACCGGCGCCGAGGAGGCGCTGCGCTCCGGCGGAGGGATGCCCGGGGCCAGCGTCGACCCCGACGACCCGGACGAACTCGCCGCCCTGCTGCGCCGGTGGCTCACCGATTCGGCCCTGCGGGCCGACTGGCGCACGCAGGCCCTGGCCGGGCGGCAGCGGCTGCGGGGCTGGCCCCAGGCCGCCCAGGAGTTCGCGGACGCGTCCGGGGCCGGCCACGACACCGTCCCCGGGAACGGGAGCGGCGCCCGGAACCGGGCCGTCGCCGCGGTTGGCCCCCACGGGAACCCCGAAGCCGGCCGGGTGACTCCCCGCCCGCCCCGATCGCGGCGGACTGGCTCGCGCTGCGGCGTCCCGCGGACGAGGCGGCTCGCGAGACGTCGCAGCCACTGCTGCAGGCGCTGCGCCGCGCCCTGCCGCCGGGGCCGGTGACCGTGGTCGACCTCGGGGCCGGGACCGGGGCCAACCGGGCGTGGCTCGGCCCGCGCCTGGGCCGGGAGAGCCGATGGGTGTTGGTCGACCATGACCCGACGCTATTGGCCGCCTCCGACAATTCGTCCGGCACCAGAATCGTCGGCGGCCTCGCCGAGGCGGCACTCGCCCTGCGGCAGGCCGCCGGGGCTCGGTTCCTGACCTGCTCGGCGCTGCTCGACCTGCTCACCGCGACCGAGCTCGACCGGCTCGCCGACGTCCTGGCCGATCTCCAGGTGCCCGCCCTGTGTGCCCTGAGCGTCGACGGATCGTTCGGCCTCGCCCCGCCAGATGCCGTGGACTCCCTTGTCAGCGAGGCTTTCAACGCGCATCAGCGACGCGCGGGCCGTCCCGGACCCGAGGCCCCCACGGCTTTCGCCGCCGCCTGTGAGGACCGCGGCCTCCAGGTTCGCCGCGCCGAAACGCCCTGGGAACTCGACGGTTCTCGCCCCGACCTGCTGCGTCGGTTGCTGACCGAGCGTGCCGCTGCGGCAGCCGACCAGCGGCCGGACGAGGCCGACCGCATCGCCGGGTGGCTGGCCAGGCGACTCGATCATCTGCAGCAGGGCACCCTCACGGTGCGGGTGGGGCACCTCGACCTGCTGGTCCTGCCCGGNCCGGTAGGGCGCCGAAACGGCTGGCGCGGAGGGGTCAGCGGAACANNCGAACTCGGTGCACACGTCGTCGCCGAGTTCGAACCGCCGCGTGACCGGACGAGCCGCCTGGGCGATCCGCGGCACCGCGGGCGGGCGCACTCCCGGCACCCCGTCGCCCAGGAACACCGGCACGGTGGTGACGAACAGCCGGTCCAGCGCGTCGGCGGCCAGGAAGGCGGACACGGTTCGTCCGCCACCCTCGACCAGGATCCGCTGCAGACCCCNCGCGCGCAGCAGTTCGACCACGGTGGCGGGTTCGAAGCGACGTGTGGCCAGGCGGATCGTCCTGACCCNCGGCCCGGTCCGTTCCTCGGTCACGTCGGGGCCCACCAGCCACCACGTCTCACCGCCGTCGGTGAACACCGCGGCGTCGGTGGGCGTGCGGCCGTGCGGATCCAGGACGACGCGCACCGGCGACTCGCCGGCCACCAGCCGGACCGTCAGCCGGGGATCGTCCGACACCACCGTCTGCGCGCCCACGACCACCGCGTCGGCGAGCGCCCGCAACCGGTGCAGGTGCTCGTGATCGTCCGCCCCCGACAGGGCCAGCCCGTCCCCGGACGCGGTCGCCACGAAGCCGTCCAGGCTCTGTGCCGATTGGGCGATCACCCAGGCGTCGCGCGTAGCCAGGTCCAGGTACCGGGGATCGACGGACGGGCTGTCGTGACGCATCCGGGCCCGTTTGGTCCGCAGGTAGCGGGCGTTCTCGGGGCGGACGGGGACGAAATGCCCGGTGCGTTCGACGATCTCGATGCCGAAGGCGGCCAGCGCCTCCTGCTTGGCGGGGTTGGAGCTCATCAGCCGGATCCGGGCGATGCCCAGATCCCGCAGGATGTCGGCGGACTGGGCGTAGTCGCGCAGGTCGGCCGGGTGGCCGAGGGCCAGGTTCGCGTCCACGGTGTCGGCGCCGGCGTCCTGCAGCCGGTAGGCGCGCAGCTTCTCGAGCAAACCGATGCCGCGTCCCTCATGACCCCGGACGTAGATCAGCGCGCCCTCGCCCACGGCCGCGATGCGGGCCAGGGCGGCGTCGAGTTGTTCGCCGCAGTCGCAGCGGCGCGAGCCCAGGGCATCGCCGGTCAGGCACTCGGAGTGGAGCCGGACGAGCGGCGCGTCGGGCGCCTGCCGTCCGTCCTCGATGCCCATGGTGAGGGCGACGTGTTCGTCCCCACCCGCGTCCAGGTAGCCGACGATGCGGAAGACCCCGTGCCGGGTGGGCAGCACGGACTCGGCCACCCGCTCGGTGCGGGAAGCCCGGGTGAAGGTGCGTTGCGGTTCGGCCATAACCATGGCAACCGCGGCGCTCCTCCGTTCATTCCGGACGAGGGGCGCCCCGCCCGCAAGGATGAGGGCGGGCGCCGCGCGGCCGTCCTTGCCGCTCCCGGCATGGATGTGGGGGCGCTGAGGGTTCCGTCCTCAATGTCCCCGCGAGGACGACGAACGGGCTCCGCGGGTTCCGTCCTCGCTCTCCCGCTCGTCCTCGACCCTCCCCGGAGCACGTTGCGCCCGTTACTGTCACATTGCGCCCCTGGAGGAGGCGCAATGTGACCCGACGGGGCGCATTGTCGCGGTCCCTGGGGCTCGGCCTGTCGTCTCGCGCCGGCCAGCCGAGACGCCTCGATGCCAGGACCCCACCGGAGAGTACTTTGTTGAGACATTCCAACAAACACTGGACGAGCGTGCGGCCGACCTGATTCGCTAGTGCTCAGCGAACCCCGCAGGATGATCCCTGGAAGGACACCGACGATGGTGAAGATCGCCCTCGACCCCAACATGTACTACCCGTCGATGTCGACCGCCGACACGCTGCGCAAGGCGGCCGAACTCGGCTTCGGCTACGTGGAACTGTCGCCCAACACCGAGTTCCACTTCTGGCACCGCTACCCCAAGGGCGACGACGAGTTCGTGGCCGGCCTGAACAAGGCCCAAGCCGAGACCGGGGTGAAGGTCGCCACGCTCAACCCGGTGTTCAACTGGTCGTCCACGGACGAGGTCGAGCGCCAGGCCCAGGTCCGCAACTGGCGCCGGCTGCTGCAACTGGCCGACGCGATCGACGTCCGCGAGATCACCAGCGAGTTCTCGGGCAACCCCAACACCTACCGGGAATGCGAGGCCCAGTGGTACCGCTCGATCGAGGAACTGACCCCTGACTTCGAGAAATACGGCATCCGGCTCAACCTGGAGGCCCACCCGTACGACTTCGTCGAGCTCCACGACGACGCCTACAGCCTCGTCCGCGGGGTCAACAAGGACTGGGTCGGCTACGAGTTCTGCTGCCCGCACGCGTTCCACCTGTCCGACGGGGCCGGGGACGTCGAGCGGATGATCCGCTCCTCGGCGCCGAAGCTCCGTGAGGTGCACGTCGCCGACGCGCTCAACCACAAGGCCAACGACGGCAACCGCTACATCGTGAACCCGCCCGGCGTGGACGCCCGCGTCCATCAGCACGCCGAGATCGGCCGCGGCGAGGTGCCCTTCGACGAGGTGTTCGCGACCCTGCGCGACATCGGGTTCGACGGCATCGTCAGCGTCTGCGTGTTCGGCTGGCACGAGGACGCCGACAACATCAACCGGCGGATGCTGGCGCGGATTCAGGACGAACTGGGCGGCTGACCCGGACGGCCGCACCGCCGACCTCGCTGCCCGCTGAGGGTAGCGACCGTGACCCGCGTGCTGGTTCCGTCCGTCCACCACCAGGAGCAGACTGGGGGCTACGCCAGCCGCCACTCGTGAGGGAGTCATCGTGGAGAAGCTCACCCCCAACCCACCGCCAAGGGCCCAGCCGAGCGCTTCGTCGGCGACGTGTACGTCGACGGCGTGTACGCCGGTAAAGAGCCGTCGCGCATGGTCGTCGCGCACGTCCACTTCACNCCCGGTGCCCGGACGAACTGGCACTCCCACGCCGTCGGCCAGACCCTGTACGGCACCGACGGCACCGGTCTGGTGGTCACGCGTGACGGGAAGGTCGTCCGGATCCGTCCCGGTGACACCGTGTGGACCCCGCCCGGCGAGGAGCACTGGCACGGGGCGAGCGCGACCCGCCTGATGAGTCACCTGGCGATGCTGGAGGGCGCCGGTGACGGCGACCCGACCACCTGGCTGGAGCCGGTCACCGACGAGGAGTACGCCCGCGCGAACCAGGCGGCCGCACAGGCCTGAGCAGCCCGGTCTCGATTCAGTTCACCACCACCACGGGTACCGGCGAGTGCCGGACGATCCGCGCGGCGGTCGACCCGAGGAACACGCGGGAGAGCATTGGCTGGCTGGCACTGGAGCCCACCACGAGGACATCGCCCTCCTGCCAGGGTGGCTCGTCCAGCACCTCGGCCCACGACTCAGCCTCCACCACCAGCGCCTCGGGGGTTGCGAGTGGTCCGGNCAGCGCCGCGATCGCGGCATCGATGGCCGCCCGGGACTGCTCCCGCCACGCGGCGACGACCTGGTCCTCGGCGTGGAGTCCGGTCTCGGGTGGATACATCGTCCGGGTGCGCACGGCGAAGGAGACGACGCGCAGGGAAGCACCCACGTCCTTCGCCACCCGGTCCGCCCGCTCCAGGACGGCCCGGCTGCCGTCCGTCCCGTCCAGCGCGACGGTGACGCGGCCCACTCGCGNTGCCCGGGGACTGCGATGCCCTCGCGGGGCGACCGCCACCGGCACGGNGGAGGAATGCAGTAGGCGATCGGTGACGCTGCCGAGCGCGATGTGCCCCAGGCNGCCATCCGCCGAGGAGCCGACGACCAGCAGAGCGGCGCCGTGCCGTTCGACGGCCTCCAAGAGCCCGGCAGGGGCGGATCTGGCCGTCACCACCTCGAAGCTCACCTCGACGCTGCAGGCGGCCAGGGCCTGCTGGGCACGTTCGAGAGCCCGGCCTGCCAGGCCACCGAGGTGTCGTTCGAACTCCGCATCGGTGCTGCGGGCGACCGACACCGGTTCCCACCGTTCCGGGATCACACAGCACACCGCCAGCGGCTGCCCGGACGAATCGGCCAGCATGCGCGCCAGGTCGAGCGCACCGTTCCCTCGCGCCTCGGGGCCGTAGCCGACGACGATGCTCACTCCTCGACCTCATCGCTGCGCGGGTACGGCTCGAGGTTGGAGTGTTTGATGCCGTACGCGAAGTACACCACCATGAAGGCGCCGATCCACGCCGCGAACGCGACGAACGTGATCCACGACAGNCCCGAACATCACGAACAGGCATGCCACGATCGACAGGATCGGCGTGACCGGGTAGCCCGGCACCTTGAAGGGACGGTGCATGTCGGGCTCCCGGCGGCGCAGGATGATCACCGTCGCCGAGACGACGGTGAAGGCCGCCAGGGTCCCGATGCTGGTCAGGTCCGCGAGGTAGTCCAGAGGGACGAACCCCGCCATCAGGCCCACCGCAGCGCCGACGATCAGGGTGTTCTTGACGGGCGTCAGCGAGCGCGGATGCACCTCGCGGAACACCGGTGGGATCACCCCGTCGGTCCCCATGGTGAACAGGATCCTCGTCTGGCCGTAGATCGTGACCAGCGTGACCGAGAAGATCGAGACCACCGCCCCCAGCGCCAGGACGGTCGCCGGCCAGGACTGGCCGGTGACGTTCTGCAGGATCTGCGCGAGCCCGGCTTCCTGCCCTTCGAATTGCTGCCAGGGCTGGGCCGCCACCCNCACGATGGCGACAAGCACGTAGATGGTGGTCACGATGATGAGGGCGAGCACGATCGCGCGGGGCATCGTTCTGGTGGGGTCCTTGACCTCCTCTCCGGCCGTGGATACCGCATCCAACCCGATGTAGGAGAAGAAGATGCCCCCGGTCGCAGCCCAGACGCCCGCGGCGCCCATCGGCGCGAAGTCCGCGAGGTTGTTGGAGTTCCAGCCGACGAGGCCGATCGCAATGAACATCACCAACACGGCGATCTTGATCAGGACCATGATGGCGTTCGCCGTGGCCGACTCGCTGGCCCNCCGGACGAGCAGGAGCACGCACATGGCGACCAGGATCATCGCCGGCAGGTTGACCAGGCCCGGCGTGTGGTCCCACGGTGCCGCCGATAGTTGATGCGGTATCGACACTCCGATGGTGTTGACCAGGAACTCGTTGAGGTACTGCGACCAGCCGACGGACACCGCCGCCGATGCGACGCCGTACTCGAGCAGCAGACAGGCCGCGATGCCCATGGCCACCGCCTCGCCGAGGGTGGCGTACGCGTAGGAGTAGGACGAACCGGAGACCGGGACCGAGCTGGCGAGCTCCGCGTAGCAGACGGCCGTCAGCCCGGCGACCACCGCGGCGATGATGAACGAGAAGATGATCGCCGGTCCGGCCTTCTTCACGTTCGTGCCGAGCACGAAGAAGATGCCGGTGCCGATGGTCGCGCCCACTCCGAACATGGTGAGTTGAAACAGCCCCAGGCTGCGTTTCAGCCCGGTCCTGTCCCCGGGCACGAGGGTCTTGCGCCTCAGCATTCGT
The DNA here is from genome assembly GCA_013693855.1 of Micropruina sp. Classification (GTDB taxonomy): domain Bacteria; phylum Actinomycetota; class Actinomycetes; order Propionibacteriales; family Propionibacteriaceae; genus Micropruina. The sequence goes on from CP059261.1 coordinate 456,903, forward strand.
TGGGTGAGGGTCTGCCTTGCCGGTGTATCAGTCATCGATCGCTCCTCCGGGGATGGGGTGGCGCCGGCTGCCGCCCGCGGCGCGGACGGATCGGAAGCGGGCGGCACCGTACCGCTCCCGGGTTCGGCGGAGCCGGGCTCGTGATCGCTCCGGTCCAGCGCTCGGAGGAGGGGTGCATAGTGCTGGACGATGGCCAGCCGGTAGCCCTCCAGATCCCCCTGGCTCGCCGCGGTCAGCAGGGCCGCGTGCGCGGCGGCCGTTTCAGCGAGGTCGCGCGGGTTCGTCACTCCCAGGCGCGGTGTCATCAAACGGTGAATATCCCAGAACGCTCCCACGAGTTCGGTGTAGAGCCGGTTGTCGAGCGCCTCCGCGAGGAGCAGGTGGAAGGCGCGGTCGTGCTCAGGGAAGCGCTCGTTGCGCGCGGCGGACTCCGTCATGGCATCCACCTCCGTCTGCAGCCTGCCGCGGTCGGTGCGCCCGACGGCTTCGACGAGGCGGGCAGCCAAGGCGAAATCCAGGGCCATTCGAACCTCGACCACATCGCGAAGCGATCTGAATCCGGCGCCGGGGTCCAGGACGCCGCGGAAGACGACGGCCTCGACCAGCGGACGCAGCGACATGGTCCCGACGAAGGTGCCGGTGCCGTGGCGCACGTTGAGGATGTCGAGGGCGACCAGCGTCCGGACGGCTTCGCGTACCGACGACCGCGAGACCTGGAGTTCCTCCATGAGCTCGGATTCGGTGGGCATCGGGTCGCCCGCAGCGAGGCCCCGCTCAAGAATCAACTCCTTGATCGCCGTCGCCGTCGCGGACTCCCTGCTCCCTTGGCATTGGCCCTCCTCCGTTCCGTTGTCTTCCCCGGGGTATTGCCTGTGGCGGACAGTATGCCGCCATGACTAAGTTCCAGGCGGCCTGCAACTGGGACTCGACTGGTCCCTCCAGGACAGTCACAGACCTGCCGCTCGCCTGGAACGGCGCCACGTTCTGTCGAGGGGCCGCAGCAATCCCAGGCTCGTGCTCGATGAACACGCATCGGATATCGCGCTGGAGGCCATCTTCTCCGCCATCTTCAACACGACCAACGGCGATCCGTCAGGGTTCTCCTGTTCGGGATTCGGAGACTCGTATGCCCCAGCCCCTGCGTAGGCGTCGATCATCCAGATAGGAAGTGAGCGATCACGTGACCGACCATGCTGGCAAACACCCTCGTATACTCGGCCAACACAGCATGCTTCAAGACTGCCGCGGGTTGCTTCTCTTGGAAGAAGGCATCGTGACTGGTCACGGATATGCACTCTCGGATAGTTGTCGGGACGAAGCCTACGACACTGAGACATCTCCGCCTGGCGCAATGGTGACGGCCCCTGACGCAAGAATGCTCAGATGCACGTGTGCGCGCACCTTCTTCGAGGAGGATTCCGCCCCGTCTGTCGACCCATGCGGGTACCGGCTTAAACCACTTGTCAAATTGGCCGTGCTCAACTGGTCCAGCAAACGAGGCGGTGCCCGTAGACGACATTCTCGCGACCGAGGTGACTCTCACCCGACCCGTTCACGAGCAGTACGAGTGCTACGGCGCGGGTGGCCGAGAGCCGTTCTCCCACGAGCAGTTCCACAGCACGTCGCGGACCTCGGCAAGATTGATGTACGGGCGTCGTTGCCCTGTGTCGAGCAGTTACTGGTCAGATTGGTCCCACCGGCGTCGCTATCACAGAGGTCGGTCCCCAGGCCTCGATACGACCCCACGCACGGTGAGCAGCCGCGGGCATTCAGCGTCGGGGTCTTGGCAAAGGCGGCGCGGATTGAGCAGAAGTGGTGAACACGAGCTGCGCGCTGGTCCTTCAAGCAGCGATTCCCGCCCCTGGCCGGAGCGGGAATCAGAGTGGCGGAGGATACGAGATTCGAACTCGTGAGGGTTGCCCCCAACCCGCTTTCCAAGCGAGCGCCCTAGGCCTCTAGGCGAATCCTCCGCAGAGGAGGTTACCCGAGCGCCCGGGGTGCTCGCCAACCGGACGGGCCGAGCCGAGCGGGCCGGACGGCCGACTCGAACGCCGCCCGCCCTGCGAACTCGCTAGGCATGCGGGGGCGTGTAGGTGCGCCGGGTGCCGTTGCGCGTCCAGGTCACCTCGGTGATCAGCGGGGCGCCGTCCTGGCCAGCGATCACTTGCCCGGTCGCCAGGTGCAGGACGTCCTGACCGAAGGGGCTCGCTGCGCCGTGGTGAGCGTCGCCTGCTTGTTGAACGTGAAGGTCACGTCCTGCGCATCCGGGGCAGGACGATGCCGGCGCACTGCTGCCAGGTGTACTGCTTGGAATCGCGGGGGCCGACGCCCGCCGCGGCCGCCACGTACGGGGAGCCCGGCAGCGCACCGTCTCCGCAGAGCCGTAGCAGCGGGCCTTCAGGGCCACGCCGTCCGCGACCGGCCGCTCGTAGACCCAGATCGGGTCGCCGCCGACCGTCAAGTGCGCCTGGCGCGGGTGCCGGCCGTCGAGTGCACCCGTCCGTCGAGCGTGGCCCACGTGATCGTGCCGAAGGACGAGGCGGCCCGGTTGGGCAGGGCCCGGGTGACGACGACAGCGATCCCGTCCTCCATCAGCACCCTGTCGTCGCTGCGGAAGGTCACCACTCCGTCCGGGCCGGGCGTGAGGCCGTCCGTCATCTCCTCCTCGTGCCAGACCACCGCGCCCGGGATGAACAGCACGTCGTAGCCCGCCGCCACCCGATCGGACGAGCGAACCGGATCCGAGAAGGACAGATCCACAGCAACGGGGCGCCTCGGCTCCCGTCCGGAGCAATCCCGACCACCTGCGCCTTTGTGGGGAACGCGTGGTCGAAGGTCAGCTCGACGGCGGCGGGCTCGTCGGTGCGCCGCTGCTTCCCGCCCCAGTCGGAGGTGTCGATGCGGACGGGGCGATCGTCGCGCCGGTCGTGGCGGCGGGGAGGCGACCTGGGTGGGGCCGGGCATCGTCTGCCACAGCAAACCCGCGGCCAAGGCCACCGCGGCGACCACGGCCCCGGCACCGAGCCGGCGGCCCAGCGGCCGTCGTACTCGTGCCAGGCTGGAACCGGACGAAAGGAACCCGTCGTGCGCATCGCCCTGGCCCAGGTGGTCGCCACCACCGACCCCGCGGCGAACCTCGGTCAGGTGTGGGCGACGGCCGCGAACGCCCGCCACGAGGGCGCCGAATTGATCGTGTTCCCCGAGGCGATGATGTGCTCGTTCGCCCGTCCGCGGGCCGAGGCGGCGGAGCCGTTCGACGGGCCGTGGGCCAACGCGGTCCGGGCGTTGGCGGCCGACCTGGGCGTGGTGATCGTCGTCGGCATGTTCACCACGACCGGCGGCCCGAAGGTGCGTAACACCCTGCTGGTGACCGGGCCGGGCGTCGAGGCGCGCTACGACAAGCTGCACCTGTTCGACGCCTACGGGTACGCCGAGTCCGACCAGATCGAGGCCGGCGAGCACCTCGTCACGGTGCCCCTCGGTGCCGTGACATTGGGTCTGACAACGTGTTACGACGTCCGGTTCCCCGCGTTGTACCAGGAGTTGGCCCGGGCCGGGGCGTCCGTGCTCCTCGTCCCTGCCTCCTGGGCTCCGGGGCCTGGGAAGGTGCACCAGTGGCGCACGCTGGTGACCGCGCGGGCGCTGGATTGCACCGGTTGGATCGTCGCGGTCGGCCAGGCAGAGCCGGACGACCCCGGCACCGGGCGCAAGCCGACCGGCGTCGGCCACAGCATGGTGGTTGANCCCCTGGGGAACGTGGTCGTCGAACTGGGCCCCGAACCCGAGGTGCGGGTGGTCGACATCGACACCGCCGAGGTGGCTCGCGCCCGCGAGCGGCTGCCCGTGCTGGAGAACGCACGGTTCACGAGCCGGCTGGAGCCGCGCGGCTAGTTCCGCGGGCACCTGGTGGGCGGTGGGTGAACGAAACGTGACGCGATTCGGCCCTCAGGCCCGGATTTCGACGGGTCGGGCCCAGATCGTGGCGATTTTCGATCACGGTGGGCCGCCGTCGGGCCGGGAATCACCGGCTGGGGCGGCGCGTTCCCCGCGCGCTCGCCCAGGTGGCGCCGGCCCCGGGTTCGGGGCAGCCGACAGGCTCGGCTACACTCTCCCTCAAGGTCCCCGTGCGGCGACACCTCGCCCAACTCCCCAGGGTCGAGAGACAGCAAGGGTAAGTGAGCTCTGTCGGGTGCGCGGGGGCCCCTTCATGTCCGTCGGCGGCCCGCCATGAGCTTCACTGCGGCGAAATGGTCCGACTACGACGCGTTTCGTCGCATCGCAGTAGCCGTCGGGCGGCAAGGCGGCTGGGTCGAGTGGGCCTGGACCCCGTCGCAGCGCGCCCCGAAGGCGATTCCGCCCCCGCGTGGCCGCCCATGGGGGACGGACGCGGCCTCGAAAACCGTCGGTGGCACGCCGTAAGGTTCACTGCGTGGACGACGAGCGCGACGACGACCTGCTGGAAGAGGAACCAGGGCTCTTCGAGCAGGAGGGTCCGGACCTGTTCGGCATGGGTGACCCGGACGAGTTGGACGTGCTCGAACCACCGCTCGATGAGGCCGAGGCCTCCCAGGAGCCCGGCGCGCCCGACACCCTCCAAGAGCCCGGCGCCCCGGACGCCCCTGAGCGCCGGCACGCCGACGACCACGAGATCACCGAGTCGCTGATGGAGGTCGTCGAGGCGCTCCGCGAACCCTCCGTCGAACCAGTCTCCCGTCCCGAACCCCGTTGGCGCTGTACCGGCGCTACCGTCCCGACACGTTCGCCGACGTCATCGGCCAGGAGCATGTGACCGAACCGCTCCAACGGGCCCTGGTCAACAACCGGGTCAACCACGCCTACCTCTTCTCCGGGCCGCGCGGCTGCGGCAAGACGACCTCGGCGCGGATCCTCGCCCGTGCCTTGAACTGTGTACAGGGCCCTGCCCCGATCCCGTGCGGGGAATGCCAGTCGTGTCGCGATCTGGCCCGCGGTGGCCCCGGATCGATCGACGTGATCGAGATCGACGCGGCCTCCCACGGCGGGGTCGACGATGCCCGGGATCTGCGCGAACGGGCGTTCTTCGCCCCCGTCCACAGCCGGTACAAGATCTACATCGTCGACGAGGCGCACATGGTCACGACGGCCGGCTTCAACGCCCTGCTGAAGGTGGTCGAGGAGCCGCCGCCGCATGTGAAGTTCATCTTCGCCACCACCGAGCCGGACAAGGTGATCGGGACGATCCGCTCCCGGACCCATCACTACCCGTTCCGCTTGGTGCCGCCGAAGACGCTGTCGTCCTACCTCGGCCAGTTGTGCGCGGCCGAGGGGGTGACGGTCGAGCCGAGCGTGCTGCCGCTGGTCGTCCGGGCCGGCGCGGGGTCGGTGCGCGACTCCTTGTCGGTGCTCGACCAACTGCTCGGCGGCGCGGGCGAGAAGGGCGTGACCTACGCGCAGGCGACCGCGTTGCTCGGTTACACNCCCGACGCGCTGCTGGACGAGATCGTGGACGCCTTCGCCGCCGGTGACGCCAACGGCGTCTTCGCCTGCGTCGACAAGGTCATCGAGGTGGGCCAGGATCCGCGGCGGTTCGCCGAGGATCTGCTGCGTCGGCTGCGGGATCTGATCATCGTCGCCGCGGTGCCGGACGCGCTGTCGTCCGGACTCGTCGATGTGGCCGGTGACCAGGCCGAACGCCTCACGACGCAGGCCACCGCGCTCGGGTCNGGGGAGTTGACCCGAGCGGCCGAGGTGATTGCGCAGGGGCTGACCGAGATGCGCGGGACGACCGCGCCGCGGCTGCACTTGGAACTGATGTGCGCCCGGGTGCTGCTGCCCGGCGCCGATGTGGACGGTCGNGGGGTGCATGCCCGGCTCGACCGACTCGAGCGCCGGCTCGGAGTTCAGGGTGCGACCACCGCGACGGGGTCGCACGCCGGCGCGGACGAGCCGGCCGTTCAGGACCGGCCCCGGACTGCCGCCCCAGCGGGGCGTCCGGCCGCGCCGAGCCGTCGGTGGCCGGCAGGGGATCGGGGAGGCTGAGCGTCCTTGGTCGGGTCCGAGCGCCGAACCGCGCGGCATTGGCGAGGGAACTGCGTCAGGAGACCCAACGCGGGCCCTCCGGGCCTCCGGACGAGGGGGCTGCGCGCAGAACTCGGGTGCCGGACGATCCTCGTCCTGAGCCTGACGGAGGGGCGGCCGGAGAGCCGACATCGTCCGGCGAGGCGGGCGAACGGGTCCGGCCGAGGTCCCCAGCCGCCACTGGTTCGAAGGNNGCCCGGCGACGCCTGCCCCTGGAGCCGCGGCAGCACCGCCCCGGGCGACCCAGCAGCGTCGTCGTCCGAGGCGCCTGAGTCGGTCACGCCAGACGCGGTTTCGTCAGCCGTGGCCGCCGGAGCGTCCGCACCGCCGTCGGCGCCGGGTTCGTTCGGCGCCGCGGACCTGCGCCGACTGTGGCCGGAGGTACTCGCCGAGGTGAAGGCGCGTCGCCGCTTCACCTGGATCATCCTCAGTCAGAACGCCCAGGTGCTCGGGGTGTCGGACGGGGTCCTCACCCTCGGCATCTCGAACCCTGGCGCCCGGGACAGCTTCGGCAGGGGCGGCAGCGACGAGGTGCTTCGCGAGGCGATCCTGCAGGTTGCGGGTGCCGCGTTGCGGATCGATGCCATTCTCGATCCCTCCGCCGAGGGGACGGGTGAGGCCGCCTCGCCGGTCGCGCCCCGAGCGACAGCGCCGCGTCCCCGTCCGGCGGCCGCGGAGGCGGCACGCCAGAACCTCCGTCCGACGCAGAGCGCGCCCACCCCTGGCGAGCCGGACGAACCTGTGGCCAGCCGCGACGACCAGGACGTGGACGAAGCCGGCGGCGACCACTCGGAGTTGTTGGCCAAGCACCTGGGAGCCGAACTGATCGCCGAAGAGTAGCTGTGGGGCTCGGCGCTGGCGCCCGAGCGTGGGAACAGCACGGTGGCCGAGGGCGGGAGGAATCCGGCGGTCGAGGGCAGGATCAACTCGGCGGTCGAGGATGGGGCAACCCGGTGGTCGAGGACGGGAGCAAGCCGGCGGTCGAGCCTGTCGAGACCCCGGGTTGGGGAGGGCCGGGTGTCCCCAACCCTCGGCTGGTGGCCGAGCGTGGGAACAGCACGGGTGGTCGAGGACGGGAGTAGCCCGGCGGTCGAGGCTGTCGAGACCCCGGCCGCGGCGCAGGTCAGTCGCGCGCAAGCAGCGGCGATCGCCCCGAGCGGATCGGAGAGCAGGTCGTCAACCACCGTCCGCCGACCTGGCTGGACGGCGTCCCGCAGCAACTCCACCTTGATGTCGAGGTCACCGAGTTCGAGAGCGAGCGCACCCACACGGTCGCCTGGGAGCGGTCCCACGGCGGCCCACCACACCGCCGCGCACCGGCGATTCCGGAACCGGACCTACGCCGACCCGGAAGGGCGCCCGTTCTGCCTGTGCCTGCCTGATCACCCGAAGACGCCGAGCACCATCAGCAACGGCGTGGTACTCAGCGCCAGGTTCGTCACGAAGTGGGCAATGACAAGCGGGAACAGTCGACCCTGGCGGCGCTTGACGAGCGCCGCGCCCAGCCCCCAGACGAAGAACGCCACGATGAACGCCACCGCGCCGCGCCAACTGCCGGCCAGGAAACCGTGTTGGATGGCGAAGCCGAGCGAGGTTCCGAACAGGGCCGTGCGGCGTCGCCCGGCCGCCTCGAACCCCTCCTGGGCGTATCCCCGGTAGAGCAGTTCCTCGATCGGCGCGTTCAGCAGCGGGAACACGATCACCGAGAACAGGGCGTACGGCCAGGCCAGCCACCCCGGCAGGTCGATCACGACCAACGGAGTGAACGCCTCGGTCACCCCGCGGACGAAGTCGCCCGGGTACAGCAGCATCAGGCTGCCCAACACCGTCAAGTAGTACGGGACGTTCAGCACGGTCAGCCACACCAGCGCCCAGCCAAGATCAGCGGCGCGGAACCGTCCGAGCAGGTCGCGGAAGCCACGTCCGGCGGCCAGCAGCCGGCGGCCGAGCCACCACCAACAGACCAGGTTCACCGCCGTGAAGTAGACCACCGAGAACATCCCGTACGCCTGCCACGGTTGTCCGGAGAGGACGAGGAGCAGCCCGGTCAGGGCGGCGCCGGCGAACAGCAACGGGGTGCGGATCAGCGAGGCGAGCCACGCCTCACGGACGACATGCGAAGCAAGCATCGTTCCTCCAGGGGTGCCCTGGGAGTGTAGGCACGAGCGTTGTCGGCCCCCGGTGACGGTCCCGATGAGACGCGAGGAGGACGTGGCGGGTTCGAGGCGGGCGACCACGAGCCTGACGATCGGGACTCAGCGGGCCCGACCACCGATCGGCGATCGCTCTGGGCCATCCGCACTTGGCACGATCCGGTCGAAGATCGGCCCCAAGACGGAGCCCGAGGCTGCGGAGGCGGCCCGCCCCAAGAAACCCAACACTGGAGATACTGCGCGCTCAGCGGGGTCCCGAGTCAGCGTGTGCCGGGTCGTCAGCAGCGCTGTTCATTCGTGGCCCGCTGGGCGAGCTTTCTCTGGCCGTTCATCGTCCTGGGATGGAGCAATCCGGCGCTGCCCGTGGCCCTGCGGCCGCAGTCCACTTACTTCAAGGGCCTCTCGCGGATCATGCGCAGGGGCGTGCTCGCCACCCTCCCGCTCGTCGCGCTTTTCGCCGTCGCCGGCCAGCATCTCGTGTCCGGGGTCATGGCCGGCGCGGTCAAGGGTGATCGTCGCCTGCCCCGTTCCGTTGGCCCGCAGACCTGGATGTGGCACGCGGTGCGCGCGAAGTCGTGGCGAGCGGCGTCCAGTGTGCGAGGCGGGACCTCGCCGCGACGGGGTCGTCCGCAGCCGACCAGCCAACTCACGGGTGGCATTACCGTGGCCGGTCCCGCACTTTGACGTCGGTCCGACGTCAACCAGGGGCGAATCGGCATCGCGGGGGCCCTGGGAGTGGGGGCGCGGCCTTGTCGGTGGCCGCCGGTAGCATTCCGGTGAGACGCGAGGAGAGTCGATGAGCGGAATGTTCGGCGAGCAGGGCGGGTTCGACATGGCCGCCCTGATGGCCCAGGCGCAGGCGATGCAGGCGCAGTTCCAGCGCGCCCAGGAGGAACTGGCCGCCAGGCAGGTGCGGGGCTCGGCNGGGGGCGACCTCGTCCAGGTGACCGTGTCGGGGTCCGGTGAGTTGCTGGCGGTGGACATCAAGCCCGACGCCTGGGATCCGGACGACCCGTCGACGCTCGGCGATCTGATCGTCGCCGCGGTGCGCGACGCCCAGCACAAGGTCGCCGTCCTCGCCGAGGCGACCATGCCGCAGTTGCCGAACCTCGGCGGCTGAGCGCACGACCGTGTTCGAGGGCCCCATCCAGGACCTGATCGACGAGTTGGCCAGGCTGCCGGGCATCGGTCCGAAGGGCGCCCAACGGATCGCGTTCCACATCCTGCAGACCGACAAGGCCGACGTCGAGAGGCTGGCCGACTCGTTGCGGCACGTCGCCGAGAAGGTGCGTTTCTGCGACCGCTGCTTCAACATCTCCGAGGACGACCTGTGCCGCATCTGCCGGGACGCCCGCCGCGACCAGACCGTCATCTGCGTGGTCGAGGAGTCCAAGGACGTGATGGCGATCGAACGGACGAACGAATTCCGCGGGCTCTACCACGTGCTCGGCGGGGCCATCTCGCCGATCGACAACGTGGGCCCGGGCGACCTGCACATTCGGGAGCTGTGCGTCCGGCTCGGCGACGGGACCGTCACCGAAGTCATCCTCGCCACTGACCCCAACCTCGAGGGTGAGGCCACGGCCACCTACATCTCGCGGCTGCTGATCCCCATGGGGGTGACGGTGTCGCGGCTCGCGTCCNNGCTCCCGGTGGGCGGCGATCTCGAGTACGCGGACGAGGTGACGCTCGGCCGCGCCTTCGCCGGACGCCGGACGGTCGGCAGCTGACCAGCTCGCTCGCGTGCGGCCTGGTCGCCGATCCCTCGCTTGCACCCCGTTCCCCGGGCACCGTGCAAACCCAGGAGTTCCGCGAGATCGTGGTGCCTTGCGCCCCGCCCCACTGCCGGCACACTGGGGATCATGGTTGCCTCGCTCTACCTCATCCTGGCCGTTGGGGCGGCGGTGTCGGTGGTGGCCGGCGCGATCGTCCTGGGGGCGACTCGGCGGGTGCAGTCGGCTCCCCCTCCGCCTCAGGCGATCCAGGATCCGCCCAAGCGTCCCGCCGGCGAAGTGCTGGACGAACGGCTCCGCACCGGGGACATAGGGCTGGAGGAGTACGAGCGGCGCCGCCGGCAGTTGGAGGCCAACGGGCAGTTCTAGGCGAATTCACAGGCTCCTGACAGCTCGTTGGTTGCCTGTGCGACGCATCATGGAGCAAACGCGAAGGAGGTACTCATGAGAGGTCCGCACATGGGCGGGGGCTTCCCGATGCTGGGGATGTTCGGGTTCTTCATCGGCTTGGTGATCACGGCGCTGCTGGTGTACGTGGTGATCCGTCTGCTGCAGAAGAAGAACGTGGTGCCGCTGCGGTTCGACCAGCCTCCGGCCAAGCAGGGGCCGCCGCCGAACGACCCCTTGACGGTGCTGGACGAGCGGCTCGCCCGCGGCGACATCGACGTCGAGGATTACCGGGCCCGACGGCAAGCCCTGCTCGACGGGGGCCTGTCCCGCAGCAATCCGCTCGAACCGGATTCCCCAGGCCCCAAAGCCTGACCACGACGAGCCCGCCCTTCACTTTCGGAGGGCGGGCTCGCGCTTGCCCGGCGCCTATGGGCGGTTGAGCCTGCGGGCGGACAACGCGGTGGGGAGCCCGTCGAAACCCGCTCCGCACACTCGCGGCGGTTGACCTTGTCGAAACCCCGCGGGGAGGGGTGGCGGTTGAGCGTGTCGAATCCCCGCAGGGAAGGGGTGCGGCGGTTGAGCGTGTCGAATCCCCGCGCCGCTCAGCTTGTCGGGACCTCGCGGGGAGGGGGTCCGGGATCTCGACAGGCTCGATCGCCGGACACTGCATGCGGCGGTTGAGCTCGTCGAAACCCCGCGGGGGAGGGGGTCCGGGATGCCGACAAGCTCGATCGCCGGACACTGCATGCGGCGGTTGAGCTTGGGCCTTCGCCCCGGATCTTGGACACGGTTGTGGTTGATTACGCCGCGGTTGGCAGCGTTGCGGCCCGGTGGGCCTCGTAGGTGGTTGGGGACTGGTGGCCGCACCAGGAGTGGCGGCGGCGGGTGTTGTAGCGGGTGGCCCACCGGAACACGGCGCGCTGGCAGCTGGTCTCGTCGGTGAACGTGGCGGCGCCGGCGAGGAGTTCGCGTTTGAGGGTGGCGTTGAACGATTCGGCCAAGGCGTTGTCGGCGCTCGTGCCGACCGCGCCCATGGATTGGGTGACGCCGAGCCGGCCGCACAGTTTGGCGTAGTCAGCCGAGGTATAGACCGACCCGTGATCGCTGTGGAACACCGCACCTTGGAGGCTGCCCCGGTCACGGCAGGCGGCGTTGAGTGCGTCTTCGACGAGGCTGGTGCGCATGTGGTCGGCGATCGCCCAGCCGGCGAGCTTGCGGGAACAGCAGTCGATCACGGTGGCCAGGTACAGGTTGCGGCCCTCGGGCAGCGGCAGGTAGGTGATGTCACCGACGTAGCGCTGGTTCGGCGCCGGGGCGGTGAAGTCGCGGCCGAGCAGATCGGGGTACTTCTGGTCGGCCGGCTCAGCAACGGTGGTCCGGACCCGACGACGGAGCCGGATCCCGGCCAGGCCATGAGCGCGCATCACCCGGGCGACCCGCTTGTGGTTGACCCGGTCGGCGACCGGCACGCCGTCGTTGAGCTCGGCGGTCACCCGCGGCGCCCCGTAAGCCGGGTCACNCCCGGCCTTGGGGTCTTGGACTGTCCGGATCCGCTGCGCGAGTTCGGCGTCCGCAGCGGCCCGGACGGCCCGGGCCGGACCGGCCTCCTGCCAGGCGTAGAACGACGAGCGTGCGATCTCGACAGCCTGACACAACCGCTTCACCGTGTAGGCGTGCTGGTGGTCGGCGACGAACTGGAAGCGGTTCACCAGTTCGTCTCNCCCAGCGAAATACTTCGCTGCTTTCCGCAGGATGTCCCGCTCAGTCTCAACCTTGACCCTCTCGGCACGAAGACGAGCGTTCTCCGCCTCCAACCGGGCGATCCGCACCGCCGCAGTCTCGCTACCGACCGGCTTGCTGCCGCTGGTCATCCTGTCCGGCGGCAGCACCGTCGTTGACCCTGTGCCGAGCGCCTTCACCCAGTCGGCCAGCGTGCCCCGGGACACCCCGAGATCGGCGGCGATGCCCTTCAACGTGGCATCCGGAGTGGACTCGTACAAGTCGACGGCCTGCCGGCGGAACTCATCGGAGTAGTTCTTCCTGGCCATGATCCTGATCATCTCGCTTCCTCCAGCCACTGCTGGATTCCACGTGTCCAAGACCCGGGGTCAGGGCCCCTTGTCGAAACCCCGCAGGACACGCATGCGTCGGTGAGCTGGTCGAAACCCCGCAGGACACGCATGCGTCGGTGAGCTGGTCGAACCCCGCGCCGCTCAGCGTGTCGGGACTTCGCGGGGAGGGGGTCCGGGATCTCGACAGGCTCGATCGCCGGACACTGCATGCGGCGGTTGAGCTGGTCGAGACCCCGCGCTGCTCAGCTTGTCGGGACTTCGCGGGAGAGGGGTCCGGGATCTCGACAGGCTCGCTCGCCAGACACCGCATGCGGCGGTTGAGCTTGTCGAAACCCCGCAGGGAAGGGTGCGGCGGCCGCGCTTGCCGAAACCCCGCGGACCCATGCGGCGCTTGAGCCTGTCGAAACCCCGCGGGGAAGGTGTCCGGGATCTCGACAAGCTCGATCGCCGGAGACTGCGGGAGGGGGTCCGGGATCTCGACAGGCTCGATCGCCGGACACTGCATGCGGCGGTGAGTTTGTCGAAACCCCGCGCTGCTCGGCTTGTCGGGACCTCGCGGGGAGGGGGTCCGGGATCTCGACAGGCTCGATCGCCGGAGGGTTGTGGGGTCCGGGATCTCGACGGGCTCGATCGCCGGACGGTTGTGGGGCGTCCCGGGATCTCGACGGGCTCGATCGCGGGAGCCAGGGCCCCTTCACCCCAGCCGGGTCAGGATGAACCAGCCGCACGCGTAGCCGATCAGGGCGATCACCAGGATCCCCAGCGCGATGACGCGTTCGTGCGAGGGCCGCTTGCGTAGCGCGTAGGCGGACCCGGCGAGCATCGCCGAGCCCAGCAGCACGAACCACACCTCGAACGGCACGCCGCCTCCCGATTTCCCGCGTTGTTGACGCGTTCGTACAATAGGCCCGGTCCGCGAGGCATTGATGGGGCAATCACCCCGGAGCTGCCGGAAGAAAGGCGCGCAGCGCTCACTAGAACTGGCGGCGGGCAACCACGAGCGGGTCGACACCGCCCGGGGCAGACGGACGGGCACCGCCCGGCGTCCGGTCCGGCAACGTCGGCCAAGGAGGGTGGTACCGCGGGGTTCGCCTCGTCCCTTCGTCCCTGCCCGACCACCGGCCCCGGTGGCAAGACGAAGGATCACATCGATGACCGCCCAGTACCGGCCCGTCCCGCCGCAAGTCGACCTGCCTGCGATGGAACGCGACATCCTGGCGTTCTGGGACTCCCACGACACGTTCGCCAAGTCGCTCGCGAGCACCCGCGACGGCCGCGACTGGACGTTCTACGAGGGACCGCCCACCGCCAACGGCACCCCTGGCACCCACCACATCGAGGCCCGCGTCTTCAAGGATGTTTTCCCGCGGTTCAAGACCATGCAGGGCTTCCACGTCGAGCGGAAGGCCGGCTGGGACTGCCACGGCCTGCCCGTCGAACTGGCCGTCGAGAAGGAGCTCGGCTTCAACGGCAAGCCCGACATCGAGACGTACGGGGTCGAGGCGTTCAACGCCAAGTGCCGCGAGTCGGTCTCCCGGCACGTGGACGAGTTCACCGAACTCACCCATCGAATGGGCTACTGGGTGAACCTGGACGAGGCCTACTGGACGATGGACCCGGGCTACGTCGAGTCCTGCTGGTGGGCGCTCAAGCAGATCCACACCAAGGGCCTGCTCGTCGAGGACTACCGGGTCGCCCCCTACTGCCCGCGCTGCGGCACCACCTTGTCCGACCACGAGCTCGCCCAAGGCTACGAGGACGTGATCGACCCGAGCGTGTACGTCCGGTTCCCGCTGACGTCGGGCCCGCTGGCCGGCAAGGCCTCCCTTCTGGTCTGGACGACGACGCCCTGGACGCTGGTGTCCAACACCGCGGTCGCGGTGCACCCCGACGTGACCTACGTCGTCGCCAGNCGGTCCGGTTCACAAGCGCTCCGCCGATCCAGGGAGACCGAGACCCTCGTGGTCGCCGAGCCGTTGGCCGAGCAGGTGCTCGGCGAGGGCTGGACGATCACGCAGCGGTTCACCGGCCGCGAGATGGAGCTGTGGCGCTACGCCCGTCCGCTCGACCTGGTCGAGTTCCCGGACGTGGTGGGCGGCACCCACTACGTCCTGCTCGCCGACTACGTGACCACCGAGGACGGCACCGGCCTGGTCCACCAGGCGCCCGCCTTCGGTGAGGAGGACATGCTGTCCTGCCGCGGCTACGGGTTGCCGTTGGTGAACCCGATCCGCCCCGACGGCACCTTCGCCGACGACCTCGACCTGGTCGGGGGCATGTTCTTCAAGTCCGCCGACAAGGTGATCGTGGCCGACCTGATCGAGCGTGGCCTGATGTTCCGGGTCAAGGACCACGAGCACAGCTACCCGCACTGCTGGCGTTGCCACACCACGCTGCTGTACTACGCGCAGCCGTCCTGGTACATCCGCACGACCGCGATCAAGGACGCCCTGCTGCGCGAGAACCGGGCCACCAACTGGTACCCCGAGCACATCAAGTGGGGCCGCTACGGCGACTGGCTGAACAACAACATCGACTGGGCGCTGTCACGCAGCCGCTACTGGGGCACGCCGCTGCCGATCTGGCGCTGCGAGCACGGCCACCAGACCTGCGTGGGGTCGCTCGCGGAACTGTCGAAGCTCACCGGGCGCGACCAGTCCGCGCTCGACCCGCATCGTCCGTTCGTGGACGAGGTGACCTTCCCGTGCCCCAACTGCCAGAAGGAGGCCCGCCGGGTCCCCGAGGTCATCGACGCCTGGTTCGACTCGGGCTCGATGCCGTTCGCCCAGTGGGGCTACCCGTTGGCGGAGGGGTCGGCGGATAAGTTCGCGCACGCCTACCCGGCCGACTTCATCTGCGAGGCGATCGACCAGACCCGCGGCTGGTTCTACTCGCTGATGGCCGTCGGCACCCTGGTGTTCGACCATTCGTCTTACAAGAACGTGCTGTGCCTGGGCCACATCCTGGCCGAGGACGGACGGAAGATGTCCAAGCACCTGGGCAATATCCTCGAACCCATCCCGCTGATGGACACCCACGGGGCGGACGCGGTGCGCTGGTTCATGGCGGCCGGCGGGTCGCCGTGGTCGTCGCGGCGGGTGGGCCACACGACGATCACCGAGACTGTCCGGAAGGTGCTGTTGACCTTCTGGAATTCGGTCGCCTTCCAGGCCCTCTACGCGCGGACGAACGGCTGGACGCCGGCCGCGCCGGCCACCGGGGCGCCCGAGCACGTGCTCGACCGCTGGCTGGTCAGCGTCCGGAACACGCTGGTGCAGCAGGTCACCGAGGCGCTGGAGGACTTCGACACCCAGCGCACGGGCGCGCTGATCAGCGACTTCGTCGACGACCTGTCGAACTGGTACGTCCGGCGCTCGCGGCGGCGGTTCTGGGAGGGCGACCCTGGTGCCTTGCAGACCCTGCACGACACCCTCGACGTGGTCACCCGGCTGATGGCCCCGCTGGCGCCGTTCATCACCGAGCGGGTGTGGCAGGACCTGGTGGTGGCCGCGGTGTCGGACGCGCCCGAGTCGGTGCACCTGGCCGCGTGGCCGGTGGTTGACGCTGCGGCCATCGATCCCGCGCTCGACAAGGCCATGGACCTGACCCGGCGGCTCGTCGAGTTGGGCCGTTCGGCCCGCTCGGAGGCCAAGGTGAAGACCCGGCAGCCGCTGCGGCGGGCGCTGATCCCGTCCACGGCGTACGCGACCCTGGACGAGGAGCTGCGCGCCGAGGTGATGGCCGAGTTGAACGTCGAGCGGGTGGAGTCGTTCGCCGACGCCGGCGATCTGGTCGATCACTCCGCGAAGGGCAACTTCCGGGCGCTGGGACGGCGGTTCGGCAAGGACACCCCGACCGTGGCCGCGGCCATCGCCGCAGCGGATGCGGCCGCCCTGGCGGCGGCGCTGAGCTCGGCAGGGGTGGCGAGCGTCGACGTGCCGGGGCTCGGCGAGGTCGAGGTGAGCGCCGAGGAGGTGCTGGTCTCGGAGCGGCCGCGCGAGGGCTGGTCGGTGGTGAACGAGCAGGGCGAGACCGTGGCCCTGGACCTCGAACTCACCCCCGAGCTCGTGTGTGCCGGCCTGGCCCGTGAGGTGATCCGGCTCGTCCAGGAGACCCGGAAGAACTCCGGCCTGGAGGTGTCGGACCGGATCAGCCTGCGCTGGGCCGCCGACGGCGACCTGGCCACCGCGCTGCGCGAGCACGCCGACCTGGTGTCCGGCGAGGTGCTCGCGACGTCCATGGACGAGGCCGAACCCGAGGGGGACTGGGTCGGCGACCCCGATCTCGGCCTGCGGTTCGCCCTCGCCAAGGCCTGAGCGGGGCCCGCCCGCGGCGATCGAGCGTGCGGCGGTCGGGCTGCCCGTGGCGGTCGAGCTTGTCGAGCCCCCGGGGTCGGGCGGTCGGGCTGTCTGTGGCGGTCGAGCTTGTCGAGACCCCGCGGGTCCGGCGGTCGAGCTTGTCGAGACCCGCGGGTCCGGCGGTCGTGCTGGGGAGGCCCCGTGGGCGCGGTGGTTGGGATGGTGGAGGCCTCCCGGGTCCGGCGGTCGGGCTGCCCGTGGCGGTCGAGCTTGCCGAGACCCGCGGGTCCTGCGGTCGGGCTGTCCGTGGCGGTCGAGCCTGTCGAGACCCCGCGGGTCCGGCGGTCGAGCCTGTCGAGACCCCGCGGGTCCGGCGGTCGACCTTTGTCGAGACCCCGGACGGGCACCCGGTGGTCAGCGGCGCTTCTTCAGCGCCTTGACCAGCGCCTCGCCCACGCCCGTCGCGCTGGTGGGGTTCTGCCCGGTGATCAGGTTGCCGTCCACGACGACCTTCTTGCCCATCGGTGCGAGCGCCTTCACGTACGAGCCCGCCGCCTCGGACAACTGGTCCTGCAGGCTGAAGGGCACCGCCTCGGCGCGTCCGGCCGCCTTTTCCTCGGCCCAGCTGAAGCCCGTGACCTTTCGTCCGTCCAGCAGGGACGAGCCGTCGGCCAGTCGTACGTCAAGCAGCCCGACCGGGCCGTGGCAGACCGCGGCGATGGGCTTGCCGGCATCGGCGAAGGATGCCACGAGGTCGGCGACCGACTGGTCGACGAAGTCGAACATCGTCCCGTGCCCGCCGGCGAGGAAACTCGCGTCGTAGTCGTCGGGGTTCGCCTCGACGATCGAGCGGGTGTTGTCGAGCAGACTCATGAAGACCGGATCCTCGTACCGCTGGTCAGTGTCGCCCACCTTCAGCACCGGCGGCATCAAGCTGACGGGATCGAGGGGCACCGTCCCGCCGGAGACGCTGACGATGTCGACCTGGTGTCCTGCCTTGGTGAGGACGTCGTACACGTGGGTGAGTTCGCCGAGCCACAGGCCGGTGCGGTGCCCGGTCTTGAGGTAGCGGTCGGCGCTGGTCACCAGCGCCAGAACCTTCGCGTGCGTTGCCATGCGGGCTCCCCTCGTCGGTGCTCTTGGGAGCTTCGAGCCTAGGTAAACGCCGCGGGGTCGCCCACACCCCGGAGGGGTAGCCGATTCGATCCCGGGCCGGCTCGCCCCGAACCTGGCGTCAGCCCGCTGCTGTCCCCGGGCCATCCAACTGACGCGGCGGCATCGTGGGCAGCGCGAAACGCTCGATCAGGCCCATGATCCCTGCGATGGGACGCACGCCGCCGCTCGCCACGGCCGCGGCGCGCGACATGAGCCCGCGCCGGTGCATGGCGGGACCGATCCGCCCCATGACGGCCAGCAGGGCTGACACGGGACGACCGATCAGGGCGATCTCGCGGATCCTGCCGTCGTCCGCCAGCCGCAACAGCTGGCATTCCTCGAAGGGGTCTTCCGCCCCACGCGGCCGCGGACGACGACCGCCCAGATCCGGTCGGCCCCGGTCACCGTGTGCACCTCGTCGAGGGTCAGGACGTCGAAGGCGCTCGCGAACACGGCGGCCACCGAGTCGGGCCCGATGAAGCGGAACGCATTCGTGAGCGGTGAGATGAGGACGATGTCGTCGGCGAAGGTCGTCCGATGCCCGGGGCGTCCATCCGCTCGACGGCCTGCACGTACGCGTCGATGGTGGGGTGAGCCATCGAACCAGCGTAGGTGAGGCCCGGCACCGGACGGGCACCTGGCTGTGACTAAACCGGGACATTCCTCTGGAAGGGTTGTCCCATGAGCCGAGTGCTGCTGGTGGAGGACGATCCCGGGTTTGCTCAGGCGTTCCACGGTTTGGGGCACGAGGTGGAGGTGGCCGCCGACGGCCCGTCCGGGGTCGCGGCCGCGTCNCGGGCCCTCGACGTGATGGTGCTGGACGTGATGCTGCCCGGCTACGACGGGTTCGAGGTCGCCCGCCGAGTGCGGACCAGGTCCCTGCTGCCGATCGTGATGTTGACCGCCCGCTCGGACTCGTCCGACATCGTGGCCGGCCTGGAGTGCGGGGCCGACGACTACGTGACCACGCCGGTCGAGCCCCGCGTCCTGGACGCGCGGATCAAGGCCGTCCTGCGGCGTTCGGTCGCCATGCCTCAGCTCCCGGTGCTCCGCTTCGGCCAGTTGCGGATCGACCGGGCCGCCATGGTCGTCTCCCGCGAGGGCCGTCCGGTTCAACTCACTCCGACCGAACTGCGCCTCCTGCTGGAGTTGGCCGACCACGCCGGCCAGGTGCTGAGCCGCCACCAACTGCTGCATCGGGTGTGGGATTACGGCTACGCGGGCGACTCGCGGCTGGTGGACGCGGTCGTCCAGCGGCTGCGGGCCAAGATCGAGCCCGTTCCGGCCGAGCCCGTTCACATCGTCACCGTCCGCGGGGTCGGCTACCGGATGGAGCGCGGATGAGGACGCCGGGGCTCCGGACGAGGGTCTGGCTGGCCGTCGTCGGCTCGGTCGCGGCCACGTGCGTCGGCCTGAGCGTCGCTGCGGTAACCGACGCGCGGGCCCGCCGACAAGGGGACATGCAAGCCGCGGCGACGCAGGCCGCCCAGTTGGACGCGGGCGCCTTCCAGCGCGCGCTCCAGGCCAAGCCGAGGGCGGTCAGGATTGAGGACCTCCGCGCGAACACGCCGCTCGATGACCTGCCCGCCCCTCGCGTCCTGGTCGCCTGGGATCCGCACGGTCCGCCCCAGCAGTACGCCTTCGTCGGCGACGANCCGGCCCCTCACGCTCACCCACCCCGACTGCCTCGTCCCGCACCTGGCCACCGACACCCAGCAGCAAGGGGCAGGCGCCCTCGCGGCCTGGTCCGAGGACTGCCGCGATGCGACGGTCGGGTTCGCGCTGTTCACCCCCGCGGATCCCGCCTCGGGGTGCATCGGTGGCTCGTGGTGGTCGTCCTGCCCGATGGCGCCTACCCCGACCCCGTCCCCGCGCTCCTGTTCTCACTCGCCCTCGCTTCCGGTGGCCTCGTCCTGTTGTCCCTGTTCGTCGCCGGTGCCGTCGCCGAGCGAGTTGTCAGGCCGCTCGACCGCGCTCGGCGGATGGCCCAGGCGGTCGCCGCCGGCGACCGGACCGTCCGGCTTCCAGCGAGGGGGAAGGACGAAGTCGCGACCATGTCGGCTGCGGTCAACACCATGGCCGATGACCTCACCGCCCAGATCGGGACGCTGGAGCGGGCCAACGAGGCGCAGCGGCGGTTCGTGGCCGACGTGGCCCATGAACTCCGGACGCCGACCGCGGCCCTGCTCGCGTCCGCTGAAGCGCTGGCGAACCCCGTGACCAGGGACGAGGCCGCGACCCTGGTCGCTCCGCAACTGCGACGCCTGTCCCGGTTGACCGAGGACCTGTTGGAGATCTCCCGGTTCGATGCCGGCCGGGCCGCGGTGGTGGCCACGCGGGTGGACCTCGCGGACGTGATCGCCGACGCCATCTCCGACCTGGGCGAGCCGGTGTCGGTGCGGTACTCGGGGCCGGGTGAGGTGGTAGTCGAGACAGACCCGGCACGGTTGCGGGTGATCGTCCGCAACCTGGTGGTGAACGCGCTGGAGCACGGCCGGGCACCGGTCACGATCGTGGTGGAACCCGAGCCCTCGTGTGTCCGGGTGCTGGTGCGCGACGAGGGTCGCGGAGTGCCCGAGGAGTTGCGTGGGCGGGTCTTCGACCGGTTCGTGCGTGGGGACGAGGCCCGGCACGGCACCGGGGCAGGGTTGGGGCTGGCCCTCGCGCGGGAGAACGCCCGGCTGCTGGGGGTGAGGTGAGCCTCGAGCGCGACGGGCGGACGTTCCTCGTGAGCCTGCCGAGGGTGCTGCGCGTCCGACCCGCCCCCGGCCCGCTTCCGGGGCTCCACGACGAACCTGTCACGATCCGACCAGTCATCGACTGAAGCGGCAGTCCCGCAAGGGGTGATGCAAGGACCCCGGATTGGCGTCAAGCGCATCTATGTGGGCAAGTACGCGGCGATGCCGAAACTCCGCCGCGTGCCCGGGACGGTGAGCGGCGAGAACGGGCTGGTGGAGTGAAGCGGCGGACGCCGGCCCTGGTCGAGAGCGCGACCCAGCTGCTCAACGTCATCGAGTGGGCGGCCCACCACGGCCTCGCGTCCGAAACCCGCCTGCTCGGCGGATTGCCTAGCCCTCGGACAGTGCCCTGTCGCGGGTGGAGCCGCGCACCTGGGCGAGCATGTCGTCCAGGATGCGGGCCACGGCGAGGGTGTCGTCCAGCGGCATGATCGGGCTCTCGGTCATCCCGGCGGCCAGGCACTCCCCGACGTGGATCACCTCGTACTGGTACCCGGACGGGAACTCGCGCCGCTCCGGGGTCTTGCCGCGCCACAGCGTGAATGCGGNGGAGCGGTGGAAGCGCGGGTGCACGTCGATCCAGCCGTCGGAACCGAGCAGCATCATCCGGCCCGGCCCGTACGCGGTGAAGGAGCCGGACAGCGACGCCGACCGGCCGTCCGCGTAGCCGAGGATCGCCGAGAACTCACTCTCGACGCCGCTGTCGTACAGATCCCCGACGGCGCGGACGAGGTCCGGCGAGCCCAGGAAGTGCTGGGCGAAGCTCACGACGTACACCCCGAGGTCGAGGATCGCGCCGCCCCCGAGTTCGGGGTTGAACAGCCGGTCCGCCGGGTCGAATCNCCGGCGCGCGGTGAGGTCGCCGTGGACGGCCCGCAACGCGCCGATCTCGCCCGCGGCCACGACTTCGCGGATCGCGGCCACGGCCGGGTTGAAGCGGGTCCACATCGCCTCCATGGCGAACACCCCGGCCGCGCGCGCGGCGTCCACGACCCGCTGGGTGTCCAGACCCGTGGCGGTGAACGCCTTCTCGACCAGGATCGCCTTGCCGGCCTCGATGGCGGCCAGGGCCAGGTCGGCATGCTGGGGGTGGGNGGTCGCGATGTAGACAGCGTCGACCTCCGGATCGGCGAAGAAGTCGTCGTAGGAGCCGTACGAGCGGGCGATCCCGTGCTGAGCCGCGAAGGCCTCGGCGCGGCCCGCGTTCCGGGAGCCGACGGCGACCAACTCCCCGTTGGTGACGTGGGTGAACGCGTCGGCCATCACCGCCGCCATCCGCCCGGGTCCCGCGATGCCCCAGCGCACAGTCGTCATGGCAGCAGCGTAGGCGCGTCCGTCCCCCAGGCAGGGCCTACCGCGAGCCAGCCGCCGGGCAGCCGGGCCGGGGACGCGCGCGCCCGGTTAGGATGCTCGGCGACACAGGGAGGTTGCCTTGCGGGTGGTACAGAAGTTCGGCGGTTCGTCGGTCGCGGACGCCGAGAGCATCAAACGCGTCGCGAAACGGATCGTTGCCACGAAGGACGCGGGCAACGAGGTCGTGGTCGTCATCTCCGCCATGGGCGACACCACCGACGACCTGCTCGACCTGGCCAAGCAGGTGAGCCCGCANCCCCGCCCGCGGGAACTGGACATGCTGCTCACCGCGGGCGAGCGGATGAGCGCGGCACTGCTGGCCATGGCGATCAACGACCTCGACGCCGACGCGCGCTCGTTCACCGGTTCGCAGGCTGGGGTCATCACCACCGGCACCCACGGCGACGCGCGGATCATCGACATCACCCCGGGGCGCATCGTGAGCGCGCTGGACGAGGGCGACATCGTCATCGTCGCCGGTTTCCAGGGCGTGTCCCAGACGACCAAGGACATCACCACGCTGGGGCGGGGNGCGTCCGACACCACCGCGGTGGCGCTGGCGGCCGCCCTGAAGGCCGACTACTGCGAGATCTACTCCGACGTGGACGGGGTGTTCACGGCAGACCCGCGGATCGTCCCAGGNGCGCGGCAGCTNCCCGAGATCAGCTACGAGGAGATGCTGGAGATGGCCGCCTCCGGCGCCAAGATCCTGCACCTGCGCTGCGTCGAGTACGCGCGGCGCGAGATGGTGCCGGTGCACGTCCGTTCGTCGTTCTCGGACAAGCCAGGGACCTGGGTCAAGCACATCGAGGAGAAGGAGAACCCCATGGAGCAGGCACTGATCTCNGGGGTGGCCCACGAGCGCAGCGAGGCGAAGGTCACGGTGGTCGGCGTGCCCGACCGGGTCGGCGCGGCCGCCGCGATCTTCACCATGGTCGCGGGACGGGACCTGAACATCGACATGATCGTCCAGAACGTCAGCCACCGTGGCGAGGGGAAGACCGACATCTCCTTCACCCTGCCGGCCAGCAGCGCGGTCGCGGCGATGGAGGCGCTCGTGGCCGTCCAGGACCAGATCGGCTTCGAGGACATCACCAAGGACGACTCGATCGGCAAGGTGTCCGTGGTCGGGGTGGGCATGCGCTCGCACCCCGGTGTCACGGCCAAGTTCTTCGCGGCGCTGGCCGAGGCCGGCGTGAACATCCAGATGATCTCGACCTCCGAGATCCGCATCTCGGTGGCCGTCGCCTCCGCCGACGTGGATCGCGCGGTGCGGGCGGCGCACACCGCCTTCGGGTTGGATTCGGACGAGCAGGCAATCGTCTACGCAGGCACCGGCCGATAGGCCGGAGCCTGCGTGAGGGCGGATCCGGCTTCGCCGTCTCCTGGTGACGCGGGAACCGGGCGGTAGCGCCCGCTTCCGGCATGAGGGCGAGCCGCGCGCGCGTCTCTGGTGACTCAGGCCCGGCCGATAGGCCGGAGCTGCGTGAGGGCGAGCCGCGCTGACGGCCCTCCCCATCCGACCGTCATCCGTGCCATTCTCGAACGGTGGAGGCAGAGGGACCCGACCCAGTCGTCGCGTGGCTGCTGGCATCCGACCCGGCGGTGGGCTACCAAGCGCGCCGGGACCTGCTGGACGACGACGATCCGGAGGCCCGCAAGCAGATCGCAGCCTCCGGAACCGCGGAGCTGCTGCTCGCCGCCCGGCGACCGGACGGCCACTGGGGCGAGGGTTTCTACCAGCCGAAGTGGACCTCGACCCACTACACGCTGCTCGAACTGCGCGACCACCAGGTCGACCCCGGCCTGCCCGCCTGCCGGGATTCCGTGGCCCTGTGCCTCCGTGAGAANGGGGCCGACGGCGGGGTCAACCCCAGTGGGAGCGTTCGCCAAGCCGACGTGTGCATCAACGTGATGTTTCTGGCCATCGCCGCCTACTTCGGGGCGAACCCGGACGACCTGACCAGCATCGTCGACTTCGTCCTGGGTCAGCGAGTGGACGACGGCGGCTACAACTGCCGCAGCAACCGCAGCGGGTGCCGCGTCGCCTCCGTGCACACGACCGCCTCGGTCATCGACGGCTTCACCGAGTATCTGGGCGCCGGGAATGCGTACCGGGCGGACGAGATCCGCCGCGCCCGGGCCGCAGCCTGCGAATGCCTCCTCGCCAGACGCCTCTACCAGGTGAAGGGCAGCGGGGTCCCGATCCATCCCGAGGCGGTGAAACTCCACCACCCCGCCCGCTGGCACTTCGACGTCCTCCGCGGCCTTGAGGTCGTGACGGAGGCTGGGATGTGCGACGACGANTCGTTGCTGCCGGCACTNGGGGAGGTGCTGCTCCGCCGTCGCGACGACGGACGGTGGGCCGCCAACGCCGGCTATCCGGGCGAGACGCACGTGACGTACGCCCGGACCGGGCAGCCGAACCCGTGGGTGACGCTCCGGGCCAGGCGGGTGCTGCGGGCGACGTCCGGCCTCGTCCCCCTCGTTGGCGACCTGCCGGGCGGAGCCCGTCTGCCTCGCTCAACGGGCGGTCAGGGCGGCCGCTGACCCACGGGTGCGCTTGAATCGGGCCCATGGACGCCTCCTTCTTCGCCTCGCTGGGGATGCAACTCGCCTACGCGGCGCCCCTCCTGCTCGGCCTGCTGATGGGGGCGGCGCTGATGGCGCCGCGGGCCGGTGCAGGTCGTGGACTGATCTGGGGCGGGGCGGCGGTCCTGATCGTGGCCCGGTTGATGAGTGTTGGGTTCAACGTGGCTATCCCGTACCTGGTGGCGACGAACTCCGCCAACGTGGGCACCTGGTCGCTCGGGGCGAACCTGGTGACCACGCTGCTGCAGATCGCGGGTGTCCTGATGTTGATGGGTGCCGCGGCGAAAGCCGCCGGGCCGCCCCAGCGGCAGTCCGTCCGGCCGCAGCCGTGGCCCCTTCGTCGGCTCCGGCGTCCGGTCCCGGCTCCTACCCGCCCGGCTCCGGCGGCTACCCGCCCGCGGGCCCGAGCGGCTACCCGCCCGCGGGCCCGAGCGGCTACCCGCACCCCGGCTATGGCAGCCAGCCGGGCCAGACCCCACCGGCCGGGCGCTAGCCTCCTGCGGTGGCCCGCGCCTTCGCCGACCTCGCCTGGCCCCGCTGGACGGCGCGCCTGAGCCTGCGTCCCGCGACCGCGGACGATGCGGCTGCGGTGTTCGCCTACCGCAGGCTGCCCGAGGTGAGCGCGTGGATGACCCGGCTGCCCGACGACAAGGACCGCTTCGTCGCGTTCTTCGTCGAGAACCTGGGCCTGACCTTGGCGATCGAGCGCGACGGCGAACTCGTCGGAGACGCGATGGTGCGGGTCCAGGACGCCTGGGCGCAGGCCGAGGTGGCCGACCGGGCCGTCGGCACCCAGGCCGAACTCGGCTGGTGCCTNGCGCCCAGACGCCTGGGGGCAGGGTTGGCCACCGAGGTCGTCCACGAACTGCTGGCNATCGCCTTCGACGGCCTCGGCGTCCGCCGGATCGAGGCCAACTGCTTCGCCGACAACATCGGCTCCTGGCGCGTGATGGACAAGGTCGGCCTGCGTCGTGAGGGCTACTTCGTCGCCGAGTCGCTGCACCGGGACGGCACCTGGCGCGACGGGATCAGCTACGCCCTGCTCGCGGACGAATGGCGGGCCCGAGGATCGGCGTCGCCGGCGCCCGACTCGCTCGCGACCCGCGACTGACCAGCGCCCCGAGCCGGCGCCCAGCTACAGCGGCAGGCCGGTGAGCACCAGCACCCGGTCGTCGCACAGGTCGGCCATGGCGTACTTGACGCCCTCGCGGCCCACCCCGGACTTCTTCCAGCCGCCGTAGGGCATCTGGTCGGCCCGGTAGCTCGGCACGTCCCCGATCACGACCCCACCGACCTCCAGTTCGCGGTGGCAGCGGAACGCAGTCTCCAGTTTGGTGGTGAACACCCCGGCCTGCAGCCCGTAGCGGGACGAGTTGACCTTGGCGATCCCGTCCTCCAGGGACTCGTACCGGTCGACCAGGACGACGGGCCCAAACACCTCCTCGGTGGCGAGGATCGCGTCGCGGGGCACGTCGGCGAGCAGGGTCGGCTCGACCTCGCGCCCGTCCCTTCCGCCGCCGGCGAGCACGGTGGCGCCCTTGCCGGTCGCGTCGGCGACCCAGTCGGAGATGCGCTCGGCCGCCGCGTCGTCGATGACCGGGCCCACCTGGGTCGCGGGGTCGGACGGGTCGCCGGTCTTCAACCCCTTGACCGCCTCGGTGAGGTGGCCGACGAATTCGTCGTAGATGTCGGTGTGCGCCAGCANCCGTTGCACGCTGATGCACGACTGGCCGGCCTGATAGCAGCCGAACAGCGCGACCCGGGCGGCCGCCGCCTTGAGGTCGGGCCAGTCCGGCTCGATCATCACCGCGGCGTCGCCGCCGAGCTCGAGGACGATGTGCTTGTCCGGCGCGGTCTTCTGCAAGTGGTCGCCGACGGTCTCGGAGCCGGTCAGCGAGATCACCGGGATCCGTGGGTCGGTGATCAGCGGGGCCATCACGTCGTGCTTGATCGTCAGCACGCTGACCATCGCCTTCGGCAGGTCGGTCTCGGCGATGATCTCGGCCAGCACCAGCGCCGACAGCGGTGTCTTCAGCGCGGGCTTGATCAGGATCGGCGCCCCCACCGCGATGGCCGGGGCCACCTTGTGGGCCACCAGGTTCAGCGGGAAGTTGAAGGGCGCGATGCCCAGCACGACCCCGCGCGGGAACTTCCGAACGAACGCCATCCGCCCGGTGGCAGCGGCGTCGGTGTCCAGCCGCTGCACCTCGCCGGAGAAGCGGCGGGCCTCCTCGGCGGCCCAGCGGAAGGTCGACACGGCCCGTCCGACCTCGCCCTTGGCCCACATCATCGGCTTGCCGTTCTCGGCGGTCAGCAGGGCGGCGATCTCGTCCGTCCGCTCGGCGAGGCGGCGGCTGATGTGATCGAGCGCGCCGGCGCGGACGTGGGCGGGCAGCGCCTGCGCCTCGTGCCGGACCGCATAGAGGTCGGCCACCGCCTGTTCGAGTTGGTCGGCCGTGGGGATGCTCACCCGCCCCACCACCTCGCCGGTGTAGGGGCTGGTCACGTCGACGCTGGTCTCGCCGAACGTCGGCGTGCCGGAGAGCCAGAAGGGGAGGACGTCGGTCATGGGTTCAGCTTTCTCGAGTGAGGGCCGGGGCCGAGGTCGGCCGGGGTCAGCTGAGGGAGGCGAAGGCGGCCTCGATGACGTCGAGGCCCTCGTGCAGCAGTTCGTCCGAGATCGACAGCGGCGGCAGAAACCGGAACACGTTGCCGAACGACCCGCAGGTCAGGACGACCACGCCCTCGGCGTGGCACGCCTTCGCGACCTTGCCGGTCAACTCGGGGTTCGGGGTCTTGGTGCCCGGCTGGACGAGCTCGATCGCCATCATCGCGCCGCGGCCGCGGATCTCTCCGATCTGGCCGAACCGGGCGGCCATCGCCTCGAGCCGCTCGCGGAAGATCGCCTCGATCTCGCGGGCCCGGGCGTTCAGGTCGTGGGTCTCCATCGTCTCGATGGCGCCCAGCGCGGCCGCGCAGGCGACCGGGTTGCCGCCGTAGGTGCCGCCCAGGCCGCCGACATGAACGGCGTCCATCAGCTCGGCCCGTCCGGTGACCGCGGCGAGCGGCAGACCGCCGGCGACCCCCTTCGCGATCGTGATCAGGTCGGGGACGACCCNCTCGTGGTCGCAGGCGAACCAGTCGCCGGTGCGGCACAGGCCGGACTGGATCTCGTCCGCGATGAACACCGCACCGTTGTCGGAGCACCACTGCGACAGCTTCGCCAGGAACCCTTCGGGCGGGACGATGAAGCCGCCCTCGCCCTGGATGGGCTCGATGATGACGGCGGCCACCTGGTCCTCGCCCACCTGGACGTGGACGAGCGACTCGAACTGGGCGAACGCCTCCTCGGCGACCTTCTCGGGGTCACCCGGCCAGCGGAACGGGTAGGCCATCGGCACCCGGTAGATGTCGGACGCGAACGGCCCGAACCCATGCTTGTAGGGCATGTCCTTGGCGGTCAGCGCCATGGTCAGGTTCGTCCGTCCGTGGTAGGCGTGGTCGAAGGCGACCACGGCCGTCCGTCCGGTGGCGACGCGGGCGATCTTGATCGCGTTCTCGACCGCCTCGGCTCCGGAGTTGAACAGCGCGGTCTTCTTCGCGTGGTCGCCCGGGGTGAGCGCGTTGAGCTTCTCGCACACCTCCAGGTAGCCCTCGTACGGGGTGACCATGAAGCAGGTGTGGGTGAACTTTCNGACGGCCTGGCCGACGTTGCGGACGACCGCCGGCGCGGAGTTGCCGACCGTCGTGACCGCGATCCCGGAACCGAAGTCGATCAGGTGGTTGCCGTCCGCGTCGAGGAGGATCCCGCCGCCGGCCGCCACGATGTAGGCGGGCAGGGTGTTGCCGACGCCGTTGGCGACGGACGCCGACTTGCGGGCGGCCAGTTCGGCCGACTTCGGGCCGGGGACGGACGTGACGAGCTTGCGTGCCTGCTCGACGACAGCCATGGGGACTCCTTGGTCACGGTGGTGGTCAATCCAATCCTCGGGGGCGTCAGGCATGCTGTCGAATACTGGTTCTCTATCGAATCCATGCCTTGTGGGCATAGCCTCGTCCCATGGAACTGCGCACCATCCGCTACTTCGTCGCGGTGGCCGACGCGGGGTCGGTCACCGGGGCCACCCGGACGCTGCACGTCAGCCAGCCGTCGCTATCGCGGCAACTCCACCAACTCGAGCGCGAGCTGGGCCTCGACCTGTTCACCCGCCGCGACAGCCGCCTCGTCCTGACCCCGGGCGGGCGGGAGTTCCTGCCCGCTGCCCGCGAACTGCTGGCCCGCGCGGAGGCCGCGAAGGCGGCGGCGCAGGGCATCCGGTCGGGTGGGCTCAGCACCCTGACCGTCGCTGCGCCCGAGGTCACGCTGAACGACGTGCTGGCGCCCTTCTTCGCCACCTTCACCGCCGCCGACCCGATGCCGCGCGTCACCGAGCTGGATCCGTCCGACGAATACGAGGTGCTGGAGGCGGGTGCGGATCTCGTGATCGGGACCAGGCCGGCGCCGGAACGATGCGCGTCCCGCGAGGTCGCACGACTTCCCGTCTACGCGCATGTGCCTGCCGGTCATCCGCTGGACGGGCCCTTCGTGGGCCTGCCCGCGCTGGTCACGCAGGACCTGCTGGTGCTCCCTGCGCCCGCCCACAGCCGCCGGGCCCTCGACCAGGCGCTGGACGCCGCCCGGCTGCCGTACGGACGCGTCACAGAGTTCGCGTCCTCGCGGGTGGCACAGGCCGTCGCGGCCGCCGGACGAGGGGTCGCGGTGGTGTCGGACGATCCCCGGTTCGGGCTTCGGGCGGTCCCCGTCCGGACCGCGACCGGGGTCCTCGAGATCACCCTGTTCGCCGCCTGGTTGCCCGGGCATCACGCGGCAACGCAGATCGACGAGCTGGCTGGACGGCTGCGGGCCTTCGTCCAGGCCCGCTACGGGGCGTAGGCGCGGCTCCGCCGTAAGCTACCCCCATGACCGGGACCGAGACCAGGCTGCTGGTGCTCGGGTCGGTGCTGATCCTCGAACCGGTCAACGCCTACCAGTTGCGCCGGGAACTCATGACCTGGCGGGTGGACGATTGGGCCCACATGAACCCGGGCTCGATCTACACCGCCTTGAGGACGCTGGCCAAGCAGGGTCATCTCGTCCTGCACGAGGTCCCCGAGCGGAACCGGACGGTCAGCGTCTACACCTCCTCGGAGTCCGGACGGGCGGAGTTCGAGCGGCTGTTCGCCCTTGCCGTGACCACGTTCGACCAGTCCTCCCACCTGGGGCTGTACACCGCGCTGTCGCTCAGCGGGCTGGTGACCCGGGAGCGGATGCTGGAGCTGTTGCGCCGCCGCCGCGAGGTCATGGACGAACTCGGCGTCGAAGCCGAGAAGTACTCCCACCTGATCGACCAGGACCACCTGCCCCCGCACCTGCCGATGGTGAACCGGCTGTGGCGCGGGCTGGCGCGCGAGGAGACGGACTGGTTGTCCGACACCATCGCCCGCATCGAGGCNGGGGAGTCGCAGTTCCTGGGCGAGCCCGCGCGCTGTTACCCGCAGCAGGACGATCCGGGCTGGGCCATCGCCCGGGACAGGCAGCGCTACCTGGACGTTCTCGGGGCGGCTGGCAAGGACGCCGACCCCTCCTGAGGAGGGTCCGACTTCCGCACCTGGCCGGCGACGTCACGAACTGAAGCGCTCCGACCTTGCCCGGGACACATGATCAAGCTTGACTAAAGTGCCGACTCCTGACAGTCTGATCAACATTGAATAATCAAGCTTGAATAGGAGACGGTTATGGGTGCCGCGATCGAGGTGCACGACCTCACCCGAGAGTTCCGCACCGGGCGCCGCCAGGTCGTCCGTGCCGTCGACGGGGTGGACTTCACCGTCGCCGACGGAGAGGTCGTCGGACTGCTCGGACCCAACGGAGCGGGAAGNTCCACCACCCTGCGGATGCTGACCACCCTGCTGAAACCCACGGCAGGGACCGCTCGCGTGGCGGGCTTCGACGTCACCACCGAGTCCGCCCAGGTCAGGCGGCGGCTCGGGTACGTGCCGCAGTCCGGTTCGACGGGCAGCTATGCCCGGGCCGGGGACGAGATCGTCGATCACGCCGCGCTGTACGGGATCCCGGCCGCCACCGCCCGCAGCCGGGGACAGGCGCTGTTCGCTGCGCTCGACCTCGACGGCCTGTGGACCCGCCCGCCGTCGCGGATGTCGGGTGGCCAGCGCCGCCGCCTGGACATCGTGATGGGCCTGGTCCACGAGCCCGGGATCGTGTTCCTGGACGAGCCCACCACCGGCCTGGACCCGCAGGCACGCGCCAACCTGTGGGGCCACATCCGTGCGCTCCGCGACGCCCGTGGCATCACCGTGATGCTCACCACCCACTACCTCGACGAGGCCGACGCCCTGTGCGACCGGGTCGTCGTCATCGACCACGGCCGGGTCGCGGCCGCCGACACCCCGTCCGCCCTGAAGGACTCCCTGGCCGGCGACCTGGTCGTCCTTGACGCCGCTTCGCCGGACGACGTGGCGCCCCTGGCCGAGCACCTGCGCGGCGCGGGAGCCACCGCCGTCGAAGCCGCTGGGCTGCGGGTGCAGGGACGGCTACGCCGCGCCGGGCTCGTCCTACCCTCGATGCTGGCCGCCCTCAGCGCCGCCCAGGTNGACCCCGCCGGTCTGGACGTGAGCCGGCCGACCCTCGACGACGTGTTCTTGTCCTTGACCGGGCGCTCCCTCCGCGAAGCCTGAAAGGCCTGCTCATGCTCAAAGACGCCTCCATCGTGGCCCGCCGGCAACTGCGGATGAACCTGCGCAACCCCTGNTGGATCATCCTCGGCCTGGCCCAACCCCTGCTCTACCTGTTCTTGTTCGGGCCGTTGCTGCAGCCGCTGGTCGACAGCTTCGGCGCTCACAACGCCTACACGTTCTTCGTCCCCGGCCTGCTCATCCAACTGGGCATCTTCGGTGCCCTGTTCAACGGGTTCGGCCTGATCGCCGAGTGGCGCGAGGGGGTCGTCGAGGCCGAACGGGTCACNCCCGCATCCCGCGTCGGCCTGCTGATCGGACGGGTCGCCCGCGATCTGCTACTCCTGACAGTCCAGGCGCTGCTGCTCGTGGGGCTGGGCTACACCATGGGCATGGAAGCGCCGCTNCTCGGGGTCGCCACGGGCGTGGCCCTGACCCTGGCGCTGGGCGCGACGGGTGCCTGCCTGTCCCACGCGCTGGCCCTGACCACCAAGTCCGAGGACGCGCTGGCGCCCATCACCAACGGCATCTCGATGCCGGTGCTGCTGCTCTCGGGGATCCTGCTGCCGATGGCGCTCGCCCCGGGCTGGTTGCAGCGGCTCAGCGACCTCATGCCGATCAAGCACGTCGTGGACGCAGCTCGCCAAGGCTTCACCGGCGACGCCACCTGGGCGACCACGTGGGTCGGGGTGGCCTGCGCCGCCGTTCTGCTCGTCCTCAGCGCCTGGTGGGCGACCCGGCGATTCCCAGGCCGACGACGCCTGAGACTCCCTGCCCGGGCTCAGCCCTCGAAGCCGTGGTACTGCATGACGTGCTTGATCCGGGTGTAGTCCTCGACCGCGTAGATCGACATGTCCTTGCCGTAGCCGGAGTGCTTGAAGCCGCCGTGCGGCATGTCGCCGATCAGCGGGATGTGGGTGTTGATCCACACCGCGCCGAAGTCGAGCTGGATCGACATCCGGGTCGCGCGGCCGGCGTTCTCCGTCCACACCGACGACGACAGGCCGTACTCGGTGTCGTTGGCCAGACGGACGGCCTCGGCCTCGTCCGTGAACTTCTGGACGGTGATGACGGGGCCGAAGATCTCCTGGCGGACCAGGTCGTCGTCCTGATTCAGGTCCGCGATCACGGTCGGCTCGAAGAAGAACCCGTTGCCGCCGACGGCATGGCCGCCGGCCACCACGCGGGCGTGGGACGGAGCGCCGGCCACCAGGCCCGACACGCGCGACAGCTGGTTGGGGTTGTTGAGCGGGCCGAACAGGATGTCCTCGTCCGCGGGATCGAAGCCGGTCTTGGCCGCTTGGGCGGCCTCGCCGAGCTTGGCCACGAACTGGTCGTAGACGCCCGCCTGGCACAGCACGCGGGTGCCGGCGGTGCAGTCTTGGCCCGCGTTGAACAGGCCCGCGATCGAGATGCCCTCGACGGCGGCGTCGATGTCGGCGTCGTCGAAGACGACCACGGGCGCGTTACCGCCCAGCTCCAGGTGGGCCCGCTTGAGGTCGGCCGCCGCGGCCTGCGCGACCGCCATGCCGGCCCGGGTCGAGCCGGTGATCGACAGCATCGCCGGGATCTTGTGCTGGGTGAGCTTCGCGCCGGTCTCCCGGTCGCCGCACACCACGTTGACAACGCCCTTCGGGAAGAACTGCTGCATCTGTTCGGCCAGCC
The DNA here is from genome assembly GCA_013693855.1 of Micropruina sp. Taxonomy (GTDB): domain Bacteria; phylum Actinomycetota; class Actinomycetes; order Propionibacteriales; family Propionibacteriaceae; genus Micropruina. The sequence goes on from CP059261.1 coordinate 489,841, forward strand.
ACACCGTCGAGGCCGGGGTGGTGTCGGACGGCTTGACGACGATCGTGTTGCCGGCCGCCAGGGCCGGTCCGAACTTCCAGACGAACATCATCAGCGGGTAGTTCCNAGGGGTGACCTGGCCGATGACCCCACNGGGCTCGCGGCGGATCGAGGAGGTGAAGCCGCGCATGTACTCGCCCTGCGAGCGGCCCTCGAGCACCCGCGCCGCGCCGGCGAAGAAGCGGATCTGGTTGATCGAGGGNNGAAGCTCCTCGCTCGCGGTCAGGTGCCGTGGCTTGCCGGTGTTCTCGCACTCGATGTCGACGAGCTCCTCGGCGTGCTCCTCGACGAAATCGGCGAGCTTGAGCAATGCCTCCTGCCGCTCGCTCGGGGTCGTCCAGCGCCACGAGTGAAACGCCTTGTCAGCGGCCTGGAATGCCGCATCGATGTCGGCTTCCCNCGACTTCGGGCTGGTGGCGTACACCTCGCCGGTGGCGGGGTTGACGATGTCGAGGGTCTCCCNGGAGGCGGCAGGTCGAGCCTCCCCGTCGATGATGTTGGTGAAGACCTTCCGCTCGGCCATGACTGACTCCTTCGTACCCGGGTTGCACTCATGCTCCCTGCGCCCGATCATGCCGTCAAAGTCCTGCTTTGCATGATTCCCATGCTTGTAGGGCATGCGCACGGTCTGACGGGGCGCGTGCACGCCACCCTGTGAACGAAAATCGCCACACGTTGCCCTCTTCTGGCCGAAATCGGCACCTGGAGCCCCAATCGCGTCACGTTTCGATCACCCCTGCCACCCCGCGACCTGCCCGGTCACAACGCGCTGACCGGAACGTGGTCGGGCCGCCGCTGTGGTCGGACCGGTATAGCCTTGATGCCAGACAGGGGAGCGCCACGGGGCGCTGAGAGTGCGGAACCGCAGACCCTCGAACCTGATCCGGCTAGCACCGGCGTAGGGAGTCGGGAATCTCCTCACCAGCAGGTGAGCCCTCCGAGTGAGTTGGAGGAACCATGAACCCACGGCGCACCTTCGCGGTCGCCCTGACCGGGCTGGCGGTCGTCGGCCTCGCCGCATGCACGACAGGCACGACCGCCACGCCGTCCGCAACCGTCGCGACGACGGCGCCGTCGGCGTCCACGCCGCCCACCGAGTCCAAGGAACTGACGATCGTCACCCACGATTCGTTCGCCTTGGACAAGAAGCTGATCGAGAAGTTCAAGACCGAGTCCGGCTACAGCGTGAAATTCGTCGCTCCCGGCGATGGGGGCGCGCTGGTGACCCAGCTCGTCCTCACCAAGGACTCCCCGCTGGGCGACGTGGTCTACGGCATCGACAACACCTTCGCGGGCCGTGCGCTGGCCGAGGACGTGGTCGTCCCGTACACCCCGAGCGGGCTGCCGTCCTCGGCGGCGAGCCTCGCCGCGGATGCCACCGGCCGGCTGACCCCGATCGACCTCGGCGACGTCTGCGTCAACGCCGACAAGCAGTGGTTCGCGGACAAGAAGCTTGCCTTGCCGGCGACGCTGGACGACCTGGCCAAGCCCGAGTACAAGGACCTGCTGGTCACCGAGAACCCGGCCTCGTCCTCGACCGGCCTCGGCTTCCTGGTCGCGACCGTGGGGGCCAAGAGCGATCCTGGCTACCTCGACTACTGGACGGCACTGAAGAACAACGGGCTCAAGGTCGTCAAGGACTGGGAGACCGCCTACTACACGGATTTCTCCGGCTCCTCNGGGCAAGGGCCGCGGCCGCTGGTCGTCTCGTATTCGACCTCGCCCTCGGCCGAGGTGCCCAAGGGCGGCACCGAATCCCGGACGACCTCGCTGCTGCAGACCTGCTTCCGGCAGGTCGAGTACGCNGGGGTGATCGCCGGGGCGAAGAACGAGGTGGGCGCCCGGAAGTTCATCGACTTCCTGCTCAGCGATGCGGTGCAGGCCGACATCCCGGGCCAGATGTACATGTATCCGGTCAAGTCCACGGTCAAGCTCCCCGAGGAGTGGACGAAGTACGCGCCGCTGTCCGACCAGCCGTTCACCGTGCCCGCCGACCAGATCTCGGCCAAGCGGGACTCCTGGATCAAGGCCTGGACCGCCAAGGTGCTCGGCTAGGTGAGCGCCACGGCCGGCTTCGCTCGTCCGCCGGTGCGCCCGCGGNCCGAGTGGGGCGGCCGTCGCGGGCTGGACGGCGGCCGGCCTGATCCCGCTGGCGTTCCTCGCGGTCTTCTTCGCCTGGCCGGTGATCGGCCTGGTCACCCGTGGTTTCGTCGACCAGGGGCGGCCGACGCTGGAGGGCTTCACGACGATCTTCTCGGCCCCGCGCACCTGGCGGGTCCTGGGCACCACGCTGGGGCTGGCGGTGGCGGGCACCGCGGCGTCCGTCGTCCTGGGGCTGCCGGGCGCCTACGTCCTGTACCGCTGCCGCTTNCCCGGGCGGGGGCTGGTTCGCGCGCTGGTGACGATCCCGTTCGTCCTGCCGACGGTCGTGGTCGGCGTCGCGTTCCGCTCGCTGCTGGCCGAGCGAGGCCCGCTGGGGTTCCTCGGCCTGGACGAGTCGTTGCCGGCGGTCCTCGCCGCCCTGGTGTTCTTCAACTATTCGGTGATCGTCCGGACCGTCGGGAGCCTGTGGGCCCGGCTCGACCCGCGCACGGAGGAGGCCGCCCGCAGCCTCGGCGCCTCTCCGTTCCGGGCGTTCTGGACGGTCACCCTGCCGGCGCTCGGCCCGGCGATCGCCTCCGGTGCGGCCCTGGTCTTCCTGTACTGCGCCAGCGCGTTCGGCATCGTGATGGTGCTGGGCGGGGTCTCGATGGCCACCTTGGAGACCGAGATCTGGTATCAGACCACCCAGTTGCTGGACCTGCCGGCCGCCGCGGCCCTGTCGGTCACCCAGTTGGTCGTGGTCACGGTCAGCCTGCTGGTGGCGAACCGGGCCCGCAGCAGCCAGGAGCGGGCTTTGCGGCTGCGCGGGGACACCAGCGGCGAGCACCCGTGGCGCCTTGGTGACCTGCCGGCCGGTCTGGTGACCGCAGTTGTCATCGGGGGCCTGCTCGTCCTGCCGTTCGCGACGCTGCTGCTGCGCTCGCTGACCGACGGCGAGGGTTCCTGGGGCCCGCGCTACTACGAACTGCTGGGCACCACCGCCGGCTCGACCCTCACGGTGCCGGTGTGGACGGCGGTGATGAACTCNCTGGTCATCGCGGCCCAGGCCGCGTTGCTGGCGGTGACGCTCGGGGTGCTGGTGAGCCTGGTGGTGTCGCGGCGGCCGCGCCCGGTGCCTGGCCGCCGTGCGCTGGCGCTGCTCGACGCGGTTTTCATGCTGCCGCTCGGGGTGAGCGCGGTGACCGTCGGGTTCGGCTTCCTGATCACGCTCAACCGGCCGCCGCTGGATCTGCGCACGTCGCCCATCCTGATCCCCATCGCCCAGTCGATCGTGGCGTTACCCCTGGTCGTGCGCACATTGCTGCCCGTGCTGCGCGCGATCGACCCGCGGTTGCGCGAGGCGGCGGCCACCCTGGGCGCAGCGCCCGGCCGGGTGCTGGCCACCATCGACCTGCCGTTCGTGCTGCGCGGACTCGGGCTCGCGGTCGGGTTCGCCTTCGCCACGTCGCTGGGTGAGTTTGGGGCGACCTCATTCCTGTCCCGGCCGGACCATCCCACCCTGCCGGTCGTGATCTTCCGGCTCATCGGACGACCGGGCGCCGACAACTTCGGGATGGCCATGGCGGCGTCGGTGGTACTGGCAGGCTTGACGGCCATGGTGATGACGGCGGCCGAGGCCGTCCGTCCGAAGGAGGCGACCGGGCTGTGAGCGGGCTGGCTGTGCGCGACGCCGTCGTCCGCTACGGGACGGTCACCGCGGTCGACGACGTCGACCTGGACGTCCATCCCGGCGAGGTGCTCGCCCTCCTCGGCGGTTCGGGCTCGGGCAAGTCCTCGCTGCTGCGCGCCATCGCCGGGCTGGAGCCGCTGGCGCAGGGGAGCGTGTCCTGGGACGGGGTCGACCTGGCTGCGACCCCGGTGCACAAGCGGGGGTTCGGGCTGATGTTCCAGGACGGGCAGCTGTTCCCGCACCTCAGCGTGGCCGGCAACGTGGGCTACGGGTTGTACCGGCTGCCCCGCGCGGAGCGCGACGCGAAGGTCGCCGCGTTGCTGGACCTGGTGGGGCTGGCGGGCTACGGGGATCGTCCGGTGACCGCGTTGTCGGGCGGCCAGGCGCAGCGGGTGGCGTTGGCCCGGTCGCTGGCCCCCGAACCCAAGCTGCTGCTGCTGGACGAGCCGCTCGCCGCGCTCGACCGGGGGCTCCGCGAGCGGCTCGTGGACGTGCTCGGCGAGGGCCTGCGGGCCACTCACACCACGGCCCTGTACGTGACCCACGACCAGGACGAGGCGTTCTCGATCGCGGACCGGGTGGTCATGCTGGCCGACGGCCGGCTGATCGCCGACGCGCCCGCGGAGGAGTTGTGGCGGCACCCGCCCTCGCAGGAGGTGGCCGAGTTCTTGGGCTACGGTCCGTTCGTCGACGCCGCCACGGCGGGCAGGCTCGGCCTGCCCGGGGTTCGGGACGATCGGCTCGTCGGCCTGGGCATCGGCGCGCTGGTGGCCGACCTGTCCGGCTTCCAGGTGCCCATCACCTCGCAGCGGCACCAGCGCGGCCAGGTGGAGGTCGAGGTCGTCCTGCCTGACGGGCAGGGGGCCACCCTGTTGACCGAAACCACCCTGTCGGCTTCACGCGTCGCCGTCCGGCTCGACCGGGACGCGACGGTCAGCGTTCCCCGGCCTGGCCGCGAGCCGATCAGACCGAACACCTGACGGCACCCGCGGGGAGCCACAGGTGCCGGGATCGGTTGGGCGGCCGTTCGCCAGGTGCGTCAGGCCGTCTTGTCGATGACGGAGACGCTGACGGCGTGGCCGCCGTTCTTCTCACCGCCGGCCAGCAGGGTGAGCCTGCCGGTGGTCTGGGAGTAGCTCCACACCCGCAGGGCGTCGGTGTCGGGGGTGATGGCGCCCTCGTGGTAGATGACCTTCGTCCCGACGATGGCGATGGGGCCCAGGTCCTTCTGGTTCACTCGGAAGGGCCGGAACGAGCGCTTGTCGACGAGGCGGCCGGCGGCGGGGTAGTCGGTCTCGTTGGCGGCGATCGCCACCCGGCCGGACGGGGTGCTCACCACGTCGATGTAGCCGAGCGGGGCGGCACTGCTGGTGTAGGTCAGGCGACGCGGGGCGCCGCCGGCGAGGTCCTGGGCGGACATGGCCGACGCGCCGCTGGAGCGGGCGTAGCAGGCCTCGGTGAAGGTGTCGGCGTCCCAGTTCCGCACGGGCCGGCAGGAGCTGAAGTCGGTCGGCAGGGAGTAGGTGCGGAGCAGGGCCCCCGTCGCGTTGTGGGACAGGTTGACCCGGCCGCTCTGGCTCTGGCCGAGGAAGCCGGTGCCGTCCAGCGTCGGTACGCCTTCGCTGCCCTTCGCGTACGGGAAGTGGACCTGCATCGTGCCGTCGAGGCTGCGCCGGTCGACGTGGTTGGCCGACGGGCTCCAGGTCAGCAGGCCCTTGCCGGTGGGGTTTGTGAAGCGGGCCCAGTAGACGTCGCCGACGCCCTTGACGGGGTCTGTCAGACAAACGGTGGGTGAGGTCCGGCAGTTACTAGTGAGTGGTCCTTTCGAACCTGCCTGCGAAGGTGATCGCGAAGGCGTTCAGGGCGGGCTTCCACCTGATGACCCAGCGTGCCCGGCCGTGGCCGGTGGGGTCAAGGGAGCGGGTGGTCAGGTACAGGCACTTCATGGCGGCGGCCTCGTTGGGGAAGTGGCCGCGGGCGTTCACCGCTCGCCGGTAGCGAGCGTTGATGCTCTCGATCGCGTTCGTCGTACAGATCACGCGTCTGATCTCCACGTCGTATTCGAGGAACGGCACGAACTCGGCCCACGCGTTATCCCACAGCCTGACGATCGCGGGATACCTGCCGCCCCACGCCTGGGCGAACTCGGCGAACCGATCCCTGGCCGCGGCCTCCGACGGGGCGGTATGGACCGGCTTGAGGGCCTTGACGATCTGGTCGCGGTGCTGCCGGCCGGCGTAGCGGAAGCTGTTGCGGATCAGGTGCACGATGCACTGCTGCACGACGGTGCGTTCCCAGGTGGTGGTGATCGCCTCCGGCAAGCCTTTCAGTCCGTCGCACACGGCGATCAGCACGTCGTCGACGCCACGGTTCTTCAGCTCGGAGAACACCTGCAGCCAGAACCGTGCGCCCTCGGCACCGTCCCCGGCCCAGATCCCCAGGATGTCCCGCTCCCCGTTGGTGGTGACGCCCATCACCACATAGAACGGGGTGTTGCGGACCTGGCCGTCGCGGACCTTCACCACGATGGCGTCCACGAAGATCACCGGATAGAGCGGGTCCAGCGGCCGGCTGGACCATTCGGCCAGCTCACCGGCCACCTTCTCGGTGATCCGGCTGATCGTGTCCTTGGACACCCTGGCGCCGTACACCTCCTCGAAGTGGGCGGCGATCTCCCCGGTCGTCAATCCGCGGGCGGACAGCGACAACACGATCTGGTCGATCCCGTCCAGGCGCCGTTTCCGCTTCGGCACGATCACCGGTGTGAACGAGCCGTCCCGGTCCCGCGGCACCTCGATCTCGACCGGGCCGATCTCGGTCAACACCGTCTTCGACCGCGAGCCGTTACGCATGTTCATTCCCAGGGGCGCCGCGCCGTACTCGTGGCCCAGGTGCTCGGTCAGTTCCGCCTCCAGAGCGGACTCCAGCACCTGCTTGGTCAGCCCGGACAACAACCCGCCCGGGCCGACCAGGGACATCCCCTGAGCCTTCGCCTGGGCGAGTAGCTGCTCCACAAGCTGCTTCTGATCGATGATCTCTCCCGTCACGGGGTCGATCATCTCCACCATCTCGGTCGTGTCAGTCACGGCCATCTCCTTTCGGATCAGGCCGGACCCCTACACACCGTTAACCCGACAGTCCCTCACCGCAGGTCCGTCGACGCCGATGTCCTGAGACATCACATGGTCGGGGTGACAGTGTCCTGGCTCAGGACATGGGCGACGGATGTCTCCAGTCATCCGCGACAGGGTGTCTCGGGTGATCGGCGACAGGCGCAGGGTGGGGCATGTCCAAGGCCCGCCTCGTCCTTACTGCCCTCACGGTCGAGGGAGCCACCCCCAGCCAGGTCGCACAGCGTTACGGCGTGCACCGCTCCTGGGTGTACCGGCTCAAGGCACGCTACGACCTCGAAGGCGAGGCGGCGTTCGAGCCTCGTTCCCGGCGCCCGACAACGTCACCCACAGCAACCCCGCCCGAGACCATCGACCTCGTGCTCGCGGTCCGTGATCACCTGGCCCAGGCCGGGTTGGACGCTGGCGCCGACACGATCGGCTGGCACCTCGACCATGTTCACCACACCCGCCTGTCCAGGGCGACGATCAACCGGATCCTGCGTCGCGCCGGCCGCGTCATCCCCGAGCCGGCCAAACGCCCCAAGAGTTCCTACCTCCGGTTCCAGGCAGCCATGCCGAACGAGTGCTGGCAATCCGACTTCACCCACTACCGCCTCGCCACCGGCACCGATGTGGAGATCATCACCTGGCTGGACGACCACTCCCGCTACGCCCTGCACCTCAGCGCACATCCCCGGATCACCGCTCACATCGTCCACAAGTCGTTTCTGGAAACCGGCTCCCGCTACGGGTTCCCTGCCAGCACCCTGACCGACAACGGCATGGTCTACACCGTCAGATTCGCCACCGGCAAAGGCGGCCGCACCCCACTCGAGACCGAACTCCGCGCCCGCGGGATCGTCCAGAAGAACTCCCGACCCAACCATCCGACCACCTGCGGCAAGGTCGAACGCTTCCAACAAACCCTCAAGAAATGGCTCCGCGCGCAACCCCGCCAACCCTCCACGATCGCCGAGCTGCAAGCCCTCCTGGATGCGTTCCTCATCGAGTACAACACCCGGCGCCCCCACCGATCCCTGGCCCACCACGCCACCCCGGCCGTCGCCTACACCAGCCGTCCCAAGGCTGTNCCCGGCAGTGACCGCACCCGTGACAGCCACGACCGCGTCCGCGACGACAAAGTGTCCAAAGCCGGCAACGCCACCCTCCGCCACAACGGCCGGCTCTACCACATCGGCCTCGGCCGAACCTACGCCGGAACCTTCATCCGCATGGTCATCCACGACCTCGACATCACCATCATCAACGCCACCACCGGCGAAATACTCCGCGAACTCATCCTCGACCCCAACAGGCCTTACCAACCCAGCGGAGGACCCCGCAAAACAAGCAACGGACCTGCATAACCGCAGGTCCGTCGACGCCGATGTCCTGAGACATCACAATGGTCGGGGTGACAGGATTTGAACTGCCACCTCGGGCTCTTTCGTATACCTGCGATGACTACCGGTTTCAGCGTGGGGACTAGGTGAAATGGCCTTGAGCTCTCCACTGTGAAGTAGGCGCAAATAGGCAGAAATGGCCTGTCATTGGGATGCGTTAGGATGCAGGTGAGATGCAAGGGCAGGGTGACAGGGTGACCAATCTCCGACTGGTGAACGGGGCTGCGGGTACGCCCGCGCGCACCGGTTCGGCCCCGCGGCCGTCCGGTCGGACCAGGTCGACCCGGCGCCGGCGGGCCTTCGGAAAGATTGCGAAGCAGCGGTCGGGTCGCTACCAGGCCAGCTATCTCGGCGAGAACGGGGAGCGCTATCTGGCCCCGGTGACGTTCGAGACCAAGGGCGACGCCGACGCGTGGCTGTCGATGCGCCGGGCCGAACTGGAGGAGCATCGCTGGCGTCCGCCCGACCCGCAGCCGGCCGAGACCCCGACACTGCGCGACTACTCCGAGATCTGGCTCGAGCGCCGACGCACCCGGGACGGCCAGCCGCTCAAGCCCCGGACGAAGGATCTCTACCGCATCCTGCTCGACAAGCAGATCCTGCCCACTCTGGGCGACATGCACCTGGCCGACATCACCGCCGACGACATCGACGAGTGGTACGCCATGCTGCTGCCCGCTGCTCCGACCCGGCGGGCACACGCCTACTCGCTGCTGTCGACCATCATGCGCAGCGCCAGCACGGGCCGCCGTCCGCTGATCCAGGACTCTCCATGCAAGGTGGAGCATCCCACCGTCCTTCACCGCACCTTCGAGCCGAAGCCGGCCACGCCTCAGCAGATCGCCACCATCGTGGAGAACATGCCCGACAAGTACCAGGCGCTGATCCTGCTGTCGGCCTGGTGCGGCCTTCGCTGGGGCGAGGTGAGCGAGCTGCGACGCAAGGACCTCGACCTGGCCTCGATGTCGGTTCGGGTCGAACGCGCCGTGGTGTGGCGCAAGGGTGAGGCGACGGTCGGCACACCGAAGTCCCGGGCGGGCGTCCGCACGATCGCACTACCGCCGAACCTGCGCCCTGCCCTGAAGCGGCATCTCGCCGAGCACGCCATGCCCGGCCCGGACGGGCTGCTGTTCCCGAACGCGACCAAGACGGGCCATCTGCACGTGAACACGCTCAGCAAGACCTACCACAGGGCTCGTCAGGTGGCCGGACGGCCGGACCTGCGCTTCCACGACCTTCGGCACAGCGCGGCAACTATGGCCGCGCAGGCCGGCGCCACTNNCGCGGAGCTGATGGCCCGCATGGGGCACTCCACGGCGAAGGCTGCGCTGGTCTACCAGCACGTCGCTGAAGGCCGCGACCGGATCATCGCCGACCGCATGGCGCTGCTGGCAGAGCCCGGAGTCGTTCGGTCGGGCTCTACTTGAAAGCTACTTGAAGCCCGGAGTTTCAAGTAGCGATGTCGCTGGGCGGCTGGGGCTCGGCGCGAGGCCGCGCGGCTACTTGCATGGAACATGAAGAAGTTTAAAGTAGAGCCATGACGGCGAACCAGGTGGATGCGGCGCTCGCGGCTGATCGGTCGGACGTTGGCCGGCGCCTCTTGGCGTTGCCGGAGGACCAGTGGTTCGATCGCAAGTCGATTCGCGTCCGGGCGCAGGACCTCGACAGGCCGCTCACCGCCTTCGCCAACGCAGAGGGCGGGGTCATCGTGATCGGACTGTCTGACGGGCGAGTGGAAGGGATTCGATCCCACGCGTCGAAGCAGAATGCCATCCGGCAAGCGGCCCTGGACTTCACCGTCCCTCCTGTGCGAGCGCACGTGGAGCAGGTCGGTTGCATCAACGACGCAGGTGAAGTGGACGCACTCCTTGTGATCCGTGTTGATCCCGGTGAACTGGTCCATGAGACCCGCGCCGGCGAGGTGTACCTGCGGGTTGGGGACGAGTCGCGCAAGCTCGGCTTCGCAGCCCGTCAAGAACTGGAGTTCGACAAGGGGCAGGGCCAGTACGACGGCAGACCCGTCCCCGGTGTGCGGATCGCGGATCTGGACAGGAAGCTCGTGCAGAACTACCGGTCGCGTGTCGGTGCTTCCAGTGATCTCAAGCTGTTCCGCGCCCGGAGTCTGCTCACGCCGAAGGATGAACTCACCAATGCGGGCTATCTGCTGTTCGCCCCGCGTCCGCAGGACCTGTTCCCTGAGGCGTACATTCGCGTGATTCGTTTTCTCACTGCGGAGCGCGGCACGGGCGCGCGGCTGGGGGTGGAGGAAGGCTCTGACATCAGGATCGAGGGGCCAATCCCGCGCGCTATCCAGGAGGCCGATCGGGTGATCAGTAGCCTGATCCCCAAGCGTCGAGCACTGGCCGAGAGCGGGCTTTTCGAGGCCCGTCCGATCGTCCCGCGTGAGGCTTGGCTCGAAGGAGTGGTCAACGCCGCAATCCATCGTTCATACAGCCTCTCCGGCGACCACGTCCGGGTCGAGATCTACCCCGACCGGGTCGAGATCGAAAGCCCGGGACGCTTCCCGGGCCTGGCCAACCCGGCACACCCGCTGGAGATCCCGCGGTTCGCCCGCAACCCACGAATCGCTCGGGTTTGTGCGGACCTTCGAATCGGCCAGGAACTNGGGGAGGGCATCAAGCGAATGTTCGACGAGATGCGAATTGTCGGTCTGCGGGATCCCGCCTACCGCCAAACAGCCGGCAGCGTCCGACTGACTCTCGCCGCGCTGCCCCGTCTGCCTGCTACCCAGGCCGCGCGCCTACCCAAGGGATCGCAGCAGATCCTGGACGCACTCCGAACCGCTGGAGTCGCCGGACTGGGTTCAGGNGAAGTCGCCGAGGCTGCCGGGCTGAGCCGCCCTGCCGCAAATGCCCGCCTGAAGGCCTTGCGTGAGGAGGGCCTCATCGTCTGGCACGGCAAGTCCTCTAAGGACCCGCGAGCTCGCTGGACACTCGCCGAAGGGAGCTGATGCGCGGATACGGTTCTTCGGGCAAGGCCGCGTGCCTATCAGCACGTCGCCGATGGTTGCTGCGCGACCATGACCTCGATGATGGCTCTCCTCGCCGGCGTGCAGCCGAACATGACGTTTGCGTTCGCCGCGGTATCACACTTGCGCGCACGACGCCTCGAGGGCCCGGGGCCGATAGGTCAAGCGACTTCGTTCCTGTAGCGCTGACGGACCGCCTCACCGGAGGTGCCAACGAAGAGCCCGATGGCGGACCACGACATCCCTGCCTGCCGCGCGGCCCTGATCGCGTCCAGGACACGCCGCTCGGCGTCCGAGCGTTCCTGGACCGCTGCACGCAGCAGGGCCACGACTTCCGGGTCGAACTCGTCGGCAGGGTCGGGCTCGTAGTCCTCGAACCGAGCCGAGAGCTGGTCTGCGTGCCTGAGAATCTCGGCAAGCGTTCGGGGCATAGTCATCACCCGTGGTTGTCTTGACCGGCGAGCTACCGGTCGTACCACTGATCGTCCAAGCTAACTTGCGGACTGCGCCGCCGCAACGCATGCGGGGTCAGCAAGGTGCGGGGTGGGTGTTGCGGAGCGCATCGACCTGGCTCTGTTCACCATGCTCGACGGCGCCACTGCTTCCGCTGACCGGTCGCGATCGGGTGAAGGACGCTCTCCAGGTCTGCCGCTCGTAACCGAATCAGGCGCGCGCCGCACCGGGACGCCGGCAGCACACCCGAAGCGATTCGGCGCCTGATGGTGTCGACGCTGACCCCGAGGAGCTGGGCGGCTTGTTGAAGAGAGAGCCATTCGGGGACGGGCTGGCTCCATTCGGCAGGATCGCTGGCCATTCTGTTCCTCTCCATCGGGTGCTAGATGCTGATGCCGCGGTCGGGGCTGTGGGATCGCGGGTGTTCGGGATACGGCCGGGGTGCGGTGGGGTGATGGTCTCCCAGACTCTGCTCTCGGCTTCGCGTTGGGTCTTGATGAGCCCGGTGATTCGGTAGTTGAGGGCGTCGGCGGGATGGTCGTCAGGCAGTGTGCCCTGAGCGGCGGCCCGTTGCAGGAGGTCGGTTGCGTCGTGTCCGCGGCTGGTGAGCCGGGCGAGGCGGGCGGCGAGGACGGAAGGCGCGGGTCGCCGGCGGTGGCTGGTGCGGCGTGGGCGATGCGGGGTGCCCATTCACGGATGCCTGCTTGCGCGTGTTCGAGTTGGTGGTCGAGGTCACGCTCGGTGCGCCGCTCGGCGGGGCTGCTGCTGGTGGGCCCGGTGGGCCGCAGGTCGTGGTCGGGGACGCGCTGGGCTGCCCGCCACACTTGGATGTCGGCGACCAGTTCGGGGTCGAGGCCGGGGAGCTGCTCGGCCCACCGCGGAGTGTCCTCGGCGCTCCTGGCTGCTTTATGGACTTCTTCGCCGAGCTTGCGGGTGAGGCTGTAGCGGGCGCTGAGGTAGGTCTTCCATTCGGGGTCATCGAGGAGCTGGGTGGGGATACCAGGTAGCCAGGGCAGGGGTCCGCGGGTTCGGCCGTTCGAGGCTTGGGTGAGGTCGATTCGCCAGCACAGGACGGCGGCGGGGTCGTGGGCGTCGTCGAGCCCGCCGAGGGCTATCGCCTGGCTGAGCACGGCCGCCGGATTGTGGCCGTTGGCCGCGATGAGCATCAGCTTGCCGCGCAGGGCCGGCCAGGCAGCAGCCTCGGTCAGGCCGGACCGTTCACCGACCCAGTCGATGACCTGCTTCGTCTCCTCGGTGAGGTGGTGTTCGGCGGCAAAGCTGACCGCATCCACATAGATGGCGACGGCGGGGCCGAGCAGCCGTACCGGGTCGTCGGCCTGCGCCAGGAGTGTGGTGGCCGAGGCGGGGGCCTGGTCGCGTTCGATGATGGCCTCGAGGATCTCGACGGCCGTGTGGGGCTCGACGAGAGCCTGCGCGACCGGGGCGAGGTGGTGTTCGGCGGGGTTGACCATGAGCCAGGCATGGTTGGCGGCCCGGCCGCGGCTGAGCATGGTGTAGGCGAGTTGCCGGGATTCTTGGCCGGTGAGGAGTCCGTGGCAGGTGTCGGCGGTGATGCCTTGGGCGGTGTGGATGGTGGTTGCGTAGCCGAGTTCGACGCTCTCGGCGACGTAGTCGGCGGGCAGGGTGAGCTGGTTGTGGTTGCGCAGATGTCGGACGTCGATTGATCCGTCGCGGTGGACGGCGGTGACGGTCCAGCGGTCGCCGTTGCGGACCCAGGCCGTTTCTCCGGTGTTGAGCGTCCGGTTGTTGCGTCGGGTCAAGATGATGTCCCCGACCGAGGCCTGGTTGCCGTCGGACAGGTCGGTTGTGCGCCCGGCGCGGTGGCCGGCGATTCGGGCGGTGCGGGCGGCGGCGTTGAGTTGGGCGACCAGTTCGCGGGTGGGGGCGAGCATGAGCGCGTCCAGCCCGGCGTCCTTGTCGGCTTGCCAGGCGGCCAAGATGTGGCTGGTGGCGGTGTCGGGGTCGACAGCGTGGACGCGGCCGTGGTCGAGGTAGTAGCCGATCGCCCCCATGTCCCCGCTCCGTAAGGCGAGGCTGGCGTCTGCCTCGGCAGGGTCGGCGAACCGGAGGACTTCGTCGAGGCGCAAGGCGCCGTGGCTGGTGGCGATGTCGCGCAGCACACCGCCGGCACCGATGGCGCCGAGCTGCTGGTCGTCACCGATCAGCCGGATCGAGGCGCCGCGGTCGAGGCACCAGGAGGCGACGTGATCCAGCGTCAGCGTGTCGGCCATGCCGGCCTCGTCGATGAGGACCAGGGTGTCCGGACCGATGGCGTCGGCGAGAGCTTCGTGGTGGCCGATCGCCCAGACAAGCTTGGCGAGGTTGTCGGCGACGGTGTGCTGGCCGAGCTGACTGCGGAGTTGTTCAGCTGCGGCCGCGGAGGNGGCGAGACCGACCACGTTTCCGCCGCTGTTGGTCCAGGCGGTCGCCAGCGTCCGCATGGCGGTGGTCTTTCCCGTCCCGGCCGGGGCGATCGCCAACTGGAGCCGCCGCCCGGAGGTCGCCATCTCCCGGACGAGAGTCTGCTGGGTGGAACTGAGCGGTTCCCGGTTCGCCATCGACTGCAGCAGTGCGAGGGTGACGGAGTTGTGATCGGCCGTCCGTCCGCCGGTGCGTGCAGCAGTGTCGACGAGGCGGCGTTCGGCCCACAGGACGCGGTGGGACGTGTAGCGGGTGCCATCAGGCTCCGCGTAAACGGGAGTGCCGTCGGGGCGGAGCAGCAGGTCTGGTTCGACCGGCAGGGTGCGGGTGGTGGCGATCGGCACAGACACGGTCGGTGCGAGCACTCGGGAGGTGAGGTGGTCGACGACCCGTTCCGCCTGTGCGTAGCTGATAGCGGCGGCCCGGACCTGCCGGAACGCTTCGGAGCGGACGTTCCAGACGGTCCAGCTCGACCGCTCCGATTCGACGATCGTCACGATCCGCTGCGCGGTCCGGGCCAGCCACCCGTCATCGACCACCGGCGCGGGGGCTGGCAGTGCCGAGGTCAGGACGGCGGTGAGCATGCGGTGGAGGCCGCCGAGGCCGAGGGTGTGTTCGGCCTGGGCCTGCCAGGTCGCTCGCTGTTCGGCTTCGCTGCGAGGCTCGTGTTTGGCCTGCCGGGTTGCCAGGGTGGCCTGCTGGGCGAGATCGAGCTTCTCCGCCGCTGTGGGCAGCCGTTCGTGCTCGGCCTCGAACCGGGTGACCAACTCGCCGGTGTAGGCGGTGATCCGCCGGCGCCGCGACGACCACCGCGCCAACAGTCCAGGCTCGAGGCCGGCGATCTCCCACACCGGACGCTTCCCGTCCCGCCCGGTCGGCTCCATGGCCAGGCCGAGGTCGCGCAGGCCTGCGGTCAGGCTGGTGGTGTAGGCCTCAGAGATCGTCACCTTGGCCGCGTACAGGATGCTGGCGTCGATAGCGAGCCAGTCCCCGGGCAGAGTCTGGACCTTGTTCGAGATCGCCACATGGGTGTGCAGGTCCGGATCGCCGGCCCGAGAGTCGCGGTGCACGAACCGGGCCGCGATCATGCCCCGGACTGGCAGCCGGCGGACGCCCTCGGTGCCCTGCCGGGTGAACAGGGCGTGCCCCTCCAGATACGTCAGGGCGTCGGTGACGGCCTGGTCGTGGACCGCCCGCAGGGACGCCACCTGCGGGTCGGCGACAGCCCACAGCGCTGAGACGGACTTTGGCGGAGACAGGGTGAGGTCGAATCCGGCCACCGGCACTCGGGGATGGGAGATCGCTTTCGTGATGAACGCGTGCAGCTCACGCGGCCCCTCCGGCAGGGAGCCGTACCGAGCCAGGAACCATTCCCGACCAAGGTCGGTCCGTAACTGGGAGCGGATCTGTTGCGACACGGGCACGGACCGCCCCAGGCCGTACGCCTCCTGCCAGGCGGCGAGCCGGCGGCCGAGTTCGGTCTCGAACGGGGTCGGCTCACCAGCGAACACCGAGTAGGCCCTGCCGAGCTTCTCGCCGGTGGTCGGGTCCAGGCCGGCGCCGAACAGCAGCTTCATCTGCTCGGCGGTCACCTCCCCGCCGACGGTGAGTCCGACCGCATCCAGGCCAGCGCCCCACCAGATGCCGGGAGCCTCACCCTTGACTGCGTAGTAGTCAGCCAGACTGACGTGGCCGCGGCCGGTCACGTCCAGCGCAGCGACCTGCCGGGTCAGGTACTCATAGCCCGAACCGGCCGACAACTTCTGCAGACCAATCGCCACCAGTAACACCTCCTTCCACCTTCCCAAAGCCCCGTCAGGCCCCGATCGGGACGCGGGCCGGGCCACTTCTTCTCTGGTTCTCAGCCCTAGACCCGTTCACTTTCCTTAAGCCTCGAAACCGGCCCGTTTCGGACGGCCCAGCTTGGAGAAGTTCGACTCCGGGCGGCAGGGCGAGCGCCGGCACCACTTGTCACGCGCCCGTGAAGTAGAGCGGACCGGCGTCACCACAGACGTTCCGCTCGGCCTCCCCAGCGGCAGCTTCGAGCCTCGACGGCGAGGTGGTCAGTGCTTCTGGGAAGCGCGTTCCCCAAAGTTCCCCCAGTCGCTGTAGACAGCCGTTTGCTGGCACACGAGAAGGGCACCACAGCAACCTCCCCCACCCCGGGCAGGGCAGGCGCGGTGTCAGCGCCAATCAGGTGAACGTCCTAGTCAACGGCACGTCCCCCACGTCCCCGGAAACTCGCCCGACCAGCGTCCTGATCGCCGACGCGCGCTGGAACCCGTAGCCAGAGGCACCTCCCCAACCTCCCCAGAAGATCAGGTGGGTTCCGTGACCGGGCCGCCAGTGAGGCCAAGACTCAACCGGCGGGTTGAGAATGGCTGCCGCGATCCATTCGGTTGTCGGCCGCGGCTGCTTGCCTCGCCTGTATCAGATCCCCTCGCCTCTCCACGATGCGCACTAGGGATCTTCTTCGTCCGGGTCCTACGCTCAGGACATTCCCGCCAGGCCCGCGGATCGGGCCTCGAGCGCGCGTAGCGGCGCGTACGGAATGCCGGGGCTCACCCATGAGCAACTCGTCGAGCGCATTCGGTCCCGCGGCCGGTCGCTCCCGACCATGACCGTGGCTGGGCTCGTCTCAACGGTCAGACGAAACCGGCCGGCTCAAGCGAACGACCCACCATTACCACCCGTCGCACCTCGACCAGCTCCACGACCCCTCCCGACTCCCCAGACACCCATCGCCCACCGAAGCCACTCACTTAGCCCTCCCTGCCGAGGCTCCAGCAACCCACCCCGAAGTCCGACACACCCGGTGCAAATCGGTCCGAGCCGTCCCGACCCTCGGCGTCGCGCTGACGCCCGGGCAGCTGGCAGCCTCGACCGCCGTCATGCTCGCCCTGTTTGTCGTGGTGGGCTTCCCGCTTGGCCAAGCGGTCACGTTCGCGCGCTGGCGACGCAACGGCGGCTGGGTAGTCGGCTACTTCGAGGCGACAGCACCCTCGTCCACCCCAATGACGGAGCCTGGGTGCTCTCCGATCACGCCGCTGAACACCGCGGTCAAGGCCTCGCCCGACCCTTCCATCGCAAGGTGTTCACCCACCTCGCCGCAGAAGCCGACCGTCTCGTGCTCCCGATGGCCACCGACACCACCCGAGGCTCCTCCC
The DNA here is from genome assembly GCA_013693855.1 of Micropruina sp. GTDB lineage: Bacteria > Actinomycetota > Actinomycetes > Propionibacteriales > Propionibacteriaceae > Micropruina. The sequence continues at coordinate 507,219 of CP059261.1, forward strand.
CGACCTGTACATGGCTGATCTGTCGGCTTGGAACTGGTTGACTGTGACCGCAGCGGATGGCGGTCGCGCGAGAAGTTCTGCCTGCGACGCGAGCCTTCTGGCGCATTAAGGCAGAATCGCCCCGGGCCCAAGTCCTGACCAGTTCAACAGCCTGCGTTTGGCGGCTCGGCGACTGTCGGTCGCGGCAACGGCTCTCGCTGAGGTGGGTTGCCTGCTGAACCAACGTGTTGGTCCCGCCGGATGCAGATATTGCTCGCAGTTCCAGACATGTAGCAGAGCGGGCCTGTGGCCTGGGGTCTGAGTGGGACTGTCCGAAACCTGGTGTAGCTGCCCTGGATCGGTCCAGTGGAAGCCGATCGGTACGCCGGGAGGCAGGGGATCTTCGGTTGGCACCGAAGCGTGCGGCTGTGCAAACAGTGCCCAAGAGCGAAGACAACCCACTGGGAATCTTCCATCACCGAGTGTCCGTGGACGGCTGGGATGCGCGTGCAGCAGTCCGAAGGGATTGCGACGCGGGGCACAGGCTCCCACTACGCGCAGGTGCTGGTCAGTCTCGGATCACGTATGTCTGGAAGAGGGCCGGTGCGCCGAAGGTCCATTTGCTGGTCTCGCGCTGGAAACGCCCGGCCACGATCCCGGGAGCGATCCCCAGCCTGTTGGCCAATGCGACGGCGTCCGCAGGACTCTTGATGGCCAGCAGCGCCGGTTCAGCGTCGGGCGGGATCAGGAGCCGGCCAGCAAAGTCGTTCGCCTCGTTCTCGATCAGTAGCGAGGCACNCCCAGGCTCCGTGCCGTCGAAACTCATGAAAGTGTCCTTCTTGCTGTGCAGAAGCAGGTGCCCGAGTTCGTGGAACAGCGCGAACCAGAACTTGTCGTTTCGCTTCCCACGGTTGCTGAGCTGTACCACCGCACGACTTGGCGAGATGAAGCGGGACGCGCCACTGGCGCGAGTCCCAGCAACGTCCCGAACGACGACGAGGCAGACGCCGGCCGCAGCGCAGGTAGCCACGAGGTCTGGGTAGAACTCATCAGGTGTCTGGGTGGTCATCGCTCGAAGCTTCGGGAGGTATGTCCTCAGGACGGCGCGGTCGAACGGTTCGAACTTAACGGACCTGGCTACCTTCTCTGCTTCGACCTCACCGAGGCGCAGCCAGGCGGCGACCGCGCCCGCGTCGATCTGGTAGGCGCTCGACTGCAGGAATTTGGCGGCCGGCTCAGCCCAGGAGGTCTCCCACGCCGTGATACTGCCGACACCGAAGAATGTCAGCACTTGCTGGAGGAGAAGTCCGGGGTNTCGTCGCGTTGCTGTGACGTAGCCACGCTCCTTCAACTCTTTGATCGGCATCCGATCGAGCCACTGGGATTGGCGGGCGAGGGAGTCGAGTTCCTCTGTGCGGGCCTTGTGGTCTTGGTAGTCCGCTTCGAGGTTGTTCCATGTGGATGCCGGAACCCCGGTCGCCCGCTCCAGTGCGATCGCTGTCGCAGGGGTGATGGTCGCGTTGCCCTGCACGATCTGGTTGATGTGTTTCAGCGTCAGGCCCGTGCGAGCCGCGAGCTTGCTCTGTGACATCTCGAGGGCGTCGAGGGTCTCCCGCAGCGTTTCTCCAGGTGATTGAACCTCTGCAGATTCATACGGATACCACTCCAACTGCTCATTGCTGTGTTCCACTGTTCGTCCCTCCTCTCTACCGATGCGTGTCAGTGATCTCGACAAACGCGAGGCGACCCACCCGGTCGCGGGCGATGCCACCATCGGCAAACCGCGGAACAGGGCGGTCGGCAACCTCAACAATCATGCGGAGCGGATGCTCCAGATCCAGCGAGAACTGCTCGTTGCGATCCGCGACCAGCTGGTGGCAGCGCACCTGGGNGAGCTTGCAGAGCAGGTCGAGGTTCTCTGATGCCTTGATCTGTTGGAATCGAAGCGCGATCTTCTTCGCGCACGCTGGCCCGTACTTCCGTCGCACCTGGGCCGGGTCGCGGAAGAACGCCTGTTCGGATGGTCGTCGGAAGCCGATCTCCACCTTGTCGCCTCACGTCCGCAATCCTACACCAAGTTGGTGTACTATTCTGACTGTTGTACCGATCTGGTTCAGAAAACTGCTCCAGACAACTGTGGTGGTGGCGTTGCCACTGGACCGGAAGCGCCACCACCAGAAGTCCTAGAAAGGGGACTGCCATGACAGTAGCCGACAAGACCCGTCCTGAGTTCGAGGACGCGCACATGAAGAAGCCGCACGAAGTCACCATCCTGGTCAACGGGAGCCCCGTGGTGCTGCCGCAGGGCAAGTACACCGGCCGGCAGATCAAGGAGGCCGCCATCGCACAGGGAGTGCCCGACATCGCACCGAACTTCGTGCTCTCCGTGCAGGACGGCAACCACTACAACGTTGTCGGCGACGACGACCGTATCCAGATCCATCCGAACCTGGACTTCGTGGCGGTGACCGGTGACGACAACTCCTAGCCTGCAGACGCCGATCGACCACGCGCTCGACGGGCTGCGCGAACAGTTCACCGGCCACGTGGTCGACATCACCCACGAACCGAACGGTGATGCCGTCGTCGTGGTCCACGACGTCCATGTCGGTGACCAGTACGAACCCTCCTTCACCTGGTTCGGGTTCCGGATCTCCACTGCCTACCCGAACGCGGACATCTACCCGCACTACATCGGCCGTGTGGTCCGCCGTGACGGTAACGCCCACGGGTCCGCGGTACAGCAGGTGGAATGGCAGAACCGCGAGGCTCTCCAGCTGTCCCGGCGTTCCAACGGGTGGAGCCCGCGCCGCGACACCGCATCGCTCAAGGCAGCGAAGGTACTGGCATGGTTCGCCGGCCAGTGAANCCCCCAGCGCCGGGGTGGAGCCTCACACTCCGCCCCCGCGACTGGGCGCGCCTCGAAACGCACCTGTTCGACGCAGGTGGCGAGCACGGCGCGATCGTCCTTGCGCGTGTGGTCGAGGGCGGCCGTGGCAGCCGCCTGTTGGGGGCGCGTGTGCTGCTTGCCCGGGACGGCATCGACTATGTTCCGGGCACCCACGGCAACCGGGCGCTCACCCCCGAGTTCGTTCGGGACGCTGCCCTGCTGGCTCGACGCGACGGGTTGGCCTACCTCGCGTTCCACAACCACGGCGGCTCGATCGAGGTTGGTTTCTCGTCCGTGGACCTGGCCAGCCACGAACGCGGCTACCCCGCGATCCGCCGCATCACTGGGCAGCTGGTCGGCGCCGTCGTGTGCACACCGTACGCGGCGGCCGGCGACCTGTGGCTGCCCGACGGCACACGACGGCCACTCGCCGAATTGGTCATCCCCGGCCCTCAGCTGCGGCGGCTGCGACCGATCCCCGCCCGAGTGCTCGGCTCCGTGTCAGCCTTTGACCGACAGGCCCGCATCTTCGGAGACGTCGGCCAGGCGGCGTTTCGAGAGACCCGCGTCGCCGTCGTTGGCCTCGGAGGCGTGGGCAGCATCGTGACCGAGTACCTTGCTCGTCTCGGAGTCGGCCACCTGGTCCTCATCGACGGAGACGTCGTGGACGAGACGAACCTGCCCCGACTGATCGGGGCACGGCGCTCGGACATCGGGAAACCGAAGGTGCGAATCGCGCGGCGCAACGCCCGCCGAGCCAACCCGGCGGTCAACGTCACCACCGTTCGGACCGATGTCCAGGACCCAACATCACTGCACCTACTCACCCGGTGCGACTGGATCTTCCTCGCTGCCGACTCGCACGCTGCACGGCACTGGGTGAACGCGGTCGTCGAGACCTACCTCATCCCCGCGACTCAGATGGGCGTCCGAGTACCAGTGGACACCGACGGTGATGTTGGACGCATTCACGCTGTCTATCGACGCATGACACCGGGCCAAGGCTGCTTTTGGTGCAACGGCCTCATCAACGCATCCGAACTCGCCATCGAGATGGCCCCGGACGCCGAGCGAGCCGCTGCCCGCTACGTCGACGGGATACCAGCGCCCAGCGTCATCACACTCAACGGCATCTCCGCAGCACAAGCCACAACCGACTTCATGCTCGCCGTGACGGACCTCAGCACGACCGACACGGCCGACCATCACCTCGAGTTCATCCGCGACCGCCGCACAGCGGAGCTTCGGCCGAGACGAGACCCCGACTGCGGTTGGTGCGGGGACAATGACCCGGCTGGCGAGCGACAGATGCTCGAGGCGCGAACACACACCAATCCTGTCGCAACCCCGGGAAGTGCTCGCGCACGGATCAGTCGGCTTCTCAGGCCATGGCTGCGACACGTTCCGCCTACGGAACATGGAGACACCTTGGATCTGCGTGAACCTGCAGGCTGTTGCGAAACCACCCGCGGCAGGTTGCGGATGCCGACTACGCCCAGTGCGCCTGTCATCGCGCAGGAGCACTGACCATCACTGTCATCGGCGGACGCGATCTGGGCAACAAGGAGCAGCTGAGCATCCACCGAAGGCTGGCCATGGGTAGGGCGTCCGTGCCGGCGCCAGGCGCGGGTCGGCTGGGTTGTCGGGGCGCGGCTCTACACTCGGCTTCGTGACCGCTGATCGCCAGGAGTAGGCGCTGTGAATCCTGCCCCACATCTGCCCCACGCGGGCGCTGCGAGTGCGCCGGAACTATACGACATCCCTAGCGAGAGGCCGATTCCTTCGCGGTCCGCGGGAGGTTCAACTCCTCTCTCGCGCACCACGATGGTTGGTCCTCTGACTACCTCAAACACCAACTGACAAGGGCTTCGGCCCTTATCGGTGGTGGACTCTCATGGACACGGATGGCCTCCAGAGGCCTCTCATTCCCCACGTATTCCCCACGATTCCCCACGTATTCCCACGACACGCCGGGCGTGGGGAGCGTCGGCGGCGCCCTCCTCGGTCAAGTCCCGTGGCGTGGTGTGCTTTCAGGCGGTGAGGGTGAGGGGCCCGGTGGGGGTCTTGGTGTCGCGGTAGAGCTGGTCGAGGAGTCGGCGCATGCTGGTCTCGGATAGGTAGCGGCGTTCGCCGTAGTGCCATTCTTCGTGTTGTTCGAGCAGGATGGCGCCCACCAATCGGGTGACGCTGTCGCGGTCGGGGAAGATCTGGACGACGTCGGCGCGGCGCTTGATCTCTCGGTTCAGCCGTTCGATCGGGTTGTTCGACCACAGCTNGCGCCAGTGTTCGGTGGGCGTGTCGGCGAACGCGGTGAGGTCGGCTTCGGCCTTGTCGAGCATGGCGGCGATGTCGGTGAAGCCGCTGGCGGCGAGGTTGTCGGTGACCTGGCGGTAGCAGCCTCGGACGGCCTCGGCGGTGGTCTGGGCGAAGATGGTTCCGATCACGGCGTTGACGGGCTTGGAGCGTGCCGAGCCGAGGTGGCTGGTCACGTTCCGGGCAAAGTGCACCCGACACCGTTNGCCAGGCGGCGCCGGGCAGGATGGCCTTGACGGCGGTCTTGAGGCCTTCGTGGGCGTCGCTGACCACGAGCACCACCCCGCGCAAGCTTTGGAGGACTCTCTCCGGGTACCGGTGTTACCGCTAACGTATGCGGGAGCAAGGCGTCCCTCGAAGGAGGCGGCACAAAGTGACACCGGCGACGCAGGTCGACCAGGCCGACTGGGATCATCCGGCGACCATCTACACCGTGGCGGAGCGCGCAGGCGTCAGCCACCAGACGGTGTCGAGGTACCTGAAGGGGGAGTCTCTCCGTCCCCGGAATCGGGAGCGGGTCGAGCAGGCCATGAAGGCCCTCAACTACCGGGTGAACGCCGAGGCGCGAGCGCTCGCGACGAAGAAGTCGCACCGGATCGGGGCGTTCGTCTTCGACATCGACGACTGGGCGCCGCAGCGGGTCCTGGCCGGAGCCGCGGAGGCGGCACGCGAGGCCGGCTACATTCTGGACATCCTCCGCGTCGACCCCACGGACGCCCCGTCCGTCGACGACGCCGTCTCGCTGATGAACCGGACGACCCTGGCCGGGGCCGTCGTGATCTCCCCTTCCGACACGGTCCTCAAGCAACTCCGTCTCGAGAGGCTTAAGGTGCCCTACGCCGTCGAGGCCGAGCCCGTGCTGACGGACGGCGACGATCGCGCCCTCCAGCACCCCTTCGCCCAGGTCGTCTCCCACCTGGCGGACCTGGGCCACGAGCGCTTCTTCCACGTCGGCGGGCCGCGGACCTGGCTCACAGCCCGCAACCGTCTGGCGGCCTACCGCGAGGTGATCGCCCGGCGAGGGCTGCGCAGTTGCGGTGAGACCGCCGGAGAGTGGGGCGCCGCCGCCGGCTACGAGGCGATGTCGTCGTACCCGCTTGACCAGGCGCCGACCGCGATCGTGACAGCGAGCGACCAGTGCGCGCTCGGCGTCCTGTTCTGGCTCCAGGAGCACGGGATCCGGGTTCCGGACGACGTGAGCGTCTCGGGCTACGACGGCATCGTCGACGCGGCCTACTACTGGCCTCCGCTCACCACGGTGGCGGTGGACTTCGCCCTCATGGGACGCAACACGGTCCGGTCACTGTTGGTGTCCTCCGGCCTCGGCGAGGCCGGACGCGAGATGCCGCTCGGTCGCCTGATCGCACGCGCCTCCACCGGACGCCCCGGTTCGGGCATCTCCGAAGTCTGACATTACCGCCCGGCGAGAAGTCGGGAGACTCTTGCCACGCCAGAATGTTACCGGTAACGTCTTGCCAAGAAGCCCGCCGCACACCGAGGACGACGATGACCACACCAGCGCCCGGCACCCCGGATTGCGGTTCGGTGCGGCCTACTACCCGGAGTACCAGCCGCGTCTCGACCTCGACCGCGACCTGGACCTCATGCGCGAAGCCCACTTCAACGTGATCCGGGTCGGCGAATCGGTGTGGTCCTCGTGGGAGCCCAGCGACGACCAGTTCGACAGCGAATGGCTGCAACCCGTGCTCGACGGCGCACTCGCCCGCGGGATCGGGGTCATCCTCGGGACGCCCACCTACGCGGTGCCGCCCTGGCTCTGGCACAAGTACCCCGAGATCGCGGGCGAGGTCGCCACCGGCCGGAGGCAGGGGTGGGGACGCCGCCAGGAAGTGGACATCACTCATGCGGCCTACCGGTTCCATGTGGAGCGCGTCGTCCGTGTGATCCTCGGCCGGTATGCCTCCCACCCGGCCGTCATCGGCTTCCAGGTCGACAACGAGCCCGGGGCGATGCTCCTGCACAACCACAACACCTTCGTCGGGTTCGTCGAGTGGCTCAAGCGGCGCTACGGGGACGTCCAGACGCTCAACGAGGCGTGGGGCCTGGCGTACTGGTCGCACCGTCTCGGCGACTGGGCCGAGTTGTGGCGTCCCGACGGCAATCTCCAGCCCCAGTACGGGCTCGCCTGGAGGCGCTACCAGGACGAGGTCGTGAGCGACTTCATCGGCTGGCAGGCGGGGATCGCGCGCGACCACGCCCGTCCGGACCAGTTCGTCACCACGTGCATCGCACTGGACCGGCCAGCCATGCACGAGGAGCAGGTGGCGCGGCGGCTGGACGTGCCCGCGCTCAACGCCTACCACGGGGTGGAGGACCACCTGGAACTGGCCGGTGAACTCGCCCGTCCGGACCACTGGATCCGCACCGGCGTGGCCGGGCTCCTGGAGCTGGCCGACCGCGGTTACGGGATGCGGCAGGAGCGGTTCCTCGTGACGGAGACCAATCTGCAGTCCATCAACTGGTGGTGGCAGCACTTCCCGCCCTACCCGGGCCAGATCCGGCAGAGCGCGCTCGCGCTGATCGCGCGCGGTGCCTCGATGATCGAGTACTGGCACTGGCACACCCTGCACTTCGGCGCCGAGACCTACTGGGGCGGCGTCCTCCCGCACAGTCAGCGCCCCGGCCGCGTGTACGCGGAGGTGGCCGGCCTCGGCGAGTTCCTCGCGCGGCTGGACGCCCGCCTGGACGGGTACGTCCCGGACGCCGATGTCGCGATCCTCTACTCCACGGACAGCAAGCAGTCCTTCGAGGACTTCCCGCCGCTGTGCAATCCGGACGGAAGCCCTCGCCCGACCGCCTACCACGACATCGTCGACTCCTTCCACGCGGCGGTCGTCCACGCCGGCGCGCAGGCCCGAGTCGTCCACGCGGAGCAGTGGGACGAACTGGAGGCGGACGAGGCGGCCCGTCGTTTCCCGGTCCTGGTCGCCGCGGCCTTCTACGTCGCCACGACCGCGCAACTGGAGAAGCTCCGCGACTACGCCGCCGCCGGCGGCCACCTCGTCGTGGGGCCCCGCACGGGATACGGCGACGAGGAGTCACGGGCCCGGTTCGCGGTCGCCCCGGATGTCGTGGGGGCCGCAGCGGGCGTCCACTACGAGGAGTTCACCTCACTCCGGGCGCCGCTCCGCATGGTCGGCGATGCCATGGAGGTGACCACGGGGGCGTCCGGACGCTGGTGGGCCGACCACCTGATCGTCGACGACGCGGAGGTCCTCGCCCACTACGACCACCCCCAACTGGGCCGGTTCCCGGCCGTGACCACCCGCGCCCACGGCCGGGGCCGCGTCACGTACGTGGGGACCGTCCCCGACCGTGACTTCGGAGCGGACCTGGTGAGACACCTGGTCCCCACCCCGGTGGCGGCCGACTGGCGTCGCGACGACTCCGTCACGGTGCTGTCGGGCGTCGCCCACGGCACGAGGATCCACTTCCTCCACAACTGGAGCGGCTGCACCTCGCACGCCACGACNCCCCATGACGTCGACGACCTGGTCGCCGGCGTCCCGCTGCCGACCGGCCACAGGCTGACCCTGGACCCCTGGGGCTGCCTCGTCCTGGCGGACACCACCGATCACCCCGCAACCCACAACTAACCAACCCAAGGAAGGTAGGCCACTGATGTCCCATCCGCAGACCGAAGCCGAGTACCTGGCCCGGTACCCCGTCGCTCCCGTGAGCGGCTTCTCCCGTCGCTCTCTGCTCGGCGGTGCCCTCGCCCTGGGCGCCCTCGGCCTCGCCGGGTGTGCCGGCGGAAGCGGAGGCGCGGCGTCCGCCGGTGCGTCGGCGGTCGGCGAGGTGACCTTCGGCAACAACCAGGCCGACCCGGTGCCGAAGGCTGCGATCGAGGCGGCGGTCAAGGCGTTCCAGGACGCCAACCCGGGCCTCACCGTGAAGCTCAACACCGTGGCTCACACGACGTTCCAGGAGAACATCAACAACTACCTGCAGGGCTCGCCCGACGACGCCTTCGGCTGGTTCGCGGGCTACCGCGCCCGCTTCTTCGCGTCCAAGAACCTCGTCGGCGACATCACCGACGTCTACAAGGCCACGCCTGGCATCCCCGACGGCCTGAAGAAGGCCTGCTCCACCGAGGACGGCAGCAAGCAGATCATCATGCCGGCCACCTACTACCCGTGGGTCGTGCTCTACCGCAAGAGCGTCTGGGAGAAGAACGGCTACGCCGTCCCGAAGACGCTGGACGAGTTCAAGGCCCTCGCCGAGAAGATGAAGGGCGCCGGCCTGACCCCGCTGGCCTTCGCCGACAAGGACGGCTGGGAGGCGATGGGCATGTTCGACATCCTCAACATGCGCATCAACGGCTACGACTACCACATCAGCCTGTTGAGCGGTAAGGAGGACTGGTCCGGCCCCAAGGTCGTTAAGGTGTTCGACACCTGGAAGGGCCTGCTCCCGTACCACCAGGCCGACGCGCTGGGCCGCAGCTGGCAGGAGGCCGCTCAGTCCCTGCAGAAGGGGCAGACGGGCATGTTCTACCTGGGCACCTTCGCCGCCCAGCAGTTCGCCAAGGGCGCCGAGCAGGACGACCTGGACTTCTTCACCTTCCCGGAGATCGACTCGGCGATCGGAGCGGGCGCCATCGAGGCCCCCACGGACGGCTACATGATGAGCAAGCGTCCGAAGAACGAGGCGGGCGCCAAGAAGTGGCTGGGCTTCCTCGGCAGCGCGAAGGCACAGGACATCCTCGTTCAGGCCGACCCGTCGGTGATCGCCACCAGCCAGCAGGCCGACGCGACGAAGTACACGGGGCTGCAGGGCAAGATGCTGAAGCTGCTGAAGGACGCCAAGGAGGTCTCGCTGTTCCTGGACCGTGACTCCCGTCCCGACTTCGCGTCGACGGTCATGGGCCCGGCTCTGCAGAGCTTCGTCAAGAACCCGAACGACGTCGCCTCGATCCTCAAGAACGTCGAGGCTCAGAAGAAGTCGATCTTCACGTCATGACCACTGTGACCAGAACGCCGGTCGCGGGCGGACGCCGGAAGGCCCGGATGTCCACCCGCGACCGGGTCACGGTCGCCTTGATGATCGTGATCCCGACGGCGGTGGTGGCGGGGCTGGTCTGGCTACCGGCGATCGCGACCGTCGTGATGTCCTTCTTCGACTGGGACGGGTTCGGCCCGTTCTCCGAAGCCAAGTTCGTCGGCGGCAAGTGGTACAGCGACGCCGCCACGATCTACCCCGCCTTCTGGCCCGCCATCCAGCACAACGTGATCTGGCTGGTCGTGCTGTTCTGCATCGCAACCCCGCTGGGCATCCTCCTCGCGGTGCTGCTGGACCGCGAGGCGTCCCACACGAAGTTCTACCAAACCGCCCTCTACCTGCCGGTCGTCCTGTCCATGGCCCTCATCGGCTTCATCTGGCAACTGATGTTCAGCCGCGACCAGGGCCTGCTCAACGCGCTCCTCGGCACGTCGATCGACTGGTACGGCGACCCGAAGATCAATCTGTGGTCGGCGCTGATCGCCACGTCGTGGCGGCACGTCGGGTACGTCATGCTGCTCTACCTCGCCGGCCTGAAGGGCGTGGACCCCTCCCTCAAGGAGGCGGCCACGATCGACGGGGCGTCCGAGGCGAAGACCTTCTTCCACGTCGTGTTCCCGGTCATGTTCCCGATCAACATCGTGGTGCTCGTCATCACGTTCATCGACTCGCTCCGCGCGTTCGACCTCGTCTGGGTCATCAACCGGGGCCGCAACGGGCTCGAGCTGCTGGCCACCGAGGTCACCCGCAACATCGTGGGGAGGCGCAGCGCATCGGCTTCGGGTCGGCGCTGGCCACGATCATGCTGGTCATGTCGACGGCCTTCATCATCCTCTACCTGCGCATCGTCATGAAGGAGGACCGATGACCACGGCCACGTCCACCATCGCCAAGCCCGCCCGCGAAGCGGCGGTCGCCAAGCAGCGGCGTCCCTGGACCAGGGGCCGCATCGCGACGCACGTCTTCCTCGCGGTCGTCACGGTCGTCTGGCTCATCCCGCTCGTGTACGCGGTGCTGGCCTCGCTCCGCGACTACCAGTACACCGCCCAGCACGGCTACCTGAGCTTCGGCGGGTTCACCATCGACAACTACCTCACCGCCTGGAGAGAGGGCGACTTCAGCCGTAAGTTCCTCAACTCCGCGATCATCACGATCCCGGCGGTGGTCCTCACGCTCTTCCTGGCGTCGCTCGTGGCGTTCGTGCTCGCGCGCTTCAACTGGAAGTTCAACATCGTCATGCTGGCCGCGTTCACCGCGGGCAACCTGCTTCCACCGCAGGCCCTGCTGATCCCGGTGTTCAAGATGTTCCAGAGCTTCGAGGTGCCGTTCTGGTTCAGCGAGTCGGGCACGCTGCTCAACTCCTACTGGGGGCTGATCGCGGTCAACGTGGCCTTTCAGGTGGGCTTCTGCACCTTCGTGCTGTCGAACTACATGAAGGCACTGCCGAAGGAGATCTACGAGTCGGCGATGGTGGACGGCGCGAGCCTGTGGCAGCAGTACTGGAAGCTGACGCTTCCGCTCTGCCGTCCCTCGCTGGCGGCGCTCGCGACCCTGGAGATCACCTGGATCTACAACGAGTTCTTCTGGGCGACCGTGCTGCTGCAGAACGGCGACATGTTCCCCATCACGAGCTCGCTCACCAACCTGTCCGGCGCGTTCTTCACCGACAACAACCTGGTGGCGGCCGGCGCAGTCATGGTCGCGCTCCCGACCGTGATCATCTACTTCGTCCTGCAGAAGCACTTCGTGGCCGGGCTGACCCTCGGCGCGACCAAGGGCTGACGCGGGCAGAGCGAGGAAGCATGTCCCACCACACCGACACCGGCTACGTCGAGGCGATCTCNCCCGGGTCCGGACGCCGGATCGCCCCGCGCGCCGACCTGCACACGAGTGCCGCCCGACTCGACCTGTGCGGCGAGTGGCGGTTCCGCCTCCACGCCAGCGTCGGCGAGGCGGACCCCTCGGCGTCCCGCCCCGACTACGACGACGCGGGATGGGACACGATCGACGTCCCCTCCCACTGGGTCCTCCGCGGGGACGGGCGCTGGGGGCGTCCGGCGTACACCAACGTCAAGTACCCGTTTCCGCTCGANCCNCCTCACGTTCCGGACGCCAATCCGACCGGCGACCACCGCCGGCGGTTCCAACTCCCACCGGAATGGCTCGCCGCCGGCCGGGTGTGGCTGCGGTTCGACGGGTTGGAGTCCGTGGGGCGGGTGTGGCTGAACGGTGACGAGGTNGGGGTCGTCCGNGGGAGTCGCCTGCGGCAGGAACTGGACGTGACGGACAGCGTCCGGGAGGGGGAGAACGTCCTGGTCGTCAGGGTCCACCAGTGGTCGGCGATGTCCTACATCGAGGACCAGGACCAGTGGTGGCTCCCGGGCCTCTTCCGCGAGGTGACCCTCCTGCACCGGCCGGACGCCGCCCTGGACGACGTGTTCCTCCGCGCGGATCGCGATCCCGACACCGGACGGGGCAGCCTGGCACTCGAGCTCCGCTGCTCTCCCGAGGCTTACCCGGTGCGGGTCTCCTGCGCCGAACTCGGGTTCACCGCCGAGATCCCGGACGCCGCCGCGCCGCACGCCTTCGAGGTCGGCCCGGTGGAGGGCTGGAGCGCGGACGTGCCGCGCCTGTACGCGGTCGACGTGGCGAACGCCGCCGAGACCATCACCCTGAGGGCGGGCTTCCGCAGGGTGGAGGTCGTCGGTGACGCCTGGCTGGTGAACGGGCGGCGGCTCCGGATCCGNGGGGTGAACCGGCACGACTTCGACCCGCGGGAGGGCCGGGTCTTCGACCGCGACAAGGTGCGCGACGCGATGCTGCTCATGAAGCGGCACAATCTGAACGCCATCCGCACCAGCCACTACCCGCCCCACCCCGCCCTGCTCGACCTCGCCGACGAGCTGGGTTTCTGGGTGATCGACGAGTGCGACCTCGAGACCCACGGGTTCGAGTTGAGCGGCTGGGTGGGGAACCCGTCCGACGATCCGGACTGGCGCGAGGTCTTCCTCGACCGGGCCCGGCGCATGGTCGAGCGCGACAAGAACCACCCCTGCGTCATCGCCTGGTCGCTGGGCAACGAGTCGGGGACCGGCAGCAACCTCGCCGCCATGGCCTCCTGGATCCACCGGCGCGACCCGGGGCGTCCGGTGCACTACGAGAACGACCACACGGACCGCTACGTCGACATCGTGTCGCGCATGTACGCCCCGATCGAGGAGCTGGTGCAGCTGACACGGACGCGGCCCGGGCGTCCGATCATCGAATGCGAGTACCTCCACGCCATGGGGAACGGTGCCGGCGGCATCGCCAGCTACGAGGCGGTGTTCGACGCTCACCCCGCCATCCACGGGGGCTTCGTGTGGGAGTGGCGCGACCACGGCCTTCTGACGGCCACCCCTGAGGGGACGCCGTTCCACGGCTACGGCGGCGACTTCGGCGAGGTCTACCACGACGGCAGTTTCGTGTGCGACGGCATGGTGCTGGCAGACGGGACGCCGACGCCGATGCTGGCCGAGTACGCGGCCGTAGTGACGCCCATCAAGATCGCGCTGGGTGCCGANGGGGTGACGGTGTCGAACCATCGCCACGACGGCGACACCGCCGATCTCAGGTTCACGTGGGCCCACGAGGTCGACGGCCATCGGGTGGAGGAGGGGCCGCTGGCCGTCCCGGCGGTGGCAGCGGGAGGGGCCGTGTCCGTCCCGCTCCCGGTGCTGGACCTGAGCGCCCGGGGCGAGCACTGGCTGACCGTCACCGCCGCCCTGGCGGGACCCGCGGCGTGGGCACCTGCCGGACACGTCATCACGGCGTCCCANATCGAGGTGACCCCAGTCCGCGCCCCCGCGGTCGCGCCCACGGCGACCCTCCGCTCGGCGACCGCGACGCCCGCCTCCGCCGGCTACGTCCTGGGCGACGCGCGTTTCGACAGGTGGGGGCACCTGGTGTCCGTGGCCGGCCTGTCGGTGGCCGACGGGGCGGTCACGCTGTGGCGGGCACCGACGGAGAACGACCATCTGGCGACGCACGGCTCCTACGAACTGGCCGACCCCGCCGAGACGCTGGGTCTCGGCGTCGCGGGGCCCTCGTCCGAGGAGCGGTGGCGGGAGGCGGGCCTGGACCGGCTCCAACACCGTCTCGTCAGCCTCGCCGCGGGACCTGACGGCCTGACCACCCGCTACCGGTTGGCCGCGGCCAACTCGCCCTGTTACGTCACCGTGGACCAGTGCTGGCGGTGGCTCGACGATGCGCTCCACCTGGACGTCGACGTCCAGCCCTCGACCGGCTGGACCGTGACGTGGCCGCGGGTCGGCGTCCATCTGCTGCTGCCGGCGGAGTACGCGTCGGCGTCGTGGTTCGGCACAGGCCCGGCCGAGAACTACGCCGACAGCCGGTCGGCCGCCCGCGTGGGCCGCTTCAGTGCCGCGATCGACGACATGACCGTTCCCTACGCCGTCCCCCAGGAGACCGGTCATCGGGAGGGCCTGCGCGAGTTGCGCCTCACCGGGGCGGGGCTTCCCGCCCTGACCGTGGTCACCACGCCCCTCAGCGGGAGGCGCCCCGGGTTCGTGGTGGCGCGCCACAGCGCCGAGGAGTGGACCGCCGCCGCGCACCAGCACGAACTGCCGGCGCCGACCGGGGTGCACCTGTACCTCGACCTGGCCCAGCACGGACTCGGATCCCGTTCGTGCGGCCCCGACGTCCGTCCCGAGCACGCACTCTGGCCCCGTCCACTGTCAGCGTCCCTCCGCCTGAGCGTCGACGGTCGCGAGGAGCGATGACGGGCTGGAGGATCGCGCTCCAGGCCGACGACGTCGCGCTCGTCCTGGACAGCACGGATGCACGGCTGCCCGCCCTCGTCCACTGGGCGCCGCGCTGCCGGGCCTCGACGCCGCCGGCGTGGACGCCCTGGTGCACGCGTGGCTGCCACCCCGGCTGCCCAACGCACCGGACGTGCCGGTGCGCCTGTCGCTCGTCCCCGAGGCGCGCACCGGCTGGACGGGGCACCCGGGGCTGACGGGGGCGCGGAACGACGGCTCAGCGTGGTCGCCGGACTGGCGTGTGGCTGAGGTTCTCGTCGACGGCGAGCCCCTGGGGAGGGCGTGACGTTGCTGGGCCCGGCGACGGTCACCTTCCGAGCCGCCGACGCGAGCGCGCGACTGGGGCTGGTCGTGGACGTGGAGATGACGCGGCAGGGCCTGGTGCGTGCCCGGGCGGCCGTCCGCAACGACGGCGACGACGACTACCGCGTGGACGAGCTGCTGGTCGCCTTCCCGGTGCCCGGTCGCGCCCGCGAGGTCCTGGACTTCGCCGGTCGCTGGACGAAGGAACGTGTGCCGCAGCGGCAGGTACTGCAGGTGGGCACGCACTGGCGCGAGGGTCGGCACGGACGCACGGGCGCGGACGCCGCGTTCGTCCTGCACCTGGGGACGCCGAGATTCGGGTTCGCCCAGGGCGAGCTGTGGGCCGTCCACACCGCGTGGAGTGGGAACCACGTCCACTACGCGGAACGTACGGCCTACGGCGACCAGGTGGTGGGCGGCGGTGAACTCCTGCTCCCCGCCGAGGGCGTCCTGCCGCCGGGCGCCGTGTACGGCGGTCCGTGGGTGTACGCCAACCACGGCATCGGGCTGGACGCCGTGGCCCGACGCTTCCACCGTTGGCTGCGAGCGCGTCCGGGGTACCCGAGCGGGCCTCGTCCGGTCACGCTGAACGTGTGGGAGGCGGTCTACTTCGACTGACGATCGTCGAGTTCTCCGAGGAAGGGCGCGTTGAGTTCGCTGCCCGGGCTCCGCTCGTCAACGCAGGCAAGCTCGCTTCCGGCTTGAGCGACAAGGGTTGCCGCTTGCTCGCGCAGGCCTCGCGGCAGGAGCAGGTCGCCGTTGACGGCGACGTCGAAGCCCTGGATGAACCGGGGGATGTTCCAGGTCGAGCGCCGGGCACGCTGTGCCTCGTAGAACCCGGGGTTGTGGATCGTGGCGGCGTGCCGGAGTGCCGCCGACAGTGCCGGCGGCAGGTCCTCGTCGCGGATCGTCAACCGGGAGCCCGGGGTTGCTCGCACCTGGGCTGGTGGTCGTGGTCGGACAGTGGTCGCAGGGGAGGCTTCTAGCTTGGTCACCTCAGGGCCGACGCTGATCCGGTCGCGTCGGCCGGCCGCGGTCACATGGCGTGGGGTCATCCGGTCGAGGCGGGAGAGTTATTCCCACTGATCTGGCCACGGCCCCCACGTGGCGAGGTCCACGAACAAGGTCGTGCGGCGTTCAGCGCGGCGCCGTCCGTTCAGGGGTGCGGCGATCAGGTTCCCTACGCCGGACGAGCCCACCGGGACGGTGTCCTGGTTCGGGAAGAGTCGGTCGTAGCTGGACAGTGGCATGGATCCGCGCAGCCCTGTCAACGCCGCTCGAACTTTGACCCCTTTCGCCGGTTGAATGTTGACCCCTTGGGGTTAGTCGTCGGTGGTGGTGGCGGGGGTGACACGGCCGAGGTCGCGGTCTTTGAGTCGGTAGCTGTCGCCTTTGAGGCCGATGATTTCGGCGTGGTGGACGAGTCGGTCGATCATGGCGGCGGCGACGACGTCGTCGCCGAATACTTCGCCCCAGCGGCCGAAGGGCTTGTTGCTGGTGACGATCAGGGAGGCTCGTTCGTACCGGTTGGAGACGAGTTGGAAGAACAGGTTCGCCGCTTCGGGTTCGAACGGGATGTAGCCGACCTCGTCGACGACCAGCAGCGGGTAGCGGCCGAGCCGGATCAGCTCGTCTTGGAGCCGGCCGGTGTGGTGTGCGGTGGCGAGCCGGTCGACCCAGCCGCTGGCGGTGTTGAACAGGACGCGGTGGCCGGCTTGGCAGGCGCGGATCGCGCAGGCCGGTGGCGAGTGGGTTTTGCCGGTTCCGGGTGGTCCGAGGAGCACCACGTTCTCCTTCGCGGTGACGAAGTCGAGGGTGCCGAGGTGGGCGATGAGGTCGCGTTTGAGGCCGCGGGCGTGGTCGAAGTCGAACTCTTCCAGGCTCTTGCGGGCGGGGAACCGGGCGGCCCTGATCCGGCCCTCACCGCCGTGGGCGTCGCGGGCGGCGACCTCGCGTTGGAGACAGGCGGCGAGGTATTCCTGGTGGGTCCAGGCTTCGGTGCGGGCACGTTCAGCGAGCCGGTCGGCGGCCTCCCGCAGCGAGGGCGCTTTCAACGCTCGGGTGAGGTAGGCGATCTCGCCGGCGAAGTCCCGCTCGCTGGTCTTGGCGGTGGCCATCACGCGACCCCGCCCTCATCGTCGGTGACCAGGTGGTCGTACACACTGAGGTTGCGTTGCTCGACCTCGCTGTCGGTGACCGGCCGCAGTATGCCGCTGCGGGCCCGCCGCAGCTGGTGGCCGGCGGCGGCGTGGTCGGGGTCGGTGATGGTTTGGTGTTTGCACCAGACGCGTTCGTGGTCGGCGACCAGCCGGCCCTCACACCACGCTCGGACCCGGTGCAGGTCGACCACGATCTCGATCCGGCGCCCGATCACCGCCGGATGCACCGAGTAGTCGTTGGAGTCGATCCGAACGTAGTGATCCCGCGCCAGCCGGGTCGATGACCGCCACCCGACCACCGGAGCCACGGGTGGCAGCGACACCATCGCCGCCTTGTCGGTCGCGATCCGATCCGTCGGGGCACAGCCCAGCGCGCGGCGCCTGCGGGTGTTCACCACCGCGAGCCAGTCGTGGAGCTGGGTGTTGAAGTCGTCCGGGCCGGTGAACGTGCGGCCGGGCAGGAACGAACGCTCCAAATGGTCGTGGCAGCGTTCGATCAGCCCTTTCGCTTCGGGGTCGGCCGGGCGGCACACGATCACCCTGACCCCGAGCGTGCCGCGGAACGCCTGACACTCCTCGGTCAGCTCCGGCCGCCCTGCCCGCCACCGGCCGACCGCGCCCTCCCCGTCCCACACCAACACCCTCGGGGTGGCGCCGAGACCCTCGATCAGAGACCACCAGCCGGCGAACAGGTCGTACTTCACCCGGGAAGGGACCAGTACCGCCGACAACCAGCGCGAGTAGCCGGTGACCATCGTCAACACCGGCAACTCGGTCGGCCGACGTACCTGCCCGAAACCGACCGGCAGCTGGATCGGCGGGAACCAGAAATCGCACTGGGCGATCTCGCCCGCCTGGTACGCCGTACGGGACGCCGGGTCCGGCGGCAGGTAGGCCGGCCGAAGCTCCGCGACCCGTTCCTTCAACACCGTGATCCCACGCGTCCAGCCGATCCGCTCCGCGATCACCGTCGCCGGCATCGTCGGCACCTCCGCCAACAACTCACGGATCCTCGGCTCGAACCCGTCCACCGCCGAGCCGGCCGGCAACCGGACATACCTCGGCGGCCCGTCCGAGCCGATCGCCGACCTCACCGTGTTCCTTGAGATCCCCAACCGGCGAGCGATCGCCTTGATCGCCATCCCCTCGGCCCGATGCAACCGGCGGATCTCAGCCCAGTCCTCCACGCTCAACACTCCCCACGACCCCTCGACTCGAAGAAGTCGAGAGTCAGCCACGGGGTCAAGATTCGGGCGGCGACACAGGGTTAGCTTTCAACCGGCGCCGACAAGCCCCATCGCGCGGTGAATGCAGGCCGTGCCCATCGCGCGGGCGTCTGCCGCAGGTACCGGTGCGGTGAAGAACGTCCACACGTGCGCCCCGCGTCCCGACTGGGAGATCTCAAGACCGCACGGCACCCCAAGCGACGCAGCAGCCTTCACATACGCGTGCGCATCCAACATCGCCTGGGGCCCGTCGAAGTCGGCGGCAAGCCACCAACAAGTCGCATCCGGCAGCAACGGATACAGGCCGATGAACAACTCAGTGTTGCTCAGATGACGGGCGATCACCTCGGCGGTCAACGGCAGGGGCCGACGGTCCCACAATGAGCCCTTGCCGAACTGATCGCGGGTGACCGGCGACCAGCCTTTGGTTCTCTTCCGAGGATTCTCCCAGTGGTACGCGTAGACGTCGCGTCGAGCCGCGAACAGCTGCATGTAGAGAGCCAGCTTCGCCTCCGGTGGCGAGGCGTTCGTTACCAGGCCTGGATCGACCGGAGCCAGCGTCGGCTGCTCGGGTGGCGGTTCGACTCCGTTGGTTATCCGGAGCAGACTCCGCAGCCGCTGGTTCTCCGCACGAAGCTCGGCGAGTCGGCGCTCGAGACCGCTGAACCTGTCCGGTTCCGGCATCAGGCCGCACCGATCCATTCGATCCAGGCCGGGCGCGTGGCTTCTTCTGCGGTCACTCCGACGGCCCCGGGGTCAGGCCACTTCGTGAAAGGGAGAGTCGCAGTCCGAGAGCGTTGGTGACCTTGAGGACGGTGGACCAGGTGGGGTTGCCGTCTGCGGAGAGCGCCTTGTACAGGCCGTCGCGGCTCATGCCGACCCGTCGGGCGAGTTCGCTCATGTTGCGGGAGCGCGCGATCACACCGAGGGCGCGGGNGACCGCGGTCGGGTCGTCTTCGGACTCCTCCAGGGCGATCTGAAGGTACGCGGCAGCGTCGTCGATGCCGTCGAGGTAATCGGCCGCATCGAAGCGGGTGTACTTGTCAGCCTTGGTTGTCATCACCGTCCTCCTTCTGTTNNGCCACTCGTCGGCGAGTTGGTGTGCTCGGTCGATGTCTGCTTGCTGGGTCGACTTGTCTCCGCCGCAGAGCAGCAGGATCAGGCTCCCGTTGTCCTGCAGGTAGTACACCCGGTAGCTCGGGCCGTAAGTCAGTCGCAGTTCCCACACGCCCCGGCCGACCGGTTTGGTGTCGCCGGGGTTGCCGTGGGCGAGCCGGTCGATCCGCTCCACGATCCGTAGCCGAGCCTGACGGTCCCTGAGCTTCCTGAGCCAGCGGTCGAAGACTGTGTCGTCAGGAGCTCGACCATGTGTCGACTATAACTGACAGATCTCTCGGAGGGAAGTGCTACAAGGAATCGGGTACGGCGGGCAGCTAGCGCTCGAAGCGCCGATGCTGATCGGCCCGAATCGCACGAATTGATTGACTCGCTCCCAGACGATCAGGTCCCTTGGTTCCTCGCGTTCTCCGAGATCGGCTCTGTGGCCAGGTCCTCGAGCGCCGTTTGGCCCACGCCTTCTTCGGGATGGGAAGTTGACCGCGACAGGTACCCCCGAAGTCGGCGTGACCGCTGCCCCACATCTGCCCCACGGAGCCCGCCAAGTTAACCAAGAATTGTGCATAATGCCTAGTGAGGAGCGTATTCATTCACGGTCCGCGGTAGGTTCAACTCCTCTCTCCTTTGGGACGGGCAACCGCATGATGACAAGCCAGAATGGGGGAGGTAGGCGATTCCGGGCCCGCGGGCCTGGCGTCAGGTGAGCCCATGGAGGGCATTTCCTGCCCCACATCTGCCCTGAGCTGTCGCCGACGTAGCTTCTCGACGGCTTCGCTGGCCGCGCTCGGTTGCACCTTGTTGTGGCTGCGCTGGTTGGCGTTAGGCACGTGGTGGGCGACCGCGGCCAGGAGTCCGTCCGCGCTTAGGAGCTCCTCTCCAGCTGCGTTGGGAAGGTGTAGCTGTGGTCGTCTGAACGACCCCAAGGCCCTGCCGAGGCTCTGCTTGGCCCTTGATGCGGCCCGGGGCCGCCGATCGGGCAAAGCGGATGGTGCGGCGTGACAGTGTGCGCAGAAGTCCGCACGAGTTTGCCGTGCTTAGGATGCGGTTAGGATGCACGACGCCGAAAGCCGCTCTGGTCAGGGATAAAATCCCTAGCCAGAACGGCTTTCCGCTGGTCGGGGTGACAGGATTTGAACCTGCGACCTTACGGTCCCGAACCGTACGCGCTACCAAGCTGCGCCACACCCCGTGGGCCCGTCCGGGCCGTGGGAGAGTCTAGCCGAAACGCCTCCGGTCAGTCATTTCCGTCCGAGCCGTCGTCCGTGGGCATCGGACGAAGGGTCAGCAGCGTGACTTCGGGCGGGCAGGCGAACCGATAGGGCGCGTAGGGCGACGAGCCCATCCCAGCGGACACGTTCAGCCAGGCGTGCTGGTCGCCCACGTCGTGGCGGTGCAGCCCCTTGGCCCGGGCCGTGTCCAGGTCGCAGTTGGTCACCAGCGCCCCGTAGCCGGGCACACAGACCTGGCCGCCGTGGGTATGGCCGGCCAAGATCAGCTGCACCCCGTCGGCGGTCATGGCGTCCAGCAGCCGCAGATAGGGCGCGTGGGTGACCCCGACGGACACGTCCGTCCCCGGCGTGGCCGGGCCGGCGACCTCGGCGTAGTCGTCGCGCCCCAGGTGGGCATCGTCGGTCCCGCGGAACTCCAGCCGGACCCCGAGCACCTCGATCGTGGCCCGGGCGTGGTTCAGGTTCTGCCAGCCGCCGGACGACATGGCCGCGGCGAGTTCGGCGGTTGGCAGGTTCGTGCGGCGGCCGTCCCCGGGGCTGGTGGGCCGCACGAGGTAGCCCAGGGNGTTGGTGAACGTCGGCGCGGTGTAGTCATTGGAACCGAACACGAACACCCCGGGGACGTGCAGCAGCCGTCCCCATGCGGCCATCAGCGGCTCGATCGCCTCGGGCTCGCAGATGTTGTCCCCGGTCGTCACGACGAGGTCGGGCTCCAGCCCAGCGAGGGCGCGGACGAAATCCAGCTTGTACCGCTGCCTGAGCGCCAGGTGGATGTCCGAGACGTGCAGGACCCGAAGGGCCGGCGCGTCCGCCGGGAGGATCGGGACGTCCGCCCTCCGAACCTGGAACTGCCGGGCCTCCACGAAGCCGTAGCCGACGCACCCGGCGGCCACGAGTGCGAGGCGGCCGGCGAGCCGTCCGATCAACCCTTCTTGCCCTTCTTGGGAGGTTTCGTCGGCGCGGGAGTCGACGGTGTCGGGGAGGAGGTCGACGGCTTCGGCTGCTGCTTGGCCCCCTTCGACACCTGGATCAGGATGCTCTGACCGTAGAAGGCGCTGCCGCTCGGGCTGGTGCCCAGGAAGGTGCCCTTCGGGCTGTCGCTGTCCACGCTGACGACGGTCCAGACGAAGCCGGCCCGGCTCAGGATGGTCTTGCAGCTGGCCACGCTGCCGCAGTACGGCACGTCGACCCGCTTGCCCTGCATGGTGGCCGCCGACGGCTCATTGAACCGCGTGTTCGGGTAGGCCTTGATCGCCTGGGCGAAGGCGGGCCGGAAGATGTTGCGACCTACGTCGGCGCCGAAGCCGGTGATGTAGCTGTGGGACACGGGCAGCCGGAGGTGGCTCAGGTACCGCTTGCCACGGGCCTTCCAGAACTTCCGGAACCGTGGGTCCTTCGAGTACGAGATCATGGCCGCGGCCGCCAGTTCGGNGGTGTAGCCCATCGTCCAGATGGCCTGGTTCGAGTCCACGGTGCCGGTCTTGCCGGCGATCTGGGGCGCTGGCTTGGGACGCACCGACCCCAGGGTTCCGTAGTTCCACGGGCCCTGCAGGATCTTGTTCACCCCGTCCGCCACCTCGGGGTTGATCACCTGGCGGCAGTTCGCGCTCGGCACCTGTAGGTCGCCGCCGTCACGGGTCTTGATCGACTTCAGGACCACCGGGTCGCAACGGACGCCCCGGTTGGCGAACGTAGCGTAGGCGTTGACCAGCGACAGCGGGCTCACCTCGACGATGCCCAGGGTGAAGGACGGGATCTGCGAGTAGAACTTGACCAGGTCCCGCTTGTCCTTCGACGGCTGCAGACCGACGGCCTTGGCGATCTTGGTCGCCTCGCACAGGTTGCTGCCCGCGGACTCCAACTGCACGAAGTAGCCGTTCACCGAGTTGGCCGCGCCGCTGTACAGGTTGTAGTGGCCGGCGCCACCGCTCACCCGCCACGACTTGTTGACGACCACCGGGCCCGAGCACGACGTGAACGTCTTGCCTTTGAAGTCGATGGTGCTCTTCACGTTGTAGCTGACGTTGGCGCCCATGCCGTTCTGCAGCGCGGCGGCGACCACGAACGCCTTGAACGTCGAGCCTGCCTGGTAGCCGTCCGTCCCGCCCCAGTTGACGCCGCCCATTTGATAGGGCACCGCCATGTTCCAGAAGGTTTGCCACTTGGCATTGCCCATCTGGTAGCGGTTCTGCGCCATGGCGACCAGCAGGCCGGTCCTGGGCTCCATCATGACGACGACCGAATCGACGGGGTCGCGCGGATCGACGAAGTTGGTGATCGCCTTCTGGGCCCGGTTCTGGGCCTTCGGGTCGATCTGGGTCTTGATGGTCAGGCCACCGCGGTAGAGGTTGCTGCGCCGCTCGGCCGGGGTGTCGCCCAGGCTGTCGGTCTTGTAGATCAGCGTCTTCTCGATGTAGTCGCAGATGAAGGGGTAGCGGCTGTTCGCGCACCCGTGCACGTTGCCGCGCACCTTGGACTTGTCGAAAGCCAGCTGCTTGGCGGCGGCCGCCTGGTCCGGGGTGATGATCTGCAGTTCGAGCATCCGGTCGAGGACGTCATTGCGGCGCTCGATCGCGACGCGCGGGTAGTTGACCGGGTTGGTCGTGATCGGGTTGCGGACGAGGCCCGCCAGCATGGCTGCCTGCGCCAGATTCAGCTTGCTCGCGTGAACGCCGAAATAGTGCATGGCCGCGGCCTCGACCCCGTACGCGCCGTCGCCGTAGAACGCGATATTGAGGTAGCCCTCGAGAATCTGGTCCTTGGTGAGCCGTTTCTCGATCGCCAGCGCGTAGCGCAATTCCTGCACCTTGCGGCCGAGGGAGTTCTCCTGGGCCTTGCGCGCAGCGACTTTGTCGCCGCGGGCGTTGGCGGCGTTGATCTGCACCATCTTCACGTACTGCTGCGTAATGGTGGAGGCGCCCTGGGTGACACCGCGGGCAGTACTGACCAGCGCGCGCAACGTGCCGAACAGGTCCATCGCCCCGTGCTCGTAGAACCGGTGGTCCTCAATCGCAACCTGAGCCTTGCGCATGATCGGCGACACCTTGTCCAAGGTCACGTACGAGCGGTTCTCGTCGTACAGGTTGACCAGCAGGCTGCCGTCGCCCAGCAGCACCGACGACTTCTCGGCGGGTGGGGGCGTCTCGAGTTCGGCGGGCAGGGTGTCCATGGCCGTGGCGGTGCCCTTGCCTATCTCAGCGGTGAGCCCCGCTGCAGGGATGGCCAGGCCGGCCACCAAGATGCCGCCGAGCACGCTGACCACGAGGAACATGACCAGCGAATACAGGCGTTTCCCGAGTCGCATGGATCCAAGGGTACGTCAGGCTCAACCGCCGCGGCGAAGCGGCGCCCGGGCAGGGTGGGGACCCTGCGGCGACGCCCGTTCGGCATCCGTGACAACATTGGCGGGCTAGGGCTGGCACCGAGGCAGGCTAAGGCTCTATGTTTCCCCTGTCGGGAGGCGTCTCGGGTCACTCCAGAGGAGGTGGTGGGCAATGTCGCTCGCCGAAGTGGACGATTGGACGTTGGCTGCCCGATGCCGAGGAATGCAGGACGACCTGTTCCCCGATGGCGCCGGTCAAAAGCGCGCCCGGTCGATCTGCTGGGGCTGCCCCGTCCGCTGTGAATGCCTCGCCGAGGCCCTCGACAACCGCATCGAATGGGGTGTGTGGGGCGGCATGACCGAACGTGAACGCCGCCAACTGCTCCGTCAGCACACCGACGTCTCCTCCTGGAAGGCCGTGTTGTTGCCGCCCCGGCGGCCCTGATCCTTTCCCCGCCCCCTGATCCTCTTTCGTCCGGATCTCGACAGGTTCGATCGCCGGAGGTCCCACCATCGTTCGATCATCGGATGGTGCGGCTCCCTGGCGTCCCGGGATCTCGGCAGGCTCGATCGCCGGGACGGTGCCCTCATCGTTCGATCGCCGGGACGGTGCCCGTCGTTTCGGTCATCGGATGGTGCGGCTCCCTGTGGTCCCGGGATCTCGACAGGCTCGATCGCCGGGACGGTGCCCCCATCGTTCGATCGGCCGGATCGGCCGCTGGCCTCTCCGCCGGCCAGCGAACCCCGTCCGGCAACCGGGCCGCGCCGGCGGGCCTGGCATAGGGTTTGCCCATGACCAAGTGGGAGTACGTGACCGTGCCCGTCCTGGTGCACGCGACGAAGCAGATCCTCGACACCTGGGGTGCCGACGGCTGGGAACTGGTCCAAGTGGTGCCCGGTCCCAACCCGCAGAACCTGGTCGCCTACCTCAAACGGCCGCTCGAGGACGCCCAGTGAACGAGGAACTGGACGAGGTCCCCGCGTCCCGGCGGCTGGCGGACCTCGGACTCGAGTTGCCGCCGGTGGCCGCGCCGCTGGCCGCCTACGTCCCGGCCCTCGCGACGTCGGGACAGGTGTGGACGTCGGGCCAGTTGCCGCTGGTGGATGGACGGCTCGCCGCGACCGGCAAGCTGGGCGCCGAGGTGAGCCTGGAACGCGGCGCTGAACTCGCCCGGATCTGCGCGCTGAACGCGATCGCTGCCGCGGCCTCGGTGGCCGGGGGATCGACGGCATCCGCCGGGTCCTGAAGGTGGTCGTGTACGTGGCCAGCGCGCCGGACTTCACCGCCCAGCCGCAGGTGGCCAACGGGGCCAGCGAGCTGCTGGGTGCCGTGTTCGGGCCGCTGGGGGCGCACGTCCGGAGCGCGGTCGGCGTGGCCGTCCTGCCCCTGGACGCCCCGGTCGAGCTCGAACTCGTCGTCGAGGCCAACGCGGCCGCGTTCTGAGCGATGGCCGAGGTCGTGGAGTCCCGCCTGGCGCTGGTGCGCCGGGCCCGGGCGATGAACCGCCTGCTGGCGGCCACCTACCCACAAGCGCACTGCGAGCTGGACTTCACCAGCCCCTTGGAGTTGCTCGTCGCCACGATCCTCAGCGCCCAGACCACCGACAAGCGGGTGAACCAGGTCACCCCGGTCGTCTTCAGCCGCTACCGGGACGCGGCCGCCTACGCGGCGGCGGACCGGGCCGAGCTGGAGGAGATCATCCATCCCGTCGGCTTCTTCCGGGCCAAGACGGACGCGCTGATCAAGCTCGGGGCCGCCCTCGTCGAGAACTTCGGNGGGCAGGTGCCGCGCCGGCTGGTGCAGTTGGTGACCCTGCCCGGGGTCGGTCGCAAGACCGCCAACGTGGTGCTCGGCAACGCCTTCGGCGTGCCTGGGATCACCACGGACACCCACTTCATGCGGTTGTCCAAGCGCTTCGGCTGGACCACCTCGGACGATCCCGTCGTGGTGGAGCAGGAGGTGGGAGCTCTGTTNCCCCGCGCCGACTGGACACAGCTGTCGCACAACGTGATCTGGCACGGCCGGCGACGCTGCCACGCGATCCGGCCGGCATGCGGTGCCTGTCCGGTGGCGCGGCTGTGCCCGTCGTTCGGGCTGGGCCCGGTGGACGAGAAGGCGGCCGCGAAGCTCGTCCGGGAGCCACGGGGATGAACCGGATTCGGCTGCTGGCGCTCGTCGCGATGGTCGCGCTGGCGGGGTGTGGGGGCCGGCCCCGGGGCCACGTTCCAGGCGCCCGCCTCGGGTGCTGCCGTCGATCTGGAACAGGCCCGCAGGCAAGCCGGGATCGCCGACTGCCCCGTGTCGTCCGGAAAGCCGGAGGCGCGGCAGGACGGGTTGCCGGATCTGACCCTCGACTGCCTGGGCGGCGGCGCCTCGGTGAGGTTGGCCGGCCTGCGGGGCAAGCCGATGGTGATCAACCTGTGGGCGCAGTGGTGTCCGCCGTGCCGGGCGGAATCCCCGCACCTGCGGGAGTTCGCCCAGCGCGCGAGCGACAAGGTGCAGTTGCTCGGCATCGACTACAGCGACCCGCACCCGGAGTTGGCGATCGAGTTCGCGGGCCTGGTGGGGTGGCACTACCCGCAGTTGGCCGATCCCGACCGGACCGCGGAGGGTCCGCTGCGGCTGGGGACTGGGATTCCCGTGACGCTGCTCGTGGACGCCGAGGGCCGCATCGTCCACCGGGTGACGGGTCAACTGACGTCGACCGAACAACTGGTCGACCTGGTGGCCGAGAAGCTGGGGGTGCGGCTGTGAGCCTGCCCGAGGCGCTGGCGAGGCTCGCCGCAGGGCTCTCGGACGCCGACGAGGTGGCACGTGTGGTCGCCGGCCGGTCCGCCCCCGGTGGGGCCGCCGGGCCGCCGTTGCGATCCTGGTGTCGGAAGAACCCGACGCTCGGCGGATCGTGTTCGTCGAGAAGACCGCGACCCTGCGCAAGCATGCGGGGCAGGTGGCCTTCCCCGGTGGCGCGGTGGAACCGGGGATCCCGACGCAGTGTTCGCGGCCCTGCGCGAGGCCGAGGAGGAGGTCGGCGTCGAGCCGGCGACGGTGACGGTGCTGGGCGTCCTGCCTCCCGCGCAGGTGCGAGCGACCGGGTTCGACGTCACCGGTGTGGTGGGTTGGTGGCGCGAACCCGTGGCGTTGCGTCCGGTGGATGTGGGCGAAGTGGCGGCGGTGCATCAACTGCCGGTGGCGGCGCTCGTCGACCCGGCGAACCGGCTGACCTGGGAGCACCCGTCCGGGTTCAGCGGGCCAGGGTTCGTCATCGGCGATCTGTTCATCTGGGGCTTCACCGCGCACCTGTTGGACGGGTTGCTGGACCTCGCCGGCTGGGCGGAGCCCTGGGACGCGGCGCGCACCTCGTCCATCCCGCGCCGGTTCCTGCACGGGCGGCGCTGACGGCGGCGTCCGGCCATGGGTGTGCAATCTGACCGAACGAACGCCCTTCACGGCCTCGAAATGGCCCGGATTCGGGCATTGATTCGGTCGAAACGTACAGGCGACCCGCGGGACGCGCTGCTCGACCGCCGGCGTCCCGCCATGGGTGTGCAATCCGACCGAACGAACGCCCTTCACGGCCTCGAAATGGCCCGGATTCGGGCGTTGATTCGGTCGAAACGTACAGGCGACCCGCGGGACGCGCTGCTCGACCGCCGGCGTCCCGCCATGGGTGTGCAATCCGACCGAACGAACGCCCTTCACGGCCTCGAAATGGCCCGGATTCGGGCGTTGATTCGGTCGAAACGTACAGGTGACCCGCGGGACGCGCTGCTCGACCGCCGGCGTGCCGGCTGACAGGATCGGTGCATGTCGCCCTGGTGGTCCGGATCGGTCGTTTATCAGATCTACCCGCGCTCGTTCGCCGACAGCGACGGCGACGGCATCGGGGACCTGCCCGGCATCGTCGGCAAGCTCGACTACCTCAAGGCCCTCGGCGTCGACGTGGTGTGGCTGTCGCCGGTCTACCGCTCGCCCCAGGACGACAACGGCTACGACATCAGCGACTACCGCGACATCGACCCGATGTTCGGTACCCTGGACGACTTCGACTCNCTGGTCGCCGGCCTGCACGAACGCGGCATCAAGCTGGTCATGGACCTGGTGGTCAACCACACCTCCGACGAGCACCCGTGGTTCGTGGAATCCCGGGATCCGGCCTCCGACAAGCGAGATTGGTACATCTGGCGGCCCGCCCGCGAGGGGTTCGAGCCCGGTGCCCCCGGTGCCGAGCCGACCAACTGGGGCTCGTTCTTCATGGGCCCGGGCTGGCAGCACGACCCGTCGTCCGGCGAGTACTACCTGCACCTGTTCAGCCCCAAGCAGCCCGACCTGAACTGGGAGAACCCGGCCGTCCGCGAGGCGGTGTACGACCTGATGAACTGGTGGGTCGCCCGCGGGGTCGACGGCTTCCGGATGGACGTCATCAACCTCATCTCCAAGCGGTATCCGCTGGCCGACGGCCCCGCGACGCCGGGCATGGGCGGGCTGTGCTACGACCCGTCCCTGGTCATCAACGGGCCGCGGCTGGAGGAGTTCCTGCAGGGGATGAACGCCGCCGTCGGCATCGACGCGCGGGGGCTGTTCACCGTCGGTGAGATGGTGCTGGTCGACGTCGAGCACGCGCGGCGCTACACCGACCCGGCCAACCGCGAGCTCGGCATGGTGTTCACCTTCGAGCACATGAGCCTCGACCAGCAGCCGGGGCTCAGCAAGTTCGACCTCAAGCCGCTGCACCTGCCCGACCTGAAGGCGAACCTCGCGCACTGGCAGCACGGACTCGCGGAGGTCGGCTGGAACTCGCTGTACTGGGAGAACCACGATCAGCCGCGGGTGGTGTCCCGCTTCGGCAACGACTCGCCGGAGTTCCGGGTGGCGTCGGCGAAGTCGCTGGGCACCGTGCTGCACCTGTTGAAGGGCACCCCGTACGTCTACCAGGGCCAGGAACTGGGCATGACGAATGCCGGGTTCACGTCCGTGGATCAGTACCGCGACATCGAGGCGCTGCGGTTCCATGCGCTGGCGAGCTCCCTCGGGGTGCCGGACGCCCAGGTGCTGGCGGCGTTGGCGGCGAAGGGACGCGACAACGCGCGGACGCCCATGCAATGGGACGGCAGCCCGCAGGCGGGGTTCACCACGGGGAGNCCGTGGCTGCCGGTGACGGCGAACCACACCGAGATCAACGCCGAAACAGCGCTGGCCGACCCTGCGTCGGTGTTCCACCATTACCGGCGGCTGATCGAACTGCGGCGGGAGTTGGCGGTGGTGCGGGACGGGGCGTTCGACCTGCTGTTGCCCGACCACGAACAGGTCTTCGCCTACACCCGGACGCTGGACGGTCAGGTGTTGGTGATGCTGGCCAACCTGTCCGACGACCCCGTCGATCTACCCGCCGACGGGTTGCCGGAGTTGGCGGGAGCGGAACTGCTGCTGACAACCCATGAGGACGTGGTGCCCGGCCAACTGCGTCCCTGGGAATCCCAGGTGTTTCTGCTTGGGTGACGCGTTCGTCCCCGTGCCGGCCGCGGGGCCTGGTCAGCGCGGCGGCGGTAGCGGCCCGCGGCACGCACCGGCCTGAGGCCAGCCCGCAGCCGGCAGCCCAGCCGGGAGACGCTTCGGGTCGGTCCAGGAGCGATGCGGGCGGTCAGGCGGCCGGTGGGGTGAAGTCGGGGCCCGGTCCTCGACCGGCGGTGATCATCGGGATGTCCTTGCGGGCGGCCTTCCGATTGCGGCCTCGGTTTCGGCGGTCTCCTTGCCGCGTTCCACAGCGGTCTTCACCGCCTCAACGGACTCCTGCCCCTGCTCGACCGTCTTCTCCGGACCCTTGACGCTGACCTTGTTCTTGCCGATCACGGCCAAGGCCCCGGCGATCGCGAACATGAAAATGGCCGCGATGAGCAGGCCCATGAAGGCAGCCAGTAGGGGCGCCCACCCCAGCCCAGCGGCGAAGCCGTGGCCGATCAGGGCCGAGATGGCCAAGAAGAGCAAGGCGATGCCGTTGAGCGCGAAGTAGCCGGCGCCGCCGAACATGCCAGCGCCGATGCCCATGGACTTGGCTTGCGGTACCAACTCGGCCTTGGCGAGCTCGATCTCGCCCTTCACGATCGTGGTGACGTCGGCGGTGATCTCCTTGATCACGTCCGCGAGTTCCGGCTGGCTGGCCATCGTGGCTCCTTCGCTAGCGTTCATGGTCAGCTTATTCATCCCCGGCGACGGTTGGTGTCCTGCGAAAGGGTGACCTTGCGGTGGTCAGCGGCGATCCAGCACTGGGGAGGGCCCTTGGAGGCACGTTGCTGCCGAGGTCGGTCGTTGTTGCCCGCGATGGCGAGTTCGGTAGCGAAGTCGGCTCAGGTCCCGGAAGAGCCTCGCGGGAGATCGCACCACCACGGCTCGGTCGCGTGGGGCCGAGCAGGGACGTGCGGGGACGTGGCCGCGGACGGTCTTGGCGCTAGACGTGGCGCGGACGGTCTTGGCGCTGGACGTGGCGCGGACGGTTGGGCGCTGGACGTGGCACGGACACCCGAGGGCCCGACGAGATCCACCCGCACGGACGGCGAGGACGTGGCGGAGCATCTGGCGAGGACGCGCGCGGTGCACCGGCGCGCGGCGCGGCGAGGCCGGGCGGAGGGTTGCGGCTGTGGTGGGAGCGGGGGTCGTGCCGGCGCCCGCGGGTCACAACGAGATGTGCA
This sequence comes from Micropruina sp., assembly GCA_013693855.1. Lineage (GTDB taxonomy): Bacteria > Actinomycetota > Actinomycetes > Propionibacteriales > Propionibacteriaceae > Micropruina. The sequence continues at coordinate 538,282 of CP059261.1, forward strand.
GGGCGTCGTCCAGTTCCAAGGGGGCGGACAGGTCGCTGTGGTCGACCGTCGAGCGCCAGCACCTGACGGTGTAAGGCAGCAACAACGGCTCCGGCGGACGGGCGGCGCCCTCGTAGAGGGCTGCGACATCGTCCAGCAGGACCGCCCGACGGTCCGCGTCGAGGCGGGCCAGGGCAGGCGTCCGTTCGACCATGGTGAGCAGGGCGGTCCGATCGACCGGCACCCAGAGCCGGAACGCGTGCGACTCCACGTGCGGGAAGCAGGGGTGAGCATCGAGGGCCGCGAGCGAGTCGGTGCCGTAGTCGCCGCGCATGGCTCGCGGATCGTCCTCCTGCAGGCGGGCCACCAGCCGCTTCACCCACGGAACGGAGTCGTCGCGGACGGTGTAGGCGATCCCGAGCCGACNCCCGGGGCGCAGCACCCTCGCGAACTCGGCCAGCGCCAGCCCGGGGCNGAGCAGGTGGAAGCCTTGGGCGAGCAGGATCGCGTCGAAGGTGCACGGTGGGAACGGCAGGGCCTCGGCCGCCGCCACGACAGGCATGCCCAGCGGTGCCCGGCGCAGCAGTGCGGCGACGCCGTCCCGCTCGGGATCGACGAGGGTGAGTTCATGGCGCCGGAGGTGACAACCGCGGGCCAGCGGGCCGCTGGCGCGGCCGACGATCAGCACCCGGGCGGGTGAGCCGGGGCTCAGCCAGTCCAAGGCGTTCGTCGGGAACACGGCCTGCTGCACAACTGGATCGTAAGCCGATTGCGTCCGTCGGCCCGGCTGCCATTCCGGCGGGCTGTCGAGCCTGCCCGTTGTGGAGGGCCGTGAAGTTATCCACAGTCGAGAGAAGCCTGAGCAGGACGACGTGGCCCGGTCCGACGCTGTGGGTATGCGGACGAAAAGGGCAGAGCCAGCGGCGCGGGCGGTCGTGGTGGCTGCCGATGGGGAGGTGCGGGATGCGGTGTTCGCTGCCGCCGCCGCGTTGGACGTGCGCCCGGTGTCGTCCGACGTGGCCGGCTTGGGGGCGCTGTGGAGATCCGCGGGCACGATCTTCGTCGACCAGGAATTGGCGCCGGCAGTTGCCGATCTGGCGCCTGCGCCCCGCGATGACGTGTTCCTTGTGGGAACCGATCCCGCCGAGCTCGGAAGGTGGTCGATGCCGCTCGGTGCCGGGGTCGTCGTGCTGCCCGAGGGGCGCGCCTGGCTGTCGTCGGTGCTCGCGCGCGGGTCTGCCGCGTCCAGGGCGCCGGTGGTGGCCGTGCTCGGAGGCTCGGGCGGGATCGGTGCATCGACCCTGGCAGCGGCGCTGGCGGTGCGCGCCGTGGGGATGGGGCATTCGGTCGCGCTCGTGGACGTCGACCCTTCCGGNGGCGGCATCGATCTGCTTCTGGGCGCGGAGCGGGTGCCGGGCTGGCGCTGGCCGCGGCTGAGCGGGGCCCAGGGATACCTGGGCGATCTGCGGCCCTACCTACCCGAGGTGGACGGCGTCGCGCTCCTCTCGATGGCCCGCGGGCCGGGTCTCGACGTGGCGCGGGAGCCTCTGGCGGCCGTGCTGGGTTCCCTGTGTCGGAGCTTCGACCTGGTGGTGATCGACCCGGGGCGGGGCCTCGGCGCAGCGGCGCGCGAAAGCGTGCGCCTCGCCACCGAGGTGCTGCTCGTCGTGGGTTCCAGCCTCCGTTCGGTCGCGGCGGCGCGGCAGGTGGCGGACGTGCTCGAGTTGGCCGACGCGAGCGTGGTGCTGCGTCCGCAACCTGGGGGTTCGGTCCCACTCGGTGCCGTTGCGGAGACCCTGGGGTTGCCGGTCATCGCGAGACTCGAGGAGGAGCCGCGGCTGCGAGCCGCGGCCGAAGCAGGCGATCGTCCGGTGGGCCGGCGCCGGGGGCGGCGGGGCTACACCGCCGCGTGCGACCGGCTGCTGGAGGCGCTGTTCGAGTCGGAGTTGGCGTCGTGAACGGGACGGATCTGGACGACCTGCGCGCCCATCTGGCACGGACGGGGGCGCCGGCNGGCCCCATCGAAGTGGCGCGGGCCATGCGAAACCTGGGATACCTCGTCACCGACCACAGCGTTCGCGAGACCGTGGAGGCACTGCGCCGCGAGAGTGCAGGGGCGGGTCCGCTGGAGCCGCTGATGCGCCTCCCCGGGGTCACGGACATCGTCGTCAACGGCTGGCGGCAGGTCTTCCTCGACCGCGGCCACGGCCTGGAAGCGGTTCCGACGGTCTTTTCCGACGAAGAGGAGGTGCGGCGCCTCGCGGTGCGGCTGGCGGCGTCCGCGGGACGTCGCCTGGACGACGGCATGCCGTTCGTCGACGCCCGGCTGCCCGACGGAACACGGGTGCACGCCGTGCTGCCCGTGGTGGCTGAGTCGGGGACATGCCTGTCGTTTCGCATCCCGTCAAGGCGCACCCTTGCCCTGTCGGACTGGGTGGCGAACCAGTCCATGAGCGCCGAGGCCGCCCGGCTGTTGGCAGCGCTGGTGGCGGCGCGGCGGGCCTTTCTGATCTCCGGCGGCACCGGCTCAGGCAAGACGACCCTTCTGGGCAGCCTGCTTGCCTTGGCAGATCCTGCAGAGCGCATCGTGATCGCCGAGGATTCGCGGGAACTGAATCCCGGGCACCCGCACGTGGTGCGGCTCGAAGGCCGACCTGCCAACGTGGAAGGGGTCGGCGCCATCACCTTGACCGATTTGGTCCGGCAGGCTCTTCGGATGAGGCCGGACCGGCTGGTGATCGGCGAGGTGCGCGGCGCCGAACTGTCCGACCTGTTGATGGCGCTGAACACCGGCCACGAAGGCGGCTGCGGAACCGTTCACGCCAACTCGGCGGCCGATGTGCCGGCCCGGCTCGAGGCGTTGGGGGCGCTCGGTGGTCTGAGCCGCCAGGCGCTGCACGCGCAGCTCGCAGCGGCGCTGGACGTGCTGATCCACATCCGGCGGCTGGATGGCGGGCAACGCTGGGTCGAGGAAGTGCACCTGTTGCAGTTGGATCCGGCCACAGGCCTGTGCCGCCCCGTGCCGGCGTGGCGCTTCCTGCCGGGCCTGGCGGCCCGCCGGGAGACCGGCGCGGCGGCGTTGGAAGCGCTGCTTCGATGATGTACCTCGCGGCGGCGCTGGCGATGCTCGCGGTGCTGATGGCAGTTCCGTCGGGCACCCCGGCGAACCGCTTGGATGCCGCTGATCCCCGTGGGCGGACGGCTCGCGCTTGGCCCGCGTGGGCCGGAATGGTGCTGGCCAGCGCCGCAGTGCCCGTGGCCGGCGGCTTGATGGGCGGCCCTTCCGGGGCCGTGCTCGGCTTCAGCGCTGGGGTCGTGACGTTCACGGTGGGCGTGTTCGTCCGGAAGGCGCGGAGGCGGTCCGGACGAGCGAGGCTGCGGACGGAGGTCGTCCGAGGGTGCCAGGTGCTGGCGGCTCAGTTGCGTGTCGGCCTCGTCCCCGCAGCCGCGCTGACTGCGGCCGCCCGCGACTGCCCAGTGTTGGCGGAGGTGGCCGCCGAACATGCAGTCGGCGTGCCCGCGCCGGTCGCACTGCGGCGCGTGCGGGCGCGACACGGGTTGGTGCTGGAGGAGCTCGCCACGGCATGGACGGTCGCCGAGCGGGCCGGCGCGTCGCTCACCGACACCATCGACGCCCTGGCTGAGCGGCTGACGGCGCGACGCGAGGTCGAGCGGCTGGCGGAGGCCGAACTGGCCGCTCCCCGGGCCACCGGTCGTCTGCTGGCCCTGCTGCCTTTCGCGGGCCTTGGCCTGGGTTATCTGTTCGGCGGCGATCCGGTGGGCTTTCTGACCGGCTCAACGGTCGGTCAGCTGTGCCTGGTGCTGGGGACGGTGCTCGCCTGCGCCGGGGCCCTGTGGACCGAGCGTCTCGCCGAGTCGGGGGCCGACTGATGACCGCGATGATGGTGCCAGCGGTGCTCGTTGGCTTCGCGGTCTTCGTCCTGCTGCCGCCACACCCGGCCCAGCGGCTCGGTCAGAGACACGCTGCACGGGTGCCTGCGTGGCTGCGTCCGGTCGCCGGGGCGCCACCAGGCAAGGTTCGGGTGGCTGCGGGTCTGCTGGCCGGCCTGAGCTGGGGACTCCTGGCCGGCCGCATCAGCGGGCTCGCCTGGTGGCTCGCCCCGATCGCCGCGGCGACGGTGTTCTGGTGGCTGTCCCACGTCCCTGGGCGAGCTCACGAGCGACGGCGACGAATGCTGCGGTCAGCCCTCCCCGAAGCGTGCACCCTGCTCGCCGTTTGCGTGGAGTCGGGGCTACCGTTCCGACTCGCGGTGGACGTGGTCGCGACGGCCATGCCCGAGCCGATGGGTGCCGTGTTGGGCACCGTCCGCGCCCGGACCGATCTGGGTGTCGACGACGCCCTGGCCTGGGCCTCGCTGGCCGACGATCCTGACCTCGGCGCCACGGCGCGTGAGGTGGCCAGGTTCGCCGGCGCCGGGACCGCCCTGGCCGGCATCCTGCGTGAACAGGCACGAGAGGCGCGTCGCGATGCCCAGTCCGAAGCCGTGGTGCGTGCCCGCGCGGTCGGGGTGCGCAGCGTGCTGCCGCTCATGACCTGTTACCTGCCCGCCTTCTTCCTCATCGGTGTGGTGCCGGTGATCGGTGCTGCCGCGTCGCGGATCTTCGGCTGACCCGGTGCGCACGGAGCTGAACCAGCCTGGGGGACGGGCAGCCCTGGACGCCCCGACTGGCCTGCGGCACAGCGAGGGACCCCTGGCCGGCCTTCGTGGCGACGCTGGACAGGCCCCGGGCCGGAGGTCCGTGTCCGTCGGGGATCGCAGCGGTCAGGGCGCCCTGCGTGCGGTTGCGGGTCTGGGGAGACCCCCACCGCCTCGCTCCGCGTGTGAGCCGTGCCCTGCCGCCTGCCACGATGGGCCCGCCGTTGGTGGCCCAAGCCCTTCGCGGGCGCCGTCCACCCGCGAGACGATGACTCGCCGAGGTCCGGGAGCACATCCCTTCGCGGGGCCGTCCTGCTGCCTGACGGGCGGCCGCCGCTGTGGGAGCGCTCCCGTCGCGCGCAACCGCCATCGCCTGGGGCCGACTCCAGGAGCTCGCTGACCCGCTTCTTCGCTGGCGGGTGGCCGCCGCTGTGGGAGCGCTCCCGTCGCGCGCAACCGCCATCGCCTGGGGCCGACTCCAGGAGCTCGCTGACCCGCTACTTCGCTGGCGGGTGGCCGCCGCTGTGGGAGCGCTCCCGTCGCGCGCAACCGCCATCGCCTGGGGCCGACTCCAGGAGCTCGCTGACCCGCTACGTCGCTGACGGGTGGCGGGAGGTGATCGAGTCGGCCGTTGTCTGGCACCTGGCCCCTCCACACTCCGGCGCGCTCGAAGTGGCATCGAACTCCCCACTGCCACTCGCCGGCCGCGGCCGCGGGTCGCTGACCTGCCGTGGCGGTCATCCACAGGGCGGGCTCCGCCGTCATCGGTCATCCACAGCCCACAACCGGGTGAACAGCCGCCTCCGGCCCAGTCCGATGGTGTGAGTGTCCGGGGACTCCGGGCAGGAACGGAAAGGTAAGGGTTCACATGTCGAAGCAGCAGCTGGTGCGGCCGGTGCGGAGCGAGCGGGGCATGACCACTGCGGAGTACGCGGTTGGTGTGATCGCCGTCATCGCCCAGGTCGGCGTCCTGATCAGCATCTTCGTTGGCGGGGAGTTCTCCGATGCGGTCAGCAAGCTCGTGATGGACATCATCAAGACGATCTCGAACTCCCTTCCCCAGCCCAAGTAGGTGGGGCAGAAACGGCCGGGCATCGCTGAATGCCCGGCCGTGCCCGTCCACAGGAGGAGTCATGGACATTAGAGCCGGCGGGCGACGCGTGAACAGGGTCGTGGGTGGAAGACGGAGTCCGGGCGGGGTNNCGAACGAGGCATGGTGACTCTGGAACTCGCCTTCGGGGCGATATTCGCCGCGCTGCTGACCATCGGTTTGGCGATGCTGATCGGTCTCGGCATCCTCCTGGCCCGCTGCCATGAGACGGCTGCCGAGGTAGCGCGCCAGGAGGCACGCGCCGATGCGGCGGCGGTCGCGAAGGCCATCTCCGATCGGCCGCGCGGGGCGCGGGTGGAGGTCCGCCGTTCCGGCGTGGACGTGGTGGTGTCGGTCAGCGTCGAGGCCCGTCCGTGGGGCTCGTTCCTTCCGGCGGTGCCGATCGCGGCGCAAGCGGTCGTGCTGCGGGAAGGGGGTTGAGATGGGGTCCAGCGGTGCTCTGCCTCCTGGACGCCCAGCGACCGGACCGATGCCGCGCAGGGCGGAAGCGAGGCGCGAAGAGCGGGGTGGCGGAACGCTCCTGGTGGCCGCGGGCATGGTGCTCGTGGTGGTGATCGGCTATGCGGCTGCGGTCGTCGCCGGGTATGTGGCGGCCGCGCACGCAGTGCGTGGGGCTGCCGATCTCGCGGCGCTCTCCGGCGCCAAGGCCCGCGAGGCGGGAGCTGACGCCTGTGCGGCGGCCGGACGCATCGCGTCCCGCAACGACGTCCGGATCACGACCTGCCGCGTTGCTGGGGACTGGATGGACTTCGTCGTGAGTGTTGACGTTCAGCGCGACGTGTCGATCGGGTGGGCGGGCCTGCCCGGTGTGGTCAGGGCAACGGCCCACGCGGGCAGGCTGTCCGGAGCCGGGCCATGAGCGGCTCAGGGAACGAGCAGGCCCAACAGGGCCACCGCACCCGTCTTATCCAAGGGGGCGTTGCCGCTGCCGCACTTGGGCGACACGATGCAGCGGGGGCACCCGGCCTCGCATTCACATTCGGCGACCCGGCTTCGCGTAGCCCGGAGCCAGGCCTCCGCGAGTTGAAAGCCGCGATCGGCGAAGCCAGCGCNCCCGGGCAGTCCGTCATGGATGAACACCGTGAGTCGCCCGGTGTCGGGGTGGAGCGTGGTCGACAGGCCCCCGATGTCCCAGCGGTCGCACGGTGCGAAAGCCGGCAACAACCCGATGGCGGCGTGCTCGGCACCGTGGGCGGCTCCGGCCAGATCCCGGAGGTCGAGATCGAGCTCGGCTAGCGGGGCAGCATCGAACGACCACCACATCGCGCGCGTCTGGTACTCGCGGACGGGCAGGTCCAGCGGAGTCGAGTCCCAGACGGCGCCGGTCATCTCATCTCTCCTCAGGAAACCCGTCACGTGGGACGCGAACCGGACCCTGCCGAGCGAGAGATGGCCCCGACCCAGTCGGCGGTACTTGTCCTCCGCGACGACCTTGATGTCCGAGGAGGACTGCGCCTGGGTGTAGTAGCCGGGGTCGCTCGTTCNGGCGACTGCGACCGACGAGCTGCCATCGAGCTCAGTGACCAGCCACTGTTCGCCTTGGTGCAGGTAGATCGCGCCCGGGTGCACGGTTCGGTCGGCCGCTGCCGCGTCCACCAGGCCGATCACGCGACCGGTCCCACCGTCGACGATCGCGACCGCACGCGCTCCCGAACTTCGCAGATCGATGGAATCCACGGCCCGTCCGGGACGGGTCCAGTACCAGCCGTCAGCGCGTTTCCGCAGTGTGCCAGCCGCCACCAGGCGGTCGGCCAGCGGCGCCATCTCCGACCCGAAGAAGGCGCGGTCGGTGTCACGGAGCGGCAGTTCTTGCGCGGCGGCGGCCAGCTGGGCCGACAACACGTATGGGTTGTCAGGGTGGAGGACGGTCGCCTCGACAGGGTGGCCGAACACCAGCTCGGGGTGTCCGCACACATAGGTGTCCAGAGGGTCAGGACGGGCGACGAGCATGGCCAGAGCGGGACGATCCGCGCGACCGGCCCGTCCGGCTTGTTGCCAGAGGGCGGCGACAGTGCCGGGGAAGCCGCAGGTGATCACCGCATCCATCCCCGAGATGTCCACGCCCAGTTCCAGAGCGTTCGTGGCGGCGACCCCGGTCAGCGCACCGGTCTGCAGGCCCGCCTCCAAAGCCCGCCGGTCGTCGGCCAGGTAGCCGGCTCGGTAGGTGGCGATCCGCTCGGGATGCCTCACCCGATGCCTGGCTCGTTCAGCCACGAGCTCCGCCTGAACGCGTGAGGAGGTGAACGCGAGTGTCTGATGACCCTCGTCCACCAACCGGGCCAGCAGCGCGGCGGTCTCCCGGTGCGGATCCTCGGCCGGCTGCCAGAGGACGAAGTCGAGCGCGGGACGGGACGAAGCGTCCCGATCGACCACGGTCACCTCCTCGACACCGGCGAGCCGTGCCAGCAGATCGCCGGGTTCGCCGACGGTACCGCTGGCCGCAGCGAACACCGGGTCAGCGCCGTAGTGTCTGGCTAGCCGGCGCAGGCGGCGCAGGACAGCGGCCACATGGGCGCCGAAGAGCCCGCGGTAGCGATGGGCCTCATCGATCACGACGTAGCGCAGGGTGCCGAGGAAACGGGCGAAGCGCGGATGGTTGGGCAGGATCGACCGGTGCAGCATGTCCGGATTGCTGAACACGTAGCCGGCGAATTCCCGGGCGAACCTGCGTTCCACCTCGTCGGAGTCACCGTCCAGGGTCGCGAGCTTCCAACCGTCGATCCCGAGGGAAGTGGCCGCGCGCAACTGGTCGTGGGCAAGGGCCTTGGTCGGGGCCAGGTACAGCGCGGTGTGTGGGCGTCGGGAGGTCACCAGGGCCGGTCGCCTGCTCTGCGTCGCGAAGCCCAGACGTCCCTCGGCGGTGGCGGTGAGGATCGGCAGCAGGTAGGCCAGCGACTTACCCGAAGCGGTCGGGGTTGCAATGGCTACGTGAGCACCTTCGAACAGCGCCTCCGCGGCCTCCGCCTGATGCCGCCACAGGGCCCCGACCCCAGCCTCGCTGAGCTTGCCGCGCACCTGCGCCGACACCCAGGAGGGATAGGGCACCTGGTCCCCAGCGGTGGCTGGACGGTGGTGGACGTGGCGAACCCGAGGATCATCGACCATCCATTCCGGTAGCCCCACGGCTCAAGGGTGCCAGCCGGTGCCGACAACACGGCTGCGGCACGTGTCGAGGGGTATTCGACGCTCCCGCGGCAGCCCGGCACAGCACGATCGTGGGCTGGAACCGGATCTGTGACGGGACGCTTCGTGGAAGCTTCCGCGGCTCCGGTTCCTGGACAACCCGAAGGTGATCGTGGCCCATCGAACCGATGACCCGGCCATCCCTCTCGAAGGCCGCGAGTCCCGGTCAGACCGGCCACGCCGCCTGCGATCCGAAGGTGGGACTGATCTTCGTGCCGACTGAGGAGGCCCTGCTGGCCATGGGACGTCCGGTCGGGAAGGTGGCGTGGCGCCGCGACACGATCAAGCGGGTCAACCCCGGCGCTTGCCAGCGTCGTGGTCCGCTACGGCTCCGACACCAACCTGTCCGCGGTCAGCCAGAAGCGGGCGTCAGTTGTTCCGCTACCCGTTGGGTGCGGCCGCGGATGCCTCGATCGAAGTTCGGTGAACGGCGGAACGGTGATCCTCTCAGGGGCAGGCGGGGATCGCGGTCTTCTGGTGCTTCAGCTGCCCCAACGCGCGGTTTCCCTGAGGGAGCGGCGATGGTAGCGCCGCCACCGGCGTTTGCAGGGGACGCGGGCGGGGCCGAGCCGGTGTGGGTGCGGCGGCGCCGGGCCGATCTGTGCCGGCGATGTTCTTGACTTCGCCGAGGGAAGCCGCGAGTTCCTCACCGGTGGGCGTGAGCCGCACGGGGGTACGACGACCCGCAGACGGAGGCTGCCTCAGGCCTGGTCGTCCAGGGTCGCGGACCGCCAATCCTTGCCGTTCGAGTTCGTCCAACAGTCCCACCAGGCGACTCGGCGGGATGCCGAGCGCCGCGCTGATCGCGCGTTGCGACGCGCCGCTGCCGCTCCCCTCGGCGAGGAATCGCAGCACCGCGAACTGGCGCGGGTGCACGCCCGCCGGCAGGGCGGCACGGAAGCCGGAGGCGGCCCCTTGCCCCGCGGGGCGGCAGCACTGGTGATGCCCGAGAGAGAGCGATGGGGCCAGCGGGAGCCGGTGATGCCCCGGGGCCTGCGCCTCCGATGGCGCGGATCGCCGTGGCGACCACGATTTGGCAAGCTGTCCCCGTGCCCCGCCACCAGCATCTCCGCGACTTGGCCGATCGGCTGCGAGCCGTCGGCTACACCGTCGACGGCGTATCGATGCGCCTGGGGACCGAAGCCGTGGCGGCTCTGGGCAGGAACGTCACGATCCCTGCGCAGCGCGCCCTTGGAACCGCGGACGATGAACTGGCCACGCTGGTGCGGTTGCTCATGCTCCAGCAGGAGGTGCCGGCCGAAGCGGCGGCCAGGGCCCTGGGTGACTTGACCCCGCTCCTGCAGGGAGCCGACACGGACATCTTCGGGGCCGCCTCGACGGACTCGCAGGTGGCCGCCGCAGCTACGGTTCCGCACGTAGCTGAGGCAGCGACAGACCCGCAGTCGGCCGCCGCGGCAGCAGCGGGTGTGCAGGTGCCTGAGGCGCCGTCCCCTGCTCGACCGGCTGCGGCAGCGTCCGGTGGGACGGCGAGTGAGACAGCGACGGACCCTCAGACGGCCGCCTCGACGGGCTCGCCGCTGGCCTCGCCAGCAACGCCTCCACACGTGGCCGCGGCTCCGACTGACCCGGGGCGGCCGCTCCAACGCAGCCGCAGGTCGCCGCGGCAGCGCCGGGCTCGCAGGTGCCTGAGGCGCCGAGCCCTGCTCGACCGGCCGCGGCAGCCACCGATGCGACGGCGACCGACGCGGCGACGGACCCTCAGACGGCCGCCTCGACGGACTCGCCGCTGGCCGCGGCAGCAACGCGTCGGCACGTGGCCGCGGCTTCGACGGGCTCGCGGGTGGTTGGGGTCGTGGCCGGAGAGCCCGAGCCCCTCAGCGACGGAGACTCTGCGGCGTCCTCGAACCCGTTGCCGACCGGCGCTCCACCCCTGCTCGTCCGGACCTCAGGCGGGGTCCGCGCCGCGCTCGACCTGCGTCCGTACGCCGTGGAGGGCCAGTTCGACGGGTGGGTGGTCAGCGACCTCATCCCGACGCTGGACGGCCGTGACCAGGCGCTGAGGCCGGATTTCGTCCTGGGCATCTCGCCGGCATCCACCACCCTGGCTCAACTCGCCGTCCCGGGCCCCCTCGGCCGGGTGCTGGACCTCGGCACGGGTTGCGGCGTCCAGGCGCTTCACCCGGCGGGGCGCGCCGAGCGCGTCGTCGCCACTGACCTGAACCCGCGCGCGCTGGTGCTGGCCGACCTGACCGCCGCCCTGAACGGGGTCGAACCGGACCTGCGGGAGGGCTCCCTGTACGAGCCGGTCGCGGGGAGCGGNTTCGACCTCATCCTCACCAACCCGCCGTACGTCATGTCCCCGCCCTCGGACGAACGGCTGGTCTACCGCGAGGGCTCCCTGCCGGCCGACGACCTCGTCCGGCAGGTCGTCAGCGGGGCGGCAACCCACCTCAACCCCGGAGGCCTCCTGCAGGTGCTCGCCAACTGGGCGATCACCGACCGGCCCTGGCAGGAACGGTTGGCCGAGTGGATCCGCCCGACGGGCTGCGACGTGCTGGTGATCGAACGCGAGCGGCTCGACCCTGCCGAGTACATCGAGATCTGGCTCGCGGACGCCGGCCTCGCCGGGGCACCGGACTACCCCGCNCGCTACGCCGAATGGCTCGACTACTTCGAGACCCTCGGCATCACCGCCGTGGGGATGGGCTGGATCGCCCTCTACAACACCGGCCGCGACGAGCCGGACCTGCGGTTCGACGAGTGGCCCCACCGCGTCCAACAGCCCGTCGGCCAGGCGTTCGCCGACCACCCGGCTGCCGTGACGGCCTCGCGGCTGCCGGACGGGGAGCTGCTCGCCTCCCGCTGGCGGCTCGCGGACGACGTCGTCCAGGAGACGCTGGGGCAACCCGGTGCCGAGGATCCGGAGCACATCGTCCTGCGCAGCGGGACGGGTTTCTGCCGGGCGCACGAGGTCGATACCGCGCTGGGCGGCGTCCTCGGCGCTTGTGACGGGGATCTGCCGCTCGCCGACCTGATCGGGGCCGTCGCCGACCTGCTGGAGGTCGATTCGGCTGATCTGACAGCCGACCTGCTGCCGCGGCTTCGGACGGTGATCGCCGACGGCATGCTGCGACGCGCCTGACCCGGGGCCCGGCGCCGACTGCGCCTCGCGGACGCCTCGGCGACCGGGCTCGGGCAGCGGGCCCGGCTGTGTTCGATCGACCGGGCGGGGCTGACCCGGGGCACCCGATGCGACGGCTCGACGCGCGGCCCTTGGCGCGAGATGGTTACAGTGTCCCCCGTCACCCAGCACGGATGAGGAATGCCTGTGGCCACCACCAAACGACTTGTGATCGTCGAGTCCCCCACCAAGGCGCGCAGCCTGGCGGGCATCCTGGGCTCCGGTTACGTCATCGAGTCCAGCCGTGGCCACGTCCGTGACCTGCCGACCGGCGCCGCCGACGTCCCGGCGAAGTACAAGGGCGAGAAATGGGCCCGCACCGGGGTCAACGTCGACAACGACTTCGAACCCCTCTACGTCGTCAGCCCGGACAAGAAGAGCACGATCAAGGAACTCAAGGCCAAGCTCGCCGGCGTTGACGAACTCTTCCTGGCAACGGACGAGGACCGCGAGGGCGAGGCCATCGCGTGGCACCTTCTCGCCGAGCTGAAGCCGAAGGTCCCGGTCAAGCGGATGGTCTTCCACGAGATCACCCCGCACGCCATNCGAGGAGGCCGCGGCGAACCCCGCGACCTCGACACCGACCTCGTCGACGCCCAGGAGACCCGGCGCATCCTCGATCGGCTGTACGGCTACGAGGTGTCCCCGGTGCTGTGGAAGAAGGTCATGCCGAAGCTGTCGGCGGGCCGCGTCCAGTCCGTCGCGACCCGGCTGGTGGTCGACCGGGAACGCGAGCGCATCGCCTTCCGCGCCGCCACCTACGCCGACATCGCCGCGATCTTCGCGGCCCAGGGCGCCGACGCGTCCGAGCCCGCCACGTTCGCCGCCCGGTTGACCCACGTCAGCGACCGCCGGGTCGCCCAGGGCCGCGACTTCGACCCGCAGGGCCGCCTGGTCGGCAAGGGCGTCGTCCAGCTCGACCTCGCGCAGGCCGAGGCGGTGGTGGCCGCGCTCGGCGACGCGACGTTCTCGGTGGGTTCGGTGGACGCCAAGCCGTACACCCGCCGTCCGTACGCGCCGTTCCGGACGACGACCCTGCAGCAGGAGGCCGGCCGGAAGCTCGGCTTCACCGCCCAACGGACGATGTCGGTCGCCCAGGAGCTGTACGAGCGCGGCTTCATCACCTATATGCGAACCGACTCAGTGACCCTCTCCTCGACGGCGATCGCGGCCGCCCGGGCCCAGGTCAAGGAGTTGTTCGGCGGCGCCTACCTGCCCGACCGGCCGAGGGTCTACTCGTCCAAGGTGAAGAACGCCCAGGAGGCCCACGAGGCGATCCGTCCGGCCGGCGAGAGCTTCGCCACCCCGCAGCAGACCGGCCTGCACGGCGATCAGTTCCGCCTGTACGAGCTCATCTGGAAGCGCACGCTCGCCTCGCAGATGAAGGACGCCGAAGGCGAATCGGTCACGGTCCGGATCGGGGCGACCCTGCCCCAGCGGATGCACGTCACCGACGCCGCGACCGGCGAGAGCTTCGACACCGGACGGGCGAGCTTCGCGGCCTCGGGCCGGACGATCACGTTCCCGGGCTTCCTCAAGGCCTACGTGGTGAGCGTGGACGACGACGAGACCTCCGACGACGCCCAGGCGCGGCTGCCCCGCCTCACCGTTGGCCAGGCGCTCGCCGCCGCCGAGCTGACCGCCGAGTCGCACGACACGCGNCCCCCGGCGCGCTACACCGAGCCGTCGCTGGTGGCCAAGCTGGAGGAGCTGGAGATCGGCCGGCCGTCCACCTACGCCTCGATCCTGCGGACGATCACCGCCCGCGACTACGTGTTCAAGAAGGGCGCCGCGCTCGTCCCGACCTGGTTGGCGTTCGCGGTCACCCGGCTGCTGGAGGAGCATTTCCCGAAGCTGGTCGACTACACCTTCACGGCCGAGCTCGAGGAAACCCTGGACGAGGTCGCCAACGGCAAGGCCGCCCGGCTGCAGGTGCTCAAGGACTTCTACTTCGGCCCGGACGGGGCCGCCCACGANGGGCTGCACCGGTTGGTCAACGACCTCGGTGAGATCGACGCCCGCGAGCTGTCGACCTTCCCGCTGGGCGATTCGGGAATCGTGGTCCGGGTCGGCCGCTACGGCACGTACGTCGAGGACGCCGAGGGGCGCCGGGCGAACGTCGGCGAGGACGTCGCCCCCGACGAACTGACCGTCGAGGCCGCCCAGACGTTGCTCGCGACGCCGGCCGGGGAAGAGACGCCGCTGGGTACCCACCCCGAGTCCGGCTACCCGATCGTGGCCAAGAGCGGACGCTTCGGCCCCTACGTCACCGAAGTGCTGCCCGAGGACGCTCCGAAGGGGTCAAGGCCNCGCACCGGCTCGCTGTTCGCGTCGATGAGCCTCGACACCGTCACCCTCGACCAGGCACTCCGGCTGATGAGCCTGCCGCGCCCGGTCGGCACAGCGGCCGACGGCGAGGCGATCACCGCCCAGAACGGCCGCTACGGCCCCTACCTGAAGAAGGGCACCGATTCGCGCTCGCTGGAATCCGAGGAGCAGATCTTCACCATCACCCTCGACCAGGCCGAGGCGATCTACGCCCAGCCCAAGCAGCGCGGACGGACGGCCCGGGCCACGTCCGGCCCGCTGAAGGAACTGGGCGCCGACCCCGCCACCGGACGGCCGATGCAGGTCAAGGACGGCCGGTTCGGCCCCTACGTGACCGACGGCGAGACCAACGCCACCCTCCGCCGCACCGATTCGGTCGAGACGATCACCGCCGATCGGGCCGCGGAACTGCTGGCCGAGAAGCGAGCCAAACCGCCGGCCCCCAAACGCACCACCCGGCGAACGGCGGCCACCCGCACGGCGAAGCGCACCACCACCGCCCGGACGACCAAGAAGTCCTGAGATGGAGCCCACCCCGGCGTGCTGCGGTTCGACCTGCCGTTCGGGGCGGTCGTCCCGGCCCTGGTCGGACTGGCCACCGGGGTGCATCGGCTGGTGGCGCGGCCCCTGGTCGAATCCACCTCCACCGTGCTCGACACCCCGGACCTGCGGCTGCTGTCGTGGGGTCGCCCTGGGCCGCATCGCCGAAACCGGCCAGTGGGTGCTGCGCGCCCCCGGCTGGCAGCCGATGGTCCCCGTCGACCAGGAGAGCGAAGCGGCCGAGGACGAACTGCCGCTCGATTTCGCGACTACCGTGCTGCCGTTCCGCCGCGGCGCGGTGCTGGCGCCGCAGTTCACGGTCGTCCGGCGTCGCCATCCGTTCCACCTGGTCGACGCCGAGCAGCGGGTGCTGGGGAGTTGAGCGACGAACGCGCCACGGTCACCGGACGGGACGGGCGGGCGACCACGTTCCGCAACGTGACCCTCGTCGTCCGCCACCTGACCGAGCCGCAGCTGGCCGCCCTGGAAGCGATCCTGAGCGGTGCCGGAGCGCGACGGGTGGACCAGTTCGCCACCCTCGGCGAGCGGCTCGGTGTCGTTCGCACGGCTGGGACGGTGCGTCCGACCGCGCCGATCGAGCAGTTCGTGGCCGGCCGGCTGTGGCTGCGGTGGCGCTCCCTGCTCGCGGTCGACCTGGCCGTGCGGACGTCCGGGGCGGCGGACGACGCCGTCCGCGCCCAGGTGGCGGCCCTCCGCGGCGAGTTGGCCGGCCTCGCCCCGATGCTGGCCCCGGGTGGCTGGAACGGGCCGGCACCCTCGTCGACGCGGTGCTGGGCGAGCAGAGCCGGTCGATCCTCAACGGGGAGCGGTACCGGCGGCTGCTGGATCTGCTCGCCGAGGCCAGCAGCACCCCGGCGCTGGATCAGGTGGCCGGCCGCCAAGCGGGCCCGGTGTTGGCCCAGGAGCTGGAATCGGCGGTGCAGGCGCTGTGCGACCAGTGCCGCACCCTGACCGAGTTCGGCGACGACGCCCGCTGGGCCCGGGCGGCCCGGCGCGCCCAAGGCGCGGTGGCCCTGGCCGAGGTCGCTCGTCCAGTGCTCGGGAAGCCGGCGCGGACGCTGGCCAAGCGGCTGCGGACGATCGCCGCGGCGCTCGCGCCGACCGTCCGTCCCGCGGAAGCCGGCCGGGCCCGGGACCTGCAGGGGCTCAGCGCCGCGGAGATCTTCGACGCCGGCCGCACCTATGAACGGATGCTGGGCGTCGTGGCCAACGCCCGCACCCAGTTCGCCGCGGACTGGCCCGAGCTGTGGCGGCGGCTGCGGCCGGAGGTGATCCACCCGTGAGCGGGCTCTTCGTGGTGTTCGAAGGGGGCGACGGGGTCGGCAAGTCCACCCAGGTGCGCCTGCTCGCCGACTGGCTCATCGGACTCGGCCACGAGGTCGTGGTGACGTTCGAGCCCGGCGACACCCCGGTGGGCGCGCAGATCCGCCGGATCGTGCTCGACCCGGCCACCGGCGACCTGGCCCCGCGGGCCGAGGCCCTGCTGTACGCCGCTGACAAGGCCCATCACGTGCACGCGGTGGTGGCNCCCGGGCTGGCGCGCGGCGCCGTCGTGGTGTCGGACCGGTACGTGGATTCGATGCTGGCCTACCAGGGTGCCGGCCGGGTGCTCGACCTCGGCGAGGTCACCCAGGTGGCGCGCTGGGCGACCGCTGACCTTCGTCCGGATCTCACGGTGCTGCTCGACCTCGAACCGCACCGGGCGGTCGGCGAGATCGCTGAGAAGGACCGGCTGGAGGGCGAGGACGAGGATTTCCACGCGCGCGTCCGGCAGCACTTCCTCGACCTGGCTGCTGCCGACCCGGAGCGCTACCTCGTCCTGCCCGCCCGGCAGCCNGCGGGGGAACTGCATGCGGCGGTGCGCGCCCGGCTGGCCCCGCTGCTCGCGGGACTGTCGGAACCGGGGGCAGGCTGGGGTCATGAGGACGACGGGGTCTGGGCCGACCTGATCGGTCAGGACAAGGCGATCGCGACCCTGCAGCGGGCGGTGGCCGGCCGCGACGACGGCCGCCACGCGATGACCCACGCGTGGTTGTTCGTGGGTCCGCCCGGATCGGGGCGGTCGATCGCGGCGAAGGCGTTCGCGGCCGCCCTGCAGTGCCCGGACGGGGGCTGCGGCACCTGTCAGACCTGCCGCACGGTGTTCTCGGGAGCCCACCCGGACGTCACCATCGTCCGCACCGAGATGCTGTCCATCGGGGTGGACGAGGTGCGCGAACTCGTCCGGCGGGCGGCGATGGCGCCTACCCTGGCCCGGCACCAGATCCTGCTCGTCGAGGACGCCGACCGGGTCACCGAGCGCGGCGCGGACGCGCTGCTGAAGTCATTGGAGGAACCGGCTCCCCGGACGGTCTGGCTGCTGTGCGCCCCGACGGCGGACGATGTCGTGGCCACCGTCCGGTCGCGCTGCCGCCGGGTGGAGCTGACCACCCCCAGCAACGCCGCGGTGGCGGAACTCCTGCAGCGCCGCGACGGGATCGACGAGGTGATGGCGTCCTTCGCTGCCCGAGTCGCCCAGGGGCACGTGGGCAGGGCGCGGATGCTGGCCCGGCACGAACAGGCCCGGATCCGCCGCAACGAGGTGCTCCGGTTGCCGGCCCGTTTGACCTCGGTTGGAGCCTGTCTGACCGCAGCCGCCAATGTCGTCGACGCGGCGAACGAGGAGGCCGCCGCGACCACCGCCGAACTGGACGCCCGTGAGCGGGCGGAGTTGACCGAGGCGCTCGGGTTCGGCGCCAANGGAGCCCGTCCGCGCAACGCGCAGGCGGCGCTGAAGGAGCTGGAGGATCAGCAGAAGGCCCGGGCGAAACGGCTGCAGCGCGATGCCCTGGATCGGGTGCTGACCGAGCTCACCTCGTTCTACCGCGACGTCCTGACCGTCCAGACCCGGGCGGGTGTCGGGCTGATCAACACCGAGCTGCGCGGTGAGATCGACGTGGTGGCCAAGCGGGATTCAGCCGAAGGCACGCTGCGCCGGATCGAGGCCATCCTGGCTTGCCGGACGGCCATCGAGGGCAACGTGGCNCCCCTGCTGGCGATGGAGTCGCTGATGCTTTCGCTCGCCCCACCGCCCTAGAACCGGGCCGGGGAGTGTCGGTCAGCCACGGGGCGCAGGCCCGATGCGAGCATGGACGGCAAGCGAGCAGCCGTGGCGAAAGGACGACCGGTGACCGATCAACCACGTCAGGACACGAACCCCGACCAGCCGCCCCCTGGGAGTTCCATCAGGAGCAGGTGGACGAATGGGCGCCGTTCGAGGACGCCGCGGCGACCGACGAACCGGTCGCGCCCAGGCAGGATGAACCCGCCGACGGGACGCCGGCGGAGCAGCAGGTGCCCGCCGACGGACACCAGGGCGCGGCATCCGTGGAGCCAGGCGCCCACGACACCCCGCTGGCCGAGGAGGGCGGTCAACCCGCTGCCGACGAGCGGGTGGCCGACGACGTCGTACCCCTGGGCGACCAGCAGGCCGCCGATGAACACCGGGCGACGGACGACCTCCCGGCCGATGAGGAGGTTCAGGCCGGCGTCCAGGCGGACGAGGCCCCGCAGCAGGCTCCGGACGGCCAGGAGGTCGAGGGCGCGGCACCGGCGGACGAGGAACTCCACGAAGGCGGTCCCGCCGACGAGCCTCCCGCGCCCCGGACCGGGCCGGACGTAGCAGCCGAGGACATGGCCGCCGAGCCGGTCGCCGCCCAGCCCGACGAGTCCGGTGCCGCCGAGGCTGAGGCAAGCCCCAACGAGACCGGTGCCGCGCCGTCCGCCGAGATCGCGGCGGAGCCTGAGCAGCCCTCAACCACCGCCGAAGCCGCCCCGGCGCCGCCGAACCGGCCCTCGACAAGACGGAACGTCCGGCCGTTGAGGCCGAACCTCCGCGGCCCACCCAGGAAGAGCCAGCTATGCCCGTCACGGCCGCGGACACTCCCGTCCCGGCCGACGCCTCCGTCGCGGCCCAGGACGACGCCACGCGCATCCACGACCGCCTCGACCCCGCCGACCGCCCCACCCAGCTGATCAGCGAGGAGCTCGCGCCACCGGTGGAGGTGCCGGACGACCGGACCCCGACCGAACCGGCACCCCGCTCAGTGGCCACCGATGACCTGTACCGGCCGGAAGCCACCCTGCCGCTGGCGGCTGCCGGTGTCGCGGGCGCCGCGGCCGCCTCCCAGGCGACCCCACCGAACCGGACGACGCCACCCGCGCCCTCTCCGAGGAGGAGCGCAAGCTGGCCGCCGAACGCGCCGCGCGGCGCGAGGCCCGACAGGCCGCCCTGGCCGCCTCGGACGCGCCACCGGCGGCGGCGCCCGAACCGGTGATCGTCCACCGCCGCAACACCGACCGGTTCCTCGGATCGTTGGGGTTGTTCCTCCTGCGACTGGTGACGGCCGCGATCATGCTCGTCCGTGGACTGGAGATCGTCACCAACATCCCGGCCGCCCAGGCCAGCTTCGCCCAGACCCGCATCCCCGAACCGGGCATCATGGCCATCGTGACGGGCGTGTCGGCGCTGCTCATCGCGGTGGCGCTCGTGTTCGGCCTGTTCGTCCGGGTCGCCGGCCTGGGGATCACGCTGATCGCGGCGGGGGCGCTCGTGTTCGTGCTCTGGGGACCGTGGAGTCCTTTCGTCCAGGGTCGCTCGGGCTTCGTCGGTGAGCTGGAACTGATCCTGGCGGCGGTCGGCATCTTGTTCATGACCGTCGGTGGGGGCGGCTTCGGTCTCGATCGGAGCTTCCGCAAGAGCCGCGAGAAGGACCGCCTGGCCAAGCAGCAGGCGTGACCAACAGGGTCCGGACGGCGTCACCCCTAGACTGACGCCGTGGCCAGCGTCATGGCCGTGAGCTTCGAGCCCCACGGCCGCCTGCACTACCTCGACCCCGGAGGGCATAGCTTCTCGCCGGGCGACTGGGTCCTGGTGCCGACCGAGGGTGGNCCCGGAGGTCGCCCAGTGCGTGTGGCCGGCCACCCAGACCGAGTGGGCCGGGGAGTTGCCGGTGTGCGCGGGGCCTGCGACCGAGGACGACCTTCTNNGCGTGACGCGGCCAATCGGCGTCGCCGAGCCGAGATCGCCGAAACGTCGCGGCGGCTGATCGCGGTGCACGACCTGCCGATGAAGGTGGTCGCGGTCGACTTCCTGGATCGCAGCCGGGACTTCGACCAGTTGTCGGTCATCTACTTCGAAGCCCCGCACCGGGTCGACTTCCGGGCGCTGATCGGGGATCTCGCGCGGGCGCTGCGGTCGCGGGTCGACCTGCGGCAGATCGGGGCGCGCGACGCGGCGGCGCTGGTGGGAGGGATCGGCGGCTGCGGACGGGAGCTCTGCTGCGCGCTGATGCGGCTACCGGTGGAACCCATCTCGCTGCGGATGGCCAAGATCCAGGACCTGCCCGCCAACCCGCTGCAGATCTCCGGCGCCTGCGGACGGCTGATGTGCTGCATCGCCTACGAACATCCGCTGTACGTCGATTTCCAGGGCAAGGCGCCCGGGATCGGGACGAAGGTCCGCACCCCGCACGGCGATGGTGTGGTCGTCGGGCACGCCGTCCCCGCCGACCAGGTGCTCGTCCGCACCGCCGAGGGCGTCCAGCGGTGTCCGCTGGCCGACGCCTGCCCCCGATCGTCCGCCGTCCCGTCGCTGCCCAGGAGCTAGGGGTGGCAAGTAGGGTGTGCCCGTGCGTGGGATGAGGGTTGCGGCGCTGGTCGCCGCCGGGCTGCTGCTGACCGCCTGCGATCCGGCTCCGCAGCCGGTCCCTTCGTCCAGCCCATCGACTGCTGGTGAGGTGATCCGGGTCTCGAACACTCCCGGCAAGGACATCGACCGGCCGAGCTTCCCGCCGTCCAACGCCGCCCCGGACGGATTCACGGCCGCTCCCGCCGGCGACGACCTGAGCGGATACCTGTCCCAGAACGTCCAGTGGAAGCCGTGCGACCCCTTCGAGTGCGCCTCGATCAAGGTGCCGCTGGATTACGGCGCCCCCGGCAAGCAGGCCATCACGCTGACGATGGCCCGCCAGAAGGCCACCGCGACGCCCAAACTGGGCACCTTGTTCATCAACCCCGGCGGTCCAGGNGGCTCCGGCATCGATCTGCTGGCAGGCTTCAACTCCAACGGGCTGGAACAGTACGACATCATCGGCTGGGATCCCCGTGGGACGGGTCAGTCGACCCCGGTGAAGTGTTACGGCGATGCCGAGACCGACGCCCTCAACGCCCTCGACTCGTCCCCGGACACCCCGGCCGAGACCGACGCGCTCGTCGTCGGCTCGTACGAGTTCGGCAAGTCGTGCTGGGAGCATTCCGGCGAGTTGCTGGCCCACATCTCGACGATCGACACCGTGCGTGATCTGGATCTGCTGCGCGCGCTCATGGGCGATTCGACCCTGCACTACCTGGGCTACTCCTACGGCACCCAGATCGGGGCGTACTACGCAGAGTTGTTCCCCCAGAACACCGGCCGGCTCGTCCTGGATGCCGCGGTCGACATCACCGACGACGAGAGCGTCATCCAGGCGATGGGGTTCGACCTCGCGTTGAGCAACTTCGCTGCCTGGTGCGCGTCGCAGAAGTGCGATCTGGGGTCGTCCAAGCAGGGGATCCTCGACTCGATCACCACCTTCTTGGACTCGCTCGACGCCAAGCCGATCCGGGTGGGGGACCGGACATTGACCCANGGGTTGGCCGCCACGGGAATCGCCGCCTACCTCTACGGCGGCATTCCCGCCTGGGACGCGCTGGCCGCCGACATCGACGCCGCCATGGACGGACGTGGGGCGCGCCTGTTGCGCGCCTCGGACCTGCTCAACGACCGCAGCGAGGATGGCCATTACGGCTCGATGTTCTACTCCTTCATCGCCATCAGCTGTGCCGACAACTACGANCAAGGGGTCGCCGACGCCGAGCAGCAGTGGGCCAAGGACCAGAAGAAGGCCCCCATCTTCGCCAAGTACTTCGGGCCAGGCGTCGGCTGCCCCGTCTGGCCCGTCCGGTCGCAGGTGCAGTTGGACATCCGCGGTCAGGGCGCCAAGCCCTTGTTGGTGATCGGTGCCACCGGCGATCCGGCCACGCCCTACCAGCAGGCGGTCACGATGGCCGAGCGGCTGAAGTCCGGCGTGCTGGTCACCTACGANGGGGAGGGGCACGGGACGTTCGGCAACAACAAGTCCTCCTGCGTGGACCGCATCGTGATCGATTACCTGACCCGCGGCAAGGTGCCGAAGGACGGGACGCGCTGCCGCTGACCGCGGCACCGGAGTGGCGGAGCTGGACGGGCGCCGGCGTGGCGGGTGGCCCGGCGAGCGGTCCTGGTTCGCCGGACATTTGACCGCGTGGCCCGCCCTCCTGACCAAGCACTACCACTGTCTCGACCTGCACCGAGGGCGACCGCTCGGACCCGCGACGGATGCTCGCCGGCGTGGGTGCGAAGCACGGCCCGGCCCGGCCGGCACCCGTCCTGTCTGGCCCCGGAGGTGCCCGAAGCTCGGGCGCAGCACCATAGGTACTACGTTTGTTTGCCGTCCGTCCCGTGGCTCGTTAGCGTCCGCGCATGACCGTTTTCGACGACGTGACCAAGCTGATCGGACGCACCCCGCTGGTGCGCATCAACCGGCTGTTCCCCGAGGCCGGGGCCACCGTGCTGGCCAAGCTGGAGTTCTACAACCCGGCGAACTCCGTGAAGGACCGCATCGGCGTCTCCATCATCGACGCCGCGGAGGCGTCCGGCGAGCTGCAGCCGGGTGGGACGATCGTCGAAGGCACGTCGGGCAACACCGGTATCGCGCTGGCCATGGTGGGCGCCGCCCGCGGCTACCGCGTGGTGCTGGCCATGCCCGAGACCATGAGCAAGGAGCGCCGCGCCCTGCTGCGCGCCTTCGGCGCCGAACTCGTGCTGACCCCGGGCCCCGAGGGGATGCGGGGCGCGGTGGCCAAGGCCAACGAGATCGCCGAGTCGACCCCGGGCGCGATCCTGGCTCGCCAGTTCGCCAATCCGGCCAACGTCGAGATCCACCGGCGGACGACCGCCGAGGAGATCTGGGCCGACACCGAGGGTGGCGTCGACATCTTCGTCGCCGGGGTGGGGACGGGCGGCACGATCTCCGGCGTCGGGCAGGTCCTGAAGGAGCGCAAGCCCGAGGTGACGGTCGTCGCCGTGGAGCCGGCGGAGTCGCCGATCCTGAATGGCGGCCAGCCCGGCCCGCACAAGATCCANGGGATCGGGGCGAACTTCGTCCCCGAGATCCTCGACCGATCGGTGATCGACGAGGTGATTGACGTCTCGTCCGACACCGCGGTCGACCTGGCCCGTCGGGCGGCTGCCGAGGAGGGCCTGCTGGTGGGGATTTCGTCCGGTGCTGCGCTGGCGGCTGCCGGTGAGGTGGCCGGGCGCCCGGAGAACCAGGGCAAGACGATCGTCGTGATCATCCCGTCCTTCGGGGAGCGGTATCTGTCCTCGGTCCTCTACGCCGACCTGTTGGACTGACGCCCGCCGGTCCGGGCCGCGCTGATGGGTCGGGTTCCCCGTCCGGACACCTGTTGCCCGGCCGGAGACCGTCATCTCGTCCGGACCGCCAGTTCCCGGTATCTGACAGCAAGATCGGGATTATCGGGGAGCGCAGGTTGTTGAAGCGTCAACGGGTGCTCCGGGATCGTCCCTCAGCTGGCCCGGGGCCGAACGGCCGGCCCGACCAGGAAGGCAGTGATGACCCACCGAGACGAGATCTGGAACCGCATCCGCAGTGAGGCTGCGGCGGACGCCGCGGCCGAGCCGGCGCTGGCCAGTTTCCTGCACACGACGGTGCTGGCCCACGAACGGCTGGAGGACTCCCTCTCCTTCATCCTCGCCAGCAAGCTGGGCAGCGAGACCATCACCTCGCTCTCGCTGCGCGACCTCATCTCCGCCGCGCTGCCGGATGACCCGGCGATCGGCGTCGCCGTCCGGGAGGACCTGCGCGCCGTGCTGTCCCGCGATCCCGCGTGCCGCGGCTACTCGGTGCCCCTGCTCTACTTCAAGGGGTTCCACGCGCTGCAGGCGTACCGGATCGCCCACCACTACTGGGTCAACGGACGGGCCCCGCTCGCGCTGTTCCTGCAGAGCCGGATCTCGGAGGTCTGGGCCGTGGACATCCATCCNGGGGCCCGGATCGGCAAGGGCATCATGTTCGACCACGCCACCTCGGTGGTGATCGGCGAGACCGCCGTCGTCGAGGACGACTTCTCGATGCTGCACGAGGTCACCCTCGGCGGCACCGGCAAGGTCGGCGGCGACCGGCACCCGAAGATCGGCCGCGGCGTCATGATCGGCGCCGGCGCCAAGGTGCTCGGCAACATCAGGGTGGGTGAGGGCGCCAAGATCGGCGCCGGCTCGGTCGTCCTGGAGGACGTCGAGCCCTACACCACCGTGGCNGGGGTCCCCGCGCGCCCGGTCGCCTANCCCCCGCACGCACTGCCGGCGATGGAGCTGCACGACCTGATGGGCTGACCCGACTGCCCTAGGCTGGGTCCCCGAGCCGAGGAGCGCCGATGGACGCCTACTTCGAGCGTCTGGACGCGCACCGGTTCCGTTCCACCGACCACGTCGGCGGCGCCTGGGAACCGACGGAGATGCACGTCGCGCCCGTGTTCGGCCTGCTCGCCCACCTCGTCGAAGCCGACCGCGACGCCCGCCGCGGCGACGGTCTGGCGATCGGCCGGCTGTCCTACGACATCCTCGGCACGATCCCGCTGGGAGAGGTCACCACCAAGGTCCGGATCCTCCGGCCGGGACGGACGGTGGAACTCGTCGAAGCCCGGCTGGCCCACCATGGCCGGGATGCGATCCGGCTGCGCGCCTGGCTGCTGGCGAGCAGCGACACCGCCGAACTCGCGGCGCCGGGCATGCCACCCCTGCCGCCACCGGAACGCGTAGAACCGTGGCGCGGCGTCACCCAGTGGCCTGGAGGATTCATCGCGTCCCTGGAGGTGCGCCGCGTCCTGCACGAACCAGGGACGGCTTCNGCCTGGGTGCGCACCCCGCTGCCGCTCCTGGCGGACGAACCCATGAGTGACCTGGCTCGCTTCGCCGGGCTCATGGATGTGGCGAACGGGATGACGGTGCGGGTCGACCCACGTCAGGTCGCCTTCCCCAATCTGGACTTGACCGCCCACTTCTTCGTCCAGCCCCGCGGGGAGTGGCTGGGGCTCCAGACGGTCGTTGCTCTCGGCCCGGACGGAGCGGGGCTCACCCGCAGCATCCTGCACGACAGCACCGGTCCGGTGGGCGCACTGGCCCAACTGCTGACCCTGCGTCCGACCTTGTCAGAGCCTGGTTGAGGCGCCGCGGAAAGGCAAGAGGCCCCGGATCCCCGGGGGCATTCGAGGGAGCCGCCTTGGGGAATCGAACCCCAGACCTGCTCATTACGAGTGAGCCGCTCTGCCGACTGAGCTAAGGCGGCCGACGGACGCTGCCGACCGAGCGACAACTATACGCAAGCCGCGCCCACCTTTCGAACCGGACGGCCCGGCGGCCGAGCACGCCGGCCCGGCCGTGCTGGCGTCGAACCGCGTCGGGGCGAGATACCCTGACAGGGCGGAGGTCGGAGCCAGACCCCGATCCCGGACGGAAGGCACACGTGATCGTCGACATCGTCGTCTGGATCCTCCGGGTGATCGGGATGGCCGGGCTGGTGTTCGGGCTGTGGAACTTCCTGGTGGGCATCTCCTCCCTCGGCCGGCTGAACCCGACCCGTCCCCGTTCCACTGCCACCCATCGGTTCGCCGTCGTGACTTGCGCGAAGAACGAGGCCCAGGTCATCGGGCAGTTGATCGGCAGCCTGCACCGGCAGAGCTACCCCGCCGAGGCGTTCCAGGTCTTCGTGACCGCCGACAACTGCACCGACGACACCGCCGAGATCTGCCGCCAGGCGGGGGCGAGCGTCTACGAGCGGTTCGACGAGGCCCGTCGCGGTAAGGGCTACGCCCTGAAGTGGTTCTTCGACCGGTTCCTGGCCGAACACCGGGGCCAGTTCGACGCGGTGGTGGTCTTCGACGCCGACAACGTGGTCCACCGCGACTTCCTGCACGCGATGAACATGCAACTCAACGCCGGCCACAAGCTGGCCGCCGGCTATCGGGTGGGCAAGAACCCCTCGTCGTCCCGGGTCGCGGGACTGTCCAGCATGTTCTGGTTGATGCAGTCGCGCTTCTTCTACCACCCGCGCGCCCGGCGTGGCATCCCGGTCTGCACCGTCGGTGGGACGGGGTTCATGTTCAGCCTCGACCTGCTCGGCGACGAGGGCTGGGACACCCACTCCACCACCGAGGACATCGAGTTCACGCTCAACGCCATCGCCCAGCGCCACTTCGCCGCGTACGCCCCGGACGCGATCTTCTACGACGAGCAGCCGCTCACCTTCTGGCAATCGGTGACCCAACGCTACCGGTGGGCCGTCGGCGCGCTGCAGTGCATCCCGCTGTGCACCCCGAGGCTATGGCGCGCGATNCCGCGGGGTCACCGGCAAGCCGTCGACTCGCTGATCTTCTCCACCGGCCTGCTCGTGACCGGCATCGCCGGCGTCGCCGGCTCACTGGCCGTGGTGATCGACGCGATCTACCGCAACGACTTCTCGATCCTGTGGTTCAGCATGATCACGTTCGTGCTGGTCGGGTACTTCGCGATCGCGTTCCTGGCCTGGCTGGCCCTGGAACTGGAGGACAAGAGCTGGATCGGCGACTGGGGCTCGATCCTGCTGTTCCCCTTCTTCGCGTTGTCCTGGTCGATCATCAACACCGTCGCCCTCTTCTGGCGCGATAGCACCTGGCACGACATCCCGCACACCGTGAACTGGGCGATCGAGGACGTGGAACACTCGGTCCGGATCCGGCAGCCGGACGTGGAGGGCCAGGCCGCCAAGACCCAGGACGGCGGCCCCGTCCCCGTCGAGGAGCCCCCGCCGCGCCGGGTGAGCCGGCCCCTGAGCCACCGCCGCCCGCGTCCTGCCATCGAGCCTGTCGAGACGGACGAGGGTCGTCCGGTGCGGCGATCGAGCCAGTCGAGACGGACGAGGGCCGCCGGCAACCGGGCACTGGGCCGGCGAACGCGCTCGTGCGGGAGCCAAAGAGCCCACGGGAGCGCCGGACCTACGCACTCTTACCACCCCGGGTATCGGACGGGCCCGTGCCCGCCTCCTGACGGGAAAGCCCCTCCCCAGGAAGGTCCACCCGATGCCTCCCATCACCTACGCCCAGCTGACCGCGCCGGCCGACCTGTTCGACCGCGCCGCCCTGATGCCCCGTCCGGCCCGCCTGCTGCCGACCCCTGGGCCCAACCGGAGACTCTGGCTCGACCAGATGCCGGCCACGGCCCAACTGCACCCGCAACTGCCGCCCACCCCCGCCTGGACGTACGAGGGCACGCTGCCTGGTCCGGTCGTCGAGGTCGAAGCGGGGACGACCGTGAAGGTGCGGCATCGCAACCACCTCACCGGCACCATGCCCTACGCCCACGTGGTCGTGGACGAAGCCCTCGGCGGCTCCATGAACGATCCCGGTCGAGTGGGCGCGGCCGGGGCCGGACCCGACGCCGACGAGGCCGCCCACGTGGCCGAACTCGACGCCTTCACCGTCGTCCATCTACACGGCGGGCCCACCTCGCCGGATTCCGACGGCTGGGCCGAGAACGTCATCGGCAACGGCGAGACCCGCTTGGTCGAGTACGAGTTCCCACGCGAGACCTGGCCGATGGACGGCCACGACGGCAGCCACCGGACGTTCCGCTCCGGCGCGGCCCCCACGTTCTGGTACCACGACCACGGCATGGGGGTGACCCGGTTCAACGTCTACGCCGGCCTGGCCGGGATGTGGCTCGTCCGTGACCCGCTGGAGACCACCCTCGGGCTGCCGACGGACCGGGATCGCGAGATCCCGCTCGTGCTGATGGATCGCAACCTCGACACCGTCGACGGCACCGCCACCGGCGCGCTGAGCGGACGCCTGCTGCACAAGGTCCAGGTCGGCGTTCGGGAGGCGTTCGCGCCTGTGAACCTGGTCAACGGCATGGCCTGGCCGCGGTGCGCGGTGAGCCGCAAGGTGCACCGGCTGCGCCTGGTCAACGGCAGCAACGCCCGCACCTACCGGTTGCATTTCCACGGTCTCACCCGCCCCGACGAGGCCACCGCGACCCCGCTGCCGGACGAGTGCGTCCAGCAGATCGGCACCGACGGCGGCCTGCTCGGCGCCGCGGTGGGACTGCCGGCTGGCCTCGTCCTGGCNCCCGGGGAGCGCGCGGACGTGCTGATCGACTTCGGCCTGGTCGCCCAGCGGGGCTTCACGCACGTGGTCGTCTACAACAGCGCCGCCGCCCCCTTCAACGGCGCCCCGCTCGGGTCACCGGACGACATCGCGACGCCCGACGCCGAGGGTTTCCGGACGATCCCGCAGGTGATGCGGTTCGACCTGCGGCCCGGGCCCGCGAAGCCCGGCCTCAAGGGGCATCCGATCGCCGGGATGGCCCTGGACCCGGCCTTCGTCCGGCTCCCGGACGGGCACGACGCGTTGCCGCACGACCACGGGCACACCTACGTCGCCCTCCGCGAGGAGGACGTGGTGTTGCGCGACGAGCTCGGGCTGCCGCGGCGCGACGCCAGCGGGGCGGTGCTGACCCAGACGATGCTGTTCCTGCACGAACTGGCGCCCAGCGACGACGCCGACGCCCGCGGCTGCAACCTGCACGACGACCTCGTCGACGGCGTGGACGCCACCGGCGCCTTGGTGAAGGTGCCCGCGGGGATCAGCGTGACCGTCCCGGAGTTGCCCGGAGTCTGTCTGGTCACCGTCGGCAAGCGGTTCACCGACGCGTCGATGGCGATGATCCCGCAGGGTGCGTGGCACCTATGGAAGGTGATCAATCTCAGCCCCGACACCCATCCGTTCCACGTCCACCTGTGCCAGTACCAGGTGCTGAGCCGGGCCGCGCTCGTCCCGAAGAACCCGGCGCTGCCCGGCCCGGTGCCCTACGCGGTCCCGAAGGGCGCCACCGAGTGGGAGTTCGCGACCAGGACGCCGCTGCCGGTCGAGCAGAACGAGACCGGCTGGAAGGACACCGTGCGCGTCAATCCGGGACAGCGGGACGACGACGACAACGTCATCACCGCCGAAGTGGTCACGGTCGGAGCCTGCTTCGCCCGGCACTCCGGACGATTCATGTACCACTGCCACATCCTCGAACACGAGGACACCGAGATGATGCGGCCGTTCACGGTGCTCCCGCCCGACCTGATGAACTTCATGGACGGCGCCGGCCACCCCATGTGAGCTGAGCCGCCGGTCGTGCCCCGTCCGTTCCCGGCGGTCGAGCTTGTCGAGCCCCGGGGAGGAGCGGGCGGTCGAGCTCCTCTTCCGGCGGTCGAGCCTGTCGAGACCCCGGGGACTCCCGGCGGTCGAGCCCGTCGAGACCCCGGGTCGCAGGGGCCGAGCCGTCCAATCCCGGCGGTCGAGCCCGTCGAGACCCCGGGGCAGCCGGCGGCCGACTCATCTCGGCGGTCGAGCCTGTCGAGACCCCGGGCGGCCGACTTCCCGGAGCCAAGGTTCAAGACAGCGATCGGAGCCAACGAGCTAGCGGATCGAGGACGGGGTTCGGGATCTCGACAAGCTCGATCGCCGAACATCGCGCCGGCTCACAAACCCCGGGCGCCCGACTTCCCGGAGCCAAGGTTCAAGACAGCGATCGGAGCCAACGAGCTAGCGGATCGAGCATCCGAGTTCGGGATCTCGACAAGCTCGATCGCCGAACATCGCGCCGGCTCACTAACCCCGGGCGCCCGACCCCTCTCCCGGCGGTCGAGCCTGTCGAGACCCCGGGCCGGCCGGCGCCCGACCTCCTCTCCCGGCGGTCGAGCCTGTCGAGACCCCGGGCCGGCCGGCGCCCGACCTCCTCTCCCGGCGGTCGGGCTTGTCGAGACCCGGGTGTTGAGCCTGCGGCCTTGGACGGCCGCCCGGAAGGCACCGCCCCTTCGACATTCCGGAGAATCGCGTTGCGCGCATTCAAACTGAACCGTACAGTGTGATTGTGACTCAGGCGCGAACCTCCCCGCGGGCGGTGGCGAAGCGGCGGCAGATCGCTCTGGCCGCCCGCGAGCTGTTCCTCAGCGATGGTTACGCGCGGACGAGCATGGACGCGGTCACCCAGGCGGCCGGGGTCAGCAAGCAGACCCTTTACGCGTACTTCCCCAGCAAGGAGGTCCTCCTCCGCAGCGTGGTGGTGGACGAGCTCACCGGCCTGCTGGCACCCGCGGAGCGACCCGAACTGCGGGCGACCCGTGAGAACCTGCCCGAGGTTCTGTTCCAGTTGGCCAGGGGTTATCTGCGGCACCTCATGACCCCCACCTCGATCGCGCTGCTGCGCCTGATGATCGGCGAGGCGGCCAGCCTCGGTTCGATGCGGAACATGTTCCGCGAGGCCGTCCCGGTGCACATCCTCGGCGATATCCGCGAGTTCCTGGCCGAACTCGACCGGCGCGATGTCGTCCGGATCCCCAACCTCGATGCCAGCGCCCGCATGCTCGTCGGCTCACTCATGGTGTTCGTGGCGATCGACGGCTGGATGAGCCCGGACGACCCGGTGCTGCCCAGCGACGACATGGTCAGGACGGTCGTCGGGCTCTACCTGCGCACCCTCGATCTCCCCGAGGTGACCCCGTGAAACGCCTCGCCCTCGGGCTGGCCCTCGTGGTCGCCCTCACGAGCCTTGCCGGGTGCGCGGCCGACACCGGGTACACCGTCATCGCCAAGGTCGTGGACGACAGCGCCGAGGTCCAGGCTCCCGCATTGCCGATGCCGAAGGTGAACCTGGACGCCGGCTTCTCGACCACATCGGCCTCGCTCGGCCGGCCGACCGCGAACCTCTCGCCGGTGACCACGTCCCTCGGGCTGGGCAGCCTCGTCCGGGTGCTGCGGACGGACGTCACGGTCGGTGACCGGGTCGTCGCGGGCGAACCGCTGCTGGTGTTCGACGACGCGGCATTGAAGCTCGACATCCGGTCGGCCGAGGCGGACGCGGACGTCGCGCGGCGGCAGATCGCCATCCTGGACACGAGCATTCAGGAGACCTACGACAAGGAAGCCGACCTCGACGAGGCCAAGGTGAAGGCGCAGGACGCGATCGCTAAACTCACCAGGCTCCGCGGCCAGCTCACAGTCAAGCTGGCCCAGGCCCGGGCGACCGCCCGGACCCTGCCCGGCAAGCTGCGCCAGGTGACGACCGGGCTGGCTCAGGTCGAGGGGGCCTCGCCCAGCTGCAACCGGCCCTCGCGCAGGCCAAGGCGGCGCTGGCCGCCCTGCCGCCCGAGGCGCCGCCCGAGCAGCGCGCCCAACTCGAAGCCACCGTGCAGGCGCTCACCAAGCAGGTGAAGACGCTGACCACGACGAAGGCCACGCTGGTGGCGGCGCGGGCGCAGCTGGTCACGGCGATCGCGACCCTCAAGGTGGCGATCCCGAAGCTGGTGCGCGCCCTCGACACGATCGCCACCGGCCTGGCCAAGGCCCACGACGGGCTGCGCAAGATCGCCTCCGGCAAGGCCAAACTCGCGGACGCGCGCACCCAGCTGCGCGGCCTCAAGTCGGTCGCCCGGGTGGCGGCGGACGCGGCGAAGACCGGCGTCGCGATCTCCCAGACCGCGCGGGGAAGGGCCGTGGTCACCGCGCCCGTGGACGGTGTCGTCGTCTCGATGCCGGACGTGGGCACCCTGCTGGCCCCGGGGCCACGGCGGCGGTGGTCCGTCCCACCGCGCGGCGGCTGACCACCTGGCTATCGCCCGGCCAGCTCGTCCGTTCCTGCGTCGGCGACCGGGTCAGCGTGACCGGCGACTGGATGAGCGCGCCGCTGACCGGGACGCTCGCCCGGGTCGGCGACCGGGCCGACTACCCACCGACGTCGTTCCCCACCGACGAGGTCCACCTCACCCGCGCGGTGCCGGTCGACCTCGTCCTCGACACCGACACGGATCTGCCCGTCGGTGTTCCCCTGGAAGTCCACGTGACCCCGTGCCATCTGGCCGGAACCCGATGATGAGGAGATGGTGACCGTCATGGCCACGCACAAGGGACCGCCCAAGGCGGTCATAGCCGTTGTCGTCCTGCTCCTGCTGGGCGGGGCCGGCTGGTTCTGGTGGCAGTCGCAGCAGCAGGCGGCCGCCTCGGCGAACACCGCGACCGGATCGGTGGAGGCGAACGACTACCAGGTGGCCGCCGCGATCGCGGGCCGGATCACGTCTGTGAAGGTCGCCGAAGGGGACACCGTCGCCGCCGGAGATCCGCTGGTGAAACTGGACAACAAGGCGCTCAAGCTGCAGGTCACCCAGGCCGAGCAGGGGTGAAGGCCGCCGAGGCGGCCGTGAAGAACGCCAAGGACGACGGCACGAAGGCCGACGTGGCCGCCGCGAACGCCCGGGTCAAGCAAGCGAAGGCTGCGGTCGACCTGGCCAAGCTGCAGCTCGGCTACGCCACCGTCACGGCGCCGCACGCCGGCACCGTCGTCACGGTGACCGCGAACGCCGGCCAGAACACCAGCCCGGGCAAGACGCTGGTGACCCTCACCGATCCGGCCGACCTGTTCGTCCGGGTGTTCGTGGCGGAGACCTCGATCGGCGACGTCAAGGTGGGTCAGGCGGTCAAGGTGACCACCGACTCCAGCTCCACGGTGTTCGAGGGCAAGGTCACCTTCGTGAACTCCGCCGCCGAGTTCACCCCCAACAACGTCGAGACCAAGGAGCAGCGGGTCAAGCTCGTCTACGAGGTGCGCGTCAGCGTCACCGACAACACGGGCACGCTCAAGGCCGGGCTGCCGGTGGACGTGGCATTCCAGTGACCCTGTCCACGCCCGCATCGACGTCCTTCCCCGCGGGGCAGGACGCGCTGCCGGCCGTCGCGACGAAGGCGCTGACCTGTCGCTTCGGGGACGTGCACGCCGTCGAGAAGGTCGACCTGGTGATCCCCGCCGGGTCGATCTGCGGGCTGCTCGGCCCCGACGGGGCCGGCAAGTCGACGCTCATCCGGATGCTGGCCACCGTCCAGCGGCCCACGTCCGGCGACGCGGACGTGTTCGGCGCGTCCGTCCGGCACGCCCCGGGCCGGGTGACGCCGCGGCTTGGCTACATGTCGCAGCGCTTCTCGATGTACCCCGATCTGACCGTCGCCGAGAACATCGACTTCTTCGCCACCATCCGCGGCGTCGGACGGGAGCAGCGCCGCACCCGGGCTCACGACCTGCTCGTCAGCATGGGCCTGGACGAGTTCGCCGGACGACAGGCCGGCAAGCTGTCCGGGGCATGAAGCAGAAGCTGATGCTGGCGGCCACCCTCATGCACGAACCGGACCTGCTGCTGCTGGACGAGCCCACCACCGGCGTCGACCCGGTGTCCCGCCGGGAGTTCTGGCGGATCCTCGCCGAGTTGCACCGTGCCGGCAAGACCGTGCTCGTCGCCACCCCGTACATGGACGAGGCCGAGCGTTGCACCCAGGTCGCCTTCATGGACGCCGGTCGCATCCAGCAGGAAGGCACCCCGACCAGATCAAGGACCTCGTCCCGGGCACGCTGCTGGAGGCCACCGGCGACAACCCGCGGGACATCCTGACCCGGATCGGGGAGTTGCCCCAGGTCCTGGGCTCCCACCTGTACGGCGACGTCGTCCGGGTGCTGTGGGATTCCGCGGGCGGCCCCGGTGCCGCCCCCGACGCGTTGCGCGCCGCGCTGGCGGCCCACCAGACCACCGCGCACGTCCGGCCGGTGCCCGTGGACATGGAGACCGCCTTCGCCCACCTGGCCGAAGCCGCCCCCGCCGGGCCCTGCCCGTGCCGCCGGACGATGCGGAGGCCCCCGATGAGGGCCGTCCTCACCCGCGTGTGGGCCATCTGCGTCAAGGAGGTCAAGCACCTGCGGCGCGATCCGCGCACCCTCGCCGCAACGCTGCTCATCCCGGTGGTCCAGTTGCTGATGTTCAGCTACGCGATCAGCTTCGACGTCAGNGACGTGCCCACGCTCGTGGTCGATCAGGATCACACGCCGGCCAGCCGCGCCTACCTGCGCAGCTATGCCGCGTCCGACTTCTTCCACGTGGTGGGCGAGGGGCAGAACCTGGCGGCCGTGGACGAGGCCTTCGACACCAACGCGGCCCGGATCGCGGTCGTCGTGCCGCCGGGGTTCGCGGCCAGCCTCGCCCGCAACGAGAAGGCCGAGGTGGCCGTGCTGCTGGACGGCAGCGAACCCAACACCGCCCGCATCGGCCAGGCGTACGCGATCGCGCTCAACCAGGTCTATGGCCAGCGCCTGACGTTCAGCTGGGCCGACGCCCAGGGGCTGGACGTGACCGCCGCCGGCCAACTCGAGCCGCGGGTACGCACCTGGTACAACCCCGAACGGCAGTCCGCGATCTTCCTGATCCCCGGCCTGATGGTCGTGATCATCATGATCGTCACCATCCAGCAGACCGCGGTCAGCCTCGTCCGCGAGCGCGACCAGGGC
Source organism: Micropruina sp. (assembly GCA_013693855.1). Taxonomy (GTDB): domain Bacteria; phylum Actinomycetota; class Actinomycetes; order Propionibacteriales; family Propionibacteriaceae; genus Micropruina. Next base: position 572,727 of record CP059261.1, read on the forward strand.
ACCGCCGAACAGATGCAGGTCAGCCCGCTGCGCGACCTGGAACTGATGGTCGGCAAGCTGCTGCCCTGGACGATGCTGGCGTTCATCGACATGGTCGTGATCGGCCTGGTGGGCATGTTCCTGTTCGGGTTGCCGCTGCGCGGCAGCCTGCTGGTGCTGAGCGTCGGCGGGGTGCTGTTCGTGATCTCCGCGCTGGGCATCGGGCTGATCGTGTCGTCCCTGGCTCCGACCCTGGATTCGGCGAACATCATCGCGCTGCTGCTGGCCTTCCTGCCTGGCTTCCTGCTCTCGGGGTTCGCCTTCCCGCTGGAGTCGATCCCCTGGCCACTGGAGTGGCTCAGCCGGATCTTCCCGGGCCGGTACATGATCACGATCGCTCGCGGGGTGTTCCTGAAGGGCTCCGGTTTCGCCGAGACCTGGCCGGAACTGGTATCCCTGGCGGGCTTCGCGCTCGTCGTGCTCGCCCTGGCCGCCGTGCTCTACCGCCGTAGGAGGACCCGATGAACGCAGGCCGGGTGCGGCTGCTGATGTGGAAGGAGTTCCTGCAACTGCGCCGGGACCCCATCCTCGTCCGGGCCCTGTTCCTGATGCCGGTGCTGCAGCTGATCCTCTTCGGCTACGTGGTGGCCGCGGACGTGACCAACATCTCCACCGCCATCGTCGACCTCGACCGCTCCAGCACGTCGCGGCAACTGGAGAGCGCGTTCGCGGGCTCCGGCTACTTCACGATCGTGTCCCACCCGGCCGGGGANGGGGAGCTGCAGGGGCTGATGGACACGGGCAAGGTCAAGCTGGCCCTCGTGATCCCCGAGGGCACCCAGGCGCACCTCGACCGCGGCGAGACCGCCCCGCTGGGCATCGTGGTGGACGGCTCGGATTCCCAGATCGCCTCCGTCGGCGCCGGCTACGCCTCCCAGATCGTGGCCCGGGAGAACCAGGCCCGGCTGGTCGCGCAGGGGATGTCGGTGGACGCGCCCGGCATCGACGCCCGCGTCCGCGTCCTGTTCAATCCGACCCTCGCGGGGGTGAACTCGATGATTCCCGGGCTGGCCGCCGCGATCCTGCTGTTGTCGCTGATGGCGATCATGAGCCAGGCCGTGGTCAAGGAGCGCGAGTCGGGCACCCTCGAACAGATGTTCGTCACCCCCATCCAGCGCGGGGAGTACCTGCTGGGCAAGGTCGCGCCCTACACGCTGCTGGCGCTGGGCCAGCTCAGCCTGGTGGCACTGGTCGGGTTGTTCTGGTTCAAGGTGCCGTTCAACGGGTCGTTCTGGGTGGCGCTGGGGTTGTTCCTGTTCATGCTCACCGCGATCGGCATGGGACTGCTGACCTCCCTGGTCTCGCGGACGAGGCAGCAGGCGCAGCAGATGGTGATGTTCGTGATGATCCCGAGCTTCGTGCTGAGCGGCTTCATCTTCCCGATCGATTCGATGCCCGCCTGGATCCAGCCGGTGAGCTACGTGATCCCGCTCACCTACGCGATCCAGGTGCTGCGGGCCTCGTTCATCAAGGGCAGCGGCCTCGAGGCGCTGGCGTTCCCGCTGGGGATGATGGCGGTGTTCGCCGTGATCATCTTCGGGGCGGCGCTGGCGGCGACCCGGCGGCGGCTGGCCGAGTGAGGGGAGACGATGACCTGGGATCCGGACGCGCTGCGCGGCACCCCGCTGGATCCGGACGCGGCGATCTCCGTCCGCGGGCTGACCAAGCGGTTCGGCGACTTCACCGCCGTGGACGCCATCGACTTCGACGTTCCGCGCGGGCAGGTGTTCGGCTTCCTCGGGCCGAACGGGTCGGGCAAGTCCACCACGATCCGGATGCTCACCGGAACCATCGGGCCGAACGCCGGGCAGGCGCTGGTGCTCGGGCAGGACGTCGTCCGGCACGCCGAGCGGGTGAAGCGCCGGATCGGGTACATGTCGCAGAAGTTCGCCCTGTTCGAGGACATGACGGTCGATGAGAACCTCACCTTCTACGCCGGGGTGTACGACCTGTCCAAGGATGTGTTCGCCGAGCGGCGCGAGTATGTGCTGCGGATGGCGGACCTCCACGGCCGCGAGGACGAGTTGACCCGCAACCTCAGCGTCGGCTGGCGGCAGCGGCTGGCCCTCGGCGCGGCCACGATCCACGAGCCCGAACTGCTGTTCCTGGACGAGCCGACCGGCGGGGTGGACCCGACCGCCCGGCGCCAGTTCTGGGATCTGCTGTACGACCTGGCCAGCCGNGGGGTGACCCTGTTCGTCACCACCCACTACATGGACGAGGCGAGCCACTGCAACGAACTGGCGTTCATCTACCGCGGCCGGATCATCGCCAAGGGCTCGCCGGCCCAGATCCGGCACGACTTCATGGCCGAACAGATCGTCGAGTTGACCGTCGGCGATGCCGAAGCCGCCCTGCACTGGCTCGACCGGGCACCCGGGGTGAGCGAGGCCTACCTCGCGGGGGCGACGCTGCACGCCGTCCTGGATCGCAAGGCCGACGATCCCGAGGCCGCGGCCCGGGCCCTGGCCGTCCGGCTGCGCGAGGAAGGGTTCGTCGACGCGGTGGCCGAGCCGGTCGAGGCGAGCATCGAGGACGTGTTCGTCAACCTCGTGTCGCGGGAGCGGGCTGCGCAGCAGGGCTGAGCGTCGGCCGCATGGTCTGCAGGAAGGCCAGCGTGATCCCCATGGCACCGGCGGACAGCCCCTCCAGCGCGGCCGCCCCGCCCGCGTAGGCGAGGAACTGCTGGGTGCGGGTGGCGGTGGCCAGGTCCACGTTCCACAGCACGTAGCCGGCGGCGGCCGCACCGCCCAGGCCGACGAGCCCCATCAGCAGCAGGGCCACGAACATCGCCCCGGGCCCCGATCGTCCGGTGTTGCGGTGGTGGGCGCGGCTGGTCAGGCGCAGCACGAGGATTCCGGNCGAACCCCACGCGGCGGCCACACAGACCGCGGCGAGGACGTCGGAGGGACGGTGCCACTGGTTGATCAGGGTGGCGTAGCCGAAGGCGGTCATGCCCGCGGCGCCGACCAGCGCCATCAGCGGCCGCAGGACGACGGGCACCACCAGCAGCAGAGCCACGGCGGCTGAGGCCGCGACGGTGGTGTGACCCGAGGGGAGCGTGTTCGCGTCCGGCATTCCGGTCCCGGCAGGCACCAGCGCCGGCCGGCTGAACACCCAGTACTTGAGGATCTGGGTCGTCACGTTCGCCCCCGCCACGACGACCGCGGCCACCACGCCGGTCAGCCACTGCTTGCGCAGCAGGGCCAGCAGGAACACGACCAGCATGGTGCCGGCGATGGCCTGCAGCGAGACGCTCTCCAGCAGGGTCAGCAGCTGGCTGTCCAACCGCCAGGCGCCGATGTTGGAGCCCCGCAGCGCCAACTCGTCCAGCACCTGCCCGCGCTGGGTGTCGACGAGGGCCCGCCAGCACCCCCAGACCAGCGCCACCGCCCCGGCCGTCGCGAACAGCGGGCTGATCACCGCGGGCGGGTCGTAGTTCCGCGGGGTCAGCTGCTGCGGGCTGCGGGTCACCCTCCCATGCTGGCAGCCCGAGCAAGCCCGGGGCCGCGGGCACTCCGACGGCGCGCCGACTAGGTCGGCAGCGGCTCGAACCGTGCCTGGAAGAACCGCAGGTACTTCGGCTCGTACGTCATCGCCAGGCCTGGGACGGACGCGCGCTGGTCGAAGCACGCCTTGACCGACTCGGCCACCACGTCCATGTGCGCTTGGGTGTAGACCCGCCGCGGGATCGTCAGCCGGACGAGTTCGAGCTTCGGGTGGTGGTGCTCGCCGGTGACCGTGTCCCGGCCGGCCGACACGATGCCGCGTTCCATCGACCGGATGCCGGAGTCGAGGTAGAGCTGGGCGGCGAGCATCTGGGCGGGGAACTGCTCCTGATCCAGGTGCGGGTAGAAGCCGCGGGCGTCGAGGAAGATGCCGTGGCCGCCGACGGGCTTCACGAACGGGATGTCCCACTGCTCCAGCAGCAGGCCCAGGTAGCGGACCTGGCCGACCCGGCTCTTCATGTAGTCGTCGTTGAGCGCCTCGCGGATGCCGATGGCCATGGCTTCCATGTCCCGTCCGGCCATGCCGCCGTAGGTGTGCAGCCCCTCGTACACCACGACGAGGTTGCGGGCCTCCTCGAACACCTCGCGGTCGTTGGTCGACAGCCAGCCGCCGATGTTGACGATGGGGTCCTTCTTGCCCGACATGGTCGCGCCGTCGGTGTAGGAGCAGAACTCCTTGAGGATCTCCGCGATCGGCTTGCCGAGATAGCCGTCCTCGCGTTCGCTGATGAACAGGGCGTTCTCCATCGCGCGGGTGGCGTCGAGGTAGATCGGGATGCCGTGGCGGGCGGTCAGTTCGCGGACGGCGCGCAGGTTCGCCATCGAGATCGGCTGGCCGCCTGCCATGTTCACCGTCGCCGCGACGCACACGTACGGGATCTTGTCGGCCCCGACCTCGTCGATCAGCCGCTGCAGCTTGTCCAGGTCGACGTTGCCCTTGAACTCGAACAGCGAGGAGGTGTCGTGCGCCTCGTCCACGATGACGTCGTGGAAGGTCGCCCCGTTGCGCTCCTGGTGGAAGCGGGTGGTGGTGAAGTACATGTTCCCGGGGACGTGATCGCCCGGCTTTATCAGCACGCTGGAGAGGATGTTCTCCGCGCCGCGGCCCTGATGGGTCGGCACCAGGTACTCATAGCCGTAGCATTCCCGGACCGTCTCCTCCAGGTGGTAGAAGTTCTCGCTGCCGGCGTAGGCCTCGTCCCCGAGCATCAGGCCTGCCCACTGCCGGTCGCTCATCGCGTTCGTGCCCGAATCGGTCAGCAGGTCGATGTAGACGTCCCGGCTGGGCAGCAGGAACGTGTTGTACCCGGCTTCGGCCAGGGCTTTCCCGCGCTGCTCGCGGGTCGTCAGGTGCAGCGGCTCGACCGCCTTGATCTTGTACGGCTCGGCCCAACTGCGCCGGTCCTGCTGCTGTCCCATGGTGTGCAGGGACGTGAACGAGTGCTCCTTCATCGTGAGTGGATTCCTTCACCTGATCGGTGCGTCCGGGCGGGACGGCTTCGTCCGCGCGTCCGGGGGCGTTGGTGGCTTTCCCCTGCGTCGAGCCTAACCCCGGTCCGGGTACCGGTCGAGCCCCGCGTTCCGCCCGGTAGAGACGGCCGGGCCGGAGCCATCGGCCGTCGCTTTGGCGCCGCCGGTCCGCCCAGGGTGAGGTGATCGCCGTCTGCACCGGCTTTCTCGTTGGTACCGACTCTGAGGTTGGGTACCGAGTCTCCTGTTCGGTGCCGACTCTCAGGTTGAGTACCGACTCTCACTTTGGGTACCGACTCTCAGGTGGGTGCCGGGTCTCGAGTTGGGTGCCGGGTCTCGAGTTGGGTACCGACTCTCACTTTGGGTACCGACTCTCACTTTGGGTACCGACTCTCAGGTGGGTGCCGGGTCTCGAGTTGGGTACCGACTCTCCTGTTGGGTACCGACTCTCACATTGGGTACCGAGTCTCCTGTTGGGTACCGACTCTCACGTTGGGTACCCAATCTCGCTGTGGGAGGCGAGATTGCGTACCGAACCCGAGAGTGCGGACGGAACCCGAGAGTCGGTGTCGGCACCGGGACTGGGTGTGGGGTTCCGGCTGGACCCGGGGCGGACGGAACCCCGAGAGTCGGGGACTGGGTGTGGGGTTCCGGCTGGACCCGGGGCGGACGGAACCCGAGTGGGCGTCGGCACCGGGACTGGGTGTGGGGTTCCGGCTGGACCCGGGGGCGGACGGAACCCCGAGAGTCGGGGACTGGGTGTGGGGTTCCGGCTGGACCCGGGGCGGACGGAACCCGAGAGTCGGCGTCCGCACCGGGACCGGGTGTGGGGTCCACCTGAACCCGAGGTGGGCCGGAACCGGAGAGTCGGTGACGGCACCAAGTGAGAGTCGGTGTCGGTACCCAGGCCGGTGTGGTCCACCGGGACCCGAGGGGCGGGAGGAATCAGAGATCCAGTGCCACCCATGAGAACGGGCGCGGGGTTTCCACGCCGAACCCGGGAGTCGCGCGACAACGAGAGAGCCGGTGCGGGAACCCTGCCTCGGGTCTGGGCGGGCCGCACGAACGTCGTACCCGAACCAGGGACGGACGGGACGCGTGAGAGTCCCGGGGAGTGGTGGGGTTTTGGGGTCGGCGTGGCCTGAGCTGAGAGGCGGGCCATCGGCGTGATTCTTCGGTGTGTACGGCCAAGCACGCATCGAAGGAGATCTCACCGATGGCCCTGTCTGATTCTGCCGTGTCCGAGCTGTTGGACGCATTCCGTGCCGGTGACGGCGTTGATCTGGTGCGCGAGTCGGTCCGGCTCGTGCTCCAGGAGTTGATCGAGGTCGAAGCGGCCCAGGTGATCGGCGCGGCCCGTTACGAACGCACNCCCGACCGTGTCACCGAGCGCAATGGTGCCCGGCCCAGGGAGTTGATGACCAAGGCTGGCACGGTGGAGTTGGCGATCCCGAAGCTGCGGACCGGGTCGTTCTTCCCCTCGGTGTTGGAGGCCCGCCGGCGGATCGACCAGGCGCTGTATGCGGTGATCATGGAAGCCTGGGTGAACGGTGTCTCCACCCGTAACGTCGACGACCTGGTCGTAGCCCTGGGCGGCACCGGGATCTCCAAGTCCGAGGTGTCGAGGATCTGTCAGGCCCTCGATGAAGAAGTGGGCCGGTTCCGTACCCGCAGGCTCGACCAGATCGCCTACCCGTACGTGTTCCTGGACGCCACCTACCTCCACGTCCGCGGCGGCGGGCTGGTCACCAGCAAAGCGGTCGTGGTCGCCACCGGTGTCACCGCCGACGGCCGCCGCGAGATCCTCGGCCTGGATGTGGGTGACAGCGAAGACGAGGTGTTCTGGCGGAAGTTCCTCACCCACCTGAAGAGCCGCGGCCTGGCCGGTGTCCGGCTCGTCATCAGTGATCAACACGCCGGTCTCGTGGCCGCGATCAGCCGCAGCTTCCAAGGCGCCGCGCATCAACGTTGCCGGGTCCACTTCGCCCGCAACCTGCTCGCCATGGTGCCGAAGAACCAAATGGACATGGTCGCCGCGCTGTTCCGCACCATCTTCGCCCAACCCGACGCCGAGACCGTGGCCGCCTGCTGGGAACAGGTCCGTGACCAGCTCGCCGCCCGCATCCCCAAGATCGGGCCCTACATGGACGACGCGAAAGCCGAGGTGCTCGCCTTCGCCGGCTTNCCCCGAGCGCACTGGCGCAAGATCTGGTCCACCAACCCGTTGGAGCGGCTCAACAAGGAGATCAAACGACGAGCCCGCGTCGTCGGGATCTTCCCCAATGAAGCCTCCGTGATCCGGCTCGTCGGCATGATCCTGACCGACACCAACGATGAATGGACCATCGACGAACGCCGCTACCTCTCCGAGGGATCCATGGCACTACTCGCCCCGGCAGGCGATAATCAGACCGTCGCCGCCATCACCGGCAGCGACCTGTAGGCACCGAGGCAATCACCCCGGAAAGCCCACCACCCGCAGGGACGCCATCCGGGACGCCTCAGCGCTCCCGCATCGCCAGGGCCAGCTGGGTCCGGTCCCGGAGCCCCAGCTTGCGGAGGGCTGCGGAGACGTGGTTCTTCACCGTCCCCTCCGCCATGAACAGGGTGGTGGCGATCTCCCGGTTGGAGGCGCCGGCGGCGACCATGCGGGCCACCTCGATCTCGCGATCGGTGAGCGGCTCGACCGACGGTGGGGGTGAGGCGGGTTCGCCCGGCCGCAGCCGGTCGATCAGCCGGCCGGCCATGTGGTCGTCCACCACCAGGGTCCGCCCCAGGACCGAACGGATAGCGCGCATCAGATCGTCCGGCTCCACGTCCTTGAGCAGGAAGCCGTCCGCGCCGCCGGTCAGGCCGCCGAACAGCAACTCGTCGTCGTCGAACGTGGTCAGCATCAACACGGCAACGCCCGGATGGTCGGCCCGCAACCGGGCCAGCAACTCCAGGCCGTCCATCCCGGGCATCCGGACGTCCACGAGCGCGACGTCCGGCGCGACCCCGGACGCGAGCAGATCCAGGGCCGCGCGCCCGTCGGCGGCCTCGCCTACGACCTCGATGTCGGTCTCCAGCTCCAACAACTGCCGCAGTCCACGACGGACGAGCGCCTGGTCGTCCACCAGCAGCACCCCGATCACGACGCCACCCCCGCCGGCACGGCGGCCGCCAGCCGCAGGCCGCCCTGCGGGGCCACCGCGACGTCCATCGACCCGCCCACCGCGGCCAGCCGGGCCCGGGCGCCGGCCAGGCCGAACCCTTCCGCCGGCTCGGCCTCGAGCCGCCCGTCGTCCTCGACCGCCAGGTGAACCGCGTCCGGTTCGTAGCTGAGCACGATCGTGGCGCGCGTGGCCGTGCGCGCGTGCCGGTGCACGTTGGTGAGCGCCTCCTCGGCGACCCGGTACAGCGTCGCTTTCGCCTCCGGCAGCAGCTTGCGCACCGGTCCACGGACGTCCAGGGCCACCGCGAGCGCCGAGGTCCGGTAGGACGACGCGAGCCGCTCCAGCGCGCTGCCGAGGGAGGACTGGGCCAGCGGGCCGGGTCCCAGGGCCCGGACGGCCCGGCGCACCTCCTCCAGCGCGGGCCNCGCGGCGTCCCGCGACTCGGCGACCGCGGCCCACGCCGCCTCCTCGTCCCGCGAACGAAGCCGTTGGGCGTTGGTGAGGCCGAGCTTGACCACGGTCAGGTGGTGCCCGACCGCGTCGTGGACCTCCCGGGCGAGCCGCGCCCGTTCCTCGGCGACGGCCAACTCGCGCACCTGCGCGTTGCGCTCGTGCAGCGTGGCGTTGGCCCGCTCCAGCTCGGCCAGCAGGCCCTGGACGCGCCGGCGCTCCCGCCGTTCGCGGCCGATCACGTCCGCGAACGCGATGCAGAACCCGAACAGCAGGGCGGCCCCTGCGGCCTCCACCCCGGCATCCACCCAGGTCTTGCCGAACACCCACACGGTCGCGACCCCGACCCAGGCCAGCAGGACCACCCCGGTCGCCACCGCCGCGGCGACGCCGCGGGTGAGGGTCACCTGCGCGAGAGCCATCCACAGGACGGGCACGTTGCTGCCCGTGCCGTCGGCGGTGCAGAAGGCCAGCGCCATCGCCGAGAACGCCCAGGAGACCCAGGCGCGACCCCCGGNCGACCAGGGCAGCAGCGGCCACAGGACGAGCAACCCGACCGCGGCCGCCACCAGCAGGCCGACGGGCGGCAGCAGGACGGCCCCGGACGAATCCATGAACCAGCGGGCGAGCAGCGGTGAGGCCAGCCCGAACCAGAACAGGACGGTGAAGATGATGGGTCGATCGCCCGTCTCTCCCCGCCCGAAGTAGCACGCGACCACGCGCTTCATGGCGGCAGCCAACGGGCGGCGAGCGGTCACGTCGTCCGTCGCCGGTCACCCATGGCTGTGACGAAAGTCACGGCTCGGACGTGACCGCGACGGTGACCCCAGCGGGAGGAGCGGACGCCCCGGCCCGCCTAGCGTCGAATCATGACGAACCGCACCCCAGCCCAGAACCCGGCGCTCGATCACGGACGACCTGTCGATCCCAGCAACGGCCACCCGGTCAACCCCACCCGTTACTCGCGTAGCGCCGGCTGCTTCTCGCGAGGGCCGGCCGCATCCTGCTCACGATGGTCCTGATGCTGCTGATGACCGTCCCCGCCCAGTTGGTGGTGCTGGGTCTGGGCGCCGTGGGCGTTCAGGGCAGGCTGGTCGAATCGCTGGCCCACCTGCTCGTGTTCGTGACCCTCCTCGGGATCGTCTGGCTCGTCCGGACGCGCTGGGAGGGCGACCCGGCCACCTACCTGGCGCTCGGCGGCGGTGCCGGCCGCGCCCTGACCCGGCTGGAGGTGGGCATCGGGGTCGCGATCGTCCTCGTCGGCAGCCAACTCGCGCTCATCGCCCTGCTCGGTTACGCCGACCCCAACGCCCCGGTCCTGACCGGAGCGGACCTCGCCGTCATGGCGCTGTGGACCTTCACCGTGTCGTTCCTGCTGCAGGGCCTGCCCGAGGAGATCCTGTGGCGCGGCTACCTGCAAACCACGTTGATGAGCAGGCTGTCACCGATCACGTCGGCCATCCTCACGGCGGTCTTCTTCGGCTCGATGCACGTGGTGTCGTTCGGCAGCGGCGGCACCTGGGACAGCAAGCTCGTCTACGCGCTCACCGCGATGGCCATGGGTCTGGTGATGGCCGGGTTGCGGCTGGTGACCGGCTCGACCTGGGCCGCCATCGGCTATCACGCCGGCTGGCACCTGGTCAGCCGCACCCCGGCCCTGTTCGGGGTGCAGGTGGCCGTGCCGCCGCCGGTGTGGCTGCAACTGCTGCCGGGCATCCTCGAACTGCTCGCCGGTGTGGCCCTGCTGGTGTGGTGGCGACGCACGCACCGCGGTTCGGCAGCGGTACCGTCGTCCCGGAGTTGAGTGTCCCTTCGCGAGGGTGCCCCCTCCGGGAGGGACGGCCCCGGCCGGCGTGTAGCCGGCAGCTACCGGCCTCCGGGGATGGAGGGCTCAGGCCGGGCTCTCCGCCCTCGCGAGCCCGCCGACCCCGGCGAACGGCCAGTCTCAGGTTGGGTACGCAATCTCGCCTCCGACGGCGAGATTCGGTGCCGGAGGTGAGATTCGGCACCTGAGGTGAGACTCGGCGCCGAGGTGAGCGGGTGGCACGCCTCCGGCGCCGGCGTCTGGCACCCGAGTGGGGCAGGCTGGGGCAATGAGGAAGCTCCCCTACGCGGGGTTCGGGGCGGGTGTGCTGGCCGCGAACTCCGTCCCACACCTGCACGCCTGGGCCACCGGCGCCACGCACCTGACCCCGCTGGGCGGTCGTCACTCCAGCACCCGGCTGAATGCAGTCTGGGGGCCCTGAACCTGCTGGCCGCGACCGTGATTGTGGCCAGGACGGCGCGCGAGGATCGTCAGGCACAGCGCCGCGCGTTCAAGGCCGGGCTGGTGACGTTCTCCGCGTGGTCGCTGGCCGCGGAGTGGGTGACCGACCTCCACGACTGAAGGCCGGTCCCCGGGGTCAGTGATGACCCTTGATCACCATCCGCATGATCCGCAGGCTCAGCGAGGCGAACCGGGTGAACTGGAAGACCAGCGACCGGCGCTGCTTGAGCGTGGACGTCGTCGGCAACGGCGCCCCGGTGAGGTCGGCGACCGGCTGGTCGGCCCCGGGCACGAGCGTGTTGAACGAGGGAGGCACAAGCGTCATGTCGATCACTCCGGGATCAGTTGCCAGCCCGGCAGGGCCTTGGCCTTGTAGATGAACAGGTAGTGGAGCATCAGCTTCATCCAGTGCCCGGCGAGGCCGAGCTCGCCGCGGGTCTCCCGCAGGTCGCGGCCGGTGGGGAACCGGCTGTAGTCGGGGACGACCGGCAGCATCGTCATCGCCGCCGCCGAGCCGCTGGTCAGCCCCGCACCGGCGGACGCGACACAGGCCGCGCCCATGTTCGCCATCGAAGCGGTCCGGGGTTTGGCGTTGGGGTCCTTGACCCGGTCCGCGATCGACATCGCGGCGGTCTTGCCCATCACCCCGGACGGCATGCCCGTCCGCGGCGGCGACGGGGCGATCACGGTCCCGTTGACCGACTTGCGCGGCCGGGAGATCTGGTGCGGCGGGGCGAACGCGATGCCGACGGCCCAGACGTTGTCGTACCCCTGCGCCAGGTAGGTCTTCGGCCAGTCGGAGCCCCGCCATTCCTCGTACGGCTTGGNGGTGTAGTCGGCGTCGACCTTCATGAAGCCGCTCGGGGCGAACAGTTGATCAGTGATCTCGGCGCCATCGCGCGCGTACGCCTTCAGCGGTACCCCGCCGAAGGGCGGCAGCAGCATGGCGAAGTCGAACGTCAGCTGGTGGTGCTCCCCGTCCAGCGTCTCGTAGTGGACGACGCCCGGGTCGACCTTCTCGACGTGGGCGCCGAGGATCGGCTCGACGTTTCGCTCGCGGAACAGCGAGGCCGTCCACAGTTCGCTGGAGGTCTCGAAGCCCAGCTGGTCGAACGTCATCCCGTCCACGCCGAAGTCGCCGAGCTTGGCCTCGTTGGTGAGGTACACCACCCGAGCCAGATCGCGGACGCCGGCCTGGCGCAACTCGTGATCGACGTTGAACACGTATTCGAAGGCCGCGCCCTCGCAGGTGCAGGTGCCGTGGCCCATGCCGATGACCAGCGTCTGGCGCTGCCCGGCCTTCATCTTCTCGATGGCCTGGGTGAGCGCGTGGGCCGCCTCCACCGCGTGGTCGGCGGTGCACACCGACCAGGAGTTCCCCGCGTCGGGGCCGAGCCCGGNGGTCGCGCCGAACTTGAGTTGCGGACCGGTGGCGTTGATCAAGTAGTCGTAGCGAAGTTGCTGCTCGGTCCCGGAATTGGCCTCACTGGTACCGACGATGTCGACGGCGCCGCGCGGGTCGTCCGGGGTGCCCTGCGGCCGGATCGCGAGGGCCTTGGCCTGGACGAACCGGATCCCCTTGCGCTGGTAGATCGGCGCCAGCGGGACGACCTGCTCTTTGGTCATCTCGCCGACGCCCACCCAGATGTTGGACGGGATCCAGTTCCACTTCGAGTTCGGCGACACCACGGTGATGGTGTGTTCGCGGGAGAGCAGGCGGCGGGCGTGCAGGGCGGCGGTGTGCCCCGAGACGCCGGCCCCCAGGATGACTACGTCAGCCATGACGGCGACTCCTTCGTCGGACGGTGTTGCGACGCTCGTAGCCTACATACCCCAGGGGTATTGCGCCACCCGGGATGCAGCACGGAATCGGAGCCGGACGGGCCCTGGATTGCCGTGTCCGGCGGTGATTGGGCTTGTCGGAACCCTGGCGCCGCTGGTGCCTGACCGCCCCTGGTCTCGACGGGCTCGACCGCCGGGGTGTGAGTTGTCTTGGCCCGGGGTCTCGACAGGCTCGACCGCCGGGCTGGGGGTGCGGCCGGGAGGCGCACCGGGGTGCAGACGGGTATGCCGTCCGTCCGGCCGTGTCCGCCGGCGATTGAGCTTGTCGAAATCCGGCGCCGCTGGCGCCTGGCTGGCCGGGGCTCGACAGGCTCGACCGCCGGGCTGGGAGTTGCTCTGGCCCGCCCGGGGTCTCGACGGGCTCGACCGCCGGGCTGGGAGTTGCTCTGGCCCGCCCGGGGTCTCGACGGGCTCGACCGCCGGGCTTGGGGATGCGGCGGGGAAGCACCCCGGGCTGCTGTCGGGTGCGTACTGCGTCCGGCTGTGTCCGCCGGCGATTGAGCTTGTCGAAATCCCGGCGCCGCTGGCGCCTGGCTGCTCGGGGTCTCGACGGGCTCGACCGCCGGGCTTGGGGTGCGGCGGGGAGGCGCACCGGGGTGCGGTCGGGTGCGTACTGCGTCCAGCCTTGTCCGCAGGCGATCGAGCTTGTCGAAATCCCGGCGCCGTTGGTGCCTGGCTCCACCGGGGTCTCGACAGGCCCGACCGCCGGGCTGGGGGTGGGGCGGGGAAGCACCCCGGGCTGCGGTCGGGTGCGCCCTCCGTCAGGCCGTGTTCGCCGGCGATTGTGCTTGTCGAAATCCGGCGCCGCTGGCGCCTGGCTGGCCGGGGTCTCGACGGGCTCGACCGCCGCAGGGCAGCGGGGTCTCGACAGGCTCGACCGCCGCAGAGCTGCGGGGTCTCGACGGGCTCGACCGCCGCAGAGCAGCGGGGTCTCGACAGGCTCGACCGCCGGGCTTGGAGGCTGGCCCGGGGTCTCGACGGGCTCGACCGCCGCAGAGCTGCGGGGTCTCGACGGGCTCGACCGCCGCGGGGCTGCGGGGTCTCGACAGGCTTGGGAGGCCTGGCCGGGGTCTCGACAGGCTCGACCGCCGGGCTCCAGTGCCTCACCGCGGGGTCTCGACAGGCTCGACCGCCGCCGGGAAGCGGGGTCTCAGACAGTTGGGCGCCCTGAGGACGGTCAGCCCAAGCGGGACACGAACAGGCGGGCGTCGGCGAGCTCGTGCCAGGCTCCCTCGAAATGCAGCCCCACCAGCGTGGCCGGCGGGAAGTGCGAGTCGATCCGCGCGATCGCCTCGGCGTCGGAATCGGACGAGGCGAGCCGGTGCGCCAGCGTCGGTATGCCCGGCGCATGGGCGACCACGGCGACGACGGCGAAGCGGTCGTCCAAGGCCGCGAGTTCGTCCAGGATGTCTAGGCTGCCGGCGTTGTAGAGCTCGTCGCTGGCCTCGATCGGTACGTCCAACCCGAGCCCTCGGGCGGTCTGCAGTGCCCGGCTCGCCGACGATGCGAGGATCAACTCGATGCCCGCGTCGGCGAGCGCCGCGCCCGCCTCCCTGGCTTGGGCGCGTCCCGCGTCGGTGAGTTCCCGGGCGTGGTCGCCGCGCCCGCCGGCGTAGTCCTCGGCGCGCGCGTGCCGGAGCAAGTAGAGGGTCTTCACTGGTCGCGNGGTGAACCCGTTCTCGAAATCGGTGCCGCGGGCCCGCTGCCAGGATGCCCTGATCTCGGCCTCTGCCTCGGTGCGGCCCACCCAGGTGGCGCCCTCCACCGACTTGCCCGGTTCCAGGTCCTTGTAGACGGCGAAGAAGTGCTCGATCTCCAGCAGGGTCAACTGCGGCAGGTCCTTGAGTTCGGTCAGGTAGTCCTGACGCTGGTCGGCGACGGGGATGCACAGCACCTTGTCGTCCCCGCCCATCTCATCGGTCATCCGGAACATGCCGATCGCCCGGCACTCGATCAGCGCGCCCGGGAACGTGGCCTCGGGCACCAGCACCATCGCGTCCAGCGGGTCACCGTCCTGACCCAGCGTGCCCTCGATGAACCCGTAGTCGTTCGGGTACTGCGTGGCGGTGAACAGGGTCCGGTCCAGCCGGATGCGACCAGTGTGGTGGTCCATCTCGTACTTGTTCTTCGTGCCCTTGGGGATCTCGATCGTCACGTCGAAGTGCAGGCTCGGAGCGATCTTGGGCCGACTGAACGAAGCCATGTGCTGGTCCCCCTTCGTTGGGCTGCCATGATGGCGATGTCATGTGTTCGATGAGCCTAGCGCCTGCCAACACCGGACAGCGATCATGAACTCGCTGCTCCGGTTCGGACGCATCGCGGCCATCGCTCTGCTCGCCGTAGCTGTGGTTACGGGGGCGTGCCGGTGTTCGTCCCGCAGGTCCGGACGCTGTTCACGCCCGCGCCCGCCCAGACCCTGACCCAACCCACACCGGCGTCGTTCACGATGCCCCAGCCCACGAATCCGGTGAGTCCGCTGTGGCCCGAACTCGTGCCCGCGACCGCCCCCGCCGCGGCTGCGCTGCGCGCCCGGTGCCGGGCCTGCCGTCCGGTGCCGCCCGGACGGTGTCGATCCTCGTGACCGATCCGGCGAGCGGACGCACCCTGATCAGCCGCGGTGCCCAGCCGTTGATCCCGGCATCGACGATGAAGCTGTTGACCAGCGTGGTGGCGCTGGACGTGCTCGACCCCGCCGCCACGGTCAAGACCAAGGTCCGCTCCACCGGCGGCGGCCGCCTCGTCCTGGTCGGCGGTGGCGACCCGTTCCTGACCACCAAGCGTGGGACGACAGGAGGATCGCTGGCGGAACTGGCCGACAAGACCGTGGCGGCCCTGCCCAAGGGCACCCGCACGGTGACGCTCGGTTACGACGCCGGCCTGTTCGCCGGCCCGGCGTGGCACCCGTCCTGGGGCCCCAACTACAGCTACTCCGTCGCGCCGGTCTCCGCGCTGATGGTCGATCACGGGCTGAACGGGACCCGTCCCCGGGTCAGCGACCCCGCGAAGGTGGCGGCGCAAGCGTTCGCGAAGGCCCTGGCCAAGCGGGGTTTGCGCGTGACCGGCGCCGTCGCCCCGCGCGCGGCCGCGGGACGACGCTCGCGGCGGTCGACTCGCCGACCCTGGACGAGATGGTCGGGTTGACCCTGAAGAACAGCGACAACGACGGCGCCGAGCACCTGCTGCGGCTCATCGCCGTCGCCGCGGGACGGCCGGGCAGCTTCGCCGAGGGAGCCAAGGTGGTCCGGCAGCGGCTCAAGGCCCTCAAGCTGTGGTCGGACGGGATGCGGATCTCGGATGGGAGCGGGCTGTCCCGCGACAACCGGGTGGCCCCGGCGACCCTCACCCGGATCGTGAACCGGGCGCTGACGCTGCCCGCGGCGCGCGTCCTGCTGGACCGGCTGCCGGTGGCGGGGGACCGGGACCCTGTGGGACCGGTTCGATGACCGCGCCGAATACGCCGGACGGGGCGTCGTCCGGGCCAAGACCGGTTCGCTGCGGGACGTGTCCGCCCTGGCCGGCTACGTCGTCACCAAGGACGGCGCGCTGCTCAGCTTCGCGATCATCGCCAACGGCGTCGTCCGTCCGTTCGTGACAAGGGACTGGATCGACCGGTCACTGGCGCGGATCGCCGGCTGCGGGTGCGGGTGAGGGCCGTGGACAGCCTGCCCAGGATCGACTTCGAACTGGCCGCCCAGGTCGGTCGGGCGCTCGTCCGTCCCGGCCCGACGCTCTCGGACGCGGAGGTGGCCGAGGTCGTCGCCGAGTTGCGGACCGCCGCGGCCAGCGCCACAGGCCTGGTCGCCCGGGCCAGCGGGCTGGGCGGCCCGGCCGATTCCCGGGTGCTGGTCGTCGATCGCCGCAGCTGGATCGCGGCCAACGTGGGCATGGCCGCGACGATGATCGAGAGCCTGCGCACCCACCCGGCCGGCAACGGCTTGGGCGACAAGATCTCCGGACGGTTGGCCGGTGGCCAGATCGGGGCCGTCTTCGCGCTGATCGCAGGCCGGATCCTCGGTCAGTTCGATCCGTTCTCGGCGCCCAAGCGGCTGATGCTGGTGGCGCCCAACATCGTGAGCGTCGAGCGTGCCATNGGGGTCGACCCGGCCGACTTCCGGCTCTGGGTGTGCCTGCACGAGGAAACCCATCGGTTCCAGTTCGGCGCCGCACCGTGGCTGCCGGCGCACCTGTTGGACCTGATGGGGAGTTGCTCGCCGAGCNNCGGGCGCAGCGTTCTCCGGCTGGCGGCCGGGCAAACCGGTGCCGGCCGCGGCGGACCTNNGGTGCTGACCGCCGGCCAGCGTGAGACTCTCGGCCGGATCACCGCGGTCATGTCGCTGATGGAGGGGCACGCCGACGTGGTCATGGACGACGCCGCGCACGGCGCGATCCCGACCGTCCGGCGGCTGCGGGAGCTGTTCGAGCGGCGTCGCGACCAGCCGGGCCTGACCCAGGTGATCGGCCGGCTGCTGGGGCTCAACCTCAAGCGGGAGCAGTATCGCGANGGGGCGGCGTTCTGCCGGGCGGTCATCGGACGCATCGGCCACGCCGGGCTGAACCAGGTGTTCGAGTCGCGTGGCCTGCTGCCCAGCCTGGCCGAGCTCCGCGATCCGCCCCAGTGGTTGCACCGAATGGGGGCCTGATGGCGCGCCGGGCGCTCGGCCCGGCGGCCCTCGCGGTCGTCCAGGCCGTCGAGGCCCGGGTCCCGGCGGCCGGCGTGCTCGTGGCGTGCTCGGGCGGCAGCGACTCCACCGCCCTCGCGCTCGCCGCTCAGTTGGTCTGCCGGCGGCGCGGACTGGGCGTCCGGGCACTCGTGGTCGATCACGGGCTGCAGGACGGCTCCGCGGCGTGGGCCGCCAGGGTCGTGGACCGGCTCCGCGCCCGCGACCTGACCGCGGAGTCCGTGCGGGTGAACGTCGCCGCGAATGGGGACGGTGTGGAGGCGGCGGCCCGCGACGCCCGGTATCGCGCCTTGTCGGACGCCCTTCGCCCGGACGAGGTGGCGCTCCTGGGCCACACCTTGGACGACCAGGCCGAGACGGTGCTGCTCGGTCTGGCCCGAGGCTCGGGCACCCGGTCGCTGGCCGGGATGGCGCCGGTCCGNGGGCCGTTCGTCCGTCCCCTGCTGGGGCTGCGCTCAGCGCTGACCACACAGGCGTGCGCCGAGTTTGGGATCGAGTTCAACGCCGACCCGCACAACGCCGACCCGCGGTTCACCCGCAGCCGGGTGCGTGCCCGCGTGCTGCCGCTGCTCGAGGACGAACTGGGCCCCGGCGTCGCCGAGGCCCTCGCCCGCACGGCCGACCTGGCCCGGGCCGATGCCGACGCCCTGGACGCGCTCGCCGCCGACGCCCTCGCCGCCCACGCGGACCCCGACGGCCTGCGGACGGGGTTGGCTNNCGCGACCCCGGCTGTCGCCGGCCGGGTCGTCCGGACCTGGCTGCGCGGGGCCGGGGCCGGCGACCTCACCAAGGGGCACGTCGAGGCCGCGGTGGCGCTGCTGGCCCAGCCGGGCGGCCAGNNAAATGGCTGGACCTGCCCGGGCTGCGGGTCGCCCGCAGCGGCGATCGTCTGGTCGTCCGGGATCCCCGGACACCGCNNCGCCCCCGAGGCGCCCCGGCGGTAAGGTCGAGCCGTGGAGGCAGCCGACATCAGCAGCGATCTCACCCGCGTCCTGTACACCAGGGCCGACATCGACGCCAGGCTGGCGGAGGTCGCCCGGCAGATCGAACACGACTACGACGGCAAGGACCTGCTCCTGGTGGGGGTGCTCAACGGGGCGCTGATGGTCATGGCCGACCTGTCCCGGCACCTCAAACGGCACTGCGAGATGGACTGGATGGCGATCTCGTCTTACGGCTCNGGGGTACAGAGTTCNGGGGTCGTCCGGATCCTCAAGGACCTGAACACCAACCTCGAGAACCGGCACGTGCTCGTCGTCGAGGACATCATCGACACCGGCCTGACCCTGGCCTACCTGATCCAGAACCTGAAGTCGCGCAACCCGGCCAGCCTCGCGATCATGACGATGTTCCGCAAGCCGGAGGCCCTGAAGGCCCCCGTCGACGTCGCCTACGTGGGCTTCGACCTGCCGAACGAATTCGTGGTCGGCTACGGCCTCGACTACGCGGGCCGGTACCGCAACCTGACCGACGTGGGCACGCTGTCGCCGCACGTCTACAGCTGACCCGGGACGGTTCGTCCGGCTGTACCGAAGCGGACCGGTGGGGTCGGCTTGGCCGACTTCGGTAAGGTTCGTATGCCCTTCCCACTCCGGCACTAAGGCAGGTCATGAAGGCTCAGCGGTTCTTCCGAGGGCCGATCGTGTGGATCGTCCTCGGGTTCCTCGCCGTCGCGCTCGTCATCGAGTTCATCGGCAATTCCTCCGGCTACCGGCAGGAGTCGACCTCGAAGGTCGTGCAGGTGATCATGGGCACCCAGCCGCTCAAGGAGGTCGTCCTCGTCGACGGCGACCAGGAGATCCGGGTCGACGTGAAGGACGACGCGCAGACCAAGATGCGCGCCAAGTGGGTGGGCAACCAGGCCGATGAACTCGTCACCCGGCTCAACCAGCGGGTGGCGGACGGGTCGCTGGAGAGCTGGCGGGCCGAGGTGCCCCAACAGGGCCTGTGGAGCACGCTGCTGTTCAGCATCCTGCCGTTCCTGATCATCGGCGGGCTGTTCTTCTTCATGTTCAACCAGGTCCAATCCGGCGGGAACCGGGTGCTGGGCTTCGGCAAGAGCAAGGCCAAGCTGGCCAACAAGGACACNCCCAAGACCACCTTCGCCGACGTCGCCGGCTGTGAGGAGGCGATCGAGGAACTGCAGGAGATCCGCGAGTTCCTCTCCGAGCCCGCCAAGTTCCAGGCCGTCGGCGCCAAGATCCCCAAGGGCGTGCTGTTGTACGGCCCGCCCGGCACTGGCAAGACCCTGCTCGCCCGGGCGGTTGCCGGCGAGGCCGGGGTGCCGTTCTTCTCGATCTCCGGCTCCGACTTCGTCGAGATGTTCGTCGGCGTCGGCGCCAGCCGCGTCCGGGACCTGTTCGAGCAGGCCAAGGAGGCCGCGCCGGCGATCGTGTTCATCGACGAGATCGATGCGGTCGGCCGGCATCGCGGGGCGGGGATGGGCGGCGGTCACGACGAGCGCGAACAGACCCTCAACCAGCTGCTGGTCGAGATGGACGGGTTCGACGTCCGTGGCGGCGTCGTGCTGATCGCCGCGACCAACCGTCCCGACGTGCTGGATCCGGCGCTGCTGCGGCCGGGCCGCTTCGACCGGCAGATCCCCGTCGAGGCCCCCGACATGAAGGGGCGCCTGCAGATCCTGCGGGTGCACGCCGCCAACAAGCCGATGGCGCCGGACGTCGACCTCGAAGCGGTCGCCAAGCGCACNCCCGGGTTCACCGGCGCCGACCTGGCCAACGTGCTCAACGAGGCCGCCCTGCTGACCGCGCGGCAGAACCTGCGCTACATCGGTCGTAGTCAGCTGGACGAAGCCATCGACCGGGTCATCGCCGGCCCGCAGAAGCGCAGCCGGGTGATGAACGAGCGGGAGCTGCTGATCACCGCCTACCACGAGGGCGGCCACGCCCTGGTGGCGGCGGCCATGCCGGGCACGGACCCCGTCCAGAAGGTCACGATCCTGCCGCGTGGCCGGGCCCTGGGCTACACGATGGTGATGCCCGACCAGGACAAGTACTCCCAGACCCGNGGGGAACTGCTCGACCAACTCGCCTACATGATGGGTGGCCGGGCCGCGGAGGAACTGGTGTTCCACGACCCCACCACCGGGGCCAGCAACGACATCGAGAAGGCCACCAACCTGGCCCGGGCCATGGTCACCAAGTACGGCATGACCGAACGGCTCGGCGCGGTGAAGCTCGGCAACGACAACGAGGAGCCGTTCCTGGGCCTCCAGGCCGGGGTCGGCGGACGCCGCGACTACTCCGAGGAGGTCGCCGGAGTCATCGACGAAGAGGTGGCGGCGTTGATCAACACCGCCCACCAGGAGGCGTTCGACGTCCTGGAGACCAACCGTGCGGTGCTGGACGAACTCGTCCGGCAGCTGTTCGAGAAGGAGACCCTGGACAAGGAGCAGGTGGCCAAGATCTTCGAGCCGCTGCAGCGCTGGCCGAAACGGCCGGCGTGGACGGGATCGGATTCCCGCGTGCCCTCGTCCATCCCGCCGGTCGACCCACCGGAGAAGGCACCCGAGCCCGAACCGCCGCAGGGCCCGCCCCTGCTGTCGCCGGACGGGAAGATCTTCGTCCCTCGTCCGGTGCCGCCGGGCCCGCCGAACGCGGGCCTGCCGCCACAGGACGTGAACCCGCCGCAGGGCCAGCCGGTGCCGCCCACNCGGCCCCGGCTACCCGCCGCCGACCGGCCAGCCGACCTACCCCGGGCCGTACGGCCAGCCTCCCTACGGCCCGCCGCAGGGCCCGCCCTACGGCCAGCCGCCCGCCGGCCCGCCCCAGGGTTGGGGCGACCCCGGGAGGCAGTGATGCCGGTCGACCAGCCACGGGTGGCGGCCGCCGTCCGGGAGATCCTGCTCGCGATCGGAGAGGATCCCGACCGCGAGGGGCTGCAACAAACCCCCGACCGGGTCGCGCGGGCGTACGCGGAACTGTTNCGAGGGCTGGACGCCAAGGCGTCCGACGTGCTCTCCACCACCTTCGACATGGCCCACGACGAGATGGTCCTGGTCAAGGACATCGAGGTGTGGTCGACGTGCGAACACCACCTGGTGCCGTTCACNGGGGTGGCGCACGTCGCGTACATCCCGTCCGCCGAGGGCCGGATCACGGGGCTGTCGAAGCTGGCGCGGCTCGTGGACGTGTTCGCCAAGCGTCCGCAGGTGCAGGAGCGGCTCACCACCCAGATCGCCGACGCGCTGGTCGAGCAACTNGAACCCCGCGGGGTGATGGTGGTCATCGAGTGCGAGCACCTCTGCATGACCATGCGTGGGGTGAAGAAGCCGGGTTCGAAGACGGTCACCAGCGCCGTGCGCGGCGTGCTGCGCAACCCGGCCACCAGGGCCGAGGCGATGGGCCTGATCATCGGCTGACTCCTCGCTGTGACCGGCGAACCACCGTTCGGTAGGTTGGCAAGGGTGAGCACCGGTTACCTGCGTTACCCCGCCGTCCACGGCGACGAGATCGTCTTCATCGCCGACAACGATCTGTGGCTGGCCCCGCTGGCCGGTGGCAGGGCGAGCCGGCTCACGGTGGATCGCGCACCCAGCAAGCACCCGGTGTTCTCNCCCGACGGCCGCCGGATCGCGTGGACGTCCTGGGTGGCGGGGATGCCGGACGTCTACGTGCTCGACCGCGACTCCGGCGACGTCACCCGGCTCACCTGGTGGAGCGAGGCGACCTGCGCCACCGTCCGCTGGGCCGACGACTCCCACGTGATCGTCGCCAGCGGGCACGCCGAGGGCTACGTCCGGCGCTCGATGCTCTACTCCGTGGCTCTGGACAACACCTACGAGCGACTGCCGCTCGGCCCCGCGATGAGTGTCGCNGTACGGTCCGGAGGGGCGGTCGTGACCGCGACCCCGTGCAACCGGGATTCGGCGATGTGGAAGCGGTACCGCGGCGGTACCGCCGCCCGGCTGTGGCTGGACCCACACGGTGCCGGCGAGTGGCGCCGGGTGCTGCCGGACGAGGCCGCCGGGCTGTACGCCCCGGACTGGCTGGACGGCCGGCTGTTCTTCAGCGCCGACATCGGGGACGTGGCCGACCTGCCGCAGGCACAGCTGTGGAGCGTTTCCGCGGACGGGGGTGACCTGCGCCGCCACACCCAGCACACCGACGCGCAGGGGTACGTGCGGGATCCCAGAACCGACGGGACGACGATCGTCTACCACGCGCGCGGCGTCCTGTACGCCAAGACCGGTCTCGACGGCGAAGCCCGGGTGATCGAGGTGGAGACGGGGCTCGGCGCGCCTCGTCCGTTGACCCTGCAGCCGACGGACGGCCTGGACGAGCTCGTCCCCGACCACCGCGGCAATGGGTCCCTGCTCGCCTGGCGCGGCGCCGCGTGCTACCTCACCCACCGGGCCGGTCCGGCGCGGGCGCTGGCGGCCCGGCAGGGCGTCCGGGTGCGCGAGGTCGAGGTGCTCGGCGACACCGGCAGGGCCGCCTGGGTGAGCGACGCCGACGGAGACGACCGGATCGAGATCGCCGCGCTGGCCGGCGACAGCGACCTCACCCACCTGGCCGGCGGCCGGCTCGGCCGGGTGCTGCACCTGGCGGCCAACCCCGCCGGGACGACGCTGGCGGCGATCAGCCACGACGGGCGGGTGTCCCTCGTCGACGCCGCGTCCGGCGAGGTCACCGCGATCGCCCACGGCCGTGAGGGGGAGCCGGACGACCTGGCCTGGTCGCCGGACGGGCGCTACCTGGTCTGGCGGGAGCCGGTCGCCCAGGAGGGCATGCTGGGCCGGCTGCTGTGCTTCGACACGACGAACGCCGAGGCCGGGGCGGTGGCGTTGACGTCCGGTCGCTTCGACGACTCCTCCCCGTCGTTCAGCCTCGACGGCAAGTACCTGTGCCTGCTCTCGGCCCGCACCCTCGACCCCCGCTACGACGCGTTCGGCTTCGATCTGGGGTTCACCGCGGCCACCCGGCCCTGGCTGGTGCCCCTGCGGGCCACCGATCCGGCTCCTTTCGGCGACAGCGCCGACGGCTGGCCGATCGCCGAGGTGCAGGACGCCGACGAGGACGACGAGGACGAGCCGAAGGCCGGCACCAAGCCCGGACCCAAGCACGAACCGCCCAAGGTCGAGATCGACAGCGACGGTTTCGAGGAGCGGATGGTGCCCTTCCCGGTGCCCTCCGGTGAGTTCTCCGGGCTGCAGGCCGCCAAGAAGGGCGTGCTGTGGCTGCGCCACGCCGACCGTGGCGGCGTGCTCGGCTCGGCCCGCGCGGGCGCCGCCGGCGAACCGCCGGCCGACCAGCTGGAACGCTTCGATTTCGAGACCCGGAAAGTGGTCGGGCTGGGCGACGCCGACAGCTTCGGCGTGTCCGGAGACGGTGAGCGCGTGGTCGTCCGGCACAAGGACGAGTTGGTGGTGCTGCCGGCCGACCACAAGGTCGAGGACGACGACCCGGCGCGGGTCGGGGTGGATCTGTCCCGGCTGCGCCGTGAGGTCGACCGGCGGGCCGAGTGGCGGCAGATGTTCGACGAGAACGGCCGGTTGATGCGCGACCACTACTGGCGCGAGGACTTCAACGGGGTCGACTGGGCGGGCGTCCTGGAGCGCTACCGGCCGCTGGTCGACCGGCTGGCCAGCCACGACGACCTGGTCGACCTGTTGTGGGAGACCGTNGGGGAGCTCAACACCTCCCACGCCTACGTCATGCCGAGTCGCGCCTTCGGCGACCCGTCCCGCCGCGTCGGGCTGCTCGGCATCGACGCCCACCGCGACGCCGACGGCTCCTATGTGATCGACGCGATCCTGCCCGGGGAGTCCTCCGACCCCCAATCCCGCTCGCCGCTGCGGGCNGCCGGGGTCGGTGCGAAGCCCGGTGACCGGATCGTCGCGGTCGACGGACGACCGGTGGCCGACGCGCCCGCGCTGGGCGCGCTGCTCGGCGGTTCGGTCGACAAGGTGGTCGAACTCACCCTGGCCCGCGACGGGGAAGCGCCGCGGCGGGTCGCCGTGGTTCCGATCGGGGTGGAGGAGACGTTGCGCTACCACGCCTGGGTCGCCGGTCGGGCCGCCTACGTCGAGGAGCGTTCCGGCGGGCGGCTGGGCTACCTGCACGTCCCGGACATGATGAGCGTCGGCTGGGCGCAGCTGCACCGGATGATCTCCCAGGCCAGCCGGCGCGAGGGTGTGATCGCCGACATGCGCTACAACCGGGGCGGGCACACCTCACAACTGGTGATCGAGCGGCTGAGCCGGGTCGTCCGTTCGTGNGGGTTCGCACGGCACCTCGACTCGCCGGAGACCTACCCGGTGGACGCCATGCGCGGGCCGGTGGTGTTCGTGTGCAACCAGTGGTCGGGCTCGGACGGCGACATCGTCAACGCGGTAGCCCAGACCGCCGGCATCGGCCCGGTGGTGNNGGGGCGGACCTGGGGCGGGGTGGTCGGCATCGACGGCCGCTTCGACCTGGTGGACGGCACCTCGGTGACCCAGCCGCGGTACGCCACCTGGATCGGCAAGCAGGGCTGGGACGTGGAGAACCACGGCGTCGACCCCGACATCGTGGTCGAGCTGACCCCGGCCGACTGGGAGAGCGATACCGACCCGCAGTTGGACCGGGCGATGGCCGAGGCCTTCGCGCTGCTCGAGGTGTCCCCGGCCGCCGTGCCGCCGGAGCTCCCCGCGCCGCGGTTCGTCCGCTGACCCGGGTGGCATCAGCGCTCGTCCGTCACTGACCCGGTGGCGTCGGACGCCCGTCCGTCACTGACCCGTAGGCAGGTCGCGACCGCGTTCCGCCTGCCGGCCCGCGAGGCACCGGGCCGCTAGCCTGAGCGTCGTGCCCGTCGTCCCGCACCTGCCGCGAACCCTGGTGATGGGGATCGTCAACGTCACCCCCGACTCGTTCTCCGACGGCGGCGATTGGATCCTTGCCGGGGCTGCGGCTGCCCGCGGGCGGCAGTTGGTGGCCGAGGGCGCCGATCTCGTCGACATCGGTGGGGAGTCCACCCGTCCNGGGGCGCAGCGGGCGTCGGTCGACACCGAGCTGTCCCGGATCCTGCCCGCCATCGAGGAACTGGCCGCCGCGGGCGTCGCGGTGTCGGTCGACACGATGCGGGCCGAGGTCGCCCGGCGGGCGGTGGCGGCGGGCGCCGTCCTCGTCAACGACGTGTCCGGNGGGCTCGCGGACGAGTCGATGCTGGCCACGGTGGCCGAGTTGGGCGTCCACTACGTGGCGATGCACTGGCGCGGCTTCTCCGACGTGATGACCGAACTCGCCCGGTACGACGACGTGGTCTGCGAGGTGGCCGCCGAACTCGCGGCCCGGCGCGACGCGGCCCTGGCCGCCGGGGTCGCNCCGGACCGGCTGATCCTCGACCCGGGGTTGGGCTTCGCCAAGACCGAGGACCACAACTGGACGATCCTGGCTCACCTGGACGCCTTCCGGGCCCTGGGGCAACCGCTGCTCATCGGCGCGTCCCGCAAGCGGTTCCTGGGTGCCCTGCTGGCCGACGAGGACGGGCCCCGTCCGCCCAAGCAGCGCGACGCCGCGTCCGCGGCGATCACCGCCCTGGTGGCCCGCCGGCAGGTCTGGGGCGTCCGGACCCACACCGCCGCCGAACACCGCGACGCGATCGCCGTCGCCGAGCGACTCCGGACGGAGGAGGCCGCTCAGGGCGTGGGATAGGGNTCGAGCCCGGAGGTGAGCGAGGTGAGGGCCAACCTGGACCGGATCGCGTTGCGCGGGATCCGCGTGGAGGCCATCCACGGGGTCTATGACGTCGAGCGTGTGCAGCCGCAGCGGTTCGTCATCGACGCCACCTGCTGGCTGGTCCGTCCCGCCACCGGGGACGATCTGGCCACCACCGTCGACTACGCCCGGCTCGCCGAGGCGCTCGCCGACGACGTCCGGCGCGACCCGGTCGACCTCATCGAAACCCTCGCCGAACGGCTCGCGGCGCGCTGCCTGGCCGATCCGCTGGTCGCCGAGGCCGAGATCACCGTCCACAAACCCGACGCCGCCATAGGCGTCCCGTTCGACGACGTCGGGGTCACGATCCGCAGGAGCCGCCCCGCATGACCCATCCGAACGCCCACCTCGACTTCGACCTCGACACCCTCGTCGGTATCCCTGCCACGCGCCGCGTGGTGTACTCGATCGGCTCGAATCTCGGCGATCGGCTGGCCTACCTGCAAGGAGCGGTGGACGCCCTGCGGATGACCCCGCAGTTGAGCCTCGACGCCGTCTCGTCGGTGTACGAGACCGCGCCGGTGGGTGAGGTGACCGATCAGCCGGACTTCCTCAACATCGTCGTGATCGCGACCTCGACGCTGGCCTCGATGGTGCTGCTGGAGCGCGCCCAGGCGATCGAGAACGCGTTCCGGCGCACCCGCGAGGTGCCCGGGGGCCGCGGACGCTGGACGTCGACCTGATCGCGGTGGGCGACCGGATCAAGCACACGATCCCGCTCACGCTCCCGCATCCCCGCGCACACGAGCGGGCTTTCGTCCTCGTGCCGTGGGCGGAAGTACAGCCGGACGCCGAACTGCCGGGTCTGGGCCCGATCGCGCCGCTGCTGGGCGAGGTCGACGTCGACGGGGTCGTGGTCCGGCCCGATCTTCGGATCGACCTGGGATGAGCGAGGAGTCCCCGGACCCGCGGCCCGGCAGCGTTCAGCGGACGCCGGGGACCGTTCTCGCCGTGGCCGCCATGCTCGGGGCCGGGGTGACCTGGATGGGGGTCAGCGCGCTGCAGTCGTTCGGTCAGCCCGTCCCGCGGCCCCCGCTGCTGGGTGCGCTGGCGCTGGTGCTGATCGCCCTCGCCGTCGGGATCGCCGCCTACGTCGCCCACCAGCGGATCCAGGTGCGCCGGGAGCGAGTGACCTCCCAGCGCGGGGTGACCCTGCTGGTGCTGGGCAAGACCTCGCTGATCGCGGGGGTGGGGCTGGCGGCTGCCTATCTGACCATCACGGTGATGTTCGTGGAGCGGCTGGACGCCGCGCTGCCCCGGGAACGGGTCATCGCCGCGGGCGCCTCCGCACTGGCCTGTCTCGCCCTGGCGGTTGCCGGGTGGTTCCTGGAACGGGCCTGCGAAGTGCCTCGTCCGCCCGATGACGAGGAGACCCCCGACGCGCCGCAACGGCCTGCCGAGGAGGACTGAACCGCGGGCTTACGATGCCGACGTGGCAGCTAAGACCCCGACCCGCGTCGCCGGACGCACCGATTCCCGAGCGCTCTCCTGGCTCGTCCTGTTCGCCGCCTTGGCGGTGGCCCTGGTGTCCCTGTTGTCCACCGACTTGTTCGTCCGGCTGACCGGGCTGCTGGTCGTCGCGCTGGGTGGCGTCACCGCCTGCCTCTTCGCCTGGCGGGACGCTCAGCGGACGATCCGGCTCGCCGAGCAGACCCAGCTGGCCGACCTGCGGCAGCACGGTGAGAAGCTGCATGCCGAGCGCGCTCAGCACCTGCGGGTGTTGGAGGTGCTGAAGCGTCGCGGCCGCCTGCTTGAACAGGCGCTGGGCGACCTCCGCGCCGAGAACGGCCGCCTGCAGCAGACGGTTTCCGCGCTGCGCGGCAACAACGAATCGCTGCGGATCGAGCTCGAACTGGCTCGCGCCCTGGAGCAGGAGGCCGAGTTGGTCACCCTCCCGCGCCGCGCCAGCGGGACGGTCGACGCGCTGTCGGCCGGCGACCTGTGGACCGACGCCAACTCCCCACGGTGGTCGACCTGCAGGCCCTGGCCGCGCCGTACGTGGACGATGCCGTCCGTCACCTGGCCTGAGCCTATTTGTCCAAGTCACCCGCCACATAGGGCAGGGAGGCGAGCGCTGCCGGCAGGTCCTCCAGCGGGCACCCCGGCAGCACCGCCGACCACGCGCTCACCTGGTTGAACGAGGNGGTGCGCAGCTTGAGCCGCCAGGGCGCCTTGTCGCCACGGCTCACCAGGAAGGCGCCTGCATGACCCCAGGNGGCTTCGACGGACGCGTACCAGTCCCCCTCGGGAACCTTGATCACCTTCGGCAACTGCTGGCCCACCGGGCCCTCGGGTAGGCCGTCCAGGCAGGCCTCGATCAGACGGCAGCTCTCGTGCAGTTGGGACACGAGCACGGCGAAGCGGGTGTGGGCGTCCCCTGCTGACTCGGTGGGCACGTCGAGCAACCCGGCCAGATCGTCCGGCAGCCCGGTGCGGCGCAGGTCCAGGTCGTGGCCGGCCGCCCGCGCCGCCGGCCCGGTCAGCCCGTAGCCGCGGATGATCGCGTCGGGCGTCACCGCCAGTCCGCGCCAGCGTCCGTCCGCCTCCAGCGCGGCACCCAGTTCGGCGGCCCACCCCGCACCTCGTCCAGGGCGTGGCGCTCNCCGCTGGGCCCAGCCCGGAGTGAGGTCGGCGGCACTTCCACCGAGGCGCACCACCATCGGATGCACGCGATTTCCGGTGAGTTCGAGGCTGCGTTCCAGCAGATTTGCCCGCGCGTGGCGAGAGCCTCCCAAGTCACCCTTGAGGGTGATCTCAACGAAGCTCAGATATGCAACATGGCTGATGATCCGAAAATGTTCGGCGAGCAGTACCCGGAGCCAGCGGACCCGCTGGCTCGTCGCGATCCCGAGCGATTCCTCCACCAGCCGGGCGATCAGGAGTTCGCCGAAGAAGGGGGCCTGCCAATCGTGCCGGTTCGCCAGGCTGAGCAGTTGCCGGTACTCCCGGACCTCGAAGATCATCTCGGCGCCCCGGTGCAGCGCCCCTGGCTGAACGTCGGCCGCGTACACCGTTGAGTTGTTGTGTCGCAAGCGAATCCGCACCAGACCAGCCCGCGTCGGATGATCCGGCCCCAAGTCGATCACGGCCACGTCCGGCAGGGCTTCGGCCAAGGACCCGAGGGCGAAGGTCTGGTGCGGCACCGACGGATCGTCTCGCATTGCCGTCCGGAGCGCCAGCCAGGACCGGGCGGTCGCCGGTCGCCCGCTTTTCAGAATCAGCGGAATAAGTGGTGTGGAAGGTATTTGAAGTGTGCATATGATTGCGTGTGCAGGTTCGGGGACGAGCCCGCACACCACCCCCATCCACATCCAACATCCGGGAGGAAAGTTCAATGGCACAGAAGGTGCTATACGTCTTGACGGACGACCTCGATCAGTCCGAAGCTGCCGAAACGGTGGCATTCGGTCTGGATTCAGTTTCCTACGAGCTCGATTTGTCCGCCGCGAATGCCCAACGGCTGCGTGACCTGCTGGCTCCCTACGTGGCTGTCTCCCGCAGGGTGGGCGGCGCGCGGCGGAGCCGGACGGGCGGCCGGCGCCGGGGCGGCGGCGGTGCCGCAGCCACCGACATCCGGACCTGGGCCCAGGAGCAGGGCCTGACCGTCTCGGCACGGGGCCGGGTGCCGGCCGACATCCGTGAGGCGTACGACAAGGCGCATCGCTGAGCATCAGCCCCTGCTGAACCCGGCGGCTAAGCCGCAGGCGAACAGCGGAACAGACCCGGCGACAGGGCCGTTGGTTAGACTGGAGGCTGCCTCGGAGGGCTCGTGGAGCGTTCCTGGGGCAGCCGCCAGCTTTTCTGGCTGGAGTGAGGAGTTCGTCACATGTTCGACCGGTTCACCGACCGCGCCCGGCGCGTCATCGTCCTGGCCCAGGACGAGGCACGCATGCTCAACCACAACTACATCGGCACCGAGCACATCCTGCTGGGGCTGATCCACGANGGGGAGGGCGTCGCCGCCAAGGCCCTGGAGTCGCTCGGCATTTCGCTGGAAGCCGTCCGCGAACAGGTCGAGGAGATCATCGGCCAGGGCCAGCAGGCGCCGACCGGGCACATCCCCTTCACTCCGCGCGCCAAGAAGGTGCTGGAGCTGTCGATGCGCGAGGCGCTGCAGATCAACCACCCCTACATCGGCACCGAGCACATCCTGCTCGGCCTGATCCGCGANGGGGAGGGCGTCGCCGCCCAGGTGCTGATCAAGCTCGGCGCCGACCTGAACCGCGTCCGCAACCAGGTGCTGCAGTTGCTCAGCGGCTTCCAGGGCAAGGAGAACGCGACCTCCGGTGCCCCCGAGGCGGGCCCGCAGCAGCAGGGCTCCTCGATCCTCGACCAGTTCGGCCGCAACCTCACCCAGGCGGCCCGCGAGAACAAGCTCGACCCGGTCATCGGTCGCCAGAAGGAGATCGAGCGGGTCATGACCGTCCTGTCCCGGCGGACGAAGAACAACCCCGTCCTGATCGGCGAGCCCGGCGTCGGCAAGACCGCCGTGGTCGAGGGCCTGAGCCAGCAGATCGTCCGTGGCGACGTCCCGGAAACCCTGCGCGACAAGCAGATCTACACCCTCGACCTGGGTGCGCTGGTGGCCGGTTCGCGTTACCGCGGCGATTTCGAGGAGCGCCTGAAGAAGGTGCTGAAGGAGATCAAGACCCGCGGCGACATCGTGCTGTTCATCGACGAGATCCACACCCTGGTCGGTGCCGGTGCGGCCGAGGGCGCCATCGACGCGGCCTCCATCCTCAAGCCGATGCTGGCCCGCGGCGAACTGCAGACCATCGGCGCCACCACGCTGGACGAGTACCGCAAGCACATCGAGAAGGACGCCGCGCTGGAGCGTCGGTTCCAGCCGATCCAGGTGGCCGAGCCGTCCATCGCGCTGAGCATCGACATTCTGCGCGGCCTGCGCGACCGGTACGAGGCGCACCACCGGATCACCATCACCGACGGTGCCCTGACCGCCGCCGCCCAGATGGCCGACCGGTACATCTCCGACCGGTTCCTGCCCGACAAGGCGATCGACCTGATCGACGAGGCGGGCGCCCGGCTGCGCATCCGCCGGATGACCGCGCCGCCGGACCTGCGCGAGTTCGACGAGCGGATCGCCCAGACCCGGCTGGAAAAGGAGGCGGCGATCGACGCCCAGGACTTCGAGGTGGCCGCGCGGCTGCGCGACGACGAGAAGAAGCTCCTGATGGCGCGGGCCGAGAAGGAGCAGGCCTGGAAGGTCGGCGACATCTCCGCCCCGGCGGAGGTCGGCGAGGAGGAGATCGCCGAGGTGCTCAGCTCCGCCACCGGCATCCCGGTGTTCAAGCTCACCGAGGAGGAGTCCAGCCGCCTGCTCAAGATGGAGGAGGAGATCGGCAAGCGCTACATCGGCCAGCACGACGCGGTCAAGGCGCTGTCCCGCTCCATCCGCCGCACCCGCGCCGGCCTGAAGGATCCGAAGCGGCCCAGCGGCTCGTTCATCTTCGCGGGCCCCTCCGGCGTCGGCAAGACCGAGCTGACCAAGGCCTTGACCGAGTTCCTGTTCGGGGACGAGGACGCGCTGATCACCCTCGACATGAGCGAGTACTCCGAGAAGCACACCGCCTCGCGGATGTTCGGTTCGCCNCCCGGCTACGTGGGGTACGAGGAGGGCGGCCAGCTGACCGAGAAGGTGCGGCGCAAGCCGTTCTCGGTGGTTCTTTTCGATGAGATCGAGAAGGCGCACCCGGACATCTTCAACTCGCTGCTGCAGATTCTGGACGAGGGGCGCCTCACCGACGCCCAGGGCCGCGTTGTCGACTTCAAGAACACCGTCATCGTGATGACCACGAACCTGGGTACCCGGGATATCAGCAAGGCGGTGAACCTGGGCTTCTCGCAGAGCTCCGATTCGGCGAGCAGCTACGAGAAGATGAAGGCCAAGGTGTCGGACGAGCTGAAGCAGCACTTCCGTCCGGAATTCCTCAACCGGGTCGATGAGATCGTGGTGTTCCACCAGTTGTCCGCGGCCGACATCGAGCACATCGTCGACCTGATGGTGAGCCAGATCGAGGTGCGGCTGAAAGACAAGGACATGGGCATCGAACTGACCCAGGCCGCGAAGTCCCTGATCGCCAAGCGGGGCTTCGACCCGGTGCTGGGCGCCCGTCCGCTGCGCCGCGCGATCCAGCGCGACATCGAGGACATCCTGGCCGAGAAGATCCTGTTCGGCGAGGTTCACCCCGGCGAGATCGTGGTCGTGGACGTGGCCGAACCGGGATCGGAGTTGCCGTTCACGTTCCGCGGCGTGCCCAAGACCACGCTGCCGGACGTGCCGGCCGAGGTCGGCCAGGCGAACTGACCCAAACGAAGCAGCCCCCGCACAACGGTGCGAGGGGCTGCTTCGCGTTCCGGTCAGCCGCCGGTGGCGAACATCATGAGGCCGAGCACCATGAAGAGCAGCAACGCGAGACCGAGGATCATGATGATCGAGGTGATGATGCCCATCACCCAGCCCGCGGTGAGGTTGCTGCTTTCGCGCCAGCGGCCCGGGTTGTCCCGCATCTCGCGGCGAGCCTTCGAACCCATGTACCAGGCGAACGGCCCGGTGATGGGGAAGCCGAAGAACAGCATGACGATCGAGGCGATTCCGAGCCCCATCACCGTCCCGGCGTTCGGATGCTCGGGGCTTCGGCGAAGCCGGAGTAGGGCTGCGCGCCGCCTGACTGCACCGTGGCCGGGAGGTACTGGGAAGCACCCGGGAACTGCGGTGCCGCGAGCCCATTCGGCTCTACGGAGCTGGTCGGCTGCCTGTAGGGCTGGTAGCTGGAGCCGGACAGGACGTCGAAGGTCTCGTTTGCGGCCGGGAGATTGCCGAAACCGGAGCCGGAGGCCCACGGGTTCGGTTGCCCTGTTTGTTGGGGGGCTGTTGAGGCTGGAGGTAGGGGTTGCTCATCGTTTCCGTTCCTGGGACAGCTGCCCGTCCAGGGTATCGGGTCATCGGTGTCGCCCCCGCGCGCGGACGTGCGGCGCCATAGGCTCCACGTGTGAGCGCCATGGAACCTGACGACATCCGCCGTGTCCTGGTCGTGGGGGCCGGGACGATGGGCCAGCAGATCGCGCTGCAGTGCGCCATCCACGGGCTCGACGTCACCCTGCACGACGTGGACGAGCGCGCCCTGGC
Organism: Micropruina sp.; assembly: GCA_013693855.1. Taxonomy (GTDB): domain Bacteria; phylum Actinomycetota; class Actinomycetes; order Propionibacteriales; family Propionibacteriaceae; genus Micropruina. The sequence goes on from CP059261.1 coordinate 606,001, forward strand.
CGCTGCCCGGAGCGCCCTGGACGCAACGATCGCTCGGGTGCGGGCCAAGGAGCCGGTCCTCGCCGAGCACCTGGCCGCCGGCGCGGCCCGGCTCGCGTGCACCGCCGACGCGGCCGAGGCGGCCGCCGACTCCGACCTGGTGAGCGAGTCGGTACCGGAGGACCCGGAGCTGAAGGGACGCGTTTTCGCCGAGTTGGACCGGCTCTGCCCCGGACGGACCCTGTTCACCACCAACACGTCCTCTCTGGTGCCGTCCATGTTCGCGGCCGCGACCGGTCGCCCGGACCGGTTCGCCGCGCTGCACTTCCACCAGCCCGTCTGGTCGGCGACGGTGGTCGACGTCATGCCGCACCCGGGTACGTCCGAGGCGACCATGGAGGTGCTCGTCCGGTTCGCCCAGCGGATCGGGCAAACGCCGATCCGGCTGGCCAAGGAGAGTCCCGGCTACGTCTTCAACGCCATGTACAACGCGCTCAACCGAGAGGCGATCACCCTGGCGGCGAACGGTGTCGCCTCGGTCGAGGAGGTCGACAAGGCGTGGACGACCGTCACCAAGATGCCGCTCGGGCCCTTCGGCATGCTGGACGTCGTCGGCCTCGACACCGTCTTCTATATCACCGACTACTGGGCCAAGGTCACCGGCGACCCGCAGCTGACCACCAACGCCGCCTGGCTGAAGGCCTTCGTGGACGCCGGTCGGCTGGGGATGAAGTCCGGCCGCGGGTTCTACGACTACAGCGCGGCCCACGGGGAGTGATCGAGGCCGGCGAACACGGCCGGCGCCCAGCCAGAACGACCCAGGCCCGGATCGTTGTCCCCGGACGCGGTGGGGGCATCGCGTGCGATCAGAGGACGTGCCGGTCGCCAGCTGGCCGCACGAGACCGTCGTCGACCAGGCTCGCCAGAGCTCGTTCGGCCTGGTCACGATCGGGCCAGGCGGCGAGCAGGCGGGCTGTCGCGACCGAGACCTCGTCCCGCAACAGGGCCAGCAGGACGCCGCGGCACTGCCGATCCGTGCCTTCGTAGGATTGCGCGGCACGGGTGGGCCCGGTCCAGGCCGGGCGTCCGGCGGCGAACCAGGCGCACCTCGCCGTCACGGGGCAGTCACCGCAGCGGGGTCCCCNGGCGGTGCACACCTGGGCGCCCAGTTCCATCGAGGCCACCGCCCAGCGGGCGGCCTCGGCCGCGTCGTCCGGCAGCCACGCGGCGGCGCGGCGCCGCTCGTCCGCGGTCAGCGCGGGGGNCGGGCTGGGCGTCGCCCCCTCGAGGCGGGCCAGCACGCGGCGGACGTTGGTGTCCAGGACGACGTGGCTCCGGCCGAACGCGAAGCTGGCGACCGCGGCAGCCGTGTACTCGCCGACGCCGGGCAGGGCGCGCAGTGCCGCGAGATCGTCCGGCACCTCACCGGCATGCTCGGCCACGATCGTGACGGCGCACTGGTGCAGGCGCAGGGCGCGGCGGGGGTAGCCGAGGCGTCCCCAGGCCCGGACCGCCTCCCCGGNGGCCTCGGCGGCCAGTGTCGCGGNGGTGGGCCACCGGTCGAGCCAGGCCAGATAGGGACCGATCACCCGCGCCACGGNGGTCTGCTGCAGCATGAACTCGCTGACGAGCACCGCCCACGGGGTCGCGTCGGCGGCTCGCCACGGCAGGTCCCGGGCGCACCGCCCGTACCAGGCGGTCACCTCGCGCACTGTCGCCCGCCGATCCACCGTCCCAACCTAGGGCACCGGCGGCGTGGCTCCCCGCAAGCCGGACGAGCATGCCTACCCTGACCGCATGGGTGCATTGCTGAACCCGGTCGGGCCGGAGTCGCCCCAGACCTACTGGATTCGGCGCGGCCTGGTGATCGGGATCGCGCTGCTGCTGATCGGCGGGCTCGTGTGGGCGTTCAGCCCGAAGCCATCGACCCCGACGGCCGGCGTTCCCGCGTCCGTCAGCCCGACCGCTTCGGTGAGCCCGAGCCCGTCGGTGTCACCGTCGGTGGCCCAGTCGTCGATGAGCCCCAGTCCCTCGGCCTCGACCCCTCGGGGCCGGTGGCGTGCGATCCGCTCTCGACCAAGCTCAGCGTGACCGGCTTCCAGAGCGTCAAGACCAAGGGCAAGCAGACGTTCAGCCTGGGTCTGACCAACAACACGGCCGCCAACTGCGTTCTCACACTCAGCCCGTCCACGTACGTGCTGAAGGTGAGTTCGGGCAACGACCGGATCTGGACGACCGCCGACTGCACCAAGCTGGTCCCGGTGAAGAAGACCACCCTCAAGCCGGGCGCCAGCTACGAGTTCAAGATCGACTGGACGCTGAAGCGCTCCAAGCCCGGGTGCAAGCTCGTCGACAAGGAACTGGGCGCCGGAACCTACGTGGCCACGGCCAGCTTCCAGTCGTCCGGCAACGCGCGTTTCGTGATGCAGCTCAAGAAGTAGCCGCTCAATTCAGCGGTTCGGCGTAGCCCGCCTCGGCCAGCCGGACGAGACCTTCCCGCAGTCGTCGCGACAGCGCGGCGGTCATCCCCTTCACCTGCGCGATCTCCGTCGCCGACGCCCCGAACAGCGCCTGCAGGCTGCCGAAGTGGTTCAGGAGGCGGTCGGCAAGCCGGGGGACAGGNNAAGCCCAGCTGCGCCAGCTNNGCCGGTGCCCGACCGCTTGCAGCCGGGCGTCCAGGTGGCCGGGGAGCCCCACCGCGGCGCAGATGGCCTCCAACTCGGCAAGTTCCTCGATCTGCAGCTGGTCGAGCCCAGACAACTGAAGCGGGTTGCCGTCGCCGGCGTAGTCGCGGGCGAGCAGGGTCGCCAGCGCGTCGAGGCCCTCGGCCAACTCGGCCAGTTGCAGCCCGACCAGGCGTCCGTCGACGCCCAACTCGGTGACGTAGCGTTCCAGTTCGTCGCGCAGCGGGTCGACCATTGCCAGCCGCTGGGCGAGGACCGCGACGTCGCGGGCTGTCACCTGATCCTGCACCTCCAGGGCAGAGAGCCGCAGGGCGGCCTCGGTCACCCGGCCGCGGTAACGGGCCAGGGTGGCGAGGGCCTGGTTGGCCCGCGACAGGAGCTGGTGGGGGCGTTCGACCAGGTGCCGGACGCCGTCGACGAACAGGGCGATGGTCGACATCGACGCCGACACCGTGACCACCGGTAGCCCGATTTGGCGCGCCACCCGGTCGGCCGTCCGGTGGCGGGTGCCCGCCTCGTTGGTGGGCANCCCGGGGTCGGGCATCAGGTGCACGGCGGCCCGCAGGATGTGCTGCAACGAGTCGTCGACCACGATCGCCCCGTCCATCTTGGCCAGTTCCCGCAGTGCGGTGGCCGTGAACGGGACGTCGATGGCGAAGCCGCCGGTGCTGATGGCGTCGACCTTGGCACCGTGGCCGAGCACGACGAGGGCACCGGTGCGTCCGTGAACGATGCGTTCCAGGCCGTCCCGCATGGCGGTGCCGGGGCGATCAGCGCCAAGGCGCGCGTCAGCTTGTCCTGTCGGTCGGTCACGATGTCCTGTTCGCTGGTGGGCGTGGCCTCAGTCTAAGCGCCGCCGCGGAAACCCCGTCCTCACTCACCCCGCCCCTTCCACCACCGTCAGGTTGCCCCGGCGGGCCTTGATCCGCAGTTGCAGAACCTCAAGCGCATCGGCGACGGTGGGGGTCTCGATCGCCTTGATGCCCCGCACCTGCGCGCGGGAGCCCGCCGGCACGAGCGCCAGGTCGAAGCCGAGCCGGCGGGCCTCGGCCAGCCGCCGCTCCAGATCCGGCACGGGCCGCAGTTCCCCGGACAGGCCCACCTCGCCCAACGCGATCACCGGACGATGGAAGGGCTGCTCCGCGGCGGCGGACGCCGTCGCCAAGGCGATCGCCAGATCGACCGCGGGGTCGCTCATGCGGGCGCCGCCCACGGTCGAGGCGTAGACCTCCCGGTTGTGCAGCTTGATCCCGGCCTTGCGCTGCAGCACCGCCAGGATCACGGCCACCTTGCCCGCGTCGAGGCCGTGGGTGACCCGGCGCGGCGTGGCGGCCGCCGAGGGTGCGACCAGGGCCTGTACCTCGGCCAGCAGGGGCCGGCGGCCCTCAANGGTGACGGTCAGGCACGTGCCCGGCATCGGGCTCGTCCGCGACGAGGTGAACAGCCGCGACGGATCCGGCACCTCGGCGATCCCGTCGGGCGTCATCTCGAAGCAGCCCACCTCGTCGGCGGGCCCGAACCGGTTCTTCACCGCCCGGACCATCCGGAAGCCGCTGTGCCGGTCGCCCTCGAAGCTGAGCACGACGTCGACTAGGTGCTCCAGCAGCCGTGGGCCGGCGACCGTCCCGTCCTTGGTGACGTGTCCCACGAGGATGACCGGCAGCCCCCGGTTCTTCGCCACCCGGACGAGGGCGTTCGCCGCCTCGCGCACCTGGGCGACCCCGCCGGGCGTGCCGTCCACGCCCGCGACGCTCACCGCCTGCACCGAATCGAGCACCAGCAGGGTCGGCTGGGTCGCCTCCAGGTGGCTCAGCACCGCCCCCAGGTCGGTCTCCGCGGCTAGGTACAACTCATCGGCGATCGCGTCGGTGCGGGTGGCGCGCAGCCGCACCTGGGGAGCGGACTCCTCCGCCGACACGTACAGCGTCCGGCGGCCGCCCCGAGCCCACCGGCTGGCCACGTCGAGCAGCAGGGTCGACTTTCCCACCCCGGGCTCCCCGGCCAGCAGGACGACCGCGCCGGGCACCAGGCCTCGGCCGAGCACTCGGTCGAGTTCGCCGATGCCGGTGGGGGTGGCGGCGGCATCGTCCAGCGGAAAGGCGGCGATCGGACGGGCACCGGCGCTGACCGTGCCCGGTTTCACCGCGGCGGCGGGCCGGGCGGTCTCGGCCAGGGAACCCCACGCCTGGCATTCGCCGCAGCGGCCCACCCAGCGCGCGCTCGTCCAGCCGCACTCGGTGCAGCGATGCAAGGTCGTCGGTTTCGCCATGCCCGAGACGCTACGGGGTGGCACCGACAGTTTTCGCGGGCGACCCGCGGGGCTCAGATCCGGACCAGGCCCTTGCGGGTCTCGAAGGTGGCCGCGTCCAAGCCGGGCTGGCNCGTAGGGGAGGTGAAAGTCACCTTGACCCCGTCGAACACGTCGGGCACCGCGGCGCCCAGCCAGTCCTCGACGCGGCTGCGGGTGCCGGCGATCTCGACCTCGACGAGCCGGATGTCGCCCTCCAACGCCGACGGCCGGACCGACTCGTCGCTTTGCCACTTGATGAAATAGGGCAGCTGTGGATCGGACAGCAGGCCCTTGACGCCGATCTGCCGCCATTCCAACAGCCGGCCGTCCGGGAAGTGGCGGGAGCCGACCACCGCTTTGCGGTCGAGCCGCTCCTCGTAAGCGGTCAGATCGTCCACGCTGATCACCCAGCCGAGCCATCCGCCGCCCAGCTCGGAGCGGGCGCGAACGGCCTGGCCGAACGGCGCCTTGTCGGCGGCCGGGTGCTCCAGCACCTCCACGACTTCGAGGTAGCGGTCGTCGGCGAGCGGCAGGATGTGGTTGCGCGTCCCGAACCTGGGGTGGAACCCGCCGTCTCGGAACTTGGCCCCGAGGGCCTCGCCGAGCCGGGCGCATTCGGCCTTGAGCCCAGCCGGGCCTGCCGCGAAGGTCAGATGGTCGACGTGCATGGGTCCATTCAAGACCCAACCCCGCCCGGAAGAAAATCGAGGGGATTCGCCTTGTCGGGGTCGGTTGGACCGTCCCCAGCTGAATCGTGCGAGCAGCCCGCCGCGGGCCAGGAGCGCGAGCGGTCCGCCTTCTACAATGGGGCCCGTGCCTGCCGCGACCCCCACCCCGAAGGTGGCCCTTTCCACCTCCTCGGTGTACCCGGACGATGTGGCCAGGGCGTTCGAGGTGGCCGGCCGGCTCGGCTATGACGGCATCGAGTTGATGGTCAGCATCGACCCCTTGTCCGGGGACGAGGACGCCGTCGAACGGCTGCGCGACTACCACGAGGTGCCGGTGCTCGCCGTCCACGCGCCCTGCCTGCTGGTGACCCAGCGGGTGTGGGGCACCGACCAGGGCGCGAAGCTGGAACGAGCCGCTGCGGCGGCCGCCCGGCTGGGTGCCGACGTGGTCGTGGTGCACNNCCCGTTCCGGTGGCAGCGNGGGTACGCGGCGGGGTTCGTCGAAACCGTCCGGCGGCTGCACGAGCGCACCGGCCTGACCATCGCTGTCGAGAACATGTANCCCTGGCGGGTGCCCGGCGGTGGTGAATTGGCCGCCTACGTCCCCGGCTGGGATCCCACCGACCTGGACTTCGACGCCCTCACCCTCGACCTGTCCCACGCCGCCACCGCCCGCCAGTCCTCGCTGGACCTCATCGACGCCTGGGACGAACGGCTCGCCCACGTCCACCTGACCGACGGCGCTGGCTCGTTCTCCGACGAGCACCTGCTGCCCGGCCAGGGCAACCAGCGCGCTGACGAGGTGCTGGCGACGTTGGCCGCGCGCGGCTACCGCGGGCACATCGTGATCGAGGTCAACACGAGCGGGCTGGAGACGCGGGCGGCCCGCGAGCAGGCCCTGGCCGAGACGCTGACGTTCACCCGGCAGCACCTCGCCCTCCCGGCGGCCGACCGTGCCTGAAACGGACGAGACTGCGCCGGCCCCGCGCCACCCGATCCGTGAGGTCCTGCTCGTCCTGGGCGTCTCGCTGGGCCAGTCGGCGGTCTACTCGGTGCTGGCCATCGCCGAAAAACTCACCCGTCCGGAGCCCCTGGGCCAGCAGACGACCACGATGAACTCGTCGGTCACCCCGGACCGGCCCTGGCTGGACCTGTCCTACCAGCTCGCGGGCATNCTTCTTCCCCTGGTCCCGGCCCTGTTCGCGCTCTACCTGCTCAAGGTCACCGCGGATTGCGGCAGGATCGGGTTCGACCTGCGCCGGCCCTGGTTCGACCTCGGCTGGGGCTGGGCCCTGGCCGCCGGCATCGGCATCCCCGGGCTCGCGCTCTACTTCGCCGCCCACGCGTTGGGCGTCAACACCACGGTCCAGCCGGCCGACCTGGCCGCGAACTGGTGGACCGTCCCGGTCCTGGTCGGGCTGGCGGTGATGAACGGCGTCCTGGAGGAGGTGGTGATCGTCGGCTACTTCTTCGTCCGGATGCGCCAGGCCGGCTGGGGAATCGCGTCGGTCCTCGTCACCAGCGCGATCATCCGTGGCGCCTACCACCTCTACCAGGGGTTCGGCGGTGGCGTCGGCAACCTGCTGATGGGGCTCGTCTTCGGCGCGGTCTACCTGCGGACGAAACGGGTCGGGCCGCTGGTGGTGGCCCACGTCGTCCTCGACCTGTTCGCGTTCGTCGGCTACTCGTTGTTGGCTCCCTACACGGACTGGTTCTGACACCCACGCTCGGCCTGGCCTAGGCTTGCCCCCATGCGCGTTGGAGTCTTTGGGGCCACCGGACAGGTCGGTGGCGTGATGCGGACCCTGCTGGCCGAGCGGAACTTCCCCGTCGAGCAGATCCGGTTCTTCTCCTCGGCCAAGTCGGCCGGGTCCACCCTGCCCTGGAAGGGCACGGACGTGGTGGTTGAGGACACCGCCACCGCCGACTTCGCCGGCCTCGACATCGCGGTGTTCTCCGCGGGGGCCACCATGTCGCGGGAGTTCGCTCCGAAGGTCGCCGACGCGGGCGCCATCGTGGTCGACAACTCCTCCGCCTGGCGCAAGGACCCCGACGTCCCGCTGGTCGTGAGCGAGGTCAACCCCGAGGACGCGGCGAACCCGGCCAAGGGAATCATCGCCAACCCCAACTGCACCACGATGGCCGCGATGCCGGTGCTCAAGCCACTGCACGACGCCGCCGGGCTGAGGCGCCTCGTCGTGGCCACCTACCAGGCCGTCTCCGGCTCGGGCATCAANGGGGTCGCGGCGCTCACCGAGCAGATCGCGGCGATCAAGGACCCCGCCGTCCTGGCCCTGGACGGCTCGGCCGTCCCGTTCGGCGACCCCGCGCCCTACGTCCTGCCCATCGCCTACAACGTGGTCGCCCTGGCCGGCTCCCTGGTCGACGACGGCAGCGACGAGACCGACGAGGAGCAGAAGCTTCGCCACGAATCCCGCAAGATCCTGCACCTGCCCGACCTGCTGGTCGCCGGCACCTGCGTGCGGGTGCCGGTCTACTCGGGGCATTCGCTCTCGGTGCACGCCGAGTTCGAGGAGGAGATCAGCCCGACCCGGGCCCGCGGCCTGCTGTCGACCGCCCCCGGCGTCGTGGTCACCGATGTCCCGAACCCGCGGGTCGCCGCGGGTCAGGACCCGACGTTCGTGGGCCGGATCCGCGCCGACCAGTCGGTGCCGGACGGACGAGGGCTGGCCCTGTTCGTCTCGTGCGACAACCTGCGCAAGGGCGCGGCCCTGAACGCGATCCAGGTCGCCGAACTCGTCGCCGCCAACCGGGGCGCCTGATGACCCGGCTGGCGGTCATCGGCGCCGGCGTGATNGGGGAGGCCCTGGTCTCCGGGCTGCTGAAGGCCGGGTGGTCNCCCGACGCGATCACCGCCGCCGACCGGCGCGAGTTCCGCCGCGCCGAGATGGAGCAGGCGCACGGTGTCCACGTGGCGGCGGCCAACGCCGACGCGGCAGCCGGGGCCGACACCGTCGTCCTGGTCGTCAAGCCCCAGGACGTCAACGAGGTGCTGCCCGAGATCGCGCCGGCGCTCGCTGAGGGCACGCTGGTGGTCTCCCTCTGCGCGGGTATTTCCACCGCGCAGATCGAGCGGCACCTGCCGGCGGGCACGGCCGTCGTCCGGGTGATGCCGAACACGCCCGCCCTGGTTGGGGAGGGGATGGCCGCCATCTCGGCCGGATCCAACGCGTCCGCGGACGACCTGAGCCACGCCACCGAGTTGCTGTCGGCGCTGGGCAAGGTCGTCACCGTCCCTGAGCGGTATCAGGACGCGGTGACCGCGATCTCCGGCTCCGGACCGGCCTACCTGTTCTTCGTCGTGGAGGCGATGATCGACGCCGGCGTCATGCTGGGCCTCCCGCGGGACACGGCCACCGCCCTGGTCGTCCAGACCATGTACGGCTCGGCGAAGCTGCTGCGCGAATCCGGCGAGCACCCGACCGTCCTGCGCGAACAGGTCACCTCCCTGGTGGGACGACGGCGGCCGCGCTGCGCCAGNCTGGAGGATCACCGGGTCAAGGCGGCCTTCATCACCGCGATGGAGGCGGCCCGCGACCGCAGCCGGGCCCTGGCGGACGCGGCCAAGTAACCGACGACCGGCCGGTGGCCCGCCCGTCCACCGCACGCAGGACGATTTCGCCGCACGCGGCGCGAGTCAGTAGGATTGCGTGGTTGGTTGGATGTCCAACCGGTTCCCTCCGGGTCCGGCCCGGAACAAACAGCAAGAAGCGGTCCGAACTCGGGCCGGAATCGAGAGGTCTGAGCGTGGGTTCGGTCATCAAGAAGCGCCGCAAGCGGATGGCGAAGAAGAAGCACCGCAAGCTGCTCAAGCGCACGCGCATCCAGCGTCGCCGCGCGGGCAAGTAGGCGCTCGCCGCCCGTGCCGGCGGCCGACCCCTCCACCATGACGACCCCGGACACCGCACCGCGGGTGCTGGTGCTCGTCCGCGAGGGCTGTCACCTGTGCGCCGACGCCCTGGCCGTCGCCCAGCGGGTGTGCGCCGAGACCGGCGCCGGCTGGGCCAGCCAGGACATCGACGCCGATCCCGACCTGCGGGCGCGCTTCACCGACCACGTGCCGGTCACCTTCGTCGACGGACGGCAGCTGTCGCTGTGGTTCCTGGACGAGGCTGCCCTGCGCGCCGCCCTGACCGCAGCCACCGCCGGCTGACCGGTCGCCGGCCCGGCCGCGGCACCGGTTATTGTTGGTGCCCACGAGCCCCGATCGAGAGGCGAATCACCACATGGAGCAGACCGTCGTGCACGTGGTTCGCCACGGGCAGGTGGCCAACCCCGGCGGCGTGCTGTACGGCCGGCTGCCCGGCTACCACCTGAGCGAACTCGGCCAGGCGATGGCGCAGCGGCTCGGCGAGCACTTCGCCGAGGTGCCGCTGACCCTGTTGCGCTGCTCCCCGCTGGAGCGGGCGCGCGAGACCATGGCCCCGATCGCGGCCGGGCATCCCCACCTCGAGGTCGAGCTCGACGAGCGGGTGATCGAGGCCGAGAACGTGTTCGAGGGCAAGTCATTCGGCAAGAACAACCTGATGCTGCTGAAGCCGAACAACCTGTGGCACCTGCGCAACCCGCTGCGCCCCACCTGGGGCGAGGCGTACAAGTCGGTGGTGGCCCGGATGCGCACGGCGATCGCGGACGCCGCGGCCGCCGCGGGGAGGGCGGCCAGNGCGGTCATCGTCTCCCACGAGCTACCGATCTGGATGGCCCGGCTGTCGGCCGAGGGCCGTCCCCTCGTCCACGATCCGCGCAAGCGCCAGGCCCGGCTGGCCAGCGTGACCTCGTTCTCGTTCAGCGATGGCCGGGTCGTCCGGGTCTCCTACGCCGAACCGGCNGGGGATCTGGTGCCGGTCAAGAAGAGCAAGAAGTTCCGTCCCGGGTCGTGAAGCGCCGGCTGGTCGTCCGTAGTGCCGCGGTTCTGGCCGCGGTGCTGGCCCTCACCGGCTGCGGCGCTCGTCCGTCCAGCGANGGGGGCTTCGTCGCCGGCGACGGCAGCCTGACCCGCGTGGAGCCGGCCCAGCGGACGCCCGCCCCGGTGATCGCCGGCACGACGCTGGCGGGCCAGCCCTGGTCCAGCGAGTCGGTCAAGGGCAGCGTGATCGTCTACAACGTGTGGGGCTCGTGGTGCAATCCGTGCCGCAAGGAGGCCCCGGCGCTGCAGGACGCGGCGACCCGGACGAAGGGCCGCGCGGTCTTCGTCGGCCTCAACACCCGCGACATCGACAAGGCGCCCGCGCGCGCGTTCGTGGACGCGTTCGGCATCACCTACACCAACCTCTACGACCCGGACGGACGGCTGTTGCTCGGCTTCGCCGGACGGTTGGCGCCGAACGCGATCCCGTCCACGATCGTCGTCGACGGCCAGGGCCGGGTGGCGGCCCGGATCCTCGGGGAGACCACCGCGACCACCCTCGTCGGACTCGTGGACGACGTGGCGGGCGGACGCTGATGCTGCCGCTGGATCTNGGGGAGTGGGCCCGCCAGGCGGTCGGAGGCTCGATGCTGCTGGGGATCCCGGTGGCGATGCTCGCCGGGCTGCTGTCGTTCTTCTCGCCCTGCGTGCTGCCGCTGCTGCCGGGCTACCTCTCGTACGCGACGGGCCTGAGCGCCGCCGAGATCACCGAGGGCCGGGCGCGTCGCTCCCGGGTGCTCGCCGGGACCCTGCTGTTCGTGGCCGGGTTCGCGCTGGTGTTCGTCTCGTCCGGGGCCCTGCTNGGGGCACTCGGCACCGCGCTGGTGTCGTGGCAGCGGGCCATCACCGTGGTTGTCGGGCTGTTGTGCATCGGGTTGGGGCTGCTGTTCGCGGGCTGGCTGCCCGGCGCCGCCGCGACCCTGCGGCCCAACGTCACCCCGCGGGTCGGGCTGGCCGCGGCACCCCTGCTGGGCATCGTGTTCGGGCTCGGCTGGACGCCCTGCATCGGGCCGGCCCTGTCGGTCGTGCTGACCCTGGCGCTCAACGAGGGCACCGCGCTGCGCGGGGCCGTCCTGGCGCTGGCGTACGCGCTGGGGCTCGGACTGCCGTTCGTGGCCGCCGGGCTGGCCTTCGACAGGCTGTCCGGCACCCTGGCGTGGGTGCGGCGCCACCACCAACTGCTGCAGCGGCTCGGCGGGGTGCTCATGATCGTGGTCGGCATCCTGCTGGTCACCGGGCTGTGGGACGTGGTGATGGGCGTGCTGCGGCAGTGGGCCGCCGCGTTCGGGACGATCATCTGATGGCCGCGGAAACCACCTCCCAACCCCGAGGGATGCACCCCGGCGAGGCGCTGCGCTTCCTGTGGACCCAGCTCACCGCGATGCGCACGGCGCTCGTCCTGCTGTTCCTGCTGGCGCTGGCCGCGATCCCCGGCTCGTTGCTGCCGCAGCGTCCGGTGAGCCCGATCCGGGTGAACGATTTCATCACCGCCAACCCGCAACTCGGCCCGCTGTACGACCGGCTGGGGCTGTTCGACGTGTACGCCTCNCCCTGGTTCGCCGCGGTGTACCTGCTGCTGTTCGTGTCCCTGATCGGGTGCATCCTGCCGCGGATCGGGGCGTACGCCACGGCCGTGCGGGCCCAGCCGCCGCGGACGCCGGCCCGGCTGTCCCGGATGCCGGGGTACCGGGTGGCGGCCCTGCCCTCGTCNGGGGCTCTGGATGCCGCCGAGTCGCACCTGCGCGCCCGCCGTTTCCGCGTCCGGCGCACCGAGGAGTCGGTGAGCGCCGAGCGCGGCTACCTGCGCGAGGCCGGCAACCTGGTCTTCCACGTCGCGCTGGTGTTCACCCTGGTCGGGCTGGGGTGGGGCTCCTTGTACGGCTACAAGGGGACGGTCGCGGTCGTCGAGGGCCAAGCATTCTCGAACACGCTGACCCAGTTCGACGACTTCACCGCCGGCGCCGCGTTCGCCCCCAGCCAGCTGCCGCCGTTCACGGTCTGGCTGGACACGTTCGACGTCAAGTTCGAAACCGGGCCGGTGCAACGCGGGGCGGCACGGCTGTTCGAGGCCCACGTCCGCTGGGCGACGACGGGCGAGCCGCGGCCGGCGTTGCTCGAGGTCAACCACCCGCTGGAGATCGGCGGCGCGAGCGTCCATCTGGTCGGGCACGGGTACGCGCCGGTGGTGACCGTCCGCGACGCCTCGGGGCACGTCGCCTTCGCGGGGCCCGTGATCTTCCTGCCCCAGGACGGCAACTTCACCTCCGGCGGGGTCATCAAGGTGCCGGACGGAAGGCCGCAGCGGCTCGCCTTCGAGGGCGTGTTCTTCCCGACCGCGATCGTGGACGAGAACGGTGGCCGCTCGGTGTTCCCGGACGCGTTGAACCCCGAACTGTTCCTGAACGCCTGGACGGGACCGCCGCGCGCCGAGGAGACCGGCCGCCCCGAGAGTGTCTATTCGCTGGACAAGACCGGCCTCACCCAGGTCACGACGGCGACCGGGCAGAAGTTCCGGATGCGGCTGGCCGTCGGGGCGACGGCCGACCTGCCCGGCGGTGGCTCGATCACCTTCGACTCGGTCAAGCGGTGGACGAAGTTCCAGGTGTCCAGCACGCCCGGGCTGTGGCTGGTGCTGGGCAGCGTCCTGGTCGCCGTCGCGGGCCTGAGCGTGTCGCTGTTCGTCCGGCCGCGCCGGGTGTGGGTGAAGGTCGTCCCGGACGGGGTCGAACTGGCCGGACTCGATCGGACGGAGGGCCGGGGCGGGCTGGACGACGAACTGGCCGACCTGGCCGAAGCGCTCGGGCTGTCACCGGACGACCGCTCGACAACCGGCGCCGCCGCGGGCGAGACTGACCTGGAACCGGACGAGGACCCTGACGAGGAGCGCGGATGATCGCCTACTACTCGAACCTGGCCATGGTGACCTCCACCGTGCTCTACCTCCTCGCCCTCACCGCACACGCCGCCGAGTGGGCGGCCGCGCGGCGGCTGGCCCCCGTCCCGGTCGTCGCCAAGGTGCTCGCCGGCGCCGGCGGACCGGACGCGATCGAACCCTCCGACGCGGCGATCGTCGCCAACGAGAAGGCCCGGCTGCGGGTGGACCAGTTCGGCCGCATCGGGGTCGCCCTGACAGTCGTCGCGGCGCTGACCCACCTGGCCGGCGTCGTGGTGCGCGGGGTCGCCGCCAACCGGATGCCCTGGGGCAACATGTACGAGTTCGTCACCTCGGCCCTGCTGGTCGTGGTCGCGATCTACCTCGTCCTGGCCACCCGGTTCGGGATGCGCTGGCTGGGCCTGCCCGCCACCCTGCTGCTGGTGATCGGTCAGGGGGCGGCGGTCACCTTGTTCTACGTCAGCGTGGCGCCGCTGGTGCCGGCGCTGCACTCGGTGTGGTTCGTCGTCCACATCATCGCGGCGGTCGTCGCCGGCGCGGCGTTCAACGTGGGCGGGCTGGCCTCGATCCTGTACCTGCTGAAGCACCGCGCCGAGCGCAAGGGGTCGGCNCGGGGGTACCTGTCCCGGGTTCCGTCGGTCCGCCGGATCGACGAGATCGCCTACCGCTGTCATGCGTTCGCGTTCCCGCTGTGGACCTTCGCCATCATGGCCGGCTCGGTGTGGGCCGAGTACGCCTGGGGCCGCTTCTGGGGCTGGGACCCCAAGGAAACCTGGTCGCTGGTCACCTGGGTCGTCTACGCGGGCTACCTGCACGCCCGGGCCACCGCCGGCTGGCGCGGCACCCGGGCGGCCTGGACGGCCGTGGTCGGCCTGGTGGCGTTCTGGTTCAACTTCGTGGGCATCAACCTGCTGGTCAGCGGCCTGCACTCCTACGCCGGCATCTGAGCCGCTCCGCACCCTGCAGGAGCTCGGCCGGAGGAGTCGGCGTGTATCGCCGCACCGTCTCGGTGCTCTTTCCTCGTGTACCCGGAGGAGGACGCGATGCCGGTGCAACCACCCGATGAAGAGATGCTGACCGACGGCCAGGACGACGGGACCCTCGGCGGCGTGCCCGCCCAGGCCTGGCATCACTGGGCCGACGGCGGATCCGAGCCCACCGGCGGTGGCTCGGGCGGCGGCGGTGCCGCGCAGGGCTTCTTCGCCGCCTGCGACGTCGGCCCCCACCGGCCCTGGATCGGGCCGACCCGCGGCACGCGGGAGGCCGCCGTGGAGGACGCGGCGGTCCACAACAGCAGCTGTGCCGCCCAAGGCGCCGTGGTGGTCGGTTAGCCGCTTGTCAGGGGCCGATGAGAGAATCGGGGCATGCAGTCCTTCGACCTGTGCGTGATCGGCTCCGGCTCGGGCAACTCGATCGTGGACGAGGCCTTCGCCGAGTGGTCGGTCGCGCTGATCGACGGCGGCGAGCGGTTCGGCGGCACCTGCCTGAACGCCGGCTGCATCCCCACCAAGATGTTCGTCCACCCCGCCGACCTGGCCCGGACGCCGGACCACGCCCGTCCGTTGGGCGTGGAGTTGGGCACCGCGCGGGTCGACTGGCCCGCGATCCGCGACCGGATCTTCGACCGCATCGACCCGATCTCGGAGGCGGGCGAGTTGTGGCGGGAGCAGAACTCGAACGTCACCCTGTTCCGGGAGCAGGCCCGTTTCGTCGGGCCCAGGCGCCTGCTGGTCGGCGATGAGGAAATCACCGCTGAGCGGTTCGTCCTGGCCGCCGGCTCCCGGCCGCGCGTCCCTGACCTGCCTGGCCTCGCGGATCCGGACGTGGCCGCGCGCGTGCACACGTCCGACAGCGTCATGCGGATCGACGAGTTGGCTCGACGGCTGGTGATCGTGGGTGGTGGCGCCGTGGCCGCGGAGTTCGCGCACGTCTTCGCGGCGTTCGGCACCCAGGTCACCATGCTCAACCGCAGCGAGCGACTGTTGCGGTCCGAGGACGACGAGGTCGCCGCCGCGTTCACCGACCACCTCGCGAGCAGGGTCGCCCTGCGGCTGAACCAGCGGGTCACCGACGTCGTGAAGACCGACCGGGGCAGCCTCCTGGTGGCCAGCGTCGACCCCGAGGGCATCACCTACGACTTCGAGACCGACCTGGTGCTGCTGGCGATCGGACGGACGCCCAACAGCGACCGGCTGGGCCTTGAAACCGCCGGCATCGACGTGGACGAGGTGGGTCGCGTGGTCGTCGACGCCCAGCAGCGGACGACCGCTGACGGCGTCTTCGCCCTCGGTGACCTCAGCTCGCCCTGGGAACTCAAGCACGTCGCCAACCACGAGGCCCGGGTCGTCCGGCACAACCTGTTGCACCCGGACGCCATGATCGCCAGCGACCACCGGTTCGTCCCGCACGCCGTGTTCGCCGAGCCACAGATCGCCTCGGTGGGGCTCACCGAGGCCAAGGCGGGGGAACTTGGGCTCCGGTACGTCAGTGCCGTCCAGCCGTACGGGACGGTCGCCTACGGGTGGGCCATGGAGGACACCGACCACTTCGTCAAACTGCTCGCCGACCCCGACACCAAGCAACTGCTCGGGGCGCACATCCTCGGCCCGGAGGCGTCGACCCTGATCCAGCCGCTGATCCAGGCGATGAGCTTCGGCCTCGACGTGCCCTCGATGGCCCGCGGACAGTATTGGATCCATCCCGCACTGGCCGAGGTGGTCGAGAACGCGCTGCTCGCGCTGAACCTGGAGACATGAGGCGCCTCCTGGCGGGCCTGCTGGGCGCCGCCCTGTTCACCGGGTGCGTGGCCCCAGCGCTCCACCGAGCGCGCCGTCCCCGAGTGCCTCGCTACCTGCTCCGGTCGGATCGACGGCGTCGGTCGTGCCCTCCCATACCCCCTCATCCGCCTCGCCCAGCGCGAGCCCGACCGCCGACCCCGTGACGGCGTGCGTCGACCGAACCCTCGCGGGGATGGACGCCGCCGAGCGAGCCGGCCAGCTGTTCATGATCGGGGTCACCGGTGGCTCGGCCGCTGAGGTGGCACTGCTGAAGAAGCAGCGGGTCGGGGCCGTGATCCTGATGGGACAGACAGCCTCAGGCATGCGCGGGACGAAGGCGATCGTCACCCGGTTGCAGCGGGCCGCGCCGACGGAGCTGCCGTTGCTCGTCGCGGCCGACCAGGAGGGTGGGCTCGTCCAACGGCTGAAGGGGGCGGGCTTCTCGACGATCCCCGCCGCCCGCACCCAGGCCACATGGCCGGACGCCACCTTGCGCTCCCGCGCCCGAATCTGGGCGCGCCAGTTGCGGGCGGCCGGGGTCACGTTCGACCTGGCGCCGGTGGCCGACATCGTCCCCGCCGGTTTCGAGCGCGCCAACGCGCCCATCGGCCGACTGCGGCGCGGCTACGGATCCGACCCGGCGGTGGTGTCCCGCAAGGTGGCGGCGGTAGTCGCCGGCTTCGACGAGGCGGGCGTCGCGGCAGCGGTCAAGCACTTCCCAGGCATCGGACGAGTCCGCGGCAACACTGATTTCGCTACCGGCGTCGTCGACCGCACGACCCGACCGGACGACCCGGCCCTTCGTCCGTTCCTCGACGCCGCTGACGCGGGCGTGGCCGCGGTGATGATCTCGACCGTCACGTACTCCCGGATCGACCCCAAGCATCAGGCGGTGTACTCGGCCAAGGTGCTCGGGCTGCTGCGCGACCGGGGCTACGCCGGGGTCCTGATCACCGACGACGTGGGGGCCGCGGCATCGCTGCGCCGGATCCCCGTGAGCGAGCGCGGCTGGCGCTTCGTGGCCGCTGGCGGCGATCTGGTGATCAACGTCGCGCCGGGGCTGGCGACCCGGATGATCGACGGTCTGCGGAGCAAGGCCGCCAAGGATCCATCGGTCGCAGCCAGGGTGAACGCGTCCGTCCGCCGGGTGCTGACCCTGAAGGCCGACCTGGGCCTGCTGCGCTGCGGCTAGCGCGGTGTGACGTCGCGGCGGTCGGGCTTGTCGGCCCGGCGGGTGGGGTCGTCAGGTTCTGCGCGCGGACGTTGCGGTGTGACGTGGCGGGTGGTCGAGCTTGTCGAGACCCCGCGGTGGGGGCCGTCCGGTTCAACGCGTGGGCGCAGTGCGGTGTGGGGCGGCGGTCGGGCTTGTCGAGGCTCGCGGTGGGGGTCGTCCGGTTCAACGCGTGGGTGGTGCGGTGGGATGTCGCGGCGGTCGAGCTTGTCGAGACCTCGTGGGTGGTGCCGTGCGATGTCGCGGTGGTCGAGCTTGGTGGAGGCCTCGCGGTGGGGTCGTCCGGTTCAACGCGTGGGCGCATTGCGGTGTGGGGCGGCGGTCGGGCTTGTCGAGGCTCGCGGTGGGGGTCGTCCGGTTCAACGCGTGGGTGGTGCGGTGGGATGTCGCGGCGGTCGAGCTTGTCGAGACCCCGCGGCTGGGGCCGTTCGGTTCAACGCGTGGGTGGTGCGGTGGGATGTCGCGGCGGTCGAGCTTGTCGAGACCCCGCGGCTGGGGCCGTTCGGTTCAACGCGTGGGTGGTGCCGTGCGATGTCGCGGCGGTCGAGCTTGTCGAGGCCCGGCGGGTGGGGTCGTCCGGTTCAACGCGTGGGTGGTGCGGTGGGATGTCGCGGCGGTCGAGCTTGTCGAGACCCCGCGGGTGCCCGGTGGTTCGGAGCCAACCGCCCCGCGTCCCGCGGTTCGACAGGCTGAACCACCGGAGGGGCGGATGGCTCGGCCCAACCGCCCGGGGAGACTAGTTGCCGACCTTCAGTTTCGCCATTGCGTCCCGGGCCGGCTGCACCAACTCGGGCACCGTGTCAGGGATCGAGGCGTAGTAGATGCTGGACGCCGCATCGGAGGTGGCCACGATCAGGATGATCGCGAGCTCGCCCTTGGTCTTCAGGCCAGGGATGTCGAAGGAGAGCTGGGTCTCGACGAGCCAGGCGTCCTTGCCGTCCACCGTGGTGGCCTTGTTCACCTTGTCGGCGCGGGAGACCTGGGCGTCGCCGTAGAAGACGCCGATGATGCACTTCACGACGATCTCGGAGCCCTCCTGCGGGCTGAAGAAGCCATCCCCGGCCACCAGCTCGCCGACGAGAACCGACGCAACCCAGGACGAGCCCCTGCCGTCGTAGTTCTCCTCGACCATGACCTCCTGGGTCAGCGCATCGCGGCCGAAGGGAACCCGGTTCTCCACGTGCGGCGCACCCCACGGAGAGCCGAGTTGCGGGTAGGAGAGCATGCCGCCGTGCACCCGGCCGTCGTTGGCGTGCGGGGCGGGGAGTCNCGCCGCAACCTGCTTGGGGCACACCGGCCCGGTGGGGTTCGACCCTGGGTTCCCGTTGCCCGAGAGCATCCCGCCGATCCACTGGAAACCGAACCAGACGGCCACAGCGATCGCGACGACCAGCGCGGCACCGCCGATCCACCAGCCGATGGGCTGCCGGCGCTTCTGGGCAGNGCTGCCAGGCCGGGGACGTTGCGGGGCGTACTGGGGCTGGCCCAGGCCGGGCGCCGGCGGCGCCTGGGTCGGGTTGTTCGTGATCGCCGCGGACCAGGACGAGCCCGTCCAGTAGCGATACATGCCGGGCTGGCCGCCCGGATCCGGATACCACCCAGGATTGCTCACGGATCGAGTTTACGGGGCGCTCCGGCCAGCACGGGTGAGCCCTGAGCCAGCCGACCTCGAGGCGGTCGGCCAGGCCCTCGTTCACACACGGGGTCTCGACAGGCTCGACCGCCGCAGGTTGTGGAAGCGGTCGGCTGAGCGCTCGTCCTCGCGGGGTTTCGACAGGCTCGACCGCCGCGGCAGGTGGTTCAGCGGTGCGGTCGGCTGAGCGCTCGTCCGGGCGCGGGGTCTCGACAGGCTCGACCGCCGCAGGTTGTGGAAGCGGTCGGCTGAGCGCTCGTCCTCGCGGGGTCTCGACAGGCTCGACCGCCGCAGGTTGTGGTGCGGTCGGCCGAGCTGTCGTTCGTGCGGGGTCTCGACAGGCTCGACCGCCGCCATGGACTTGACCGCGGCAGGCTCGACCGCCGCGGCAGGTGGATCAGCGGAGCGGTCGGCTGAGCTCTCGTCCGGGCGGGTCTCGACAGGCTCGACCGTCGCGAGTTGCGGTTCGGCGGAAGCGAGCCGTCATCCGGGCGCGGGGTCTCGACAGGCTCGACCGCCGCGGCAGATGGTTCAGCCGAAGCGGCCGGTGATGTAGTCCTCGGTGGATTTCTCGTCGGGGTCGAGAAGATCTTCTCGGTCGGTCCCATCTCGATCAGGCGGCCAGGCGCTCCGGTGCCGGCGATGTTGAAGAAGGCGGTCTCGTCCGACACCCGCGCGGCCTGCTGCATGTTGTGGGTCACGATGACGATCGTGTACTTCTCCTTCAGCTGGCCGATCAGGTCCTCGATGGCGAGGGTTGAGATCGGATCCAGCGCGGAGCACGGCTCGTCCATCAGCAGCACCTCGGGCTGCATGGCGATGGCGCGGGCGATGCAGAGCCGCTGCTGCTGGCCGCCGGACAGCCCCGATCCGGGCTTGTCCAAACGGTTCTTCACCTCTTCCCAGAGGTTCGCCCCCACCAGCGACCGCTCGACGAGTTCGTCGGCGGCCGATCCCTTCAGCCGGTCGTTGTTCAGCTTGAACCCGGCCAGCACGTTCTCGCGGATCGACATCGTGGGGAACGGGTTGGGCCGCTGGAACACCATGCCCACCTGCCGCCGGACGTTCACCGGATCGACGCCGGTGGCGTACAGGTCGTTGCCGTCCAACAGCACCTGGCCCTCGACGTACGCGCCCGGGATCACCTCGTGCATCCGGTTGAGGGTGCGCAGGAACGTCGACTTGCCGCAGCCGGACGGGCCGATGAACGCCGTCACCGAGCGCGGCTGGATGGTCATCGTGACGTCCTCGACGGCCTTGAACTTGCCGTAGTAGCAGTTGAGGTCGGCGACCTCGATCCGTTTCGACATCAGGTGGTCCTCAGCGTCCGGTCTTGGGGGCGAAGCGTTTGGCGATGATCCGGCCGATCAGGTTCAGCGTCATGACCAGCAGGATCAGGGTGAGCGCACCGGTCCAGGCGCGTTCGGTGTAGAACTCCCGGTCGATGCCCGGGTGCGCGTACTGGTCGTACACGAACACCGGCAGGGTCATCATCGGGTTGGCGGCGGGGTTGTTGTTCATGGACGAGGTGAAGCCCGCGGCGATCATCAGGGNGGCGGTCTCGCCGACGATCCGGGCGATGGCGAGGATCACGCCGGACACGATGCCCGACACCGAGGTGGGCAGCACGATCTTCAGGATCGTCCGCCACTTCGGCACGCCCAGGGCGTAGGAGGCCTCGCGCAGTTCGTTGGGGACGATCCGGAGCAACTCCTCGGTGGCCCGGACGACGATCGGGATCATCAGGACCGACAATGCGAGCGCGCCCGAGAGGCCCGACACGGTGCCGGGGCCGAACAGGATCGCCATCAGCGCGTAGGCGAACAGGCCGGCGACGATCGACGGGATGCCGGTCATCACGTCAACGAAGAACGTGATGCCGCGGGCGANGTGCCCCCGTCCGTACTCGACGAGATAGATGGCCGTCAGCAGCCCGACGGGGACGGAGATGACCGTGGCGATGCCGGTGACGTAGAGGGTGCCGGTGATGGCGTGGACGGCGCCGCCGCCGTCGCCGATCACGTTGCGCATCGAGTAGCTGAAGAACCTCGGGTCGAACCGGGCCAGGCCCTTGGACAGGGTCTCGAACGTCACCCACACCAGGGGCAGCAGGGCCAGCAGGAAGGCGGCGGCGACCAGATGCGCGGCCAAGCGGTCCTTGGCCTTGCGACCCCCTCGNNACGACCATCGACAGCACGTGCATGACCGCCAGGAACACCGCTACCGCGATGGCGGCGGTCGCGCCGACGTTGAAACCGCCGAAGGCGAATGTGCTCAGCCCGGCGGCCAGGACCACGCTGCCCGCCAGGACGGCCCAGGGGGTGTAGGTGGGCAGCTGCCCGGCGGTGAGCGGGTTGGCGGCGGGTGTCTGGGGGCTCATCAGTTGGCCCCCGAGAATTCCTTGTAGCGGGACACGATCAGCCGGGCGGCCATGTTGACCACCAGGGTGATCACGAACAGCGCGAGGCCGCCCGCGATCAGCTGGTTGCTCTTCAGCCCGTAGGCCTCCGGGAAGTTCTGCGCGATCACCGCAGCGACGGTGTTGGGGTTCTGCGAGGTCAGGATCTCGACGTTGATCACGTGCGCGCCCGAGAGCACCATCGCGACGGCCATCGTCTCGCCGAGGGCGCGGCCGAGGCCGAGCATCACCGCGCTGACGATCCCCGGCCGGGCGAACGGCAGCACGGCCATCTTGATCATCTCCCAGCGGGTGGCCCCGAGCGCCAGCGCCGCCTCCTCGTGCAGGGTGGNGGTCTGCAGGAACACCTCGCGGCACAGCGAGGTGATGATCGGCAGCACCATGACCGCGAGCACGAGGGCGGCGGTGAGCATCGTCCGTCCGGTGCCGGAGACGCGGCCGGAGAAGAACGGGACGAAGCCGAGATAGTCGTTCAACCACTGGTAGATCGGTTGCATGGCGGTCGCCAGCGAGATCGCGCCCCACAGGCCGTACACGACGGACGGGACGGCGGCGAGCAGGTCGATCACGTAGCCCAGCGCCTGGGCAAGCCGGCGCGGCGCGTAGTGGGAGATGAACAAGGCGATCCCGATCGCGACCGGGACGGCGATCAGCAGGGCCCAGAACGAGGCCCAGATGGTGCCCCAGGCGAACGGGATGATCCAGGACCAGAACTCCCCGTAGCCCTTCGCCGCGAGTTCGGCCGGGGAGGTGGTGAGGGCGGGCAGCGCCTGCATGAGCAGGAAGCCGGCGACAAGGGCGAGGATCACCAGGATGACCAGACCCGAGCCGGTGGTCAGGCCACCGAACACCCGGTCGCCGATGCGCCGCCGGGCCGGCACCAGCCCCGGGCCGCGCTCGGCGGGGGCTGGCTCGTCGCCTGCGTGGATTGGGTCATGGTGCTCATTGTGGTGTTGCGATCGCCTTTCTGGGCCGGTTCACCGGCCGCCATGCCCGTCCGGTGTCCCGGACGGGCATGGCGGAGGGTGGCTCACTTGATCGAGTCGATCGCGGCCTTGATCTTGGCCGCCATGTCGCTCGACAGGGGGCGCTGCCGGCAGCGGCNGGCCGCTGCCTTCTGGCCCTCCGCGGAGGCGATGTAGCCGATGTAACCCTTGACCAGCTCGGCGTCCTTCGCGTCCTTGTAGGTCTGGCAGACCAGGGCGTAGGAGACGAGCACCGCCGGGTAGGCGCCGGTGGCGGTCCGGTTGAGCTTCAGGGCGTAGTCGTGTTCGGCCCGTCCGGCGATCTTCTGGGAGGCGTCGACGATCTTCGCGGCGGCTTCCGCGGTCGGCTGCAGCCACTCGCTGCCGACCTTGAGCTGGGCGTGGCCGAGTTGCTTGGCGGCGGACGCGTCGGCGTAGCCGATCGTGTTCTTGCCGTTGGTGACGGCGTCCACGACCCCGGAGGTGCCCTTGGCGGCCTCACCGCCGAACGCGGCGGGGAACGTGTCGGAGGCCTTCTCCGTCCAGACGCTGGGCGCGGCCACGTTGAGGTAGTCGGTGAAGTTGTTCGTCGTACCCGAGTCGTCCGAGCGGTGCACCGCGGTGATGTTGGCGTCCGGCAGGGTCGCGCCGGCGTTGGTGGCGGCGATCTTCGGGTCGTTCCACTTGGTGATCTTGCCGGCGAAGATGCCCGCCACGGTGTCCGCGTCGAGCTTGAGATCCTTCACGCCGTCGACGTTGAAGATGACGGCGATCGGGGACACGTAGACGGGCAGGTTCAGCGCGTTGGAGTCGGCGGCGCAGCGGCCGAACTTGCCGGCGCCCATTTCCTCGTCCTTGAACGGACGGTCGGAGCCGGCGAACTGGACCGCGCCGGAGACGAAGCCCTCGCGACCGGCGCCGGAGCCGTCAGGGGAGTAGTTGATGGTGATGCCGGGGTGCGCGGACTGGTAGTCGGCGATCCACTTCTGCTGGGCCGCGGACATGGCGGAGGAGCCCTTGCCGGCCAGGGTGGACGCGCCGGCGCTCGCGCTGCCGGAGGAGTTCGCGGGGCCGCCCTCGTTCGCGGCGCAGGCGGTCAAGGTCAGCGCGGCGGAGGCCAACAGGGCGATCGGGGCGCCAATCTTGGAGATCTTCACGGGATTCCCTTCGTGCGTTCGTGGAGCGGGTGGCTCCATCAACGACGCTAGGGAGCGGTCGTTTACGGACGGGGCCGCTAGGGTGAACAGACGGTGAACATGATTCGGTAGGCCGCGGGACGCCCTGCGGCAGCGTGGTGCGATGATCGTTGGCACGGGAGGAGAGCCATGACGGAACTGTCGCGCGAGCCCACGCTGGCCGACGTGGCCCAGCGGGCAGGCGTGTCGCTGACGACGGTGTCCCGGGTGCTGAACAACCGCGGCTACCTCAGTCAGCGCACCAGGGCGAACGTTGCCCGGGCCATCGACGATCTCCACTACCGACCCAATCAGGTGGCGCGGGCGCTCGTCGACAAGCGCACCCGTGCGGTAGGGGTCATCATGCCCACGGTCGCGCTGCCGTTCTTCGGGCAGGTGGTGGTCGAGCTCGACAACTGCCTGAGTGCGCTGGACTACCGGATGCTGCTGTGCAACAGCTTCGGCCGAGCCGACCGGGAACGGGACGCGCTGGCGCTGCTGGCCGGGAACCGGGTCGACGGCGTCATCTCCGGGGCGCACAACAAGGCGATCCCCGAGTACGACACCCTGCGGCTGCCGCTGGTGACCATCGATCGCGAGCTATCAGCAACCATCCCCAATGTGCGGGCACAGAACGAAGCGGGCGGCCGGTTGGCCACGCAGACCCTGCTGGCGCGTGGCTCGCGTCGGCCCGGCCTGCTGACGTCGACCTCCTCGCCGCTGAACCGGCGCGAGGCGGGCTACCGGGCGGTGTTGGCGGAGGCTGGGATCGAGCCGGTCGTGATGACGGTCGAGTTCCACACNCCCGAACCCGAACGCACCGAGGCGGTGTTCGCGGCCTTGGACGCCGCCCCGCACCTGGACGGGGTGTTCGGCACCGACGACCTGCTGGCCACCTGCGTGCTCGAATGGGCCCGCCAGCGTGGCCGTGTCGTGGGGTGGGACCTGCGGGTCATCGGGTTCGACGGCACCGACGCGATCCGCCGGGCCGTACCCGGCCTGAGCACGATCGTCCAGCCGATCAAGGACATCAGCGTCCGCGCCGTGGAGATCTTGATGGAGCAGGTGGACGCCCGGCTGGCCGGCGAGGTCGTCCGGCCGAGCGAGCCGGTCGCTCCGGTCGAGTTGCCCGTGCAGCTGTTCGAGGGCTGGACGACCGCACCGGCGGCGGACCGCTGAGTCCACCGCCGGTGCGTCGGTGCCGGTCGCCTAGGCTCGGGCTGCTTCTTTCTGCCCCACGGTGAACAGCGGATCGCCGGGCTTGGCCTCACCCGGCTCGACGGGCCGCACGCCGTCGAACTCCGCTGCGTTGGTCACCACCACCGGGGTGGTCAGGTCGTAGCCGGCGGCCGCGACCGCGGCCCAGTCGACCTTGGCCAGCACGTCGCCGCGCCGGACGATCTGACCGACCTTCACGTTCGACGTGAAGTGCTTCCCGGCCAGTTGGACGGTGTCCATGCCGATGTGGATGAGGATCTCCACGCCACTGCCGGTGCGCAGACCGTACGCGTGGTGGGTCGGGAAGGCCACCATGACCTCGCCGTCGACCGGCGAGACCACGTCTCCCCNGGCGGGTACGATGGCCGCACCCGGGCCGAGAATCTCCAGCGCGAAGGTCTTGTCTGCCACCTGGTTGAGCGGGATGACCCTGCCCTGCACCGGGACGGTGACGGCGAAGTCGAGCGCGGCGCCGGCCGGCAGGGCGGCCGCTGCGTCGGCGACGGTGACCTCGCGCGGCGCGTCATCGTCCGTGGTCACGGTGGCGCCGGCGAGCGATTCCTTGCCCTTGGTGGAGGCGTAGAACAGCGAGACGCCGAACGACAGGCCGAAGCTGACCGCCATGCAGAGCAGGTACAGCGGGATGTCGGTGGGGCGGATCGACACGAAGCCGATCAGACCCGCCGCCCCCAAGGCGATGGCGCGGACGTTGAAGAGGGCGATCAGCGCCGAGGCGATGGCCGCGGACCCGATGGCGATGAAGAACGGCCAGCGCAGCCGGAGGTTGACGCCGAAGATGGCGGGCTCGGTGATACCGAACAGCGCCGACGCGGCGGACGCGCCCGCCATGCCCTTCAGCTTGGCGTCGCGGGCCCGCAGCAGGATCGCCAACGTGGCGGCGCCCTGGGCGACGTTCGCCATGGAGGCGATCGGGAAGATGAACGAACCGCCCGTGGTCTCGCGAGCCGCGATCAGCGGGAGTTCCACCGCGGGGAACGACTGGTGCAGGCCCGTCACGACGATCGGGGAGTACAGCACACCGAAGATCAGGCCGCCCAACGGGCCCGCGGTCACGTAGATCCACTGCAGCCCGGCGGTGATCGCGTCGGCGCCGGCACGGGTGATCGGGCCGACCACGACGAACGCGAGGAAGCCGGTGATCAGCATGGTCAGCAACGGGGTGAGCAGGAAGTCGGCGGTGCCCTTCAGGAAGGACCGGAACCGCTTCTCGATGAAGGCCAGCAGCCAGGACACGGCGAGCACCGGGATGACCTGGGCCTGGTAGCCGATCTTGGCGACCTCGATGCCGAAGACGTGCCAGTAGTCGATCTTGCCCTCGGCGGCGAGCGCGACGGCGCTCCAGGCGTTGGCGAGTTCGCTGCTGACCATGGCCGCGCCCATCGCGGCGCCCAGATAGACGTTGCCGCCGAAGCGCTTCACGGCGGAGAAGCCCACCAGCACCGGCAGGAAAGCGAACGCCGCCGACGAGATCAGGTTGATCATCGAGGCGTAGTCGGCGATGGCGGGGACCTGCTCGACCAGCGACTTCTCGCCGAACAGGCCGGCGGAGGTGAGCACGTTGTTGATGGCCATCATCAGGCCGCCGGCGATCAGGGCCGGCAGGATCGGGACGAAGATGTCGGAGATGGTCTTGATGAACCGCAGGACGATGTTGTCCTTCTTTGCGGCTTCTTGCTTCGCCTCGTCCTTCGACATCTCGCGCACGCCGGAGTCGACCATCTTGCGGAAGACGACGTCGACGTCACCGGGGCCGACGATGATCTGGTAGAGGCCACCGGCGAGGAACGTGCCCTTGATGTCGGGGTCGGCGTCGAGGGCGGCCTGGTCAACTCTTTCGAGGTCGTTGAGGACCAGGCGGAGCCGGGTGGCGCAGTGCGCCGCCGCCGAGATGTTGTCGGGACCGCCTACTGCTTGTAGGACGGACGTGGCTACTCGTTGATGGTCCATCGAAGCGTTCCTCCTTGAACTCGCCGCTGCCATCGGTTCCGATGTGTCAATCGTTTGTGAGTCAAACGATTGACATACTACGGGTCCGGCCATTTCGCCCGCAATGATCCGGCCATTTCGCCCGCAATGAGTTGAGTGCTCCTAAATGGTGTTCACCAGGCGCGCCGTGGCTCCGCTGGCCGCGGCCAGATCGATCCGTATCGGGCCCGCGCCCAGGTAATTGCGCAGCGTGAACGACAGTTCCCCGTCGCCGGCGAAGATCTCGGTGATCGACCGGTCGTGCGCGATGACCAGCCGGGGCGCGCAGCCGGGCGGGAGCGGGGTGCTTCGCCGGCCGCCGGCGGGGTAGGCCGTGGCCGAGCGATCGACGACCAGGCCCTCGGGGCCGAGCCCGAGGTGCAGGGCGGCGTCGGCGGTCCCGAGGCGCAGCGCGAAGCCGGCCGGCCAGCCGTCCGGAAACAGCAGTTCCAGGATGAACCCGCGGGCGCCGGCCAGCGGTTCCAGGGGTTGCAGCGCGGCCGAGGGCTCGATGGCGAAGACTTGGCCCAACTCGGGGAGCACGGGCCGTTGCCGCAGCAGGCCGGAGTGCAGGCTCAGCTCACGGGNGAGCGCCATCGTGTGCACCCAGCGGTGACCCTCCAGCGAGGGCTGATCGTCCTGGCCGGGATTCCCGGCCCACGCCATGAGCACCGCGGGGCCCTGGTCGTCCGGCGCCCGGGTGAAGACCTGCGGCGCGTAGAACTCGAAGCCGCGATCCAGTTCGCGGAACCCGCCGGTGTCGCGTAGGTCGGTGCCCACGAGGTTGCCGACCACGTAGCCACAAGGGAATTCGTTGTGCGAGAGGCCGTCGTCGAGGGCGATCCCCTGGGGGCAGAAGAGCAGGACGTCGTGCGGCTCGCCGGTGTCGGCGTCGACGAGCCGGACCAGGTTCGGGCACTCCCACATGTAGACCCGGCCGGGCCCCACCTCCGTGTCGGGCAGGGTCAGTTCGCCCTCGAACTCCCAGGCGAGCCCATCGGGAGAGGTGAAGAGCAGGGCGCAGCCGGTCTCGTCCGCACGCTGGGCGCCCAGGCACATCCGGTAGCGGTCACCCTCACGCCACACCTGGGGATCGCGGAAGTGGGCGGTGTACCCCGCGGGCTGGGCCGGGATGAGCGGGTTGGTCTCGCTCTTGCTGAAGTGGACGAGGTCGTCGCTGGTGGCCAGACACTGGAACGCCTCGCGCCCCCNGTCATCCAGTCGCACGTTCCCTGTGTAGTAGAACCAGACCGACGACCCCCTCACCAACGCCCCGCCGGAGTACACCCCGTNCCGGTCGTACCAGGCGTCCGGCGCCAGCGCGGGCCCGTGGTCGGTCCAGTGCAACAGGTCGGTCGAACTGGCGTGACCCCAGAAGACGAGCCGCTGTTCGGGGAAGAACGGGCTGAACTGGTAACACGCGTGGTAACGGCCGTCGATCACGACCAGACCGTTCGGATCGTTGAGCCGCCCCACGGGCGGAGCCAGGTGGAACCGGGGGTAGTCGGGATCCAGGTGGGAGGCGGAGCCGTCGATGGAGCTGGCCGCCTGCGCGAGGAGGTCCTGACCGGGGTCACGGGACCACCCTAGAGCAACATGACATGCGTTTGATACAACCGCCGCAACAGGGGTCGCCGAGGTCTCAGGATCGTGGCTTGTGCCACTCGATGGCGACCGTGTGACCGGTCGCGTCCAGATGCGCGACGGCCACCGCGCCGGTCTGCATCGGACGATCCGGAATCCCCAGCGCCTCCAGCATCGCCGGCAGCACCGGACGATGGCCGCACACCGCCATCGGCACCCNCGACTCGGCGGTCTGGGCCAGCAGGCGCTTCATCAGCTTGCCCACGCCGGACGGGTTCTCCTTCGCCTGCTCCTCCGACAGGCTGCCCCAGCCCTTGATGTCGAGCCGTTTCGCCTTCGCGTACGGGGTCAGCGTGGCCACGCACCGCGTTGAGCTGGACGAGGCCAGCTCGCGCACCCCGTACGCATTGAGCAACGGAATGAGTTGCGCGCTTTGGCGCCGGCCACGGCTGTTGAGCTGGCGCAGCTGGTCCTTGCCGGTCCAGTGCTTGCGGTCCATCGCCTTGCCGTGCCGGACGATCAGCAACGGGGTCGTGGCGGGCAGCCCGAGCGCCTGTTCGACCAGTTCCTTCTCGTCGGCGTAGGTCATCCGCCGCAGCGCGGTGCGCAGCGACAGCCAGGCGGTCTTGTCGATCTCGGCGTTCGCGCGGTGCCGTCCGGTGGTCAGGACGCTGGCGTTCCAGTACGACACCGTCTTCTGCCCGCCGCCGACCGGATAGGTGATCCGGTTCACCGGGACCCNCAGGCGCACGCCCACCGCGGTCTCCTCCAGCGTCTCGCGGACGGCCGCGGCCGGCAGATACTCGTCGGGGTCGAGCTTCCNCTTGGGCAGCGTCCAGTCGTCGTAGGAGGGCCGGTGGACCAGCAGCAACTGCGGCTNGTTTCCCTCCCGGGTGCGTAACACGACGGTGCCGGCCGCGGTGATCTGCTTGGCCTGGGTGTCAACGCTCACGTCAGTTCGTCCGTTCCTGGCGGCGGCTGTTCAGGGTCTGGATCAGGTGTTCCTGCAGGTCGACCAGGGGCTGGCCGTCGGCGTCGGTGGTGCGCTGGGTCCAGGTGTCCTCGTCCAGCCACCACGAAGCGACCTCATCGCTGAACGCGAGATCGAACAGGCCTTCGATCTGGGCGATGTNGGCGGGGTTGGTGAGCGAGACCAGCACCTCGACCCGGCGGTCCAGGTTGCGGTGCATGAGGTCGGACGAGCCGAGCCCCACCCGCGGCGAGCCATCGTTGGCGAACCAGAACAGCCGGCTGTGTTCGAGGAACCGGCCAAGGATCGAGCGCACCCGGATGTTCTCGCTGAGCCCCCGCACGCCCGGCCGCACCGAGCAGATCCCGCGCACCCACAAGTCGACCGGCACGCCCGCCTGCGAAGCCCGATAGAGGGCGTCGATGATCGCCTCGTCGACGATCGAGTTCACCTTGATCCGGATCCCGGCGGGACGGCCGGCCCGGGCATGGGCGATCTCGTCGTCGATGAACCCGATCAGGCCACGCCGGATGCCGTGGGGCGCCACGAGGAGCCGCTTGTAGTGGGTCTCCCGGCCCATGCCCGACAGGTGATTGAACAGCCGGGCCACGTCGTCGGTGATCACCGGGTTCGAGGTGAGCAGCCCGATGTCCTCGTACAGGCGGGCAGTCTTGGGGTTGTAGTTGCCCGTCCCGATGTGGCAGTAGCGGCGCATGCCGTCCGGTTCCTCCCGGACGACCATGCTCAGCTTGCAGTGGGTCTTCAGCCCCAGCATCCCGTAGACGACGTGGCAGCCGGCCTTCTCCAGCTTGCGCGCCCAGGCGATGTTGGCCTGCTCGTCGAAGCGCGCCTTGATCTCGACCAGGGCCAGCACCTGTTTGCCCGCCTGGGCGGCCTCGACCAGGGCGTCGATGATCGGTGAGTCGCCGGAGGTGCGGTAGAGGGTCTGCTTGATGGCCAGGACGGCCGGGTCGGCCGCGGCCTGCTCGATGAAGCGTTGGACGCTCGTGGCGAAGGAGTCGTAGGNGTGCTGCAGCAGCACGTCCCGGTGCCGGAGGGCGGCGAACATGTCGGCGGGCTGCGCGGTCTCGACCTCGGCCAGCTCAGGGTGGGTCTTGGGCAGGAAGGACGGGTAGGACAGCGACTCCCGATCCAGGTCCGCGATGGAGAACAGGCCGCGCAGGTCCAGCGGCGCAGGCAGCCGGAACACCTCCCGCTCGGTCATGTCGAGCTCGTTGACCAGCAGTTCGAGCATCTTGGCGTCGATGTCGTCCTCGACCTCCAGGCGCACCGGCGGCCGGCCGATCTTGCGGCGCAGCAGCTCCTTCTCCAGGGCGAACAGCAGGTTCTCGGCGTCGTCCTCCTCGACCTCCAGATCCTCGTTGCGGGTGACCCGGAAGGTGCTGTGGTCGAGCACCTGCATCCCGGAGAACAGCCAGTCGAGGTGGTTGGCGATGACCTCCTCGATCGTGATGAACCGGCCCTCGCCGAGTTGCTGGAAGCGGGCCAGGTTCGTCGGCACCTTCACCCGCGCGAACTGCCGAGCGCCGGTCTGCGGGTTCTTGAGCAGAATCGCGAGGTTGTTCGAGAGCCCGGAGATGTAGGGGAACGGGTGCGACGGGTCGACCGCCAGCGGGGTCAGGACGGGGAAGATCCGCTCCTCGAACCAGGTGGTGAGGCGCTCCTTCTCGGCATCGGTCAGCTGGTCCCAGCGGAGCAGCTCGATTCCGTGCAGGGCCAGCGCGGGCCGGACGTCGGTGGCGAAGACCCGCGCCTCCTCGGTCATCAGCTCGCGAGCCCGGGACAGGATCCAGTCGTGCAGGTCGCGGGGCAGCACGCCGGACGCGCTGGGCACCGCGACCCNCGCGGCGATGCGGCGCTTGAGGCCGGCGACGCGCACCATGAAGAACTCGTCGAGGTTGGACGAGAAGATGGCGAGGAAGCGGGCCCGTTCGAGCAGGGGCACCCGCTGGCCGTCCTTGGCCAGGTCGAGCACGCGGCTGTTGAACGCCAGCCAGCTCAGTTCCCGGTCGCCGAAGCGGTCGGCGGGCAACTCCGCCGGCGCG
Source organism: Micropruina sp. (assembly GCA_013693855.1). Lineage (GTDB taxonomy): Bacteria > Actinomycetota > Actinomycetes > Propionibacteriales > Propionibacteriaceae > Micropruina. The sequence continues at coordinate 637,466 of CP059261.1, forward strand.
CTCACGTCGGCGTCGGCAAGATCGGCGCTCATCGGCTGGGCCTCCTNTGCAGGGACGTCAGCGCTGGGGAGGCCGGTGGCGGCATCGGGCGCTGGTGTTACCTCATTTGTATCGTGCGGCCGCGCCGGTGTCGACGCGCGCGAGGCGTACAGAACGTCGGTGTTGCGGACCTCGAAACCGGCAGCCCGGTAGAGGGCGACGGCAGGGGCATTGTCGGCTTCGGCGTAGAGGATCACCTCGGTGCACCCCTGGGCGGCCAGGTGCGCCAGCCCGGCCTGCAGCAGGAGCTTGCCGAGACCTCGTCCCTGGGCCTTCGGGTCGACGCCCAGCACGTAGACCTCCCCGTCGTNCCCGGGGTGCCGCTTCGTCCAGTGGAAGCCGACCAGCCCGGTGGCGTCGACGGCGAGAATCAGGCCCGCGGGGACGAACCATGGCTCGGCCATCCGGGCGGTGAGGTCGGCGAGCGAGAAGCGGCCCTGCTCGGGGTGGCCGGCGAACGCCCGCGCGTTGAGCGCGAGGAAGGCCTCCGCGTCGTCGGGGTNGAAGCCTCGCAGGGTCAGCCCGGCGGGCAGCTGCGGCTCGGGGGTTGGGGCCAGCGGCCGGGCCATGACCACCAGTCCGCGGACGGGGTNGAGCCCACGGGACGCGGCGAACGCCCGGGCGGCGGGCAGATCACCGAAGGCCCAGACCGGCAGGGAACCGTCTGCGGCAAGGGCGTTCAGCAGCGCCGAACCGTGACCGGCCCGGCGGTGTCGGGGGTCGACGACCAACTGGGCGGTGCCGGCGCCGGGGTCGGCCTGCGCGTAGCCGACGATCCCTGCACCGTCCCGGACGACGTGGTGGCGCGGTCGTCCGCTGCCCCTGAGGGCCAGGAGGGCCTGCTCGTTCAGCGGAGCCACGCCGTCGGCGTCGCGCGCGCGGGCCACCAGGGCACGGACGCCCGCCTCGTCCGCGGGGTCAAGGGTCGACATGGCTCCCCACTGTAGGGGCAGCGGCGCTCAGGGGCCGGAGGTGCCGGACCGGGTGGTGACGGCGCTCAAACCCTCCTTGACTTGGGCGGCGAGGTCCTGCCAGGCGGCCAGACGCCCGGCGCTGCTAGCAGGGGACCAGTCAGCGTCCGGGTCGGGCTCCAGATACGCCAGCAAGGTGGCCGCCATCGCGTGGACGGGCGGGCTCCACGGGGCGACAAGCCTGCTGCCGAACGCCGCCAGTGGCACGGTCTCGTCCAGTAACCCGGGGTTGACGAGGAGTTTGACCAGGACCCCGGTCATGGCTGCCCCCATCGCCGCGGACATGAGCGCGAAGGTCGACCCGTCGGTGAGCCGGTACCCGATGATCCCCGCGATCCGCTCGTAGATGGCTGCCCGGCGTTCGTTGAAGCGACGTTCCGCCTGTTGGGCCGCGGCCGCCGCGGCGTCGCGGACGTCCCCGGCGGGCAGGCTCGTGACCGTGGCCGAGAGCGCGAGGTAGGTGCGCCAGCGGGNGGCCGCGAGGAGGCGCCGCAGGTCCTCGTCCAGGGAGCGCCGGAAACCCTCCACCACCGTGTCGCGCCGGCCCTGTTCCGTCCGCAGGTCGGTGGCAGCGAGAAGCCGGCTCAGTTCGTCCACGAATTCGGGGGCTCGGCNGGCGAGCTCGGTGCCCTCCGCCACCGCGACCAGCAGATCGGAGAAGAACAGGTCCTTGTAGGCCCAGCGCCGGTAGGCCGAACTGCGGGACACGCCGGCGCGCACGATGACCTCCTCCAGCGACAAGTGCTCCAGGCTGACGGTCAGGCCCTGCTCGTCCACCAGGGCCAGGGCGGCCTCGAGCATCCGGCGTTCGGTCTCGGTGTCGCTGATCCGGGTGCGGCGGCGGGCGACGCCGGTGGGCGGGTGAGGACGGGTCGGGCGACCGGCCCGGCGCTTCCCGTCCGGTGGACCACTTGCTTGAGGCACGCTGGCATTCTATATTGGGACATGATGTTTCAAGTACCAAACTTGGACCACGATAGATGGGAGCGGGCCATGCGGGCTCGGATCATCGTCGAATCGTGCTTCGGCAACACCCAGGCGATCGCCCAGGCGCTGGCCGAGGGGCTGCGCGCAGCGGGGGCCAGCGCCGAGGTCGTGGCGGCCGCGGACGCGGGAGCGCTCGCCGAGGACACCGAACTGGTCGTGCTGGCCGCACCCACCCACAACCTCGCCCTGCCCAGCCCGGCCAGCCGCGCGCAGGCCGTGCAGCGGGGCGGTCAGGCTCCGGCCGCCGGCGTGCGGGAATGGATCGCGACGGCCCAGCCGCTGCCGAACGCACGGCTCGTCACCGTCGACACGGTCGTCCCGGGGATGTTCTCGGGCTCGGCCGCCAAGGACGCGAGCCGCAAGGCCAAGGCGCGTGGCTGGCGGGCCGAACGCGGGCCGAGCTTCCTGATGGCCGGTGACCACCTGCGCGACGGCGAGGTGGAGCGGGCTCGTCAACTCGGGGCTGCCTGGGCCGCGGGACGATGACCGCCGGCGGAGCCCGTCTCGCACTCGGGGACCCGCGACCAGCCCGTGGTGAGATCGCGGTCACGAGGGCTGGTTCGATCTGGTCAACGACGGTCGTCCGCTGGAGGCGGCGGTCGGCTTCCCTGGGCGCACTTCCACACCGTCGCAGAACTCCGAAGCGGAACTGGTCGAGGCGGGGGTGGACGAGGTGGCGACCGAGGGCATCGACGGCTTCATTTCGCCGCCGAATACCTGGGCGGTGCGCGGACCTAGGGCGAGAACCGGTAGCCGACGTTGCGGACGGTGCCGATCAGCGACTCGTGCTCGGTGCCGAGCTTGGCGCGCAACCGCCGAATGTGGACGTCGACGGTGCGGGTGCCACCGTAATAGTCGTAGCCCCACACGTCGGCGAGCAGCTGCTCGCGGCTGAACACGCGCCCGGGGTGCTGCACGAGGTACTTCAGTAACTCGAACTCGGTGTAGGTGAGGTCCAGCGGCTCGCCCTCGAGGACGGCGGAATACGCCTGCTCGTCGATGGTGATCCCACCGGCGCTGATCACGCCCTCGGCGGGGTTGTTCCCCATCAAGAGCCGGATGCGGGCGTCCAGTTCCGCCGGACCGGCCGTCTCCAGGACGACATCGGCCACGCCCCATTCGGGAGTCACCGCCGCGAAGCCGCCCTCGGAGAGCACCAGCAGCAGGGGCAGGGTGATCCCGCTGGAGCCGAACAGCCGGCAGATGACGCGGGCGTTGGCGAGGTCGGTGGTGCCATCGATGACGACCACGTCCGCGCGCGAGGATTCGGTGAGGGCCGTGGCGTCCGCGGGAGCCGTCCGGAGGTCGTGGGCGAGCAGGTTCAGCGCCGCCGTCCCCTTGCCGAGGGTGCCGGAAGGGTCGCTGCCGACCAGCAACAGGACCGCCATCACACCCCCTAGGTTCGGGTTCGCCCGCGCTCAGGATAGTGAACCCATCAGGCGCTCAACGCCGTGCCCAGCCTCGGGGTCAGGCGTTGGAGTCCAGGATCACGGTGACGGGCCCGTCGTTGTGCAGGCTCACGTCCATCATTGCGCCGAACCGTCCGGTCTCGANCCTGGGCCCCCGCGCGCGCAGTGCGGCGACGAACGCCTCGAACAGCGGTTCGCTCACCGGACGAGGCGCCGCCGCCGACCAGGACGGCCGGCGACCCTTGCGGGTGTCGGCGTAGAGGGTGAACTGGCTCACCGCCAGAATCGGGGCGCCCAGGTCGGCGCAGGAGGCCTCGTCACGCATGATCCGCAGGTTCCACACCTTGTCGGCGAGCTTGTCCGCCACCTCGCCGGTGTCGTCGTGGGTGACCCCGACGAGCAGCAGCAAGCCGGGACGGTCGATCGCCCCGACCACCTCACCGTCGACGGTCACCGTCGCCTCGGTCACCCGCTGGGCCACGATCCTCACCCGGCGAGGGTAACGCCGGCAGGACCCTGCCTGCGGCGAGTTCCTCGGCCGGCAGGGACCGATCTGCGCCTACCCACGGACGATCCCGACCTGGAGCCGACGGCTGCCCCTCACCGCTGGACCACCCGGGAATCCATCGGGTCCTGCCACCATGGCGTCGCAGCCAACTGCCGCGGATCGAGGATCCGACGGGCACCAACCGCCGCTTCTCCTGGGGCCCACGTGCTCACGGGTGCCCCGGCCGGGCCGTCCACCCCTGTCGGCGCCACGCGGGGAATGCGGGCCGGGAGGCCGCGGTTAGAATCACACGATGCCTCCGCTCCTGCTCACCACCCTCACCCCGGGCACGATCGCCCTGATCGTGGTGGGGTTGCTGGTGTTCATCGGTGCGGTCACCGTCCTCGTCCGCGTGTTCGGCAAGCCGAAGGAGAAGCCGTGACGTTCGAGCTCCCGTCCGATCTCAACCCCGCCCTGGTCGGGCTCGCCTGGCTGCGCGGGCGCTGGGAGGGCACCGGCTACCGCGAGTGGCCCGGTGAGGAGAAGATCCAGTTCGCCCAGCAGGTCGACTTCGCCGAGAACGGCGGGGATTACCTGCACTACCTGTCCCAGACGTTCGAGGTGGACGCGGACGGAGCCCCGGTTCGTCCCTTGGCGATGGAGACCGGCTTCTGGCGTCCGCTCGCCGACGGGACGGTGGACGTGATGATGTGCAGCCCCGAGGGTTTCGCCGAGATCTGGTACGGCAAGCTGACCCCGGGCGGGTCGACCTGATCACCGATGCGGTGGCGCGCACCCCGACGCCCCGGTGAAGTACTCGGCCGGGCGGCGGCTGTACGGGACCGTCGAAGGCAAGCTGATGTACTCGTTCGATCGGGCCACCGAGGACGTCCCGCTGCGGCCCTACCTGTGGGCGACGCTGGAACGGCGATGAGCGCGGTCCGCCACGAGGCGGGCCCGGACGCCGGGGCAGTGTGGCACTACGGCGATCCCGTCCGCGAACAGCGGGCGCTGGCCGCCGGGCAGGCNGGGGTCGACCTCTCGCATCGTCCGGTGTTCGCGGTTTCGGGCCGCGACCGGCTGACCTGGCTCAACGCGATCTGCTCGCAGAAGCTGGACGACCTCGCCCCGGGGGCCTGGACGACCAGCTTCATCCTGGACGCCCAGGGCCGGATCGGCCACGTCTTCGGGGGCGCGGACGACGGCGAGACCCTGTGGGCGAGCACCGAACCGGGCCACGCCGAGGCGCTGCTGGCCTGGCTGCGGCGGATGGTGTTCGCCGCTCGGGTGAGCATCGACGACGTCTCCGACAGCCGAGCGATGATCATNCCCCCTGGCCGGGGGCCTGTTGTCGTCCCGCGCGGCGAGATCGAGGCGCTGCTCGGGGACGTGCGCGCGGGCACCTGGGCCGCCGATGCGCTTCGGATCGAGGCNGGGGTGCCGCGGGTCTTCGTCGACACCGACGACAAGACGATCCCGAACGAACTGGCCAACCCCGAGGGCCTGGCGCTCGGTCCGGCGGTGCACCTGAAGAAGGGCTGCTACCCCGGCCAGGAGACCGTCGCGCGGGTCTACAACCTCGGCAGGCCGCCACGACGGCTCACCCTGCTGCACCTGGACGGCTCGGCCGAGACCCTGCCCGAGGTCGGCGCCGACGTGCTGCTGGACGGACGCGCCGTCGGCCGCATGGGCTCCTCGGCGCGGCACCACGAGCTGGGCCCGATCGGGCTCGCATTGCTCAAGCGGGGCACCCCGGTCGAGGCTGAACTGGTCGTCGACGGGATCGCGGCGGCCCAGCAGGTGCTGGTCGACCCCGAGGTGGGCCTGCACGTCCGTCCGAACCTGCGGGGCTGACGCGCCCGGGCCTGCGCCAACCGCGTGCCCACGGGCTTTGCCGGGCTACGACGCCATCACAGCCAGCCGTTGTCGGTGGCGGTCCGGATCGCCTCGGCCCGATTGCGTGCCCCCAGCTTGCCGATCGCGCTGCTGAGGTAGTTGCGGACGGTGCCCTCGGACAGGAACACCTGCCGGGCGATGTGGGCGGTCGAGGCTCCGCCCACGGCCGCGGCCAGCACGGCGGCCTCCTTGTCGGTGAGGGGCGAGGCGCCCATCGACAGCGAGGCGGCGGCGAGTTCGGGGTCCACCACCCGCAGCCCAGCGGCCACCCGGCGGATGCCGTCGATCAGCCGGTCCGCGGGNNGAGTCCTGACCATGAACCCGGCGGCGCCGGCTTCCATGGCCCGGCGCAGGAAGCCGGGTCGTCCGAAGGTGGTGACGATGATCACCCGGGTCTGCGGGGACGCGGTCAGCAGCGGGGCGATGGCGTCGATCCCGTCCGCGACGCCCAGCGCGCCGGCGGGCATCTGGACGTCCAGGACGGCCACGTCGGGGCGCGTCCGTCCGACGAGCGCGACCGCGTCGGCGCAGGTGCCGGCCTGACCGACGACGCTGAGATCGTCCTCGAGATCGAGCATCGCCGCCAGCGCGGCCCGGATCATCGCCTGGTCGTCGGCGATCGCCACCGTGATCATGCGTCCTCCCCGAACTCGGCCTTGACCCGCGTCCCCTGNTCCCGACGGTGCCGGACCCACCTCCAGCCGACCGCCGCCGGCGGCCACCCGTTCCTGGAGCCCGGCGATTCCGGAGCCGCCGCGGTGATTTCGCAACCCGCGTCCGTCGTCGGTGATCTCGACCCCGTCCGCGCCGGCCTCGATCACGCACAGCGCGGCCCNCGAATGCCGGACGACGTTGGTGACCGCCTCCCGGACTACGTAGCCGAGCAGTTCGGAGCGGTCGGTGTCCATCGGCGGCAGGGCGTTGGGGGAGCGGCACTCGATGCCGGCCGCGGTGAGCACCGAGCGTGCGGCCGCGATCTCCCNGGCCAGGGTGACCTGCCGGATTCCGGACGCGGTGGAACGGACGTCCGCCAGCGCGTGACGCGCCACCTTGGCGAGATCGGCGATCTCCTGCTGGGCCGCCGCGGGTTCTCGTCCGACCAGCCGGGCGGCCAGGTCGGCCTTCACCGCGATGGTCGTCAGCGAGTGGCCGAGGATGTCGTGCAGATCCCGCCCGATCCGCTCGCGCTCGGCGGCCACCGCGAGCAGGGCGGTCCGTTCCTCCGCCCGCCGCAGGGCTTCGCGCGTCCGGTCGTTCTCGAAACCAAGGGCGATCGGGATCCCGATCGAGGCGCCGGTGAGGGCGAGGATCGCCGCGATCGGGGTGGCCGTGTAGGCGGCCAGGCCGAGGCCGAACACCGTGTAGGCGGGAATCAGGATCCGGGTGTCGCGCCACGGCAGGAGCGTTGCCGCGGCGCAGGTGACGTAGCTGGCCATGTAGGCCGGGGTTTCCGGCTGGTCGGTGAGCCAAGCCGTCCCCGTGATCGCCAGCATCAGGCCCGCCANGCCAGAGCCAGCGTGCCGCGTGACTGAAGTGCATCACCAGGGTGGAGCCGGCGAAGAAGACCCCGACCGCGAGCACCAGGACGACCAGGACGGCACGCTGCCACGCCGGCATGTCGCCGGCGAACATCAGGGGATCACCAGGAATGCCAGGCTCGGCAGGAAGTACCCGGCGCCCTGGGCCATTGCGCGGCGGTACCAGGGCAGGCCGACGGCCCCCGGATCGTAACCGGGGCCGTCGTCTCGGCTGGCAGGGTCAAGGTGTGCTCCGTGGGGTCACCGGCGGGTGGCGCGGACGGCTCGACGGTAGCTGAGCACGCCGATCACGGCCAGCGCGACCGTCCAGACGCCGATCACCACGACGCCCTGGAGCGGGAACGCGCCACCGGAGATCGGCCACCCACCCAGCTGGCTGGCCCAGTAGGACGGCAACAGCCGGCCGACGGCCTGCATGAACTCCGGCATCAGGTCCAGCGGCAACCACAGCCCTCCGAGCATCGACAGGGCCATCATCACCAAGGTGGTGGCCGCCCCTGCGGTCTGCGGCTTGAACAGCAGCCCCAGCACCAACCCCAGGACGATCATCGGCAGCAGGGCTGCCAGGGTCAGGCCGAACGCGGCGGCCCAGGTGCCGGGGGACAGGGAAACCCCGCGCAGGGCGCCCGTCACGAACACCGCGCCGATGGCCGGTGCGACGAGCAGCACCGCGGCGATGACGCGGCCGACCATGAACTCGGTGGGGGTGAGAGCGGTCAGGAGCAGTTGCCGGACCCAGCCGGTGGTGCGCTCGGTCTGGATGTTGGCCCCGGCGGACATCGCGGCGCCGAGTCCGCCGTAGGTGGCCATCGTGGCCATCATGACGGCGGCGACCGCCACGCCGGAGTCGTTCGCCTGGGCGCCGAAGATCCCGGAGAAGAACAGGTACATGGTGACTGGAATCGCGATCACGAAGGCGAGGAAGGCCCAGTCGGTCACGCTGCGCAACAGGCTGGACCAGATGTAGGCGAGCAGCCGGCGCGCACTGCTGGACCGGGTGCGGTGGGGGTGGCCACGGGGTCGGGCGATCGAGGGCGATGGTGGTCATGGTGATGGCTCCTGGGGATGGGTGGGTCAGGCGACAAGGGCGAGGAAGGCGTCCTCGAGGCGCGGGGCGGTCACTTCCACCCCAGAGATGGATTCGTCGGCGAGCAGGGCGCGCAGGGCCAGGTCGGAGTCGTTGCACACCAGGACGTGGCGGCCGTGCTCGCTGCCGGCGGACAGCACCCNCGGCAGCCTGGAGTAGTCGCGGTCCGGGCCGGCGAAGGTCACGTGCCGGCCGCCGACGGTGGCCTTGATGTCGGTTCCGGTCCCGTCCGCGACGATCCGGCCGTCGTTGAGCACGACGATCCGGTCGGCGAACCCGTCCGCCTCGTCCAGATAGTGAGTGGCGAACAGGACCGTCCGTCCGTCGTCGGCGAAGTCCGACATCGACGCCCAGAAGCGGCGCCGGGTGTCGACGTCCATGCCGACGGTGGGCTCGTCCAACAGCAGCAGCCGCGGGTCCGCCATGATCGCCAGCGCGAACCGGACGCGCTGCGCCTGCCCGCCCGACAGCTTCCCGGTGGGGGTGCGCAGGACGTCGCGGAGCTCGGCGCGGGCGATCACGTCGTCCAAGGCCAGCGGGTGGGTGTGCAGCGAATGGACGGTGCGCAGCATCGCGAGGACGTTGGCGTCGGGCAGCAGGGCGCCGTTCTGGAGCATCGCCCCGACGTCGCCCCGACGGACGGCGGTGGTCGGGTCCGTGCCGAAGACGCCGATGGTGCCGGCGTCCGGGGCGGCGAGGCCCAGGATCATCTCGGTGGTGGTCGACTTGCCGGCGCCGTTGGGGCCCAGCAGGGCCAACACCTGGCCGGCGGGGACGACCAGGTCGAGGGAGTCGACGGCGGTGAGAGAGCCGTAGCGCTTGGTGAGTCCGGAGGTGTGGATCGCGGGGTTTCGGTCATGGTTCAACCCTGGCCGGCCCGAGGCGGGTACCTCAGTCCGCTGCGTCACCGGTCCGGCGTGACATCTGTCACGTCGTCCGGTCGCCGCGTGGGGTGGAGTCGCGCTGTCAGCCGGAGGAGGATGGGAGAGGACGAAAGGAACCATCGATGACCGATCTGACCGACCACGGCCCCAAGCCGTACGTGCTCGACATCGAAGCTGCGACGCTGGCCAACCCCTACTTCCGCAGCACCCTGTGGACCGGGGAGCACCTGCAACTGACCGTCATGTCCATTCCGGTGGGTGGGGACATCGGGCTGGAGGTCCATCCCGAGAACGACCAGTTCCTTCGGCTCGAGCAGGGCCGCGGGCTGGTCGAGATGGGTCCGGCCGAGCATGACCTGAGCTTCCGTGAGGAGGTCGGCGCGGACTGGGTGGTGCTCGTTCCGGCAGGGACGTGGCACAACATCACCAACATCGGCGACGAGCCGATGCAGCTCTACGCGCTCTACGGGCCGCCCGACCACGTCCACGGCACGGTCCACCCGACCCAGGCCGACGCTCTCAACGACCCGAACGAGCACTGAGGCGTGCCCACCACGCTGGCACTGCTGGGGTTCGCGGCCGCCGTCCTGCCGCTGGTCGTGACGCCCGGGGCGAGCTTCACCCTCGTGACTGCGCGCGGGCTGGCCGGCGACCGGCGNGGTGCCGTGGCCACGATCGCGGGGACGGGGCTGGGCATCGTCACCCACGCCGTGCTGGCCGGGTGNGGGCTGGCGCTGGTCGTGATGCGTTCGGCGCAGTTGTACGCCACGTTGCGGCTGATCGGCGCGGCCTACCTGATCGGCCTAGGGCTGTGGATGCTGCTGCGGCGTGTGCCGACGTCGGTGTCGGACGCACCGGCGCCCCCGCGCGCCTCGGTGGTGCGCGCCCTGGCGACCGCCTATGCGGCCAACGTGCTGAACGTGAAGGCGGCCGCGGTGTACCTGACGTTGGCACCGCAGTTCCTGGGGCCCGATCAGGTCAGCGTGGCAGCGATGGTGGCCCTTGGGGTCGTCCATGTGGTCGTGATGGCCGCCTGGCTGGCGCTGTGGGCCTCCGGGCTGGAGATCGTCCGGCGCCGGGTGGACCCGGACCGCTGGATCGGCTGGGTCAGGCGGGCCGGNGGTGCCGTCCTGGTCGCGCTAGGGGTGCGGGCGGCAGTGGCCCGCTGACCCGTTGGCGTCCGCGGGCGCGCTTGTGAGGGTGTGGACGTGACTGGAGATCGTCCGGAGCCGAGTGGACCACCCCTGCTACTTTGCTTGCCAAACCCGACTTTGCTGTCGAAGCTTCAACAGCAAAGTCGGGTTTCGGCAGCAAAGTGGGGTGGACGGACGGTGGAGCGGAGGATCGGGGACGTCATCGTCGCCGACGAGGGCATCGGGGCGCCGGTGCTGGTCGTGCACGGTGGGTTGAGCGACGAGGCCCCGTGGGCCAAGGTCGCGGCGGCGTTGGGGGACCGTTACCGGGTGCTGCGGATCCGGCGCCGGCTCTACCGCCTCGAACTGGAGTCCGACCCCGCGACCAACCTGGCCGCCGAGGTGGCCGATGTGGCCGCCGTCGCGGCGTTCCTNGGTCGACCGTGCGTGCTGGTGGGTCACTCGTCCGGCGCCGTCGTCGCTCTGGAGGCACTCGTGGCGTACCCGGACCGGTTCGCCGGCGCGGTGCTGTACGAGCCGCCCCTGGTCGTGAACGAGCCGCTCGGCGGCGGGGTGCCCTGACCGCGGCGCGCAGCGCCGTCGCCGCCGGACGACCGGGGCAGNGCGTTGCGGATCTTCCTGCGCGACATGGTCGAACTGCCCGCGCCCGCGGCGCTGCTCGTCGGGATGCTGTCGCGGCTGTCGTCCGGTCTCCGCAGGTTCGTCCCGCGGCAACTGGACGATGTCGAGGCGATCAACCGGCTCGGTCGCCGACTGGAGGCCTACGCCGCGATCGACGTCCCGGTGCTCCTGCTCTCGGGAGCCAAGAGCCCGGCCCACCTGGGCGAGCGCACCCAGGCCTTGGCGGCCGTGCTGCCCCACGCCCGCATCGAGGTGCTGCCCACCCAGGGCCACGGCGCCAACGACGGTGACCCGAAGGGGGTCGCGGACCTCATCGCCTCGCTCGCGGCAGAGGCATTCGGATCCTGATCCGAACCCGGGCCGGTGGGCCCTCCCAACAGTCGGGGATCGGCAGCAAAGTGGGGATCGGCTCAGCCGCGGGGTGAGGGGTTCCGGATCAGTCGGGCGTGCGGCCCAGCACGTACAGCCGCCGGGTCGCGACCTCCTCGGGATAGGGCGAGCGCTCGTACCATTCCAGGCCGACCAGCCCCGCGGACGTACATGCAGCCAACACCTGGTCGCGGTCGTGCAGGACGAAGTCGAGGTCGACGTCCGTGCCCAGCAAGGTCGTGGCGTGACGGACCTCCTCGCCCACATACAGCGCCAGGGCGAACACCCCACCGGGAGCGAGCGTGGCGGCCAGCCGGGCCATCGTGCCCGACAACTCGGACGGGGCCAGGTGCACGAACGCGTACCAGCAGACGATGGCCCNCCAGGCGGGGGCGGTCCGGGGCCGCAGCACCTGGTGGAACCGCGCCACGCCGAAATCCAGATCACCGAATGCCGCGCTGGCTTCGGCGATCATCGCCGGCGACGCGTCGAAGCCGGCCACGGCCGCCCCGGTGTCGGCCAGGAACGCGGTCACGTGTCCCGGGCCGCAGCCGACATCGGCGATGGGGCCCTGCGCGAGCCCGGCGATGCGTTCCAGCAGCCACACGTCGAAGGGCTTGTGGGTCAGTTCCTCGCCATACTCCGCCGCGTAGGCCGCCGCTATCGCGTCATAGCCGGCCACCACCTTGGCGTCGCGGGCCGCGGCGCCCTCGGCCAGGACCGCCTCCCGGTCGACCCCGGTCGCGGCCGCTGCGGTCGCGGTTTCGACCGGCCCCAGCAGGTGGATCCAGCGCCGGTCCTGCTGGCCGGCCCGCAGTTCGAGTTCGCGCACCAGCGGCTGCGGCAGCGCCGCGAGCCGGGCCAGCACAGCCTCCACCTCGCTGCGATCGGCGAACGGATGCAGCCGCTCCGTCCGTGTCTTGAGTTCCCCGGNGGCCTGCGCGCCGCGCAGGAGCAGCACCGTGAGCACCGCCCGCTCATCGGGCTGCAGGCCGAGTCCGGCGTCCAACAGCTGGTGGTACTTGAGCGTCCGCGAACCCTTCTCGGCCCAGACCACCCGCAGCAGCCCACGCTCCTTCAACGCCCGGCAGGCCGCCTGCACCGTCGCCTCGTCGTAGTCGACCACGGGTTCGCGGCTGTTGAGCTGGTTGCACGCCAGCCGCAGGCTGTTGAGTGTCAGCGGGTAGCTGCCTGGGACGGTTCGCTGTTTCTCCAGCAGACTGCCCAGCACTCGCTGCTCAACGGAATCGAGGACGGGAAGAGCGTCGCTCATGGCCGGAGCGTAGCGGGGGCGGCGCCTCTGCGAGGCGCGGAGTGAGGGTTGGTGCGGGCTCACCCCTTCGGCGGAACTGTGCTGGCGTCCGCCGAAGGGGCGGCTCGGTCCTTGTCGGCCGAGACGGGGGCCTCGGCGTCGATCCGGGCCAGGAACGCCTGGAGCTCCTTCAGGAACAGGGCATGCTGCTCCAGCTGGGCCCAGTGGCCGCAGTTCGGCACCGCCACCAGCCGGGCGCTGGGCATGCGGGCCGCGGCCATCGCAGATCCCTTGGGGTCCACCATCGGGTCGTCGGCCCCGTGGAAGAACAGCGTCGGCACCGTGATGCGCCAGACCACATCGCTGACGTCGTTGCGCATCCGTCCCGGGCCCAGCGTGGCCTGGTTGTAGCGCCCGTACCCGAGGCCCGAGCGGGGGTGGGCGCCCTCGCTCACGAACTCTCGGACGACCTCTGTGGGCAGGGTGGCCGGATCCTTGACGATGGCCCGCAGGGCCCGGTCGACGAACCGGTTCGCCTGCCGTCCCAGCGCGAACAGGATCCGGTCAGGCAGCTGCGCCGCCAGCCACGCCGAGAACTGCACGGCGCGGTTCCGGATCACCCGCACGAGCCCGCCCGGCGCGACCAGCACCAGGCCCGCGATCGCGGTCGGGTGGTCGAGGGCCAGGTGGAGCGCCACGTCCCCACCCATCGACACCCCAACGACCACCGCAGGGGGAGTTCCAGCCTNCCCCATGACTTCGTGTACCAGGTCGGCGAGAGGCCCGGGGCCACCGACGGGTTCCCGATCGACGCTGCCTCCGAAGCCAGGGAGATCGATCGCGAAGACCCGGTGCTGCTCGCCGAGCGGCTCCATGAGCCGGTACCAGGAGATGGCGGAGTTGTCGTTGCCGCCACCGTGGATCAGCACCACCGGCAGGGCGGTCTCGGTGCCGGGCACTCCGGCGGTCAGCATCCGCAGCCGACCCACCGAGCTGTCCACCCAGGACTCGGTTGCTCCTGGCGGGATCAGGCGCGACATGACTCTCCTCCTCCGGCGGACGCGCCGCCCACCGTCACGGTGCCGCCGGTGCAGCCGCGAGCCGGGCGGTCCTACCCCTTCCTGGCCCGGCTGCGCAGCTTCGCGCGCTCGTTGGCCGACAGTTCCACCTTGCGCATCCGGACGTGCGCGGGAGTGATCTCCAGGCACTCGTCAGCCCGGCAGAACTCCAGCGCCTGTTCGAGGGAGTGCACGCGCGGCGGGATGAGCCGCTCGAGCTCCTCACCGGTGGAGGAGCGCACGTTGGTGAGCTTCTTCTCCTTGGTGGGGTTGACGTCCATGTCCTCGTTGCGCGGGTTCTCTCCGACGATCATCCCCTCGTACACCTCGTCGGCCGGGGCGACGAACAGGATGCCCCGCTCCTGCAGGTTGAACAGCGCGTACGAGGTCACGGCGCCCATCCGGTCGGCCACGAGCGAGCCGGTCGAGCGGGTGGTGATGTCCCCGGCCCACGGCTCGTAGCCCTCGAACACGTGGTGCATGATCCCGGTGCCGCGGGTCTGGGTGAGGAACTCGGTTCGGAACCCGATCAGACCGCGCGCGGGGATCACGTACTCGACCCGCACCCAGCCGGTGCCGTGGTTGATCATCTGCTCCATCCGCGCCCGCCGGGTGCCCATCAGCTGGGTGACGGTGCCGACGTGCTCCTCTGGGATGTCGACGGTCAGCCGCTCCACCGGCTCGTGCAGGGCGCCGTCGATCGTCCGGGTCAGCACCTGGGGCTTGCCGACGGTCAGTTCGAAGCCCTCGCGGCGCATCATCTCGACCAGGACGGCCAACTGCAGCTCACCGCGTCCCTGCACCTCCCAGGTATCCGGACGATCGGTCGGCAGCACCCGGATCGACACGTTGCCGATCAGCTCGGCGTCGAGCCGGGCCTTCACCAGCCGGGCCGTCAACTTCTTGCCGGACTTGCCCGCCAGCGGGGAGGTGTTGATCCCGATGGTCATCGAGATCGACGGCTCGTCCACGTGGATGAGCGGTAGCGGGACGGGGTTCTCCGGGTCCGACAGGGTCTCGCCGATCATGATGTCGGGGATGCCCGCGATGGCGACGATGTCGCCCGGGCCGGCCGACTCCGCCGGCGTCCGGTCGAGCGCGTGGGTCATCAGCAGTTCCGAGAGCCGGACGTTCGTGATGGTCCCGTCCGCCTTGCACCAGGCGACGTTCTGGCCGCGGCGCAGGGTGCCGTTGACCACCCGGCAGAGCGCGAGCCGGCCGAGGTACGGGGAGGCGTCCAGATTCGTGACGTGCGCCTGCAGCGGCGCACCCTCGGTGTAGGTGGGAGCGGGGATCGTCTCCATGATCAGGTCGAACAGCGGTTCGAGGTTCGGCGAATCGGGCATGTCCCCGTCCGCGGGGGCGTTGAGCGAGGCCCGTCCGGCTTTGGCGGCGCAGTAGGCGATCGGGAAGTCGAGCTTGTGCGCCTCGTCGTCGTCCAGCAGGTCGAGGAAGAGCGCGTACACCTCGTCCACGACCTCGGCGATGCGCGCGTCGGACCGGTCGACCTTGTTGATCACGACCACGATCGGCAGGTGCTTGGCCAGCGCCTTGCGCAGCACGAACCGGGTCTGCGGCAGCGGTCCCTCGGACGCATCGACGAGCAGCAGCACCCCGTCCACCATCTCCAGGCCGCGCTCCACCTCGCCGCCGAAATCAGCGTGACCAGGCGTGTCGATGATGTTGATGGTCACGGTGGACCCGTCCGGGCGCACGTGATCCACGGCCGTGTTCTTGGCGAGGATCGTGATCCCCTTCTCACGCTCGAGATCCATCGAGTCCATCACGCGCTTCTCGACGTCCTGGTTCTCGCGGAAGGCGCCCGACTGCCACAGCATCGCGTCGACCAGGGTGGTCTTGCCGTGGTCGACGTGGGCGATGATCGCGACATTGCGCAGGTCTTCGCGGACGGGCATGCAGAAACTCCGAACTCTCCGGCGACGGGGATGCGCGGCGGGCGCCGGCGGGGTAAGCCTAGAGGCATGAGCCGCGCTCACCCCACCGCGGCAGGAGGAGACGCCCCATGATCAAGCGCCTGGCACTGCTGCTGGCAGCGGCGACGTTCGCCGCCACGGCATCCGTTGGGTCCGCCCCGATCGCCCGAGCCGGGGCCGCCTGCGAGTACCCCGCGGCGGCCGACATCAACGGCGACGGCCGTCCGGAGATGCTGGTGGGGGTCCCCAANCGCCAGCGGGGAGCGGGGGCGGTGGACGTGTTCTACGACGTCGCCAAGGCGCCCGTCCGGGTCACCGCGGACCGCCTGGGATTCCCCGCCTCGTCGCGCGGGGACCACTTCGGGCAGTCGGTCCTGGTGCGCGACCTGAACGCCGATGCNTGCTCGGACCTGATCGTGGGAGCACCNGGGGCGTCCTCGGGGAGGGGCCGGCTGTACGTCGCTTACGGCTCGCCCGATGGCCTGCGGAAGTCCGGGGGCAGGAAGGTGACGGGGCCCGACCGCGGCGCGTCCTTCGGCTACGCCCTCTCGTCCTTCTACACCGCCGACGGCCGGGCGTTGCTCGCGGTCGGGGCCCCCGGCTACGACGCGGGGTCCGCGACCGACGCCGGTGCGGTCTACCTGATCGGCATGGACCTCGTGACCGGGACGTGGGAGTCGCCCGTCCGCATCACCCAGGGCAAGGGTGGCATCGCGGACGCGAGCGAGGCCAGGGACCGGTTCGGTGAAGTCCTGTCGGGTGCCCTGGTCGGGGTGCCGCACGAGGACGTGGGCAACCGCGCCAACGCCGGCTGCGTGATTCGCCTGCGGGTCCTGAGCCTCCACCCCTTTCGCTCAAGGGCNGCCTTGTGGACGCAAGACAGTCCCGGGGTGCCCGGCGTGGCCGAGGCCGGGGATGAGTTCGGGGCCTCGGTCTCGGACTCGTTCTATGCGACCGTGGGCGTNCCCGGGGAGGACATCGGGACGGTGCGCGACGCCGGGATGGTGCAGGTGTTCAAGCAGACCGATGCGTGGCAGGCCGATGGCTTCGTCCCTTACCGGGCCTACGACCAGGGCACCCTCGGCATCCCCGGAATGAACGAGGCGGGCGATCGCTTCGGTGCCGCCGTCGCGGTCGGGAACCTCGAATCCGGTGAGAGCGGCTACAACCTGTGGGTCGGCCACCCGGGTGAGGATCTCGGCACGCTGCGGGACGCCGGGGCCGTGACCAGGATCCAGCTCGGCGGCTCGTTCCTGCCGACCGTCGGCCTCACGTCCGGGAACGGCCTGCCTGGGACCGCCGAGGCCGGCGACCGCCTGGGGGCCGCCTTTGGGCGCGTCGAGGACTACGACAACGAGGAGGAGAACGGCTCCACCAGCCTGCTGATCGGGGTGCCGGGCGAGAACCGCGGCAAGGTCGCGGATTCGGGGTGGGTGATCTTCGGCAAGCATTCCCGCACCGTCGAGCCGAGCTACGCCGGCTTGGTCAACCGGGCGATCGCCGGCGAGCGGTACGGCCAGGTCTTCGGGGTTGACGCGGGGCCGATGACCGCGGACGGGCCCGCGCCCGGGTCCGGCGCATGCGCGCTGGCTCAGCGAATGGTCAGCCCGCGGCGATGAGGACGACCCCGGCCAGCGCGGTCACCGTCCCGGCGACCTGGACGGGCTTCATCCGTTCCTTGAGGAGGACGGCCGCCAGCGCGACCGTCACCACCGGGTAGAGGGCGGACAGTACCGCCGAGACCGACAGCAGGCCGAAGGTCGTCGACAGTCCGAGCAGGCCGTTCGCGGCGACATCGGTGAGACCGATGCCGGCGAGCGCCGGCACGTCCCGCCAGGTGACGCCGCCGATGGTGCGCAGCACGACCGCAGCGATCGCGAACCCGGCCACGCTCGTCGTCCGCATGCCGACCAGGGTCATCAGAGGCGAGGTGGCCGAGCCGCGCGCGATCGCCCACATGGCGATCCCGAACCCGAACGCCGCTGCGACCGCGAACCAGACGGCGGTGGCCTTGACGTGCTCCTCGCCCCGCAACTCGGGGCCTGAGGCCAGCACCGCCCCCACCAGGGCCAGGACGATCCCGGCCACCTGCAGGGTCCCCGGGTTCTCACCGCCCACGAGTCCGATGATCACCGGGATCGCCGCGCCCATCGCGCTGATGGNGGAGACCACGCCCACCGTGCCGAAGGCGAGCGAGCGGTAGAAGCAGACCAGGCCGGTGGCGCCGGCAACCCCGGCGAGGATCGACCAGGGCAGCCAGTCAAGGGTCGCGGGGAGGCCGGTGAAGGCGACCACGATCAGCAGCGCGACCAGGGACAACGCCATCGACACCCCCACCACCGCCATCGCCGGACGACGGCGCGACAGCATCCCGCCGGCGAAGTCGGCGCTGCCGTAGGCCAGCGCGGAGCCGAGCGCGAGGGTGGGGCCCAGGGGTGAGTCCATCGGCGCAGGCTAGCCGATCCTGCCCGGGCCGGACGGGGCGGGTCCGGTCGTGGACCCCACGACGAGCCGGACGGGGAACTCCTCGGAAGCGACCGGCTCCCCGGCGAGGAGCCGCACCATCATGGTCCCGAGGTGTCGTCCCTTCTGGAAGGGGGCCTGGTCGATGGTGGTCAGCCGCCCGTCGAACCAGGGCAGCGCGACCCCGTCGAAGCCGACGACGCTGAGGTCGGACGGCACCGCCAGTCCCCGCTCCTGCGCGGCGCGGACGGCCCCCGCGGCCAGCAGGTCGGACTGGCAGACCAACGCCGTCGGCCGCTCGGGCAGATCGAGGAGGATCCCGGCCGCCACCGCCCCGGCCTCCAGCGTGAGACCGGCCGCCTCGGCGACGAACCGGGNGTCGCCGCCGCCGTCCACGAACCNCCGGGCGCGGTCGCGCGTGTCGACGAAGGCGGAGGTGGTGGCCTCGTCCGCGGTGACCAGTCCACCGGGACGGTCGCGGCCGATGGGCATCGTCACGTGCCCGATGCGGGTGTGACCGAGGCCGCGCAGGTAGGCCACCGCGTTCGCGGTGGCGTCGGTGTCGCGGATCCGCAGTTGCACGATGCGGGNGTCGTCCGGGGTGCCGGTGCCGAGCAGCGGGACGCCGCGGCCGGACAGCGTGCCGACCTCCGGGTCGGTCAAGCCGCCGCACATGGCGTAGAGCAGGGCGTCCATGCCGTGGGCGGACGCGGGGTGGCCACCGGATGCCCGGGNTTCGGCTTCGGGGAGCAGCAGCAGCCGGTAGCACTTGGCGCCGATCACGTCGGCGAACCCTTCCAGCAGCGCCACCTGGTACGGGTCGGCGAACGCGCTGGCCAGGCTGCCGTCGTAGCTGACCCCGATCACGCCGGTTCGTCCGGTGCGCAGCCGCGCGGCGACCGGGTTGGGTCCCGCGTAGCCCAGCCGGGCCGCGGACTCGGTGACGCGCTCGGCGGTCTCGGNGGCGACCGGACCGCGCCCGCTGAAGACCAGCGAGGCGGTGGACAGCGCCACGCCGGCGTCGCGGGCGACATCGGCGAGCGTGACCTTGGATTGACCGTTCAACATCGCTTCCCATAGTATCGAATCGATTTGATCGAATCGATTCGACGCGGAGTGACATGACCGAGCCAGCCCTGCTGGACCCCGCCTTGGTGCGGCGCGCCCGCAACGCGGTGTTGCTCGTGTTCTCGATGTCCGGGCTGACCTTCAGCGCCTGGGCGTCCCGGATGCCCGACATCAAGCGGACGCTCGACCTCACCCCGGGTCAGCTGGGTCTGGTCCTGCTCGCGATCGCGTTCGGTTCGGTGATCGGCCTNCCCCTGGCCGGCCGGTTCATCCAGGCCGTCGGGGCCGCCCGGACGGTGCTCGTCGCGGCCCTGCTCTCGGTCGTGGCGTCCGCGGTCGGCGCCGTCGGCGTCGATCTCTTCCACAGCGTGCCGGTGGTCTGGATCTCCCTCTTCGTCATGGGTCTGGGCATTGGGACCTGGGACGTGGCGATGAACCACGAGGGCACCGTCGTCGAGCGGGGTCTGGGCAAGGCGATCATGCCGTGGTTCCACGCCGCCTTCAGCGGGGCGACGGTGGTTTCCGCCCTGATCGGAAGCGCGATGAGCGCGTTCGGCGTGCCCGTGTGGCTCCATCTGATCGCGGTACTGCTGCTGGTCGCCGTGCTCAACTCCGTCGGGGTGAGCCGCTTCCTCCCGGTGGAGCCGGACGACGGAGAGGGCCAGGCCGTCTCCGCCGGCCGCGCCTGGCTCGAACCGCGCACCCTGCTCGTCGGCCTGGTCGTCATGGCGGCCGCGTTCACCGAGGGCACCGCGAACGACTGGGTCGCGGTGGCCCTCACCGAGGGCTACCGCCTGCCCGCGTGGCTGGGGGTCCTCGGCTTCGCGACCTTCCTCGGCTTCATGACCATCGGACGGATCGCCGGCACCTGGTTCCTCGACACCTACGGACGCCTCCCGGTGCTGCGGATCCTGTTCGTGACCGCGATCGTCGGCAGCCTGCTGGTCGTCTTCGGCGGGCCGGTGCTGGCGTTCGCCGGTGCTGCGCTGTGGGGCCTGGGCGCGTCCCTCGGCTTCCCGGTCGGCATGTCGGCAGCCGCGGACGATCCCGCCCACGCCGCNCCCCGGCTCAGCGTGGTGTCCACCATCGGCTACCTCGCCTTCCTCGGCGGGCCGCCGCTGCTGGGCTTCCTCGGCGACCACGTCGGGGTGCTGCTGGCCCTGCTGGCCGTCTCGGCCTTCCTCGTCCCCGCCCTGCTCGCCGTCCCGGCCGTCAAGGAACCGGCCCGCTAGACCCGTCCCCACCCCGCAGCACAGCCGGCCCGCGCGGATCCAAAACGATCGCGCGGGCCGGCTGTCACGTCGGCTCAGGCCGCCGCTACTCGTCCCGTGGGGCGTGGCCGGTGGCCATGATCTCGGCCATGTCGGCGCGGATCGCCTTGCCGGTCGCGAGGCGGGAGTTCCGGTAGCCGTACAACCCGTAGATGACCAGGCCGATCGCCATCCAGACCAGGAACCGCACCCAGGTTTCCAGGGACAGATTGATGGTCAGGTAGAAGCAGATGATCGCCGACAGGATCGGCAGCACCGGGTTGCCGGGCACCTTGAACGCCCGGGGCAGGTCGGGCCGCTTGCGCCGCAGCACCACCACCGCGATCGAGACCAGGACGAACGCGGTCAGCGTCCCGATGTTGACCATCTCCTCCAGCACGCCGATGGGGGTGAAGCCGGCCGTCACGGCGCACACGACGGTCACGATCGAGGTGATCACCCACGGCGTCCGGTACTTCGGGTGCACCTTGGCGATGCCCATCGGCAGCAGGTTGTCGCGCGACATCGCGAAGATGATCCGCGTGGCGCCGATCATCAAGGTCAGCACGACGGTGGTGAGGCCCGCCACCGCGCCTGCCGAGATCAGGGTGGCCATCCACGCCTGGCCGTGCGCGGCGAACGCGTTCGCGAGCGCGGCCTTCGGATCCAGCTTGTCGTAGGGCACCATGCCGGTCACGACCAGGGCGACCGCGCAGTACAGGATGGTGCAGATCGTCAGCGACGCGATGATGCCGACCGGCAGGTCCTTCTGCGGGTTCTTGGCCTCCTCAGCGGTCGTGGCGACCACGTCGAAGCCGATGTAGGCGAAGAACACCAGGGCCGCTCCGGCCAGCACGCCACCCCAGCCGAACGCCACCGGCTGGGCGCCGGTCAGCCACTGGATCAGCGGCTGCGTCCACCCCTGGGTGGTCTCGGTGGCCGCCGCGGCGGGGATGAACGGGGTGTAGTTGCCCGGGTTGACGAACATCAGGCCCGCGACGATCACGAACAGAACGATGAACAGCTTGATGCCGACCAGCACGAGGTTCACGCGCAGCGACTCTTTGATACCGAGGGTCACCAGGCCGCCCAGGACGAGGATCAGGACGATCGACATCACGTCCACCTTGCCGCCGTAGGCGATGTCGGCGGGGATCGCGATCCCGATCTTGCCCAGGAACACCCCGAGGTAGGCCGACCAGCCCTGCGCCACGACGGACGCCCCGAGGAACATCTCCAAGATCAGGTCCCAGCCGATGATCCAGGCGATCAGCTCACCCAGGCTGGCGTAGCTGAACGTGTACGCCGAGCCGGACACAGGCACCGTGGAGGCGAACTCCGCGTAGCACATGGCGGCCAGCGCGCACGCCAGGGCGGCCACCACGAAGCTGATCACGATGGCCGGCCCGGTCATCTGGTGGGCGACCCGTCCGGTGAGGGTGAAGATGCCGGCACCGATGACCACGCCGACGCCGAACACGGTCAGGTCGAGCGCGGTGAGCGACTTCTTCAGCTGGTATTCGGGTTCGTCGGTGTCGGCGATCGACTGCTCGATCGACTTCGTCCGGAACATGCTCATCGGCAGGTCTCCTTCGTCACTCGCCGTGGATGACCACGGCCACAAGGGGTGGTACGCGAGAAAGCTAGTGGGCGAGGCGGCCCTGCGACGCACGGGTCGCCTGGCGGGACGCCCCGCCCGGGCGGAGCGAGGAACCTGCCTTTACGGTGATCGCCCGCGACGGCCCCGGCGCCTACCCTTGACCCCGTGACGCAATGGTTCACCGACGCCTTCCGGGCCGAGTTCGACGCCCAAGCCCGGCTGATCGGCCGGTTCAACCTGGCCATCTTCGGCAAGACCGGGGTGGGCAAGTCGACCCTGATCAACGCGATCTTCGGCGAGCCGGTCGCGGCCACCGGGATCGGGGAACCGGTCACCCAGGGCTCGCACCTCTATCTGGACAAGCGCGGCACCCTTGGCGTCATCGACACCCGCGGCCTGGAGATCGGCCGCGACGACGCCGAGTTGCTGAAGGAGGTCACCAACGCCGTCCACCAGATGCGCAGCAAACCGATCGAGGAACAGATCCACGTCGCCTGGTACTGCGTCCGCGGCATGGACCGCCGCTTCGAGGAGGTGGAGGAGCGGTTCATCCGCACCCTGCACGACCTCGACATCCCCGTCCTGCTCGTCCTCACCCAGGTGCCGATGCGCGACGGGGTCTACCACCCCGACGCCGTCGAGTTGGCCCGGCAGATCGAGGCCAAGCACCTGCCGATCGTCGGCGGGCGTCCGTTCATGACCTACGCGATGAGGGACCAGTTCACCGGTCAGCCGCCCTACGGCTTGATGGACGTGTTGAACGCCACCTTTCAGGTTGCTCCTGACGCGGTCCACGGAGCTCTCGCAGCGGCGCAGGCGATCGATCTGGAAGCGAAGGTCAAGCACGCCCAACGCCACATCGGCGCGACGGTAGCGGCGGCGGCCGCGGCGGCCGCGGTACCCATCCCCTTCTCGTCGGCGGCGGTGCTGGTGCCGCTGCAACTGGGGATGATGGGACGGATCGCGCAGCTGTACAAGATCTCCTTCGATCGCGCGGCGATCCTGGCCATCGCGTCCACCTCCGTGGCCACCTCACTGGGCCGCCAGGCGGCCACGAACCTGCTGAAGCTGATCCCGGGTGCGGGCAGCGTCGCCGGCGGGGTGATCAACGCCGGGGTCGCCTCGTCGTTCACGATGGCGATGGGCCAGGCGTGGCTGGTCGTGTGCCAGAAGGCGGCCGGCGGCAAGCTGCCCTCGCTCAACGGGGTCGTCGATTCCAAGGCGGTGCGGGATCTGTTCGAGGAGGAGTTCCGCAAGCGGATGCCCACGATTCGCCAGCGCTGAGGCGGTCCGACGGCCGGCTCGTCCAGCGAGACGTCGCATCCCACGCCTCAGGATTCTCGGTCGTTACGACTCGCGGTAGTAGCCCAGGTGACAGGATTGCGCCATGAGTCAGCGAACGATTGGTGTGACCGAGGTCGCACTCCGCGACGCCCACCAGAGCCTCATGGCCACCCGCATGGCCCTCGAGGACATGGTCGATGCCTGTGCCGACATCGACGCCGCCGGTTACTGGAGCGTCGAGTGCTGGGGTGGGGCGACCTACGACGCCTGCATCCGCTTCCTCAACGAGGATCCCTGGGTGCGGCTGCGCACCTTCCGCGAGCTGATGCCGAACAGCAGGCTGCAGATGCTGCTGCGCGGGCAGAACCTGCTCGGCTACCGCCACTACGAGGACGGTGTCGTCGAGCGGTTCGTCGAGAAGTCCGCGGAGAACGGCATGGACGTGTTCCGGGTCTTCGACGCGCTCAACGANCCCCGCAACATGGCCCAGGCCATGGCAGCGGTCAAGAAGACCGGCAAGCACGCCCAGGGCACGATCTGCTACACGATCTCGCCGCTGCACACCACCGAGGGCTACATCAAGCTCGCCGGCCAGTTGCTCGACATGGGCGCGGAATCGATCGCGCTCAAGGACATGGCCGCACTCCTCCAGCCGCAGCCCGCCTACGACATCGTCAAGGGCATCAAGGACACCTACGGAGACGTGCAGATCAACGTCCACTGCCACGCGACGACCGGCGTCACCCTGGTGTCGTTGATGAAGGCCATCGAGGCCGGCGCGGACGTGGTCGACACCGCGATCTCGTCCATGTCGCTCGGCCCCGGCCACAATCCGACCGAGTCGCTCGTGGCGATGCTGGACGGAACCCCGTACACCACGAACCTCGACACCGACCGGCTGCTGAAGATCCGCGACCACTTCGCCAAGATCCGCCCCAAGTACGCCGCGTTCGAGTCGGCGACGCTGGTCGACACAGACATCTTCTCCAGCCAGATCCCCGGCGGCATGTTGAGCAACATGGAGTCCCAGCTCAGGCAGCAGGGCGCCGGTGAACGCATCCGGGACGTGATGGCCGAGGTGCCGCTGGTCAAGGCCGACGCGGGTCACCCGCCGCTGGTCACCCCGTCCAGCCAGATCGTGGGCACCCAGGCGGTGTTCAACGTCCTGATGGGCAAGTACAAGGTCATGACCGGCGAGTTCGCCGACCTCATGCTCGGCTACTACGGCGAATGCATCGGCGAGCGGAAACCCGAGGTCGTCGCCATCGCCGAGGCGCAGGCCAAGAAGGCGCCGATCACGGTCCGTCCGGCCGATCTCCTGCAGCCCGAGTGGGACAACCTGGTCGCCGAGGCAAAGAAGCTGCCCGGCTTCGACGGCACTGACGAGGACGTCCTGACCTACGCGATGTTCCCCGGCGTCGCCCCAGGGTTCTTCGCCTCCCGGGACGAGGGCCCGAAGAACGTCGGCAAGACTCCGGAGCAGGTCAAGGCCGACGCCGACGCGGCCTCGGGTGCCTCGAAGGCCGTCACCGGGCCGATCAAGTACAAGGTCAGCATGGGCGGGCGCGAGCACAGCGTCACCGTCGAGAGGGCGTGAACGACATGGCAGCCAAGAAGCCGATGAACATGAAGAAGCGGGTCGCCGACCTGCTCGAGAAGCGGCTCGAAACCCGCGCCGGTGGCGGTGAGGCCCGGCTGGAGAAGCAGCGCGCCTCGGGCAAGATGACCGCGCGCGAGCGGATCGAGGCCCTGATCGACGAGGGCACGTTCCAGGAGATCGGCCTGTTCCGCAGGAACCGGACGGTCACGTTCGGCATGGACAAGGCCAACATGCCCGCCGACGGTGTCGTCACCGGCACCGGCGCGGTGCTCGGCCGGCCGATCCACATCGCCTCCCAGGACTTCACGGTCATGGGCGGTTCGGCNGGGGAGACCCACAGCAAGAAGGTCGTCGAGATGATGGAGTCCGCGCTGAAGTGCGGCACCCCGTTCATCTTCATCAACGACTCCGGCGGCGCGCGCGTCCAGGAGGGCATCGACTCGCTGTCGGGCTACGGCCAGGTGTTCTTCGCCAACGTGATGCTCTCCGGCGCGGTGCCGCAGATCTCGATCATCTCCGGCCCGTGCGCCGGCGGCGCCGCGTATTCGCCGGCCTTGACCGACTTCATCATCCAGACCCGCAAGGGCCACATGTTCATCACCGGCCCGAACGTGATCAAGCAGGTCACCGGCGAGGAGGTGACCCAGGACGGTCTCGGCGGCGCCGACACCCACATGGCGATCTCCGGGGTGAACCACTTCGTGGCCGACGACGACGCGCAGGCGATCCTGATCGCGAAGAAGCTGCTGTCGTTCCTGCCGCAGAACAACACCGAGGATCCGCCCGTCGTGGACGCCGATCCCTTCGTCGAGTACGACCCGTCGCTGCACGACATCGTCCCGGTCGAAGGGACGAAGGGCTACGACGTCCGCGAGGTCATCGGCAAGATCGTGGACCACGCCGACTTCCTGGAGGTTCAGGCCGGCTACGCCATGAACATCGTGGTGGGCTTCGGCCGCATCAATGGACGGACGGTCGGCTTCGTCGCCAGCCAGCCGAACGTGATGGCGGGCGTGCTCGACATCAACGCCTCGGACAAGGGCTCGAAGTTCGTCCGGTTCTGCAACGCGTTCAACATCCCGATCGTCACCCTGGTCGACGTCCCCGGGTTCCTGCCCGGCGTCGCCCAGGAGCACGGCGGCATCATCCGCCACGGCGCGAAGATGCTGTACGCCTACGCGGCGGCGACCGTCCCCAAGGTCACGGTGGTGCTGCGCAAGGCCTACGGCGGCGCCTACATCGCGATGGCGTGCAAGGATCTGGGCGCCGACCAGGTGTTCGCCTGGCCGACCGCCGAGATCGCCGTGATGGGCGCGGAGGGTGCCGCCTCGGTGGTGTTCAAGCGCGAGATCGACGCGGCCGAGGATCCCGCGGCCAAGCGCCAGGAGATGGTGGACGCCTACCGCGACACCTTCTCGACCCCGTTCGTCGCGGCCTCCCGGGGCCTGGTGGACGACATCATCGATCCGGGCGACACCCGTCGCAAGGTCGCCATGGCGCTGGAGTTGCTGGTCGCGAAGCGCCAGCTCCGTCCGGCCAAGAAGCACGGCCTCGGGCCGGTCTGATCGGAGCCGATATGAGCGATCAGAACGCCGAGCTCCTCGAGCTGGTCAGATCACTGACCGATCGGGTGACGGCCATGGAGACCGAGATCAAGTCTCTGCGGCTGCTGCACACGGAGGTGCCGGAGGAGACCATGGTGGCGATCGCCGCCGCGGTCGCGGCCTACCTTGGTCACCGGGCGAAGAAGCGCCAGGCGCACTTCACCACGTCCCGCAACTGGCAGTCCGGCACCCGCCGGTCCCAGCACGTCCACGCCCCGCTCCACCTGCGCTGATGGTGAGGAAGAGAACATGAAGCTGAAGGTCACTGTCAACGGAATCCCCTACGAGATCGAGGTGGAGGTCGAGGAGCAGGAGGTCCGGCCGCTCGGCTCGATCGTTATCGGCTCCGGCGGCCCGGGCGCCCTGACCCCGGTGACGGCGTCGGTCAAGGCCACCTCGGCCAACGCGGTGGTCGCCCCGCTCTCGGGCTCGGTCGCCCGGATCCTGGTCGAGGAGGGGCAGGACATCGCCGAAGGCGAAGTGCTGCTGGTGCTCGAGGCCATGAAGATGGAGACCGAGATCACCGCGCCGCACGCCGGCAAGGTGGGCCGCATCCTCGTCGAGAAGGGCGACGCCGTCCAAGGCGGCCAGGGCCTGATCGAACTCGCCTGACGACTCTCCCGGCGATCGAGTTCGCCGGGCCCCCGACCCGGCGGTCGAGTGCGTCGGCCGCCCGCGCGTGAAACCCGGCGGTCGAGCTCGTCGGAACCCCCGACCCGGCGGTCGAGCTTGTCGAGACCCCGGAGGGTGTGAACCCGGCGGTGGAGCGTGCCTCGGGGCCCTGGGTGTGCTTCCGCCCGGGTGGTTTCGACAGGCTCAACCAGCGCGGTGTTTCCCGGCGGTCGAGCTTGTCGAGACCTCGGGGACGGGCCCTCGTCCGGGTCTTGGACGAGCTCAGTCGCAGCCATCTCGGCCGCGAGGCATCCCCCGTCGAACCCGTCCTACGACACCCGGTGCACCTTGTGCGGGGCCGCCTGGGCGCGGGGCTTGATCGTCAGCAGGTCGATGTTCACGTGCGGCGGACGGGTCACGACCCAGGCGATCGCGTCGGCGACGTCCTCGGCGACCAGGGGCTCGGCCACCCCGGCATAGACCGCTTCTGCGCGGGCGGTGTCGCCGCGGAAGCGCGTCAGGGCGAAGTCGTCCGTCTTCACCATGCCCGGCGAGATCTCGCACACCCGGACGGGCCGGTCCACGATCTCCAGCCGCAGCGCCTGCACGATCGACCGCTCCGCGGCCTTGACCCCGCAGTAGCCGGCGCCGTTCTCGTACGCGGCGTCCGCGGCGATCGAGGTCACGAACACCACCACCCCAGCAGAGGCCTCGACCGCCGGCAGCAGGGCACGGGTGACCCGGGCCGTGCCCAGCACGTTCACCTCGTACATCGTCCGCCAGTCCTCGACCGCCGCCTGGGCGACCGGCTCGAGCCCGAGCGCCCCACCGGCGTTGTTCACCAGGACCGCCACGCGCGGGCCGGCCGCCTCCGCCAGCGCGGTGACGGCGTCGTCGTCGCTGACATCGCAGGCGACGGCCCGCCCTCCGATCTCGGCGGCCAGCGCCTGTAACCGCTCCACCCGCCGGGCGGCACACACAACCTCGAATCCTGCCTGCGCCAACGCGCGGGCGGTGGCTGCTCCGATGCCGCTGCTGGCTCCGGTGACGACGGCGATGGGACGTTCCATGTCCCCGATTCTGCCCTTGTGTGGGAGTCGCGGAACCACCGTCTTGGCCCGGCTCACGCGGATAGGCTCGACCCATGACCTACAAGCTGATCCTGCTGCGCCACGGCGAGAGCGAATGGAACGCCAAGAACCTGTTCACCGGGTGGGTGGACGTGGACATCAACGACAAGGGCATCGCCGAGGCCAAGCGCGGCGCGGAACTGCTCGCCGCCGAGGGCCTGCTGCCGGACAAGCTGCACACCTCGCTGCTGCGCCGGGCGATCCACACCGCCTACCTCGCCCTCGACGGCTGCGACCGGCACTGGATCCCCGTCCAGCGGTCCTGGCGGCTCAACGAACGTCACTACGGCGGGCTGCAGGGGCTGAACAAGGCCGAGACTCTCGCCAAGTACGGCGAGGAGCAATTCATGCTGTGGCGGCGCAGCTACGACACCCCGCCGCCGGTGCTGGAGAAGGACTCGGAGTTCAGCCAGTACCACGACCCGCGCTACGCCGACATCCCCGAGGACGAACGGCCGCAGACCGAGTGCCTGAAGGACGTGGTGGCGCGGATGCTGCCCTATTGGGAGAGCGACATCAAGCCCGACCTGGTCGACGGCAAGCTCGTCCTGGTCACCGCTCACGGCAACAGCCTGCGCGCCCTGGTCAAGCACCTGGACGAGATCAGCGACGCCGACATCGCCGGGCTGAACATTCCCACCGGCATCCCGTTGCTGTACGAACTCGACGACAACTTCGAGCCGCTGACCAAGGGCGGGCGCTACCTCGACCCCGAGGCGGCCGCGGCGTCCATCGAGGCCGTCAAGAACCAGGGCAAGAAGTAGCCCGCTGACCAGGCCGAACGCGGCGTTCCCGAGGGGGCGCCGCGTTCGTGCATTGCCGGACACCCGCGAGTGCCGGCCCAAGTGATCGAAAAGCGCCCCGATCGGCCGCTTCGAGCGCGGCCGCGCCGTCGATGATCTAAATCGCGGCAGATTTCGTTCAGACTCTTGGAGCCACCGGGCCGCAGGCGCTCAGGCGATCGTCCAGTTCTCGCCCTCGGGGTGGTTCCCGGTCACGACGTAGATGACCCGGCTCGCCATGATCACCGCGTGGTCGGCGATGCGCTCGTAGTAGCGGCCGAGCAGCGCCACGTCGACGGCCGACTCCACCGAATACGGCCAGTCCTTGCCCATGAGCACCCGGAACTGGCCCTTGCGCAACTCGTCCATCTCCTCGTCGCTGTCGGCGAGGCGAGCCGCATCGTGGGCGTTGCGCTCGCGCAGCGATCGTCCGGCGGTCTCGACCATCTCCTCGGCAACCCGGGCCATGAGGGTGAAGTTCGGCACGAGGCCCTCGGGCACGGCCCTCTCGGGGTAGCGCAGCCGGGCGATCTTCGCGATGTGGGCGGCCAGGTCGCCCATCCGCGCCAGGTCGGCGACCATGCGCATGGCGGCGACCACCGTCCGCAACTCGCCGGCGACCGGCGCCTGCCGGGCCAGCAGCGAGAAGCAGCGCACCTCCAGGTCGTCGTGCTGGGCGTCCAGGGCCAGGTCGTCGGAGATGACCTGCTCGGCGACCGTCAGGTCCGCGTCCAGCAGGGCCTTGGTGCTGAGCCGAACCGCGGTCTGGACCTTCTCGGTCATCTTGACCAGATCCTCGACCACGCTGTTCAGGCTCTCGTGGTAGCTCTCGCGCATGGTGTCCTCACGTGTGGCGGGCAAGCCGGGGCGTTGGGGTCGTGCCCCGGCCGCTCCCACCATAGGATGACGGGCCCGGGCACTCCTAGGCGGCAGGCCAACGCACGGTGAACACTGGGTGAATCTCTGCGGCAACGGTGCTTGCCGGACGCCTGGCGCCGGGCTCGGCGCGGGTCCGGTGTGCCATGATCCAGCTGTGACCCCTCTCGCCGCGGCGCTGCTCGGTGCCCTCGGCGGCGTGCTGCTGACCGCGGTCGTGCTGGTCACCTGGAATGCTCGCCGGACGGCGCCGGCCCCGGCCGAGGAGCCNCTGGTCTCCCCGGGCATGGACGCCCTCCTGAGCCACCTGCGGACGCCGGCGGCGGTCGTGGGCCCCACNGACGAAGTGCTGGCCGCCAGCCCGTCGGCGGTGTCGACCGGTCTCGTCCGCGGCACCAGGTTGGCCGTGCCCGAGATCCTCGGCCTGGTCCGCGACGCACGGCGGGACGGCGAGTTCGAGACGCTGGACATCGACGTCCCGCGCGGCGGCGCGGCCACCCCGTTCGCCGTCCGGGCCGTCCCGTTGGAGCGCGGCCGGCTGCTCATGCTGGCCGACGACCGCTCCGCCGCCCTGCGGATGGACGAGACCCGCCGCGACTTCGTAGCGAACGTGTCCCACGAGTTGAAGACCCCGGTCGGAGCGATCTCCCTGCTGGCCGAGACCATCGAGGGAGCGGCGGACGATCCGGAGGCCGTCCGCATGTTCGGGGCGCGGCTGGGCGCCGAGGCCGCCCGGCTGAACGAGCTGGTCAGCCAGATCATCGCGTTGTCCCGGCTGCAGTCGCAGGATCCGCTCCTGGCCGCCGAAGAGGTCGACCTCGACGCGGTCGTGACCGCGAGCGTGGACCGGTGCCGCCCGCTCGCGGAGAGCCGGCAGGTGACGATCACCATCGCCGGGGANGCCGGGACTGCTGACCTGGGGGATGCCTCCCAACTGGAGACGGCGGTCACCAACCTCGTCCAGAACGCCATCGTCTACAGNCCAGGAGGGGCCCGCGTGGCGGTGCTGACCCGGGGCGTTCACGGCGAGGACGACCGCGTCGAGCTGGCGGTGTCCGACAACGGGATCGGCATCGCCGAGGAGCACCTGCCGCGGCTGTTCGAGCGGTTCTTCCGGGTCGACTACGGCCGGTCCCGCGCCAGCGGCGGCACCGGGCTCGGGCTGTCGTTGGTCAAGCACATCGTCGAGGCGCACGGCGGGACGGTGCAGGTGTGGAGCAAGGTGGGCCAAGGCTCCACCTTCACCGTCAACCTGCCGGCCTTCCGCGGTGAGGCCCAGCCATCGGAGGCGAAGGAGGAACGNCCCATGACCCGTGTCCTGATCATCGAGGACGAACAGACCTACCGCGAGGCGGTCGGCTTCATGCTCCGCAAGGAGGGCTTCGAGGTCGTCGAGGCGGCACATGGCGCCGCCGGGCTGGCCGAGTACGACCGCGTGGGGGCCGACATCGTCCTGCTGGACTTGATGATGCCCGGGCTGCCGGGCATCGAGGTGCTCCGGCAGTTGCGCACGCGCGGTCCCGTCCCGGTGATCATGGTCACCGCCCGCGACTCCGAGATCGACAAGATCGTGGGGCTCGAACTGGGTGCGGACGACTACGTGACCAAGCCGTTCAGCCATCGCGAGCTCGTGGCCCGGATCCGCGCCGTGCTGCGGCGCGGGCAGGAGGTCGACCTGGTGCCGGACGTCCTGGAGGTGGCCGGGGTCCGGATGGACATCGAACGGCACGAGGTGTCGGTGCGTGGCGAGCCCGTCAGGCTGGCGCTGAAGGAGTTCGAGTTGCTGGAGATCCTGCTCCGCAACGCCGGGCGGGTGCTGACCCGCGGGCAACTGATCGACCGCGTCTGNGGGGCCGACTACGTGGGTGACACCAAGACCCTGGACGTGCATGTGAAAAGGCTCCGGGCCAAGCTCGAGGACGACCCCGCCGACCCGCGGCTGATCGTCACCGTCCGCGGTCTGGGCTACAAGTTCGAGGGCTGATCAGCCGAGCGGGATGCCGGCGTACACCGGGTCCGCGGAACTCATCACCGGCACGTCGGCGCTCACGCGCGCACCCGAGCGCAGCGTCAGCACGAGGGTGGCGGTCAGGCCGGGCTTGAGACCGGGCGACGACACCTTCACCACCGGCAGCGGGTTGGTCAGCACGACCGCGTTGGCGGCGGGCAGCGTCAGCGGTAGCGCGGTGGCCGTCACGGTGAGGGTGCCCGCGTCGCTGCCGTTCGCTTGATGCGCGCCCCCGGCCACACCGGCCAGGGCATCGTCCGCGGAGCTGACGAGGGTTCCGGACACCACGCCCTTGCCGGAGTCGTCCGCCACGATCAGGAGGTTGCGAACCTTCACCTGGGGACCGTCGACGTTGACGCCCTGGGACTGGTTGTAGGGCCGCAGCGTCTGGGCGTCGAAGCCGCAGCCGCTGAGGGTCAAGCCGGCGATCAGAGCCGCCGTGGCGACGCTGCGGCGCAAGAGCCGGGACGAGGGCATGGCGGGCGCTCCTTGGCTTGACTGGTCGGTGTCGCCAAAGCCTAGCCAATCGCGACCCCCTCCCGTCCAGTGAACAGGCTGGCGCCTGGGTTCTCGCCACGCCCTAGTGATTTTACGTGAGTTTCTTGCCCGAAAGGGTTGCCAAGTGAAGACAAAGCATGGTAGAAACAACACATAACTACACAGCTGTTGTGGAGAGGATGTCCCCGTGTACGCCGAAGAACGGCAACGGACCATTGTCAATCTGGCGCTCCGGTACGACCGCGTCGCCGTTACCGAGCTGGCCGAGCGTTTCAGCGTCACCACCGAGACCATTCGGCGGGACCTGGACGTCCTCGATCGCCGCGGCATCCTGCGCAGGGTGCACGGNGGAGCGGTGCCGGCCGAGAACGTGCGTCTCGTCGAAACCGCCGTCACCGACCGGGAGCCCGCGTTCTCCCAACAGAAGGCCCGCATCGCCCAGGCCGCGCTGCAGCTGCTGCCGACCGGGTCGGGCTCCACCGTCCTGCTCGACTCCGGCACCACGACCGCCCGGTTGGCCACGGCCATGGCCGCCAACCAGACCCACACCGTGGTCACGAACTCGGTCGCGATCGCATCCCAGTTGGCACTCTCCCCGACGGGAACGGTGCACCTGCTNGGGGGACGGGTCCGCGGCATCACCCAGGCGACGGTCGGCGGTGAGACCGTCGACGCTCTGTCCCGGCTGCACTGCGACGTGGGGTTCCTCGGCACCAACGGGGTGTCCGTCGACCACGGTCTGTCGACGCCCGACCATGACGAGGCGGCGGTGAAGCGCGCGATGGTCTCCGCGGCCCGGAAGATCGTCGTGCTCGCCGACAGTTCGAAGCTCGGTGCCAGCCTGCTGGTGACCTTCGCGAGCCTGCGCGATGTGGACGTTCTCGTCACTGACAGCGGCATCTCCGATGCCGACCGCACCGTGCTCAGCAGCGCCGGCGTGGAAGTGGTCATCGCATGATCATCACCTTGACCGCGAATCCCAGCATCGACCGTACCGAGACCCTGGATGCCCCACTGACCAGGGGCGGTGTCCACCGGGTGGGCTCCGTGACCGTGCAGGCTGCCGGCAAGGGCGTCAACGTCGCCCGCGTGATCCACGAGGCCGGGGTACCGGTGCTGGCCCTGCTGCCCGCCATGCCGGGAGACCCGATGCTGCAGGCGCTCGACCAGGTGGGCCTGGCGTACCGCACCGTCGCGATGAACGGACGGGTGCGCACGAACCTCACCCTCACCGAGCCTGACGGCACCACCACCAAGATCAACGAACCCGGGCCCGAACTGGACGGCGAGACCGTCGCCGCGCTGGCCGGACTCGTCGAGCAGAACTCCGCCGGAGCCGACTGGGCCGTCCTGTCGGGCTCGCTGCCNCCCGGGGTGCCGGCCGACTGGTATGCCGACCTGGTCGTCCGGTTGCACGCGCTGGGCTGCAAGGTGGCCGTCGACACCTCCGACGCACCGCTGCTGGCCTTGGTCGACCGCTTNCCCGAGGCCGCCCCCGACCTGCTGAAGCCGAACTCCGACGAACTGGCCCAGCTGACCGGGGCCGATGCCGCGCAGCTGGAGGACGCCGCNGCGTGCGGGGATTTCAGTGCCGCGGTGGCCGCCGCGGCGAACCTGGTCGAACGCGGTGTCGGCGCCGTCCTGGGGACGCTGGGTGCCTCCGGGGCCGTCCTGGTGACCGCTGAGGGCGCCTGGGTGGCAACCCCGCCGCCCATCACCCCGCGCAGCACCGTGGGCGCGGGCGACTCCTCTGTTGCCGGCTACGTCCTGGCCGAGACCGCTGGTCAGTCCGCCCCCGACCGGCTTCGCAACGCCGTCGCCTACGGCTCCGCCGCCGCCTCCCTGGCGGGCAGCACCTTGCCNCCGCCCGAACGAAGTGAATGCTTCCGACGTCGTCGTCCGGCCCGTCGGTTGAACCCTTCTAACCCTCCGAAAGGAACCGCCATGGCTGACCACCAGGCGCTCATCGCGCCCGAACTGGTCCTCCTAGACGTCGATCTTGGGCCCACCAAGAACGACACCATCCACGCCCTGTCCGAACTCGTCGCGAAGTCCGGCAGGGCCGAGGCCGCCGGCCTGGAGGCCGACGTCCTGGCTCGGGAGGCGAAGACGCCGACCGGCCTGGGCGGTGGCATCGCCATTCCGCACTGCCGCTCGGCCGCCGTCAACACCAACTCGCTCGCGTTCGCGCGGCTGAGCCCCAAGATCGACTTCGGTGCCGCGGACGGCCCTGCCGACATCGCGTTCCTCATCGCCGCCTCCGACGGCGCCGACGACGCCCACCTCGCGCTGCTGGCCCTGTTGGCACGCAACCTGATGCGGGCCGAGTTCACCGAAGGGCTGCGCACGGCGAAGACGCCTGAGGAGATCGTCTCCCTGGTGAACAACGCAATCGCCCCCGAGGAGACCGAGCCGGCCGCCGCTCCCGTCGCCCCTGCCGCGCCGGCCGCCGCGGGTGCGGTCGCCGCCGCCCAGCCGGTCATCGTTGCCGTGACCGCCTGCCCGACCGGCATCGCGCACACCTT
Source organism: Micropruina sp. (assembly GCA_013693855.1). Taxonomy (GTDB): domain Bacteria; phylum Actinomycetota; class Actinomycetes; order Propionibacteriales; family Propionibacteriaceae; genus Micropruina. Next base: position 672,452 of record CP059261.1, read on the forward strand.
CATGGCCGCCGACGGCCTGGAGCAGGCGGCCAAGGCCGCCGGGGTGGAGATCCACGTCGAGCCGCAGGGCTCGGGCAAGGTGACCCCGCTCGACCCCTCGATCATCCAGCGCGCGGACGCGGCGATCTTCGCCACGGACGTCGAGGTGCGCGACAAGGCGCGGTTCGCGGGCCTGCCCGTGATCGAATCCGGTGTCAAGCGCGCGATCAACGAGCCCGCGAAGCTCGTCGCCGAGGCCCTAGAGGCTGCGAAGAACCCCAACGCCGCCCGGGTGGCGGGGACNGTGGCCGGCGCGCAGACCGCCGCCAAGATGGCCGCGGCCAGCCAGAAGGGCTGGGGCGAGCGGATCCGCGTGGCGTTGATGACCGGTGTGTCGTACATGATCCCGTTCGTCGCCGCCGGCGGTCTGCTGATCGCCCTGGGCTTCCTCTTCGGTGGGTACGACATCCCGCTGGCCCCCAAGTGCGACACCATCACCTGGGTCGACGCCGCCACCTGTGGNCGACGCCAGCTCGATGGCCTCCTGGTGATCAGCCAGAGCAGCCTGTTCAACATGCCCGCCGGGTTCTCGATGTACCTCGGCGCGATCCTCTTCACCGTCGGTGCGGCCGCCTTCGGCTTCCTGCTTCCGGCGCTGTCGGGCTACATCGCCTACGCGCTCGCCGGACGTCCGGGCATNCGCCCCGGGTTCGTCGGCGGAGCCGTTGCGGGCGCCGTGGGCGCCGGCTTCCTCGGCGCGCTGATCACCGGCCTGCTGGCCGGCCTCCTGGCCCTGTGGATCTCGGGCTTCAAGGCCCCGCGCTGGCTCGCCGGCCTGATGCCGGTCGTCATCATCCCGCTGGTGGTGACCACGATCGTGGGGTTGAGCATGTACTGGTTCCTCGGCCAGCCCCTGGCCTGGGTCACCAAGAGCCTCCAGGCAGGCCTGAACGGCATGTCGTCCGGTTCCGCGGTGTTCCTCGGCATCGTCCTCGGCCTGATGATGTGCTTCGACCTCGGCGGTCCGGTCAACAAGGCCGCCTACCTGTTCGCGACCACCAACCTGGCCGTCGACAACCCCGCCTCGCTGAAGGTCATGGCCGCGGTCATGGCGGCCGGTATGGTGCCCCCGATCGCGATGGCGATCGCCACCACGATCCGCAAGAACATGTTCACCGAAGCCGAGCAGGAGAACGGCCGGGCGGCCTGGCTGCTGGGAGCCTCGTTCATCTCCGAAGGTGCCATCCCGTTCGCGGCTGGCGACCCGCTGCGGGTCATNCCCTCGATGATGCTCGGTGGCGCGGTCACCGGCGCGCTGAGCATGCTGTTCGGCGTGGGCAGCAAGGCNCCCCACGGCGGCATCTTCGTGTTCTTCGCGATCGACAACTTCCTGTTGTTCCTGCTGACCATCGCCATCGGCGCGGTCGTCGGAGCTGCCGCGGTGATCGCCGCCAAGCAGATCTGGCCGGCCAAGCAGGTCGAGGTGGCGGCCTGACCCCTCCTTCCACGGCGCCGTCCCGCCCGAACCGTCCAGGTCCGGAGCCGGGGCGGCGTCGCCGCGTCCGAATCCCACACGCCGACCGTCCTGCATTTGGCGTTCTCAGCGCGTTTTCAGGTGCGGGGACGGCCCGAGCGGCACAGTTCGATGAATCTGTCAAGACCCCTAAAGGGCCTCTGGCTAGGAGTGACGATTCGGACGGTGATCCGTGACGTGCTACGATTGACGACTGGGAAAGGGGTCAACAGAAGATGACTTTTGCAGTCGGTGAAACGGTGGTCTACCCCAATCATGGAGCGGCCGTCATCGAAGACATCGAAACCCGGACTATCAAAGGCGAAGACAAGCTCTATCTCGTGCTGCGCATCGTCGGCCAGAACGACCTGGTCGTCCGCGTTCCCGCGCAGAACCTGGACGAGATCGGCGTGCGCAACGTCGTCGACGCCGATGGTCTGGCCCGCGTGTTCGGAGTTCTCCGGGCGCCGCACACTGAGGAGCCGACCAACTGGTCGCGCCGCTACAAGGCCAACCTCGAGAAGCTGCACTCCGGCAACGTCATGAAGGTGGCCGAGGTCGTCCGCGACCTGTGGCGGCGTGAGCGCGAGCGCGGCCTGTCCGCCGGCGAGAAGCGCATGCTGGCCAAGGCACGGCAGATCCTGGTCTCCGAACTCGCCCTCGCCGAGAAGGTCGAGGAGGACCGGGCTGAGGTGCTGCTGGACGAGGTGCTCGCCTCCTGAATCCGGGCTGACAACCAAACATCCAGGGCCGTCGACTCCGTGTCGGCGGCCCTGAGCCTTGCCCGGTGCCTGCGACCCCGTCGCCTCGGGGTTCCTCCGTCCTCGTCGAGGGTGGCGCGCCCTCCAACTCGCGCAGGCCTGACCGGCACCAGCCTGCAAGAAACTGCATATTGCTGAACAATGTTGCACGAACGCCCACCGTCTTCGTAGGGTGAAGGCATGGACGAAGCGCTCCGACGTGAAGCCTTGGAGACCCTCCGGACGATGTGGCGCATCCGCCTCTTCGAGGAGGCCGTGGAGGACCTATACGGCCGCGGGATGATGCACGGCACCATGCATCTCTCGATCGGGCAGGAAGCGGTGCCCACGGGCGCCTGCCAGGCGCTCAAGGAGGGCGATCAGATCACCTCCACCCACCGGGGTCACGGTCACTGCATCGCGAAGGGCGCCGACCTCGGCCGCGCGATGGCCGAACTGCTGGCCAAGGACAACGGCTACTGCCGGGGTCGTGGCGGCTCGATGCACATCGCCGATGTCGCGACCGGCAACCTGGGCGCCAACGGCATCGTGGCCGGCGGCCCGCCCATCGCGGCTGGGGCCGGGCTGTCCAACAAGCTGCGCGGCACCGACCAGGTCTGCATCTGCTTCCACGGCGACGGCGCCGTCGGCGAGGGTGCCTGGCACGAGGCGCTGACGCTGGCGTCCATGTGGGACCTGCCCGTGGTCTTCATCTGCGAGAACAACAAGTACGGCATGTCGATGCCCTCGGAGAAGGCGTTCAAGATCGAACACCTCAGCGAGAAGGCCGTCGCCTACGGAATTCCGGGCGAGACGGTGGACGGCAACGACGTCGAGGCCGTCCGCGAAGCCGTCGGACGAGCCGTCGAGCGGGCCCGCAGCGGTGCCGGCCCCACCTTCATTGAAGCGCTGACCTACCGCTGGCGCGGCCACTCCAAGTCCGACAAGAACCTGTACCGGACCAAGGAGGAGATCGCCGAATGGCGGGCCGACGACCCGATCGCGGCGTACGCCGCGGTGTTGCTGGAGCGCGGCACCGCGACCCAGGAGGAGCTGAACCAGGTGCAGAACGAGGTGCGTCAGGAGATCCGGGATGCCGTGGTCTTCGGCACCCAGGGCGAGGAGCCGACCGTGGAGGCGATGCTCGCCGGCGTCTATGCCCCGTCCCCGTCGACGNNCGCAGGACGGCAGGAGCGCACGATGACCAGGACCATGACGTACGCCGAAGCCGTCCGCGAGGCGATGGCGATCGCGATGACCCGCAACGAGCGGGTCTTCCTGATGGGCGAGGACGTCGGCATCTACGGCGGTGCGTTCGGCGTCTCCAACGACTTGTACGAGCGGTTCGGCACCGACCGAGTGCGCGACACGACGATCTCCGAGCTGGGCATCGTGGGCATGGGGGTCGGCGCCGCGCTGACCGGGATGCGCCCCATCGTGGAGATCCAGTTCTCCGACTTCCTCTGCCAGGCCATGGATCAGGTCGTCAACCAGGCCGCCAAGCTGCACTTCATGGTCGGCGGGCAGGCCGAGGTGCCGCTGGTGATCCGCGCCCCGGCNGGTTCCGGGACGGGCGCCGCCGCTCAGCACTCCCAGTCCCTGGAGGCGTGGTTCGCCCACATCCCGGGGCTGAAGGTCGTCATGCCGTCCAACGCCACCGACGCGGCCTCGCTGCTGCTGGCCGCGCTGGAGGATCCCAACCCCGTCCTCGTTCTCGAACACAAGCTGCTCTACAAGCAGAGCTTCGAGGTGCCGGACGAGTTCCCCCGCCCGCCTGGGGAGGGCCGGGTCGAACGCGAGGGCACCGACCTGACGATCGTCGCCACCTCGGTCGAGGTCCGGCGGGCCCTGGAGGCCGCCGAGCAACTCGCGGCGAGCGGGATCGACGCCGAGATCATCGACCCGCGGACGATCAAGCCGCTGGACCTGCCCCTGATCCTGGCCTCGGTCTCGAAGACCGGCCGGGTGCTGCTGGTGCAGGAGGCTGCCAAGTTCGGCGGATTCATGAGCGAGGTGGCCGCCTCGATCGTCGAGAGCGAGGCGTTCGGCGACCTGCAGGCGCCGGTGCGGCGGCTGTGCGGGCTCGACGTGCCGATCCCCTACAACCCGAGGCTGGAGAAGGCGACGGTGCCGCAGGTCGAGGACATCGTCCGCGAAGCCACCGATCTCGTGGAGAGGTGGTGACCCCATGCCCCGGGTGCCGCTGACGATGCCGAAGATGTCGATGACGATGGAGTTCGGCACCATCGTGGAGTGGCTGGTAGACGAGGGCGCCGAGGTGCACCAGGGCGACGCGGTCCTCGTGGTCACGACCGACAAGGTCGACATGGACGTGGAGGCGATGACCGACGGCGTCCTGGTGCAGAAGCTGGCCACCGACGGCGACGAGGTACCGGTCGGCGAACCCATCGGCTACATCGAGTCCGAGACCGACGACCTGCTCGGTGACCTGTTCGCCCCCGGCGGCGACACCCCCGAGGAGGCCGGGCCACCCGAGGTCGGGACGGGGCCGGAGCCGGACGCCGTGGCTCCCGCTGAGTCGGACGAGGTGGCTCCCGCGCCGACCGGCGACGCGCTGCAGCCGGAGTCCGAGGCCGGTCACCCTCGGCCGCGCGCCGTGCCGCTGGCCCGCAAGCTGGCCCAGGAGGCCGGGATCGACCTGGCCACCGTGACCCCGACCGGACCGACCGGCACCATCCGGGCCCGCGACGTCCGGGCGGCCATCGAGGCGGCCGCTGCGGCGCCGGCACCGGCGGCCGCTCCCGTCCAGCCGGTCGAGGCCGCGCAACCTGCGACTGCCGCTCAGGCTCCCGCGGCACCAGCCACCGGCGAGCTCCTGGGCGATGCCAAGACCCGCCGGATGCGAGTCGCCACCGCGAAGGCGCTGGAGGCCAGTGCCCTGATCCCGCAGTTCACCGCGTACCGCACCCTCGACCTCAGCCGGCTGGCCGTCGCGCGCAAGGCGTCGCTGTCCGGGGTCAGCTGGACGACGATCCTCGTCCGCGCCTACGCGATGACCCTCCGGGAGTACCCCGCCCTCAACGGGTACTGGGTCGGCACCGGGGTGCAGCCGAACGGGCACGTCGGGGTGGCCCTCGCGGTCGACACGCCGGTGGGCCTGCTGGCGCCGGTCCTGCGGGATCCGGACAAGCTGTCGATCCGGGCACTCAACGACGCGATCAAGGCCCTGGCGGCCTCGGTGAAGGGCGGCCAGATCGATCCCGACAGCCTGAGCGGCGGCACGGGCACGGTGTCGAACCTCGGCAAGTTCGGCATCGACCGGTTCAACGCGCTGCTGACCCCGCCGCAGGCGACGGCCCTGTCGCTGGGCGCCGTGGGACCTCGTCCGGTGTTCGACGCGGAAGCGTCCGTGCGCGCCCGGATCGGCTGCGACGTCGGCCTGACCATCGATCACCGAGTGGCGGACGGCGCCGACGCGGCCCGGGCCCTGCAGACGGTGCAGGACATCCTGGACGACCCCTTCCTGTTGCTCGGTTGACCCCGCGAGGAAGCCGCGCAATTCCACGTCGAACGACACGCGCAAATGCTTGCTTGGGCATGCGGTGGCGTGTCATGATGCCCGTAACGCACAAGTATGCGTATGCAGTGCAAGAAATTGCACATAATCCTCAGAGAGGAGGAAAACATGCAGGGCAACCCCTTCATGGATGGCATCACCTGGGTCGCCACCCACTTCATCGGGCTGTTCAACGAATCCGGCAAGACCCTGATGGCCCTGATCACCGGAATCCTGCCGCTGCTGATCGTCTTGTTGACCGCCATGTACGCCATCACCACCTGGATCGGTGAGGAGCGGGTCACCCGGGCCGTCCAGTGGGCGGGGAAGTACCAGATCACGCGGTACACGATCATGCCCATCATCGCGGTGATCATGCTGACCAACCCGATGTGCTACTCCTTCGGCCGCTTCCTGCCGGAGAAGTACAAGCCGGCGTTCTACGACTCCGCGGTGTCGTTCGTCCACCCGGTCACGGCGTTCTTCCCGCACGCGAACGCCGGTGAGATCTTCGTGTGGACCGGCGTCTCCGCCGGCGTCCTGGCCGTCAACCCCGGCGCCTACGCCCGGCTGGCCGCCATGTACTTCATCGTCGGCATCGTCGTGATCCTCATCCGGGGCGTCGTCACGCAATGGATCACGCAACTGCTGATCGCACGTGGCGGCCATTCCGAGCGCTTCGCGGAGTTCGACGCCGCGTACGCCGCCGGGCACATCAAGGGGGCCACGAATGAGNNCTACCAGGCAGTCACCATCACCAAGGGCCGCGGCGGCTGGGGCTCGGGCCTCACCCTGCAGCCCACGGACGAGAAGAACGTCGTCCTGTCCGTCACGGGCGGCGGCATCCATCCGGTCGCGGCGAAGATCGCCGAACTGACCGGCGCGGAAGCCGTGGACGGGTTCACCAACCACGTGCCGGACGAGAAGGTGCTCTGCGCCGTCATCAACTGCGGCGGCACCGCCCGCATCGGGGTCTACCCCGCAAGCGGATCCCCNACGGTCGACATCTACCCGGGCGAGCCGGGCGGTCCGCTGGCCCAATTCATCACCGATGACATCTTCGTCTCGGCGGTGACCCCGGCCGAGGTCGTCCTNGGCCGGCGAGGGCGCCACCCCGATCGCCGCGGCCGCGGCGACGGGCGGGTCGATGCCGCCCGGGCGGCGTACGAGGAGAAGAAGAAGGCGGTCAAGGCCGAGCAGGCCGCCGGGGCCAAGGGGTTCACCAAGTTCGTGATCACCCTCGGTGAGTGGCTGGGCATGTTCATCAACACCCTGCTCTCGTCGGGCCGGCAGGCGATCAAGCTGTGCCTGAACACGATCATCCCGTTCATGGCCTACGTGTCCCTGCTGATCGGCATCGTGACCTACACCGGCATCTCGCAGTGGATCGCCCAGGGCGTTCGTCCGCTGGCGGGCAACCCGTTCGGTCTGGTCCTCCTTGGCATCATCACCGCGATCCCGCTGCTGTCGCCCATCCTGGGCCCCGGCGCGGCCATCGCTCAGGTGGTCGGCGTGCTCATGGGCACGCAGATCTCGCAAGGCGCTCTGCCCGTGCAGTACGCGCTGCCCACACTGTTCGCGATCAACGGCCAGGTCGGCTGCGACTTCATCCCCGTCGGCCTGTCCCTGGGCGAGGCGGCACCGGAAACCGTCTCGGTCGGCGTGCCGGCCGTGCTGTTCTCCCGGCTGATCACCTCCCCGATCGCGGTGATCCTGGCCTACGTGGCCTCGTTCGTCATCTGATCCCGTCCCCTGGGGTGCGTTCGTCAGCACCCCCAGGGGCTCAACCTTGGAGCACCCCATGGCAGAAGTCCTCTGGTCCACCACGGTCGATTACATCGGCGACCTCGCTTCCGAACTGATCGAGGGCGGCTGCCTCATCCTGTTCGGGCACCCCGTNCCCCCGGCGCTGGCCGAGGTGAGCCTCGTCCACAACAACCGCAGCCACTCGGCCGCTCCCCTCGAGCCGGGCGACCGGGTGCACATCGACGATGACGTCGTCGTCCTGGACGAGGTGGGCGAGTTGGCCACCACGAACCTGAACGACCTCGGTCACGTCGTCCTCTACGTCAANCACCCCCAGCAGCCGCTGCTGCCCGGGGCGCTCAAGGCCTCCGGCGCGGCCCTGCCGAAGCCTGTCGTGGGCACGGTCATCTCGATCGTCCGGGGGAGTGAATCGCGTGGGCTGGGAGTTCCCGGCGCTGCTCGTGGGCGCTTTGGTGCTGTCGCTCTACTTGGGGCTGTGGCAGCACCGGCGCTACGCGGCGGCCGTGAACCGCCTGGCCCGTGAGCAGCACGCGCCCGGCCGGGTCCTGGTCACCGGACGGGGACAGGGACGGGTCCGGGGCACGATCGTGATGCTCGTCGTCGACCAGGCGACCCGGGAGGTCGTCGCCGCCCAGTCGCTGCGTGGGGCGACCGTGTTCGCCCAGGCGAAGCCCGCGCCTGAGCTGCTCGGGCCGATCGACACCCTGCTCGCCCGTGTCGAGGACCGGACGACCCGGAAGGCCGTGACACAGGCGCTCGAGCAACTCGACGCCCACAGCGCCCGGACCAAGATCTCGGTGCCGAATCCCCAGGCGAGCCCGCCCGCCGCGCCCCGCGGTCAGCAGTAACGCCGCTCGGAGCCGTCGGGATGCGTGCCCAGCCGGCCGTCCCGGAGCCGGGAGGCCGGGCGCCGGAGATGAGCCATGGGGAGGTAGGACGGCGAGCGGGCCTGTATCCTTCGTCCGCACACCCGAGGGAACGGAGACCACTGATGGCGACCCCGCGCTCGGTCGACGTGCTGGTTCGCGCAGCGCGGCTCTACTACGAAGACGGCCTGTCCCANGGGGAGGTCGCAAAGATCATGCGGCTCTCCGGGTCCACGGTGTCCAGGGTGCTCGCGGCGGCCCGGGAGCAGGGCCTGGTCGAGATCCGGATCCACGATCCCCGGCAGCAGGTCGTCCGTGCCGGAGACATCGAGCAGGAACTGGTCGCAACCTTCGGTCTGACCGAGGCCCGGGTNGGGCGTGGTAGCCGAGGGCTGGCCGCCGCCAACGTGGTGGGCAAGCTCGGGGTGGCCTTCTTCCTTGAACGGCTGGACCTGATGAAGCGCGTCGGACTCAGCTGGGGCAGCACCATCGGACGGCTGGTGTCGGAGTTTCCCACGCTGGACGAGCCCGCGAAGTTCACCCTCCTGCCGCTGGTGGGCGGCCTGCCCACCCACGACACCGCCTCGGCGGGCGGGACGCTGATCCAGGCGCTGGGCCAAAAATGCGGCGTCGACGTGATCCGGCTGATCGCTCCCGCCATCGTGGAGTCACCGGAGACGTGCGCGGCCTTCAAACGCGAGAGCGGCATCCAGGCAGCCCTGGCCGCCGCCGCCACGGTGGATCACGCGTTCGTCGGCATCGGCTCGTACGGGGTTCGGACGTCGCTCAGCATCGTCGCGTCGATGAAGCTCACGCCGGAGGAGATGGCTGCGTTCACCTCGGCCAAGCCCGCCGGCGACGTCTGCGGCCGGTTCGTCGACGACGAGGGCCGGCCCCTCGGCCTGCCCACGTCCGAGCGGGTGATCGGCATCACCATCGATGAACTCCGCCAGGTGCCCATGGTGGTGGGTTTGGCCGCCGAACTCGACAAGGTCCGCGGCGTCCTGGCGACCTTGCGCACCGGTGCGATCGACGCGGTGATCCTCGATCGCGAGCTTGCCCGGGCGGTGCTGACCCAGAACCAGCGGGACCGTCGATAGGTGTCTGAGCCCGCCGCGGTGGTCCTATACTCGCACCGTGCCAGAGCCGATCCCTGCCGTCATCGTCGCCGCCGGGATGGGAGTTCGGTTCGGCGGACCGGTCCCCAAGCCCGTGACGACCCTGGCCGGCAAGGCCGTGGTGGCCATGTCCGTGGAGGCGATGGCCGCCGGCGGCTGCACCCACGCGATCGTCATGGTNTCCCCAGGGGCGGAACACCACTTCGGGCCCGCGCTGGCCGCGGCTCCCGTCCCCATCCGGCTGGTCAACGGCGGCGACAGCCGCCAGGCCTCGGTCCATCTGGGGCTGCAGGAGATCGCCCGCGATCCCGAACTACGCTCGGCCAAGGTGGTGCTCGTCCACGACGGGGTCCGTCCGTTGGTCCCGGCGACGGTGGTCGAGCGGGTCATCGAGGCCGTCCGCGGGGGCGCGGTGGCGGTCGCACCCGCCATCGCCGTGGTGGACTCGATTCGCGAGGAGGCCGAGGACGGCACCTTCCGTCCGGTGGACCGGGACCGGCTCCGGGCCATCCAGACCCCGCAGGGGTTCGACCTGGAGGTCCTCACCGCCAGCCACGATCTTGCGGCGTCGAAGGGCCAGTTCGTCACCGACGACGTGTCCGCCTGTGAGCTGGCCGGCCATCCGGTGACCCTGGTCAAGGGCGCGATGTCCGCGCTGAAGATCACCTCGGTGGCGGACCTGCACATCGCCCAGGCGTTCCTGAAGCTGCGCAAGGGGCTGGGTCACCACCGGCTGCGGCGCGTGCTGCGGCACATCCCGNNCCCCGCTGGATCGACCGCCTCCGGCCCACTCCGCTGCCGCTGGCGCACGAGGACCTGTGAGGGCATGAGGGTCGGGATCGGGACGGACGTGCATGCGTTCGCCGAGGGCACGCCGATGATGCTCGCCGGACTCCATTTCCCGGACGAGCCCATGGGCCTGGCCGGGCACTCCGACGGGGACGTCGCCGCCCATGCCATCTGCGATGCCTTGCTGTCGGCGGCGGGGTTGGGGGACATGGGCTCCAACTTCGGCACAAGCGAACCGGAGTGGGCGGCAGCTTCCGGGGTCGCCTTTCTGACCGAGACCGCGGCCCGGGTGCGGGCGGCGGGCTTCGAGATCGGCAATGTGGCCGTCCAAGTCATCGGCAACCGGCCGCGCGTGCTGCCCCGCCGGGCCGAGGCCGAAGCCCTGCTGTCGGCCACTCTCGGCGCACCGGTGTCGGTGGCGGCCAAGACGACCGACGGGCTCGGCTTCACCGGACGGGGCGANGGGCTCGCCGCCATCGCCACCGCCCTGCTCACCCCGTGAACGACACGGCCATCGCCTGGTGTGCCGAAGGTGAGGCCGCCTGGCACGCGGCCGGTTACGCGGGCCTGGGGCGCCGGTGGACCTCCGACGGCACCCTGGCGCGCGGCTTCGGCACCCATGTCCCCCAGCCGTTCCTGCTGGGCGCGGTGACCCTGGCGCGCGGCGCGCTCGTCCCCGACGACGTCCCGGGCGTCGTCTGCGACAGCTTCGCCGAACTCACGCTACCCGGGCGCGGCGCCGAACCGGTAGGTCACTGGATGGTACACACCGGTCCGCCGCCGGCGGTGCCGCGCGTGCCCGGACTGACCGTTCGTCCGGCGCTCACGGACGAGGACGTGAGCTGGTTCGAGACCATCGCCTTTCTGGCCGCCGACGGAGCCCCGCCCGGTCGTCCCGGCGAACTGCACCCTGCCGGCAGCCAGCACCTGCCCGGCCTCACCCTGCTGATCGGCGAGATCGACGGGCAGGGCGTCGGCACGGCGTTGTCGGTGACCACCGGACGCGTGAACAACATCGGAGCCGTCGCGGTCATGCCCGCCCACCGTGGCCGCGGAGCAGCCGGCCAACTCACGGCGGCGGCGATGGCGATCGCGCCGGCACTCCCGGCCGTGCTGTCAGCCACGTCCGCGGGGCGCGGGGTCTACGCGCGACTCGGCTTCAGCGAGGTGGGACGTCCGCTGCACCACCGCCGCGACTGATCAGCGCACCTGCGAGGCCGGGACGATGAAGGTGTTGCACTGCCCGATCAGCGTCGTGCCGGTGAGCCCCTTGGTGAACCAGAGCTCACGGTTCTTGCCCGAGCCGTGGCCGGAGTCGATGTTGGGGTCGCCGGACAGCACGTCGTCACCGAGGTTGTAGGCGATCTTGCGGAGGGTGGCCAGTTCCTGCTCGGTCAGATTCACCGACGGCGCGACCGAGTGGGTGAACATGCCGGCGAGGCAGTCCGCCTGTTGCTCCAAGCGCCGGGAGTAGACGTTGGCCTCGGCCTTGCCGACCTTCTGCTCCCAGGCCATCTCGGACACCGAGATGCCCGTCCTGGCCTGGATCGCGTGCCCGAACTCGTGTGCGAGCACCATGTCCATCAGGAACCGGGCGTGCTGCAGGTCGCTGGGGAAGATCCTGGGGATCTGATTCGAGTAGTAGATCCGCTGGTCACCGCCGCAGTAGGAGGCGTTCACCCGGTCCAGCTTCCCGCAGGCCGTCTCGATCGGGGTGGTGTACACCGTGGCCGGCGGACGCGGCAGGACGAACCCGGCCGCTGTCATCGGCTCGTTCCACACCTTCACCAGGCAGGCGGTGAGGTTCTCGATGTGGGTCTGCAGCTGACTGACCGACGCCGTCGCCGCGTCCAGCGGCTTCAGGAACGTGCAGCCGTTCGGGATCTTCGTGTTCTGCTCGTAGATCGCGTTCTTCTGCAGCCATTGGGTGGCTTCGCTGTAGGTCTCGGGGACGGGGAGTTTGGGTGGGTCCATGTCCGGCGGCGGCGGGGTGTACGGCTCGTCCTCGGTGGTCGTGGTCGTGGTCGTCGTCGTGGTGGCGCTGGCCTGACCCTTGAGCATGCCCGCGATCACCGTCCCGATGAACAGCAGGCCGCACAGGACCACCAGAGCCACGAGGATCTTGCCCATCGGGTTCGATTGACGCGGGGGCCGGTTGATCGGGAACTGGCCGGGCGGCGGCGGGGAAGGCACCCGGCTGCAGGTAGCCCTGCTGCTGCGGGTAGGGCTGACCGAGCTGCTGCTGCGGGTAGCCGCCTTGCTGCCAGCGGGCGCCGCCCTGGTTCCACTGCGGCTGCTGCACCGGCCACCCCTGCTGGGGCGCAGGCCACCCTTGTTGCGGAGGCCAAGCCTGGCCTTGAACCGGCGGGCGGCCCCAGTTCTGCTGCGTCACGACGAACAGAGTAGACGCCGTGGGCGTCAACGGGCAGGCCCGCGAACCCGTAGCGGACCCGGTGGCCCGGAGTGCGGTATTTTCGCTACCGGCGCGCCGCGCGCCACCCGAATCGACGACCGAAGGAACGCGCCGTGTCGAACATCCCCGCGTGGTACTCAGGCTCGCTGCCGGGCTCGCTGCGACCCTGGCCCTGTGCGTCGCCGGTCTCAGCCCGGCGCACGCCGCCGAGTCGGTGGCCAGCTACGTCGTCGCCGGCAGCATCGCTCCCGACGGGTCCCTGGCCGTGAAGGCCACGATCACGTTCGACGGAGCCGCTCCCGCCACGCTCACCCAGCGGTTCGCGACCAGCATGGACGCTCCCGGCGACCTGCGCTACACCTACCAACTCAGCGACATCAAGGTCACCGCGGCAGGGGCCGCCTTGGCTCCGCAGGTGACCAGCGACGGCGGCTACACCACGGTCAGCATCCCCACGCAGGGGGTGACCGGGCCGGTCGAGTTGTCGTACGTCGCCAAGGGCGCGGCGCTGCTGGAGGAGACCGGTGAAACGACGGTGTCGTGGCGGCTGCTGCAAGGACTCAGCCTGCCGGTGCGCCAGTTCACCGCCGAGGTGACCGTGCCGACGATGATCAAGCTCGTCGACTGCCAGGCCGGCCCGCCGGCGACGCCCGGCGCGTGCACCTTCTACGGCGGTGGCACCCACGATCACCCCAACCCGTTCTTCTCCGACGGCCCGCGCGGTGCGGGCGAGGTCGTCAACATCGTCGTCCGGTTCCCGGCGGGGACGGTCGCCTCGAACCAGGACGTCCGCCAGCTCTGGACCTTCGGACGCGCCTTCTCGGTGACGCCGTGGACGCTGGGGACGGCGCTCGCCCTGGCGCTGCTCGGCGGCTTGGCCGTGTGGTTCCTGCATCGTCGGTTCGGCCGCGACGCGGTCGCCGGACGGGAGCCGGTGCGGATCGCGGAGTTCCACCCGGTGGGCCCGGGTGAAGCCGAGTTCAAGGTGTTGGACGGGGTCCGGCCCGGCCAGGTCGGCACGGTCGTGGACGAACGCGTCGATCCTGTCGACGTCACCGCCACCCTGCTGGACCTCGCCGTCCGTGGCCACCTGCGGATCACCGAACTGCCGCGGACGAACCCGCACGCAGCCACCGACTGGACGTTCACCCGGCAAGCCGGCGGTGACGAGCTGGCCGGCTACGAGAAGACGCTGCTCGACGCGGTGGCGCCCGATCACGGTGAACCGGTGCACGTGTCCGGTCTCGGGCCGGCCGTCGCGGCGGTGATCGGCGTCGTCCAGAGCCAGCTGTACGACGACGTGGTGGCCCGCGGCTGGTTCGCCCGGCGTCCCGACCAGACCCGCAACACCTGGGGCCGGCTCGGCTGGATCGCCTTGGGGGCGGCCGTGGTGATCACCATCCTCGTGGCCGCGTTCTCCACCTTCGGCCTGGTGGGCCTCGCGCTGGTGCTGGTCGCCCTCGGCGTCTTGTGGGTCGCGCAGGAGATGCCCGCGCGGACCGCGCAGGGTGCCGCGCTGGTCAACGGGCTGGGTCTGCTCAGCGCACAGCTGCACGGTCAGCCCACCGATCAGATGCCCAAGGGTCGCGAGATCGCCGAGCTCTCCGAGATCGTGCCCTACGCGGTCGTGCTGGGCGGGGCGGACCGGTGGCTCGCGGCGCTGGTGGCGGCGGACGACGACGACATCCCGGACGGCACGGACCTGTCCTGGTACCACGCGCCCGACGACTGGCACCTGTCGGACCTGCCCGCCTCGCTGGGCAACTTCATCACGACGGTCCAGGGGACGCTGTTCAGCCGCTGATCCGGCCGGTCCGGCCGGGGTGAGCGATGCCGTTCCCCGGGGCGCCGAGCCGGCGGCCCGGGGGCAGGGAGCGTCAGAGAGTGAGCCCTGGGTAGAGCGGGTGCTCGTCCAGCAACTCCGCCGCGGCGGCCTTCGTCCGGTCGGCCACGCCGTCGGCGAGGACGTACTTCGCCTTGCCGGGTGCCCCGGCCGCGGTGAGGGCGGGCTCGGTGTTCTTCAGCACATCGGTGATCAGTTCGGCGACCCGGTCGAACTCCGCCGCGCCGAACCCGCGGGTCGTCAGCGCCGGCGTGCCGATCCGGACGCCGGTGGTGTACCAGGCGCCGTTGGGATCGTTCGGAACGGAGTTGCGGTTGGTGACGATCCCTGCATCCAGCAGCGCAGACTCGGCCTGTCGTCCGGTGAGCCCGAAGTCGCGGACGTCGAGCAGGACGATGTGGTTGTCGGTGCCACCCGTCACCAGCCGGACGCCGCGGGACAGCAGCCCCTCGGCCAGCACCTTGGCGTTGTCGGCGACGGCCTGAGCGTAGGTCCGGAAGGTGTCCGTCCGGGCCTCGGCGAGGGCGACGGCCTTCGCGGCCATGATGTGTGACAGCGGGCCGCCGAGCACCATCGGGCAGCCGCGGTCGACGCTCGGGGCGAACTCCGCGGTGGCCAGGACGATGCCGCCGCGCGNGCCGCGCAGCGACTTGTGGGTGGTGGAGGCCACGACGTGGGCGTGGGGCACCGGATCCTCGTTGCCGGTGAACACCTTGCCCGCCACCAGGCCGGCGAAGTGCGCCATGTCCACGAACAGGGTGGCGCCCACCTCGTCCGCGATCTCCCGCATGCGGGCGAAGTCGACCCGGCGCGGGTAGGCCGAATAGCCGGCCACCAGGATCAGCGGCTTGAACTCCTTGGCGTCCGCCCGCAGCCGGTCGTAGTCGATCAGCTGGGTCTCAGGGTCTGTCCCGTAGGAGCGCTGGTGGAACATCTTGCCGGAGATGTTCGGCCGGAAGCCGTGGGTGAGGTGGCCACCCACGTCCAGGCTCATGCCCATGACCCGCTGGGCGGCGAACTCGCGGCGCAGGGTCTCCCAGTCGGCCTCGGACAGGTCGTTGACGGTCTTGGCGCCCAGCCGCGCCAGGGCCGGCGACTCGACGCGGTGGGCCAGGATCGACCAGTACGCGACCAGGTTGGCGTCGATGCCGGAGTGCGGCTGGACGTAGGCGTACTCGGCGCCGAACAGTTCGCGGGCGTGCTCGGCGGCGACGGTCTCGACGGTGTCCACGTTCTGGCAGCCCGCGTAGAAGCGGTGGCCGATCGTGCCCTCGGCGTACTTGTCGGACAACCAGGTGCCCATCGCCATCAGCACCGGCAGCGAGGCGTAGTTCTCGCTGGCGATGAGCTTCAGCGATGACCGCTGGTCGGCCAACTCGGCCCGGGTGGCGTCGGCGATGCGGGGCTCGATGCCCTCGATGACGCGCATGATCTGCTGGTAGACGCCGGACGCCGTGCTGGCGAGATCGCTCATTCAGAACTCCTGGGACGCGGACTCACTCGGTGGGCTTCACTCTAGCGATCCGGCCGGGGGCCCGGTCTGGCGGATGGCTCGGCGGGACGCGTCGCAGAGATCCGCGGGTCGTGCCGGTCAGGTCCTGGGCGGCAGGGTGACGTCGCCGATGCGCCGGGTCCCATCCGTGGTCCAGGTGTGGATCCCCGTCGGCGAGCAGTTCGACCACTCGGAAGCCGTGGTACGGCACGCCCGTCGACGCGCCGATGTGACCGTCGAACAGGTACGGCACGTCGCCCAGGGGCAGCACGGAGTCGAGATCATGGACGTGACCGTTGAACACGGCCCGGATCCGGGGCTGCTCGGCGAGCAGCCGTTGCAGACGGGAGCAGCGCAGTTCCAGCGTCGATCGGTTCACCGGCGGGACGTGGAAGACCAGGTAGACATCGGTCGCGTCGGCGTGCGCGGCCAGGGTCTTCTCGATCCACTTGCCGTCCGGGCAGTCCTGGGAACCTTTGCCGTCCGAGGTCGAGGCGAAGACGAACAGCCGGCCAGCGATGGTCTCGGTGCTGTTGATCTCGCGGCCCCAGATCGTCCGCCACTGCTTGTCAGACGCGTAATCGTTGTTCCCGCGGGTCACGACGTAGGGGACGGACAACCGTTCCAGTTCGGTGCGCGCCTGCGGCAGGAACTTCGTCCCCTCGTTGGTCAGGTCACCGTTCACCACGGCGAGGTCGAGGCCGGGAGCCGTGTCGAGGGAGTTGACCTCGTCCACGAACGAGCGCAGGTAGGCCCGGTAGTCGGTGCCCTGCATGCCCCAGTGGGCGTCGCTGCCGATGGCGAACCGGACGACGACGTCGGCGGGCTTCGGGGACGCGGCCGCCGAACCGGTGCCGGACGTGGTGGGGATCGCGGTGGCGCTGGTGGAGGGAGGCGGCACGGCGCCGGTAGGGGAGCCGCCCGTGGCCGAGTTCGTGCAGCCGGCCAACAGCGCGACCGCGGTGACGAACGCCGCCGCGGTTGCCGTCCGGCTCACAGCGTGCGCCACCGGCTGATCTCGTGCAGGGCGATGGCCGCGGCGACGGACGCGTTGAGCGACTCGACCTCGGACGCGATCGGGATGGCCGCCAGGGTGTCGCAGTGCTCGCGGACGAGCCGGGACAGCCCGGCCCCCTCCGCGCCGACCACCAGCAGCACCGGGCCGTCCAGCCCCGGGGTCTCGTCGATCCGGGTCTCGGCTTCGCCGGCCAGGCCCACGATCGTGAAGCCGGCGTCGGCGAAGGTGCGCAGGGTCCGGTTCAGGTTCGTCGCGAGGGCCACCGGGATGCGGGCGGCGGCTCCGGCCGAGGACTTCCACGCCGCCGCGGTGATGTGCGCGGCCCGGCGCTCGGGGATCACGATGCCGTGGGCTCCGAAGGCCGCCGCGGAGCGGATGATCGCGCCGAGGTTGTGCGGGTCGGTGATGTGGTCGAGGGCGACCACCAGCGCGTGCTCGTCGGCGTGCAGGGCGTCGGCCAGCACGTCGACGGGGTCGGCGTAGGCGTACGGGGGCAGCTGCAGCGCCACCCNCTGGTGCACCGCCCCGCCGGTCAGCCGGTCGAGTTCGGTCCGGGTCGCCTGCAGCAGGGACAGGCCGTGGTCGGCCGCGTACTTCAGGATCTCCTTGAGCCGGTCGTCCCGCTCGACCCCGTCGGCCACGTAGGCGCGCTTGACCGGCAGCCCGGCCTGCAGCGCCTCCAGCACCGGGTTTCGTCCGACCACCCAGTCGGCGCCGCCGGACGCGGGCCTGGCGACCCGTGTCGACGGCTTCGGACGATCCGGGGTCTTGCCCGGTTCGCCCGGCTTCCGGCGGCGATAGGCCTTGTGGTACGGACGATCCTCGGCCTTCGGCGTCGGTCCCTTGCCCTCCAGGCCGCGGCGCACGCGGCNCCCGGAGCCGGCCGTCTTGCCGGTGTTGCCGATGCCCTTGCCGCTCTTGCGGACCGCGCCCTTGCGCTGGCTGTTCCCCGGCATCGCCTATCCCTTCGCGAGGCTCCAGCGAGCCCCGTCCTTGGTGTCTTCGACCTTCAACCCGACCCCGGCCAGCGCGTCGCGGATCCCGTCCGCTGCCGCCCAGTCCTTGCGTGCCCGGGCCTGGGCCCGCTGTTCCAGCAACGTCCGGACGAGTCCGTCGACCACGTCCGTCAGGTCGCCACCGGTCGAGGCGGACGAGGCCCACTCGGGGGCGTCCGGATCGAGCCCGAAGACGCCCAGCATCGCCGTGACATCGGCGTACGCGGACGCCAGCGCCTGGTCGTCGCCGGACTCCAGGGCCACGTTGCCGTCCTTGACCCGGCCGAACAGGACCGCCATCGCGGCGGGGGTGCCGAGGTCGTCGTCCATGGCCGCGGCGAAGGCGTTCGGGAACGACGGCGCGTAGGCGAACCAGCCGAAACCGGCCACCTTGGCCTTCGCCCGCTCCAGGAACGAGTCGATCCGGGCCAACTGGGCGGCCGCCTCGGCCAGGGACTCATCGCTCAGCTCGATCGCCGAGCGGTAGTGCGGGGCGGCCAGGTAGAGCCGCACCGCACGTCCGCCGTGCGCGGCGACCGCCGCCTGGACGTCCGCGGTGTTGCCGAGGGACTTGCTCATCTTCTCCCCGGCCATGGTGACCCAGGCGTTGTGCATCCAGTAGCTGGCGAACGGCCGGCCGGCGGCCTTCGACTGGGCGATCTCGTTCTCGTGGTGCGGGAAGCGCAGGTCGAGGCCGCCGCCATGGATGTCGAACGCGTCGCCCAGGTACTTGCCCGCCATCGCCGAGCACTCCAGGTGCCAGCCCGGACGGCCCCGCCNCCACGGGGTGTCCCAGGACGCGGTCTCGGGGTCGCCCTCCTTGTGGCCCTTCCAGAGCGCGAAGTCGCGTGGGTCGCGCTTGCCACGCGGATCGGCATCCTCGGCAGGCGCCATTTCGTCCACCTTCATGCCCGACAGTTCCCCGTAGGCCGGCCACGACCGGACGTCGAAGTAGACGTCGCCGGAACCGTCGGCAGCGGCGTAGGCGTGACCGCGCTCGATCAGGAGCGCCATCAGCTCGATCATCTCCGGGACGTGCCCGGTGGCCCGCGGCTCGTACGTCGGCGGCAGGACGCCAAGAGCCCGGAAGGCGTCGTGGAACGCGTTCTCGAACAGGTACGCGTGCGCCCACCAGGGCCGGCCGGCCTCAGCCGACTTGGCCAGGATCTTGTCGTCAATGTCGGTGACGTTGGTGACCAGCGTCACCTCGTACCCGGACGCCGCCAGCCAGCGCCGCAGGACGTCGAAGTTGACCTCCTTGCGGACGTGGCCCAGGTGCGGCGCCGACTGCACGGTCGCCCCACAGCCGTAGATCGACACCTTCCCCGGGAGCAGGGGTTGGAAGTCGACCACGGCACGCCGGGCGGTGTCGTACAGGCGGAAACTCATGGGCGGGAGTCTAGCGAGACCGGCGGGCGCGCCCCGGCGGGGACGGAGGGCGGGCGACCCACCTCCGGCAATCAGTCGGAGCCGGCCGCCCGGCGGCGCAACTCGGCGATGTCCAGCACGCCGGTGGGGGAGGCGGGCGAGGAGGGCTCGGTCTCCCACGGATCCTCGGGCATGGGTTCGCCGTCGTCGTCCACGAAACCCTGGGACGGGTCGTACGGGTTGGCCAGGCGGCGGCCGGCCTCCTCGACCTCGGCCGTGGACGACAGCGCCTCGTCCGGCAAGCCGGACAGGACGTCGTGGATGTAGCCCCAGGTCGCCTCGACCAGCGGCACCTCGCGGTGTTCGCGCTGCGAGGCATACCAGCGGTAGTCGAGCACCTCGTGGAAGATCTGCGCGCCGTCGCGTTTGCCGCGCAGATGCTCGGGGATCGTCGAGACGACCGGCTGGAAGCACTCGGTCAACCATTGGTGGGCGACCAGGGCCTCGTCGGTGTCCTGCTGGTTGGTGCGGAAACGGAATGTGTCCAGGTCGTTCAGCAGCCGCCGGGCCTGGTTCTCCTCCACGTCGAGTCCGGTCAGGCGCAGCAGCCGCCGGCTGTGATGGCCGGCGTCCACGACCTTCGGCTGGATCCGCACCGAGGAACCGTCCTGGGCGGTGGTGATGTCGAGTTCGGCGATGTCGAAGCCAAGCGCGTTGAGCCGCCGCACGCGGTTCTCGATCCGGTACAGCTCGGCGCCCGGGAACTCCTCGGCCCCGGTCAGTTCCGACCACAGTTCGGCGTAGCGGGCGTTGATCGACTCGACCAGGTACAGCGGGTCGAGCGACTCGTCCAGCAGCCGTCCCGCCTGCAGGTCGCAGAACTCCCCGAACAGATTCGTGGTCGCGATCGACAGGTCGTGGGCCCGCTGCCCGTCAGTCAGCTGATCGTGCATCTCGGCGGTCTCGGCGTCGACCAGGTAGGCCGCGAACTCGCCCGCGTCCCGGCGGAACAGGACGTTGGACAGCGACACATCCAGCCACAGGAAGCCGATCAGGTGCAGCCGGGCGAGCAGGACGACCAGGGCGTCCAGCAGCCGGTTCACGGTTTCGGGACGGACGCCGCTGGAGAACAGCGCGCGGTAGGGCAGGGAGAACTCCAGATGCCGGGTGATCAGGACGGGGTCGAGCGGCTCGCCGTGCGGCGTCGTCCGTCCGGTGACGACCGCGAGGGGTTCGACCGCGGGGGTGTCGGTCCGGGTGAGGTCCTGCAACGTCCGGTATTCGTGGATCGCCGCGGCTTCGATGAGTTCCTTGGCCGCGTACACCGAGGTACCCACCCGGATGAACCGGACGACGTGGCGCGAGATGCCTCGCGGCAGGGCGACGAGGTGCTCCGCCGGCCATTCGGCCAGCGGCACGTCCCAGGGCAGCGGGATCAGCCGGGAATCGGGCTTGGCGGAGGTGAAGCGGGGCACCGCCCCAGTCTGCCAGGGTGCGCCGGTCGGGGCGGTACCGGGCGAGCGGGGCCGGGACGTCGGGGGTGCCGGGCGAGCGGGGCGGCCCCCGGCCGGACAGCCGGGAGGCACGAGAGGCCACGAGTCAGGCCGGACCCACGAGGCCACGCACCAATCACACCCAGACGCACGAGAACCGCGCATCAAGCACGCCCGAACGCACGAGAGCCCCGCACGAGGCGGGGCTCCCGAGGCTTGGGCCGGGTCAGCCGGAGATGCGCTCGCCGGTCTTGTTGCTGAACACGTGCAGGGTGTGACCCTCGCCGGCGATGAACCGGACGGTCTCGCCGCGCTTCGGCGGGGTCCGGCCGGACATGCGGGCCACGATCTGCTGGGCGGTCAGCTTGTCGTCGTCGGACAGGCCGGCCAGGGTGCCGTAGGCGTAGGCGTCCGCGCCGAGCTCCTCGACGACCGCCACCTCGACCGCGATGCCGTGGTCGCCGACCTCGAAGTCCTCGGGCCGGATGCCGATGGTCAGTTCGCTCTCGCCCTTGGCCTTGGCCAGGGTCTCGCGATCGATCGGGACGGTGTAGTCGCCCACCTCGACGCCGCGGTCGTTGACCTTGCCGACGATCAGGTTCATGGCCGGGGAGCCGATGAAGCCCGCGACGAAGATGTTGTTCGGCTTGTCGTACAGGGTCAGCGGGGAGTCGACCTGCTGCAGGATGCCGTCCTTCATCACCGCGACGCGGTCACCCATCGTCATGGCCTCGACCTGGTCGTGGGTCACGTAGACGGTGGTGACGCCGAGCCGGGTCTGCAGGGCGGCGATCTGGGTACGGGTCGAGACGCGCAGCTTGGCGTCCAGGTTCGACAGCGGCTCGTCCATCAGGAAGACCTGCGGCGAACGGACGATGGCGCGGCCCATGGCGACGCGCTGACGCTGGCCACCGGAGAGGGCCTTCGGCTTGCGGTCGAGGAAGGACTCCAGGCCCAGCAGGTGCGCGGCCTCCTTGACGCGAGCGTCGCGCTCGGCCTTGGGGACGTTGGCCATCTTCAGGGCGAAGCCCATGTTGTCGGCAACGGTCATGTGCGGGTACAGCGCGTAGTTCTGGAAAACCATCGCGATGTCGCGGTCCTTGGNGGGCAGGTCGGTGACGTCGCGGTCGCCGATGAAGATCTTGCCCGAGTTGACCTCTTCGAGGCCGGCGAGCATCCGCAGGCTGGTGGACTTGCCGCAACCCGAGGGGCCGACGAGCACCATGAACTCGCCGTCACCGATTTCGAGGTTCAGCTTGTCGACCGAGGGATGGTCTGAGCCGGGGTAGATGCGAGTCGCATCCTGGAAACTGACTGTGGCCATGCCNNAACAACTTCCTTCCACGGGCAGGTACGTGCCCGACGATCCGTAGTGGAAACACAGCGCCGTCAACAGCGGCGACGCCGAGAAGATGATGTCACGAATCAGCACCCTCGTGCATCCCCGCCGTCCGAGGTTTGAGCAGCCGCGCGGCTCCAAGTGGCTTTCGCTCGCCCCGGCCTGTGTCCGTCCGACCCCAAGCTGCTTTCGCCCTCGAAATGGGGTTCGCCCGCGGTATACCGGGGCGAACCACCGTTTTCCGGGCGAAGGGGAACTCGGGGTGGGCAGCAATGGGTGCGCCGGGGGCGAACCACCGTTTTCCGGGCGAAGGGGAACTCGGGGTGGGCAGCAACGGGTGCACCGGGGAACGCCTGAAGTCCCGGGCCGGGTACGCTCGGGCGGGTGACGGACGACCCGAAGGCTCCTGCGGCCACGCCTGAACAGTGGCCGGCGCCGGCCCGGGATGAGGCAACGGACGAGCCCGCCGTCACCGCGGACCCCGCCCCGGTGGACGAGCCCGCAGCGGCCGAGGGGGAGTGGTGGCAGGAGCCCGGTCTGCCCTGGAAGCACAAGCCCACCCGCTCCGACATCGCCTGCCTGTCGTGGATCGGGGCGATCTCGGTCTACTCCCTGGTGATGCTGCCCTTGCGCCCGGTGATGCTCAGCCTGTCTCCGGTCGTCCTGGGCTCGCTGGGCTACCGCACCGGCCTGGTCATGGTCGGCGCGCTGGCGGCGACGGGCGACCGCTGGTGGCCGCTCGTCCTCGTCCTGGGGTCGCTGGGGGCGGCGAAGTTCGACTGGGTTTACTGGTGGGCCGGCAAGCTATGGGGCCACGGCCTGATCGAGGTGTGGTCGGGACGATCGGAGCGGGCGCGGCGGCGCAACGACCGCGCCGTCCGGTTCGCGCACAAGTACGAGACGCTCGCCATCCTGCTCACCTACCTGCCGATCCCGCTGCCGGCGGCGGTGGTGTACGCCGCGCTGGGGGCGGCCGGAACGAGGCTGCGCAAGTTCCTGATCGTGGACCTGATCGGGGCCCTGGTCAGCACGGCCGGCTACCTATACCTCGGCTACGCGATCGGGGAGCCCGCGGTGGAGATGGTCAACAAGTACGGCCAGTGGCTGTGGTACCTGTCGCTGGCGCTGCTGGCGGGTGTGCTGTTCTACAGCTTCCGCAAACCCGGGCGTGCGGCCGGGAGCACCCAACCGCCCGCATCGACCTAAGTCGGCCGGCGTGGGGCCGAAGTCACTGTCGGCGCCCCCATCCGGTTCCTAGGCTGCTGGCATGCACCTCCCGCCGGCGCTGGCCGACCTGCTCACCCCGAGCAGTACCCACCCCCGAAGCTGAGCGCGCCGTCGCTGGCCTGGCGCTGGACCCTGGTCGGCGTGTACTACCTGGTCATCGCCTTGGCGAGCATCGCCGTCTTGATGGAGCAGCCGACCGGGCTGGGTCCGGTGCCGCCGGCGTGGCTGCTGATCCTCGACGTCGTGGTGGGGGCGGCGAGCCTCGTCCTGGTCGCCTTCCGCCGGCGCGTTCCGCTGCTGGCCGGGCTGGGCACCGCGCTGGCAGGGTTGGTGTCGGCCTCGTCTGGGGGCGCCGCGCTGTGGGCCTACGTGTCGTTGGTCTCCCGGCGCCGGTTGCGGCCGATCCTGGGCGTGGGCGCGCTGAACCTGGCCGTCGGGGTCGTCCGGTCGCTCAGCGTCGCGACCGGACCGGAGGCCGGACTGCCCTGGTACCTGGTGCTGCTCCTCGACTTCATCGGGCTGGTCCTGCTCACCGTCCTCGGGCTGTTCGCCGGACGACGGCACGACCGGCAGGCGGCCGACATCGCCGCGGTCGCCAACGCCGTCCGTNNGACCGTGAACTGGCCGTGCTCGGGAGCGCAGCCGCATCGCCAGGGAGATGCACGACGTGCTGGCGCACCGGATCTCGCTGGTGTCGATGCACGCCGGCGTGCTGGCCTACCGGCAGGACCTGACCCCGAGCAGACCCGCGAGATCGCCGGGATCATCCAGGACAACGCCCACGCCTCGCTGAGCGAACTGCGGGCGGTGCTCAGTTCGCTGCGCGAGGTGCCCGAGCCGGGCGCCGTGGAGGCGCCGCAACCCAGTCTGACCGACCTGCCGGGGCTCCTGGACGAGGCAGCGGCGCTCGGCCAGCGGGTCGTGTTCGACGACAGCCGCTCCGTCGACCCGCTGCCGTCCGTGGTGAGCCGGCACGCCTACCGGATCGTCCAGGAATGCCTCACCAATGCGCGCAAGCACGCACCNGGGGCGACGCTGCGGCTGCGGCTGTCGGGCGGCCCGGGCGACGGCCTGACGATCGCCTGCAGCAACCCGCTCGCCTGGTCGGTCAGCCAGGTGCCCGGCGCTGGCCTGGGGCTGATCGGCATCGGAGAACGGGCCGCGCTGCTGGGCGGCCGGGTCGACCATCGCACGCAGGACGGACGATTCGAGGTGACGGTATGGCTACCGTGNGACGGCGTGAACGAGCATCCGATCCGGTTGGTGATCATCGATGACGACCCGCTGGTGCGCACTGGGCTCGGGCTCATCCTCGGCGGAGCCCCGGACCTGCAGGTGGTGGCCGAGGGAGCGGACGGCGACGAGGCCGCGGCGCTGGTGGCCACCCATCGTCCCGACATCGTGTTGATGGACATCCGGATGGCCCGGCTCGACGGGCTCAGCGCCACCGCGAAACTGCTGGAGCGGGCGGACGCGCCGAAAGTGATCGTGCTGACCACGTTCGACTCCGACGATCTGGTGCTGCGCGCCCTGGCCGCCGGCGCGAGCGGCTTCCTGCTCAAGGACACCCCGCCGGAGCGGATGATCGAGGCGATCCGGGCCGTGGACGCCGGCGAGACCAGCCTTTCGCCCAGCGTGATCGCTCAAGTGGTGTCGGTGGCGACCCGGCAGGCGACCGACGATCGCCGACTGACCGCCATCCGTCAGCTCAAGGCCTTGTCGGAGCGCGAACACGAGGTGGCGCTGGCGATCGGCCAGGGCAAGTCCAACGCCGAGATCGGCAAGGAGTTGTACATGAGCCTGGCCACGGTCAAGGCCTACGTGACCCGGATCCTGGTCAAGTTGGGGGCGGTCAACCGCGTCCAGGTGGCGATCAGGGTCCACGACGCCGGCCTGGTCTGAGCGCCGGTGGGTCCTGGCGACGAGCCTCCGACAGGATTCGAACCCGCGACCGTCCGCTTACAAGGCGGGAGCTCTACCGACTGAGCTACGGAGGCTTGGGCGCTGCGGCCCGAGGCTCATTGTGCTCATCCGCGGCGGACGACGTCCGCCAGCGCCCAGGGCCGGTGGGCCTGCCAGTGGGCGTGTTCCTGGGCCGCCCAGGCGTCCCAGTCGGCGGCGAAGCCGGGTTCGCGGGCCAGGGCGCGGCGGCGGCGCGCCGGCTCGTCCAGTTCGCACCAGATGCCGTACGAGGCGAGCGCCCGGTTCTCCGGGGTGAGCGCGCCGCACCNCTCGACGATCAGGGGCGCCGCGAGATCGAGGGTCACCCACTGGGCGCGGGCGCCGGCCGTCCAGTCCCAGCGGCGGTAGCCGGGCCGCCACGGACGCAGCACGTCGCGCGCCACGGACGCCGACCCTCNCGCAAGCCCGCCCCAGCCGGGGTAGATCTCGTCCAAGCTGACCAGTTGCACCGGGCCGGTCCAGGCGCGGGCCAAGGCGGCGGCGAGCGTGGATTTGCCCGAGCCCGAGCCGCCGTCGATCAGGACGACCGGCCTGGGCGCCGAGGCCAGGGCCGCGCGGACGAGCCCCGGATCCAGCCTCACCGGAGCCCGGACGAGGCCCCGAACACCTCCGCCGCACCGCTCACCAGCACGTCGTGCTCGTGGCCGGACAGGAACGCCGACTCGCCCTGGTGCAGGGTCAGCGTGTGGCCCTCGGACTCGGCCGTGCAACTGCCCGAGACCACCAGCAGGATGCGCGCCGAGCCGCGTCCAGGCACCCGGACGGGACCGAGGTCGGTGGTCAGCGACAGCTTCCAGGTCTCGAATTCGGAGCAGGGGTGTCNGTACTTCCACACCCCGCGGCGCGTGTTGCGCGGCAGCAGGACCTCCGGGACGACGGGGGCGAAGCTGACCACCTTGATCAGTTCCTCCACGTCGATGTGCTTGGCGGTGAGGCCGCCGCGGATCACGTTGTCGGAGTTGGCCATCACCTCGATGCCGGTGCCCTGCAGGTGGGCGTGCATCCGGCCCGCCGGGACGAACATGGCCTCGCCCGGCTGCAGCACGAGCCGGTTCATCAGCAGGGCGGCCAGGATCGACGGGTCGGCCGGGAACACCTCGTCCAGTTCGATGGCGGTGCGGGCGAACTCCCCGACGGGGCCGTCGTCGTAGCGGTGGTGCATGGCCGCGCTCACGACCTCGTCCAGGACGTGGGCGCGCTCCTCACCGAGGCTGAGGACATCGAGGAACACCTCGGCCAGCGCCGCGGGTCCCTTGCGCTCGGTCAGCGGGCCGATCACCGACCCCAGCTGATCGGCCACCCCGAGGGCGGCGAACAGCGCGGCGGTCTCGTGCGGGTCGCGGAAGCCGCACAGGCTGTGGAACTCGTCCAGGGCGACCATGATCTCGGGCTTCGGCCAGGCGTCCTTGTAGGTGCGCTCGGGCGCGTCCAGGGCCACCCCGGCCCGGTTCTCCCGAGCCCAGCCCTCCTCGGCCTGTTCGCGGGAGGGGTGCGCCTGCAGCGAGAGCGCGTGCCGCGCGGACAGCACCTTGAGCAGGTAGGGGAGCTGCTCGCCGAACGCCACCCGGCTCTTCTTGCCCAGCACGTCCGGGCCGTGGGCGATCCGGGAGGCCAGACTCTCGCCGGCCACGATGGAAGGGGACGACGCGTGCGCGCCCAGCCAGTACTCGGCGTAGGGACGGCCGTCGGGAGGCTGATTCAGCAGGGCCGGGATGGCGTCGGTGGTGCCCCAGGCATAGTGCTGCACCGTTCCGGTGAGTCGCTCCATCGACCGTCCTTGCTCGGGCGCGCCAAATCAGCGTGACGCTGGGTGGGATGCCCTCACTCTATCGGACGTCCGAAGTCGCCCCGTCCGCGGGCGAATGACACCGTTGTGATTTGAGCCTAGGATGAAGTCATGTCGGACTCCTGGCCCTGCCCGCCGCCGCGCTGAGCGAGCGCGACGCGGCCATCCTCGACTTCGAGAAGCAGTGGTGGGCCCTGGGCGCCAAGGAGACCGAGATCCGGGAGCGGTTCGAGCTGTCCGCGCCCCGCTACTACCAGGTGCTCAACAACCTCATTGACACCCCGAGGCCCTTGCCTACGACCCGCTGCTGGTGAAGCGGCTGCGGCGTCAGCGCACCACCCGGCAGCGGGAGCGGTCCGCCCGGCGGCTGGGCACGACGATCAAGGTGTGAAGCCCTCCGGCGACGCCGGGCCAGATCGCGCAGTCGCTTCATCCCCGCGTTCGTCACCGGACGCTCGGTGTAACCACCGATCCCCAACCCGGCCTGGCGTTCCAGCAGGTTGGCCGACGCCGGGTCGCCCGTGCGCAGCCACGACCACCCCGACAGCGCGGCGTAGACGGGCAGGAAGGGCAGCCCGAGCAGCCACAGGTACTGCCAGGCGTGCTCGTTCTCGTGCGCGGTGACCCCGGGCTGGAGTCGCTCGAGGGCGTCCATCGTCGAAGGGGTCAAGACGACATTGCCGATCGTGAACGCACCGGCCCGCGGGATCGGCCAGCGGTAGCCCTCGGCGAACACCAGCCCCCAGGGGCCGCGCCGCAGCCGCGCCCCCGCCGCCCGCGCGACCAGCAACCCGGCGGGAGTGGACAGGTTCAGCCAATTGCCGCGCCGGCGGGCGCGCAACGCGAGCGACAAGCTGGTGGGCACGCGACCAGTGTTGGGCCTGCCCCGGTGGGGTTCAAGTCCCCGCTCCCGGTGGTCCGGGACCGGGTCACCAGCCGCCGCCGCCACCGCCGCCCATGCCACCGCCGGACGAACCGCCACCGGACGAGCCACCCGAGGACCAGCTCGACGAGGACGACGATGAGGACGACCAGCCGCTGGAGCCGCTGCCGCCGTCCCCGCTGCCGGAGGAGGACTTCGACCAGTCGTCCAACGCCTCGGAGATGCCCCGCCCGAGGTCGGACATCGTGTGCGCGAAGCCGCCGTCGCCGAAGGTGGGCCTGGTATCCCACCAACTGCTGTGGGCGTCGTAGGAGTGGTCGTAGAACGTGCTCGCGGGGTGGTCGGCCAGGCCGGAGGTCCACGCCAGCAACGGCACCCGGGGCAGGTCGAGGCGTTCGGGCTCGTCGATGGTGGCGTACAGGGAGCCCAGCAGATCCCNCCAGGTCTTCTCGGCGCCGAAGATGATGGCGTACGGCAGGAGCGGCTCGTACAGCCTCACCAGGAGCCCTCCCGATCNGCTGGCCGCGATGCGGGGTGCGTCCAGGGCGTTCTGGAGCCACGCGATCCGGTCCGCCTCG
Source organism: Micropruina sp. (assembly GCA_013693855.1). Taxonomy (GTDB): domain Bacteria; phylum Actinomycetota; class Actinomycetes; order Propionibacteriales; family Propionibacteriaceae; genus Micropruina. Next base: position 701,138 of record CP059261.1, read on the forward strand.
GCCATGGTGACGAACTCGCGCAGCCCGCGCAGCTGGAACATCACCTTCTTGCCGTGCGCCGTGTAGCCACCCAGCCGCGGGTAGTAGTGCGCCGCGGCCACGACCAGCAGGACCGCCACCACTCCCGCCCCGAGGAACCAGCTCCCCATCCCGGGCACGCCCAGGTTGAGTTGGAGCCACCCGTACCCGGTCAGCGCCACCATCGACAGCGCGAGGATCCAGCCGGGCAGTCGAGCCGGCTTGCGCAACCCGAGGGAGTCCAGCAGGGCCCGCCGCGCGTCGGTCGCGACCTGGATGTCGGTGCTGTCGATGTCGTCCAGGGAGCGGCGGCGTCNCCCGCCGAACAGCGCCTTGCAGAAGTTGCGCAAGTCCTGGGGCCTGATCTGTTTCGGCTCGTTCAGCTCGACCCGCAGGCCCAGGCGTAGGTCGCGGCGCTGCCGCCGGCGCAGCCCGCGCCGCGGCTGGGGTGCGGTGTCGGTGGGTTCCTCGGACGAGGTCACCGTGGCGTGATGCTGGACGACCAACTCCGCCAACTGCGCCGCGGCGCCCCGTTCGGGCAACCCCAGGAAGTCGGCCGCGGCCACGGCCGGGAGATCCTCGGGCGGGGCGAACTCGGTGACCACCGCCTGATCCTCGCGTGGCGGACGACGCCGCCACCACCGCGTGAACAGGGCGAACGCGAGGAGCACCGCCCCCACGGCGGGCATGGCCAGGATGCCCGGCAGGCCGAGGCCGACCATCCGCGGCAGCGGGACGCTGCGCGCGGCGGTGCCGGCGGTGAAGCCGATCGCGAAAGTCACCGTCTGCTTGGGTCCCAGCGCCCCGCCGGCGACCGTGAACTCCCCGCCCTGCCGGGTCATCGGGCAGCGTTCCGTCGAGCCGGACGGGCCGCGGTAGCAGGCGTACTCGCCGGTCAGCCGGTCGGCGAGGCCGGACGGGACGTGCACCACGGCGGTGACGGAGTCGAACTCCTGCAGCCAGCCCAGCCCGTTGACGTCCAGGTAGATCTCCTGGACGCCGCGCGAGGGCACCTCCACCATGGCGTTGCCGATCGTGTAGCGGATCACGTAGGTGACCTGGCCGTGGACGTAGCGGTACGGGTCGCCGATGCGCAGGGTGACGCCGCCTCGTCCGTCCGTCCGTTCCGAGACCTGCAGCGGCGTGCCGGTGGCGTCGCTGACCCGGAAGTCGGACAGTTCGATGTCGGCGGTCCCGTAGGTGCCGTTGAGCGTCCGCTCGATGCCGTGGTTGGTGTACTCGTTCGGGAAGTACGCCACGATCCGCTCGACCACGTCGATGCGCAGCTTCCCGTCCGGCTGCAGCGACGGGGTGTAGTCGGCGTCGAACGACCTGATCTNCGAACTCGTTCACGCTGGCGACCGCTCCGGAGCCGCGGTNNTCGCCTCGAACACCAGCATCGGGATCGCCATGGCCACCAGCCACAGCAACGGGTAGATGATCCACCGCTTCCACTGGGTCAGCATGCTGCCAGGGTAGGGGTGACCGGGCCTCAGGCGTTTGCACTCGGTATGCCTGAGTGCTAAACATGTGGTTAGCACTCTCGGTTGAGAGTGCCACCGTCATCACGATGAGATCGGCTTCGATCGTCCGTCGCGGGCATCGGTGTGACGCGCAGACCAACCACGCTGGGGCCCCGTGCGGGCCCCCGACAGACAGAGGATTGCCGAACCGACATGGCGAAACTAATCGAATTCAATGTCGAGGCGCGCCGCGGTCTCGAGCGGGGCATGAACGTCCTCGCCGACGCGGTGAAGGTCACGCTCGGCCCGAAGGGCCGCAACGTCGTCCTGGAGAAGAAGTGNGGNGCGCCCACGATCACCAACGACGGCGTGTCCATCGCCAAGGAGATCGAACTGGAGGACCCCTACGAGAAGATCGGCGCCGAGCTGGTCAAGGAGGTCGCCAAGAAGACCGACGACGTGGCCGGCGACGGCACCACCACCGCGACCGTCATCGCCCAGGCGATGGTGCGCGAGGGCCTGCGCAACGTGACCGCGGGTGCCAACCCGATGAGCCTCAAGAAGGGCATCGAGAAGGCCGTCGCCGCGATCGTGGACGAGTTGGCCAAGCAGGCCACCGACATCGAGACCAAGGAGCAGATCGCGGCCACCGCGTCCATCTCCGCCGGTGACGCCTCCGTCGGCGACATCATCGCCGAGGCCATGGACAAGGTCGGCAAGGAGGGCGTGATCACCGTCGAGGAGTCCAACACCTTCGGCCTCGAACTCGAGCTCACCGAGGGCATGCGCTTCGACAAGGGCTACATCTCGCCGTACTTCGTCACCGATGCCGAGCGCATGGAGGCGGTGCTGGAGGATCCGTACGTCCTCATCGCCGACTCCAAGGTCTCCTCGCTGAAGGACCTGCTGCCGGTGCTCGAGAAGGTGATCCAGAGCGGCAAGCCGCTGCTGGTGATCGCCGAGGACGTGGACGGCGAGGCGCTCGCGGGCCTGATCGTCAACAAGATCCGCGGCACCTTCAAGTCGATCGCGGTCAAGGCGCCGGGCTTCGGCGACCGCCGCAAGGCTATGCTGGGCGACATCGCCACGCTGACCGGCGGCCAAGTCATCTCCGAGACCGTCGGCCTCAAGCTCGAGAACGTGACCCTGGAGCTGCTGGGCCGGGCCCGCCAGGTCATCGTCACCAAGGACGAGTGCACGATCGTCGACGGCGGCGGGTCCGCGGACGAGATCGCCGGCCGGGTCGCCCAGATCCGCCGCGAGATCGAGAAGTCCGATTCCGACTACGACCGCGAGAAGCTGCAGGAGCGGCTGGCCAAGCTGGCTGGCGGCGTCGCCGTCATCAAGGTCGGCGCGGCCACCGAGGTCGAGCTGAAGGAGCGCAAGCACCGCATCGAGGACGCCGTCCGCAACGCGAAGGCGGCCGTCGAGGAGGGCATCGTCCCCGGCGGTGGCGTGGCGCTGCTGCAGGCGGCCAAGAACGCCAAGATCGACGGGCTGTCCGGTGACGAGGCGACGGGTGCGCAGATCGTGTTCACCGCCGTCCAGGCGCCGCTGAAGCAGATCGCGATCAACGCCGGCCTCGAGGGCGGCGTGGTGGCCGAGAAGGTGTCCCACCTGCCCGCGGGCGAGGGTCTGGACGCCGCGACCGGCGAGTACACCAACATGCTGGACGCCGGGATCATCGACCCGGCGAAGGTCACCCGTTCGGCGCTGCAGAACGCGGCCTCGATCGCGGCCCTGTTCCTGACCACCGAGGCGGTCATCGCCGACAAGCCGGAGAAGGCTCCGGCGATGCCGGCGGGCGGCGACGGCGGCATGGGCGGCATGGATTTCTGAGTCGCAACTCCAAGAAGGGCGGTCCCGATCGGGGCCGCCCTTCGGCGTTGCCGGGGTTGGGAGCTTCGCGGCGCCCCTCGCTCGGTTAGGTGTGCAGTTGACCACTGTGTTCGGTGGTCAACTGCACACCTTCGCGTCCTAGCGGTTGGTTCCCTCCGCCGTGTGAGGGGCGACGCGGGGTGNNGGTCGATCCGGCTCAGCGCCTCGGCGATCGCCGACGTCGAGGTCGGACGGACGAGCCGGGCCACCTCCACGCCGTTGTCCAGGAAGATCAGGGTCGGCCAGAGCCGGACGCGGAACGAGCGGCCCAGCGGGCGGCCTCGTCCGTCCTCCACGAAGACGGTGCGCAGCTCCGGGTGCTGACGCAACGCCTTGGCGAGGTGCCGGTGGGCGGCGCGGCAATAGCCGCACCAGTTCGTCCCGAAGGCGAGCATGGTGGGTCCGGGCAGGGCATCCACCTCGTCCCGGGTGAGCTGTTCCTCGGTGTACTCCAGCGTCTGCACGGGCTCAGGATAGGGCCGGCGGCACACCTCCTGATGCACCGGCCGTTGCCCGGTTCGTCCAGTGGCCGATGCGTGGGCCCGAGCGGGCCGGTGTGGGTGTTCGAGGCAGCTCGCGCCGAGGGACGGGCAGAAATGTCCGCGGTTTCCGCCATGATGGCCAGGTGAGTACGTCGATCGCTGTGGCCGCCACCGGAGCCCAAGCCCTCGCGGCCGGGCTGGCCGTCGCCGGCGACGGCGGGAGCGCGGTCGACGCCGCGCTGGCCGCGTCCATGGTCGCGATGGCGACCGAGCCGGGCATGGTGAGCTTCGGTGGCGGGGCGTTCGTCGCGGTCTGGCCCGCCGACGGCGAGCCCGTCGTCATCGACGGCAACGTCGAGATGCCCGGCCGGGGCGGTGACCCGGCGCGCCGTGGGCATGGGGTGCGGCACGTCTCCACCCCGTACGGCGGTGGCATCACCATCGGCGCCGGGCACGGGTCGGTGGCNCACCCCGGGGTCATCCCCGGCTTCGCCGAGGCGCACGCCCGGTTCGGACGGGTGCCCTGGCGGCGCCTGCTGGAGCCGGCCATCGAGGCCGCCCGCGACTACCCGATGAGTCCCGCGGCGGCCCGCTACCTGTCCTTCACCGCCGACAACCTGTTCGGGGACGACGCCGAGGCGCACGCTTTGGTGACCCGCGCCGACGGGGGCTCNCTGGAAGGCGGGGAACGGACGGCCAACCCGCTGCTCGCCGACGTCCTGGACGCGCTGTCCACCGAGGGGCCACGGCTGTTCACGCACGGNGAGGTCGCCCGGGCGCTCGCGGACGACATGGCCGCCAACGGCGGGCTGATCACGGTCGAGGACCTGGCGTCCTACGCGGCCGTGCCGCGGCGCCCGCACCACCACCAGATCGGCGACTGGCTGATCGCGACCAACCCGCCGCCGGCCGTCGGCGGCCCGATGCTGGCCATCATGCTCAGCGAACTGGCCCGCCGCGGCGACTGGAGCTGGCGCGACGCCATCGAGATCCAGCGGGCCGTCCTGGGCTACCGGACGGCGGTGCTGGACTACTCNCGCGACCTGGAATCCGACGGGCTCGACCTGCTGGAGTCGGTCGGCGAGAACGGGCTGTCGGCGCTGCGTGGCTCGTCGTCCACCGCCCACATCTCGGCGGTGGACGCCGACGGCAACGCGTGCGCGATCACGATGTCGTCCGGCTACTGCTCGGGCATCTGCATCCCCGGGACGGGAATCATCCTCAACAACGCCCTCGGCGAGGTCGAGCTGAACCGGCTGGGCCTGCACGCGCTCGCNCCCGGCACCCGGCTCGCGTCGAACATGGCCCCCACGGTCGGCCGGACGAGCGACGGGCGCGCCCTGGCCATCGGCTCGCCGGGCGCCGACCGGATCACGACCGCGCTGATGCTCGTCCTCGGCCAGGGCTGCCTGCACGGCGCCGACCTGCAGGACGCGATCGACAACCCACGGCTGCACGTGCGCGTCCTGCCTGACCGGAACTTCCGGGTCGAGTACGAACGCGACGCGGGCATCGCGGCGGCAATCGGCGAACTCGGCATGGACGGCCACGAGTACCCCGAGCCGCACATGTACTTCGGCGGGGTGTCGGCGGCGCTGCGGCACACCGACGGTTCGCTGGAGGCCTCCGGGGACGCCCGGCGTGAGGCCCACGTGGGCGTGGGCTGAGGGCGGCGGCCTCCGGCGTGGGCTCGGCCCAGGAGGTGAGGCCCACGTGGGCTCGCTCGTGGTCGGGGGCACCGGGTGCGGGTCTACCTCCCCTTCGGACGCGATTGGTTCCCCTACTCCATCCGGCGCGTCGGCGAATCCCCGCGCAACCTGCGTTGGTCCGAATCTCGCCGTCGGGTCGCAATCTCGCCGTGGGGTCCGAATCTCGCCGCGGGGTCCGAATCTCGCCGTGGGGTCCGAATCTCGCCATCGGGTCGCAATCTCGCCGTCGGCGGCGAGAGTCGGTACCGGAGGTGAGACTCGGTACCGGAGGTGAGACTCGGGACCGGGTCGGGGTCAGGCTCGGGTGGGAGTCAGGAGCGCCGCCGAGAGTCAGCGCTGCGGGCGGACCGGAGGCGAGATTCGGGACGGGGGTCAGGGGCAGGCCCGGGGTGGGAGTCAGCATCGCCGGCGAGAGTCAGCGATTGGGGCGAGACGCGGGCCTGGGTGCGGGGTTCGCGACGGGAGGTTAGGGGCTCTTCACGAAAGAGAGTGGATGAGGGGTCTGAATCCGCCGGCTTCGAGGAGTGATCTGAGGCGGTAGTTGATCAGGTTGCGGAAGCCGAGGGCGATGCCGCGGAGGTGTTCGAGGCGGCCGTTGCTGGAGCCGGGGTGGTCGAAGAAGGCGAGGATGTCGGCACGCCGTTGCTGCAGGGTCCGGCCGAGTTGCGCGAGCTCGTCGAGTCCGGCCGGCACGCCGGTCTTGATCCGGTCGATCACCGTGGCCAGGAGCTTCTTGCCGAGCGCTGGTTCGGGGTGCCGGTATGCGTCGATGAGGTCTTGGTAGACACACCAGGTGACCTCGACCGCAGCCAGGTCATCGATGGCCCAGAGCGCCTCGAGGCGGGTCTTCTGCTTGTCGGTGAGCAGGGCGCGGCCGGTGCGCAGGGTGCGTCTGGCCCGGTAGAGAGGGTCGTCCCGGCGGCCGCGGCTGCCGGTGAGGTCGCGTTGGACGCGTTGTCGGGTCTGGTTGAGTTTGTCTCCGGCCAACGCGACGACGTGGAAGGGATCCATGACGGCGGTCGCTTCAGGGACGGCTTCGGCGGCGGCGGTCTTGAAGCCGGTGAACCCGTCCATCGCGACGATCTGCACGTGAGCGCGGAAGTCCTCGTCCTGGGCGTCGAGCCAGGTCTTGAACGCTTTCTTGGAGCGGCCTTCGACGAGGTCCAGCAGGCGGGCCGGGCCGGTGCCGTCGCGGATCGGGGTCAGGTCGATGATGACGGTGACGTACTTGTCGCCCTTGCGGGTGTGTCGCCAGGCGTGTTCGTCCACGCCGATCACCTCGACGCCGTCCAGGCGGCCGGGATGCTCGATCAGCACGCGGGTGCCGACCTCGCTGACAGCGGTGTTCGCCGTGTCCCAGCTGACGCCGAGCACCGCGGCCACACCGCTGATCGGAGCGTGGTCGAGCACCACCTGGCACAAGGCCCACCAGTCCGCCGCCCGGGTCAACTTCGAGCGTGGCCGCGCCACCGTGGTGAGCGGGTGCCGCCACAGCCGCCCACATTCGGCGCAGCGGAACCGCGGCACCATCACGTGCAGCCACGTCGCCCGACGACCGACGGGAAGATGGGTGAAACGTCGCCGCACCCGATCATGCGGTTGGCCGGGTATGCCGCAGGCCGGGCAGCGGTCATCGATCGCGGCGAGCTCGCAGAACAAGACGGCCCGGTCCGGCCACACCTGCTGGGCGACCACCTCCAGGCCGAGGACATCAACCCGGGCGAAGCTCGTCAGATCCGGCGCAGTGACCAGAGGGCGCGCCGGCGTCGTTGAGGTAGCGTCGTACATGAGCCTTGTTGTTGCTGGATGGGACGTAGAACACCCACATCCTTGCGACGACAAGGCTCCTCAACACTCACCCCACGCCGACACCCCACCCACCCTCGATTGGGAAGAGCCGGTTAGGGCCGGGCCAGGAGGTGAGGGCCGGGACGGGCGGTGAGCGGCGGCTCGGGTGGGAGTCAGGACCGCAGGCGAGAGCCAACGCTGCGGGCGGAACTCGGGACCGCAGGTGAGATTCGCGACGGGAGGCGAGATTCGGGCCGGGGTTATTGGGCAGGCCGGGGTAGGAGTCAGGACCGCTGGCGACGGCGTCGCCAACCGCGACAGTCGGGACGGAAGGCGAGACCCCTCGGCCCCGCTCACAGCCCGTGACGGGCGCGGCTCTCGGCCTCCTGCGGCTTGAACTGGTTGAACCGGGGCAGGAACTTGTCCCAGTCGATGACGTGGGCGTCGATCTCGGGGCCGTCGATGCAGGCGTGCTTGCGCACCAGCGTCCCGTTCTCGACGACCGGCACCATGCAGGCCCCGCACATGCCGGTGGCGTCGACCATGATCGAGTTCAGGCTGGCCACGGTCTTCACCCCGTAGCGGCGGGTCAGATCCGCCACCGCGCGCATCATCAGCGGCGGTCCGATCGCCACCACCTCGGCGATCGGACGACCCTCGCCGGCCGCGTTCGCTTCCAGCATCGCCTCCAACGGGGTGGTGACGAACCCCTGCCGGCCGAACGTGCCGTCGTTGGAGGTGTAGACGACCTCCAGCAGGTCGCCGAACTCGGCCTTCAGAGCCTCCACCCGGTCGCCCGGTTCGGTCCAGAACGTCAGGTCGGACGAGCGGAAGCCCGAGATCAGGGTCACGTGGTTGCCCAACCGCAGGTGCTCCCGGGCGATCGGGTACACCGGCGGCAGCCCGACCCCGCCCGCGCAGAACACCACGGTCGGTGCCGGTCCGTCGCCCTCAGCGCGATACCGGTGCAACTCCGAGGGCCGGCCGAGCGGCCCGGCGATACCGGTGAACGCGTCCCCGATCCGCATCTGGTTGATCTCGATGCTGGACGTGCCCAACCCCTGGATGACCAGGACGATCGTGCCCGCGGCCGCGTCCCAGTCGGCCAGCGTGAGGGGGATCAACTCCCCGTTGTCCCACGCCAGCACCCGGACGAACTGGCCCGCCTTCGCCGACGACGCGATCGCCGGGGCGTACACGGTCAACTCGACGATGCCTTCGGTCAGTTGCCGGCGATCCAGGACCTTCTGGGTCGAGGCCGCCCGCATCGAGTAGTCGTCCGCCCGCGCGACCATGGCCTTGATCTCGGCCGGGACCAGGTCGATCGCGCCCAGGATCTGCCGTGCCGCCGCCTGCCCGTCCCCGGCCGCCCGGATCGCGGTCGACCCGCCACGGGTCGCGTCGCNCCCGGAGTAGATGCCCTCCAGGCTCGTCGCCTGGGTGCCCTCGGCAAGGTCGATCGTGCCCCACCGGCTGGTGGCCAGGTTCGGCTCGGAGTCGGCAATGATCGGGTTGGACGAGTTGCCCAGCGCCATGATCACCAGGTCGGCGGCCATCGCCTCGGTACGTCCGGTGGAGACCGGCGAGCGCCGGCCGGAGGCGTCGGGCTGGCCGAGTTCGATGACGTCCACGACCGCCGAGGTGACCTGATGGGTCTTGTCGTCGCCCAGGAACTCCACGGGCGAGCGCAGTTCGACGACCTCGATGCCCTCCTCCAGCGCGTGGTGCAGTTCCTCGACCCGGGCCGGCATCTCGCTGCGGGTGCGCCGGTAGACGATCTTCACATGCCCGCCGAGCCGGCGGGCCGTCCGGGCGGCGTCCATCGCGGTGTTGCCGCCGCCGATCACCAGCACGTTCTTGTCGCGCACGGCGGGCAGCGGGGTCTCGTAGTCGTCCTTCAGTCCCTGCATGAGGTTCACCCGGGTCAGGAACTCGTTGGCGCTCATCACCCCGTTGAGGTGCTCCCCGGGCACGTTGAGGAACCGCGGCAGCCCGGCGCCGGTGCCGACGAACACCCGCCAGAACCCGGCCTCCTTGAGTTGGGCGAGGGTGGCGGTCTTGCCGACGACGAAGTTCTTCACGAACCGGCCGCCGAGCAACTCGATCTTGCCGACCACGTCGTCGATCAACTCGTTGGGCAGCCGGAACTCCGGGATCCCGTAGCGCAGCACCCCGCCGAGCCGGTGGAACGCCTCGAACACCGTCACCGGGAAGCCCTCGACGGCCAGCAGGTAGGCGTTGATCAGGCCGGCCGGCCCCGAGCCGACCACCGCGATCGGCGGCTTGTCGGCCTTGATCCACGGGTTCGGGAAGCCCGCGAACCGGCGGCGGACGGCGTCGGGATCGACCACCTTCTCGCGCTGCGGCAGATACCACTCCAGCTGGCCGATCTCGATCGGCCGCTTCTGGTGGGCACACACGCCCTGGCACTGCAGTTCCTGCGGGCACACCCGGCCGGTCACGTTCGGCAGCGGGTTGGAGTTCTCGATGAGCCGCAGCGCGTCGGCGAACCGCCCGGTGCCGAGCAGTTCCAGCACCTGCGGGATGTGGATCTGGACGGGGCAGCCGCCCTTCGGATCCTTCCGGCCGGCGAGCAGTTCGCCGATCTCGCAGGGCTTCTCGGTGCACTGCTTGTCGCGGATCGCCTCCAGCCACACGAACAGGTCGACCTCGCGCGGGCTGTAGCCGAGGCTCAGATACCCGAGGTACCCCTGGTTCACCAGGTCGAAGTCGGACGAACGCTCCTGCGGGCCACGCACGTAGGGCGGGATGGAGTTGGCCGCCGGCCACCCGTCCGACAGGCCCCGGAACATCGGGTACTGGTCGCCCAGGTGCACGTCCAGGGCATGGACGAACTTGCGCTTCAGCCGCAGCGGCACGTCCCAGATGAACCGCATGATCAGCGCCGAGGCGTCGTCGTCGCGTTTCAGGGTCTCCCACAGGCCGCGGGTCATCTCGGCCGACAGCTCGTCCTGCTGGAACTCCCAGACCACCGCGTTGATGCCCTCGCCGATGAACAGGTCGCGGAAGGCGTGCGGGTCGGCCAGCAGCCGCTTGCGCAGCAGCGCCAACTGGGTGTTGAACGACTCCACGGCCCGGGAGTGCTCCAACTGCTCGACCTGCGAGCGCGCGGTCTCCAGCGAGGAGTTCGCGTCGAGGTAGCGGCCGAGTTCGTCGGTGGTCATTGGATGATCTCCGCGTCGCAGTTGGCCTTGATCCGGTTGCACCGAGCCACGAACTCCGGCGTGATCGTCACCTTCTCCAGCGCCCCGGGGATCATCCGGGCGGCGTCGCGGGCCTGGCCGTCCACGATGATCCGGGTGCGCTCGAAGACCTCCGGCATGTCCTGGTAGCAGGTCTTGCAATCGGTGCACTTGGGTTGATCAGCGATGTCGAGGAAGATCGGGGTGCCGTTGACCGGGCCCGTCCCCGCCGCCGGGGACGCGTCCGTCGCCGGAGCCGCCGCACCGCCGCCAGGAGCGCCGCCTGTCCCGCCCAGGCCACCGAACGAGAACCCGGACGAGGCCGCGCCCGGGGCCACCGACGCCAGGTCGGCCATCGCGCGGGCGATGTCGTCCAGCGAGGTTTCGTGGGCCTTCATCGAGTCGTCGTAGGCGTGCTGCAACTCCTCGATGTCGTGGGCGTGCAGCGCGTTGAGCTTCTCGACGTGCTGGCCCGACAGGTACTGCAGCAACTGCCAGTAGCGCCGCCGCGCCTCGACCATCGACACGATCACCGCGTCGCAGCCGACCTTCACCAGCCGCCGCTTGGCGTTGGTGGTGTAGAGGAACGGGATCTTCCCGGCGCGCTGGCTTTCGGTCAGGTCGACGTAGGCGTCCATGGTCAGGCCCTGGGCGGCCTCGGATTCGGACAGGGTGCGGAAGTGCTTGCGGAAGCGCACCTCGCCGAGCGCGAAGTCGGCCGGGGTGAGCGCCGTGGTCAGCAGTTGCAACTGCCCCTCGTCGTCGAGGTATTCGACAGTGGTGGTCGTCCAGGTCTTGTCCGGGTCGGGGTGCCNCTCCAGCGAATACCACTCGTGGATCGTCTCGCCGCGCCGCGGGTCGTGGACGAACACCGGGTTCATCCGCGATTCGACGGCCAGCCGGGCCCGGCGGGACGCGTGCGCGTCCGCGATCCCGTGCTCGGACTGGCAGGNGGTGTAGACGTCCATCACCGACGGCGAGCCGGTGTAGGTGAGGAACTCCAGGCTGTTGCGCAGGAAGTGCGCCTGCAGCGCGGTACTGGTGGCGCAGACGAACACGTTGGGGTGGAACGAGGCGAGGATGCCGAGCTCCTTGCGGGCCTCGTCCTTGCCGCCCCGGGCGACGCCCACCCGGGCCAGGTCGGAATCCTGGCCGAGGAAGGACGACGTGGAGGCCTGGCCGCCGGTGTTGGAGTAGGCCCCGGTGTTGAGCACCAGCACCTTGATCGGGGTGTCGGAGGCCAGCAGCCGCGACAGGGCGCCGAAGCCGATGTCGTAGGTGGCACCGTCGCCGCCGATGGTCAGGACGGTCGGCAGCAGCGCCAGCTCCTCGTTGGTGAAGTGGCTCCACGACAGGGTGCGCAGCTCCTCGTCGTGGACGGACGGATCGTAGCCGTCGGCCAGTTCGAGCCGGGCCGTCCGCAGCGCCGCGATGTCGGCGCTCTGCTGTGCCGCGATGCCCTCGAAGATGCCCTTGGCAANGGGTTGCGCGTCCTGGAACAGCGAGTTCACCCACGGGTCGGTGAACGCGTTGAACGGCATCGTGGAGGCGTAGACGCTGGAGCAGCCGGTGGAGTTCGCCACCACCGTGCTGGCCGGGCCGTTGCCGGTCGGGCCGGACTCGTACAGGTACAGCCGGGTCTCCAGCCGTTCCAGGGCGGCGGCGATCCGGGCGCGCCGGTCGGGGTCGGCGACCTCGTCCAGCTTCGTCCGCAGCGCCTCGACCAGGTCCTCCAACTCGGCGAGATGGGCCTTGCGGCGCCGTCCGCCCAAGGCGTGGCTGGTGGCCATGACGAGCCGGCTGGCCGTCACTTCACCGCAGCCGCGGCAGCCGCCGTGCCCGCCGGTGGTCGCGTAGTAGTTGTTGCGGTCGAGGAGCAGCCGCTTGGTGTCGCCGCCGGAATCGGTCGCGCCGGCCATGAACCGGACGGGGGTGTTCGGCAGCTTGGAGAGGAACGCGAACCGCTCGCCCAGGACGTCCATCGCCTCGGCGTCCTGCTCGTGCGGGGTGAGCGCGTTGGGGCCGCACACGTCGATGCATTCCAGGCAGCCCGTGCACTTCCACGGGTCGATGTTCACCGCGAACAGGCCGCCGGAGCCGGGCGCCTGCTTCTCCATCGCGTCGAGGAACGGACGGGTGCGCGCGACCGGGTAGTCGGCCAGCTCCGCGGCGAGCGCGCCGATCGCCTTGCGCAGGCTCGGGTTGTCGGTCACCCGGGCGCCCGCCTCGGCGACCAGGTCGTGGAACGCGGNGGTGTCCTTGCGCTCCCGGTACGCCGAGCGGACGGATTCGGCGAGCGCGTAGACCTGCTCACGCAGCAGCGTCCGCTGGGCCTCGGGGACGTCGATCTCGCCGATCGCCGCCCGCAGCAGGTCGTGGATCTCGTGGACGGTGTTGGGGATCGCCGCGTCCGGGCAGACGATGGCGCACTCCATGCAGCCGGTGCACAACTGCGGATCGAAGTTCGGCACCGTCCGGCGGAACAGGCCCTTGTCCTTGGTGGCGGCGGTGCCGGCGGGCATGAACAGGCCAGCCCNCGGCAGCACGGGAGCCTCGGCGATCGTCCCCTCGCGGAACGGACGGGCCACGATCTCCTCGTAGTAGTCGCGGTCGAACAGGGCCGAATCGCTGATCGTCGGCGCGCACATCGCCGCGGACAGCTGGACCGTGCGCAGCGGGATCCGGGCCGGCTGGGCATCCAGGGCGACCAGGGCGGGGTCGTCGTAGTCGACCACCCGGGTCGCCGCCCGGCCCTCGGCGATGACCGCCATGTTGCCCTCGACGATGTCGGCGCCCTTCGCGCCGAACTTCTTGGCGATCTGGGAACGCACCTTGGCGAGCACGGCGTCCTCGTCCGCGCCCTGGGTGAGGCGGTCGACGTGACCCACGACCGCGCCGATGAACGCGATGCCCATCATCCGGGTCTGCAACTCCGGCGTCGGGGCATGCCGGGCCGCGACGGCGAAGGCGTCGACGACCAGGAACTTGATGTGCCGGTCGCGGATGGTCTTGCGGGCGCGCTTGGGCAACTCGGCCCACACCTCGTCCACGGGCAGGTTCGACTGCAGGATGAACGTGCCGCCCTCGGCCAGCCCCTTCAGCGGGTCGGTGTGGTGAAACACCTTGTGGTCAGNGGAAATGACGATCTCGACGTCCTCGAGTTCGGCGTTGGTGATGAGCACCGGCTCCGGCGAGAGGGTGATGTAGTAGTTGGTCGGCGCGCCAGACTTCTCCGAGCCGTACTTCGGGGCGGACTTGCTGTGCAGCCCCAGCACGCCGGCGAGGATGTCGGTGAGCAGCTTGCCGGTGGCGATCGTCCCGTAGCCGCCGACCGAATGGAACCGGATCCGCAGCCCGCCCTCGGGCAGCAGGTTCGGGTTCGCCTCGGTCTGCAGGGCCATGAGTTCGGTCTCGGGGTAGGCGGTGCGCAGCCGGTCCTGCACCTCGGCCAGCCGCGGGCTCGGGCTGTCGGTGAAGAACTGCGAACCCAGGTAGACCAGCGGCGCCAGGGTGCCGGCGGCGGCTTGCTTGAACGCGGCGATCAGGTGCCGGGGCTGCAGGTCGTGGCCGCCCAGGCCGAAGATCGCGGTCGTCAACTGCGGCAGCGCGTCGATGCCGGGGATGCCGGGGTACCGCTCGCCGTCGGCGTTGTCCCGGGCCTTGAACAGGGCCTGGGTGACCATGGACGTGAGCGCGGTCTGGTCGGAGCGTTCGAGGACGATCACCGACTTCTTGCCGGCCAGGGCGGCCACCACCTCGGCCTCGGGGAACGGTTGCAGCAGCTTGACCGCCACCAGACCGGCCTTGATCCCCTGGGCGCGCAGGTACGGCAGGACGGCCTGGACGTCGTCGCACACCGACCCCAGGCCCACCATGGCCACGTCGGCGTCGTCGCAGCCGTAGGTCGCGATGGGGGTGTAGGTGCGTCCGGTGAGTTCGGAGTATTCCGCCATCGCCTGCCGGACGAGGCTGGGCACCGCGGAGGCGAAGTGTGTCCGGTGGTCGACCGATCCCGCCTGGAAGTCCGGCTGGTTCTGGACGGTGCCGGTCATGCCGGGGTTGTTCACGTCGACCAGGGCCGGGACGAGCTGACGGGTGCCCTTCGCGTGGGCGTTCACCCACTGCCGGCGCCACTGCCCGTGCAACTCCTCGGGCACCCACGCGAGCGTCTGGGCGACCAGGTCGCCGGCGGCATCGGCCTCGATCTCGTCCGGCTTGGCCGCGAGGAACGCCTCCAGGGCGCGCTTGTCGTCCTCGGTGAAGGACACGGCGTTGCGGCTCAGCCAGCCACGCAGTTGCACCACCCGTCCCTTGGCGCCGAACAGCAGTTCCTGCGCCAGGGTCGGGCAGGGGATCCGACCCGCGGGATCGCCGAGGTACTCGCGCAGCAATTCGGGCTCGGGCATGCGGGCCTCGGACAGCATGTGGCTGGTGGAGAAGCCGTCCATCGCGTTGGCGACGGGGATCAGCGACAGCGCCGACACCTTGTACGAGATCGCCGCGAGGTCCGCGGCCTCCTGCGGGTTGGCCCCGAACAGCACCGTGTAGCCGCTGGACAGCAGCGCGTATACGTCGTCGTGGCCGGCCATCACGTTCAGCGAGTGCTTGCTGACCACGCGCGCCGCGACCTGCAGGACGAACCCGCCGATCTTCTTGCCGACGGTCACGTAGTGCGACTCCAGGGCGTAGAGGATGCCCTGGCTGGAGGAGGCGTTGGACACGAACTGGCCGCCGGTCAGCGCCGCGCCCAGGGCGCCGGACTGCGCCGAGTGTTCGCCCTCGGGGCTGAAGAAGAACGGGTGCCGGCCCCAGATGTTGACCGCGCCCTCGGCCCGGGCCGCCTCGTACAGTTCGGAGATCTCGGTCGACGGGGTGATCGGGTAGCCGATGACGCCGCCGCACACGTGACGCATCACCTGCGCCACCGCGCCGTTGCCGTTGATGACCTGCTTCTTGCCCGGATACTTCGCGCTCGCGTTCATCACTGTCCTGGTCCCCGGGCGGCCGCCGTTGGCCGCCGGAAGCAAGAGTAACCCCGGAAACCGACGCTTCCGCACCATGGAACTCATACCCCAGGGGGTAAATCGTGCGCGGGCCGCTGCCGCGTGTCGGGACCGGTCGCGGGCACCCGCTGGTCATCATGGAGCCATGAGCGGGCTGCTCGAGGTGATCGCGCTGCACCCTGCCGATGCGCAGCGCGCCGAGGCGGGCGGTGCCGACCGGGTCGAGGTGTGCGGGTCGCTGGACGACGGCGGCATGTCGCCCAGCCCGGCCCTGGTCGCCCAGGTGCGCGCCGCCACCAGCATCCAGGTGCGGGTCATGGTGCGGCTGCGCCCCGGGTTCGGTACCGACGGCGGCGAGGCCGTCCGGCTGCGCGGGCTGATGGCCTCCTACGCCGAGGCGGGCGCGGACGGGATGGTGCTCGGCTTCCTCAACGGGCTCGGCGAGGTGGACCGCCAGGTCACCGGCGAGCTGGTCGCCGACGGCACCTGGCCCTGGACGTTCCACCGGGCCATCGACTCCGCGCTGGACGGCGACCGGGCCTGGGCGGCGCTGCGTGACCTGCCCCGGCTCGATCAGGTGCTCACGGCGGGGTCACCCCGCGGCCTGGAACACGGGCTGGACGACGTGCTCGCCCGGGCCAAGGCAGACCCCTGGGTGGCAGCGCGGACGATGGCCGGCGGCGGCCTGCACCCCGACCATGTGCCGTGGCTGGCACGGGCGGGGGTGCGGTCGTTCCACATCGGCTCGCCGGCCCGGCCGGGCGGCTCGTACAAGGCGTACGTGGACGACGGGCTCGTCCGGTCGTGGCGGAGCTTGATCGACACCGAGGTGCGGCACGCCACTCGTCACTGAGGCGCGGCGCCGCCGGCCGGGTGCGAAGGCTCGCAGGGACGCGTTCAGGCGGGCTCGACGTGCACGAACGTCGTCGTCCCCGGGAGCGCGGCGTCGACCTCGTGTTCGACCTGGTCGGCCACGTCGTGGCCGCGGCGGACGGTCCAGTCACCGGGGACGCTGAGGGTCACGTAGACGAAGCGCTGTCGTCCGGATTCGCGGGTGCGCTGGTCGGTGACGCTCACCCGCGGGTCGACCGCCGCCTTGGCGACGGCGGCGTTGAGGATCTCGATCTCCTCGGGCGGCAGCGCGGCATCGAGCAGCCCCACCACGGAACGCCGGACGAGGGAGTAGCCGGTGAACAGGATGTTGATGCCCACCGCGATCGCGATCAGCGGGTCGAGCACGTGCCAGCCGGTGAGGGCGACCAGGCCGATGCCGGCCAGGACGCCGACGGAGGTCCAGACGTCGGTGAGCAGGTGGTGCCCGTCGGCCTCCAGCGTGATGGAGCGGTGCGTCCGGCCGGCCCGCAGCAGCGCCAGGCCGGTGCCCATGTTCAGCGCCGAGGCGACCGCCGACAGCAGCAGGCCGAGACCCAGTTGGTCCAGCGGAGCGGGCACGATGAGGCGCTGCACGGCGCCCGCGATGATGGCCGCGGCCGCCACGAAGATCAGCGTTCCCTCGACCGCCGCCGAGACGTATTCGGCCTTGCCGTGGCCGAAGTCGTGGTTGTGGTCGGCGGGTTTGGCCGACAGCCGCAACGCCCACAGGGCGACCAGCGCGGCCAGCAGGTTGACCGTGGACTCCAGCGCGTCCGACCACAGCCCGACCGAGTTGGTGATGACCGCGGCCACGGACTTGATGGCCACGGTCGCGATGGCGGTGGCCAGCGACAGCCACAGGAACCGTTCGAGGAACTTGTGGTCGGCGGGCTGGGCGGCAGGGATAACGGTCTCGGTCATGGAACTTCCGGGTCGGCGGCAAACCCCATCATCGTAGTCGCCGGATCGCCGACGGCGACCGTGGATTCCTCCTCCAACCCGACCTCGCGCGGCCAGGCTGCTGGATCGTCCGCGAGCGCGGGCAGGTCCGCCAGATACGCCGGCCACACGGGCTCCGGCAGGTCCGACAGGACGTCGAGACGGTGCCAGGCCGCGGCCCCGAGCGTCAGTTGCTCGTCCGGGGTGTGCCCGGTGACGTCCACCTCGAACGACTCGGGGACGGTCAGGACGAAGAACGCCTCCCGCTGCGTGAGCACCTGGTCGGAGTAGCCGTGGACGACCGTCCGGCGGAGCACGGGACCGGTCAGGTCGTCCTCGGTGAGCACCAGCCCCGTCTCCTCGGCCAGTTCGCGGACCGCGGCGGCCCGCTCGGTCTCACCCGGATCGATGCCGCCCCNCGGCGTCACCCACCACCGGCTGCCCGGCAGTCCGGGGTCGGAGTCGGGGAACAACAGCACCCGGAACCCGTCCGTGACCACGACCCGCACGGCCCGGCGCTCGCGGCGTGGGCGCGCGCCCGGGTCGACGGGGACGAACCGGCGACTGCGGAAGGGCTCGCTCACCCCGGGATCTTGACTTCGGCGACGGGCCGCAGCCGCTCGTTCAGCACCTGGAACGTCGCCGGCCCGCGGGGCAGTTCGTACGCCAACTGGCCCTCCGAGGTCTCACCGGCTTGGAGGACCCCGGAATCCAGCATCTTGGTCGTTTCCGGACCGAACGCGAGCAGATGCGAACCGCCGGACTCGTCGATCACCCGCGCGTACAGGATCCCGACGGGGAAGCTGCCGCTCGTGGCCTCGAACCGAACGTCCAGCACCAGGTACATCTGGCCGCTCTTCGGGTCGACGAAGCCCTTGTTCGTCCAGGTCGCGTCCATGACGGTCACGGTCCCGGAGCCGTTGGTGCCGTCGAACGCCACGGCCTGACCGATCTGCCCGCCAGTGACGG
Organism: Micropruina sp.; assembly: GCA_013693855.1. GTDB lineage: Bacteria > Actinomycetota > Actinomycetes > Propionibacteriales > Propionibacteriaceae > Micropruina. Next base: position 719,463 of record CP059261.1, read on the forward strand.
TGGCCGCCGTCGACGGGTCCGTCGACGGGTCGGTGCGGACGACGGTCGGTGCCGCAGTCGGGGCGACGGTGTTCACCGAGGTGGACGGGACGGTGCTGGGCCGGTTGGCGAACAGGCTGTACAGGCCGCCGGCCGCGAGCAGCCCGATGCCCACCACGGCTGCGAGGACGATGAGGGCGGCCTGACCGGTGCGGCGCTTCGTGGCCGGCGGAGCCCCGATGGCGCCGGGGGCGCCGCCGAACTGCGTGGTCGCCGGGGGTATCCGTACGTCGGCTGCCCGCGCGTCGGCGCGGGGCCACCGTAGGTGGGCGGTTGCCCGGTGGGGCGGCATAGCCCGGTTGCTGCGCGGTGGGGGCGCCGTAGGCAGGCTGCGAGCCGGACGGTGCGGGTGCGCCGTAGCTGGGTTGCGACCCCGCCGGGGTGGGGCCGCCGAAGGTCGGCTGATGTCCCGCCGGGTTTCCGGACGGTGACCCGTACGGCTGCGCCGGGGAGTTGGCGGACGAACCGCCGGCCGGGGACGGGTATTGTCCGGCGGGGCCCTGGCCTGGGGCGCCGTACGAGGCGGCCGCGGGGCCGGGTGCGCCGTAGCCGGCCGGCCCGGTGGCAGTGGCGGGCGGGTACTGGCCCGGGCTCGGGTACTGCCCGGGGCGCCCCCTTGGCCCTGGGTCCCGTACTGCCCGGCGTTCGCGGACGGGGACACCCCGTACTGGCCGGGCCCGGGGTACTGGCCGGGGCCCGGGTACTGGCCCGGCGCCGCAGGCCGGCTCGGGGTGTTCGCGGGGCCGGCGGGGCCCCGTAGGCGGCGGGGGCTCGAAACCGGGGCCGCCCCGCTGCTCCGGGGTCTCGGCGTCCTGGGACTGCTGGAACTGGGGCTGGTCAGGCCCCGGACGGCCGAAGCCGGACGAGTCGGTCATGGCTGATCCTCAATGGTCGAAATCATCGGAACCCATTCTGCGCGCTCCGGGGTCCTGCGGCGCGTCCGGTCTCGTTCAGAGCGGCCGCTCCGGCGGCTCTCCGGCGCGCAGGCCGGCCCCGCAGATCAGCAGCAGCGCCACGGGCAGCGGCCAGCACACGTACTGGGCCCACTGCGAGATGACGTCCCACAGCATGGGCAGGTCGATCGCTGGATCGAGCAGCGACACGGCCCCGATGGCCAGCAGGGCGAGCCCGGCGACGCCGTACGCGATCCGCACCTGGTTGCGGCGGTGCGTGACCCGGCTCGTCAACGAGAACGACAGCGCCAGCATCATCACCGACAGGCCGGAGAACAGTGCGCCGACGATCAAGGGCACGATCACTCCAGGCGTCGCCGCCGCCCACATCTGCGCGATCGTGACCGGCTGCGGGCCCGTGACGGGGCGGCTCCAGGCCGGTGGCGGGGCGAACCAGTCCGCGGTGCCGGGCTGCGGGAACGGTGAGGTCTGGTTGACCTGCGGGGGCGGATACGCCCCTGCAGGCGCCGGGTAGGTGACCGTCGTGACCGTGCTTTGGGTGAGGGGTTGGTCGGGCGTCCAGGCGGCGTCGGGGCCCAGCGGCTGGGCCGGGGTCCACGCGCCCTGACCGGGCGTCCCGGAGTGCGCGGCCCNCCAGGCCGACTGGCTGGTCAGCGCGGACGTCACGACCGAGAAGGCGGTCTGCGGGTCGCGGGGGCCTGGGTGCTCGCCGGAACGAGCTGGTCGAGCGGGGTCACCGGGGTGGCCGGGACCTCGAAGCGGGGCTGCTCGGCGGGCGCGCCGGCGGCCGGGTTCGCCACNCGGCGGCGGGGCGTCGAGCGCCGGCACATCCGGGGTCTCGAACGCCGCCGGACGCTCCGCGGGAGCGTACTCGGGCCCGTCCGTCCAGTTGGCCATGGGGCCATCGTAATCGGCTGGGTGTCCCCGGAGTCGCGCGCGTCGCGGGTGCGCTTATACGCTGGTTCGAGCGCCTGTGGGCGCCCCAGGGCTAGGAGTGAGGGTCATGCCAACAGGCAGAGTGCGGTACTACGACGCGGAGAAGGGCTTCGGCTTCCTCTCCAAGGACGACGGTGGCGAGGACGTCTACGTCCGTGCGTCGGCGTTGCCGACCGGCGTGACGACGCTCAAACGTGGCCAGAAGGTCGAATTCGGCGTGATCGAGGGCAAGAAGGGCGAACAGGCCCTCTCGGTGCACCTGGTCGAGGCCCCGCCCTCGCTGTCCAAGGCCCAGCGCAAGTCCCCGGAAACCATGGCGGTGATCCTGGAGGACCTGATCAAGATGCTGGACGGGATCGGCAACGGCTACCGCCGCGGCCGGCATCCCGACGCCAAGCACGCCGGGAAGGTCGCCGCGGTGCTGCGCGCGGTGGCCGACGAGTTCGAGCTGTGAGCCGATGACCGTCATCGTCGAGCCGGACGCCGCCTGCGCGGCGGCGGTCGAGTTGGCCCGGGCGGCAGCGCTGCGCCGCTCCGGAGTGCTCGAGGTCGGCGACCACGTGGGCGTCGTCTCCGAGGGCACCCGCGTCGCCACCCACCTGTTCGAATGCCTGCACCCGGGCTACCCCGGGTGGAACTGGACGGTGACCGTCGCGCGGGCCTCGCGGGCCCGCGTGGTGACCGTCAGCGAGGTCACCCTCAAGCCCGCCGAGGGGGCCCTGCTGGCCCCGGCGTGGGTGCCCTGGTCAGACCGGATCGCCGCGGGCGACGTGGCGCCNGGGGTGCTCATGCCGACNCCCGACAACGACCCGCGGGTCGAGGCAGGGTTCACCGGNGGCGAGACCGCGCGCGACGAGGATCCCGCCGAATGGGCCCAGACCAGGGCCGTGGTCGCCGAGCTGGGGCTCGGGCGCGAGCGCGTCCTGTCCAGCTACGGACGAGACGAGGCCGTCGAGCGGTGGCTGTCCGGCGAGGGCGGCCCGGACAACGCGATGACCGCGCAGGCGCCGGCCGAGTGCGAGACGTGCGCGTATTTCGTCCCGCTGGCAGGGACCCTGGGCCGCGCCTTCGGTGTCTGCGCCAACGAGTACAGCCCCACCGATGGCTCCGTGGTGTCGCGCGATCACGGGTGCGGTGCACACTCCGACGTCGTCGAGGCCAGTCGTGCCGAAGAATTGCCCCGGCCGGTGTGGGACACCATCGACGTGGATTCGAACCTGTTCGATTGAAGCCGGCTCCGGTTCCTCCCGGCGTCCGCTGCGCTAGCGTGTGGGCACCTCAGCGCAAGGAGCCAGCCATGAGCCACACCGCCCGCCTCGAACTCGACGGCACCAGTTACGACCTGCCCGTGGTGGAGGGCACCGAGGGTGAACTCGCCGTCGACATCGGCAAACTGCGCGACACGACCGGTTACATCACGTTGGACGACGGCTACGGCAACACCGGGTCGTGTGCGTCCGCGATCACGTTCATCGATGGCGACCANGGGGTCCTGCGCTACCGCGGCATCCCCATCGAGCAGATCGCGGGGAAGAGTTCCTTCGTCGAGACCGCGTGGCTGGTGATCTTCGGCACGCTGCCCACCCAGGCCGAACGCGAGCGGTTCGCGGCCCTGCTCGGCGACAACGCGATGCTGGACGAGAACATGCGCAAGCATTTCGACGGATTCCCCGCTCATGCNGCCCCCATGGCGATCCTGTCGGCGATGATCAACACCCTCAGCGCCCACCACGCCGACGCCGCCGATATCCGCGACGACGCCGACATGGAGGTGGCAGCGGCCACACTGATGTCGAAGGTGCGGACGATCGCCGCGGCGTCCTACAAGTCCTCGATCGGGGAGCCGCTGGTCTACCCGCGCTACGACCTCAAGTACGCCGAGAACTTCCTACACATGATGTTCTCGGTGCCCTACCGGGAGTACGAGCCCACGCCCGAGGTCGCCGCCGCGCTCAACCTGTTCCTCGTCCTGCACGCCGACCACGAGCAGAACTGCTCGACCTCGACGGTGCGCATGGTCGCCTCGTCCAAGGCGAACCTGTTTGCGAGCTGCGCGGCCGGGGTCTGCGCGCTGTGGGGGCCGCTGCACGGCGGGGCGAACGTGGCCGCGATCCGCATGCTGCAGCAGATCCACGACAGCGGGATGCCGGTCGCCGAGTTCGTGAGCAAGGTCAAGAACAAGGAGGACGGGATCAAGCTGATGGGCTTCGGCCACCGGGTCTACAAGAACTTCGACCCGCGCAGCAAGATCCTCAAGTCCAGCGTGGACGACGTGCTCGCCCAGCTGAACCGCACCGATCCGCTGCTCGACATCGCGCTCGAACTCGAGGGCGCCGCGTTGCAGGACGACTACTTCGTCTCCCGCAAGCTGTACCCCAACGTCGACTTCTATTCCGGCATCCTGCTGCGCGCGCTCGGGATCCCGACCGACATGTTCACCGTGATGTTCGCCATCGGCCGGATGCCCGGCTGGATCGCGAACTGGAAAGAGATCAACGACGACCCGAAGGGGCGCATCTACCGTCCCCGGCAGCTCTACGTCGGTCCCACCGAGGTGGAGTGGAAGCCGCGCAGCGAGCGCTGATCAGCCCGCGGGGAAGCGGCGCCGCACGGCGGAGCCGGGCCCGCCGGGCCAGGAGGGCCAACAAGGTGACCACGCCGATGCCCAGCCCGACCAGGGCGGAGGCCAGCCACCAGCCCTTGCCGCGGGCCGCCAAGGCGTCTTGACCGACCCAGCAGGCGACGCTGGCGAGGGCGAACAGCACCGTCCCCACGCTCACCACGCGGACGCCGTGCGGGTCGAGCGCCTTCACCTGCGCCTGCATCAACGGACGATGCCGCGGCTCGATGTTCTGGGTCACGGACACCACCATAGGCGCCAGCGGGCGCCCCTAGGATGCCCCGCATGGTCAACACGTCACCCAAGGCCGCGCGCACGCCGAACGCGGTCATGACCCCGACGAGCCCCATGGACGCCTGGTTCGAAATCACCAAGCGCGGGTCGTCGGTCGGTCGGGAACTCCGCGGCGGCCTGGTGACGTTCTTCACCATGGCGTACATCATCGCCCTCAANCCCCTCATCATCGGTACCGCCGTCGACAAGAACGGCCTGCTGCTGTCCGGCCAGCCGAAGCTCGACGCCGCGGGCGCCGTCATCGGCGCCAACGTGGGCCACTCGATCGGGATGGTCGCGGCCGCGACCGCGCTGATCGCCGGCCTGATGACGATCCTGATGGGCGTCTACGGACGCTTCCCGATCGGCATCGCCACCGGTCTCGGCCTGAACGCCGTCCTCGCCTACGTGATCGCGCCCCAGATGACCTGGGCCCAGGCGATGGGCCTGGTGGTCTGGGAGGGCGTGATCATTACGATCCTGGTGCTCACCGGGTTCCGCCGGGCGGTCTTCAACGCCGTCCCGCGGTCGTTGCGCACCGGCATCTCGGTCGGCATCGGCTTGTTCATCGCCTTCATCGGCCTGATCGACGCCGGCGTCGTCCGGAAGTCCGCGGGCGGGGTGCCGGTCGAGCTCGGCGTCAGCGGGACGCTCGAGGGCTGGCCCATTTCGATCTTCCTGTTGACCCTGCTGCTGCTGATCGTCCTGTTCGTCCGGCACATCAGGGGCGCCATGCTGATCGCGATCGGCGCGGGCACCGTGCTCGCCGCCATCGTCGAATCCGTCTGGCACATCGGATCGAACAACCAGGGCAAGAACCCCACGGGCTGGATGCTCAACGTCCCCGTCCTGTCCAACTTCTCCGGTCCCGACCTGGGGCTGCTCGGCCGGGTGGACCTCTTCGGAGCCTTCTCCGGGGCGAGCTTCGGCACCGTGCTGGGGCTGATCCTGCTGATCTTCGCCCTGCTGCTGGCCGACTTCTTCGACACCATGGGCACGATCGTCGCGGTCGGTGCCGAGGGCGACCTGCTCGACGACAAGGGCAACCCGCCGCACACCCAGGAGATCCTCGTGGTCGACTCGGTGGCCGCGATGGCCGGCGGCCTGGGCTCGGTCTCGTCCAACACCTCCTACATCGAGTCGGCGGCGGGCGTCGGCGAGGGTGCCCGGACGGGCCTGGCGTCGGTGTTCACCGGGGTCGCGTTCCTGCTGAGCCTGTTCCTGGCCCCGCTGGTCAACATGGTGCCGTCGGAGGCGGCGGCGCCGGCCCTGTTCTTCGTCGGCTTCCTGATGATGTCGCAGGTCACGCACGTGGATTGGGACGAGCCCGAGGAGGGCATCCCCGCCTTCATCACGATGGTGCTGATGCCGTTCACGTACTCCATCACCGTGGGCATCGGCGCAGGCTTCATCACCTACGTGGCCATCAAGCTGTTCAAGGGCAAGCTGCGCGATGTGCATCCCCTGATGTACCTGGTGGCGGCCCTGTTCGTCGTCTACTTCACCCAGGGCCTGATCACGGGCTGGTTGCCGAAGTGACGTCCCTGCGATAGATCCCGACCAGGTCGGGCACCGGGCGGCCCTCGTGGAGGGCCGCTTCGGCGTATTCGGGGAACTTCTCCAAGAAGGCGAGGTACGCCTCGGCCAGTTGCCGGTGCTCCGGACTGAGCTGGTCGAGGGCCTGCCACCAGGCGTAGCTGGCGGCGTCGACGTGGTTGTACTTGACGTAGCCGGCGATCATGCCGGGGGCCGGCCGCAGCGGGATGCCGAGTTCGTTGGCCACTGCCTTCGTCAACCCGTACTGGGGNNGCAGTGCGGCGCGGGCCAGGTCGAACTCCAGGTCGTTGAAGCCGGCCTCGCTCAGGCTCACCCGGTGCTCGGCCCAGGCGGAACTCTCCAGCCAGGCCCGCAACGCCGCCCAGGCGGCCGGCAGCCGGTCGGGGCTGACGAACCGTCCGGCCAACAGGGCTGCGACATCGGCTTCGGTCGGACGGTCGGGACGGACGACCGGGGCGTCCGGAGGCCGCTTGAACAGCGGGCCGAGCTTGCCCAGCATGCCGGGGCTGCGCTTCTCGGGTGCGGGGAAGGCGCCGGCCACGGCCTCCCGGAAGCGTTGGGCCACTGCCGGGCTCGCGCCGAACAGATCGCGGATCTCGTCCACGCCGATGGCGTACAGCCGCAGCTCACCCATGGGGCTACGGTAAACCAGCCCGGCGCCGGCGACGTAGATTGTGCTGGTGACTCCCCGCGTCAGGCGCCTGATCGTAACCGGAGCGCTGGTGCTCCTGGTGGTGCTGGTGGTGGCCGGTGCGATCTCGTCGGCGTTGCCGCGCTGAGGGCATGCGGGGGCGGGCAGTAGGCTGCGAAGCGCCGGAAGGAGAACGTGATGAAGGCTGCCCGGGCGCTGGCGATCATGCTGGCGGGACTGGCCGTTTTCGTGCTCGGGCTGGTGACCCTGGTTCCTGCCGAGGCGGGCGTTCCGCGGCCCGTGGCCACCACGTCCGCCGGCGCCGGGCCGAGCGCTTCGCCCGGTGCGACCGAGGAGGCCGTGCCCGACGACACCCCCACCGACGACAGCCCCGATGTGGCCCCCGACAACAGCGGCTTCTGGTACGCGCTGGCGGCGGCCGGGGCGGTGTCACTGATCGCCGGGGCCGTCGTGGCGTTGCGCCGCTGACCGCCGGGTTGCGACCGCGTTGAGACGGATCTGGACGACCAGGGCCGTCCGTCCGACCTCCAGCAGCACAGTCAGCCGGGGCTCGGGAGCCGGCAGCACACNCCCGGGCGCTCCCGGCAGCGCCGCCAGGTCGGCGAGCGCCGGGTCGGCCAGGACGGCGGCCACGGCCGCGGCATCCCCACCCCGCACGAGGGCTTNCCAGCGTGCCCGCCTGGGAAGCAGGACGCGGGCCGCGTCCTGGGCGGCGGCCGCGTAGGCGCGATCGGCCTGATGGCCGCGCCGGCGGGCGTAGCGCTGTTGGGACCAGCCGCCGGCCTTCGTCCGTCCCTGGACGTAGTGGGTGTCGATCTTGCTTGCAACCAGGGTTCCGGCGTCGAGGACCCCCACCGCGTGGGCGCCCTTGCGGACCAGCAACACGCCGAACCGGTGGGGCCGGTTCGCCTCGGCGACCAGGCCCTCCAGGGGATCGGACGCTGCCGGCGGGTGCCCCCAGGGCAGGGTCAGGACCGCCTCGGCCCCGTCGGGGCTGCGCAAGGTGACGGCGTCGGAGTCGGTCTCGATCCGGGGCGGGCCGTGGGTCGCGGCGAAGCGCTCCACCCAACCCGCCAGCCGGTGGGGTCGACCAGGACGGTCCTGGGGCCAGGGTCGTCGTTCGTCCGCATGGCGTCACAGTAGTGAGCACGCCACGGCGGCGGTGCGGCGACAGCGCCCGGGGTGCGCCGTATCACTGCGGCGTTTCCCGGGGACGAGCCGCCCGCATGGCCTAGTCTGACCGAAACTGCGTGGGAGGGAGGTCCGGTGAGCGAGCTGATCGACACCACCGAGATGTACCTGCGCACGATCTACGAACTGCAGGAGGAAGGGGTCCCGCCGCTGCGGGCGCGGATCGCCGAACGGCTCCGGCAGAGTGGGCCCACGGTGTCCCAGACGGTGGCCCGGATGGAGCGGGACGGGTTGCTGACCGTCACGTCCGAACGCCTCTTGGAACTCACCCCCGAGGGCAGCGCGCTGGCCACCCAGGTGATGCGGCGCCACCGGCTGGCCGAACGGCTGCTGACCGACGTCATCGGCCTCGACCCGGCGCTCGTCCACGCCGAGGCGTGCCGCTGGGAACACGTGATCTCGACGGAGGTTGAACGCCGGCTGGTGGAACTGCTCGATTCGCCGGTGGAATCGCCGTACGGCAACCCGATCCCCGCCCTTGAGGAGCTCGGCGCGGCCCCCGCCGCTTCGTTCCTGGAGGCGGTGCGTCCCTTGTCGGCGGCGCTTCCGCCATCCGGTCCGGTGAGCGTGACCGTCCGTCGCATGGGTGAGTTCCTGCAGGGGGACGCCCACCTGTTGGCGCTGCTGACCCAGGCCGAGATCGGGCCGGGTGCCGTGGTGCGGGCCGAGCGGGGCGCGGGACGGCTGCTGTTGCGGACCGACGCCGCCGATCTGAGTGTGGAACCGCAGGTGGCCGATCACCTGTTCGTGGCCCTCGATGACCCAGCGGCCTGAACTCGCCCCGCTGCTGGAGGGGTACTGGTACGACGCGGTGGCGTCGGTGCTGGGCCGGGGCGGTTCGTCCGACTCCGCGGTGGCGCTGGCAGTGGCCGCCAAGCGCGTGCTGGATCTCGACTCCGAAGATTTCGCGACGATCTCGGCGGAGTTCGCCGACCGTCCCTGGGCGGCCGCGTTGGCCCGGGCGAGCTTCCCGCTGGAGCCACGGGCGACGCAGCGCGGGGCACTGGGCTCGCTGATCCCGCTGTACGAACTGATGCTGGAGGTGCTGGCCCTGCGCGAGGCGCGCGACGAACCCCTGCAACTCGTGGTGACCGCGCACCTGATCGGGGAGTACCTGCCGCTGCTGGCCTGGGAGTCGACGCTGGGCCACGCGGGCGACCCGCTGCGCATCGCCTCGGGGCTGGGGGAGCGCTGGGGAGCNGACGACCGGCGGTGCCCTCATTCGTCCGTGCTTCGCGCGACGGCCAAGCGGTCGCGGAACGTGTGCGCGGGCGACACNCCCGGGTACACCGCCTATCTCGACAGGTTCCATTCGCGGCTCGGGGCGGCGTTGGCGGTGTGCGCGATGAACCATGCGACGATCGCGGCCGGGCAGCGGCCCGACATCGGGACCACCTGTCCCGAGCCGTGCGGTTGGGCGGTGGCCGGCACCGTCTTGTCCCGCCGGGATCTGGACGCCCGGGTGCGGCTCGCCCTGCTCTATCAGGACAGCGCCCTGGTGGCGCTGCGGCATCACGCCCCGGTGGGGCACTTCTTCGGTGTGCCGTCGTCCGGCGAGATCCGGAGCGCGTGGACGAGCGCGTGGGACCGACTCATCGCCCCGTGGCCGGACGGGTCGAACCCCTGCGCGGGGTGGCGGTGTCCGCTGCCGGCTCCGAGCNNCGTTGTCGGGGATGACGAGCCGTTGTCGGGGATCGCGGCGGTCGTGTCGGCGGTGGCCGGACGGACGATCCAGCCCGGGCGGCTGATCCGTTCGATCGGGGATGCTCTGGCCCGGGCCCTGGGCTGAGGGCTGTCGCTCGTTCGTGGTGACTACGTCCGGCGCGCCTCGGGCGGACTGCCCGCCTCTTGTGTCGTGCTGGTGGGTGCCGCGAAGGTCCATGAGGCGGGTCGACCACCGACGAGGGCGGCGAACCGGCGTGCACGGCGGAATACCCGCGTCGGGGATCGGTGTTCCACCTGAGTCCGCCACGAAAGGGAGCCCATGTCCACTGTCGAACTCAGCCGCGAGAACTTCGTCGAGACCGTGAGCGGTCCCGGCATCGTGTTCGTCGACTTCTGGGCCGAATGGTGCGGACCGTGTCGCCGTTTCGCCCCCGTTTTCGAGGCCGCGTCGCAGGCGCACGCCGATGTCGTGTTCGCCAAGGTGGACACCGACGCCCACCGCGATCTGGCCGGCGGACTCGGGATCGCGTCCATTCCGACGTTGATGGCCTTTCGCGAGGGCTATCTGGTCTTTCGGGAGGCTGGAGCCCTCAGCCGACCCCAGCTGGACGAAGTGATAACTGCAGTCAAGTCACTCGACATGGAAAAGTTGAAATCAGAAGCATCTGTCTCTGCGGAGACCTCTGAAGACGCCTCGGTGCGTTGAGGGCCGGTCCCCGCGTGGGGGACCGAACTGCACCGGCCATATACTGGAAGCGGTCCCTGTCCAATCCCCGGGCGGGGACCTTTCGTTGCCTTCTGCGGCCTTCAATTGCCTGTTAGCTAGTGGAAACGCTCCCGCTAGCAGCTTCGCGGCGACCCCAGCAAGATTCGAACTTGCGACACAAGGTTTAGGAAACCTCTGCTCTATCCCCTGAGCTATGGGGCCTGATGGACCGGACCCGTCCGGCCAGCCCAGTCTACCGGTCGCGCGGCCGTTCGGCTCATCGCGGTTGTGCTCCTGACCAGGTGGTTCGTTGAAAACTTGGCGAAACGGTCGTTTCCACCCGTTTGGGGGTGCGAAACGACACCGGATCACCTATAGTTGAGGTCAGAGAGTGGCGCCTGGTTGATGATGTCTCCTGGGGGTGGGTAGACGGCTTCAAGCCCTTCGATCGGCGCCACTCTCGTACGTCCGGCCCGCGGCTCGCCGCGGGCCGTCGTGCTGTCCGGGATCTTGTTCTTGGGGCCCCCGCTGTGCGGCGGTTGAGCCTGTCGAAACCAGGACAGACCAGGGTGCGGCGGTTGAGCCTGTCGAAACCCCGCACAGGTGGGAGTGGGCCCCGGGGTCTCGACAGGCTCGACCGCCGGAGGGACCTCGCGCAGGACTCCCGGGGCCCCGGACGCGGCGGTGGCGGCCGCGCCGAAGACGTGCGGCGGCTGAGCTTGTCGAAACCCCGCAGGACAGGCCAGGGGTTCGGCGGCTGAGCCTGTCGCACCCCGCGGGACAGACCAGGGTGCGGCAGGGTGCGGCGGTTGAGCCTGTCGAAACCCCGCACGCCGGTGAGTGGGGTTCCGGGGTCTCGACAAGCTCGACCGCCGGGGAGTGGTTCCGGGGTCTTCACAGGCTCGACCGCCGGAGTGACCTCGCGCAGGACCTCCTGGGCGTCCCCAGGCAGTGCGGTGGTGGCGGCCGCGCCGAAACGTGCGGCGGTTGAGCTTGTCGAAACCCCGCACGCCGGTGAGTGGGGTTCCGGGGTCTCGACAGGCTCGACCGCTGGGGTGTGGGCTCCGGGGTCTCGACAGGCTCGACCGCCGGAGTTGGGGCCCGGGGTCTCGACAGGCTCGACCGCCGGAGGTGTGGGTTCCGGGGTCTCGACAGGCTCGACCGCCGGAGGTGTGGGGTCGGGGGCTCGACAGGCTCGACCGCCGGAGTTGGTGGTTCCGGGGTCTCGACAGGCTCGACCGCCGGAGGTGTGGGGTCGGGGGCTCGACAGGCTCGTCCGCCGGTGAGTGGGGTTCCGGGGTCTCGGCAGGCTCGACCGCCGGAGCTGGGGTCCGGGTCTCGACAGGCTCGTCCGCCGGAGTTGGGGCCCCGGGGTCTCGACAGGCTCGTCCGCCGGGCGTGTGGCCCCCGGGGTCTCGACAGGCTCGACCGCCAGAGGACGGAGCCGGGAGAACACCTTGCAGCGCAGGTGCTCGTCCGCGGGAACGGCCGCCACGCCATAGGCTGCTCGCATGAGCGAGCAGGGGTTGCGGGCCAGTGAAGACAAGATGCGGCGGGCCAACGTGGCCGAGCCCGCGATCGAGGCGTTTCGGCATTACTACCGGCTGGCTGAGTCCGGAGAGAGCGGGCTGATCCGCGAGGACACCATCGAGCCGTTGACCGACCCGCCGCAACTGAGCCAAGTGAGCATCGACCCGGCGGCGGCTGCCGAAGCGATCCGCCAGACCGTGGTGATCAAACTCAACGGGGGCCTGGGTACCTCGATGGGGCTCGATCAAGCGAAGACACTGTTGCCCGTCCGCGATGGTCTGACGTTCCTCGATCTCATCGTGCGGCAGGTCACGTCCGCCCGTGCTGCGTACGACGCCCCGCTNCCCCTGCTCTTCATGAACTCCTTCCGCACCCGTGAGGACACCCTCGCGTACCTCGAGCGGTACCCGGACCTGCCCGTGCTGGGGTTACCGCTGGACTTCCTGCAGAACGCGGAGCCCAAGCTGACCGCCGACACCCTGGAGCCCGTCGAGTGGCCCGACGACCCGACCCTGGAGTGGTGCCCTCCCGGCCACGGGGACATCTACACCGCTCTGCTGGGTTCCGGGGTGCTGGACGCCCTGCTGGGCGCCGGCATGCGCTACGCGCTCATCGCCAACGGCGACAACCTCGGCGCGGCCCCGGACGCCACCCTGGCCGGATGGTTCGCCGGGACCGGGGCACCCTACGCCGCCGAGATCTGTCCTCGCACGGTCAACGATCGCAAGGGCGGCCACCTGGCGATCCGGAAGGCCGACGGGCAACTGATCCTGCGCGACACGGCCCAGACCGCGCCGGAGGAGATGGACTTCTTCGCCGACGAGTTCCGGCACCCCTACTTCCACTGCAACAACCTGTGGATCGACCTGCAACAGCTCCGTCAGACACTGCACGAACGNGGGAGCGTCCTGGGTCTGCCGCTCATCCGCAACGAGAAGACCGTGGACCCCGGCGATTCCACCTCAACCCGGGTGATCCAGCTGGAGACGGCTATGGGCGCGGCCATCGAGGTGTTCCGNGGGGCGACGGCGATCGCGGTGCCCCGCGATCGGTTCCAGCCGGTCAAGACCACGAACGAGTTGCTCCTGTTGCGGTCGGACGTCTTCGACCTNGGGGACGACGGCCGGCTCACCCAGGCGATCCCGACTGTGCCGCGCATCGATCTGGACGGCCGCTTCTACAAGCTGATGGACGACTTCGAAGCCCGTTTCGCGGTGGCCCCGTCGCTGCGCCGGGCGGGATCGCTGGTTGTCCGCGGCGATTGGACCTTCGCCGGGCCCGTCGACGTGATCGGGGACGTGGTGCTCGAAAGCGACGAGCCCGAGGTCATCGGGGCATGAACCTGACGGAGGCGGTCGCGTTCGCCCTCACCGGTGACCGGCTGGACCTTCCGGACGAGGCCGAGCCCGGTGGGACCGCGCAGTTGATCGCGGAACTCGCTCGGGCGGGGTGGGAGGCCGGCCGGATCCGGGCGCATGCCGACCTGTGCCGGCAGGACGGGACCCCGTGGCCGCATCCCGTCGCAGCGTCGCAGCGCCCGGGGATCGGAGCGGCACAGCTGAGTGCCGCCCTGGCGGCGGCCCTGGACGACCTGGGGCTTCGGGGACCCGCCCGGCCGCCGGCGCCGCCCCGTCCGTTGACCGCGGACGAACGGCGGCTGCTCGCCGAGGTACCGCCCCACCACGGCACCTGACCGCAAGCTGGGGCCGCGGGGGCGGCCTGCGACTCCCGGGCCCGTCCGCCGCTTGGCTGGGCTGCCCGACGGTGGGACGGCGCCAACGACGCGCGACCCTGTGGTGCCCGCGACCACGTCGCCCACAACGGCAAGGGCCCCGCCACCAGGTGGTGGCGGGGCCCTTCAGGACCGTTCAGCGCTCAGGCGCGGGTCTTCAGCAGGTCGCGGATCTCGGCGAGCAGTTCCTCGCTGGAGGGGGCGGCGGGAGCCTCCTCCTCAGCCTTCTTGAAGCGAGCCGCCACAGCCTCGTACGGCTTGACGACACCGAAGTAGATGACGGCGGCGATGACCACGAAGGCCACCAGCGCGGTCAGGAACGGGCCGACCGAGGTGAGGCCGCCGGGAGCCCACGCGTCGAAGTTGGGGGCGCCGCCGATCTTGGCGAGCACCTCGATGATGATCTTGGTGAACGAGGTGACCACGGTGGCGAATGCGCCGCCGATGATGAACGCAACGGCCAAGTCGACCAGGTTGCCGCGCATCAAGAAGTCCTTGAAGCCCTTCATGGCTCTCTCTTCCTTTCGTGCCGGAACCGTGCCCGCTGGATTGTGGGGCGGTGGGTCTATTCCGTTCGGGCGTAGACCCTACCAAGAAGGGTGAGATTGTCGACTTTGACACGAGGGTCAGTTTGTGCCTCGGCGTGGGCCGGAACCACTCGTCACAGGCCCGAAATCACTCAGTGCAGGGCGAAACTCAGGGGCCTCGATCCGCCACCTCCGCGATCCGAGCCGCGACCTCGGGCGTCACCTCGACCAGCACCAGACCCGAGGAGGATGCCCCGCCACCCAGCAGTCCACCCGTCCCATCGGACGACGGCACGGCGACCACCCGCGCCCCGCTGGCCAGGGTTCGCGTGTGGCCGTCTGCGTCCGGCCCGATCAGGTCGATCCTGTCGCCGGCCAGGACCAGACCCTGCGCCGAGGAGATGAGCGTCACCGGGACGATCACCAGGCCCTGCGCGGAGGGCCGATCCCGCGCGGCCACGGCTCCGGCGACGACCACCGCGTTGGCCGGTAGGGCGATGCTCACCACCCGTCCAACGACTTCACCGGGATCCCCACCCGGGGCTCGGGAAGGGCCGCGACGGGCAGCCGGACGGAGGCGAGGTCGGCGGCTTCGAGCACCGCCCCGCGGCGACGGGCCGGGTGGTGACCACGGCCCAGGCGAGTTCCGCGGATGGTCGGGACAGCGTCGACAACGCTGCCAGCACCGCGAGCGCGGCCACCAGCGCGGCCAACGGACGACGGTGCCGGCGCACCACGTGCGCCATCGATGCGAGCAGTGGGGAGAGCTCATACCCTAGCTTCGGACCGAGCCGTCCGGCACCGGTCATCATCCACAGGCTCAGGCCGCGGACGAACCCCTGTGGAGGAAGCCGTTGCGGCAGACCCCTTGGCGGCCGATGCGGCAGCGGGCTTCGCCGACTCCCCGGACGCCGTCGACTCGCTCGTCGAGCCGCCCGGCCGCGCCGCGTTGGCCTTGCCCTTCGTCCGGTTGTCGGTGGCATAGAAGCCGGAGCCCTTGAACACCACGCCCACCGCGCTGTACACCTTGCGGAGATTGCCGTCGCAAGCGGGGCAGTCCGTCAGCGGATCGTCGGTGAACCGCTGCACGACCTCGTGCTCGGCCGAACAATCGGTGCATCGGTACTGGTAGGTGGGCATGATCACTTCCGCGCGTAGTAAAGGGCCGGGTGGATTCTACCGGGCCATCCCGTTAAGCGCCGAACCGCAGGCGGGTATTCCAGTCAGCGGCGGCAGCGGATCAGGGCCGATTCGGTGACGATCAGGTCGATCGGCCGGTCCCAGGGGTCGACCGGCACGTCGTCCAGCACCTCGGCGGCGCGGACCAGCGCGCCGATCGTGGCGCCGAAGGCGGCGTGCACCAACGCCCGGTCGTACCAGCCGCCGCCCACTCCCAGCCGCTGGCCGTCCGGGGTGGCCGCCAGCGCGGAACACCAGACGAACGAGGCTCCCGCCAGCCCACCGGGTCCCAGCGCCGGGCCGGTCGGCTCTGGGATGCCCCACAACCCCGTCCGCAACCCGCGACGACCGGTGTAGCGCGCCCAGTCGGGTTCGCGCCGCACGCTGCCGTCCGGCCGCCGGCCCAGGACCGGCAGGAGGACCGCGACCCCAGCGACCGCCAGCGCGTCGATCAACGGCCACGTGTCCGGCTCGTCCCCGGTTGCGGCGTAGCAGGCCACCACCTCGTGCCCCTGACAAGCGGCGAGGGCGAGTTCGGTCCGGTGGCGGGTCGCCGCCGGATCCTCCGGCGCGGCAGCTCGGGCGGCCTTCAGCCGCGCCCGCAGCAGTCCCTTCGCCGCCGCCGGGTCGGTTCTGTCGGCTCGCGAGTCGCCTAAGGGAGCCCCCGATCCATTCACCTATCGTAAGGACATGGCTTTGTTCGGACGGAAGAACGCCCTGCCCACGACCAGCGAGCCCGCACCCCCACCGGTGCGGACGCTGTCCGGCACGCCCGCGGTCGACGAGACGGGACGGCGTTCGCTGGCCGATCATCGCGCCTTCCTGTTGCGGCAGGTGGCGCCGCTGCGCCCCTTCGGCATGGGGGTTCTGGAGGCGTACGGCCAGACCCTCTGCGAGACGATCGACGCGGATCTCGACCTGCCCACCTACACCAGTTCCGCGGTCGACGGCTTCGCGGTGCGCGGTTCCGACCTGGTGGGATCGTCGCCCCAGCGCCCCGCCACTCTGCCCGTCGTCGACACCCTCGACTCACCGACCTACCGGGGTGCCCCGCTCACCGCCGGGACGACCGTGCGGGTCACCGCCGGCGCTCCCATCCCCGACGGTGCGGACGCGGTGGTGCCTGCGGCGGCGGCCGATGACCAAGGAGACACCGCCGTGTTCACCGGGGAGGTCACGCATCACGCGAACCTCCGCCTCGTCGGCTCCGACATCGCCGAGGGCTCGCGGCTGCTGGAGGCCGGCGAGGCGTTGGGCTCCGGGGCCATCGGCCTGCTCGCCGAAGTCGGGATCGACAAGGTGCTCGTCCGGCCCCGTCCCCGCGTGGTCGTCCTCACTGTGGGTGACCATCTCGTNCACCCCGGCCACCCGCTGACGTCCCGCGCGCAGCGCTACGACTCCACCACCGCCCTGATCGCCGCCAGTGCCCGGGCGGACGGGGCCCAGATCTTCACCGTGCCCAGCCTGCCGCCGGACGCCCAGCGGGTGCGGCAGGTGCTCTCCGATCAGCTGATCCGCGCCGACCTGGTCATCGTGGTCGGCGGCCTCGGGAANTCCGGTGTCGTCGAGGAGGTGCTCACCGACCTCGGCACCGTCGATTTCTGCGAAGTCGCTGTCCATCCCGGTCCGCGGCAGGGATTCGCCCTCGTCGAGGGCACTCCGGTCGTGGTGATNCCCGGGGGCACGGTGGCGGCGTTCACCAGTTACTACGCCTTCGTCCGTCCGCTCGTGCACACGCTGGCGGGAACACCGGACGGCGAGACGCTGCCGGTACCCATGCCCGCCCGCAGCGCGTTCCGCGGGACGATGGGCGTGACCGAACTCGTCCCCGTCCGGCTCACTCCCCGCGGCGCGGATCCGGTGGGGACGCCGGGCCGCGAACTCGCCTACGACTTGGCGCGGGCGGACGGGCTGGCCGTCCTNGCCCCGGACGTGGACGATGTCGCCGCCCACGCCGACGTGGAGTGCTGGGTCTTCGACGAACGACCCCGGTGACGTCGGCCGCGCGCCGTTGGCCAGTGACGCTGAGTCATGGCGAGGTCAGCCTGCGGCCGCTGCGGCTCCGCGACGAACGGGCCTGGGATGAGGTCCGCTCCCGCAACCGCGACTGGACCGGTCCGTGGGATTCGACGGTGCCGCCGGGCAGTTCTGAGGAGGCGCCGAGCTTCCGGACGTTCGTGCGCGCCTACCGTGGCGACGCCAAACGAGGGCGGATGCTGCCGTGGGCCGTCTGGTGCGGGACCGGTCCGGCCGCGCGTCTTGCTGGGCAGTTGACCATCTCCGGAATCACGCGAGGCGCGGCGCAATGGGCCCAGGCCGGCTATTGGGTCGACCGGGCCTGGGCCGGGCGTGGGGTGATCCCGACGGCGCTGGCGCTGGCCGCCGATCATCTGTTCGGGACGCTCGGATTGCACCGCTTGGAGGTGGCCATTCGTCCGGAGAACACCAAGAGCGTGCGGGTGGTCGAGAAGCTCGGCTTCCGGCTGGAGGGGCGTCGTGAGCGCTACCTGCACGTGGCCGGGGACTGGCGCGATCACGACGTCTACGTCCTGACCGCCGAGGAGGTGCCGGACGGAGTGCTGGCACGCCTGACCCGCTCCTGAACCGCACCGCGGGTTCCTGAAGCTGCCCCGTCCCCCAGAACCCCGCGCCGTAGGTGCCCAACGGCTGCTCACCCCGCACCCGGGCACGGTCGTGGTCGTTCCGCAGACCCGCACGAACCAGCCGGACCTGAGCGACGCCCGTGGCGACGGCCAGTAAGCGCCCGGTCACTCGATTCGGGACCGGGGTTGGAGGCCGCACGGTGCGGTCGAGTCCGGTGCTGGACCGTGGCGCCGAAAGCAAAGTTGCTCGTCCGGGCGGAATCGCCGACACTCCGGCCTCCTTGGGCCGGGCGCGGCAGGGGTCCACGTACGGTCGTGTCGTGGGCCTGACGGGAGTGATTTTCGGTGTGATCGCCGCGCTGTGGCTCCTGTACCTCGTTCCACTGTTCCTGGCCCGGCGTAAGGACCCCACCCCGGACGAGATCGATCCGGTGGCACCGTTCTCGGCGTCGGTGACCATCGTCCGGCGAGGCACGTCGCTGGCCACAGCCGAGGAGGGCACGGCGGTTCTGTCGACNCCCCTGACCCGCCGCGCCGCGCTGTACGAACTCGGCCAGATCGAGCGCCAGGCTGCNGGCGCGCGCCGCCGGGTGCTGTTGTTCCTGCTGTTGGTCGAGGTGCTCGTGAGCGGCTTGGCACTGCTGGGGATGGGCACGTGGTGGTCGCCGTTGGTGCCGGCCGTGTTCCTGATCGGGTTCGTCATCGTCGCCCGGGTGAGCGTGAAGGCGATGAAACGGGACCTGGCCGTCCGCGCCGAGCGGATCAACGCCGCCGGGGACGAGCGGACGGTTGCCGTCTCCGTGCTGGACGATGCGGCCGACGACACCGAGTCAGTCGAGTTGAGCGTGCCCATCGGGCGCCCCGCGTCCCTGTGGGATCCGATCCCGATCACCGCACCCACGTATGTGTCGAAGCCGCTGGCGCCNCGGACCGTCCGGACGATCGACCTGTCCGCCCCCGTCCCGGCGCCGAAACACACGCTGCCGGTGACCGCGGACGCGCCGGTGGACCCTCCGGCCGCCGAATCCGGGGACGAGAAGCGCGGCCGAGCAGCCGGCTGACGCGGCCCCGGCACCCTGAATTCGCGCTCCCGGCGGGCGATGGTAAGCTGGCTGACGCTCCGGAAACGGGGCGCTGGGGCTATGGCGCAGTTGGTAGCGCGTCTCGTTCGCAATGAGAAGGTCAGGGGTTCGAATCCCTTAGCTCCACCACAAAAAGCCTAGTCAGAGGCTCTTTGCTTAATCAACTTATGAGCTGTCGGGACCTCGGCGTGCACCATCGTGCACCATCAACGGCCTGACATCAGTCTTCAGCGCCCACCCCGCTAAGACGAACCCCTTGTCAGCGCCAGTTGTCATCGCCCAAGGTTCGAGCGCTTCTCCTACAAAATGAGAAGGTAAAGGGTTCGAGTCTGCTTGGGCCTGGCCGCGAAAAGCCCCTACCCTTGCTGTCCCGCGAACTGGCTCTGCACAGTGCGCCCGCCAGAGGAGTTGACCCTACCACAGCGCGGTCGCCAAGTCCTTTCCCACTAGGCATTTTGCACTTTGGGTCGCCCAGCTGTCCCTGGCGTGGGGCATCGCCCGGTCGAATTGCTTGGTCGATGGGGGCATCCTCGTCGGGCGGCTGCTACACCAGGGAGATCCGTTGTCGAAGTAGATGGGTTTCGCCCGGCGTCAGGGTGATCGAGTCGTCGAGGGCGTTGGCGGCTTCGATGCAGATCATGCCCTTCCACTCGTCGTCGCCGAAGTCGGGCATCGCCGCCGCCTTGGCGATCCACGGGTTCCAGACCACCAGGTTGGCCGCACCTTCGTTCGTGATCCGCAGCGACCGTCCCCGGCCCGGGTCGTTGAGCACCACGGCCGGGTGGCCAAGGTAGAGCCGATCCGTTTCGGCAGCGACCCGGACCTGGCCGTCCTGCACACAGTGCAGGACCGGCGCACCTGCGGCGCGGTCGAGGTAGCCGACTCCGTCGAGGCCGTCGAGGCCGACCTGCCGGACATCACTGACGGCCAGGTAGGTGTGCAGGGCTTCCTCGACAGTGAACGGATTGCGGTCGGTGTTGGTGATGGTGAGGTCAATCTCCAGGAGGTCCGNAGTGAAGGTCACCCGGAGGTCGGCGCTGTAGGCGAAGGGGAACCCCGGCTGGCGGCCTGTCCGGCTCTGGTCCAGGCGCAGTTCCACCACGAGCCGGCCGTCCGAGCTGGTGGTGTCCTCCTCAACGGAGCGACTCCAGGGCCGGAGGCGGGCGAAGCCGTGCGGGGGCGTACGGTCACCGGCGGGCCCGGCCCCGAACCAGGNGAAGACCACCGGAACCCCGCCACGGATCGGCTGCCCTTCAGTCAGCATGGACTGCGCGCTCATCCACAGGACCGGCCGCTGGCCGTCGGGCTGCCAGGCCCACACATGGGCCCCGTGATCGAAGACGCCGTAGCGGCCTTCGCCGGGCCGGATCTCGACTCCGTCGAGCGGTACCGACGTCACCTCATCACTCATCTCTCAACCTCCGTAGCCAATACGTGTTCTGCGTGTGCCCCGACAATGCGGTCAGGCATCGGCTCCCCCGCGATTGAGCTGTTGACCAGCGGCACGAGCGACCGGTCCAGCACTGTGGTCGACCGTCGGACCACGAGCCGGGCCGGCAGGATGACGTGCGTCGAGTCGATGCCGGAGACGCGCGGGATGGTGCCACCCAGGACGGCGTTCAGCACTTCCGCCGCCAGCCTCCCCGCTTCGATCCTCGGCAGGTCGACCGTGGTGAGGGACGGAGTGACCATGGCTGCGATCGGCACGTTGTCGAAGCCAACGACCGAAAGCCTCCCGGGCAGTGTCAGGCCGTAGCTCAGCAGCCGGTGCATCAGGCCGATCGCCATGATGTCGTTGTAGACCACCAGTGCGGTCACGTGGGCGTTGAGGGCTGCGTCGGCCGCAGCGCCACCACCTTCGAACGTGGGCGGGAACTCACCGAGAACCAGGCCCTTCATCTCTGACCCCGCCTCCAGGCAAGCCTCCTCGAAAGCCCTCAACCGTTGGCGGGCGGATCGGCTCAACAGGTTGCCCCCGGCATAACCGATGCTGTGGTAGCCCAAGGCGAGCAGGTGGAGGACGGCCTCCTGCATGCCTGCCCGGTTGTCGAAACTCACGTGGGGAAGGTCTCCGACCGACCGGTTGACCAGGACCACGGGCCGTTGTTCGTTGATCCGCAGGATCTCGTCATCTTCGAGCCTTGTGGAACAGAGCAGGAGTCCGTCCACCTGCGGAGAGAGTGCCTCGACGGCCCGCCGCTCGGACGCGACGTTCTCCCCGGTGTCGGCGATTAGCGTCTGGTAGCCAAGTCCGCGGTTCGCGGGGAGGGTGAGGGTGAAGGTGGCCCCCTGCCCTGNGCCGGNGGAGGCGGCGGTCAGGTCGCCTCCGTGGGCCCGCGCGATCCCGCGGGCAATGGTCAGGCCGATTCCGGATCCTGTGTCGTGGCCCTCGGGGCGCCGTCCCGGCACCCGGTAGAAGCGCTCGAAGACCCGTTCGAGATCGGCGGGGGCGATCCCCTCGCCGGTATCGCTGACCTGGACGGCCGGACGACNCCCGACCCGCGTGGTGCGGACGGTGATCGTCCCGGTCGCGGTGGCCCGCAGCGCGTTGCCGACCAGGTTCGTCACGACCTGGGCGAGGCGGTCCGCATCACCGCTGACCGGCAGCGGCCCGCTGGACTCGACGGCCAGGCTCAGCCCCGCATCCTCGATCTGCGGACGAAGCCGCTCGGCGGCCGCGCGCGCGACCTCGTCCAGGTCCATGGCGGCCGGTGCCAGTGCCAGGCGGCCCTCCTCCGCGCGCGAGAGGGCGCTGAGGTCGTCGCTGAGCCGGCGGAGCCGGCGCACCTCGTCGCTGACCAGCCCGAGTTCGGTGGGCGTGGTGGGCAGCACCTGGTCGATCATCCCCTCGACGTAGCCGTCGATCACCGTCANGGNGGTCCGCATCTCGTGGGCGACCTCGCCCAGCAGCCGCACCCGACGCGCTTCGGTGTCGGCGAGTGCCGCGCCCAGGGTGTTGACGTCACCGGCCAACTCGGCCAGCTCGGCCTCCGCCGGCACGGGTACCGCCACGTCGTAGTGACCGCGGGCCAACTGCCGGGTGGCCGCCCGCACCCTCGACAGCGAGCGCACCAGCCGCTGGGTGGCCAGCGCCCCGAAAACCGCGGCCGCGATCGCCCCGATCCCGGCCCCGACCAGCAGCGCCTGGTCGACCGCGACGGCGAACTGGGCCCGCAGCCCGGCGTNTGCCCCCATCCGTCCGGTGCCTGGGCCGGGGTTGGGGTTGGCCCGCATGCTCTGGTCGAACAGCGCCGGCGCCAGCCAGCGGACGATCAGGAACGTGGCGACCGCACCGATCACCGCGACCAGGACGTGCGAGGCGACCAGCCGTCCCGAGAGGCGCTTCATCGCCGTTCCTGCGCGGGCTTGAGCAGGAACTTGTAGCCGACGCCGCGCACGGTGCCGATGATCGTCGGGTCCGTGGCGTCGTCGCCGAGCCCCGACCGCATGCTGCGGATGTGCACGTCCACCACCCGCTCGTCGCCGTAGAAGTCGTAGCCCCACACCTTCTCCAGCAGTTGACTGCGTGAGAACACCCGTCCAGGCGCCTGGGCGAGGGCCAGCAGCAGATCGAAATCGAGGGCGGAGAGCGTGGCCGGCCCGTTGGCGGTGGTCACCTCGCGGCGTTCGGGATCGACGCTCAATCCCTCGAAACGCAGCACCGGATCCACCGGGCCGGGCTCGGCCTCGTCCCGCACCCGGCGCAGCACGGTCTTGACCCGGGCCACCACCTCGCGGGGGCTGAACGGCTTGGTCACGTAGTCGTCCGCCCCGACGCTGAGGCCGACCAGCTTGTCGACCTCCTCGGCGCGAGCGGTCACCAGGATCACGTAGGTGGCCGAGGCCGACCGGATCTTGGCCAGCACATCGAGCCCGTTCAGGTCCGGCAGCCCCACGTCGAGCAGGACGAGATCCGGCGGCTCACTGCGGCCCAGGACAGCCGCCAGCGCGTCGGCCCCGGTCGCGGCCTCGCTCACCGCGAACCCGTCCGCTTCCAGGTAGGCGCGCAGGACCGTCCGGATCTGGGCCTCGTCGTCGACGACGAGCACGCGGCGGGCCATCGGGTTCCTCCTGTCGTGACTGCTTTCAATGTGGCGCGGACTTCGGCGCCGGGCAAGCCGACGCCCCCGCGGGCGGACGTGACCGGTGGCACGGTCTGCGAGAAACCGTGCCACCGGGGAGGGAGGGGATCAACGCACCGGGCAGTCCGTCGGACGGGTGGTGCTGCGCGGCCCCATGCCCGGGCCGCGGGTGCCGTCCTGGGTCCCCCAGCGGCCCTGCTGGCCGTTGTTGGGCGCGCTGCCGTCGGTGTTCCAGCGTCCGCCCTGGCGCATGCCCTGGCCCATCTGGGTGCCGAGGGTCTTGCCGTCCGCCAGCGCGGTGTAGGCGGCCAGGTGCTGCTGCGAGCCGCGCCGCAGGTTCTCGAAGGCCGCCTTCGCGTCCGCTGCGGTGGTCTCCTTGATCGCCGTGTCGAGGTCGGCGATGTCTTCGGTCTCGACGGACTTGCCGGCCTGGTACGCCTTGGTCAGCGACTCCTTGCCCTGGGCGAGGAGCTTGGTGTACAGCTCCTGCAGGCTCGCGTCGGCGAAGGTGCCGGCCTTCGCGTTGGCGGCCGGGTCGGCGATCCCGTAGCGGGACAGCAGCAGCCCCATGGTCTCGAAGTGCCGTTGCTCGCTGGTGGCGATCCGGGCGAAGGCGGTGCCCTGCCCGTACTGGGCGGCGAAGGCGGTGTAGAGGTCGCGGGCCATCCGCTCCTCCTCGCGCATGAAGGTGAGGTTCTTGACCAGGGTCGCATCGGCCTTGGCGGTGGCGGTGGGAGTAGGGCTGGGGGCGTGGTCGGATCGGCCTGAGCGGTCGCCGCCCACACGCCACCACCGAGCACCGCGACCGCGAGAGCGGCGATCGAGCGGGTCGTCCAGGAGGTGTTCATCGTGGGTTCCTTCCTTTGTCGTCGTGAACATCACCGACGTTACGAACGGCGGATGAGGCGGCCGTGGGGGCGGCGTGAAGCTTCTGTGAAGCCGGGATCGGGGCCACTGCTGCCACCGCGGCGGCTTGGTGTGCAGTTGACCGCTGACTACGGTGGTCAACTGCACACCGTTCCCACGCCCGCCACGAGGTCGCCGCCATGAGTGCTCCCGCGCCAGCCCGCGAGCCCCTCGGCGTGGTCGGCGCGGGCCGGCTCGGCGCCGTGCTGGGCGCCGCGTGGCGGGCCGCCGGTCACCCGATCACGGCGGTGAGCGTCCGGTCCGCGGCGGCGCGGGACCGGGCGGCCCTGTTGCTGCCCGGGGTTCCGGTCGTCGCCGACCCGGCGGACGTGGTGCGCGCCGCAGGGATCGTCCTGCTCGCCGTGCCCGATGACGCCCTCCCGTCCGTGGCACGAACCCTCGCCGCGCCGGCCCGGCCGGGCCAGGTCTTCGTGCACCCCAGCGGCGCCTCGGGGCTGGCGGTGCTCGCCCCGCTGGCGACTGCTGGAGCTGCGCGGGTCGCGCTGCACCCCGCGATGACCTTCACCGGCACCCCTGCCGACCTGCCCCGGCTGGCCGGCTGCCCGGTCGCCGTGACCGCGGACGAAGCCGTCGGATCCCTGGCCGAGCGCCTCGTGAGCGACCTCGGTGGCCGGCCCGTCCGGCTCGCCGAGGAGCAGCGGGTCGCCTACCACGCCGCCCTGTGCCACGCGGCGAACCACCTGGTGACCCTGGTCGCGCAGGCCCAGGACGTGCTCGCGGCCACCGGCATCGAGGATCCCTCGGTGCTGTTGCGTCCCCTGCTGGAGGCGGTGCTGGCGAACACGTTGCGGCTTGGCGACCAGGCACTCACCGGGCCCGTGTCCCGCGGCGACACCGGCACCGTTCGAGGGCATCTGGCGGCGCTGGACGCGATCGATGGGGAAGTGGGTCGAACCTACCGGGATCTCGCGGCCGCCACCGCCAGGAGAGCCGGCCGGATGGGCCGGATCACCGCCGAACAAGTCGCCGAACTCACCGAGCTGGTGCTCCGCCGCTAGGGTTCCCCGCCGCGCCGGCGGTCTGCCACAAGGCTCGCCGGGGCCAACGCCGGATCCCCAATCTGGGTGCGACTAGGCAGTTCGTGCGAGGTGGGCGTTCAGGCCCGCGTAGGCCGCACCCANGGCTCGCCGGGTACTGGCCGAGCTTGGGGTGAGCACCCGCGGGTCGTCGAAGTGGGCTGAGAGCACCCGCCGGCGCAACTCGCGCTCGATCACCGGCTGCACCACGTGGACGATATCGGCCAGCCGTCCGCCGATGACGGTGACCGACAGGTCGAGCAGGTTCAGCGCGTTCGCGAGCCCGATCCCCAGGGCCCGGGCGGCCCGCCGGAGCTGCTGCTGCACCACCGGACGGTCGAGCGAGCCCAACAGGGTCTCCCAGTCGGGCGATCCGGTGTGGGCCAGCAGGGCCTGGGGTCCGGCGATGCTCTCCAGGCAGCCCATGTTGCCGCAGCCGCACAGGGGGCCGTCCTGGTCGATGCACATGTGGCCGATCTCGCCGGACCACCCGTGCGCACCCTGCATCACCTCGCCGCGCATCACCGGGCAGGCGCCGATGCCGGCGTCGCCGGCGACGTACAGGAACGACTGCAGCGGCCCCTTTCGTCCGGGAGCCTCGTAGAGCACCGACAACGCGGCGAAGTCGGCGCCGTTGGCGATGTCGAAGGCGACGTCGGCGACCTGGCGCAGCCCGGCCTGGGCGAGGGCGTCGCGCATGGCGATGTTCTCCCAGCCAAGGTTCGGCGCCCGCAGCAGGACACTGCGGTCGTGGCTCACGATGCCGGGGACGGCCACGTTGATCGCCACGAGGGACCCGGGGTCGGGCAGGGCGTCGATCGCCCGCCGGGCGACCACGGCCAGGTGCTCCAGCGTGACGCTGGGCTCGGTGTGCGCGAAGGCACCCGCCTCGTGGTGCTCAGACAGCACGCGGCCGCTCAGGTCGACCGCCCGGCAGGACAGGTGGCCGGTGTTGATTTCCAGGCCGAGCGCGGCAACCGACTCGGGACTCTTCGCCGGCGCTCCACCGGACGCTGCGGTGGTCATACCGGGAATCTACTGCCTCCGGCGGGTCTTGGAACCCGATGCGCGCTGCTGCCGTCCGGCCGGTCCGGCGACCGAGCCGAAGCTCCTTGCCGGGCCTGTCGGGGGCGGGGCCGTCAGTGCCTGTGCCGGGGAGGTGGTCGCGGATCTCCTCGCCCAGTTCGCGCAGGTCCTCGCCGAGCTCGCGGACGTCGTCTGCGGCCTCGGTGGCCGTGGGCGGGCCGGGTTCGGCCTGGCCCTGGACGACGTTCGGCACCGTCGTCGTCACCGGCGCCGCGGTGGCCCCCGTGCGCTTGAGGCGCCGCTCCACCCAGCCTGCCGCCCTGGTCAGCGACCAGTTGATGGTGATGAACAGCAACGCCGCCACCACGTACGCGGGAACGGTGTTCGCGTACGCGGAGCCCAGCGTCTTCGACCAGTTGAGCAGTTCCAGGTAGGTGATCTGCACGCCCAGTGCCGAGTCCTTGAGGACGACCACCAGCTGGCCGATCAGGGCCGGCAGCATGGCGATCAGGGCCTGCGGGAGCTGGATGCTGCGCAGGGTCTNGCGCGGGGTCAGCCCGATCGACAGGCCCGCCTCGCCCTGGCCCTTCGGCAGCGCGTTGACGCCGGAGCGGACGAGCTCGGCGATGACCGACCCGTTGTAGAGGGTCAGGGCGGTCACGACCGCCATCAGCGGGTTCACGTCGTTGCGGAACCAGTGCAACTGCTGCAGGGCGAAGAAGGCGAAGATCATCATGATCAGCACCGGGACGGCACGGAAGAACTCCACCACGACCCCGCAGGCCGCGCGCACGTAGCCGTTGCCGGACAGCCGTCCCATGCCGAACAGCAGCCCGAACACGCCGGCGAGCAGTACCGAGACCGCCGCCGCCGTCGCGGTCGCGATGAGGCCCGGGATCAGGTAGTTCAACCAGGCGCTCGGGGTGAGGAACGGAGCCCACAGCGACCAGACGAGCTGGCCCTTCTCGGCGAGCTTCCCCAGCACCACCCAGAGGATCGCCGCGAGCAGCGCCACCCCGGCGATGGTGAGGATCAGGTGCCGCTGCCGGGCCCGCGGGCCTGGTGCGTCGAACAGGACGGTCTGGGCGCTCACCGCTTCACCGCCAGCCTCCGCGACAGTGACGTGAACCACACGCCCAGCGGGAGCGTGAGGATGACGAAGCCGAGCGCGAAGATGAAGAACACCGGCAGCGAGCCGGTCTCGTTCTCGACGATGACCGCCATCAGGCCGGCGGCGTCGGCGACCCCGATCACGGCCGCGACCGTGGAGTTCTTGATCAAGGCGATCAGGGTCGAGCCGAGCGGGGCGATGGCGCCGCGGAACGCCTGCGGCAACAACACCTCCCGCAACGACTGGCCGAAGGTCAACCCGATCGAGCGAGCGGCCTCGGCCTGGCCGGCCGGGATCGTGTTGACGCCGCTGCGCAGCGCCTCGCAGACGAACGCGGCGTGGTAAATGCTCAACACGATCACCGCCCAGATGAACGCGTTGGTCTTCGCCTGATCCGACCAGGACAGGCCGAGGATGAACGACAGCCCGAGAATGCTGGCGACCATCAGCAGGGTCAGCGGGGTGTTGCGGAACAGGTTGACGTAGGAGGTGCCGAGGAAGCGCAGCACGCGCACCGGCGAGACCCGGAAGATCGCGACGATCGTCCCGATCACCAGGGCGCCCAGCGCCGAGAGCGCCGACAGCTGGATGGTCACCCAGAAGGCGCCCAGGATGTCGTAGCGGCTGAGNNGATGGTGCCCATCGTCACCTCGTTCCGGTCGTGGGCCGGACGCTGCCCGCCCGGTCAGCGGACGGGCAGCGTCGCGGCGTCGTGGTCAGGAGCAGGCCGCCGGGGTGGGCGGGTTGCCCGCGGGCGCCTTGTAGTTGGCCGGGCCCAGGTTCTTGTCGACCGCCTTCTGCCAGGAACCGTCGGCGATCATGTCCTTGATCGCCTGGGTGACCTTGTTGCACAGGTCGGTGTTGCCCTTCTTCAAGCCCACGCCGTAGTTCTCCTGCGTGAACGGGGCGCCGACGACCTTGAGCTTGCCCTTGTACTGGTCCTGCGAGGCGAAGCCGGCGAGGATCGTGTCATCGGTGGTGAGGGCGTCGATCGTTCCCGCGGCCAGCGCGGAGACACACTCGGAGTAGGTCGCGAACTCCTGCAGGTTCACGCCCGGCACCTTGTCCTTGATCTTCTGGGCCGAGGTCGAGCCGGTGACCGAGCACAGCTTCTTGCCCGCCAGGCTGTCGGGCCCGGTGATCGAGGAGTCGCCGGCGCGGACGAGCAGGTCCTGGCCGGCGATGAAGTACGGACCGGCGAAGGACACCTTCTCCTTGCGGGCGTCGGTGATCGAGTAGGTGGCGACGACGAGGTCGACCTGGCCGGTGTCGATCAGGGTCTCGCGCTGGGCGCTGGGCGCCTGCGTCCAGGTGATCGCATTCGCCGGGGTGCCCAGCTTGCCCGCGATGTAGGTGGCGACGTCGACGTCGAGCCCGGTGTAGGTGTCGCCCTGCTTCAGGCCGAGGCCCGGCTGGTCGAACTTGATCCCGATCCGCAGTTTGGTGAGGTCGGTGCCGCCCGCCCCACCGGCGCACGCCGACAGCGAGACGGCGAGCCCCAACGCTGCCACGGCGGCTGCCACGCGTCGTAGTCTCATGGTTTCTCCTTCGGTGGTTGGCCCGCTCCCGGTCGGCAGCGGTGGTTTCAGTGGGTGAGGATCTTGGACAGGAAATCCTTCGCGCGGTCGCTCTTCGGGTTGGAGAAGAATTCCTCAGGGGTGGCCTCTTCGACGATCTGGCCGTCGGCGAGGAAGACCACCCGGTCGGCGGCCTTGCGGGCGAACCCCATCTCGTGGGTGACCACGATCATGGTCATGCCGCTCTTGGCCAGTTGCACCATGACGTCCAGCACCTCGTTGATCATCTCGGGGTCGAGGGCGGAGGTCGGCTCGTCGAACAACATGACCTTCGGATCCATGGCCAGCGAGCGGGCGATCGCCACCCGCTGTTGCTGGCCGCCGGACAACTGGGCGGGGTGCTTCTCCGCCTGATGGGCCACGCCGACCCGCTCCAGCAACTCCATGGCGCGCTTGTCCGCCTGGGCTTTGGGGACCTTGCGCACCTTGATGGGGCCGAGCGTGACGTTCTCGAGGATCGTCTTGTGCGCGAACAGGTTGAACGACTGGAACACCATGCCGACGTCGGCGCGCAGGTTCGCCAGCTCCTTGCCCTCTTCGGGCAGTGGCTTGCCGTCGATCGTGATGGAACCGGATTCGAACGTCTCCAGCCGGTTGATGGTGCGGCAGAGCGTCGACTTGCCGGATCCGGACGGGCCGATGAGCACGACCACCTCGCCCTTGCCGATGGTGAGGTTGATGTCCCTGAGCACGTGCAACGGACCGAAGTGCTTGTTCACGTCCGTCAGGACGACGAGGGGCTCCGACATGGTGGTCAACCTAGCTTGTCGTCCCGCGGTGGGGTCAAGGAATTCCACGTCCGTCGCGGAACTGCAATCTCGTCGTGACTCAGCTGGAACGCAGGAGTGCTGTACTGGCCCGCCGGACGAGAGCCGGCACCCGCAGCAGCGGATTCGGCGCCTGATCGTCGCCCAGCACCGCCAGCACCAGCTCCATGATGTCCCCGCCCAGCTGGGCGAAATCCTGTCGCATCGTGGTCAGCGGCGGGGCGTAATGGGCGGCGTCGGGGATGTCATCGAAGCCGATCACGCTCAGGTCGTCCGGCACCCGCCGCCCCAGGTCCGCCAGCCCGTGGATCGCCCCCAGCGCCATCTGGTCGTTGCCCGCGAACACGGCGGTGGCGGTGGCGTCCGCGGCCAGCAGTTGGCCGTTGCGGTAGCCGCTGTTGGCGCTCCAGTCGCCGATCAGTGGCTCCTGCGCGGGCAGGCCATGCTCGGCCAGGCAGTCCCGCCAGCCGCGGATGCGCTCCTGGGCGTCCATGTAGTCGATGGGGCCGGCGATGTGCCGGATCTCCTTGTGGCCCAGGTCGATCAGGTGCCGCACCGCCCGGCGAGCCCCTGNGTACTGGTCGAGCGAGACCCGGTGCGTGCCCTGCCCGCGGGAGGCGACGACGACCAGCGGCACGCCGAGTTCCATCGCGTTGATGGTGTTGAGCGTGGCCTGGTCGGTGGCCACGAGGACGATCGCCTCCACCGCCTGCCGGACGAGCATCTCCGCCGCCTGGCGCAGGCTGGACGGATCGGATTCCAGCAGGCTCGCCATGATCACCGCGTACCGCTCCTCGCGGGCGGCCTCGTTGAGGTAGGCGGTGGTCATCGAGGGCCCGACCTGTGGGGCACCGGCGACGATGATGCCGATCGTCCGCGAGCGCCGAGTGACCAGGGCCCGCGCTGCGGNGGAGGGGATGTAGCGGAGCTTCGTGATCGCCTTCTCGACCCGCTCCCGGGTCGCCGGACGGACGTTGGGCAGGTCGTTGAGCACCCGGGACACCGTCTGATGGGACACCCNCGCCAGGCGGGCCACGTCGAAGATGGTGGCCGCCTTGACCGTTCCGGCATCTTCGCTCATCGATGTCGCATCCGTCGGTAGTTGGTGCGCCGATCGTACCGGCGCGGTCAGGTGCGCCTCGACGTGAGCACCTTCTGCAGCACGATGAACACCAGCAGCAGCGAGCCGATGAAGATCTTGGTCCACCAGGAGCTGAGCGTGCCCTGGAAGCTGATGATCGTCTGGGTGATGCCGAGCACCATGACCCCCAGGACCGAGCCGAGGACGAACCCGTAACCGCCGGTCAACAGCGCGCCGCCGATGACCACCGAGGCGATGGCGTCCAGCTCGGTGCCGATGGCGGTCAGCGAGTAGCCCGACAGCGTGTAGAACGCGAACAGCACCCCGGCCAGGCCGGAGCAGAAGCCGCTGATCACGTACACGAGCACCTTCGTCCGGGCGGCCGGCAGGCCCATCAGCAACGCGGACTGCTCACTGCCGCCGAGCGCGTAGGCCGTTCGTCCGAAGCGGGTGTACTGCAGCACGTAGACCGCGACCGCGACCACGACCAGCGCGATCAGGACGGACGGGGTGATGCTCATCCGGAAGCCCAGCGGGATCCGGGTGCTGGCCATGGCCCGGAAGAACGGGTCGTTGATGGTGATCGATTGGTTGCTGATGATGTAGCACAGGCCGCGGGCTAGGAACATCGCCGCCAGCGAGGCGATGAAGGGCTGCACCTTGAAGACCTGGATCATCAGCCCAACGGCCAGGCCGAGAATCGAGGTGACGACCAGGATCAGCGCGATCACGACGGGGGCCGACCAGCCGCTCTGCAGCAGGCTGGCCGCGATCATCGTCGACAGCGCCACCGCCGCGCCCACCGACAGGTCGATGCCGCCGGTGACGATCACGAACGTCATCCCGACCGCCAGCACGATCAGGTAGGCGTTGTCGATCAGCAGGTTCAGCAGCACCTGCCCGGAGAAGAAGCCGCGGTAGGTGAGGCCGCCGGCGACGAACAAGGCGATGAAC
Organism: Micropruina sp.; assembly: GCA_013693855.1. GTDB lineage: Bacteria > Actinomycetota > Actinomycetes > Propionibacteriales > Propionibacteriaceae > Micropruina. The sequence continues at coordinate 751,210 of CP059261.1, forward strand.
AGCAGCGCGGTCACCAGCACGGGGCCGGACTTGGGGCTGGTGAAGACGTCCTTGAGCCAGGCCGGGGTGCCGACCTTCGGGGCGCCCGATGCGAGGGTGGTCATGATGCGGGCACCGCCTCGGGTGCGTGCGAGCGCCGGGCCAGCCGGGTTCGCCACCGTTCCAGGGCTGCGGTCGTGGCGGGCGACTGCAGCAGNGCAGACCGCGGTGACGACGGCGGCCTTGAACACCATGGTGGCGATCGGCGGGATGCCGACGGTGTACGCGGTCGTGACCAAGGTCTGGATCACCAGTGCACCGACCAGGGTGCCGGTGAGCGAGTAGCGTCCGCCGGCCAGCGAGGTGCCGCCGATGACGACCGCGAGGATCGCGTCCAGCTCGATGAACAGGCCGGTGTTGTTCGCGTCGGCGGCGGTCTGGTTCGAGGTCAGGACCAGCCCCGCGATCGTGGCGAGCACCGCGCAGACCGCGTAGACGGTGAACAACAGGACGCGGGCCCGGACGCCGGCCTGGCGGCTGGCCTCCGGGTTGACGCCCACGGCCTCGATGAGCAGGCCGAGCGCCGTCCGCCGGCTGAGCAGCGCCGCGCCGGCCAGGACGAGAGCGCCCAGGACCACCGCCACCGGGACGCCGAACACGAAGCCCGAGCCGAGCCACTTGAACGGCGCGCTGTCCACGGTGAGGATCTGGCCTTCGGTGATAAGCATCGCGATGCCCCGGCCGGCGGTCATCAGGATCAGGGTGGCGATGATCGGCTGGATGCCCAGGACGGCCACCAGGAAACCGTTCCACAGCCCCATCAGCACCCCGAGGCCGAGCGCCACGGTCACAGCCCAGGCGANCGGTGCCGAGGCTGTGCGGGTCGGGGAGTCCAGGATGATCGAGCTGGCCACGGCGCCGGCGATCGCGCACACCGCGCCGACGGACAAGTCGATGCCGCGGGTCGCGATGACCAGGGTCATGCCCACCGCGATGAGCAGGACGGGGGCACCGTTGCGCAGGATGTCGATGATGCTGCCGAACAGGTGGCCGTCGGAGATCGTGACCGAGAGGAATCCCGGAACCGCGATCACGTTCACCACCAGTAGGCCGATCAGCATCACCAGAGGCCAGAACAGGCCCTTGCCGGCGATCCGTCCCCAGTCGAGCTTCATGCCGGCACCTCCGCGTTCTCGGTCTGGGCGTCGCCGGCGTCCGCGCCCTCGGCGATGAGGGCCAGCAGGACGTCGACGGTGAGGTCTTCGTTGGCCAGTTCGGCCACCTTGTGCCGGTCGCGGATGACCGCGACCCGGTTGGACAGTCGCAGCACCTCTTCCAGCTCGGCGGAGATGAACAGCACGCTCATGCCGTTCTCGGCGAGGCTGAACACCAGCTTCTGGATCTCGGCCTTGGCGCCGACGTCGATGCCGCGGGTGGGCTCGTCCAGGATCAGCAGCCTGGGCGCGATCGCCAGCCAGCGGGCCAGCAGCACCTTCTGCTGGTTGCCGCCGGAGAGGTTCTTCACCCGGGCGTCGGCGTTCGGGGTCTTGATGTTGAGCGCGTCGATGTAGGAGTTCGCGAGCTCGTCCTGGCGCTTGCGGGAGATCGGACGGAACCAGCCGCGGTCGGCCTGCAGGGCCAGCTCGATGTTGTCCCGGACGGTCAGCTCGTCGACGATTCCCTCGCTGCGCCGGTTCTCCGAGGAGTAGACGACCCGCTGCCCGATCGCCTGCCGGGGGAGCGCAGCCGGTGGGGAGCCGTTGATGCTCAGCTGGCCCGAGTCGGGCTTGTCGACCCCGCTGAGGATGCGCGCGAACTCGGTTCGTCCGGAACCCAGGAGGCCGGCGAGGCCGACCACCTCGCCGGGGGCGATGCTCAGGTCGATGGGCGCGATGACGCCCTTCTTGCCCAGCTGGTGGGCCTGGACGAAGGGCACTGCATCGGTGTCGAGGTGAGCGGCCTGGACCCGCTGTTCGAGATCCTCCAGGGTCGACAGCTCCTTGCCGATCATCGCCTGGACGAGGTCGATGCGCAGCAGTTCGTCGGTGAGGTACTCGCCGACGAGGCGGCCGTTGCGCAGCACGGTCAGCCGGTCGGAGATCTCGTAGACCTGGTCGAGTAAGTGGCTGACGAACAGGATCGCCACGCCCTTGTCCTTCAGCGTGCGGATCACCCGGAACAGCTCGGCCACCTCGTCCGCGTCCAGGGACGAGGTGGGCTCGTCCAGGATCAGCACCTTGGCCTGGACGTCGATGGCCCGAGCGATGGCGACGAGCTGCTGGATGGCCAGCGAGTGGGAGTTGAGCAGCGAGGATGGGTCGATGTCGAGGTGGAGCTCGGTGAGGATGTCGGCCGCCCGGCGCCGCATGGCGCGCCAGTCGATGCCGCCGAGCCGCCGCGGCTCCCGTCCCAACAGGACGTTCTCGGCCACGGTGAGGTTCCCCAGCAGGTTGACCTCCTGGTACACCGTGCTGATGCCCGCGGCCTGTGCCTGCGCGGNGGAGGCGAACGTCACGTGGCGTCCGTCGACCACGATGTCGCCGGAGTCGATGCCGTACACCCCCGTGAGGGCCTTGATGAGGGTCGACTTGCCCGCCCCGTTCTCGCCCATGAGCGAGTGGACCTCGCCGGGGAACATGCGGAAGTCGACGTCGTCCAGGGCTTTGACCCCGGGGAAGGTGATCGTGATGCCCGACATCGAAACGACCGGCTCGGGCGCCGGTGCCGTGGTCACCGCCTGGTCTGCCTGTGTCATCCGGACTCCTCGAGGTCGTTGAGGCGATTGTGGCGGTGGCGGGGACGTCGCCGCACGAGTCCCCGCCACCAGGCGTGTCGGTCAGTACTTACGGTTGGGCAGGGCTTCCTTCGCCTGCGCCTGGGTGAACGTGGTCTCCTCGGTCACGATGCGCTGCGGGACCGTCTCGCCGTTGTTCAGCTTCTTGACGATGTCGATCAGCTGCTTGCCGAGCAGTGGCGAGCACTCGACGATGAAGTTGATCTTGCCCTCGCTGAGCGCGACCATCCCGTCGTGGACCGCGTCGACGGTCACGATCTTGATGTCCTTGCCAGGAACCTTGCCCGCGGCCTCGATGGCCTCGATGGCGCCCAGGCCCATGTCGTCGTTGTGGGCGTAGATCAGGTTGACCTCGGGGTGCGCCTTCAGCAGCGCCTCGGTGACCTGCTTGCCGCCCGCGCGGGTGAAGTCGCCGGTCTGGCTCGCCACGATCTTGAACTTCGAGTCGGCGCCGATGACGTCGGTGAAGCCCTTGGCCCGGTCGATCGCCGGGGCGGAGCCCGTCGTGCCTTCGAGCTGGATGATGTTCACCGGGCCGGAGGCGGACTTGTACTCGTTGACGACCCAGTCGCCGGCCTTCTTGCCCTCAGCCACGAAGTCCGAGCCGAGGAAGGTGACGTAGAGCGACTTGTCCTGGGAGTCGACGGCGCGGTCGGTGAGGATCACCGGGATGTTCGCTGCCTTGGCCTCCTGCAGCACCGCGTCCCAACCGGTCTGGACGACGGGGAGAACGCGATGTAGTCGACGCCCTGCTGGATGTAGGAGCGGATCGCCTTGATCTGGTTCTCCTGCTTCTGCTGCGCGTCGGAGAACTTCAGCTGGATGCCGGCCTCCTGGAACGCCGCCTGGATGTCCTTGGTGTTCGCCGTGCGCCAGCCGCTCTCGGCGCCCACCTGGGCGAAGCCGACGACCAACTGGCCCAAATCCTTCTTCTGCCCCTGAGCGGCAGCGCCGGACGATGCGCCGGCCGAGGTGCCCGTGGTGGCCGTGGTGCCCCCGAGCAGGCCGAGAGTGCGACCGCCAGTGCACCGGCGGCGATCAGACTCAGATCTTCTTCATGGGTCAAACCTCCCTGTTTGTCCGTTGCCGGTGAAATGTCCGGCGAGGCCGTCCGCGGCCATCGCGCAAGATGTTAGCGATCACATGTGAGCCTTCACAATGGGGCTACAGGGTCGTGTTACCAAAGCGTTATCGCTCACAATCCGGCGGCCGTCCCACGGCCGGGAGGACGGGGGCTCAGGTCGGGTCGGGGTGGCTGCGCAGCCACTCGATGAATCCTGGATCGGCCGAGTCGAGCCGGTCCACCTGCTCGCCGCCGAGGCAGGTTTCAAGACCCACGAGGGCCCTCCGGTCGTCCAGGTGCAGGACGCGGTAGGTGCCGCCCGAGGCCGTCCAGCGCAGCAGGGCGCCGAGGGTCGCCGAGTCGGGGCGGACGTCCGGGTCGGGGTGGTCCTCCTGGCCGGGATGATCGTCCATCAGGTCATCATCGTCGCCACCTCTACCATGACGCCATGCCCCGGATCGCCCTCGTCACCACCGTCGTGCCCGCCAACGACCCCGACCGCGAGATCGGACTGGTGGCGGCGGAGTTGCGCGATCGGGGTCACGCCGCCGACGAGGTGCTGTGGTGGGCGCCGGACGTCGACTGGGCCGGCTACGACCTGGTCGTGGTGAAGTCGCCCTGGGACTACTCGCTGCGTGTCGAGGAGTTCCTGGCCTGGCTGGACCGCGTGGATCGTCTCACCCGGGTGCGCAACGACCCGGCCCTGATCCGGTGGAACCTCGACAAGGCCTATCTCGGGGAGCTGGCCGCGGCGGGCGTCGCTGTCGTCCCCGTCCGGTACTGCCGGACCCAGGCTGAGATCGCGGCGGCGATCGCCGCGACGGCGTCCGACGAGGTCGTGATCAAACCCAGCGTGTCCGCCTCGTCCCGGGACACCGGACTGTTCTGCCACGGGGACCCAGCGGCGCTCGAACTGGGCCGGCACATCCTCGGTCTCGGGAAGGTCGTGATGGTGCAGCCCGCGATCCGCTCGGTNCGCCACGGTGGGGAGCGGGCGCTGCTGTTCTTCGANCCGGGGTACTCGCACGCGATCCGCAAGGGCCCGCTGCTGGCGCTCGGCGGCGGGCTGCGCACGGGGTCGGAGTACGTCGAGACCATCGACCCCGACGAAGCACCGGACGACGAAAGGGTGCTCGCCGCCGGCGCGCTGGCGGCGGCCGAACGGGTCTGCCGGGCGCGGGGGCTGACGGCCGTCCAGGCACGCCCGACCTACGCCAGGGTCGACATCGCCCGCGACGAGGACGATCGTCCGGTGCTGCTGGAGCTGGAACTGTTCGAGCCGAGCTGGTTCTGCGACCTCTCTGCCGGCTCGGTTGCGCGGGCGGCGGACGCAATCGTGGCAGGGTTGAGCTGACCCCACGAAAGAGGATCCCCATGACCGCTCAACGAAACCTCAGCCAATCGATCCTCCAGGTGGTGTTCAGCATCTTCCTCGGCCTGGTCGTGACCGGGTTCGTGGGGATCGCGGTGAACACCTTCCTCCCCGAGCCTGCTTTCACCGAGGACATGCCCTACAACGGAGACCCCTGGCAGTCGTGGCGGCTGGCCACGGCGCTGACGCTCCTGGTCGCGGCGACGCTGATCATGGTGGCGGCCCTGCTGCTCGGCGACCGGGTGCCCGTGCTGGCCAACGGAGTGCTGCTGGGTGGGGTGTTCACGATGACGTACGCGGTCGGGGTCTCCATCTGGGCCGGCAACCAGTGGCCGCGGCTGGCGATCATCGCCGTTGCCCTTGTCGTGACGATCGCGGTGGGCTATTGGCGCTTCAACCGGGGACGGTCATGGCCGGCTCCGGCCCCCGGGTCGGGCCCCGTGGGCGCGGACGTGGTCTCCGCGGATGCCCGGCCGGGCGCCCTGGACGAAGGAGCGCACGCCTCCGCGACCGGTCCGTTGGGTGCTCCAGCCGCCGGGCTGGACGCCCGGATCGCAGCGGTGGAGGCGAAGCTGGACGCCATCGGCCGCGCCCTGTCCCACCGCTGAGTCATCGGCCGCGCCCCGTCCGGTCCCGCGCAGGTCGCGACTCCCACGCAGGGCGACGGGTCGGCGATGAGCGCCGCCGCCTCGGAGGCGCCCAATGGCGCGCGCTGACGTGCAGTGATGTCAGCGCGCTGGCCGCCGCCAGGTATAGGGCGTGGTCGTCGACACCCTGCGCAGGCCGTTGCGCTCCAGGATGGGCCGGGAGAACGCGGTGGCGTCGCTGTGCAGCAGCCGGTGCCCCATTGCCAGGGCGGCCCGCGCGCGGCCGGCGGTCAGTGCGCGGTAGATGCCCTGGCCGCGCCACTGCGGCCGGGTGATCCCACCCCACAGGCCGGCGAAGTCCGTGCCGGGGACGCCCTCGACACGACCCGAACCGATCACCTCGTCCCCGGCGAAGGCGGCCCACACCTGCAGCGCCGGGTCGTCGGCCACCCGGGCCGCCATCGTCCGCGCCATGGCCTCGTCCGGCGTGGTGTCGAAGACCTCGTCGGCGAGCAGGGAGGCCGCACGGACGTCCTCCGGGGCAGTCACCGCCCGGACCGTCACGCCCGGTGGCAGCGCGATCGGCACGTCCAGGCCCGCGGCCTCGCCGATCATGATCGACTCCGGTTCCCCGGCCACGAAGCCGTGCGCGGCCAGCGCGTCGGCCAGGCCCGGTGCGTGGTCGTGCCCGCGGGTCTTCCACTCGACCTCGATGACGTCCGGATCCGTGGCGAAGGTGGCCAGGGCCTTTCTCACGAGGTCGTTCAGGTCCGCCATGCCGGCCAGGTTGCGATAGGTGATGAACCCGTTGCCGGGCCGTCGGCACAGCCACAACGGGCCCAGCCGGGTCACCGACTGCGCCCAGCGGGTCTCGGCCTCGGTCCGCAACTGGGTGTCGTAGGCNNAACGAGGTAGGCGGCGCGGACGTCGTCCGTGTTCACCGCGGCCACACCCCCGAGGAGCCGCGCCGGTGGGAGCCGACCAGGTGAGTGTCGACGATGCCGATGGCCTCCATCAACGCGAACATCGTGGTCGGCCCGACGAAGGCGAAACCCCTTGTCTTGAGCGCTTTCGAGAGCGCCTTCGACTCTGCCGAGACGCTCGGGACATCCGCGTAGGTGACCGGCTCCGGGGTGCGCACGGGTCGGAACGACCAGACCAGTTCGGCCAGCCCGCCGGTTTCGCGCAGGGCCAGGGTGGCGCGGGCGTTGGAGATGGCCGCGTCGATCTTGGCCCGGTTGCGGACGATCCCGGCGTCCTTGAGCAGCCGCTCCCGGTCGGCGTCGGTGAACGCCGCCACCGCCTCGGGGTCGAAGCCGGCGAACGCAGCCCGGAAGTTCTCCCGCTTCCGCAGGATGGTGGCCCACGACAACCCCGCCTGGAACCCCTCCAGGCTGAGCCGCTCGAACACGCCCCGCTCATCGCGGACGGGCATGCCCCACTCGGTGTCGTAGTAGGCGCGCAGCAGGGGATCGGTGGCCGCCCAGGTGGGCCGCGTGAGCCCGTCCTCACCCACCACCAGGTCGGGGTTGAGCGTGCGTGCGGGCTCGTCCGGGGCTCCATCTGGTTCACCCTAGGACACTAACCTGCGGTCATGGTGACCCTCGCGCGCCGGCTGCGGCCCTTCGACGCGGTCACCATCGTGCTCGGCTCGATGGTGGGGGCGGGAGTGTTCGCGGTCTGGAGCCCGGCGGTGACGGCGGCCGGCGGCGGCGTCCTGGCCGCGCTGGGTGTCGCGGCGGTGGTGGCGTACGCCAACGCGACCTCCTCGGCCCAGCTGGCGGCCAAGCACCCGACCTCCGGCGGCACCTACGTCTACGGACGAGAGGAGTTGGGCGACTGGTGNGGGTTCCTGGCCGGCTGNGGGTTCGTGATCGGCAAGACCGCGTCCTGCGTGGCGATGGCCCTGACCGTGGCGGCCTACCTGGTGGGTGATCCGCTGGCGCAGCGGGTCGTTGCGGTCGCCCTGGTGGTGGCGGTGGCGGCGGTCAACCTCCGNGGGGTGACCAGGACAGCCCTGGCCACCAGGGTCATCGTCGCGATCGTGCTCGCGGTCCTCGTCGGCTTCCTGGCGGTGCTCGGCGGCGGGCCGGGGATCGCCGGGCTGAGCCTGGCCCCCGCGTCGGCGTACGGCGTGCTGCAGGCGGCCGGGCTGCTGTTCTTCGCGTTCGCCGGCTACGCCCGGATCGCCACCCTGGGCGAGGAGGTCGTCGAGCCCCGGCGGACGATCCCGCGGGCGATCGTCGTCGCGCTGGGCCTCGCCGTCCTGCTGTACGGCGCGGTCGGTTTCTCCGTGCTCCGGGTACTGCCCCTGGACGTGATCGCCGGCTCGGCCGCGCCCCTGGCCGAGGCGGCCCGGCGGACGGCGCCCTGGGCGGAGCCGTTCGTCCGCGGGGCGGCGGCGCTGGCTGCCACCGGCGCCCTCCTCGCCCTGCTCGCCGGCATCGGACGGACGATGCTGGCCATGGCTCGCAACGGCGACCTGCCCGCTCCGCTGGCCGCGGTGCATCCCCGCTTCCAGGTCCCTCACCGGGCGGAGGTCCTGGTCGCGGCGGTGGTGTCGGCGGTGGCCCTGGCGGTGGACCTGCGCGGAGCCATCGGGTTCTCCTCGTTCGGGGTCCTGCTCTACTACACCGTCGCCAACCTGGCTGCGTTCCGGCAGCCCGACCAGCGGCTCTACCCCCGCTGGCTGCAGGCCCTNGGGGTGCTCGGCTGCCTCGTCCTGGTGGCGACGCTGCCCTGGCAGTCGGTGGTGGCGGGCCTCGGCATGTACGGCGTCGGTGTCGGCTACCGGCTCGTGCGCAGGCGGCGAGAGCGGTCGTCCTGAAGGCGGCCGAAGCGGTCCGCCCAGGCATCACGAAACTGTAAACGATGCGTCCGAGGGCGCTTGGCGGGCGGGCCGCGGCCCCAGGCTGGCGCCGCGGGAAGGGAGGCGCCTTGGGCTTGCGGCGGGCGGTGGCGACGCTTGCTTTGATGGGCGGCCGGCCCGCGCCCACGGCGCACGGCCCCGCTATCAGCGTCCAGGGACTCGACGCGAGCTTCGGTGAACGGCAGGTGCTCACCGACGTCACCTTCCAGATCCAGCCCGGCGAACTCGTGGTCGTGGTAGGTGAGAACGGGGCCGGCAAGAGCAGCCTCACGGCCGCGCTGGCAGGNGGCTCTGCGCCCCGTCCGGGGAGCGTCGACATCTTCGGGGTGCCGCCCGCCAGCGCCTTCAGGAGCGGGCACCTGGCCGCCGTGTGGCAGACCCCGGCGCTGGTGGCCGAACTCACGGTGTTGGACAACCTGTTCCTCGGCCGTGAGATCAGCAGACCGTTCCTCAGCAAACGGCGGATGCGGCAGGAGGCCGTTCAGGTCCTGGACGACCTGGGCATCGACATTCCGCTCGGCGTCCGCGTCGCCGACCTGTCNCGGGGGCAGCAGCAACTGATCGCCCTTGCCGGAGCCGTGATGCGACGCCCCCGCGTCCTGCTGTTGGACGAGCCGACCACGGCGCTGAGCCTCCCGGCGCAGACCCGGGTGGACGAGCAGTTGCGGCAGCTGCGGGACCGTGGGGTGACGATCGTCCTGGTGTCGCACCGGGTCGAGCAGGTCACCGCGCTGGCGGATCGGGTGCTGGCCCTTCGGCATGGCCGGCTCGTCACCGACGCCACCACCGTCGAGTTGACCACCGACGACATCGTCGCGCTCATGTCCGGCCTGCCCGGGGCTNNGAGCGCCCGCCGGCATCTGACGCAGCTGTCCGGCCTGGTCGACCAGCTGTCCGACGTCGAGCCGTCCGCCTCCCTGCCGCTCATCGTCTCCTCGATCGCGAACACCCTCGGCCAGCCGCAGGTCTGCGTTCATCTGGCGGACGACGCCGACCCCGGACGGCTCAACCTCGCCGCGTCGGTGGGACTGTCGCCGCAGCGGCTGCGGCACTTCCGGTCGATGCAGACAGGCGACGGCTCCACGGTCGCCGACGCGTTCGCGAGCGGTCAGACCACGGTCCTCGCCGGCACCGACCAGCCCGCCCGGCAACCGTCGGTGCGGCCGGTGAGCATGTGGTCGGTGCCCATCCAAGGCCATCAAGGCCGGTACGGGGTCATCTCGGGGCTGGCGGACGTGCCCGGCCGGCCACCGCCGGATCAACTCGAGGTGATCTCGGTGTACGCGTCGCTGGCGGCCACCGCGATCGAGCGCGAACGGCTGCTGGACCGGGTGACCCGCAGCAACCGGGTGCTCGAATCGGTGCGCAAGGTGCTGGAGCCGTTGGCCACGGAGCCGGACGAACCGTCGGCCCTGCAGGGTGCGATGGCGGTGCTGCGTCGCGAACTCGACGCGCACGAACTCGTCCTGCTCCGGCTTACCCAGGACGGGCCGGTGCTGCGCGTGCTCGCCGAGACCGCTGCCGGCCCGGCCGGTCCCGGTGGGGCCCGCGACCTCTGCGACGCCCTCATCGGACCCAGCCCGCACTACGGCGGGGCCCTGGGCCGGCAGGTCGGGGTGGTCGACCGGGGCCCGGGCGAGGTCTGGCAGGTGGTGACCGACATCGACACCGACCGGCAGGTGCTGGCCGCGCGGCTGGACGACGACCAACCCGACCGGCTGGAGCTGCTCCGGGCGGCCGCCTATTCCCTGACGCTGTCGGCGGAACGGGAGAAGGCCCAGGACGCCATGGCCCGCGCGAGGGCAGCTACCCAGGCCAGCGAGATGCAGCGCGAACTGGTTCGGAAGCTGAGCCACGAGCTGCGCACACCGCTCACCGCGATCGTCGGCTACGCCTCGACCCTGCGGCAGCAGGACGTCACCTGGGAACCCGACACCCAGCAGCGGTTCATCGGTGTCATGGCCAGCGAGGCCGACCGGCTGCAACGCCTCGTGAAAGAGCTGCTCGACTCCGCGTCGATCGCCGCCGGCCGGATGCCGATCAACCCCGACTGGTGCGACACCCAGGTGGTGATCGAGGCGGCCGTGTCCGCGCTGGGCCGCCCCGACGCCTCGGTCGCCCTCCATCTGGCCGAAGTGCCGCCCATCTGGGCCGACCACGACCGGATCGAACAGGTGCTGATCAACCTGCTCGACAACGCGTTCCGCCACGGCCGCGGGCGGGTCGGTCTGTCGAGCCGCCCGGCGCTGATGGACGGCCAGGCGGCGGTAGCGATCGATGTCACCGACGAGGGCTGCGGACCGCGCACCGAACTCGGGGTCGACGTGTTCGAGCCGTATGTCCACGGCGCCACGGACGTGCCGGGCCTCGGCCTGGGCCTGTCGATCAGTCGCGCCATCGCCCACGCCCACCACGGGACCCTCGAGTTCGTCCCCGTGCCCGCCGGAACCTGCGTCCGGCTCACCCTGCCCGTCGACCCCCAACCCGCCCGCCACTGAAGGGAACCCAGATGGACGACCGCAGCCTCGTGCTCGTTGTCGAGGACGACCGCAACGTGCGCGACCTCGTCCGCGCCAACCTGCTGGCCCGCGGCTTCGCGGTGCTGACCGCCGAGAACGGACGAGACGGCAAGGCGCTGGCCGTCCGGGAGTCGCCGGACCTGGTCCTGGTCGACCTGATGCTGCCGGGCCGGGTGGACGGGTTCGAGCTGTGCCGGGACCTGAGGGCGGCGAGCAACTGCGGGATCATCGTCCTGTCCGCGCGGGGCAGCGAGAGCGACAAGGTGCGGGCCCTCAACCTGGGCGCGGACGACTACCTGACCAAGCCGTTCGGGATCGACGAACTGCTCGCCCGCATTCACGCCACGCTGCGGCGCAGCCGGCCGCACCCGAGCGAAGGACAGCCGACGGGACCCGTCCAGGTCGGGGACGTCACCATCGACCTGACCCGCCGGCTGGTGACCCGGGCCGGGGAGGACGTCCACCTGACCCCGACGGAGTTCGCGCTGCTGCGCGAACTGGCCGTCGACCCGGGCGCACTGGTCTCGCACGCGACCCTGCTGCGCCGCGTCTGGGGCCCCGGCTACGCGGCCAACACCGAGTACACCCGCGTGTACATCCGCCGGCTGCGCGCCAAGCTCGAATCGCCCGGTGCGGCGCCGGTGATCCTCACCGAGCCGCGCGTCGGGTACCGGCTCGCCCCGGCTGAGGTCGTTCACGGTTTGTTGACGGGCTTAGGCCACTTGTTCTCACCGCGTTCATCGGGCCCTGACTAGCGTTCCACCCGTCACGACGACGTGAGTGAGGATCGATGCAGAACAGCGACGAGAGCGCCGAGTCCACCGGCACTTCGCCCGGCGCAACGCAGCCGGTCCGCCTGCGCATGACGGGCATCCAGAAGTCCTTCGGCGCCACCCAGGCGCTCGCCGGGGTCGACTTCGAACTGCGGCGCGGCGAGGTGCATGCGCTGGTCGGCGAGAACGGCGCCGGCAAGTCCACGTTGATGAACATCATGTCCGGGGTCATCACCGACTACCGCGGCACCATGGAACTGGACGGCGAGCAGGTGCGGTTCGCCTCCCCGCACGCCGCACAGCAGCGCGGCATCTCGACGGTGTTCCAGGAACTCGACCTCGTCCACGGGCTGTCGATCGCGGACAACCTCGGGCTCGGCAAGGAACCGAAGAAGTTCCTGTGGGTGGTGGACGCGGGCGCGGTGCGCGAACGCGCCCAAGCGGCCCTCAGCCGCATCGGCTCGTCCGTTTCGCCACGCACGCTGGTCGGCCAATTGCGGCTGGGGGAACAGCAGGTGGTGATGATCGCCAAGGCGCTCGCCGCCGAGGCGAAGGTGTTGATCCTGGACGAGCCGACCGCGGCGCTCAACAACACCGAGGTCGACCGGCTGTTCGACCTCGTCCGCGAGGTCACCTCCCACGGGGTGGCGGTCGTGTTCATCAGTCACCGGTTGGAGGAGATCCCGCAGATCGCGGACCGGGTGACGGTGATGCGGGAGGGACGGATCGTCAGCACGCTGCCCCCGGACGCGCCGCAGCAGGTCCTCGTCCATCACCTGACGGGCCGGTCCGAGGAGGAACTGTTCCCGGCGAAGTCCGCCGGGAGGGCNCCGCTCCGGCTGCGGCTGCAGGACCTCACCCTGACGCCGCGGACGGAGAACCCCGGCTGGCAGCCCCCGCAGGGGATCTCNCTCGACGTCCGGCAGGGCGAGATCGTCGGCATCGTGGGCCTGATGGGCGCGGGCCGGACCGAACTGCTGCAGACCCTCGCCGGAGCGGCTCCCGAGGGCCGGCTGACGGGCACCGTGGAGATCGACGGCAAGCCCGTCAACGTGCGCAGCGTGGCCTCGGCTCTGGGCGCGGGCATCGCATACGTGCCCGACGACCGTCGCGGCGGCGGCTTCGTGGCCCAACGGGACATCGCGGAGAACCTCACCTCGGCCTCGCTGAGCGACTTCTCCCGGTTCGGCTTCCTGTCGTTCGCCAAGCTCACCAAGGCCGTCCGGCAGGCGATCGTGATGTTCGGGATCAAGACGTCCTCGCCCCGGGCGAACATCCTGTCGCTGTCCGGCGGCAACCAGCAGAAGGTGGTGTTCGGCCGGGCGCTGATGACCGAACCCACCGTCCTGCTGCTGGACGAGCCGACCCGCGGCGTCGACATCGGGGCCAAGGCCGACATCTACCGCCTCATCCGCGAACACACCAAGCGCGGCGTGGCCGTGCTCATCGCCTCCAGCGAGTTGCCGGAGGTGCTCGGCCTGTGCGACCGGATCGTGGTCATGCGCCGTGGCCGGTTCATCGCCACCCCACCCATCGACACCCCCACCCAGGAGCTCATCGAAATGGCCCAGGTCGACACCGAGGAGGCACTCGTCCCATGACCACATCACCCAGTCAGGTGGCCCGGCCGAAGGCACCGCAGCCCGCGGCAGCCACCCCCGCCGCGGGAGCGTTCCTGGCGCGCCAGCTCGTNNCCGCCTCCAGTCGGTGGTGGGCCTCGTCCTCGTGCTGATCGCCGGCGTGGTGTTCTCGCCACGGCTCAACGGCCAGATCATCTTCCTGTCCCCCGACAACCTGGCCAACATCATCCGGTCGGTGTCGGAGACCGGGATCATCGCCGTCGGGATGACGTTCGTGATCATCTCCGGCGGCATCGACCTCTCGGTGGGTGCCGTGCTGGGCCTGGCCGGCATCACCGTGTCGGCCATGATGGTCAAGCAGGACTGGGACGCCCTGCCGGCGATCCTGCTCGTCCTCGTGATCGGCCTGGTCTTCGGGGCGTTGCAGGGCTGGATCTCGGCCACCCTGGGCATCCAGGCGTTCATCGTGACCCTGGCCGGCATGCAGGTGGCCCGCGGCCTGGCCCGGCTGGTTTCCAGCGACCAGTTCATCAACCTGAACTACGGGGACGCCCCCGGAATGGCGCCCGTCGCCTTCTCCCACTTCGGGGACCGATTGTTCGGCTTCCTCCCCATGTCGGCGGTCATCTTCCTCGGGGTCAGCGCGCTGGGCGTGGTGCTGCTCAACACCACCTCCTACGGCCGGCACCTGTTCGCCGTCGGTGGCAACGAGCGGGCCGCGCGGCTCTCCGGTATCGACGTGACCCGGGTGCGCGTGCTCACGTTCGCGGTCTGCGGGCTGCTGGCCGCCCTGTCGGGCATCGTCCACGCCGGCCAGCTGAACTTCTGCAGCCCGGACGACGGTGCCGGTTACGAACTGACCGCCATCGCCGCCGTCGTGATCGGTGGGACGTCGCTGATGGGCGGCGCCGGCACCGTGGTCGGCACCATCGCCGGCTCGCTGCTGCTCGGCGCGCTGAACAACATCCTGCAACTCAACAACGTGAACCCCGACATCCAGCTCGTCGCCACCGGCGTCATCGTGGCCGCCGCGGCCGCCTTGCAGCGGCTGGTCAACCGCGGACGAGAGGGGTGATCGGCGTCTGCTCCTCCCACCCGTCCGCAAGCCCCGCAACCCCCGTCCTCCAGAAAGGGAACCCATGACCACGCACCATCTCCGGCGCCCGTTGATCGCCGGCCTCCTGTCCACCCTGCTGCTGGCCACCGCCGCCTGCACCGCCAACCCCGCCGTGCAGTCGGCAGCCCCGTCCGGCTCCGCGGCTGCGTCCGGCGGCGCGGCCGGCGCCTTGTCCAAGACCTGCGGTGCCGACAAGAAGTTCCGGATCGGCTTCGCCCAGGCCAACAACGCCGAGCCGTACCGCCAGCAGGTGAACCGCGAACTTCAGGCCGCGGCCAAGGACTACCCGATGTTCGAGATCTCCATCGCCGACGGCCAAGGCAACTCGTCCAAGCAGGTCTCGGACGTTGCCAACTTCAAGACCCAGCAGGTCGACCTGCTGATGATCAGCCCGTTCGAGGCCCAGCCGCTGACCGCCCCGGTCACCGAGGTGTACAAGGCGGGCATCCCGGTCATCGAGCTCGACCGGCAGACCGCGGACGACAACTACACCGCGTTCGTGGGCGGCGACAACAAGGCCATCGGCGTCATGGCCGGACAGTACGTGGCCGACAAGGTGCTGCCGGACGGCGGCGAGGTCGCGATCCTGCAGGGGCTCGCCTCGACCACGCCCGCGGTGCAGCGGACCGAGGGTTTCAAGGAGGGCGTGGCCAAGAACCCGAAGATCCAGGTCGTCGCAACCCAGCCGGCCGACTGGCTGCCGGAGAAGGCCCAGACCGTGTTCGACGCGATGCTGCGCTCGCACCCGAACATCAAGGTCGTCTACGCCAACAACGACCTGATGGCCAACGGCGCCTACCTGGCGCTCAAGGGCGCCAACAAGGTGGGGCAGGTCGCGATCATCGGGACCGACGGTCTGACCGACGCCGCCGGCGGCACCCAGGCGGTCAAGGACGGGATCTTCAACGCGACCCTGGTCTACCCGACCGGCGCGAAGGAGTCCCTGGAGCTGGCGAAGAAGATCCTGGTCGACTGCGCCACGTCCGTCCCGCGGAACACCGTCGTCCCGACGACGCTGATCACCAAGGACAACGCCGCGCCCTACCTGGAGCAACACAAGGCCTGACCCATCCCTGACAGTGGCCCCGGGTGCTGCCCGGGGCCACTGGCGTGGAGACTCAAGCTCGCGCGGGCCGGATCGCCGGGTGAGCGAGATCAGGCCGGACGGACGGTGGCGGTGACGAAGTCCTTGGCGCCGTCGCGGCTGGTGACCGCGGCGTCGAAGCCGCCTTCGGCCCGTCGGGCGGCGAACCGGACGGTCGAGGGCAACAGGATCGGCTTCCGGAAGGCCACGTCAACGGTGTAGGCCTCCGGCAGCCGGGNGGACAGGGCGGCCAGGATCCGGGCGTGGGTCCACATGCCGTGGATGATCGCCCGCGGGAAGCCCAGCGCCTTGGCGGCCAGGGCGTTCAGGTGGATCGGGTTCACATCGCCCGACACCCCGGCGTAGCGGCGGCCGAGGTTGGCCGGCAGCCGCCAGGTGCCGACCGTGGGCAGTTCGGTCCGCCCGATGGTCTCGGGCTCATCCGTCACCGGGGCGAGGCCGGGCAGCGTGGCCCCCATCGCGAGGTAGGCCGAGGTGCCCGTCCACACCTCCTCGTCCTCGACGAGCGCCCGGCTGGTCAACTCGACCANCCACCCCCGGCGATGCGGACGAGCGGCCGCGGCCTCCGCGGTGAGGGTGAGCACCTCGCCCGCCGAGACCGGCCGGTGCAGCGTCATCGTGTTCGAGGCGTGCACGACGCTGGCCATCGAGAAGGGGAAGTCGTGGGCGGCCAGGATCTCCAGCTGCAACGGGAACGCCTGCACGTGCAGCCAGGTGGCCGGCACCTGATCGGTGAGCCCGAACCCGCACACGGCGTTGTAGGCGGCCAGTTTCGCCCGGTCCTGGCGGTGGTCGCGCACCATCGCCAGGGTGCGCGGAAGGCTCGTTCCGGACTTCTTGGGCAGCAGCGCCCGCGCGTNAGAGCCCGGGGTCGCGGGCAGGCCGGTCAGCAGCCGGACGTCGCGGTCGGGCATCTCAGGCCCCCACGATCAACTGGCCGCACACCCGCAGCACCTGGCCGTTCATCACGTTGTCGCGCTGCGCGAGGAACACGACCGCCTCGGCCACGTCCTGGGGCTTACCGGCCTGCAGCAGGCTGTTGCTGCGCTTGAAGATCTCCCGCTCCAGGAACGGGATCGTCGCGGTCATGTCGGTCTCGATGAACCCCGGCGCCACCGCGTTGACCCGGATCCCGCGGCCGGTCAGCGTCGGCGCCAGCGCCCGCACCAGCCCCATCACGCCGGCCTTCGAGGCCGCGTAGTTGGTCTGGCCGCGGTTGCCCGCCCAGCCGCTGGTCGAGGCCACCCCGACAATCCGGCCGCCGTCGGCCAGGCCGCCGGGCGGGCCCGGTTCGAGGAGTTGGTCGTTCATCCGGAACTGGCTGGCCAGGTTGACCTCCAGCACCGCACCCCAGCGCTGGTCGTCCAGGTTCACCAGGAGCTTGTCGCGCAGGATCCCCGCGCAATGGACGATCACNGCCCACCCTCGCCCCGTCCCCGTAGCGCGCGGCGACGTGGGCGGCGATCCGGGTGCCCGCGTCGGGGGCGGTGATGTCGAGTTGCAGGGCGGTGCCGCGGACCTCGTTGGCCACCCGGGCCAGCGCCTCGCCGGCCGCAGGGACGTCGACCACCACCACCTGGTCGCCTTCGCGGGCGAAGGTGCGGGCGATCGCCGCGCCGATGCCTCGGGCGGCGCCGGTCACGACCACGATCCGCGGCTCGGTGCCCGCCGCGGCCGGGCCGGCGTCGGGGCCCGTGAGCCGCAGTGGTTGGCCGTCCACGTAGGCCGAGCGGCCCTCCAGCAGGAACCTCAGGACGGCTACGAGGTCGCCGGCCGCCTGGCCGGGGGCCAACTGGATCAGGTTGCAGGTGGCGCCGGCGCGCAGTTCCTTGCCGACCGAGCGCATGATCCCGTCGAGAGCCTGCTGGACGGAGGCGGCCTCCACGTCGTCGAGGCGGCTGGGGTCGAGGCCGACCAGGATCACCCGGCCGGAGGTCTCCAGGGCCCGCAGCGCGGGCCGCAACACCGCCCGCAGCCGTTCCAGGTCACCCACCCGGGCGGCGCCGGTGCCGTCGATCACGACCGCGCCGACCTTGCCGGTGTAGGCGGGCGGGCGTTCTCGTCCGTCCTCGCCCTTGGTGCGGGTGGCGGGGGTGTCGAGCACGGGTTCGGCCGGGGCGAGGTGGAGCGCGGCCAGAGCCTCGGCCACCGTCCCGGAGGCCCCGGCGAGCTCGGCGAACACGATCGGGCCGCCCGGCGTCGCCGTGCCGCGGCGCAGCGTGGCCGCCTCCGCCAGGCCCAGCGCGCCGGTGACCTTGCGTCCGACCGGCGAGTTCATCGCCGTGGTGAGCACGCGGTCGAGCTTCATCACACCGCCTCCAGGATCGCGACGACCCCCTGGCCGCCGGCCGCGCACACCGAGATCAGNGCCGCGGCTGCCGGGGCCCTTCGCCGCCAGCAGCTTGGCCAGCGTGGCGACGATCCGGGCGCCGGTGGCCGCGAACGGGTGTCCGGTGGCCAGCGACGAGCCGTTGACGTTCAGCTTGGTCTCGTCGATCGCGCCGAGCGGGGCGTCGAGGCCGAGCCGGTCGCGGCAGAACGCCTCGTCCTGCCATGCCTTCAGCGCCACCAGCACCGTCGCCGCGAACGCCTCGTGGATCTCGTAGAAGTCGAAATCCTGCAGGGTCAGGCCGTTGCGGGCCAGCAGCCGCGGCATCGCGTACACCGGCGCCATCAACAGGCCCTCCTCGCCGAGCGGGAAGTCGACCGCGGCGGTCTCGGCGTCCACGACCCGCGCCAGGACGGGTAGGTTGCGTTGCCGGGCCCAGCTCTCCTCGGCCAGCAGGACGGTGGCCGCGCCGTCGGTGAGCGGGGTGGAATTGCCGGCGGTCATCGTCCCGTGGGGGCCGCCGAAGACGGGCTTGAGGCCGGCGAGCTTCTCCACCGAGGTGTCCGGACGAAGCGTCTGGTCGCGGGTGTTGCCGAGGTAGGNGGTGACCAGGTCGTCGAAGAAGCCGGACGCCCACGCGGCGGCGAGCTTGGTGTGGCTGGCGGCGGCGAACTCGTCCTGCGCCTGGCGGGTGATGCCCCACGCGGCGGTCGTCAGCGCCTGCGATTCGCCCATCGACAAGCCCGTTCGCTTCTCGGCGGCCTGCGGGGCGACCGGGACGAGATCAGCCGGGCGGAGCTTCGTCAGGGCCGCCAGCTTCTGCTGCCAGGTGCGCGCGGCGTTCATCCGCAACAGGGCCCGGCGCAGCGGGTCGGAAGCGGCGACGGGGGCGTCCGACATCGAGTCGACGCCGCCGGCGATCCCGGAGTCGAGTTGCCCGACCGCGATCCGATTGGCCAGCTGGATGGTCGCGGTGAGGCTCGTCGCGCACGCTTGCTGGACGTCGTAGGCGGGCGTCGTCGGATCCAGAGCCGAGCCCAGCACCGCCTCGCGGGTGAGGTTGAAGTCCTTGCTGTGCTTCAGCACCGCACCGCCGGCGACCTCGCCGATCCGCTCGCCGGCGAGCCCGAAGCGGGCGACCAGGCCGTCCAGTGCGGCGGTCAGCAGATCCTCGTTCGAGGCGTTCGCGTACGCGCCCCNCGCCTTGCCGAACGGCACCCGGTTGCCGCCCACGATGACGGCGTTGCGCAGCGTTCCCATGGCTCACTCCTTCGCGAGATATCCGTGACAAACGGTAGCAGGTACGTGCAGTACGCGGTACTGTGAGTTTCGTGAGCAAGGCGGACGGACGGGACACCCGCTGGGCCGAGCACCGGGTCGAACGGCGGCGGGAACTGGTCGAGGCGACCCTGCGCGCCATCCGGCGGCACGGCGCGCGGCTCGGCATGGAGGACATCGCCGCCGAGGCGGCCACGTCCAAGACCGTGATCTACCGCCATTTCGGCGACCGCGTCGGGCTGTACCTCGCGGTGGTCGAGAAGGTCGCCGAGAACATCCTGGCCGACCTGCACACCTCCGTGACCTGGGAGCGGCCGGACGATCTGGCCCGGCTCGTGTCCGACATGGCCACCTCCTACCTCGGGCTGGTCGAACGCGACCCGGAGATCTACCGGTTCGTCATGAACCGGCCGCTGGTGGACCGGCCCATCGACGACGATCCGGTCACCGGGCTCACCAACCGCATCGGCGACCAGGTGAGCGCGGTGTTGCGCGGCCACGGCTACGACGCCGACACCGCCGACTCCCTCGGGCACGGCCTCGTGGGGTTCGTCCGCGCCGTCTCCGCCCAGTGGGTTGCGGCGGGGATGCGCCGGCCACGCAGCCAGGTGGTCACCGACCTCACCGACTTCTTCCGTCCGGTGTTCGCCGCGGCGGCCCCCGCCGCGGTCCTCAGCCGCTGATTGACAAGGACGTTCATGACCCGGACCCTCGACCACGCCCCGACCGGTCCCGCCCTTGCCGCGGGCGGTGGGGCGGCGCACCCGCCAGTCGGCCACGGGACGCCCGCTCCGGCTGGGGGTGGCGCGGCTCCCGACGGCCGGACGCTGGCGACCAAGCTGGCCGACGTCCTGGACGGCCGGTGGGCCGAGGGACGCCGAGCCTCCCGAGCGGCCTGGCCGGCGTCCGGGATGCTGCGCGACCCCGCGCTGACCATGACCGAGGCCCGAGCCTGGACCTTGGAACGGGTCCAGACGATCGTCGCCGCCGGCTTCGGCCGGGCCGGNCACGGCCTGTTTGGCGGCGCGATCGTCAACCTCGGCACGGCGAGCCACCA
This sequence comes from Micropruina sp., assembly GCA_013693855.1. Taxonomy (GTDB): domain Bacteria; phylum Actinomycetota; class Actinomycetes; order Propionibacteriales; family Propionibacteriaceae; genus Micropruina. The sequence goes on from CP059261.1 coordinate 771,632, forward strand.
CGAGCGGTTCCTCGGCGACACCCTCGACCTGCGGCTGCTGGGCGCCTTCGCGATGACCGAGGTGGGTCACGGCAGCGACGTGATGTCGCTGGAGACCACGATCACCTACGACCGGCGCACCGACGGGTTCGTGATCGATTCGCCGACNCCCTCGGCCACCAAGACCTACCTCGGCAACGCGGCCGAGCACGGCCGGATGGCCGCGGTCTTCGGCCAGCTGATCGTCCACGGGGTGCGGCACGGGGTGCACTGCGTCCTCGTGCCGATCCGCGACGAAGGGGGCCGCGACCTGCCCGGGGTCACCACCGGCGACAACGGCCACAAGGGCGGCCTGCTCGGCGTGGACAACGGGACGATCGCGTTCGACCACGTCCGGGTGCCGCGCGACATGCTGCTCGACCGATACGGGGGCGTGGGGGACGACGGGCTCTACCACTCGTCCATCGCCAACCCGAACCGGCGGTTCTTCACGATGATCGGGACGCTGGTGCGCGGCCGCATCTGCATCGGCGCCGGCGCGGCCATCGCCGCCCGCCGCGGCCTGTCGATCGCCACCCGGTACGCGCTGCGGCGGCGCCAGTTCGTCCGTCCGGGAAGCACGGACGAGGTGCTGCTGCTCGACTACCTCGCCCACCAGCGCAAGCTGCTGCCCGCGATCGCCGAGGCGTACGCGCTGGGCTTCGCCCACAACGAGCTGATCGGTCGGCTGGAGCTGCTGTGGGAGGGCTCGTCCGACGACCCGGTCGCGCACCGGGAACTGGAGACGCTGGCCGCCGGGCTCAAGGCGCTGCAGACGCGGTTCGCCAACGACACCCTGCAGACCTGCCGGGAGGCGTGCGGCGGCGCCGGTTTCATCTCCGCCAACCAGCTGACCCAGCTGCGGGCGGACGCGGACGTGTTCGCCACGTTCGAGGGCGACAACACCGTCCTGCTGCAACTGGTCGCCAANGGGGTGCTGACCAACTTCAAGGAGGCGTGGAACGAACTCGANCCGGGTGGGGTCGTCCAGGCCTCGGCGCGGATGGTCGGGCACGCGGTGATCGAGCGGACAGGCGCCGGCCTGTTGGTCGATCGGCTCGTCCAGCGGGCGCAACGGCGCCGCGAGGAGGCGACCCTGTTCGACCGGGGCTGGCACGCCTGGATGTTCACCGAGCGCGAGCGGCACGTGGTCGACGGGCTCGCGCGCCGGATGGCCGCGGTCAAGCGCAACGACTTCGACGCGCTGAACCGGCTGCAGGATCACGTCCTGCTGGCCGGGCGGGTGCACATGGACCGGATCGTCCTGGACGCGTTCATCGCCGGCATCGCCGAGTGCCCGGACGAGGAGACCCGCGAGGTCATGGAGCGGCTCTGCACGCTCTACGCGCTGTCGAGCATCGAAGCCGACGCGGGCTGGTTCCAGGAGCACAACCGGCTGTCGGCGGGCCGGGCCAAGGCCGTCCGGGCGCAGATCAACGCGCTCTGCGCCGAATTGCGGCCGCACGCCGAGGCGCTGGTGGACGGCTTCGGGATCCCGGCCGACTGGCTCGGCGCGGAGTTCCTGGAGGGCTGACGGGGCTGCGTCACCACACCGCCCGACGTGACCGGCTACGGCCACGTCCATGTCCAGGTCGCGGCGGGCCTCGTCCGCAACGCCAAAGCCGGACGGGTGGCCATCCGCTCGGCGGGCTTCCGCACGGCTCAGCCGATCCGGCTCGACACGACGGTCGGCGTCCAGAGGGCGACGAACCTGCGGGCAGTGTCGTCCGGGATCGGGGGCGTGGGGTCGTTCACCCACCAGCGCAGCACTGCCACGAGCGCGGCGGCGACCGCGTGTGCGGCGAGGGGGTCCGAGTCGTCCAGCCGTCCCGCTACCTCCTGGACGAGCAGAGCGCCGCGTCGGCCGGCCGGCGAGTTCGGGCCTTCTGCTGCCAGCAGAGCTGCGGCCAGCGGACGGTGGTCCGCCACATGCCCGAAGAGGCGGGCGACCAGGTCGGGCAGGCCGGGCGACCCGCCGGCGACGAAGCCCTCGAGCGCGCTGGCGGCGTCGTCCAGCACCTCCTCAACCGTCGAGTAGTGTGCGTAGAACGTCGACCGGCTCACCCNCGAGCGCCGGATCAACTCGGTCGCGGTCACGGTCTCCATCGGGTGCGTCCGGAGCAGGCCGAGCAGGGCCGACTGGATGCGTGACCGGGACCGGATCGCCCGCGGATCGTCCGGTGTCGAACGGTCCGGGCGCCTGCTGTTCGGCATCCCCTCGGCCTTGGCTGGCGTCATCACGGCTCCTCGTTCACCGTAGATATCGAACATTGTGTTCGAGAAAAGGAGGTTGGACAACGNTGATCACCGGCAACATGATCACCAGCAACACGAAGGCCCAGTCGGCCCCCGCCGGCGGGGCGCCCGACCCGCTTGCCACCACGAGCGGTGCCGATAGCGCCGCCACCTCGTCCGGTCCCGCGAGCGGCTCGGTCGCCGTCCGGGGTCCCGCCGCCCGGCGCCGAACGGACGGCAACGCCACCGCGGGGGCGCGCATCCGGTCCCCCTGGCTGTGGCGGGCGACGTTGATCGCGGCCTTCGCCGAACTGGCGCTCACCGCGTTCCATCACGTCTACGGCGGCGTGATCTAGGAGTCCGCCTGGCGGATCAACGGCCAGATCCTCGGCGTGATCGCCCTCATCCTGCTGCTCGTGGGGTACTGGCGCCGCGCATCGGTGTGGTGGGGCCGGACGTTCGTGCTCACCGCCGGGCTGATCGTCGGCGGCGTCATCGGGTGGTTCGAGGGCGGCTACAACCACGTCCTCAAGGACGCGCTCTACGCCAGCGGGGTCGACCACGGCCTGCTGTCGAGAATGTACCCGGCCCCGTTCTACGTCCCTCCCGGCAACGTCGTCTTCGAGGTGACGGGCGTTCTCCAGTGGGGATCGGCGTCATCGTCACCACCCTGGCCGCGGTGCTGTGGGCGCGGACCCTTCGCGTTGCGCGGACGGACGGAGCGCGCTGAGCCTCTCCGCTGGGCAGGCACGAGTCGAGCGCCCGACCGTGGGATCGTCTCGCCGGCGGTCACCCTCCGCGGGTCGGCGGTGCCCACCGCATCGAGTCGGCGGCGGCGGGGATCGGAGTACGGGGAGTACCGCGAGGTGACGGCACCGAGTCGGCTCGCGTTCAGTTGGATCTGGCTGACCGGCGGGGCCGACGACGGCACCGACGACGTGGTGGTCACGTTCGAGCCGGAGGCGTCCGGCACGCGGGGAGAGGCCCCGCCCCATCCCGCACATGTGCGCATTGCGCGTGCGCCTCCGGCCGGAGGACACTCGCCCATGGCCACGATCATGCTGACGGCGATGCCGTTCGCCGGACATGCCGTGCCGATCCGTGCGGTGGCGGTGGAACTCCTCCGCCGGGGTCACGACGTCCGGGTGCACACCGGCCGGGCCTACGCCCCTTGGCTCGAGGCGGTGGGCGCTCGTCCGATCCCGTGCGCAACNGCCCCAGACTTCGACGAACGCAACTACGCCGCGACGTTTCCCAGGATGCGCGAGCGACGCGGCTTCCGGCACATGCTGATCAACCTCGAGGACCTGTTCCTCGGCACGGCGTCCGCCCAATGCGCTGACCTGCTGGCCGCTCACGCCGAACAGCCGTGGGACCTGATCCCCGGCGANCCCCTCGCGCTGGGCAGGCGGTTCGCCGCCCAAAGCCTCGGATCGCGCTGGGCAAGCGTGTCACCCGTGGCGGTGTGGTTGCCGGGCCGGGGAATCCCGCCGGTCGGCCTCGGGCTGACCCCGCTTCCGGGACGGCTGGGAGCGGTCAGGGACGCGGTGCTCGGGCGCCTGTCNGAGGCCGGCACCAGCGCCCTGACCCGGCGGTACCAGAGGACTCGNCGCGGGGTCGGGCTGCCTCCCGACGCGGAGACGTTCGCGACCATGTGGTTCTCGCCGCAACTGGTCGTCAGCTCGGGGGCGCCCGGCCTGGACTACCCGCGTGACGATCTGCCGGCCCACGTCCGGTTCGTGGGCGACCTGACCGACGACGGCCGTCCGCAGCTGGCGTCCGACCTCCCGCCGTGGTGGGACGACGTGAAGAGCGCGGACGTGCCGGTCGTCCACGCGACCCAGGGCACCGCGAACCTCGACCAAGACGACCTGATCCGGCCGACGCTGCGGGCCCTCGCCGACGAGGACGTGCTCGTCGTCGTCGGCCTCGGCCATCGGGCCCCGGAACTGCCCGGCCCGTTGCCGGCGAACGCCCGGGTGGCGCGGATGCTGCCCTATTCGGAACTGCTTCCGCGCACGTCGGTGGTGATCACCAACGGCGGGTTCGGCGGGGTTCTGGCCGCGCTGCGGCACTGGGTNCCCCTGATCGTTGCCGGCGGCGACCTGGACAAACCGGAGATCGCCGCTCGGATCGGCTGGCACCATGCGGGCGTCGATCTGCGGACCGCGACCCCGAAGCCGGCCCCGGTCGCGGCGGCCTACCACCGGATCCGCGACGAAACACGCTTTCGAGAGGTTGCGGCCAGGCTGGGCACCGAGTTGCGCTCCCTCGGCGTAGGAGGTCGTCGCCGCCCACGCTGGGACGCCGTGGCGCGTCGGGTTCGACTGCTTCGCGCCTGGCTTCGCCTACCTCGTCGACGGCGACCCGCGGCTGGTGGTGCCGCGGCGGGCGTCCCCGCACGTCCGTGCGCGTGGGGTCCAAGAGGACGGGCCGATGAACTGCCACCCGCCCGGCGACGCGCGGGTACACCCCGAGAACGCGCCCGCGAGCCCGACCGCGCCGGTCGGCACCCGCCCGCCCTGCTGCAGCCGGGGTCGTGGGGGCGGTTCGTGCCGAGCGGGATGCGGCCAGCCCGCGGCCCGGGCTCGTGAACCTCCCGAGACCCTCAGGCCGCGGCCCTGGTGGCCGTGACGATCACGTAGTCCCACTCCATCGAGCCGTCCGGGTTCCGGTGGCGCGCGGCCAGGTCGTCGAGCGCGGCGTCGAGCGCCTCGGCATCCCCGGGCCGGTCGGCGAGGTTGCGGTAGACGGCGATCGTCGGTCCGTAGCGCTCCTTGAAGTAGGTGCGGAGCCCGTCGGGCGGCTCGTGGGCGAAGCGGTCCACCGCCAGGCGGGCCCGTGTGGTCGTGAGGTCGGTGACGCCGTCGCCGAGGAGGGACGCGACATGCGCCGGGACGCCCCACAGCAGCGGCGACGAGGCCCCGGGNNGAGGGGGAGCGGCGTGCGGCCGCATGAGGGCGAGCATCTCCCCGATGAAGCCGTCGGGCGCCCAGGCCAGCAGCCCGACCCGGCCGCCCGGGCGGCAGAAGCGCAGCACCTCGGCGGCCGTCCGCTCGTGGACCGGGGCGAACATGGCGCCGATGCACGACAACACGACGTCGAAGTCGGCGTCGAGGAAGGGGAGGTCCTCGGCGTCGGCCCGCACCCAGAGGGCGACGCCGGGGTGGCGGCGGCGTCCGGCGTCGAGCAGTTCGGNGGTGAGGTCGGACGCGACCGCATGGGCCCCTGGCTNGGCCGCGGCCACGGCGGCGTTCCCCGTCCCGGCCGCCACGTCGAGCACCCGCTCACCCGCCGCCACGGCCGTCGCGGCGACCAACGCCCGTCCGAGCGGCGCCACGAGTTCGGCCGCCATCGAGGGGTAGTCGCCGCTGGCCCACATCGCGCGGTGCTTCGCCTTGACCGGGTCGCGACGGTCGGCGTCCGGGATTGTCGTGGTCGTCATCTGCATCCTCCTGTCCGGTTGGTTTCGCCTAGCGTCGGCCGGACGCCGCCCGCCCGGCCAGTTCAGGTTCTGTACTGGACGCGGGTGCTGCGAGGCGGTGTCATGGCGGTGGGAGGTGAAGGCGGGTGACGGGCTACGGGCAGTTCTGTCCGGTGGCGAAGGCCATGGAGATCCTCGACGGGCGGTGGACGATGCTCGTCGTGCGGGAGTTGCTGTTGGGCAGCCGGCACTTCAACGAACTGCGGCGCGGGCTTCCNCGCATGTCGCCGGCCTTGTTGTCGAAACGGCTGCACTCCCTCGAGCGGTTCGGCATCGTTCGCCANGGTGCCGGAGGGAGACGCTCGGCCTACGAGCTGACGGCCAGCGGGCTCGACCTCGTCGAGGTCGTCAACGGGCTGGGGCGCTGGGGCCTGACCTGGATCACCACGCTGGGCGACGAGGACCTCGANCCCCACCTGCTCATGTGGGACATGCGCCGGACCATCGACGGGGCCGCGTGGCCGGCCGGCCGGACGACCGTCGCCGTCGAGTTCCGTGACCTCGCCGCGCAGGGGCGGTGGTGGTGGCTGGTCGTGGTCGACCACACAGTGGACGTGTGCGACGTGGATCCCGGGCACCCCGTCGACCTCACCGTGACCACCACGCTGCGGGACCTGACCCGCATCTGGCGCGGCGAGGTCGGCTGGGACCACGCCCGGCGCACCGGCGCGGTGGAACTGGAGGGATCCACCCTCGCGCGGCGCAGCGTCGCCGCGTGGATCGGGTGCTCGTCGCTGGTGGGGGCCACGACCCCCGCGGGCGCCCGGGGACTCAGGAGCCGCCCGGTACTCTGTGACGCACGACCGCCGACCTGATCGGCGTCCGCGCCCGCCGCGCCAACGGCACCCCGGTCGGGCCGGCGGAGCGGCGTCCGTGGGCGTCGCGCCTCGTCCGCAACGGCTGGACGTGGCTCACCCTCGGCGCCACCCTCGTCCACGCCGCCTGCCTGTGGTGGATGAACGACCTCATCACGGCGCCCCAGAAGGTCAAGGGCGGCGAGCTGCCGGGCATCAATAACGCGGCGATCCGCGAGGCGGCCTCCTACGCGTGGCCCACCCTGGCGGTTTGGATCGTGCTCTTCGTCTGGCTCGACCGCTACCGCCCCCAGCGCCCGCTCATGTCCTGGCCCTCGGCTGGGGGCGTGCCTGTCGACGGCGACCTCCATGGCGATCAGCACCTTCGCCGCCGAATCGATGGGCATCTCGGGCCAGAACCCCGCCTCGGGGCGCGCGCACCGCGATCTACGTCGCCCGTTTGTCGAGGAGGCGACGAAGGCGTCCGTGCTGTTCCACATCTCTCTCGGCCTGCGCTACCAGCTCGTCGGCGGGGCCCAGGTCGCTGTACTGAAACGAGAGGCGGCATGGCGGGCCGGCATCCCACCGCGTGAACTGGCCCCGGGCGGCACGGGAATCGGGAAGGATCGGAGCATGAGTTCCCAGACCCCAATCCGCGCCGTCCTGTTCGACGCCGACGGGGTGATCCAGTGGCCCCGCGAGGGGTGGCTGGACCGCTTCGACGAGATCGGGGGCCTCGGCTTCCTCGCCGAAGCGTTCGCGGCGGAGCAGACCACCATCACCGGCGAGGGTGACTTCCGCGAACTGCTGAACGAGGTGCTGGCCGCTCGCGGCCGTCCCGGACGAGCTGACGAGGTGCTCGAGAACTGGGACGACATCGTCCCCGACCGGGACGCGCTCGCCCTGGTGGACCGGCTCCGGGAGGCCGGTTTCGTGACGGCGCTGGCCACCAACCAGCAGTCCTATCGCGGCGCCCACATGCAGCGCAGCTACGGATACGCCGACCACTTCGACCACTCCTTCTACTCCTTCGAGATGGGGTTGGCCAAGCCCGATCCGGCCTACTTCCGGCACATCGCGGACGCACTCGGGCTGCGCCCCGAGGAGTTGTTCATGATCGACGACATGCCCGCGAACGTGGCGGGGGCCCAGGCGGCGGGGCTGTCGGCGGCGGTGCACCAGATGCTCGAGGTCGACATCTCCGACCTGATCCACCGGCCCACCCCGCATTGGTCGCTCGGGCCGCGGAGGGGTTCGACAGGCTGGCCGCAGGGCGGCTCGACAACGCCGGACGGCTCGCGACGCTGCTGCGCAGCCACGGGGTCATCGGCGAGGACTTCTAGCGATGCGCTTCGACGCCGCCGAGTGGGCCGCCTACAACGAAAGCCGGGCCGTCCGGGAGCCGCGGCCGCTGTGCACCCGCGTCCTGGGTCTCGCGGGGCCNGGGGAGGGCCGCCAGGCCATCGACGTCGGCGCCGGGTCNGGGGTCAAGACCGGCGCGATGCTGCGCTCGGGCTGGCGGGTGCTGGCGCTGGACGGGGACGCGACGACCGCTGAGCGCATCCGTGGCCACGGCGAGGACTTCGCCGGGCTCCTGGAGGTCAGGACGGCACCCTTCGCGTCNGCCGGGGACTTGCCGCCGGCCGATCTGATCTACGCCGGCTATTCGTTGCCCTACGCNGGGGAGGCGTTCGATTCGTTGTGGGGCGTCCTGCGCGGCGCCCTTCGTCCCGGNGGATGGTTGGCCTGCCAGCTGTTCGGTGACCGCGACTCCCAGCGGCTGGAGGGCAACGGGGAGCGGTTCGTCACCCAGGACGAGGCGCTGAGCCTGCTGGAGGGGCTCGACCTCGTGGACTTCGACGAGGAGGANCGCCCTGGTGACTCCTTCGGCGGCCCGAAGCATTGGCACGTGTTCCACGTGATCGCCCGGCGCCCGGCCCGCTGACCGCTGCGGCGCCCGGGGTCTCGACAGGCTCGACCGCCGGGGTCCGCCGGGGCTGGGCAGCCTCCTGGTGGTGGTTGAGCTTGTCGAAACCACTTGACCTCGTGACCCGGGTCTCCACAGCCGCCAAGTGGTGGTTGAGCTTGTCGAAACCACCGAGTGGAGATCCCGGGGTCTCGACAGGCTCGACCGCCGGGGTCCGCCGGGGTCCGGGCAGCGGCCTCGTGGTGGTTGAGCTTGTCGAAACCACCGAGTGGAGGTCCCGGGGTCTCGACAGGCTCGACCGCCGGGATTGTCCGGGGTCTCGACGGGCTCGACCGCCGGGGTCCGCCGGGGTTCCGCCGGGGTGTGGGCAGCTTCCTGGTGGTGGTTGAGCTTGTCGAAACCACCGAGTGGAGATCCCGGGGTCTCGACAGGCTCGACCGCCGGGATTGTCCGGGGTCTCGACAGGCTCGACCGCCGGGGGTGTCGACAGGCTCGACCGCCGGGATTGTCCGGGGTCTCGACGGGCTCGACCGCCGGGGGCCCGCGGGGTTCGGGGTCTCGACGGGCTCGACGGGCTCGACCGCTGGGTCTCCGCGGGGTCACCGGGGTCTCGACAGCTCGACCGCCGGGGTTTGGCGGGGTCCGGGGTCTCGACAGGCTCGACCGCCGGGATGTCCGGGGTCTCGACGGGCTCGACCGCCGGGCTCGACCGCCGGGGTCCCGCGGGGTCTCGGCAGGCTCGACCGCCGGGGTTGTCCGGGGTGTCGACGGGCTCGACGGCCGGGGTCCCGCGGGGTCTCGGCAGGCTCGACCGCCGGGATTGTCCGGGTCTCGACAGGCTCGACCGCCGGGATTGTCCGGGGTTTCGACGGGCTCGACCGCCGGATTCCCGCGGGGGTCTCGGCAGGCTCGACCGCCGGGGGCCCGGGGTGTCGACAGGCTCGACCGCCGGGGGCCCGGGGTGTCGACAGGCTCGACCGCCGGGGTTCCGCGGGGTCCCGGGGTCTCGACGGGCTCGACCGCCGGGATTCTGGCGGTGTCTCGACGGGCTCGACCGCCGGGTCTCCGCGGGGTCGGGGTGCCGACGGGCTCGGCCGCCGGGTCTCCGCGGGGTCGGGGTGCCGACGGGCTCGGCCGCCGGGTTCCCGCGGGTCTCGACAGCTCGACGGGCCGGGTTGGCTCGACCGGCATGCGGCCAGTTGACTTGGGTGTTTCTACATCGTAGAGTCAGTTCTACAACGTAGAAACAAGGAGTCATCATGACCACGGCAACCGCTGCTCCCACCCTCACCGCCGGCCCCGCGGCCGTTGATCCGGTCGCCCGTCGCTACAACCGGCCGCTTGCGTTCTATGCGGCCTCGACGCTCACGTCGTTCGTCCCGTGGTTCGGGGCGGCCTACCTCAGCCACCTGCCCGAGCAAACCGTCCTGGTGCAGTGGGGGACGCTGATCCTCGGTGTCCTCGGGCTCGGCGCCCCGGCCGCCATCGCTGCGTGGCTGGTCCACCGCCGTGGCCTGTGGGCGGACGTCAGGAGCCGGCTGCTCTGGCGTCGCGGCGCCTCCCGGTTCCACATCGCGTGCGCCTTCGGGCTGCTGTTGGTCAGCCTGCTGGTCGCCCAGGCGATCTCGCTGTTATTCGGCTACAGCGCCGAGCAGTTCCTGCTGCGCGACGGGTTCACCTTCAGTTCCGGGCTGCTGCCCGTGTGGTCCGTCCTCGTCCTCGCGCCGGTCCTGGAAGAGCTGGCCTGGCACGGCTATGGCACCGACGCGCTGCTCACCCGGATGCGGCTGTTCCCCGCCTCGATGGTGTTCACGGTGTTCTGGACGCTCTGGCACGCCCCGCTCGCCTTCATCAAGGGCTACTACCACAGCGAGGTCGTGGCCCAGGGTTGGCTGCACGCGCTCAACTTCCCGCTCAGCATGATCCCGTTCGTGCTGATCATGAACTGGCTGTACTACCGGACCGGCCGCAGCATCACCGTCGCGATCGTGTTCCACATCACGGCCGGCTTCGTGAACGAGATCTTCCTCACCCACCCTGACAGCAAGCTGATCCAGACCGCGGTGCTGCTAGTCGTGGCGGCGGTCGTGGTCGTCAGGATCGCGAACTGTTCTTCGGTCCGCGCCCGGTCGCGCCGCGCACCCTGCGCGCTGGTGCCACAGTGGTCGCATGAGCCCCGAGAGTCGCGTCAGGACCCCGCTGACCCGCACCCGCATCATCGAGGCGGCCCTGCGGCTGGTCGACTCCGAAGGACTCGACGGGCTGTCCATGCGACGGCTCGGCGAGGCCCTCGGGGTCGACCCGATGGCGGTCTACTACCACGTGCCCAACAAGGCGGCCCTGCACGACGGGATCCTCGAGCACCTGTGGGGCGGGGTCGTCCTGCCACCGCCGCAACCGGACGAGACCTGGCAGGAGGTGCTGGCCGCCGTGTTCCGCGACTTCCGGCGCCGGCTGCTGGATCACCCGCGGGCCGTCACGCTGGCCGGCACCCGATCGTCGGTCTCCAGCCCCATGCTCCGCCTCGTGGACGACACACTGGGCCGGCTCGTCCGGGCGGGGCTGGCGCCGCGGGACGCGATGGAGTTGCTCGACTGCCTGACCGCCTACACCATCGGCAAGACCCTCGCCGAGGCCATCGCGGCCCCCGGGGCGGCGGTGCCGCCGGCTCTCGCCGCGCTCACTGCCGAATCCCACCCGCAGGTGGTGGCGGCGATGGCGGACGGGTACGGGTTCGCGCCCGACGCGGAGTTCGAACGGGGCCTGGCGGCGCTGATCGCCGGCTGGGCCTGAGGGGCCGGCCACAGGCTCCTGCCGACAGGCCCCTCGATCGGGCGGGCCCGCCCGTCCGTCCGCCGTCCCGTGGCACGATCCGACCGCCCATGGCCACCCCCGCGCATCACCCCTTGTGGAAACGGCCCTTCGCGCGAAGAGTGGCTGTCTTGAGACACCCCGCGCCAGGAGCCACCATGCGGGGACCGTCCAAGGACGCCGGTCGGCCGCCGACAACGCTCCCGATCAGGGAGGCCGGCCGCCCGTCCGCCGGCGGTGGCGAGCGCGCCGACCAGCACCACCACGATGTNAGGGAGTTTCAGCTTGAGCGCGATGGCGCCCGCGGCGAGCCCGAGCAGCCGTGAATCCAGCGCCAGCCGCTGCCCGGAGGCGACCGCGTTCGTCACGGTCAACGACGACAACAGCCCTACCGTGAGCGCCGCGGCCAGGGGCGGGACGAAGGGTCGATCCAGCCAGGAGTCGGGCAACAGGTAACCGGCCAGTTTGATCAGGAAGGCGACCGCACAGGCCGCCAGGATCCACCACCACAACTCGCTCATGCGGGGTTCCTCCGGTGCTGGGCGAACCAGACGGCCGCCGCCACCGCCGCGGCGATCAGGATCGGGATCCCGGGCGCGACGAGCGGGATGAACAGGATCGTCACCGCCGCGCATGCGACCGCGATCACGATGGGGTCCCGCCCGTGCAGCCGCGGCCACAGCAGGCCGAGGAAGGCCGCCACCGCGGCCCCGTCCAGCCCGAACCGAGCCGGGTTGCCCAGCGCGTCGCCCACCATCGCCCCGAGGAACGTGAACGTGTTCCACAAGACGAACACGCCCACGCCGGCCGTCCAGAAGCCGCGGCGTTCCTCGTCCTTGGCCTCCTGTGCCGCGGCGGTGGCCATCGATTCGTCGATCGTCAGGTGCGCCATCAGCGGGGTGATGGCCGGCCGGGGCCGCAGCAAGGCCTTCAACTGCATCCCGTACACGCCGTTGCGGACGCCGAGCAGGGTCGCCGCCGACCACGCAGCCAGCGGGGTCCCGCCGCCGGCGATGACCCCGATGAAGGCGAACTGCGAGCCGCCGGTGAACATCAGCAGGCTGAGCGCGCAGGTCTGCGGCACGGTCAGTCCGGCCGCGACCCNCAGAGCCCCGAACGACACCCCGTACACGCCCACGGCTGCCGCGATGGACAGGCCCATGCGGACGGAGGGTGAGGCGGGACACGGCCGACACCCTATGCCCCCGCCTCCGGGCCGTCCGACAAGGTGAGACGTGACCGGCCCGCCGGACCAGGGTGCGGTGCCGCGCCCCGCTATCGCCGCGGCGCGCACCGCTGCAGAATCCGGACGATCCGGGCCTCGCGGGTCGACTGCTGCTTCGAGGACGCCACCCACTGGCCGTACTGGCGGCGCTGGGTGGGCGGCAGCGCCGCGAACCCGTGGGCCGAGTCCGGGTGTGCGGCGAGTGCGGCGGCGAGATCGTCCGGGAGCACCACAGGCGCGGGTGGGACGACCAGGTCGGTGAGCCCCAGCGACCGGGTCAACCGGACGATGGTGGTCAGCAGCCGGGTGGTGTTCCGCAGTCCGAGCACGCGCTCCACGACCGGATTGGGGTCGGTCACCAGGTCCGGCGGCCCGACGAGCCGGCTCAACATCCACCCGGGGCCCGAGGCCACGCAGCGCAGCCCGTGCACCANGGTCCCGCCCGGGGCGGGCACGGGCACGTCCGCCGTCCGGTCGTAGACGCTCAGCAGCAACTCCCACGCCTCGTCCCCGTGGGCACGGACGAGCGCCGCCAGCGTGTCCACGTCCAGGCACGGGGCGATGTCGCCGTGGCCGCTGACCAGCCGGAGCTGCTGGCGGGCCCGTCCCACGACCGCCTCGGGTTCGTCGGTCCCCGGGTCGAAGATGACGGTCCCGTTGGTCTGGAACGACCGGACGTCGTGCGCCCCGGCCTGTTCGAACGCCGCCACCAGCTGGGCGCGCGTCGGGCTGCCCGGGTGCCCCAGGTTCAGGTTCCGGAAGAAGGCCACCCACCGCATGGGTGGCAATTGAACCACTCGCCGACGCCGATTCGTGGGCCTAGGCTCCGGGAACCCCCTCGGAGAGGAACCCCCATGCTCGACACCCACCTCTTGATCGACACCGCCCCGGTTAGTCCCTTTCAGCCGATCCTCGAGGGAGATAGTCCTCGCCTGGCAGTGGGGCGTCGACCACGCTGGCGGCGCACGACCCGGAGGTGGCGCCGGCCAGGGGCGCGCGACNCCCGGGGACCTGGTGTTCATCCACGCCTACGACAAGGCCAGCCCGGTCCTGGCGCGCGCGTGCATCGCGGGCACGCACGTGGGCACGGCCGTCCTCACCTCGCGCAAGGCGGGCGAGGGGCAGCGGGACTTCCTGCGCATCGAGTTGCGGGACGTCCTGGTGGCCGGGGTGGACGTCGCCCTGTCCGACAGCGGGCTGAGCGAGGTCGTGACCCTCTCGTACGGCTGGATCGGCGTCGGCTACACACCGCAGGACAGCAGGGGCGGAGTCGGTCAGGAGGTGGCCTTCACCTGGGACGTCCGGACCGGCGCGGTCACCTGACCGTCCCGCCGATCGGCGCCTCGGGCCTGCCGCATCGCCAGCAGGCACCCGACGGGATCGCGGCCAGAGCCAGGTGCGCCCCCGGAAGTCCGAGGGCGCACCCAGAAAGCGAGGCGAGCCTCAGTTGTCCTCGGCCCCGTCCTGATGGGTGTCGAACTCCGAGGCCAGCGGCACCTGCTCGGGTTCGAGGTCGGTGCCCCGGGCCCGTCCGATCGACTTCATCACGTGGTACAGGACGAGGGCGGCCACGGTGCCCACGGTCACGCCGCCGAACTGCATGTCGCCGAAGGTGAAGTTGTAGTTCGCGATGCCCATGATCAGGCCGACGGCGGCCGGGATCAGGTTCACCGGGTTGGTGAACTGCACCTTGTTCTCGATCCAGATCCGGGCGCCCAGCAGGCCGATCATGCCGTACAGGACGGTGCCCGCGGCCCCGATGACGCCCGGGGNGATGGTGTTGATGGCCTGGCCGAACTTCGGGATGAACGACAGCACGATCGCGATCAGGCCCGCCACCCAGTACAGCGCCGTGGAGTACACCTTCGTGGCCGCCATGACCCCGATGTTCTCGGCGTAGGTCGTGGTGCCGGAACCGCCACCGAAGCCGGCCAGCGTGGTCGCCACACCGTCTGCCAGCAGCGCGCGGCCCATGGTCTTGTCGTAGTTGCGGTTGGTCATCAGCGCCACCGACTTCACGTGGCCCACGTTCTCGGCGATCAGGACGAGCACCACCGGCAGGAACAGGGCCGCCACGTTGAAATCGGGCGTCGGCAGGTGGAACTGGGGCAGGCCGAGCAACGGGGCCTTCGCGACCTCCTCGAAGTTCACTTGCCCCTGCAGCAGGGCCGCCACATAGCCGACCAGCACGCCCAGCAGGATCGACAAGCGTCCGATGAGTCCCCGGAAGAGCACGGTGATCAGGACGATCGCGATCAGCGTGACCCAGCCGGTCAGCGGCGCAGCGCGGAAGCCGGCGGTCTCGCTGACGCCCCACGCGGCACCGGCGAGGTTGAAACCGATCAGCATGACGATGGTGCCGGTCATCACCGGGGGCATCAGCACGTCGATCCAGTGCGATCCCGCGACGTGGACGATGCCGCCGACGATCGCCAGCAGGATGCCGGTCAGGGCGATCCCGAACAGGGCGCGTCCGATGTCACCGTTGGCCTTCGAGGCGAGCACCGGGGAGATGAAGGCGAAGGACGAGCCGAGGTAGCTCGGCAGCCGGTTGCCGGTGATGAGCAGGAAGATCAGCGTGCCGACGCCGCTGAAGAACAAGGTCGCGGGGATGGGGAAGCCGGTGATGAGCGGGACCAGGAACGTGGCCCCGAACATGGCCACCACGTGCTGGGCGCCGAGCCCGATCGTCTTGCCCCAGGAGAGCCGCTCGTCGGGGGCGACGACCGCCCCAGGCTCCAGGGTGCCGGTTCCGTGAACTTTCCAAATGGCCATGGCCGTCCCGTCGTCGGAGGTTGTCGCCGGTACCCTAGGCCCGCTCAGCCTGGGGCTCACCGCCCATCCGTCCGTTGGGCAGCGTGCCCGCATGCTGGGCGAAGAGCTAGCGCCGCGTCCCCGCAGGCTGCCAGGGGCGAGCTTCATGGTGCTGGGGCCGACTGGCGCGGTGCAACCGGCCAGGAGACTCACTAGCAGAAGAAAGGGAACCCGCGAAGCGCCTGGGGTGCCCCTCGGAGGGGTGTCGCCTTGAGGTTCCCAACGGAGTCCCTTCGCCCTCGAAACGGTGGTTCGCCCGCGAAATACCGCGGGCGAACCACCGTTTCGAGGGCGGACGGGGACTGCGGACGTCGACTCCGGACGGGGACTGCGGACGGGGACTGCGGACTGGAACTGCGGACGGGGACTGCGGACGGGGGACTGGGCGGGGCACGAGGGCAGCCTGCAGACGGGACTGGGGTGCGGGAGGGGAATGCCGCGGGTGGGCGGGTCGGGACTGGGGTGGCGGGGCAGGACTTGGGGGCGGGGCAGGTCAGATCCAGCTGCGCAACCACATCCGTGCGAGCCACTCCGAGTAGGGGAGGAGTTCGTCGGTGAGCACGGGGTAGATCCAGGCGAAGTTGGCTGCCACGAGGGCGACCGCCACGCCGACCAGGATCGCCCNCCGGCGTCGTTTGGGACCGTTCGGATCGCCCAGCACCAGCCCCATCACCATCGCCAGCCCCGCCACGGTGAACGGCACGATCGTGATGGCGTAGAAGAAGAACAGCGGACGGTCGGTGGAGGCGAACCACGGCAGGTAGGTGGACATCGCCGCGATGACCGGGACGCCGAAGCGCCAGTCGCGCCCGCCCAGCCACCAGATGATGCTCACGACCAGGGCGATCGCCGCCAGCCACCACAGGATGGGGGTGCCCATGGCGCTGATGACCCGAATGCAGTTCTCCGGGCCCACGCAGCCGTCGGTGCCGGGCTTGATGTCGTTGACCGCGTCGACCCCGAGGGGCCTGGCCATCAGCAGCCAGCCGGCAGGGTGCGCGTCGTACGGATGGGTGGCGTTGCGGATGTAATCGCCGACGTGGAAGTCGTAGATGTCCTTGTGCAGGTGCAGCCAGGCGGCGAACCCCTCACCGAACGCTTTGGTGAGCGGGTTGTCGGGGTTGAGTGTGCCCCAGTCGCGTCCATAGCCGCCGGAGGTGACGAACCAGCCCGTCCAGCTCGCGATGTAGACCCCGCCGCNCACCACGACCATCCGGACGAACGCCGGGATGCCCTCGATCAGCAGGGCGAGCCAGGACCGGAAGTCGGCGCCCGCGAGACGCCGCGCGCCCACGTCCCACAGCACCGACAGCACGCCGAACGCGGCCAGGGCGAAGATCGAGTTCCATTTGACCGCCAACGCCAGCCCGAAGAAGACGCCGGCCGCGAAGCGCCACGGCCGCAACCAGACGATCGGCCCGTAGCGTCCGCCCAGGTCACGGCTTTCGGCCGCCTCGATCTTGTCGGCGAGCCGGTGCCGGAACCAGTCCCGGTCGGCGACGACGGACGCGACGGCCGCGACGAGGAACGTGGCCTGGAAGATGTCCAGCAGCGCGGTGCGGCTGAGGACGAACGCGAGCCCATCGAGGGTGAGCAGGAGCCCGGCGATGCCG
Source organism: Micropruina sp. (assembly GCA_013693855.1). Taxonomy (GTDB): domain Bacteria; phylum Actinomycetota; class Actinomycetes; order Propionibacteriales; family Propionibacteriaceae; genus Micropruina. The sequence goes on from CP059261.1 coordinate 788,553, forward strand.
CCGATGAGGGTGGAGCGGGACAGGCGGCGGGTGAACCGGATGGTGGCGAACACCAGCAGCGACCCGAAGATCAGCGGCATGAAGCGCCAGCCGAACGAGGTCATGCCGAACCACTGTTCGCCGAACCCGATCAGCCACTTGCCCAGCGNGGNGTGCACCACGAACTCCGGTGTGGTCAGGTAGCCGTCCACCTTGCCGGCCAGGATCTGGTCGTTCGCCTTGTCGGGCCAGTTGGTCTCGTAGCCGAACCGCCACAACGTCCAGGCGTCCTTGGCGTAGTAGGTCTCGTCGAACACCAGCTTGTTGGTGGGGTACCCGAGGTTGACCGCGCGGATCCCGAACGCGAGGAGGGTGATGATCACCGTGACGAACCAGCCCGCGACCGGGTCGGTCAGGTTGCCGTCGCGCAGGCGCTCCAAGGTGGTCAGGTCGCGCGCAGTGGACGCCGCCGTTCCGGGGAAGAGGCGATCGGCCAGGCTCGGCCGGGGTGATACCCCAGGGTGCAGCGGGTCGCCCTCGGGTGGGGGATACGCCGATGCGGTGTCCAGGGACGGATGCTGGTCGTCCGCGTCGTCCGGCGCCGCCGGCGGGAGGGTAGGGGTCCGTGCGGCCCGTTCGGGGGCGGCGGGCGAGGGGTCGAGGACCTCGGCGGCCTGAGGCTGTGTGGGCTCGGTCGCTGCGGAGGGGTGGGCGGTGCCGCTCGCCCACCGGTCGTCCGGGCCCGCGGCGGGCAGGGCAGTGGCAGCGGGGGCGGCGGGCTCGGCGGGCTCGGTCGTTGCTGGCTCGGTGGGCTCGGTGGTGGCGGGCGCGGCGTCGCTGGCCCAATAGTCGTCAGCGTCGGCAGCCGGGGTGCCGGAGCGGGCGGGCGGGACGGACTCGGTCGGGGTCAGCTCGTCGTCCGCGGTCGCCTGGTCGTGCACCGGGCCATCCTAGTGGCGCCCCGGTTGACCCACGCGGCCGTCCTGTGTGACCTCGAACGTCCGCTTCTCGGTCCTGTCCGGCGTCGCGGACCGGTGTCAGGATGGCGGGATGTCGTCCGAACGTGCGCTCATTCCGCTACTGGAGTTCGACCCCACCCGGGAGGCGTTCATCGAGCCCGGAGCCTGGAACCGGGAGGTCGAGGCGCCGTCGGCCTGCGTGGTCAGCTGGTTCTCCGACGCCGTGGAGCGGTTCGTTGCCGAGCACCGCGGGCGGGTCCTGTTCGAGAACGTGTGGGAGGACGGACCGCATCCGCTGTACGGCGTCGAGTTCCAGGGGCGTCCGCTCACCGTCATCGCGATGCCGGTGGGCGCACCGGCGGCCGCCGGCCTGCTGGAGCAGGCGATCGCCAACGGTTGCCGGTCCTTCGTCGCCTGCGGNGGCGCNGGCGCCCTCCGCCCCGAACTGACGCCCGGTCACCTGGTGGTCCTGTCGTCCGCGGTTCGGGACGAAGGCACGTCGCACCACTACCTCCCGCCCGGGCGGACGGTCGACGCCGATCCCAGGGCTGTCGCGGTGCTCNNGAGGCCGCTGGCCGAGCACGGCGTCCCTTTCGCCACCGGACGGGCCTGGACCACCGATGCCTACTACCGGGAGACGCCGGGCCGGATCGCCAACCGGCGGGACGAGGACTGCCTGGTGGTGGACATGGAGGCGGCCGCGCTGCTGGCCGTGGCCCAGTTCCGGGGCGCGCCGCTGGCGCAGGTGGTTTACGGCGGCGACGACCTGTCGGGGTCAGCNTGGGATCATCGCGACTGGACGGCCCGGCACGACGTCCGCGACAACCTGTTGCGGCTCGCGGCCGTGGCGGCGCTGCGGCTGAACGCGACGTCCGGCTGAGGCCGCCTCGCGCCGCTGCGGTGCTCCCGGATCGACCGTCGGCCGTGTGGGACAGTGGTGCCCACATGGACACAACCGGCCGCCTCGTGCTCGCGGGGACCCCGATCGGCGACGTCGCGGACGCCTCGCCCGCGCTGCGCCGCGCCCTCGAAGCCGCCGACGTGATCGCGGCCGAGGACACCCGCAAGTTCGCCGACCTCGTCCGGCGGCTGGGGATCGAGGTGACCGCCGGCGTGGTGTCGTTCTTCGACGGCAACGAGGCCGCGCGGCTGCCGCTGCTGCTCGGGCACCTGCGCGAGGGACGGACGGTCGTCGTCGTCACCGACGCGGGGATGCCCGCGGTGTCCGACCCCGGCTACCGACTGGTCGCCGCGGCGATCGAGGCGGGGGTGGCGGTGACGTCCGTCCCGGGGCCGTCGGCGGTGCTCACCGCGCTGGCGCTGTCCGGCCTGCCGACCGACCGGTTCTGCTTCGAGGGGTTCGTGTCGCGGAAGGCCGGCGAACGGGCGGCCCGGCTGGCCTCACTGGCCACCGAACCCCGGACGATGGTGTTCTTCGAAGCCCCGCACCGCCTCGCGGCCTTCCTGGACGCCGCGGCGACCGCGTTCGGCCCCGATCGGCGCGGCGCGGTCTGCCGGGAGCTGACCAAGACCTACGAGGAGGTCCGCCGNGGGTCGCTGGACGAACTGGCCCGCTGGGTGGCAGACGGCGTTCGGGGCGAGATCACGGTGGTGATCGCCGGCGCGTCCGGACCGGCGGTGTCCCTGGAGGATGCGATCGCGGACGTGCAGGCACGCGTGGCCGCAGGGGAGCGGCTGTCCGAGGCGGCCGCTACCGTCGCGGCCAGCACCGGACTGCCCCGCAAGGCGGTCTACGACGCGACGTTGAAAGCCAGGCGGGGATGACCCGCCGGCACGGCAGGAGGCCGGACTGATGACTGTCCTGGATGCGCACGGTTGGGCGCTCCCCGACGGGCTGCCACCGCTGCCCGAGCCCCTCGGCGTGCCCACCACCGACGCGCACACCCATCTGGCGTCCACCTGGCGGCATTCGGGCTTGCCAGTGGAGACCGCGATCGAGGCGGCGCGCGCCGCCGGGGTCGTCCGGCTGGTCGACGTGGGCACCGACGTCGCGTCGTCCGCGGAGACGATCGCCATCGCCGACGTTCACCCCGGGGTCGTGGCCAGCATCGCGCTGCACCCGAACGATGCCGCCCGGGCCGGCGACCGGCTCGCGGACGAGCTGGCGGCCCTGGAGGCCCTGATCGGCACCTCGCCGCGCGTCCGGGGNATCGGNGAGACCGGCCTCGACTACTACCGAACCCGTGATGAGAAGGGCAAACGCCACCAGAAAGACGCGTTCGCGGCCCACATCGCCTGGGCCCGGCAGCACGATCTGGCGCTGGTGATCCACGACCGGGACGCCCACGACGACATCCTCGACGTCCTCGATGCGGAAGGCTGGCCGCAGCGGGTGATGATGCACTGCTTCTCCGGCGACGCGGCGTTCGCGCGGCGCTGCCTGGATCGCGGCGCCTGGCTGTCGTTCCCCGGCACGGTCACGTTCAAGGCGAACGAGGCGCTGCGCGAGGCCTTCGACACGACTCCGGACGACCGGTTCCTCGTCGAGACCGACGCNCCCTACCTGACCCCGATGCCGTACCGCGGCAAGCCCAACGCCTCGTACCTGATCCCGCACACGCTGCGGTTCCTCGCCCAGCGTCGCGGGTCGGACGCCGACGCCCTCGCCGCACTGGCCCACGCCAACGCGACCGCCCTGTTCGGTGCCTGGGGGACGATCCCGAGCCCGCTGATCGACAGGCTGCGACAGAGGAGGCCGACCGGCGGGGCGATCCCGGCCGCGGCGCCGGACTCGAGCCCGGCCACCTCGATGGCCGAAGCGACCCGGCGTCCATCGATCGGGCCGCCGATGCCTGAGACCGGGCTGCTCGATCCGCGGACGATCCGGGCGCTGGCCGCGGAACTCGGCCTGCGGCCCACCAAGCAGCGCGGCCAGAACTTCGTCCACGACCCCAACACCGTGCGGCGCATCGTCGCCGCGGCCGACGTGGGTCCGGACGATGTCGTTCTCGAGATCGGTCCAGGGCTCGGATCGCTCACCCTGGCCCTGTTGGAGACGGTCTCGTCCGTGACCGCGATCGAGATCGAGCCGGTGCTGGCCCATCGGCTGCCGCGGACGGTGGCCGAGCGGCTTCCCGGGGCCGAGGGCCGGCTACGAGTCGTCGAAGCCGACGCGCTGAGCGTCGACGACCTGCCCGACCCGCAGCCCACCGCGGTGGTGGCCAACCTGCCGTACAACGTCAGCGTGCCGGTGTTGCTGCACGTGCTCGCACGGTTCCCGACGGTCACCTCCGGCCTGGTCATGGTGCAATCCGAGGTGGCCGACCGGCTGGTGGCGCCNCCGGGGTCGAAGACGTACGGGGTCCCGTCGGCGAAGCTCGCCTGGTACTGCGCGGCGCGTCGCGCCGGCAGCGTCCCGCCCACGGTGTTCTGGCCGGTGCCCAACGTCGACTCCGGGCTCGTCCGGCTGGAGCGACGGGACCCGCCAGCCGCGACCGCGTCCCGCGAGGCGGTCTTCGCGATCGTGGACGCGGCGTTCGCGCAGCGCCGCAAAATGCTCCGGGCGGCGCTCGCNGGGGTGTTCGGCTCGTCGTCGGCGGCAACGGACGCGCTGGTCGCGGCAGGGATCGATCCCCAGGCCCGCGGCGAGGTCCTGGCGATCACCGACTTCGCCCGGATCGCAGAGCAGGCGGCACGATGAGGCGGTCCGACCGGCTGCGGGCGTGGTCGAGCATCGGCTAGCCTCGCGGACGTGGCAAGCCCAATCACCGGGGATCACGAATGGATCCGGGTCCGGGCGTCGGGAAAGATCAACCTGGCGCTCAAGGTCGGACGCCTGCGCTCGGACGGCTACCACCCGCTGGCGAACGTGTTTCACGCGGTGTCGCTGTACGACGAGATCGGGGCGCGCTGGGCCGATCCGGGTGAGTTCGGCGTCACGGTGACCGGTGATCAGGCCGACCTGGTGCCGGCCGATGACCGGAACCTGGCCGTGAAAGCGGCTCGCCTCCTCGCCCGGGCCTACGGTGGCCCCGATCTGGGAGCCGAGCTCACCATCCGCAAGTCGATCCCGGTGACCGGCGGCATGGCCGGNGGATCGGCCGACGCCGCTGGGGCCCTGCTCGCCTGCTCGGTGTTGTGGGATCTCGACACCTCGCCCGACGACCTGCGCGCCCTCGGGGCTCGGCTGGGGGCGGACGTCCCGTTCGCGTTGATGGGCGGCAACGCCCTGGGCACCGGACGCGGGGACCGGCTGGCGCCGGCGCTCGGTCGTGGCACCTTCCACTGGGTGCTCGCCTTCAGCGACGGGGAGTTGTCGACCCCGGCGGTGTTCGGGCGCTTCGACGAACTCCACCCCGCCGCGCCCACGGAGTTGGAGATGCCGAACGCGGTCATGAATGCGCTCATGTCTGGGGACGCCGTCGCGCTCGGCAAGGCGCTGATCAACGACCTGGAGCCCGCCGCGGTGGCCCTCCGTCCGTCGCTGGCGGGGGTGCTGGAGGCGGGCAGGGATCTCGGCGCCCTTGGAGCCGTCGTGTCCGGGTCCGGCCCGACCTGTGCGTTCCTGGCCGCCAACGAGGAATCCGCGGTGAACCTCTCCGTGAAGCTGTCGGGCGAAGGCATCTGCAGGGGGTGCGCNCGGGTCACCGGTCCCGTCCCAGGCGCTCGGTTGCTCAACTGAACGGGCCTCTGCGGGCGCCTGAGCTTGAGTCGAAACGTCGATGGCCGGCAACCGGCTCGGCGGTTGAGCTTGTCGAAACCCCGGAGCCGACGGGCTGGCCTCTCGAGGGGTCCGAGCGTGAGCCGGGGTGTGTTCTCCGGCGGTTGAGCGTGTCGAAACCCCGGAGCCCGTCGTCCGGCACCAACTCCGGCGGTTGAGCTTGTCGAAACCCCGGAGCAGGAGGGCCCGTTCCAGGGGTCCGAGCGTGGGCCGCGGGCGACCTCCGGCGGTTGAGCTTGTCGAAACCCCGACCCCTGGGCCAAGCCGGGCGTCTCAGATCAGCCGGTCCCCTCGCGTCCCGGCGTCCTCCCGGCTACGACCGGGGTGGGGCGCTGAGCTTGGGGGAGGGCTGCAGGTTCTTCATCCCGTTCCAGGCCAGGTTGACCAGGTGGGCGGCGACCGTCCGCTTCTCCAGCGGGTGGGTTTCGCGCGCGTCCAGCCACCACTGGCCAGTGAGCGCCACCAGGCCGACCAGCATCTGCGCGTACATCGGCGCCAAGCCCGGATCGAAGTCGAACTTGTCGAACTCGGCGGCGAGCAGGTCTTCGACCCGGCTCGCGATGTCGGACAGGATCGTCGCGAACGAGCCCTCCGGCGAGGCGGCGGACGAATCCCGCGCGATGATCGCGAACCCGTCCGGGTTGTCCTCGATGTAGTCGAGTAGGGCGAGCGTCCCGAGCTCGATCAGGTGCCGCGAGCGGGCCTTCGGCGTCGTCAGCGCCGAGCGGATCGCGTCGTGAAGCGCGCGCACCTCGCGATCGACCACGACCGCGTACAGCCCCTCCTTGCCGCCGAAGTGCTCGTACACCACCGGCTTGCTGACCTCGGCGTGGGCGGCGATCTCCTCGACCGAGGTGCCGTCGAGGCCCCGTTCGGCGAAGAGGGCCCGGGCCACGTCGATGAGTTGCTCGCGTCGTTCGGCGCGCGTCATCCGCACCCGGCCGCGACGTGCGCGGGCCGTCTGGGGGCGGAGCTGGACACCTGGCAATTCTGGCCCGGCGAGGGCGAGTTGGCTAATCGCGTCGTGGGGCCAGACCGGGACGGATGCACGGCCAAGCCGGTCACCCGTAGAGTGGGGTTGCCGTGGGCGTCCGTGCCCACGGCGTTCCCCGGTTGGTCTTCCGGCAGGGCCCGCCTGACTTTGAATCAGGACTAGCGAAGTAGGTTCGACTCCTACCCGGGGAGCGGCAGCCCCGACAACCCCTTGGGAGAGCACGTGTCAGAGGCCTCGAGTCAGCCGGCGCACCGGGTGGCGGCGGTCGTCGTCATGGCGGCCGGCGCGGGCACCCGGATGAAATCGTCCACCGCGAAGGTGCTGCACCACATCGGCGGACGCTCGATGCTGAGCTACGCGATCGATGCCGCACAGGCCGTCGAACCCGAACGCCTCGTGGTCGTCGTCGGCCACCAGCGCGACCAGGTCGAGGCGCACCTGTCCGACATCGCGCCGCACGTGGTCGTCGCCGTCCAGGAGCAGCAGAACGGGACGGGCGACGCCGTCCGCTGCGGCCTGGCCGCCATCCCGGGTGCGACGGGCGCGGTGGTGGTGACCAGCGGGGACGTCCCGCTGCTGACCGGCGACACCTTGCGCGACCTGGTCGGCCACCACGTCGCGGCGGGCAACGCGATCACCGTCCTCACCTCCGATGTCCCCGACCCGACCGGGTACGGCCGGATCGTCCGTGACGGCGACATGGTGGCCTCGATCGTCGAGCAGCGGGACGCGACCGACGAGCAGCTCTCGATCGCCGAGATCAACTCCGGCATCTACGTCTTCGAGGCCGACGTCCTGAGCGAGGGCCTGGCGCAACTGGGCACCGACAACGCCCAGGGCGAGTTGTACCTGACCGATGTGATCACCTTTGCCAACCGCACCGGACGCCGGGTCGGCGCCCAACTGCTCGTCGACTACCTGCAATGCGANGGGGTCAACGATCGGGCCCAGCTGGCCGAGCGCAACGCCGAACTCAACCGGCGGCTCCTCGCCAAGTGGATGGCCGCGGGCGTCACCGTCCTCGATCCACGGACGACGTGGATCCACGACGCGGTCGACCTGGCCGAGGACGTGACTCTGCTGCCGAACACGTCGCTGGAGGGCGCGACGTCCGTGGCCCGTGGGGCGACGATAGGTCCCGACACCACCCTGGTCGACGTCGAGGTCGGCGAGGGGGCGACGGTGATCCGCACCCACGGGTCGCTCTCGGTGATCGGCCCCGGCGCGACCGTGGGCCCGTACTCGTTCCTGCGTCCCGGGACCGAGGTGGGCGTCAAGGCCAAGATCGGGGCCTTCGTCGAGGCCAAGAACGCCAAGATCGGGGACGGGGCGAAGGTGCCCCATTTGACCTACTGCGGGGACGCGGTCGTCGGCGAGGGTGCCAACATCGGCGCCGGCACGATCTTCGCCAACTACGACGGGGTCACCAAGAGCCAGACGGTGGTCGGCATGCATTCCTTCGTCGGCAGCGACTCGGTGCTCGTGGCACCCGTGAACATCGCCGACGGGGCATATGTCGCCGCCGGCTCCACGATCACCGGCGACGTCGGGCCCGGCGAACTCGCGGTGGCGCGCGGCCAGCAGCGCAACATCCGCGGATGGGTGGCCCGAAAACGCGCGGGCACCAAGACCGATGCGGCCGCCCAGGCGGCCCAGCAGGACGCGACCGTCGAAGGCGAGACCACGTGAGCGGGATCAAGCGGCCCACCGAGAAGCACCTCATGATCTGCTCGGGTCGGGCCTTCCCCGAACTGGCGGACGAGGTCGCCGAGCTGCTCGGCGTCGATCTCGTCCCCGCCCGGCAGGTGACGTACGCGAACTCCGAGATCTACGTCCGGTTCGAGGAGTCGGTCCGTGGCGCCGACGCGTTCGTGATCCAGAGTCACCCCGCCCCGGTCAACGAGTGGCTGATGGAGCAGCTGATCATGATCGACGCGCTGAAGCGGGCCTCGGCCAAGCGCATCACCGTGGTCTCCCCGTTCTACCCCTACGGCCGTCAGGACAAGAAGCACGCCGGCCGCGAACCGATCTCGGCCCGGCTCATCGCCGACCTGTACAAGACCGCCGGTGCCGACCGGCTGATGTCTGTCGACCTGCATGCGGCCCAGATTCAGGGCTTCTTCGACGGACCGGTCGACCACCTGTTCGCCCTCCCCGTGCTGGCCGACTACATCGCGAACCGCTATCCGCGCGAACGCATGACCGTGGTCTCCCCGGATGCGGGACGGGTGCGGCTGGCCGACATGTGGTCGGACCGGCTGGGCACCCCGTTGGCGATCATCCACAAGCGGCGCGACCCGAACAAGGCGAACGAGGTGGCGGTTGGCGAGGTCGTCGGCGACGTCAGTGGGCGGGTCTGCCTGCTCGTGGACGACATGATCGACACCGCCGGGACGATCTGCCAGGCCGCCCAGGCACTGCGGGAACACGGGGCCGAGACCGTGATCGCCGCGGCGACGCACCCGATCCTGTCGGGGCCGGCGGCGCAGCGGTTGAACGAGTCGGCCTTCGAGGAGGTCATCGTCACCAACACGCTGCCGATCCGCGACGACCTGCACATCCCGAAGCTGACCGTGCTGTCGATCGCNCCCCTGCTGGCGAAGGCGATCCAGGAGGTCTTCGTGGACGGGTCGGTCGCGTCCCTGTTCGGCGGCGTCGAATAGCCGGTGCGCGCCCGCCAGGGGTTTGCAGCGGCGCTTGACGTGGGCGCTGGGATTTCGTTCCCGTGCGAATCGCCGAAGAAAAATGCGGGTGAGGATTGCTAGCAGGGTCTTTTGCGGGCCGTGTGGGCAAACGCGACCCGGGATTCAGCGGTTATCCGCTGGGACCCTTGACGAGCTGGGGATGGCACAGACTCTCAAGGCACCGGCGCGCACGCGCCCCGCATTGTCGAACCAAACCGAAGCCCGACAGCACCGCCCGTCTAGATGTGATGTCCAGGCAGGTTGTTGAGCCTGCTGATGGGCGTGCCGCTGATTGCGGAGTGTTGCCGGTGGTGATTGTAGAAGTGGATCCAGCCCGGGAGGGCGGCTCGGCGTTCGGTTTCTGAGGCATACATGCGGGCGTAGGCCCAGCCGTCGGCGAGGGTGCGGTGGAAGCGTTCGATCTTGCCGTTGGTTTGTGGCCGATAGGGGCGTGTCCGTTTGTGCGTAATGCCGAGTTCGGCGCAGGTGTCCCGCCAGGCAAGCGAGCGGTAGCAGGCGCCGTTGTCGGACAGCACGCGTTCGACGGTGACGGCATGGTCGGCGAACCACGCGACGGCCCGGCGGAGCACGCCGATCGCGGTCTCGGCGGTCTCGTCGTCGTGTTCCTCCAGGTAGGCGATCCGGCTGTAGTCGTCGATGACGGTGTGGAGGTAGCTGGTCCCGGTTCGGGGCTTGTAGTCCTTGCCTCGCGGGAGGCCCGGGGTCGCGCGCTGGTTCCGGCCGCCTTGCTGGCGGCCGACAAAGCGGTGCCCGCCACCGTCGGGGATCCGGCCGAACTTGGTCACGTCGACGTGGATCAGCGACCCGGGATGGTCGTGTTCGTAGCGGCGGATCGGTTCACCGGTGACCCGGTCGATCGCTGACAACCGGTTGATCCGGCAGCGGACCAGGACTGCGTGGATCGTGGACGACGGCAGGCCCAACCGGCCCGCGAGCTGTTGCGGGCCGAGCCGCAGCCGCCACCGCAGGTCCACGATCCTGCGCACAGTCGATGCCGGGGTCCTGGTGGGCATCGAGTGCGGCCGGCTCGATCGATCACCCATCCCCGCCTTACCGTCCCTGCGATAGCGGGCCGCCCACTTGCGGGCCGTGACCGGCGAAACCATGAACATCTTCGCCGCGGCCGGAACCGGCCAGTGGTCCTCCACGATCAGGCGCGCCAACCGAAGACGAGCGCGCGGGGTCAGTGCGGCGTTAGCGTGGGACACGAAGGCCTCCTTAGCAGTGAAGCGGTTCCTAGACAGCTCCACTTCACAACCGGAGGCCTTCGCCCTTCAGCACCTCAAACCCGTGTCACCGAAACAACGTCCCTGGACATCACACCTAGACCTCGCGGACGGAGCCGCGGACCTTCAGCGGCATCGGCACCAGGTGGGTGCCCGTGGGGCGCTCCTTGCCGAGCACCATGCGCATGGCTTGGCGGCCCATCTCCAGGTAGGGGATGGCGGCCGTCGTCAGCCCGGGGCGCAAGTGCTGGGTGATCTCCTCGTCGTCGAAGGACACCACGGAGATGTCGTCCGGCACGCGGAGGCCGCGGTCCTGGAGCCCTTGATAGACCCCGAACGAAAGCCTGTCGTTGAGGCAGATAAGCGCCGTGAACTCGGCACCCTCGTCGAAGAACTGGTTGATCGCGGTGAGGCCGTNGCGGGGCTCCCAGTCGGCGCAGCGGTAGGTGGCGACGACTTCGGCGCCCGCCTCGTCCAAGGCCTTGAAGATGCCGGCGTAGCGTTCGCCAACGGTGGCCGACTTGGCGGGCTCATAGCGCAGGCCCTCGTCGTAACCGATGAGCCCCACGCGCCGATGCCCGGCGTCGGTGAGGAGCTTGGCGATGGCGTAACCTGCCTCGAACTCGGCGGGCAGGACGCAAGGACGGTGGTCGGTGCTGCTGGAGTTGATCAACACCACCGGCACATTGGCCGGGATCTCTGGCAGCGTGATCTCACGGGCCATCTGCTGGCCGAAGATCAAGCCGTCGGGACGCCGGTCCAGCACCGTCTCGATCGCATTCTCGATCCGTGCGGGGTCCGCCCCGGTCTCGGTGATCAGCACCGTGTGGGCGAACTCGTCCGCCACGTCCAGCAGCCNCCGGATCATCGCGCTGGCGTAGCGGGTGACCGTCACATCATCGGAGATGAACCCCACCGTCTGCGTCTTGCCCAGCCGCAGGCTGCGCGCCGCTGGATTGGGACGGTAGTTGAGCTCGGCGGCGGCCTCCTTGATGCGCTGGACCGCCTCCGGGGAGAGCCGGGAGCCTGGCCGGTCGTTGAGGACGAGGCTCACCGCGGTGGGAGACATGCCGGCGAGGGCGGCAACATCCGCCAAGGTGGCTCTCTTCTTCACGGCGCTCGTTTCGTTCGGAGGAGTCCATCATCGGGCACGTTCGACGGGTTCTCCAAGCCGATCGCTTCCCCTACGGGGTGCCTCGCGTCGCCGCTCGTGGGCGTGGCGCCACAGCAGCCGAAGCCCCTTGGGAAGCGCACTGTCGCGTCGGTCAGGTCCCAGCAGTTAGGTGCTTCGCCCGTCCGGTGGCCCAGCTGTCGGGACCCGGCAACACCGCGGGGTCACGCGACAACGGCCGAGCGGGGCGCCCACCTTCACTCGCCACGGCCGCCGTCTGGTCGATTCGCCAGCGCAGGAACGCTGCGGATAAGCTGTCCTGGTTGCCTCGGCGAGGGCTCGGGCCCGTGATCGACAAGGCGGCGCAGCGTGCGCCGTCGATCGCCCTCCCTCTCATCGAAGCCATGAGTTTTCAGAGGTTGAGGAGAAGTAGCCAGATGGCTGAAGTGAAGTTGTCCGCCCAGAGCCGTACCGAGTTCGGCAAGGGCGCCGCGCGCCGGGCGCGCCGCGATGGGCTGGTGCCCGCCGTTCTGTACGGCCACGGTTCGGATCCGATTCATGTGTCGCTGCCGGGTCACGAGACCCTGTTGGCCCTGCGCGTGGCGAACGCGCTGCTGTCCATCAGCATCGACGGGGCTGCGGCGAAGCTGGCGCTGCCCAAGCAGGTGCAGCGCAACCCGGTCAAGGGGACCATCGAGCACGTCGACCTCGTCATCGTCCGGCGGGGCGAGAAGGTGACCGTCGAGGTCCCGCTGCACGTCATCGGTGCGGACGAGAAGGCCGACCGGATCATCGTGATGGATCAGCAGACGATCACCCTGGAGTGCGAGGCGACCCACATCCCAGCCCAGATCGAGATCGACGTGACCGATCTGGAGATCGGCGACCAGGTCGCCGCCAAGGACCTGAACCTGCCCGAGGGCGCGGTCTTCCCGGGTGAGCCGGACGACCTGATCCTGTCGGTGACCGCCGCGAAGACGCAGGAGCAGATCGACGCCGAGCTCGACGCGGCCATGGCCGAGGGTGGCGAGGAGCCGGCCGAGGGTGGCGAGGCCGAGGACGAGGCCGCCGACGCGGAGTAATCCCGCTCATGACGGCATGGCTGGTGGTCGGGCTCGGCAATCCGGGCCNNCGACCTACGCATCTCATCGGCACAACGTCGGCTTCCTCGTTGCCGACGAACTGGCCAGGCGCGCGCACGGCACCTTCATCGCGCAACGCGGCCTCAGGTCCGAAGCNNCTGCCAGACCAGGATCACTCGGGCCGGTCTCGGGGCGGTCGGGGCGGACGCGCAGCAGGTCGTCCTGCTCAAGCCGCGGACGTTCATGAACGACTCGGGCCACGCCGTCGCGAATGCGCTCGCGTACTACGGCATTGAGCCGGACGGCCTGGTGGTGATCCACGACGAGCTGGATCTCGACTTCGGTCAGTTGCGGCTCAAGTTCGCCGGCGGCGACAACGGCCACAACGGCCTGAAGTCGATCAGGCGCGGTCTCGGCAGCGGGGACTTCTTCCGGGTGCGGTTCGGCATCGGCCGGCCGCCCGGTCGCCAGGCACCGGCCGACTTCGTCCTCACCCCGTTCCCGGCTTCGGCCCGCGAGGAGTTGGCCCTGGAGGTGGGCCGCGCCGCCGACGCCGTCGAGACCCTGCTCATGGACGGCCTCGACACCGCGCAGAACAGGTTCAACTCATGACCCCGGACGATCTGGCCGACGGCTGGCCGGACGACAGCGAGGAGGGCATCGCCGGCGGCGAACGGTTCGAGGACGCCGAACGGCCCGACCCGCTGGTGGGCCGTGGGCTGGGTCTCAGTGCGGCCGGTGGCGTGACGTTGGTGTTCTTCGGGTTTTCCCTGCTCAGCGTGGTCATGCGTGGCCTCGCCGGGCAGTTGCCGGCGGACGGGTCGGCCTGGAGTGCCTACGTCGTGCCCGGCGCACTGTTCCTGTTCGGCCTGGCGGCGCTGCTGGCCGGCCGCGCGGTTCAGCGCCGCGAGGCCGCCTCGGGACGGCTGCGGGCCGGGCGCGGCGGCGTCGGGGGCGCCCGGTAGTCTCGTCCGGTGACCCTGCCCGGACTCGTCGACCTGGTGGCCGCGGACCCTATCGTCGCGGCCGCGATCGACGACGCCCGGACGGGCCGGCTCCCCTCGGTCGACCTGACCGCCGTCGAGGCGCTGCGNCCCCTCCTGGTCGCGGCGCTGGCCACCCACACGGGCCGGCCCACCCTCGTCGTCACGTCGACGTATCGGGAGGCCGAGACCCTCACGGGTGCGCTCGCCTCNCTCGTCGGAGCCGACGACGTCGCCTACTACCCGGCCTGGGAGACGCTGCCCCACGAGCGGCTGAGCCCCCGCTCCGACACGGTCGGACGACGCCTCCACGTGCTGCGCCGGTTGCTCGGCAACGANCCCCTCCCTGGCCCGAGGATCGTGGTCGCCCCGGTCCGTTCGGTGCTGCAACCGCAGACCAAGGGGCTCGGTGACCTGCTGCCGGTGACGCTGCGCACCGGGGCCGAGTTCGACCTCGGCGACCTGGCGAAAGCCCTTGTCGGAGCCGCCTACGTGCGGGTCGACCTGGTCGAGCGGCGGGGCGAGTTCGCCGTCCGCGGCGGCATCGTCGATGTGTTCCCGCCGACCGAGGAGCACCCGGTCCGGGTCGACTTCTTCGGCGACGAGATCGAGGAGATCCGGACGTTCGCCGTCGCCGACCAGCGCTCGTTCGGCGACCCGCTGCCCGAGATCACCGCCTACCCGTGCCGGGAGTTGCTGATCACCGACGAGGTGAAGCGGCGGGCCGCGGCGCTGGCCGATCAGACCTCGTCGGTCCCCGGGAACCTGTCGGAACTGTTCGAACGGATCGCCAACGGACACGCGGTGGACGGGATGGAGGCCCTTGCCCCCGTGCTCGTGGACGGCCTGGAACTCCTGATAGACGTGCTGCCGGCCGCCACCCAGGTGCTGCTCGCGGACCCTGAGCGGGTGCGGGCGCGGGCGGCTGAGCTCGTCCAGACCAGCGAGGAGTTCCTCAACGCCTCCTGGGCGGCAGCCGCGGAGGGCGGCCGGGCCCCGATCGACCTGGAACCGTCCGCCTACCGGCAGCTCGCGGACGTCCGGGCTCACGCGCTGGGGCGGGGGCAGTCGTGGTGGACGCTCTCGCCCTGGGCCGCCGCCCCCGACGGGCCGGCGCCATCCGCCGGGTTCGACGACGACCTTCCCCTCCCCGACTACGCGGCCCTGCGCGGCGAGGTGATCGGGGTCGCCTCGCGCACCATCGAGGCCCGCGAGGCGGCGTCGTTCCGGGGCGAGGTGGAGGCCGCGATCGAGGCGCTGCGGACGAGCGCGGCAGCNGGGGAGCGTGCGGTGCTGGTGGCCGACTCGCCCGGCCTGGCGAAACGGCTCACCGAGGTGTTGGCCGGTGCCGGCCTGCCNGCACGAGACGCTGACCGACCGGCAGGCCCCAAGCCGGGCCTGGTCAGCGTGGCGGTGGCCGACCTGCGGCACGGCTTCGTCCTGCCCGCGGTGGGGCTGTCCCTGTTCACCTCCGGCGACCTGTCCGGCCAGCGGGAGGTCGACAAGTCCGCCCGCAAGATGCCGGCCCGGCGCAAGAACACCGTCGATCCGCTCGAACTCACCCCTGGCGACCCGATCGTCCACGAGACCCATGGGGTCGGCCGGTACGTCGACATGGTGCAACGGACGGTGGCCGGCGCCACCCGCGAATACCTGGTCGTCGAGTACGCGCCGTCGAAACGGGGTCAGCCGGGCGACCGGCTGTTCGTCCCGATGGACCAGTTGCACCTGATCACCCGGTACGTGGGCGGCGAGAGCCCCACGCTGGACCGGCTGGGCGGGGCCGACTGGGCCAAACGCAAGTCCCGGGCCCGCAAGGCCGTCCGCGAGATCGCCGCCGAACTCATCAAGCTGTACGCGGCCCGGCAGGCCTCGCGCGGGCACGCGTTCGGTGCTGACACGGTTTGGCAGCGCGAACTGGAGGACGCCTTCAGCTACGTGGAGACCCCCGACCAGTTGGCGGCGATCACCGAGGTCAAGGCCGACATGGAGCAGGTGGTCCCGATGGACCGGCTGATCTGCGGCGACGTGGGCTACGGCAAGACCGAGATCGCAGTGCGCGCCGCGTTCAAAGCGGTGATGGACGGCAAGCAGGTTGCGGTGCTGGTGCCGACGACGCTGCTGGTCCAGCAGCACCACGCGACGTTCGCCGACCGCTATGCCGGCTTCCCGGTGACGGTGTCGCCGTTGAGCCGCTTCCAGACCGACGGGGAAACGAAGAAGACCAAGGAGGGGCTCGCCGACGGCACCGTGGACGTGGTCGTCGGCACCCACCGGCTGCTCAGCGACGAGGTGACCTTCAAGGATCTCGGCCTGGTCATCATCGACGAGGAGCAGCGCTTCGGGGTCGAGCACAAGGAGGCGCTGAAGAAGCTGCGGCTCAACGTGGACGTGCTCGCGATGTCGGCCACCCCGATCCCGCGGACGCTGGAGATGGCGATCACCGGGATCCGGGAGATGTCGGTCATCGCCACCCCGCCGGAGGAGCGGCACCCGGTGCTGACCTTCGCCGGCCCCTACGACACCGCCCAGGTGCGCGCCGCGATCCGCCGCGAACTGGCGCGCGAAGGCCAGGTGTTCTACATCCACAACCGGGTGAACACGATCGAGAAGACCGCCAAGCAGCTCGCCGACCTCGTCCCCGAGGCCCGGGTGGCGGTGGCCCACGGCCAGATGAACGAGCACGCCCTCGAACAGGTGATGGTCGATTTCTGGGAGCGCAGGGCCGACGTCCTGGTCTGCACCACCATCGTCGAGGCGGGTCTGGACATCGCCACCGCCAACACCCTGCTCATCGAAAGAGCCGATCTACTAGGACTTTCACAGCTGCATCAGCTGCGGGGCCGGGTGGGGCGCAGCCGCGAGCGCGGGTACGCCTACTTCCTCTACCCGCCAGAGAAACCGCTCACCGAGACCGCCCACGACCGGCTGGCGACGATGGCCGCGCACACCGATCTCGGCGCGGGGATGGCGATCGCCATGAAGGATCTGGAGATCCGAGGCGCGGGCAACCTGCTCGGCGGCGAGCAGTCCGGGCACATCGCGGACGTTGGCTTCGACCTCTACGTCCGGCTGGTNGGGGAGGCCGTCGCCGACTTCCGCGGCGACGAGGCCGAGCCGGAGCCGGAGATGAAGATCGAGTTGCCGGTCGAGGCTCACCTGCCGGTCGACTACGTCGAATCCGAACGGCTGCGGCTGGAGATGTACAAGCGGCTGGCCGGCGTCACCGACGAGGCGGACGTCGCAGCGGTGGCCGAGGAGCTCACCGACCGCTACGGTCCGCCGCCCGAACCCGTGCGGGCCCTGCTCGCGGTGGCCCGTTTCCGCCTCCTGGCGCGGGCCAAGGGCCTCACCGAGATCATCATGGCGGGCAACTTCGTCCGGTTCTCCCCGGCCGAACTGCCCGACTCCAAGGTGGTGCGGCTCACCCGCCTCTACCCCGGCTCGCAGGTGCGCAAGGCGGCGCGGCACGTGCTCGTCCCACGTCCGACGACCCGGCCGATCGGTGGCACCCCGATCAACGACTCCGCCCTGCTCGAATGGGCCACCCAGGTGCTCGACGCGGTGTTCTGACCCGGCGTGGGCGTGCCGCGACCGTCCGGACCGGGCCCGGCAGGCAGCATGGTGGGGTGATTCGACCGATCCGTACGACGTCCGTTGTCGGCCCGGCCCTGGCCGCGCTGGTGCTGGCGGGGTGCGCCATCACGCCCGTGACGAGTTCCTCGGCGACGCCCACCTCGGCCGCTCCGGCCTCGTCCAGCGCCGTCGCGACGCCGAGCACGCCCCCGACCTCGTCCGGCCCCGCGAGCAGCGCCGCAGTGCCCACGAGCGCGAGTGCGACGGCGCCCACCTCGGTGAAGGCGACCGGCAGCCTGGACCTGTTCGCCCCCACGTCCGACGCCCTCGCAGGCACCTGCGCCACGACCGGCGGCGTCCCCACACTCACGCTGTCCGACCGGGCCAACGACTTCTTCGACGGGGTGGACGTCACCGTGCGCCTCGACGCGGCCAAGGCCAAGGTTGCCGCGGTCTCGATCCACCTCGGTGCCGACAGCGAGGAGTACGTCCGCGACCTGAGCTACACCGCCGCGAACCCGGCCAAGGGGACGTCGTCGACCCTGAAGGTCTCCGGGCGCACCTACACGGTCTCGGGCAAGCTCGCCGTGGTCGAGACCAAGGGCAGCAAGCGGACGACCAGCCTCATGCCGTACGCGCTGAAGGTCACCTGCGCGCCCGGCGCTTGGTGAGCGGTCAGGCGATCTTGACGCTCGCCGACGACCTGGTCACGGTGGTGTAGTTCGTTGCCTTGCCCGTCACCTTGACCATGATCCGCGTGCCCTTGTCCTTGCTGACGAGCCGGTAGGTGGCCTTCGTCGCCCCGGTGATCGCGACGCCGTTGCGATACCACCGGTAGCTCAGGGTGGTCCCCGGGCTCGTCCATCCCGACACCTTCGCGGTGAGGGTTGCGCCCACCCGCGCCGTCCCCGAGATCGTGGGGACGGTGGTCACGATCGGCGCCAACGCGACCGGCTTGGTGCCCACCGACGTGCGCTTCTCGGTGGCGTACCCGGGCAGCGACCCGGTCACGACCACGGTGATGACGGCGGTGGCATCGGCCTGCACGAGCTTGTAGGTCGCCTGGGTTGCCCCGGGGATCGCCTTGCCGTTGCGCAGCCACTGGTACGCGAGCGTCACCTTGTCCGGCTGCCACGTCGCGGAGGTGGCGGTCAGGGTGCTGCCCACCCGGGCCGTGCCCGTGATGGTGGGCGTCGCGGGACGCAACGCGCCCGGCAGGATCGCGGCCGTCGCGGCGGACGTCCGCGTCATCGTGACGAAGCCGCCCTTTCGTCCGGTGACCGTGACGCTGATCGCGGTGCCCACGTCGGTCGCGGTGAGGTCGTACCGCTTGTCGGTCGCGCCCGCGATGGGCTTGCCGGCGCGCAGCCACTGGTAGGTGAGCGCCGCCCCGGCGGGACCCCACGTGGTGGGCTGCACGCTGAGGGTGTTGCCGTACTGGGCCTTCCCGGTGATCACCGGCGCGGCGGCACCGGTGAGGGCGTCGAAGAGCCGCGCCCACGTGCTCTGCCGGACGACGCCGGTCGGATCCAGGCCGGTGGCCCGCTGGAACGACACCACGGCAGCGGCGGTGGCCGCATCGAACTTGCCCGTCACGACGACCTCGTCGCCGGCGGACGTCAGCAGCACCTGCAGGGCCCGGACCCGGTCACCCGTGGCCCCGGAGGTGAGGGTGCCGCCGAGCGCCACGATCGTCTGGGTGCCGGCCTCGCCATCCTTGGTGAGCCGCTTGGCGGCCTGGAAGCTGCTCACCGCCGCGACGGTGGCACTGTCGTAGTTCCCCGTCAGCTTGACGCCGTAACCGGCCGCCTTGAGCAGGTACTGCACGGCGGTGGCCTTGGCGCCGGTGACGCCCTTGACCAGCGTCTGAGTCACCGGGATCCAGTCATAGGAGCGCAGGTCGTACCGGTCGATGAGGTCGTTGAGGGTCCGGGCGTAGTCGGTAGCGTCCTTGGGCCGCTCGATCTTCGCGAGGGCCGCCACGAACGCGGGGTGGCNGGTTGCCTGCATCACGTCGCGCGCGTCGGCGTAGGCGGCGTCGTACGCGATCGCGGCGGCCTCGGCCCGGAACGCGTCGGTGGTGCTGGAGTACTTGGCGTAGCGGACGGACGAAACGGTCACGCACCCGTTCTGGTACGCCGAGGCGGCGGAGGCCGTCACGCCTTCGCGGCCCGCGAAGACCAGGGGCGAGTACCGCCGCAGGCCGGCGTAGTACTTGCGCGACTTCCAGTAGCTGAGGGTGGTCTTGACGACGCCGTACGCGCGGCCGCGGGCCTCGACGATCTCCCAATCGCCGGAGGCGAGTTGCCGGCTGAGCACGGCGACGTGGCCGATGCCGTTGCTCCGCGCGGGGTTGTTGCGCAGGAACACCAGGTCGCCGACCTTCGGGGACGTGCCGGAGGGGACCGCCCGGGTCACGGTGTACTGGGCCGCGGCCAAGTCGGTGATGTCGGTGCCGGCCCGTCCGTACGACCATTGCACGAGCTCGGAGCAGTCGAACCGGGGCGGGTCGGGGTTGCTGATCGCTGCCTCGGCCCCCAGGACGTACGGCTTACCGACCTGATCGGACAGCAGCCGAGCGAACTGGACGGCGGTGAGCTTGGCGCTGCACCGGGTGGCGAAATAGTTGCGCGACTTCGACAGCGTCGAGGTGCCCCAGTCGGAGCCCGCGATCGCCTCGGCGATGAGGACCGACGCCGGCACCCCGCGTTCGCGTTGCACCAGCTGGGCGGCCGGGGCCACCTGGTTGAGGAAGGCCTGCCGGGTCGCCTCGGTCGCCGCCTGCGCGGGGGTGGCGTCGAGGGCGCCCGGAAGGAGCCCGAGGCAGCACGCCACGAGCACGGCAACGGCACGGTTCACCCAAGTCACGAGGACGACTCCACGCTGCGAGGCGTTGCACGAGCAACGGGCTACTTGAGAGCTTACTGAGCGATTCGTCGGCCAAATCGTCCTGACAAGTGATTTTGCTCGACCAACCCTCAAGTGGCGGGTGAGGGAGGTAGAGAGTTGGCCCGGGAACGCACGGGCTGCGGGCGCTCGGCCTGCCGTGGGCGGGCAGGCGTTAGGATCACCAGGGAAGGCCGCTAGAACAGGAGCATCGATGAGAGGTTATCGCTGGGTCGTCGCGATGGTGGTGGTGCTCGTGTCTTTGGCGGGGTGTGCCGTCCAGAACCCGAACAGCCTCGGGAGCGTCGCCGGTCGCGCGGTGTCCGCGGATCACGTCGAGGAGCTCAACGCCGCGGTCGCGCGCATCCTCCAAGCATCCCCGGCGGAGACCCGGTCGGCGGTGGCCACCGCGGTGCTCCGGGCCGAGTTGGCCCGCGCCGCCGCCCCCTCCGTTCGGTCACGATCGATCCTGCCCAGCGGGCCTCGGTCATCCTCACCGATCAGGCCTTGCAGGCCTTCGCCGCCGACCCGGTGGCCTCCGAGGTTGCTGCCGACGTCGCCGACACGGTGCTCTTCTACACCGCCATCGGGGGCCCGATAAGTTCGCGGCGGCAGTGGCCGACGTCCCCGTGCGGGTCAATCCCCGCTACGGCACCTGGGACGGCTCGCGGGCGGTGATCGCGTCGAGCGGGTCGTTGAGCCTGCCGTACGCGAGCACGTCAGCAGTGCCCACTGCGAGCGCCGAACCCTCCCCTTCGACCACGCCCAGCCGTTGAGCCGATGACCGCGCACCCCGGCCTCGACCGTCTGGTCGAGGTGATGCGGGCGCTGCGCGCCGGTTGCCCGTGGGACGCCCGGCAGACCCATCGTTCGCTCGTCCACTACCTGGTCGAGGAGACCCTTGAGGTGGTCGAGGCGATCGAGGACGGCTCGGACGAGGCCCTGCGCGAGGAACTGGGCGACCTACTGCTGCAGGTGGTCTTCCACGCCGAGATCGCGGCCGAGGAGGGCCGCTTCGACATCGACGCCGTCGCGTCCGGTATCGCCGACAAGCTGGTCGCCCGGCACCCGTACGTGTTCTCCGACAGCGCGGTGCCCGAGGATCTGATGGGGTCCTGGGAGCAGCGCAAGCGGGCCGAGAAGGGGCGCTCCTCGGCGCTGGACGGGATCCCGAACCGCATGTCCGCCCTGGCCCGGGCCAACAAGGTGGTCGCCCGTGCCCGCTATCACGGCCTCGACGTCGATGCCCTGCTGGTGGACCGCCCGGACGACGTGGGGCGCGCCTGCTGGGGATCGTGGCGCAGGCGCAGGCCGATGAGGTCGATCCCGACCAGGCGCTGCGGGACGCCGTCCGCGCGCTGGAGGCCGCGATCGCCGCGGCGGAAGCGAAGCCACACCCGGGGTTGCGACCGCGTCCGATTGAGCAGGCGGGGTACAGGCGTCCGAGCCTGCCGCTAGGGTGAGTGCTGACGACCACCACCATCGAAAGGCATGCCCGTGGCAACCATCGAATTCGTTGATGCGCGCGAGATCCTCGACTCCCGCGGCAACCCCACCGTCGAGGTCCAGGTTCTCCTCGAAGACGGCTCCGAGGGCCGCGCCGCCGTCCCGTCCGGTGCCTCCACCGGCGCCTTCGAAGCGGTCGAGCTTCGTGACGGTGACAAGGGCCGCTACGGCGGCAAGGGCGTGTTGAAGGCCGTCGAGAACGTGCAGGAGCAGCTCGCCGCCGAGGTGCTCGGCATGGACGCCGACACCCAGCGCGCCATCGATCAGGCGATGATCGAGCTCGACGGCACCGACAACAAGGGCAACCTCGGCGCGAACGCGATCCTGGGCGTCTCCCTGGCCGTCGCGCACGCCGCAGCCGAGTCCGCCGGGCTCCCGCTGTACAAGTACCTGGGCGGCCCGACCGCGAACCTGCTGCCCGTCCCGATGATGAACATCCTCAACGGCGGCTCCCACGCCGACTCCAACGTCGACATCCAGGAGTTCATGATCGCTCCGATCGGCGCCAGCACGTTCGCCGAGGCCCTCGAGATGGGCGCCGCTGTCTACCACGCTCTCAAGGCCGTGCTGAAGGGCAAGGGCCTGGCCACGGGTCTGGGCGACGAGGGCGGCTTCGCCCCCAACCTGCCCTCCAACGCCGACGCGCTGGACGAGATCATGACCGCGATCAAGAACGCCGGCTACACCCCGGGCAAGGACGTCGCCCTGGCCCTCGACGTGGCCGCCAGCGAGTTCCACAACGAGGACGGCACCTACCAGTTCGAGGGTCAGGCCAAGTCCAGCGACGAGATGGTCGCCTACTACGCCGACCTGGTCGCCAAGTACCCGCTGGTCTCGATCGAGGATCCCCTCAACGAGGAGGATTGGGACGGCTGGAAGAAGATCACCGACGAGCTCGGCGACAAGGTCCAGCTCGTGGGCGACGACCTGTTCGTCACCAACGTGACCAGGCTCAAGAAGGGCATCGACACCAAGACCGCCAACGCGCTGCTGGTGAAGGTGAACCAGATCGGCTCGCTCACCGAGACCATCGACGCCGTCACGATGGCGCACCGCGCCGGCTACACGACGATGATGAGCCACCGGTCCGGCGAGACCGAGGACACCACGATCGCCGACCTCGCCGTCGCCCTCGGCTGCGGCCAGATCAAGTCCGGCGCCCCGGCCCGCACCGAGCGCGTGTGCAAGTACAACCAGCTGCTGCGTATCGAGCAGGATCTGGACGACGCCGCCCGCTACGCCGGCGCGTCGGCGTTCCCGCGGTTCGACGCCTCGAAGTTCTGATCGGCTGACTGCCCGGACGGGCCTCCCGCTTCGGCCGGGGCCCCGTCCGGCGTTCCCGGGCGGCGCGCAGAGGCACCGCGGGGTCCCGGGCCTGCGACCGGCTGGCTCCTACACTGAAGCGACGATGACAGGATCCTGCAGTGGCGCGTGAGCGTCGCCCCTACCGCACCCCGCCGGCTGCCCCCGGTCGGGTCCCCGCCGTCCGCGGACGACGGCGCGCACCCGCGCCGGAACGAAGGCGAGCCCGCTGGCCGCGGCCGGACGCGCAGTGCGGAACGTCCGGCTGCCCAAGCTGCCGAACCGGCTGGGACTCACCCGGCGCGCCCTCGTGGTGATCTCCATGGTGGTGCTGTTGGCCCTCTCGTACGCCAACTCGCTGCGCATCTACGTGGGTCAGCAAAACGACCTGGCGGTGGCACAGCAGCAGATCCGCGAGCGGTCCGATCGCATCGCTCAACTGCAGGACGAACTGCGCCGCTGGGAGGATCCGGCCTACGTGAAGGCGCAGGCGCGGGAGCGGCTGGGCTGGGTCGTCCCCGGCGAAACCGGGTCCGGGTGCTCGGTCCCGACGGCAAGCCCGTCGGGGGCGGGGTGACGATCGAGTCGGAGCAGCAGCGGCCTCCCGGTGAGCACGACGAGATGTGGTTCGACCGGGTCTGGGGATCGATCCAGACCGCCGACTCGCCGAAGCGGAAGCTCGGTAACTGACACAATGGCTGCGTGCCGCAGCCGTTGACGTCCGAAGACCGGACGATCGTCGCCGCCCAGCTGGGCCGTCCGCCGCGCGGGATGGCGGCGGTGGCCTGGCGGTGCCCCTGCGGGAAGCCCGGGGTGGTCACGACCGTTCCCCGGTTGGAGGACGGCACNCCCTTTCCGACGACGTACTACCTCACCTGCCCCCGGGCGGTCGCCGGGTGTTCAACCCTTGAGGCACAAGGGGTGATGGGCGAAATGACCCAACGACTGGCCGACGACCGGGACCTCGCCGACGCGTATCTCCGGGCGCATGAGGCGTACCTGGCCGACCGCGCCCTCCTGGGAGAGGTGCCCGAGACCGACGGCATCAGCGCCGGCGGGATGCCTTCCCGGGTGAAGTGCCTGCACGTGCTGGTCGCCCACGCGCTCGCCGCTGGGCCNGGGGTCAACCCGCTGGGTGACGAGGCGCTCAGCGCTCTCGGAGAGTTCTGGGGCCTGCCCTGCCTGGAGGANGCCCCCATGACCCGGGTCGCAGCCATCGATTGCGGGACGAATTCGATTCGCCTCCTGATCGCCGAGAGCACCCCTGACGGTCGGCTCGTCGACATCGACCGGCGTCTGGAACTCACCCGGCTCGGTCAAGGGGTCGACGCCGCAGGGGAGTTCCATCCGAAGGCCCTCGCCCGCACTCTGGACGCCGTCTCCGACTTCGCCGCCAGGATCGCGAAGGCGCAGGTCGACCGCGTTCGCCTGGTCGCGACCTCGGCGGCCCGCGATGCCGGCAACCGGGAGGAGTTCTTCTCCGGGGTCCGCGAGCGCCTCGGCGTCGAGGCCGAGATCATCAGCGGGGACGAGGAGGCATACCTATCGTTCCGCGGTGCTCTCACCGCGCTTCCGGACGCGCCCGCCCCCGCGCTCGTGATGGACATCGGCGGNGGATCGACCGAACTCGTGGTCGGCGAGACGTCGCCGCAGGGGCCCGTGATCGACCACGGGCTGTCGCTGGACGTGGGTTCGGTGCGGGTACGGGAGCGGTTCCTGGCCGGCGACCCACCCACGGCGAAGCAGATCGCAGAGGCGGCGGCCTTCATTGACGGGCTGCTGGATTCNCTCGGGGTGGCCTTCGGTGACGTGCGGTCCTGGATCGGTGTCGGAGGCACGGTCACGAGCCTGTCCGCCCTGCACCAGCGCCTCCCGGTGTACGACCGGACGTTGGTGCACGGCTCGTCCATGACTCAGGACGAGGTCGAGGGCATCGCCAACGAACTGCTGGGCCTGACGGTGGCGCAGGTGCGGCGGTTCCCGTCGATGCCGCGCAAGCGCGCCGATGTCATCTGTGCCGGTGCGCTGGTGGCCGCGCGGGTCGGGCGGCGCAGCCCGGTCCCGCTGCTGGTCAGCGAGTACGACATCCTGGACGGCATCGCCCTCGGCCTGCTGGACGGCTGACCGGCAGCCGGCTTGTTGCGACCCTAGAATCGTCCGGGAACGGCCCCGTAGCCCAACCGGCAGAGGCAGGCGGCTTAAACCCGCCCGAGTGTGGGTTCGACTCCCATCGGGGGCACCGGCGGTCCGGAAGAAAGGCGCCTGGCCGGGCGTTGCCTACCATGGATGCATATCCAACAGGAGGACCAACAAACCATGCGTAGTACGAACCCCGTGCTGTCCCGNACCCGGAGCTTTCCAGTCGCAGCCCCAGGCCTACCCTCAGCAGGGCTACCAGCAGGGCTACGGCCAGGCATACCCCGGCTACGGCCAGCAGCCCGGACAGCCCTACGGCTACCCGCAGGCGCCTCAGCCGATGGAGACCCGGCGNNCGGCGTCATGACCATCGACGACGTGATCACCAAGACCGCGATCACCCTCGGCGGGCTGATGCTCGTCGCCGGAGCCGCCTACGTCCTGACCCCGATGCGGTGGGTGTACCCGGCGCTGATCGTCAGCGGGCTGGTCGGCTTCGTCGCCGTCATGATCGTGTCGTTCCGCCGGGTGGTGAACCCCGCCCTGGTGCTGGTGTACGCCGCCATCGAGGGCGTGTTCATCGGCGCCTTCAGCAAGGTGTTCGAGTACCTGTACCCGGGCATCGTGACCCAGGCCGTGTTGGGCACCTTCGTCGCGGCCGGTGTGACCCTAGCCGCGTACAAGTACTTCCGGATCAAGGTCACCAGCCGGTTCCGCCAGGTCGTCGTGATCTCGACGCTTGCCTTCGCCGGCGTGATGCTCGTCAACTTCGTGCTGGCCATGTTCGGCGTGAACCTCGGCATCCGGACGGTCGGCGGCGGCGTGTCGATGCTGGCCATCGCGGCTTCGGCGATCGGCGTGGTGCTGGCGGTGCTGAACCTGATCCTGGACTTCGACTACGTCGAGCAGGGCGTCCGCATGCAGGCGCCGGCCAGCGAGTCGTGGCGGGCCGCCTTCGGCCTGACCGTCACCATGGTCTGGCTGTACACGGAGTTGCTCCGGATCCTTTCCTACTTGCGTAGGTAGCGGGGCCGCCAAACGGAGTGACAGGGCCGCGACCGCGGCCCCGTCGCGTCGCGGAGCTGCTGAGGATTCTGTCGTGCTTCGGTCATCAGCCGTCGCAACTCGGCCTCACTGTGCAGTTGTCCACTGACTACGGTGGACAACTGCACACTCAACCGGCCGAACGGTGCCGGTAGCCGATGCAGGGCCAGCGCCGGCAGGTGCCGGTCGAGCAGCGCCCGGAATCCGGCCGTCCAGTGCATGCGGTGCCACTCCCGCAGCGGCACCCAGGCGGCCCCTGCGGTGGTGCCGCCGCTGTCGTGGACGACGGGGTCAGCCGGCTCGCTGCAACTTCCCGCGTAGATGATCCGGACCGCATGGAAATCCTCGATGACCCCCGAGGNGGCGCGGCCGATCCAATGGTCTGTCTGGATGTCCAGCAGGTGTGAGATCTCCAGCAACTGGCCGGTCTCCTCGGCCACCTCGCGGATCAGTGCCTGACTCGGGTTCTCGCCCTCGTCGATGCCGCCGCCGGGGAGGCCCCACAGGCCCGGCACGGCCGTCCGGTCGGAGAACTGGGTGGCCAGCAGGCCCCGCCGGCTCAGCACGATGCCGTAGGCCGCGAGCCGCTGCCGCAGCACCGGATCGGCGGTGTCGGCGGCGGTGAGCCCCGGGTCGACCTGGCGGACCCGATGCTGCCCACGGTGGGCCACGGACTTGCCATGGGCGGAGATCTGGACGGTGAACGTGAGGCCGTCCCCGATCCCGGTCGCCGACAGCGGACGGACGATGCGGTAGCCCAACTCCCAGGCCAGCCGATGCGGATCGGCGCCGTGGTCGAGGGCCGGACGAAAACCGGTGCTCCCCGCCACTGTCACGCCGATGATCTGCATCCAGCCATGATGACCCCTCACCCTGCTTTCCTCCACCCCGACACCCATCACGAACTGATGACGTTCACCCTTGTGGCGCTGCCGGGAAGAGGGCCCGCCGACTACACTCGCTGCGTCAGATCGACGCATGGCAACGGAGGATGCGGTGCAGTACAACGACAACGCCCAACTGGATTCTTCGCANGGTTCAGGGCTCGGGCGGCTTCGGTGGGGGCGGGGGCCGGATCGCAATCGGGGGATCGGCGGCGTCATCATCATGATCCTCGCGCTCCTGTTCGGCTTCGACCCCGGGTCGATCCTGGGCGGTGGCAGCAGCGGACCCCAGACCACGACCAACGACTATGCGGCGTGCCGGACCGGCGCCGACATCAAGAAGAACCGGGACTGCCGGTTCGTGGCCTACACGAACTCGATCCAGAGCTACTGGGCGAAGGTGCTGCCCGGCTATCAGCCGACCCAGACGGTGATCTTCACGGGTCAGACCCAGACCGGATGCGGCACCGCGACCACCCAGGTGGGCCCCTTCTACTGCCCGGCTGACAAGAACGTGTACCTCGACACGAGCTTCTTCGACGTGCTGACCCAACAGCTGGGCGCGGCTGGCGGCGACGCGGCGGAGGCGTACGTGATCGCGCACGAGTACGGCCACCACGTCTCCGACCTGACCGGGGTGCTGGACAAGGTGCAGGCCGCGGGCCAGCAGACGGGTCCCGACAGCCCGCAGGTCAAGCTCGAACTGCAGGCCGACTGCTACGCCGGGGTCTGGCTGCGGAACGCCACCAAGGACCCTAACAGCCCCATCGCCTCGATCACCCAGGACGACGTGAACCGGGCCGTCGATGCGGCGCTGGCCGTCGGCGACGACCGGATTCAGAAGGAGACCACGGGCCGGGTCGACCGCGAAGCCTGGACCCATGGCTCGTCCGCGATGCGCAAGCAGTGGCTCGGTGTCGGCTTCAACTCCGGCGACCCGAACAAGTGCAACACGTTCGGGTGAGCCACTGACCCGGTGATCAAGTACCTGGGCTCCAAGCGGGCGCTGGTCGGCTTCCTGGGGCAGGTGTGCCGGATCTCCGGTGCGTCCAGCGCGCTCGACCTGTTCACCGGGACGACCCGGGTCGCGCAGGAGTTCTGTCGCCAGGGGCCCACGTCNACCGCCGTCGACACCGCCTCGTACGCCGAGGTCTTCGCCCAGTGCTACGTGGAACTGGACGCCGATCGCGTCGACACCGCCGAGGTCGCCGACGCGCTGGCCCGGCTCCAGGCCCTGCCCGACCGCCGCGGCTACGTCACCGAGGTGTTCTGCGAGCGGGCCCGCTACTTCCATCCGGCCAACGGGGTGCGCATCGACGCGATCCGGCAAGGGATCGACGACCTGTACGCCGACTCGTGGCTGCGTCCGGTGCTGCTGACCTCCTTGCTGGAGGCGGCGGACGCTGTCGATTCGACGGTTGGGTTGCAGATGGCCTACCTCAAGCAGTGGGCGCCGCGCGCCCATCGTCCGATCCGGCTGTCGGTGCCTGCGCTCGTCCCGGGCACCGGACGGGCCGTGCGCGGCGACGCGGCGGCCGCGGTCGCCGACATGGCGCCGGTCGACCTTGCGTACCTGGATCCGCCCTACAACCAACACCGCTACTTCACCAACTACCACGTGTGGGAGACCCTCGTCCGGTGGGACGAGCCGGGCTTCTACGGGGTCGCCTGCAAGCGCGCCGACGCCAGGGAGCCGCACACCAAGAGCGCCTTCAACTCCCGCCGGACGATGCCGGCCGCGCTCGCCGGGCTGATCGCTTCGGTACGGGCGGACCTGGTGCTGGTGTCGTTCAGCAACGAAGGGTTCGTGCCGCTGGAGTGGCTGGTGGCGGCGTGTGAGCGCCGCGGCAACCCAGTGGCGGTGTGGGCATTCGACTCCCGCCGCCACGTGGGCAGCCAGATCGGCATCCACAACCTGCGCGGGGAGCGGGTGGGGTCGCCNGGTCCCCTGCGGAACGTCGAGTACGTCCTCGCGTCCGGTTCCGCGGAAGTGCTGGCGGACCTGACCGGACTCACTGCTCCGGAACGCGTTGTCCCGACAGGTCGGTGACCAGTTGGGTCACTCCGAACGTGAACCGCATCAAGGGCTTGCCGGTGTGCTCCCGGTCGTCGATGACCACGCTCCATGCCTGGTCCGCGGCGAGAGTGCCCGCGGCCCGCTGGGCGGCCACCACCTTCCAGAGCGCCGCTGCCGACACGAGGGTGGNGGAGAACGCAGCGGCGTCCAGTCGTTCGGCACGTTCGGTGATCGTGGTCGGCACCGCGGCCGCCCGCAGCCGCCTGATGGTCGTCTTCTCGTCGTGGCCCTGGAGGTCCAGGTAGGCACCCAACTCGGATTTCACCCCGATGGCCAGGGCCTGGCCGCATGGACCGATGGCATCCTTGAGCCCCGCGGTGACCCCGGCCAGGGTGTCGAAGTCGAGGGTGGGCAGCAGCCGTCCGTCCGGGTAGAAGAAGACCGTGTGCGACTCCGGGTTCGTCGACACCGACATCATCACCTCGCCGGCGGAGGAGTCCACGATCTGCAACACCTGGGCCTGGTCGGACTGGGCGATCACGGCGGCCTGGCGGAACAGCGCCCCCACGTCGGAGATGTTGAACTCCTCGATCGTGAAGCTCTGCTGGTCGACGTTCATGATGTCGGACGTCACCTGTTGGAAGCGGTGGTCGCGCCAAGCCCAGGTTTCGGGACGTCCGTCCTTCAGCACGCTGACGCTGGCCTCGTCCTTGGAGATCTCGACCTGGATGAGCCGGCGGCTGCCGGCGCGCTCCACGAGCTGGCGCACCATGTCGGCGGCGGCGCGGGGCCGGGTCAGATCGGGTCCGGACGGGCTGGGCGTCGGGCTGGCCGCCGCCGGGCTGGCGGTGATCGACGGCTGCTGGCAGCCGGTGAGGAGGAGCGCCCCTGCCGCCACGCAGGCCGCGAACCGGATCCGGGGGTGCTCACCCAAGCGAGGTTAGCGCGGCCCCGGTGTTGTGGGCCACGCGGGACGGGCAGACTGACGGGGTGGACTACGACCTGCCGCCCCTGACCATGGCGGCAGCGCTCCTGGGGGCGGTCGTCCGGGTCGGCGAGGTGGCCGTCCGGTTGACCGAGGTCGAGGCCTACGCCGGGACGGACGATCCCGCTGCGCACGCCTACCGCGGCTGGCGGCCCCACAACAGACACCTGTTCGAAGCCCCCGGCACCTTGTACTGCTACCGCTCGCACGGGCTGCACACATGCGCGAACGTGGTGTGCGGCCCGGCGGGCAGCGGGTCGGCGGTCCTGCTGCGGGCAGGCCGGGTCATCGATGGCGTCGACGTGGCCCGGCAGCGGCGGGGAACNGTGCCGGACGACCGGCTCGCCCGCGGACCTGGCTGCCTCGGCCAGGCGCTGGGGTTGAGTCTGGCCGATTCCGGTCGACGCTTCGGTGAACCCGGGCTCAGCCTGGAGCTGTCCGCCCGGGTGGCCCATGTGGCGGGCCCGCGCGTCGGCGTGAGCGTCGCGCATGCCCGTCCCTGGCGGCTTTGGATCGAGGGGGATCCCACCGTGTCCGCCTACCGGGCCAGCCCTCGGATCAGCGACCCCGACTCCTGGTGAGGCGCTGGGAGCGGCGTCGCTTTGAGTAGCGCAGAGTCGACTTTGTCGAGACCCCGGCGGGTGGTGCGGGATTTCGACAAGCTCAATCGCCGCACGCTTCGGTCCGTGTGCGGGATTTCGACAAGCTCAATCGCCGCAGGCGGGATCGGGTGCGGGATTTCGACAGGCTCAATCGCCGCACGCTTCGGCCCCTGTGCGGGATTTCGACTGGCTCATTCGCCGCAGTGCTCCCGGCGGTCGAGCTTGTCGAGACCCGGAAGATGTCAACCTTGTTGGGTCAGTTGTTGATCGCGTTTGTTGAGTTCGGATCGTCTGGGGTCGGTTGATCCAGGCGGCGGTGGGCAGGGGCAGCGGGACGGGGTGCTGGCGGACGAACCGTTCCGGGTGCGCGGTGTAGGCCTGGGTGAGGACGGTGGCGCGCTGCTGGTGGACGGTGACGGCGCGGCCGTGGTGGACGTCGACCGGTGTGTGCATGCCGATCCCCGAATGCCGGTGGGCGTGGTTGTACCAGCCGAAGAACCCGACCAGGAACGCGCGGGCGTCTTCGAGGCTGCCGAACCGGGCGGGGAACTCGGGCCGGTACTTCAACGTCTTGAAATGCGCTTCGGAGTACGGGTTGTCGTTCGATACGTGCGGGCGGGAGTGGGACTTGGTGACCCCGAGGTCGGCCAGCAGGAACGCCACCGGTTTGGAGGCCATCGAGGAGCCGTTGTCGGCGTGGATGGTCAACCGGCCACGATCAACGCCCTGCTTGGCGATGGTGTCGGTGAACAGCTTCTCGGCCAGCTCGGCGGACTCGCGGCCGGCGACCATCCAGCCCACGACGTAGCGGGAGTAGATATCGATGATGCAGTACAGGTAGAAGTAGGTCCACTTCGCCGGGCCGTGCAGCTTGGTGATATCCCAACTCCACACCTGGTTAGGGGTTTCGGCGATCAGCTCCGGCTTGACCCGGGCGGGATGGGTGGCCTGGGCACGCCGTTCCCGCACTTNCCCGCGGGCGCGGAGCAGCCGGTACATGGTCGAGGTCGAGCACAGGTAGACGCCCTCATCCAGCAGGATGGCGTGGATCTCCGCCGGCGCCTGGTCGACGAACCGCTCGCTGTGCAACACCTCCAACACGGCGGCTTGTTCCTCCGCTGACAAGGCCCTCGGCTGCCGCTTGCGGGCCTTGGCCGGCTTCACCGTGGCCGGGGATTGGCGATGCTTGCGGTAGTGGGTGGCCCGCGGCCGGCCCACCACGGCGCAGGCGGACTTCACCCNCACCAACGGCACCAGCTCGGTGATCGTCTCGTCGATCAACGCTTCTCGTTGTTGTTGCTGCTGCCGGTCGAGATCTGATCCAGCAGAGCCGAGAGTTTNTGACTGGATCTCGATCACCTTCCGGGCCGTTTCCAGCTCGGCGGTCAACCGTGCCACCTGCTTGCGGAGATGCGCGTTCTCCTTCTGCTCCGGGCTCGCCGGCGGCGCACCAGCCGGCCTGGCCAACGCCTCCATCACCGCCTTATCCCGCTGGTGCCGCCACGCCGTGATCAACGACGTGTACAGGCCCTCCCGCCGCAACAAGGCACCCTTGCCCTCCTTGTCGCACGCCTCGCGTANCTCGGCCAAAATGTCCCGCTTGTACTTGGCCGTGTACGACCGCCGGATCGCCTTCTCCGGGACCTGTGGATCGGGAACCTCTCCCATGGGCACAGCCTGCCCCACCGGGGAGCCATTGTCAGTGCTGCCGTCATCAGGAATCACTCCTCCCCACCCTCCTCACGGCACTGATCAGGACCGTCCTGGTGCCTTACCTAAGGTTGACACAGAGGGACCCCGGCGGGAGGTGTGCGGGATTTCGACAGGCTCAATCGCCGCACACTCCGGCGGGTGGTGCGGGGTGCGGGCAGGCTCGGTGGCTGCGGAGCTCCCGGCGGTCGAGCTTGTCGAGACCCCGGCGGGTGTGCGGGATTTCGACAAGCTCAATCGCCGCACACTCCGGCGGGTGGTCCGGGGTGCGGGCAGGCTCGGTGGCTGCAGAGCCCCCGGCGGTCGAGCTTGTCGAGACCCCGGCGGGTGTGTACGACGACTTCCACCAGCTCAATCGCCGCACGCCGGATCGGGTGCGGGATTTCGACAGGCTCAATCGCCGCACAAGCTCCGGGCGGTCGAGCTTGTCGAGACCCCGGCGGGTGGTGTGCGGGATTTCGACAGGCTCAATCGCCGCGCGCCGGCCCGTGTGTGCGGGATTTCGACAGGCTCAATCGCCGCACGTGGGATCGGATGTGCGGGATTTCGACAAGCTCAATCGCCGCACGCCCGCCCGCACAGCGTCTGGGGACGATGAATTCACCTGCTGGTCAGCGTGCCGGAGCGTCGTGTCTGCGTCCGCGGGCCAGGATGAAAGGCGAAGACCGGACCAAGTATGAGTTGGTCCGGCCTTCTGGTCGCTCGGGACGAACGATTCCCGAACCCGTCCAGCGCGCCTGATCCGTCCGTCCGTTCCACGGAACGCCCCGGGATCGCTCCTGGAGCAATGGACCTCGTTTGCTGTCCGGCCGCTCCGCCCGAAACGGCCTTTGCCTTGCGGCGCGGGCCCCTTTTTGCGTAGGACATTTCTACCCGCGGTCCCGTGGCTGCGCAAGGGCTTCGGCGGGGGAATCTTGGGGGATCTTGGAACTCGTCGGCGTGTCGCCGTCGCCGCGGACGGCGAGGGCTGGACAATGCCGCCCACCACGTGGGTGCGAAGCTCCACCGTCACGCATTCGACCGGACCAACTCATACGTGGTCCGGTCGTGCCTCATTTCTAACGGCTGACCGGGCGCCCGCCCGGAAGCGACACGCGGCAACCCCGAAGCCGCGCCGGAACCGAGTCCGCCGGGGCGTGAACCGTCCGGTGAGACGGGGTCGCTTCGGCGGTGAGACGGCGGCGTGAACGCCTCGGCGGGTGCCTCGGGACGCGAGTATGGTGGCCGTACCGGTCAGACTGGTAGACCGGAATCAACCCATCGGATCGAGGTTCCTCATGACGGATCAGGGCGCGAGCGAGTCGCTCGAGGAGGCCAAGGACACCACCGTTGTCGTCACGCGGTCGGTGTCCCAAACGGTTAAGGACGTGTGGAAACTGCTGTCCACCAAGGCGGGCGCGGAAGCCCTCCTCGGTCCGGGCGGCCTGCTTGGCGACAAGGGCGACAGCTGGCACGCCAACGACGGTTCCTACGGCGTCGTCCGCAGCTACCACCCGCTGGAGCAGATCCGCTTCAGCTGGCACGTGGCCGAGGACACGCCGAAGACGCTGGTCGATGTGCACCTGTTGAAGGGCGAGGGCGAGCAGACCGTGCTGGAGATCCGGCACGAGCACATCCCCAGCTACTTCGACACCGCGGCCATCGCCAAGCGCTGGGAGACCGCGCTGGACCGCATCGCGAACGCCGGCTGAGGCTGATCGGCTGACGACGGGGCTCACGGACGACCGGGGCCCCGTCCGGCATTTCAGGCGCCTCCCTCAGGCCTCCGGCGCTCAGAAGGCGAACCTGGCCGCCGAACGGGCTCTGGCCTTGGCCGCCTCCTCGTCCCGGTTCTTCGGCGGCGCACTGGTGGTCAGGTGATCCAGGAGATGCTGCGTGGCTGCGGCGATCTCCGCGACGGCCTCGTCGAAGAACTGCTGATTGGCCCTTGACGGCTTCGTCGTCCCGGCCACCTTGCGCACGTACTGCAGCGCCGCGGCGTGCACCTCGGCACTGGTGGCGGGCGGCTCGAAGTTGTTCAGCGGTCTGATGTTGCGGCACATGCGGCTCACCCTAGGCGCGCCCGGCCGACCAGACCACCCGCAAGGACTCCCAGCCCGCGGCCAGTGGTGTCACAGCAACCCCACAGACGGCGTCCGTAGAACTGCTGTCATGAGCAACCTGATGAGCCGCAAAGTCAGCCGCCGCCTCCTCCTGGGGGCNTCCGTCGCCCTCGCCGGCCTCGGCGGCACCACCGCCTGGGCACTGGACCGGTTCGTCATCGAGCATGTCGAGGGCACGGTCACCGAGACCACGGCCGCCGCCCCGTCCGGCACCGCGACGGCGAACGCCTACGCCAGTTCAGCGACCAGCTTCAGCATCGAGAAGGTGTCCACCGGCAGCGGCTCCGACACCGTGACCTACT
This sequence comes from Micropruina sp., assembly GCA_013693855.1. GTDB lineage: Bacteria > Actinomycetota > Actinomycetes > Propionibacteriales > Propionibacteriaceae > Micropruina. The sequence goes on from CP059261.1 coordinate 823,325, forward strand.
ACGTCGCCGACATCAAGACCAGCGACGCCACCCTGATCCGCTCGGCCTTCGCCCAGGACAAGTTCGGGACGAACATCATCGCCTACCCCTCCGCGATCGCGTCGGCCCACAACGCGGTGCTCGCCATCAACGGCGACTACTACGGCTTCCGCGACACCGGCATCGTCGTCCGCAACGGGGTGTCCTACCGCGACAAGGGGGCCCGGCAGGGGCTGGCGCTGTACCGGGACGGGTCGATGAAGCTCTACGACGAAACCGCCACGACCGCCAAGAAACTTATCGCGGACGATGTGTGGAACACCTTGTCGTTCGGTCCGGGTCTCGTCGAGGGCGGCAAGGCCATCGCCGGCATCGACAGCGTCGAGGTGGACACCAACATCGGCAACCACTCCATCCAGGGCACCCAGCCGCGCACCGCGATCGGCATGGTGGCCGACGGTCATTACCTCTGGATCGTGGTCGACGGACGGTCCAGCGGCTACTCCCGCGGGGTGACGATGACCGAACTGGCCCAGTTGTTCGTCGACCGGGGCGCCCAGGTGGCGTACAACCTCGACGGAGGCGGCTCGTCGGTGATGTGGTTCAACGGGAGCCTGGTGAACAACCCGCTCGGCAAGGGCCGGGAGCGCGGCACCTCCGACATCCTGTACGTGGCGGGCTGAACCATGATCGTCCTGATCCCCGCGTACGAGCCCGACCACAAGCTGATCGGCCTGCTCCGAACCATCCGCGACGACGCCCCGTCCGTGACCGTCGTGGTCGTCGACGACGGCTCCGGACCCCGCTACGCCTCGATCTTCGCCGAGGCGGCCCTGCTGGGTGCGGACGTGATCGGCTACGCCACCAACCGCGGCAAGGGGAGTGCGCTGAAGTTCGGTTTCGCGCACATCGCCGCCCACCACCCGGGCGAGGACGTGGTCTGCGCCGACTCCGACGGCCAGCACCAGCTGCTGGACATCCTCCGGGTCGGCCAGCGCGTCGAGTCGGGGACGATGGTGCTCGGCGTCCGCACCTTCGACGCCCCAGCCGTTGGCACTGACGCGCCCGTCCGGGTGCCGCTGCGCAGCCGGCTGGGCAACCAGGTCACCGCGGGGGTGTTCGGGCTGCTCACCGGCCACCGCCTGCGCGACACCCAGACCGGCCTGCGGGGGTACCCGGCGGCGATGCTGCCGTGGCTGCAGACCGTGCCCGGCGCCCGGTTCGAGTACGAACTGAACCTGTTGCTGCAGGTGCGCGCCGGGGGCTTCGGCATCGCGCAGGTGCCGATCACCACGATCTACCTGGAGGACAACGCGTCCAGCCACTTCCGCCCGCTGGTGGACTCGTTCCGGGTGTACCTGCCGCTGCTGCGCTACGCCGCCTCGTCGTTCGGGGCGTTCGCGATCGATTTCGTGGCGCTGCTGGTCATCCAGGCCCTCACCGGCAGCCTGCTGGCCGCCGTGATCGCGGCCCGCGGGATCAGCTCGGCGTTCAACTTCCTCACCAACCGGCATGTGGTGTTCGCCGAAAGCAAGGGCCGGCCGCTGGCCGGCGCCCTCGTCCGCTACTACACGCTGGTCGCGGTCATGCTGCTGGCCAACTATGGGCTGCTGACCACGCTGGTCGGCGTCGGCCTGCCGCTGGTGGTGGCGAAGGTCGCGGTCGAGGTGACGCTGTTCTTCGCGGGCTACCAGGTGCAGCGCGACCTGGTGTTCGCCGAACGGGTGGGCGCCCCTCAGCTCCCTCAGGCGGGCTCGTCCCGAACGGCCAGCGCCGCGCGCGCGTAGGCGCGCTCGGGGTCGAGGTCGACCAGCCGGCGGCCGTCGTCAAGCACCACGGCGAAGCCGCCGTCGATCGCCTCCAGCCGGACGAACCGCGGCCCCACCAGGGCCCTCAGCTGGTCCTCCCGCGGCAGCCAGATGACCTTGGCGGCGTCGATGCTGTCCAGCGCCCATTCGGTGGTGCCGTTGAACTTGATGATGAAGCCGCCCGGCACCCGCTGGGTCTCGATCGTCATGTCGGAAATCACGAACACGTCGTCGGCCAGGTCGGCGGCCGGGATCATGAACCGGTCGCCGGGCTGCGGGTGCCAGTCGACCCCCGCGGCGCGGAGGCGTTCGGCGAGATCCCGGCTGATCATCGGCAGGCCTGCGGGGTTCGGTCCACGCGCCCACCGTAGCCCGCGGCTCTCAGGACGTCACCGGTCCAGACGCCAGAGCCGGTCGCCGCAGAGGGCGAACAGCCGGTCGCCAAGCCGGACCAGGGCGTGGGGCGACCCGGCCGGGCCGGGGCGGGACGTCCACCCGTCCGACCAGGCCAGCAGGGTGCTGCCGGACGAGGTGGGCACCAGCGCCCAGGCCCGGGCCCCATCGAGGGCCGGGTTCGGGAGGGGTCCGTCGGCGAGGTCGGTCGCGATCGGCAGTTCGCGGACGGACTCGCCCTGCACCCACCAGGCCAGCAGGGTGCTGCCGGATCGTCCGAGGATCAGGCAGCCGGCCGGCCCGCAGCCGACGGCCTCGGCGGAAGTGTTGGTGCCGGGTGCCGGCAGGGCGACCTGTCGCCAGTCTCGTCCGTTGCCGATCCAGGCCGCGGGTGCGACGCTCAGCGAGCTGCCCAGCCGGGTCACGGTGCCGACCAGCATCGTGGTGGCAGCAGACGAGGCGACCGCCGCGACGCGGTGTAGCTCGGTCGTCGTGTTGGCCAGCGGGGCGGGGTGGGNCCGTCGCACCCAGCTGTCGCCCGCCGGCCGCCACAGGGTGGGTTCGAGGCCCGCCGCAGCGCTCTGCCAGGAGCCGACCAGCAGCGGCCCGGCGTCGGTCACGGCCAGGGCGGTCAGCGTCCCCATCCCGTAGCCGCCGAACGTCTCGAACGCCTGGGGTTGCTCGGTCAGGCNCGTCGGGGTGCCGCGCCAGATCGTCCAGCGGACGTTGCCGTGCGCACCCCGCGGACGCCGGCNCAGGCCGACGACCTCGCGGCCGGAGGCGGCCAGGGCGCTCCAGCGACCCTCCCGCCCGTAGGGCGNAGCTGGGGTCACGCCCACGGGCTGGGCGTGGCCGTCCGGCCCCAGGGACAGCAACCCCGCCGGCTCGCCGGCTCGTCCGTCCGTCCCGACCAGGAGCGTGTCGCCCGCCACCACGAGTGCGACGGGCGGCGCAGGCAGGTCCTCCGCGCTCCAGGACGACGCAGGCGCGCACCCGCCCGCCGCCAGCGCGCCCGTGACCAGGGGCGCCAGCCAGATCGCCGACCGTCTCCGCGGGGCGCGCGGGCCCGTCCCAGGACCGGGGGCTTCGCGGCCGACGCCAAGCATGGGGAGAATCTTGGCAGATGAAGGATTTCGGCGCCGCCGCCCGGCCAGCCGATCGACTGGGAGGTCCTGGGGTGCCGTGAACCGGAACGCAGGCATCGGGCAAGGAGGGTGTGAGCGGGAAGCAGAGCCTGGCCGAACTGTTCGACAGCGACGCCGCCGACCTGTACCGCTACCTCGCCCGGCGGGCNGGGGACGCGGTGGCGGAGGACGTGCTGTCGGCGACGTTCCTCCAGGCGATGGAGAGCTACCGCACGTTCGACCCCACGCGCGGCACCCCGCGTGCGTGGCTGTACGGCATCGCGGCCAACCTGCTGCGCCGCCATCATCGGGCGGAGGCTCGCCGTTGGCAGGCGTACGCGAGNGTACCCGATCGAACGGGCCGAGGATCCGGCCGACCGGGCCGTCGAACGGGCGGAGGCCGCCTTGGAGCANNGCGGTTCGTTGCGGAGGCGGTCGCGGGGCTCGACCAGGGCGACCGCGATGTGCTGCTGCTGTTCGCCTGGGCGCAGTTCAGCTACGCCGAGATCGCCCAGGCGCTGGACCTGCCGGTCGGCACGGTCCGCTCCCGTCTGTCCCGGGCCCGGCGCCAGGTGCGCGCACGGCTCGACGTGCCCGTTGGAATCAAGGANGTCGCCATGACCGTCCAGTTGTCCCCCAACCTGCCCGATGAGCGCGACCTGCTGGTGTTGCGCGAGATCGGTGCCGATGTTCACCCGGACCCCGCGGTGCTCCGGCGGGTTCGTGCCGCCGCGTTCACCGGACGAGCCCGCCCTCGGCGCGCGTTCGGCGTGGCCGCTGCGTCCGTCGCTCTGGTGGCAGCCGCAGGATTGTTCGGCACCACGCTCTTCAACGGCTCGGTGCCGGCCGTCCCGGCCGGTGGACCGTCCCCGACGGGGCCGGCGAGCCCGACGCCGCGTCCGAGCACCGCCACCGAGACACTCTCCACGAGCGCCGCCCGGTCTTTCGGGACGACGGTCGCCAGCGCCATCCGTCGTGGCGGCGACCAACCGGCGATCGGCGTCGACCAGTACCTGCGCGTCGACCGCCCGTCGACCGTCCGGACTCGAGCCCCGGGCCCCGGGCAGGAAGCAGACATCGAGACCATCGAAACCCTGTTCGTGCCGGGCGACGCCAGCCGGCCCTGGGTGCTGGTGACCACCACTCGGATCACCCCTCGCAGCGCCGCGAGCCGGAAGTACTACGCCCAGCATCCCGAGGAACTGGAGACGAAGTCCACGCGGCGTGCCCTCAACGGCGCCTTCGACCCGCCGGTGGACGGCGGGGGCTGGAACAGTCCCACCGCGGCGTTCCTGGCCGGGTTGCCGCGCGACGCCGACCGGTTGTTGGTCAGCGCCCGGAAGCGGTCCGACTTCTACCACCTGGAGCCGTCGGCGCAGAACCTGCTGACCATGCTCGGCACCCCGCTGCTGTCGCTGCAGGCACGGGATCCGGCGCTGCGGGCGGCGATCGTCGAGGCGCTGACCAGGATCCCGGGCATCCGGGTGATCACGAACACGGCCATCGGCGAGCGCACCGGGACGACGATCCGCGGCGTCAGCAACGAGGGCAGGTCGCTCTACAGCGACATCGTGATCGACCCCGAGACGGGGGCCATCCTCGGCACCAGGTTCGTCAACGGCACCGACGTCCGGGAAGCGGCGTGGACGGTGACCGTCGTCGACGATGCCCCTGATCGGCTGACCCGCCCCGCGAGGCGTTGCCGGACCCAGCCCCTGTGGCCGTCCGGCATCGCCTCGCCCGCTGTTGCGGGCAGTCAGGCCTTGGCGAGTTCCTGCAGGCTGTCGTAGGCGATCGTCGCGTAGAGCGCGGTGGCGTCCGGGATCACGTAGTCGTCGAACCAGGCCGTCGCCGAGTGGTTGAACGTGCAGTCGGCCAGGTTCTTGCCGTAGGGCACCCCGGAGTAGAACACGAAGCAGCCCGGCACCTGCGCCAGCACCTCGGAGAAGTCCTCCGAGCCCGCGTACGGCACCGCCAGGGTCTGATAGCGCTCCTCGCCGAACAGCCGCTTGATGATCCCGGAGACGAACTCGACCGAGTCGGGGTCGTCCACCGTGGGGCCAACGCCCTCGACCAGGGTCATCTCGGCCCGCGCGCCGTGGGCCTCGCAGATGCCCCGGACGGTGTCCTGGATCACCTGGCGCATCTTCTCCCGGTGGGCCACCGAGAACGTCCGGATGTTGCACTCGAGGTGGCACTTCTCCGGGATCACGTTCGCAGCGGCGCCCGCGTTCGCGACGCCGACGGTGACCACCACCGGGTCGAACGCGTTGAACTTGCGGGCGACCATCGTCTGGAGGCCCAGGATCACCTCGGCCATGACCGGGACGGGGTCGTTGGCCAGGTGCGGCGCCGAGCCGTGGCCCCCGTCCCGATNGATGTCGACCTCCAGCTTGTCCGAGGCTGCCATCACGGTCCCGGCGGCGCTGGTGTAGACCCCGGGCTCGATCGTCGCCGACATCACGTGCAGGCCGTACGCGCGGTCGACGCGCTTGCCGGCGCAATCGAGCACCCCGTCCTCGATCTGGGCGCGGGCTCCGGTCAGCACCTCTTCGGCGGTCTGGAACATGAACACGACGTCGCCGGGCAGTTCGTCCACGTGGGCCGCCAGCAGCCGCGCGGCGCCGACCAGGGTGGAGGTGTGGATGTCGTGGCCGCAGCCGTGCATCCGGCCCTCGATCGTGGACGTGAACGCCATCCCGGTGGCCTCGGGGATCGGCAGGCCGTCCATGTCGGCCCGCAACAGGGTCACCGGACGATCGGCGAGGTCGGCCGCCGCGGCCCCGCCGCGCAGCACCGCATTGATCGACGTGGAACGGGTGCCCTTGGTGATCTCCAGGGGCAGCCCCTTCAGTTCCTTCAGGACCGTCTCCTGCGTCCAGGGCAGGTCGAGGCCGAGTTCGGGGTGCTGGTGCAGCCGGTGGCGCAGGTCGGTGATCTCGTCCGCGATCGCCTGGGCCTCGGCAACGAAGTCGGGCATGACAACCTCCTTGTCGTCTCTTCGTTTACCCGACCCTACGATCTGCCGGCCCGCCGGGGCAGCGTTGCCGACGTTGTCAGCAGCACATGCTGGGCTCGCTACGGGAGGCGTCAGGACGAGGCTAGGGAGGGCGCCGTCGAGCCAAGCCACGCGCCGAACGTGGGGCCTCAGGGGCCGCAGCGAACCCCGTGGCGTGGATCGGGCAGTAGCCGTTCGGGTTCTTGTCCAGGTACTGCTGGTGGTAGGCCTCGGCGAAGAAGAACTCAGCCGCGGGGCNGATCTCGGTGGTGATCGGCCCGTAGCCGGCGGCGGTGAACGCCTGCTGATACTCGGCCAGCAGCCGCCGGGCGGTCTCGTCCTGGGCGGCGTCGGTGGGGTAGAGGGCGGAGCGGTACTGGGTGCCGCGGTCGTTGCCCTGCCGGAACCCCTGGGTCGGGTCATGGTTTTCGAAGAAGATCCGGACGAGCTGCTCGTAGCTCACCCGGGCCGGATCGAACACGATCTGGACGGCCTCGGCGTGACCCGTCCGTCCCGAACAGACCTCCTCGTAGGTGGGGTTCGGCGTGTAGCCGCCCTGGTAGCCGACGGCGGTGTTCAGCACCCCGGNGGTGTTCCAGAACAGCTTCTCCGCGCCCCAGAAGCAGCCCAACGCGACATAGGCGACCGCCGCCCCGTCCGGCACCTCGCCGAGCGGCCGGCCGAACACGTCGTGGTAGGTCGGATGGCTCAGGATCGGGGTCTCGCGGCCCTTCAGCGCGACCCGCGGGTCGACCATGGTCGGTTTGGTGAACAGCATGGCGTCCTCCTCGTCAGCGCCAACACCGACGCCCGGCGGACCATTCCCGGGTCAGCGGCGGGTGAGATCCCAGTCGATCGGCTCCGCCCCCTGGGCGCGCAGCGCCTCGTTCACCCGGCTGAACGGACGAGAGCCGAAGAAGCCCGCGTTCGCCGACATCGGGGACGGGTGCGCCGAGGCCACGTACGGCACCGGGCCGAGCATCGGGATCAGGGTCTGGGCGTCGCGACCCCACAGGATCGCGACCAGCGGCCCGCCGCGGGCCACGAGCGCTTCGATGGCCCGCTGGGTGACCGCCTCCCAGCCCTTGCCACGATGCGAGCCGGGCGAGCCCGGACGCACGGTCAGCACCCGGTTGAGTAGCAGCACCCNCTGTTCGAACCAGGNGGTGAGATCGCCGGTCTCGGCGCGCGGGATGCCCAGGTCGTTGGCCAGTTCGGTGTAGATGTTCGCCAGGCTGCGCGGCAGCGGACGGACGTCCGGCGCCACCGAGAACGACAACCCCACGGGATGACCCGGCGTCGGGTAGGGGTCCTGCCCGACGACCAACACGCGAACGTCGGCCAGCGGCCGGCTGAACGCCCGCAGCACCTTGTCCCCGGCCGGCAGGTAGCCGCGGCCGGCGGCGAGTTCCGCGCGCAGGAAGTCGCCCATGGCGGTGATCGTGTCCGCGACCGGGGCGAGGGCCTCGACCCAGTCGGGGGCGACCAGTTCGGACAGGGGCTTGGCGGTCATCGCCACCTCCTCGTGCTCGTCGACCGGGATGTCGGCTCCTGCGGTGCCCGCCGGGACGCGGTCACCGGACCCGCCACCGGAACGTGATCTCCGGACGGCCGTGACCCGCCGTCCGCTGGGACCGTTCGGCGCTGCCGCTGTCGGCCAGGTACTGCAGGTAACGCCGGGCGGTCACCCGCGAGGTGCCGAGCCGGTCGCCCACTTCGGAAGCCGACAGGCCCTCGTCCGTCTCGCGCAGCACCGCGATCACCTGGTCGAGCACGTCCGGGCTCAGCCCCTTCGGCGCGGTCAGGGCTGCCGAGGGCGGCTGATGCAGGTCGCGCAGCAGCAGATCCACCTGGTGCTGGCTCGCCGAGCCGGAGGCGGTGAGCGCCGCACGGTAACGGGCGTAGGCGGCGAGCCGGTCGGCGAGGTCGGCGAACGTGAACGGCTTCATCAGGTAGCCGACCACCCCGAGCGCCAGGGCGGCGCGGACGACCGGCACCTCCCGGACGGCGGTGATCGCCAGGATGTCGACCGCCCGGCCGGCGGCCCGCACGCTGCGGACGAGGTCGAGCCCATGCCCGTCCGGCAGGTTGAGGTCGAGCAGCACCAGATCCACCGGGTCGCGGCCCAGACAGCGCACGGCGTCGCGCAAAGTGCCGACCGTGGCGACCGCGGTGAACCCGGGCACCCGGGCCACGAACTCGGTGTGACCCGCGGCCACCCGTGGTTCGTCGTCGACCACCAACACCCGCACGTCAGCCACGAGCCGCCCCCGGCGTTCGCGGCAGGACGACCACGAACGTGGCGCCCGGACCGGGCGACAGGGACACCGTGCCGTTGAGCAGCCGGACGGTCTGGGCCACCAGGCTCAGCCCCAGTCCGCGAGCGCGCCCGGGCGTCGCCGGCTTGCTCGTCCAGCCCCGCGCGAAGGCGCTCTCGGCGGCCTCGGCGTCCAGCCCCGGCCCGGTGTCGGCGACGGTCAGCACGGTGTCATCCTCGCGCACCTGGGCGTCGACGCTCANCCCGGCGCTCCGTCCCCAGGGGCACCCCGGCGCCAGCGCCTCGATCGCGTTGTCGATCAGGTTGCCGAGGATCAGCACGCACTCGCGGACGGGCACGACCCCGGCGGGCAGGTCGGCGTCGGGATCGAGGTCGACCTCGATGCCCTGCTCGGCGGCCTGGGAGGCCTTGCCCAGCAGCAGCGCGGCCACGGCCGGCTCCCCGATCGCGGCGAACACCCGCTGGCGCAGTTGCTGGGTGGCCCGCAGTTCGGCGGTGGCGAACGCGGCCGCCTCGTCCGGGCGTCCGACCTCGATCAGCGTGGTGACCGTGTGCAGCCGGTTGGCGGCCTCGTGCGCCTGGGCGTGCAGCGCGTCCGCGAGGCTCTGGGCGGTCGACAGCTGGCCGGTCAACTCCTCCAGTTCCGTCCGGTCGCGCAGGGTGGTCAGGGTCCCCACCCGGTGGCCGTTGCGGCGCACCTCGCCCGAGGAGGCCAGCAGGATCCGGCCCCCGCTGGCCAGCGGCACGTCCGCGCCGTCGCCGTCGGCGAGCATCCGGCGCACGGGTTCGGGCAGCGCCAACTCCGCGACCGGACGTCCGATCGCGTCGGGTCCGAGCGCCAGCAGCCGCTGGGCCTCGTCGTTGATCACCTGCGCCCGGCCCGCCGGATCGGTGATCACCAGGCCCTCGCGGACGGCGTGCAGCACCGCATCGTGGTGATCGGCCAGCCGGCGCAGTTCCAAGGCGTTCAAGCCGAGGGTCTCGCGCCGGACGCGGCGCGACACCAGGAAGGCGCCGATTCCCGAGAGCACCGCCGCGGCCAGGCCCGGCAGGAGCACCTCGGGCAGGATGGCGCGCAACTCCTCGCTCACCCGGGCGCGGCGCAGGCCCACGGCCACCAGCCCGCGGACCTGCCCGTCCACCTTCACCGGCACCACGGCCCGGGTGGAGCGTCCCAGGGAACCCTCGTAGTCCTCCACCACGATGCCGCCGGCCTGCGCCGGGGCGATCGTCCCGACGAAGACGCCCCCGACCAGGTCGGGGTTGGGGTGGGTGTAGCGCACGCCGGTGGGCGACATGACGACCACGAAGTCGGTGCCGGTCGCCTGCCGGGCCCGTTCGGCGAAGTCGCGCAGCGCCGCGGCGGGATCGGAAGAGGCCAGCCCCTCGATCACGTCGTCGGTCGCGGCCAGCGACAGGGCGGTCGCGGTCACCTTCGTGGTGGCGGCCAGCTCGACCCGGCGTTCTGCCTGCCGGTAGGCCATGGCCGTCGCCAAGGCGACCACGACGAGCGCCACTGCGGACATGAGCAGTGCGATCCGGGTGGCAAGGGTCGATCGGCCGAACATTATGAACACAAGGATGCCCAACCCGCCCCTCGCTCGGGACGCTGAGGTGCGCGCCACACCGAGGTGGCGGACGAAGGAGTTCCTCTCGTGATTGCTCTGCACACCGGCATCGCGATCGTCGCGATCATTCTGCTCATCATCCGCGTCAAGGTGGATCCGATCATCGCCCTGGTCCTGGGCTGCCTCTACCTGGGCCTCGCGTCCGGCATCGGCTTCCAGGCCACCGTGGAGGCGATCACCAGCGGTTTCGGCGACATCATGTCGAAGATCGGCCTGTTGATCGGCTTCGGCGTGTTGATGGGCGCGTTGCTGCACGCCGTCGGCGGCTTCAAGGTCATGGTCGAGGCGCTCGTCCGGGCGGTGCCGGCGAACCGGCTGCCCTACGCGCTCGCCCTGGCGCTCACCACCGTCGCTCCCTCGATCTACGTGGACGTGCAGGTCGTCCTGGCCGCGCCGGTCGCGCGCTCGTCCTCGAAGTTCATCGGCAAGCACGGCCTGGCGTGGCTCGCTGCCGCGCTGGGCACCGGCATCTTCTGCGGCTACGTGTTCGTCATCCCCGGCCTGTCGGCGATCTCGATCGCCGGGTTGCTGAAGGTGCCGCTGGGCACCTACCTGCTCTACGGCCTGGTGATCGGGCCCATCGCCGCCGCGGTGACCGTGTGGCTGTTCCGCCGGATGCTGTCTCTCGGTTGGTGGAACCAGGCCAAGGACGAGGAGGAGTCCGAGGCCCTGGAGGAGGAGGAAGCCGCCGAGGAGACCGTGGACGAGGGCCGTCGGCCGTCCCTGCTGCTGGCGCTGTCGCCGATCGTGGTGCCGCTGCTGATGATCGCCTTCGGGGCCTTCGCCAAGCTGGCCGGACTCAACGACCCGTTCGTCAACTTCATCGGTGACGCCAACGTGGCGCTGTTCCTCGGCCTCGTCGGCGCCTACGTGATGGCCCGCCGGTTCGTCGGTGCCGAGCGCAGCGCGGAGGCGTTCTCCGACGGCCTGCACACCACCGGCGAGATCCTGCTGGTCACCGGCGTCGGCGGCTCGCTGGGTGCGGTCATCAAGGCCACCGGCCTGGCCAAGCTGCTGGGCGGCCTGTTCGCCATGGACGCGGCCGCGCCGGTCGTCCTGGTGATCCTGCTGGCCTGGTTCATCGCGGCCCTGCTGCACCTGGCCATCGGGTCGGTGTCCGTGGCGGCGATCACCGCGGCCGGCATCGTCGCCCCGATCCTGAGCACGCTGCCGGTGGCCCCGGTAGTCGTCGGTCTCGCGATCGCGTCCGGTGCCCTGTTCGCCCTGCAGGTCAACAGCAACTTCTTCTGGATGTTCAAAGCCTTGCTGGGGCTGTCCACCCAGGGCAGCCTGAAGACCATGACCACGGTGACCTCCATCGCGTCGCTGGTGTCGCTGCCACTGGTGATGGTGGCCGCCCTGGTCGCCCGCTAAGACGGCGCAAACCCCAGCGAACCGACAGCGAAACGCGTAGCTTCACAAGGGAAGGCGAACACCAGGCAATGGCCACGACACACCGGGCGGAACCATGACCGATCGACTCACCACGCTGCGGGCCAAGCGGGAGCAGGCCCTCCAGGGCGGCGGTGCCAAGCGCATCGAGGCCCAGCACGCCAAGGGCAAGCTCACCGCGAGGGAGCGCCTCTCGATCCTGCTGGACGAGGCGTCGTTCCAGGAACTGGGAGCGCTCGCGACCCACCACAACAGCGACTTCGGGATGGACTCCCAGCGCTTCCCCGGGGACGGCATCATCACCGGCTTCGGCAAGATCCAGGGCCGCCGGGTGGCGGTCTTCGCCCAGGACTTCACCGTGCTCGGCGGGTCGTTCTCGGAGGTGCAGTCCAACAAGATCAGCCGCATCCAGGATCTGGCGATCGAGGCCGGCATCCCGCTGATCGGGTTGAACGACTCCGGCGGCGCCCGGGTGCAGGAGGGCGTCCGCTCGCTGGCCGCGTACGGTGAGGTGTTCGTCCGCAACGTCAAGGCGTCNGGGGTGATCCCGCAGATCTCGCTGATCATGGGCCCCTGTGCCGGCGGTGCGGTCTACAGCCCCGCGTTGACGGACGTGACGATCATGGTCAACCAGACCTCGAACATGTTCCTCACCGGCCCGGACATCATCAAGACCGTGACGGGCGAGGTGGTCAGCGCCGAGGACCTGGGCGGCGCCTGGATCCACAACAGCCAGTCCGGCGTGGCCCAGGTGATGGCCGACAACGAGCAGCACGCCCTCAGCCTGACCAAGGCGCTGCTGTCCTACCTGCCCCAGAACAACGCCGAGGACCCGCCGCAGCTGGAACCCTACGATCCGGCCGACCGGATGGAGGAGGCGCTCAACGCGATCATCCCGGACGACGACAACCTGCCCTACGACATGTCCGAGGTCTTGGCGATGATCTTCGACCGGGACTCGGTGTTCCCGATCCACCGCGACTTCGCCGGCAACGCGCTGGTCGGTTTCGCCCGGCTGGACGGGCACAGCGTCGGCTTCATCGCGAACGACCCCCAGGTGATGTCCGGCTGCCTGGACATCAACGCCTCCGACAAGATCGCCCGGCACATCACCTTGTGCGACCAGTTCAACATCCCGCTGATCACCTTCGTGGACTGCCCGGGCTACCTGCCCGGCGTCGAGCAGGAGTACAACGGGGTGATCCGGCACGGCGCCAAGATCATCTACGCCTACTGCCAGGCGACGGTACCGAAGATCTCGTTGGTGGTCCGCAAGGCCATGGGCGGCTCGTACGTCGCGCTCAGTTCCAAGCAGATGAACAACGACGTGGCGTTCGCTTGGCCCAGCGGCCAGATCGCGGTGATGGGGGCCGAGGGCGCGGCGCGGCTGCTCAACCGCCGGGCCATCGACGCCGCCGACGACCCGGCCGCCGAGGAGGCCCGGTTCATCGCCGAGTACAAGGAGAAGTTCTTCAACCCCTACCAGGCCGCGGACGTTGGCCAGATCGACGAGGTGATCGAGCCGCGGGAGACCCGTCCCCGGCTGATCCGGGCGCTGGAAGTCCTGCGGACGAAGGTGTCGGTGCCGATCGCCAAGAAGCACGGGCTCTTCCCGGTGTAGGGGGACGACGATGAGCGAACTGGGCTGGGGGCTGTTGATGATGGTGGCCGGCATGGGCACCGTCTTCGCCCTGCTGTTGCTGCTGATNGGGGTGCTNGCGGGGGTGGGCCGGCTGGACCGCCAGCCGGCCGAGGAGCCGGCAGCCGAGCCGGAGGAGGTGCCGGCGCCAGCCGCCGCCCCGTCCGTCGCTCCCGGCGGCGTCGACGCCGCCACCCTCGCGGCCATCGCGGTGGCCGTGACCACCCACGCCGAGCACCGGCGGCGCCAGGCCGGTCCGGAGACCCGGGCGCACGCCCCCGGTTCGCAGCTGTGGGCCAGCCGGTGGCTGGCCGTCGGCCGCAGCCGGCAGAACATCCCCTTCGAGCGGAGGTAAGCGACGATGCGTCGGTACACGATCACCGTCAACGACACCACCAAGGTCATCGACGTCGAGGCGGCGGGGGCCAACCTGTTCCGCGTCCAGGTCGACGGCCGGTACCTCGACGTCACGCTGGACGACCACCGTGACCTGGCCCACGGACCGGTGTCGCCCGCGATCGCCGTCCGCGCGGCCGGCCCGGCACCGGAGGCCACCCCGCCGCCGTCGGTGGCTGCGGCCGCGCCCGCGGCGGCACCCTCGTCCGGTGCTCCGGCGGCGGTCCGTCCGGCCCCGTCGGCCGGTGGTGCCAAGGACAAGCTGACCGCGCCCATGCCGGGGTGATCCTGTCGGTGGAGGTGGCCGTCGGCGCCTCGGTGCAACGCGGCCAGACCCTGATGGTGCTGGAGGCGATGAAGATGAAGAACGAGCTGAAGGCGCCGCGGGACGGGGTCGTGGCCGAGATCTTCGCCAACGCCGGCAACCAGGTGAAGTACGGCGAGACCCTGTTGCGGTTCGAGGAGTGAGCCTGCCATGAACTCGGACACGCTCAGCTACCTGCTGCAGGGGCTGACGAACGTCACCTGGCAGTCGGCGGTGATGATCGCGATCGGCCTGCTGCTGGTGTGGTTGGCCATCTCCAAGGAGTACGAACCGCTGCTGCTGCTGCCGATCGGTGCCGGGGCGATCCTGGCCAACCTGCCGCTGTCGCCGATGGTGGGCGAGCACGGCGCCCTGACCGTCCTCTACGACATGGGTGTGGCCAACGAGCTGTTCCCGCTGCTGGTCTTCGTCGGTATCGGCGCGATGACCGACTTCGGGCCACTGCTGGAGAACCCGAAGATGGTGCTCCTGGGTGCCGCGGGTCAGTTTGGCATCTTCCTCACCTTGATCCTGGCGCTCTTCCTGGGGTTCACCCACAACCAGGCGGCCTCCATCGGCATCATCGGCGCGATCGACGGCCCCACGTCCATCTACGTCTCGAACAAGCTGGCCCCCGACCTGGTGGCGCCGATCACCGTGGCGGCCTACTCGTACATGTCGCTGGTGCCGATCATCATGCCGCCGATCATGCGGCTGCTGACGACGGCCAAGGAACGCTCGATCGTGATGCCCTACACCAGCCGGGAGATCAGCCAGCGGACGCGGATCCTCTTCCCGATCATCGTGACCGTGGTGGTCGGCACCCTGGTGCCGTTCGCGACGCCGCTGATCGGCATGCTGATGCTGGGCAACCTGATGCGGGAGTCCAAGGTGGTGGAGCGGCTGGTCGGCGCTTCGTCCAACGAGTTGGCGAACGTGGTGACCCTGTTCCTCGGCCTGGCGATCGGTTCGACGATGGTGGGGGCGAAGTTCCTCAACCTGCAGACGCTGATGATCCTGGGCCTCGGCCTGGTGGCGTTCGCGCTCGACACCGTGATGGGCGTGCTGTTCGGCAAGCTGATGAACGTGCTGTCCGGCGGCAAGTTCAACCCGTTGATCGGGGCGGCGGGCATCTCGGCCTTCCCGATGGCCGCCCGGGTGGTGCAGCGGGAGGCGCAGCGCGAGCGCTTCGACAACTTCCTGCTGATGCACGCGATGGGTGCCAACGCCGCCGGGCAGGTGGCCTCGGTGGTGGCCGGCGGCGTGCTGCTGGCGCTGATGGGCACCAGCTAGCCGCTGGTCGACCGGTCGGGCATGCGGAGCGCCCACAGCGCTCCGCCCAGCAATAGCGCGGCCCCGGCCGCGAACGCCCACTCCATGCCGAACCGGTCCGCGAGCAGGCCCGCCGCCAGCGGGCCCAGGATGGCCCCGACGTCGCCGGACATCGAGTACCAGGCGAGCGGCTTCGTCCCGGCGCCGTGGGCGGCATCGCCCACGGCCGCGGTCGGTGCCGTGCCCAACCCGGCCGCGGCGATCCCGGCCAGGCACAGCACGCCGACGAGCAGCCACACGCTGTGCGCGAACGGGATCGCCAGTGCCGCCAGGCCGCTGAGCAGCCCGGCGCCGACCATGACCTCGCGGCGTCCGATGAGGTCGATGGCCCGGCCGATCGGGACGAGCGCGACGGTTTGCACGACGGCGGCGATCGCGAACGCAACCCCGACGAACGCCGGCTCCGCGCCGAGTGAGGCCACCAGGATCACCGGGACGAGCGCCGAACGCACCCNCAGGTTCTGCCAGCCGCTGCCGAAACTCAGCGCCACCGCTGCCTGGTAGCGGACGTCGTGCAGCACCTCCCCGANCCGTCCTGGACTGGGGAGCGCGGCGTCCTCGTCGTCCTCGGGCGGCGCAGGCGGGTCGTGCAGGGTGAGGATCGCGATCGTCCCGGAGACGACCAGCGTGCCCGCGTAGAAGAAGAAGGGCGCGGTCANGGAGATCGTGGCGAGCAGGCCGCCCAGGGCGGGGCCGGTCATGCCGCCGAGCAGGAACCCGCCCTGCCACATGCCGCTGGCCCGGCCGCGGAGGCTGCGCGGCACCGAGGCCACGAGCAGCGCCAGCGCCGAGACGGTGAACATCGCGGACCCGAGGCCGCCGATGCCGCGCCAGAACAGCAGTTCCGGGTAGCTGTGCGCCACGCCGGCGAGGACGGACGACAGCGCCACCCAGAACATGCCCACGCCGATCGTCACCCGATGCCCGAGCCGTCCGGAGATGGCCGGGCAGAAGGGCGCGGTGACCAGCCGCATCAGCGCGAAGGCCGAAATCACCAGGCCGATCTCGGTGTTGCTCACCCCGAAGGTGCGCGCGAACAGGGGCAGGACGGGGATCATCACCCCGAAGCCGACGGCGACGAGGAACCCTGCGACCGACAGCCAGATCACGGTGGGCGGCATCCCCGTCCGGGCGGTGAGGCGGGTCAGCAGGCGCACGGACGCCAACCTACTCCGCCCCCGCCACCCGCGTCGCTAGGGTTGACCCAGCAACGAGAGGACCAGCAGTGCCCGATCCAGAGCTTCCAGACGCCGCCGTGCCCCCGCGCGGCGCGCCGGACGAGCCGGCTGCCCCCGCGGTCTCAGCCCGTCGGCGCCCGCTCCGGCGGGCGAGGCCGTGGATCAAGCCCGAGCCCCGGAACCGGTGACCGGCGTCGCCGTGCCGGCCGGGGCCAGGCCCCTGCCGTCGAACTCGCCGGGGTCAGGCCGCCGAGGCCGCGGCACCGGCACCCCGGGCGGTGTCGTCCGATCGCGGGCTGCCCTCGTCCGAGGTGGATGCGGGCCCGTCGATCCCCGAGGGGTCAAGACCGCTGCGGGCTGGGCGTGGCGGGTGCTGGTGCTCGCCGCGTTCGTCATCGGGTTCGGTTGGGTCTGCCAGTTCTTCTCCCAGGTGACGGTGCCGCTGGCCATCGCGGTGCTGCTGACCGCCCTGCTCGTCCCGGTCGCCACCCGGCTCAAGCGCCTCGGTTGGCCGCCGGCCGCCGCCGCCGCGGTGTCGCTCCTGGGCATGGTGCTGCTGATCCTGGGCGTCGGCTACGCGATCGGGCTCACCGCTGCCGCTCAGGCACCCGCGCTCGTGGACGAGACCAAGCTCGGCTTCCAACAACTGCTCACCTGGCTGGCCGGCGACCCCTGGCACATCGACCAGGCCCAGATCGACACCTGGCTGGCCTCGGTGACGACCTGGCTGAACGAGTCCCGCGCCCTGCTGGCCTCGTACGCCGCCAAGGTGGGCACCCAGGTCGGGCACTTCCTCGCCGGGGTGGCGATCGCCCTGATCGCGACCTTCTTCTTCCTCTACGAGGGCGAGCATCTTTGGCACTCCTCGGTGCGGTTGCTGCCCGGGCGGTACCACGACCGGACCTTCGCCGCCGCCGAACGCGGCTGGGCGTCCCTGGTGGCCTACATGCGGGCCCAGGTGCTGGTGACCCTGGTGGACGCGGCAGGGGTGAGCCTGGCCGCGCTGCTGCTGGGGTTGCCGATGGTGCCGGCGCTGTTCGCCCTGACCTTCTTCGTCTGCTTCATCCCCGTCGTCGGGGCCGTCATCGCGGGGACGGTCGCAACCCTGCTGGCCCTCGTGACCCACGGCTGGGTCGCCGCGCTAATCATGGCCGGCGCCACGGTGGTCGTGATGTGGACCGAGAGCCACTTCCTGCAGCCGCTGCTGCTCGGCCGGGCCGCCTCGCTGCACCCGCTGGCCGTCCTGGTCGGACTGGTGATCGGCGCCGAGGTCGCCGGCATCGTTGGTGCCCTGCTGGTGATCCCGACGATGGCGTTCGGGGTCGCCTTCATTCGCGCGCTGCGGGGCATGCCGGTCGCAGACGCCCCCGATCCAAGCATTAGGAAAGTCGCTCTTTCGATTTTGGCAAGTTCGGCTTACCATTGCAGGCATGGCTGAACCTGACATCACCGGAATCCTCGAAGACCTCGCTGCTGGTCGCATCGACGCGTCCGAGGCCGCCCGCCGGATCGACGCCGCGAAGGCCGAGGCCGCCGCCCAGCCCGCCGAGCCCGAACACGTCGACCCCGAGCCCGCCACCCACGAGCTCCCCGACGAGGAGCCGGACGAGCCCCGCCGCCAGTACGCCCCCTACGCGCGCGACTCGTTCAGCCAGCCCCCGTTCACGGACGAGGTGCCGCCTTCGCGGCGTCGTCCGGGAGGGACGAAGGGCGTCGACCGGATCAGCGTCCGCGCGGTGGGCCGCCGCGTCCGGATCGTCGGCGANCCCGGGGTGGCCACCGCTGCCGCCGAGGGCCCGCACGTCCTGCGCCGCAGCGGCTCGGTCCTGGAGGTGACCAGCGACGGCGAGCTCGGGCCGAGTCTGGACGGCTTCGTCCTGCGGCCCCCGCGCAGCCTGGACGATCTGCGCGCCCTCGGGCTCGGCAAGGAGCTGCTGCTGCGGGTCAACCCGTCCATCATCGTCGACGTCGAGGTGACCGCCGGCCTGCTCAACACCGACCAGGTGCCCTACCTGGGCAAGGTGCGGGTCACCGCCGGTGGGGCGACGCTGGATCAGGTGGCGGAGTTCAACGACGTCCTCGTCCAGGCCGGACAGGCGACGATCAAGGGCAACGTGACCACCGGACGCTCCCGGGTGCGCTGCGAATCGGGCTCGCTCGACATCTTCCTCGGCGACCACTCCAACGTGACGGTTCGCAGCGAGGCCCAGCTCGGCAAGATCAGCTGGGAGGGCAACACCGCCGGCGACGTGGACGAGGTCATCCTCGGCAACGGCTCGGCCCGGCTCGACATCGGCGTGGTGATGGGCTGGGCCACCATCCACGCCCGCCTGGACGGGGATGGCCAGTGACCGCTCAGCCCTATCGGCCGCCGGCCGACTGCCCGGTGTGCGGCGGTGACCTGATCACGACCCGGCTCGGCTGCCGCACCTGCGGCACCGAGTTGGCCGGGAGTTCGGCTCCNTGCGACTTCTGCTCCCTCGACCAGAAGGACACCGAGCTGCTGCGGGTGTTTCTGGCCTCGCGGGGCAACCTGCGTGAGGTGGAGAAGCACCTGGGAGTCTCCTACCCGACCGCTCGGGCGCGGTTCACCGCGCTGCTGGTGAAGCTGGGGCTGGGCGGCGAGGCCGACCCCGAACCCGCCGGGCTCACCCGCGAGCAGGTGCTCAAGGAAGTCGCCTCCGGGGCCCTGGCGCCGGGTGAGGCCGCGGCCCTGCTGGCCCGCCTGTGAGGCTGCTGGTCGCCTACGGCGATCGTTGGCGAGCGCGGGGCTACCCGGTGTAGGGCCGCACCTCCAAAATGGTGACCTCGATCGGAGAGCCGTTCGGTGCGGCGTAGCTGGTGGTCTCGCCCACCTTCTTGCCGAGGATCGCCGCGCCGAGGGGCGACTGCGGGGAGTAGATCTCCAGGCCCGAACCCTCGCCGACGTTCATCATCTCCCGGGTGCCCAGCAGGAAGGTGTCGGTGTCGTCGGGGTCGTCGTCGAAGACGATCGTCACCTCGACGCCGGGCACGACCTCGTTGGTGTCGCCGACCGGGGCCTCGCCGACCGACGCGTGCCGCAGCATCGCCTCCAGTTGCCGGATCCGGGCCTCCTGGTGGCCCTGCTCCTCGCGCGCGGCATGGTAGCCGCCGTTCTCCGACAGGTCGCCCTCGTCGCGGGCGCGGGCGATCTTGGCGCTGACCTGGGCCCGTCNCTCGCCCTTGAGGAACGTGAGTTCCTCGGTGAGCTTGTCGAAGGCGTCCTGGGTCAGCCAGATGTGCGGGGTCTGCTCGTCAGCCATCCGACGAGCCTAGTCGGGGCGTCGCACGTCCGCCACCCGAGGCGGCCGGGGCGGGCTCCGCTCAGGACGCCGGGGTGCACGCGTCGACGGTGATGGCCGTCCCGCGCTTGAACGTGCGCACGCTGACGTCCACCGTGGTCAGCCGTTCGGTGCCGGCGGGGATCGTCACGTCCTTCTCGCCGACCCGCTCGTACGTGACGGCTTGGACGAACACGAAACACCGGACGGGGACGGACGGGTCGGGCCGGTCCACGGTGAGCCGTGCCCGGGTCTCGGTGTCGGACACGATCGCGAAGCTGTCGATCCGGCCGGAGACGGGCGCGTTCGCCCGGTGGGCGGCCACCCAGACCACGTACCCGACGAGCGCCGCCACCACCAGCCCGAGCGCCACCAGCACCGGGAGCGAGGTGCGCCGCGGAGGGTAGCGGCGGGCGATCCGGGCGGCGTCCTCGGCAGAGAGCGGCGGCGGTGTGGTCACCGGACCATCCTGCCCGATGCCGCCGGGCGGTTGGCTCCCGGCGTTTCGACGACTCCGCGACAAGGTGCGCAGTTGACCCCGACTTCAGTGGTCAACTGCACACCGTGTGATGGCCGGGCGACCGCATCGCGGGTCGCCCGGCCCCTGGCCCCGAATCTTGGTCAGAATGTCCGGCATGCCCCACGCACCGCGCCTCCGCGTCGACGCCACCGGTGCGCCGCTGCGCCTGCTGCACGTCCACGCCCACCCCGACGACGAATCGTCCAAGGGGGCCGCGACGACCGCGAAGTACGTGAACCAGGGCGTCCAGGTGCTCGTCGCCACGTGCACCGGCGGGGAGCGCGGCTCGATCCTCAACCCGCGCATGGACACCGAGGAGAACTGGGCCAACATCGCCACCCTGCGCACCGCGGAGATGGCGCGGGCCAAGACGATCCTCGGCATCGAGCAGACCTGGCTGGGCTTCGTCGACTCGGGGCTCCCCGAGGGTGATCCGCTGCCGCCCCTGCCGGAGGGGTGCTTCGCGTTGCAGGACGTGGACGAGGCCGCCGGCCCGCTCGTGAAGGTCATCCGCGAGTTCCGGCCGCACGTCGTCACGACCTACGACGAGAACGGCGGCTACCCGCACCCCGACCACATCATGTGCCACAAGATCACGATGGCCGCCCTGGAGGCGGCTGCGGACGAGGCCGCCTGGCCCGAGCACGGGCCGGCCTGGCAGGTGCTGAAGGTGTACTACCACATGTCCTTCCACCGGCAGCGCTACGCAAAGCTGGACCAACTCATGCATGAATCGGGCCTGACATCGCCCTATGCCGATCGGCTGCGCGACTGGCATGTGGACGAGCACGCCGACCGGCTGACCACCTTCGTCCCGTGCGCAGAGTACTTCCCGGTCCGCGACCACGCCCTGCGGGCGCACGCGTCCCAGATCGACCCCGAGGGGCCGTGGTTCGCGGTGCCGCTGGCGATCCAGCAGGCCGGCTGGCCCACCGAGGATTTCCAGCTGGTCAAATCGAGGGTGCCGGCCCACCTGCCCGAGGACGACCTGTTCGCGGGCATCGGCGAGGTCAAGGGGGATAGGGTCGAGGTGTGGGCGTACTCGATCTAGCGGACAACACCTGGATGCCGCTGCTGATCGTCCTGGTCGTCCTGGTGGCCAGTGCCGGGCTGTTCCTCTCGATGCGGCACCACATCGGCAAGGTGGACGTCCCCGACGACCACGAGTCTCCGGACGACACCGCCGACAGCAGGTCCTGACACCCGCAGGCCCCGACCCGGCGTCTGGGGACCTTCATCTGGCTGGCGAACGCGACTTCGAGGGCGGGTGCCAGCAGCACCGCGACCGATTGGCGCGCGCGTCCGGTCCTGGTGCACACACCCGGACGCCGCCCGTCGTGGGCCCGCCGGCCCGTACCCTCGGTTCGTGCAACCATCCGTCCCGACGGCGACGCCCGCGCCGCTCGTCCCGCCCTGGGTGGCCATCCTCGGGTTGGGGCTGCACGCAGGCCTGCTGGCCCAACTGAGCCACGCCGAGGACACCAAGAGGTGCGGCGTCGTCGGGAGTGCCTCGGCAACGCCATCACGGCCGGCCTCATTGCGCTCGCGATCCCGGTGCTGGTGTCCGTCGCGCTGCTGGTGCTCCGCTTCCCGGGGGATCACCTGCTTCAACTGCTGTTCGTCCCGCTGGCGTGGGTGAACCGAGACCTGTTGCTGCGGCTGGCCGACTGGGCCTCGGGCTTCAGCGTGTGGGAGTCGCCCGTCCCGTGGTGGGCGTGGCTCGGCACCCTCCCCTCCTGCTGGTCGTCAGTTGGTTGGCCGTGCGCCGGACGCCCACGCCGCTGTGGCTGCGGGTCGTGGCGCCGGCCCTCACGGCCGCGCTGATGGCCGGCGGGTTCGCTGCGGTCAACCGGGCCGACCGCGACAACACCGCCAGGGTGCTCGGCCACTTCCCGGTGACGTTCTACCTGCCCCGTTTCCCTGGCACGACCTTCTCGCAGGTGGGGCCGTCCGGGGATGTGGTGACCCTCTACTACCAGGCGGCCGACCCGATCAGCTTTCCCACGGTCCACCTCATCGGTGCCGCGGGACGGACGACCTGCGAGACGGCCAACGGCCCGACCGTGCTGGGCCTGGACGAGCTGCGCTGCGCGGGGACGAGTTCACCAGCGCCAAGGACGGGTACCACGCGGTGGTGCTGCGCCGCGGGGACACGGTGCTGGTCGCGTCCGACCGCGACGACGGGCTCAGCTCCGAGGTGCTGCTCACCGGTTTGCGCACCGCCGCGGAGGTGTCCGCGCAGCAGCTCGCCGACGCCGCGAAACGTCCCTGAGCGCGTCCCGGCGATGTCGTTAGGGTGAGCCCATGCCCAATCGCCTGGCCGACGAGACCTCGCCCTACCTGCAACAGCACGCGGACAATCCGATCGACTGGTGGCCCTGGTGCCCCGAGGCGTTCGCACAAGCGCGGACCAGGAACGTCCCCGTGCTGGTCTCGGTGGGGTATGCCGCCTGCCACTGGTGCCACGTGATGGCCCACGAGTCGTTCTCGGATCCGGCCGTGGCGGCCCTGGTGAACCGGGACTTCGTGGCCATCAAGGTCGATCGGGAGGAGCGGCCCGACGTCGACGCCGTCTACATGCGCGCCACCCAGGCGCTCACCGGGCAGGGCGGCTGGCCGATGACGGTGTTCTGCACTCCGGACGGTCGTCCGTTCTTCGCCGGAACCTATTACCCGCCGGAGCGCCGCGGCCAGATGCCGTCCTTCACCGAGGTGGTGGAGGCGATCGGCAACGCGTGGCGCGAGCGNGGNGACGAGGTTCTCGGCTCGGCGGACGCCGTGGTCGCGCACCTCGCGGAGACGTTCAGCCCGCCACCGGACCCGGGACGGTTCGACGTGGCCGCCGCCATGGACCGGGTGAGCTCGGATTTCGACCTCCTGCACGGCGGCTTCGGCACCGCGCCCAAGTTCCCGTCGCCGCTGCTGATCGATGCCCTGTTGGTCAAGGGGGACCCGGGAGCGCTGGACGTCGCCCAACGGACCCTGGAGGCGATGGCCCGCGGCGGCATCTGCGACCAGATCGGGGGCGGCTTCCACCGCTACAGCGTCGACGCCGGCTGGGTGGTGCCGCACTTCGAGAAGATGCTGTACGACAACGCGCTGCTGCTGGGCAGCTACGTCCGCGGCTGGCGGCGCACGCCCGACCACGAGCCGGCGCTGCGCGGGCTGTTCGAGCGGGTCGTCCGNGGGATCGTGGGCTGGCTCGAACGCGAGCTGCGGTTGGAGGGCGGCGGTTTCGCCGCCTCGCTGGACGCCGATTCGGCAGACGTCCGCGGGGTCATGGCCGAGGGGATCTACTACGTGTGGTCGCCGGAGACGCTGGTCGACGCGCTCGGCGAAGAGGACGCGAACTGGGCGGCGAGCACCTTCCATGTGACCAGCGCGGGCACCTTCGAGCACGGCTTCTCGACCCTCCAGTTGCGCGGCAACCCCGACTTCGGACGCCTGGCTTCGGTGAGTGCCAGGCTGCTGGAGATCCGGGAGCGCCGCTGGGCGCCGGCGCGCGACGACAAGGCCGTGGCGGCGTGGAACGGCTGGCTGATCGACTCGCTGGTGTGGGCGGCGCAGGTGTTCGGCGAGCCCGGCTGGCTGGAGCTGGCGCGCGGCGCGGCCGACTACCTGTGGGCCGTCCACTGGGTCGACGGACGACTCCGCCGGGTCTCCCGGGACGGGATCGCCGGGGAGGCACCCGGCCTGGCCGAGGACTACGGCGCCGTCGCCCAGGGCTTCGCCACCCTGGCCGGGGTGCTCGGGGAGGGGGCCTGGCTGGAGCGAGCGGTCACCGTCCTGGAGGCCGCGCTGGAGCTGTTCGGCGCGCCCGACGGCGGCTTCTTCGACACCGCCGCCGACGCCGAGCAACTGTTCGCCCGGCCCCGCGACGTCAGTGACAACCCGACCCCGTCGGGCACCTCGGCGCTGGTCGCGGCGCTGCGATCGGTGGCGTTGTTGGCCGATCGTCCGGAGTTCGTCGAGCGCGCCGACGCGGCGGCGGCCACCGTCCGGGGCACGGCCCAGGGAGCCCCGCGGTTCGCCGGCTGGGGCCTGGCGGATGCACTGATCGCCGACGACGCCCGCAAGGGGCTGGCCCCGGCGGTGGCGGTCGTGGTGAGCGCCGACGGCGACCCNCAGGGCGAGCTGGCCCGGGCGGCCTGGCGGATGGCCCCGGCGGGCACGGCCCTGCTCACCGGGAAGCCCGGCACGGCAGGGTTCGCCCACCATTTCGAGGGCCGTGAGCCGGTGGCGGGCGTCCCGACCGCCTACGTGTGCCGCGGCACGGTGTGTTTCGCGCCCGCGACCACCATCGAGGAGCTGCGCACCGCCCTGTGGAGCCGCTGCTGACCTGGGTTCGCGCCCGCGACCACGATCGAGGAGCTGCGCACCGCCCTGTGGAGCCGCTGCTGACCTGGGTTCGCGCCCGCGACCACGATCGAGGAGCTGCGCACGGCCTTGGAAGCCGCTGTCGACCTGGGTCGCGCCCGCGACCAGCATCGGGGCCCCTGCGCACGGCCTTGGAAGCCGCTGTCGACCTGGATCGCGCCCGCGACCAGCATCGGAGCCCCTGCGCACGGCCTTGGAAGCCGCTGTTGACCGGGGTCTTCGCGCCAGGGTGAACGAAAAGCGCCACGATTCGCGACCTCGTCCGCTCAGCCGAGCGCGCGCACCCTGATCGGGGCGATTTTCGATCACCCCGGCCGTCGACGCGTCAGCCGCGGCCGTCAACGCGTCAGCCGCGGGCCGGTCTGGGCGGTGCAGACCAGGTGGGCGACCAGGGCCGTCCACCCGGTCTGGTGCGAGGCGCCCAGCCCCTCCCCGGTGTCGCCGTTGAAGTACTCGCTGAACGTCACGTGCTCGTCCCACAGCGGGCCGCGGGGCTTGTCCCGCTGGTCGCCGGGGCGCTGTCCGTCCGGCCCCGGACGGAACAGCGACACCAGCCGGGCCTCCAGGTCGTTGACGATGTCGGCCAACAAAGCCCGTTGTCCCGAGCCGGTCGGGTAGTCGACCTCCAGGTCCCGGCCGGCCCCCTCGGAGTAGAACCGCAGCGCGTCGACGAACAGCAGGTAGATCGGCAGCCAGATCGGCCCCCGCCAGTTCGAGTTGCCGCCGAACATGCCCGAGGTCGACTNCCCGGGGTCGTAGCTGACGCTCACCTCGGTGCCGGCCACGTCGACGGTGATGCCGTTGCGGTAGGCCGCGGACAGCGACCGGATGCCGTAGGGCGACAGGAACTCGTGGGCGTCGAACAGGTGCCCGAGCAGCCGGCTGAACCGGCGCCGGTCGAGCGGCGAGAGGGTCACGTGCCGCTCGTCCCTGCCCCGGAAGGCCATCAGGTTCGCGGTGCGGCCGGGCAGGTTCTTCTCCAACCAGTTCAGCCGCAGGTTGAAGTCGGTCAGCTCGTCGGAGACCCATTCGGGGGCCAGCGCTACCGCGAGCATGGGCAGCAGCCCCACCAGCGAGCGCAGCCGCAGCGGCTCGCTGCGGGAGCCGTCCACACTGGTCAGGACGTCGTAGAAGAAGCCGTCGTCGGGATCCCACAGCGACACCTGGTCGCGGCCGAAATGCTCCAACGCGGACGCGATCGCGACGAACCGCTCCAGGAAGGTCGACGCCAGGTCGTCCCAGGCGTGCTTGCGGGCCAACTCCAGCCCTTNCGGCACCTCGCTGGAGCGGTCGAAGGCGCCGATGTTGTCCATGCCGAGGAAGCCGCCCTCGAACAGGTTGGAGCCGTCCGGGTCCTTGCGGTTGACGCACCAGCCGAAGTTGAGCAGCAGCTTGGTGTCCGGGTTCAGCGCGGAGGCGTCGGCGTNGCACCACCGCCTTGTCGACGCCGTCCTTCGGGTACGGCGTGGCGTTGGCGTCCGCTCCCACAGCCCGACAGCGTCGGTCTCGTTGTCGCAGAACAGCAGGTCCGGGTCGCCTTGCGCGGCGAGGTAGTAGGTGCCGAGCATCCCGTGGGTGATCTCGATGCCCTCCAGCCCGGTGCCGGGGTTTCGGACGCGGACATTGCCCGCAGCGTCGGCACCCGGTTGTCCTCGCCNCCAGCGCCAGGTGTTGCGGAACCACAACTGGGGGATCACGTCGATGCCCGCGGCGTCCGGACCGTGGTTGGTCACGGTGATCTGGACGCAGATGTCGTCCGGCGCTGCCTTGGCGTGGGTGACGCGGACGTCGAAGAACCGGTCCTCGGCCAGCACCCCGGTGTCGGCCAGTTCGTACTCGCGCTGGGTGCGGTCGCGGCGGCCGTTCTCGGCGTACGGAAACGCCGCCTGAGGGTAGCGGTAGAGGAACTCCGCCCACGAGTGGGTGGGGGTGGCGTCGAGGTGCCACCAGTACTCCTTGACGTCCTCGCCGTGGTTGCCCTGGGNGTTGGTCAGGCCGAACAGCCGCTCCTTGAGCCGGTCGTCGCGGCGGTTCCACAGCGCCACGCCCAGGTTCAGGAAGCCGTACCGGTCGCAGAGGCCGGCCAGCCCGTCCTCGCCCCAGCGGTAGGCGCGGCGGTGCGCCTGGTCGAACGGGAACGAACTCCACGCATCGCCGTCGGCGGAGTAGTCCTCGCGGACGGTGCCCCACTGGCGGCCCGACAGATAGGGCCCCCAGAGGCGCCAGGGGTCGTCGTCGTTGGGGATTCGGCCAGCCGGGCATGCTCGGCGGTCTGCGGACGGGCCTCCATCCGCTCAACCTACTCCGCAGGTCCGGACCCGGATCCATCCCGTTGGACGTCGAGGTCGGGATCGCAAAGTGATCCGCGACGCTCGCGCTGTAGCGCAGGCGCGGCATCTTCCTGCCGCGTCGGGGCCAGTTCCGCCACTTTCGCCGGAGCGGGTTCGCCGCCTTCGTCGTCCGCGGATGCCGGCGCGGGGTCACACACTAGGGTCTGCGCCAGTCGCCAGGGGACACGTCGTCCGCGCGCGGCCCGGCGTACCGCGACCACACGGCGGACGGCGCCGTCCGAACGGTGTGGACGAAATGACGGGCGCCGCGCCGCCGGGCACCCTCAGCGCAGGGTCGCGATCATGATGGCGATGTAATGGCAGATGGCCGCGATGATCGTGCACGCGTGGAACATCTCGTGGTGTCCGAAGTGGCGGGGCCACGGGTTGGGCCGCTTCAGCGCGTAGAACCCCGCGCCGATGGTGTAGACCACCCCGCCCAGGGAGATCAGGCCGAACACCAGCGGCCCGGCGGAGGTCCAGAACTCGTTGACCCAACCCAGCGCCACCCAGCCCATGGCCAGGTAGAGGATCACGTCGATCCAGCGCGGAGCGGTCCACCAGAGCAGTTCGAACGCCACGCCCACGGCTGCCACGATCCAGATGAGCCATAGCAGGGTCGTCCGGCTGGCCGAGGGGAGCAGTCCCAGCGCCAGCGGGGTGTAGGACGCCGCGATGAACACGAAGATGTTCGCGTGATCGGCCTGCCGGAGCATCGCTTCGGAGCGGGGCTTCCAGGTGCCGCGGTGGTAGGTCGCGCTGGTGCCGAACAGGACGATCGCCGCCACCAGCCAGACCGCCCCGCCGATCCGTCCGGTGATGGTGGGGGCGAGGACGATCAACGCGATGCCCATGAACAGCGCCAGCGGCGTCATCACCAAGTGCAGCCAGCCGCGTAGCAGGGGCTTGGGCGGGGAGTGTCGTGGCCTCCATGGCGCTTCCTTAGCCGGAGTAACTTACGGTTCCGTAGGTAACGGTACCACGTCCGCCAGAAATCCATCACCGATGAAATCGACTCCGGACCGCCGTACGGTGCCCCGTGCCGTTCCGCCCGTCCCCAACGTGCCTGGCTGTCCCGCCCCGCCCCCAGGCTGCCCAGCTGTCCCGCCCCGCCCCCAGCCCGGCGTGGCTGTCCTGTTCCGCCCCGTCCTCATCCCGCCTGGCTGTCCCGTCCGCCCACGCCTCATCCCGCCTGGCTGTCCCGTCCGCCCACGCCTCATCCCGCCTTTGCTGCCGAAACCCGACTTTGCTGCCGAAGTTTCGGCAGCAAAGTCGAGGTTCGGCAGCAAAGTGGAGGTGGCCGCGGGGCCCTGACCAAAGTGGAGGTGGCCGCGGGGCCCTGACCGAAGTGGAGGCGGGTGCGGGCCTGGAGCAGGGTGGATGCGGGTGGGGGCCCGGAGCAAAGTGGAGGTGGCCGCGGGGCCCTGACCAAAGTGGAGGCGAGTGCGGGGCCCGGGGCAGCGTGGTGGCGGCCGCGGGGACGTGGCCCGGTGCAGAGGGGAGGCGAGTGCGGGGCCCTGACCAAAGTGGAGGCGAGTGCGGGGCCCGGGGCAGAGTGGTGGCGGCCGCGGTCGCGTGGCCCCGGAAGGGGAGCGATGCGCGCGAACTCGGCGTCCGGGTCGGGGGCGGCCAGTAGAGTTTCGCCATGCCGTGGGTGCATCGCCTCACCAAGATGCTTGAGCGCGTCGACCCGACCGGCTTGCTGTACGACGCGTACGTCCGCCGGCTGGTGGCCGAACTCGACCGCGAGCGGCTGCCGCGGCACGTGGCGGTGATGGCGGACGGCAACCGACGCTGGGCGCGCCGAAACGCCCCCGACGAGCCGGTGGCGATCGGCTACCAGGCGGGCTCCGACAAGCTCAAGGAGTTCGTCGGCTGGTGCGACGAGGTCGGCATCCCGGTGGTGACGGTGTGGGTGCTGTCCACCGACAACCTGTCCCGGGACGCCTCCGACGAGGTGGCGCCCCTCCTCGCCGAGATCGAAGACCTGGTGGTCGACCTCGCCGCCACCGGCAACTGGGTGGTCCAGACCGTGGGGATCTCAAGNCTGCTGCCGCCGGCCATGGCGGCGCGGTTGCGCGAGGCCGAACAGTCCACCGCCGGCCGGACGGGCATCCATGTCAACGTGGCCGTCTCCTACGGAGGCCGGCACGAGCTGCGCGACGCCGTCCGGTCGCTGCTGGCACAGGAGGCGGCGAAGGGCACCGGCCTGGAGGAGCTGTCGCACACCCTGGACATCGACCAGATCAGCGATCACCTGTACACCGCCGGCCAGCCGGACCCGGACCTGGTGATCCGGACCTCCGGCGAACAGAGGCTGTCGGGCTTCCTGATCTGGCAATCGGTGCACAGCGAGTTCTACTTCCACGAGGCCCTGTGGCCCGACTTCCGCAAGGTCGACTTCATCCGTGCCCTGCGCTCCTACGCCCAACGCGAGCGCCGCTTCGGGCGGTGATCGTGGGTGTCGCGGAGTTCACCAGCGGCGCGGCCATCCCGGCGCGGGTGATCGCCGAGTTCTCCTCCGGTGGCCGTCTGGGCGAACCCGTCCGCACCCGCGACGGCTGGCTGGTCGCCGTCCATGGTTCCCCTGAACTGATCGAGGTGGACGACGCCCTGCTGGAGCGTGGCCGAGTGAGGTTCGATGCCGGGGTCGAGCAATGGCTCGGTTGCGCCGTGGCACCTGACGGTGCGATCGCGGTGGCCGCCGACGCCGAAGTGCTGCTGACGGAGGCGGACGGAACCGTCCGGCACCGCTGGACGCACCCGGCGTGGCAGTTCCACACCGGAGGTTCCGTCAGCTTCGACGAGGCCGGCCGGCTGTGGTTCGCCGTCCCCGGGGAGCCGGCCGGGCAGGCCGACACGGTCCGGGTCGTCGACCCCGGCACCGGCGGGACAGTTGCCTCGCTGCCCACGCCGAACGACGAGGGGATGTTCGCCATCGCTCAGGCGGGGCCGGGCCGGACCATCGCCGAGGTGGCTTGCGGGCAGGACGGCGCCTACGGCTATCTGGTGACCGAGGGCCCGGCCGGCTTCGAACTCACCGGGCTGCCGGACGCGGGCGTGGCGGGCGTGGACGCTGATACCTGCTTCCTGTTCGATCTGGACGGCGAATGGTTGGCCCGCTACGGACTCGTGCGGCATGCAGAACTGGCCCGGATCGCATCCGGGGAGCTCGAATTGCCGGCGTGGGAATGGGAGGGCTTCGGCTATCAGGCGCTGCCGCTCGATGCGGACACAGTCGTCGCCACCACGCTGCGCGGCCGCCTGGTCCTGCTGGACGCCGGGACGCTCGAACTCATCGGCACCATCTGGCCGGACGGCTACGACCTGACCGCGGACGAGGACGACCCCACCGGCGACCTGACCGCGATCGCGGTCGCTCCCGGGGGCAGGCTGCTGATCGTCCGGGACCAGCGTCGCCTGCAACTGCTGGAACTGGCCGAGGAACCGATCGCTTCCAGTGCTACCTAGTGTGTCGATTACGACGCACTAGGTAGCACTGAGGTTCCCGGCAGACCGAGTGCCGGCGGTGACCGGCGGTGCTCCCGGCTTCTTCGGTCAAGGATCCCCGGGATTGGGGGCGAACAGCAGGGCCCCGGTCGTGCCCGCCGCGGCGCGAACGCCGTAGCCGAACGCGATCATGGAGTCTCTGCCAGCCGCCCGGGTGCGCCCCGGGTCAGGCGTCGGCGAGCAGCAACTCCAGCAACGGCCCCCGGATCTCGGGCTTCAGCCCCACGCCCTCGATCGCGGCCACCCGGCGGGCCAGGTTCGGCTCACCGGTGAGGGCCGCCCACGCGGCGTCCTTGTCCGCATACGGGATCTCGGCGGCTTCCAGCAGCGCGAAACACCTTGTCGTCACGTCGTTGTCGGTGGGTGCGATCCCGCCGAGCCGGACGACCACCGGCTCGTCCGCCGCGTGTTCGCCCACCTCGATCATGAGCGTGGCCGTCCCCGGATCGTAGGACGATTCCAGCCCCGGCACCTCGGCCGGCGCGATCCCGGTGACGGAGATCGTCCAACGGCGCCGGCCCGGGATCACGTCCACTGCCCCCTCGGCCGGCCCGATGGTGAGCCGCCCCTCGGCCTGCTGCCAGGTGATCGGCGTCCGGACGGCCCGCGGAGCCGCGGCGTCGTCGTCCTCGTACAGCGTGAACTCGCCGTCCGCCCCGGCGAACACCCGGACGTGAAGGTGCGCGGGGTTCGCGACGCTCAGGTCGTCCCCGCCCACCAAGGGCACGATCGCGCCCGCCTTCGCCAGCACCGGCAGGGTCGCCAGCGGCCGGTGGAGCACGACCCAACGGGTGCCCGTGTAGCGAACACCGGTGAACCAGTCCGTCCACGTGCCGGCGGGCAGCCACGTCCGCACCGCACCCAGCCCCGACCCCGGGTCGCCCGGGGCGGCGATCGGCACCACAAGCAGTTCCGAGCCGAAGAAGTAGGTGTTGGGCGACTCGTACGCCTGCAGGACGGCGGCCTCCCCGCCCGGCGCTCCGTAGTACAGCGGGGTCGCGACGGGTTCACCCAGCCGCGCCGCCCGCTCGTTCATCGTGTACAGGTACGGCACCAGCCGGTGCCGCAACCGCAGGAAGTCGCTGATGATCGCCCCGCGGGCCGCTCCGAAGCGCCAGGGTTCCTTGCCGGCGAAGGGGTTGTTGGTCGAATGCAGCCGGTTGATCGGAGAGAACGTGCCGAACTGCACCCAGCGGGTCACCAGGTCGCCGTCCCGGTAGCCCTGCATGTGGCCGCCAATGTCGTGGCTCCACCAGCCGTAGCCGATGTTGGCCGCGGTGGCGGTGAAGTACGGCTGGAACGCCAGCGACTCCCAACTGTTGACCGTGTCCCCGGAGAACCCGATTGGGTAGCGGTGCGACCCCGGGCCGGCGTACCGGCTGAACGTCAGCGGCCGGTTGCCGTGGCGGGCCGAGTCGAGGAAGTGGTAGTGGTTCAGCAGCCACAGCGGATCCAGGCCGGCGACGGACGAATGGGTGCCCTGCTGCCAATCCAGCCACCAGAAGTCGACCCCCTGGGCCTCCAGCGGGTGATGGACGTGTTCGAGGTAGGCCACCAGGAATTCGGGGTCGGCGATCGCGAACGGGATGGCGGCGCGGGCTTCGGGATCCAGCCCCAGCGCGCGGGCCAGCGCCGGGTGCGCGTCCTCGTACGCCCGCACGCCGTCGGCAGGATGGACGTTGAGCGCCACCTTCAGGCCGCGATCGTGCAGCCCGGCCAGGAACACCTCCGGGTCGGGGAACAGGGCACGGTTCCACGTGTAGCCCGTCCAGCCCGTGCCGTACTCGGGCGGCACGTCGACCAGATGCCAGTCCATGTCGATGACCGCCACCGAGAAGGGCAGATTCTCGGCCGCGAACCGGTCCATCAGCGCGGTGTACTCCGCGGCGGTGTAGGCGTGGTACCGGCTCCACCAGTTGCCGAGCGCGAACCGGGGGATCAGGGGCTGCGGGCCGGTCAAGGCGTAGAAGTCCTGCAGGGCGGCGCGGTGATCCCGACCATGGGCGAACAGGTAGAGGTCGACCCCGGTGCCCGTCCGTGGCGACACCCAGCCATCGGTATCGAGGACGAAGGACGCCGAGTCGTCGAGGATCGCGTAGCCCGCCATGCTGGCCAGCCCGTCGTCCAGTTCGGTGGGGCCGTCCACGTCGTCCAGCGTGCGGGCGGTGCCGCCCAGGTTCGCGCGGCCGCCGTAGTGCTTCGGGACGACCCCGAACCGCCAGGTCTGGCCGTGCTGTCGTCCGCCGACCAGGTGGGCGACGAGACCGCTCGGGCTGAACGGGGCGCCGTCGTAGTGGAGTTCCAGCGATGACGTCACCAGCCGCACCCCATCGCCGTGCCGCGTGACAGTGAACGGGACGACCGGGAAGGCCCGGTTGATCACGGTCTGCGTGGCCCGGTCCTCGAAGGTGCCGTCGGCAGCGTATTCGAGGCGCAGCAGCCGCTCGGTGAGGACGGTGATCCGCCAGTGTTGACCGGTGATGACCGCGGCCCGGTCGGCGAGCGGCGTGGTGGGCAGGACGAGGTGCGCGGGCAGCCGGGTCATGCTGCGCATTGTAGGGTTCGCCGACTCGGGCCGAGCGCCCCGGCTCCCGGCCCACCGGGCACTTAGCTGCCGGAACTCGTCTTTGCTGCCGAAGCTTCAGCAGCAAAGTCGAGTTTGTGCAGCACAGTGGGGTTTGGGCAGCAAAGACCGGGTTGGGCAGCAGAGTGGGAGTCGAGCGTCCCTCAGCGCAGCCGGTACGTCGTCGTCTCGACGAAGACCGGGTCCTCCATGATCCAGGCGGTCCCATTCGTCCTGGTCAGCACCGTGGTCGGGAACGCGAGCGTGTCCTGGTAGGAGCGCAGCCGCTTCTTGGTGTAGCCGTAGGCGTCACTTTGGGAGCTGTCGACGTTCACCCAGAAGTCCTTGTTGAGGACCTTGATCGAGTCGGAGCAGATGGGGACGACCATCGCGAGCGTCCCGTCCTTGACGGGTACCCGCCAGACCCGGTCCGCTCGTCCTCTTCGCTCAACCCGCACGAGCGGTCGAGCTCGAAGTGCTTGGCGTTGGCCTTGTCGACGTCGAGCACCGACCAGTAGGTCACGAAGGGCGAGCCCAAGCCGACTGTCGGGGGCCGAGTTCCCTTCTGGCGATAGGTCAGCACCGCCTGCGCGTCGGGGAGGACATGCTGACCTCCTGCGGCTGGTCCGATGGCTCGGGGACCCCGTCCTTCGGCATTGCCGAGAGCGCCACCTTCAGCCACGGACCCCCGTCGTCGAGGTCATGACCGTCAGGCGGGTGACCTTCTTCTTCTCCCCGAACTTCACCGCGAGCATGAGGACCTGCTGGTCGCCCTGCTGCGCATAGCCGTACACGTGCAACAGTTCGGTGGTCGGCCGGGGCGGCGTTGGCTTCTTGCCCGTTCGCTTGGCCTGGGCGGCGTCCGCCGCGGCCACCACGGCATCGGCCCGCAGGACGTAGCCGGCATCAGCGTCGGCCCAGCGGACGGCGGTCGGGTCCTGGATCGCCGCCTGATTCCGTTGGTCGTAATCGGCCAGAATCGCCTTCACCGCGGCCTCGTCGGGACGGCTCGGGGTGGACGCGGTGCTGCCGCCGACACCGGACGAGGCGGGCACCGGCGTTGAACCGGGGCCGCCGGTGCAGCCGGAGACGAGCAGGGCCAGGCAGGCCACCGACCCCAGGGAGCGGACGACGCGCCGCAGGACGGGGAACACCGCTTCAGGATGCCACCGCCGTAGCCCGCCCCCGCGCCGGGGTCCGGGAACAAGACGCGCCGGCAGGGGTCGGCGCACCATCGAGGCGGCTCGCGAAGACACGCCCCCGCGCAGGCCGCCGCCGCCGGAGGTCCCCAGCGGCTCGTCCAGGCGCCGCGGACGGACTGGAGACCGTGTGCCGAGCGTTCCCTACGTCAGCGGTACTTGTACTTGGCCTTGCTGGTGAAGAACCATTCGACCCCGTACCAGGACGTCTTGCCGGACTGCGTGATGATCGCGGTCGGGAAGGCCATCGTCCCCTGGTGGTAGCGGAGCTTGCGGTTGGTGTAGCCGTAGGCCTTGGTCTGCGAGTCGTTGAAGGTCATCCAGTAGTTGGAGTACGGCGTCGAAGCGGTGTCCACGCACACCGGCACTGCCACGCCCAGCACGCCGCCGGTGGTGTTGACCTGCCACATGCCCAGGTTGGAGCCGGACACCGACAGCTTGCAGTCGCGCCGCATGTTGAAGTGCCGGGCCATCGAGGTGCTCCGGGTGTTCAGGATCTTCCAGTAGTTCACGAACGGCTTCACGATCGTGGCCTTCTTGGGCTTGGTGCCCTTCGTCCGGTAGGTGACGAGCGCCTGGCCGGTGGGCACCCGGATCTCGACCTGCTGGACGGTCGCAGCGGGGGCGGGCAACTTGGCCCACGGGACGTACGCCGTCGCCCACTTCCGCCAGGGTCCGGAACCGTCCTTGATCAGCACCGTCGCGTACGCCCAGGAGTCGGAATTGGTCCCGTACTCCTCCCCGATCAGTAGGGTTTCGCGGTTGCCCTCATGGCTGTAGCCGTAGATGTGCATCAGCTTCGACGTCTTCGCCGACCACGCCTTGACCCCTTGCCCGCTCGCTTCGCGGTGGCGGCGGCGGCCGCGGCCTTGGTCTTGACGTCGGCCAGCATCAGCCCGCCGTTCACCTTGGACCAGTCCGTCTTGGCCGGCTTCTTGGCCGCGGCGGCGTACCGCTGGTCGTAGTCGGCGAGGATGGCGCTCACCGTGGCCTCGTCTGGGGTCGTGGCCGTGGGCGCCTGGTCCGTCGGCTGGTCGGTCGGCATCGGCGAGATCGAGATCCCGGGCGACGCCGGGCTCGTGTTCGCCGGGGCCGCGGTCGGAGCGGCCTGGGTCGCACCGGTGGTCACCTGCACGGTCGTGGGCGAGCCCCCGCCGGGAAGGGCAGCGGCAGCGGGACCGCGACGGCACAGCCGGAGGCGGTCAGGGCCAGCGCGGTGGCGGCGATGGCGAGGCGTGGCAGTCGAGGGTGGCGAGAGTTCACACGGTCAGAATGTCATTCGGCCGGGCCAACATCCAGAGTGCGGACAACCGCGACGACGGCGGCGTGTTGCCGGGAGACGCCGCGATCGCGTGCCTACATTCGAGTCACGGACGCCCACCGGCGTCCGTCGGGAGGAAGCAATCCATGCGTCGTCCGACTCA
Organism: Micropruina sp.; assembly: GCA_013693855.1. GTDB lineage: Bacteria > Actinomycetota > Actinomycetes > Propionibacteriales > Propionibacteriaceae > Micropruina. Next base: position 858,999 of record CP059261.1, read on the forward strand.
CCCGAGCCGAACCCGCGGGCCCGCACCAGGCCCTGTCCTCACCGGCTGACCACGACCGAACCGTGGGGCCGGACGAGGTGACGCGCGGCCCCGGAGAGGACCGTTGTGCCCCGCACGACCAGCCAGTCCCGCCTCGCCCAGCCCGCCGTCGACGTGACCACCCGGACCTACGTCCTCGACACCTCGGTGTTGTTGTCCGATCCGCACGCGCTTCGNCAATTCGCCGAGCACGAGGTGATCGTGCCCGTGGTGGTGATCACCGAGCTTGAGGCCAAGCGGCACCACCCGGAACTGGGCTACTTCGCCCGCACGGCCCTGCGCTACCTGGACGAACTGCGGATCAAGCACGGCCGGCTGGACCTGCCTCTGGCCATCAACGCCGAGGCCGGCACCCTGCACGTGGAGCTCAACCACACCGACCCGGAGGTGCTGCCGCACGGCTTCCGGCTCGGCGACAACGATTCCCGGATCCTGGCGGTGGCGCTCAACTACGCCGCCGAGGGTCGCGACGTCGTCCTGGTCAGCAAGGACGTGCCGCTGCGGGTGAAGGCGTCCGCGGTGGGCCTCGCCGCGGAGGAGTACCTGCACGAACTGGCCCCCGACTCGGGGTGGACGGGGATGGCCGAGGTCGACGTCGCCACCTCCAGCCTCGACCAGCTGTACGACGAGGGCACCGCGCTCGTGCCGGAGGCGGTCGACCTGCCGTGTCACACNGGGGTCGTGTTGCACGGGCCGGGCTCGTCCGCGCTCGGCCGCGTGCTGCCCAGCGGGGCTGTGCGCCTCGTCCGGCACGACCGGGACTGCTTCGGGATCCACGGACGATCGGCCGAGCAGCGCATCGCGCTGGACCTGCTGCTGGATCCGTCCATCGGCATCGTGTCACTCGGTGGACGGGCGGGCACCGGCAAGTCGGCGCTCGCGCTCTGCGCGGGCTTGGAGGCCGTCCTGGAGCGCCAGCAGCACAGCAAGGTGCTGGTGTTCCGTCCCCTGTACGCCGTCGGCGGCCAGGAACTCGGCTACCTGCCCGGCAGCGANGGGGAGAAGATGGCCCCCTGGGCGCAGGCGGTGTTCGACACCCTCGGCTCGGTGGCCAACAAGCACGTGATCGAAGAGGTGTTGGCCCGGGACATGCTCGAGGTCCTGCCGCTCACCCACATCCGTGGCCGCTCCCTCCACGACGCCTTCGTGATCGTGGACGAGGCGCAGTCGCTGGAACGCAACGTCCTGCTCACCGTGCTCTCGCGCATCGGCCAGAACTCGCGGGTGGTGCTCACCCATGACGTTGCGCAGCGGGACAACCTCCGGGTGGGCCGGCACGACGGGGTCGTGGCGGTGGTCGAGAAGCTCAAAGGGCATCCCTTGTTCGCCCATGTGACCCTCACCAGGTCGGAGCGGTCACCGATCGCGGCCCTCGTCACCGAGTTGCTCGAGGACATCGGGATCTGAGGGGGCCCGGCCGCCGGCCCGAACGTCGCCACGCACATCTCCGGGGTGACCCACGGCTGGAGGTCGAGCAGGGTGGTCTCGGCCTCGCGCGCGGCCAGGTAGCCGCGCATCATCCCGGCGTGGATGCGGCACACCGTCGGATCGGCGTCGGCGATGGACCGATAGGGGCACCGGGTGATCTCCAGCCGGCTCGTCCCGTCGGCGGCGTCGATGAGCCGGGAGGTGAACCCCAGCACGTTCACCACGCCGGTGAGTTCGACCAGGCTGTCCTGCGCGGGGTCCGCCTGCTCGGCGAGCGCACGCCCCCACTTCTCGCCGAGGTGCTCCAGCAGCGGGTCGGGCTCGGGGTGCTGGTCGCGCAGGTAGCCGACCAGCATCGCGGCCAGTTCGAGGTAGTGGTCGGCGTTCACCGCCGGGGACGAGGGGCTCGCGGTGTAGAGCGAGCGGGGCCGGCCCTGGATCGTCCGGTTCTCGGTGACGAAGGTGGCCAGGCCGTCGCGGACGAGCGCGTTGAGGTGGAAACGCAGGGTGTTGCCGTGCAGACCCAGCAGATCGGTGAGTTCGTCGATGCCGACGGGGGTGGAGCGGCCCTGCAGGGTCGCCAGTACCTGTCGCCGCGTCGGACCGAGTCCCGCGATGGACGCTGCGGACGTGAGGGACATCTCTCGGACCTGGCTTTCCCGGGCCCTGCGGGCCTTGACGGTTGAATTGTCGCACTCCGGTCGCATTGGCGCTGACGCTGCATCGGACAGTGAACCGCATTACAACGAAGAATTCGGCACAAACGGACGATTGAGCGGCCGCACCCGCTCGCAGCGAGGGGTTCGTGACGTAGCCTGACCCCATGCGCAGCCTCTCCGTGTCGACCCGTCAGCGGCTGGGCGACGCACATGGACGGGTCGCCACCGACCTGCGGGTTTCGCTGACCGATCGCTGCAACCTGCGCTGCAGCTACTGCATGCCCGCCGAAGGGCTGCCTTGGTTGCCGGGCCGGGACATCCTCACCGATGCCGAGATCGTCCGGCTGATCGCGGTGGCGGTGGAGCGGCTCGGGATCGACCGCGTCCGCTTCACCGGGGGCGAACCGCTGCTGCGGCCGGGGCTGGCCGGCATCATCGCCGCGACGAAGGGCCTGCGGCGCGTCGACGGTGGTGCGGTGGAGACCTCGCTGACCACCAACGGGGTGGGGCTGGACAAGCAGGCGGCCGTGCTCGCCGCTGCCGGGTTGGATCGGGTCAACGTGTCCCTGGATTCCCTCGACCGGGCCCGCTACGCCGGGCTGGCCCGGCGCGACCGGCTGCCGGACGTGCTGGCCGGACTCGCCGCCGCCCAGGCGGCCGGACTGACCCCGGTGAAGGTGAACAGCGTGGTGCTGCGCGGCGTCAACGAGGCGGACGTGGTGCCGCTGGCGGAGTTCTGCCTCGTCCGNGGGTTCGAGTTGCGGTTCATCGAGCAGATGCCGCTGGGGCCCGAGCATGAGTGGGACCGGGCGGCCCTGGTCACCCAGGACGAGATCCTCGCCCTGCTGGGAGAGCGGTTCCGGCTGGTGCCGGCGGTCCTGGCCCGNGGGAGTGCGCCCGCGGAGTTGTGGCGGGTGGAGCCGGACGCCCAGCAGCCGGGAGGGACGATCGGGGTCATCGCCTCGGTGACCGCGCCGTTCTGCGCCGCCTGCGACCGCACCCGGCTGACCGCCGACGGCCAGGTGCGCACGTGTTTGTTCAGCCGCACCGAGACCGACCTGCGGACGCTGCTCCGCTCCGGAGCGGACGACGACGAGCTCGCTGCAGCCTGGGCCGGTGCGCACCGGGGCAAGGCGGCCGCGCACGGGATCGACGAGCCCGGCTTCGTCCCGCCGCAACGGACGATGAGCGCGATCGGGGGCTGAGATGCGGATCCGCTACTTCGCCGGGGCCGCCGAGGCGGCCGGGCGCACCGAGCAGGAGTTCTCCTCCGACGGCCCGCTCGCCCTGTCCGACCTGGCCCTTCGGCTGGGCTCCGGCTCGGAGCGCCTGGCCAGGATCCTGGGCGTCGCGACCTTCCTGGTCGACGGGGAGCCCACCCATGACCGGGCCACGCCGGTGGCACCGGGCGCTACGGTCGACGTCCTGCCGCCGTTCGCCGGGGCTGAGCTCCTGGGGCCGGCGGGCGCGACCGACCCACCGCGATCGAGCAGACCGTAACCAATCGTCCTGGGGTCACACCAGGGCCAGGGCCACGCGCGGCCGGTGTGGTCGAAGGGCAGCACGCCGGCGTCCAGCAGCCGCTGGGCGCGGCGACGCAGCGCCCGGGTCTCCCGGACGTCGAGAAGCTCGGCGACCTCGTCCGGTACCTCGTCGGCGAGCCGGGCCAGCCCGGCCAGGGTCTGCTCGTCCAGCGGGTCGCCGGCGAAGTCCCAGATCACCGTCCGCAGCTTGAACTCCGCGGCGAAGCAGAGCCCGTGGTCGACGCCCCAGACGTGGCCCTGCGGGTCGCGCAGGACGTGGCCGCCCTTGCGGTCGGTGTTGTTGACCACCACGTCGAAGGCGGCCATCCGGCGCAGCGCCGGGTGGGTGTCGGGGGCGTCGCGCTGCAGTGCGAAGTAGTGCTCGGCCGGCTCGAACTCCACGAACCACTGCAGCGAGCCGACGCCCAGCGGAGCGTCCTCGCGGACGATCGTGGTCGGCACCAGCCNCCAGCCCAGCCAGGAATCCAGCAGGAACGCGGCGCGTTCGCGCTTGTGAAGCCCCGGTTCGAAGTCCCAGAGGGGACGCTCGCCGGCCACCGGTTTGTAGATCGCCCAGGTGTACTCGTCCCCCTCGCTCACCTCGACGACGAACGTGGCGTTGCTGCTGTCGACCACCCGGCCCACGACGCCGACCGCGCCGCCGGCCAGCAGCGCCGCCTGTCGCTCGTCGACCGGCACGGCTAGTCCCGCAGTGGCGCCAGCGGGCCGCTGGTGGAGTTGACCAGGCGGACGACCGGGGCGCCGGCCGCCGGGAACTCGACGGCCGACACCGACCCGGTGGCGACGTCGACGCGCTGGAAGTGGTCCAGGTGCGTGCCCAGCGCGTGGGTGAGCAGGATCTTGATCGGGTCTGCGTGGGAGAAGCAGGCCACGACCTCGCCCGGGTGGGCGGTGCGGAGCCGGTCGAGGGAGGCAATGGCCCGCGCCTGCAGCTCGGCGAAGCTCTCCCCACCGGGGAACCGGAAGGTCGAGGGCGCCTGCTGGACGGTGCGCCACCGCTTGTCGCGGGCCAGTTTCGTGAGGTCCCACCCCGTCCACTCCCCGACGTCGGCCTCGGCGAGCCNCTCGTCCGCCACGGCGGTGAGCCCGGTGGCGGTCTCGGTGGCCGCCGCGGTCTCGCGGGCCCGATCGACCGGGGAGGTGTAGAGGGCGGCGATGTTCAGCCCGGCCAGGCGTCCGGCCACCGCCTCGGCCTCGGCCCGGCCCTGCTCGGACAGGTGCAACCCGGGCGCCCGGCCGGGCAGCACGGTGCCGGTCGTGGGCGTCCGGCCGTGCCGGACGAGCAGGACGAGGGTGGCCGGGGCCTTCCGGGGCGCCATTCGTCGCAGCGTACCCGCTGGTGCCGGGTGGTCCGGCGGGCCGCCGGCCCTCAGAGGTCCGGGCCGGTGCTGCGCAGCTTGTCGACCTCGCTCATCGCTTCGCGGAGCTGGGTCAGCCAGTCCTCGGCGTGCTCGCCGACCAGCCGGACCGACCAGGCGAGTGCGTCCGCGCGGGACCGGGCGACGCCGGCGTCGACGAGGGTGTCGAGCACACGGCGTTCGGGCTGCCGCAGCCGGGTCATCACGGGCACCGCCAGGTGCGTCCACAGCACGCCGGTCTCGCCGAGCCGGGCACCCCAGGACACCTTGCGGCCGTAGCGGGCCTCGGCCTCGTCCGCGATCGCCATGCGTTGGGCGCGGGTCTCCTCGCGGAACCGGGCCAGCCGGCCTTCGGCGGCCGCGCCCTCGACCGGGTCGCTGGTCAGGGTGCCGATGACGGTGATCTCCTCCCGGTCGACGGTCACGTCGATTTCGGAGAACCAGTCGCCGGGCAGACGTCCGGTGAACCAGTCCTTCGCGTCGCCCGCGGNGGGCACGTCGGCGTTTTGCCAGCCTCCCGGGCGCCCGCCGCGTCGTCCGCCCATCCCCATTCCGAACATCTCGACCCCTCCGTAGATGATTACGTCATTACACACGTTACAACTGCAAGTCAAGAGGGCCTGACTGCTGACTCCGGGTGAGCGGCGAGCTACCGTGAGGGCGTGACCGACCGCCCCACCCTCGCGACCCTGGGCGCTCTGCGCGCCTCGGGGCACGTCCACAAGCACCTGCGCCAGGAGATCCGCGACAACCTGCTCGCCGCGCTCGCCGCCGGCACCGACCCGTGGCCGGGTCTGCACGGGTTCGGACGGACGGTGCTGCCCCAGCTGGAGCGGGCGCTGATCGCCGGGCACGACGTCGTCCTGCTGGGCGAGCGGGGGCAGGGCAAGACCCGGCTGCTGCGCACCCTGGTGAACCTGCTGGACGAGTGGACGCCGGTGATCGAGGGCGGCGAGCTCGGCGAGCACCCGTACGACCCGATCACCGAGGAGTCCAAGCGGCGGGCCGCCGACCTCGGCGACGAGCTGCCCGTCGCCTGGCGGCACCGAAGTGAGCGCTACGCCGAGAAGCTGGCCACNCCCGACACGTCCGTGGCCGACCTGATCGGCGACGTCGACCCGATCCGGGTCGCCGAGGGACGCCGGCTCGGTGACCCCGACACGATCCACTTCGGGCTCATTCCCCGTAGTCACCGGGGCATCGTGGCGATCAACGAGCTGCCCGACCTGGCCGAGCGGATCCAGGTCGCGATGCTGAACGTGATGGAGGAGCGCGACATCCAGATCCGCGGCTACGTGCTGCGGCTGCCGCTGGACGTGCTGGTGATGGCCTCGGCCAACCCCGAGGACTACACCAACCGCGGCCGGATCATCACCCCGCTGAAGGACCGGTTCGGCGCCGAGATCCGCACCCACTACCCGATCGAACTGGACGACGAGATCGCCGTGATCCGGCAAGAGGCCCACCTCGCGGCCGAGATCCCCGACGTGCTGCTGGAGATCCTGGCCCGCTACACCCGGTCGTTGCGCGAGTCGCCCGCGATCAACCAGCGTTCCGGGGTGTCGGCCAGGTTCGCCATCGCCGGTGCCGAGACCGTGGCGGCCGCGGCCCTGCACCGGTCGGCCGTGCGCGGCGAGGCCGACCCCGTGGCCCGCGTGGTCGACCTCGAAACCGCGGTCGAGGTGCTCGGCGGCAAGATCGAGTTCGAAGCCGGCGAGGAGGGCCGCGAAGAGGCGATCCTCGGCCATCTGCTGCGCACCGCGACCGCCGAGGCCTGCCGGGCGCACTTCCGCGGCCTGGATCTCGGCCCGCTGGTCGAGGCGCTGGACGGCCGGAGGACCGTGGTCACCGGCGAGCAGGTGACCGCGGCCGAGTTCCTGGAGGGCTGCCGCCGGCCGGCGGCGTGTACGACGAGATCGCCGCGCGGTTCGGCGCCGACACCCCGGCCGCCGGGCCTCCGCGATCGAACTCGCCCTCGAAGGGCTCTACCTCGCCCGCCGCATCGCCAAGGACTCCGACGGCGGCGAAACCATCTACGGCTAGGACGGACGATGCCACGCCAGCGCGCCTCGCGGTACGGCCGGTACGCCGGCGGTCCCGATCCGCTGGCGCCCCCGGTCGATCTCGGCGAGGCCCTCGACGCCATTGCCGAGGACGTGATGGCCGGCTACAGCCCCGAGCGGGCGCTGCGGGAGTTCCTGCGCCGCGGTGGCGGCGACCGGCAGGGGTTGGACGACCTGGCCCGGCGCGTCCACGCCCGGCGCAGCGAGTTGCTGTCCCGGTACCGGATGGACGGCACCCTGCAACAGGTGCGGCAACTGCTGGACGAGGCGGTGCTCGCGGAGCGGAAGCAGCTCGTCCGCGACGCGAGCATGGATGACGACGACCGGGCGTTCCGCGAGCTGCGGCTGGACAACCTGCCACCCTCCACGGCCGCGGCGGTGAACGACCTCGCGTCCTACGACTGGACCTCGTCCGAGGCCCGCGCGACGTACGAGCAGATCAGGGACCTGCTCGGCCGGGAACTGCTCGACCAGCGGTTCGCCGGCATGAAACAGGCCCTGGAGAGCGCCACCGACGAGGATCGGGCGGCGGTCAACGAGATGCTCGCCGACCTCAACGACCTGCTCGACGCGCACCGGCGGGGTNNCGACACCCCGGAGGATTTCGCGAACTTCATGGTCAAGCACGGCCACCACTTCCCCGAACAACCGCGCGACGTCGAGGAACTCATCGACGCGCTCGCGCAACGGGCCGCCGCGGCCCAGCGGCTGCTGCGGTCGATGTCGACCGAGCAGCGCGAGGAGTTGATGCGGCTGTCGGCGCAGGCGTTCGGGTCGCCCGAACTGATGGCCCAGCTCGACCGGATGGAGGGCCTGCTGCAGGCGTTGCGCCCCGGTGAGGACTGGGGCGGCGGCGAGCGGTTCAGCGGCCAGGAGGGGCTCGGGCTCGGCGACGGCACCGGGGTGTTGCAGGATCTCGCCGAGCTCGACGCCCTGGGCGAGCAACTGGGCCAGGAGTACGGCGGTGCCCGGCTGGCCGACCTCGACCTCGACGCGCTGGCCCGGCAACTCGGGCCCGACGCGGCCGTCGCGGCGCGCACCCTGGCCGAACTCGAACGCGCGCTGCGCGAGGGCGGGTTGCTGCGCCGCGACGCCTCCGGTGACCTGCGGCTGTCGCCGCGGGCGATGCGCCGGCTCGGCAAGGCCCTGCTGAGCGACGTGGCCCGGCGGCTCTCGGGGCGTCAGGGCGCCCGCGACACCCGGCTCGCCGGGGCGGCCGGCGAACTGACCGGCGCCACCCGGCCCTGGCAGTTCGGCGACTCCGAGCCCTGGGACGTGACCCGCAGCCTCACCAACGCGCTGCTGCGCACCGCGGGCGAAGGGGCCGATCCGGCAGCCGGGGTGCGCCTGGACGTCCGCGACGTGGAGGTGACCGAGACCGAGACCCGGACGACCTCGGCGGTCGCGCTGCTGGTCGACACGTCGTACTCGATGGCCGCCGAGGGCCGCTGGGTGCCGATGAAGCGGACGGCGCTGGCCCTGCATCACCTGGTGTCCACGCGGTTCCGCGGCGACCGGCTGCGGGTCGTCTCGTTCGGCCGCTGGGCCCAGGCGCGCGAGATCGGCGAGCTGACCGCGCTGCCGCCCGTCCGGGAACAGGGGACGAACCTGCACCACGCGCTGCTGCTGGCGGGACGCTTCTTCCGCGAGCACCCGTCCATGCAGCCGGTCCTGTTGGTCGTCACCGACGGTGAGCCGACCGCGCACCTCACCGCCGGCGGCCAGGCCTGGTTCGACTGGCCGCCCGCGCCGGAGACGATCGCGCTGACCGTCCTTGAACTGGACAAGCTGACCAGGCTCGGGGCGACCACGACGTTCTTCCGGCTGGGCGACGACTCGGGGCTGGCGCGGTTCCTCAACGACCTGGCCCGGCGGGCCGGCGGACGGGTGGTCGCGCCCGACCTGGCCGACCTGGGCTCGGCGGTGGTNGGGGAGTACCTCAGCGCGCGCGGTCGCCGGGACGACCGGGAGGACTGGGACCGCTAGCCAGCCGGCTCCTGGCCCGTGCCGACGGGTTCGCCCAGGTCGCCATCGAGTTCGGAGCGCGGACGGCGTCGACGGATGCGGCGCCTGGCCGGCCGCCCGGCTCAGGGAGCAGTGCGGCGATCCAGGCCGGCCGCGTCGGCCTGTCCTGGGGTGTCGACGTCGGCGGTGATCCCGTCCGCCGGGACGAGGTGCAGCTCCACACCTCCCAGCAGCCGCCGGACGGAGACGTCCCGGGGGTGTCCAGCCGCGCNTATCGCCTCGGCCAGCGCCGCTCCGCGGTAACGGCCGGCCAGGTACTGCGGCCAGCCCTCGGCGTCCACGAGGCAGCATCCGTCCGGCCCGAGCGGCGCGGCGCCCAGCGCCGCCACCACCTGTGCCGCACAGGGCAGGTCGCAGGCCAGCAGCAGCACCTCGTCCGGCACGTCGGGGAGGGCCGCCAGCCCCGCGGCGATTCCGGCCACCGGGCCGCCGAAGGGCGGATCCTCCAGGGTGACCACCACACCGGCCGGCACGTCGCCGGGCACGGCGGCCGCGACCACGACGATGGGCTCCCAGCCCGCGCAGGCGGCCACCGTCCGGGCCAGCAGGCTGCGTCCCTTCAGGGTGAGGGCGGCCTTGTCGGTGCCCATCCGGGAGGAACGGCCGCCGGCCAGCACGATCGCAGCGCGCGGGGTCACGGGCCAGATCCTAGACCGGGCGCCAGCGGCCCGGCCGGGGGCTGCGCGGATCGGGACCGTGAAGAAATTTTAACGAGAGTTTGATGGCAAAGCTGGCTGGCTCGTCGTCCGAAGTGGTTCGCTGGACCCATGACGACGACGGAGTCCGCACGTACCGACGGCCCGGCGGCCGATGCGCTGCTCAACCTCGGGCGCTTCTTCACCAGATGGGACACCACGGACGACGGACGGGTGGTCTTCCGCGAGGGCGGACGGGCCGGCGACGTGTTCTACCGCGACCGCTGGAGCCACGACAAGGTCGTCCGTTCCACCCATGGGGTGAACTGCACCGGCTCCTGCTCGTGGAAGGTGTACGTCAAGGACGGGATCATCACCTGGGAGTCCCAGCAGACCGACTACCCGAGCACCGGGCCCGACCGTCCCGAGTACGAGCCGCGCGGCTGNCCCCGCGGTGCGGCGTTCTCCTGGTACACCTACAGCCCGACCCGGGTGCGCTTCCCCTACGGCCGCGGCGTCCTGGTCGAGTTGTACCGCGAGGCCAAGGCCCGGCTCGGCGATCCGGTGGCGGCCTTCGCCGAGATCTCGTCCGATCCGGCCAAGCGGCGGCGCTACCAACAGGCCCGCGGCAAGGGCGGACTGGTCCGGATGTCGTGGCAGGAGGCCGTCGAGATCGCCGCGGCCTCGTACGTCCACACCATCAAGACCTACGGCCCCGACCGCTGCCTGTCGTTCTCGCCGATCCCGGCCATGTCGATGGTCAGCCACGCCATCGGCACCCGGTTCACCCACCTCATCGGCGGGGCGATGAACTCGTTCTACGACTGGTACGCCGACCTGCCGGTGGCCAGCCCGCAGGTGTTCGGAGACCAGACCGATGTGCCCGAGTCCGGCGACTGGTGGGATTCGACCTACCTGATGATGTGGGGCTCCAACGTCCCGGTCACCCGCACCCCCGACGCCCACTGGATGGCCGAGGTGCGCTACCGGGGCACCAAGGTCGTCGTGGTCTCGCCCGACTACGCCGACAACGTGAANATCGCGGACGAGTGGCTGCCCGCCCAGGCCGGCACCGACGCCGCGCTGGCCATGGCGATGGGGCACGTGATCCTGAAGGAGAACTTCGTCGACCGTGAGGTCGGGTTCTTCCGCGACTACGTCTCGACCTATACCGATCTGGGCATGCTCGTCCGGCTGGTCGAGCACCCGCAGGGCCACGGCCTGACCGCGACCAAGTTCCTGACCGCCGCCGACCTGGCCGCCGCACAGGGGGACGGCACCGCCTCNGGCCAACCCCACGACGCGTTCAAGACCGTGCTGTGGGACAAGGCCGCCGGCGCGCCCACGGTGCCGGGCGGCTCGATGGGCTACCGGTACGCCGAGGACGGCGCCGGGAAGTGGAACCTCGACCTGACCGGCCTCGATCCGGCCCTGTCGCTGGCCGAGACCGACGGCTACGAGGCCGTCGAGATCGCCCTGCCCTGCTTCGAGGATCCCCGCGGCGAGGGCTCGGTGATCCGCCGCGGCGTGCCCGCCCGACGGGTCGGCGATCACCTGGTGACCACGGTGTTCGACCTGATGCTCGCCCAGTACGGGGTCGGCCGCGACGGGCTGCCNGGGGAGTGGCCGACCGGCTACGACGACCCGTCAGTCCCGTACACCCCGGCCTGGCAGGAGTCGATCACGTCCGTCCCCGCCGAGGCGGTCGTCCGGATCGCGCGGGAGTTCGCCGCCAACTCCGAGCAGTCGAAGGGCCGGACGATGATCATCATCGGCGCCGGGATCTGCCACTGGTTCCACGCCGACGTCACCTACCGGGCGATCATGGCGCTGCTCATGCTCACCGGCTGCATCGGACGCAACGGCGGCGGCTGGGCCCATTACGTCGGCCAGGAGAAGTGCCGGCCGATGACCGGCTGGTTCAATCTGGCCAACGCGCTGGACTGGTCCCGTCCGCCCCGGACGATGGTGAGCACCGCCTACTGGTACATGCACACCGACCAGTGGCGCACCGACGGCGCCTCGGCCGGCCGGCTGGCCTCGCCGCTGTCGACCGGCTCGCTGGACCCGCTGCACACCGCCGACGCGGTGGCGCTGTCGCACCGGCTGGGCTGGATGCCGTTCTACCCGCAGTTCGACCGCAANCCCCTGGATCTGGCGGACGAGGCGAAGGCGGCCGTCGCCACCGGCGANGTACGCCACCCCGCCGCGTACGTGGCCGCCAAGCTCAAGGCCGGCGAACTCAAGTCGTCCCTGGAGGACATCGACGCCCCCGAGAACTGGCCGCGGACGATGATCGTGTGGCGCTCGAACCTGTTCGGCTCCTCGGCCAAGGGCAACGAGTACTTCCTGAAGTACCTGCTCGGCACCCACCACAATCTGCTGCCCAACCAGCACGCCGCCGACGCGCGGCCGCAGGTCGTCGCGTGGCGCGAGGAGGAACCCGAGGGCAAGCTCGACCTGCTGATCAGCGCCGACTTCCGGATGACCTCGACCACGCTGCTGTCCGACATCGTGTTCCCGGCGGCCACCTGGTACGAGAAGTACGACCTGTCCAGCACCGACATGCACCCCTACGTGCACGCGTTCACCCCGGCCATCGATCCGCCGTGGGAGACCCGGACCGACTACGACATCTTCACCGCACTGGCCCGGGCCATCTCGCAGTTGGCGAAGACGCACCTGGGCACCCGCTCGGATCTGGTCGCTGTGCCGCTGCAGCACGACACGCCCGGCCAAGTGGTCCAGCCGGGCGGGGAGGCNCCCGACTGGCGGGGCACCGACCTGCCGTGCGTGCCCGGCAAGAACGCCCCGAACCTGATGGTGGTCGAGCGCGACTACACCGCGATCGCCGACAAGCTCGCGACCCTCGGCCCGCTGGCCGACAAGCTCGGGTTCACCGTCAAGAACATCACCTACGACATGACCCACGCCGTCGACCGGCTGGGCCGGATGCACGGGGTGATGTCGCACGGCGCGGGCGCCGGTCGTCCGGCGATCGACACCGACGCGCGGCTGGCCGAGGCAATCCTCACCTGCTCGGGGACGACCAACGGAGAGCTGGCCACCCAGGGCTTCCGCGACCTCGAACGCAAGACCGGACGCAAGCTCGCCGACCTGGCCGAGGGCTCGGAGGAACGGACGATCAGCTACGCCCAGACCCAGGCCTCCCCGCAGCCGGTGATCACCTCCCCGGAGTGGTCGGGCTCGGAGACCGGCGGCCGCCGCTACGCGGCGTTCACCATCAACACCGAGCGGCTGAAGCCCTGGCACACCCTCAGCGGCCGGATGCACTTCTTCCTCGACCACGACTGGATGATCGACACCGGCGAACAGCTGCCGATCTACCGGCCGCCGCTGAACATGCCCTCGGCGTTCGGCGAGCCCGAACTGGGGCCGACCGGAGAGAAGGCGGTGTCGCTGCGCTACCTGACCGTCCACAACAAGTGGTCGATCCATTCCGAGTACCAGGACAACCTGTTCATGCTGTCGCTGGGCCGGGGCGGTCCGCAGGCGTGGCTGAGCGTCGCCGACGCGGCAGCCATCGGGGTGGCCGACAACGACTGGATCGAGCTGACCAACGCCAACGGCGTGTTCGTCGCCCGCGCGGTGGTCAGCCACAAGCTGCCCGAGGGTATCTGCTTCGTCCCCCACGCCCAGGAGCGGACGATCGACGTCCCCAAGTCCGAGGCCACGGGCCGCCGCGGCGGCATCCACAACTCGGTCACCCGGATCCTGCTGAAGCCGACNCCATCTCATCGGCGGCTACGCCCACCAGTCGTACGCGTTCAACTACCTCGGCCCGACCGGGGTGCAGCGCGACATCGTCTCGACGGTTCGCCGTCGTTCCCAGGAGGTGCAGTACTGATGCGCGTCATGGCCCAGGTGGGCATGGTGATGAACCTCGACAAGTGCATCGGGTGTCACACCTGCTCGGTCACCTGCAAGCAGGCCTGGACGAACCGGGCCGGCACCGAGTACGTGTGGTTCAACAACGTCGAGACCCGCCCCGGGCTCGGCTACCCGCGCACCTACGAGGATCAGGCCCGCTGGCGGGGCGGCTGGGAGCGCACCCCGTCCGGCCGGCTGAAGCTGAAGTCCGGCGGCCGGTTCTCCCGGTTGCTGAGCATCTTCGCCAGCCCCGTCCAGCCCGAACTCGACGACTACTACGAGCCGTGGACCTACGACTACGAGACCCTCTACACCGCCCCGTTGGGCGACGACTTCCCGGTCGCCCGGCCCAAGTCGCTGATCACCGGCGAGGACACCAAGATCACCTGGTCGGCGAACTGGGACGACTCGCTCGGCGGCACCCACAGCCTCGGCGCCGAGGATCCGATCGTCGCCAAGCTGCGCGCGGAGGCCAACGAGAAGATCAAGTTCGAGTACGAGAAGAGCTTCATGTTCTTCCTGCCCCGGATCTGCGAGCACTGCCTGAACCCGTCCTGCATGGCGTCCTGCCCCTCCGGCGCGATCTACAAGCGCTCCGAGGACGGGATCGTCCTGGTCGACCAGGACCGCTGCCGCGGCTGGCGCCAGTGCATCACCGGTTGCCCCTACAAGAAGATCTACTTCAACCACCGCTCCGGCAAGGCCGAGAAGTGCACCTTCTGCTACCCGCGCGTCGAGGTGGGGCTGCCGACGGTGTGTTCGGAGACCTGCGTGGGCCGGCTGCGCTACATCGGGATCATCCTCTACGACGCCGACGCGGTGACCGCGGCCGCCGCAGTGCCCGATGACAAGGCGCTTTACCGCTCGCAGCTGGAGGTGATCCTCGACCCGCGGGATCCGGAGGTGCTGCGCCAGGCACGGTCGGCCGGCATCCCCGAGGACTGGATCGACGCCGCCCAGCGCTCGCCGATCTACACCCTCATCAAGGAGTTCCGAGTCGCGCTGCCGCTGCACCCGGAGTACCGGACGATGCCGATGGTCTGGTACATCCCGCCGCTGTCGCCGGTGGTCGACCTGCTGAAGAGCCAGGGCCACGACGGGGAGCAGGCCAACAACCTGTTCGGGGCCATCGACGAACTGCGGATCCCGGTGGAGTACCTGGCCGAACTGTTCACCGCCGGCGACACCGACGAGGTCGTCCGGGTGCTGCAGGTGCTGGCCGCGATGCGTGCCTACATGCGCGGGGTCACCCTCGACACCGGCCGGGACGAGGAACTGGCCAGGGCGGTCGGGCTGGACGGACGGGGCATCGAGCGGCTGTACCGGCTGCTGGCGATCGCCAAGTACAACGAGCGGTACGTGATCCCCAAGGCCCACATCGAGCAGGCGCACAACCTGGAGGAGATGGGCTGCTCGCTGGACTTCGAGGAAGGGCCGGGGATGTTCGAGTCCGGTCCGTTCGGNGAGGCCTCGGGTCGTCCGGTGCCCGTGGCGCTGGAGTTGTTCAACGCCTCCCGGCTGCGACAGACCACCGAGGAGGGCGTCGATGAGATTCGCTGACCTGTCCCGCCGGGGCGCCCGGACGGCCCCCGGCCAGGCGTCGGTCGAGGCGACCCGGGTCGTCCATCAGGCGGCGTCGCTGCTGCTGGCCTACCCGAGCGCCGACCTGCTGGCGAGCCTGCCGGTGATCGAGGCGGCGCTGGCGGGCAGCCCGTCCGCGACCCTGTTCGAGCCGCTGCTGGCCCACCTGCGCGCCGGCGAGTTGATGGAGGCCCAGTCCTACCACGTGCAGGAGTTCGACCTGTCCCGCCGGCACGCGCTGCACCTGACCTACTGGACCGAGGGCGACACCCGGCGGCGCGGCGAGGTGCTGGCCTCGATCAAGCAGGCCTACCGGGATTCGGGGCTGCTGGGCGACACCGGCGGCGAACTGCCCGACTATCTGCCGATGATGCTGGAGTTCGCCGCCCACGAGCCCGAACGCGGCCTGGCCCTGCTGTCGACCTACCGGCCCAGCCTGGAGTTGCTGCGCCTCGGCCTGGAGGACGACGCCCTGCCGCACGCCGGCGTCCTGGAGGCGGTCTGCCGGACGATCCCGGGCCGCCGGCCGCTGACTCGGGCCGAGGTGCACGCGCTGGTCAAGGAGCTCACCCCCACCGAGACGGTCGGGCTGGAGCCCTATCCCGCCTTCGTCGGGCTGCCCGAGTTGCAGAGGAGTCACGCATGAACGTCCTGTTGTGGGGTGTGCTGCCCTACGTGACCGTGGCCGTGCTGATCGGCGGGCTGGTCTGGCGCTACCGCTACGACCAGTTCGGCTGGACGACCCGGTCCACCCAGTTGTACGAATCCCGGCTGCTGCGGATCGCCTCGCCGCTGTTCCACTACGCCCTCTTCGGGGTGCTCGCGGGCCATCTGATGGGGCTGTTCATCCCCAAGGCGTGGACGGACTACGTGGTCAGCCAGGACGCCTACCACACCGTCGCGCTCTACATCGGCGGCCTGGCCGGCATCGCCACGCTGGTGGGCATCGGCATGCTGATCTACCGGCGGCGCACCACCGGCCCGGTGTTCATGGCGACGACCGCCAACGACAAGGTGATGTACGTCGTCCTGGTCGCGGTGATCGCGCTGGGCCTGTGGGCGACGATCACCGGCGACCACACTGCCACCGGCGAGCATCACAACTACCGCGAGACCGTCTCGATCTGGTTCCGGTCGCTGCTGATCTTCCAGCCGGACGTGGACGCGATGGCGGCCTCGACGATCCAGTTCAAGATCCACATCCTGATCGCGTTCGTCCTGTTCATGATGCTGCCCTTCACCCGGCTGGTGCACGCCTTCACCGTGCCGCTGCACTACCTGTTCCGGCCGTACGTGGTCTACCGCAGCCGCGACGTCCGTCCCATGACCCACACCACCGGCACCCGGCGCGCCGGCTGGGACCCCATCGGCACCCCTGACCGCCAGAGAGGACGCAAGTGAGCGACACCCTGGAGGCGCACCACGCGCGGCACCACGACGACGTGGTGCCGCCGGTCCACGACACCGGACGAGGGGCCACCCGGGTGCTGGTGATGTCCACCATCGCGTTCACCGTGATGTTCGCGGTGTGGCTGATGTTCGGCATCCTCGGCATCGAGATCCAGAAGGAACTCAAACTCACCGACGTCGAACTGTCCTGGGTGTCGGCGGTCGCGGTGCTCAACGGGTCGTTGTGGCGGCTGCCGGCCGGCATCCTGGCCGACCGGATCGGCGGCCGCAAGGTCACGATCTTCATGCTCGCCACGACCGCGATCCCGGCCTACCTGGTCGCGCAGGTGCACACCTACGGCTGGCTGCTGATCCTGGCCTTCCTGGTCGGCTTCGCCGGCAACCTGTTCAGCGCCGGCATCGCCTGGAACGCGGCCTGGTTCGGCCGGGAGCGGCAGGGCTTCGCGCTCGGCGTGTTCGGCGCCGGCAACGTGGGCGCGTCGGTCACCAAGTTCATCGGCCCGCCGCTGATCCTGGGCACGGCCGGGGCGACCTACGCCTTCGGCATCCANGGGGGCTGGCGGCTCGTCCCGGTCATCTACGCGGTGCTGCTGGTGACCCTCGCGGTGGCGACCTGGCTGGTCGTNCCCCACCACGACCGGTTGCCCGGCCAGAGCAAACCGCTGGCGGAGATGCTGGCCCCGCTCAAGCACGTGCGGGTGTGGCGGTTCAGCCTCTACTACGTGGCGGTGTTCGGCGCCTACGTGGCCCTCTCGGCGTGGCTGCCGAAGTACTACGTCGACAACTTCAAGGTCGACCTGTGGACCGCGGCGCTGCTGACCGCGACGTTCATCTTCCCCGCCTCCCTGCTGCGGCCCTTCGGCGGCTGGGTGTCCGACCGGTGGGGCGCCCGCAAGGCCATGTACGTGACGTTCGCGGTCATGCTGGTCACGACCGGCATCCTGATGATGCCCAACGGGCACATCGTGATCGCCCATCCCGACGGCCGCCAGACCGAACACCTCGGCTACGCGATCACCCTGCCCTGGTTCGCGATCCTGGTGTTCCTGCTGGGGTGCGCGATGGGCATCGGGAAAGCCGCGGTCTACAAGCACATTCCCGAATACTTCCCCGACAACGTGGGCTCGGTCGGCGGGCTGGTCGGGATGCTCGGCGGCCTCGGCGGGTTCTTCCTGCCGCCGCTGTTCGCCTACAGCAAGGAGTGGTCGGGGTTCCCGTCCAGCACCTTCTTCGTCCTGTTCCTGCTGACCGCGGGCTGCGCCTTGTGGATGCACGCCACGATCGTCCGGATGCTGCACGAACAATCCCCCACCTCGGCGATCACTTCGACACCGAGCACATCGACACCAGGCCAGAGGAGGCCCACGCATGAGCATCGCGACGTGGTTGAGCGGCGGCAAGGAATGGCTGACGTCGTGGGATCCCGAGGACGAGCGGCACTGGAACAAACAGCTGGCCTGGCAGACCCTGTGGATCAGCACGTTCACCCTCACCCTGTGTTTCGTCGCCTGGTTCCTGCCGTCCGCCATCGTCCCGAAGCTGAACTCGATCGGCTACAACTTCACCAAGGAGCAGCTGTACTGGCTGGCGGCCATCCCCGGCCTGTCGGGCGGCCTGCTGCGGCTGGTGTGGATGGTGCTGCCGCCGATCATGGGCACCCGCAAGATGGTGGCGGCCACCACGCTGCTGCTGTTCTTCCCGGTGCTCGGCTGGGGCATCCGGTCGATGAGCCCCACCGCGCCGTACTGGGAGTTGCTCGTCCTGGCCTTCCTCGCCGGCATCGGCGGCGGGGCGTTCTCGGGCTTCATGCCGTCGACCTCGTACTTCTTNCCCCGCAAGATGCAGGGCACGGCGCTCGGGCTGCAGGCCGGCATCGGCAACTTCGGGGTGTCGCTGGTGCAGCTGTTCACNCCCTGGGTGATCGGCTGNGGGATGCTGTGGTGGCTCGGCCAGAGCCAGATGATGAAGATCCCGGGCAAGCCCGACCGTGAGGTCTGGTATCAGGCGGCCTCGCTGGTCTACCTGCCGTTCATCCTGATCGGGGCGTGGATCGCCTGGCAGTTCCTCAAGTCGGTGCCGGTGAAGGCGAACATCAAGCAGCAGTTCGACATCTTCTCCAACCCCGACACCTGGCTGATGACGGTGCTGTACATCATGACCTTCGGCACTTTCTCCGGTCTGTCTGCCCAGTTCGGGCTGCTGATGACCAACCTGTACGGCTCCGGCAACCCGGCCATCGTCCAGGGGTCNGGCGCGACCGCGAAAATCCTGGTCGCGGGCTACCAGGTGCCGGACGCGGCGGCGTACGTGTTCCTCGGCCCGCTCGTCGGCGCCGGCGCGCGGGTGCTGTTCAGCCCGCTCACCGACCGGATGGGCGGGGCGATCTGGACGCTCATCTCCGGCATCGGGCTGATCGGCGCAATCACCTTCACGATCCCGGGGCTCACCCCGAACACCTCGTCCGCGGCCGCCCTGCAGGGCGGGTTCAACCAGTTCCTGTGGGGGATGCTGGCCATCTTCCTGTTCTCGGGGATCGGCAACGCCTCCACGTTCAAGCAGATGCCGATGATCTTCGAGCGGCGCCAGGCCGGCGGCGTGATCGGCTGGACGGCGGCCATCGCGGCGTTCGGGCCGTTCCTGTTCGGCGTCGGGCTCACCTTGATGCCCGCGACGTGGTTCTACATCATCGGCATCGTCTGGGCGATCGCCTGCGTGGCGATCACCTGGGTGCGCTACGTCCGTCCGGGAGCGCCGAAGCCCAGCTGAGCGGGGACCGGCTCACCACCGCTGAAAACGCCGGTCGCGTTGCCCGAAACGGCCTCGGGAGGGATCTTTTCGCCAACGCGACCGGCGTTTTCAGCGTTTCGGGTCGGAGCCTAGTGCAGCGCCTTCAGCCCGATCACGCAGCCGATGATGCCGGCGAGAAGCAGGATCTTCATCGCGCTGACCGGCTCGTCGCCGGTGGCCATCGCGTACGCGACGGTGCCGACCGCGCCGGTACCGACCCACACGGCGTAGGCCGTGCCGGTCGGCAGGTCACGCAGGGCGAGCGCCAAGCCGGCCATGCTCGCCAGCAGCGCCACGGCGAACACCGTTGTGGGAAGTGGTTTGGACAACCCTTCGGAGCGTCCCAGGGCGGTGGCCCACACCGCCTCCAGCACCCCGGACATCACGAGAACGATCCACGCCATGACAGCCCTCCACGNGGCCGTCTTGTCGCTGGCCGGGTACGGCGNCCCTCGTCCGGGAGCCCACGGCGGGCTCCCGGTCATGGTCTCACACCCGGGCCACCCACCAAAGTCGCGGAGTCGCCTCGCGAGCCTGATCCCCGGAGGCGTTCCCGACCGTGTCCTTGGGCGCCACCGAGCCGCGACCCCTAGCCCGAAGCTCCGCGTTTTCCAGCCATTCGGGAAGCGGAAGCGCTCAGCCGGCGGTGACCGGCTGGCGCAGGATCGTCCGCAGCTTCGCCGGGTCGGTGCGCTGCGGATCGGACAGGTAGATCTCGTGGTGCCGCCCGGTCGGAACGAGGCCGTTCGCGGGCATGAACTCGGCATGCATCCGGGCGATCAGCGGCCCCTCGGCGTCGTACGGACCCACGTGCAGCGCCTGGACGCAGCGCCNCTCGGTGAGCCGTTCGAACCGCAGCCGATCGAGTGCCGCGAGCCGCTTGCGGCGACGCGCCACCTCGATGGCCCGCCCGGCCAGGTCGGCGGTGATCCAGTCCGGCTGGACGATCAGCATCGTCCAGTCCCAGGCGGACTTGTCCCGCGCGATCGTGTAGACGTCCAGGTCCGGGGCCGACCACAACCCTTCCAGCGGCCCGACGGTGTGCACCCGGCCCAGTTCGTCCTTCGCCAGCGCCCGGATCGCGTACGAGGCGGTGAAAAGGGCGCTCACCACGTCGGCGTAGTCGGACGAGGAATCGGNGTCGCCGTGCCCGTCCGCCATCAGGAAGCCGAGTTCGGGCACGTCGACGACGCCGATGCCCGGTGCCGGGGCGTAGAGCCCGGGCAGGTCCCGCTTGATGTCGAAGGTGCTCATCGGACCGGTTGCTGCAGCTCGGTCACCCAGTCGCTCTGGTCGCCCGGCGGGGTGGCCAGGTACACCTCTCGGCAAGGTTGGACGATCTGGTGGCCGAGTTCCTCGGCGCGCCGGGTGAGTTCCTGCCACGTGGCGCCGATGCCGGCCATGTCGCCGCGGTGGATCACGGTCAGTGCCTTCGCCACGGCCGGCAGGTCGACGATCCGGGCGTCCGGCACCGCGTCGAACTGGCCGTCCCTGGTGACGGGGAAGTTCGCGGTGACCCGCATCAGCCCGTCGTCGGAGGGCTCGTAGGTGGCGATGGGCGAAACGTGCTCGGCGTCTGGACGACCGGAGGCCGCCAGCAACCGGGTGAACGCGTCGTCGAGGAACGGCGCGATCTCGCTCATGTCGGAGATGGTCGTGGTCAGTTGCGCGACCCGCTGGGCGGGCAGTGCTTTGAGGGTGAACTCGAGGTCGGACATGGTGCCTTCTTTCTCGATCACTCGGAGGCGACGCTCGACGTCGGCGAGCCGCGCGGTGTCGGACTCGATCTGCTCGGCGAGCTCGGCGCGCCGCAGCCGCAGCATGCCGCGCAGTTCCTCGGCGTCGATCCTGTCATCGAGGATCGTCCGCACCTGTTCCAGTGACAGGCCGAGTTGATTGAGGGCCAGCAGCCGGTTCAACCGGGCCAGCTGGGCGACCTCGTAGTGCCGGTAGCCGGTCACCGGATCGACGGACGCGGGGACGAGCAGGCCGATGCTGTCGTAGTGCCGCAGCATCCGCACCGACAGTTCCCCGAGCCGGGCGAAGTCTCCGATGGTCAACATGATGCCTCCAGTCCTAAGGCCTCACATCGTGTGAGGGTCAAGCACCCCACCACGGATTTTCACGGCAGATTCGACCACTCGGCGGTGCCGTCGGTGAACAGCTGCCGCTTCCACACCGGGAGCGCCTGCTTCACCCGCTCGACCAGGCCGGACGCCACCGCGAACGCCTCCTGCCGGTGCGAGGCCGCGACGACCGCGGCCAGGGCCACGTCCCCGACGCCCAGCGACCCGACCCGATGGACGACCGCCAGCGCGTGCACCCCTCGGTCTCGGCGAACTCGTCCGCGATCCCGGCCAGCACGTCCGTCGCCGACGGGTGGGCCGTGTACTCGATGCCGATCACTCCCCGGCCGCCGTCGTGATCGCGGACGACCCCGGTGAAGGTCACCGTCGCGCCGGCCCGTGGGTCGTCGGTCAGGGCCACGATGGCGGCGACGTCCAGGGCTCCTCGCTGACGCCCGCGGCGGCGATCCGGTTGGTCATCCCGGCAGTCTAGGCCAGCATCCGCGCGGCGTCCCTGGGAGCTTAGGCCGGCGACCCTACCCTGGTGGCCATGGCGAAACTGGCGCGACGGCTGGTCGGCGGCTTGTTCCGGCTNNGGCCATCGTCGGCGCCGGGGTCGGCGCCCTGATCGTCGCGGGTGGCGCCTGGTACGTCAACCTCATGTCGGCTGACCGGATCGCGACCCCTGCGAGCGTCCCCGAGCGCCCCGTGGCGCTGGTGCTCGGCGCCCAGGCGTACCCCGACGGNCACCCCTCGCCCTACCTCAAGGGCCGCCTGGACGTGGCCTACACCCTCTACCGCAGCGGCAAGGTCAAGGCGATCCTCGTCTCCGGTGACAACAGTTCGACCACGTACAACGAGACCGATGCCATGCGCGACTACCTGATCGCCCGGGGCATCCCCGCCACCAAGATCGTGGGCGACTACGCCGGGTTCGACACCTACGACTCCTGCGTCCGCGCCAAGCAGGTGTTCGGAGTGACCAAGGCCACGGTGGTCACCCAGACCTACCACCTGCCACGGGCGCTGGCGACCTGCCGAGCGATCGGGCTGGACGCATGGGGCGTCGGGGACGTCACCGGCAAGGCCAACCCGGACATGTGGAACTACGGGACGGCCCGCGAGTACGCCGCCAACGTGAAGATGTTCTGGGACGTGCTGAGCCAGCGCCAGCCCGTCCTGGGGCCGCGCGAGCGCGGCATCGACGAGGCGCTCAAGGAGGCCTGAGGGCCTGGTCCATTGGGACCACGGACGTCCGTGGTCCGGCGGGGGCGTGCCAAAATAGCCCCCATGCTTTCCCTGCCCTCGCTGCTGTCCGCGCGCCTTGAGGCGGCCGCCGGCGTCGATCCGGAGCTGCGTCCGGCCACCAAGCCTCAGTTCGGCCATTTCCAGTCGAACGTGGCCCTGCGGCTGGCCAAGAGCGAGGGCAAGCCGCCGCGCGAGGTGGCGGCCCGGATCGTGGCGGAGGCGGACGTGGCCGACCTGTGCGAGCCACTGGAGATCGCCGGCCCGGGCTTCATCAACCTGCGGCTGCGTTCGGACGTGCTGGCCGGCGCCACCACCGCCCTGCTGGACGATCCGCGGGTCGGGGTCGATCCGGTGGCCGAGCCGCAGACCGTCGTGGTGGACTACTCCGCTCCCAACGTGGCCAAGCAGATGCACGTGGGTCACCTGCGCACCACGATCATCGGCGACTGCTTCAATCGGGTGCTCAGCGCGCAGGGTCATCGGGTGATCCCGCAGAACCACATCGGCGACTGGGGCCGGCAGTTCGGGATGCTCGTGGAGCAGATCGTGGACGANGGGCTGGACGTCTCCACCCTCGACCTTGCCGGCGCCGAGGCTCTCTACCAGCGGGCCAACGACCGGGTGAAGGCGGACGAGGCGTTCGCCACCCGGGCGCGGGACCGGGTGGTGCTGCTGCAGGGCGGGGACGACGAGACGCGCCGGATCTGGCGGCAGTTGCTGGACGTGTCACTGACCGGGTTCAACGCCGACTACGCCCGGCTCAACGTGCTGCTCACCGATGCCGACGTGGCCGGGGAGTCGATCTACAACGCCGACCTGCCGGTCGTGGCCGCCGACCTGGAAGCGCGGGGGATCGCGGTGATCGACGACGGGGCGCTGGTGGTGTTCGTGGANGGGTTCTCCGCGCCCCTGATCGTCCGGAATTCGCAGGGCGGGTACGGCTACGGCTGCACCGACCTGGCGGCGATCCGGCACCGCGTGAACGACCTGAAGGCGAACCGGATCATCTACGTGGTCGGCCAGCCGCAGGCGCACCATTTCGAGCAGGTGTTCGCGGTCTGCCGGAAGGCGGGCTACCTGCCGGCCGATGTCAGCGCCGAGTTCGTCGGGTTCGGGCAGGTGCTCGGCCCGGACGGCAAACGGTTCTCCACCCGGGAGGGCAGCGCGGTGCCGCTGTCGCATCTGCTGGATCTCGCCGAGCGGGAGGCCTCGCCGGAGATCGCGCTGGCCGCGATCAAGTACGCCGACCTGTCCTCGGGACTGCAGAACGACTACACCTTCGATCCGGAGCGGATGGTGGCCACCACCGGAAACACGGGCCCGTACCTGCAGTACGCCCACGCGCGCGTGTCGGGGATCCTGCGCAAGGCGGCGGCCGAGGGGTGGGCGGCGGACCGGGTCTCGGTGCTGGACGAGCCGGCCGAGCAGGCGCTGGCCCTGCTCCTGTCGCGCTACGGCGAGATCGTGGCCGAGGTGGCCGCGACCCTGCAGCCGCACAAGCTGTGCACCTATCTGTACGAGACGGCGACCGCCCTGAGCGCCTTCTACGAGCAGTGCCCGGTCCTGAAGAGCGANGGGGAGATCCGCAGTTCGCGGTTGGCCCTGTGCGCCGCGACCCGCAAGGTGCTGGCCGCGGGGTTGTACCTGCTCGGGATCGAGGCTCCCGAGCGGATGTGATCCTGCCCGGCCCTGGCCGCTGCGCCACCCGCTCCGGGTTCAGTGCTGCAAGACGGTTCCTAGTCGCCGCGTATTGTCGCAGTGGACGTGGAATCGGCTCTCGGCGGGTCCGGAACGGGTCTGGCGGGGGCTCGCGAGAGGTCGGGTCCGGCGGCGCCAAAGCCGAGGCGGCCATCCGAAACCGGTGTCGGGCGAGCGGAACGACGTCAGTCGGCGCGAGATCTCCGTCCAGCGCGCGGGAGCTCAGGCGAGCCGCTTGATCACCTTCATCGTGATCCGCGAATCCACCCGGGCGATGGCCCGGTCGACTAGCAGTTGGGTGGTGAGCCAATGCTCGAACGCGGCCGAGTCCGCGACGCGGACGCGGATGAAGTAGTCGGGGATGCCGTACATGCGGCGCAGTTCGGCCACCTCCTCCATGGCGGCCACCCGCGCCTCGAACTCCTCGACCCGGCCGGCGTCCTTGGCGGACAGTTCGGCGTGGATCATCACCTCGAAGCCCTTGCCGATCGACTCGGGATTCACCTGCGCGGCGTAGCCGGTGATGACGCCCTCGGCCTCCAGCCGACGGACGCGGCGCAGGCACGGCGCCGGGGTGAGTCCCACCCGGTCGGCCAGGTCCTGGTTCGAGAGCCGCCCCTCCTGCTGGAGGATGTCGATGATTGCGCGATCCACCGCGTCCATGAAACGAGGTTTCACCTTCTGTGCTCTGCGCGCAATGAGGTGTCCAGATCGCGGGCTCGGTGGCCCGTCGGCTACTGCGGGTGGGTGGCCATCCAGGCGGCGCCGATGATCCCGGCCCGGTTCTGCAAAGCTGCCGGGACGATCGGCGTCCGCAGGGTGAGCTTGGGCAGGAACTTGTCGGCGTTCGTGGAGATGCCGCCGCCCACCACCAGCAGGTCGGGGANGAACAGGAACTCCAGGGTTTCGTAGTAGCGCTGCAGCCGTGGCACGTACTGGGCGAACGTGAGGCCCTCGCGCTTGCGGACGCTGGCGGCCGCGCGGGACTCCGCGTCATGCCCGTCGATCTCGAGGTGCCCGAGTTCGGCGTTCGGGATCAGCAGGCCCTTGTAGATCATGGCCGAGCCGATGCCCGTCCCGAGCGTGGTGACGATGACCAGACCGTCGTTGCCCTTGGCGGCGCCGAAGTGCACCTCGGCCACGCCGGCGGCGTCGGCGTCGTTGACCAGGACGATGTCGCGGCCCAGGGTCTCCTCGAAGATCCGCTCGGCGCGGGCGTTGACCCAGGACTTGTCGATGTTCGCCGCCGACAGCGTCACCCCGTGCTGGACGATGGCCGGAATCGTCACCCCGATGGNGGAATCGCCGATCTGGTCGGCGAAGTGCTCGGCGATCTGGCCCACGATGGCGGCGACATTCTGAGGAGTCGACGCCTCCGGCGTATCGATTCGCAACCGGTCGGTTGCGAAGTCGCCCACGTCGAGGTCGACCACCGCCCCCTTGATTCCCGAGCCGCCGATGTCGATGCCGAGGACGAGGTTCTGCGCCATGGCAACACCCTAATGACGGCCGTCCCGCGCGCAAGCCATTAGGGCAGCGCGGCAGGCTCGGATGGCCCTGCGGTGGGGCCGAGGACGTCCGCGGCGCGGGCGCCGTGGCAGCGATCCGGCTCGTCGAGAACGAAGGTCCGGGCCAAGGACGCGTCGGCGTGGTGGATCGCCGACGGCCACCCGTGACCTGCGACGTGGAGTTCGACATCGGCCAGGCCGAGGCGACGGCGCAACGGCCCCGAAGCGAGCCGCCACGACTGCAACCGGGCGTGCGGAACCACCGACTGCTCGCGGTTCAGCCAGCCCGTCCGGCAGACGATGACGCGCTCGTCATAGCCGAAGCCGAGCCAGCGCCAGGCCAGCGGATTGAGCAGCCGGGCCCGCGACGGCGCGGGGATGATGGCGATGCGGTCGAGGTTCGCCCCGGGCCACACCTCGTCCAGGGCCACCTGAACCTGCTCGCGGGTGCCGATCGGCAGCAGGATGCTGCTCTGGCCGGCCTGGTCCTCGTCGTGGGTGACCCCGCGCATGCCGAGCACGGTGATGTCGACGCGGAACAGGCCCAGTGGACGCCACCCGATGGGCTGGACGATCCGCAGGGCCTGCACCCGGTGTTTCGGCACCGACTGGCTGGTGAGGCTGGTCAGGCCCCGGCTGATCTTCAGCCCTTGTCCGCTGCGCGCGAGCGTGTAGTTCCACTGGCCCACGACCCGGCGGGCCACGAAGCCCCACAAGCTGCCCAGCGTCGGGAGCGCGGCGCCGAGCAACAGCCACGGGTTCTGGCGGACGGTGGCCGCCGCGACGTGATCGCCGACCAGCGTGATCGCGCTCAGCACCGCGAACGGGAGGGCGATCAACCAGAACTCGTGCGACAACACGGCCCCCAGGACGAGGCGTTGCGGCGGCACCCGGATCAGCACCTCGTCGGAGGCGGACAGGTCGTCGAGCGCGGACGCGTCCGACGTCTCGGCGGGACCGGCCGCCGTGCGGACCCCGTGCGCCCGGACGAGCAGGTAGTCGCGCAGGGCCGCCGCGCGCTGCCGCGTCAGGTAGCGCAGTTTCGCCCCGCCTTGAGCGCCGACGTCGATGGCCAGCTCCGCCAGGCCGAGCAGCCGGGCCGCGAACGGCTGGGTGATGTCGATGGACTGGATTCGGTCGAAACGGATGCGTTCGGAGGTGCGGTTGAGCGCCCCCTTCTCGATGCGGAGCTCCTCGGCGTCGATGACGAACCGGGTGAACCGCCACTCGACGAAGCCCGAGATGAAACTCATCAGGATCACCACGCCCACCCCGATGGTCACCCAGTTGAGCGGTGGCAGTTCGCGCGGCCGGCCGGAGCCGTCGCGCAGCAGTTCCCGGCCGAACCCCACAGNCAGCGCCACCAGGATGATCCAGCCGCGCACCAACGGCGTCAGCGGGTGCGGACGCTCGACCAGCTTCTCCTGGGCGGGGGCGTCCGGCGGGCCGGGAGCGGCCCGGACGGCTGACTGCAGCAGGTCCGCAGCCCGGGCGTCGGTCGAGGGCGAGTTCCCAACGGCGGGTGGGCCGGCGGCCGGGGAGGGGTGCGGTTCCGGGGCGGGATCGTCGGCTGGCGGTGCTGGGGAAGGTTCGTCGCTCTCGTGGGAGGGGTCGGAGGTCGGTGAAGAGAAGCGAGCGGGCGGTTCCGGGGCGGGTGGGGTCGTCGTGAGGGAGGAGTCTGTGGGTGCCGAAGGAGTCCAGGCGGGCGCTGCTGGGGCGGGTGGGGTCGCCGTGGGGAGGGGTCTGTGGGTGCCGAAGGAGTCCAGGCGGGCGGTGCTGGGGCGGGTTTGTCGCTCTCGTGGGAGGGGTCGGAGGTCGGTGAAGAGGATCGGGCGGGCGGTGCCGGGGCAGCTGGGGTCGCCCCGGGCGCCGGGGCGCCAGCGGCTTCGTCCGGCGTCCGGTGCGGGAGTTCGTGGTCGGTCACAGACCCGCCTGATCGGCTTGGCCCGCCTCCACCAACCGGTCGCGCAGCCGGGCGGCCTCGTCCGCCGGAAGACCGGGGATGCGCGCGTCGGTCTGGGGACTCGCGGTCACGAGTTGGACGGTGGCCAGCCCGAGGGACCGTTCGATCGGCCCGGACTCCACCTTCACCAGTTGCATGCGGCCGTAGGGGATGACGGTCAACTGGCGGAACCACAGGCCGTGGCTGAGGTACAAGTCCTCGGCCCGTTCGGCGTAGCCCCAGGCGCGCACCCAGCGCCCGACCCGCCACCACTGGAAGACGATCAGGGCGACACCGGCCGCCGCGACGGCAGCGCCCCACAGCCACTGGCCGGTGAACCACCAGGTGAGTCCTGCCGCCGGCAGGAACACGACGAGCAGGGTGATCGCCGCGGCGATCCGGCGGACGCGAGCGTAGCCCGGTGAGAGCCGCTGCCAGTGTTCCCCGGGCGGGGCGAAGAGGTCGTCCACGGCAACCACCCTATGCAACTGGCCGCGCCGCCCTAGCAACCATCGGCTGGCCGGAGCCGCCGCGGACCTGACCTTGGTCGAGGCCGAGCGGGTCAGCCGCGCTTGGAGCCCTTGAGCGGTTTCACGTCCACCCCGCCGAAGCCGACGATGCCTTTGACGATCACCGTCGGGGCACCGGGCTGCGGCGGTGCCACCTTGCCGACGTCCGCTCCGCCGAAGATCGCCACCGTCTGATTCCGGACGGTCACGCCGTCCGGCACCCGGATGTCGACTCNCCCGAAGAGGCAGAACACGCTGATTTCACACACGTTGTCGGCGAAGGTGGCTCGGGTGAGGTCGATCTCGGTGCCGCCGAAGAGGGTGAGGACGGAGATGTTGCGCCGCGCCGTCCACACACCCTTGCGGGAGGCGGCGCCGAACACGGCGAAGATGAGGTCGGGCCCGTTGGGGTGGCCTCCGGGGTGACGCTCACCTGCTGGTCGGACCACTGCTGGGCAGCGGGTGTGTTCGACCACTGGTTGACCTGNGTCGGTCAGGACGAGGTCGCGGGTCAGCGGAACCAGGTCGTCGAAGGTCTCGGCCTGTTGCGCGGCGTTGAGCCGCTCGTCCAGTTCCGCGGTGGTGAGGCGGCCTTCGCCGTGTGCGGCGCGGAGCAACGTGGCGACTTGCTGGCGGTCGGCCTCGGAGGCTCGGAGGTGTCCACCAACCGCGGGGCCGACGTCATCGGGTTCGAGTGTGCTCATGCCCTGACGCTAACTCCCGCCGTCCGCGAACGGCAGGGGGACGGGGATGGCTCAGGGTGCCGGTCGGGCGATCCCTGAGCCGGCGAGCCGGCCTGATGCGGTGATCGCCAACGAGACGCGAACGGAACTTCCCCGGGGCTTGGGAATCGGACACGAATGCCACCCTGCCGGCACGCGGCCACGCCTCATCCCACGGTCGCCGAGTAATCGAACGATTTCTGGGCCTGACAAGGGGTTCTGTGGAGCGGGCGACGGGAATCGAACCCGCACTGTCAGCTTGGGAAGCTGATGTTCTGCCATTGAACTACGCCCGCGCGACCTCGCGATCGGCCCAGCCAGTCTAGCCAGACCCGCAGCCGGAACGCACATCCAGAGGCGGTGGAAGCGGGCCGCCGGGGCTTCGATGAATCTTGCGGCTTCGGCATCCCTTGTCGGACTGCAATCTGGCGCCGGTTCGTCCGTCACCCTTGCGGCCGGGTCCTCCGGAAGCGGCTGGCCACTCGCGAATGCTGGAGTCTGCCGGACGGCCAGCTACTCACCGGGCCGACCAGTGTGATCAGTGACGGCACCAGCAGGGCCCGCACGACGAACACGTCGATCAGGATGCCGACGCCGAGCAGGAAGCCCAGTTCCCGGAAGGATTGCAGCGGTACCAGGGCCAGGAGGCCGAAGCTCGCGGCGAGGGCGAGGCCGGCGGAGGTGATGGCCCGCGTCGATTCTGGGGTCGCGACGAGCAGCGCGTCCTTCATCGACAGGTTGCGTGCCTCCTGCCAGACGTGTCCGACGGCGAAGATGTTGTAGTCGGAGCCGAGGGAGAGCAGCAGCACCGATCCTGCGAAGGGGACGTAGAAGGTGAGGCCGTCCTGGCCGAGGTAGTGCTGGAAGTAGAGCACTGAGAGACCGAGGGTGGCGCCGAGGGCGAGGACGCTGGACGCGAGTAGGTATGCCGGGGCGACCAGGGCGCGGAGGAAGATGATGAGCAGCAGCAGGTTGACCGCGAGGGCGACGGCCCCGATGCGCATCAGGTCGTCGGTGGTGGCGCGGATCATCCCGGACGCCAGTGCGGTGTCCCCGCCCACGTAGGTGGTGGCCCCGCCGAGCCCGGCGTCCGCGGCCAACTGCGGAAGCGAGCCTTCGATACTCCTGAGCGTCTTGATCGAGGTGGCCTCCAGGGGCGTGCTGTCGAACACGACGAGGAAGCGGACGGCGTTGCCGGACTTCGCGATGAAAGCGCCGACTTCGTCGGCGGCCGGGAGGTCGGCGGGGCCCAGCACGCCCGCCACTCCTTCGTGGGCTCGGAGGGTCGTGCCGAATTGGCGGATCTGGTCGGTCTTGCGTCCGATTCCGGGTGCTTCGAGGACGACCTCGGTGGGCGAGATGATGCCTGGGGCGAACGCCTTCCCCGCCGCGTCGGCGGCCCGCTGCGCGCTGGTGGTCGGGGGCAGTGACTGGACGAACCCGAGGGCCAGGTCCAGGTCGCGGGCCTGGTAGGCGGCGGCGCCCAGTCCGGCGACGCTGACGAGCGCGAGGACGAACGCGGAGCCGCGGTGGGCGACCGCGCGGGTGAGCAGGGTGGGTTTGCGGGTTCGTCCGGGCTGGGCGCTGATCCGGCGGGGCCAGAAGGCGCCGCTGCCGAGGATCGCGATCAGGGCGGGGATGAGCGTGATCGCCACCACCAGTCCGATCAGGACGGTCAGGGCGAGCGCCGGCCCGAGGCCGCGGAAGGCGGCGGAACCGGCCACGAGGAGGGACGCGGTGCCGGCGGCGACGGTGACGCCGGCGACAGTGACGATCGGGGTGAAGGACGCCGTCGCCAGCCGTGCCGCCTCCAGGCGGTCGTGGCCCTCGCGGAGGCGGGAGCGCAGGCCTGAGAGGTAGAAGATGCCGTAGTCGGTGACGACGCCGAGCAGGAGTGCGACCACGAGGGGCCTCAGGTCGGCGGGGATGGCCACCCCGAGTTGCTGGGACAACCAGCCGGAGACACCGAGGGTGACGAAGACGGCGGTGCCCACCGAGACGAGGGTCAGCGCTGCGGCCGCGAGCGACCCGAAGGTCACCGCCACGATGGTCAGCACCGCCAGGACGGTCAACACCTCGACGATGGGCACGTAGGAGTTGAGGATCTGGGCCTGGGCGCTGCGCGCGGGGATCGAGCCGGTGACCCCGACGTACGCGTCGGAGGTGTCGGTGAGTTGTTGGGCCGCGAACTGCTCGGCGATCTGCGTCTGTTCGAAGAAGGTCTTGGACGGGTCGGCGAACAGGAACGTGATGACCGCGGTGTCCTTCTCGGNGGCTCCCGGGAAGACATCCGGACGGTTCGGCAGGGCGATGGCGCCCAGCAGCGGGGTGTCGTGCCGGTGTTGGGTGACGGCGACGGCGCGCATGATCGCCTCGCCCTGGACGAGCGGCGGCAGGCCGTCGGGGTTGCGCTGGACGATCGCCATGCGGCTCAGCAGCGGGAACCCGAACAGCTCCATCGAGCGTCGCTCCGCCGCGAAGGCCGAATCGCTGGCGCCGAGCGATTCGAGGTCGTTGGCGCTGGGCTGCATGGGCGGCAGCAACAGCGTGGCGGCGACCGCGGCCCCGACCCAGCCGAGGACGACCAGCCAGCGGAACAGGACGACCACGCGCGCGTAGCCGTACCACAGCGTGGCCACCAGACCGCGCCTGGTCTCCGGTTCGCCGGTGGCGGGTGCCGCGCTCATCGGGTCGGGCTCGCGCTGGGTTGCGTGGAGGTCGACTGCGACGCGGACGGCTGCGCAGAGCCGGACGGTGACGCGCCGGAGGCGTCGCCCAGGGCCAGGCACTGCTGCGCGGCCCCCTTCGCCTTGTCGCGGGCGTCCTGGAGGCGGTCGAGGGCCTCCTGAATGGCCCGGGCGTCGTTGGACTGTGCGCTGCGGGCAAGGTCGTCGATTCCCTTGTCCACCTCGATGTTGTATCGCGCCGACCGCGCGCACGGTTCCGGGACCGATCCCGTCGCACTGGGGACGGCCGGCGACTGGCTCGGCGGGGTGTTGGGGAGACGCTG
Organism: Micropruina sp.; assembly: GCA_013693855.1. Classification (GTDB taxonomy): domain Bacteria; phylum Actinomycetota; class Actinomycetes; order Propionibacteriales; family Propionibacteriaceae; genus Micropruina. The sequence continues at coordinate 891,122 of CP059261.1, forward strand.
GGGAAGATCACGACCCGGGACTCGACCGGTGTCGCCCACCCGATGCCGAGCAGGAACACCCCGGCGGCCGCGGCCAACGCGAAACCGACCACCAGGCCGATCAGCAGCATTACGCCCCCGCCGAACGAGCTTCTGCGTTCGCGCACCGGGCTCGGGCCCTCGTCCACCGCCATTGATCCCTCCTGCTGGTCGTGTCGGCTCCCGGGCGGCAGCGCGATCAGCGTATGCGTGAAACGACGGTGTGACTAGGCACTTACGGGGTAGCCCGCGTGGCCGTCCCGGACCGTCCGACCGGAGCGTGCGCCATCCCGACGCGAGTGCAAGGATCGACCAACCGAGAGGTCCTACTGCACTTGGGGGCACCATGTCCTACGTCGTCGATTTCAACGAGGTCGCTACCACCGGGCTGGAGTCCTCGCCCGTCGCCGAGGCCCTCGCCGGCCTGCGGGCGAACGAGGCGCGCTACTACCAGAACAAGTACGACCACGTCTTCACCGTCGAGTCCGCCGAGGAGGCGACGGCGGCGATCGACTGGGTGCACGGCATCCTGGCCGACGAGCGTGGCATCGTCATCGCGTCGCGCCCGCTCGAAGCGACCGCGTTCGTCGTCGACGGCCTGCAGATGGCCTACGTGTTCTACGAGAGCGGGCTGTCCATCAACGTCATGCACGCCCTCGACGCCGGCGGGAAGCGGGCGGTCGGGTTCAAGCTCGCCGACGGCATGGAGGTGCCGGACGAGCTCGCCTCGTTCAAGTTCGCGCGGCAGCGGTCGAAGCTCGCGGGCACGATCCGGGGCTCGTATTTCGTCATCAAGCACGAGCATCCGTACTCGGCCTGACCAGGAAGCGGTCCGCTGGTGACGGGGAGAGCATGATCGGCGCGAAGGCCGTCCGCACGGCCGTCGCGGCGGTGTGCCTGCTCACGTCCTGCGCTGCCCCGGTGAGCGCCGGGCCGATTCCGGGGACGGCTGGTTGCCGGCAGGAGAAGTCCACGTTCGTGGAGGTCGTGCCGGACGCGAAGGGATATCCGAACCCGGAGGCGGCCGCGGACGCCCTGGTCGCGACGCTGGGCTCCCGTCCGCGGACGGGGACTGGCAACCCCAGAAAGACGGCGAGACGCCGACCTCGGCCCGGCTGGTGGCGCCGCCGTACCTCGCTTCGGTGTCCCGACGCGAGGACGGGACCTGGATCGGCGGTGCCCTGTCGGAGTGCGTCGTCCCTGCCTGACCTGTTGCACCCAGCCCGTCAGCGTCGCCAACGGCTGACGTTCGTGCTGTTGGCCTTCCACGTGGGGCAGCTCGACGCCCTGGATCCGCGGTCTCGCTCGTGAGGGTCTCTGTAGCCTGGGGTGAGCTTCGGCGTCTCCTGGTCAACGTCATCAACTGTCAATGAACTGGCAATTGGTGTGAACTTGACAGTTCGACGAGGCTATCGGAGAAGCGAAAGACAGGCGTCCAGGTCTCCGCGCGCCCGGTGCGGCCGGAGTTCAGCAGGCCCAGGGCTTGAAGCCCCTCAGGTCGGATCGCGCCGTGGCCAGGGTCACGTTGTGGCTCCGCGCGTGCGACTGGGCCGTGATGCGGAGGCCACCGTCCCTCAGCGCGCCCTCGATAATCGCCACCTGGCGGTGGTTGGTCGGCAAGGTGGCGGCCGCAGATCGGGCGGCGGCCGCCTCACGCGCCTTCCGGCTGAGGTAGTCGTGGAGTTCGTCGATCGCCCGTTGGATCACCTGCAGTTGGTCAGCGCGAAGTAGGTGACGTCACCGGCGTCCTGCTCGGTGTGCAGGAACGATTGGGCGTATTGCCCCGGGGCGTCTCGAAGGATCCTGGAGATCGCCCGGAAGGTGATCCAACTCGTCCGCGATGACGCGATTCAGGCTGCCGACGTCCTCGCCCGCCAGGACGAGCCCGGCCGTCTGAACGACGAGCGGTGGCAGGCTGCCGCCGAGACCGGGGACGTGGCGCGGCTGCTGCACGCGGTGATTCCCGACGTGGTGGATCGCGCCGTCTTCCACCTGTTCCACGCGATCGACAACGAGGAGATCCAGCTCGTGTATCGCGCCGACGACGGAACGTCGGTCGAGTTGAGCCGGGCTGGCTGGGGCGAACTCGCCGGGGAGTTGATGGGGACGCCCGGGCTGCGGCATGCCTACGCGACGCAGCGGTTCACCGACTACTTCCCGAGTTCCTGTGACCGGGACGCCGGGGCCGAGCGCTCAGCCGCGGGCCAGGAGGACGGCCAGCCGGTTCTCCACCGGACGCGGCGTGCCGCCCCGGTAGTTGCTGATCATCGAGAACACGTAGATCCGTCCGGACTTCGAGGCGGCGTACCCGCTCAGTGCGGTCACGTTCGGCAACGTCCCGGTCTTGGCCCAGACCCGGCCCGCGGCGGCGGTGCCGCGCATCCGGTTGGTGAGCGTCCCGCCCACCAGGTCGCCCTTGTGGCCGGCGACCGGCAGTGCCTTGCGGAACGTCACCCNCCACGGCTGGCGCAGGGCCCACAGCAGGGCCCGGGCCACCGCCCGGGCGGTGACCTTGGTGCCACGGCTCAGCCCCGACCCGTCGCGCAGGACGATCCGGCCGGTCGGCGCCTTCAGGTGCCGCAGCAGCGCGGTGATCCGGCGCACCCCGTTGGCGACGGTCGCGGCCCTGCCCGGCGCGGCCCCGGCCAGCCGGACGAGGTGCTCCGCCAGCCCCGTGTTCGACACCTTGAGCAGGGGAGCCAGCAGGCCGCTGAGCGGCCGGGACAGGTGGGTCAGGACGACCGGGCGCTTCGCAGGCGCCGGCCCGATGCGGTGGGTCCGGCGACCTTGACCCCGGCGGCCTTCAACTCCGCNGCGGAACACCGCGGCGGCCAGCAGTTCGGGACGGTGCACGCTGACCAACACCGTCACGGGTGTGGCGCCGGCGGCGATCGACCCGGCCACGGAGATCCGGTTGGTGCCCTTGACCCGGTAGGTCTGCAAGGAGGTCCGGCCGCGGGTCATCACGAACACCGAGGGGTGCAGGTACCGCGTGGCCACGGCCGGGCTCACGCTGACCTTGGCCCGCCGCCCGGCGGCCGTCGGACGGACGGTGAACGCGATCGTCCCCACGCTCAGCTTCGTGTCGGGCGAGAGGGTCAATGCCCGGATCTGGGGCGCCCAGGCGCGGGCGCCGTCACGGGTGGCCCAACCCTTCGCATAGGCGGGGTCGGTGAAGAACGTGGTGTCGGCGAGCAGCCGTCCGGTGACCTGCCGGATGCCGGCGGCGCGCACTTGCCGGGCGAGGGCTCGCAGATCCGTGACCCGCAGCGAGGGATCGCCGTACCCCTTCAGCCACAGATCCCCTTNCAGCACCCCGGAGCGGGGGCGCACGGACGCGATCGCGCGGGTCGGGATCCGGTGATCGGGCCCGGNGTCGCGCAGCGCGGTCAGGGCGGTGAGCAGCTTCAGATTGGATGCCGGTGCGACGGCGGTCTCGGCGCCGCGGGCGAAGACCGTCCGTCCGGTGAAGGCGTCGAGGATGACGGTCCCGTTCGTCCCGCTCCGCACCCGGGCGTCGGCGATCGCGCGGGCGATCTTCGCCCGCACCTGGGTGTCGGAGTCGGCCCGGGCGAGGGGGCTCCCGCGAACAGCATCAACAGCGCCAGCAGCGTGGCGCCGAGGGCTCGCAGCAGCTTCACGTGGCGATCCTTCGAGGGGAAGGCGGATCGTCACTCACGCTAGAACGGCAGGGGCGGGACGGGGGATGCCGCGCCGATCGCCGCGCGGGACGACGTCAGGCCGGGCCGGCAGCCGCGTCCGGGTCGCGTCCGGACACCTCGTACGAGGCGAGCAGCGCCCTGAGCGCGTGCCGGGCGGTCTCGCGCTCCCACACGCTCATCAGGGCCGCCAACTCCGCAGGCAGGTAGGTGTCGTCGCGGTCGATGGACTCGGTGGCGAACGTGGCCCAGCCCACCACGAAGGCCAGGACGGATTGCCAGGCGGCGACGGCGTCGGCCTCGCTGAGGCCGCTGGCGACGAGGTAGACCAGCCCGTCGGCGGGGTCGGTCTGCACCCGCCGGGCGGCCAGCGGAAGCATGTTCGGATGGGCGGTGAGCAGGTCGAGGTAGCGCAGGAAGACCATCTCCAAAATGTCGCGCCAATGGCTGGGAATCGGCTCTGAGAAGGTCATTCCCTCGCGCATCACCGACACCGCACCGTCCAGCAGAGCCTGTTTGTTCGGCACGTGGTGGTAGAGGGAGGCCGCCTCGACCCCGACGTCGGCGGCGAGCCGTCGCATGGTGAGGGCCGACAGCCCCTCGGCGTCGACGATCGCCAGCGCACGCCGGAACAGCAGGTCCCTGGTGACCGGTTCGCGGGCCGGCCTGGGGTCGGGGCCGGCGGGGATCGTCCGTTCCATGACTTGACCCTAACGCTGTTAGGTGCGAGACTCAAGACAAGAACCTAACAATGTTCGGGAGGGAGAAGGGTGACTGGACGACGAATGCACCGCGGCAGGGTCGCGCTGGGCGGCCTGCTGGTGCTGATGCTTGTGGCGGGATGCACGGCGGGGCCGGGACTGGCCCCGCGGAGGCCGCCACGGCGGCTGGGTTCTGGCAGGGGCTCTGGCACGGGCTGATCGCGCCGATCACGTTCCTGGTCTCGCTGTTCAACAGCGCGGTCGGGATCTACGAGGTCCACAACAGCGGGCACTTCTACGACGCGGGCTTCCTGATCGGGGCCTCCATCGCGTTCGGCGGCCTCGCCCGCGGCTCGTGCGGGGCGAACCGGCCTCGTGACCAGGCGGCGTCGTCATGACCAGGGTGCGNGGGAGCATCGACATCGAACGGCCGGTCGAGGAGGTGTTCGACACCCTCGCCGACCAGCGCCTGGAGGTGCGCTACAACGAGGAGATGACCTCGTCGGTGAAGCTCACCGAAGGCCCGATCGGCGTGGGGACCCGCTTCCACGCCACGTTACGGGGCCGGCGGCCCCTNGGGGTCGACATCGAGTTCACCCGCGTCCAACGGCCGCACCTCCTGGCGAGCCGGAGCGTCACCGCAGGGACGGTGGCCGACGGTGCGCTCGCGCTGACGTCCGTCCCCGGCGGCACCAGGCTGTCCTGGGACTGGCAGGTGCGGCTGCCCCGGTTCGACCGGCTGGCCGGTCCGCTGGTGTGGCTGCTGGGCAGCCGGCAGGAACGCCGGATCTGGACGGGCCTGAAGCGCTACCTCGAAGGCGGTGCGCGATGACCGCGACCGTGCGGGCCGGGGTGCCGGACGTCGGGACGGACGCCGACTGGCGGCGGCTGTACCGCAGCGGGGCGGTGAGCGCGTTCGCGTTCGTGGCCCTCGTGCTCGTGCCCATCGGGCTGGTTTTCGCCGCCCCAGTCCCGCCCCCGGAGGGCCGNGCTCTGCTGGAATACATCGCCGCCCACAAGGTCGTGTACCTTGCCGAACTGGTGTGCTTCGTCGGGCTGGCCGTGCCCGCGCTGATCGTGTTCGCGGCGCTGGCGGTCGGCCTGCGACGGGTCGAGCCGAGCCTCGCGCTGCTGGGTGGCCTGCTCGGGGTGGCCTCGGAGACCATCGCCCTGGCGCTCGGCAGCAGCCCGCAGTCGCTGCACGGCGGCGTCGTGCTGCTGGCGGACGACTACGCGCGCACGAGCGATCCGGCGGCCCGGCAGGCTCTGGTCGGGGCCGCCGATGCCCTGGCCGCGGCCACCAACGCCGTGACCTGGGCGGGCATCCTCACCGCGGCGGCCATCCTCGTCCTGTCGACGGTGTTCGCGCGGGCCGGCTTCGGGGCGTGGCTCGGAATCCTCGGCGTCGTGACCGGTGCGCTCGGCACCGTGTCCGAGGCGTTTCGTCCGCTGATCGGGCCGGCGTACCTGCTCTACGGGCTGCTGCTGCCGCTGTGGTTCGCGCTCGTCGGGGTGCGGTTGCGGCGCCTGGCACGCACCGCCGGCCCCGACCGATCCCGGCGCTGACCTGGTCGAGTCGGCGAGCGCCGCTTCCGTCAGGTGCGACGAACGATCAAGGGTGCTCACCGGCGGGCCGGGTTAGGGAGCCAGGTGTGAGCAGGATCTTCGTCGCCAGGAGCCGTGCCGGCTCGTGCTCGTGAGCGTCGTACGCCGTGTAGTGCATTCCCAGCGCGGCCCCGAAGGCGAGGTAGGCCCGTGCCTCGGCCTCGACCGGATCCGAGCACAGCCGGCTGAGCTCGGACGTGAGGTAGGCGATGCGGTAGTCGTCCACCCGGCGCAGCCTCGCTGCGACGTCGGCGTCCTGGCGCGCCCAGTCCCTGATCGCGAGCTCGACGCCCGCGAGCCGGTCGGGAGCGAACGTGAGGTCGCGTGCCCGGACGAGTCGAGTGGCCGGGTCCTCGGTCTCGGACTCCACCGCGATGCGCACCACCGTGGTCGAGAGCCGTTCCCAATGGTCGAGCACCGCGTCGAGAAGGTCCTGTTTGTTGGCGAAGTAGCCGTAGAACCNCCNCTTCGTGACCCCGAGATCGCGGGCAAGCGCCTCCACTCGGACGGCGCGCGGTCCACCGCGCGCGAGGGCGTGCAGTCCCGCGTCGATCCAGTCCTGCCGGGAGCGCTTCACGTTGCTCACCTGGCTATCCTGCTCCGAATATACGCTATCGTATAGTTGTCGCTCACCACGGGGAGAGAAGCCATGTCCGCTCGGCTCCGGCAGCAGGTCGTCCGTCGCCCACCGGATGCTCGCGAGGGGAGCGATGACTACGCCGACGCGTACGAGGTCGCGGCTCACCCGGCCCTGGCGCCGATGCCCCCGCCGTGTGGATCAGGGCCGGGATCGGCGAGGTGCCCGGGTGGGTTCGGCCGCTGACTCGGTTGCTGGGGATGACCGGGCGATCCCAGCCGGGACGGGGCGGCCCCTTCTCCGTGGCGGACAGCTCGCCCGACGCGGCGCGCCTGACGCTGACCACGAGCCTGCTGGCCGCCGAGCTCGTCGGGCGGAATGCGCCCGGCGGCGGGCGCCGCCTGTCGACGCACGTCACCTTCCGCACCAGGCGTGCTCGCTGGGCATGGAGGCTGCTAGCCCCTGCACCGGCGACTCGTCCGGCGGATCCTCATCGCCGGGGTGGAGCGAGCGGCCGGCTAGCGGCGTGCTGCTCAGCGGGGACGCGCTGGTCAGGAGAACGGCGAACCCGCCCTCACCGTGGTGCCGAGCCTGCTCGTGGCCGGCCTCGTCACCCTCGGGCTGGCGGGCGTGCTGATCGTCCGGGCATGGCGGGCCGCTGAGTTGCGCCATCCGGGAGCCGAGTTGAGCGCCTGGTCGATCCTGCTGCCGGCCAGCGGCGGTGGGTTCTTCCCGCCCGTGCTGGGGCTCGTCGCCGCCGGTGTGGCGGCCCGGCTGCACGCCAACCCGCGCGCGACCCGGTGGACGGCGCTGCGGCGGACGCTGCGAACGGTGGCCACGCCCGCCCTGGCGGTTACGGTGGCCTGCCTGGTGTTCCTCGTCCCGGTGCTGCCGGCGCCTCGGTCGCCGATCACCGCGACCCGGGCGGCTACGACGCCGTCGTGCTGGGCGGTGCGACGTACCTGGGGCACTGGCTGAAGCCCGCCACCCGCTTCGTCGCAAGGCACGCGAACACCCTTGCCAGAATGCCCTTCTGGGTCTTCTCGAGCGGGCCGTTGGGCACCGCGGAAGTGGACGAAGCAGGGCANGACGTCCGGGCGGCCGCCCGCCCCCGNGAATGCTCCGAACTGGCCGCGCTCCATCCTCGTGGTGAGCGGGTGTTCTTCGGGGCGTTCGATCCCGCCAGCCGGCCCGCGAGCGTCGGCGAGTTGCTCGTCCGGTCCCTGCCGGCGGGACGCGCCGTGCTCACCCCGGGCGACTTCCGCGACTGGGGCGAGATCGACGCCTGGGCGGACGAGATCACGTCCGGGCTGGCAGCCCTCGAGCCGCGGGGTAGCGAGGGGGCTGACCAGGCACGTTGAGACCAAGAGGCGGGCCGCGGGTTTCTCCGATCGGCGTGGGGAATCTCGCCTCCAGATCATTGTCCAATCTTTGTCCAATGTCTAGGGTGGGAAGTCCCCAGACCAGAGGAGCGCCTCATGACCGACCAGTCCAACGACACCGCCGCCCTGCGGGACCTCCTCGACAAGGTCCGCTTCGTGATGCTGACCACCATCGAGGCCGAGGGTGGCGCGTTGGTCAGCCGTCCGATGACCGTGCAGGAGGTCGACGAGCAGTGGGTCGTGCGGCTCATCTGTCAGGCCGACAACAAGGTGGCCGCCGAGGCCGACGGGCATCAGGTGAACCTGGCCTCCATGGACGGCACCCGTTACGTCTCGCTGTCGGGCACGGGTCGCGTCGAGCGCGACCTGGCCAAGAAGCGCGAGCTGTGGGACCGGCTCACCGAGGCCTACGCCGGCGACGCCGAGGACCCGAACAACGTCATCCTGGAGGTTCAGGTGGCCGGCGCGGAGTACTGGGACGGCGGCAACCCCATCGTCCAGCTCGCGGGGCTCGCGAAGGCGGCCCTCACCGGTGAGCGCCCCGAGGGCGGCGACCACCAGACGGTGTCGCTGTGACCTCGGCAGAGGCCCCGGGGACCCCGTTGGCATCGCGGATGAAGCCGGCGCCACCCAAGCCCCGCCCAGGCGCTGGGCACGCACCCTGGCCGGGGTCGGCACGGCGGTCGCCGCCTGCGCCGTCGCCGGCTCGATGCTGACCGAGCCCGACGGCCGCTGGTACCGCTCGCTCCGCAAGCCCGCGTGGCAGCCGCCGGCCGAGGCCTTCCTGTGGTGTGGACGACTCTGTTCGGCATCATCACCGCCGCCTCGACGGCGACGATCGTCGAACTTGAGGCGTCCGGACGAACCGAGCAGGCGCGCGTCTTCCGGCGGGCGCTGGGGGCGAACCTCGTCCTCAACGCGGGGTGGAGTGCACTGTTCTTTCGGCTCCGGAACCTGCCGCTGGCCACCGCGGGCGCCGCAGTGCTGGCCTGGTCCTCGGCCGATCTGGCCACCAGGGCGCGGGCGACGGGGGCGATCAAGGCGGCCGGCCTGGGTGCCTACGCGGCGTGGGCTGGGTTCGCCACCGTCTTGTCGGGCACCGTGGCCCGGCTCAACTCCGACCGGTGAACGGCATGCCTCCCGAGCACGACCGTCGCGCCGACGTGATCGTGGTCGGCGCCGGCCTGGCTGGCCTGCGTGCCGGGGGCCGGCTCGGTGAGGCCGGCCTGGACGTACGGGTGCTGGAGGCTAGCCAGCGGGTGGGTGGACGCGTGACCAGCGACGATGTCCACGGGTTCGTCCTCGACCGCGGTTTCCAGTTGCTGAACCCCGCCTATGCGGAGCTACGCGGATGCGTCCGGATCGACGAACTCGAGCTGCGGTCTTTCGACCGCGGGGTGGCGGTGGCCGGCGTCGGGGTGATCGCGGACCCGCTGCGGCACCCACGGCTGGCGAGTGCGACCGGCCGCACGTTGGGCGCGGACGGGATAGCCACCCTCGCCCGCCTGGGCCGCTGGCTGGCCGCGGACGACGACGCTCCGCTGGCCCCCTCGCTCGACGTGGCCGGCGTGGGTGGGCCACTGCGAAGCAGGGTGATCGAGCCGTTTCTCAGCGGGGTGCTCGCCGACACCACCGGTGCCACGCCGGCTCGCATCGTGAGGCAGCTTGTCGCGTACTTTCTTCGCGGGACGCCGGCCCTACCCGCGCGCGGCATGCGGGCGCTCGCCGAGATCCTCGCCGCGCGACTGCCGACNCCCGTGGAGACCGGGGTCCGGGTCGAGCGGGTGGCCACCAGCGCCGACGGGGCCGACGTCTGGGCCGGCGGTCGGCGCCATCGCGCGCGGGCCGTGATCGTGGCGACTGACCCTGCCGCGGCGGGCAGGCTCACCGGCTGCCCCGAGGTCAGGATGCGCGGCCTGGTGACGTGGTGGTTCGCCGCCGACGAGGCGCCACTACACCACGCCCTGGTCGTCGTGGACGGGCTGGGTCGCGGTCCGCTGGCGAACGCCGCGGTCGTCAGCAACGCGGCCCCGTCCTACGCCCCACAGGGTCGGGCGCTGATCCAGGGCTCGGCGGTGCTGGAGGGTGATGAGCCGGATGAGGCGACCGTCCGGACCCATCTGGGTCAGTTGTTCGAGACTTCGTCGGCCCGCTGGGAGTTGCTGGCCACGCATCGGATCGGCGCTGCCCTGCCTGGGCTGACGACGCCGTGGCGGGCTTCNGACCTGGGAGGATTCACCGGGGTGTTCGTCGCCGGTGACCACTTGGGCGGTCCCTCGATCAACGGCGCGCTGGCTAGCGGACGTAGGACCGCGGAACTGGTCGTGCGGCACCTGGAGGGACGGAAGCAACGGTGAAGGTGCTGGTGATCGGAGCGGCCGGCGGAACCGGGAAACTCGTCGTCGACCAGGGCGTGGCCAGGGGCTGGCCGATGACCGCCCTCTCCCGCCGGCCCGTCGGCCTCCCCGGAGCGAGTGAGGTGAGCGGGGACGCGACCGATCCCGCGGTGATTGCCCAGGCGCTGGACGGTGGTCAGGACGCGGTCGTCTTGGCCATTGGCGGCACGTCGGGCAGCCACACCAACCGCACCGACGTCACCGCAGTGGTGCTCGCGGCCCTGGCCGGGACGGCCACCCGGGTCGTCGTCCACTCCTCGCTCGGCGTGGGCGACTCGATGGCGTACCTGCCCGGGCCGTCTCGGTTGTTCGCCAAGACACTGCTTGGCCGGGCTCTGGCCGATCACGCCGCGCAGGAACGCCTGGTGACCGGATCCGGCCACCCGTGGACGATCGTCCGGCCGGGCGGGTTGACCGACCAGCCATCCGAGGGTCGGATGGTCGCTCTCGANGGGTCGGGGGAGCTGAACCCCTCGGTGCCCCGCGCGGACGTCGCGGCGTTCATATTCGACTGTCTGGACGATCCGGCGACGGTCGGCCGGACGTTCGCTCTCGGCACCCGGCGCGGCTGACCCCGCCTCCGGTCAGCCGCGTCGGTGGCCAACTCGGCGGCCCGACGCCACCGGGGGCGACCGCGCGCGCCGGATGGCGGTCCGCCTCCGGTAGCGGTCGGCGGCCGCGCGTGGTCCTGCTGCCGTGGTCCGATCGACGGACACCGTTGTCTAATGTATGTCTAAACCCTAGGCTGCGTGCGGGTCCCAACAAGAGCGAGCCGATGTACACGATCAAGCAGGCTGCGGCCATGACCGGTCTCCGCGCCGACACGATCCGGGCGTGGGAGCGGCGTTACCACCTGCCGTCGCCCCAGCGCAGCGAAGGCGGCTACCGGCTTTACGACGACGCGGCCCTGGCCATCTATCGGAGCATGCACGATCTGGTGGCGCAGGGGTGGCGGCCGCGCCAGGCCGCCCGGCACGCCCTCGCCGCCCGCGACTTGAACCAGCCCGTACCGTCACCGCAGGAGTTCGCCACCGCCGTGGCCCAGGGACGGATGGCGGGGGCCGAGTTGGCCGCGACGCTGCGGACCGCCTTCAGGTCCGGGCCGATCGCCGAGGTGCTGGACGGGTGGCTGGTGCCCACCACCGAGGAGCTCGGCCGCGCGTGGGCGGACGGACGGCTGGCCATCGCCCAGGAGCACGAGGTGGCCGCGGGGCTGATGCACCGGCTNGGCGATCCTGTTCGCCGACGGCGAGTCGCGCTCGGCCGGCCGCCGATCCTGGTGGGTTTGATGCCCGGCTGCCGGCACGAGGTCGTGTTGTTCGCGTTCGCCGTGCTCGCCCGGCTGTCCGGCCTCCAGGTGTGCTACCTCGGGGCGGACGTGCCCGTCGAGAGCTGGCTGGGTGAGAGCCGCTCGCGCCGTCCGGCGGCGCTCGTGACCGCGGTTCATGACGATGCCGACGTCGCGGCCTGCCGCGAGCTCGTGGCGGCGCTGGCGGGCCGTCGGAAGCGGCCGTTGGTGCTGGTCGGCGGACGTCGACAAGACGAGGTGGCGCTCGGGGCCGAGGCGCTGGGTCATGTGCTTGCCGACGGACTCCAGCGGTTGCGGGCCGCGCTCGCCGCCCTGCCGGACGAGGCACGCCCCGGAGTCACCGGGGTGTGGCCGTTTCGTGACCGCCTTGGTGTGGCTGCGCCGCGACCTGCGCCGTGGCGACCTGCCCACGCTCGCCGCCGCCCACGCGGCCGCCCCGGACGGGATCGCGGTCTGTTTCGTCCTCGACCCGGCGTTCTTCGACACCGCGGGGCCGGTCCGGCGGGCCTGGCTGGCCGCCACCCTGCGCACCCTGGCCGAGACCTACCAGGGCCGGCTGACACTGCGGTCCGGCGATCCCGTGGTCGTCATCCCGGCGCTGGCCCAGGAGTTGGGCGCCACCAGCGTCCACGTCTCGACCGAGACCGAGCCTGCCGGAGCCGCACGGGACGTGGCCGTCCGTCAGGCACTCCTCGCCCGGGGCGTCGCGTGGGTCGAGACCGGCAGCCCGTACGCGGTGACCCCAGGCCGGATCCGGACGAGCCAGGGCACCGGATTCCTCGCCTTCACGCCGTTCCTGCGGGCGTGGCGGGCCCACGGCTGGCGCGCACCGGCCGTCGAACCGCCCGAGCTGAGGCTGCGTGACCTCGGGAGGGACCCGGACGCGTGGGCGCGGCTGGACGAGGCGCTGGCGGCGCCGGGGCTGCCCGCCCTGCCTCCGGCNGGGGAGGAGGCGGCCCTCTCCCGCTGGCGGCGGTTCCTCGACGCCGGGCTCGAGGGCTACGGCACTGATCGGGATCGTCCGGATCGCGACGGCACGTCGCGGCTGTCGCCGTACCTGAAGTTCGGGGTCGTGCATCCGCGCACGCTGCTGGCCGACGTNGCTGGCACGCCCCGAGCGGGGGTCGAGCGGTTCGTGACCGAGTTGGCGTGGCGCGAGTTCTATGCCGATGTGCTCCACCACCANCCCGGCCAGCGCGACGGGGACCTGCGCGGTGACCTCGCCGGGCTGGTCTACGACGACGATCCCGTGCTGGTGCGGGCCTGGCAGCGGGGCCGCACGGGCTACCCGTTCGTCGACGCCGGGATGCGGCAGTTGCTCGCCACCGGCTGGATGCACAACCGCGTCCGGATGGTCACCGCGAGCTTCCTCACCAAGGACCTGCATGTGTGGTGGCCGCTCGGCGCCCGGTGGTTCCTGGACCACCTGATCGACGGCGACCTGGCCAGCAACGCCCACGGCTGGCAGTGGACGGCCGGGACGGGCACCGATGCGGCCCCGTACTTCCGGGTGTTCAACCCCGTGCTGCAGGGGCGGCGGTTCGACCCCGACGGGTCGTACGTGCGGCGCTGGATCCCGGAGTTGCGGCACCTGCGGGGCGCGGACGTCCATGAGCCCTGGCGGAGCCCGGACGGCTACGCCCACGGCTACCCCGCTCGCATCGTCGATCACGACGCCGAACGCAAGGACGCCCTGGCGCGTTACGCGCAGGCACGGGCCGCACGGTAGGCCGGCGCCCTCCCCTTTGCTCCCGCCCGGGAGCCACGTGCCGTCGATGCGCGCGGTGGCCGCCACCGGGCACCTCTTGACTCCCGCGCAGGGGCCACGTACGGTGGTCCAATACTTGGACAAACATTGGACAAAGCATGACCGCTCGCCCCGCGACCACGCACCACGAAAGGCCCGGCAACGTCCCGGCCNGACGACGTGGTGCTGCTGGACGAGGAGGGTCGAGCCATCGGCCGCGCGGATCGGATGCAGGTCCATGGAGCCACCACNCCCCTTCACCGGGCGTTCTCGGTGTATCTGTTCAACGCCCGCGGCGAGGTGCTGCTGACCCGACGGGCGCTGGGCAAGAAGACCTGGCCGGGCGTCTGGACGAACTCGTGCTGCGGCCACCCGCGNCCCGGGGAGACGTTCGAGGACGCCGCCCGGCGCCGGATCCGCGAGGAACTCGGGCTCAGCGTCGGCCCGCTCGTCCCGCTGCTGCCGGACTTCCGCTACCGGGCCGTGGACGCCTCCGGCATCGTCGAGAACGAGATCTGCCCGGTGTTCGCCGGCTTCATCACCGCGGGCGAGCCCGACCCGGACCCCGACGAGGTCGCGCAGTGGCTCTGGGTGCCCTGGGAACGGTTCACCGAGGCCATCGTCGCCACGCCGGGCGTCTACAGCCCGTGGGCGGCCCTCCAGGCCCCACAACTGGCCGAAATCATCCCGTCCCGCTGCCCTCAGGCCCTCCGGCAGCCGGACGTGGCCGCCGTCCTGGCCGACGTGGACTCCCTGCTCAACGCCCAGGTCAACGCGCTGACCGTGGAATGGCAGGTGTGCGCCGCGGGCATGGGGGTCGACGTGCTGGAGGCGGACCTGCCCGCCTGGCTGGGCCGGCTGCTCGTCGGTCAAGGCAAACGGCTGCGGGTCGTCATGACCTACTGNGGGTTCGTCGCCGCCGGCGGCATCCCCGGCTCGACCGGCTACCACGCCATGATCCGGGCCGCCGCCGCCCTGGAAGCGCTGCATCTGTTCGCGCTCGTCCACGACGACGTGATGGACGAGTCGGCCTCGCGGCGCGGGCAGGCGTCGGCGCACGTCCAGGCCGCCGCCTGGCACGCCGCCGCGTCCGGATACGGCGACCCGGACGTGTTCGGACGCAACCTCGCGATCCTGCTCGGCGATCTAGCCCACACCCTCGCCGACCGGCTGGCCGACGGTCTGCCGCCCCGGCTGCGTGAGGCCTGGTACGCCCTCAACGTCGAACTCGTGGCCGGTCAGCGGGCCGACCTCACCGGCGCGGCGGCCGGTCGCCGCGACCTGGCCCACGCCGATCACGTGGCCCGGCTGAAGTCCGGCCGCTACACGATCGAGCGGCCGCTGCAACTAGGAGCGATGGCCGCGGCCGCCCCCGCCGGCGTCCTGGAGGTGCTGCGCTGCTGCGGTGAGCGGATCGGGCGCGCGTTCGCGTTGCGCGACGACTATCTGGGCGTCTGGGGCGACCCGGCCCGCACCGGCAAGCCCGCAGGGGACGACCTGTGGGAGGCCAAGGCGACCGTGCTGCTCGCGCTGGCCCGGGAGCGTCTGGGCGGCTCGGCTGCCGCGATGCTGGACCGGCTGGGCACCTCCGCGTTCACCAGGGACGACGTCGCCGCCCTCGCCGCGGCCATGCGCGCGGCGGGCGTCGCGGACGCCGTCGAGGAACTGATCGCGTCCGAGTACGCCGGCGCCCTGGCCTGCCTGGAGTCGGAGGCGATCACCGAGGCCGGGAAGGCCGGCATCGCCGAGGCCGCGCGAGCGATCGCCTGGCGGGACCGCTGATGGCCGCTGGACGACCAGCCCACGTGGTGGTGGTCGGCGCCGGCCTGTCGGGGCTCAGCGCCGCCCTGCACCTGACCGGTGCCGGGCATCGGGTGACGGTGCTGGAGGCACAAGAGGTCCCCGGCGGCCGTAACGGCACGCTCAGCAAGGACGGGTTCCGCTTCGATACCGGGCCGGTGGTGTTCACGATGGTCCCGCTGCTGGAGGAGGCCTTCGCGGCGGTCGGGTCGCGGGTCGCCGACCACGTCCGGCTCACCCGGCTGGACCCGGCCTACCACGCCTTCTTCGCCGACGGCTCGCGGTTGCGCGTTCGTCCGGGGCGCGAGGCGATGCGCGAGGAGATCCTCGCCGAGTGCGGGGCGAACGACGCGGCCGCCTTCGACGGCTTCGTCGACTGGCTGCAGCGCCTCTACGACGTCGAGGTGCCGCACTTCATCGACGCCAACTTCGACTCCCCGCTGGGGTTGTTGCGCTCGCCCCGGGCCGCGTGGGAGCTGCTCCGCCTGGGGGCCTTCGGACGATTGGGCCGCGCGGTCGGCGGGCGGTTCGCCGACGAACGGCTGCACCGGGTGTTCAGCTTCCAGGCGCTGTACGCGGGGCTGGCGCCGTCCAAGGCCCTGGCCCTCTACGCGGTGATCACCTACATGGACTCCCTCGANGGGGTGTGGTTCCCCGAGGGCGGCATGCATGCGGTGCCCGTCGCCATGGCCCGGGCGGCGGCGGACGCCGGGGTCGAGTTCCGCTATGGGACNCCCGTGGAGAGCGTCGAGCGGGGCAGGGACGGACGGGTGCGCGGCGTCCGGCTCGCCGCCGGCGGGACCCTGGCCGCGGACGCGGTCGTCCTGACNCCCGACTTGCCGACGGCGTACGAGCGGCTGCTGCCCGGCCTCACCCCGCCGCGGGTGACGCGGCGCGGCACCTACTCGCCCTCGGCGCTGGTGTGGCACCTCGGGGTGCGCGGCGAGGCGCTGCCCGAGGGGCCGGGNCACCACAACATCCACTTCGGACGCGCCTGGGACGAAGCGTTCGACGACCTGTTCGTCCGGGGGCGGGTGATGAGGGACCCATCGCGCTACGTCGCGGTCCCGTCCGTCCACGATCGCGGGGCGGCGCCGGCCGGGCACCACAGCCTGTACGTGCTGGAGCCCGTCCCCAACCTCAAGCTCGCCCCGCTGGACTGGACGCAGGAGGGGCCGCGGGTGCGGCAGCGGCTGCTGGCGTTCCTGCAGCGGGCCGGCTACCCCACCGACCTCGTCACCGACGAACTGGTGACCCCGGCCGACTGGGCGGAGCAGGGGATGGCCGCGGGCACCCCGTTCGCGCTCGCGCACACGTTCGGTCAGACCGGGCCGTTCCGGCCCCGCAACGTCGACCGGCGGGCGCCCGGCGTGGTGTTCGCGGGGTCCGGGACGACGCCNGGGGTGGGTATCCCGATGGTGCTGATCTCNGGGAAGCTGGCCGCCCAACGGGTCGCCGAGGCGCTGCGATGAGCGCCCGGATGGAGGCCCGATGAGCGCCGCGTTGGGGGCCGGCTACCGGCGCTGCGCCGAACTGACCAGGCGGTACGGGACGACCTACTACTGGGGCGCCCGGCTGCTGCCCAGGGCGCAGGCCCGGGACGTCTACGCCGTCTACGCCCTGTGCCGGCTGGCCGACGACATCGTGGACGAGCCGGCGACCACCGACCCGTCACAGCCCGCGCCGGCGCCGCCCGCGCAGCGGCTGGCAGCATTCAGGCAACGCTTCGCGACGGCCCTGGCCGCCGGCACCTCGGACGAGCCGGTGATGGCGGCGGTGGTCGACAGCATCCGCCGGCGGGGTACCGACCCGGAGTGCTTCGACCGGTTCTTCGACGCGATGGCCCTGGACCTGACCCGCACCACGTGGGCGACCTGGCCCGAGCTGCGCGACGGCTACATGGAGGGCTCGGCGGCGGTGATCGGGGAGATGATGCTGCCCGTCCTCGAACCGCGCAGTGGGGCCGCCAGGGAGCCCGCCCGGGCGCTGGGGCTGGCCTTCCAGTTGACCAACTTCCTGCGCGACGTGGGCGAGGACCTCGGACGCGGCCGGGTCTACCTGCCCGCGGACGAGCTGGCCGCGCACGGCGCCGACCCTGGNGCGCGCCGGGTGAACCCGGCGTGGCGGACGTTCATGGCCGCGCAGGTGCGACGCAACCGCGGGCTGTACGCGGCGGCCGTCCCCGGCCTCGACGAGTTGCCGCCCGCCTCGCGGCGCTGCGTGGGCACGGCGCTGGTGCTCTACAGCCGGATCCTGGATCTGATCGAGGCCGCCGACTACGACGTGTTCGGGCCTCGCCTGCGGGTGCCCGATTCGGAGAAACTGGCGGTGATGCTGCGCTTCCTCGTCCGCGACCCCGCACTGACGCCTCCGTCCGCGCGCTCGCCGCGCACGCCCCTCAGGCCGCCCGATGAGCGATCGCCCCTGGGAATACCTGCTGCTGATGGCCGGCTGCCTCGCGGTCACGCTGCCGCTGGAGTTCGTCCTGCGGGCCCGGGTGTACCGCCGGCCCGTGCGGCTGCTGCTGGCGCTGCTGCCGGCGGTGGTGATCTTCTCGGCGTGGGACGTGCTCGGCATCGTCCGGGAGCACTGGAGCTACAGCCCGCGGTTCACGACCGGCATCCTGCTGGGGGTGATGCCGCTGGAGGAACTGGTGTTCTTCGTGGTCATCCCGATCTGCGGGCTGCTGACCTACGAGGCCGTCGGCACCGTGCTGCGCCGGCTGCTCAAGGAGGACGGTCGTGCCTGAGTACACCGTGCTGACCGTCCTGGCCGTGGTGGCGGTGGTCGCCGCGGAGCNTGTGGTGGCTCCGCACCGGCATCTTCGGCTCGGCCCAGTACTGGGTGGCGATGGGCATCGTGTTCGCCTTCCAGATGCTGGTGGACGGCTGGCTGACCAAGCTGAGCGACCCCATCGTGATCTACCACCCGGCGCAGCAGTCCGGCGTCCGGTTCCCCTGGGACATCCCGATCGAGGACTTCGGGTTCCGGATTTGCGATGGTGACCCTGACCCTGCTGGTGTGGCTGCGGCTGGGCGACCGGGGTCCGGACGGCCCGACCCGACGGCAGGAGGCCCGCCCGTGACTACTCCCACCCGCGACCAACGGACGGACGACGCGCTCGACCCCGTCCCCTCGGGGTCGCCGTCCGGCTCGCTGACCGCGGAAGCCTTCGACCGGGGGCCGCCCGCTACGACCTGATGGTGGCCCTCAACCCCGGCTACCACGGCGAACTGCGCCGGGCGGCGAACGCGCTGGCCGGCCGGACGAACGCCGGCCCGGGCTCGAGGCTGCTCGACCTGGCCTGCGGCTCGGGGGCCTCGACGCGGGCCCTGCTGGACGCCGCGCCGGGGGCGACGATCCTCGGGCTGGACGCCTCCGCGGGCATGCTCGACCAGGCCCAGGCCAAGCGGTGGCCGGTGGCGGTGCGCTTCGACCAGGCCGTCGCCGGCGAGCTGGACGTGGCCGCGCTCGGCCCCGGTTCCTTCGACGGCGTCCTGACCGCCTACCTGTTCCGCAACGTGGCACCGGGGCTGCGGGACCGTGCGGTGGGGAGGTGTTCGACCTGGTGCGGCCGGGAGGTTGGCTGGTCGTCCAGGAGTACTCCGTGGCCGGGAACCCGCGCGCCCGGCTGGTCTGGGACGCGGTGTGCCGGGGCGTGATCATCCCGCTGGGCATCGTGATCGACCGCAACGCCGACCTCTACCGCTACCTGTGGCGCAGCGTGGTCGATTTCGACACCGTGACCCGCTTCGCCCGGCGCCTCACCGACGCTGGCTTCACCGACGTCGCCAGCCGGACGGCCCGCGGCTGGCAGCGCGGCATCCTGCACACGTTCGTCGCCCGGAAACCGGAGGACGCCCGATGAGGCCGCAGCCCCCGGTCGCGACCGGCGAGCGGTGCTGCACCCCGGGCCCGTGGGCACCCCGCGNGTGGCGCTCCCGCGCCGGGTCGTGGTGGTCGGGGCCGGCATCGCCGGGCTGGCGGCGGCCACCGTGCTGGCCGAGCACGGCGTCGCGGTCACCGTGATCGAGGCGATCGACCGGCTCGGCGGCAGGGTCGCCGCGTGGCCCCTGCCCGACGGGCGGACGATGAGCCGCGGTTTCCACGCGTTCTTCCGGCAGTATTACAACCTGCGCTCGCTGCTGCGCCGGGCCGACCCCACGCTGCGCCGGCTGGTGGCCATCGGGGACTATCCGCTGCGGCGGCCCGACGGGCTGACCGACTCGTTCACGGGGCTGCCCACGACCCCGCCGTGGAGCGTGATCGAGTTCGTCCGGCGCAGCCCCACGTTCACGCTGGCCTCACTGGCCAGGGTCAACGTGCCGGCGGCGCTGGAGCTGCTGCGGGTCTCGTTCCCCGGCACCTACGACCGCTACGACGGGGAATCGGCNGGGGCGTTCCTGGACCGGCTGCGCTTCCCGCAGGCCGCCCGCGACCTGGCGCTGGAGGTGTTCGCCCGCTCGTTCTTCGCCGACCCCAGCCGGTTCAGCGCCGGCGAACTGGTGGCCATGTTCCACACCTACTTCCTGGGCTCGGCCGANGGGCTGCTGTTCGACGTGCCGGACGACGACTACGACGCCGCGCTGTGGGCTCCGCTGGGTGAGCACCTGGCCGGGCTCGGCGTGGAGTTCCGGCTGGGCGTACGCGCGAAGGACCTCGTCCTGCAACCGGACGGGGTGCGGGTCCGAGCGGGGAAGATGTCNCTGGACGCGGACGCCGTGGTGCTCGCGGCAGACCCACGGGCGGCGCGGGAGCTCGTCGCCGGGCTCGCGGACCAGGCCTTGGGATTCGCCGGCGAGGCCGAGGAGCTGGCGGCATGGCAGGCCAGGGTGGCCGCGACCTACAACGCGCCGCCGTTCGTGGTCGTCCGGCTGTGGCTGGACGGACGCGTCGATGCCGGTCGTCCGGCGTTCCTGGGCACGTCGGGGTTCGGGCCGCTGGACAACGTGTCGGTGCTGGAACGGTTCGAGGCGGGGGCCGCGAAGTGGGCGGCTCGCGAGGGTGGGTCGGTGGTCGAGCTGCACGCTTATGCCTGCGACCCCGCGGTGACCACGGACGAGGCCGCGGCGGCCGTCGTCGTGGCCGCCCTGGAGGCCGAGCTGCACCGGGTGTTCCCCGAGACCGCGGGCCTGGGGTGCGCGAANCGTGCCGTGCTGGTCCGGGACGACTGCACGCTGATCGGTCCCGACCGGTGGGCCGATCGTCCNGGGGTCGAGACGCCGTCGGCGCGGCTCGTCCTGGCCGGGGACTGGGTGCGCACCGACCTGCCGGTGGCGCTGATGGAGCGCGCGGCGACCACCGGTTTCCTGGCCGCCAACCGGCTGCTGCGCCGCTGGGGTGCCGCCGGGCAGGACCTGTGGAGCGTCCCGTTGCGCGGCCTGCTCGGCCCGGTCCCGGCCCTGACCGTCCCGCGGTCCCGGGCCGGCGACGTCCTTCCCCATGGCAGCGGAGTGCGGGGGTGGGGGCGGCGGAGGGCCGCCGATGGTTGAGTCTACGAACCGGCGGCGCTCCCAGCCGCCGGGGAGCCGACCGGGCCCCGCGTCGAGCGCGACCGCCACGTGCTGTCCGTCCGCTCGGTCGAGGCGGCCCGGCAGGTGCTGCGGGCCCGCAACCAGACCACCCAGGCCGGGTTCACCGCCGAGGCGATCCCCAAGGGCTACCTCAAGCACCACCCGATCCTGATCTCCGACGGGCCGCTGCACGACGAGCAGCGGAGCAAGGTGGCCCGGTTCCTGGCNCCCGCGGTGGTGGCCGATCGCTACACCGCGATCACCGAGGCCGCCGCCGACCGGCTGCTCGCGCAGGCCCGGGCCGAGGGCTCGATCCGGCTGGACGACCTGGCCCTGCTGTTCACCGTCGAGGTCACCGCCCTACTGGTCGGCCTGACCAACTCACCGGTGCCGAGGATGGCCGCCCGGCTGGTCACGTTCTTCAACCAGCCGCCCTTCGACCTCACCCGGCCCGACCTGGGCCGGACGCCGCGACAGTGGATGCGTGCCGCCCGCAACGGCCTGGCGCCGATCGTCCGGTTCTACCTGGCCGACGTTCGTCCGGCGATCCGCGAGCGGCGACGCACCCCGCGCCAGGACATCATCAGCCACCTGATCGGTCAGGGCTACACCGACGCCGACATCCTCGTCGAATGCGTCACGTACGGCACGGCCGGCATGGTCACCACCCGCGAGTTCATCGTGATGGCGGCCTGGCACCTGCTCACCGATCCGCCGCTGGCAAGGCGTTTCACTGTCGCCGGGGAGCCGGAGCGGCACGCGATCCTCAACGAGATCATCCGGTTGGAGCCCGTCGTCGGGCACCTCTACCGGCGCGCCCGGCAGCGCTTCGAGATTGTGGACGACGGGAAGGCGTGGGCCGTCGAGCCCGGTGACCTGCTCGACGTGTGCGTCCGGCCGGCCAACGCCGACGCCGACGCCGTNGGGGAGAACCCCTACGAGCTGTGCCCCGGACGCCCGCTCGGGCCCGGGGTCAGCCCGGCGGGGCTCGCCTTCGGCGACGGTTCCCACAAGTGCCCGGGGCAACCGCTGGCGCTGCTGGAGGCCGACATCCTGTTGCGGCGCTTGCTGGCACTNGAACCCCGGCTGCTCGCCGAGCCCACCCTGGGCTGGGAGCCGCTGATCGAGGGCTACACCCTGCGCGGCCTGGTCGTCGTCGTCGTCGACGCGGACGAGGCGCCGGTCGCCGGCTGACCTTTTCGACGCGCGCGGCGGTGGAGCGTGTCCCCGGGGCCCGGGCGGAGGCGGGGCACGACCACCCCTAGGTGTGTGGATCGTCACCGTGAGCGGCGCCTAGCGTGGAAAGGCCAGCGAGGGCTGCGAGGGCAGGCCCCTGGCCTTCATCGCAAAGGAGCGACCATGAGCCAAACCAGAGCGGAGTTCGCCGACGATCGTCCCCGTCGGGCACCAGCGATGCCGCGACCTACGTTCCCCGCCGGGCGGCCGGGAGACCCGCTGAGCAGTGAGGCGCCGTCCGCCACCGCGGCGGCCAAGCACGTGGCCGACACCGCGAAGGGTGAAGCCAAGGGGTCGCCGAACAGGCGATCGGTTCGGGTCAGCAGGTGGTCGAGACGGCCAGGACCAGGCCGCCCAGGTGGTCTCCCACGCCCGCACCCAGCTGCGGTCCCTGTTCGACGACAGCATGGCCGAGGTCCGGACGCAGGCGGGCAGCCAGCAGCAGCGCCTCACCGGCACCCTGCGCTCCTGGTCTGACGAACTCGGCGAAATCGTGGACGGCCGCGGGCTGCAGGACGGCCCCGTCAGCCAGCTGCTCAGCGATGTCGGCGACCGTGGCCGTCGGCTGGTCGAGTGGCTTGATTCCCACGAGCCTCAGGACGTGCTCAACGAGGTGGCGCGCTTCGCGCGGCGCCGTCCCGCCGCCTTTCTGGCCCTCGCTGCCGGCCTCGGGGTGGTGGCGGGCCGCCTCGCGCGCAACCTGGCGGCCGAGGGCAGCGGCACCGCGGATGCTCCGCGGGTCCGTCCCGCTGCGCTCCCGGGCCAGCAGTCCGGCACGGCGGGCAGCGGCGGCCCGTTCCCGTATCAGCAGGAACAGGCGACCGACGCCGACTCGTACCGGTCTGGGGCGCTGGACGAACCGCAGCGTCCGGTGAGTTCGGACGAGGATCCGCAGGCGTGGAGCAGGCCATGAGCGAACTCGACCCCACGCTGCGCCGCGGGGTACCCGAGGAGTACCCGGCACGCGCCGTCGTCGAGCCCGAGGACGAGCGGTCGCTGGGCCAGATCATGTCCGATCTGTCCCGCAACGTCTCGACCTTGATGCGCCAGGAGGTGGAGCTGGCCAAGGCCGAAGTCCAGCAGTCGGCCAAGACGGCCGGCAAAGGCGCGGGCATGCTGGGCGGGGCGGGTGTCGCGGGCCTGCTCGCGGCGCTGTTCGTGTCGCTGGCCCTCTGGTGGCTGCTCGCGCAGCTGCTGGCCGGTACCGGCTCGGCCGCCTACGGCTGGGCCTTCGTGATCGTGGCGGTGCTCTGGGGCATCGCGGCGGCCGTGCTGATGGCTTCGGGCCGGGCCGCGCTGCGTGATGTCCAGGGCCTGCCCAAGACCGCCGAGACGGTCGGCAAGATTCCCAATGCGTTGACCGGAGACGAGGAGAAGAACCAATGAGCAGCAATGATCCCGAGGCCATCCGGGCCGACATCGAGCGCACCCGCGCCGAGATCTCGAACGACGTGAACGCGCTGGCCGAGGGGCCGACCCTCGCCGGATCGCCGGCCGTCAGGTCCAGAAGGTGAAGGACGGGGCGCGCAGCCTTGTCGACAAGGTGTTCGGAAGCGACGACGACGCGACCGGCTACCGCGAGCCGGGCGTCTTGGAGGGTGCCCGCTCCGCCGTCGCCCAGGCTCCGGCGCAGGTGCGCAGCTCGACCCGGGGCAACCCGCTGGTGGCCGGTGCGGTCGCCTTCGGGGTTGGTTTCCTGGCTGCCGGGCTGCTGCCGTCGTCGCGGCAGGAACGGCAGCTCGCCCGCAACGTGAAGGAGCAGGCGCAACCGCTGGTGGATGAGGTCGCCGCGGTGGCGAAGGACGCCGCCGCCAACCTGCAGCCGGCCGCCCAGCAGGCGGCCGAGACGGTCAAGCAGGTCGCCGCCGACGCCGTCGAAACCGTGAAGGGCGAGGCCGGTGCGGCCGCGGCCGACGTGAAGGAGTCCGCCCAGCAGGCCACCGAGTCGGTCAAGGACACCGCGCAGCAGGCGGCCGGCGCCGTCCAGGGCTCGGCCCCGTCTGACGCCGGCACGGCCACGCCCACGACCGGGACGACGCCGCGGACCGCGCCGGTCCCGGGACCGAGCCAGGGCGGCCAGCCATCCTTCGGTGCGGCCCAGGGCGCGGCTCCCGGGAGCGCGCCGCGCACGACCGGGACCCCGGGCGGGCAGTTCTCCGGGACGGGGCACGTGTCGGACTCCGCGGTCCCGCCGCCGTCGGGCGGGTCGTCCAGGCCGCCCGGCCCGGGTGGCAACCCGGGCCGGTAGGCCCCGGCTGAGCGGAGCGCCCGCCGCCCGGTTCGTCCGGCCGGCGGGCCTGCGCCGTCCCCGTCCCGATCCGGGGCACCTACGGGTGTAGCGGCGCCTGCACGGGAGCGTCAGGATGGGACCGTGATTGAACAGAAGCTGGATGTCGTCGACACCCGCGCCGCGGCGCTGGCGTCCGATCCCAAGGGCGGCTTCCCCGCCCAGGAGCAGGAGCCGCCGGGCTGGACGAGCAAGATGAACCCCGTCCCCGATCACGGCGAGGAGACCTACCGGGGCTCCGGCAAGCTGGCCGGGCTCAAGGCGCTGATCACGGGTGGCGACTCCGGGATCGGCCGGGCGGTCGCGATCGCGTACGCCCGCGAGGGGGCCGACGTGGCCCTGTCGTACCTCGAGGCGGAGCAAGACGACGCCGAGGATACCGCCTCCTGGGTGGAGAAGGCGGGACGCACCTGCGTCCTGCTGCCCGGGGACATCCGGGACGAGCAGGTGGCCCGCCAGGTCGCCCGCGACGCCGTCGACAAGCTGGGCGGGTTGGACATCCTGGTCAACAACGCCGGGATCCAGTGGGCGCGGCGGGAGAACGGGCTGGCCGACCTCACCACCGAGCAGATGGACAGCATCTTCAAGACCAACCTGTACGCGATGTTCTGGATCACCCAGGAGGTGCTGCCGGCGCTGAAGGCCGGCTCCTCGATCATCAATGTCAGCTCGATCCAGGCCTACGACCCCTCCGAGGCGCTGATCGACTACGCGGCCACCAAGGCGGCGATCAACAACTTCACCGTCAACCTGGCCCAACAGGTCGGTGAGCAGGGCGTTCGCGTCAACGCGGTGGCTCCCGGGCCGATCTGGACGCCCCTGCAGCCGGCCACGAAGGGCGGCGACGCGATGCCCGAGTTCGGCGCCGACACGCCGCTGGGCCGCCCGGGTCAGCCGTCCGAGCTGGCGGGGGCGTTCGTGTTCCTGGCCTCGCCGCGGGACGCCTCGTACGTGTCCGGGACGGTGCTGGGGGTCACCGGCGGCAAGCCCGTCTTCTGACCCGCGTGGACATCCCCGCCGCGGACGTCACCGCCGTTATCGGCCGCACCCCGCTGGTGCGGCTGCGTCCGCGCGCCGGCGCGCACGTGGACGTGTGGGCCAAGCTGGAGGCCGCCAACCCCGGCGGGAGCGCCAAGGACCGGACGGCCGTGGCGATGGTCGAGGACGCCCTCGCCTCCGGCCGGCTGGCCGAGGGCGGCCGGATCGTGGAGTCGAGTTCGGGCAACCTGGGGCTCGCGCTGTCGATGATCGCGGCCGCGCGCGGGCTGCGGTTCACCTGCGTGGTCGACCCGCGGACGAACGAGGCCACCCGGGTCGCGATGACCCGGCTGGGCGCGGAGGTGATCGCCGTCGAGGAGCCGGACGAGCGGACCGGCGACTGGCTGGCCGCCCGGCTGGCCCGGGTCGAGCGGTTGTGCGCCGAGGACCCGGCGGCGGTGTGGCTGGATCAGTACTCCAACCCGGCCGCGCTGCGGGCCCACCGGGACGGGACGATGCGCGAGATCGTGACGGCCCTGGATCCCGTGGACTGGTTGTTCGTCGCCACCAGCACCACCGGGACGATCGGCGGCTGCCTCGCCCGGATCCGCGGGGACGGGCTCGCCACGCGGGTCGTGGCCGTCGACGCCGAGGGCAGCGTGCTGTTCGGCGGAAGACGCGGNGAGCGCCGGCTCCCCGGCTACGGAGCCGGGGTCGTGCCGGCCCTTGCCGAGCACGCGGCACCGGACGAGGTCGTCCGGGTGACCGATCTCGCCGCGGTCGCGGCCTGCAGGGCGCTCGCGAGGGGCGAGGGCATCCTCGCCGGCGCCTCGTCCGGGGCGGTATGCGCGGCCCTGTCGTCCCGGCTGGCCGACATCCCGTCCGGCTCCCGGGTGGTGCTGATCTTCCCCGACGGCGGTGGCGCGTACGCGGACAACGTCTACTCCGACCGCTGGGTGGCCGACACCCTCGGGGTCGGCGGCGACGAGCTGGAACGCCGGGTGCGGGAGATCTGGTGAGGGTCGCCATCGTCGGGGGCGGGCCACGCGGGGTGTTCGCCGCCGCGCGGCTGTTAGCCCACGCGCGACAGGAGGGTGCGAGGTTCGTCCTCGACGTCTTCGACCCGGCGCCGCCGGGGCACGGGGCGGCGTACAACCCCGGCCAGCCGGACTACCTGCGGCTCAACGTCCGTTCCTCGATCGTCGACGCGGGCTGGCACGAAGGGCCGGCGCCGTCGCCGTCGTGGCTGTGCTCGTTCGACGCCTGGCGGGCGGCGCGGGGCGAGACCCAGCCGCTGGAACCGTTCCCGCCCCGGGCGCTGGCGGGTCGCTACCTGGCCGGGGTCTGGGCCGACGCGGTCGCGCACGCACCCTCGGGCTGCGTGGCGCGGCATGTGCCCGCCCGGGTCGCCCAGCTCCGTGCCCGGCCCGGCGGCTGGCTCGTCGACGGCGCGCCGTACGACGAGGTGCTCCTGGTAACCGGCCACGCGGACGACTGGCCGGGGGCGCTGCGGCACGGTTGGAGCGCCCCCAGNCCGCTTGTCCCGGCGGTGTTCCCGGTGGACGAACACCTCGGGACCGACGTGATCGCCGCGGGTGCGCGGGTGGCCGTCCGGGGTGCCGCGCTGACCTTCATCGACGCCGCCCTGGCGCTCACCGAGGGCCGCGGGGGCCGCTTCGTCGAGGCGGACGGACGACTTGGCTACCAGCCGAGCGGTGCGGAGCCCGGCGTGCTGTGGCCGGTGTCGCGGCACGGCCGCTGGATGGAGGTGAAGCCGCAGCCCGGTTCGGCCACGCAGCGCCTCNNCCCTCGACGCGCTTCGACAGGCCGGGCTCGCGGCCGTCCGNNGGATGCCGGGAACGAGTCCGATGCCCTCGCCGCGGTCCGTCGGACCGCCCACGCCTACCTGCAGGCCGCCGACGGCGACGACCACGCCGGGGTCGACGCGGCGTTCGACGGCACCCCGCACGGTGACCCGACCGAGGCGCTGCGGCGCTCGGTGGCGGTGGCGCTGGGCGAGGCCCGGCCGCACGGTCCGTGGGCGCTCGGACAGGCCTGGCGGGACCTCTACCCGGCCCTGGTCAGGCGTTTCTCCGGGACGGCCGACGGCTCCCCGCAGTTCGCCGAGACCAGCCGCCGGCTGGAAGGGATCGCGTTCGGGCCGCCGCCGGTCAACGGCCGCAAGCTGCTGGCCCTGATCGACGCCGGGGTGATCGACCCCGCCGGGCTCGGCGCAGCCACGATCGACACCGCCGGGCTGCACTGGCCCGGCCACGAGGCGGACGTCGTGATCGACGCGGTGCTGCCGCCNGCCGGGGTGGCGGCCGGGGCCGCGACCCTGCCGGGACGGCTGGCGCTGGCCGGCGAGGTGGCGACGGTTCCCGAACGACGGGGTATCGCGATCGACGCCGACGGCACATGTCTGGACGAGCACGGTCACCGGCGCGACGGCCTGGCCGCCGCCGGGCGCCCCACCGAGGACGTGGTCGTCGGCAACGACACCCTGGATCCCCGGCTGCACGACGTGGTCGAGCGCTGGGCTTCCAGGGTCGCCGGACGAGCGGCNCGCCCGGCAGGCGCTCCGCCGGGGCGTCCGCGGCGAGCCCCGTTGACCGGACGGTTGGAGCCCTGGATGGAGGAGTTGCTCTCCGACCCCGACGGCTGCGCCGCCCTGCTGGACGAGCACGACTCGCCGGTGAACGTCCTCGACCCCGGCCCACTGACCCGCAACGCCGCCGAGCTCGTCGACGCGGGTGCCGCCGCCGGTGTCGAGGTCGGGGTGCATTTCGCCCGCAAGGCCAACAAGGCGCTGTGCTTCGTGACCCGGGCCCTGGCGGAGGGTCACGGGGTCGACGTGTCGAGCCTGGCCGAACTGCGCCAGGCGCTGGCGGCGGGGATGCCGGGGAGNCGGGTGCTGCTGACGGCCGCGGTCAAACCCGACCCGCTGCTGGCCGAGGCGGTGGCCGCCGGCGTGATCGTCTCCCTCGACTCCCGCGACGAACTGGCCAGGGTGGCCGCGGCCGCGCAGGCCGCGGGAAAGACCGCCACCGTGATGCCGCGGGTGGCGCCCGAGCCCGCCTCGGGGCTGCGGCCCAGCCGGTTCGGGGAGCCGGCGTCGGCGTGGGTGGCCGCCGGGTTCCCGCCGCACGTGCGGGCCCTCGGCGTCCACGCACACCTGGACGGCTACGCGATCGCCGACCGGCTCGCGGTGCTGAGCGATTGTCTGGTGGTCGCGGANCGCGCTGGTTCGTCCGCTCATCCCGTGGAGTTCGTCGACCTCGGCGGCGGTGTTCCGATGAGCTACCTGGACGACCGGGCCGAGTGGGAGGCGTTCTGGGCGGCGGCCCGCGACACCGCGGACGAGCGGCTGCTGTGGCGGGATCGTCCGGTGACGACGGTGTACCCGTACTGGCAGCGGCCGGTGCGCGGCGAGTGGCTGGCCGCCCTGCTCGCCGAGCCGCTGGGCGAGGGCACCGTCGCCGCGGCCCTGCGGGAGCGGGGGCTGCGGCTGCACCTCGAACCGGGCCGCAGCCTGCTGGACGGCTGTGGGCTGACCCTGGCCAGGGTCGCGTTCACCAAGCGGCGCAGCGACGGGGTCGGCCTGGTCGGGCTGGAGATGAACCGCACCCAGTGCCGCTCGACCTCCGACGACTTCCTGGTCGACCCTGTCCTGGTCCGGCGCACCCCGCCGGGGCCGGCCACGGACGCCTTTCTGGTCGGCGCCTACTGCATCGAGGACGAACTGATCCTGAACCGGCGGCTGCGCTTCGCCGAGGGTGTTGCGGCCGGCGACATCGTCGCCCTGGTCAACACGGCGGGCTACCTGATGCACATCCTGGAGTCGGCCTCCCACCAGATCCCGCTGGCCCGCAACGTCGTCCGCGATCCGGCCGGACCGTTCGTCCTGGACCGCCTGGACCGGCCGGATTTCCCTAGCCACAGGGAATTCTCCACCCGAACAGGTGTGGCGTCGCGCCGAGTCCCGGTGCCACAGTCGCGACGTCGAGAGGAGACCGATGGCCGACGTGAGGTGGGTGGCGCTGACCGGGGCGCTCGCGCTGGTCCTGGCCGGCTGCGCCGCGCCACCCCACCAGGGGCCGCCGAGCAGACCGGCGTCGCCTTCGCGGGGCAGACCGGGGCGGCCGCGTGCGACCTGCTCGCCCCGGCCACCCGGGAGCGCCTGGAGAAGGATCAGGGGCCCTGCGCGGAGTCGCTGGCCAAGGCCCACCCCGGCGGGGCCGCCGGCGCCGTCCGCCGGGCCGAGGTGGACGGCCACAGCGCGTTCGTCGAGTTCGAACACGACACCCTCTTCCTGGCCCTGTTCGACGACGGCTGGAAAGTGGTGGCCGCCGGCTGCCAGCCCGCCACGAACCCCGGCGAGCCCTATGAGTGCGAGGTGAGCCCATGACCCTGACGAAGATCGTGTTCGCCGCCTACCTCGTGCTGATCGCGTTGGGGCTGGCGTTCTGCTTCGCGATGGGGTGGCTGGCCCGATGAGCGAGCGGGACGACACGAGCCGTTCCGCCTGGCGCGACAACGGGCTCAGCCTGGTCTTTGGCGGCCTGCTGCTGCTGTCCCTCATCGGGCAGGCGTTCGCCGGCTGGGTCGGCTACAACGACGCCGCCCGGGCCCAGGGTCTCGCCGAGATCGGGCTCGGCCGGTACGTCGCCAGCGCCTCGTTCGCGGTGGACCTGGCCGAGAACTGGCAGTCCGAGTACCTGCAGTTCACCCTGTACATCCTGCTGACGATCTGGCTGGTGCAGCGGGGCTCGTCGGAGTCCAAAGAGCCGGGTGACGAGGGCGCCGAAACCGACGCCGAGCAGCTCGTCGGCAGGCACGCCCGTCCGGATTCGCCGGCGTGGGCGAAGGTCGGCGGCTGGCGGACGATGGTGTTCTCCAACTCCCTCGTTCTGGTCATGCTGGTGATCTTCGTCCTCTCGTGGGCCGCCCAGGCGGTCGCCGGACGAGTGGCCTTCAACGAGGAACGGCTGCGCGACCTGCTGCCACCGCTGAACCTNGGGGAGTACCTGGCCTCGCCGGACTTCTGGGGACGCACCCTGCAGAACTGGCAGTCCGAACTGCTCGCCGTCGGCTCGATGAGCGTGTTCGCGGTGTTCCTGCGGCAGCGTGGCTCCCCGGAGTCGAAGAAGGTCGGCACCCCGCACGAGGAAACCTCGTCCGACTAGCGGAGTTACCTTTGAACCGACACCCGGTCACCGACGCCTGGGATGCGCACGCTGCTGGGGGACGCCAATCGGCGGCTGTCGGGCGCGCTCTGCAAAGGGCCCACGGGTCGTTGCCCGCGCGGCTGGCGGCGCCGCCGAGGCCACCCCTGCGAGTGCGATCGAGCCGACCGAGGCGACCGAAGCGATCGAGAACACCGAGGCGCACGAGCCGATCGAGCCGATCGACAGCACCGACCCCACCGAGCCGATCGACAGCACCGACCCATCGGACCAGATGGACAGCACCGAGTCGCGTGACCGGAAGCTCCAACGGGATCCCTGACGGGTTGCGGTGTCCATGCCCGCATTCTGCCGCTGCGGCGGGCGAATCGCAGGCCGGGGCAGGATGGAACCGGCCCTCCGGTGTAACGCGGGGCCCGCCGCACCGAAGGAGGGGTATGGACGCACTACCCACCCCCACGGGCATCGGCCATGACCCCGACGCCTTCGAACGGTTCTTTCGGGCCCACGTCCGCGATGTCGAGCGGTTCATCGCCCGGCGGACGGACGATCCGCAGCAGGCGGCCGACCTGACCGCGGAGGTGTTCCTGGCGGTGATCGAGCACGCCGACGGCTACCGTCCCGAGCGGGGCAGCACAGTGGCCTGGGTGTTCGGTATCGCCAGGAACGTGATCGCCGAGCACGGCCGGCGGCGGGCCCGCGACCTGCGGCTGGTTCGACGGGTGTCCGGTCGGGCCCTGCTGGACGAGGACAGCCTCGCCCGGATCGAGGAGCGCCTGGACGCCGAGCGAGAGGCCCGGCGCACGATCGCGGCTCTCGCGGGGCTCTCCCCGGCCGACCGGGCCCTGGTCGAACTCGTCGCCGTCGACGGGCTGGGGATCGATGACGTCGCCGCCGTCCTNGGGGTGGAGCCTGGCACCGCGCGGGTCCGGCTCCACCGGGCCCGGCGTCGCCTGACCGCCCTGGTCGCGTCCGCAACACTCACCCCCACGGAGGCATGATGAACACCGAACTGGACTCCTTCGAGACCAAACTGCTCGCCGAGCTGCACGACGTGGTGGACGAGCGGGCCGCGGCCCGGATCGCCCACGGTCGCCGGCAGCGGAGGATCCGCTGGAGCGTCGCGGCCGCGGCCGCCCTGGCCACTCTCGGCGGGGCAGGAATCCTGGCCCTCAACCAGAGCACGCCCGCCTACGCGGTGGCGCCGCACGACGACGGCAGTGTCACGGTCACGATCAACCGCCTTGAGGACGCCGACGCGCTGGAGGCCGCGCTGGCCCGGGTCGGGATCGCCGCCGACGTCACCTACACCAAGCCGGGGTTCGGTTGCGCGCCGGGTCGCTTCACCCCTGCCTCGTCCCGGCGCGACAACCAGATGGTCATGGAAGCGTCCGTCGACGCGAAAGGCGCCTACACGCTGACGTTGCGGAAGAACCTGCTCGCAACCGGGCAGACCCTCGTCCTCGAAACCTCCTGGGACAAGGACTTCTGGACGCTCGGATTCTCGATCGCCCGGGGGCGGTCGGGGCGTGCCGGCAGGTGAAGGTCGAGCCGCCGGTGCTCCCCTCCGATCGGCCGAGCGGGCAGCGGAGCGGCTCTGCCGAGGGATCGGCTTCAGCCAGGCCGGTCCAGCCGTCCGTCACTCCCACGCCATCCCGCTGACCCTCGGCCGTCGATCTCGATCGACCGGACCGACCCCTGGAGGGTCATCGGACGCTGGTGGGCGTCGGCCTGGGGACCGCCGATGCGGCCGGACGGACGCGCCGTCCGGCCGCAGCGCTGGGAGTGTCCGCGGCCTGGATGTTGACGTTGCCATCGCCGATGCGATTGTGTGTGGGCAGAGGCAGCGGCGCCAGAAAGGCGGTCAACGATGAGCGCGACGACCAGTCCGCAATCGACCCCGGGACTAGCGGGGAATCCCGTGCGGCGATCGACCAGGGCCGGACGGCCCTCGGCATNCAATTGGGCTCCACGCGGATCAAGGCCGTCCTGATCGGCCCGGACAACGCACCGATCGCCACCGGCGGCCACGACTGGGAGAACCAGTTCGTCGACCGGCTCTGGACCTACTCCCTCGACGCGGTCTGGGCGGGCATGCGGGAGGCCTTCGCGACCCTGGCCGCCGACGTCAAGGCCCGCTACGGGACCGACCTGCGGACGATCGGCGCCATGGGCGTCTCGGCGATGATGCACGGCTATCTGGCTTTCGACGCCGACGGTCAACCTCTGGTGGGATTCCGGACCTGGCGCAACACCGTGACCGGCCCGGCGAGCGAACAACTGAGCGAGGCGTTCGACCACGCCATCCCGCAGCGCTGGTCGATCGCCCACCTCTACCAGGCGATCCTGAACGGCGAGGAACACGTCGGCTCCATCGCCCACCTCACCACGCTGGCCGGGTACGTGCACTGGAAGCTGACCGGCGAGCAGGTGCTGGGCGTCGGCGACGCCAGCGGCATGTTCCCGATCGACACCACCACCGGCGGCTACGACACCGGCATGCTCGCCACCTTCGGTGAACTGGTCGCTGACAAGGGGTTCGGCTGGTCGCTGGTCGACCTGTTGCCCGCTGTCAAGGGGGCCGGGGAAGAGGCCGGACGGTTGACCGCGGAGGGCGCCGCCCTGCTCGACCCGACGGGCACGCTGCAGCCCGGGGTGCCGTTCTGCCCGCCGGAGGGCGACGCCGGCACGGGGATAGTGGCCACCAACTCCGTCGCNCCCCGGACCGGCAACGTGAGCGCGGGCACGTCGATCTTCGCCATGGTGGTCCTGGAGCACCCGCTGGCGCGGCGGCACTCCGAACTGGACCTGGTGACCACCCCGTCCGGGGACCTGGTGGCGATGGTGCACTGCAACAACGGCGCCAGCGAGCTCAACGCCTGGGCGGGCCTGTTCGGTGAGTTCGCCGCCCGGCTGGGTGCGTCCGTCGACGCGAACACCCTGTTCGGGACGCTCTTCAACGCCTCGCTGGAGGGCGAGGCCGACTGCGGCGGGCTGCTGGCCTACAACTACCTGTCCGGNGAGCACATCACCGGCCTGCACGAGGGCCGGCCTCTGTTCGTCCGCACCCCCGACAGCCGCTTCACGCTGGCNGATTTCATGCGGACGCACCTGTTCGCGGCCCTGGCCAGCCTGCGGATCGGCATGGACATCCTGCTCAAGGACGAAGGCGTCGGGCTCGACTCGCTGTTCGCCCACGGCGGGCTCTTCAAGACCAANGGGGTCGCGCAACGGTATCTCGCAGCAGCGGTGGACGCCCCCGTGTCGGTCGGCGACATCGCCGGCGAGGGTGGGGCCTGNGGGATCGCGCTGCTGGCGGCCTTCGTCCGGGATCGGACGGACGGCCAGACGCTGGTCGACTACCTCACCACCAGAGTGTTCGCCGACGCGGCCCTGGAGACCGTGGCGCCGGACCCGGCCGATGTGGCCGGCTTCGCCGCCTACGCGGACCGCTTCGTCACCGCCCTGCCTGTGGAACAGGCGGCCGTCGAGCACGTCCGCTGACCCACTCCGGGTGGGGTTGCGTGCCGCGCTGGTGATCCTGTCGCGGTGGTTCAGGTGTCACGGTGGTTGAGCCTGTCGAAACCACGTTGGTGGGCGTGCGGCGGTGGTTGAGCCTGGCTCTGCCGGTGGTTGAGCCTGCCGAAACCACGTCGGGGTCGGGGTCCGGGGTCTCGACAGGCTCGACCGCCGGATTGGGGCTGGGAGTCCGGGGTCTCGACGGGCCCACCGCTGGGTAGGGGTTCGGGGTCTGGGGTCTCGACGGGCCCACCGCCGGGCTGTGGGTTCGGGGCCTCGACTGGCTCCGCCGGCGCAGGGCCGGTCTCTCGGTGGTTGAGCTTGTCGAAACCACCCCGGTGGACGTGCGGCGGTGGTTGACCCTGGCTCTGTCGGTGGTTGAGCCTGTCGAACCACGTTGGTGGGGGTGCCGCGCCGCCCCTGGGGCTGTCGTACAGCAACAAGCGGTCGAAACCACGATGGTGGGGGTGCCGCGGTGGTGAGCTTGTCACGGTGGTTGAGCCTGTCGAAACCACGTCGGGTTGAGGGTCCGGGGTCTCGACTGGCTCGACCGCCGGGCTGGGGTTGGGGTCCGGGGTCTCGACAGGCTCGACCGCCGGGGTTGGGGGTCCGGGGTCTCGACGGGCCCACCGCCGGGTTCGGCGCTGGCTCCGTCGGTGGTTGAGCCTGTCGAAACCACGTTGGTGAGGGGTGCCGCGGTGGTTGAGCCTGTCGAAACCACCCGGTGGACGTGCGGCGGTGGTTGAGCTTGCCGAAACCACCGCAGGATCTCCCTCCGTCCAGATCAACCCCTGAGACCCTCCCGCTGGTGGCCTTCAGGTTCTATTGTCAGAACATATTTCTGATTTAGGAGCCCCCATGGACATCGGAGTCCTCGGCGTTGGACGAATCGGCGCCCTGCACGCTCAGAACCTGGCCCAGCGAGCCGGCATCGTCCTGGCCGACCCGGACGCTACCCGGGCCGCTCAGGTGGCCGCCCAGGTCGGCGGACGGGTCGCGAGCGTCGACGACCTGTTCGCCAGCGTCGACGCGGTCGTGATCGCCTCGTCCACCGACACCCACGCGGGCTTCCTGCGCCGCGCCATGGAGCAGGGCCTGCCGGCGTTCTGCGAAAAGCCGGTGTCGCAATCGCTGGACGAGACCATCGCGCTCGCGGCCTTCGAAGCAGAGCGCGGCGCGGTCGTGCAGGTCGGCTTCCAGCGGCGCTGGGACGCCGGCTACCGCCGGGTCCGGCACGCGGTCGAGACCGGCGAACTGGGCGTGATCCACACCGTCCGGGCCACCACGCTGGACAACAACCCGCCCCCGGCCGACTACGTCCGGCGCTCGGGTGGCATCTTCGCTGACATGTGCATCCACGACTTCGACATCGTCCGGTATGTGACCGGCCGTGAGGTCGTCCGGGCCTATGCGACCGGCGGCAACAAGGGCCCCGCGTACATCGCCGAGGCGGGCGACGTCGACACCGTCGCCGGCGTGCTGACCCTGGACGACGGGACGGTCGTCACGTTCAACGGCTCGCGGATCAACCGGTATGGCCACGACATCCGGATGGAGGTGCACGGGGAGACCGGCGACCTGGCCGTGGGGCTGGACGACAGCCTCACCCTGGTTTCGGCCGAGCCGGGCGCGACGTTCCCCGGCGGGATGCCCTACCAGGGGTTCATCGACCGGTTCCTGACCGCCTACGGCACCGAACTCAACGGCTTCATCGACCTGGTCGAAAGCGGCGGCGCCTCGGCGTGCACCGTTCGCGACGGGCTGGAGGCGCTCCGCATCGCGTCCGCGTGTGCGAAGTCGCTGGCGCAGGGCCGGGTGGTGGATCTCGCCGAGATCCCGGGGTGCCGGCGTGATCACGGCGCTGCCGGAGCCTCGTCCGGTCTTCGACGTGCCGGTGCTGCGGTGGGGGATCCTCGGTACCGGCTGGATCGCCGACAAGTTCGTGACCGCGCTGCAGGCGTCGACCCAGCAGCGGGTGGTCGCGGTCGGGTCGCGCAGCCGCGAGGGCGCCGAACGGTTCGCCGCCGGGCACGGGATCGAGACCGCGCACGCTTCCTACGAGGCGTTGGTCGGCGACCCGGAGGTGGACGTCATCTACGTCGCCAGCCCGCACCCGTCCCATCTCGAACACGGCCTGTTGGCCGTCGAAGCCGGCAAGCACGTCCTGGTCGAGAAGCCCTTGGGCCTCAACGCAGCCCAGGCCCGGCAGCTGGCCGGTGCCGCGCGAGCGGCCGGGGTGTTCGCCGCCGAGGCCCTGTGGAGCCTCGCGCTGCCCAAGTTCGACGTGCTCGCCCAGTTGCTGGCGGACGGCGTGCTGGGGCAAGTGGGGGCCATTCAGGCCGACATCGGCGAGTGGCTGCCCGAAGAGCACCGGATCTTCGACCGTGCGCTGGCCGGCGGCTGCATGCTCGACCTGGCCACCTACCCGGTGATGTTCGCGCACTGGGTCACCGGGGTGCCGGAGGACGTGGTCGCGGTCGGAACTCGACACTCGGGCGGGACGGTCTCGGCAGCCTCGATGGCTCTCAGGTTCCCGTCCGGAGTCGAGGCGGCTCTGCTGGCCACCGCCACCCACGCGACNCCCACGACGGCCGCGGTGGGCGGCAGCGAGGCGCTGCTGCACCTCGACGGTCCCTTCTACCAGCCGGGGCCGTTCACGCTGGTGCAGCGCGAGGGACCGACCCTGCGCTACGAGGAGGAGCCGATCGCGCACGCGGGCCTGTTCCACCAGGCGCTGCAGGTCGCGCTCGCCATCGGTGAGGGACGCACGGAGGCACCGTTCCGGCCCCTCGATGCCAGCAGCGCCACGCTGGAGATCATGGATCGGGTCCGGGCCGTCACCGGCGACCGTTTCGACATGGAATGACCGGGCTGCCGTTCGCTCGGTAGCTGTCACCCGGGCTGCTCCCGGACGACGGATGGCCGGCCCGCGACTACTGGCCCTGCCGACGCTCCAGCGCGGCGATCCGGAGCGCGGCCTCGGCGAGCAGGGCGCGGGTCTGGATGAGCAGGGCCTGCCGGCGCTCATCCGGGAGGGCTTGGACGACGGCGTTGCGCTGGTCGGCGGTCAGTTCCGCGGCCACCGCGTCGAGGCGCTTCCGTACCGACCGGGCGGTCGTGAGGGCCGCCTTCACCTCGTTCGCGGACGGCGTGTGGGGCAGCGCGTGCAACGTCGTGGCGGCGGAGCGTACCCGGGCGGGCAGCGAGCAGCCTGCGGCACCGTGCAGGCCCGCCCCGGCCCCGTCGGCCTCGTCCCGGGCCTGCTCGACGGGCTCCAGCAGCGCGGTGTTGCTTTCCACGACGATGGGGGCGGCCAAGCCCAGCCGGACGAGTTCCGCGTTCGCCAGACGTCCATCGGCCAGATACAGCCCGGCCAGCAGCCGGCCGAACCGGTCCCTGCCGAAGGGCAGCAACCGCACCCGGGATCCACGCGGCGCAAGTCGTTCCAGCGTGTCGCGCGCCTCGACGGCGAGGCACTGATCTGTGGATCCGTCGTGACCGAGCTCTGGGGCGTCGACGTTCAGCAGCCGCACCCGAGTCCGGCCGCCCTCGACCATGACGTCGAGGGTGTCGCCATCGGCGATCCAGGCCACGGTGGCGGNCACCGCGCGACGAGGATGGGCCGTAACTCGACGCCGCCGAAGCGGTCGCGGCGGGGTTGTCCCCGCCCGACCGGGCTTGACGGCGATGCCGGCGATCAAGAGACCGACGATCGCGAGCAGCAGCAACCAGAGCAGGAGCGCGCGCAGCCGCCCACCCATCGGTTCAGCGGTCGTTCAGGTGCCGGCGGATCCCAGCGGCCACCTTGTCGAAACGGGCCCGGTCGAGACGGGTCGACACCCTGCGGACCCGCCGCGGGTCGACCCGGACGATCCGGTTCACCCGTGCTTGCGAGGTGCGTCCCGTACTGTCCCAGGGGCCCTTCCCCACCTCGACCCAGTAGCGGCCCTCGGCGGCCTCCTGCCGCGCATCGAGGTCGTGATCGACGCTCGACAGTGGGACGGCCAGCAGCCAGTCGCCGTCCCGGCCCACGATCAGCACCGGCCGGTCCTTCCCGCGGGAGTGGTCCTCCTCGAAGGGCACCCACGTCCACGCCACCTCGCCCGGGTCGGGCAGCTTGCCAGNGGTGGGGTCATACGTGAGCCGCGGCGTGCCGCGGAAGTCGCCGGGGTACCGCTGCGACAGCGACGGCGGTCTTCGACTCGTGGAACCGGACGGACGCCGCCGGCGCAGCACCTGCCCGATCGCCTTCCCGATGGCTTCCAGGATCGATTCCAGCGCGCCCACGCCAGCAGGGTAGCCCCGCCCACCCGCTTCAGCGGAAGCGGGGCAGGGGGCCGTAGAAGACCTCGTCCACCGGTTCGGAGAACACCGCGGCGGGGCTGCGCTTCTCGGCCCAGCGTTCGACGTACGAGCGGGTCACCGGCAGCCACAGCGGCGCCGCGCCGAGGACCGCGAAGCCGATCGCGATCCAGGACGGCTGGTTGAGCGTCAGGGTCAGCAACGACACGGCGACGGCCACGAGGCCGCCGATCCGCGTCCACGAGAAGCCGCGGAAGGCGTAGAAACCCACCACCGAGACGGTCGCCGCGACCAGGAACCCGATGAGCGTGACCGCGACGGCCAGCAGCACCCGCCATCCCGACCCTGGCTCGGTCACCCACAGCGACGACAGCCACGACGCCTTCGCGAACCGGTCCTCCTTGACGTAGCCGTCCCCCTCGCGGACGAATGGCGAAGCCATGTCCCACATCACCAGGCCGAGACCGACCGCGGTCGCGACCGCGGAGCCGAGGAAGGCCAGGGCGGAGGTCCAGATGGTCCAAGGCCGGACGGGCTCGCCGGTGCGTTCCGAGAGCGGGTCCGCCGGACGGGCTGGGTTGCGCGCGGGGGCAGCGTCTCGATCGCGTCCGTGGGATCCGGCCCGGCCTGCGGGGCCGGACCGGGGTCACAGGGCACCGACCGGTGCCGGTCGCTGCTCGTTCACCGCAAGAGCCACTCGTCCACGAGGTAGTGCTGCATCGGGACGGCGAGATAGTCGGCCACCTGGCTGTCGCGGGCCTTCGCGAACGCGGGCATGGCGAGCACGTACCGATTCAGCGCCATCCCCAGCAGGAGGCTGACCGCCAGTTGGCCCCGCAGCTTGGCGTCGGCGTGCCCCAGTTCGGCGGCGACGCGGGAGAACACCTCCCGGGTCATGAACTCGCTCATCGGACGACGTTGCGACGAGTCCGACGCCGCCGAGCGCAGCACAGCGGTGAACCGCTCCTTGCCCCCAGGCA
This sequence comes from Micropruina sp., assembly GCA_013693855.1. Classification (GTDB taxonomy): domain Bacteria; phylum Actinomycetota; class Actinomycetes; order Propionibacteriales; family Propionibacteriaceae; genus Micropruina. The sequence continues at coordinate 930,317 of CP059261.1, forward strand.
GGCTCCAGGCGTTGAGGAATTCCGNCACCGCCGCCCGGCCGATGTCCTCGCGCGGCCCGGCCAGGATGCGCTCGACGATGTCGTCGGTGTCCAGAGGAAGGTCCAGCACCGACTTGGCGAACAGGTCGGCCTTGCTGTCGAAGTAGTGATGGATCAGGGCCGGGTCGACGTCGGCCTCCCGTGCGATCGCCCGCAGCGACACCTTGTCGTACCCCGCGTCGGAGAACAGGTGCAGGGCCGCGGCCTGGATCGTGGCGCGCGTGTCTTCACGGCCCGGGCGGCGGCCACGGGGCTTGCGGGGCGACTCCGTCACTACAGTCCTCACTTGCTGGATGGCGCAGGCGACTCTACCCCGAGCGCCTGTGCCCGGCGCAGCGTGTCGCGGCGCCGACATCCCGTGAATTCTAGGGCTTCGCAGTGGCGCGGGACAGTCAGGCCGGACGCGTCCGGCCACGCTGGCCGGGCGTCGACCCTAAATCGTCTCTGACAAGCGGTGACGCTGCCGTCCTGGAGGGTCCGACTGGCTTCGGCGGGGGTGCCCACCCGACCGCGGCGCGCCCGGGATCTCACAGCGACCAGGACGTCGGTGAAATAGTGCGACGCCGCCGGAGAACCCCGGCGGCGTCACGGGTGTGGCAGTTCAGGCCTTCATCGTCCCGGTCTCGAGGAAGCGGATGTGCCACGACAGCGACTGCCGCAGGTCGTGCGGGGTCTGCATCCCGTTGCACACCGTCAGCGCGTGGTCGTAGTACTCCTGGAGCATCGGACGGTAGTCCGGGTGCGCGCAGTTCTCGATGATCAGCTTCGCCCGCTGCTTCGGGGACTTGCCGCGCAGATCGGCCAGCCCCTGCTCGGTGATCAGCACCTGCACGTCGTGCTCGGTGTGGTCGTGGTGACTGACCATCGGGACGATGCAGCTGATCGCCCCGCCCTTGGCCGTGGACGGGGTGACGAACGCCGAGATGAACGCGTTGCGGGTGAAGTCCGCCGAGCCGCCGATGCCGTTCTGCAGCTTCGAGCCCATGACGTGGGTGGAGTTCACGTTGCCGTAGATGTCTGCCTCGATCATGCCGTTGCAGGCGATGACGCCGAGCCGCCGGATCATCTCGGGGTGGTTGCTGATCTCCTGCGGGCGCAGCACGATCTTGTCCCGGTAGTGGCGGGCCTGGTCGTTCATCTTCGCCGCGTACTCCGGGCTGAGCGAGAACGCGGTCGCCGACGCGACGGTCATCTTGCCGGCGTCGATCAGGTCGACCATGCCGTCCTGGATCACCTCGGTGTAGGACGTCAGGTAGTCGAACGGCCCGTCCAGCAGCCCCGCGAGCACCGCGTTGGCGACGTTGCCCACCCCCGACTGCAGGGGCAGCAGGTCGCGCGGCAGCCGTCCCTTCTTGACCTCGTGGGTGAGGAAGTCGAGGTAGAAGCCCGCCATCTTCTTGGAGTCGGCGTCGGCGGCCTTGAACGGGGTGTTGCGGTCGGGGGCGTCGGTTTCGATGACGGCCACGACCTTGTCGAGGTCGACGCGATAGTTGCGCTGGCCGATCCGGTCACCGGTGTGGGTGAGCATCACCGGTTGCCGCTCGGGTGGGAGCCGGGTGCCGTAGTAGATGTCGTGCATGCCTTCCAGTTCGGCGGACTGCCAGCTGTTGACCTCGAGGATGATCTGGTCGGCGCGGTCGATGAACGTCTTGTTGTTGCCGACGGACGAGGACGGGACGAGGGTGCCGTCCTCCTTGATCGCGGTCACTTCGACGACAGCGGTGTGCAGCTTGCCCATCGAGCCGGCCCAGATCATCGGGGCCAGGTGCGAGAGGTGGATGTCGGTGTACTCGCTCGTCCCGTCGTTGATCTTCTTCCGCATGATCGGATCCGACTGGTACGGGGTGCGGAACGAGATGCCGTCCACCTCGGCGAGTGCGCCGTCGAGTTCGGGGGCAGTGGAGGCGCCGGTCCACAGACCGATCATGAACTCCTCGCCGGCCGCATGGGCTGCCTTGATCCGGGCTGCCAGGGCCCCGGNGAGCTCCTTGGGGTAGCCCGCCCCGGTGAACCCGCTCATCCCGACGTTGGTGCCCGGCTTGATGAAGGCGGCCGCCTCCTCGGCGTTCGTGATCTTCTTGCGCAACTTCTTGTTGAGGACGCGGGACATGGCTGCCTTCCTGGAGTCGGGCCGGTACTACGTACAGTAGTTCAATTGGGCGGTGCGCACGGGGCCCTTCGGGGCCCGCCTAAGGTGACAGCGTGCGTGATGAACGGGCGATGACCGGGGCGCACCTGGTGGCCTTCTTGGGCGAGCTGGTGCTGTGGGGCTGCGCCGGCTGGGCTGGGTGGTCCCTGGCCGATGGGGCGCTTCGCTGGGCGGTCTCGGCGGGGTTCGTGGTGGCGATCATCGGGCGCTGGTCGATCTGGGCGGCCCCGCGCGCGGTGCGCAGGCTCGGCCTGTGGCCACGGCTGGCGCTGATCGGCGGGCTCGGGGCTGCCGTGGCGGCGGTCTTCGTCGCCATCGGCGGCTGGTGGGGCTGGCTGTGACCCTCGCCTCGACGGTGGCGATCCTGTTCGCCCAGTGGGTCGATGCCCGCGATCAGCGCCCCGTGGACCGTCCGTGAGGCGGGGCCCCGGATAGGGTGCGGGCATGAACGTCACCCCGTACGGAAGCTGGGTGTCGCCGATCGCCGTGACGGACCTCACCGCCCCCGGCGTGGTGGGGCTCTCCGACACCCTGCTCGACGGCGACGATCTGTACTGGCTCGAATCCCGCGCTGACGAGGGCGGACGTGTGGCGCTGTGCCGTTTGCGGGCTGGCGCGGTGATCGATCTCGTGCCTGAGCACAACGTCCGGAGCCGCGTGCACGAGTACGGTGGCGGGGCACTCGGCGTCCGGGACGGGGTGGTCGCCTTCAGCGAGTTCACGACCGGTCAGGTGTGGGTGGTGCGCGACGGCGCGGCTCGTCCGGTGACCCCGGCGGGGTCCTGGCGCTACGGGGATCTCCGACTGCACCCCGAGCGGGGCCTGCTCCTGGCCGTCCGCGAGGATCACGGCGGAGAAGGGGAGCCCGTCAACACGATCGTCGCGCTCTCCTTGGACGGCGAGAACCCCAGCGGCGGTCGGGTGCTTTGCGCCGGTGCCGACTTCTACTCATCGCCGGAACTGTCGGACGACGGACGGCTGGCCTGGGTCGAGTGGAACCACCCCGCGATGCCCTGGGACGCCACCCGGCTGTGCATCGCNCCCCTGGCCGTCACCGCCGACGGCCCGGTGCTGGGTCAGGCCGCGACGGTCGCGGGAGGCCCGGCGGAGTCGGTGGTCGCACCCGGCTGGCTGCCGGACGGGCGGCTCTTACTGATCACCGACGCCGGCGGTTTCTGGAACCTGGCGGTCTGGGACGGATCCTCGCTCGCCCCCGTGACCGGGGTGCCCCACGACCTGGCCTCTCCGCAGTGGGGTCTCGGGATGCGGCCCTACGCGATTCTCGACGCCGGCCGGCTGGTCTGCGCACCGATCATCGAGGGTAGAGCCACCCCGCACGAGGTGGATCTGGCGACCGGGGCGCTCACCGATCTGGGGTTCGGCTGCACCGACACGGGCTGGCTCACGGCGTTCGGTGGCCGGGTGGCGTGCGTCGTCGGCCGTCCAACCGCCCCGCGGGCGGTCCTGGAGTGGTCCGGCCGGGAAGAGCCACACGTGGTGGTCGCCGGGGCGCGCACCGAGTTGCCGGCGAGGCTGATCAGCCGTGCCGAGGCGGTGACCTGGGCCGGTCCGGAGGGTCCGGTGCACGGCTGGTTCTANCCCCCGACCAACCCCGAGTTCCGCGCCCCCGACGGTGAGCTGCCACCACTGCTGGTGCTGTCCCACGGCGGGCCGACGGCCCTGGCCATGGCCGACTTCGCGCTCGGCTACCAGTTCTGGACCTCACGCGGATTCGCCATCCTGGACGTCAACTACGGCGGTTCCACCGGATACGGCCGGGCCTACCGCCAGCGGCTCGACGGACAGTGNGGGATCGTCGATGTCCGCGACTGCGTGGACGGGGCACTCGCACTCGCCGCCGTGGGCCGCGTCGATCGGCGCCGGCTGGCGATCAAGGGCGGCAGTGCCGGTGGCTACACCACCTTGCGGGCCCTCACGACCTCGGACGTCTTCGCCGCCGGCGTGAGCCGCTACGGCATCGGGGACCTGACCGCGCTCGCCACCGACACGCACAAGTTCGAATCGCGCTACCTCGACGGGCTGGTCGGACGGTGGCCGGAGGCGGAGGCGGTGTACCGGGAGCGGTCGCCGATCAACCACGTGGACGCGCTCAATTGCCCGATGTTGATCCTGCAGGGAGCGGACGACAAGGTCGTCCCGCCCAATCAGGCCGAAGCGATGGCGTCGGCGGTCTCGGCCAAGGGGCTGCCGGTGGAGTTGATCGTGTTCGAGGGCGAAGGCCACGGCTTCCGAAAGGCGGAAACCATTCAGCGCGCGCTGGAGGCCGAACTCGCGTTCTACGGGCGCGTGTTCGGCTTCACCCGGCCCCTGCTGGGGCTCGTGAACCCGCGGGAAAGGGTCCGCGGGAGTGAGTGGAGACTCAGTGCGACGTAGTGCGTCGTAGTCGATAGCGCAATGTCGCACTGAATCGCCACTCACTTGATGGCGCGTGCTTCCAGGTAGTAGCGCTTGTCCTCCGCGTGGCCCAGGGAGAAGGTTTTTCTCGGCAGGGCCCCGTCGGCCACGATGGAGGCGAAGAACGTGTCCTTCGGGATCGGCGGCAGGAACACCCCGACGTTGCCGGGGCGGCGGGCAAGGTCGGCGGTCACATCGGTGCCGTGGATGTAGTCGACCTCGCAGGCGCCCGCGCCCACCAGGGCATCGATGAGGCGCTGGATGGTTCCGGCCGGGATGGACGCCTCCGGTTCGATCAGGGTGTACACCCCGGCGCCGTCCGCGTCGGCGTAGGCGAACGCCTGCCCGGCCGAATCGGCGACCGCCGCCAAGGCGGCCTCGGGTCCGGTGGCCTCGGTGAACGCGAACGAACTGCAGTGCCGGGCCAGTTCGGCCTCGAAGGCCTCGCGTGACAGCCCGAACAGCACGCGGTGGATCGGCTCGAACTCCAGTCCGGCGTCGAAGATGTTCTCCAGTTCGACCAGCGCGTAGCGGGCGGGGTGGCCCTCCCACTGGTCCTCCGGCAGGGTGGCCTTGACGTCGGTCCAGATGCTCTTGGCGGTCGCGAACGAGTGGTTGCCGTCGCCCATGGCGAACAGCAGGGNGTTGGCGTCGTCCAGGTCCGCCCGCAGTGCCCCCAAGGCGACGGCGACGGCGTCCAGATCCGCCTCGTCCCGCACCGCCCAGCCGGTGATGTGGCCGCCGCCCTGCATGAGGTCGGTGTCGTACAACCGGACGAAGCCGTCCGCGCGCGCGGCCAGCGGTTCGATCACCGAGCGGGCCGGATCGGAGATCAGCACCATGATGTGCGGCAGTTCCAGGGNGGCATCGCGGCGGATCAGCTTGCGGGGCGGAATCCGATCCTCGATCGTGCCCTCCGTGGCGCGGATCAGCGTCCGCGAGCCGGCGTGCCAGTCGTAGGCCTCCAAGTCGAGGGCGACCACCAGGCCCCAACGGACGAGGCCGTGACCGTCCTCGCGCCGCACGAGGACCATCGTCTGCCGGTGCTCGTCAAACAGCCTGGCATCGACGTACCCGCGCATGGCGGCGTTGATGGCCGCCACCCGCCGTTGCGGTTCCGCCTCGTCCAGGAATGCCTCGGGAAAGATCAGCCGGAGCGTGGACGGCTTGTCGCCGACGAACACGTCCACCCGATTCCAATAGTCGCGCTGGCTGGTGAACTGGTCGCAGGCGACAACCGCCCAGGCCTGCAGATCCGTGCCCGGCTTCGGCAACAACACGTCGGGGACGCGGACGCCCACGCGCGCCAGCACCTGGTGATGATCGGTCATGACCGCATCGTAGGGCGCCGCTCAGGCGGGGGCTGCGTCGGCCACCTGGCGCAGCACACCCTGGTTGACGAGGTCGACGAGGGCGGCCCGGGTGGCCTGTGTCACGTCCTGATCCTCCGGTGCCCCGAACCGGGCCTCCATGCCGGCGGCGAGCTCCGCCAGCGTGCGTGGGCAAGCTGTCTGGCTCCACAACTCCACGCCGACCGGGCTGAGGCGGCTGAGCGTACCGGGGAGCAGGACGAGCCCGTCCCAGTCCTCCAGCAGAACGTCCGCGACCCCGGCCCGAACCCACTGGTCCCCCTCGCCCGCGGGCGGGGGCAGGGCGGGGCTGCCGGACGAGCGGACTCGCGGACGCGGGGAGGGGCGGCGGGGAGCCCGGGGCCGTCCGGCGCACCGAGCAGCGCCTCAACCCAGGGCACCAACGACGACGCCTCGGCATAGGTCCAGCGCTCGACCCCGCCCACGGCACCGATCAGGTCGGCGCAACTGTGGAGGCCGCGTTCCAAGGCGGCCAGGGCCGAGCTCTCCGGCGTGACCGCGACGATGGCGTCCAACAGCCCGAGGGGTTCGCGCCGCGGTTCGGCGGTGCTGTCGTCGCGGGAGAGGAGCACGAGGCCGACCACCCGCGGTTCCGGGTGGTGTCGTCCGAGGCCGAGTTCGTCCGGGGAGTACTCGTGCTTGAACTCCCGCGTCAGTTCGGATCGCGTCGACAGCGGCTTCGGGTAGGGCAGGATCCGCAGGTCACCGGTGATGCCCACCGTCTCGTCGGTGAGGTAGCCGTAGCCATGGGCCCCCAGGGTTCGGGACAGGGTGGTCTTGCCGGTGCCGCCCTGGGCGACGAAGACCAGGCTGTGCCCGGTCTGCGGGTGGCAGACCGCCCCCGCGTGGAACATCAGCAACTCGCCGGTCCCCGCCTCGATCACGCTCAGGGTGATCCGCTGGGTCGCCTGGGTCAGCAGGGTCTCCAAGTCGGCGCTGGTGAGCAGGCGGTCGTCGCGGCGCGGGGANNAAGCCGGGACCGCCGTCCCCGGNNACGCCGTCAGTTCGAGCGTGACAGGTGCCGCTTCGGGCAACGCTCCCGGGTCGCAGAGTGCCCGGGACCACGCGCGGCGCATGGCCTGACCGAGTTCGTCCACCCGGGCGCCGCCGAGGTGGACGGGCACCCGAACACCCAGCCCCGCCACGTGGATCGTCTGCACGCCGACGACCCCAGCCGTTGGCGGACAGCGGGTAGGTGCGCAGCCGGTCGCGCGCGTCGGCGGGGATGAACCCCGTGGCGCGGATCTTGTCCAGGGGCAGCACGCTGTGCCGGGGGCGCGGAGCCAGGTCCCTGCCCTCCCCGTAGGCCGTCGTGGACGTGGGGATGACGTCCGCGGCTTCCCGTCCGCACCGGACGAACACGTCGCGGGCGATGCCGAACCAGCTCTGCGCGGGGCCCTCATTGGTGAGGTTGTAGGTGCCGGAGGGGGCGCCGGCGCTGAGCAGGTGGACGATCCCCGCGGCCAGGTCCTCGCTGAAGGTCAGCCGCCCGTACTGGTCGTCGACCACGGCCGGCGAGATCCCTCGGCGGGCGAGGTCGGCCATGGTGGCGACGAAGTTGCGGCCCTGACCGATCACCCAGCTCGTCCGGACGATGTAGTGCTGTGGCAGGGTGGCCACCAGGGCATCGCCGGCAGCTTTCGTCTGCCCGTAGACGCCGAGTGGGGAGACTGGTTCGTCCTCGGGGTGCTGTTCCGCCGAGCCGTCGAACACATAATCGCTGGACAGCTGGACGAACCGGCACCGGTGGACCCGGGCCTTTTCGACGAGCGCGGCGAGCCCGGTCACGTTCACCGCCCAACAGTCCCGGCGGCCCTGCGGGGTTTCGGCCAGGTCGACGGCCGTGTACGCGGCCGCGTTCAGGATCGTGTCGATCCGCTCCCAGTCCACGCTCTCCAGGGTCTCCGGACGGGTGAGGTCGAACCCCGGCCTCCGGACGGCCACGGCATCGGGCAGCAGAGCGGTCAGCGCGCGGCCCAGTTGGCCACCCGCCCCGACGATCAGGGTCCGCTTGGGCGGCATGGGAACGACGTCGGCGAGGCGGGGATGCGCCCTGTCGGCCGCGGAAACCTCGGCCTCGCCCAGCGGGATCGGCCAGGGAACCGCGAGGGTCTCGTCCGCCAGGTTCGCGTAGGTGTACGACGAGAGCGAGGCTGGGCTCCAGTGGTGGTTGACCAGGTAGCTGTAGACGGTTTCCGGCGTCAGGGTCTGGTAGGCGTTGCCGACGCCTCGGGGCACGAACACCGCCCGGTCGGGGCCTATCTCCAACGTCACCAGCGTGCCGAATCCCGGCCCTTCGCGCAGGTCGACCCAGGCACCGAAGATGCGGCCGGAGGCAAGTGAGACGAACTTGTCCCATGGCTCGGCGTGGAAGCCACGGGTCACCCCGGCCGCCGCGTTGTGCGCCACCGTGTGCTGCACCGGCCCGAAGTCGGGGAGGCCGAGCGCGGTCATCTTGGCCCGCTGCCAGTTCTCCTTCAGCCAGCCGCGGGCGTCGCCATGCAGGGGCAGGTCGACGACCAGCAGCCCGGGGATGGCCGTGGACGAGACGGCGAGGTCGGCCATCGTCACTGACCCGTCTTCGCGTACTTGGCCTCGGTGGCCGCCTTCATCGGCCGCCACCAATCCTCGTGGGTGCGGTACCAGTCGATCGTCGCGGCCAGCCCCGACTCGAAGTCCGGGTAGCGCGGCTCCCAGCCGAGTTCGGTGCGCACCTTGGTGGAGTCGATCGCGTAGCGCAGGTCATGGCCGGGGCGGTCGTTGACGTGGTCGTACGCGTCTGCCGGCTGGCCCATCAGGGTCAGGATCAGCTCGATCACCGACTTGTTGTCCTTCTCCCCGTCCGCGCCGATCAGGTAGGTCTCGCCGATCCGGCCGGAGTCGATGATGTCGAGCACCGCCGCGTTGTGGTCGTCCACGTGGATCCAGTCGCGGACGTTCAGACCCGCGCCGTACAGCTTGGGCCGCACCCCGTCGAGCACGTTGGTGATCTGCCGCGGGATGAACTTCTCCACGTGCTGGTAGGGGCCGTAGTTGTTCGAGCAGTTGCTGAGCGTCCCCTGGACACCGAAGCTGCGCACCCACGCCCGGACGAGGAGATCCGAGCCGGCCTTGGACGCTGAGTAGGGGCTGGACGGGTTGTACGGGGTGGTCTCGGTGAACCGCTCGGGATCGTCCAGTTCCAGGTCGCCGTACACCTCGTCGGTCGAGATGTGGTGGTAGCGCCGCTCGTGTCTGCGGACGGCCTGCAGCAACTCGTAGGTGCCCACGAGGTTGGTCTGGATGAACGGCGACGGGTCGTTCAAGGAGTTGTCGTTGTGCGACTCGGCCGCGAAGTGGACGACGACGTCGTGCCGCTGCACCAGTTCGTCCACGAGACCGGCGTCGCAGACCGACCCCTCCACGAACGCGAACCGGTTGGCGGGAAGCCCGTCCAGGGAGGTCCGGTTGCCGGCGTAGGTGAGGGCGTCGAGGACGGTGACGGTGTGATCGGTCTCAGTGAGGGCGAGCCGGACGAAGTTGCTACCGATGAAGCCGGCCCCACCGGTGACGAGCAGTCGTGCCATGGATTCCCCTGACGCTGAGCGACGTGATGCGGCATGGGAAACTATGCCGCATGCGCGGCATCATCCTCGCGGGCGGCTCAGGTACCCGACTGCACCCGTTGACCCTGGGCACCAGCAAGCAGTTGATGCCGGTCTACGACAAGCCGATGATCTACTACCCACTGGCCACGTTGATGCTCTCGGGGATCGACGACGTGCTGGTGATAAACACCCCGCACGAGCAGGAGGCCTTCGTTCGCCTGCTNGGGGACGGGTCGCAATCTGGGATTTCGATCCGCTATGCGGTGCAGCCTGAGCCCAAGGGTCTGGCCCAGGCGTTCACGATCGGTGCCGACTTCCTGGACGGCCAGAAGGCGTGCCTGGTCCTGGGCGACAACATCTTCTACGGCCGGGGGCTCGGCACCCAGTTGCGGCGGCTGGCCGATGTCGACGGCGCGTCGGTGTTCGGCTACTGGGTGGCGGAGCCGGAGGCCTACGGGGTGGTCGAGGTCGACGACGAGGGCAATGTGCTCTCGATCGAGGAGAAACCTGCCCATCCGAGGTCGCACTATGCGGTGCCCGGGCTCTACTACTACGACGCCGACGTGGTGGAGATCGCGCGGTCGCTGCCCCCATCCGCGCGTGGCGAGTACGAGATCACCGACGTGAACCGGGCGTACCTCGAAACCGGGAAGCTGGCGGTCTCGATCCTGCCCCGGGGCACGGCCTGGCTCGACACCGGCACGTTCGACTCCCTCAACGACGCCAGCAACTTCGTCCGGACCATCCAGGCGCGGCAGGGCCTCCAGGTGGGCTGCCCGGAGGAGATCGGCTGGCGGATGGGGTTCCTCACCGACGACCAACTGCGGATCCGCGGCGAGGCGCTGAGCAAGTCGGGGTACGGCGGGTATCTGCTGAGTCTCCTCGGGTAGCGCTGCTCTCCTGGGTATGTCCGCCTCGTCGGGATAGCCCGACTTCCCTCAGCTGACCTGGCCGCGGTCGCGCAACTCGGCCACGATTCGGTCGTAGAACGCCTTGTCGATGCGGTAATTCGTGCGATACAGCAGGTAGCTCACGACGATCAGGACGAGCGGCAGGAACAGCATCGCCAGCTTCATGATCAACAAGCCCTGGTCGCTCACGTCGTCCGGCGTCTTCGCGTCGTTGATGCCGCTGATGATCGCGGTGATGGCCACGACCTGCGAGCCGAGGGCCGCGCCGACCTTGTTGATGAACGGCTGCAGCGCGAACGTGACCGCCTGGTTGCGTCGGCCGAGCTTCCAGTGCCCGTACTCGATGGTGTCGGTGATGAACACCAGCATCAACAACGTGACGAACGACTGCCCGATGAACAACAGCAGCCCGGCGACCCCGATCCAGGCCATGTTCATCGGGGCGAAGAAGAACACCACGTAGCCGACGACGATCAACGCGATCGCCGCGGTGTAGAGCGTCCGTCGGCTGAAGCGCTTCGAGAACAGCGGAAACACCGCGTAGCCGATCAACTGGCTGAACAGCAGCACCGCGGCGAAGGGCGCGTACATGTTCTCGTCCTTGTAGGCGTACTTGAAGAAGTACAACCCGAACGACGTCGTGGTCACGTAGCCGGTCAAGAACAGCACCATGGCGATCGCGGTCCACAGCAACTGGTCGTTGCGGAAGACCACCGAGGCGATCTCGCGCAGGCTGGTGCGCTCCTGCTCGACCACGAACCCCGGCTCGCGCACCCCGAACAGGGTGACGGCCTGACCGGCCAGCATGATCAGGCAGATGGCCAGGGCGAACAGCGACCACGCCCGCGGCTCGCCCACCTGGGCGCCGAGCGCCTTCGTCACGGGGACGATCGCGACGACCACCGTCCCCAGCCCGATGGTCGCGAAGATCTTGGCCAGTGAGCCGATGCTCTCGCGCTCCTTCTGGTCCAGCGACAGGGCAGGGAGCATCGACCAGTACGGGATGTCGTTGGCCGTCCACGACAACCNCCAGCCGAGATAAATGCCGGCGAACGCCGCCACGAAGCCCGCGTCGCGCAGGCCCAGATCGGTGAACATCAGCACGGTGAAGATCGCGGACGCGATCGCGCCGGCCAGGATCCACGGCTTGTAGTGCCCCTAGCGGGTGCGGGTGTTGTCGACGATGGCGCCCATCACGATGTCCATCACCGCATCGAACAGCCGAGCCGCCAGGATCAGACCGGTGACCCACCACAGCACTGAATCCGGCAGGTCGAGCACCTCGGTGAGGTACACGATGAAATACATGCTGACCAGGGTGTAGACCATGTCGCGGCCCACGGTGCCGATCGCGAACGTCCATTTGTTGCGGCGGCTGGACGGCGCGGCGGACGCGCCGGCGCGCTCGTCCGTCATCCCCAGAACCCCGCCCGGCGCGGAGGCGAAGATGCGCTTCTTGCGACCGTACGCCTGCGGCTTCACGAAGGTGTCATACGCCTCCTGGGTGACCCCACCGTTGGCGGCGATGCTGGCGTAGAAGTGCCCGGACTGCCTGATCGTCCGTTCCTGGGTCTCGTAGTCGAGCTGGACGAGGCCGAACCGCGCCCACTCACCGGCCACCCACTCCCAGTTGTCGATGAACGTCCAGTGGTAGTAGCGCTCGATCGGCAGGCTGGAGGCGGCGATCAGCTTCAGCTGGTCGTACAGGAAGCGGCTGCGGAACGCGTCGTCGGCGTCGGCGGTGCCGTTCTCCGTGACGTAGATCGGGACGCCCGGGTAGTCGCGGTGCAGGTGCTCGGCGATCGTCAGCAGCCCCTGCGGGTAGATCTCCCAGCCCAGGTCGTTGATGTCGACGTCGGCGGCGTAGGCGTCGGAGAAGTCGGTGACGGTGCTGCGCGAGTAGTAGTTGATGCCCTGGAAGTCGTAGTAGCGGCCCGGTTTCACGCCCCGGGGCTGGACGAGCGGGTAGTGGAACCGGCCCTTGCTCATCGCCTTGCCGATGGCCCNCTGGAACAGCCAGTCCATCAGCAGCGCGGCCGTGACGTGCCGGGGATGGAACCACACCCGCGGGACGAAGACCCGCAGGTGCTGGGCGACGCCCACCTTCGCGTGCGGCTGCAGGGCGTGGATCAACTGGTAGGCCTCGATGTGGGCCACCGACATCGAGGTGAACACCTTGATCGTCGTCCCGAAATCCTTCGTCCCCGGAGGCCATTCACCGAAGTAGTAGGCGTGGGTGCCGTAGATGTTGGGCTCGTTGATGGTGATCCACTCGTCGACGAGGTCGCCGAGGGCGCGCACCATCTTCTCCACGTAGCGCTTGAAGACGCTGACCGCGTTGGGGCTGAGGAACCCGCCGGCGTCCTCGAACCACAGCGGGTTGTTGAAGTGATGCAGGGTCACCAGCGGGGTGATCCCGGCCGCGCGCAGCTTGGTCAGTTCGTCGCGATAGTGGTCGATGGCGGACGGGTCGAACGTCGCCGGGGCCGGTTCCACCCGCGCCCACTCGATGCCCATCCGGTAGTGCTTGACCCCGAGTTCACGCAGCAGCGCGATGTCGGTGTCGACGCGGTTCCAGTGGTCGTTGGCCCGGACCGGGGACGAGCCATCGACGATGCGGCCCTGTTCCGCCCAGCGGTGCCAGTTGGTCCGGGCGTGGCCGCCCTCGATCTGGGTGGCGGCCGTGGCGACACCGAGCTCCAGCGAGCCCAGGCTGAACGTGTCCACGCGGCGCCCCTTTCGTCCGGTCTCCGGCTATGGTCGGGGGCGCCGACGGGCTGTCAACGCGCCGCGCGTGCGCCGGTCCCAGGGCGGCGACGCACGCCGGGTCCCGGCGCTCGCCTCCGGTGGGTGGTTCAGCCCCGGAGCGCCACCGCCGCCGCGAGCCCCACCGCCACCAGGAACCACAGCGCGCCGAGCGCTCCGAGCGTGATCGCCAGCGGCCTGCGCTTGGCGGGCCACCACGGGAGCCCCGGCCAGCGCACGGAAGCCACGCCGAGCGCTGCGGTGGCCAGCCCGGCGAACGCCCCGAACGACCACGCCGGCAGGAAGTCCCACGGGGCGACGGTCAGCCACACCGCCAGTCCGCCGATCGTCCAGAGGGCGCGGCCGGTGAGCTTCAGCCGATTGCGGGCGCGGACGGCCGCGAAGCCCAGCAGTAGGGGAGCGATGATGCCGANCCAGGCAGTAGGGGGCGTTGACCAGGCCGGAGCGGATCAGCGGGGGCCGCCCGTGGCACCCAACATCTTCAGCCCGGCTCCGGTCACGTCCTGGGCCGTGTTTCCGAGCAGCAGGACGGCGTCGTGGTGCGCTCGATCGATCACCAGCATCGTCCGGAACCCGCCCGTGCCGCCGTTGTGCCAGGCCCAGCCGCGCTGCGGAAGGACGACCCAGGCCAGCCCGATCTTCATCGGAGTGCCGAGCCCAGCGGTGTCCCAGCGCGGGTCGAGGGCGTCGAGGCCGGGCGCCGTGCCATCGAGGATCGCCTTGGCGTAGCGACCGAGGTCGGCCGCGGTCGTGGTCACCCNCAGGCCGGCCGGGGCGTACCCGCCGCCTCCCGCCCACGGTGCCGCCGAACGTCCGTTCGGTAGGTAGCCCTGGACGAGGTCCCCGGNCGCCGGTCCGATCCGGGTGGCGGTCATACCGAGCGGATCCAGCAGCCGTTGTTTGACGTACGCCGGCCAGTCGGGGGCCTTCGCGGCCCGGACGAGGGCGAACCCCAGCAGGCTTGCCCCGAGGTTCGAGTACTGCATCGTCCCGCGATTCGTCAGCTTCAGCGGTGCCGCTGCGGCGATGACGGCCTCCGGCGTCGCTCCGTACGCGGCCGGCATGTCCGCGGCGAACTCGCCGACGGCCAGGTCGACGGGGTCGAGCCGCGCGAGCGTGGGCAGCCCCGCGCGGTGACTGGCCAGCTCGGCCGGCGTCGCGGTACCGGTCTCGGTCCCGGCCAGCTCGGGCAGGTACGTCGAGACCGGCGCATCGAGCGCGACCTCGCCGCGCTTGACGGCGTCGGCCAGCAGCAGCCCGTCGAAGGTCTTGGTGATCGAGCCGAGTTCGAACCTGGTGTCGGGGGTGACGTCGCCGAATCCCGCCCAGGTGGTGGTCCCGTCCTTGATCCGCAGGGCGCTGACCTTGTCGTAGCCCGTGGTGTCACCGCCGAGAGCGGCGGTCACCTCGGCGGCCAGGGCCGGATCGCCGGTGGGCGCACCGATGGTCAGCGGACGAGGCCCGACCAGGAGTAGCGCCAGAGCACCCAGCAGGGCGCCGGCCAGGAGCACCAGCCATGGGCGCGACGACCTGATGGGCGGGGAACTTGGGGTGGTCATGGTTCCATGCTCACACGGCCGGTGGGCCTGCCTTGACGGGTCTTGCCCGCGCCGCTGCGGCGCGGGATCCGAGCGCGCCCCGCACGACCACGTGATGCGAGCGCGCCCGCAGGCCGCACGACTAGGTGAGGTAGATGCCGGCCAGGGCCAGCACGGAGAACGCCACCTCGATCAGTCCCACGGTCTTCGGGGTGATCGGACGAGTCCGCGCCAGCCGCGGAATCGTCCAGGAGCGGACGAGGGTGAGGGCGAAGAAGCCCGTCCAGAACCAGGCGCCCGGGCCTCCGGCCGGCCACGCCCACACCAGGGCGGCGAGGGTGAGCGCACCGTGCCAGCCCAGCGAGGCCGCGAGCCATTCCGGCCGGCCGCGTTCGCGGATCATGGTCTTCACGTAGAGCACGGTGCCGAAGAAGTAGCCGAACAGGACGAGAGCCAGCGCCACCGCTCGTTGGGCAGCGGAACCGGGCCAGGCGGCGAGAAACTCCGACGGGGAGGCGAACCGGGCGACCAGCGCCATCAGCGACGCCGCCGCCACCGTCAGCCCGCCGCCGGTGACGGCCCGCTCGTTGCGGCGCCAGGCCAGCCAGAGGGCGGGGACGAGCAACGGGACGAAGGGGAGTGCCCAGCCGGCCAGCCCTGGGCCGGCGAGGAGCAGGGTGAGCAGGCCCGCTGTCCCCGAAAAGGCGGCGTAGGTGATCAGTGCCGGACGGTAGCGGCCCCGGCGGGCGGGCGCGGCCTTGAGCCACAGGGAGGCCGCATGGAACGCGAAGTAGCCGAGCAGCCAGCACGCGAGGAGCGGGATCACGTACGGCTGCCAGTCGGCGTCCCGCAGCCGCAGGATCACACCGGCGAGGTAGGGGCCGAGCAACATGGCCCACGCGCCGTGCTGGTTGGGCACCCAGCCCTGCGTCTTTCGTCCGGCCACAGGTTTCACACTAGTGATTCGTCGAAATGCGGCGGCGGGAGGAGTCGGCTTCACGAGACGCCCCGCGTCCTTGAGCGTGTCACCGTGTAGTGGCGGTCCCGGGCAACCACGGAGGTGGGGCCCACGAGGTCACGCAGCCAGGTCAGGTAGGGCAGATGGGAGTTGAACACCAGCCACAGCTCTCCGCCCGGCCGCAGGACGGTGGGCGCGGCCTCGAGCATGAGCCGGGTCACCGAGCTGTCCTTGGCGGCGCCCTCGTGGAACGGCGGATTGGCGACGATCAGATCGACGCTGGCGGTGCGCAACCCGTCCAGCTGCCGGGCCCGCTGCACGGTCACGACCGCGCAGTTTGCCCGCGCGGTGAGCTCGGTGGACTCGCATGCCGCCGCGGACACGTCGGTGGCCACCACGTCCCAGCCCTGCCGGGCCAGCAGGGTGGCCAGGATGCCGCTGCCGCACGCCAGGTCCACGGCCCGGCCGCGGGGTCGCCCGGTCCGGTGAGGCCGAGGGCGTCGATCAGGAGACCGGTGCCGGCGTCGAGACGGTTGGTGTTGAACGTCGCGCCCCGGGACACGACCTCGATGCCCAGCCGGTCGTCCTCGCGGGCGCGCGGCCAGCTCACCGTCGCGTCCGGACGGGCCAGCCGGGCGTGCAACACCCGTGATTTACGGACGCCGAGGCTCGCCCGGACCTCGACGAACGACCTCGCCAGCATGTCGTTCATTGCTCTGGTCAGGTGTTTCACCCGGCCGCCGGCGACCACCCGGACGTCCGTCGCGGCGTGGGAGGCGATCGTCTCGGCGTAGTCCTGGACGGCCGACACCGCGCGAGGCAGTCGCCACAGCACCGTCCGGGCCCCGGCCAGGGCCTGCGCCATGGTCGGTCGCCGGGCGGCGGGGGCAGGAGATCCTGCTGACGGATGTCGTCGCACCACGCCCGCACGTCGGCCCCCGTCCCGGCAGCGGCCCGGGTCAGGGTGCCGTCCACGTCGTCCAGCACCGCGACCGGCTGGTCCAACGCTCCCGCCTCAGCGAGGACGAGGGCGGCGACGGGATCCACGTCCCCATCCTGCCGTGTCCGGGCGAGGGGTGTGGTCCGCGGGCTGGGACGGGGCTCCCGGCAGATGGCTGGTGGTCGTGCTGCCGCGCCCGACTCGATAGGCTGACATGCGTACGCCTGGGCCTTGGACCCCGCTCCGTCCATCCTCGGGCAACCGGCCTGAACAAGGCACGCCGGACTGCAACGGAGCACTGAAGGAGATTCATCACACGATGTCCGAGACGAAGTACGTCTACGAGTTCAGCGAGGGCGACGCCACGATGCGCAACCTGCTCGGCGGCAAGGGCGCGAACCTCGCCGAGATGACGGGCCTGGGCATGCCGGTCCCGCAGGGCTTCACGATCACCACCGAGGCCTGCACGCAGTACTACACCGACGGCGAGCAGATCAACGACGCGATCCGCGACGAGATCATGACCTACGTCGGCAAGCTCGAAGAGATCACCGGCAAGAAGTTCGGCGACCTGGACAACCCGCTGCTGGTCTCGGTCCGCTCGGGCTCCCGCGCGTCCATGCCCGGCATGATGGACACGATCCTCAACCTCGGCATGAACGACGAGGTCGCCGAGCGGTTCGCCGAGAAGACGAACAACCCGCGGTTCGCCTACGACTCCTACCGCCGCTTCATCCAGATGTACTCCGACGTCGTCATGGAGGTCGGCAAGAGCTACTTCGAGAAGCTCATCGACGAGATGAAGGAGTCCCGTGGGGTCACGCTCGATACCGAGCTGACCGCGGACGACCTGAAGGAACTCGCCGCCCAGTTCAAGGCCGAGTACAAGAGCAAGATCGGCGAGGACTTCCCGGCCGACCCCGTCGTCCAGCTGTTCGGCGCGATCAAGGCCGTGTTCCGCTCGTGGAACAACCCGCGCGCGATCTACTACCGCCGCCTGAACGACATCCCGGGCGACTGGGGCACCGCGGTCAACGTCCAGTCGATGGTGTTCGGCAACACCGGCGACACCTCCGGCACCGGCGTGGCGTTCTCCCGCAACCCGGCCACCGGCGACAAGGGCCTGTACGGCGAGTTCCTGATGAACGCCCAGGGCGAGGACGTCGTCGCCGGCATCCGCACCCCGGAGACCATCGACCAGTTGCGCGACGAGAACCCGGCCGTCTACGACCAGTTCGTCGACATCGTCAGCAAGCTCGAGAACCACTACCGCGACATGCAGGACATGGAGTTCACGATCGAAGAGGGCAAGCTCTTCATGCTCCAGACCCGCAACGGCAAGCGCACCGCCGCCGCCGCCTTCAAGATCGCCTGCGACCTGGTGGACGAGGGCATGATCGGCCCCGAGCAGGCCGTCAAGATGATCGACCCCAAGCAGATCGACGCGCTGCTGCACCCGCAGTTCGACGCCGCCGAGCTCAAGGCCGCCCAGCCGATCGGCAAGGGCCTGCCGGCCTCGCCGGGCGCCGCCTGCGGCAAGGTGTCGTTCACCGCCGAGGACGCCGCCGAGCGCGGCAAGAAGGGCCAGGCGGTCATCCTCGTCCGGCTCGAAACGACGCCCGAGGACATCGAGGGCATGCACTACGCCCAGGGCATCCTGACCGCCCGCGGCGGCATGACCTCCCACGCGGCCGTGGTCGCGCGCGGCATGGGCACCTGCTGCGTGTCCGGCCTCGGCGACATCGCGTTCGCGGCGGACGGCAAGAGCTTCAGCCTCGGCGGCCAGACGTTCGGTGAGGACGACTGGCTGTCGCTGGACGGCTCCACCGGCAACGTGTACGGCCAGGCGATCCAGACCGTCCCGGCCGAGATCGGCGGCTACTTCGGCCGGATCATGGAGTGGGCGGACGAGTTCCGCACCATGAAGGTCCGAACCAACGCCGACACCCCGCACGACGCCAAGCAGGCCCGCGAGTTCGGCGCCGAGGGCATCGGCCTGTGCCGCACCGAACACATGTTCTTCGAGTCCGACCGGATCGCGGCCATCCGCGAGATGATCGTGTCCAAGACCGTCGAGCAGCGCGAGGCCGCCCTGGCCAAGCTCCTGCCGATGCAGCGCGGCGACTTCGAGGGCATCTACGAGGCCATGGAGGGCTACCCGGTCACCATCCGGCTGCTCGACCCGCCGCTGCACGAGTTCCTGCCCCACGACGAGGACGACATCGTCGCGCTCGCCGCGGAGATGAAGCTCGATGTGGACGAACTCAAGGGCATCATCGCCTCGCTGCACGAGTTCAACCCGATGATGGGCCATCGCGGCTGCCGGCTGGACGTCACCTACCCCGAGATCGGCGCCATGCAGACCCGCGCCATCATCGAGGCGGCGATCAACGTCCAGAAGAAGCACCCGGAGTGGAAGCTCGTCCCGGAGATCATGATCCCGCTGGTCGGTGAGGTTAAGGAGCTGGCATTCGTCAAGAACATCGTCACCAGCACCGCCGACGCGATCATCGCCGAGTCGGGCGTCGAGCTGGAGTACCTGGTCGGGACGATGATCGAGATCCCGCGCGCGGCCCTGACCGCGGACGAGATCGCCAAGGAGGCCCAGTTCTTCTCCTTCGGCACCAACGACCTGACCCAGATGACCTTCGGCTTCAGCCGGGACGACGCGGGCAAGTTCCTGGACGCCTACTACGAGAAGAAGATCTACGAGAACGACCCGTTCGCCCGGCTCGACACCATCGGCGTCGGCAAGCTGGTCAAGATGGCGGCCGAGTTGGGCAAGTCGGCCCGTCCCGACATCAAGCTGGGCATTTGCGGCGAGCACGGTGGCGACCCGTCGTCCATCGACTTCTGCCAGAAGGTCGGCCTGAACTACGTGTCGTGCTCCCCGTTCCGGGTGCCGATCGCCCGCCTCGCCGCGGCGCAGTCGGCGCTGGGCAGCAACGTCAGCCACGGCTGACGGGTAGTCCAGGGGCGCCGCTTGGGCGTGACCCGGGTTTGGGCCGCAAGGGGCCCGGTTGGAGCGATCCGGCCGGGCCCTTGCTCGTGCCCCCGGCGACCGACGGAGATCAGGCCGCTCGGTCGGAGCAAGCCGGCCGGGCCCTTGCTCGTGCCCCCGGCCCCGACCGAGGGAAATCAGGCCGCTCGGTCGGAGCAAGCCGGCCGGGCCCTTGCTCGTGCCCCCGGCCCCGACCGACGGAAGTTAGGCCGCTCGGTCGGAGCAAGCCGGCCGGGCCCTTGCTCGTGCCCCCGGCCCCGACCGACGGAAGTCAGGCCGCTCGGTCGGAGCAAGCCGGCCGGGCCCTTGCTCATGTCCCCGGCCCCAAGCCTGGCCGGGCACCCGGTCTCGGGGTCAAGTCTGACCTCTGGGCCGTTCTTAGCCTTCCTGGTGGGGCACCGGCGCTGCGGGGGACGGGCTCTGGTGGGGCACAGGGACGCTGGCTGGGCATGTGGTCTGGGGCCAGGGGTGGTCCCCGGCTGTTCATCGACTCTCGTGTTGGGTGCCGAAACTCGGGTCAAGCTGTGACCCCGGGCCCGTTCAGCGGCTTTCTGGTTGGGTGCTGGCTCCACTGGTTGGGCATGTGGGTCCGGGGTCAGGTGGCGCTGGCCTCCGGGCAGTGGATCGAATCTCGGGTTGGGCGCCGACTCTCACGTTGGGTGTCGATTTCGGGTTGGACGGCGAGATTCGGTGCCGGGAGGTGAGACTCGGTGCCGAAGGTGAGAGTGGGTGCCGGAGGTGAGAGTGGGTGCCGAAAGTGGGAGCGGTGCTGGCGGGAGCGGACGAGCAGGATGCGCCGACGGCGGCCGGCGGTTGTCTGTGGTCGCCGGACGCGCGTCGGCACGTCGAGATGGCCACGGTGTCGGAGAGGCCCAGCCGGGTGGCGCCGGCTGTGACCAAGGCCTGGGCGGCCTGGTTCGTCCGGTCCCACCGGAGGCCCTGACCCCAACTGTTCATCGAATCTCGGATTGGGTGCCGAATCTCGGGTTGGACGGCGAGAGTGGGCGTCGAAGGTGAGAGTCGGTACCCAAGGTGAGACTCGGTACCCAAGGTGAGATTCGGTGCTGGCGCGAGTAGACGAGCAGGATGCGCCGACGGCGGCCGGCGGTTCTCTGTAGTCGCCGGACGCGTCGGCGCCGTCGAGCATGGCCACGGTGCCGGAGAGGCCCAACCAGGTCGCGTCGGCGGCCACCAACGCCTGGGCGGCCTCGTTCGTCCGGTCCCGCCGGAGGCCCTGACCCCAAATGCTCAGCGACTCTCGGTGGGCGCCGAGTCTCGGGTCAAGCTGTGACCCCGGGCCCGTTCAGCGGCTTTCTGGTTGGGTGCTGGCTCCACTGGTTGGGTGTGTGGGTCCGGGGTCAGGTGGCGCTGGCCTCCGGGCTGTGGATCGAATCTCGGGTTGGGCGCCGACTCTCACGTTGGGTGTCGAATCTCGGGTTGGACGGCGAGATTCGGTGCCGAAGGTGAGACTCGGTACCGAAGGTGAGAGTGGGTGCCGGAGGTGAGAGTGGGTGCCGAAGCTGTGACCTCCGGGCGTTCAGCGGCTTTCTGCTTGGGTGGCGGCTCCACTGGTTGGGCATGTGGGTCCGGGGTCAGGTGGCGGCCGGCCTCCGGGCTGCGGATTGAATCTCGGGTTGGGCGCCGACTCTCACGTTGGGTGTCGAATCTCGGGTTGGGCGGCGAGACCCGGTGCCGGAGGTGAGAGTGGGTGCCGGAGGCGAGAGTGGGTGCCGGAGGTGAGAGTGGGCGCCGAAGGCCAGGTCCGGTGCTGGCGGGAGCGGACGAGCAGGATGCACCGACGGCGGCGGTTCTCAGTAGTCGCCGGACGCGTCGGCACCGTCGAGCACGGCCGCGGTGCCGGAGAGGCCCAGCCGGGTGGCGCCGGCGGCCACCAGGGCCTGGGCGGCCTCGTTCGTCCGGATCCCGCCGGAGGCTTTGACCCNCAGCCGTCCGCCCACGGTGCGGGCCATCAGTTCGATCGCGTGCACGGTGGCGCCACCTGAGGGGTGAAAACCGGTGGAGGTCTTGACGAAGTCCGCCCCGGCGGCCTCGGCCGCCTGACAAGCGGCGACGATCTCCTCATCGGTCAGGGCCGCGGACTCGATGATGACCTTCAGCACCCGGCCGGGTGCCGCGTCGTCCGTCGCTGCCCGGACCGCCGCGATTTCCTGGCGGGTGTGATCGGCGTCGCCGGCCTTGAGGCGTCCGACGTCGATGACCATGTCGACCTCGTCGGCACCGGAGGCCACCGACTGGGCGGCCTCGAAAGCCTTGGCCTCCGCGGTGTGCTTGCCGGACGGGAACCCGCAGACGGTCGCGATCTTCACCGTTCCATGGTCGCCCGGCACGGGCAGCATCGAGGNGCTGACGCAGATCGAGTACGTCCCCAGCCGCTGCGCCTCGGCCAGCAGTGCGGCCACGTCATCCGGCGTCGCCGTGGGCGAGAGCAGCGTGTGATCGACCAGATGCGCGAGGTCGGCGCGGGACAGGGCCATCGATCCTCCAAACGGGACGAGCGTGCACCCACCGGTGCACAACTCGACCTTAGAGGCTGCCGCCGCTCCGGACGAGTCCCGGTGGCCCGCGCGCTGCCAGGGCGATCAACGGTGGCCCAGTCCGGTGCCAGGCGCCCCTGGAGTGAACTGAGCGAGGTGTCGTGCCGGCCGGGCGTCTGGGCTCGGTCGTGTCCCGCGATGACGGTGCCCGAGGCTCGGCGACGGACGCCAGCGCCCCGCATGGCCGCCGGGGCGCGTGGCGGTGCCCGAATTGTCGGTGCCGGAAGGCAGACTCGGGCCTGTGATCGGACGACTGCTGGCGCTGCTGCTCCTCATCGGGCTGGCCGGCTGCGCGGTTCGTCCGCCGGAGCCGACAGGCCCGCCGACTTCCACGTCGCCGTCCGCCACCACCCGGGCCGCGCTGCAGGTGGGCGACGACGGGAGCGCCGAGGGACGCGTGCTCGCCGAGGTGTACGTCCAGGCGTTGCAGGCCAAAGGGATCGTCGCCGAGCGGCATCGGGTGACCGGTGGGCTGGACGTGATCGTGCCCGACCTCGCCCGGGGACGCGTCGCCGTGCTGCCGGTGTTCGCCCGGACGGCGGCGAGCGAGTTGGGCCTCGGGGAGTTGCCGCCGGGATCGGACGAGATCGTCGGCGCGCTCGCACGGGCGCTGGACGGCGAAGCGGCGGTGCTGAAACCCTCGGCGGTCACCCACGAACCGATCTATGCGATGACCGGGGTCGGCGCGCGACGGGCAAAGGCCGCCAGCCTGGCCGATCTGGCCAAACTCACCGACCTCGCCCTGGCGCTCCCAACGAGCCTCGCGAAGGCGCCGGACGGTCCGGAGGGACTCGCGGCCGCCTATGACCTGGCCCCGAGCTTCGCACCATCGACGATCCAGCCGAACGGCTGCGGGCCCTGCAGAACGGACACGTTCAGGTGGCGGCGTTCCGTCCGACGGAGGCTGCGGGGGCGACCCTGGACCTGGTCGTCCTGACCGACCCTGACGTGCTGATCCAGCCGGACCCGCAGGTCGCACTCCTCAGCCCCGACCTGGCCGAGGACGCGGATGTCGTGACCTGCCTGCAAGCGGTCCACGAGGTGCTCGGCAACGCCGATGTGGCGAGGCTCGCTGCCGCTGGCGACGGGGGCTGAGCGCCGCCGTCACCGGCTGGTTGCGGACGAAGCGCCTCGGCTGAGCCCCAGGACAGGAGGCGCTGAGCGCTGTCCGCCCTGCTGGCTCGGCCGAGGACCAGGCCGTGCAGACGAAATGGATGCCCATCGACAAGGAGAGAGCCCCACGCGGGCCGTGGCGGACCCTCCGCGGCCGGTCGAGGAATCCGTGGGCGGCGGGAAACCTTCGCGGGCCGGCGCGGACCGCCCATGACGCTCGGTCGGTTGACCCTGGCGTTCGTGGGGACGTCCGCCGTCACCGACGACGGCGGCGATCGAGCCGACCACCCGGGACGGGCTGGTCGCGCCCCCGTCCTCGAGGAGGGTCAGACCAACGGCACCCGGACGGTGAACTCGGTCCCGCCCGAGTCAGATGTCACCGCCGCGCGACCACCATGTGCCGCCACGACGGCGGCAACGATCGCCAGGCCGAGCCCGGTGCTGGAGCNCCCGTCCTTGCGCACCCGGCTGGAGTCCGCGCGGGTGAACCGCTCGAACACGCTGGGCAGGATGGCGGCCGGGATGCCCGGGCCGTTGTCGGCGACTGTGATCACCGCCCAGGGTCCCTCGGCACGCAGCGTGGTGATCACCTTGGTGCCCGCTGGGGTGTGCGTGCGGGCGTTGGCAAGCAGGTTCGCCACCACCTGGTGCAGCCGGTAGCGGTCGGCGCGCGCGGTGACCGGCTCGTCCGGCACCTGGATCGACCACTGGTGGTCGGAACCGGCGGCGCGGGCATCGCTCACCGCATTGAGGACGACCTCGGTCACGTCCGTCGGCTTCAGGTCCAGAGCAGGCCCGGAATCGAGCCGGGCCAGCAGCAGCAGGTCTTCGACCAGCCGCGACATCCGGTCCGATTCGGATTCGATCCGGTCCAGCGCGTGCGACATGGTCGGCGACATCGTGTCGCGCTCGCGGCGGGTCAGTTCGGCATAACCACGGATCGAGGCCAACGGGTTGCGCAGTTCGTGCGAGGCGTCGGCCACGAACTGGCGCACCTTGGTCTCGCTGGCGTGCCGGGCCGCGAGGGCACCCTCCACGTTGTCGAGCATGTGGTTGAATGCCAGCCCGACCCGTCCGACCTCGCTGACCGGGTCGGTGTCGCCCGAGGGCACCCGGACGGGCACGTCCACCTCACCGCGTTCGAGTTCGAGCGCCGACACCGCCGAGGCCGTGGCGGTCAGGCGGTTCAACGGCGCCAGCGAGCGGACGACCACGGCACGGGCCGCGAAGAACGCGATCCCGATCGTCAGCGCGGCCAGGAGCGCCTCGAGCAGGCTCAACGCGGTCATGCCGCGGTACAGCTGGGTCATGGGCAGGCCGATGATCGTGGAGCCGCCGGTGAAGCTGGGTTTCAGCGTGACCCGGTAGCTCCCCAGCTGTGGCAGGTCGACGGTCGCGCGCTGCCCGGTGGTCAGGTTCAGGGCGACGAGCCGCTGGACGATGTCGGCCGACAGCGGTTCGAAGCCCACCTGGTTGCCCGACTGGTCGACCAGGATCCGGCCGCTGGCCAGGTTTCCGACGAGCACCACCGTGAGCGTCCCGATCTCCTGGCCCCGGCCCGCCGGACCGTCCCCGTCCCCGCGGTCGGGGCGGGTGGCGGCGCTGTCGAGGCGGGCGTCCAGCTGGGCCATCTGGATGTTGTAGGCGGCCAGCGCCAGCAGCGCGCTCAGCAAGACCGCGACCAGCGCGACCAGCGCGGTCACGCGGATCACCAGCTGCCGGCTCAGCGTGCCCTTCGCCAGCGGCGCCGGGGCGGGGTTCAGCGCGACGGTCATTCGGCGGGCTTCAGCATGTAGCCCGCGCCGCGGCGGGTGTGGATCATGGGTTCGCGGTTGGCGTCGATCTTCTTGCGCAGGTAGGAGATGTACAACTCGACCACGTTGGCCTGGCCGCCGAAGTCGTAGTTCCACACCCGGTCGAGGATCTGGGCCTTGCTGAGCACATGCCGCGGGTTGCGCATCATGAAGCGCAGCAGTTCGAACTCGGTGTTGGTCAGGTTGATCGCTTCGCCGGCGCGGGTCACCTCGTGGGAGTCCTCGTCCATGATCAGGTCGCCGACCACGATCTGCGACTCCGGACGGGCGGTCGTCGCCCNCGAGCGGCGCAAGAGCCCGCGCAGCCGGGCGACCAACTCCTCCAGCGAGAACGGCTTGGTGACGTAGTCGTCGCCACCGGCGGTCAGGCCGCCGATCCGATCGTCGAGCGCGTCCTTGGCGGTGAGGAAGACAACCGGGACGTCCGGCTGTTCGGTGCGGACGCGGCGCATCACCTCCAACCCGTCGAAATCGGGGAGCATCATGTCGAGCACCATCACGTCCGGCTTCACCTCGCGGGCCGCCTTGACCGCCTCGGTGCCGGACGACGCCGTGGTCACTTCCCAGCCCTCGTAGCGCAGCGCCAGCCGCAGCAGATCGGTGAGGCTCGCCTCGTCGTCCACGGTGAGGACGCGGATGGGGGTGCCATCGGGACGGGTGAGCGGTTCGGTGCCGGGCCGGGAGTTCGTTGCCATGTGCTCAGACTGTCAGGTGGCTGTGAGCGGCAGCTAGGTGTTTGCTGTGGGGTTCCTGTGAGCGCCGGGACGCCGTGGGGACCAGGACGGCTACGGTGAGCATCAGTCACCATGCCGGAAGGGGAGTCGTGCACCGCGCCGAATTCAGCGACGGGCTGCGCCTGGGGCTGGGCACGCTCACCGTGCTGCCCACCCCCGCCCCACGGACGGTCACGCCCGGCAGCGCCCGGGTCGCGGCTGTCGCCGCGCCGTTGCTGGTCGTCCCGATCGCGCTGGCGGCCGCGGCGGTGGGCTGGCTGGGTGTTCGGATGGGCCTGCCGAGCATCGCCGGTGGCCTGGCCGCTGTCGGGCTCCTGGCCTGGCTCAGCCGNGGGCTGCACGCCGACGGGCTGTCGGACACCGCCGACGGTCTCGCCGCCTCCTGGACCGATCCCGTCCGCGCCCTGACCGTGATGCGGTCGGGGACCGCCGGCCCCGCCGGGGTGACGACCCTGGTGGTCGTCCTCGGGCTGCAGGCCGCCTGCCTCGGTGCCCTGGTGGAGCGACCCTGGGGNGTGGTGGGAGCGACGCTGGCGCTGGCGGGGTCGCGGGCGGCGTTGGCCCTGGGCGCCTCGCGGGGCATCCCCGCCGCGCGACCGGACGGGCTGGGCGTCGCGTTCGCCGGCGCGGTGGGGCGCGCGGGCGCCGTGGGCGTCTGGGTGGGCGTCGCGATCGCGCTGACGGCGGCTCAGGCGTTCTCGGGACGGCCCTGGTGGGGTGGTCTGGTGGCGACGGCGCTGGGGCTGGCCGCTGCGTCGGCGTTACTGGTCAGGTGTGTGCACCGCCTCGGCGGGATCACCGGGGACGTGCTCGGCGCGCTGGTCGAGGTGACCGCGACCGCACTGCTGGTGGGGCTGGTCGCGGCGGGGTGATCAGAGCCGGAGCGCCCGGCCCGACACCATGAGGACGACCTCGTCGCTGGCACCGCCGAGGCGGTAGTTCGTCCGTCCCATCAGGTCGGCGAACAGGCGCCCGGCGGGGTATTCCGACACCAGCCCCCAGCCCACCTCGTTGGTGACGCCGACCAGCATCTGGTCGCAGGAGCGCCAGGCGGTGACCAGTTCGTGCAGGGCGTCGTCGAACAGGTGGCGCCAGCTCTCGAAATCCTGCTCCCACACCCNCCAGGAGTCGATGGATCGCGACAGCCAGGTGCCCACGCAGTCGAAGATGATCGGGGTCTCGACTTCGCGGATCGCGGTTGCCACGTCGAGGGTCTCGATGGTCGTCCAGTGCCGCGGACGGCGCTNTTGGTGGGTATAGACGCGGGCGGCCCATTCGGGATCGAACGCCGGGTCGACCGGGTACCCGGNGGTGACGTAGGTCACCGCCTTCGCCTCGGCGACCAGGTTCTCGGCGTACAGCGACTTGCCGCACCGGACACCACCGGTCACTAACACCTTTGTCATGCCAGAACCCTAGTCGCGGGGACACCGCTCGCGCAGGCGGACGTGCCGTCCCTTCGCCCGCGCGAGTCTTCGGGCGGTGGATGTGGGGTCGCCGGACGATGTGAGCCCGGCCGGATCACGAACCCACGACGGGGCGCCGTCTCCGGCCGGTTCAGGCAGCCAGCGCCGTCGCCGGCCGGTTCGGTCAGCCCTCAGCACCATCTCGGCCGGTTCGTCAGCCGTCAGGGAAAGCTCACCAGGCGCGGAAGCCGCGCAGGTTCGGGTCGATCGCGACCCACTGCAGGTGATGGGAGGTGACCCGTCCGGGTCGGGACGTGGTGGTCGGATCCTCGATCGCGGCGCGCACCATCCGGCCCACCGCCTCGGATTCACCCTGGGCGTCGATCACGACGCTCCCGTCGGGCATGTTCTCCGCCGACCCGTGCAGCCCCAACGCGCGGGCCTGGCCCTGGGCCCACCAGCGGAACCCGACCCCTTGGACGCGGCCGTCGACCCGGATCAGTACCCGTTTCATGCTCGGCACTCTAGACGCACCAGCGCCGCCCGGACGGCCGCCGTGCAGCGGGATCGTCCGGACGGCGCCGGCGGTTGATAGGTCAGTTGGTGGCCTTGCGCCACGCGGCCTTGGCGTCCTCGCCGGCGTCCTTCAGCGCGTCACCCGCGTCGCGGGCGGCGTCCTTCACGGCCTCGCCGGCCTGCTTGGCGCTCGCGCTGGCCTGATCGGCCGCGCCCTCTGCCTGCAGACGCTCGTTGTCGGTGGCGTCGCCGATGCCTTCCTTGACCTTGCCCATGACCTCTTCGGCCTTGTTCGAAATCTTGTCTCCGACGCCCATGGCGGCTCCTTCCGTAGGCGGGTCGCCACGGCTGCGACCCGTCTCTCCACGCTAGGTGGGGGTGGGGGCGAATCCTCCACCCCTTCGGGGTTTGTCGCCCCAAGGTTCGCGCCGACGGCCCCGCTAGGGCTGGACGATGTCGGCCACCGTCGCGTTCAGAGCGGCGAGCGCGTCGTCCGCCGCCAAGGAGACGGCCACCCCGTGAGCTCCGCCGCCCATCGACACCTGTCGGCCCGGCAGCGTCGCGTCCGCGAAGACCGGCCAGGGCCGGGTCGCTCCGAACGGCGTGATCGTGCCGCGTTCGTACCCGGTCACCTCGCGGGCGGTGGCGGCGTCCGGCAGCGACAGCCGGCTCACCCNCAGCAGCGCGCGCAGCTTCGGCCAGGAGATCTCGCGATCACCGGGCAGCAGCACGAACAGGAAATCGTCCGCCGCGCGCCGGACGACGATGGTCTTGACGATGTCTCCCGGTGCCACGCCGCGGGCGGCGGCCGCTTCCGCGAGCGAGTTCACCGGGCCGTGCCGGGTCGCGCGGTAGGGGATGCCGAGCCGGTCCAGCGCCAGCTCGGCGGGGGTCTGCGGCAACGGCTCAGGCGTGCAAGTAGCCGAGCAGGTGGTTGCGTTCGTCCAGCAACTGGTCGATGCGGTGCTTGACGACGTCACCGATCGAGATCACCGCGTGCAACTGCCCGTCGACGACGACCGGCAGGTGGCGGATCCGCTGGTAGGTCATGGTGTGGGCGGTTTCTTCGAGGCTGTCGTCGATCCCGCACGTGTGGACCTGGGCGGTCATGATGTCCGACACCTTGCGCTGCAGCACCGCGGCTCCCTGGGCGCCGAGTTGCCGGACGACGTCGCGTTCGCTGACGATCCCGTCGATGTGGGCGCCATCGCGGGAGACGATCAGGGCGCCGATGTTGTGCTGGCCCAGCAGGGTGACCAACTCCTCGACGGTCGCGTCCGGGGCGATGGTGACGACGTTGCCGCCCTTGCTGCGGACGATGTCTTCGATCTTCATGGGGTGAAGGTACCCGTGCCCGACGCCGGTTTCCAGCGTTTCACCGGACGTGCCGACGTTCGTGAGTCATCGCCGCGGGCCAGGTGACAGCTAGTAGGGTCGTGACCTCGCCGGAGTCGAGCAGAGAGGTGTGGCATGGACGAGGCGTCCCCGGTGACCCGCGCCGTGCGCGCCGGTATCGACAGCGATCCCACCCATGGGGCGGTGGTCGCACCGGTCTACCTGTCCACGACCTACACCTTCGAGTCGTTCGGGCGGGCGCGGCCGTTCGACTACTCACGGCGCGGGAACCCCACCCGGTCGGTGCTGGCGGACGCCGTGAGTGGGCTCGAGGGCGGTGCCGGCGGGGTGGTGACCGCCAGCGGCATGGGTGCGATCACCGCCGTCCTGCACGCCACCTTGACGCCCGGGGACGTGCTGGTGGCACCGCATGACTGCTACGGCGGCTCCTGGCGGCTGTTCGATGCGATGGCCCGGCGCGGGCTGTTCGAGCTCCGGCTGGTCGATCTCACCACCGCCGCGGGGATCGCCGAGGCGGTGGCGGCCCGTCCGTCGGTGCTGTGGGTGGAAACCCCGTCCAACCCGCTGCTGCGCATCACCGACATCGCCGTGGCAGCCGCGGCCGGGAAGGCGGCCGGGGCGACAGTGGTCGTCGACAACACGTTCTGCTCGCCGGTGCTCCAGCGGCCGCTGGAACTGGGTGCCGACGTCGTCGTCCATTCCTCGACGAAATACCTCAACGGGCACTCCGACGTGGTGTCCGGGGTGGCGATCGCCCGGGACGCCGCGTTGGCCGAGCAACTGGTCTGGTGGGGCAACTGCCTGGGCGTCACCGGCGGCGCGTTCGACGCCTACCTTGCGCTACGTGGGTTGCGCACCCTGCACCTGCGAATGGAGCGGCACAGCGCCAATGCCGCCGCCGTGGTCGAACTGCTCCAGGATCACCCGGCGGTGTCGCGGGTGCTCTACCCGGGTCTGCCCAGCCACCCCGGGCACGAAATCGCGGCCGCCCAGCAGCGCGGTTTCGGCGGCATCGTCAGCCTCGAACTGGCCGGCGGGGCCCCTGCTGCCCGGACGCTCATGGAGTCGGTGACGCTGTTCTGTCCCGCCGAGTCCCTCGGCGGGGTGGAGTCGCTGATCAACCATCCGGCGACCATGACGCACGCCTCGATGCCCCCGGACGTCCAAGCGGCTGCCGGCATCACACCGGGCCTGATCCGGCTCAGCGTCGGTATCGAGGACCCCGCGGATCTGGTGGCCGATCTGCGCGCCGGACTGGCGAAGCTGGCCTGACGACCGGACGGAAGAGGCCTCTTCCCCTTGTCCGGAGGCGGATCGCGAGCGGACGCGAACCTCAGCGCTTCCGGCGCCGCAACCGGCGGGCCGTGACGGCCCGCGGACGACGCGGTTCACGGGCGGCGAGCGCCCTCAGGAAGAACCGCAGGTTCGCCGGACGTTCGGCCAGGCGGCGCATGAAGTAGGCGTACCAGTCCGACCCGAACGGCACGTAGACCCGGACGGTGTAGCCCTCCCCGGCCAGGCGCACCTGTTCGCGGGCGCGCACCCCGTACAGCATCTGGATTTCGAAGCTCGACCGGTCACGGCCGAGCCGTTCGGCGAGGGTCAGCGCCGCGCCGATGAGCCGCGGGTCATGGGTGGCCACGAGCGGCACGCCCTGGCCGCGCATCAGGATGTCCAGGCATCGCAGGTACGCGGCCTCGACGGCCCGGCGGCCGCGGACGGCGACCGAGCGCGGCTCCGCGTACGCCCCCTTGCACAGACGCACGCGCGAACCGGGGCCCGTCAGCTTCGTGCAGTCGTCCGGGGTGCGGTGCAGGTAGGCCTGGACGACAGCGCCGACGAACGGGTGGGTCGCGCGCAGTTCGGCCACCGTCCGGAGCGTCTCGTCGGTCGCGTTGTGGTCCTCGGCGTCCACCGTGACCGTGGTGCCCACAGCCTGCGCGGCCTCGCAGATCACCTGGGCATTGTCGAAGGCGAGTTCGCGGCCACGGGTGAGTTGGCTGCCCAGCGCGGACAGCTTCACGCTGACCTCGACCCGATCGGTGAGCTCGGCGGCGGCGAGCCGGTGCAGCAGTTCGACGTACGTGTCGGTCACCCGGTCGGCCTGGCGGGCATTGGTGGTGTCCTCGCCCAGGAAGTCGATCGTGACGGACAGCCNCTGGTCCACGAGCCGCTGGACGGCGGCCAGGCACTGCTCCATGGTCTCGCCGGAGACGAAGCGGGACACGACCTTGCGGGTCGCGGGAACGGCCATCAGCAACCGTTTCGCACCCCGGCTGC
Organism: Micropruina sp.; assembly: GCA_013693855.1. Lineage (GTDB taxonomy): Bacteria > Actinomycetota > Actinomycetes > Propionibacteriales > Propionibacteriaceae > Micropruina. The sequence continues at coordinate 961,765 of CP059261.1, forward strand.
GGCCCATGGCGAGCAAGGCTGATCTGAGCACCCCGATCCTCCTCAACGCACCCTAACGGCTGCGGTGCGTCCAGGGCGAGGGATCGGTGCGTCAGGGCCCACAAGGGTGAGGCGGGCGCGCCCGGGGTCGCGCAGGGTCCGGCCATCGCTCAGAAAGCGCCTGCCGGGGCGCGGGCGGAGCGTCAGTCGGGGGCGATGTCGGGCCAGAAGGGCCGCTGCGCCTCCTTCAGGGTGGCGACCGACTTGTCGAACATCGCCTGCTCGTCGGGATCGAGGTCGAGTTCGATCACCTCGCGGATGCCGCGCCGGCCGACGCTGCACGGGACGCCGGTGTAAACGCCCTTGTGTCCGTACTGGCCGGTGAGTAGCGCCGAGACCGGCAAGGTCACCTTCTGGTTGGACAGGATCGCCCGGGTGATCCGGGCCAGCGCCATCCCGATCCCGTAGCACGTCGATCCCTTGGCCTCGATGATCGCGTAGGCCGCGTCGCGGGTCTCGACGGCGATCTTGTCCAGATCGTCCTTGATCTCCGGACGAGCGGCCACCCGCTTGGCCAGCGACCGGCCGCCGACCGACGCCGACGACCAGACCGGCACCTCGGAATCCCCGTGCTCGCCGATGATCAGCGCGTGCACGTTGGTGGTCGACACCTCGAAGTACTGGCCGAGGTTGAAGCGCAGCCGGGCGGTGTCGAGGGTCGTCCCAGAACCGATGACCTGCGCGGCCGGCAACCCCGAATAGCGCCAGGTGGCGTAGGAGAGGATGTCGACCGGGTTGGTTGCCACCAGGAAGATCCCGTCGAAGCCCGATGCCATGACGGCCTCCACGATCTCCTTGAAGATGCGCAGGTTGATCTCGATCAACTGCAGCCGGGTCTCGCCCGGTTTCTGGGCGACGCCCGCGCAGATCACCACCATCGCGGCGGTCGCGCAGTCGGCGTAGCTGCCGAAGGTGACCGTGACGGNGGAGGGCGCCCACGCCTCGCCGTGGTTGAGGTCGGTGACGTCCGCGCGGGACTTGGCGGCGTTCAGGTCGATGAGCACCAGTTCGTCACAGACGCCCTGGTTCACCGCGGCGAACGCGTAGGCCATGCCCACCGCTCCGGTGCCGATCAGGACGACCTTGTTCTCGACGTACTTCATGGATTCCTGCCTTGGGTAGTCGGGTCAGAAGAACACAACGATGAGTTGGTCGATGATCACCTTCGCGACCATCATCACAGGGAACAGGACGGCGTAGCCCATGGCCACCCGTTGGTCGGGGATCCGGCCGAGCGCGTAGCCGTAAACGCCCGGGCACAGTTGCGAACCGGTGAAGGCGCCGAGGGTGCGCGCCACCCCGAAGTGCAACAGCCAGCGGAGCGCACCGAGGACCAGGACGGCGTGGACGGCCGCCACGAGGACGTTCGCGATCAGCACCTTCACCCAGCCGCCGTCCTCGATCGCCGAGACCAGGTGCTCGCCGGCCCCGGTGCCGACCCCGACGAGGAACAGCAGCAGGGAGAACTGGTTGAGCGAGTTGGCGACCCCGGGCGGCAGCTGCCACACGACGGGGCCGGTGCGTCCGATGGCCCCGAGGACCGTCCCGACGATCAGCGGACCCGACGCGGTGCCGATCACCAGTGCCGCGCCCCCGGGCAGCGGGATCGAGATGAAGGCGACCAGCAACCCGATGGTCAGGCCGAGGCCGAGGCCGATGGGGTTGATGTCGCCGGCGCTGCGTTCGGAGTCGCCGAGGAAGTCAGAGACCGCCGACATCTGCTGCCGGGGCGCGGTGATGCGCAGCCGGTCGCCGAGCTGCAGCCGGAGGTCGGGGCGCGCCAGCAGGTCCTGGTCGCCCCGCCGGACCCGCGAGACCACCGCCCCGAACTTCTCCAGGATCGGCAGGTCGGCCACCCGCGCGGTGGCCAGGGCCGGCCGGGAGAGCATCACCCGGCGGAAGTCGATGTCGGTGCGGTCGTACCAGTGCTCGGTGGCGGAGAACTCGCCCAACGCGCCGACCGCCGTCGCGAGGTGGTCGCCCCGGCCCGTCACCACCAGCAGGTCACCGGGCAACACCTCGGCCTCGGGACGGGCGACGACGGTCTTGCCGTCCCGCGTGATCCGGGAGACGACGAAATCGTGCGCCGCCGCCAGCCCGCCGACCGTCGCGTTGGCGCCGGGCTTGGTGATGAGGATCGTCCGCACCTCCATCGGCGGGACCGGCTCGCGATCCTCGCCCACGGGCTGACGTTGGCCGATCCGGATCAGGGCGATCANGGAACAGGATGCTGACGATCACCCCGACCGGATAGCCGATGCCGTAGCCCACGGCGGCCCCGTTGGCCAGCTCCGTGGCGTTGGACGCCCCGACCCCAGCAGTTGGGCCTGGACGACGCCGAGCGCCGCGGTGGCCGTCCCGGCGCCGGCGTAGACACCGCCGATCTCGCCGATGTTGAGGCCGAGCAGCCGGCCGAACCCGATCGCGGCCGCGGCGGTGGCGAAGGCGGCCACCAGGGCGACCACGACCGGCTGCCACCCGGTGCGCAGGGCGTCGACGATGGACGGACCCGCCGAGATGCCGACCATGTAGCAAAAGACCGCCAAGGCGAAGGAGTTGAAGAACGCCGGCAGCGCGATCGTGGCGTGGGCGAGCAGGTGTCCGCTCGCGTCGAACTGGTTGCCGGGGTTGGGCAACTGCGCGAGGTAGACCGCGGCGGAGAGCCCGAGCGCGGCGAACAACGCGCCGGCCGCTCCGAGCGAAATGCCCAGCAGCTTGACCCGGCCGAGCAGCAGCCCGATCCCGACGCAGAAGAACAGCGTCAGCAGGGGGCTACGGACGAAGAGGTCCAGGATCGCGGACATGACGACGGCCCTTTCGAGGGGTGATGGTCGCAACATACGGGCTGCCACCGACACCTCACAGGCGGACCCGTCGATCGGGCACCTTTCGGGCATCGGACGGACCCGAAGCAGGGCTCAGCCACACAGGAACTCAACCAAATCGGGGGTCAGCTGGCCCAGATCGTCCAGGACGACATCGGCGAGAGCGAGGTCGTCCGGTCCGGGCGGGTGGAAGCGGGGCGGGATCGCGACGATCTTCATCCCGGCCGCGTGCGCCGCCTGGAGACCCTTGCTGGAGTCCTCGATGGCGACCGCATCGGCAGGAGCGACCCCGAGTTGCTCGCAGACCCAGAGGAACGCGTCCGGCTCGGGCTTGCCACGGCCGGCGCCCTCCTCGGTGGAGCGGACGGCACCCACCAGGTCGGCGACGCCCAGCGCCGCGAGGGCCGCATCGATGAGTACCCGTGGCGAGGAGGAGGCGACCCNCACGGGTCCCCGTGCGGCCATCCGGCGGACCGCGTCGGCCGCGCCTGGCAGCACCGGCAAACCGTCCGCGTACCGCCGCTGCAACGCGGTGATCGTCTTGCGGGCGGCGTCCTCGGGGCTGTCGCCGACCCNCACCACGTCGTGCAGATACCCCGACCACTCCTGGGTGCTGAGGCCCATCATCATCGGCGTCGCCTCGGCGGGCCAGGGCAGGCCTTGCTCGGCCGCGAGGCCCCGGCGCACCTCGTCCCAGGTCTCCTCGGTGTCGATCAGGGTGCCGTCGAGGTCGAAGACGACAGCGGTGCGTCGCGTCATGCGGCCATTCTCGCGGTCGGCTCCGGCCGCTTTCGGCCCGTCCGAAAGGATCGACGCGTGTCCGGACGGGTGCTGGTGGTGACCTCGTGAGCCTCGCGGCGGCGCGCTTCGACCACCTGGTGGCGGACGTCCGTCGTCCGTTGGCCCGGTATCCGGCGCCGCACCGACCCCGGGACCGCCGCGGACGTGTTCGCCGATGTGCTCCTCGTGTGGGTGGCGCCGACCGGCCGACGTGCCCGCGGGAGCCGGTCACCGGCAGGCATGGCTAGGCTCGGATCGTGCGCGACCGGCAGACCCTGACCGCCGACGTGGGCGCGCCGTTGGAGGAGCCCGCCGCGGGGCGCCGGTTGCAGTTCGTCGTCCGGGCTCCGGGACGGACGGCCCCGCTGGAGGCCCTTCTCGTCGACCCGGCCGATGGCCCGCGGGCGGCCGGGGGCCCGGTACTGCTGTACTTCCTGGGGTTCAACGTGCCATTGGGGCCGTGGGAGGGGACGAAGGCGCAGTTGCTGGCCAATGCGTTCCGGATGCCCGTGCTGGCCGTCGAATTGCCTGGTCAGAGCCGCTTCGGTGACCCCTTGCCGCGGAGCGTCGCCGCCTCGATGAGGCGGGGCGGGATCCAGGACTGGGCCGGCCTGCAGGCCGAGTACGTGCGGGCTGCGGTGACCGCTGCCGGCCTCGTCCCGACCGGCCTGCACCTGGTGGGCTACTCGACCGGCTGCTCACTGGCGATGTCCAGCCTCGCCGGGCTGCGCGCGCTGGCCCCGATTCGCTCGGTCACGCTCATCGAGCCCGTCGGGGCGCTGTCGCGNGGGCTCGCTCGCCTTGCGGTCGACAACGCCCGGGACGTCCTGCGGCAGCCCCCAGCNTACGCGACCAACCATGGCCACCGCTGGGTGATGGCCCTGCGGCGGCGGCAGTTGCGGGAGCCCTGGGTGCGGTACTGGCCGCAGGACCTGCTGGCGATCACGCAGGTTCTGTGCCGGGACCACATCGTCCATCACGTNGGGGAGTTGGAGGGGCGNCGGCTCACGATCGTCCGAGGGGAGCGGAGCGACCTGTGCACCGCGGCTGGTGTGGCTGCGCTGGAGGAGGCGGCGGAGGCCGCGGCTGCCGAAGGGCGCACGATCACGGTGACCGGGTTGGGGCATCCCCTGTGGCACAGCTTCCCCGTCGTGGTGCCGCTGGCGGGGCTGTTGGCGGCCTCGTCCGGCGCGGCGGCGCCGTGACCGATGACGACCTGCTGGCGTGGCGTGGGGCTGGTCCGGCGGTCGAGTCTGTCGAGGGCACCATGGGACGCCGCCGAGTTCAGAGCTGGCCTCCGGATTGGCGCCGCAGCCCGGCGGTCGAGCTTGTCGAGACCCCCATGGGACGCTGCCGAGTTCAGAGCTGGGCTCTGCGGGCCTGCTGCTGACCATGCTCGCGCGGGCCGAGCGGCCCGGCCGGGGAATGGCGTTGGTGGTGGCCGGCCTGGCGACGACGTGGCTGGGGCGACTCCTCCGCACCGTGGATCTTTGGGGAATCCGGGGTTCAGCGGGGACGAGCCCGGACTGGCCGCACGAGCGACGCTCGCCGGGGCCGTCTCGATCGGCGTCGATCTGGTGGCCGCGGTCCTGCTGATCGTCGGGGCGATCGGGTGGTCGAGGAGCGGCCGAGAGACGGCCGGCGCGGAGAGCCACCAGGCATAAGGACTGTCGGCGCCGCCGATTAGGCTGCGGACGAAGGAGGTGCCCCATGCCCCGTCCGTCCCGGACGCAGACGATCGTGATGGCCGGCCTGGCCGCGCTCGTCCTGGTGATCGCGGGCGCAGTGATCGCNGAACCGGTATCTGGGCGGCGCGGCCGACCAGAGCCTCGCCGCCGCCGCGCTGCGGCCCCGGGCGGCAGCGAGCAGTTCTACTTCGTGATGACCGACCGGTTCGCCAACGGCGATCCCGCCAACGATCGCGGCGGGCTCGATGGNGGGCGTGAGCTGACCGGGTTCGACCCATCCGAGAAGGGGTTCTACCATGGTGGCGATCTGCGGGGCGTGCAGGGCAAGCTCGACTACATCAAGGGCCTGGGCACCACGGCCATCTGGTTGACGCCGAGCTTCAAGAACAAGCCGGTGCAGGGCTCCGGCGGGGACGTCAGTGCCGGCTACCACGGTTACTGGGTGACCGACTTCACCCAGATCGACCCGCACCTGGGCACCAACGACGACATGAGGGCATTGATCGACGCCGCGCACGCGAAGGGGATGAAGGTCTACTTCGACATCATCACCAACCACACGGCGAACGTGATCGCCTACGCAGGCGGCGGCAACGCCTACATCAGCAAGGCCGAGCGCCCGTATCAGGACGCGTCGGGCGCAACCTTCGACGACGCCGACTACGTGGGCAAGGACGCGTTCCCCACGACCGACCCGGCGACGACCGCTCCGTACGTCCCGACGATCCCGAGCGCTGAGAGATCCGTGAAGGTGCCGGCCTGGCTGAACGACCCGATGATGTACCACAACCGCGGCGACTCCACCTGGGAGGGCGAGTCGAACACCTACGGCGACTTCATGGGGCTGGACGACCTGTGGACCGAGCGCCCCGAAGTGGTCAAGGGCATGATCGACATCTACAAAGGATGGATCGACCTGGGCATCGACGGCTTCCGCATCGACACCGTCAAACACGTGAACCTCGGCTTCTGGCAGCAGTTCGGGCCGGCCATCGAGGAGTACGCGAGGAGCAAGGGCAAACCCGACTTCTTCGCCTTCGCCGAGGTCTACACCGCGCAGCCGTCCGCCCGCGCGCTGTACAGCACCGAGGGGCGGCTGCCGGCGACGCTCGACTTCGGCTTCCAGGAGAAGGCGCGCGACTTCGCGCTCGGCCAGTCGGCCGCGGGTCTGGCCGACTTGTTCGCCGCGGACGACACGTTCACCGACGCCGACTCCAACGCGTCCTTTCAGCCCACGTTCCTGGGCAACCACGACATGGGCCGGATCGGGATGTTCCTCGCGGCCTCGTCCGANGGGGAGGAGTTGCTGGCGAGAGACAAGCTCGCGCATGCGGTCATGTTCCTGACCCGCGGCCAGCCGGTGGTCTACTACGGGGACGAGCAGGGCTTCATCGGCCTGGCCGGCGACAAGGACGCCCGCCAGGACATGTTCGCCACCAAGGTGCCCGAGTTCGCCGACCAGCCCGTCATCGGTGCCGAACCGGGGGCGCGGGACCGCTTCGATCCGAACCATCCGCTCTACCAGTGGATCGCGTCGCTGGCCGCGGTGCGCAAGGAGCACCCTGCGCTCGCGACCGGGCCCATGATCACCCGGGTCTTCGACGACACCACGTTCGCGGTCAGCCGGATCGACCAGGCGAGCGGCACCGAGTACGTGGTGGTGTTCAACAACGGCTCGGCCGACGCGGACGTGCGGGTGCCGACTTCGACGCCCGCCACCGACTTCAGCCCCGTCCTGGGTGGTGCGGCCGCCCGCTCGGGGGCGGACGGCTCGCTGGCGGTGAACGTCCCCGGATTGGGCGTCGTGGTCCTGAAGGCCAACACGCCGATGGCCACCGCGTCCGGCCAGGTGACGAGCACGCTGCAGGCCGGGGCGACCCTGGATCGGCACCCATCGCTGACCGCCGCGTGGTCGGGCACCGAGCCGGTCCAGGTGACCTTCCTGTTGAAGCTGCCGGGGGCGGCGAACTGGACGGTGTTGGGCGTCGACGACAACCCCGACTACTCGGTCAGCGCCGACTTGACGGCAGCTCCAGCAGGCGCGGCCGAACTCCGGCTGGTGGCCAGGACCTACTCCGGACAGGTCAGTTCGGCGAGCATTCCGGTGACGCTGGGCTGAGGTTGGGGCCCACACCAGGATCCGGTGACGTTGGGCTGGGGGCCCACACCAGGTCCGGCGACGCTGGGCTGAGGGTCCCACACCAGGATCCGGGGACGCTGAGCTGCGCCTGCGGGAAGCGGCGAGCTTCCCGGTGACGTCGGCCGAGCCTTACGCACAGACCAGCGTCACCGGCGACCGCGGGGGCCGAGCGGCACGAACACAGACCAGCGTCACCGGCGACCGCGGGGGCCGAGCGGCACGAACACAGACCGGCGTGAGGTCAGGCCGAGGCGTCCCCGGCGGGCTGCGGCTTCGAGCGGGACTCGATGAACCGCTGCACCACAGCGGTGTCGTAATCGCCCAGCCCCGCCTCGGTCAGCTCGGTGAAGACGCGCCGCAGTGCGTCGACGCTCACCAGCGCCAGGCCCGACTGCTCGGCTTCCTCCGCCACCGCGCGCAGGTCCTTGATCATGAACCTCGCCGGGCCCGAGGNGGAGTGGTCGTGGTTGACGAACCGGTGTGCCTTGACCTCCAGCACCCGGCTGCCCGCGTAGCCGTGCTGCAGGGTCTCGAACATCACCTTGACGTCCAGGCCCGCGCGCTCCGCGAGCAGGGACGCCTCCGCCAGCGCGACCACCTCGGCCGCGACGACCAGCTGGTTGCAGGCCTTGGCGACCTGGCCGGCGCCGACCGGGCCGAGATGGACCGGCTGCCCGGCCGCGCTCAGCACATCGAGGACGGGGCCCACGAGAGCATCGTCACCGCCCACCATGATGGACAGCGTTCCAGACTCTGCACCCTCGGCCCCTCCGCTGACGGGGGCGTCGACGACCCGTGCGAGCCCGCTCGTCCGCTCCGCGGCAAGGATGTCGAGGTCGCGAACCTCCTGTGGGGTGCACGTGGAACTGACCACCAGGGTCACAGGCCGCTGGACGGCGGCCAGGATGCCGTCCGGTCCGTCGACCAGACCCATGATGATGGGCATGTCGGGGACCATGAACACGATCAGATCGCAGGCAGCGAGACCTGCAGGTGTGTCCGACCAGACCGCCCCTCGCGCGAGAAGATCCTCCGCGATCTGACGGTTGCGCTCGTGAACGACCAGCCGACCGCCCTCGCGCGACTGCCGGTCAAGGATGAAGCCCGCCATTGGGCGTCCCATCACGCCCAGTCCGACGAAACCGATGTCGTATGCCATTGGCGCCACCTCCCGAGAAAACAGTATGTCGAACAGTGTTCACTAAACTGAACAGAAGTGCTAGTGTCTGCGCATCCGGTTGGGACTCCACCGGAATTGACCATAGCGAGGGTGCCATGGCGCAAGAGCAAGAACGCCTTCGAGTGGTGGTTTCCACCCCTCTCGATGAGGAACTTTGCACGTTGATCGAGCGGGCGGAGCCCCGGATCGACCTCATTCGCGATCAGAGCCTGCTGCCGCCCATGCGCTGGCCGGGCGACCACGGCGGTGACCCCGCCTGGCAGCGGACCCCGGAACAGCAGGCCGCCTTCGACGCGCTCGTCGACAGCGCCGAGGCGCTCTACGGGGTGCCGGACGAGAAACCCGCCGCCCTCGCCCGCACCGTGGCGGCCAACGCCCGGCTCCGGTGGGTGCAGACGATGCCGGCCGGNGGCGGATCCCAGGTCGCGGCCGCGGGGCTGGATCGTGCGGCGCTCGATTCGATCGCGTTCACGACCTCGGCGGGCGTGCACGGCGACAACCTGGCCGAGTTCGCCGTCTTCGGCGTGATGGCCGGCGCCAAGTCGCTGCCGCGGCTCCTGGAACAGCAACGCTCCCGGACCTGGAGCGGCCGCTGGTGCATGCAGCAGGTCAGTGAGATGCGGATCGGTGTGCTGGGCCTGGGCGGCATCGGGCGCTCCTGTGCGGAGAAGTTCATCGCTCTCGGCGCCGAAGTGATCGGCATCAATCGCCGCGACGTCGACCTTCCGGGCCTGGCCCGCCGCGTCCACCCCGACGAGCTGGCCACGCTCGTCGCCGAGTTGGACGCGCTGGTGGTGACCCTCCCTGGTACCGAACTCACCCTGGGCATGGTGAGTCGCGAGGTGCTGGCGGCGGTGAAGCCGGGCCTGATCCTGGTGAGCGTCGGCCGGGGCACCGTCATCGACGAACCGGCCATGATCGAGGCGCTGCAGGATGGCCGGATCGGCTTCGCCGCGCTGGACGTGTTCGCTCAGGAACCGCTGGCCACCGACAGCCCGCTGTGGGGCCTGCCCAACGTCCTGGTGAGCCCGCACACAGCCGCGCTGAATGCCGCCGAGGACCGTCGCATCGCCGAGTTGTTCGCGCGCAACGCCACGTTGTTCCTCGACGGCGAACCCCAGATTAACAGGGTCGATACCGTCGAGTTCTACTGACGGGAGGCCGATGGCACACGATCTGTGGGACGAGGCCGCCGGGGTGACCGCGCTGGCCACCGGCGCGACCTGGCTGGAGGGCCCGGCGTGGACGGCTGAGGGAGTGCTGGTCAGCGATATTCCCGCCAAGCGGATCCTGCGCTGGTCGGGCGGGGACGGCTTCGAGGTGTTCGTCGAGAACTCGGAGTTCGCCAACGGCCGCACGGTCGCGGCCGACGGACGGGTCTTCCAGTGCTCCCACGGCCGGCGCGCCGTGGAAGAACTGCATCCCGACGGCAGCACGACGACGCTGGTGGATCATTACGGCCAGGCCCGGCTGAACTCCCCGAACGACCTGGTCGTCGGCCCCGACGGCGCCCTGTGGTTCACCGACCCGCCGTACGGGATCGTCCAGGCCCACGAGGGCTACCTCGGCGAGCGGGAGTACGGCGACTGCTACGTGTTCCGCTACGACCCGGCCACCGGCGACCTTCGTCCGGTGGTGCTGGACGTCGAGGAACCCAACGGCCTCGCCTTCTCNCCCGACGGCAGCGTCCTCTACGTCGCCGACACGTCCGCGGCGCTGGCCGAGCCCGGCCAGGGCAACCGGCACCTGCGCGCGTACGACGTGATCGACGGCCGCGCCAAGAACGGGCGCGTCTTCGCCACCATGACCAAGGGGCTCGCCGACGGGTTCCGCGTCGATGAGGCGGGGCGGGTCTGGACCTCCCACGGGTCGTTCGTGACCGTGCTCAGCCCCGANGGGGAGGTGCTCACCGAGATCGAGATCGGCCGGAAGGTCGGCAACCTCACCTTTGGAGGCCCGGACCGTCGCGATCTGTACATCGCGGCCACCGACACCCTCTTCCACCTCCGGACGAACACGCCCGGAACCCCACCGCAGGAGGTCGCACGATGACGGCGCTGCTGGAGATCCGCCACCTGATGAAGGCGTTCTTCGCCACCCAGGCGGTCAACGACGTGTCCTTCGACGTCAACGCCGGCGAGATCGTCGCCCTGATGGGCGAGAACGGCGCCGGCAAGTCGACCGTCATCAAGATGATGGCCGGGGTCTACAAGCCCGACTCGGGCGACATCCTCCTTGAGGGCAAGCCGATCGCCGAGAACATGGGCAGCGTCTCGTTCATCCATCAGACCCTCGGCCTGATCGAGTGGATGACGGTCGCCGAGAACATCGCCCTGGGCATGGGCTACCCCAAGCGGGCGGGGTTCATCGACAAGAAGGCCATGCGCGAGCAGGCGGCGCGGGTGCTGGACCTGGTCGGGGGCGGGGTCGATCCCGACGCCCGGATCTTCGACCTGCCGCGCACCGAGCGCTCGCTGCTGGCGATCGCCCGGGCGCTGGTGAACGAGCCCAAGCTGCTCGTCCTCGATGAGCCCACCGCCTCGCTTCCGCAGGAGGAGGTCGAGGTGCTGTTCACCGTGCTGCGGCGGCTGCGCGACCAGGGCACGGGCATGATCTACGTCTCCCACCGGCTGGACGAGATCTACGCGATCTCCTCGCGCGCGGTGATCATGCGCAACGGCGTGAAGGTCGCCGACCGCGAGGTGGCGACCCTGCCGCACAAGGAACTGGTCGGCCTGATCGTCGGCAAGGAGACCCTGAGCGTCGAGTTCCCGCCGCCCGCCCCCGAGGTGCGCCTCGAACTCAACGACGTCCGCGTCGGTGAGGTCGGGCCCATCGACCTGACCGTCCAGAAGGGCGAGATCGTCGGGCTGTGCGGCCTGCGCGGCGCCGGCCAGGGGTCNGCCGGACGGGCCATCGCCGGAGTGGACGCGATCACCGGCGGCCGGATCAGCGTCGACGGGAGGGCCGTCGACGTCTCCTCGGTCCGCAAGGCGATCGACTCCCGCATCGCGTTCGTCACCTCCAACCGCGAGTCCGAATCCCTGGCCCCGGGCCTGAGCGTCCGGGAGAACCTGTTCCTCAACCCCGGCCTGTGGGGCGTCCGGTGGTTCCGTGCCAACCCCATCAAGCCCGAACGGGCCCGTGCGGCGAGCGTGACCTCGCGGTTCTCCGTTCGTCCGCCGGATCCCGAACTCGCCGCCGACACCCTGTCGGGCGGTAACCAGCAGAAGGTGGTGCTGGCCCGCTGGCTCAGCCTGGGCTACGACATCCTCGTCCTCGAAGAACCGACGATGGGCGTGGACGTCGGCGCCAAGGCGGAGATCTACCAACTGCTGCGCGAGGCCGCCGAGGGCGGCACCTCCATCGTGGTCGTCACCACCGATCTGGAAGAGGCGACGGCGATCTGCCATCGCGCGCTGGTGTTCGAACGCGGCCGCGTGCGCACCGAGATCGACCCAGAGCACCTGTCCATTGCCAACCTGATGGCCGCCGCCTCCGGGCTCGCGGTCGCCCCGACCTCCGCCGACCAGGAGTCCCAGCCATGACGATGAACACCTCCATCAAGTCCACCAGCCTGGAACCCGCCAAGGGCGCCGGCGCCACCCAGCGCATCCTGACCGTGTACGGCATGGTGCTGCTGGCGGCCGTGCTGTTCATCGCGTTCGCGGTGGCCAAACCGTCGACCTTCCCGACCCTGCTCAACTTCCAGTTGCTGGCATCGGCCAAGTCGGTGCTGCTGATCATCGCGCTCGGCGTGACCGTCCCGATGGTCACGGGCAAGATCGACCTGTCGGCCGGCTACGGCGCCGGTCTGTGGCAGGTGATGGCGCTGTCCTGGCAGGTCAACGGCATGGATTACCGGCTCGCGATCCTGCTGGCCCTGGTNGGGGGTGCCGTGGTCGGCCTGATCAACGCCCTGCTCGTGGAACTGGCTCAGGTGGACGCCTTCATCGCCACCCTGGCCACGGGCCAGGTGATCTATGCGACCACGCTCTGGTACACCGGCGGCCAGCAGGTCACCGACGCCAACGGCGCCCGCGCCACCGCGTTCGACGCGCTGACCACCTGGAGCCTCGGCCCGATCCCCGGCCCGTTCGTCCTGGCCGTCGTGCTCGCGGTCGCCATGTGGGCCGTGCTGGAGTTCCTGCCCGTGGGCCGCTACCTGTACGCGGTCGGCGCCAACCCGGCCGCCGCCCGGCTGACCGGCATCCCGCGGCGCACCTGCGTCGTGGCCGCGATGATCACCTCCGGGGTGCTCGCCGCGCTCGCCGGAATCCTGCTCGCCTCCCGCCAGGCCGGCGTCGCCCAGGCCAACATCGGTCCGGACTTCCTGATGCCCGCCCTCGCGGCCGCCTTCCTGGGTTCGACCACCATCAAGCCCGGACGGGTCAACGCGCTCGGCACGGTCCTCGGCGTGTTCATCACCACGATCGGTATCTCCGGGCTCCAGCAGCTGCTGCCCGGCCGGTTCTACCTCGAGCCGCTGTTCAACGGGCTCACCCTGATCGCCGCGATCACTATCGCGTCGATGGCGTCGCGTCGCCGGCTGGCCCGCGCCGACCAGAAGTTCACCGTGGACACGGCCGCCACGGAGGAGACCAATGTTCCAGCGTCCGTCGAGGCCGACCAAGCCGCTGGGGAGCAAGAACAAGAAAGGGAAACGCATGTTCACTCGTAAGGCCTGGGCGGCGGGCATCGGCCTGATCGCCCTCTCGCTGGCCGCCTGCAGTTCCGGCTCGGTCGGCGCCGCCAACAGCGCCTCGGCGTCTGCGGCGGGGACCACGGCGGCGGCGTCGGCGTCGGCCTCCGCCAGCAAGAATCCCAACATCGTCGCCGAGTCCCAGGCGATCGTCGACAAGGCGCTGGGCGGTGGCGANGGGTTCACTCCGCCCACGGGCGGTCCGAAGGCACAAAAGCCCGGCGCCACCATCGTCTACGTCGCGTCCGACCTGACCAACGGCGGCATCAACGCCGTCGGCGAAGGGGTCAAGGAAGCCGCCAAGGCGATCGGCTGGGAGGTCACCGTCCTCGACGGTAAGGCCTCGGTGTCCGGACGGACGGAAGCCCTGAGCCAGGCCATCGCTCTCAACCCGGCCGGCATCATCCTGGGCGGCTTCGACGCCAAGGAGCAGGCCTCGGTGATCAAGAAGGCCACCGACGCCAAGATCCCGGTCGTCTCCTGGCACGGCGGCCCGACCGCCGGCCCGCTGGCCGACGTCGGCGTGTACGCCAACGTCACCACCGATGCGATTCAGGTCTCCAAGCTCGCTGCCGCGTTCGTGGTCGCGGACTCGAAGGGCAGCGCGGGCGTCGTGATCTACACCGACCGTCAGTACGACATCGCGGTCGCCAAGTCCGACGCGATGAAGTCCTACATCGAGCAGTGCGAGGGGTGCTCGGTGCTGGCGTACGAGAACAGCCCGATCGCCGAGGCAGATCAGCGGATGCCTTCNCTGGTGGCCAGCGAACTGCAGCAGTTCGGCAGCAAGCTGACCTACCTCATGGGTATCAACGGCAACTACTTCGGTGGCGCCCAGGCCGCTCTGCGGGCCGCCAAGGTCCCCGGTGAGGGCCCGCCCAAGGCCGTGGCTGCCGGTGACGGCGACGCCGCCGAGTTCCAGCGGATCCGCAACAAGGACTACCAGTCCGCCACGGTCGCCGAGCCGGTGTACCTGCAGGGCTGGCAGCTCGTGGACGAGCTCAACCGCGCCCTGGCCGGTGAGAAGCCCTCCGGGTTCGTCCCGCAGCCGGGGCTGATCACGGTCGCCAACGTGCCGAGCAGCGGCGTCTTCGACCCGCCGTCGAAGTACCGCGACGTGTACAAGGCGAACTGGGGCAAGTAAATCGACAACCGGGTGGGGTCGCCGTTGCGGCCCCCACCCGACCGAAGGAGTCATCACATGAACGCGTTGTTCGACCTCAGCGGCCGCACGGCNCTGGTGACCGGTTCGAGCCGNGGGATCGGCTTCGTCCTGGCCCAAGGGCTCGCGGAGGCGGGCGCGGACGTGATCCTGCACGGACGCGACGCCGCGCANACTGAAGGGGTCGCCGCCGACCTCGCCGCTCAGACCGGCCGCACGATCTCCCACGTCGCCTTCGACATCACCGACCCCGGCTCGGTCACCGAGGGCATGCGGCAACTGTTGGCCGACCACGGCACCCCCGACATCCTGGTCAACAACGCCGGCATGCAGTTGCGCGGCCCCTTGACCGACTTCACCGTCGACCAGTGGAACCTCCTGGTCGCCACCAACCTCACCAGCGCGTTCCTCATCGCCCAGGCGGTGGCGACCGGCATGATGGAGCGCCGCAGCGGCAAGATCATCAACATCGGCTCGATCCAGAGCCAGCTCGCTCGTCCGTCCATCACCCCGTACTCGGCCACCAAGGGCGGCATCGTGATGCTGACCCGCGGCCTGTGCGCCGACCTGGCCTCGTACGACATCCAGTGCAACGCGCTGGCCCCCGGCTACTTCGCCACCGTGCTGACCAAGGCGCTGGTGGAGGACGAGGAGTTCTCCGCGTGGGTGTGCCAGCGCACNCCCGCCCGCCGGTGGGGCGAGGTCGAGGACCTGGTGGGAACCGCGGTCTTCCTGGCCTCGGACGCCTCGAAGTTCGTCAATGGGCAGATCATCTACGTCGACGGCGGCATGTCGGCGGTCGTCTGAAAGGAACGCCATGCAGGCAGCGATCATCCACGGCGCCAAGCAGCTTGAAGTCGTCGAACTGCCGGCGCCGGAGCCGGACGAGGGCGAGGTACGGCTGCGGGTGACCCACGTGGGCATCTGCGGCTCCGATCTGAGCTACTACCGTCACGGTGCGGTGGGGGCGTTCGTGCTCCGCGAGCCGCTCATCCCCGGGCACGAGCTGTCCGGCGTGATCGACCTCGACCCGAGCGGACGCTGGGCGCCCGGCACGCCGGTAACCGTCCACCCGGCCTCCCCGGGCACCGAGTTGCCTCACCTGCACGACCGGCCCAATGTGTGGCCGGGCGGGCGCTACCTGGGCAGTGCCGCGACCAACCCGCACGTCCAGGGCGCGATGAGCGAACTGTTCGTGGCCCGCGCCGACCAGATCCGGGTGCTCCCGGACGAGTTGCCGCTGCGCCGGGCCGCGTTGGCCGAGCCGCTCGCGGTCGGCCTGCACGCGATCGCGATCGCGCAGGGCGTCGAGGGCAAGAAGGTGCTCGTGTCCGGGGCCGGCCCGATCGGCCTGCTGCTGGCCGGCGCCTGCCGGGTGCGGGGAGCCAGTGAGGTCTGGGTCTCCGACGTGCTCGGGGCCGCGCTGGAGCGTGCGCAGGGGCTGGGTTTCACCCCGGTCAACGTGGCCGAGGGGCCGCTGCCCACCGAGACGTTCGACGTCGTGTTCGAGGCGTCGGGCGCTCCGGTGGCGATCTCGGGCTGCCTCAACAGCGTCGTCCGGGGCGGGACGATGGTGCAGGTCGGGCTCGTTCCGTCCGGCACCCACCCGATCGAGGTGGCCCCGCTGGCCGCCCGGGAGTTGATCTACCGCGGTTCGTTCCGCTTCAACGAGGAACTGGACGAAGCGGTCGCGATCCTGGCCGAGCACGCCTGGCTGGAGGCGATCATCACCCACGAGTTCCCGCTGGCCGAGTTGACCGACGCCTTCGACTGCGCCGCCGACGCGGCCCGCTCCTCGCGGGTCCTGGTGGTACTCGACCCCGGCACCCATGACGTCGCCGGCGCCGGCTCGTGAAACAATCGCGGGATCGGTGTCGAGCCAACGGGGTGCACGGGTGAACAAGTCGGGCAGGAACGGCACCGCCGCTCCAGCGGTGATCCGGGCCGCGGCAATCCTCAGCCTCCTGGCGGACAGTGGGGTGGCGCTCAGCCTGACCGACATCTCGCGGGCGCTGGGCCTGGCCAAGTCGTCCACGTCCAACCTGTGCGGGGCGTTGGAGGAGGCGGGGCTGATCCAGCGCCGCGACGCCGCCTTCGTGCTCGGCCGGCGTGTGGTGGAACTGGGCGGCGCCTACCTGCGCAGCTTCGACATCGTCCGGGAGTTCTACCGGCAGTGCGCGGATTCACCGATCCTGTCGCGGGAGCTGTGCCAGTTGGCGCTCCTGGATGGGACCCACGTGCTCTATGTGGCCCGGCACGAGGGCAGGGCGCCGCTGCGGCTCTCGGCCACGATCGGCGACCGGTTCCCCGCCTCGATCACGGCCGTGGGCAACATCCTGCTGGCGCAACTCGACCCGGCGGTGGTGGCCGACCGGTTCCGCGATCCGGCGAGCCTGCCCCGGTGGACGGAGAACTCGGTGTCCTCGGTGCCGGCCCTGCAGGAGAAGCTGCAGCGCGCCCGGGTGCGCGGGTACGCGCTGGACGATCGGGAGACCAACCCGGCGGTGGTGGGCGTGGCCGTTCTCGTCCGACCCCGCTCGAGCGCGGAAGAGATGTTCGGCCTGGGCGCGTCGCTGTTCGGTGTCGACTCCCTGGACGCCCGGATCCCCGACGTCGCCGCCGAACTGCATCGGGTGGCGGAGAACCTCAGCAACCCGATGCTGCTCGCGTTCGGCGCCTGACCCGGCGGACGGGACGGCGCCCGCTCAGCAATCCCGCGGCGGCAGCAGGATGCCCCCGTCGCCCTCGCGGTAGCCGATCGCGATCCGGTTGATCAGCGAGCCGTCGGTCACGTACAGCACGTACTGGTGCTTGTTCAGCAGCGCGTAGCCGGGGACCTTCTCGCTGCCGGCCATGATGTCGACCTTGGTGAGGGTGTCCTCGTAGGTCTGCTGGAGCTGAGCCACCGACATCCCGACGTGGACCCCTTGCCGCTGCGGAACGCGGCGGACCGGATGTCGATCGAGTCGATCCGCGAGCCGCGGATGTACACCCGGTGTCGCCGAGCAGTCCGGTGGGTTCGAAGCCGCAGGACGAGGTCGAGGTGGTGACCAGCCCCAGGTCGAGGGCCGTCTGTGCCTGAGCGCCCAGCTTGGCCGGGCCGAGGCCGTCGATGAGGAACGTCCAGCCCAGCCGGTTGGCCGCATCGTTGAGGCTGGGGTCGGAGGCGGACGACGAGAGGGTCGTCCCGGTTTCGGTCGGGCTGGCCTGCGTGGTCGGCGTGGCCACGGTCACCGCCGGCGAGGACGAGGCAACCGCCGATGCCACGGAGGAGGCGTTGGCCGTGCCGGCCAACGGCGAACGGAACCACAGGACGCCCGCGGCGATCGCGAGCACGAGAATGCCCAGGAGCGCGCCGATGAGTGCGCTCCGGCCCGCCGTGCTTGGGCGTTGGGGGCCGGGGCGCCGACCGCCGCGACGCGACCGATCGCCGAGCGCGGGATGGTGTCGTACCGGGGTTCCTGCGGCGGGACCTGGGCGGGGGCCGGGGAGACGGCCACGTGTCGTCGCGCGGAACGGACCTGCGGTGCGACGGCGGGGGCGCTGGTCGCCTGGTTGGCCGGCTGCTCTCCGAGATATTGCAGGGAGGTCTCGGCATCCGATTCGCGGAACAGCCAGACCCCGTGTCGGGGTCAAGGTCGGGCGACGAGGCGTCGTGTGGCCGCGTCGCATCGTCCGTCGGCGACCAGCGGAAATCCGCGGTCCCCTTCGGCTCCCCTCGTGAGCTCACCGGACGATGGTAGCCGGGAGTCGCCCCCAACAGCGCGCACCGGTGGTGGTGGACGGCTCGCGCCGGGTCAGTCGTCCGGTTCGGTGGGGCGGGTCTGTGCCTCCAGGACGCTGTCGATGAAGGTCGCGAAGTCGTCGTTGCGGACGACTGCGATGCCCCGGGCACGATCGGCCAACAGCAGCAGCGTGTCGCCCGGACGGATCCCGAACAGGTCGCGGATGTCCTTGGGGATGACGATCTGTCCCTTCTCTCCGACCTTGGCGGTGCCGGCGAGGCGTCCGGGAGGTGGGGGCATGGCGGTCTCCTTCACTGCGGCAGGCGGGCGGCGAACCCGTCCACGATCGTCAGGTAGTTCTCGGGCTGTTCGAAGTGGAAGCCGTGCCCGGAGGTCGTCTGGTGGAACTCCACCCCGGNGATCGTCGCGCGGATCGTGGCCGCCTCCTCATCACTGGTGGCGGCCTGCAGGATGCCGTCCGGGGACGCCGGAACGGCCGTGTGGATGTACACCGTCGGCACCGTGATCGCCCTCATGGCGGCCAGGTGGTCCCAGCCGGCGTCCCACGATCCGGTGTAGAAGGCATCGCCGAACCGCGGGTCGTAGGTCTGGCCGCCCCGGTACAGCTCGTTGAACGTGGCCGGCATCATCCAGTAGCGGACGGGCTGGTCGGGGTTCGCCGCGTGCTGGCGCAGGCCATCGGCGATGAGGGGTGGCGCGGCGTCGCCGAAGAAGCGCCACATCCGCGACCGGGGCAGGCTGAAGGCGATCCAGTCGGTCTGGCCGGAGCCGAGGAACTCGTGGCAGGTCGTGGCCAGGTCGACGTAGTTCCATGTCTGCCGGGCACGCGGGAACAGCGTGGTGAGCAGCGNGGGATCCTCCAGCACGGCACCCCGGACGAGCATCGGCTCGTAGGCCGCCAGCCACGTGGCGAGTTGGCCGCCCGAGGAGTGCCCGGACACGATCGCCGNGGCCCCGACGACCGTCCGCAGGAACGTGGCCAGATCCTTCCCGATCGCCGGGACGGAGTACTTGCTCGGCACCCGCGCGGAGCGGCCGTGCCCGTACACGTCCACGGCGAACACGTGGTAGCGCTGCGCGAGGCTCGGCAGGACCGGGAAGTAGTTCTGCCAGTCCACCCCTTGACCGGGGATCAGCAACAGCGCGGGCCCGTTGGCGGGCCNCTCGGCGTAGTTGAGCGTCGACCCGTCGATCGTCGCCTGCCGCTCGACGTAGCCGGCGGACCACACCGGTGACATCCCGCGGTCGAAGTAGCTGAGGTTGGCCCAGGCGTACAGCCCCGTCCCGGCTCCCGCGACCAGGGCCAGCG
This sequence comes from Micropruina sp., assembly GCA_013693855.1. Classification (GTDB taxonomy): domain Bacteria; phylum Actinomycetota; class Actinomycetes; order Propionibacteriales; family Propionibacteriaceae; genus Micropruina. The sequence goes on from CP059261.1 coordinate 981,336, forward strand.
ACCCCACCACGATCCCCGCGATCAGCAATACCCGGCGCATCTGCTCCTCTTGTGTGAATAGTATAACTTCTCTTACCGTCCGTTCGTCGGGATTCGGCCGGGTGGGGGCTAGGCTCCGGCTGTGCCGTTGACGTCCGCACTGCTCGGGTTCGCGGTGGTCGCCGGGCTGATGACCATCACNCCCGGGCTCGACACCGCGCTCGTGCTGCGCACCGCCCTGACCGCCTCGCGCCGGGTCGCGTTCGCGGCGGCCCTCGGCGTTGCGGGCGGTTGCCTGCTGTGNGGGATCGCGGCCGCGGTCGGGGTGTCGGCGCTGCTGACCGCCTCGGAGACGGTCTTCGCGATCGTCAAGACCGTGGGTGCCCTCTACATGATCTGGCTGGGGATCGGCATGCTCCGCGCCGCGATGCGCCGAACTCCCACCCACGACGACCCGGGGCGGGTCGCCCTCACCCCGCGGGCCGCCTTCCGGCAGGGCTTCCTGACCAACCTGCTCAACCCCAAGGTCGGCGCCTTCTACGTGGCGATCCTGCCGCAATTCCTGAGCCCCGACGCGCCGGCCGCCGCGGTCGGGCTGCTGCTCGCCGGCGTGCACGGCATCGAAGGCCTGGCCTGGTTCGCCCTGCTCATCCTCGGGGCGGGCTGGCTCGCGCCGTGGCTGCGCCGGCCCCGCGTGCAGCGCGGCGTGGACGGTATGGCCGGGCTCGTGGTGATCGGGTTCGGGGTGCGGCTCGCGCTGAGCCGGGCGTGAGGCGTGCCGATGAGTCCGACGCCGGGACGACCCCGATGAGTGCGATGCGTGAGGAGGCGCGGTGAGTTCGGAGCAGCAACGCCGCTTCTGGGACGCCCAGGCCGACACCTTCGATCGGCGGATCGCGGCCGTCGAGCGCCGCTTCCTCACCGACAGCCGGCCCTGGGTCTGCGGCCGCGCNGTCGGGGACGTGCTGGAGGTGGCGATCGGGACGGGGCTCAACCTCCCGCACTACGCCCCGGACGTCCGGCTGACCGGGGTCGAGATCAGCCCCGGCATGGCGGCCGGCGCCCGCCGGCGCGTCCGTGACCTGGGGCTGGACGCCGAGGTGCTGATCGGCGACGCCCAGGAGCTGCCGTTCGCCGACGCGTCCTTCGACGCGGTGGTCTGCACGTTCGCCCTCTGCTCGATCCCGGACGACCGGCGCGGCCTGGCCGAGATGCTGCGCGTCCTGCGGCCCGGTGGCGCGCTGCTGCTGGCCGATCACGTNGGCCCCTCGAACCCGCTGCTGCGGCTGGGCGCGCGCCTGCTCGACCTGATCACCGTCCCGCTGCAGGGTGAGCACTGGTCGCGGCGGCCGCTGCCGATCGTGGCCGCCCTGGGCGCGCGGATCGTGGCGTCGGAGCGGGTGCACGGCGGGGTCATCGAGCGCGTGCACGCCGTCCGTCCGCGCTGAAGGGCCTGTACCGACGATGCGACGCCTGGCACGATCGGCACGTGGCGACCACCCCGGCGCGCGACCAGCGGCTTCGCGACCTGGCCCGGCTGCGCCGCATCCGCGACCGGATCGACCGTGAGTACGCCCAACCCCTGGATGTGGCCGCGCTGGCCGCGTCCGAGCACATGTCGGCGGGGCACCTGAGCCGCCAGTTCAAGGCGGCCTACGGCGAATCGCCGTACTCCTACTTGATGACCCGGCGGATCGAGCGGGCGATGGCGCTGCTGCGCCGCGGCGACCTGAGCGTCACCGAGGTGTGCTTCGCGGTCGGCTGCTCGTCGCTGGGCACGTTCAGCACCCGGTTCGCCGAACTGGTCGGGGTGCCGCCCGGTGAGTACCGNGCGCAGCGCCGCGGGCGAGATGCGTGGCGTGCCCCCTGCGTCGCCAAGCAGGTCAGCAGACCGGTCAGGAATCGAGAAGCGGCCGCTCCGGCGGCTGACCTNAGCCTGATCGGCATGGACCTCACGATCTTCCAGACCATGCTGCCGCACACCGACAACGACGCCTCGCTCACGTTCTATCGCGACGCCCTGGGCTTCGAGGTGCGCAACCACGTCAAGTACCANGGGATGCACTGGCTCACCGTCGGCCCTCCCGGCCAGCCGGAAACCTCCATCGTCCTGTATCCGCCCGAGGCCACCCCGGGGCTGACCGATGCCGAGCGGGAGCTCATCGGCGACATGATGGCCAAGGGCACCTTCGCCGGCGTCAACCTCGCCACGCCGGACGTGGACGCCGTGTTCGAACGCCTGCAGGCCGCCGGCGCCGAGGTCGTCAGCGAGCCGGTCGACCAGCCGTACGGGGTCCGGGACTGCGCGTTCCGCGACCCGTCGGGCAACCTGCTGCGAATCCAGCAGGTGTGACATGGCCGAGAAGTTCAGCGCCGAAGAGCGCGCCGCGATGAAGGAGCGCGCCGCCGAGCTCAAGGCAGCCAAGAAGGGNNTGCGGAGGCCGAGGCGGACGTGCTGGCCAAGATCGCCGAGATGCCCGAGGCGGACCGGGTCCTCGCCGAGCGCATCCACGCCCTGGTCAAGGAACACGCGCCGGACCTGGCGCCGAAGACGTGGTACGGGATGCCGGCCTATGCGCGGGACGGCCAGGTCATCTGCTTCTTCCAGGCCGCGGAGAAGTTCAAGGCCCGCTACTGCACCTTCGGGTTCAACGATGGGGCAGCCCTGGACGACGGCAACCTCTGGCCCACCACGTTCGCCCTGGTCAAGCTGACGAAAGCGGACGAGGCGCGGATCGCCGACCTGATCAAGCGGGCGGTCAGCTGACGCCCACCCGCTCCCGCGGCCGCCGGCCGAGCCTTCGGCTCAGGAGGCGAGGCCGGCCAGCACGCGGGCGAGTTTGTCCGGCTTGCTGAACATCGGCCAGTGGCCCGAGTCGATGTCGGCGTAGCTGAGGTTGGACGCGCCGGCCAGTTCGGGGATCTCGCCGGCGGCGACCCAGCCCTTGGCGTCCTCGGNGGAGTACTCCGGGCAGACCATCACCACCGGGTGGGTCGCGCGGTCGGGGTTGGTGTAGCGGACGATCCCCTCCACCACCGCCTGCGGCACGGGGTGGGCGTTGGCGGCGACCTGGTCCTTGGTGGCGTCGTCCAGGTCGTCCGAATCCGGGCCGGCGAATTGCTCCCAGCCCGGGAAGTTCGCGCGACCGTCCTCGATCTGGAACCAGGGCGCATACGGGGTGCCGTCGGAGGCCGGCATCCCGCCGACCAGCGCGACCGTGCCCACCGTGTCCGGGCGGCGGTCGGCGGCCAGCCAGGCCAGCGTCGAGGCGGCCGAATGCCCCACGACGAGGACGGGTGCCTGCGCGGCGTCGACCGCGGCCAGGACGGTGGCGAGCTGGTCGTCCAGCGTCGCGTCGGCGGAGCCGTCGCCCTGGCCGGGCAGGGTGACCGGAATCCNCCGGTGTCCCGCGGCCTCCAGGCCGGGCAGTACGGCGTCCCACGCCGAGCCGTCCAACCACAGGCCGGGGATGAGCACGATGTCCATGACGGTCCTTCCTTCGGGGTCGGCACCACCGTAGGACCGATTGCGGCTGTTTTTCGTCCGGTATCCGTGGGATTCTACGAGCATGTTCCCCGATGTCAGCCCGACCGCGCGGGTGCTGCACGCGCTGGAGGTGCTGCAGGCCCGTCCGGGGATCACGGCGACCGACCTGGCGACCCGGCTCGGGGTCAGCGACCGGGCGGCGCGGCGGTGCGTGGCGACCCTGCGCGAGGCGGGAATCCCGATCGAGTCGGTTCGTGGCCCCTACGGCGGCTACCGGCTGGGCCGNGGGCTGCGGCTACCGCCGCTGATGTTCACCGCCACCGAGGCGTTGGGTCTGGTGATGGGTGTGCTGGACGGCGACCACGCCGCTGCCGATCCCGACCAGCCCGTCGGATCCGCCCTCGGCAAACTCATCGCGGCGCTGCCCGAGAACGTCGGACGACAGGCCGCGCTGATGCGCGCCCACGCGGCGGCCGCGCCGAACCGGATGGCCGTACGGCCCGATCCGGCCACCACGACCGCGCTGGTCGAGGCCGTCGCCGGCCAGCGCCGGGTGTCGATCGCCTACCACACCGAGGCCAGCCGCACCTGGACCGAACGGGTCGACCCGTGGGCGGTGGTCGTCCGCTACGGCAAGTGGTACCTGCTGTGCCACTCCCACCGCGCNGGGGCGGTGCGCACCTACCGGATCGACCGGGTGAGCGACGTGCGGGAGACNGGGGAGAGCTTCGACCTGCCCGCCGATCTGGACGGGGTCGCCACCCTCGAACGGCACCTCGGGATGGGCTGGGAGTACCCGACGCGGGTCGTCTTCGACGCCCGGGCCGACCAGGTGGGGCCCTGGATCGGACCGGCCATGGGCAGCCTCGGGCCACATCCGGACGACCCGGCTCGGTGCGTCCTGGTGGGCAGCACCAGCTCGCCGGAGGCGTACGCNGGGGAGTGTCTGGCCGCCGTCCCGTTCGACTTCCACGTCGAGGGCGGGCCGGAGCTCGCCGGGGCCGTCCGCTCGCTGGCTGCCCGGTTCGCCGCGGCGACCGGGGAGGCGTGATGCACACGCTGACGCTCCAGCAGGCGCGCCGGCTCGCGGTGGCCGCCCAGGGCCTGGCCGGGCCGCGGATCGCGGACGTGGTGTCGGTCGCCCGCCGGGTGGGCGCGATCCAGGTCGACGCGACCAGCTACACCGCGCCCAGTGCCGAACTCGTCCTGCTCGCCCGGATGGGGGACGCGCTGGCGCCCGGGGACCTCGCCGACGCGCGGGAGACGCGCGAACTGGTCGAGTACCGCGGCTTCCTGCGGCCCGCGGCGGACATGGCGCTGTACTCCGCGGAGATGGCGGCCTGGCCNGGGGTGCATCCGGCGGCCTGGCAGGCGGCGATGGCCCGCTGGGTGGACGACAACGACCACGCACGCGAGCAGATCCTGCAGGCGCTGCGTTCCGACGGTCCGCTGCCGGCCCGGGAGTTGCCGGACGAGTTCGTCCGGCCCTGGCGGTCGTCCGGCTGGAACAACAACAAGAACGTGCCGATGATGCTGGANGGGCTGGAGGAGCGCGGCGAGGTGGCCATCTCNGCACGGGAAGGCCGTGACCGGGTCTGGGACCTCGCCGAGCGGATCTACCCCGACTTGCCCGCGGTTCCGCTGGAGGAGGCGGCGCGGCAGCGCGACGCCCTGCGGCTGACCGCGCTGGGCATCGCCCGCGCCGAGGGGCCGGCGTGCGCCACCGAGCCGCACGACGTCGGCGAGGCCGGCGAGGCGGCGGTGATCGAGGGTNNGCGGGGACGCTGGCGGGTCGCCCCGGCAGCCCTGGACGAGCGCGCCGAGCCGCGGGTCGCCCTGCTGTCCCCGCTGGACCGGCTGGTCGCCGACCGCAAGCGGATGGCCGACCTGTTCGACTTCGACTACGCCCTGGAGATGTACAAGCCCGCGGCCCAGCGGCGCTGGGGCTATTACGCCCTGCCCGTGCTGGACGGTGAGCGCCTGGTCGGCAAGGTGGACGCCGAGGCCGACCACGCCGGCGGCTACCTGCGGGTGCACGCCGTCCACGACGACGAGCCGTGGTCGAAACGGCTCCATGCCCGGGTCGAGGACGAACTCGCCACGCTTGCGGCCTACCTGGGTCTCGACGTCGAGAACCGGTGAGCCCTCCGGGAGGCGGCCTCCCGCCCCCGGTCTCGGCTCGCGGGCGGGGCGTCGGCCGGCGCTGTAGGCGTCGGTGCAGGTGCCGTCGGGGGCGACCTCCACGATGAAGTGGCCCCAGAACAGGTCGTACCGCCGAACGGTGGCGCTTCCTGCCGTGCTGGCTCAGCGGGTTCCTGCCTCGTGCGCCGTCCGGCGGCGCCATCGGACGATCAGGGAGCCCAGCGGACCGACACCCATGAGCAGGAACATCACGAGGTAGCCGACGTTCACCAGCAGGGCGGTCACGAGGGCCAGCGACGTGAGCACCANTTGGGCGATCGCCGCGGATTCACCCTCGATCGACGGCTTGCCCAGCTCGCTCCACACGGCCGGACGGCGATCGGTGAACAGGTACATGGCCGTGATGCAGCCGGAACTGGCCAGCATCGTGCCGATGTACAGCAGCTTCTGTGGGGCGTCGGTGACCAGCGACGAGCCGATCATGGCGGTCGTCACCGACAACACGACGATCGTGAACAGCCACAGGATCGTCAGCCAGACCAGCAGCGGGTGGGCGGTCTTGATGTGGGAGAACAGCGAGTGGTGGGTGTACCACAGCGTGGCGATGACGAAGAAGCTGATCGCCAGCGCGATCCAGCGGTCCCCGGTCTCGGCGAAGAACTCGGCGGTTGTGAGGTGCCGGACCGCCGCATCCGGGACGGCCTCCATCACCGGCAGGGCCAACAGGGTGATGGCGATCGCCACCACGGCGTCGGCGAAGCCGATCAGCCGGTGCACGGGCGGGCCAAGGAACTGATCGCGGGGTGGGCGCTCATGACGGCAGCCTAGGTCCATCGCCACCGGCAGGGCGGCCTTGCGTTGCCTCCCGGTCCAGGCTCAGGCGTCCGCGAGCGCCTGGTCGAGGTCTGCGATCAGGTCGTCGGGATGTTCGATGCCGACGCTGAGCCGCACCATCTCGGGAGCGACGCCGGCGGCGGCGAGTTCGTCCTCGGTCAGCTGGGAGTGGGTGGTCGAGGCGCTGTGGATGACCAGGCTCTTCGCGTCGCCGATGTTGGCCAGGTGGCTGAACAGGTGCAGCGACTCCACGAACCGCGAGCCGCCCTCTCGGCCGGACGTCAGGCCGAACGACACCAGCCCGCCGTAGCCGCGACCGGTGAGGATCCGGTCGGCGACGCCCTTCCAGCGGCTGGAGTCGAGGCCGGGGTAGTTCACCCAGGACACCGCCGGATGCTGCTCCAGGTGCTGCGCGACGGCCAGCGCGTTGGCGGAATGGCGTTCCAGCCGCAGCGGCAGCGTCTCCAGGCCCTGCAGGAACAGCCAGGCGTTGAACGGGCTGACCGCCGCGCCGGTGTTGCGCAACAGCACCGTCCGGGCCCGGATGATGTAGGCCAGGTTGCCCACCGCCTCGGTCCAGACCACCCCGTGGTAGGCCTCATCCGGCCTGGTCAGGCCGGGGAAGCGGGCGGCGTGGGCCGTCCAGTCGAAGTTGCCGGAGTCGACGATGATGCCGCCGATCGAGGTGCCGTGGCCCCCGATGTACTTCGTCGCGGAGTGGATCGCGACGTCGGCGCCGTGGTCGAACACGCGCGCCAGGTACGGGGTGGGGACGGTGTTGTCGACCAGCAGCGGCAGCCCCAGGTCGTGGGCCGCGGACGACCAGGCGTCCAGGTCGACCACGTTGATCAGCGGGTTGCCGATCGTCTCGCCGAAGACCAGCCGGGTGCGCTCGTCCACGTGCCGGGCGAGTTCCTCGGCCCGGTCGGGGTCGACGAACCGGGTCTCGATGCCGAACTGGGGCAGGGTGTGCGCGAACAGCGCGTACGTCCCGCCGTAGAGGGTCGACAGCGCGACGATGTTGTCGCCCGCCCCGGCGAGGTTGAGCACCGCGTAGGTGATGGCCGAGGCGCCGGACGCGGTCGCCAGCGCCCCCACCCCGCCCTCCAGGGCGGTCACCCGGTNCTCGAACACCGACTGGGTCGGGTTCATGATCCGGGTGTAGATGTTGCCGGGCACCTTCAGCGCGAACAGGTCCGCGGCGTGCGCGGTGTCGTCGAAGACGTACGAGGTGGTCTGGTAGATCGGGACGGCCCGGGCGTTGGTGGCTGGGTCGGCACTCTCCTGACCGGCGTGGACGGCCAGGGTTTCGGGACGGTAGGACATGGGTTTCCTCTCGGGCAGCGGCGGGATTGGCTTGGTGGCGACGTCCCCAGGTGCCGGTCGCGGCGGGAGGAGGGTGACCGTCCGGCCTCACGAAGGAGGGGCGATCGAGGGCGTCGTCGAGGTCAGTGCATTCGACGACACGGACACAGGCTCGGCGTGGGACGGACGGGGCCGTCGACGCGAGGCTGGCTGTGCATGTGGCAGAAGCTAGCAGGGGTTCGCCGGCCTGGCGAACATTCGTAGTACCAATGTGCTTGGCCCGGCGCACCTGGGCGCGACCCCGGCGCGCCTCACCCGAAGACCAGGTACGTGCCGGCCTTCCCCGGTTCCCGCAACTCGATTGCAGCGCCAGGTCGGTGCCCCGCAGCAGGTCCGCCTGTTGTCCGAACTGCTCGTTGGTGACGAAGACCACCCGGTCCAGCCGCCATGCCTCGCGCAGCCACGTGCGCAGTGCCGCCAGTAGTCGTCCGTCCATGCCGGTCGCCATCCGCGAACGGCGCGCCCAGAAGTAGACGACCGCCTCGACGTCGGCCCGGGCGGCGTCGCCGACCGGGGTGACGGACGACTTGGCCAGGAATGTCGCGATCGGGAACAGGTAGACGCAGCCCAGGCACTCGGTGCCGGCCGGGTCGACCACGGTGTAGCTGAAGGCCTTGCGCTCCCGGTGGCGTTGCTCCATGCCGGCCAGGTCCTCCCGGTTGCCCTCGACCGTGAAGTCGTCCGCGGGCCAACTGGACTGCTCCCACAGCCGCAACTCGTGCCGGGTCTCCATCACCGCGGCGTAGTCGGCGGGGGCATCGTCCGCGGTGATCGGCCGCAGCACGAACTCGCCGGTGACCAGTCCGTCGGGGCGACCTGCGTCGGGTCGGTGATCGATGGCATGAGGGGCTCCTCGGCTCGCCGACGACGACCGTCGGCGAAGGCCAGCACATCACACCTCGCCCGCTTGGGCGGGCATCGGGCTACGGTGAGCGGGACCAACGAGGCGACGGCCACCCCGGCGGAGCGGAGCCTCTCTCAACCAGGGGAGCAGCATGGCGATTCCGCGCAGGTTCACCATCGCCGAGGCGAGCCACCGCATCCTCGACCCGTTCACCCCCGCGAAGCTGGCCGACCTGGCCGCCGCGATCGGCGTCCGGCCTGGTCATACCATGCTCGATCTCGCCTGCGGCAAGGGTGAAACCCTCTGCCTGTGGGCCCGCGACCACGGGATCACGGGGCTCGGGGTCGACCTCAACCCGCCGTTCGTGGCGGCCGCGCGGCCCGCGCCGCCGACCTCGGCGTCGCCGACCAGGTGAGGTTCCTGGAGGCCGACGCCGCCGGTTTCGTGGCGGACGTGCCGGTCGACATCGCCTCCTGCTGTGGCGCGACCTGGATCGGCGGCGGTCCGGTCGGCACGGCGGCCCTGCTGGCCCGCTCGCTGAAACCAGGCGGACTGGTGCTCCTCGGCGACGTCTACTGGCGCGAGGTGCCGCCCGGCCCCGAGGCCGTCCGCGGCTGCGGGGTCGAGCGCGTCGAGGACTTCCCGACGCTGCCGGGCCTGGTCGACGACCTCCTGGCCGCCGGTTGGGATCTGGTCGAGATGGTGCACGCGGACGAGCACAGCTGGGATCGCTACGTGGCCGCCCAGTGGCTCAACCTGCGCCGGTTCATCGACGCTCATCCCGACGACGAGATCGTCCCGCACTTGCGGACCGAGTTGGCCGAGGCGCCCGGCCGCTACGTCCGCTACCAGCGCCGGTACCTGGGCTGGGGCGTGTTCGTCCTGATGCGCCGGACGTGAGCCGAGGGCCAGGCTGACCGATCTCGCGAGGCCGTGGCCGGCGGGCCGTTCGGGGAATAACCCCATCCGTCCCCTAGTTGAGTCTGGTGAACTCAACTTCGTGATTGAGTCTGCTACGCTCAACGACGAAGTTCCTGACCCACTGGAGGAAACACAACCATGGCACGTGCAGTCGGCATCGACCTCGGCACCACCAACTCCGTCGTCGCCGTCCTCGAGGGCGGCGAGCCCACCGTCATCCCCAACGCCGAGGGCGCCCGTACGACCCCGTCGGTCGTCGCGTTCGCCAAGGGCGGCGAGGTCTTGGTCGGTGAGGTCGCCAAGCGGCAGGCGGTCACCAACGTCGACCGGACGATCCGGTCGGTCAAGCGCCACATGGGCACCAACTGGACCGTCGAGATCGACGGCAAGAAGTACACCGCGCAGGAGATCAGCGCCCGCGTCCTGATGAAGCTGAAGCGCGACGCCGAGGCCTACCTGGGCGAGCCGGTCACCAACGCGGTCATCACCGTTCCCGCCTACTTCGGCGACGCCGAGCGGCAGGCCACCAAGGAGGCCGGCGAGATCGCGGGCCTGGTCGTCGACCGGATCATCAACGAGCCCACCGCGGCCGCCCTCGCCTACGGCCTGGACAAGGGCCACGTCGAGCAGACCGTCCTGGTCTTCGACCTCGGCGGCGGCACCTTCGACGTCTCCCTGCTCGAGATCGCGGACGGGGTGTTCGAGGTCAAGGCCACCAAGGGCGACAACCGGCTCGGTGGCGACGACTGGGATCAGCGGGTCGTCGACTGGCTGGTCACCCAGTTCAAGAACAAGAACGGCATCGACCTGTCCAAGGACAAGATGGCCCGCCAGCGCCTCCAGGAGGCCGCCGAGCGCGCCAAGATCGAGCTGAGCGCCGCGCAGGAGACCGCGATCAACCTGCCGTACATCACCGCCGGCGCCGAGGGCCCGCTGCACCTGGACGAGAAGCTCACCCGGGCCGAGTTCCAGCGCATGACCCAGGACCTGCTGGATCGCTGCCGGGCGCCGTTCAACTCCGTCATCAAGGACGCGAACACCTCCGTCGGCAAGATCGATCACGTGATCCTGGTCGGCGGCTCCACCCGGATGCCGGCCGTGGTCGACCTGGTCAAGGAGCTGACCGGCGGCAAGGAGCCCAACAAGGGCGTGAACCCGGACGAGGTCGTGGCGCTGGGCGCCTCGCTGCAGGCCGGCGTGCTCAAGGGCGAGGTCAAGGACGTGCTGCTGCTCGACGTGACCCCGCTGAGCCTCGGCATCGAGACCAAGGGTGGCGTGATGACCAAGATCATCGAGCGCAACACCACGATCCCGACCAAGCGTTCGGAGGTGTTCACCACCGCCGAGGACAACCAGCCGTCGGTGATGATCCAGGTCTACCAGGGCGAGCGCGACTTCGCCCGCGACAACAAGTCGCTGGGCAACTTCGAGCTCACCGGCCTGATGCCGGCCCCGCGCAACGTGCCGCAGATCGAGGTCACCTTCGACATCGACGCCAACGGCATCGTCCACGTCCACGCCAAGGACCTGGCCACGGGCAAGGAGCAGTCCATGACCGTGACCGGCGGCTCCGCGCTAGGCAAGGACGACATCGACCGCATGGTCCGCGACGCCGAGGCGCACGCCGAGGAGGACCGCAAGCGGCGCGAGTCGGTCGAGATGCGCAACCAGGCGGACTCCTTCGCCTTCTCCACCGAGAAGACCCTGAAGGAGAACGAGGACAAGATCCCGGACGACGTCAAGGCGCCGGTGGTCGAGGCCCTGGACAAGCTGAAGGAGGCCCTGAAGGGCACCGACAACGACGACGAGGTGAAGGCCGCCCTGGAGGACCTGAACACCAAAGCCTCGGCGATGGGCCAGGCGATGTACGCCGCCGCCCAGGCCAGCCAGCAGGCCGCGGCTTCGTCCGAGTCCAGCGAGTCGAGCGCGTCGGACGCGTCCGGCAGCGATGATGATGTCGTCGAGGCCGAAATCGTGGACGAGGAGAACGACAACAAGTGACCGATGCACCCGACCGGGGCTCCTCCGCCGAACCGGCGGAGGAGCCCCAGGGCCCGGTCGTTCGCGACCGGCGCCGCAGCGATCCCCACACCTACCAGCCCCGTCGGTCCCAGGAAGCCCCTGGGGCCGGCGCGGCCGGCCAAGGAGCAGACGTGACCGAGAACGACAAGCCCGAGCCCGCCGGCGAGGAGTTCGTTGCCGACGGGGAGTTCGGTGGCGACGGCCTGGAGGCTCCGTTGGAGGCCCCTGCAGAGGACTCCATCGTCGCCGCCAAGATCAGCGAACTGGAGGAACTGGCCGCCGAGCGGACCGCTGACCTGCAGCGGCTGCAGGCCGAGTACGCCAACTACAAGAAGCGGGTCGACCGCGATCGCGCCCTGTCCCGCCAGGGCGGCATTGAGGCCGTGGTGCTCGACCTGCTGCCCGTGCTGGACAGCATCGAGGCCGCCCGCGAACACGCCGAACTGGTGGGCGGGTTCAAGCTGGTGGCCGACGAGCTGGAGAAGGTGTCGGCCAAGTACGGGCTCGAGGCCTACGGCGAGGTCGGGGAGGCGTTCGACCCGCAACTGCACGAAGCCCTGATGCACATGCCCTACGCCGACCCCGTCGAGGTCGTCACGATCGCGGCGGTCATGCAGAAGGGCGTCAAGCTCAACGACCGCGTGCTGCGTCCGGCGCGCGTGGGCGTGGCGGATCCGGACGCGTGAACACCCGGCGCGTGAGCGCGGGCTGAGCATCGAGAGGAGGCGCGGATGAGTACGAAGGATTGGCTCGAGAAGGACTACTACAAGGTCCTCGGCGTCTCCAAGGACGCCAGGCCCGAGGAGATCAAGAAGGCGTTCCGCAAGCTGGCCCGGGAGAACCATCCCGACCAGAACCACAACAACCCCGAGGCCGAGCAGCGGTTCAAGGAGGTCTCCGAGGCGCACTCGGTGCTGTCCGACCCGGACAAGCGCAAGGAGTACGACGAGGCCCGCCGGCTGTTCGGCTCGGGCGGGTTCCGGTTCCCCGGTGGCGGTGGTTTCCCGGCNGGTGCGCAGGGCCCCTCGATGGAGGACCTGTTCCGCAACGCCGCGGGCGACTCCGGGATCGGCGACCTGTTCGGCAACCTGTTCGGCGGCACGACGACGCGGCGGACGACCAACCGCGGGCCGCGCCGCGGTGCCGATATCGAGGGCGAGGCCACCATCGACTTCGTCGACTCCGTCGACGGGGTCACCGTCTCGATGCAGACCATCTCCGACGCGGCCTGCGACGCGTGCCGCGGCACCGGCGCCAAGGCCGGCACCGTCCCCAAGGTGTGTCCTACCTGCCAGGGCAGCGGCATGCAGACCTCGGCCGCGAGCGGCGTCTTCGCCGTCAGCGAGCCGTGCCGCGACTGCCGCGGCCGCGGCCTGGTGGTCGAGGACCCGTGCCCGGTGTGCAACGGCACCGGCCGGGCCCGTTCGACCAAGACCATGCAGGTGCGCATCCCCGCCGGGGTCACGGACGGGCAGAAGATCCGGATCAAGGGCAAGGGCGGCGCCGGCGAGAACGGCGGCGCGCCGGGCGACCTGTACGTCCTGGTGCACGTCCGTCCGCACAAGCTGTTCGGCCGCAAGGGCGACAACCTGACCCTGACCGTCCCGGTGACCTTCACCGAGGCCTCGCTGGGGTCCGACATCTCGGTGCCCACGCTCACCGGTCGCCGGGTGACGCTGAAGGTGCCACCGGGCACCCCCAACGGCCGGACGTTCCGCGTCCGCGGCAACGGGGTGCACAAGGCCGACGGCTCCCGCGGCGACATGCTGGTGACCGTCGAGGTGCAGGTGCCCCACCACCTCAGCGACACCGCGAAGGAGGCGCTGGAGAGCTTCGCCGCGGCGCTCGGGGAGTCCGACCCGCGGGCGCACCTGTTCGGGAGTTCCCGATGAGCACCGATCCCGGCGCCTTCCTGCCGCAACGGATCGACTCCGACGCGCCGCTCTTCGTGATCTCGGTGGCCGCCCAGCTCGCCGAGATGCACCCGCAGACGCTGCGCGGCTACGACCGGCTCGGCCTCGTCGTGCCCAAGCGGGCCCGAGGCCGGGGCCGGCGGTACTCGCTGCGCGACATCGCCAAGCTGCGGCACATCCAGCACCTCTCCCAGAACGAGGGGATCAACCTCGAAGGCGTCCGGCGGATCCTCGCCCTGGAGGACGAGCTGGACGCGCTGCGCGAGCACATCAGCCGGATCGCCGAACTGGTGACGCAATTGCAGGTGGGCGGCGCCCAGCCCCGGCTGTTCACCGCACAACGCGATGGGGCGGTCCATCTGGGCCGCACCCGGATGCGTTCGACCGGGCCGCTGGAGTTGCCGGGGGCCTGAACGGGCTCGTGTGCAACAGTGGGGCCCATGGCTGACCACCCCGAGCCCGACCTGCCCGACTTGTCCGATCCTGTCCGCGTCGGCGTCGTCCGCGGCCGGCGGGCGCTGCTGACCCAGCACGGTCGCAACCCCGAGCGGATCATCTTCTTCTCCGACGCGGTGGTTGCGATCGCCTCACGCTGCTGGTGCTGGACATCCGGCTCGGCGAGGTGGCCGACACCGAGCTGGGTGCGGCGCTGCTGGCCGTGGCCCCGAAGGTGGGGGCCTTCGCCATCTCATTCCTGATCGTCGTCAGTGCCTGGGGACGCACTTCCGGATGTTTCGGCTCGTCCGCGGCTTCGACCCGGCGCTGATCCGGATCAACCTCGCGTTCTTGTTCCTCGTCTGCCTGATGCCGTTCACGACCTCGGTCATGGCCGAGCACGGCGACAGCCCGTGGTCGCTGATCCCCACGGGGCCAACCTCGGGCTCATCTTCGCCACCCACGCGCTGCAGTGGCGCCACCTCCGGCGCGCGGGGCTGTTGGACGACATCGTCGACGACCGCCTCTACGCGGGCAACGCCTGGCGGTTGTGGTCGTTGGCGGCGATGTTCCTGGTGCCGCTGCCGGTCGGGTTCTTCCGGCCGCAGATCATCCCCTTCCTGTGGCTGGTCGCCGGGGGCCTGCTGATGCTGGCCAACATCGTCCGGCGGCGCCGCGAGGGGCGCGAGCACCCGGAAGTGTCAGGGGCGGACGGAACAATGAATCCATGACAGTCCACCCCACTGCACGATCGTCCCGCCCTACCTGCTGCGGCGGCTGCTGGCCTCGTCCGACCCGGCGGTCTCGGCGAGCGCTGCCCTTACCCTGCGGCACGACGACAGGTTCCGGACCAAACGAGAGGAGCCGCCCAAGCCGCGTCACACCGCGCGAGCGGCGACCGTGGCCGTGCAGCGGCGGCTCTACGACGCCAAGGGCACCCAGCGCCTGCCCGGAACGCTCGTCCGTGCCGAGGGAGACCCGGCGAGCGAGGATCAGTCGGTCAACGAGGCCTGGGACGGTTTCGGCGCGACTTGGGGGCTGTTCTGGGAGGCCTTCGGGCGCAACTCGATCGACGGGGCGGGTCTCCCGCTGGCCGGAACCGTGCATTACGGCCAGTTCTACGACAACGCGTTCTGGGACGGCGCGCGGATGGTCTTCGGCGACGGGGACGGCGACATCTTCGGCCGGTTCACCGCCAGCCTGGACGTGATTGGCCACGAACTGACCCATGGCGTCACCCAGTACACCGCGAACCTCGACTACAGCGGGCAGTCGGGGGCGCTGAACGAGCACGTCTCCGATGTGTTCGGGGTACTGGTCAAGCAGCGCCACCTCGGCCAGGACGCCTCGGCCGCCGACTGGCTGATCGGGGCGGATGTGCTGCTGCCCGGGGTGAAGGGTGTCGCGCTGCGCGACATGCTGCACCCGGGCACCGCCTACGACGACCCCCGGCTGGGCAAGGATCCACAACCGGACCACATGGATCGGTTCGTGCAGACCGAGGACGACTCCGGCGGCGTGCACATCAACTCCGGCATTCCCAACCGCGCGTTCGCCCTGGCCGCGACCTCGTTGGGCGGCAACGCCTGGGAGGGTGCGGGTCGGGTCTGGTTCGACGTCCTGTCCGGGGCGTCGATNCACCCCACGACGGGGTTCACCGACTTCGCTGGCCTCACGATCGCCGCCGCGAAGGCCCGTTTCGGGGCCACGAGCGCGCAGGCCGAGGCCGTGGCCCAGGGGTGGGCCGAGGTNGGGGTGAGCCCGAGCGAGCTGCCGCAGCCGGCGGCTGGTGAGCCCTCAGCGGCCGAGGCACCCGCGTCGGCTGATCCGGCCACGTCGGGAGGTGCGCCGCCGGCGGCTCCGTCGGCGGATCTGAAGGGCGCGGAGGCGGACCTGCTGCTGCGCCGCACCGGCGGGATCGCCGGCATCGTCCAGCAGCGCCAGACGACGCTGGCCGAGCTNTCCCGCGGCGACGCGCAGCGCTGGAACCGGCTGCTGCGCTCGGATTCGCTGCAACGACGGGCCGACAAGGACAGTCAGGTGCGCGACGGGTTCTGCTACACCGTGGCCAGCGATTGCCACGATGTTCGGGTGACCGTGGCCGAGGAGCACCTCACCGATCCCCAGCGCCGGTTGTTCCACCGGACGCTGGACGACGAGGCGGGTGACCTGCCGCGACCGCGTGCCATGGCGCGGAGGGCGGTTGACAACATGGGGGTGACCAGGTGGAACGGGGCGATGGGTCGGACGTGGGATGAGCGGCCCTGACGGAATGCGGACGCTGGCGCGGGCGGACACGCCCACCGGGGAGGTGGCGCTGCGGGAGCGGGGTGAGGGAGGCGATGTCGTCCACGAGTTGATCGTCAACGGCGCCTTCGCGATGGACTCGGTGAACGTCGACAGCGAGCTGGCCCTGGCCGAGAGCGTGGCGGTCGCCGGACGGAGCGTCCTCATCGGCGGGCTGGGCCTCGGTTGCACCGCGGCGCGGGTGCTCGACCGGGGTGCCGCCAGGGTGCGCGTGGTCGAGCAGGCCGCCCCCTTGATCGACTGGGCGGGGCGCGGGATCACGTCGACGCTGGCCCGGATGGCGGACGATCCTCGGGTCGAGCTGGCCCCGGCCGGNGTCCAGGACGAACTGGCCGACACCGCCGCGGCCTGGGACGTGATCCTCCTGGACGTCGACAACGGGCCCAGCTTCCTGATCCTGGACGACAACGCGGGCCTGTACGAGGCGCCCGGGTAGGCCGCCGCCTGGCACCGGCTGACCCCAGGCGGCAGCCTGGTGATCTGGTGCGAGGCGCGTTCGCCGACGCTGTGGCAGCGGTTGCGGAGCCTCGATGACAGCGCCCGCGAAGTCCTGGTCCCGGTCGCTCGCGAGGGCCGGGCCTTCGACTATGCGCTCTACGTGGCCACCAAGCCCAACTGAACGGGTACGCCCCCGCGTTTCCGTTGGTCCGGCAGCCCCAAGGCGCTGGGTGATGGACAATGACTCGCAACGGGGCGGTCATGCACGGAAGGAATGAGTCCATGTCGAAGAGCAGTCCGGTGCTGGTGCTCGGCGAAGCCTTGATCGACGTCGTCGACCAGGCGGGAGAGATCGCGGAGCACGTGGGCGGCAGCCCCGCGAACGTCGCCTTCGGGCTGGGCCGGCTCGACCACGACGTGACCCTGGCCGCCTGGTTCGGTCAGGACGAGCGCGGCGAGCGGATCGCTGCCACGTGCGCCGCCGCCGGTGTCAAGGTCGCGCCCGGCAGCGACGCCGCCCAGCACACNCCCGTCGCCTACGCCACCGTGGACGAGGCCGGCCGGGCCACCTACCGGTTCGACCTGTCCTGGGAGTTGCCGCCCCTGTTGGAGGGCGCCGCTGTCGACCACGTCCACACCGGGAGCATCGCCGCGATCCTGGAACCGGGCAGCTCCCAGGTGCTGAATGCGGTCCGCCGGCTGCGCGAGCAAGCGACGATCTCGTACGACCCCAACGCCCGGCCCACCCTGATGGGGGCGCCGGACGAAGCGCGCCCGCGGATGGAGGATCTGATCTCCCTGTCCGACCTGGTCAAGGCCAGCGACGAGGACATCGAGTGGCTCTACCCCGGGTCAGCGGTGATCGATGTGGTCCGCAAATGGCTCGACCTGGGGGCCGCCGCCGTCGTGGTGACCCGCGGGCCGGACGGGGCCTGGTTCGCCGTCGGGGATGCCGCCGAACTGGCCGAGGAGCCACCCGCCGAGGTCGACGTCGCCGACACCGTCGGCGCGGGAGACTCGTTCATGGCAGGCCTCGTCTCGGGCCTGCTCGACGCAGGGCTGTTGGGGGACGCCGACTCCCGGTCGCGTTTGGCCGCCGCGAGCATCGAGGACGTCCGCCCAGCGATCCAGCGCGCCATCGCCACGTCCGCGATCACGGTGAGCAAGGCTGGGGCCTATGGACCGACCCGGGACGAACTCGGCCTCTGACGCCCCCGATCCGGTCGCCGCGCTGTACGCCCGCGACCCGGATGAGTTCGTCGCCGCCCGCACCGCCCTCGTCTCGGCCGCGAGGCAGGCCGGCGACAAGGAACTCGCCAAGCGGCTGGGCATGCTCAAGCGTCCGACCCGTTCGGCCTGGCTGGTGAACCTGCTACACCACGCCGACCCGGGCGTGGCGGCCCGGTTGGCCGACCTCGCCCACCGGCTGGGGCGGCGCACGCGTCCGTGGACGTGGCCGGGATCCGGACTCTCGGCCGCGAGCGGGCCACCCTGGTCGACGATCTCACGGCCCGCGCGCTGGTCCTCGGTGAAGCGGCCGGCTACGCCGGGGTGAAGCCGTCCGGGCCGAGGTGGCGGGCACCTACGCCGCAGCCCTCGCCGACCCGGCGGCGCTGGACGACGTCACCAGCGGCCGGCTGGAGAGGGCCCGGACCTACGCGGGGTTCGGATTCCCTTGGGCCTTCCGGACCCGGCCATGCCGGCCCCGGTCGCGGCGGGCGCGACGGCAGCACCCACCCCGGCGCTCTCCGACGGGACGGACGAACGCCGGCGGGCGGCAACCGAACGGGTCGAGCGGGCGGCGGCCGTCCTGGCAGACGCCCAGGAAGCCCTGGCGGGCGCTGAGGCGGCGGAGGAGTCGGCGCGGGGCCGGTTGGACCGGGCCAGCCAGGAGGTCGCCGACCTGCGCGCCGAACTGCGGGCGGCGGAGGCCGCGGAGACACAAGCGCGGGCCGCGGCTACTGCGGTAGCGGACGAACTGCACGACGCTGCCGCGGTCCTGCAGCAGGCTGAATCGGCCCACCAGCAGGCTCAGCGGGACCTGGCCGCACTCGACCGAGGCTGAGTCGGGTCAGAGCGCCGCGGGGTCGTAGTCGACGCAGTGCCGCTCCCGCCGCACCGCAGCGATCAGCTTCGCGACCTCCTGGTGAGCGGGGTGCACGACGTAGGCCTGCAACGCCTCGGCGTCGTCGAAGGACGAGAACAGCAGCAGGTCCAGCGTCGATTCGAGCCCCTCCTGCGGCACAACCACCTCGAAATCCCGGATCCCCGGCACGACCCCGACCAATGCCCGCAAACCCTCGGCGACGAGCGCGACGTTGGCGGCCTTGTCCCGCCCCTCGGCCTCGTCCGCGAACTGCCAGGCGACGATGTGCTTGATCATGACGGCAGGGTAGCGGGCCCCGCCCACGCCGCGGCTAGGGTGGCCGGCGTGGACGAGTGGCTGGTCGAGCGGGTGCTGCTGGCCACCGAGTGCATCCCGCCGGGCCGTGTGGCCAGCTACGGCGACCTGGCCCGGCTGGTCGGCACGGGCCCCCGCCAGGTGGGCGCGATCCTGGCGCGGTTCGGCTCGTCCGTCCCGTGGTGGCGGGTGACCAACGCGTCGGGGAGTTCCCGCCCGACCTGCTGGTCAAGGCCACTCCGCACTGGACGGACGAGGGGATCGGGCTCAAGCCCGACGGCCGGGGCTGCTCGATGCGCCGCTATCGGGCCGACCTGCGTGAACTCGCCGCGGTGTTCCAGCGGACCCAGGCGGTCGAAGGGCAGCCGGGAGGGTGAGGGGCGGCCGTCTGGGTCCGGGGGCAGCCGTGAAGGGTGAGCGCTGGCCGTCAGGGTTCGGGGGCAGCCGTGAGGGTGAGCGGTCGCGTCAGGGTCGAGGGGTGGCCCTGAGGGTCGGGAGATAGCGGTCAGGGTCGAAGGCCGGTCGGCACCCAGTACCGGCGTTTCGGCTGGTCGAAGCCGCGGGCCAGCGCCTCGGCGTCGGGTTCGATCACACTCTCCAGCACCCCGCCGCAGCGTTCGATCGTCCGCCACGACCCCTCGTTGCCGACGTCGCAGGTGACCAACGCCCGCTCGATGCCGAGGTTGGCCGCGCGGGCCAGCGCGCCACGCAAGGCGAACGTCGCCAGCCCGCGGCGCCGCGCCGAGGGCCGGATTCCGTAGCCGATGTGGCCGCCGATCCGCGCCAGGAACTCGTTCAGCCGGTGCCGCAGGTTCACCGCCCCGAGGTACTCCTCGCCCTCGACGACCCACAGCGTGGTCGCCGGCACCCGGCCGCCCGGAGCGATGAAGGACGGGTCGGCTTCGACCAGCAGCCGCTCCACCCAGCCGGCGAAGCCGTCCCGCGTGGCGAGGTCGAAGCCCAACTCGTCGGCGATCCACACCCCGGCCCCGGCTTGGTGGTCGTCCTGCCATTCGGCGGTGTTGGCCTGCCAGGAGTCGAAGAAGCGGACGTTCGGCGCGATGAGTTCGGGGCTCACGCCTCATCCTGGCACGGGTGCGCCGGGTTGCTCCGCCGCGCGGAATATCCCAACGGCTATGATAGTTGAGTCTAGTGAACTCAACTTTCACCAACGTCACTCTGACGAGGAGAAACATCCCGCATGGACACTTCCAAGCTCACCGCTAAGAGCCGCGACGCCGTCTCCGGCGCGCTGCGCAACGCGCTGACCAACGGCAACCCCACGGCCGAGCCGGTGCACCTGCTGCACGCCCTGCTGATGGTGCCCGACAACACCGTCGGCACCCTGCTCTCCGCGGTCGGTGCCGATCCGCAGGTGGTGGACGCCGCCGCGCGCGGCGCCATCACCAAGCTGCCCAGCGCGTCCGGCAACTCGGTCGCGCAGCCCAACATGTCGGGCGGGCTGGCGCGCGTGCTCGCCGACGCCGAGACCCGGTCCGAGCAGCTCGGCGACGAGTTCGTCGCCACCGAACACCTGCTGATCGCGCTGGCGTCCGTCCAGACCGACGCCAAGAAGATCCTCACCGACCTCGGCGCCACCGCCGACGCGCTGGCGAAGGCGTTCAACGAGGCCCGCGGCGACAAGCGGATCACCTCGGCCGAGCAGGAGGGCGGCGAGTCCGCGCTCGACAAGTACTCGGTCGACCTGACCGCCCGGGCTCGCGAAGGCAAGCTCGACCCGGTCATCGGACGGGACGCCGAGATCCGGCGCGTCATCCAGGTCCTCGCGCGCCGGACGAAGAACAACCCCGTCCTCATCGGCGAGCCTGGCGTCGGCAAGACCGCCGTGGTCGAGGGCCTCGCCCAGCGCGTGGTCGCCGGCGACGTCCCCGATTCGCTCAAGGGCCGCCGGGTCGTCTCGCTCGACCTTGCCAGCATGGTGGCCGGCGCCAAGTACCGCGGCGAGTTCGAGGAGCGGCTCAAGGCCGTCCTCAACGAGATCCGCGACGCCGAGGGCAAGATCATCACCTTCATCGACGAACTGCACACCGTGGTCGGCGCCGGCGCCACCGGCGACTCGTCCATGGACGCCGGCAACATGCTCAAACCGATGCTGGCCCGCGGCGAACTGCGGATGATCGGCGCCACGACGCTGGACGAGTACCGCGAGCGGATCGAGAAGGACCCCGCGCTGGAGCGGCGCTTCCAGCAGGTGTTCGTCGGGGAGCCGTCCGTGGAGGACACGATCGCGATCCTGCGCGGCCTGCGCGAGCGCTACGAGGCCCACCACAAGGTGCGGATCACGGACGGCGCGCTGGTCGCCGCGGCGTCCCTGTCGAACCGGTACATCACCTCCCGGCAGCTTCCCGACAAGGCGATCGACCTGATCGACGAGGCCGCCTCCCGGCTGCGGATGGAGATCGACTCCTCGCCGGAGGAGATCGACAAGCTGCGCCGCCAGATCGACCGGATGACCATGCAGAGCTTCGCGCTGGAGAAGGAGACCGACCCGGCTTCCCGTGAGCGCTACGACCGGCTGCAGGCCGAACTGGCCGACGCCAAGGAGCACCTGCGCGGCCTGGAGGGCCGCTGGGAGGCCGAGAAGTCGAGCCTCAACCGGGTCGGCGACCTGAAGAAGCAGGTGGACGCCCTGCGCGTTGAGGCTGACAAGGCGCAGCGTGAGGGTGACCTGACGAAGGCCTCGCAGATCCTCTACGGCCAGATCCCCGGCCTGGAAGCCGAGATGGACGCGGCCGCCGAAGCCGAGCGCAACGTCACCCCGATGGTGTCGGAGGAGGTGTCGGCGACCGATGTCGCCGAGGTCGTCGCCGCCTGGACGGGCATCCCCGTCGGCAAGCTCATGGAGGGCGAGAGCGAGAAGCTGCTCAGCATGGAGGACCGGCTNGGGGAGCGCCTGATCGGGCAGCGCAAGGCCGTGGTCGCGGTGAGCGACGCTGTCCGGCGCTCCCGGGCCGGCATCTCCGACCCCAACCGGCCGACCGGCTCGTTCCTGTTCCTCGGACCCACCGGCGTCGGCAAGACCGAGCTGGCCAAGGCGCTCGCGGAGTTCCTGTTCGACGACGAGCACTCGATGGTGCGCATCGACATGAGCGAGTACGGCGAGAAGCACTCGGTGTCCCGCCTCGTGGGCGCCCCTCCGGGCTACGTCGGCTACGAGGAGGGCGGCCAGTTGACCGAGGCGGTGCGGCGTCGTCCGTACTCGGTGATCCTGCTCGACGAGGTCGAGAAGGCCCACCCCGAGGTGTTCAACATCCTGCTTCAGGTGCTGGACGACGGGCGGCTCACCGACGGCCAGGGCCGGACGGTCGACTTCCGCAACGTGATCCTGATCATGACCAGCAACCTCGGCTCCCAGTACCTGGCCGACCAGAGCCTGGATTCGGAGCTGAAGCAGCAGGCTGTGATNGGGGTCGTGCGGCAGGCGTTCAAGCCCGAGTTCCTGAACCGGCTGGACGAGGTCGTCATGTTTGAGCCGCTCGGCACCGACGACCTCAGCAAGATCGTCGACATCCAGCTGCGCCGGCTCAACGCCCGGCTGGCCGAGCGCCGGATCGCGGTCGAGGTCACCGAAGCCGGCAAGGACTGGCTGGCCCTCACCGGGTTCGATCCGGTCTACGGGGCCCGGCCGCTGAAGCGGCTCGTCCAGACGACCCTGGAGGACGCGCTGGCCCGCCGGATGCTGGCCGGGGACGTCATCGACGGCGACACCGTCCGGTTCGACGTGAACCCCGACAATACCGGCCTCAGCGTCGTCGCCTGAGCCATTACGCACGGCGCCCGACCCAGGAGGGACGGGCGCCGTGGCTGTGCCTGACGCGAGGCGGTCTAGACGTCCGAGCTGTTCGGACCCGGGTTGATGCGTTCCTGTTCCGCGGTCAGGTCGGCATCGTCGACGTCTTCGGTGCGCGGGCCGGGATTCATCTGCAGCTGGCGCTCGACCAACTCCGGCTCCTCATCCCGGTAGCCGCCGCCGACCGGATCGGCGCCGCCCGCATCGGTGCGGCCGCGGTCCCAGTCGCGGTTGTCGTCGACGCCGTCGCCGACGTTGTTGCGGTTCGGGTCGTCGGTACTGATGGCCCGGTCGACGGCGGTGCCGACCCGGTCGCCGAGGCCCACGTCGCCGTCACGGTCCCGATCCACGGAGGTGGCGGCCGCGCCGCCGGCCACTGCGTGCGTTGCTGCGGCGGCGGCCCCGCGGTCCCAGTCGCGGTTGTCGTCGACGCCGTCGCCGACGTTGTTGCGGTTCGGGTCGTCGGTACTGATGGCCCGGTCGACAGCACCGCCGACCGTGTCGTCCAGGCCGACATCGCCGTCGCGGTCACGATCGGCGGCCGGAGCGTCGACGACGTCGTCGCGGCGGGTCTGGTCGTCGCCATGGATCAGGTCGTCGAAGGCGCCCCGGACTCGTTCGCCGAAGCTGACGTTGCCGTCTCCGTCTCGGTCGTAGCGCAGGTCGTCGGCCTGGTCGGCGGGACGATCCGCCCAGTTGTCGGTGCGGTCGGTCATCGCAACTCCTTTCGTCCGGGAACAGGGTGTTATCCCGGCCCTTCCACGGTAGGCAGCGGGTCGCTCGCATCACTCCATCCCCGGGGTGGTGACACTTGGCTGACGGCCGGGCATTCTGGTAGGTCTGCCCTATGTCCGGCTCCCTGCTCCGTCGTCCCGTGTTCGCCGGACGAGGCATGGTTGCCACGACCCAGCCGCTGGCCGCCCAGGCGGGCCTGGCGATGTTGCGGTCCGGNGGCAACGCGGTGGATGCCGCGGTGGCCACCGCCGCTGCGCTCACCGTCGTCGAACCGACCAGCAATGGCCTGGGCGGGGACCTGTTCGCAATCGTCTGGGCCGAGGGCTGTCTGCACGGGCTCAATGCCAGCGGGGCGGCGCCCGCCCTCCTCGACCTGGATCGCCTCGGCCGCGCAGGTGCGGAGAACAGTGTGCAGTTGACCACCGTAGTCAGTGGTGAACTGCACACTGATCGGCGGGCCGGCCTGCCGTCCGTCGGCTGGGCACCCGTCACGGTGCCGGGGCAGGTGCGCGGCTGGGCGGACCTGCACGGCCGGTTCGGGACGCTGCCGTTCTCCGACGTGCTCGGTCCCGCCGTCCGGCTGGCCCGGGACGGGTTCCCGCTGTCGCCGGTGGTGGCGGCGAACTGGGCGCGGGCCATTGCGTCCTACCGGCGCCGCAACGAGGCCCCGCTGGCCGAGTGGTTCGCCACCTTCGCGCCGCCCGGGTTCGTCCCGCGGCCGGGGGCGCTGTGGCGCAGCGAGGCCCATGCCCGCACCCTGGAGGCGATCGCGGCCAGCCGCGGNGAGGCGTTCTACACCGGCCGCATCGCGGCGGCGATCGATGCGCACAGCCGAGCCACCGGNGGTTGGCTGCGCGCCGGCGACCTCGCCGCACACCACAGCGAATGGGTGGTTCCGCTGTCGATCGCACACCGTGGCCACCTCGTCCACGAACTGCCACCCAACGGCCAGGGCATCGCCGCGCTGATCGCCCTGGGGTTCTCGGAGAGGCCGACGAGNCGGGACGAGGGGCGCGCATTGCACCGGCGGATCGAGGCCATGAAGCGTGGGTTCGCCGACGCGTTCACCGACGTCGCCGATCCGCGAACCGATCCGGTCGACACAGCGGCACTGCTCGAACCGGCCAGGCTGGCGCGCCTGCGCGACGCCATCGGCGAGCGAGCCGGCGATCCGGGCGTGGAGCCGCCCGGCTCGGGGACCGTCTACCTCGCCGCCGCGGACGACGGGGGCACCATGGTCAGCCTCATCCAGAGCAACTACATGGGGTTCGGCAGCGGCATCGTGGTGCCCGGCACGGGGATCGCGCTGCACAACCGCGGCTGCGGCTTCGTCCTCGAACCGGGGCATCCGAACGTGCTGGCGCCGGGTAAACGCCCTTACCACACGATCATTCCGGGGTTCCTGAGCCGGCCCGATGGGGAGCCGGTCGGCCCGTTCGGGGTGATGGGCGGGTTCATGCAGCCACAAGGGCACCTGCAGGTCCTGGAGCGCCTGCTCGCCGAGGGCCTCGATGCCCAGGCCGCCCTCGACGCGCCGCGCTGGCAGTGGCTCGCCGGACGCCGGGTGGAGGTGGAGCCGCACCTCCCGGCGCGGTTGGTGGCGGCCCTGGCCGCGCGGGGTCACGACGTGAGCATCCAGGAGGATCAGGGCCGATTCGGCCGCGGTCAGGTGATCCGGCGCGACCCGGTCACGGGCGTCTTCGAGGGTGGCACCGAATCACGCGCCGACGGGACCATCGCCGCCTGGTGACCCGTGCCCGTGCCGGTGCCGGTGGTGCAGGTCGGGGTAATGCGGATGGCTGTGGACCACGGGCGTGTGGGTGTGCCGGTGCCGGTGCGGCCCCGGTGGGGTGCCGGGCGGGTGCTCGTGGTCGTGATGCCCGTCGGCGTGGTCGTGCAGGTGGTCGTGGGTGAGCGCCTCATGGCGGTGCCGGTGCTCGTGCCGCTCAGTGAGGTGCAACCACACGCCCAACGCCATCAAGGACCCCGCGACCAGCAGCCGCCAGGTCACCGGTTCGCTCCACAGCACGACGGCGGCCACGCTGCCGACGAACGGGGCCGTGGAGAAGTAGGCACCGGTCCGGGCCACACCGAGGTGCCGTAGCGCCACGACGAAGAGGCTGAGGCTGACCCCGTAGCAGAAGAGGCCGATGAGCAGGGTGACGGCCACGCTGGCCACGGGTCCGGTCCTGGCGCCGCCGGCGAGCGCCAGCGCCGTGTTCGTGCCACCGGCAGCCAGGCCCTTGACCATCGCCAGCCAGGTCGCGTCGACCTCGGCGACCCGCCGAGTCAGATTGTTGTCCAGCGCCCAGAGCGCGCAGGCGGCCAGCACCAGCAGGGTCGGCCCGACCGCGACGCTGCCCGCGGACCCGCCCGGCCAGGCCAGCACCAGGCCGCCGGCCACGATGGCCGCGAACCCGAGGGCCACGCGGGTGTCCACGTTCTCGCGGAACACGACCCAGGCAATGAGTGCGGTGAAGACCGCCTCCGCGTTCAGCAGCAGCGACGCCGGGGCGGCCGCAAGCCCGGTCAGTCCGGCGAGCAGCAGCGGCGGCGCCAGCAACCCGCCGCAGCCCACGGCGGCCGCCAGCCAGCCCCACGACGTCCCGGACAACCGGACGGCGGGCGCCCGGCGCACCCGGCGCCACGCGAACAGGCCGAGCCCCGAGCCCAGGTACAACAACCCGGCCACCAGGACGGGCGGCGCTCCGGCGACCAGCGGCTTGGCCAGCGGGGTGCTCAGCCCGAACAGGACCGCCGCCAGGAGGGCGGCCGCGACCCCGCGGGCAGCCTCGGGTGGCTGGACGAGGTCNNATCACCGGGCCCCCGAGCGATCCCGGCGCTTCGCCCGCGCCCGCCGGGCGGCCTGCAGCCGCTGCCAGAGCCAGCCGCCGTGCCGTTCCCGTCCGGTGCGCACGTAGTCGAGCAGGTTGGCGTGGGTGAGGACGAGCCGCATGGCGCGGTAGGCCTCCGNGGAGCCCGCGAGCAGCACCTGGTCGCCGGGTTCCAGGTGGANAGTCGGTCGGGGGAGGGACACGATCTCGTCCCCACGGGCCACCAGCAGGACCAGCACGTCGGCCGGCACCGCCCGATCGAACGGGTCGACCAGCAGGTGCCCCGTGGTCACCCAGCGACCCTGGGCGAGTTCGAGGACGGCGGCCGGGGCGTCCGTTTCGTCGACGGTGAGGCTCCAGACCTCGGGGANCGAGCCCCGGTTCACCCGGGCCAGCGCGCGGCTCAGTTGACCGCACTCCGGCTCGTCCCGGGCCGGGATGAGGTCGATGAACCGACCCAGCAGCGGGGTGGTGATGAGGGCCAGGAACTCGCGCGCCACGATGCGGCTGGGCTGCATGGGCAGGTCGTCGGCGAACGCGTCGAAGAGGGGCTGGTTGCTGAGCTGGTTCTGCCGGGTGACGATGAAGATGCCGGGGTTCAGTTCTCTGGCGATCAGCGCGATGGCCAGGTTCTTCAAGTCGTTGGCGTTGCCGGCCACGATCCCCGCCGAGATCGTGATGCCGGCCCGCATCAGGCAGGGCGCGTCCGTCCCGGTGCCTTCGATGTCGACGCCCGGCTCGCCGTAGTGCAGTTTGTCGATCACCGTGACCCCAGGCCCGCCGCTTCNGAGGCTCTCGCGGATCCGGTGGCCGAAGCGTCCATACCCGCACATGATCCAGTGCCCGCGCGGCGGCCGGTGCTTCGCCGGCAACGGGTCGCCCGGCAGGCCGGTGAGGATCTCGCGCAGGTGGANACGCCTCGGGGTCGCGACGGCCTCGGCGAGGTGCTGCGCGAACCGCTCGAACGGGTTGGCGATGAAGTCTCCGCCGAACGCCCCCATGTTCAGATCCTGGGTCGGATCGCCCACCCGGGCCATCACCGGCACCTCCGGGGCCAGCAGCCGCACGGTCACCGCGATGGCCCGGTTGGTGGCGTCGTCCACCGCCAACGCCATTACTCCCCGGCAGTGCTTCGACAGCAAGCCGGCGGTGGTCAGGGTGGCCGGCTGGGAGGCGTCGCCGGGTGCCATCGGGGNGTCGGAGCGGAAGTCCTCCAGGCGCATCGCCTGCAGCCGCTCGGCGTTGGCGTCGACCACGACGAACCGCAGGCCCAGGCGGTCGAGCCCGTGACACACCAGGCTGCCGGTCTCGCCGACGCCGCAGACGATGTAGAACGGCTCGTGCAGCCGCTTCACCCGGCGTGCGAACCGTCCGGCGCGCATCGCCGACTGGAACAGCGGATCCTGGACCAGCGAGATCATCGTGATCACGGAGTAGGACCAGCCGATCACGGTCAGGTAGATCGAGAACGTCATCCACAGCCGCTGGGACACCGAGTAGGGGTGCGGCAGTTCGCCGAACCCGATGGTGGTGGAGGTGTAGGAGATCACGTAGAACGCGTTGAACAGCCCCATGCCCTCGGTCGGGTTGCCCTGATCGTCCACGCCCGGCACCAGCGCGAGACCGACCACCGTGATCGCGTAGATGACGATGATCAGGACGAGCGGGAAGCGCATCCGCCTCAGAAACAGGTACAGGACGTTGTTCACGTCAGGCCGCCGCGGCTCAGCGCCGGATGGTGATCGTCTCGCTCACCATGAGCACGACGGAGATGATGTTGGCCAGCAGCGCACCGCCGGACATCGACACCACCTGGGCCATCATCGCCCCGGTCATGCCCGCGGGCGATTGGGCGGCCCAGGACCAGATGATGGCCCCGATGATCAGTTGGACGTCGGCCACCAGGCTCGTGGCCAGGTGTACCGCGCCCAGCTGGGTCCGGTCCCCGAACTTGAGCACGGTGGCGATCAGGCTCACGACGATGGCGCCCGTCAGGCCCCACACGCTGTGCAGTTCGGGACGATCCATGTCGCCGATCCAGAAACCGAAGTTCAGGGTCGCGGCGAGGGTAATGAAGAAGCCGAACCAGACCTTCTCGATGTTCATGAGCGCCTCCTTGCCTCACTTGCCTGACACTCTAGGGCGAGCCGAGGACAGCGGCACCGATCCGGCGGGGCGCCCGGGTCGTGGCGCCTAACCTGAACGGGTGAGCGAACGCGTGGTGCCCGACCCGTTCCGGCCCGGGGCGTTCCGGGTGGTGACGGGCGACACCTCTCAATCCTGGGTCGACCTGTCGGATCCGACCCACGTGGATTTCGAATACGTTCAGCGGATCACCGAAGCGCTGCGGCTCACGATCCTCACCCGGCCGGCGGACGAGCGGCTGCGGGTCATCCACCTGGGCGGCGGCGGCCTGAGCATTCCGCGGTGGATCGCGGCCGTCCGTCCGCACACCGCGCAGATCGTGTGCGAGCCCGACGCCGCGCTCACCGACGAGGTGCGCCGCAAGCTGCCGCTGCCCCGGAACAGCGGCATCAAGGTCCGCGAGGTCGACGGACGAACCGGCCTGGACGCGATGCCGGACGACTACGCCGACGCGGTCATCCTCGATGCGTTCGACGGCCACCACGTCCCGGGCGACCTGGCCACCTCGGGGTTCTTTGCGACGGCGCGCCGGGTGCTCCGGCCGGGCGCGGTGCTGATCGTCAACCTCACCGACGCCGGCCCGTTCCGGTGGGGCAAACGATGCGTGGCCGGGCTGCGGCGCAGCTTCCGCCACGTGGTGCTCAGCGGCGAACCGGCGGTGGTCAAGGGTCGACGGTTCGGCAACCTGGTGCTCGTCGCGGCCGGTGTCGAACTGCCCGTCGCGGCTCTCACCCGTGGCGCCGCCGGGGCCGCCTTCCCGTACCGGCTCCTGCACGGCCGGGATCTGGACCGCTGGGTCGGCCAGGCCGTCCCGTTCGACGACGCGGCTCCCGAGCGGTCGCCGGGCCCACCCACGGGGCGCACCTGGTTCAGCTGACTGGTGCGGGTCGAATCCGGGGCGCACAATGAACGCCGTGACCACGACCGAAGGCCGCCGCGCCGTGCCCGGCGCTCCCCGTCGCGCCCGGCGCACGAGACGCCCGGTGCTCAGGTGGCTGGGCGGTCTGCTGGTGCTCATCGGGCTGGCCTGCGTGGGCTGGTACACCTACCAGGCCTACTTCGAGCCGGTCATCGACGAGCAGGGTGCACGCGCCCAGGTGAGCGAGGTCAAGAAGCGCTGGGCCCAGGGGATGCCGGAGACGGCCCCCGTCCCCGATCAGGCCATGGGCCTGCTGCGGGTGCCCGGGTTCGGTCCCGACTACGAGGTGGCGGTTGTCGACGGCATCAGCGAGTACGCGCTCAGCGTGGGCGTCGGCTGGTTCCCCGGGACCGCCGGGCCAGGGCAGATCGGAAACTTCGCCCTGGCCGGGCATCGCGGCAGATCCGGCCCGTTCGTCCAGTTGCCGGAGCTCGAACAGGGTGCGCTGATCCAGGTCGAGACACGCGACGCGATCTACACCTACCGGCTCACCAACAACCCGAGCGACCTGACCGTGGACAAGTCGGAAACCTGGGTGATCGATCCGGTTCCGGGGCATCCGGACGCCAAGCCGACGAAGGCCCTGATCACCCTCATCACCTGCGCCAACTTCTTCCATTCCCCCGAGCGCAGCGTCGCCTTCGGCGAACTGGTGGAGACCGTCGCGAAGTAGGCCCCCGGCCTGTCGTCCGGTGCCGCGAGCGGGCCGTCCGGCCGGGCTAGATTGGGCGCCATGTCCGATCGCGCCGCCCTCATCGAGCACATCAAGCAACTGGCCGTCGTCCACGGCAGGGTCACGCTCACCTCCGGCAAGGAGGCCGACTACTACGTCGACATGCGCCGGGTCACCCTCGACGGCGCGGCGGCCCCGCTCGTCGGACGGGTGATGCGCGAGTTGGTCGCCGACTGGACGTATGACTGCGTCGGCGGGATGACGATGGGTGCCGATCCGGTGGCCACGGCCATGCTGCACGCCGCTGCGGCGGCCGGAGGCCGCACCGACGCGATCGTCGTCCGCAAGGCCGCGAAAGCGCACGGCATGCAGAAGCGGATCGAGGGAGCCTCGGTCGCGGGCCGCCGGGTGCTGGTGGTCGAGGACACCTCGACCACGGGCGGGTCGCCCCTGGAGGCCATCGAGGCGGTGCGCGCCGAAGGAGGNGAGGTGGTCGGCGTCGCCGTCATCGTCGACCGCGACACCGGCGCCAAGGAGCGCATTGAGGCCGCGGGCGTGCCGTACCGGTTCGCGGTCGGCCTGGCCGACCTGGGGCTTTGAGCGCCCGGACGCTCGGCGGCGCACCCCGGGAGTCCGTGGCCGCACCAGGACGCACCGCGCCGGTGCCTCGCTCTGGGTTGAGCCACCTCCAGCCGTTAGGCTGGGCCGCAATCCGACGACAAGGAGAATCCACATGAACGGATTTCTGGTGTTTCTTCTGGTCGTGGTGGTGCTCGCCGTCATCCTCGGCCTCTACGCCGTGGGGCTGTACAACGGCTTCGCCCGCGACCGGAACATGATCCAGGAGTCATGGCGTCAGATCGACGTCGAACTCAACCGGCGTTACGACCTGATNCCCCGGCTGGTGGAGACCGTGCGCGCCTACGCGGCCCACGAGCGCAACACCCTCGAGGGCGTCACCCGGATGCGCAACCAGGCCGCGGCGCTGGCCCAGCAGGGCGGCACCGCCGAACAGCGGGCCCAGGCCGAAGAGCAGCTGTCCCAGGCCGTCCGGAACCTGATCGTGAGCGTCGAGGCCTACCCGCAGTTGCAGAGCAACCAGAACTTCCTGGAACTGCAGCGCGAACTGACCGACACCGAGGACCGCATCGCCGCCGGACGCCGTTTCTACAACGCGAACGTCCGCAACTACAACACCAAGATCGACTCGTTCCCCTCCAACATCGTGGCCGGCATGTTCAACTTCGCGAAGGCCACCTACTTCGAGGTCAACGACGCCCAGGTTCGCCAAGCCCCGGAGGTGAACTTCGGCGAGATCAGCTACCGCGGCGACCAGCCGGAAGCCCCCGCAGCGAGCCGACCNAACGAGCAGCTCCAGGCCGCTCCGCGGTCGTCGGACGAGCTGCCCAACCCGCAGGCCTACCAGGGCCGGCTGGACAACGCCCCTGCCCCCGGGTCGCTGGAGGCACCCGCCCCGCAGCCCGAGGCGTTGCCCCAGTACGGGCAGCCGCAGCAGTATGGGCAGCCCCAGCAGTACGGGCAGCCGCAGCAGTATGGGCAGCCCCAGCAGTACGGGCAGCCCCCGCAGGCGGGCCAGCAGCATGGCCAGCAGGGCTACAACCCTCCGTCCTGACCCGAATGTGAGCCGAAGGGCCCCGGAGCGATCCGGGGCCCTTCGGGTGTTCGGGGAGTCAGTCCTCCATGAGAGGCGCGGTCCCGCCCGAGGCGGCGCGCCGGCTCCGGACGTACTCCCACACCATCGGCAGCACCGACACCAGGACGATCGCGATCAGCACGACCTCCAGGTTGGTCTTGATGAAGGGGATCGTCCCGAGGAAGAAGCCCAGCAGGGTCAACCCCGCAGCCCAGATCACCGCGCCGATCGCCGTGTACGTGATGTAGGTGCGGAAGGTCATCCCGGCCGCCCCGGCGACCATCGTGATGAACGTCCGGACGAAGGGGACGAAGCGCCCGAGGATCAGCGCGCGCGGCCCGTACCGCTCGAAGAAGTCGTGGGTCTGCTGCAGGTGCTTGGCCGAGAACACCTTGCCGATGAACCCGGAACGCTCCTTGAACAGCCAGGGCGAGATCGTCTTGCCCACCCAGTACCCGACCACGTTCCCGAGTACGGCGAACACCACCAGGATCAGCATGCTCAGCAGCAGGGTGCTCACCTTGTCGGAGCTGAGGTGGATGATCTGGGCGTCGTTGGCGACGAACATGCCGACCGCGAAGAGCAGCGAATCGCCGGGCAGCACCGGGAAGATCGCGCACTCGACGAACACGATCAGGGCGGCGCCCCACAGGGCCCAGTTGCCGAGATGGGTGAGGATGTACTCCGGGTCGAGCCAGTCCGGCAGCAGCAGCGGGACGAGGTGGGGCAGCAGGTTCACAAGGACTCAGGGTAGCGTGGGCGTTTGTGCGGTCGCTGAGCGAGGACGAGGTGAACGCTGTGAGCGACCCCGGCGTCGGGCCGCATCCGGAGCCTTGGCCGGAGGGCCAGCGCTACGATCCCGCCCTGCTCGAACACGGGGACCGGCGCAACGTGATCGACCGTTACCGCTACCTCAGCGTCGAGGCCATCGTGGCCGATCTGGACTCCCGGCGGCACGCTCTCGAGGTCGCGATCCAGAACTGGGAGCACGACTTCAACATCGGCTCCATCGTCCGGACCGCCAACGCGTTCAACGTGGCCCGCGTCCACGTGATCGGCCGGCGCCGCTGGAATCGGCGCGGCGCGATGGTCACCGACCGCTACCTGCACGTCGTCCACCACGCCGACGAGGCCGGCTTCTTCGCCGACCTGGCCGGNACGGGGGTCGTCCCGGTCGGGGTCGACAACCTGCCGGGGGCGGTACCTCTGGAGACGTTCGAGCCGCCGGAGGCGAGCTGTCTGGTGTTCGGCTCCGAGGGTCCCGGGCTGACGCAACGCATGGTGGAGGGTTGTGCGGCGCTGGTCGCGATCACCCAGTACGGCTCGACCCGGTCGATCAACGCCGGCGCGGCCGCGGCGATCGCGATGTACCACTGGGCCCTGCGGTGGGTCGGGGCGCCCGACCCACCCGCCCCTAGGATGACGCCATGAACGGCGGCGAGTTCGTGGTGTCCTACGCCCCCGAGCCCGCCATGCAGGCGGTGGCCCGGCGGAAGGCCGAACTGCGCCAACGGGTCTTTTCGCTGGTGATCTCGATCCTGATCGGGGTGGCCATCTGGTACTTCTACCGCGATCAGCTCGGCACCTGGGGTCCCTGGGTGATCGCCTTGTCGTCCGCCACCGGCCTGATCTGGCTCGCGATCTCGCTCGTGGGGTTGTCGATCGCCCGCGGCGAACTGAAGCGGGTGGGTGAGGGCCCGGCGGTGGCCGTCACCCGCGAGGGATTGTGGGTGGCGGCCCAGTGGCTGTCCTGGCCGCAGGTCGGCGGCCTCAAGGCCGAACCGCGGAGCCTCGGCCGTTCCCCCGAACTGGTCTTCGAGTCGCGCGAAGGGCAGTCGGCGCGGGTGCCGATGGACTACCTGGACGCCCTGCCGGCCACCCTCGACAGTGCGATCCGGGCGCTGTCGGGCGGCCGCAGCTGGATCGACCTGTCCCGGCTGGACGACTGAACGCAGCGTTTCGCGACCGTTCGGGCGTGGTGCGCACGTGGGATTGATGCAGATTCGTCCATCGGCTGACCAGGCGTCCGGTCTTTGACAGACTGAGCAACAAGAACCGTCCCCGAATCGCGTGCGGGAGACGGCCGCCGACGCGAGGAGAGACCGCATGCCCATTGCNAACCCCGAGAAGTACGCCGAGATGCTCGACAAGGCCAAGGCGGGTTCATACGCCTACCCGGCCATCAACGTGACCTCGTCGCAGTCCCTGAACGCCGCGCTGGCGGGCTTCGCCGAGGCGGGTTCGGACGGCATCGTGCAGGTCTCCACCGGTGGCGCGGAGTACGCCTCCGGACCCACCATCAAGAACATGGTCGCCGGTGCGGTGGCGCTGGCCGAGTACGCCCACGTGGTCGCCGCGCAGTACCCGATTCAGGTCGCGCTGCACACCGACCACTGCCCCGAGCCCAAGCTCGACAGCTACGTCCGGCCGCTGCTGGCGATCAGCGAGGAGCGGGTCGCCCGTGGCCAGGACCCGCTGTTCAACTCCC
Organism: Micropruina sp.; assembly: GCA_013693855.1. Taxonomy (GTDB): domain Bacteria; phylum Actinomycetota; class Actinomycetes; order Propionibacteriales; family Propionibacteriaceae; genus Micropruina. The sequence continues at coordinate 1,015,683 of CP059261.1, forward strand.
ACATGTGGGACGGCTCGGCGCTGGACGACACCGAGCGCAACCTGCAGATCGCCGAGGAACTGCTGGGCCGCACCAGCAAGGCCAAGATGATCCTCGAGATCGAGATCGGCGCCGTCGGCGGCGAGGAGGACGGTGTCGTCGGCGAGATCAACGAGAAGCTGTACACCTCGATCGCCGACGCGATGCGCACCGCCGAGGTGCTCGGCCTTGGTGACCAGGGGCGTTACATCACCGCCTTCACCTTCGGCAACGTCCACGGCGTCTACAAGCCGGGCCACGTCAAGCTGCGTCCGCAGGTGCTCAAGGACATCCAGGAGCAGGTCGGCGCCAAGTACGGCCAGGAGAGCCCGTTCTACCTGGTCTTCCACGGCGGCTCCGGCTCTTCGGAGCAGGAGATCTCGGACGCGGTCGACTACGGCGTCATCAAGATGAACATCGACACCGACACCCAGTACGCCTACACGCGGCCGGTCGTGGACCACATGCTGCGCAACTACGACGGCGTCCTGAAGATCGACGGCGACGTCGGCAACAAGAAGCTGTACGACCCGCGGGCCTGGGGCAAGTCGGCCGAGGCCGGCATGGCCGCCCGGATCGTCGAGGCCTGCCAGCAACTGCGCTCGGCGGGCAAGACGATCGGCTGATCGACGCGCGCGGCGCCGGGCCCGTCCCCTCGGGGGCGGGCCCGCGTCGTACCCCTAGGCTGGGGATCATGTCGAACCTGCCGCTGGCCGACGCGCCACAGCCCGGGCCCATCGAGTTGCCGGACGACCCGGCCGTCGCGGAACTGGTCGACCACGGCCGGGACCGGTTCCTGGAGGTGGTGGCCGCGCATCCGGACTCCAGCCTGGTCTGGGCGATCCTCGCCGAGGGCGCGCTGGCCGTCGGTGACCTGAATTCCGACGTGGCGGCCTACGCGTTCGCCCGCACCGGCTACCACCGGGGCCTGGATGCGCTGCGCCGGGCGGGCTGGCGGGGCGGCGGTCCCGTCCCGTGGGAGCACGAGCCGAACCAGGGGTTCCTGCGGGCCTTGTGGGCACTGGCGGGGGCTGCCCGCCGGATCGGCGAAGAGGCCGAACACGAACGCTGCGTGGCGCTGCTGCGCGAGTCGTCCGAGGCCGGCTACGAGCATCTGAGCCAGACCCGCCCGCTGGCCGAGTGACGCCGGCCCGCCGGCGACTTCGTCCGGCACCCGGGCAGGCGGTGGCCGGACGATAGGGTTTCCGGGTCGGAGTCCACGGCGCGAACCGCGGGCTTGGTTCACGCGAAGGGGCTCGTCAATGCCGGGAATCGTGGTCGTCGGCGCGCAGTGGGGCGACGAGGGCAAGGGCAAGGCCACCGACCAACTCGGTGACCGGGTCGACTACACCGTCCGGTACTCNGGNGGGAACAACGCCGGCCACACCCTGGTGGTCAACGGCGAGCGGTATGCCCTGCACCTGTTGCCCTCCGGCATCCTCAACCCGCGCTCGACCCCGGTCATCGGCAACGGCGTGGTCATCGACCTGGACGTCCTGTTCGACGAGATCGACGGTCTCGCCGCCCGCGGGGTGGACGCCTCGAAGCTGCTGGTCAGCGCCAACGCGCACCTGATCACCCCGTACCACCAGGTGCTCGACAAGGTCACCGAGCGGTTCCTGGGCAAGCGCCGGATCGGCACCACCGGACGGGGCATCGGCCCGGCCTACTCCGACAAGATCAACCGGGTCGGGATCCGGGTCCAGGACCTGCTCGACCCATCGATCCTGCGGCAGAAGGTCGAGGCGGCCCTCGACCAGAAGAACCACCTGCTGGTGAAGGTTTACAACCAGCGGGCGATCGACCCCGCCGAGGTGGCCGACCGGCTGCTGGCGCATGCCGACCGCCTNCGCCCCCACGTGGCCCCGGTGTCGCGCATCCTCAACGAGGCCCTGGACGCGGGTCAGGTCGTCCTGTTCGAAGGGGCGCAGGCGCACCATCTGGACGTCGACCACGGCACCTACCCCTACGTGACCAGTTCGAACCCGATCGCCGCCGGGGCGTGCACGGGGTCNGGGGTCGGACCGATGCGGATCGACCGGGTCATCGGCATCGCGAAGGCGTACACGACGCGGGTNGGGGAGGGTCCCTTCCCGACCGAGTTGCTCGACGCGGACGGCGACCGGATCCGTTCCGACGGGGCCGAGTTCGGCACCACGACCGGACGGCCGCGGCGCTGCGGCTGGTTCGATGCGCCCGTGGTCGAGGTGGCGGCGACGGTCAACGCGTTCACCGACCTGTTCCTCACCAAGCTGGACATCCTCACCGGCTGGGACAAGATCCCGGTTTGCGTGGCCTACGACATCAATGGCGAACGCACCCCGCACGTCCCGATGACCCAGACCGACTTCCACCACGCGCGCCCGGTGTATGAGTACCTGGACGGCTGGAGCGAGGACATCTCCGAGGCGCGCGAGTTCACCGACCTGCCCAAGACCTGTCAGGCGTACGTGAGCCGCCTGGAGGAACTCGTCGGCTGCCGGATCTCAGGCATCGGCGTCGGCCCCGGACGCGAGCAGGTCGTCATGCGCCACGACCTGATCTGAGCGGGCACTCGCCCAGCGCACCAGCGTCACTCCGGCCAGCAGCACCAGCCCGCCCAGCAACTGGCCGGGGCCGGGCAGCTCGGCCAGGAAGAGCCAGGCCCAGACGACGGCGAACAACACCTCGGTGAGCCCGACGAACGAGGCCAGCGTGGAGCCCAGGTACTGCGCGCCCAGGAACCCGAGGAAGTAGGCGGCCGCGGCCGCGAGCAGCACCAGTTCGGCGGCCGGCACCCACCAGGGGACGCTTCCGCCAAGAAGCCGGACGGGGCCCGAGGTCGCGGCCCAGGGCACGAGCCCGGCCACCCCTGCGACGAGCAGCCCCACGGTGCCGATGCCCAGACCGAACGAGACGAACGCCACCGGCGGCAACCCCTCATGTTCGCCGGACACGACGTAGTAGACCGCCAGGCCGAGGCCGGCGACGAAACCCCAGGCCAGCCCGACCGGGCTCAACGACAGGCTGCCGAAGGGGTCGATGACGACGACCAGGCCGGCCAGCGCGACCACCATGCCGGCCAGGGTCAGGTTGGACGGGCGCCGCTGCGAGCGCACCCAGCCCCAGACCACGACCCAGATCACCCCAGGTATTCCATGAGCAGCGCGACCGCCACCGGGACGTGCTGGACGGCGTTGAAGAAGGCCACCTGGACGGCCGCGCCGGCGAACAGGCCGTAGGCGAGCAGCCACGGGAGTTGAGCGCGCAGAATGCCCCAGCGTCCCCGCATCGCGTGCAGCGCCGGCGGCAGCAGGACTAGCGCCGCCAGCCCGATCCGCAGCGCCACGAGGGCCGCCGACGACCAGCCGGCATCCAACAGCGGCTTCGCGAAGGCTCCGGAGGAGCCGAACGCGGCGGCCGAGCCGATGGCGGCGGTCCAGCCCAGGCCCGGGTGGGTGGTGGTGCGCATGGGTTCCTCGCGGTCGTGGTGTGCCTTTCCTATCCGATCGGCGGGCATCGCCGCGAACCGTCCAGCCGGAGCCGGCCCCGGGCCCCTGGATAGGCTGACCCCGTGCGCACCAACCTGACCGTGCTGGTCGTCGGCAACGGCGGCCGTGAACATGCCCTGGCGCTCGCCCTCGCGAAGGACCCCGGGGTGCGGGCCGTCCATTGCGCGCCCGGCAACCCCGGCACCGCGGCCGTCGGCACCAACCACGTGGTGGATCCGGCCAATCGTCCGGCGATCGTGGCGCTGGCCCGGCGGCTGCGGGCCGATCTCGTCGTCGTGGGCCCCGAGGCGCCCCTGGTCGCCGGGCTCGCGGACGATCTCCGCGGGGCGGGCATCGCCTGCTTCGGGCCGTCCAAGGCGGCCGCCGCGATCGAGGGCTCCAAGCGGTTCGCCAAGGAGATCATGGCGGCGGCCGGTGTGCCCACCGCGGCGTCCCGCTTCTGCTCGTCCGTGGACGAAGTGGCGGCGGCGCTGGAGGAGTTCGGTGCCCCGTACGTGGTCAAGGACGACGGGCTGGCCGCCGGCAANGGGGTGCTCGTCACCTCCGACCGTGACGCTGCACTGGAACACGCCGAGGCGTGCCTGCCGGTGATCGTCGAGGAGTACCTCGACGGCCCCGAGGTGAGCCTGTTCGCCATCACCGACGGCCTCACCTCGCTGCCGCTGCAGCCCGCCCAGGACTTCAAGCGGGCCGGCGACGGCGATGCTGGCCCCAACACCGGCGGGATGGGCGCCTACACNCCCCTGGAGTGGGCGCCGCCGGGTCTCGTGGACGAGATCATGGAGACCGTCATCGAGCCGACGGTCGACGAGCTGGGCCGCCGGGGCACNCCGTTCACGGGCCTCCTCTACGCGGGCCTGGCCCTGACCTCCAAGGGCCTGAAGGTCGTCGAGTTCAACTGCCGGTTCGGCGATCCGGAGACCCAAGCGGTGCTGGCCATGCTCGATTCGCCGCTCGGAGAGGTGCTGTACGCCGCCGCCACCGGGGAACTGGACGAAGTGGGCGAACTCGCCTGGAAGCCGGGCGCCGCGGTCGTCGTCGTGCTCGCCGCCAACGGCTANCCCGGGCACTCCCGACAAGGGGGACGCATTGCCGGCCCGCGGCTGGAAGGCTCGGACGACAACGTCCACATCATCCACGCGGGCACCGGNACGCGATGCCGAGGGCACCTGATCGCCACGGGCGGTCGCGTGCTGGGGGTGGTTGCGCAGGCTCCGTCCCTGGCGCAGGCCCGCGCCGACGCCTACGCCGGCGTGGACGCCCTCGACGTCCCGACGCTGTTCTGCCGCCGCGACATCGCGGAGCGGGCGGAACGCGGCGAGGTCGGGGTCAGCGACGCGTTCAAGGTGAACTCGGTGCTGAACCAGTACGCCGCGGGGTCGCCGATGGGGACGCGGGCGAATGGTGAACGACGCCGCGTCCCAGGCGACGCCCAATGTCCTGGCCACCCGGTACGCCTCGCCGGCGATGCGGGCCATCTGGTCGCCGGAGGCCAAGATCGTGGCCGAACGGGAGCTCTGGCTGGCCGTGCTGGCGATCCAGGCCGATCTCGGTGTCGACTTCGGCGGCGACGATCCGGCTGCGGTCATCGCGGACTACCGGGCCGTCATCGCCCGGGTCGACCTGGCGTCGATCGCCGCCCGCGAACGGGTCACCCGGCACGACGTGAAGGCCCGGATCGAGGAGTTCAACGCCCTCGCCGGGCGCGAACACGTCCACAAGGGCATGACCAGCCGCGACCTCACCGAGAACATCGAGCAGTACCAGGTGCTGGCCTCGCTGCGGCTCGTCCGGGAGCGCATCGTGAGCGTGCTGGTGGCGCTGACCCGGCTGGCCGGGCAGTATCGCGACACCGCCCTGACCGGGCGTTCGCACAACGTGGCCGCCCAGCTCACGACGCTCGGCAAGCGCTTCGCCACCGCGGCGGACGAGCTGCTGATCGCCTTCGGGCGCGTCGACGACCTGATCGGCCGCTATCCGGCGCGGGGCATCAAGGGGCCGATGGGCACCGGCCAGGACATGCTCGACTTGCTCGGCGGGGATGCGGCGAAGTTCGCCGGCCTGGAGGCGCGGGTGGCCGAACACCTCGGGTTCGCCCGGGTCCTCACCTCGACCGGCCAGGTGTACCCCCGCTCGCTGGACTTCGACGTGCTCAGCGCGCTGGTGCAGGTGGCGGCAGCCCCGTCCAACGTCGCGACGACGATCCGGCTGATGGCCGGGCACGAGCTCGTCACCGAGGGGTTCAAAGAGGGTCAGGTCGGCTCGTCGGCGATGCCGCACAAGATGAACACCCGCTCGTGCGAGCGGGTGAACGGGTTCGCGGTGATCCTGCGCGGTTACCTGTCGATGATCGGGGAGCTGGCCGGCGACCAGTGGAACGAGGGGGACGTCTCGTGCTCGGTCGTCCGCCGGGTCGCGCTGCCGGACGCCTGCTACGCCCTGGACGGGCTGTTCGAAACGTTCCTGACGGTGCTGGACGAGTTCGGCGCCTTCCCGGCCGTCATCGAGGCCGAGGTCCAGCGGTACCTGCCGTTCCTCACCACGACCAAGGTGCTGATGGCCGCGGTGCGGGCCGGGGTCGGCCGCGAGGCCGCGCACGAGGCGATCAAGGAGCATGCCGTCGCGGTTGCCCTCGACCTGCGCCGCGGAGCGGCGACCAACGACCTGCTCGCCCGGCTCGCCGCCGACCGGCGGCTGGGGTTGTCGAAGGAGGCGCTGGTGGCGGCCTCGTCTGATCCCTTGGAGTTGACGGGCGCTGCCCGGACGCAGGTCGATCTGTTGGTCGAGCGGGTCGCCGAGCTGGCGCGGCAGTATCCGGACGGGGCGGCGTACACCCCGGTGCCGTGCTCTGAGCCGAGGCCCGCGGACGGCTGCGATCAGCCCTGGTCGGGACCCAGCCGGGTCGCCGTCCACAGCAGCGCCAGCGCAAGCACGAGTTCGGCCAGCTGAGCCCAGACGCCGCCCGGGGCTGCGGTCGCCAAGAGCCCCCACGCGGCCATGCCGCCGGAGCCCGCGCACAGGACGGTCAACGCCGCCCAAGCCGGCAGCCGTCCGGGTGCGCGGGTCGCGAGCGCGACCACGGCCACCCCGGTGCCGAGCGCGGCGGCCGCGCCGATCTGGGCCAGGGGCGAGGCGGGGTCGGCCAGCAACAGCCAGGCTGCCTGGGGAGCGCGAAGCCGGCGATCGTGAGCGCGATCACGCCGGGGAGCCAGGAGACGCGGGGAAGCTGACCCATCAGGGCCGTCCACCCGGCGCGGGGAAGCGCCCAGCCGTCGCGGCGGCTCCACGCCACGTGCTGGTGCCGGATGCTCGTCATGGGCCGAGCATGCCACTGCCACCCCGTGCCCGCCGGGAGGCGGCTGGTGCGCCCGGCGTGTCCGTCCTACCAGGCGTGGGCGATCACCTCGCAGAACAGGGCATCCGCGTCGGCGGGCAGGCCGCGGCGGACGAACCAGGTCGCCACATTGCGGCAGTCACGGTGCAGGAACTCGGTGCCCTGGGGGTTGCTGACCAGGTCGACGACCTGCGGCACGTCGATCAGGATCGCCTCGGGGACAGTGGAGTCCGCGTCCCGGACCAGGATGTTGTAGGGGCTGAGGTCGCCGTGCGCCAGCCCCAGCTGCGCCAGTGTGATCATGGCCTCGACCAGCTGACCCCACAGGATGCCGAGTTGCACCGGGCCGGGAGCGGTCTGGGCGAGGCGTGGGGCCGCGGCGTCCCCGTCCGCGATGAACTCCATGAGGATCTCGGTGCCGGAGATCTGGACGGGATAGGGGACCGGCACGCCGGCCGTCCACAGCTGTTTCAGCGTGGCGAACTCGGCGTGGGCCCACATGCCGGACTCAACGAGGCGGCCGTACTCGCTCTTGCGCGCCACCGCGCGGTTGTCGCGGGACTTACGGACCTGGCGGCCCTCGGTGTAGCCGGTGTCGCGGTGGAACAACCGGTGCTTGGTCGACCGGTACCGCTTGGCGGCGAGCAGGCACGACCAGCCGGCCTCCGCCACTTCGGCGTCGTCAGGGACGGCCCGGCGGAGCAGGAACACGTCCGCCTCTTTGCCGGTCTTGAGCACGCCGAGGTCGGTGTCGATGGCGGCTTCGGACGTGACGAGCCAGTCCGGCCACGGCTGCGGGCCGCGGGCCAGGGTGCGGTCGACGCTGCCCCAGGTGGACCAGCGTTGGTTGTCGGCGAGGTTCTCGCCCAGCGCGCGGAAGCGCAGAGAGTCCCAGTCGACCTGGGAGGACGATGATGACAAGGGGTTTCTCCTGGTGGGGAGGCACCCTTGGGCAATCAGCGGCCGGGCGCCTCGGACGGAAGGGACGCGTGGCATCCCAGGACGATGGGTGACATCGGACTCTCCTTCCCGTGCGTGCCGACCAGAACCCCTACAGGGTAGGGCAGCCGTGGCCCGGCGCCAAGGCCCGGGTCTCAGGATGCCCCGGGTCTTCCGACACGCCAGCCTGGGGCGAGGCCACGGCTCCCTGGGGTGATCCTGGACGAGGGGCTGCTCGTTCGGGCTCGGCCGTCCAGCAATAGGCTGGCCCGGTGAGCGAATTCGACCTCGACCTGCCCCTGGTGCATGCCGGCAAGGTGCGCCGGCTCTACGCCCTGCCGGACGGCAACCTGCTGATGGTCGCCACCGACAACATCTCCGCCTTCGACCACGTGCTGAGCACCCCGGTGCCCGATAAGGGAGCCGTGCTGACCCAGCTGTCGTTGTGGTGGTTCGACCAACTGCGTGATCTGGTCGCCAACCACGTGGTCTCGACCGACGTGCCGGCGTCAGTGCGCGGCCGCGCGATCGTGGCCGAGCCGTTGACCATGGTGCCGGTGGAGTGCGTCGCCCGCGGCTACCTGACCGGCTCGGGGTGGGCGGAGTACCCTGCGTCAGGGACGGTCTGCGGAATCCCGCTGCCCGAAGGCCTGGTGGACGGCGCCCGGTTGCCCGAGCCGATCTTCACCCCCGCGATCAAGGCGCCGTTGGGCGAGCACGACGAGAACGTGGACTTCGCCACCATCGTGGCGTTGCACGGTGCGGACCTCGCGGGGCGGCTCCGGGAGGTCACGCTGGCACTCTATTCCGCGGCCGAGGAGATCGCCCGCGAACGCGGGATCATCCTGGCCGACACCAAGTTCGAGTTCGGGCAACGCGCCGATGGCGCCCTGGTATTGGCGGACGAGGTGCTCACGCCCGACTCGTCCCGATTCTGGGACGCCGCTGCCTGGCAGCCNGGGGTGGCCCTGCCGAGCTTCGACAAGCAGTACGTGAGGGACTGGCTGTTGCACGAATCCGGCTGGGACAAGGCCTCCGACACACCTCCGCCCCCGCTGCCGCCGGACGTGGTCGCCGCCACCCGCGCCCGCTACGTCGAGGCGTACGAGCGGCTGACCGGTCGTCCGTTCGTCGCCTGAGGTCGGCCGTCCGATCCGGCGCCAGAGGCCGGGGACTGAACCCTGTGATCGGCTCCGGGTGGGCATCGAATCTCCGGGTTGGCGCCGACTCTCGGGCTCGACACCGAGTCTCAGGTTGGGTGCCGAATCTCGCTGTCGGCGGCGAGATTGTGTACCGCGGGTGAGAGTGCGTACCGAACCCGAGAGTCTCTGGCGGTGGGGCTGGTGTGGCTTTGGGCCGCGGCCGCTGGTGTCGAATCTCGGTTTGGGTATCGGATCTCGGGCACCGACTCTCGTGTTGCGTATCGAATCTCGGGCTCGGCGCCGAGTCTCGGGTTTGGTGTCGAATCTCGCTGTCGGCGGCGAGATTGTGTACCGCGGGTGAGAGTGCGTACCGAACCCGAGAGTCGCTGGCGGTGGCTGGTGTGGCTTGGGCCGCCGCTGTTGGTGCCTCGAGTACCGAATCCGAGAGTCGCCGGCCGAGGGCCGGGTGAGGCTTGGGCCGCGGCCGCTGGTGTCGGATCTCGGGATAGGCACCGAATCTTGGGTTGGGTGCCGAATCTCGTTGTCGGCAGCGAGATTGTGTACCGCGGGTGAGAGGGCGTACCGAACCCGAGAGTCGCTGGCCGGGGGCCGGTCTGGCTTGGGCCGCGGCCGCTGGTGCCGAATCTCGGGTTGGGTATCGGATCTCGGGTTGGGTATCGGATCTCGGGTTTGGTGCCGAATCTCGCTGTCGGCGGCGAGATTGCGTGCCGCAGGTGAGTGGGTGCCGAACCCGGGAGTCAGGTGTCGGCGATTGCGGGCCGGCAGCCGTCGCTGGAGGCGGACGCTCCACGTCGCCGCAGGTCCCCATGGCCCGCGGGCGGGCCGGGCGGCGACGCGGACCGTCAGGCGGCAGCGCGACGGCTCGCCCGGGCAAGGGCCGCCAGGACTCGGGAGCGCAGCGTCCCCGGGTCCTCGAGCAGGCCTGCCGTGACCCGAACCACTTCCCAGCCGCGCTGCCGGATCTCGTCCTCGCGCAGTTTCTCGGCGAACAGGGAGCGCCGATCCTCGTACTTCGACTCGCCGTCGCATTCGATCAGGACGCGGGTGCCTCTGATGCGCGCATCGGCCCGGTAATGCGTGCCGGGGACCTCGAACTGAGGGTCGAGTGTGAACGACAGACCGTCCAGGACCAGAGCGGCCCAGGACTCCAACGGGGACTCACGTCGTCCGTCTGCCAGTCGTCCGACCAGCCCCANGCCGAGCGCACCCCTCCGACCCGCCAACCTCGGAACGACCTCGTCGTAATCCGTCGCTGACACGACGTGGGCTCGGAGTGCGGCGTCGAGGCTCATGAGAGCCGACACCGGACACAACAAAGCGGTCTGGGCGATCGCCAACGCCGGACGGACGGCCTTGCACCCCTGCACCTGCCGGTGGATGCGAAGGCCCGGTCGGCTCTGGCCCCGGCCCGGCTCCGTGCGCATCAAATGCACCACCGACCAGTCCGGCCGGTGCAATGGCAGGCCGAGTACCGCGAGGGCGGAGTAGTGGCTGGCCACCAGCCCCGCCCGGCCGCGGAGCACGACGTTCACGAGGTCCCGGTGGCGGTCCGCGGGCCACGGGGTGTTCGTGTCGCCGTACCAGCCTCGTTTGACGCGCACCACCTCGCCAGCCGCCAAAGCCTGTGCCAGCTCCCGGCGGGACAGGCCGGACGCCCTGGCCTGCGCCGCGGAGAAGGGGACACTCCGAGCAATTTCCTGGGGGTTCATGCCGCGATCCTGCTCGTCAAAGAGCCCAAGATCCACCCTCGCAAGACAATCTGTGGATAGGTCAGCCGGAATCGGGGGCTTTCCACAGGGCTTCGGACGCGCTGCGCGTCGGGGGCTGCTGGATTCGACCCAGGACTCGGCTCGCCAGTGAGATCCCGGGGCCCTGGGTCGAATCACGGACGTGGATATGGACTCGTGTCCGCGGATCGGTCGTCCGGATCTCGGGTCGGCTCGCGAATCTCGGGTTTGTACCGAATCTCGGGCTAGGTTCCGAATCTCGCCGTCGGCGGCGAGATTGCGGGCCGTGGGCGAGAGCGCGTACCGAACCCGAGATCCGGCAGCGAGATTGCGGGCCGTAGGCGTCCGGCAGCGGGATTGCGTACCGTAGGCGTCCGGCGGCGAGATTGCGGGCCGCGGGCGAGTGCGTACCGGACCCGAGATCCGGCGGCGGGATTGCGTACCGATTGCGTACCGAAGGTGAGGGTGCGTACCGAACCCGAGAGTTGGTAGCCCGCCTGGCCCTCGCGGGACGTCAGGGATCGGCGGGACGGGTCAAGCCCGGGAGGCCGCCCGGATAGGATGCCGCCATGTCCCGCGTGATCGTCGACGTGATGCCCAAGCCCGAGATTCTCGATCCCCAGGGCAAGGCGGTGACGGGGGCCCTCAAACGACTGGGCTTCGACGGCCTCGCCGTCCGGCAGGGGAAGCGGTTCGAGGTCGAGATCGACGGCGAGATCACCGACGAGCGGCTCGCCCAGGTGCGCGAGGCTGCCGAGAAACTGCTTGCCAACACGGTGATCGAGACCTTCGACGTCCGGGTCGAGCAGTGACCCGGGTCGGCGTCGTCACCTTCCCCGGGTCGCTGGACGACCACGACGCCCAACGCGCGGTCCGACTCGCCGGTGCCGAGCCGGTGCCCCTGTGGCACGCCTCGGACTCCCTCGACGGAGTCGACGCGGTGATCCTGCCCGGTGGGTTCTCCTACGGCGACTACCTGCGCTGCGGAGCCATCGCACGCTTCTCCCCGGTGATGGGCGAGGTCATCAACGCCGCCAACGCGGGCATGCCGGTCCTCGGCATCTGCAACGGCTTCCAGGTCCTCTGTGAGGCGCACCTGCTCCCAGGCGCGCTGATCCGTAATGACGTCCGGACGTTCGTGTGCCGCGACCAGCGGCTGCGCGTCGAGACGCGCGACACCGTGTGGACCTGCGATTTCAACACCGCCGACGAGATCACGATCGTCCTCAAGAACGGGGAGGGTGGCTACGTCGCCGACCCGGAGACGATCAAGCGGCTGGAAGGCGAGAACCAGGTGGTTTTCCGTTACCTGGACGGCAACCCCAACGGCTCCGTGAACGACATCGCCGGTATCACCAACGACCGTGGCAACGTCGTCGGGCTGATGCCGCATCCCGAGCACAACATGGAGGAACTGACGGCGCCCAGCACCGACGGCCGCAAGTTCTTCTCCTCATTGCAGCGCTACCTACGGGCGCTGGTCGGCTGACCCTGGTCTTCCGGGGTCTCGACAGGCTCGACCGCCGGCATCTCGCCGGGGCTCGACCGCCGGATTCTGGCGGGGTTGGACGGACTCTCCCGACGGGGGTTCTGGCGGATCGGGACGGGCTTGACCGCCGGGTGTCTTCCGGGGTCTCGACAGGCTCGACCGCCGGCATCTCGCCGGGGCTCGACCGCCGGATTCTGGCGGGTCTGGGCGGTCTTGACCGCGGCTTCTGCGCGGGGTCTCGACAGGCTCGACCGACGGGTATCTACCGGGGTCTCGACAGGCTCGACCGCCGGGTTCCGGCGGGGCTTGGACGGGGTCGACCGCAGCTTCCGCCCGGGGTCTCGACAGGCTCGACCGCCGGCATCTTGCCGGGGCTCGACCGCCGGATTCTGGCGGGTCTGGGCGGTCTTGACCGCGGCTTCCGCCCGGGGCTCGACCGACGGGTATCTACCGGGGTCTCGACAGGCTCGACCGCGGCTTCCGCCCGGGTCTCGACAGGCTCGATCGCCGGGCATCTGCCGGGGTCTCGACACAGGTTCTGGCCCAGGGGCCGGCCGGAATCTCCCGTGGCCCTTACCGGGCCGCCTGCGACACCCGGTGCGCCAGCGGGCTGGACTGGTCGAGCGTCAGGAGCGCCTCGGCGCCGTCCAGCGCCGTCCCACCGGGCTGGGTGAGGGCGAAGTTCGGCCATTCGAGGGTCAGGAACTCCGTGAACTTCCGGACGAGCCGAGTCGAGCCGAACACATTCCCCACCGCACACACCGGGGTGCCTCGTGGCCCATCAGGCCCACCCGGCGGGCGCCGGTGATCACGGCCTCACTGAGATGGGCCGCCGCCTTGTCCAGGATGTTCGCCGCCACGGGGTCGTCGGCGGCCAGAGCGTCCACCTTGGCCGCGTACGAGGCGACCCTCGCAACCCGCTTGGGGTCGGCCTGGAGTTCGCGGTAGGCCTCCTCGATGTCGGCGAAGTCCGCCGCCACCACGTCGGTGAGCCGGGTCATCTGGCGCCGGCCGTCGTAGCCGCGCATGGCAGCCTCCAGGGCGTTGCGGCCGATCCAGTAGGCCGAACCGGCGTCCCCGATCAGATAACCCCAACCATCGACGCGCGCCACGCTGTCGTCCCCCATCGCGAGCGTGACCACGCCCGTCCCGCACGCGACCACGACCCCGGGGTTGTCGCCGAGCGCGCCGAGGTAGGCGGTGGTGGAGTCATGCGCGAGCGATACCTCGGTGATCGCCGCGGGCAGCACCCCGAGCAACTCCGCTGCGCCCTCGCGCAGCAACCCCGACGAGCCCACACCGACCGCGGACACCTCGGCGCCGGTGTCGTCGAGGAAGTCGGTGATGGCCGCTCCCAACTGCTCGATCAACGGACGATCGGTCAGGATGCCGGGTACCGCCCGCTGCAACGGACGACCCCGACCCGGGCCCGCATCGTCAGGCTGGACTGACCCGCGTCCACGGCGAGCGCGGCATGGTGGCCGCGGGGCCTGGGCACACATCCACTGGAGTTCGGCATGGTCGCCCCCGCTCGGTTTCGGTGACTTCGACGATACCGTTGCGGCCCTCGGTCGGGCAGCCCCACAAGGGGAACCTCCGGTAACTTGGGGGCGTGGTCGACACCGTTGCGCATGCCTTCGAGACCCCCGACGTCGAGCAGCCGTGGGCCGAACTCGGCCTGAAGGCCGACGAGTACGCCCGGATCCGCGAGATCCTCGGCCGCCGCCCGTCCTCGTGCGAACTGGCCATGTACTCGGTGATGTGGTCGGAGCACTGCTCGTACAAGTCATCCAAGGTGCACCTGAGGAAGTTCGGCGAACTGAGCCGCGACACTCCGCGGGGCCCGCTGCTGGCGGGCATCGGCGAGCAGGCCGGCGTCGTCGGCATCGGCGGCGATTGGGCGGTCACGTTCAAGATCGAGTCCCACAACCATCCCTCCTACGTCGAGCCGTACCANGGGGCGGCGACCGGGGTCGGCGGCATCGTTCGCGACATCCTGGCGATGGGGGCCCGCCCGATCGGGGTCATGGACCCGCTGCGCTTCGGCCCGCTCAACGCGCCCGACACCGCCCGTGTGCTGCCCGGGATCGTGGCCGGCGTCGGCGGCTACGGCAACTGCCTCGGCCTGCCGAACATCGGTGGCGAGGTCGTCTTCGACCCCACCTACTATGGAAACCCCTTGGTCAACGCCCTGTGCGTGGGGGTGCTGCAGAAGGACGACCTGCATCTCGCGTTCGCCCGCGGCCTGGGCAACAAGGTGATCCTGTACGGCGCCGCCACCGGCGGGGACGGGATCGGCGGCGCGTCGATCCTCGCGTCCGAGACCTTCGACGCGGACGGGCCCGCCAAGCGCCCCAGCGTCCAGGTCGGCGACCCGTTCATGGAGAAGCTGCTGATCGAATGCACCCTCGAACTCTTCGCCGAGGGGCTGGTCTCGGGCATCCAGGATCTGGGAGCGGCCGGGTTGTCGTGCGCGACCTCGGAACTGGCCAGTGCGGGGGACGGGGGCATGCACGTCAACCTCGACCTCGTNCCGCTGCGCGACCCCACGCTGGCGCCCGAAGAGATCCTCATGAGCGAATCCCAGGAGCGGATGATGGCGGTCGTCGAGCCGCAGCACGTCCCGCGGTTCCTGGAGATCTGCGCCAAGTGGGACGTGCTGGCCACGGTGGTCGGCGAGGTCACCGACGGTGACCGGCTGATCATCGAGTGGCACGGCGAGGTCGTGGTGGACGTCGACCCGGCGACGGTCGCGCACGAGGGGCCGGTGTACGAGCGCCCGTTCCACCGTCCGTCCTGGATTGATGAGTTGAACGCCAACCGGGCCGAGGATCTGCCTCGCGCCCAGGGCGGCGCCGAGCTGGCGGACACCCTCTTGCGGATGGTGGGGTCGCCCAACCTTTGCGACAAGTCGTGGGTGACCGACCAGTACGACCGGTACGTCCGCGGCAACTCGGTCCTCGCCCAGCCCGAGGATGCGGGCATGCTGCGCATCGACGAGGAGACCGGCCTCGGGATCGCGCTGGCGACCGACTGCAACGGCCGCTTCGCCTACCTGAACCCCTATCTCGGAGCGCAATTGGCCTTGTGCGAGGCCTATCGCAATGTCGCGGTCGCCGGCGCCGAGCCCGTGGCGATCACCGACTGCCTGAACTTCGGCTCCCCGGAGAACACCGACGTCATGTGGCAGTTCGCCGAGGCGATCCTGGGCCTGGTGGACGGCTGCCGCGAACTCGGTACCCCGGTGACGGGCGGGAACGTCAGCTTCTACAACCAGACCGGCGAGACCAACATCCTGCCCACCCCGGTCGTCGGCGTGCTNGGGGTCATCGACGATGTCGCCGACCGCACCCCGCTCGGCTTCGCCTACGAAGGCGACGCGGTGTTCCTGCTCGGGACGACCGGGGAGCACCTGTCGGGATCTTCGTGGGCGGAGGTCGTCCACGGCCATCTCGGCGGCATGCCGCCGCTGCCGGACTTCGGCGCCGAACGGGCCCTCGCCTCGGTGATGGTGGCCGCGGCGAAGGCGCGGCTGCTGTCGTCCGCCCACGACCTGGCCGACGGCGGCCTGGCCCAGGCGCTGGTCGAGTCGTGCCTGCGCAGGGGCTTCGGGGTGTCGTTGACCCTGCCCGATGGTCTGGACGCCTGCACCCAGCTGTTCGCCGAGAGCCCGGCGCGGGCCCTGGTGTCGCTCCCGGCCGCGAGCCTGTCCGAGTTCGCCGCGCTCTGCGTGGAACACGGGGTCCCTCTGGCCCGGCTCGGCGAAGTCACCGCGACCGGCGAGCTCGAGGTGATCGGACTGTTCACGTTGCCACTGGACGAGGTGCGTGAGCGCTGGCAGGCGCCGATCCGCGATGCGATGCACGCCACCCACTGAGCTACCGTTGGGACCACCCGGGACGGCTCGCGGCCGCCGCGGGTCACCCCGTGATCGAAGCAGGAGCAGAGATGACCCACCAGCAGAACCCCTGGGAGCGTCCGGTCGAATACGATCCGCCGGCACCGGAGACGCCGGAAGCCGCCCCCGACGAGCCGGTCGAAGGTGAGCTGCTGCCCGTGCAGGGCACGATCGAGGAGCCCGCCGCCGTCTCGACCGAGGCGCCGGTGGACGCCGAACTGGTGCCCCCGCCGGTCCTGCCCGACGTGGACACGGCCGCCACCGAGGACGCCCTGCTCGACACCGCCACGGCCGAGGGGATGGCCCCGCCGAAGACGGCTGGGCGGACGCCCCGGCGGACGAGCCCGTGGAAGCCCAACCGGCAGTCGCGTGGGCTGGTGCGGATACCCCGTCCGGCGGGCCCAGGGCCACCGAGCCCTGGGTCGAGGAGCCCGCTGCCACCGAGTCCTCAGCCGAGACGGCCGCGGAGACCCAACCGGCCGCCGCTGAGCCGACAGAGAACGAGACGCCAACCGAGGCGGCGGCGGCGGAGTCCGAACCGGCGGCCGCTGAGTCGGCAGAGCACGGGCCGTGGGTTGAGGCGGCCACGGAGACTCAACCGGCCGCTGCTGAGCCGGCAGAGCACGGGCCGTGGGTTGAGGCGGCCGCGGAGTCCGAACCGGCGAACGAGGAGGCCGCCGAGGAGCCGCCCGGCCCCGACGGTTACTCCGACGAGACGGTCACGTACGCGGCGTCGGAGGAGCCTGGGGGCACCCGAGCGGAATGGATGCCGAATCCGCCGAGCAGGTGCTGGCGATGGAGGCGGAGGCCCCACTTCCCCTGACCCCGGCGCCGACCACGGTGCGGAACCGGGCAGTGACGAGGGCTTGGGCGACGAAGGTTCCGCGGCCGACGCAGCTGGCGACGAATCCGCCGAAGAGGATCACGTCGAGCCGGACGGGTACCCGGTGGCACCAGCCCCCGACAGCGCGGCCGGCGGCCAGGCCGAGGACGAGGGCTACGACCGCGAGAGCACACCCGTGCCGCTGGATCTGGGCCAGGAGGCGCCCGCTGCGCCGGCGGGCACCGACTTCGCGGTGGCGGGGCAGTCGCCCACCGAGCCGCCCGCTCCGCCGAGTCAACAGGCCGCTGCGCCGTTCAGCCTGGACCTGCCCCCGCGCCCACGATGGAGCTCCGGGCGGTGGAGGTCCCTGCCGCGCCGGTGGCCCCGGTGCCACCCGCTTCGTTCCCCGGGGCGGCGACGTACCAGCCCACCTCGGCCGGCCCCTACGGCCAGCCCACCCCGTCCGGCTCCTATGGGCAGACGAGCCCGCCGTACGGTCAGCCAACTCCACCCAGCCCCTACGGCCAGCCGACCCCGTCCGGCGCCTACGGGCAGGCGGGTTCGCCCTACGGTCAGCCCACGCCGTCCAGCCCCTACGGCCAGACGCCCGCCTACGGCGCGGCGCAGTCGCCCTATCGTGCAGCCGCAGGTTCCCAACCGAGCTACGGCCAGCCGGAAGGCGGGTACGGCCAGGCCGGCGGCAGCTACGGACAGCAGCCATCTGGCCTGCAGGAGCCCACCGGTCAGCAGCCGGCCTACCAGTCCCAGCAGTCGCCGTACGGGCAGGCCGGCCCGTCCTCCCGTCCCTACGCCGACCCGGCATCCGCCGCCCAGTACCAGCAGCCGAGCTTCGGTCAGCAGCAGTCGGCGCGCCTGGTCCCTTACGGGCAGCAGGGCTACGGGCAGCACGGCGGCTACGCCCAGGGTCAGTCGCAGCTGTCGCCGTCGGACGAGACCACCTGGGCGGCGATGGCTCACTGGCTCGGGATCCCGCTCAGCTTCATCGGACCGCTCATCGCCCTGCTCGTGCAGGGGGATAAGAGCCCGCGGGTGCGCGCGGCGGCTGTGGAGTCGCTGAACTTCCAGCTCACGTTGCTCATCGGCTACGTGGCGTCGCTGGTTCTGTCGATCGTCCTGATCGGGGCGGTCGGCTTCCTGGTGTTGCCGATCCTGCAGATCGTGTTCCCGATCATCGCCGCCGTCGCCGAGAACAAGGGCCAGGCCTACCAGTACCCCTTCAACATCCGCATGGTGAAGTAGCGACCGGTCCCGCCGGTACGCGCCGACCGTGTGCCGGGGGCGACCATGCCCTCACGACCCCTTCGACGGGCATCGCGCCCTGCTGGGCAAGGCCTCCCAGGCCGCCGGGCGCCCCAGGCGCCCCGCCGACGCGCCGGGTGAGCCCACCGAACACGCACCGGCACCGGGCGATCAGGGTTGGAAGCGATAGCCCATGCCCGGCTCGGTCACGAGGAAGCGCGGGCGGCTCGGGTCGGGTTCCAGCTTGCGCCGGAGCTGCGTCATGTACAGCCGCAGGTTGGCCGGCTGGTTGGCGTAGGCCGACCNCCACACCTCGGTGAGCAGGTGGCGTTGGCTCAGCAGCTTGCCGGGCTGTCGCAGCAGGACCTCGAGCAGGTGCCATTCCGTCGGGGTCAGGTGGACGTCCTCGTCCGTCCCGCCCTCGCGTCGCCTCAGAACGCGCTTGGCGACCAGATCCACCCGGACGTCGCCCAGCATCACCACCGGCGCGGGTGGCTCGTTGCCGGGGCTGCGCCGGCCCACCGCGCGGATCCTCGCCAGCAGTTCGTCCATGCCGAACGGCTTGGTCACGTAGTCGTCCGCTCCCGCGTCGAGAGCGCCCACCTTGTCGGAACCGGAGGTCCGGCCCGACAAGACGATGATGGGCACGTCCGTCCAGCCGCGGAGGCCGGCGATCACCTCCACCCCGTCCAGATCGGGGAGGCCCAGGTCGAGGATCACCAGTTCCGGGACGAAGTGGGCGGCCTCGTCCAGGGCGTCCCGGCCGCTGAAAGCCACCGCTACCTCGAAGCCGCGGGCCTTGAGGTTGATCCGCAGCGCCCGGTTGAGCTGCGGGTCGTCGTCGACGACCAGGATGCGGGTCACGGGGCCTCCGATCGTTCGCGCCGGCCNTGGAAGTGGCGGCTCCTCCGCGACCGGTGCCACCGGCAGCGAGATCACCATCGTGAGGCCGCCGCCGGNGGTTTCCTCGGNGGTCAAGGTGCCATCCATCGCCTCCACCAGCCCCTGCGAGAGGGCGAGGCCGAGCCCGAGGCCGCCCCCGTCGGTGTCACCGAGGCGCTGGAAGGGCGTGAAGATCCGGGCCGCATCGTCGGCGCTCACGCCCGGCCCGTGGTCGACGACCCGGATCTCGACGCGGGTCCGCGTGGCGCTGCACGACACCAGAAGCGCCGATCCCGGCGCGTGCCGGACGGCGTTGCCCACCAGGTTCACCACCGCCCGCAGCAACAGCGCCGGATCCGCCGTGACCGGCGGCAGGTCGTCGGGCAGCTGCACCTGCACCAGGCCCGCCGGCACGCCCACCTCGTCCAGCGCCGGCGCGATCAGGTCGTCCAGCCACACCGGCTCGGTGTGCAGGGCCAGCGAGCCCGCCCGCAGCCGCGAGAGGTCGAGCACGTCTGCCACCAGCCTGGACAGCCGGTCGAGAGATTGGCCGGCGCTGGTCAGCAACTCGTCGCGTTCCGGGCGGCTCAGTTCCACGTCCGGGGCGCGCAGGCTGTCGACGGCAGCGCGCGCGGTGGCCAGGGNGGTGCGCAGGTCGTGGCCGAGCGCGACCAGCAGCGCGTCGCGCAGCCGCTCGGTGGCCTCCAGGCGGGCGGCCTGCCGCGCGGCCCGCTCCAGCCTGTCGCGTTCCAGCACGCCCCGGACCTGGGCCGCAATAGGGGTCAGCACCGCCCGGTCGGACGCCGAAAGGGTCCGTCCGTCCAAGGCCAGGACGAGGTCGGGCCCTGCCTCCACCCGCACGTCCGCGGCCTCCGGGGAGGCGGCGGGATCGAGTCCGGTCGAAGCGAGCGTTTCCCACCGGTCCTCGTCGTGCCGCAACAGGCTCACCGCGCGGAGGCCGAACGCCGCGCGGATCTGTTCCAGCAGGATCGCGAGGGCGTCCTTGCCGAGCACGGTGTCCTCGGCGACCCGGGACAGCATGCGCGCCTCCGCCGCGGCCCGGGTGGCGCGGGCCGCCTGCGTGGCCGCCCGGTGCACGACGGTGCCGACCGCGACGGCGATCACCGCGAAGAGCCCGAGGGTGAGGACGTTGTGGGGCTCGCCGATCTGCAGCGTCCGGAGGGGCGGGATGAAGAAGTAGTTGAGGGCCGTCGAGGACACCACCGCCGCCAGCACCGCCGGTCCCAGTCCGCCCACGAGGGCGACGACTACAACGGCCGCGATGAACACCAGGCTGACCCCCGCGAGGCCGAGCCAACCGCCCGCGGCCAGCAGCGCCAGCGTCGCCACCCCGGCAGGGCCACCGCGCCCACGTACCCGGCCCAACGGCGCAGGNNGACGACAGGGCCGCCGGCCCCTGCCGGCGCAGTGCGGGCGCGACCGGGCCGGGAGNNCGTCGGGAAGCACCAGCACCGGCACCGTTCCCGCGCCGATCAGGGACCGGGTGAGTGCGCCCCGCCGTCCGCCGCCGACCAGGAGCTGGGTGGCATGCTGCGCCCGCGCGAAGTCCAACAGGGCCCGGGCCACGTCGTCCCCGATCACCTCCTGATAGGCCACGCCGGCCGCGGCGGCGGTGCGCGCCGGATCCCCGGCGCCGACGGACGACCGCGACGACGCCTGCACCACATGGACCGCGGTCAGTTCGGCTCCGCCCAGGCGGTGGCTCAGCCGGACGGCACGCCGCAGCACCCCGGCGTCGTCAGGCGAGCCCGACAGGGCCACCAGCAGCCGCTCCGCGGTTTCCGGCCCGTGGGCCGCCTTCCCCGAGCGCCGGACGAGGGCACCCATCCACGTGAGCGCGAGTTCCCGCAACCGGGCCAGGGTGGCCGGGGCGAACCGGGCCGCCCGCACGGCGTCCAGTTCGTCCGCCGCGTAGAGGCCGCCGTGGGCGAGGCGGCGCCGCAGCGCCTGGGNGGTCATGTCCACCAGTTCCACCTGGTCCGCCCCCAGCAGCACCCGGTCGGGCACGGTCGAGGCCGGCGGTGCGCCGGTGATGTCGCCGACGACGTCGCCGAGCGATGCGATGGCCGTCACGTCCATGGTCGCAACGACGTCCACTCCGGCCGCGAGCAGTTGCTCCACCCCTTGCCAGCGGGCCTTCCCGGACGGATCCACCGCCGCGAGGTCGTCGACCAGGGCGACCTGGGGCCGCCGGGCCAGCACCGCGTCGGCGTCCAGCCGCTCACCGTCGCCGACGCGCGGGAGGTCGCCCGCGGCGGTTTCATGCCGGGCTTCCAGGCTCGCCACGACCACGTCGGTGCCCCGCGCGCGGCGCCGGCGGCCCTCGTCCAGCAGGGCGTGGGTGCAGCCGACCCCGGGCGCAACCCCGAGGTACACCCGCAACCGTGCGGCCGGCATGAGCCACCTCCTCGTCCGATTCTTCCCGTCCGCGGCCGGGCGTCCGCGTTTCCTAACAGGATCCTTGCAGGGGCTGACGGAATCCTTGCGGGCCCTGTGCGCGGGAGGTTCTAGCGTCCGCTCCATGGTGCTGGAGTTCTCCACGGTCAAGCGGGTGCTGGTCGGCAGGCCGATGCGCAGNCCACGAACTGGGGAGACCCTGCTGCGGAAGCGGATCGCGCTCCCGGTCTTCTCCTCCGACGCGCTGTCGTCGGTGGCGTACGCGACCGAGGAGATCCTCAAGGTGCTGACCCTCGGGGCGCTCGCCTACCTGTACCTGACNCCCTGGATCGCGCTGGGCGTCGTCGTCCTCATGTCGATCGTGGTCATCTCCTACCGGCAGGTGGTGCACGCCTACCCGACCGGGGGCGGCTCGTACGAGGTCGTCACCAAGAACCTGGGCCGGCAGGCGGGCATGGTGGTCGCGGCGTCGCTGATGGTCGACTACACCCTGACCGTGGCGGTCTCCGTGGCCTCCGGGGTCGACAACATCATCTCGGCGTTCCCGGTCCTGAACGAACAGCGGGTGTGGATCGCGGTGGGCTTCGTGGCTCTGCTCACGCTCATGAACCTGCGCGGGGTGAAGGAGTCCGGTCGAGCATTCGCCCTGCCGACCTACCTGTTCGTTGTCGGGATCCTCGGCATGGTGGCCTGGGGCCTGGCCCAGGCGCTGCTCGGCCACCCGCCCGTCGCGGAGAGCGCCGGGTACCAGATCCGCGCCGAACAGAGCGGGCTGGATGCCCTCGGCATCATGTTCCTGGCGCTGCGCGCCTTCTCGTCCGGTTGCACCGCGCTCACCGGCGTGGAGGCCATCAGCAACGGGGTGCCCGCGTTCCAGGTGCCGAAAGCCAAGAACGCCGCGAAGACCCTGCTCGCCATGGGGACGATCGCGGTGAGCATGTTCGCGGGGATCACCGCCCTGGCGATGATCGCAGGGGTCAAGATCACGGAGTTCACCTGCGACATCGTGTCGTTCCCCGGCGATTGCCAGGTCGCACCGCAACGCACCGCGATCGCCCAGCTGGCGGCCGCCGTCTTCGGGGGCCCGAACAGCCCGCTGTTCTTCTACATCCAGGCCACGACCGCGCTCGTGCTCATCCTCGCCGCCAACACCGCGTACAACGGCTTCCCGATGCTGGCCTCGATCCTGGCCCACGACAAGCTGCTGCCCACCCAGCTCTCCAGCCGCGGAGACCGGCTCGCGTTCAGCAACGGCATCCTGATGCTCTCGCTGGCCGCCGGTGGGCTGCTGATCGGCTACCAGGCGTCGGTGACCCGGCTCATCCAGCTGTACATCCTCGGGGTCTTCACCTCGTTCACGCTCAGCCAGTGGGGCATGGTCAAGCACTGGACGAGGGCGCTCGCCGAGGTGCAGAGCCAAACCGTCCGCGGCCAGATGGTGGGCGCCCGGGCCATCAACGCGGTGGGCGCCGGACTCACCGGCCTGGTGCTGGTGATCGTGCTCTGGACGAAGTTCACGCACGGCGCCTACCTGGTCGTGATCGCCGTCCCGCTGCTCTACTACGTGATGCACCGGATCCACCGGCATTACACCAACGTGGCCAAGGAGATCCGGCCGCGTCAGCACACCCGGATCCTGCCCAGCCGGGTGCACGCTGTCGTCCTGGTGTCCGGACTGCAGGAGCCGATGCTGCGGGCGCTGAGCTACGCCCGGGCGACCCGTCCGTCGACGATCACGGCGCTCACGGTGCAGGTGGACCGGGAGGCGACGGCGGCCTTGAGCCGGGCCTGGGACGACGCGGACCTGCCGGTGCCGCTCACGATCCTGGACTCCCCGTACCGGGAGCTGACCAGCCGCGTCGTGGAGTTTGTCGGCACCATCCGGCGCCGTTCGCCGCGTGATCTGGTGGCGGTCTTCCTTCCCGAGTACGTGGTGGGGCACTGGTGGGAAGAGCTGCTGCACAACCAGACCGCGCTGTTCCTCAAGATCCGGTTGCGGTTGCTCGAGGGCGTGATGGTGATCTCGGTGCCCTACCAGTTGCGCTCGGCCGCCGCCGCGGTCGCGGACGAGGCCCGCGAGTCCGCCGAGGAGCGGGAACTGCTGCACGCCGTCCGCCTCCAAGCAGCGCACGGCTGATCGGCCCAGGTCACCGGTGGCGACCGATGCCCGCGGTTGACACGCGCCGGGCGGTCCGTGCGCCGGCGGTAGAGTGACACCCGTGCTACGCCCGGACGGACGCCTCAACCACGATCTGGACGGTGACGACAAGGGACCCAAGGACGCCTGCGGGGTGTTCGGGGTCTGGGCGCCGGGCGAAGAGGTCGCCAAGCTCACCTACTACGGGCTGTTCGCACTGCAGCATCGCGGCCAGGAGTCGGCGGGCATCTCGGTCAGCGACGGCGACCGGATCATGGTGTTCAAGGACATGGGCCTGGTCTCCCAGGTTTTCGACGAGCCGACCCTCAACTCGCTGCAGGGTCATCTGGCGATCGGCCACTGCCGCTACTCCACCACCGGCGCCAGCGTGTGGAGCAACGCCCAGCCGACCTTCCGGGCCACCGCGTCGGGCGGGCTGGCGCTCGGCCACAACGGCAACCTCACCAACACCGAGGAGTTGGAGGCCTGGCTGGCCGAGCGGGACGCCTCGCACCGGGTGCCCCACAAGGAGCGGATGGACTCCACGTCCGACACCTCCCTGGTCACCGCGCTGATGGCGACCTACGCGGAGGGCGGGTTGCACGAGGCGGCGATGACGGTGCTGCCGCGGCTGCGCGGCGCCTTCTGCTTCGTGTTCATGGACGAGCGGGCGATCTACGCCGCCCGGGACCCCCAGGGCATCCGTCCCCTGGTGCTGGGCCGGCTGGAGCGGGGCTGGGTGGTCGCGTCCGAGACCGCAGCGCTGGACATCATCGGCGCCACCTTCATCCGTGAGGTCGAACCGGGCGAACTCGTCACGATCGACGAGGGCGGGCTCCGGTCGGAGCGGTTCGCCGAGGCCGACCCGAAGGGCTGCCTGTTCGAGTATGTGTATCTGGCCAGGCCCGACACCCTGATCAACAATCGCCGCATCCACGCCGTGCGCGTCGAGATCGGCCGCACGCTCGCGCTCGAGTGCCCCGCGGACGCCGATCTGGTGATCCCCACGCCGGAGTCGGGCATCCCGTCGGCCATCGGCTTCGCGGAGGCGTCCGGGATTCCCTACGGGTTGGGGCTCGTCCGTAACGCGTACGTGGGCCGGACGTTCATCCAGCCGTCCCAGACGATCCGGCAGCTTGGCATCCGGCTCAAGCTCAACCCGATCCGCGATGTCATCGCCGGCAAACGGCTCGTGGTGGTGGACGACTCGATCGTCCGCGGCAACACCCAGCGCGCGCTGGTGAAGATGCTCCGGGAGGCGGGGGCGGCCGAGGTGCACGTGCGCATCTCGTCCCCACCCGTGGAATGGCCGTGCTTCTACGGGATCGACTTCGCCACCCGCGCCGAACTCATCGCCCCCGGGTTGACCGTCGACCAGATCTGCCGGTCGATCGGCGCCGACTCGCTGGGCTACATCTCGCTGGAAGGCCTGGTCGCTTCCACCGGGATCGGGTACCGGACGCTGTGCCGGGCGTGCTTCGACGGCCAGTATCCGGTTCCCGTGCCCCCGGGCAAGGTGCAGTCGATGCGGCTGGAGACGACAGGGGAGGAATCGTGAGCGTGGTCGAACCTGGGCAGCCCGTGGTGGGCGGGCCGCCCGCGCGACAGTCCGCCTACGCGGCCGCCGGCGTGGACATCGAGGCCGGCGACCGGGCGGTGGAGTTGATGAAGGCGCACGTGGCGCGCACCCGGCGGCCCGAGGTGCTCGGCGGGCTGGGTGGGTTCGCCGGCTTCTTCGACGCCTCGGCGCTCAAGGGCTATGCACACCCGGTGCTGGCGACCTCGTCCGACGGGGTGGGGACGAAGGTCGCGATCGCCCAGGCGATGGACGTCCACGACACCATCGGCTGGGATCTGGTCGGGATGCTCGTCGACGACCTCGTGGTCTGTGGAGCCGAGCCGCTGTTCGTCACCGACTACATCGCCTGCGGGAAGGTGCGGCCCGAGCGGATCGCCACCATCGTCAAGGGGATCGCCGACGCGTGCGTGGCGGCCGGCGCTGCCCTGCTGGGCGGCGAGACCGCCGAGCACCCGGGGTTGCTTCGGCCCGACGACTACGACGTGGCCGGGACGACCACCGGCGTCGTGGAGCGGGACAGGATCCTGGGGCCGGAGCGGGTCCGTCCNGGGGACGTGGTGCTGGGGTTGGCGTCGTCCGGGCTGCACTCCAACGGATACTCGCTGGTGCGGCACGTCCTGCTCAACACCGCCAACCTCAAGCTGTCCTGGCATGTGCCGGAGTTCGGCCGCACGCTGGGCGAGGAACTGCTGACCCCCACCCGCGTCTATGCCCGCGACATCATGGCGCTCATCGACGCCTGCGAGGTGCACGCGATCAGTCACATCACCGGCGGTGGGCTGGCCAACAACCTCGTCCGCGTGATCCCGGAGGGGATCGCGGTCAGGCTGCAACGGTCCTCCTGGACACCTGGGCCGGTGTTCCAGCTCGTCCAGCGCATCGGGAGCATCCCGCAGCCCGACATCGAGGAAACCCTGAACATGGGTGTCGGCATGGCGGTGGTGCTGCCGGAGGCGTCCGTGGAGGCGGCTCTGGCCACCCTGGCCGGCCGGGGGCTGGACGCCTGGGTGCTCGGCCGGGCCGACGCCGCGCCCGGCCGGCGCGCGTCCGTCGCCCTGGAAGGGAACCATCCGGCCAACGGCTGAGTCGCCTTTGGCTGGGGATGGGTGATTGGGTACCCTTGCCTCACGAAATACTGCTGAAGTGAAGCGGCCAGGCCGCTGTGACATGCGAGGGGTCGACCCACATGGGGCGCGGCCGTGCCAAGGCGAAGCAAACACGAGTTGCTCGCGATCTGAAATACCGTTCCTTCGACACCGACTTCGCATCGCTTGAGCGTGAGCTTCGCGGTGACGACTACGCCGAACCGGTCGAGAACGAAGCCGAGGACGACGACGAGGACGATCCCTACGCCGACCTCGCCGGGCGCTACGCCGACCTCGCGGACGACGATGAGGAGCAGGTCCGCAGCATCGGCTGACCCCAGTTGAGACCCCGGCGTCACCCGGCGGTCGAGCTCGTCAGACCCCGCGCCTGACCTCGGCGGTCGAGCCTGTCGAGGCCCCGGGTGCCAACCCACCCCGCCAGCCGAGCCAGTCGAGACCCCGGCGCCTGACCCCGGCGGTCGAGCCCGTCGAGACCCCGGGAGGTTCCCGGGCGATCGCGCTGTCGTGACCCCACGCCCGATCCCGGCGGTCGGGCCTGTCGAGACCCCGGGTGCCAACCCACCCCGGCGGGCGCGCCCGCCGAGCCCCGGCCTGACCTCGGCGGTGGAGCTTGTCGAGACCCCGGGAGGTTCCCGGGCGGTCGCGCTGTCGTGACCCCACGCCCGATCCCGGCGGTCGAGCCTGTCGAGACCCCGGGAGGATCCAGGGCGGTCGCGCTGTTGAGACCCCGGCACCTGACCCCGGCGGTCGAGCCTGTCGAGACCCCGCCGCCTGAACCGCTGGCCGAGCCGGCGCGTCCTTCAGCTCGCGGCCCGGGCCACCACGGCTTCGGCGACGAGAGCGGGGTTCTCCTCCGGCAGCCAGTGACCACCGTCCACCTCGACGAACCGGTAGTCGGCCGCCACGTACGCCGCGGTCCGCTGGGCCGCCGCTGGCCCCAGGAACGGGTCCCGCCGGCCCCACAGATACGTGGTCGGAATCCGGACGTGCCCGCCGGCCTCGGCCGGCGGGGTGAGGAACAACGCCCGGTAGTAATTGATGGGCCCGCGCAGGCTCTCGGGATCGGCGAAGCGTTCCGCGTAGTGATCGGCAGCCGCTTGGCTCAGCCCCGTCCGCGGCAGCCCCGTCCGCAGCGTCGCCGCGGCGATTCGCTCCGGCACCCACGGCAACTGGAACGCCAGCATGTACCAGCTGCGCAGCCCCTGCAGGCTGTGGGTGAACGCCCACTGCATCGCCGCCGGGTGCGGGGTGGACACGGCGGTGAGGCTCGCCACGCGGTCCGGATGCCGGATCGCGACAGCCCAAGCGACCCGGCCGCCCCAGTCGTGACCGACCAGGTGCGCCCGCTCAAGCCCCGCAGCGTCCAGCAGCCCGATCGCGTCGCCGGCCAGCTTGTCGACGGTGTACGCGCGTCGTTCGCGCGGTCGGGCGCCGGNGGAGTAGCCCCGCAGGTCGGGAGCGAGGGTGCGCAGCCCACGCTCGTTCAGCCGTGGCACGACCGCGTCCCACGAGTGGGCGTCCTGTGGGAACCCGTGCAGCAGGACGACGGCCGCACCATCGGACGGGCCCGAGTCGAGCACGTCGAACGTCAGCCCAGCATGAACGTAGCTCCGCATGCCCGGGAGCCTAGGCGCTCACGCGAAGCGACGGGCCACCCCAAGGGCCTGCGCCCCGTACCCGCCGCCGAACAGGACGGTGTGGACGAGTAGCGGATGCACCTGGTGCAGCGGGATCAGGTCCCGCCACCCGTCCGGCAGCCGGTTCGACGCCTCGGCGTAGGCGGACAACACCCGCTCCAGGTACGCCGTCCCGAACAGCGCCAGCATCGCCAGGTCGGTGATCCGGTGGCCCCCGTGGGCGGCGGGATCGATCAGGACGGCGCCCGCGGCGTCGTAGAGCACGTTGCCGCCCCACAGGTCGCCGTGGATGCGCGCCGGCGGGGCAGCGTCGTCGAACTCCCCGGCCTCCAGCCGGGCGCACAGCCGCTCGATCAGTCCCAAGCCGTGGTGATCGAGGGACCGCTCGCGGACGGCCAGCCGCGCGTACGGCAGCACCCGCTCGTGGGCGTAGANACGCCCCCACCGGTCCCACGGACGAAACGACAGCGGCGCATCCCCGATGAATCCTCGGGCGGCGCCCCNCGGCGGTGGGGACCCGAACGCGGGCGAGCCCGCGTCATGGGTGATCGCGAGCCGGGCCCCCAGCGCCTCGGCCGCGGCCGGTGTCGGCCGCACCTGCTGGACATGTTCGAGGACGAGGCGGCTGGGGCTGACCTCCAGCACCTCTGCAGTTCGCACCCCGCCGGGGACCGCCAGCCACCGCAGCCCCGCCGCCTCGGCGGCGAAGTAGCCCTCCGGCACATCGGGACGGTGTTTGGTGAACGGCACGTCGCCAACGTACTTCGGCGCTACGACAAGGGTGGCCAGGACCGGGATCGAACCGGTGACCTTTCACTTTTCAGGCGAACGCTGCTACCAGCTGAGCTACCTGGCCCGGAGCGATGACTCGCTCAGCGACCCCGACGGGACTCGAACCCGCGACCTCCGCCGTGACAGGGCGGCGCGCTAACCAACTGCGCCACGGGGCCTTATGCAAGGCCTTGCCGGCTGACTGGCAACCGGCCCGGAAACTATAACAGCCGCCTCGCGTGGCGGTGAAATCGGTTCCGGCCTGGCATCCCCAACGGGATTCGAACCCGCGCTGCCGCCTTGAAAGGGCGGTGTCCTAGGCCGCTAGACGATGGGGACCTGCCGGACGAGTGTACAGGAGCGCCGGCCCCGCAACGTCACCGCCAGAGTTCACAATCCGTCGCCTTATCTGGTGAAATCGGGGCTGTGTCTACACATGTTGACGGTAATCACGGGGACGAGGAGCGGCCGGGGTCGCAGTCGTCCCTGCGCAGCGCGAACGAGGCCCGGGTGCTGGACGCCCTGCGTCTCGGCGGCCAACTGACCCAGGCCGAGTTGGCCCGGCGCACCGCGCTGGCGCCCTCGACCGTGTCGAACATCGTCCGCGACCTCGCCGAGGCGGGGACCCTGGAGGTGGACGAGGAACACGGCGGCCGCCGCGGGCGGATGGTCCGGCTGGCAGCCGACGGCCGGCTGCTCATGGCCGTGGATTTCGGCCACGGTCACGTGTCGGTCGCCCTGGCGACGATGAGCCACGAGATCGTCGGCGAGACCCACTCGTCGCTGCCGCTGGGTCACGATCACCAGGCGGGGCTCGCCAAAGCGGTCTCGCTGCGGGATTTCCTGCTGCAACGGGCCGGTCTGGACGGCGCCGCGGTCGTCGCCGCCGGGGTGTCACTCCCGGCGCCCATCGACAATGGCGGACGGATCATCGGCTCCCGCCTCGTCCTGCCCGGGTGGGCCGACATGGATCTGGCCGCCATCGCCCAGGAGCGGCTCGGCGTGCCCGTCCACGTCGACAACGACGCGAACGCGGGTGCGGTCGCGGAGCACCACTGGGGAGCCGGACGAGGCACCGACGACTTCGTCTACCTCAAGTTGGCCCACGGCATCGGGGCGGGCCTAATCCTCGGCGGCAAGCCGTTCCGGGGCGCCACCGGGGTCAGCGGCGAGATCGGCCACACCACGATCGACGAGCGCGGGGTGTTCTGCCGCTGCGGCAACCGCGGCTGCCTGGAGACGGTGGCGGCCACNCCCCGGCTGCTCGCGCTGTTGGCCAGCACCCATCCCCGGCTTCGGACGATCGACGACATCGTTCGGGCGGCCCGAGCGGGAGACCCGGCCTGCCTGCGCGTGCTGGGCGACGCCGGACGCGCCGTCGGGGTGGCGGCCGCGAACATGGTCAACGTGCTGAATCCGGCGAAGGTCCTGATCGGTGGCGAGCTGGCCGGCGCNGGGGAGCTGCTGCTGGATCCGCTGCGCGAGATCGTCCGGCGCTACGGCGTGCCCAGCGCGGTGACGGGGCTGGAGATCCAGGCCGCCGAACTCGGAGCCCGGGCCAGCCTCCTGGGCGACGTGGCGCTCGCATCGGACCTCGCCGAACCACTGGGCGCCGTTCGGGCCTGACGCAAGCGCGGTGCGACGGGGTTGCGCCCCGCGGCGGGATCGACCCGGATCTGGCCCTGCCCAGGGCCCGCCGACCGCAGCCACGGCACCGCAAACTCCCTGGTCGGCCGCGATCCGTCGGCCGCACCACCGGTCCACACACGCGCTCGGCGTTGTCCTTTGTTGTTTCGGTCGCGCTGAATCGTTGAACGGAAGGTAACTGCCAGGCACCTGTGCCCGGCTTCCTGTGATCCGATTGCCGCACCCCACGCCCGGGTGGAAGCTGACCCCAACGGGGAACGTCTGCACTCCTCGGTCGTCAGGCCAGGGCCGGACGCCCCCGCAGTGTGTCACCGCAGACCACCGAAGGAGCCGCAATGCCCCAGACCCCAGGGGTCGCCACCGTGAGCCTCGTTGCACCGCTCACCGGCGTCCTCGTACCCATCGAGCAAGTGCCAGACCCCGTGTTCGCCAAGAAGATGGTGGGCGAGGGTGTCTCGATCGATCCGTTCAGCAACGTGCTCGTCGCCCCGTGCGACGGCGAGGTCACGCTGGTGCACGCCTCCAAGCACGCCGTCACCGTCCGCCATGCCAGCGGGCTCGAAGTCCTGCTGCACATCGGCTTGGACACCGTCGCCATGAACGGCGAGGGCTTCACCCCGAAGGTCCAGCTCGGCGCCCAGGTGACCGCCGGGACGCCGCTGATCGAGTTCGACCTCGACTACGTCGCCCGTACCGCCAAGAGCGTGCTCACCCAGGTGGTCATCTCCAACTCCGACCGGCTGGGCTCGTTCTCGCCCCACACCGGGTTGGTCACCGCCGGTGCGGACGTCATCGCGGACGCCGAGGTCACCGCAGCGACGGACGAGGAGGGTGCCGGCGCCGGTGCGCACGCGGTCTCCGAGGCGGTCATCATCCAGAACCCGGCGGGCCTGCACGCCCGTCCGGTGGCCATGCTGGCGAACCTGGCCAAGCAGTACTCCAGCCAGATCCGCATCCGCCGCGGCGAGCAGCAGGCCAATGTCAAGTCGCTGGTGGCCGTGCTGGCACTGGGTATCGCGAAGGGCCAGAAGGTCCAGGTGCTCGCGGACGGTCCGGACGCCGCCCAGGCCGTCAAGGAACTCGCCCAGGCGATCCGCGAGGGCCTCGGCGAAGAGGTCGAGGCCCAGCCCGCCGACGGCGCCGAGCAGGCGGTCGCAGCACCCCCGCCCGCCCCGACCCCGGAGCCGATGCGCCGGCTCAGCGAGGATCCGAACGAACTGCTGGGCGTCGCGGCCTCCCCGGGCCTGGCGGTCGGCACGGTCGTCCAGATCCGCCGCAACGAGATCAAGGTCACCGAGAACGCCTCCGACAAGCACGTCGAGGTGCGCAAGCTGAACGCGGCGATCGACCGGTCGATCCTCGACCTCAGCGCGCTGGAGGCGCAGCTGCGGCAGGCCGCCGATCCCGACAAGGCGCTGATCTTCGCCGCGCACCAGGAACTGCTGTCCGATCCCGACCTCCTCGATCTGGCCAAGTCGGGCATCGACAAGGGCAAGTCGGCCGCGTTCGCGTGGCGCAACGCCTTCGAGTCCTACGCCAGCCAGCTCGCCGGCCTCGACAACGAGATCCTGGCCGGACGCGCCTCCGACGTCCGTGACGTCGGCGTCCGGGTGCTGGAGGAGTTGACGGGGCAGAAGTCGGAGAAGCCGGTCATCGCCGAGGGCTCGATCCTCGTGGCCGAGGATCTCACCCCTTCCGACACCGCCACGTTGGACCGGACGAAGGTCGCGGGCTTCTGCACCACCCTGGGTGGGGCCAGCTCACACGTGGCGATCATCGCCCGTTCGCTGGACATCCCCGCGGTCGCCGGCATCGACGCCCGCGCCCTCGAACTGGCCGACGGTTCCCGGGTGATCCTGGACGGCTCGAAGGGATTCGTCCGGATCAACGTGACCGAGGACGAGATCGCGAGCATCCGCGAGCGCCAGCAGAAACTGGCCGCCCGTCGCGAGAGGGAACTCGCGGCCGCGTTCGACGCCGCGCAAACCAGCGACGGACACCACGTCGAGGTGGTGGCCAACATCGGCGACCTGAAGGACGCCCAGGAGGCCATGACCAAGGGCGCCGANGGGGTGGGCCTGCTGCGCAGCGAGTTCGTGTTCCTGGGCCGCAACGCCGCGCCCAGCGAGGACGACCAGGCGCAGGTCTACGCCGACATCTCCCGGGCGCTCAAGCCCGGCCAGCGGTTGGTGGTCCGCACCCTGGACGTGGGCGGCGACAAGCCGTTGCCGTACCTGCCGATCCCGGCCGAGGAGAACCCGTTCCTGGGCATCCGGGGCGTCCGGGTGGCCTTCGACCGGCCGCAGGTGCTGCGCACCCAGTGCCGGGCGATCCTCAAGGCCGCCGACGCAGGCGCGCAGCTCCACGTGATGTTCCCGATGATCGCCACGATGGAGGACTGGGAGTTCTG
The DNA here is from genome assembly GCA_013693855.1 of Micropruina sp. GTDB lineage: Bacteria > Actinomycetota > Actinomycetes > Propionibacteriales > Propionibacteriaceae > Micropruina. The sequence continues at coordinate 1,048,412 of CP059261.1, forward strand.
CAAGCGGATCTGGGACGAGGAACGAGCCGCTGTCGGCACCCAGACCGAGGTGCCGGTGGGCATCATGATGGAGGTTCCCTCCGTCGCCGTGATGGCCAAGCAGTTCGCCGCGTCCGATGTCGCGTTCTTCAGCGTGGGCACCAACGACCTGACCAGCTACACCCTGGCCATGGACCGCGGGCATCCCAAGCTGGCGGCCCAGGTGGACCCGTGCAACCCGGCCGTGCTCACCCTGATCGGCAATGCCGCGGAGGCGCTCCACGAGCACGGCAAGTGGCTCGGGGTGTGCGGCGGCGTGGCGTCCGACGCCCAGGCGGTGCCGATCCTGGTCGGCCTCGGGGTGGACGAACTCAGTTGCTCCGTCCCGGCCATCCCCGCGGTCAAGGCCGCCGTCCGTGCGTTCAGCTTCGAGGCATGCAAGGAACTGGCCGCGAAGGCGGTCGCCTGCTCCACCCCTGCCGAAGTACGCGCCCTCGTCCCGACCGACGAGTCGTAACCCACGACCAGCGAAGGAATCTTTCAATGTCAACGACAGCAAGTGAGATCGTCGCAGCAGTCGGCGGTCCCGAGAACATCACGTCACTGACGCACTGCGCCACCAGGTTGCGGTTCGAACTGGGCGACGCCTCCGGGATCGACCAGGGCAAGCTGGAGAAGATCAANGGGGTGATGGGCGCGGTGCCCCAGGCNGGGGACCGCTACCAGGTCATCATCGGCGGCGGTGTCCAGACCGTCTTCAACGACATCATGAACCTGCCCGAGATAAAGTCCGCGGGCGGTGGGGCGAAGAAGGCCGGCGGCCCGTTGACCGACGCGGAGGTGAAGGCCGCCGAGCGCGCCAAGGCGCGCGGCAAGTTCGCGTGGCTGGACAACTTCTTCGAGTACCTGTCTGACAGCTTCCGTCCCTTGCTGGGCGTGCTGCTGGGCGGTTCGCTGATCATCGCGATCGCGGCCGTCCTGGACGCGTTGCACATCGTCCCGTTCCAGGGCGTCGACCGTGCCGCGGAGGCCGGGGCGTCCTGGATCTTCTGGGATTCCATGTGGCGCTCGGTGCTGTACTTCCTGCCGATCATGGTCGCCTACAACGCCGCGAAGAAGCTGAACGTGGATCCGTGGCTCGGCGCGACGGTCATGGCCGCCCTGTTCACTCCGGAGTTCCTGAGCCTGTCCAGCACGGACGTGTTCAAGGACACCGTCTGCACGAAGAACCCGACGCTGGGCACTGAGTCGTGCGTGGCGAACATCTTCGGCCTGCCGATGCAGCTCAACGGGTACGGCGGGCAGGTCTTCGTGCCGCTGATCATGGTGGCGGTGCTCGCGTTGGTGTACCGCCTGCTCAAGCGGATCTTCCCCGAGAACATCCAGATGGTGTTCGTGCCGTTCTTCTCGATGCTCATCATGATCCCGGTGACGGCGTTCCTGATCGGCCCGCTCGGGGTGTGGTTGGGCACCGGCCTGGGTACGGGTCTCGCGTGGCTCAACGGCAACGCCCCGATCGTGTTCGCGATCATCATCCCGCTGCTCTACCCGTTCCTGGTGCCGCTGGGCCTGCACTGGCCGCTCAACGCGCTCATGCTGGCCAACATCGCCAGCGCGGCGACGAACCATCAGGACTTCATCCAGGGTCCGATGGGGTCGTGGAACTTCGCCTGCTTCGGGGCCACTGCCGGCGTGTTGTACCTGACCACCCGCAACGGCAACCACGAACTCCAGCAGACCGCTATCGGCGCCCTGGCCGCCGGCCTGCTGGGTGGTATCTCCGAGCCGTCCCTCTACGGCATCCACCTGCGCTACAAGCGCATTTACCCGCGAATGCTGGTGGGTTGTGCGGTGGGTGGTCTGGTGACCGGCATCCTGGGGTGGAGCTCCGGTGGCATCAAGACCGGTGCCTTCGCGTTCACGTCGCTGCTGACCATCCCGGTGTTCAGCCCCGTCTGGGTGTACGTCATCGCGATCACCGCGGCGTTCCTGACCGCGATGATCCTGGTCATCATCTCCGACTACCGGACGCCCGAGCAGAAGGCGGCCGAGGAGGCCGAGCGGGCGCAGGCCGCGGCCGACCTGGCTCTTGAGGCTGCCGCTTCGGCGCCGGTGACGGTGGGGGCCAAGGAGGCCACCCAGGCTCAGCAGTGGCTCGCCGCGATGGGTGGTGTCGGGAACCTGCGCAAGGTCGACCAGATCGCCGAGACCCGGGTCCGGGTGGAGGTGGCCAACGATTCCCTGGTGGACGTCGCCGCACTGCGCGACGCCGGGCTGCCCGGGGCCATCCAGGTGGCGCCGAACACCTGGCACCTGGTGGCCGGCTTCGACGCCGACCAGTACGCAACCGAGATTGGTTCCCGGCTCGCCGGCGCGCGGGCCTGAGTGGAGCGGGGCGCTCGGCTCGTCCGATCACCCCGGCTGCGTCAATCGGTGGCCGTCCCTTCTGGGGCGGCCACCGTCGCGTGCGGGCTGGTTGAACGTGTCGTACCACTCCGCCGAGAGGGTCTCTCGCCAGCCTCGACCGCCAGGGATGGTCGGTGGTTGAGCCTGTCGAAACCACCTGGCTCGGCTTGCCCGGGCCAGCCCGCCGAGGGATGGTCGGTGGTTGAGCCTGTCGAACCACCCGGCTCGGCTTGCCCGGGCCCGCCCGCCGGGGTTGGTGGTGAGCCTGTCGAAACCACTCCGCCGGGTGGTGGGCCTCGGCCTCTCAACAGCCTCGACCCGGGAACGGGTGGTTGAGCCTGTCGAAGCCGCCGGGCTCGGCTGGGCCCGGGCTCGACCGCCAGGGTTAGCGGTGGTTGAGCCTGTCGAAACCACCCGCCGACTGGCCTCAGAGTCTCGACAGGTTCGACCCGGCATGGTCGGTGGTTGAGCCTGTCGAAACCACCCGGCTCGGTTTGCCCGAGCCCGACCGCCGGCGCGGCGCGACGGTCTCGCCGAGCTCGACCGCGGGGGTTACTGACCGTGGGCGACCAGCAGTTCCTTCACCGAGGCGGCGGTGGGAACGCGACCCGACAACAGCAGTTGCTCGTCCACCACGAGGCCCGGGGTGCGCATAACCCCGTAGGAGGCGATGTCGGCGTAGTCGCGGACGTGCTCGAACGTGGCCTCCCAGCTCAGTTCGGCCAGGGCCGTCCGGGTGGCCTTCTCGAGGTTCTCGCAATTGGCGCAGCCGGAGCCGAGAATCTTGACGATCATGTGTGTTTCTCCTTGTCAGTGCAGGATGGCGTTGAACAGGTAGCCGACGGCGATGATGCCGGTGGCGGTGACGGCGACGAAGGCCGCGATCAGTTGGGGCTTGAGGACGCGGCGCAGCAGGATCATCTCCGGCAGGCTCAGCGCGACGGTGGCCATCATGAAGGCCAGCAGCGTCCCCATCGGCAGGCCCTTGTCGTGCAGCGCCTCGATCATCGGCAGGATGCCGGCCGCGTTGGAGTAGAGAGGGACGCCGACGATCACCGCGATCAGGACGCCGAGCGGGTTGTCCGGTCCGGCGTAGGTGGCGAAGAAGTCCTCCGGCGCCCAGCCGTGGATCACGGCGCCGAGCCCGATCCCGACGAGCAGGTACGGCCAGATGCGGCGCAGGATGCTGCGCACCTCGTCCACCCCCATTGAGATGCGGTCGTCCCAGGTGAGCTGCTGGTCCGGCAGGACGGCCTGGCCGCGCAGCTTGGTCTCGAACACGAACGGCTCGACGAAGCGTTCGAGCTTGAGCCGGCCGATCACGAAGCCCGCGAGCGTCGCGATGACCACGCCGGCCACGACGTAGAGCGCGGTCGGGCCGGGGCCGAACAGGCCGAGCAGCAGCGCGATCGCCACCTCGTTGACCAGGGNGCTGGAGATCAGGAAGCTCATCGTGATCCCGAGGGGGACGCCCGAGGCGACGAAGCCGATGAACGCCGGCACGGCGCTGCAGGAGCAGAACGGGGTGATCACACCGAGGCCCGCGGCGGCGAGGTTGCCGACGCCCTCACGGCGTCCGCCGAGCAGGGCGCGGGTGCGTTCCACGCTGGCGAACGAGCGGATCACGGTGACCACGAAGATGATCCCGCTCAGCAGGAGGCCGATCTTGATCGTGTCGTAGCTGAAGAAGTGGACCATCGACCAGACGCCGGTGTGGATGTCCTGGCCGAACACGCCGGCGTACAGCCACGTCCAGAACACCTCGTTGAGGGCGTACAGGCCGGCCCAGGCCAAGGCCGCACCGCCCAACTGGAGCCACCGCCGGGTGGCCGGACGCGATTGCAGCGCGGTCATGAGACCTCCAGCAGCTGGGGCCCGGTGCAGGCGCACGAGGATGCGGACGNGACGGGGAGCGCCGCGTGCAGCCGCTCCAAGGCGCCCTCGACGAGCCGGTAGTCGATCCAGCGGCCGCGGCGGGTGCCTTCGATCAGGCCCGCTTCGCGCAACACCCTGAGGTGGTAGCTGAGCAGGTTGGCCGGGATCGCCGGCTCGGTGGTGAGCTTGCAAGCGCAGACGGCGTCCTTGGCGGCGAGCTGCTGGATCAACTGCCAACGGATCGGGTCGGCCACCGTCGCCAACAAGGCCGATTGTTCAACCGAGATTGATTCAATCACGATTGAAATATAGCGGGTGCAATGACCGGACGCGACATGCGCGAATGCCCGGGGCGGCTGCTGGTGGTGAGCTTGTCCGGAACCACTCGCCCTTGCGCCCGGGGTCTCGACAGGCTCGACCGCCCGGCCTTTCGGGGGTCTCGACGGCTCGACTGCCCGGGGTTGGGGACCGGGGTCTCGACAGGCTCGACCGCCGGGGTTAGCTGCTTGGTGGTTGAGCTTGTCGAAACCACTCGCTCTTGGGGGCCGCGGGTCTCGACAGGCTCGACCGCCCGGGGTTGGGGGTCCGGGGTCTCGACAGGCTCGACCGCCAGGGGTTCGCTTCTGGTGGTGAGCTTGTCGAAACCACCCGCGTTGAGGGTCCGCGGGTCTCGACAGGCTCGACCTCCGGGGTGGCCTCTGGTGGTTGAGCTTGTCGAAACCACCCGCTCTTGGGGTTCGGGGTCTCGACAGGCTCGACCGCCCGGGGTTAGAGGTCCGGGGTCTCGACAGGCTCGACCGCCGGGCTGGTACCCAGGCACCGAAGGGGCCAGACCACCGGAGTTGGCAACGGGGTTCCGCGCGCCGCTTCAGGCGCGGCGGCCAGGCGCCGTCCGTCCCTGTTCCTTGATCCTCGACAGGCTCCGGGAGCCTGGCTTTCAGGAGGCCGAGTAGACCGAGACGTGCACGTGGTCGTAGTGGTTCGCGGTGATGCCACCGCGGTCGGCCATCGCGCGCCAGGCGGTCAGCGACGTGTTCCGCTCGACGTTCCAGTTGCGCTGCCGCCAGATCAGGTAGTGGACGTGGTACTTCGCATGGTTCTGCTGGAGGTAGAGCGCGATCGCGTCGCCCAGAGCCTTGCCGGCGGCGGTGCCGTAGCCGGGGATCATGATGTCCAGGGCCCGGCCGCTGGGGTGGTCGGTCGAGTACGCGCTGTAGGAGCGCCAGCCGTAGATCGTCTTGATCTGGGGGAACTTCGTCCGGATCTCCAGGACGATCGTCTTGGCGTATGCGTTCGTGCGGTCGAGGCTCGCTGATCCCAGGCTCCCCGTGGGAGAGGCGGGGGCGGGGCTGCTGCTACTGGAGTTGCTGCTCGTGGTGGTCGAGGTCGTCGAGAGCTTCGCCGTGGCCACCCAGCGCAGCGCACCGGAGATGACCTGGGAGTAGCCGCTGCTCGTCTTGCCGGTCAGCAGGAGGACCGTGGGCGGGTCGATAGTGTCGATGACGGACGAGGAGGCGTCGGCATCGGCCAGCACAGGGGTCTTGCTCGCATTGACGTACCGCTTGCTCGTGGGCTTGGGCAACGTGGCGAGCCCGCCGGTGGATCCCTGGGGATNCAGGTAGCCCGTCAGCACCCAGCGCAGGGCGCCCTTCCATTCGATCTGGCTGTAGCTGCCGCTGTGCAGCCCGGTCAGTTGGACGAGGGCGCCGGTCGGCACGGCGCCGTACGAGGGGGCGGTGTTGCTGCCGCTGCCTCGCAGGGTCAAGGCCATCCCTGCGATCGCGGTGCCCTTCGCCACCGGCTCGCTGGCTGGCGCGGCCGGCTCGGAGGCCTTCAGGTACGTGGTGGAAAGCCAGCGGGCCGTCCCGGCGACGGTCACTTCGGAGAACCGGTCCGTCACATTCCCGGTCAGGCTCACGGTGGTGCCCTTGGGAAGGACCGTCACAACCGTCGACGCCAAGGATGGTGCGGAACGCAGATTGAGGTCGGCCAGCGTCGTGGCGGAGCCCTTGGGCCCCGTCGCGGTGATCGTCGGGGCGGCCTCCTGGGCGGTCGGGGAACTCGCGGAGGGGGCCGACGAGGTCGTGGCTCCGGTGGCCAGTTGGAGGAACGCTTGCTTGATGTAGCAGGTCTTGCCGTTGTACGTGACCGGCTGCCAGCCGTCCTTGGCAGCTCCGGCAGCAGGCAGCGATGCACCGGCCGCGAGGGTGCCGACGATGGTGTCGTCCGTGCTGGGACCGCTACGGACGTTCACGGTGACCTTGGCGACGTAGCTGTCGGCGACAGCGACGGCCGACGGGCTCAGCGCCACGCCGCCCAGACCGAACATCAATCCCGCGGCGACAGCGCCGACGAGAGCGCTCCTCACTCGTGCCAACATGCCCTGGATCCCTTCGCGTGCCCGGGGTGATGGATGTGAGTGCTCGATGACTCCGCGCAGCCGACCGGCTTCCCCGGTTGTGTCAACCCCGAGCAGCTGCGGCGGAGTGCTTGGACTGTATTGAGCAGGAGTTCGGCCCAACAATCGAGGTTGAGAGTTTGCGAAGAATGGCCCAAGAACGCGGGTCGACAAATGCGCTGAATGACATTGTTGTTATTCGGCTGGCGGGGCGGCCTAGAGTTGGGACATGGGTATGCAGATGGCGTCGGGACCGTTTGGGGAACTCGTGGACCGCGCCCTGGCCCAGATTCCCGCGGAACTGCTCGACCTGGTCGAGAACTGCGTGCTCGTGATCGAGGATCGGGCTCCGGAACCGGACGCGGACCTGCTCGGCTATTACGACGGAACTCCCCTGTCAGAGAGGGATTCGCGATACGCGGGCGTGTTGCCCGACCGGATCGTGATCTTCCGTGAGGCGATCCTCGACATCTGCGAGACGCCCGAGGATGTGGTCGAGGAGGTCCGGATCACCGTCTGGCACGAGGTGGCCCACTTCTTCGGGATCGACGACGAGCGGCTCCACGAACTCGGTTACGAATAGGGGCGCCCGACAGGGCTCATTCGGAAGCGTCGGCGCGGTCTGAAGTCTCACTTGAGACCTGTGATTCGTCCAGCACCCAGGAGGAGGCCTTCGAAGCGACCCAGGTGTGGACCGTCCCGAATGTGTTCGGCGGAAGATAGCCGGCCCGGAGGTCGTCGGCCGAGACCGGGGTGGCGCCGGTGGCTTCGGCGATCTCCTCCCGCAGGGTCACGTTGTCGGTGAGCAGCGGCAGGCTCGTGAAATGACGTTGGACGAGGTTGGCGCGCAGCGTGTCGAGGACGGGTGCCTCGATCGCCGGGGCCACCAGGACCAGGGGACGCTCGGCCCGCTTCGCGTGCTCGATCACGGGCAGGAGTTCCCGGATGGTCTCGACCGGATCCGCAGCGACGAGTACCAAGGGGTTGGCGAGCACCGCACGCTTGGTGGTGGGGTCGTTGGCGAAGCCGTCATCGGGGTAGCCGAGGGCATGGCGGCCGCTTCCTGGAGAGCGGCCGACAGTGCGTGGAGGCTGCCTCGCGCTTTNGGCGAGCCGGGTGGCGACGTCGTTGGGTGTTGCGACCTCGTCCGGGGACCGCCGGGCCATGAGCTCGCTCAGATACTCCGGAGCCGGAGCGTCCGGACGAAAGCCCGGGATGTCCCGTTTGGGCGGGCCCTGCATGGTCGCGTTGCGTTCCCGGGTCCAGCGCCGGTCGTCGAGATAGCCGTACGCGATCACCGCGATGCCGATCACCAGCACCGCCACGATCCCCCAGTACGCCTGGCTCATGTCGTCCAGTGTGGCAGGACGACGGTCGACCAGCTCGGGTGGGCCCACTGGGAATCGAACCCAGAACCCGCGGGTTCGCCATTGCGCCTAGTCAAAGCAGCCTGAGAGAGTCCAGATGCCCACCCGAGGCAGGGGTGCTAAATCTTGTCAGCCCGGTCCCGTACGGTTTCGGTTCATGACGGAAGGACACCCTCTCTACGCCTGGCGGGAATGGCTCATCGCCTCGGGAAAGCCCCGCACCACTGTCAAGCTGTGCGTCTACCAGCTGCGCCGCTGGGAGGAGCACCATCCACGCCTGCTGTCCACCACCACCGGCGATCTCGTCTCGTGGCTGGCCTCGCATGCCTGGAAGCCCGACACCGTCAAGTCCTTCCGAGCTGCACTGGTGAGCTTCTACGGCTGGGCGCATCTCGCCGGCCGCATGGACCACAACCCGGCGCTCACCCTGCCATCGGTCCGCTGCCTGCCTCACCCACCCCGGCCGGCCCCCGAGTCTGCGGTCGCGACCGCGCTGCTCGCAGCCGACCCTCGGGTGACGCTGATGCTCATCCTGGCCGCACGCCACGGGATGCGCCGAGGTGAGATCGCCCGCGGCCACTCCGACGACCTCATGCCGCATCTGGTGGGGTGGTCCCTGCGGGTACATGGCAAGGGAGCGAAGGACCGCGTGATCCCACTCGGCGAGGGGGCGACGCAGCGCCTCCAGGCTCTGCCCGAGGGGTGGGCGTTCCCCTCGCCCTACGGAGGCCATCTGAGCGAGCAGCATGTCGGGAAGCTCATCGCCAGGGCACTTCCAGAGGGCTGGACGGCGCACACCCTGCGGCACCGCTTCGCCACCGTGGCCTACGCCGGCACTCGTGACCTGCTGGCCGTCCAGGAGCTGCTGGGCCACTCCCGGCCCGAGACGACGCGGGGCTACATCCTCATGCCGCAGGACGCGCTTCGTAGCGCCGTGCTCGCGGCCGCCTGAGGCTCGCTACGCTGCCGCCATGACCACGAGGTCAGCCCTCGCCCTGATCGCGGCCCTGGCCCTGCTGGGAGGATGCTCAGCGCCCACCGCGGCCGCTCCGTCGACCAGCGCGCCGACCCCGAGCATGGCCAGCCCGTCCCCGGTGTCGGCCACCCCAGCCCGAGCGCCACGACGCCGTCCCCGTCACCGACGACGCCCAAGGCCATGAAGATCGGCGACACCATCGACCTGGGCGCCGTGTCCCTGCAGCTGCTGGAGGCCAAGCACATCCCCAAGGGGTACCGTGACGGGCCGGCGTACGGGATCCGCATCAAGGCCTGCAACAAGCAGCCGGCCGGGAGTCACCCGCCGGGCTTCACCGGCGATCCGTGGGTCATCGTCGACGCCGAGGATGGGCAGTACGAGCGGTCGAACTCTCTGTACGACTCCGATCCGGTGCCGCAATTCCCAGGAGCTCCGGGAGACCAAGCCTGGGCGATGCGTGCAGGGATGGATCGTCTACGAGATCCCCGCCACGTCGACGAAGATCGCGCGGGTGGAGTACTCCTCGGACGCCGGCCAGGGTGAGTGGACCGTCTGAGCCGCGTTGAGAGCGGCGATTTGGTTGACATCACGCGCGAGGATGTCGACGCTGCGATCGCTCCGCAACCCGAGCCTGAGGCCAGCACCGCATCCTCAAGGGCGAGATCGCTGCCACCAAGATCGGGGGCGGCCGCACGTCGGCCTACTGCCAGTTGATTCAACACATAAGCCCCCGTCTCTCCCACTTGGGAGGGCGGGGGCTTTCGTGCGTTGTCAGCCGATGATCTTGGCGACGGCCTGCTGGGAGATCCCGACGATCTTCTGTGACGGTCAGGACGGACGCCTCGGGATTGCTCAACGCATGGGCGCTGAGGACCGGAGTTCCGGCGGTCTGGCTGGAGACAGGCGAGGCCCCCGTCCAGCCAGCGCCGAACGGAGGTCAGTGGGCCCACTGGGAATCGAACCCAGAACCCGCGGATTAAAAGACCGTCTCTGATATGCGTTTCACTACGTAACTTACGGTTGCGTAACCAAATTTCGTGCACGCCAAATGTTCAAGATTCAACTTTTGAAATCCGCTTGTTGTGATCCTCCAGCGACCCGCGGACTGGTTCGTCCGCGACGGGCTCCGCGTTGGCCGCCAGCGAAACCGGCTCAGTCTCCACCGTAGGAGCAAAGCCCGACAACGGAGCGTCCGGTCAGGTGATGAGCCGGGGCGCACGTCAGCGCTGATGCACGGCGGCGTGCTGGTTGGACTCGCACACAACGTCCGGAAACTAGAGGACGCCGAGATCCCGAGCCCGTTGCCGGTACAGCATGAGCCGCTGCTCAAGCGGAGCGTGATCACTGTCCTTCAACATGAGCCGTGCAGCGAAGGTCACCAGCAGAACGACTCCGACGAACGCACCGCCCCAAGGCGATGTGAGCGCAACCCCGACGGCCGTTGAAATGCTGCCAAGCAGCGCGCCCAGTATGGCGCCCATCGAGCCGCTCAGTAGGTTGCGCGCGGCGCCGACTCTGATCTGTGTCATGTCGATCCACCACAGCACTTCGCGAGAACCCAAACTCGCTGGCGCGGGATAGAGTTCGCCGCCAATGTGCAGTCCTCCTCCGGGCGGCAGGCGGCGCGCCACTTCGGAAGCTCGGGGAGAAGCCCAGGCAGCCGCGGGCTCGTCTCCCGGGCTCATCTGGTGTTGCCAAGATCAAGTCGTCATTTGCCATGGAGCACAGCCAACTACACCGCCCGGACAATGCGGCAATCAGGCTGCAAAGCCGACCGCGTCTCGACCCAGGCAAGGTGGGCAGCACGACACTCGCCAGCGGACTGCGGCTTGTCAGTGCGGCCTGAGACGATCGATGTCATGACGCAAAGCTCCCGACTTGACCCACCAAGGGAATCCGCTCAGCACGCGGTGGCGGCAAATGCGGCCGAGGCCGCGGCATCGTTGATTCCGGTCGTCGGCGGCCCTCTGTCCGTCGTCGTGGCGACGCTCTTCGGCTACTCGTACCAGAAGCGCCTCGAAGGCTGGCGGGACGAGGTTGTGGCTCAGATACGAAGACTGCACGAAGAGCGCGGCATTGCCATCGAGGATCTCGCAAGCAACCCCGACTTCCTCGACGCCGTGGCAACAGCGACGAGGATCGCAGAAGTAACGAGCAGCAGCGAGAAGCGCAGCTATCTCGCCAATGCGCTTTTCAATGTCGGTGCTGGCACTCGAGTGGGTCCGGACAAGCAGGCGATCTACCTGCGCTATGTAGAGGAACTCACTCCATCACACATGACCATGCTCGGTCTGCTGGACGATCCGCCGAAATTCCTCGACGATCGAGGAATCCCCTGGCCCAACATCGGGATGGGCGGCCTTGGCTCTATCGTCGAACTCGGGCTACCAGAGCTATACGCCGACAAGCCGCTGCTCGAAACCATCATCGATGACCTGCAGCGCTACGGCCTGGCGCAGAACCCCGGCCTCAACACCATCATGACGGGAGAAGGGCTCAAAGCCGGGCGGGGAACCGCGAAGGGCAGAGAGTTCGTTGAGTTCATCTCCTCAAGCCCGGCTAGCTAACCCATACGAGCGAGATACGGATGCTAGATCGTCGGCGACTGTCACCCTCGACCACACGTACGCTTCTTCCCGGTTCTGTTGTCTCCATGGGGACGAACACGAAGTTGTTGAACGCTACCCCGGGCCGCCGCTGGCTTGGGGACCCTCCGGGCGGAACGTCACTGGCGATCTGAGGCCGGTGACTGCTTTGCCCAGCAGCTGTTCTGGGGTCGGGCCGAGAGGCAGCGTTGGGAACGGCGGAATCCCAATCGCGTCAGTTCCAAGGCCTTCGTAGCGGCGCGCTGCTGTGTGGAAGACTGCGGCGTGAACCGTCGCCAGCATGTACGTCTCCGCGAGCACAGACGGAAGATCGACCCGGAGCAAGGTCAGTTCGAGGCACTCTCTCGGGCTGTCCTCTGCCCTTGGTGGGCGTGACAGAAAAAGCACCGATGGTCTGTCGATCACCGGGATTGAGTTCTGCATCGCGCTAACGGGTGCCTCCAACCCGCCGCTGGCCGGGTCGTTCTCGAACATGTCAATGCGTAGGTCGTTCCTGGGCCGGACTGCCAGCCCGTGCTTGACCTTGTTGTGTGCGGCGGCCAGTTGGATGTCGCGTCGGGTCAGGAGCGCTTCAGCGTGCACTAGCCAACTGACGAGGAGATTCGCGGCCCGATCCAGCTCGCTGCCTGGCAACACGCGAGCGTGGAAGTGCGGTGGGTAGAGCAGGTCAAGCATCACCTGGGGATCGCCGTTGTCCGGGTGACCCCNGATTCGCTCGAGTACTTGCAGGATCTGAGTTGGCTGGTCGTTCAAACTCGCCCAGACACTCACCGTCCTTCCACTGGTGCGGGTCTCAAGGGCGGCGAGCCAGGTCCGCACAACTGTCTCTGCGACATGCTGTCGGAGGCCAATCGCGTCGACCGATCGCTGGAGCTGGACAGCCGTTGTGTCCTCGACGCGAGCGCTTTCAGCCGGAATCTGGAGAAGACGCAGGAATGCTCGCCCGTCGTCGGTGTCAAATGGCTCGACGGAGGGCGCGGCAGCCAGGGCTTGGATCCGTGCGCAGAAGTAGGCGAAGGGGTCCGACGAGAAGAAGGCATCGTCAAGTTCGGGGATGTGAAGAGGATCGACTTTGACGCCAGTTGGCTCGGGAAAGATCAGCATGCACGGCCCCTACTGGACCTGTTCCTGGTGGAGCCGAGCACGGCGGGCATGGTGCTAAGGATCAATGCGGACATCGGCTCGTGCGCGAACATGAACATGGTCATCGGGCTCCTCCAGCAATCGGGTGGATGCCTGCACGCTATCGCCGCGCTCCGACGATTACGCCGCAGCGGCGCACTTGGTGTCGGCTGGTTTGCGTCGCTGCCGCCCGAGGCGCCCGCGGGTTCCAGGATGGGTCAGGTTCCGGCGCCAGCTCTCGCTGCAGATGGATGCGATCCTGCCGGGCCGCAGCAGAGTCCGACGCCGAACTCGCACACATCGGCTATGAGCGCCGAGATTCATCTCGGCTTCAGTGGCACATGATCCTCGCGTTCGTCGACTCGAGCCTGCGCGGGTTGGCCATCGCGTGGTATGACAAGCGAGTGTCCACTGCGGAGCCGCTGCGCGACTCGATCATCACCTCGGTGATGGCGCGCGCCGGCAGAAACGGCGGCTTTGTCACGCGCGCTGATCTGTCTTGGGTTTCGCTGCCGTCGGGCGAAGGCAGGCGCGTGATCGACGCGGCACGCGGCATCTGGAACCCTCGCGACATGGACGCGACCCTGAGCGTCGTGAGCTCNCCCACTGGGCCGTACTCGGACCGAGAAGTCGAAGGAGGCCTCTTCCACTACTCCTACCGCGAGGGCTCCATCAACGGTGACAACGCCAAGCTTCGACGCGCTTTCGAGCTGGGGCTTCCGATCATCCTGCTCCGCAAGGTCCGCGATGGCGTCTACGTGCCCTACGCCCCGGTGTTCGTCGTCGAGGACCTGGTCGACCAGCGCGAGTTCCTGCTCGCGCTCGACGAGTCAGTGCGCTTCCTCGGCCTCGGTCGTCCGGACGCCCCCGAGCGTCGCTACGCCGAACGCGTCGTGAAGCAGCGTCTCCACCAGGCCGACTTCCGTGGACGGGTGGTAGCCGCCTACGAGACGCGCTGCGCCATCTGCCGACTGCGCCACGGCGAACTACTCGATGCCGCCCACATCATCCCCGATCACGACGAAGCCGGGCTTCCAGCGGTTTCGAACGGTCTTGCGCTCTGCAAGATCCATCACGCCGCCTTCGACATGAACATGCTCGGGATCTCACCCGACTACATCGTCAAGATCGATGCGAAGCTGCTCGAGGAAGTCGACGGCCCGATGTTGCTCCACGGGCTGCAGGAGATGCACGGCACGTCGCTGACCGTCCCCGTCCGACGGCAGGACCGGCCCGACAAGGATCGGCTCGAACAGCGGTTCGCTGAGTTCGTTAAGCGTGCCTCCTGAGTCGCGTTACCTGGCGTCCTAACCGCAGGCGGACTGAGTGCCAACGTTGTTGTCGCCCACACGGGGTCTAGGCACTTCCATGATCAGTCGGCAGGCTGGCAGATGTGCCAGCCCCCACCCACGAGAAGCCGCATCTCTACAACTCTGCACTGCCGTCCCAGTCCCACAATGTCGCTCCGCCCCGACGTGGCACTCGTGGCTGGATGACCGGCAGCGGGCTCGTCGTGGTCAAGTGGTCCAACTGGGGAAAGCACCGTCTCTACGTGAACACGGCCGACGAGCGGCGGGTGGGATGGCTTGACCTCGACACAGGTGAGCCGACGATCGAGATGCCGGAACTGAAACGGGACTTCGAAGCGGCCCTTAATGAAGCCGCATCATTGGAGGAGCAGGTCGGGGAAGCGCCTCGACGAACCATCAGCGACCCCGCCACGGATCTCGCCAATCGCCGGCCAGGCGAGCACCTGGAGGCGCAGATCGCTGCCGCTGCCAAGTCCGGCCAGGAGCTGAAGCCTGCTCATCCAGACTTCCAGGGGAAGCGCGCCTACTCGGCCATGGAGCTCGGGGTCCTTGGCGAGCGTGCGGTCGCCCAGGAACTGGACGAGCTGGTCGGCCTCGACCCGCGGTGGACCTTCCTGAATTCGATCCCGATCGGAACTCACAGGGCCGACATCGACCATCTTGTCGTCGGCCCTGGTGGCATATTCACCGTGAACTCGAAGCATCACCACGCCGGTCACGCTTGGGTCGGCGAGGACGCACTCATGGTGAATCACGTCTGGCAGCACTACGTTCGCGAAAGCCGATCTGAAGCACAGCGGGCAAGCTCGCTACTCAGCAGCGCATCCGGAACCGAGGTCACAGCGAAAGGCCTGGTGGTGTTCGTGGGGCTCGCCAACCTCACCGTCAAGGCGCAACCGGCCGATGTTCATGTTCTTGAGCAGTCGGAGCTCATCAACTTCATGGTGAACCAGCCGCCACGCCTCGACGATTGCACGGCGGACATCGTTCTGCGGTCAGCTCGCCTCAGCTGCACGTGGAAGTAGCCGCGAGAGATCCCGACGGCGCATCGGACCCCGGCCCGGGCTCCACCGAGGGCCACCGCGCAGACAACCGAGCTCGCTGCGCGCCAGGATGCATGAGGTCTGTGGCACTTGAGGGGTCTGTATCCACAGGGGTTGGTGACATAGGGGACATCGTCGCGACTCGGCATGGTGACCTAGAAGAAGCGGAGAAGCACGTCGGGTGTCGGGGGCGACGACAGGTGGTGGCCGCGGACGTGGCGTCGTAGCCTCGTGAACGTGATCGCCGAGCTGATCGCACGCGGCGTCCGGTGCGAGTGCCGGAGGCCAGGCTGCTCATGCAGCAACGACGCCGACCTGATCCTCGCCGACGGCAGCCGGGTCTGCGGCTGCTGTCTCGTCGACTGCCCGGACGTCCATCACGACACCGACTCGGCTGGCACCCCAACTCTCGAATGACGGAGGTCATCCTCCGTTTCACTGATAGCCAACCGCTCCCCTGCCTTCGCGCACGGATCAACCGGCAGGATGTGTGCGTGACCCTGGCTGACCAGATCCTTCCGCTGGTGCGGACGCGCACCGACCTACACCGCTGGCGGGCCTCGAACGAGTACGGCATTCAGCTGCACGACGCGGTGACCCTGCTGCAGGACGCGGCCGAGAACGAGCCGCCGGCCGAGGTGCTCGCCGTCACTCAGAAGGCGATCGCGAGCGCCTGCAAGGTGATCATGCGCGCCGACGACTCCAGCGGCATCATCGGGGACGCCATCCGGCAACTGCTCGAGCTGCACGCGCGGCTGGCTCGCACCGCGCCGCCGCCGTACCGCAAGCTCGTCGACTGGATGATCCGCTTCCAGTTCGACGACGAGTGCGACTTCTTCGAGATCGACCCGGTCGGCTACGCACCCGCACTCGGTGAACGAGGCCTGGCCACCTACAGGGCGAAGCTGGACGAGATCGCCGCCCAGCTCAGCCCCAAGCTGTCCGACGAGCAACAGCGCACCTTGTGGAGCACGGACCGGGCCGCCTGGAGCCGCCGTATGGAGGAGGACCACATCCGCTTCGTCGTGGAGTGGAACGCGCGTCGGCTCGCCGTCTGGGACAAGGACGTTGACGCGATCATCGCCACCCACTCCCGCGACCGGAAGGTCGCCGCCTGGCTGGAGGACACCGCCGAGGCCCTGGCCGAGATCGGCGAGTTCAACCTCGCCATCGACTGGGCCCGACAAGCCGCCTGGTTCGACCTCGGCCACCAGTCCGCCAAGGCGTCCGGGTACTGGTGCGATCTGCTGGCCGAGCACCGACCCGACGAGGAACTGCCCGCCCGGCTGGAGGTGTTCCGGCGCTGGCCGACGTCGTCGAACGCGTCCGCGCTGCACAAACGGGCCGGAGCGTCCTGGCCGACGTACGCCGACGAGGTGATGGCCACCCTCGAGCGTCGTCCCCGGGAGGCCGTCTCGTTCGCGTTGTACGGGCTGGACGATCTCGCCCTGGCGTGGGATCTCGCCCACTCCCTCACTCTCGACGATTCGGGCCTGTGGCTGGAGCTGGCCAAGCGCTACGAGAAGGTCGACCCGCTAGCGGTACTACCGATCCACACCGAAGCGGTGCTCGGCGATCTCGAGCACGCCGACGCCGGCTTCTACCGCTCCGCGGCCCGCCGGCTCGCCCGGATGCGCCAGCTCGCGTCCGGCAGCCCGGAGGCCGCCGAGGTGGACGAACTTATCGCCGATCTGCGCGAGACCCACCGACGCCGTCCCCGCCTGCAACTGGAGTTCGACAAGGCCGGGTTGCCGTAGTCGGAAGTCCGTTGGTCAGCCGGCTTGTCCCGCCCGATCTCGCCGTCCGAGCTGGCCGATCTCGACCGGGCCCTCACCCTGGTCCTCGGTTTGTACTGACCGTCGCCTGACGGAGATCGCCTCTCTCGACGGTCGGGTTGGGTGGACCAAAGTGACATTGAGAGGTGGACCAAAGCAGCATTGACCCTGCCTCGGACGGTCCGCTAACTAACATCTGGACGACGTTCTACCTAACGTCTGGACGGACGCCCAGCGCCTCCTACCAACCGGCTGGCGAATCACTCCAGCGGTTCCAGGACGTCGCGACGCCGGTCGGCCTTGTGGTCGTAGGCATCGTCCCAAGCGAGCGTGCCGAAGGACTCGACGATCCTGGCGCGCCGGCGCCGCCCGATGAACTCCCGGAGCGCGAGCGTCACGGCCTCCTCCCGCGTTCGCGCTCCGCTCAGCGCCAGCGCGCGATCGAGCAGCTCGGGTTCGATGTCAAGGTCCGGCGCCATGCTCGCCTCCTCTACCACGAGTCTCAGTCGCCAGAGCTCGTCCCGCAACCGGCGAGCGAGCATGCCTCCTGCAACCCGGCGGAGAAATCTCGGCTGAGCCTGTCCGGAACGGCCCCTTTCGAAGGCTTATGGAAGTGAACGGGTCGGCGGCAATCGCCGCGACGCCGACCCCGAGCGCAGGCAGGAGGGCTGAGAGATGTCGAAGATGTCGGCGCTCGAGCGTCCCGATCGCCGCGGTCCTGGGCTTAGGGAAGTTGTCAGCGGTTCGATCTACGGCTCGTCCGAAGGAATGTCCGCCGATCTGTCCGGATCGGGGGTCCTTTTTCGGCTTAGTGGAACGACGGGAACTTCCGCCCTGACAGCGCGCGAGGAGGTCTGGCCATGGTGATGACCCTGCACAAGCTGACGGCCGGCACCGGCTACGAGTACTTCACCCGAAACGTCGCGGCGATGGACTCCACCGAGAAGGGCCACCTCAGCCTGGCCGACTACTACAGCCTGAAGGGCGAGAAGCCCGGACACTGGGTCGGCTCCGGCCTGGCCGGCATCGACGGGCTGGAGGCCGGCGACGTCGTGACCGCCGACCAGATGCTCTCGCTGTTCGGGCTCGGTGACCACCCACTGGCCACCGAGCGGCTCGCCGCTCTCACCCGCGCCACCGACCGCGACATCAGGGACGCGATGCAGCTCGGTCAGCGCTTCGGCGTCTACCCGGGCATGACCGACTTCAGCATCGAGCTCACTCAGCGCATCCGTGACTGGAACCTCGCCCATGGATGCGCCGCTTCCGACTCGGTGCCGGCCGAGGTCCGGGCCGAGCTCCGCACAGAGGTCGGACGCGAGGCCTTCCGCAAGCGTTTCGGACGCGACCCACTCGACGCCCGCGAGCTGTCCGGGTTCATCGTGCGGGCGCAGCGACCGGTGCGCAGCGGAGTGTCCGGCTACGACGCAACGTTCTCGCCGGTGAAGTCAGTCTCGGCGCTGTGGGCCCTGGCCGATCCCGAAGTCTCCGCGGCGATTGAGCACTGCCACGACCGCGCCGTCGCCGACAGCCTGCGGTACCTCGAGGAGCGGGCGATCTACACCCGGCGCGGACGCAACGGCGTCCGGCAGGTCAAGACGCTCGGGATCGTGGCCGCGTCCTTCACCCACCGCGACTCCCGGGCCGGCGATCCCGACCTGCACACTCACGTCGCGATCGCGAACAAGGTGCAGGCCGCCGACGACGGCGCCTGGCTGGCGATCGACGGCCGGATCATGTTCAAGGCCAACGTGACGGCCTCGGAGTTCTACAACACCGCCCTCGAGAAGCACCTCACCCACGAACTCGGCGTGCGATTCGCAAACCGTCCGGGCTCTGATCCCGAGCGCCCGGTCCGGGAGATTGTCGGCGTCGACCTCGCCCTGCTCGAGCGGTGGTCGCAGCGAGACAAGATGATCACCCGGGCACAGGGCGATCTGGTCGCCGATTTCCAGCAGCGTCACGGACGCACCCCGACCCCGACCGAGCTCTACGACCTCGCGCAGCGGGCGACCCTCGAGACGCGGGAGGCCAAGCACGAGCCGCGCTCCCTCGCCGAGCAGCGTCGGGTCTGGGCGGCGCAGGCGGACGAGGTGCTGGGACGCGGCGGGACGGCCCGCATGCTGGCCCGCGCACTGCATCGGAGTCCGCTTCCCTCCCGGACGATCGACGAGGCCTGGCTGCAGCGGCTGGCCGGCAACGTGGTGTCGGTCGTCCAGCGGCACCGGTCGTGGTGGCAGCCCTGGCACATCCGGGCCGAGGCGTTGCGCCAGATGCGCAGGTTCGAGCTGCCCGAACTCGCGTCGATTCTTGAGCGGGTCGTCGACCTGGCCCTGGACCAGTCCTCGGTGCGGCTCACCCCGGCAGGGGACGGGATCAGCGAGCCGGCCGAGCTGCGGCGCCCGGACGGCAGCTCGGTCTACGCGGTGGCCGACTCGGCGATCTACACCTCGCAGCAGATCCTGGACGCCGAGACCCGGCTGCTCGCCTTCGCCGGGCAGCGGGACGGCATGGTGGTCGGTGAGCGGTCGATCAGCCTGGCGCTCCTGGCAGCAACCGCCAACGGCGTCGAACTCAACGCCGGCCAGGTGAACCTGGTGCGGTCGATGGCCAGTTCCGGCGATCGTCTGCAGCTGGCGCTCGCACCGGCCGGTGCGGGCAAGACGACGGCGATGAGCGTACTGGCGGCGGCGTGGCGGGAGGCCGGCGGCGAGGTCATCGGGATGGCACCGTCGGCGGCCGCGGCCGCCGCGCTCGGCGAACAGCTCGGCGGGCATGCCGACACCCTGCACATCCTCACCCACGGTCTGGCGAAGCGCCGGCTGCCGGCGTGGGCCGAGCAGATCGGGCCGCGGACACTGGTGGTCATCGACGAGGCCGGGATGGCTGACACGCTCACCCTCGAGGCGGCGGTGTCGTTCGTCGTCGGTCGGGGCGGCAGCGTCCGCCTGGTCGGGGACGACCACCAGCTGGCCGCGGTCGAGGCCGGCGGGGTGTTGAAGGATCTCGCCGCCGAGCACGGCGCCGTCCGGCTCACCGAGGTGATGCGGTTCGCAGACCCGGCCGAGGCGGCGGCGTCGCTGGCACTGCGGGAGGGACGC
Organism: Micropruina sp.; assembly: GCA_013693855.1. Lineage (GTDB taxonomy): Bacteria > Actinomycetota > Actinomycetes > Propionibacteriales > Propionibacteriaceae > Micropruina. The sequence continues at coordinate 1,068,370 of CP059261.1, forward strand.
CCGGATGCGCTTGGCTTCTATCTCGACCAGGGACGCGTCCACGTCGGGGATGCCGGCTCGACGCTGGACCAGGCGTTCATCGCCTGGGCGGCCGACCGGGCGTCCGGACTGGACAGTCTGATGCTCGCGCCCACGCGCGAGTTGGTGGCCGAGCTGAACCGGCGGGCACGTGACTACCGTCTCGGCGGTGCAGCGCGCGGCGCCGAGGTCTCACTGTCCGACGGGAACAGGGCGTCCGTCGGTGACACCGTGGTGACGCGGCGCAACGAGAGGCACCTGCAGTTCTCGCGCACCGGCTGGGTGCGCAACGGTGACCGCTGGACGGTGACCGGTGTCGGCCGCGACCAGAGCCTCACCGTGGCGAACAAGAGCGGCTCCCAGATCACCCTGCCGGCCAACTACGTCCGCGCCGACGTCGAGCTGGGGTATGCGACCACGATCCACGGTGCGCAGGGCGCGACCGTCGACACCATGCACGGTGTGCTCACCGGTTCGGAGAGCCGCCAGCAGCTGTACACGATGATGACCCGCGGACGGCTGGCGAACCACGCCTACGTCCAGGTCGTCGGCGACGGCGACCCTGACGCCCTGCTTCGGTGGGAGACGGCAAGGCCGCCCACCCCGACCGAAGTGCTCGAGTTAGTGCTCGCGCGGGACGAGGCGCCGCTGTCCGCGACCGGTCTCCGGCGCATCGAGGCCGATCCCGCGACGCAGCTGAAACCGGCCGTGGACCGCTACGTCGACGCGCTCGGCTTCGCCGCCGAGCAGCTGATCGGAGGTCAGCGTGCCGCGCAGATCGAGGCCGACGCCGAGCAGGTGGTACCGGAAGTGACGGACGCCCCGGCGTGGCCGGTGCTGAGGTCGCAGCTCATGCTGCTGGCCGCGTCCGGCGCCGATCCGGTCGAGACGCTGCGCCGTGCTATCCGGGATGGCGTCCTGGACGACGCACGCGACCCGGCGGCTGTGCTGTCCCACCGGCTCAACTGGGTCGATCGCAACGGCCCGCTCCCCTGGCTCAGCACAATTCCGGAAGAGTTGGCCGAGCACCCGCAGTGGGGTCCGTACCTGGCGTCCCGCTCGGAGTTGGTTCGAGACCTGGCAGCCCAGGTGCGCGAGGCGTCGGGAACCACCGGGCATCGCTGGCAGGAGGCGCTGTCGGCGTACCTACTCCCCGAGCTGGTCGCGCAGATCTCGGTATGGCGGGCGGCCATGGGAGTGCCCGCGGACGACCTGAGTCCGACCGGCCCGACTCAGGTGCCGGGTTCTGCCTCTCGCTGGCAGCGGGTTCTCGACGACCACGTCGGGTTGTCCAGCCCGACGCTGAGGCACTGGACGGCAGTGGCGCGCCAGCTCGCCCCGCAGCTGCGCGACGACCCGCAGACTCCCGTCCTGGCGGCGAAACTGGCCTCGCTGGCGCAGGAGGGCGAGGACATGTCCGGTCTTCTCGATACGGCCCTCCGACGCGGGCCGTTGCCGGATGACCACGCGGCGGCCGCCCTGCTGTACCGCCTCGAGCGCCGCCCACGCCACAAGCCGATCGACGACGTCTGGGAGACCGTCGAGTTCACCGAGAGCATGGGCCAGCGCCACGAGCGCATGCGTCCGCCCGGACTCGATCGGCCGCACGGCTACGGAATCGGCATCTGACCCAACCAACACGAGGAGGACCACCTATGACCGCACAGCCCAGGCCGAGCGATCGGCCGTCCGAGTTCCTGACGATCACGGAAGCCGCGGCGCGCTACCACGTGTCGCGCGACTACATCCGCCACCGCATCATCGACGGGGCACTGCCCGCCGTGCGCTCGGGCAAGCGGATCATCCGGGTGAACTCGCTGGATCTCGAGCGCCTGTTCCGTCCCGTTCAGTCGATGCGCTCGCTGGGAGTTGTCGGCGGTCGCGAGTAGCGTTGCTCGGCTCAGCTCGATCGAGGAGGAACCGTGCCCGATCCGCAGCGCATCCTGCTGGTGGGCGACCTGCACATGAACACGCTGGCTGCACACCAGGTGATCGACCACGCCCAAGCGCTCGCTGCAGACCTGATCCTCCAGCTGGGCGACTTCGGGTTCTGGCCGCGTGCAAGCGCCGGCCAGAGGTACCTGAATGAGGTTGAGTCGACGTTGTCCACGTTCGGGCTCGACCTGTGGTTCATCCCCGGCAACCACGAGGACTGGACCTCCCTCGCCGATCGTCCGATCGAGGGCGATGGGCTGCGGATCATCGCAAAGCACTTCCGCGAGATCCCGGTCGGGCACCGCTGGACGTGNGGGTCGACGCGCTGGCTCGGGATCGGCGGCGCTCCATCGGTGGACAAGCACCTGCGCACAGAGGGCGTCGACTGGTTCCCCGAGGAGGAGGTCACGGCGAGGCAGGCGGCCGCGATCATCGCCGCCGGGCCTGCGGACATCGTGGTGGCACACGACGCCCCGATGGGCACCGACTTCCTCGGACGGCGCTATCAGCAGCACCTCGACCCGTGGGAACGGAACAGCTGGTGGCCGGTGTCGGCCCAACTCCGGGCGGACGCACATCAGGAGCGAGTCCGCCGTGTCCTCGATGGAGTTGGAGCCAGACGCTGGTTCCACGGACACCACCATGTCCGCCACTCCTCGAGGATCACGACTGCCCGCGGCGATGTTCAGGTCGATGGGCTCGCGTTGGACGGCGAAGCACTCAAGAAGCTGGCTTTGCTTGTGGATGCCGACGGCGTCCCGATCATCGATCTTGATTGAGTTCGCAGCAGCCATAGCACTTGCTATATTGGTCGCGTGTCGACGAGTCTCGCAGAGGTTGCCCACCGCACCGATGATGCGGTTGCTCAGGCACGGGCTGAGCTCGTCCGCGCGGTCCGGCAAGCTGCGGCCAGCGGCATGAGCCAAACCCAGATCGCGTCCGAGATCGGACGCAGCCAACCCGAGGTGTCCCGGCTGCTGCACTTCCACGGCACCAGCCCGCTGTCCAGACGGCTCCGCAAACACACCAGTGAGATCCGGCAGATCCTCGCCAAGGCCGGCGGCAGCAACGTCCGAGTGTTCGGATCGGTGGCGACGGGCCAGGACCACGAGGGGTCCGACATCGACCTACTGTTCACGATGGGAACCCCGCTCAGCCTGATGCAGCTCGGCGAGCTGGAGCAGCAACTCAGAGACGTGCTCGGTACCGATGTCGACCTGGTACCCGACAGCGTCCTGCGTCCGGAGTTCCGCGACCGCGCCTTAGGCGAGGCGGTCGCACTGTGAGCCGAAAGCCCGACGAGATCCTGCGCGACGCCCTCGCCCACTTCGAGACCATGCTGGCCTACGCCGAACACGACCTCGACGACCAACTCGTGATCGATGCCATCTGCATGCGCCTGTCTGCTGGCATCGAAGCCCTCGCTACCCTCGAACCGAACGTGCGCGATCGCCTGTTCGGCGCCGACTGGCCCTCATGTGGGGCATGCGTAACCGCATCGCCCACGGCTACCTACTCGTCGACGCCGCCATCGTTCGCCAGACACTTGCGCAGGACATCCCGAAGATCATCGACCGCATCCAGGACCGATTCGGTTCGTCGTAGCGGATGTCGAGCATTCACGCTCAGCTTGAACGACCGCGCCGGGTGCGGCATGAGTGCGCGGCCGACCCGCAGGGTAGCGTCCGCGCACAGCGCGGCAATGAGGCGGTTGTGCTCGGGCCGCGCCGAAAGGCTACCCTCGCACACCGCGGCATGTTGGTGCGACCTCGGACATGACATTCGGGCCACGGCGCGGAGGCCCGGGTTGAGGTGGCCGCGAGAGGGTGCCGCGCCGAAATCGACGGCAAGCGAGTCGAGGCGCTGCCTGAATCAGTTTCATACGCCTCCTCGCTCCTGGCTCGTTGGATTACAGCGGCCTCAGTACGCGTTGGCGTTCGCGGTCGCTCGACGCTTCGTCCGGCGCGTATTGGGAAGCGCTTGGGACAGATCTGGCGTCCCATCCGCCAGCAGCCATCAGCGGAACTCGTGACTGGGACCGCCTCTTGCGGCGAGGTACCGGTCGTCAGCGTCGTTATCCCCTCCTCCTCGGTAGCGCGTCGCACTGCCGCGAGCCGGCACTTTGCAATTATGTTGTCACGAACTCCACTTTTCCTCANATTCATACGCGCTTGCGCAAGAGCATCGGNCAGGAGGGTAGCGTGATTCTCACCGAATGCAATAGATTGAACCTGAGCCATCTGCTCAAGGGCCACGCGCGTATAGAACACGTTTTCGACTTCATGCTGTCGGAGTTTTACCACGCCGTCGGGCGGAACGTCGTTCCGGTAGTCCTTGTCAACAACCCCGCGCGAATCAAGCCAGTGGTATCCAGCCGACTGCCTGATCCCTTGGACGAAGTTGAGGACGTTGCGACAGTTGCCCGCTGGCACAGTGGTGTACCCGCGAAGGAGAGCCTCGTAGAGCTCCTGGTCGAGGCTGCCGCCCTGNNCACCCTCATGCACGATCGCCCCAAGTACGCGGCGTCTTCGTCCGANAGCCCTAGCCCTTGCGGCTTCTCGGGATGAGTTGCTGCTTGCCACGCAGCCCATGCACACGTAGAGCGATCCTTGTCGACCCAGATACTGGGCTAGGTCGAGATCATGAGTGAAGATTACAAAAGCATCGTCAGGTCGTCTCTCGATCAATGAGGTGATCAATGATCCCGAGATCGATCGATGTATGTGCCGCTCGGGCTCATCGACCAGATGAGTGGTTCCAGGCTCCACTACTAGGACGCTTGCGACGAGCAAGAGGGCCGCTTTCTCCCCGTCGGACATCTCGGCCGCTGTACTGAACTCCTTTCGCTCGGCACGCAAGGCCCCATTCTCGTCAACGAGAACTTGTATTGGAAGCGACGAGGAGGCCAGTATTGAATTCAACACTTCGAGCGGACCGTCGAGGTTTTCACTATCGGGGTTGTTGCCAGATCGCACGGCTCGTGCGANTCTGCGCATCGGGTAAGCTTGCCGGTTGAGTAGGTCGAGCAGCAGTAGGCCCAACCTGATCTGATCGTTCTGATCACGCCATCTTGATTGGAGCTGGCTATCCCAATGGCTCAGCGTTGGGACCCAACTTATGCGATCATTTCCGGTGAGGCTGGGCGCTGATGATTCAAGCCATAACTTCCTGTACGACAGGATTCGGTTCACTTTTGGGCCGAGGAGCGNAAGGTACGCACTGAGAGCAGACTTCCCCGACCCGTTGGGACCAACGACAACAATGGGGTGCTGCGGGCGAGGCTCAAGCGTGACAGGGCCGCCTGAGTTGGTGGGGATCGTGACGGACATGGCCTCACGGTATCGACTCGGATGCTCTGGTCAAGGTGCTGACATCGGCATGAGCGCGAGACGTCAATCTTGCCCGGCAACCATCTGCGAGAGTCGCTCGGCGATCTGTCGGTCGCGGTCCTTCGCGGCGTGCTGGTACAGCTGCGCCGCTACCGATGTCGAATGGCCGAGTCGCGCTTGAAGCTCGGCCGTCGTCGCACCGACCTGGGCCGCTAGCGTGGCTCCGGTGTGGCGAAGATCGTGCCACTTGAGATCGTCACGACCGGCGGCGGCCCTGGCCTTGGTGAAGTGGCTGCCCATCACCGAGTGCCACATGTGGCCTCGGCCCTCACCGGGGAACAGCAGCGAGTTCGGCGCGGGTCGGACGTAGATCTCGAGGTGCTCCTCGATGATCGGCCAGACGTGGGGCGGGATCGAGACGTCACGGACGCCGGCGTCCGACTTCGGCGGCCCGACGACAGCCCCGCCGGGCGGGAAGGTGACCGCTCGGCGAACCTTGATCTGATGATTGGCGACGTCGATGTCCTTGCGCCGCAGCTCGGCGATCTCTCCGTAGCGGAGCGCGCACCAGGCGGCGATCATCAGCGCAGCGCTCAACCGAGGCGGCATGTTGTCAGCCATGACTTGGATCTCGGCGGGTGTCGCAGGTTCCACGGGACGCCTGACTGCCGCTGCGCCAGCACCGCGGATGTGTACCGNGGAGGCCGCGATCAGCTCGTCGTCGACAGCGCTGTTCATGATCGCCCGCAGGAGGGCGTAGGCCTTGGTCCGGGCTCTCGGGGTCGCCTTGTTCAGGCTGGCGTGCCAAGCCCGTACGTCGGGGCGGGTGATCCGGTCGACGGGCTTCTTGCCGAACGTCGGCACCAGATAGGCGGCGAGAACCTGGCGGTAGTCCTTCTGCGTCAGGGCCCGCAGCGGCTCCCNCTTCGAGTTGCGTCGCTCGTCGATCCAGCGCGTCGCGTAGTCGCCGAAGAGCTCCTTCGGCGCGGCCGCGAGCCTCGCCTCCTCGGCCCGCTCGCCCGGCGAGCTCCAGCGCTCGTCGTCGACCGTCGCCTGGTCGATCCGCTTCTTCTCGTTGTACAGCCAGACGACCGCCAGGTCCTTGCTCTCGAAGGTCACCGGGGCGTTGTGCCGCGCCAGGTCGGGGCCGATGAAGCTAGCCTGATACCGGCCCGATGGCAGCCTGCGGATGGTGCCGAAGTCCCGTCTGTCGACCATCGAGGCCTCCAAAGTCGCCCAGATCCGTGCACTCTACGTGCACTAAGAGAGCATACGAGCATGTACATCTGCTTACCAGAGCGTCTCCGCGCCGGCCACGTTTACCCTAGTCAGAGGCCGTAAATTCGCTTGTGGGCCCACTGGGAATCGAACCCAGAACCCGCGGATTAAAAGTCCGCTGCTCTGCCTATTGAGCTATAGGCCCCATCGTCTCGCCGCACGGCTCCAACAGACTACAGGAGGGCTCGGCGCGGGCAGCCATGTGTGACTCGTCCGTGGGCGCCCAGCGCTACGCCGCGAGTCAGGGACGCGTCGCCGGCAAAGACGTTGGGAAAGGCGGCCAGCCAGCTCGGTCTGACCGCTGCCGCAGCGGCCCTTCGCCGTGCACTCGGGGATCGGAAGGTCAGCAGAAGACGGCTGGACGATTCCGCTGGCGGCGCTCGCGCTCGTACTGCGGGTGCTCTTGTTGCCGAATTGAGCGGGGGCTGGAGGTCGCGAGGGCCAAGTCAGTCCTCAGGAGGCGCGAGCCCTGAAGGCGGCGAAGCGCGCTTCGAGTCGTGCACGGTCGGGGCGATCCTGCTTGCGTTCCGGCAGCGTCAAAGAGGTGCCGTGCATGTCCTGGAGTCCGTGCCGCAGCATCGGGCCGTCGACTTCCTCTAGGAGGCGGCGGTCGATGTGTACGGTGTAGTCGGGAGCGATTCCCATCATGTTGAGGTCAAAGGCCGCGTGGTGGATCTTGCACAGCGAGAGGCCATTGGACACCGCCGGCACTCCCTCGTCCTCCCGGTCAGCGATGATGTGTGCGGCGTCGAGCAACTCCCCATGGCGCAGGCGGCAGATCGTGCACCGGGTCTCGTAGGCTGCGATGACCCGGCCTCGGAAATCGCGTTGGTGAAGGCGCTGTTTGACCAGACGCTCGGCGTAGCGACGCTCGGGCGCATCGGCGGTGAGCCGGCTGAGGAAGCGGACGCTCTCGTCAAGTGCGAGGAGAAACTCCCGCTGCTCGACGAGATCGTCGACCACGTAGACGGGAGCGTGCGGGACGTAGATGCCGTCGCGCACCTTCCGCAGCAGGATGATCGGCACCTGCAGTTCGAAGGCGCGACGCAACTTGGCGTTGTCGCCTTTGATCGACCCCTCGCGGTAGGAGTAGTGGAACAAGCCCCCTTCCACTTCGCGGTCCGCATAAGGGCCCGTCGGGGAACTGACGACGCTCAATGTCGCCTCCATGTCCCGCGGGTTCCAGATCCCGCGGGCGGCGTCGATGACCCGTCGGATCTCCCCGGTCGGAAGCGAGACAAAGGAAAGGTCGGTCCGGGTGACGAACCCGCCGTTTCGTCCCGCCCGATCCATGACCGACCCGATGATCGCCCCACGGAGTGCTTCGGCGTTGGTCATGACTCTTGATAGCACGACGTTGGGGCTAGGAGCCCGGCGACACAAGTCGCACGCTGGGGTCGATCGCGGCTTGTCGCGCGCCGCGATCGACGAGCGCCCGAGAGTGGGCGCTGGCGTCGTGAGATGTCCGTGCGACTTCGGTCCGGCGGCGGACTCAAGGGCGACCCCTGGTTGCGCCCAGCGCAAGAACATCTCGGTCAAGCAGTGCACCGCTTGCCGTGGCAAGTCGGTCTCCCAGGGGCGCGTGCGAAGGCCAGCGCGCCGACGCGGATCTCGGGGGACCAATGTGCCTTTGCCTGTGACCGGGCTGACTGTCAGAGTGAAGATCCCGGGATGAGCCTGCCGCTGCCGGCGCACAAGGTCCCCGAGGACGGTGCCGGCCGCTGGTCAGTGTCCGAAGAGAGTCTGTCCGGGCTGCCGGGGTAATCGCCTGGGCTCGGCCGCCGGGAGCCGAGCACTCGGTATCGTGCGAATTGGTTCTGTCGTTGACGGATCCGTACGAAGGGCCCACGCCATAGTGAGTGCATCCATTCATGACGTGTTCTTGGGCGGGTCCGCACTGCTCGTTGGTCGTGGCCATGCGCCTCGCGATGCTCAACTCAGCGGGGTTTCTTGTTTGATCGAAACAGGATGCTATCGATGGCGTTCGTGGAACCGCCTGCGGAGCGAACGGAAGACCCGCACTCGCGAACCTATACGTGGTCCGGGGTGCGGGTCAGCTCTGCGCTCAGTGCGTTCCGTCAGATGCCGGGGCCGCCGCTGCCCCTGGACCCATGGTTGAACATGCTGTTCCTTCCCTCGTGAATGGACGAGCCCGGGATCGGGCGCGGCCTCGGCCGCTGGCGGGCCAGCGAGTTTCCACCGACTCGGTCGGACGCGAACAGCTGAGGCCCTACGACGGTCCTGCGATCGGGGCATTCGCCATCAGGGACGGACGAGAGTCACCGTCCGCCGGGTCTGCACCGGCGCCGGTCAGTGCCTACCTCTCGAAAACGAGTGCCTGCGGAGCTCCAAGCCCGCGAAGATGTGCGGGTGGAGACGTGGCTGTCGGGTCGCCCGGGGTGGCTGCGTGACCAAAGTGGTGGCTCCACGGCTGCGTTCGTGGAGCGCGGCAGCATCATGGTGGTGGCGGTGCTGCGCCTGGGACTCACTGCGCAGGTGGCGAGTGCCGGTGTCATCATCATGACCACCGGCGCCGCGCCGGTGGTCTCGGCGTGGCTGGCGTTCGGCGCGTGCCTGTTCTCGGTGGCCTACCTGGTCTACCTGGTCCGAGCGCAGCGGTTTCTCCGATCGTGGGTCCTCGCGGACGTGCTGATCGGCTTGCTGGCGTTGGTGGTGACGAGCCGTCTCGATCCGCCCTCGACACTGGTCGGGGACTGGTTGCACTGGGCGCCCGCTTACAACGTCCAGATCCCGGTGTTCGTGGCTGGCTGGAGCCGGTCCGTACGGTGGACGGCCGTCTTCGGGTGCGTCCTCGGCGGGGTCTATCTGGCCGTCACCGTGGCTGGTCGTCCCGACATGCTGGCCACCGTGCTCATCCAGGCACTGAGCTACCCGGTGTTCGGGAGCGCGGCGGCCGTGTTCATGTCCTACACGCAGCGGGTGGCCGCAGAGGCGGACGCCAACCGTCTGGCGGCGGTGCGGGCGGCGACCGCGCTGGAACTGAGCAACTACCGTTTCCATGTCCACAACGCCACTGGGCTGCTGGCCCGGCTGGGCAGCGCGGACGTTCGTCCCGAGGAGTTGCCCGTGCTGCGGCGCCAAGCCGCTGCCGAGGCGAACCGCCTGCGCCACGAGTTCCTGATCGGCAAGCCCGCGATCGTCGCGCTGCCGGAGGACAAACCGGTCCGGCTCAGCGAGGTGGTGTGGAACGCCACCAGCGGGTTCGGCTCCCTGCCGCTCGAACTGGCGCTGACGCTCGGTCAGGTAGCCACCGTCACGCCGCGCCAGGCGCTGGCGCTGCGGGCGGCCCTGGTTTCCCTCCTCCATAACGTCCAGTTCCACGCCCGAGCGAGCACGGTGACGATCCACGCCGACGCCCGGGACGGACGCTGGGAACTGATCGTCCGAGACGACGGGGCGGGGTTCGACCCGGATCCAGAGCGGTTCGGCTTCGGCCTGCGGGAGCAGGTCATCCACGCGCTTCAGGCGAACGGGATGAGCGTGCGTATCGACAGCAGCCCGGGAGGTGGCACATGCGCGGAGATCACCGGACAGGACCTCTCGGCGACCCTCGCGTCGTCGTGATCGACGATGCCTCGCAGACGCGCGAGACCTTCGGCGTGGCCTACCCGGCGGTCCAGGTGGTTGCGGCGTACGACACCGTCGACGGCTTCCTGCGGCAGCCCGTTGACGTCGATCTGGTCGTCCTCGACCTCATGTTGAGCACCAATCTCCAGCAGCACGGCGTCCTGCAGGGCCCACCCGCGATCGAGGAACTGACGGGCCGGGGATACCGCGTCTGCATCTACACGGACGAACGCCGTCCGCTGGTCCTGTTGCGTTGCCTCGCCGCGGGTGCCATCGGTTTCGCGCGCAAGTCAGATCCGCTGGAGGTGAACCAGCGGACGTTCGTCGCGGCGGCGGGCGGTGAGATGGTGATCGCCCAGTCGCTGGTCGGCTTGGCGGAGTTGCTCAGTCGGCGGGGCAAGCTGCCGAACCTCACCGACAAGCAAGTGGAGGTGCTGGCGGCGCGGGCGCGNGGGGAGAAATGGGAATCGATCGCCGAGCGCCTGCACATCGTGAAGAAGACGGCCGAGGGCCATCTGAATGCGGTGGCCACCAAGATGGCCTGGTTCCTTCGGGACGCCCACCTCGATCCGGATGCGTCACCTGGAGATATCGAACGCGCGTTGGGTCTGTCGCCGGGAGATCTGCTCGATCCGAACTCATGACGAGTGGTTCGGTTGGGACGCGAGGCGCATCCATTGGCGTCGCCCACTGCGCGAGTTCTTGAGAGCCGGACGATCCTGCCCAGCAGCACCGCGGGAGCGACACGATGCAGGCCCGCCACGGTGCGCGGCCACGGGGTCGGCCATCGCCTCGGCTGGGCCTGGCTGGCTGGGCGCCGGTCGAGCGCACGTGGGGGCCACGCCGATGTGGACGTCCGGCTCGGCCTCGATCACAAAGGTGGGCACCCCGCACCACGTGCGCACCTCGGCGTCGAGCAGTTCAACGCGGACTCGAGCACCTCGCGGGTGCGTCGCGCACCTCCTCGATCAGTCCAACGAGATGAGCTTTCTGTCGTGATTCCTCCGGGCGTCCGCAGTCACCGGGTCGTGACGGGGTACCAGCCCTTCGACCCGGGCAGCGCCTCGGCCTCGGCGGGCCCCCAGGTCTTCTTGTAGTACGGAATGGGTCNGGACCCCTGGTCGAGGATCGGGTCGACGATGCGCCACTCCTCGTTGATGGTGTCCTCGCGGGCGAACCGGTGCCGAAGCCCGCACATCGCGTCGTCGATCAGCCGTTCGTAGGCGTCGCGGCGCTGGCCGAGGGCCGTCTCGAAATCCACGTTCAGCCCGACCTCGCGGGTGACCGTCCGCGATCCGGGGACCTTCGCCTGGACGGCCAGGGTGACGCCGTCGCTGTGCCCCAGCCGGAAGTGGATCCGGTTCGCATTCGGCACGGCGGCATCCGCGCCGGCGAACAGCATGCGCGGCGGCCGGTGCAGTTCGACGACTGCCTCGGTCGCTGCCCCCGGCATGTTCTTGCCGGAACGCAGATAGAAGGGCACACCGGCCCAGCGCCACGAGTCGATGGTCAGCTGCGTCGCGACGAACGTCTCGGTCTGGGACGCGTCCGCGACGCCGTCCTCGTCCAGGTAGCCGACGTACTGCCCGAGCACGGTGGTCGCGGGGTCCAGCGGCAGGCATTGCCGCAACACCTTGACCTCTTCGTCGCGGTAGGCGTCGGCGTCGTCCGAGATCGGCGGCTCCATCGCCAGCAGCGCGACGGTCTGCAGCAGGTGGTTCTGTAGCACGTCCCGGACCGTGCCGACGTGGTCGAAGAACCCCGCCCGTCCTTCCGTACCGAAGGGCTCCGCGAGCGTCACCTGGACGCTCGCGACGTACCGGCGGTTCCACAGCGGCTCCAGGATCGCGTTGGCGAAGCGGAACGCCAGCAGCCCCTCGACCGACTCCTTGCCCAGGTAGTGGTCGATTCGGAAGATATTGGGCTGGGAGAAGGCGTCCGAAAGCAGCGCGTTCAACTCCCGCGCCGAGGCCAGATCGCGGCCGAACGGCTTCTCGACCACCACGCGGCTGCGCGCGGCGAGCCCCACTTCGGACAGCCCATGGATCACGGAGGGGAAGATGTCCGGCGGGATGGCCAGGTAGATGACCGGGAGGGCCGCGTCACTCAGCCTGTCGGCCAGCCGCCGGTGGGTGGCAGGATCGCCGTAGTCGCCCGCGACGTAGCTGAGTCGCTCCAGCATGCCGGCGAGCTTGTCCTCGTCCACGTCCTTGACGAACTCGTGGACGGAACTGGCGGCACGCTCGCGCAGCTGGTTGTCGTCCCAGGACGATCGGGCGACGCCGATCACCGGCACGTCCAGCGCCCCGCGAGCCGCCAGGTTGTACAAGGCGGGGAACAGCTTCTTGCGGGCCAGGTCGCCGGTGGCGCCGAAGAACACCAGGGCGTCGCTTCTGCGGTTCATGTCCGTCCTCAACGGCTCGGGCCGGCCCGCAGGAATGCGGAGTCGACAGCTGATTCGGTGCCATCATGCCCCGCGAGGCGCGGCCTGTCAGGTGCGCTCGTCGACTGCCGGACGAGCGAGGTGGTCGGGACGCCCGCTGTGAAGGGCTTGTTCGTCGCTTGTTGCTGGCCGGCGATAGCAGGATTCGACCACTGTCGGGACGCCCATGATTCTGACGAGGGTGACGTCAAGACGCCGATCAGATGCAGCATCGTGGAAGACCGGCCGGCGTGCTCGCGGTGGGGGCGTCGTGGGTGACCCCCGGAGGTTTCGACAGGCTCAACCGCCGGGCGTCACCGTCGGGCGTCCTCTCGCCCGGGGTTTCGACAGGCTCAACCGCCGGGCGTCACCGCCGGGCGTTCTTTCGCCCCGGGGTTTCGACAGGCTCGACCGCCGGGCGTTCCTCCGCCCGGGGTTTCGACAGGCTCAACCGCCGGGCGTCCTTTCGCTCCGGGGTTTCGACAGGCTCAACCGCCGGGCGTCACCGTCGGGCGTCCTCTCGTCCGGGGTTGGGCAGGCTCATCCGCCGGGAGCACTAACCGCTGCGCCCAGCTCAGGCGTCGGCGAGCTTCTCCGCGATCCGTTCGGCGAGTCGGCCCTTCGCGGTTTCGAGTTTCCGCAGCTGCTCCAGCACGACCGTGCGCGGTTGCTTCTCCAACTGGGCGTTGAAGAGCTCGCCCTCGGACTCCATCACCATCAGCCGCGCATAGTAGAGCCGGTCCTCGCTCAGGTGGGCGAGCACCACCAGCCCGGTCAGCAGGGGGTGGTTCATGGTGACGTTCATGCCCCGGTCGCGGCCGTGTTCGAGCTCGACCGCCAACGCGTAGGACCACTCCCAGGTGTGCCCGAGGGTCTTGTTGCGCCGGAAGCGGCCGGTCGGAAGGAAGTCGTTGATGACCAGTGGCGCGGGTTGGCCGTCGCTGGAGGGCTCCAGCACCTTGCGCTCCAGTAGCCGCTTGATCACCTCCAGGACCTTCATGCCCTCGTCCTGCGGGACGGTGTTGACCGCGTAGTCCGCGTCGAGGGGGCGATCTCGTCGATGTCCAACTCGGCCCAGTTGCGGCGGAAACCCAGCGCCTTGCAGAACTCGCCGACCGCGTCCCGGGTGAGGAAGTCGAGGATCACGTCCTCACCGTCGGTGAAGGCGTTGACGCGGTTGACCACGTATCGAGCCAAGGCGTGGACGTCGGCGCCGCCGGCGACGGCCGCGGCGAAGGAGGTTGAGGCCATGAGGGCTCCTTTCGGCTCCTCCACCTTGGCACCAATTCGGTGACTGAGGACACCCTTACTTCATCGAGCTGTACGGCCCTCGAACGACGCCAAGGCCCGCTCGCGCGCGACCCCGTTCTGCAGAGCTGGCCCGCCATGCTCGGGTCGACGCCGCGCGGGCGAGGCGTTCCGAGTCAGGGATGGGGGACGAGGCGGAACGCGGCGCCGGGCGTCCGGGCGGAGATCATCGGGGCGAGGTAGGGGCTGCTGCGGTACTTGGCCCGATAGGCGGCGTCGATCGCGTCCGCAAGGTCCGGGGGCGTCCTCGAACGTGACGTCGAAGACCCGTCCGGCGGCGTGGACGCGGCCCTCGGGGTTCGCCTTGGCGGCCTGGTACCAGCGCGATGCCGTCCCGTTGTAGGCGCGGACGTGCAGGTCGCCGTCCACCACGACGGCCCAGATCCAGGTCGGAGTCCCGTGCGTGACCCTCCGCGCGCAGCGGCGAGACCTTGAGATCGTCGGCCTTGTCGATGGCGGCCAGGGTCTCGGCGGGCCAGGTGGACATGGGCGCTCCGTTCGCTCGGGCGGGATTGCTTCCTCCAGTCAACTCCGAACGGGCCCCGCGTACCAGGTACGGTCAGGTCCCCCAGGGCGGGGACCGGTCGTCCGCCGGGGCGGGGTGCGACCAGGCACGACGCTCGGATGGGTCGCCGCCCCAGGGCCTCGGCGAGGCTTGGTCCCGCAGGTGGGTGGCGTGATGCCCGGCGCCAGCCCCGTTGCGACCACGGTATCCAGGTGACTGGCGGGCGGCCAGGCACCACCTCGCCTCGATCGGATCCGGGACACCCCTCTCGCTTTCGTCGGCCGGTCTCAGGCTGAGCGCCCACTTTCGGCTTCGCCGCCGAGACCCGCTGCCGACCTTGAGAGCGGGGACCGGACGTGAGAGTCGCCGCCCCCAGGCCGTGAATCCCCGTCGCTCGCGCGGGCGCCCGGCCGGGAACTGGACAGCTCGACTGGAGGGGTGGGGGCTCGTCAGCACTCGGCGGCGACGGGCGATCCGTGGACGGACCACAGCGGACGCACAGGCGCGGGCACTAGAGTGGGGGCACAACGTGCTCCGGGGTCGGTGAAAGTCCGAACCGGCGGTGACAGTCCGCGACCCGCTCCTGCTCGCAGGGGCGGTTGACCCGGTGGAATTCCGGGACCGACGGTTAAAGTCCGGATGGGAGGCAGCACGGGCGTTCGTCCCGCCATGGGTCGTGCGCCGTGGCGTACGTCCGCGCCAACCCCGGTTCGCGTTGCGACCGGGAAGGACGATCATGCGCAGCGACACCGCGGCAGTGCGGCGTTTCGTCGCGCCCGCGTTCCTCGGCCTGTTGCTGATCGGCGGCTGGTGGCTCACCGCCCGGGTCAGCGGGGTGTCGGCCGCGCTGCTGCCACACCCTGGAGCGGTGCTCGTCCGGCTGGGCGAGTTGATCGGCAGCGGCGAGCTGTGGCCCTACCTCAGGGTCACCCTCGTCGAGGCGCTGGGCGGGTCGGCGCTCGGGGTGGCGGTCGCGCTGCCGCTGGCGGTGCTGATCCACCGCTCCCGGTGGTTCTCCGACGCCGTCCAGCCGTTCCTGGGCGCCACCCAGGCGATCCCGGCCATCGCGTTGGCCCCGCTGCTGGCCCTCTGGATCGGCTACGGGCTGTGGCCGGTGATGGTGCTGTGCGCCCTGATGGTGTTCTTCCCGATCCTCATCGCCGCCGTCCTGGGGCTGCGCGGCATCGACCACGCCATCATCGACGCCGCCCACATGGACGGGGCCGGCGGGGCCGACCTGCTCTTCCAGGTCGAGGCGCCGCTGGCGCTGCCGTCCGTCCTCGCCGGCCTGAAGAACGGGTTCGCGCTGTCGGTCACGGGCGCGGTCGTAGGCGAAATGGTCCTCGGCGGCCAGGGCCTAGGGACGATCCTGACCGTCCAACGCGACGCTGTGGACACCGCCGGCATGTTCGCCACGATCCTCGTCCTGTGCGCGCTCGCCGCGACCGCCTACTCCCTGATCAACCTGTGGGAGCGCCGCTCCCGCATCATCGATTCACTGCGCCGCAGTTCGGAATAGGGAGAAACCCATGCACCGTCGCGCCCTGTTCGCCCTTGCCGGAGGCACATTGGCCGCCCTCGCCGGCTGTGCCGGCACCGGCGCCGCCACCGGATCGGCGAGCGCCTCGGCGAGTTCGTCCGCCGCGTCGCCGAGCGCGGCCGGCAGCACGAGTGCGGCGCTGACGACCACGATCGGGCTGACCTACATCCCCAACGTCCAGTTCGCCCCGTTCTACGTGGCCGAGACCAAGGGCCTGTTCGCTGGGGTCGGCGCCACCGTCAAACTGCGCCACCACGGCACCAGCGAGGGTCTGTTCAACGCCATCGCCGCCGGCCAGGAGGACTTCGTGATCGCCGGTGGGGACGAGATGCTCCAGGCGCGCGCCAGCGGCTCCGACCTGGTCGCGATCGCCGCCTACTACCACTCCTACCCGGTGGCGATCCTCGTCAAGGACGCCTCCCCGATCACCACCCTTGCCGACCTCAAGGGCCGCAAGCTNGGGGTTCCCGGACGGTACGGCGAGAGCTGGTTCGGGGCCCTGGTGGCTCTCAAGACCGCGGGCCTGACCGAGAAGGACGTGACCATCGTCGAGATCGGCTACACCCAGCAGGCAGCCCTCGGCACCGGCAAGGTCGACGCGGTGGTGGGATTCGTGAACAACGACCAGGTCCAGTTCGAACTGGCCGGGACGAAGATGCGGGCGATCGCCATCGCGGACGGTATCCCGCCGCTGGTGCCCATCGTCCTGGCCACCACGCGGGCCTACCTCACCGCGCACCCGGACGTGGCCGCCAAGGTGGCCGACGCGATGCTCGCCGGCGTCGAGCAGGTGGTGGCCGACCCGGCCGGAGCCGTGACGACCTCGGCGAGCTACGTCCCGTCCTTGAAACAGAAGGCCGCGAGGGCCACGCTGGACGCCACCGTGAAGCTGTGGACGACGGGCTCAGGCGGCGTGTCCGGCAAGCTCGACGCCGCTCAATGGGCGCAGATGGCCACCTTCCTGCACGAGGCGGGCATCACCGACACCGTCGTCGACACCGCCCCCGCGGTGAGCAACGTCGCGAGCCGCTGAGCGCACGGTCGGCGCCCTGGTTACCCTGAACTGGCCTTGACGAGGGGATTCACAGCTCTTTGAGCTGCTCCGCGGTCAGCTTGTCCAGCCCCACCGAGGCCAGGGTCCGCGCCGCCTCGCCGCGGAAGTCGCGGCCCATCACGATCGAGGCCATCGTGATGATGGTGTCGATCACCGGCGTCCTGACCCCGACCTTCTCGGCCAGGTCCGCCCAGAACACCAGGGTGTAGCCGACGTCCTCGGTCAGGTAGCGGTTGTCGAGCTGGTCTTGGGCCTTGATCCCGGCGAATCCGGGCGCCATCGAGTACCCGGTCGTGTAGTTGGCCTCGGTCATGTAGTTCTGTCGGACGCCGATGTCCGGTTCGGCCTCCAGGGGCAGCCCCAGCGCCGCGGCGATCGCCATCCGCTCCCGGTCGACCGCTCGCATCAGCCGTCCGACGGCGGNGGTGACCCCGTCGGAATAGAACTCGAAGCCGCCGTGGGTGCGCTCGATCAGCGCGGCGTTGAGCAGGGTCACGGCCGGATGGATCACCGGGTTGCCGTTCTGCAGGGTGGTCTGCAGGATGCTGTCCGCGGTCTCGACGCCGGGGTAGACCTCGCTGAGCAACTGCCGCAGCGGTTCGGTGGACGAGCGGGGCAGGCCCGCGACGTAGAGCCCGGCGTTCAGCTTGTTGTACACGTGGATGGAGGCTCCGCCCGTCTTGCGCACCGCGTAGGGCAGCGTGCTGGTCTCGCCCACCAGCTGATCGGTCGAGTCCCAGGCTTGGCCGACCGTCCGCTTGAACACCGCGCTGCCGACGCAGGAGGTCGGGCAGATGACGATGGACTGGCCCTTGCGCAGGTTGTCCTTGGCCAACAGTGCAAGAGGCTCGATGGAGAACGCCGGGCCGGCCACGAAGACCACGTCGGCGTGGCTGACCGCCCAGTGGATGTCGGTGCCGGAGTACTTGATCGGGGCGAAGCCCTCCAGCACGCCGGTGCTCGTGATGCNCCCGGCATCGGCGACATCGGTGACCGTGTGGGTGAACTCGACGGTGCCGCAGAATCGCACCTCGTGGCCGTGGGCGGCCCAGTCGTAGGCGATCGCCATGCCGCCGTTGCCCGAACCGAGGACGGTGACTCTCATGCGTGCTCCTTCGCGCCGGGGTGATCCTTCAGTATGGGGGAGCCCGGCCCCGCCGCGACACCCCTGCGACAACGGCCTACGGTGGTGACATGACCCACGCGACGCCTCTGGCCCGCCGGGTGCGCGACGCCATGGCGGCCACTCCGCGGGTGGAATTCCTGCCGCCGGACCAGCAGTCCTACGCCGGGCTGGACCAGCCGCTGNNCCCGATCGGGTACGGGGCGACGAACTCCCAGCCGAGCACGGTCGCGTACATGCTGCGGCTGTTGGACGCACGGCCGGGCCAGCGCGTCCTCGACGTCGGCAGCGGCTCGGGCTGGACCACCCAACTGCTGGCGCACCTCGTGGGGCCGGCCGGTGCCGTCNNCGGGGTGGAGCTGGTTCCCGAACTGGTCGCGTTCGCCCGGACGCGGGTCCGGGCACCCTGGGCCTCGATCGTCCAGGCGGTGCCCGGT
Organism: Micropruina sp.; assembly: GCA_013693855.1. GTDB lineage: Bacteria > Actinomycetota > Actinomycetes > Propionibacteriales > Propionibacteriaceae > Micropruina. The sequence continues at coordinate 1,086,907 of CP059261.1, forward strand.
CGGCTGGGGTTGCCGGACGGGGCTCCTTTCGACCGGCTCCTGGTCAGCGCCGACGCCGGGCACATCCCCGACGACCTGACCCGCCAGCTGGCCGCCGGAGGTCGGATGGTGTTGCCCGCCGACGGTCTCATGTGGGTGGTGAGCCGCACGTCGCACGGCTTGACCCGGCACCGGGCGCCCGGGCTGTTCCGTTTCGTCCCGCTCCGCTGAGCCGGCCTCCCGACTGTCGTCGCGAGGTGTCATCATGGTCGCGCGAACGGAGGGGATTTCGTGACCCAGCAACCAGTGCCCGACTGGGACGACTACTTCCTGGGCATTGCCACGGCCGTGGCCACCCGGGCCAAGTGCACGCGCCGCAAGGTGGGTGCGGTCCTGGTGATCGACAAACGGATCATCGCCACCGGATACAACGGTGCCGCGCCCGGCCGTCCGGATTGCCTCGAAGGAGCCTGCCCGCGCGGGCGGCTCGGGTACGAGGAGGTGCCGGGGCTCGGCGACTACGATCGTCCGGGCACACCGGGCTTCTGCATCGCGATCCACGCTGAGGTCAACGCGCTGCTGTTCGCCACCCGCGACACCAAGGGCGCCACCGCTTACATCACCGACCCGCCGTGCCCGGGCTGCCGCAAGGCACTCGCCGCGGCCGGCATCGTGCGCGCCGTGTGGCCCGANGGGGAGCATGACGCGGACGGGCTGGTGGACTGGGGCGCCTAATGAGCCCTGATCGGCCCGGCGGGGGCGCCCGGGACCGGTTGACCACCTGGCTTGGTCGAGCGATCGCGCTGGCCTGCGTGGCCTCGCTGGTTCCCAGCCTCGTGACCGCCTGGAACCAACTGGGCAACCTGCATCCGCTCTGGTTGGCAATGGTGGCGGGGCCCATCGTCGCGATCTCGTTCATGATGCCGCTCTACGCGTGGGCGAACCTGCCGTTGAAGACCCTGTCGGCGGGGTACGCGGGGTTGGTGCTGGTGGGGATCGCCACCTTCCCGCTGGCCTGGACCTCCAGCCGGCCGCTGACCGGTACCCCATGGCTGTGGGCGTGCGTNGGGGTCGCCGCGGTGTTCACAGGCTTGTCCACGTCCGTGCGCTGNGGGATCGGCTATGCGGTCCTCGCCGGGGCGGGCTTCGGCGTACTACGCCTCACCAGCGCCGGCGGCGCGGTGTCCTGGGACGTGGCGGCCCAGGACGCTCTGGGGCTGATCGTCCTGCCCGCTGCGGCCCTGCTGGTGCTGGGGTCCTTCCTGGGCGCGGTCGACGCCCTCGCCGCGCAGACCCGGCAGGGCGAACGGGTCGAGGCGGACGCGCTGATGGAGCGGGCGCTCGCGGACCAGCGCCGCATGCTGGACGGCATCATCCATGACGACGTGATGACCACCCTGGTGGCGGCTGCGCACGCGAACCGGCCGCCCCAGGAGCTTCGGGCGTTGGCCGCCGAGGCGCTGGCCGCTCTCGATCAGGCCGCCCTGCCGTCCGAGGCCGAGCAACCGGTCACCGCCTCCCAGTTCGCCCGGCTGCTGCAGGACATGGTCGAACAGGTGGCGCCGGACGCNCGTCGTTCGGCTGCACCCGGCACAGCGACGGGGCTGGCAGTTGAGCCCCTGGCGGCGAGCCTGCTGGGCCAGGCGACCCGCGAAGCGGCGCTCAACGCNGCAAAGCACGCCGAGGCCGACCACATCAGCGTCGACATCCGGCCCAGCGTCGAGCCCGCCCGCATCGAGCTGGTCGTCGAGATCACCGATGACGGGGTCGGCTTCGAACCGGCCCAGGTACCCACCGCCCGGCTGGGGCTGCGGGTCTCGATCAACGAACGGATGGGCCTGATCGGCGGACGGGCCGACGTCGAGTCCGCTCCCGGGCGGGGCAGCCTCGTGCGGCTGGTGTGGGGCGAGGAGACCGGCCCGGCCGCTGCGGAGGCGGGCGCCCCGGAGACGTGGCGGGCCGCCCACCGGCACGTCCGCGTCGCCAACTACCTGGTGGCCATCTGGTTACTGGTGGGTGCGCAGGTGGCGGTCGGTATGACGACCCTGCTGCATGGCGTGCCGGCCGCCGGCCTGGTGGGCGCCGTGATCGCGATGGTCGCCGCCACCCTGGTGGCCACCGCCCACGCCCGCGCCGACGATCGGCTGGGGTCGGGAGAGGCCGCGGCGGTGGTAGGGCTCCTGACGGGGGCGTCGTGGTTGGTCGATTCGGGGCTCCCGGCCGGCGGGCCCGGGCATCCGTTGTGGCACGCGACCGTCGTCCCGGTGCTCCTGATCGTGCTGATGGTCCGCGGCCAGGGGCGCTGGGCCCTGGCCGGGCTCGCCCTCTTCGTGGCCGAGGCCACGCGGCGGGTGCTCGTCGGCGGACTCGGCGCGGGCGAACTCCTGCTGGCGGTCTTCAGGCCGATCGTGTGGGTGGGATTGTGTGCGGTGCTGCTGCAGGCGTTGGCCCGCATCGGCCGCGAGATCGCCGAGGCGCGGAGCAGCACCCGCGAGGCGAGCTGGTCGCGGGCGTCCACCTTCTCCCGGCTGGTGCTGCGCGAGGTGTGGCTGAACGACCTGCGCGACCAGGTCGGGCCGTTGCTGGCGCGGCTCGCGGACCCGTCGTCCCAGGCGCTCACGCAGGCCGAGCGCGACGCGTGCCGGGTGGCCGAAGGACGGCTGCGCGACGAACTGCGGGCCGGCAACCTGGTGAGCCGGACGGTCGCCGACACGATCGACACGGCCCGGGCCCGCGGGGTGGACGTGGTGCTGGTCGACAACCGCGGCTCGAAGCTTCCGGCGCCGGCACGGCGGGCGACGCTGCACCAACTGCAGGAACAGGTGGCGAAGGCCAGNCGGGGCCGCATCGTGGCCCGCACCGCCCCGGAGGGATCGGACACCGCGGTGACCATCGTGTCCGTGGCCCCGGGCGGCGCTCCGGAGTTGACTACGATCAACGCTCGTGGAGAGGTTCAGGTGAGGCGGCCGTGAGCGTCCCAGCGATCCGAGCGGCGGTCGTCGACGATCACGAGGCGATCCGGCTGGGGCTGCGCGCGGCGCTCGCGCAGCACCGCGGCCAGGTGGTGCTCAGCGGCGAGGCGGCCACCGTCGACGAACTGATCGAGCGGGCGCCCGGCGCGGATGTCGTCCTGCTCGATCTGCTGCTCGGGGACGACTCGGACCCGAAGGTGAACGTCGAGCGGCTGCACCGGCAGGGGTACAAGGTGCTGGTCTACTCCATCGCGGACAACCTGCGCTTGGTGCGCCAGGCTCTCGCGGGCGGCGCNCGAGGGGTGTGCCGCAAGGCCGAGCCGATCGCTGAGACCGTCGCCGCGATCACCGCGGTCGCGCATGGCGATGTGGTCATCTCCCAGGAGATCCTCGCCGCGATCGAGAGCGACACCCAATACGTGGCGGCCAACCTCGGGCCGCGGGAACGCCAGGTCCTGGGCCTCTACGCCGCCGGTCTGGAGATCCCCGACATCTCCCGCGAGCTTTCGATCGCGGAGAACAGCGTGAAGGAGTATCTGAAGCGAATCCGGCTCAAGTACTCGCAGCTGGATCGTCCGGCCAGCAACAAGCTGGACCTCTTCCGGCGAGCCATCGAGGACGGCATCGTGCCGCCGGTGGAACCGCGCGCCTGACCCAGTCAGCGGAGGGGCCTCGCGGTGGTGACGCCCCCGAATGACACTCGGCGGTCGAGCTTGTCGAGACCCCGAGTGTTGGGCCGGCGGTCGAGCGTGTCGAGACCTCGGGTGTGGGACGGGTGGTGGAGCGTGTCGAGGCCCGACTGGGACCGGCGGTCGAGCTTGTCGAGACCCCGGGTGTTGGACGGGTGGTGGAGCGTGTCGAGACCTCGGGTGTGGGACGGGTGGTCGAGCTTGTGAGACCCGCCTTTGGACCGGCGGTCGAGCGTGTCGAGACCCCGGTGCTGGATCGCGGTGGAGCGTGTCGAGACCCCGGTCTGGGACGGCGGTGGAGCTTGTCGAGACCCCGGGTGTTGGACTGGTGGTGGACCGTGTCGAGACCGACTGGGACGGCCGTCGAGCTTGTCGAGACCCCGCGACAGACGAATGGACGAGGGCTCACGCCCGCTGGACGGACGGCGTCAGTACCAGCCGTGGCCGCGCTTGAAGGACCAGGCCGAGCACGGGGTGCCGTAGCGCTCCTTCACGTAGCCGAGCCCCCACTTGATCTGGGTGGCGGGGTTCGTCCGCCAGTCGGCGCCGGCCGAGGCCATCCTCGAGCCGGGCAGGGCCTGCGGGATGCCGTAGGCGCTGGAATGCGGGTTGTCGGCGTACCACAGCCACCGGCTCTCGCGCATGATGATGTGGTCGTAGCACTGGAACTGGCTCTCGTCCCAGCCGTACTTGTTCTTCATCATCTGCCGGGCGATCTCGCGGGGATCCTTGGTGCCCGGTTCGTAGCCCANTTCCTTGATCCGGGCCAGTTCGTCGGCCTTGATCTTGGCGATCCGGGCCTGGATCGACTTGGAATCCCGGGTGAGGGTCGTCCGCCGCTTGGTGACCTGCTCGGCCGCGGCCCCGGCGACCGTCTCACGTTCGGTGGAGCGGGTGACCTCCGTGGTGCGGGCCTCGGCAGGGCTGTCGGCGAGGTCGGCCGCAACCTGCTGTTGGACCACGACGGCGGCCGGCTGAGCGACGGCTTCGGCCGGGGCGGCAGGCGCGCTGCTCAGCACCGTGGCGACGACCCCGAGGCAGCCGAGAGCCGAGGCTGCGACGAAGGCGTACTTGTGGGCGAGGCGCACGCAAAGACGATGCCACAAATGTTCCGTTAAGGAAAATCTCAGGATCTAGGGCGACGCTCTCAGAGTCCTCTGAGGAAGTCGGGGTCATCGTCCGGCGCTCGCGGACGAGGCGGGGGCCGCGTCGGACCCCGGTTGATCGGACGCCCAAGGAACAGCCAGGCAAGCGAGCCGAGGGCCGGCACCACCAGCACCACCACGGCCCACAGCCAGCGGGGCAGCACGCGGACGCGCCGCGGATCGGCCTGTGCGACCTCCACCAGACAGTAGATCGTAAGGAGTACGAGGACCACCCACGGCAGGATGCGCGGCATCCTTCAAATCTACCCGGCGCGCGCACTAGGGTTTGGGCGTGACCCTACGGCCGGCGACGACCCGCGACGCAGTCGCCGCGATCGGACGGGCGATGGCCGGCGGTGAGCCGGTGGCGCTGCTGGCCGAGGCCGCGCCCACCCCGTCCTACCTGGGCGATCCGGACGACCACGCCCCGGACCTCGCCCTCCTCATCGGAACCTCGGGCAGCACCGGGGAGCCGAANGGGGTCTGCCTGTCCCGGACGGCCCTGAGCGGGGCCGCGGCCGCCGCACACCGGCGGCTCGGCGGCCCCGGCGCGTGGACGTGTCCGCTGCCGCTGCAGTACGTGGCGGGGGCGATGACGGTCGTGCGGGCCTGGCACGCCGGCCTGCCCGTCCACGTCGTGCCGTCCGATCTCTCCCGGTTNGCCGGTCATCGCGGGGAGCGCAACTACCTGTCCCTGGTGGTCGCCCAAGCCCACCGCGGATTGGACGATCCCGACATCGTCCGGCGGCTCGCCCGCTACGACGCGGTCATCGTCGGCGGCTCCGCCGCCGGGGAGGTCGTTGCGGCCGGTCGTGCCGCCGGCATCGCGATGGTCGCCAGTTATGGCATGAGCGAGACCTGCGGCGGCTGCGTCTACGACGGGCTGCCCCTGGACGGCGTCCGGATCGACACCGACCCCGACGAGCGCATCTGGATCGAGGCACCCTGGCTGTTCGACGGCTACCGCGGCGACCCGGACGCCACCGCGCAGTCCCTGGTGGGCCGACGACTGCGCACCCACGACCGGGGCCGCCTGGAGGAGGGGCGGCTGCGCGTCCTGGGCCGCCTGGACGAGGTGGTCATCACCGGCGGGACGAACGTGGACCTGGCGGCGGCGCAACGGGTGACCGACCGCGTCCTCGGGCCGGGCACCCTGATCCTGCTCGCGATCCCGGACGAGCGCTGGGGCGCCCGGATCGTCGCGGCGACGACGGCCCCATTGGTCCTCGATGACGTGCGGTCGCGGCTCGCGGCAGACTTGTCACCGGCGGCGCAGCCGCGCGAACTGCGGGTCCTGCCCGGCTTCCCGCTGACGCCGACTGGCAAGATCGACGGTAGGCGGCTCGTCCGCGAGTGGGCCGAAGGGAGCGCGAGTTGGCAACGCTGAGCGACTGGGTCGAGGGCGCCCGGCCCCGCACGCTGCCTGCCGCGCTCGCGCCCGTCCTGGCCGGCAGCGGGATCGCGTGGTTCGAGGGTCGCTTCGTTCCGCTTCTCGCGGCGCTCTGCCTGGTCGTCGCGCTGGCCCTGCAGGTNGGGGTCAACTTCGCCAACGACTACTCCGACGGGGTGCGCGGCACCGATGCGGTCCGCGTGGGTCCCAAGCGGCTCGTCGGTTCNGGGGCCGCCACCCCGGCNCAGGTCAAGGCGGCGGCCTTCGCCTGCTTCGGCCTGGCGGCGGCGGCCGGTCTGGCCATCGCGGAGAACACCGGCTATTGGTGGCTGGTGGCCGTGGGCGCCGCGGCGATCCTCGCCGCGTGGTTCTACACCGGCGGCCCGCGCCCGTACGGNGTACGCGGGGCTGGGGAGGTCTTCGTCTTCGTCTTCTTCGGTCTCGTGGCGGTGGGTGGCACCACGCTCGTCCAAGTGCGCCGGCTCACCTCCGCGACGGGTTGGACGGCGGTCGCCATCGGCTCCCTCGCCTGCGCGATCCTCGTCGCCAACAACCTGCGCGATCTGGCCGGCGACCGCGCCGTCGGCAAGCGCACGCTCGCCACCCGGCTCGGCGACCGCGGCACCCGCTGGTTCTTCCTCGGCCTCGTGGTGTTGGCCGCCCTCGGCGTGGTCGGCGTGGCGCTGACCAGCAGCTGGTGGGCGTTGCTCGGCCTCATGATGCTCGTCCTGCTGATCGGTCCGGCGCTGGCGGTGCTGCGCGGCGCGGCCGGGCTGCCGCTCATCGGCGTCCTGAAGCTGACCGGGCTGGCGGAGCTCGCCTGCGCGGCCGGGTTGTTCCTGGGGCTGGTGATCGCGTCATGAGCGGCCGCGGGCGTCGCCTGCTGGTGGGCCAGTTGCCGATCTGGACGCTCGGGATGGCCGTCGCGTGGCTGGCGGTCGGGGCCGTCCTGCTGGCCGTCATGGGCTGGGGTGGCGGTGCGCCCGTGACCGTCGGGATCATCGCCGCGACCTTCGTGATCGGGCTGGCCTTGGCCGTGATGGGCCTGCGGATGGTCGTCCGGCTCGACGGCGAGCGCGTCCGCGTGCTCGGTCGTGCCTCCATCCCGCTCGGCGACATCGACGCGGTCTCCGTGGCTCGGACGCCCGGCCGGCTGCCGATCTTCGTCCCCGTGATCGACCTCCGTCGTGGCCGGGCCCTCGACCGGTTCGAGATCGACGGGCTGTCCAGCATCGGCAGCGCCAAGCCCGCGCTGCGCTGGGCGCAGGTGCTGGCCGACGCCGCCGGCACCGGGCTGGTGAACCAGGAGTCGACCGGCGGGGGCCACCAAGGCCCCGCAGGAGCGTGTGATGCCCGCGCAGCCGCTCGTGTACGACGTGGGCCTGCGCACCCGGTTCCGNGGGTTGTCCCGGCGCAGCGGGATGCTGCTGCGCGGCGCCGCCGGCTGNGGGGAATGGAGCCCCTTCCCCGAGTACGAGTTTCCCGAAACCGAGAACTGGTGGGCGGCGGCCGTCGAGGCGGCCGAGTTGGGGTTCCCGGCACCGGTGCGTGACCGCGTCGAGGTCAACAGCATCGTCCCCGCGGTCGGTCCCGAGCAGGCGCGCGAACTCGCCCTCGCCGGCGGCTGCCGGACGGCGAAGGTGAAGGTGGCCGAGTCCGGCCAGTCCCTGGCCGATGACCTGGCCCGGGTGGAGGCGGTCCGCGACGCGCTCGGTTCGTCTGGCCGGATCCGCATCGATGCCAACGGTGCCTGGGACGTCGACTCAGCGTTCGGGGCGCTGCGGGAGCTGGCCCGCTTCGACCTGGAGTACGCCGAGCAGCCGTGCGCGACCACCGACGACCTCGCCGCGCTGCGGCTGAGCCTGGCCAGGGCCGGGCTCGACGTACTGATCGCCGCCGATGAGTCGATCCGCAAGACCGGGGACCCCGAGGCGGTGGTGGCGAAACAGGCAGCCGATCTCGCGGTGTTGAAGGTGCAGCCGCTGGGTGGGGTCCGGCGCTGCCTGGAACTGGCTGAGCGGCTCGGTCTGCCCGTCGTGGTGTCCTCGGCCCTGGAGACATCGGTGGGGATCCGTGCGGGGCTCGCGCTGGCCGCCGCGTTGCCCGAGCTGCCCTACGCGTGCGGCCTCAACACCGTGCCGTTGCTGGCCGACGATGTCGTGACCAGCCCGCTCGTGGCGGTGGACGGGTTCATCGAGGTGCGGGACGTCNNGAGGTGCGCTGGCACCCCACTGGCAGCCCGACGCGGCCCTGGAGCGCTGGTGGTTCGACCGCTGGGAGGCTCTCGAGCTGGACATGAGGGGGCCCTGGTGAGCGACTCGTGCGCCTGCGCGGCGGCGCTGATCGCCCAGCTGTGCGCGCAGGGACTGACGGACCTCGTGCTGGCTCCGGGTTCGCGCAGCGCGCCGCTGGCGCTCGCCGCCCACCGGGCCGAACAGGAGGGGCTGCTGCGGCTCCACGTCCGTACCGACGAGCGCAGCGCGGGCTTCCTGGCGTTGGGCCTGGCCAAAGGATCGGGACGAGCGGTGGCGGTCGTGACCACGTCCGGGACCGCGGTCGGCAACCTGCTGCCCGCGGTGCTGGAGGCCCATCACGCNGGGGTGCCGCTGCTGGTCCTCAGCGCGGATCGTCCGGCGGCCCTGGTCGGGTTCGGTGCGAACCAGACCACCGACCAGCCCCACCTGTTCGCCGACTTCGTGCGGTACGCCGCGCGGGTGTCGTCCGCTGCCCCGGCGGCCTCCTGGCCGGCCCAGGCCGCCCGGGCCTGGGTGGCGGCCTCCGGCGGACGGGGCGGTGCTCCAGGGCCTGCGCACCTCAACGTGGAACTGGCCGAGCCGCTGGTGGGGCCGGAACCGCCGGCCTGGCCACAGGTGACGCCGGTGCGGCTGCACGCCGCCTCGGATGCCCGACCCCTGGACCTGCCCACCGGCCCACGGACGATCCTCGTCTGCGGGGACGCGTCGGTCGAGGTCGGTCGCGAGGTGGCGGCCCTGGCCGAGCGGGCCCGGCTCCCGCTCGTGGCCGAGCCGTCCAGCAACGCCAGNGCCGGCGGCGCCGCGCTCCGGACGGGACGGCTGCTGCTCTCCGGTGACCTGGCCGGCGAGGTGGAGCGGGTCGTGGTGTTCGGGCATCCCACCTTGTCCCGTCCGGTTTCCAGGTTGCTGGCGCGCGCCGATGTCGACGTCGTCGTGGTCAGTCCGACCGGTGACTGGACCGATCCCGGCTGGCGGGCGCGCACGCTGGCGACCGCGGTCCGGATGGCGCCGGACGATGGGGCCTGGCTGCGCCGCTGGCAGGAGGCGGACCAGATCCTCGCCGAGGCGCTGGAGCGCCGGCTGGCCGGAGCCACCCTCTCCGGCCCCTCGGTGGCCGCCGCCGTGATGGCCGCCACCGGGGCGGACGTGCTCGTCCTGGGCAGTTCGAACCCGATCCGCGACGCCGACCTGGCCCCGATCCCGGCCGGGGACGGCCCGCGTGTGTTCGCCAACCGTGGCTTGGCCGGAATCGACGGCACGGTGTCGACCGCGTGCGGCGTGGCCCTCGCGCTGGGTGCACCGACCTGGCTGCTGTGCGGCGACCTGACCTTCCTGCATGACGGCAACGGTCTGGCCGCNGGGGCTGGGGAGCGCCGCCCCGACCTGCGGATCGTGGTCGCCGACGACGGCGGGGGCAGCATCTTCGCCACGCTCGAATACGGGGCACCGGAGTTCGCCGAGGCGTTCGAGCGGGTGTTCGCCACCCCGTCCGGCGTCGACCTGGTGGCGCTGGCCCGGGCCCACGGGCTGCCGGCGGTCCGGGTGGGCGACGCGGCCGGGCTGGCCGAGGCTCTGGCCCGTCCCGTGGCGGGACTCGACGTGGTGGTGGTCGCCCTCGACCGGGCGGGCCGGCGCGACCTCACTGAGGCGTTGTAGCCCCGCGCGGTCTGCCCGCCCCCTCGACCCGGGTCGGCCTCTTGTGGCGGGGTGTCTGTTCGGTGAAGGCGAACACAGACTGCCCGGTGCCGGCCCTGTCGGGACATATGCGGTCGTGGGCTCTTCTGGGGGTAGTTCGTGTCGGCCGCGGCCCGAGTCGAGTCGGCTGTTGTGTCCCCGCCGGGCGTGGGGTTGGGACGACGGCTCCCTGCCGGGGTGGGGTTGCTGTTTCGTGAGAGCGGTCACAAACTGCCCGGTGGCGGGTCTGTCGGGTCGTATGCGGTCGTGGGGTCTTCTGGGGGTAGTTTGTGTCGGCCGCGGCCCGACTCGAGTCAGCTGTAGTGGTCCCCGCTGGGCGTGGGGTTGGTTCGCCGGAGCGGGGTTGCTCCCTGCCGGGGTGGGTTCCTGTTTCGTGAGAGCGGTCACAAACTGCCCGGTGGGGGTCTGTCGGGACGTATGCGGTCGTGAGGACTTCTGGTGAGTAGTTTGTGTCGGCCCGGCCCGGCCCGGGCCAACCCGGCCCCGGCCCGTGCGGGGTGACGGACGATGCCGGCGGCACCGGGTCTAGTGCTGCTCGCGCAGCCAGCGGCGCACGTGCCAGGTGGCGCGCACGTCGTCCTCGTTGTACTCCAGCACCCGGCGCTGCGCGCGGGCGCGAACGGCGTCGTCCGCACCGTGCACGGCCTCGGCGAACCAGGCCTGGGAGTTCAGACCGCCCGGCGACTCGTCCCGCCAGGAGAAGCCCGCAGCCTTCGAGGCCACCACCTTCAAACCCAACCCCTGGGTGCCGAAGAAGTGCTCGCGGATCGCGGCGAAGAGGTCGCAGAAGTGGCGATGTGCGTAGTCGGCAGCCCATTGCAGGGTCTCGTCACCGCTGGCCGCGGCCAGCCGGTCGAGCCGCAGCACCTCGTAATCGGAGTAGTGGAACACCACCGCCGGCTGCGCTTCGACCAGACCGCGAAGCCAGGTCATGGCCTGCCGCGCCAGCGCCCACTCGCCGGCGTCGTCCAGTTCGGTGAAGGACGAGAAGTGGACATACCGCGGCTGCTCGGCGTCGTGGACGAGGAACCNCCACAGGTACACCCGGTCGCCGACGGAGGTCTCGACGTCGATGTCGATCTCCAAGGGGGCCGAGGGCAGTTCGATGGGCCCGGTGGTGACCCGGTCGAAGTCGATGCCCCGGGCCATCAGCACCGAGCGGCGCCACGCCAGCCGGAGCCGCTCCTCCGCCCCGACCCGGTGGGTCACCCGCGGGAGATAGGCCGGCAGCAACTCGTCCAGTTCCGCCTCGGCCAGCGCCGTCACCGTCTCGATGCCCAGTTCGCGCAGCAGCGCGATCTCGTGGACGTCCAGAGGGGACTTGCTGATCCGCAGGCTCAGATCGTCGTCATGCAGCAACGGACGACAGGCGTCCCACCACTGGCAGTAGCCGCACTCGCGGTTCACGATCGGCCGGATCACCGGCGGATNCGCCGGGCCCTGCGCTGCGGCGGCGATCGCGAGCCGTTCGCGGAAGCCGAACTCGTGGTCGTATCGCGCCAGTCCCGTGACGGGCTGGGCGTCGTCCGGGTCGGACGGCATCCGCGNGGTTCGGGGCACCGCGGCCTCGTCGAGCCGGATCCACGCGATCACCGGTCGGCCCCCGACCACGTCGTCGGTGCCCACCACGCCGGCCCACGGCTCGCTTGCGGCCAGCCCCAGCACTTCGAGCATCCGCCAGTAGTGGGCCAACTGCAGCACGTTATTCACCCGCCAGTTCCAGCGGTAGCGGAATCCGTCCAGGCTCTCGCGGACGGCAGGCGCGGCCAGCCGCGAGAAGGTCAACGTGGCCCCGTCGCCGCGCCGGTCGATGACCCGGTGGTACTTCACGACAACCGGGTGATAGCNCCCGACCCCGCGGATCAGCAGGTCCGGCCGCCCGCTGCGGTGGTGCGTCCAGTCGCGCGGCAGCAGCCCGCCGAGCACCGCGTCCGCGCCCGAGTGCAGGGCGTCCAGGCATGCCGCCTCCTGCTCGGCCGACGGGAGGTCGGCCAAGCCGCGGCAGTCGACCACCCGGCCCGGATGACCCGCCAGCAGGTCACCGAGGACCTCCCGGCCGAACGCGATGCCGCCCTGGAACCGCTCGCGCAGTGACTCGTCGTCGGCGGGCAGGCTCACGCCCGGGTGGAACGCGTTGTGCGTCTTCACCGGGCAACTGCGCGCTGCGTACGCGTCGAGCACGAACTCCATCAGGCGGTTCCGCGGTGCAGGGCGACGATGCCCCNCGTGAGATTCTTCCAGCCCACCTGCCGCCAGCCGGCAGCCGCGAGCAGGGCGGCGAGGGCACGCTGATCGGGCCAGGCCCGGATGGATTCGGCGAGATACTCATACGCCGGAGGATTGGACGACGTGAGCCGTGCCACCACCGGCAGGGCGCGCAACGCCACCTGCCGGTACAGGGCCCGGAACGGCCCCCACGACGGGGTGGAGAACTCGCAGATGACGATCCGGCCGCCGGGCCGGGTGACCCGGTGCAACTCGGTCAGGGCGGCGTGGGTGTCCTCGACGTTGCGCAGCCCGAACGAGATCGTCACCGCGTCGAAGGAGCCGTCGGCGAAGGGCAGGTTGAGCGCGTCCGCGTTGACGAACGGCAGATCCGGCTGGCGGCGCTTGCCGACCTCGATCATCCCGAAGCTGAGATCGGCCGGCACCACGAGCGCGCCGGCGTCGGCGAACGGACGACTGCTGGTGCCTGTCCCGGCCGCCAGGTCGAGCACCCGCTCGCCGGGCTTCGGTGCCACCGCAGCCACCACCGCCCGCCGCCACGCCCGATCCAGTCCGCCGGTCAGCAGGTCGTTGACCAGGTCGTAACGCTGCGCCACGTCGTCGAACATGGCCGCGACGTCGCTGCGCCGTTTGGCGAGGGTGGCTCGCGCCTGTCGTCCGGTATCCACGCGGCTTAGCCTGCCACGCGTCCCCGACACATCGCCCGTCCGGTCATGGGCGGGTTCGGCGGGGCTTCGCCGGTGCGCAACAATCGACGCCATGGCCCGACGCAATACCGTCCTCAAGGTGACCGACCTGGCGAAGTCCTTCGGCCCGGTCACCATCGTCTCGAACTTCAACCTTGAGGTGCGCGAGGGCGAGGCGGTGGCCCTCACGGGCCGCAACGGGGCAGGCAAGTCCACGATCCTGCGTTGCCTGGTCGGCGCCGACATGCCGGACGAGGGCAGTGTCGAAGTCAACGGCATCAAGATGAGCGAACTGAACCCCGACATCCGCCGCGACGTGGCCACCGTCATCGATGACCTGGACTTCTTCCCCGATCTGAGCGTGGTCGAGCATCTGGACCTGCTCGCCCGGGCCCACGGGATCGTCGACGCCGACAATGCCGTCGACGAGGTGCTGCACGAGGTGCAGCTGGTTCCGCAGTCGGGACAGCTACCAGGCACGTTGTCCTCGGGCCAGCGGCGCCGGCTGGCGCTGGCGACCGCGTTCGTCCGACCCCGCAAGCTGCTGGTGCTGGACGAGCCGGAGCAGCGGCTCGACACCGAGGGCGTCGCCTGGCTGGCCGCCCGGCTGCGTGCCGAACGGGAGCGTGGGCTGGCGATCGTGATGGCCAGCCACGACCCGACCCTGGTCCAGACCGTGGCCACCCGGGTGGTCCGGGTCGGCGAGGGCGGCGCGCTGGCCGAGGACCTGCCCGGATGAGCAAGAAGTCGCGCAAGCTGATCCGCTCGGCCAAGCCCGGCGGTGCCCCGGCGGCCGCCCCGGTCGACCCGGCGCCCGCCGCCGTGCCCGAGCGAGCCTTCTACTTCCTGCCCGACGCCCCCACCGAGCCGGTGGACGAGCGGGAACTGCACGAACTGATGAAGGACTGGCGCCACGGCCGGGCCACCCGGACGATCGGCCAGGCCCTGCAGGACGCCTACGTGGCGGTGTTCAGCGTCGTCATGATCGGGGCGATGGTGGTGAACCTGGTGATCAAGGCCCAGACCACCGCCAGCGCCTGCGCCACCGCCACCTGCACCTCGGCGCGCACCCTGGTGCCGTGGGCCGCGGTGGCCGCTGTGTTCGCGCTCGCCCTGGGCGTCAGCCGGCTGTTCGGCCCCGTGCTCGCGTCGGCCGCCGAGGGGTTCTGGCTGATGGATGCCCCGATCTCCCGATCGCGGCTGCTCCGCGGGCGGCTCACCCTGGCGTTGATCGCGGCCTTCGGCGTCGGAGCCCTGCTGTCGGGGCTCACGGCGGCCCTGTCGGGCTCCGGCCCGCTCGCCGTGGCGCTGTGGACGGTGGCCGGCGCTCTCGGCGCCGCCGGCCTGGTCGCCTTCGCGGCCGCCCAGCAGGGGATCGAGCGGCACCGGCTCGTCCGGGTCATCCAGGGGTGTTCGCCGCGGCGGCGCTGGCCGCGCTGCTGGCAGTGGTCGCGATCGCCTCGGGCCGGGTCGGGTTCTCCCTCACGGCCGACGCGGGGTGCTGATCGCGGGGTCGTGCTGGCGCTGGCGGTGCTGCTGTTGCTGGCCGCGCTGTTCGTCGCGCTGCGCAGGCTGAGCGGTATCCGCCGCGCCAGGCTGGTCAGCGGGGGCTCGTTGGTGAGCGGCATGCAGGGGGCCATGTACGCCCTCGACTTCGGCCTGGTCCGCGACATCCTCGTCGAGCGGGACGCGGTGCAGCGCGGCCACGTCCGCCCGACCAAGGGCCGCGGGACGGGCCTGGCCGCCCTCGTGTGGCGCGACGTGCAGCGGCTCGTCCGGTTCCCCAAACCGCTGATCGCCCTGGTGCTGTCGGTGATCGCGCCCTACGCGGTCGACGCGCTCGGGCTGAGCCAGCTGAACCCGTTCATCTCCGGGCTGATCCTGGTCGCCGTGCTCGTCCCGTTCCTCGGCACCCTGCGCGTGCTCACCCGCACCGGCGGTCTCGCCCGCAGCTTCCCGTTCAAGACCGGCCAGTTGCGGACCGCTGCCATGGCCGTGCCCGGCGTCCTGGCCCTGCTGTGGGCCGCCGCCACGATCCCCGCGTTCGCCGGGGTCACCAGTTCCGGGGCCGAGCGCAGCCTGGCCGACGCTGCGCTGGTCGCGCTGATCACCGGCATCGCGGGCTGGTTGGGGGCGGTGCGCTGGGTGACCGCCAAGAAGGTCGACTTCAACGCCCCGATGGTGGCCACCGAGTCCGGAGCGGTGCCGCCCACGCTGATCTTCAACCTGTTCCGCGGCTTCGACATCGTCGCGCTCGTGACGGCGCCGGTGATGCTGGGCGGCTCGCCACTGTGGTCGCTGGGCCTCGCCCTGGTCGCGTTCGTCGCGCTCCGCGGCACGTTCAACATGGACGAGTTGAAGGCCCAGCAGGACCAGTTGAACCGGGAGGCCGAACAGGCCAAGGCGGAACGCGCCGCGGGCGGCGGCAAGATCAAGATCCCCGTCCGGGACGGTAGGGGCCGCGCGAGCCGTCGCGGTCGCCAGGGCGGATGGCTCTCAGCCCGCCAGCGCGTCCCGCATCGGGCGCAGCTTGGCCTTGGTCTCGTCCAGTTCCTCGGCCGGGTCGGAGCCGGCCACGATCCCGCAGCCGGCGAACAGCCGCATCCGGGTGCGGTCGGTCTCGTCCAGCACCCCGCAACGCAGCGCGATGGCCCACTCCCCGTCGCCGGCGGCGTCGATCCAGCCGACCGGACCGGAGTAGCGGCCCCGGTCCAGCCCTTCGATCTCGGCGATCGTCGCCCGGGCCAGCGCGGTGGGTGTCCCGCACACGGCCGCGGACGGGTGTAGCGCCCCGGCCATCGCCAGCGCCCAATGCTTCTTGTGCGCCACCCCGGTGACGTCGGTCGCCAGGTGCAGCACGTTCGGCAGCTCCAGCACGTACGGCGACTCGGGGACGTTCATGCCCGAGCAGAACGGGGCCAGCGCCTCGGCCACCGAGGCCACCGCGAGCTCGTGTTCGATCAGGTTCTTCGACGACCGGGCCAGGGACGAGGCGAGCTTCAGATCGGTCTCCTCCGAGCCGCTGCGGCGGATCGTTCCGGCCAACACCCGTGACGTGGCGAGCCCGCGTTCGCGACGCACGAGCATCTCCGGCGACGCGCCCACCAGGCCGTCGATCGCGTAGGTCCAGCAGGAGGGGTACTCCGCGGCCAGCCAGCCCACCAGCGCGGGCAGGTCGATGGGGGCATCCGTGCGCGCCTCGACCGCGCGCGCCAGCACGACCTTGCTGAGCCCGTCGCCTTCGATCCGTGCCACCGCCTCGGCCACCCGCGCCATCCACCCGGACTCCGCCTCGGGGTCGTCGGCGAAGGCGACCTGCCGGCGGACGCTGCCCCGTTCGACGGGCTCGGGCAGGACGGGGTCGGCCTCGCCGATGGCGGTCACCCAGTACGAGCCCTGCCGTCGTCCGATGACCAGGCGGGGGACGACCAGCCGGGAGTGGTCGGCGGTGTGCGCGGGGTCGAACACGAACGAGCCGAACGCCAGCGGGCCGGCCCCGCACACCCCGGGCAGCTCGGTGTCGTGATGCAGCCGGCCCACCACCTCGCGCCACCAGGCGTCCGCCTCGGCGGGGGTGGCGGGGAGTANCTGCGCGGCCACGCCGCGACCGATCATGCCCTCCCCGCGCCGGATCCAGGCCAGGCAGCCGCGCTCGCACAGGTAGCGTTCGAGGGGTCCGGGATCACTGATCGCGACGGTTCGGGCGCGCAGCCGGGGCACGGCGCGATCGGCGGTCACCGGGGCAGCTTAGCCCGACCGTCACCGGCCGCGGGAAAACGTGTGTTACAGGTTGTCCGGGGCGGGTCGTCGGGATGAACCGGGTGCCGATTCTGCTTAGACTGACCGGCATCCGGCCCCGTGCCGGCCCACCGACCAGGAGCGAGATGGCTGAGGCGTCAACAACCGCTGGTGGCGTCGTGGAGTCGGACGTGATCGTCGTCGGCGCCGGCCCGGGTGGTTCGACCGCGGCCGCCCACCTGGCCGACCGCGGCCTGGCCGTCTCCCTGCTCGAGAAGGCCGCGTTCCCTCGCGACAAGGTGTGCGGCGACGGCCTCACCCCGCGCGCGGTCAAACAACTGTTGCGCCTCGGCGTCGACGTCTCCGAGGAGGGCGGCTGGCTGCACAACAAGGGCCTGCGCGTCTACGGCGGACGAGCCGAGCCGTTCGAACTGCCCTGGCCGGCGCTGGCGGAGTTCCCGTCCTTCGGGCTGGTCCGCAAGCGCGCCGACTTCGACCAGTTGTTGGCCGACAAGGCCGTCGCCAAGGGCGCCACGCTGTATGAGCACGCCAACGTCGTGAGCCCGGTCCTCGACGGGCGCAACGACCGGATCACCGGCGTCACGACCAAGGACGGCCGCACGTTCACCGCCCCGTTCGTGATCGCCGCCGACGGCAACTCCTCCCCGCTGGCCAAGTCGATGGGCCTGCTCAAGCGCTCCGACCGGCCGATGGGCGTCGCCGTCCGCACCTATTTCACCTCCCCGCGCGACACCGACGACTACATGGAGAGCTGGCTGGAGCTCTGGGACGGCAAGCCCGGCGAGTCCAACCTGCTGCCCGGCTACGGCTGGATCTTCGGGATGGGCGACGGCACCTGCAACGTGGGGCTGGGCACCGTGTCGTCCTCGGCGAAGAGCCGGCAGCTCAACTACCGCGACATGTTCTACCGCTGGCTCGACAACACCCCCGAGGAATGGGGGTTCCGCAAGGAGAACCAGGTCGGCCCGATCGGGTCGGCGGCCCTGCCGATGAGCTTCAACCGCCAGCCCGCCTACACCCGCGGGTTGCTGCTGGTGGGCGACGCCGGAGGGATGGTGAGCCCCTTCAACGGCGAGGGGATCGCCTACGCGATGGAGGCCGCCGAGATGGCCGCCGACGCGATCGCGCAGGCGCANTGCCGAGGGCCCGGTACAGCGGCCGCCGAGAAGGCGCTGCGCGGCTACCCCGCCCGGCTGAAGGACGAGTGGGGCGGCTACTTCCGGCTCGGGCAGGTGTTCGTCTCCCTGATCGGCCACCCCGAGGTCATGCACGTGTGCACGCGTTATGGTCTGCCTCGGAAGACGTTGATGAGGTTCACCATGAAGTTGCTCGCTCATCTGTACGACACCACAGATGGTGATTGGATGGACAAGGTCATCACCGGCTTGACCAAGGTGGTGCCTTCGGCATGAACGTCGCCCGGCAGAAGGGATGGTTCTAACGATGAGTCCTTACATCGCGATCCTCGTGGTTCTGGTCTTCTCGGCGGTCCTGCTGGCGGCGATGATCGTGGCGTCACTGGTGATCGGGCCCCGCCGCTGGAGCCGGACGAAGTACTCCAGCTACGAGTGCGGCATCGATCCGACGCCGCAGGCNCCCGGGGGCGGCCGCTTCCCGGTGAAGTACTACATCACCGCGATGCTGTTCATCGTGTTCGACATCGAAATCGTGTTCCTCTACCCGTGGGCGGTCTCCTTCGACAAGCTCGGCCTGTTCGGGATGGTGGAGATGATTCTGTTCGTCGCCACGATGTTCATCGCGTACGTCTACGTCTTCCGCCGCGGCGGGCTCGATTGGGATTGACGGCAACCAGGAGGGAACGCAGAAATGGGTATCGAAGACGCCCTCCCCGAGCAGGGGATCCTGACCACCACGATCGAGGGTGTGGTCGGCTGGATGCGCCGCGCGTCCATCATGCCGGCCACGTTCGGCCTCGCCTGCTGCGCGATCGAGATGATGGCGTTCGGCTGCGCCCGCTATGACGCCGACCGCTGGGGTCAGGTCGCCTTCCGTGCCTCGCCCCGTCAGGCCGACCTGCTGATCATCTCGGGCCGGGTGAGCCAGAAGATGGCTCCCGTCATGCGGACGGTGTACGACCAGATGCCCAACCCGAAGTGGGTGATGGCGATGGGTGTGTGCGCCTCCTCCGGCGGCATGTTCAACAACTACGCGATCGTTCAGGGCGGGGATCACATCGTGCCGGTCGATGTGTACGTCCCGGGGTGNCCCCCTCGTCCGGACATGTTCATCGACGGCATGTTCAAGCTCCGCGAAATCGTCTTGCGGCACCCGCTGGGCAAGCACCGGGCGAAGGTGCTGGAAGAGCTCGAGGACATCGCGATGAACCAAACCCCGACNGATCGAGATGAAGGGGCTCATGCGATGACCGAGGGCAAGCCCACCGACGTCGCGCGCGAAGAGAAGACGATCACCGGCAAGGTCAGCGGCCAGGATTCCGCGCCCAGCGCCGGTCTCGAGCGCGAGGACGCCCAGTCCGACGGCGAGCTCGTCCCCGCCTCGGCAGCCGAGGCGCAGCCGGTCCCGACCCGTCGNGGGATGTGGACCGACGGGGTTCCGGACGTTTCCGGCTACGGCGGCCTGACCACCGAGATCGTCCGGCCCGTCGGGGAGGAGTTGCCGTCCGGAACCTGGATGGAAGCCATCGGGCGCCGGCTCGTCGGCCTGGTTCCGGGTGCGATCGACCGCATCATGTGGATGCACGGCGAACTCACCTGGTTCGTGCCGCGCGAGAAGCTGGCCGAGGTGATGGCCACGCTCCGCGATGACGCGCAATTGCGCTTCGAGTTCTGTTCGAGCGTGTCNGGGGTCCACTANCCCCACGACGTGGGCAACGAGCTTCACGTCGTGTACCACCTGTACAGCTACACCCACAACCGCCGGGTGCGGGTCGAGGTGGCCTGCCCCGACGCCGACCCGCACGTCCCGTCCGTCGTGGCGACCTACCCCGCGGCCGACTGGCACGAGCGGGAGACCTGGGACATGTTCGGGGTCATCTTCGACGGCCACCCGGCTCTCACCCGGATCCTCATGCCGGACGACTGGCAGGGCCACCCGCAACGCAAGGACTACCCGCTGGGAGGGATCCCGGTGGAGTTCAAGGGCGCGGTCGTCGCCCCGCCGGATCAGCGCAGGAAGTACAGGTGAGCAGCGTGAGCGACGACATCTTCGCCGGGCCCGACGAAGCGCCGGCTGACCGCACCTACACCGCCATGGGCGGGGACTGGGCCGACATCGCCGGTAGCCAGGCCGAACGCGGGGACGAGACCCTCGTCATCAACATGGGTCCGCAGCACCCGGCGACCCACGGCGTGCTCCGCTTGATCCTCGAATGCGACGGGGAGACCGTCACCTCCCTGCGTCCGGGCATCGGCTTCCTGCACACCGGCATCGAGAAGAACATGGAGTTCCGCTCCTGGTCCCAGGGCTCGGCGTTCGTGACCCGCATGGACTACGTGGCCCCCATCTTCAACGAGGTCGTCTACTGCATGGCGGTCGAGCGGCTGCTGGGCATCGAGGACAAGATCCCCGAGCGCGCCGTCCAGATCCGCGTGCTGATGATGGAGTTGAACCGCATCTCCAACCACCTCGTGGCGATCGGAACGACGGGCAACGAACTCGGTGCCACCACGGTCATGATGAGCGGCTTCCGCGAGCGCGAGATGATCCTCGACTTCTTCGAGGCGGTCAGCGGTCTGCGGATGAACCACGCGTACATCCGCCCGGGCGGGGTCGCGGTGGACCTGCCGGAGAACGGGTTGGCCCAGCTGGCCGACCTGATCGCCTGGCTGGAGAAGTACATGCCGGAGATGAGCCTGCTCATCCAGGAGAACCCGATCTTCAAGCTGCGCACCGTCGGTGTAGGCGTCCAAGACCTCACCGCGTGCATGGCGCTCGGCGTCACCGGACCGATCCTGCGCTCCACGGGCTATGCCCACGACCTGCGCAAGGCCCAGCCCTACTGCGGTTACGAGACCTACGACTTCGACGTGGTCACATGGGACACCGCCGACTGCTACGGCCGCTACCGCGTCCGGCTGCAGGAGATGTGGGAGTCGCTCAAGATCGTCAAGCAGGTCGCCGAGCGGCTGCAGAAGACGGCCGGTCAGCCGGTCATGTACGTGGATCCCAAGATCGGTTCGCCCGCAGACCTCACGGTGGGTCCGGACGGCCAGGGCAACAGCAACGAGCACATCAAACACATCATGGGCGAGTCGATGGAGGCCCTGATCCACCACTTCAAGGTCGTCACCGAGGGATACCGGGTCCCGGCGGGGCAGGCGTACGTCGCGATCGAGTCGCCCAAGGGCGAGTTGGGCTGCCACGTCGTGTCGGACGGCGGCGAACGCCCGTTCCGGGTCCACATGCGCGACCCGGGCTTCAACCATCTGCAGTCCGCGCCCATCATGTGCGAGGGCGGCATGATCTCCGACGTCATCATGGCGGTCGCTTCGATCGACCCCGTCATGGGAGGTGTGGACCGCTGATGTCAGGCCACGAGTTCCAAAGCTTCTTCCCCGAGTCCGGGTCCGTCGACTACGACGACGCCTCGACGAACATCACCGAGGAGACGCTGGACGAGCTGCGGCAACTCGCCGCCAGGTACCCCAGCCGCGCTCGGCCCTGCTGCCGATGCTGCACCTGGTGCAGAGCGTCGACGGACGGATCTCGCCCTCGGGCGTCGAGGCGTGCGCCGAGGTGCTCGGCATCACGACGGCCCAGGTCAGCGGCGTCGCCACGTTCTACACGATGTACAAGCGCCGTCCGGCGGGCACGCACCACGTGGGGGTCTGCACGACGGCCCTGTGCGCGGTAATGGGCGGCGATCAGCTCCTTGAGGCGGTCAGCGCGAAGCTCGGCATCGGTGAGAACGAGACGACCGCGGACGGCACGTTCTCCCTCGAACGCCTGGAGTGCAACGCCGCCTGCGACTTCGCCCCGGTGATGATGGTCAACTGGGAGTTCATGGACAACATGACTCCTGACAAGGCCGAACGGTTGCTGGACGACCTGGCCGCCGGCAAGGAGGTGAGGTCGACCCGCGGGGCCACGATCACGTCCTGGCGGGAGGCCGAACGCGTCCTCGCCGGATTCCCGGACGGCCGCGCCGACGAGGGCCCCGCGGCGGGGAGGCCNTCCCTGCTGGGCCTCAGCATCGCCCGCGAACGCGGTTGGCGCGCCCCGACGCCCCGCCGCCACCGGAGCCGACCCAGCCGGCGGCACCGGCCGCCCCGCCACGGCCGCGCCCACGCCAAGCCGGCCGCGGACGCTGCCCCGCAGCCTGGCGCCACCCGGAAGGGGACGAGCGAATGACCGACGTCNCTGACCCCCGTCCTCAGCGCGAACTGGGCCGACGAGCGCTCCTGGAAGCTCACCAACTACGAACACCGCGGCGGTTACGCCGCGCTGCGCACCGCCTTGGGCAAGACGCCGGCCGAGGTCATGGGGATCGTGAAGGACTCGGGCCTGCGCGGCCGTGGCGGCGCCGGCTTCCCGACGGGCATGAAGTGGAGTTTCGTCCCCCAGGACAACCCCAACCCGAAGTACCTGGTCGTCAACGCCGACGAGTCCGAGCCGGGCACCTGCAAGGACATGCCGCTCATGCTGGCCAGCCCGCACACCCTGGTCGAGGGCGTGATCATCAGCTCGTACGCGATCGGCGTCCACACGGCGTTCATCTACTGCCGCGGGGAGGTGCTGCACGTCATCCGGCGGCTGCAGCAGGCCGTCCGCGAGGCATACTCCGCCGGTTACCTGGGCAAGAACATCCTGGGCTCCGGCTACGACCTCGACGTGATCGTGCACGCGGGCGCCGGGGCGTACATCTGCGGCGAGGAGACCGCGCTGCTGGATTCGCTGGAGGGCCGCCGCGGCCAGCCCCGCCTCCGGCCGCCGTTCCCGGCGGTCGCGGGCCTGTACGCCTGCCCGACCGTCATCAACAACGTGGAATCGATCGCGTCCGTCCCGGCGATCATCGCCAACGGCGCCAGCTGGTTCTCCTCGATGGGCACCGAGAAGTCCAAGGGGTACACGATCTACTCCCTGTCCGGCCACGTGAAGCGGCCCGGCCAGTTCGAGGCCCCGCTCGGGATCACCCTCCGCCAGCTGCTGGAGCTGTCCGGCGGCATCCGCGAGGGCCACGAACTGAAGTTCTGGACCCCTGGCGGCTCGTCCACCCCGATCCTCACCGCCGATCACCTCGACGTGCCGCTCGACTACGAAGGCATGGCCGGCGCCGGGACGATGCTCGGCACCAAGGCCCTGCAGATCTTCGACGAGACGGTCTCGGTGGTGCGCACCACGCTGCGCTGGGTGGAGTTCTACAAGCACGAGTCCTGCGGCAAGTGCACCCCGTGCCGCGAGGGCAACTGGTGGCTGGTGCAGCTGCTGAAGAAGTTCGAGGCCGGCAAGGCCGTGGACGGGGACGTCGACAAACTGCTCGACATCTGCGACAACATCGGCGGCAAGTCGTTCTGCGCGCTGGCCGACGGCGCCGTCGCCTGCGTGACCAGTGCGGTGCGGCACTTCCGCGACGAGTTCGAGCAGGGCTACAAGACCCCGCGTGGGAGCTGTTCCCCTACGCGCGCAGCGCGCTGTTCGCCGCGCCCGACGAGCCGACTGCGACCACGCTGCGGATGTCCGAAGCCGGCCAGGGCGCCGCGCAGCACGAGGAGGGCAGGGCATGACCGTCCAGGCCAAGCCGACCGAGGTCGCAGTCCCCGAGAAGATCAGCGTCTTCATCGACGGCACCGAGGTTCAGGTCCCCAAGGGGACGCTGGTCATCCGCGCCGCGGAGATGATCGGGGTTGCCATCCCGCGTTTCTGCGACCACCCGCTGCTGGATCCGCAGGGTGCCTGCCGCCAGTGCATGGTCGAAGTGCCCGACATGGGCAACGGACGGGGCATGCCCAAGCCGCAGGCCTCCTGCACGCTGGAATGCGCGCCCGGCATGAAGGTGTCCACCCAGGTGAGTTCGCCGGTGGCGAAGAAGGCTCAAGAGGGCATCCTCGAACTGCTGCTGATCAACCACCCGCTCGACTGCCCCATCTGTGACAAGGGCGGGGAGTGCCCGCTGCAGAACCAGGCGATGTCGACCGGACGCGGGGAGTCGCGCTACGACGGGGTCAAGCGCACCTTNCCCAAGCCGGTCCCGATCTCCGCGCAGATCCTGCTGGACCGCGAACGGTGCGTGCTGTGCGCCCGGTGCACCCGCTTCTCCGAGCAGATCTCCGGCGACCCGTTCATCGCTCTGGTCGAGCGTGGTGCCCTGCAGCAGGTCGGCTTCTACGCCGACCAGCCGTACAACTCCTACTTCTCCGGCAACGTCATCCAGATCTGCCCCGTCGGCGCGCTGACCAGCGTCGACTACCGCTTCCAAGCCCGTCCGTTCGACCTGGTGTCGACCGACACGACGTGCGAGCACTGCGCGGCGGGGTGCCAGTTGCGCACCGATCACCGGCACTTCCAGGTGAAGCGCCGCCTCGCCGGCAATGCCCCGGAGGTCAACGAGGAGTGGAACTGCGACCGCGGCCGGTTCGCCTTCCGGTACGGACGCGGCAGCGATCGCCTCTCCTACCCGCTCGTCCGCGAGAACGGGGTGCTGCGCCCCGCGTCCTGGGCCGAGGCGATCGACGCCGCCGCCAAGGGCCTGAAGGCTGCCGGCAGTGCGGTCGGCGTCCTACCGGGCGGTCGCCTCACCTTGGAGAACGCCTACGGCTACAGCAAGTTCGCTCGCTGTGTGCTCGACACCAACAACATCGACCACCGTTCACGTCCCGCCTCGGCGGAAGAGGCGGCGTTCCTCGCCGCGCACGTGGCGGGTCTCGCCGGACGCGTCACGTACGCCGACCTGGAGGCCGCGAAGCGGGTCGTCCTGGTCGCCTTCGAGCCTGAGGAGGAGAGCCCGATCGTCTACCTCCGGCTGCGCAAGGCGGTCCGGAAGAAGGGTGCGGCCGTCACCGCGATCGCGCCGCTGCTGTCGGAGGGCAACGCCAAGCTGAAGGCCGAACTCGTCGCGACGGCGCCCGGTGCCGAGGCCGACGCGCTGGCCTCGCTGGCGGCCGACGCCGAGACGATCGTCCTGGTGGGGAGNCGGGCGGCCACGCTGCCCGGGGTGCTGGCCGCGTGCGTCGCGCTCACCGGACGTACCGGGGCCAGGCTCGCCTGGATTCCCCGCCGCGCCGGCGAACTGGGGGCCATCGAGGCCGGCTGCCTGCCGAACCTGTTGCCGGGTGGTCGTCCGCTGGACGCCGCCGCCCGCGTCGACCTGCAGGCCGTCTGGGAGGTGGACGGGTTGCCCACCCAGCCGGGGCTCGATGCCGCCGGCATCGTGGCCGGCGTCGGCGACGGCAGCGTCAAGGCGCTCGTGGTGGGCGGCGTGGAGCCGGCCGACTTCGCCGATGCCGCCGCGGTCCGCTCGGCGCTGGAGAACGCCGAGTTCGTGGTCAGCCTGGAACAGCGGATCAGCGAGGTCACCGAGCGTGCGGACGTGGTGTTCCCGGTCGTCCTGGTCGAGGAGCAGGGCGGCACGTTCCTGAACTGGGAGCATCGCCGGGGACGCGTCAACCGCGTTGTCCGCGACAGCCGGGTCGCCATGACGGACCTGCGGGTGCTGGCCGCCCTGGCCGACGCGCTCGGCAGCGACCTGGGCGTCCGGACGGCGGGGCAGGCGCTGGCCGAGTTCGACGAACTGGGGCTCTGGGAGGGGCCTCGTCCGGCCGCCCGGGCGACGGACTCCCGTCCGGCGATCACCGGCGGCACTGTCACGCTGGCCTCCTGGCGCCAACTGATCGACGGCTCGGCGTCGAACGCCGGTGCGGANCCCCTGGTCGAGTCCGCGAAGCAACCCGTGCTGCTGGTCGCTCCGGCGACCGCGGAGCGGCTCGGGCTCGAAGCGGGCGCCGACGCCACGATCGTCACGGCGGGCGGCAGGGCGACGTTGCCGGTCGAGGTCGAACCCACCTTGGTCGACGACGTTGTCTGGATGCCNCGGCAACTTCTTCTCCGGCTCGCTCGGCGAACTCGCCGTGCTGCCCGGTGACTCGGTCACGCTGACCCCGGGAGGTGCCTCATGATCGGACTCGACACGGCGGTGTTCTTCAACGACCCCTGGTGGATCGTCGCCATCAAGGCCGTCGGCGTGGTGGTGCTGGTCCTCACCTGGCAGATCTTCAACGTCTGGTACGAACGCCGCCTGCTGGGCAAGATGCAGCAGCGCATCGGCCCGATCATGAACGGTCCCTTCGGCCTGGGACAGACCCTGGGCGACGGCCTGAAGTTCCTGCTCAAGGAGGATTTCGCNCCCGGCATGGTGGACCGGATCCTGTACACCATCGCCCCCGTCATCGCCGGCGTCTGCGCGTTCACCGCCTGGTCGGTGATCCCCTGNGCCGGCGAGGTCAATATGTTCGGCGTCATGACCCCGCTGCAGGTCGCCGACCTGCCGGTGGGGGCCCTGGTCGTCCTCGCCTGCAGTTCCGTGGCCATCTACGGGTTCGTGCTCGCCGGCTGGTCGTCCAACTCCCCGTACTCGCTGCTCGGAGCGCTGCGCAGTTCGGCCCAGATGATCAGCTACGAGATCGCGATGGGCCTGTCCTTCGTGGCCGTGTTCCTCTACACGGGGTCGATGGAGACCTCGACGATCGTGGAACAGCAGGCCCTGCCGATGCGCCCGTTCGGCCTCGACCTGGGCCTGCAGCAGTGGTACTGGCTGGTGCTGTTGCCCTCGTTCGTGATCTACGTGATCTCGATGGTCGGCGAGACGAACCGGGCCCCGTTCGACCTTCCCGAGTGCGAATCCGAACTGGTGTCGGGGCACATCACCGAGTACACGGGCTTCCGCTACGCGATCTACTACCTGGCCGAGTACATCAACGTCACGACCGTGTCGGCCGTGTGCGCCACGCTGTTCCTGGGCGGCTGGCACGCGCCGTGGCCGCTGACCTTCCTCCCGGGGATCGACGCGGGCTGGTTGGGGTTGCTCTGGTTCGTCCTCAAGGTCCAACTCGGCTTCTCGTTCTTCGTCTGGCTCCGGGCATCGTTGCCGCGGTTCCGCTACGACCAGTTCATGGGCCTGGGCTGGAAGATCCTGATCCCGATCTCGCTGGCCTGGATCGTGGCCATCGCCACGCTGCGGGCCATCCGGAACCAGCAGCTCACCCCGATCGTCGGCTGGAGCATTCTCGGTGCGTTCCTGCTGGTGCTGATCCTGGGCTGGTACTGGGCCGAGGAGCGCAAGGACCGAGCGGCGAAGGCCGCGGAACGGGCGCGTCAACGCACGGGGCCGTTCGACGCCTTCGCCGGCGGCTACCCGGTGCCGCCGATGCCGGGGCAGGAACTGCCGGAGTTGAGTGGGGTCGTGTTGGTTCCGGCCGACGCCGAGGAGGGTGAGGTCTGATGGGATTCCTCGACGAATGGGCGGGGTTCGGGGTGACGTTCCGGACGATGTTCCGCAAGACCTTCACCCAGGGCTACCCCGAGCCCGGCAAGGAGAAGATCACGATGCCGCGCTTCCACGGCCGGCATCAGCTGAACCGATGGCCCGACGGTCTGGAGAAGTGCGTCGGCTGTGAGCTGTGCGCCTGGGCATGCCCCGCGGATGCGATCTACGTCGAGGGCGCCGCGAACACCGAAGAAGCCAGGTTCTCCCCGGGTGAGCGGTACGGCGCCGTCTATCAGATCAACTACCTGCGCTGCATCCTCTGCGGGATGTGCATCGAGGCCTGCCCCACCCGGGCGCTGACGATGACGAACGACTTCAAGCTCGCCGACACGTCGCGGGAGAAGATGATCTACACCAAGGACCGCTTGCTGGCCCCCTGCTGCCCGGCATGGAGGAGCCGCCGCACCCACGTCGGCTGGGGCCGGACGAGACGTCCTACTTCCTGGGCCTGCCCGTCACCGGCAAGCCCGACCTCCGCATCCCGTCGGCAGACATCGAGGGAGCCACGTCATGACCGGACTGCTGATCCCCCTGGTCACCGGGCAGGAGGTGACGTTCTGGATCTGCGCCCCGCTGATGGTGCTGGGGGCGCTCGGGCTGGTGCTCTTCCGCAAGGCGGTGTACTCGGCGTTGAGCATGGCCTTCGTGATGATCAACCTGGCGGTTCTCTACGCCTCCATGGACGCCCCCTTCCTGTTCGCCGTCCAGATCGTGGTGTACACCGGCGCGATCATGATGCTGTTCCTGTTCGTGCTGATGCTGGTCGGCGTCGACACNCCCGACTCGGTGGTGGAGACCATCCGCGGGCAGCGGACGATGGCCGTGCTCGCCGGGCTCGGCCTGCTGGGCCTGATCGGGTTCGGGGTCGGCGGTGCGGTGACCGGCGCAGCCACCGGCCTGGAACGGGCGAACAGTCAGTTCGGCGGCCCCGTCGAGGGCCTGGCCACGCTCATCTTCGGCAGGTACCTGTTTGTGTTCGAGCTCACCTCCGCGCTGCTCATCGTGGCGGCGGTCGGTGCGATGATCCTGGCTCACGCGAACCGGACGCGACCGAAGGCCGGGCAGCGGGAGCTGGCCGAGCGCCGGATGAAGGCCTACGCGGCCACGGGCGCCCATCCGGGCTCGCTGCCGAACTCGGGTGTCTTCAGCCGCCACAACTCGATCGCCACCCCCGCCCTCCTTCCGGACGGCAGCGTGGCACCGACGTCGATCTCGAAGACGCTGGCCGAGCGCGGGGTGACGGTGGACTCGGTGGAGCTCAGCAGGGTCACCCAGAGCACCTTCGCCGCCATCAGCGCGGTCGCTGAGGAGGAGGAGACCGAATGAGCGCCGAGAACTACCTGTACCTGGCGGTGTGCCTGTTCGTGATCGGGGCCGTCGGGGTCATGGTGCGCCGCAACGCGCTGGTGGCCTTCATGTCGGTCGAACTGATGCTGAACGCGGCCAACCTGGTGCTGGTCGCCTTCGCCCAGCAGCACGGCAACCTGGACGGCCAGGTCGCGAGCTTCTTCGTGATGGTGGTCGCCGCCGCCGAGGTGGTGGTGGGCCTCGCGATCATCGTCACGATCTACCGGACCAGACGCTCGACCTCGGTCGACGACGCGAACCTGCTGAAGCTGTGAGGACGACCCGATGATGCCGCTCGAGACACTCCCGGTCGCCGCGACCGGCCTGTTCAGCGTCGCCTGGCTGATGATCGCGCTGCCGGCGCTGGGCGCGCTGGTGCTGCTGCTGTTCGGCCGGACGATCGCTAAGGCGGGCCCGGTGTTCGCCTGCCTCATGGTGGGCCTGTCGTTCGCGCTGGCCGTGGCCCTGTTCGTCCTGCAACTGGGCGCCGCCCCCGATCACCGCTCGGTGAGCGTCCCGGTCTACCACTGGTTCGGCGTCGGCAACTGGAGCTTCGACATCTCGCTGCTGGTCGACCCGCTGAGCATCGTGTTCGCCCTGCTCATCACCGGCGTCGGTGGCCTCATCCACATCTACTCGCTCGGCTACATGGAGCACGACGAGCGCAAGGGCCGCTTCTTCGGCTACCTGAACCTCTTCGTGGCCGCCATGCTGATCCTGGTGCTCGCGGACAACTACCTGGTCCTGTTCGTCGGCTGGGAGGGCGTGGGCCTGGCCTCGTACCTCCTGATCGGTTTCTGGCAGCACAAGCCGTCCGCGGCCGCGGCGGCGAAGAAGGCGTTCGTGATGAACCGGGTCGGCGACCTGGGCATGACGATGGCGATCTTCTCGATGCTGGCGATGTTCGGCTCGTCCGCGTTCACCGTGGTCAACCAGAGCGCCCACGGCCTGGACCCGGTGTGGGCCACGATCATCGGCTGCCTGTTGCTGCTGGGTGCTTGCGGCAAGTCCGCACAGGTGCCGCTGCAGGCCTGGCTGCTGGACGCCATGGAGGGCCCGACGCCGGTGTCGGCGCTGATCCACGCGGCGACCATGGTGACCGCGGGTGTCTACCTGGTCGTCCGTTCCCATGCGATCTTCGAGCTGAGCGAGACCGCGGCCACCGCGGTCGTGATCGTGGGCACCGTCACCCTGCTGGCCGGCGCCTGGATCGGTACCAGCAAGGACGACATCAAGAAGGTCCTGGCCGGCTCCACGATGAGCCAGATCGGCTACATGATGCTGGCCGCGGGCATCGGGCCCGCCGGCTACGCGTTCGCGATCTTCCACCTGCTCACCCACGGCGCGTTCAAGGCGAACATGTTCCTCGGCGCCGGCTCGGTGATGCACGCGATGGACGATGACGTCGACATGCGTCACTACGGCGCCCTCGGCCGGCTCGGCAAGACGGTGCTGCCGCTGACGTTCTGGACGTTCGCGATGGGCTACCTGGCCATCATCGGCTTCCCTTCNACCGCGGGCTACTTCTCCAAGGACCACATCATCGAGGCGGCGTTCGAGCACAGCCTGGTGGTCGGCTCGCTGGCCCTGCTGGGCGCGGGCGTCACCGCGTTCTACATGACCCGGCTCATGTTCATGACCTTCTGGTCCGACAAGCGGTGGCTGTCNGGGGTGCACCCGCACGAATCGCCGAAGGTGATGACGATCCCGCTGGTCGTGCTGGCGATCCTGTCGGTCGTGCTCGGCGCGGTGATGAACTCGTGGATCCAGGAGTGGCTGGAGCCGTCGACCGGCGCCCATCCGCATGAGGTGGAATGGCTGCCGACCCCGATCGGGCTGCTGACCCTCGCGGTGGTGGCGATCGGCGTGGCCATCGGTTGGTACGTCTTCGGACGTCGTCCGGTGCCCGCGACCGTGCCGGCGACGAGCAACCCGTTCGCCATCGCCGGCCGCAACGACCTGTTCGGCGACACCGTCAACAACGCGCTGGTCGTCCGTCCGTTCATGGGGTTGTCGCGCGGCATCGTGGTGACCGACGACAAGGGCGTCGACGGCATGGTCAACGGGCTGGCGCGGACGTTCGGTGGGCTGAGCTATCAGTTGCGACGGGTGCAGAACGGCAACGTCCGCTCCTACGCCTTGACCATGGTGGCCGGTGCCGTGCTCGTGGGCGCCGTGCTGATCCTCGGGCAGATGGCCTGAGGGAGGAGTTGAGATGACGTTCCCCTGGCTGACCCTGCTGGGCCTGATCCCCATCATCGGGGCNTTGGCCCTGTTTCTGCCGGTCAAGGCCGCCGCCCGTCCGCTCGCGCTGATGTTCTCGCTGGTCACGCTGGCGGCCGCCCTCGGTGTCCTCGGGCTGTACCTGGGCGGTGTGAACCTCACCGTGCAGGTGCCCTGGATCCGGACCTTCGGTGCCTGGTGGGCGCTCGGGCTCGACGGCATGGGCCTGGTGATGGTGCTCCTGACCGCGGCCCTGACCCCGGTCGTCCTGCTGGCTGAGGGCAAGCTCACCGCGGCGAGCGGGGCGGGCCCGCAGGCCTACCACGCGCTCGTCCTCCTGTTGGAGGGCTTGGCCCTGTTCGTGTTCATGGCCAACGACGTGCTGCTGTTCTACCTGTTCTTCGAGGCCACGCTGATCCCGATGTACTTCCTCATCGGCGTGTACGGCGGCGCCCGGCGGAAGTACGCGGCGCTGAAGTTCCTGCTGTTCTCCCTGGCCGGCGGCCTGGTCATGCTGGCCAGTGTGATCGGCCTGTACGTCTGGTCCACCCGGCTGGGCGGCACGCCGACCTACCTGCTCGCCGACCTCGCCAACCTGCCGCTGGATCGGGGCATGGGCCGATTGCTGATGCTGGGCTTCCTGATCGCCTTCATCGTGAAGGCTCCGATGGTCCCGGTGCACACGTGGCTGCCGGACGCCGCCGAGAACGCCACGCCGGGCTCGTCGGTGTTGCTGGTCGGCATCCTGGACAAGATCGGCACCTTCGGCATGATCAAGTTCTGCCTGGGGCTGTTCCCCGAAGCCAGCCGGTGGGTCGCGCCGGTGATGATCGCCCTCGCGCTCGTCTCGATCCTGTACGGCGCGGCGGCGGCGGTGGGCAGCACCAACCTGCTGCGGCTGATCGCCTACACCTCGATCAGCCACTTCGGGTTCATGGTGCTCGGCATCTACATGTTCACGACCCAGTCGATGGCGGGCTCGATCTTCTACATGGTCAACCACGGCTTCTCGACCGCGGCCCTGTTCCTGGTGGTCGGGATGCTGGTCGCCAGGCGCGGCTCGGCCGGGGTGTACGACTTCGGCGGGGTCCAGAAGGTCGCCCCGGTGCTGACGGGAGCCTTCCTGCTCGCGGGCCTGTCCTCGCTGGCGCTGCCGGGCATGTCCAGCTTCGTGAGCGAGTTCCTCGTCCTGGCCGGGACGTGGTCGGCGGTGCCGTGGATCGCGGCGGTCGCGGCACTGGGCATGGTGCTGTCGGCCGTGTACATCCTGCTCGCGTACCAGCGGACGATGACCGGGCCGGTGACCGAACAGACCGCCCAGCACGTCACCACCGACCTCTCCCTGGTGGAGCGGGCGGTGATGGTGCCGTTGATCACGGCGCTGCTGGTCCTGGGCCTGGTGCCCGGACCGGTGATCTCGATCGTCGAGCAGACCGCCAAGGCCACGCTGACGCACGTCGGGGCCACCGACCCGGTGCCGGCCGCGAAGGGAGAGAAATGAATCCCACGATCTCCACCCCGGTTATCGAGTTCAAGGAANCTCGCGCCGATCCTGCTGGTCCTCTCGGGGGCGGCCCTGGGCATCCTGGTCGAGGCGTTGGTGCCCCGGGTCCACCGGCTGTTCGCGCAGTTGGTGCTCGTGGTGGTCTCGACAGTCGTGGCCCTGATCGTCCTGGTCACCAACTGGCGGCACGGCCGGGGCGGTCCGCTGGCGATGGGCTCGCTGATGCTGGACGGGCCCACCTACTTCATGTGGGGAGCGCTGCTGGTCTTCGGGCTGGTGGCCATCCTGGTCTTCGCGGAGCGTCAGCTGGGCGGCGGGGTCACCTCGTTCGCGGCCTCGGCGGCGACCGTCCCGGGCAGCGCGGCCGAGGCCGACGCGATCGCGGCCAAGCTCGAACACACCGAGGTCTTCCCGCTGGCCCTGTTCGCCCTCGGCGGCATGATGATCTTCCCGGCCAGCACCGACCTGATCACGATGTTCGTGGCGCTGGAGGTGTTCTCGCTCCCGCTGTACCTGATGAGCGGGATGGCCCGGCGCCGGCGCCTGCTGTCGCAGGAAGCCGCCCTGAAGTACTTCCTGCTGGGCGCGCTGTCCTCGGCGTTCTTCCTCTTCGGCGTGGCTCTGCTGTACGCCTTCTCCGGCTCGTTCGGGCTCGCTTCGATCGCGGACGCCGCCGCCAACCCGACGTTGGGCCGGGGGCTGCTGCTGACCGGCATGGTGATGCTGGGCATGGGGCTGCTGTTCAAGGTGGGTGCCGTCCCCTTCCACTCCTGGACCCCGGACGTCTACATGGGCGCCCCCACGCCGGTGACCGGCTTCATGGCGATCTGCACGAAGCTGGCGGCCGTCGGGGCCACCCTGCGGGTCTTCTACGTGGCCCTGGGTGGGGAGCGGTGGTCGTGGCAGCCGCTGCTGGCGGTGATCGCGGTCGCGACCATGGTGCTGGGCGTCGTCCTGGCGCTGACCCAGACCGACATCAAGCGCATGCTGGCCTACAGCTCGATCGCGCACGCCGGCTTCATCCTGACCGCCGTCGTGGGCGCCAACACCGGCACCCCGACGGCCTCGCTCAGCAGCGTGGGCTCGATCCTGTTCTACCTGTCCGCGTACGGGTTCGCCACCATCGGAGCGTTCGCGATCGTCACCATGGTGCGCAACAACGTCGGTGAGGTGAACGCGATCGAGGGCTGGTCCGGACTGGGCCGGAAGAACCCGCTGCTCGCCGGCCTGTTCGCGTTCTTCCTGCTGAGCTTCGCGGGGATCCCGCTCACCGGCGGGTTCATCGGCAAGTGGGCGGTGTTCGTCTCCGCATGGCGCGGCGGGTTCGCCTGGCTGGTCGTCGTGGCCGTCCTGATGAGCCTGGTCGCCGCCTACTTCTACCTCCGGGTCGTCGTGGTGATGTTCTTCGGCGACGAGGCGCAGGGGTGACCGCCGGTCAGGCCNAGCGCCTTCACCTGGATTCCCGTCGGGCTCGGTGCCCTCGCTACGCTCGTGCTCGGCCTCGCCCCCGGCCAACTGCTCGACCTGGCCAACCTGGCGGGCACGTTCCTGCGCTGACTAGAGGAGTGCTTTGACCGTCGACGCTCTGGTGGACCCGGCGTTCGCCGACTTGGTGACCACGCAGCTCGAGACGATCGAGCAGCGTCTGCACGAGGCGGCGTTCGCCCAGACCCCGTTCGTGACGGAGGCGGCCGCACACATCATCGACGCGGGCGGCAAGCGCTTCCGGCCGCTGCTGGTCGTCCTGGCCTCCCAGTTGTANCCCGGTGCGGATCCGGACGCGATCGCCCGGGCGGCGATGGTGGTCGAACTGACCCATGTGGCGAGCCTGTACCACGACGACGTGATGGACGAGGCGGTGCTGCGCCGAGGCGCCGAGAGCGCCAACCAGCGCTGGGGCAACACCGTGGCGATCATGGTCGGCGACTTCCTGTTCGCCCGCGCCTCCTCGATCGTGGCCACGTTGGGCACCGAGTACGTCGCCCTGCAGGCCGACACGTTCGCCCGGCTCGTCCAGGGCCAGATCGCCGAGACCCGCGGGCCGGCCGAGGACGCCGACCCGGTCCGGCACTACCTGGACGTCGTGGCGGACAAGACCGGCTCCCTCATCGCGGCGTCCGCGGAGTTCGGGNNGATGGTCGCGGGTGCCCCCGCCGAGGTCCGCGCGGCACTGCGCGCCTTCGGCGAGGAGATCGGGGTCGTCTTCCAACTCAGCGACGACATCATCGACATCGCCAGCGACGCCACCGGCAAGACCCCTGGCACCGATCTGCGTGAGGGGGTGCCCACCTTGCCGACGCTGCTGGCCCGCTCGTCCGGGGACCCCGGGGACGTCCGGTTGCGCGAGCTGATCGCCGGCAAGATCGAAGATCCGGACGACCTGGCGGAGGCCTTGGGGTTGATGCGGGCGCACCGCTCGCTGGCCCGGGCCCGGGACGAGGTGGCCCGGCGCGCCGACGAGGCCAAACGGTACCTCGCGCCCCTGCCGGAGGGCGACGCCAAGGAGGCGCTCCTCGCGCTGTGCGACCAGGTGGTGCAGCGCTCCTCGTGAGCCGGTGGCGTCCCCGAGACTCCGCGAACCCGGGTCTTCGGGCATTATCGTGTGCCACACCAACTGACAAGGAGCACCCATGGCCCGACCGCACGTCGTCATCATCGGGTCCGGCTTCGGCGGCCTGTTCGCCGCCCGGGATTTCGAGAAAGCCGACGTCGACGTGACGATCGTCAGCAAGACCACCGCGCACCTGTTCCAGCCGCTGCTGTACCAGGTGGCCACCGGAATCCTCTCGTCCGGTGAGATCGCGCCGGCGACCCGCGACATCCTGCGCAAGCAGGACAACGCGCGGGTGCTGCTGTCCGAGGTCACCCACATCAACCTCGACACCCGCACGGTGATCGGCGTCAAGCTGGAGAAACAGACGGTCCTGAAGTACGACTACCTGATCGTCGCCGCCGGGGCTGGGCAGTCCTACTTCGGCAACGATCATTTCGCCACGTTCGCCCCGGGCATGAAGACGATCGACGACGCCTTGGAGCTCCGGGCGCGCATCTTCGGGGCCCTGGAGATGGCCGAGTTGAGCAACGATGCCTCCGAGATCGAGTCGCTGATGACGTTCGTCGTCGTTGGTGCCGGGCCGACCGGGGTCGAGCTGGCCGGCCAGATCGTGGAGCTCTGCCACAAGACCCTGGTCGAGAGCTTCCGCAGCATCGACACCCGCACGTGCCGGGTGCTGCTGTTGGACGCCGCCCCGGTCGTCCTGCCGCCGTTCGGGGAGAGGCTTTCCGCCGCGGCGAAGAAGGAACTCGAGCGGATCGGCGTCGAGGTCAAGCTGTCAGCGATGGTGACGAACGTCGACGCCACCGGTATCGACGTCAAGCACGCCGACGGGACTACCGAGCGGATCAACGCGACGTGCAAGGTGTGGGCGGCGGGCGTCCAGGCCAACCCGCTCGGCCGGACGCTGGCCGAGCAGAGCGGCGCCGAGATCGACCGGGCCGGACGGGTCTCGGTGCTGCCCGACCTTACTCTGCCGGGTCACCCCGAGGTCTTCGTCGTCGGCGACATGATGAGCCTCGACCGGCTCCCGGGCGTGGCGCAGGTGGCGATCCAGGGCGGCCGCTACGCCGCCCGGAAGATCATCGGCGAGGTGACGGGTCACCCGGTGACCGAACCGTTCGCCTACAAGGACAAGGGCTCGATGGCGGTCATCTCCCGATTCGGGGCGATCGCGAAGATCAACGACAAGGTGCAACTCACCGGCTTCCCGGCCTGGGCGGCGTGGCTGTTCGTCCACCTGATCTACGTGGTGGGGTTCAAGAACCGGATCACCACGCTGCTGCACTGGGTCATCACCTTCCTGGGCTCCGGGCGTTCCGAGCGGGTCACCACCGAACAGCAGCTGGTCGGACGACTCGCGGTGAAGCAGTTGGGCGAGGACTTCCAGCCGACGATCAGCGGCACCCTGGATCCGTCCAAGATCAAGCACTGAGGTGGACGATCCGGGCGGCCTCACGGCTCGCCGAACCGCGGCCCTCGTCGCGGCCCGCGAGGTGTCGGCGGTCGAGATCACCCGGGCCGCCCTGGAGCGGGCCGAGCGGCTGGGCCCCACGGTGGGGGCGTTCGTCGTCCTGGCCCCCGAGCGGGCGCTGGCCGAGGCTCGCGCGATCGACTCCCTGGTGGCGTCNGGGGAGCCGGTCCCGCCGCTGGCCGGGGTACCGTGCCCGATCAAGGACCTGAACCCGGTCGCCGGGCTGCCCTGGGAGGCCGGCAGCGCCGCCCTGCGCGGCAACGTCGCCGAGGTGGACGACGGGATCGTCGGCTGGCTGCGGGCGGCCGGGACGACGATGATCGGCAAGACCAACACCCCGGAGTTCGGGTTCCCCTGCTACACCGAGCCCGACAACTGCCCGCCGGCCCGCACGCCCTGGGACCTGGGCCGCACCGCGGGCGGATCGAGCGGCGGCGCGGCGGCCGCGGTGGCGGCCGGCATCGTCCCGCTGGCCCAGGCGTCGGACGCCGGCGGTTCCATCCGTATCCCGGCGTCGGCCTGCGGGCTGGTCGGGCTCAAGCCCAGCCGCGGCCGGATCAGCCCCGGACCGCTGCGCGAGCCCGGCCCCGGGCTGGCCACGGACGGGGTCCTGAGCCGCGACGTCCGCGACACCGCGCTGGCGCTGGACGTCCTCGCCGGGGCGCGGCCCGGCGACACCTACGCCGCGCCGCCGCCGCGAGGCACCTTCCTGGAGGCGTGNCGACCACACCCCGGCCCACTGCGGATCGGCGTGCTGACCCGGCCGGTGATCGTCGCTGACGCGCCGGTGCATCCGGCCTGCCTGGCCGCCGTCGACCACGCGGTCGGGCTGCTGGCGGACCTCGGCCACCACCTGGCTCCGGCTCCGGTGCCGTTCCCGGCCGAGCGCTGGACGGCCTTCCAGGCGCTGTGGAGCGTCGGCGCGCTGAGCATCCCGCTGCCGGCGGAGGCAGAGCCGTTGCTGCGCCCCCTCACCAGGTGGCTGCGCGANGCAGGNAGAGGGGTCAGCGGGGCCGGGTATGCGGCCGCGGTCGCCGACGTGCAGCGGCTCACCCGCGACGTGGCCGCCACCTGGGCGGATTTCGACCTCGTCCTGACCCCGACGTTGGCGCAGCCGCCGGCGCCGATCGGCGCGCTGCGCAACGACGCCGATCCCGCGGCGGACTTCCGGGCCCAGATGGAGTTCACGCCCTGGACGAGCGTGGCGAACCTGACCGGACGACCCTCGATCTCGTTGCCACTGTTCACCGCGACGGTCGAGGGGGCGAGGCTGCCGATCGGGGTGATGCTCACGGGCCGCTTCGGCGCAGAGGACCAGCTGCTCGGCGTGGCCGCCGCGCTGGAGGCGCTGCGCTGACCTCGTGCGCGATTCGAGCGCGGCCGACCGTCGGCGTGACGGCATTCCGCTGCCCCGGGGTGGCCCTGCCGGGCAGCAGAATAATCCGAGCCAGGTGGTTCCCTGACCAGCTGGGCGCCGCCGCCGGCCATTCCAGTGAGGAGCAACATCGAATGACGACCGCGCAGGCTCAACCAGCGGCTCAACACAAATCTGAAGGCATGGTCGGTGCGGCCCTCGGCACCGCCCTCGAATGGTTCGACTGGGGCATCTACGGCACCTTCCTGCCGTTCTTCTCGACGCAGTTCTTCAACCCGAAGGACCCGTTCGCCTCGCAACTGTCCGCCTGGCTCGTCTTCGCGGTGGGCTTCCTGGCCCGTCCGCTGGGCGGCATCATCTTCGGGCACATCGCCGACACCCAGGGCCGCAAGCGCTCGATGGTGCTGGTGTCCGCCGCCGCCGGCATCGGCGCCGCGCTGATCGCCCTGTCGCCGACGTACGAGACCATCGGCATCCTGGCCGCCGTCCTGCTCGTCGTGGGCCGGGTCATCCAGGGCTTCGCCCACGGCGGCGAGCAGCCGTCCGCCGGGGCGTTCATCTCCGAGGTCTCCACGCCCAGCAACCGNGGGGCGTGGGCCTCGATCATCTACGTGTTCGGCAACACCGGTTCGGCGATCGGCATCCTGCTTGCGGCCCTGCTCACCAGCGTGTTGGCCAACGCCTCGATGCAGGCCTTCGGCTGGCGCATCGCGTTCGCCATCGGCGCGGTCGGCTCCTTCGGCGCGATGCTCTACCGGATGCGGATGAAGGAGACCGAGATCTTCAAGCAGCAGGCGGCCGGCGAGAAGCCGAACCTGTGGCCGGAGATGTGGAAGGCGCGCACCAAGGCGCTGCAGATCATCGGCATGGTGCTCGGCATGACCGTCGCCTTCTACCTGGCGACCACGGTGCTCTCGGCCTACCACATCAACGTGCTCGGCCAGAAGCTGTACGGCTGGGATCCGGCCACCGGTGCCGCCGGTGCCGCGGGCATCAGCAAGACCGCCTACGCCGCCCAGGTGAACTGGACGTCGCTGGGCGTGCTGATCTTCTACATCGTCCTGCTGCCGATGTGGGGCTGGCTCTCCGACAAGATCGGCCGCAAGCCGGTGCTGTGGAAGTCGACGGTCGGCATCGCCCTGGTCGCGGTCCCGCTCATGTCGTGGCTGGACGGCGAGATCTACCGGCTCGCGATCGTGATGGCGGTGTTCCTGGTCCTCATGGGCGGTGCGTCCGCGATCTTCCCGGCCGTCATGGCCGAGGTCGTGCCCACCCGGATCCGGACGATCGGCGTCGCGCTCCCGTACGCCCTCTCCACGGCCCTGTTCGGCGGCACCGCNCCCTACCTGCAGCAGTGGATGAGCGCCCAATGGGGGATCACGTCGTTCGCCTGGTACGTGGTGCTGATGATGGTCCTCTCGACCCTGGCCGTGGCCTCGATCCCCGAGACCAAGGGCATCGACCTGCGCGACGTCAAGTAGCGCTGGGCACTCTGGTGGCCCGTCCCGAAGGGGATGGGCCACCGGCTCGTGCGGCTCAGGTGCCGGTCACCTCGGCGATCACCCGCGCGACGTGCAGGGTGAGGTAGGAGACCTCGTCGTCGGTGAGCGAAGCGCCCAGCCGCAGTTCGATCACGGTCTCCAGCCGCAGCGCGCACTCCAACGCCCGCGGCTGCGAGGCGCCGATCACCTTGCCCACCTCCGAGATCTCCCGGTTGAGCTGCCGGTGCTGGTGGATCCGGACGAACAGGTAGCGCAGGTGGGTGATGAGCCTGCCGACGCTCACCGAACCGGTGTCCAGCACCAGCCCGTAGTGGTTCTCGATGACGGCGATCATCTGCTGGATGACGCCGGTCATGGTGTAGGTGTACGACAGGTCGCCGGTGGCGATGCCGGAGTTGACCAGGTGCAACGCCAGTGCGACCGCCTCGCCGGCGGGCAGCGGATCGGCCAGCCGGTCGTTGACCGCGGCCAGGATCCGCAGGCCCTGGTCGTACTCCTCGGCGTACAGGTGGCGAACCTCGCCCTCCAGCGGATACTCGATGTCCTTGCCGTGGGCGTGGCGTTTGATGGCGAAGCTGAGGTGGTCGGCCAGCGCGATCACCAGCGTCGGGTTGGCCGCCGCCTTGTGGTCGAGCCCGGTGGCGGTCATCGCCTCCCCGACCAGTTGGATGTGCTCGGNGGGCAGGCCGGCCAGCAGTTCGGCCAGGTGGTCGGGGTCTCGTCCGTCGTCCGGCACGAACTTGCGGACGATCCTGGCGGCGTCCACCTCCTGACCCGGACGGGTCTGGAAGCCCAGGCCCCGTCCGGTCAGGATCACCTCGGTGCCCGTCTCGTCGCGGGCGAGGACGAGGTTGTTGTTGAAGACGCGCAGCAACTTCATGGTGGCTCCTTCGGGCGGCGGCACCCGAAGGCTCGGCTGCCGCCGCCGCGGGAGTGATCAGGCGGTGACGTCGATGATCGGGTCTCCGACGCGAACATCGATGCCGGTGCGCGGGGTGACCGCCGCCAGCGCGGCGGTATTGGTCACCGTCACGATAGTGGTGGTGTCGAATCCCGCGCCCTTCACCCCGTCCAGGTTCACGCTGGCCAGCCGGTCGCCGACCGCGACCCGCTGATCCTTGGCGACCACGACCGTGAAGTGCTTGCCGTCCAGGCGGACCGTGTCGATGCCGACGTGGACGAGAACCTCCACGCCGTCGTCGGTCTTGATCCCGAACGCGTGCCCGGTCTTCGCCACGGTCACCAGTTCACCGGCGACCGGTGCGACCACCTCGCCGCTGGTCGGCTGGATGCCGACGCCCTCGCCGAGGGCACGGGAGGCGAACACCTTGTCCTCGACCTCGTCCAGCGGGACGACGTGGCCCGACACCGGGGCTGCGACCTCGGTCGTCCGGGTGGCCAGGGCGACCGCGCCGGCGGACTTGGCGGCCGCGGTGGCGGCACCCGCGCCGGTGGCGACAGCGGCAGCAGCCGGGGCGGACTTGCGGGCGGCCTCCAGGGCCAGGTCGGCGGCGGCCTGCTCACGGTCGGCCTCCTCCTGCGCCTTCTGCTCCGGGGTCCGGTAGTCGGAGATGATGACCAGGATCATGGCGGTGAAGAACGCCGCGGTGATCGCGATGATGTAGACCCAGACGGGGCTGAACACAGGGATGGTCAGCAGGGACGTGAACGCGAACGCGCCGGTCTTGACGCCGCCGGAGCTCCAGCCGAGGATGCCGGTGACCAGGCCGCCGACCGCACAACCCACCAGCATCCGCGGGTAGATCCGCTTGTAGCGCAGGTGGATGCCGTACAGGGACGGTTCCGAGATGCCACCCAGCAGGCCGGCGGCGAGGGCGCCGATGGCGGTCTGCTGCAACTCGTGGTTCTTGTTCTTGGTGGTCAGGAACAGCACGCCCGCCGTCGCCCCGAAGCAGGCGAAGTTCCACGATCCCATGGGGCCCTGGATGAAGTCCTGATGGTTGGTGGCGGCGCTGGCGATGTTGGCGAGCATGAGCGCGTTGAGCGGCCAGTGCAGGCCCAGCGGCACCAGGAACGGGTAGAGCAGCGGGATGATGATGGCGAACACGATCGGCGCGTTGCCGTTCAGCCAGGCCAGGCCGGTGCCCAGGCCGGTGCCCAGCCAGACGCCGAGCGGGCCGATGAGGAACGCCGTCACCGGGATCATGATGAGCATCGACAGGAACGGCACGAAGACCATCTGGATGTTCTCGGGGAAGATGCGCTTGAGGAAGCGGTAGACGACCGCGAGCACCGCCACCATGATCAGCGGGACGAACACCTGGCCGCCGTAGCCGTTGAGCTGCATCGGCATGCCGAAGATGTGCGCCACGCACGACTCGGTGCCCAGCGTGGGGTTCGTCGTGCAGACGGTGTCGGGGAACTTCGTGGTGTCGGTGAGGCTCATGAACTCCGGGGTGAACAGGGCGGCCATGACGGTGGCGCCCAGCCACGGGTCGACGTTGAGCTTCTTGGCGGCGTTGTAGGCGACCATGATCGGCAGGAAGTACAAGACCGCCCGCCACATCGAATCCCAGAAGATCCAGCTGGAGCCGGCGACGGCGGCACGGTCGACGCCCTGGAACGGGACGATGTGCAGGGCGTCCAGGACGGCCGCGATCGCGATGATCAGCGAACCGCCGAGCAGCACGCCCAGCAGCGGACGGAAGCTGTCGGACAGGTATTCGAAGAAGTTGTCCAACCAGGCGAACTTGCCGCGCGCCTTGGCGCGTTCGGCCGCCTTGACGTCGGCGTCGGTGAGGCCGGTGCTGACGCCCTTCATCTCGGGCAGGTTCATGATGTCGCTGTACATGGTCTGTACGGCGCCGCCGATCACGACCTGGAACCGATCCCCGGACTGGGGCACGGCGCCCATCACGGCCGGGATCTTGTCGACGGCGGCGGCATCGACGCCGGAGCCGTCCTTCAACTGGAAGCGGAGCCGGGTCGCGCAGTGCGTCAGGCTCATGATGTTGTCGGCACCACCCATCGCCGCCACGATCTGTTGGGCGGGGTGGTCCCTTGAGCTGTGGTCATGCTGATCCCTATCTGTCGGCCGTCCGGAAAGACGAAAGACCCGAGGGAGACACTCGCGTGCGACCCCAGGTCTTGCCCCACGGACGGGTAACAACCCTTCGAGCTGGTAGCTCAGCCCGAACGTACACCCGCGGCGGAGGTGGGCGTGGCAACCCCACAGGATTCGCGGTGAGTCCAGGCAACGCACCATGCGGATCGTGTCGTCGGTTGGGCCCTCAGATGGCGCAGCTGTCGCGGAACCCGGCCGGCGGGATGCCGAGGGCCTGGATCAGCCGCGCCCAGTAGTTCACCTGCGCGGCGGTGCTGGCCAGGATCACCAGTTCGCGCTCGGTGAACTCCGCCCGCAGCGCCGCCACGACGTCGGCGGGGAAGTTCAGCGGGGTCGCCGAGATCAGCCGGGCGTACCGGACGGCGAGCCGCTCGGCGGGGCTGAAGGTCGCGACCTCGTCGACGTCGGCGCCGCGGGTCAGGGCCGCCAACTCGGCGTCCGTGACCCNCACGCGGTCGAACTCGTGGCTGTTCATGTCGATGCAGAACGCGCAGTTGGCGGTCAGCGACGCGGTGATCCGGACGAGCTTGAGCAGCCGCTCGTCCAGACGTCCCTCGTGGTGGGCCACCAGGGATTC
Source organism: Micropruina sp. (assembly GCA_013693855.1). Taxonomy (GTDB): domain Bacteria; phylum Actinomycetota; class Actinomycetes; order Propionibacteriales; family Propionibacteriaceae; genus Micropruina. The sequence goes on from CP059261.1 coordinate 1,129,803, forward strand.
CAGCACGCCGGAGCCGACGGCGGCCTTCGGATACCAGCCCAGCAGTCGCGCCGGCAGCATCCGGCGGCCGGTCGTCCGTTCAGCGACGGCGACGCCGAGCCGGAGCAAGGGGTTGAGGCGTCGCGGTTCGGCGATGAACGCTTCCATGCCCGGGAGCCTAGTCCGGGCCTCAGAGGGCGGCGAGGATGGCCAGGCCCCGCTCCAGGTCGGCCTGGCCCACCCCGCCGTAGCCCAGCACGATCCCNNCCGGGCGCGTGGGCGGGCAGCCNNGCGACCAGTACTCGCCGAGCCCGGCCACCTGGACGCCGGCCCGCCGGGCGCGGGCCAGCACCTCGACCTCGGGCACCGGGGTCGTGACCACGGCGTGCAGGCCGCCGTCGAGATGGTTCACGCTCACCCCGGGCAGGCCCGCGAACGCGTCGAGCACGGCCTGGCGACGGCGGCGATACACCCGGCGCATCCGCTGGATGTGGCGGCGCAACTGGCCGCTGGCCAGGTAGGCCGCCAAGGCCGACTGGGTGGTCTGGGAGACCGGCTGCCCCAGGTCGGCGCGGACCGCCTCCAGGTCGTCGCCGAGCCGCGCGGGGGCCAGCAGGTAGCCGGCGCCCAGGCCGGGGCCGAGGGTCTTGGCGAACGTGCCGAGGGTCACCACGCGGCCGTGCTCGGGATCGTCCAGCGAGGCCAGCGCGGGCAGGGNGGCCGAGGTGTAGCGCAGTTCGGAGTCGTAGTCGTCCTCGACGATCCAGGCGTCCTGGTCGGCGGCCCACTCCAGCAGCGCGTACCGGCGGGCGACGGGCAGCGAGCCGCCGAGCGGGTACTGGTGGCTGGNGGTGACGATCACCACCCNGGGGGCGCTCGCGCCGCTCGGCAGGGCGTCGCAGACCAGGCCGTCGGCGTCGGTGGCCAGCGGGACGACCTCGCACCCCAGCCGGGCCGGGACCCGGCGCAGTGACGGGTAGCCCGGGTCCTCGACGCCGACCCGCAGGCCCGGTCCGAGGGCGTGCAGCAGCCACGCGAGGCCGTCCCGGGCGCCGGCGGTCACGAACACCTGCCCGGGATCGCGGACGACCCCGCGCATCCGGCGCAGGTGGTCGGCGAGCTCGACGCGCAGCGCCGGCAGGCCGGCGACCGGCAGCGGGGACAAGGCGGTGGCGGCCGCCTCGCGCCAGGCCGTCCGCCACGCGGCGGTGGTGACCTCCGCCGTCCACGGCCGCCCGGGGCGCAGGTCGATGGCNNCGGGCCGGACGAACCGGCGGGGAGCGGGACAGCGGCGNNGCCCGGGGCGCGCCGGATGGACGCGGCGCAGGTTCGGGTTGACCAGGGTGTGGCGGCCGACGTGGGCGCTCAGGTAGCCCTCGGCGATCAGCTGGTCGTAGGCGGCCACGACCGTGCCGCGGCTGACCCNCAGCTGCCGGGCCAGCGCCCGGCTCGCCGGCAGCGGCTNCCCTGGGGCGACGACGGCGTCGGTGATGGCGGTGCGCAGCCGATCGCCCAGCCGGCGGGTCAGCGACCGCCCGTCCGGGGNATCCAGGACGAGCGGCAGGGCGACCTCACCGGGAGTGCGCATGATTGGTCCATTAGGAATCGTCGATTGTGGCTCTTGTGATGGTCCATTATGCCGCCTTGGATGGGGCCATGACGATCACCGAAACGGGAACCCCGCTGGTCAAGCGCGGCCTCGCCGACATGCTGAAGGGCGGGGTGATCATGGACGTGGTCACNCCCGAACAGGCCCGGATCGCCGAGGACGCCGGGGCCATCGCGGTCATGGCCCTCGAACGCGTCCCGGCCGACATCCGCGCCCAGGGCGGTGTCGCCCGGATGAGCGATCCCGACCTCATCGCGGGAATCATCGATGCGGTCTCGATCCCGGTGATGGCCAAGGCCCGGATCGGCCACTTCGTCGAGGCGCAGGTGCTGCAGGAACTGGGCGTCGACTACATCGACGAGTCCGAGGTGCTGTCGCCCGCCGACTACGCCCATCACATCGACAAGCACGCCTTCACGGTGCCATTCGTGTGCGGCGCGACGAATCTCGGCGAGGCGCTGCGGCGGATCACCGAGGGGGCGGCGATGATCCGTTCGAAGGGCGAGGCCGGCACCGGGGACGTGTCCGAGGCCACCCGCCACATCCGCCAGATCCGCACCGAGATCGCCCAGCTGAAGGCGTTGCACGAGAGCAACCCCGAGCAGCTGTACGTGGCCGCCAAGGACCTGCAGGCGCCGTACGGCCTGGTCGCCGAGGTCGCGGCGGCCGGCGCGCTGCCGGTCGTGCTGTTCGTGGCCGGCGGTGTGGCCACCCCGGCCGACGCGGCGATGATGATGCAGTTGGGTGCGGACGGGGTGTTCGTCGGCTCCGGGATCTTCAAGTCCGGGGACCCCGCGAGGCGGGCGGCGGCGATCGTGAAGGCGACCGCCCTGTACAGCGACGCGGCCGTCATCGCCGAGGTCTCCCGCGGGCTCGGCGAGGCCATGGTGGGCATCAATGTCGCGGACGTGGCGGCGCCGCACCGGCTCGCCCAACGCGGCTGGTGAACAGCCCTCGGATCGGGGTGGTCGCCCTGCAGGGCGGCGTCCGCGAGCACGTGGACCTGCTGGCCGGGCTGGGCGCCACCACCGCGCTGCTGCGTCGTCCAGACGACCTCGTTGGCCCGGACGGGTGGCGCGTGGACGCGCTCGTCCTTCCCGGCGGGGAGTCGTCCACGATCGACCGGCTGCTGCGGGTCTTCGGGCTGGGGGACCCGCTGGCGGCCGCGATCGCCGACGGCCTGCCCACCCTCGGCACCTGCGCGGGGCTGATCCAGCTCGCGGCGCGGATCGAGGACCCGGCACCGGGGCAGGGCAGCCTGGGGATCCTGGACGTCACCGTCGCCAGGAATGCCTTCGGCCGGCAGATCGATTCGGCCGAGGTCGAGCTCGCCACCGCCTGGGGACCGGCCCGGGTGGCGTTCATCCGGGCCCCGGGTGAGTGCCCACGGCCCGGGGTCGAGGTGATCGCGACCAGGGACGATGCGGTCGTCGGGGTCGCCCAGGGGCGGTCACCGGGGTCGCCTTCCATCCCGAACTCACCGGGGAGACGCTGTTCCACGCCCGGTTGTTGAGCCTCGTCGGCGCCCGGCGTTGAGGCGGGCGGCGCCGCAACGTTCCACGGCCCGCGCGCGTGATAGTCAGTGTGACCATGGTGCGACGTGACCTGTTCCGACTGGCCGGCCTGCTGGGCCTGGCCTCGCTCCTGCCCGCGGCGGGCTGTTCGGCCGCCGGCAGCGGGCTCGTCCTCGGTTCGGCGCCGAGGCGGTCCCCGCAGCCGGGCCGTCCGTCCGTCCTGACCCCGTTCGCGACCCGCCTGCTCGACGCGCTGGTGGCCGCGGACGCCGACGCGGTCGTCTCNCCGTTCTCGATCGCGGCGGTGCTGGCCATGGTGGGCAACGGGGCCAAGGGCACGTCGCTCACGCAACTGGAGACGGCGCTCGGCGCGCCGCTGGCGACGCTGAACGAGGAGTTCAACGCCACCCTGCTGGCCCTGGCCAAGCCCGACGCCGACGTGGCGGTCGTCGCCGCCAACGCGCTCTGGGCGCAGCGCGGTTACCCCTGGCAGCAGGCCTACCTGGACGCGCTGGCCGGCTGGTACGGGGCAGGCGTCCGGGAGATCGACTTCGCCGGCTCACCCGCCTCGGGCGTGGCCGCGATCAACGCCTGGGCCAAGGAACGGACCCGCGGGCTGATCCCCGAGATCGTGAACGAGCCGATGATCAACCGCGACACCCGGCTGTGCCTGGGCAACGCGGTCTACTTCAAGGGCCGCTGGCAGAAGCCGTTCCTGGCCGAACTGACCACGCGCGGCCCGTTCACGCTGCCGTCGGGCGAACGCATCGACGCCGACCTGATGCACGGCCGGCCGTGNGGGGTGTGGACGCAGACGCCCGCCTTCGCCAGCGTCGCGATCCCGTTCGAGAGCCCCGACTACGCGATGGTGTGCCTGCTGCCCGCCCGCGGGCTCGCACCGCTCGGCACGCTGCTGGGCGGGCGCACCCTCGGGTCGCTCGCCACCGGGACGCCCGAGCCCGTGTCCCTGACCATGCCGAAGTGGACGTTCCGGCTCAACCGGCAATTGAANGGGCCCCTGGGGACGCTGGGGATCGTCGAGCTGTTCGATCCCGGCCGTGCCGACCTGTCGGGGATGACCACCGCCGAGCGGCTGTTCCTGTCCTTCGTGGTGCACGAGGCGGTCATCAAGGTGGACGAGGCCGGCGCCGAGGCGGCGGCCGTCACCGTCGCCGGTGCCGAGGTGGCCAGCGCACCGCTGCAACCTCGCGAACTCGTCCTGGACCGCCCGTTCTACTGGACGATCGTGCACGTGCCCAGCCAGACCCCGCTTTTCCTGGGCCGCGTGGTCAAACCTGCCGCGTGAGGATGCCCGGCCGGCCGCTCACCAGATCTTGACCCGCTCCTCGGGGGCCAGCCACAGCGCGTCGTCCGGGGTCACCCCGAAGGCCTCGTAGAACTCCGGCACGTTCCGGACGACCTGGTTGCAGCGGAACTCCGCCGGCGAGTGCGGGTCGGTCGCGATCTGCTGCTTCAGCGCCTCGTCCCGCATCTTGGTCTGCCAGGCCCGCGCCCACGACAGGAAGAGCCGCTGCGGGCCGGTCTGGCCGTCGACCGGCTCCGGCTCCTCGGCGCCCACCGCGAGCCGCCAGGCCAGGTAGGCGATCGACAGCCCGCCCAGATCCCCGATGTTCTCGCCGATGGTCAGCTCGCCGTTGACGAACGTGCCGGGCAACTGCTGCGGCGCCAGCGCGCCGTACTGCTGCTTCAGCGCGCCCGTCCGGGCTTCGAACGCCTCGCGGTCGGCCTGGGTCCACCAGTCGCGCAGCGCGCCGTCGCCGTCGCAGGTGGAGCCCTGGTCGTCGAATCCGTGACCGATCTCGTGCCCGATCACCGCCCCGATCGCGCCGTAGTTGACCGCGTCGTCGGCATGCTCGTCGAAGAACGGCGGCTGGAGGATCGCCGCCGGGAACACGATCTCGTTGCGCAGCGGGTGGTAGTAGGCGTTCACCGTCTGCGGGGTCATCAGCCAATCATAGGTGCGGATCGGGCCGCCGAGCTTGCTCCACTCGTCGTCGTAGGCGAACTCGGTCGCGCGGACCCGGTTGCCCACCAGATCGTCGGACGAGACCGCCAGCGCCGCGTAGTCCTTCCACACCGCCGGGAACCCGATCTTGGGGGTGAACTTGGCCAGCTTGGCCAACGCCTCGGCCTTGGTGGCGTCGGTCATCCAGTCCAGGTCGGCGATGGAGCGCCGGTATGCCTCGACGAGGTTGGCGACCAGATCGTCCATCCGTTCCTTTGCGACCGGGGAGAAGTGGCGCTCCACGTACAGCTTGCCCACCGCCTCGCCGAGGGCGTCCTCGACCAGGGCCACGCCGCGCTTCCAGCGGGCCTTCAGCGCGGGGATGCCCTGCAGGGTGGTGCCGTAGAAGCCGAACCGCTCGTCCACGAACGCCGCGGGCAGGTAGGGCGACAGCGCGGAGATCAGGTGCCAGCGCGCCCAGGTGCGCCACCCGTCGAGCCGTTCGGGGGTGAGCAGGGCGGCGACATCGGTGGCGAACGAGGGCTGGGCGTCGATCAGGTCGGTCAGGTTCGGCAGGCCGGCCTCGGCCAGCAGCGGCCGCCAGTCGAGGTCCGCGCAGAACTCCTCGACGGTCTTGGGGTTGAACATCGCCCGCAGGTCCCGGGTGCGGACCTTGTCCCAGTGACAAGCGGCGATGGCGGTCTCCAGGTCCATGACGGCGGCGGCCCCGGTCTCGTCCAGGTTCGCCAGCGCGAGGGTCCGGCCCACGTGCTTCACGTACGCGTCGCGGATCTCGGCGTGCTCGGGGAGCCGGTAGTACTCCTCGTCCGGGAGTCCCAGGCCGCCCTGCTGGGTGAACACCACGTAACGGGTCGGGTCGCCGGGGTGGGTGTCGACCCACAGTTCCAGCAGCGCGCCGGTGCCGCGGCGCAGGCTGCGGCCCAGGTAGCCGAGCAGGCCGGGGACGTCGGCGATCGCGTCGATCTCGTCCAGGAACCCCCGCAGCGGGGCCAGGCCGCGGGCCTCGATGCCCGCCTCGTCCATGAAGGACGCGTACAACTCCTCCACCTTGGCGGCCTCGGAGCCCGGCTCGGAGCCCGACAGCCCGGTGACGATGTCCCGGACGGCCTCCTCCGAGGCGTCGCGAAGGTCGTAGAACACGCCGTTGGCGTGCTTGTCGTCGGGGATGGTGCTGGCGGCCAGCCAGTGGCCGTTCACGTGGCGGAACAGGTCGTCCTGCACGCGGACGCTGGGGTCGACGTCGAAACTGCTCATCGGCCCAGATTAGCGGCCCGACAGGCTGCGACAGAACTCGTGGCCCGGCAGCCCGTGAGACCGGTCGGTGGGGGCGGCCACGCGAGCCCTCCCGTCGCCACACCGCTCTCGCGACCCCGGGTCACGGCGAGGTATGACCCGCGCCCACCTGGCGGGCGAGACGGACGGCGTTGGTCAGGAACGGCTCACCGCGCCCGGGCAGGTCATGCCAGTAGAGGTACAACCCGGTCGTGACCCGTTCCAAGAAGGCCCAGCGCCAGACGGCCCCGGGGTCGGTGCCGGTGTCGTCCGCCACCTGCGTGCACCAGGAGCGCAGGAGGGCGGCCGGGTCCGCCGCGGCGCCGAGTTCGGTGTTGGCCTCGCGCAGCAGGACGCCCAGGTCGTACTCGGGCTCGCAACGGAAATGGTCGGCGTCCACGAACACGTNGGCCGGCCGGCGCCCCGCCCGCGGCCGCAACACCGCCAGCAGGTTGCCCGGATGCGGGTCGCCGTGCACCACGACCTGACGGGACGGGTCGGCCTGGGCCAGCAGGCGGGCGGNCGTAGCGGTGCGCCAGGTCGATCGCCGGGCCGGCCCAGGGGCCTGGGCGCGCTGGTCCTCCAGGATGTCGGCGAGCGTGGCGGCCTTGTGGGTGGTCGCGTCCACCTCGGGGACAACCTGCAGGGGGAGCCGCCAGGCCTCGCGCAGCGTGGCGGTCGACACTCTCAGGACCTCCTCGGCGCTGAGGCGCTGGTCGGCCACGCTGGGGCCCAGTTCCTCGAGCAGTTCGGCTCCGCGTTCGGCGTCGGCACGCAGCAGCCGCACGTAGCCGCGGCCGCCGGCGGCGGCGAGCACTGCAGCGTGGCGGGCGGCCTGCTCGCGCCGGAACGACACCTTGAGGACGGCGCTGGTCCCATCGGCGGCGAGGACGCGCCCCAGCCACGCTTGGGAGCCGCCGGGCAGGGTGGCGACCAGCCGGAGATCCCACTCCGCAAGCAGCCCGGGGACCAGCTCGTCGANGGAGGCCAGCCACGTCAAGCCGCTCTGCCCGCGACTGCTGATCGCGGTCCGCACGTGGCCGGCGACGTCGAAGGCGCTCACCGGCTCAGGGTAGCGACCCGGCGGGCGCCCACCGCGAGGTTAGCCGCGGCCGGCGAGCAGGCCGGCCAGCTCGATGCCCGGCGTCACCTGGGACCGCACCGCGGCGGCGGTCAGGGCCTCGGGCATCAAGCGCAGCGCGAGGTCCCGGGCCGGCCGGAGCGGACGGGGCCAGTGCCCGGCCTCGCCGAGCCGGCGGGAATCCAGCTGCATCCGCCGGACCCGGGACGCGCGCAGGGCCCGGTAACGGTCCGCCAGGTGCCGCCGCCCGACCCGCAAGGCGATGGTGAGCGCGGCCGCGTCCTCGATCGCCATCGCCGCACCCTGGCCCTGGTTGGGGGTCATCGCGTGGGCGGCGTCGCCGAGCAGCACCACCTGGTTATCGCCCCAGGCCGGCCGGTCCAGCTCGTACAGGTCGTGGTGCAGGGCTGGCGGGGAGTCGGCGTCCAGTAGGAAGCGGGTCGCCTCGTCCGGGAACTGCGCGGTGAGCTCCGCGAAACCGGACGGCCAGGCCGGGGCGGGCCGTCCCGGCGGTGCGGACACCACCAGGTAGTGGTAGACCTCGTCCGGGCCGGTGGCGGCGACGCCGAGCCNGGACCCGGTCCCCCAGAACTCGACAGCCTCGCGTCCCCACCGGCCCGCCACGAGGCCGCGCCAACAGGTCTGCCCGGTGTAGCGGAGCCGGACGGTGGGTGCCACCCTCGCCCGGAAGGCGGAGTTGATCCCGTCGGCGGCCACCACGAGGTCGAAGCCGCGGCGGGCGACGTCGTCCGGGCTCACCGGGGTACCGAGTTCGAGGACGACGGTCTCGGGTAGGGCGGCCGCGAGCAGCCCGTGCAGCACCGGCCTGCTCATCGCCCGGGCGGCCCCGAACGTCGCCAGATGCTCACCGCGCAGGGACGCCGCCAGCAGGGCGCCGTCTGCCGTCCGCAGCGCGTACGAGCTGAGCTCGGCCGCGGCGGAGCGGGCAGCCACCCCCAGCACGTCGAGGATCGCCAGGGCGTTCGGCGCCAAGGCGATCCCGGCTCCCAAGGCCGCGAAGGCCGGCGCCTGTTCCAGCAGGGTGACCTCGTGGCCGTCCCGGGACAGGGCCAGGGCGGCGCTCAGCCCGCCGATCCCCGCACCGACGACGCCGATGCGCAGGGGACCGGCAGCGGCCGGCGCGCCGAAGCCCAGCAGGAACCCGAACGGCTCGCGGGTCATGGCTCAGATGGTCCAGGTGTCCTGGCCGCGGACGAGCGCCTGCAGCGCGTGTTGCCGTTCCTCCGGCGCCGGCACGGTGACCTGAGCGCGCACCGCATCGTCGAACGCGGGCCGCTCCACATCGCGGAAGATGCCGATCGGGGCTCGGTGGAGCACCCCGGTGTCGGTGAGCCGGGACAGGGCGAACGCGGTCGTGGGATCCGGATGCTGCGCGTCGTGCACCAGCACCCGGTCCAGGCCCACCTCGGCGACGTCGGCGATCGCCAGCGTGCCGTCCGGTTGCCGGACGACGCCCTGGGCGCCGTCGGGACCGAACGTGACCGGTTCGCCGTGCCGCAGCCCGATGATGCCCGGCTCGGCCCCCTTCACCTCGTCGAAGGCACCGTCGTTGAAGATCGGGCAGTTCTGGTAGATCTCCACCAACGAGGCCCCGCGGTGGGCGATGGCGGCGGTGAGCACTTCGGTGAGGTGCTTGCGGTCGGAGTCGATCGTCCGGGCCACGAAGGACGCCTCGGCGCCCAGAGCCAGGGAGATCGGGTTGAACGGGGTGTCCACCGATCCGACCGGGGTCGACTTGGTCACCTTGCCCACTTCGGAGGTGGGCGAGTACTGGCCCTTGGTCAGTCCGTAGATGCGGTTGTTGAACAGCATGATCGTGATGTTCACGTTGCGCCGCAGGGCGTGGATCAGGTGGTTGCCGCCGATGCTCAGCGCGTCCCCGTCGCCGGTGACCACCCATACCGCGAGATCCGGACGGGCGGTGGCGATGCCGGTCGCGATGGCCGGGGCGCGGCCGTGGATCGAGTGGAGGCCGTAGGAATCGACGTAGTAGGGGAAGCGCGAGGAGCAGCCGATGCCCGACACGATCACGGTGTTCTCGCGGCGGATGCCCAACTGGGGCATCAGGCCCTGGAAGGCAGCCAGCACCGCGTAATCGCCGCAGCCGGGGCACCAACGCACCTCCTGGTCGGAGGTGAAGTCCTTGCGGGTCAGGGGCGTGATGGCCAGCGGAACGCCGGCCACCCCGGGCGTCGCGGTCATCGTCCGTCCTTCCCGTCGATGATGGCGATGAGGTCGTCGGCGAGTTCCGACAGTGAGATCGGCAACCCGCGCACCCGACTGTAGCTCTGGGCGTCGACGAGGTAGGTGGCGCGCAGCCAGAGCGCAAGCTGGCCCAGGTTCATCTCCGGCACGAGCACCCGTTCGTAGCGGCGCAGCACCTCGCCCAGGCCCGGGGGCAGCGGGTTGAGGTGGCGCAGATGCAGCGTGGCCACCCGGCGCCCGGACAGCCGAACGCGACGGGCCGCCGCCGAGACCGGGCCGTAGCTGGAGCCCCAACCGACCACCAGGACCTTGGCGGGGTCACTCGCCGGGCCGGGGTCCTCGACCTCGGCGGGCGGCAGCTCCGCGGCGATCCCGGCGATCTTGGCGTTCCGCAGCTGGACCATGAACTCGTGGTTGCCCGGGTCGTAGGAGACATCGCCGGTCAGGTGAGCCTTCTCGATGCCGCCGATCCGGTGCTCCAGACCGGNGGTGCCCGGGATCGCCCAGGCGCGGGCCAGCTTGGCGTCGCGCGCGTACGGCAGGAAGGTGCCGTCGGGTCCGTTCGGCTCGGTCGCGTAGCCCGGATCGATGCGCGGGATGGCGGCCAGATCGGGAACCGGCCACGGCTCGGCCCCGTTGGCCAGGTAGCCGTCGGACAGGATGAAGACGGGGGTCCGGTAGCGCAGCGCGATCGAGGCGGCCTCGACGGCCACGTCGAAGCAGTCGCCGGGCGATCGGGNGGCCAGCACCGGCACGGGGGCCTCGCCGTGCCGGCCGAACAGCACCTGGAAGAGGTCGGCCTGTTCGGTCTTGGTCGGCATGCCGGTGGACGGCCCCGCGCGCTGGATGTCGCACACCACCAGCGGCAGTTCCAGCATCACGGCGAGCGAGATGGTCTCCATCTTCAGCGCGATGCCCGGCCCGGAGGTGGTGGTGACCCCAAGGCGCCNCGCGTAGGAGGCGCCGAGGGCCGCCCCGACGGCCGAGATCTCGTCCTCGGCCTGGAAGGTGATGACCCCGTGACCCTTGTGGCGGGCCAGTTCGTGCAGCACGTCCGAGGCCGGGGTGATGGGGTAGGCGCCCAGGAACAGCTGCAGGCCGGCTCGCTCGGCCCCGGCCATCAGCCCGTACGCCAGGGCCGTGTTGCCGGTGATCTGGCGGTAGGTGCCCGGTGTCATGGTGGCCGGAGCCACCTCGTACCGGATGGAGAACGACTCGGTGGTCTCCCCGTAGGCGTAGCCGGCCCGGAACGCGGCGGTGTTCGCGTCGCGGATCTCCGGACGGTTCGCGAACTTGGTGGCCAAGAAGTCCAACGTGCCCTCGTCCGGACGGCTGTACAGCCAGGTCAGCAGGCCCAGGGCGAACATGTTCTTGGTGCGGCTGGCCTCCTTGCGGCCCAGCCCGAGCCCGCCCACCGCGCCGACGGCCAGGCCGGTGAGATCGAGCGCGTGGACCTGGTATGCCTCCAGGGAGCCGTCGTCGAGCGGGTTGCTCTGATAGCCGACCTTGGCCAGATTCCGCGGGGTGAAATCGGTCGCGTCGGCGATGATGACCGCGCCGCGGGGCAGGTCTTGCAGGTTCGCCTTCAGCGCGGCCGGGTTCATCGCGACCAGGACGTCGGGACGGTCGCCGGNGGTGCGGATGTCGAAGTCGGCGAAGTGCAGCTGGAAGCTGGACACGCCCGCGACAGTTCCCGCGGGAGCCCGGATTTCGGCCGGGAAGTCGGGCAGGGTCGAGAAATCGTTGCCCACGGCCGCGGTGTCGGCGGTGAAACGATCGCCCGTCAGCTGCATCCCATCGCCGGAATCGCCGGCGAACCGGATCACGACCCGGTCGATGCTGCGTACGTCGTCCATGCGGCCCCTTCTTGTCGCTGCGCGCTCAGCGGCCCAGCCTAACGCCAGGGCCCACGGTTGGCCGGATGCCGGGCCCCAGGCCTCTCGGTGGACGGACGAAGGGCCTACAGCTCACCCTTCAGGGTGAGATACACCGTCTTGTTCCCTTGGCCGACGGCTGGACAGTCTCCCAACCGACGGGTCGCCTCACGGGTGGGCGAGGCGCTGCCGGTCGTGGACGAGCGCGGCCACGTCCGCCTCGGGCAGGGGCGGGTCCGCCCGCCATTCGAGCGCGTCGAACGGGCACTCCTCGATGCAGATGCCGCAGTAGAGGCACAGCGCCCAGTCGATCTCGAAGGCCACCAGCACGTTGCGGGTCCGCTCCCGGGCGCCCGCGGGCAGGTCGGGAATGGGTTCGGTGCGGCTGACGATCGTGATGCACCAGGTCGGGCACTCCCGGGCGCAGATCATGCACGAGGTGCAGTTCGGTTCGATCAGGGCGATGGAGCCGTGCGCCGTCATCGACGCCTCCTGACCCGGCCGCCGACAGCCGAGCCGGCCACCTCGTCCGGTGCTGCAGGGGCACCTTGCCGGTCGCCCCAGACCTCGGGGTCGGGGACGCCCTGGGGCACCATCCGGCGTCGTCCGGCGGCCCCGGCTTCGCCGGGCTCCTTGGCTCCCGGCCAGGGACGCGCGGCCCGCGCGCCTAGCACCTCGTCCTTGCGCAGCGGGAAGCCGGTGTACTCGGCCCGCAACAGGAGCGGCCGGTCGTCCCCGCCGCCGAAGCGGACGCCGAAGAAGTCGTGCGCCTCCCGTTCGTGCCAGGTGGCGCCGCCGAAAACGTCGCCCAGGCTGTCGATGACCGGGTCGTCGCGGTCGACCTCGGCGTTCAGCCGGACGGCCCGCCGCGGGTCGGCCGGGTCGACGAGCCGGCAGACGACTCGGAACACGGGCCGGCGCCCGATCTCGTCCACCACGCCGAGCCAGTCGAACTGGGCGTAGCTGTCCTCGATCGCGGCGGACGCGGCGGCCCGCCACTGGTCGGGGGCGACGGTGCGTTCGGTGTCGGTCACAGCTGCTTCAGCGCCTGGGTGAGGGCGTCCGGGGTGGGCGGGCAGCCGGGGAGGTAGTAGTCCACGTCGATGAGCTGGTCCACGCCCTTGGTGACGACGGTCGAATCCCAATAGGGCCCGCCCACGCAGGCGCAGGCCCCGAAGGCCAGCACGACGGGCTTGCGGGGCTGCCCCGCGACCAGGGCTCGGACGAGGGNGGCGACCGCGTCGGTGACCGTTCCGGCGACGACTACCGCGATCGTGGCGCCCTCGGGAGGCTCGGGCAGCGACGTCCGTCCGGCGGTGGCGGCCTGGAACTCCACGACGCAGCAGGCGAGGCCGATGTCGGCGACGGCCACCCGGCCGTCGGCGAACCAGTCCCAGTAGCGCGCCATGCGGGGAGACTACGCTAGGCGGGCAGGACGACGCAGATGAGGACGGGTGGGCGGTGACCCAGACAACGCGCGAGGAGGTCTCCCCGCACCTGCCGTCCCTGCGCCGGGAACGGGTCCTCGGCTACGTCGGNNCGACGTCCGCGCCGCGTGGCGGTTGCCGGCGGTACGGCGCGGTTTCTACGCGACCTCGCTGTTGTTCGTGGGCTCGCTGACCCCCGCCTACCTGCCCCAGAACAGCCCGTGGTGGGAGCCGCTGCGCACCCTCGGTCTGGACGGCATGCCCTACAAAGTCGCGGGCACGGCGCTCGTCGTCGCCGCGGTGGTGCTGCTCGTCAGCGCCTGGTTCGAACTGCGGCCGAGCCTGTACCTGCACGTCAAGCACTGGGCGATCGGCGGCCTATGGAGCCTGCCGCTGCTGTTCGCGCCGCCGATCTTCAGCCATGACGCCTACTCCTACGCCGCGCAGGGCTGGCTGCTCCACAACGGCTTCAACCCCTACGAGACCCCGGTCAGCGTGCTGCCGGGCGCCTTCGCCGACCAGGTGTCGTGGTTCTGGCGGTACACGCCGGCCCCGTACGGGCCACTGAGCCTGCAGTTGTCGCACCTGATCGTGCTGGTCGCCGGGCTGAACCCCTACTACTCGGCGCTGCTGATGCGGATCCCCGCCCTCGTCGGGGTCGCGCTGATCGTGTACTTCCTGCCGCGCATCGCCCACCGGATGCGGGCCGACGCACAGATGACGGCCTGGTTCTCCACGATCAACCCGCTGCTGATCATCGATCTGGTCGGNGGNGCGCACAATGACGCGCTCATGATGGGCCTGGTGATCGTCGCGATCTGGCTGGCGTTCCAGCGTCCGTTCTGGCAGGCGGCGCTCGTCGTNGGGGTGGCCTCGGCCATCAAACAGCCGGCGATCCTGGCGGCCTACGCGGTGGCGCTCGTCGGCTACCCCTGGCGAAGCTGGCAGCCGCGGGAGGTCACCCGCGTCGCAGGGCGGGTGCTGGCGAGCTTCGCGATCGCGGGCGGCGTGTTCGTCGCGGTGTCGCTGCTGAGCGGGCTGGGCTTCGGCTGGCTCAACGCCGTGGACGTCCCCGGCCGGGTGGTCACCCTGGCCCCGCTCTCGTTGCTCGGCGAGGGCCTGCGGCTGCTGCTCGTGCTGGGCGGACAGGACGCGCTGGGGCGGACGATCGCCGGCGCGTTGCTGGTGCTCGGCGTGGTGGTCAGCGGCCTGCTCATCGCCTGGATGGCGCTCACCGTGGCCCGGCGGCGGCCGGTGACCTTCCTGTCGTGGAGTTTTCTGGTCGCGGCGATCCTCGGCCCGGCCCTGCACAGTTGGTACCTGACCTGGGGTGGGCTGCTGCTGCCGCTCACCAAGCCCACCGAGCGGGTGATCCGGGTGGCCGTGATCGTGACCAGCGTGCTGCTCGGGTACGCGGCGGGCAACCTGGCCTGGCGCAACGACACCGGGATCGGCCTGGGGCTGGCCGGGCTGGCGCTGATCCTGACCCTGGTCGTCCGGCACGTCCAGGGGACCGCTGGGGCGAAGGAGGCGCCATGACCGAACCGTCCGTCCTGGCAGAGGTCGCGGGCGGGGTCGCGAAGCTCACCCTGAACCGTCCGCGGGCCATCAACGCGCTGACCCCGGAGATGCTGGATCTGCTCGCCCGGCACCTCACTGCCTGGAGCGGCGATGAGTCGGTTCGCGAGGTGGTGCTGGCCGGAGCNGGGGAGCGTGGCTTCTGCGCCGGGGCGGACGTGAAGGCGCTGCGCGCGCACCTGGCCGCGGGCGGGGTCTCAGGCGACTTCTTCAAGCAGGAGTACGCGCTGGACGCGTTCATCGCCGGCTACTCNAAGCCGGTCACCGCGCTGATGCACGGGATCGTGATGGGCGGGGGCTTGGGGCTGACCGCGCACGCCAGGCGGCGGGTGCTCTCGTCCGACAGCCGGTTGGCGATGCCGGAGACGATCATCGGCCTCTACCCCGACGTAGGNGCGCTGTACGAGCTGTCCCGGGCGCCNGGGGAGTTGGGGACGCATGCCGCGCTCACCGGCCTGGCCTTCGGGCCCGCGGACGGGTTGCTGCTCGGCCTTGCCGACGAGTGCGCCGGCGACCCCGGAGCCGGGGTGCTGTCGGGCGCCCGCGGGTGGATCGATGAATGCTATGCCGGGGACGATCCCGTCGCGATCGTCCGGCGCCTGGAAGGGCATGCCGATCCCGACGCCCGCGCGGCGGGTGCCCTGCTGCGCCAGCGGGCCCCGTTCGCGGTCTGGGTCACCCTGGTCGCGTTGCGGCGGGCCGCCCGCATGGGCAGTGTGGCGGACGTCCTCGCCCAGGACCTGCTGATCGCACCGCGGATGGCAGAGCGGCCGGACTTCGCCGAGGGCGTTCGCGCCCAGGTCGTCGACAAGGACCGCAACCCGCGCTGGCAGCACGCCCGGATCGAGGACGTCGACGCGGCTGAGGTGGCTGATGTTTTCGTCCCCTGATCGGTGCAAGGATCAGCGGACCAACGCCTGGAGTTCGCCGATCGTGAGGGTCGAGGTGTCGGAGTAGCGCATCGGGAACGATCCGCTGAGCCCGTCGACGCTCCACCGGACCTGCCATTCGGCCGTGGCGGTGACGGTGTACCGCCCGGGCGTGGAGGGCTTCGCGTAGATGTGGCCGCACGTGGGCGAGGGCGTTCCGGGCTTGACCGAACTGGAGTACGGGGTGGTCGTGGCGCATCGAAGCGTGTGCCCGTCGCCGAGGTCGAACGTCGTGCCCGTGCGCGTGGCGACCAGGTGGAAAGTGAACCCGCTGGCGCTGGCGGTCGCCGTTCGCGTGGTCGGCCCGTCCACCCAGAGCCACACCGGGTAGCCGACGGCCAGCATCTTCCACTCGTTCGCCTGGGNGTCCGGACCGAACCTCGGGTTGGTGTCCGGCAACCGCAGGCGGACGGAGAGGCTGCGCGCCAGCTGGACGAAGTCGACAGGCGGGGCAGCGGGCGGCGCCTCGGCACCTACGAGCGGGGTGAAGCACAACTGCTCAAGCGACGGCGTCCGGGTGGCGGCCGCCTTCTTGCGCGCCGCGGCGATGCACTGTTGCAGCCGGGACGGCTGCGACGGTCTGATCGGGGTCTCCCGCGGAGGGATGACGCTCTTGCTCTGCGAAGCGCCTCGCTTAGTTGTTATCAGGTTGGAGGGCCGCGTGAAGTTCGCCTTCACTTCCTTGTCTGTCGTCTTGAAAGTAGTAGTGGGCTTAGGGTTTGGGGGCGTCGGGCCTGCCCAGCCCTCGGGTACTCGAATGGTCAACAGCAGGAGAACAAGGCAACAGCCGAGTGTCAGGCGTCGCACGAGGAGACCTCCTCAGACGTGACCGTGAACAGGCGCAGTCCCTCATCCGTCAACTTCCCGAACGTGGTCTCGATTGCGATGGGCCCTCTACCGATGTACTTCCCGGCTTGGTAAATGCGCGTGCCACTCGCGTCCCTGCAGGCGGCGATGGCGACGATGGAATCCCGAATCACGAGGCCAGGTCGGCGCTGCAACCAGACGAGCTTCTGGGTTCCTTGCACAGTCACCTTGTGTTCAAGGTTCTGTCGGTGGATATCAATCGTCTGCTCCAGCAACGTCTCCGCGATCGTGGCCTTCAGCTCGGGGTNTGCCTCTCTCGCCCCGCCAGCTCTATCGAGTCTCACTTCCTCCGCAAAGTACCGCCTGTACAGACCCTCAGCTTCTGCGTAGAGGGCGTCCTTTCGCTTCATCGCGTCGTACTGCTGCTGCGTGCACGTGGACGGGCTGCCGCCGGCCTCGGGGGCGCACTGGAAGCTCGGGGCAACGGACGAGGCCGACTGCGTCGGCGCGGGTACACACCCAGCCACCAGGGCCAACAGGGCCGCGAGCGGGACTACTCGACGGATCATTCTTCGAACCTCCCGGGGTGGAGTCAGTGCCGAGTGTGCCACCGAGGGCGGCGCGATCCCTTGAGCGTCCACGAGTTATCCACAGCTTCGCCGGAACCCAGCCCGAGAAGCTGGCTTGTCCACAGTCAGCGGCGGTAGTCGACCACCACCGGGGAATGGTCGCTCATCCGTGCCTCGTAGGACCCCTCGCGATCGGTGCCGGCGGCCACCACCCGGCGGGCCAGCCCCGGGCTCACCAGGTGATAGTCGATCCGCCAGCCGGAGTCCCGGTTCCATCCCTGGCCGCGCCAGGTCCACCACGAGTACGGTCCCCGCTCGTCCGGACGATGCACCCGCACCACGTCCAGCAGGCTCCGCGGCCCGAGCACCCCGTCCAGCCAGGCCCGTTCCTGCGGCAGATACCCCGGGTTCCGGACGTTCCCGCCCGGGTTCGCCAGATCCAGCGGCCCGTGCGCGATGTTGAAGTCGCCGAGCACGCAGAACTCGCGTCCAGCGCCGGCGGCGCGGCGCCGAGCCCGGGTCAGGTACGGCCCGAACGAGCGGAGGAAGGCCACCTTGCGCCGGTGCGCGCGCTGCTCAGCCGGCTCGGCCGGACGGCCGCCCTT
Organism: Micropruina sp.; assembly: GCA_013693855.1. Classification (GTDB taxonomy): domain Bacteria; phylum Actinomycetota; class Actinomycetes; order Propionibacteriales; family Propionibacteriaceae; genus Micropruina. The sequence goes on from CP059261.1 coordinate 1,147,260, forward strand.
GGGCACGTAGAGCGAACCGATGGTCAGCGGGAGCCCGGGCAGATCCACATCGATCTCCAGGTAGCGGCCCTCGTCGTCGAAGGCGCGGCTACCGAACCCCATCCTGACGGCGATCGGCGCTACCCGGGTCAACAGGGCTACCCCGTTCCGTCCGGCGATGCCTCCGGGATGGTAGGCCAGGTGATAGCCCGGCCAGGCCTCGTGCGGGAGCGCCTCGACGGGGCAGCGCAACTCCTGCAACCCCACCACGTCCGGCGCACGCTCGGCCAGCCAGCTCCCGAACCCGCGACGCACACTCGCCCGGATCCCGTTGACGTTGAACGAAGCGATCCGCAGCCCCTCGTCCGCGGCACCGCTCACCGGTAGTTGTCGAACTGCACCGCGAAGTCGTAGTCCTGCGCCTTGATCAGCGCCTGGACCGCCTGCAGATCATTGCGGCTCTTGCTGAACACGCGCAGGTCGTCGCCCTGCACCTGGGTCCGCACACCCTTCGGCCCGGAGTCGCGGACTAGCTTGGCGATCTTCTTCGCGTTCTCGGTCGTGATGCCCTGCTGCAGGCTCGCATGCAACTTCCACAGCTTGCCCGACAGCTTCGGTTCGCCGGCGTCCAGCGACTTCAGGTCGACCTTGCGGCGCACGAGCATCGTCTTCAGAACGTCCAGGATCGCCTTGACCCGCTCCTCGCCGTTGGCCTCCATTTCGATGACGTCACCCGACCAGCGGATCACCGCGTCCGTCCCTTCGAAATCGAAGCGCGTCCGCACCTCCTTGGCGGCCATGTTGACCGCGTTGTCGACCTCCATCTTGTCGACCTTGCTCACCACGTCGAATGAACTCTCACCGGCCATTGGGTCTCTCCTTCGCGCGTTCAGGCTCGTGAGCCATTGTGCCCAGCAGTCGCCCACCTGGCGACCGGACGGATTGGAACGCCCCGCACCCCAGTTGCTATGGTGTCTGCGCTGGTTCGCCAGCACGGCAGGTTGCCCGAGTGGCCAAAGGGAGCGGTCTGTAAAACCGTCGGCATCGCCTACGTAGGTTCGAACCCTACACCTGCCACCCACCCGAGCCGGTCGCCCCGCAGGCGGCCGGCTTCGGCGTTGTCAGGGCCCCAAACCGGAGCGTTCTCCTAAGCTGTGCTCATGCTGTTGCAGCGCGATCTGCCCTTGCCGCCGGCCTCGGTCCCCGACGGCGTGGGCGTGCGGCCCCAGGAGATCGCGGACGTGACCGAACTGGGCGCTCTGTACTGGGACTCCTACCCCAAGGGAGTGGCCGCGGTCGACCTCGAGGACGCCATCGAGGAGATGGAGGGCGTGTTCGAGGGCGAGTACGGGAGCCCTTGGAAGCCGCCTCCCTGGTCGCCGTCGGATCGNGACGGCCAGCTCATCGGCTGTATCCAAACCGTCACCAACGCCCCCTGGGAAGGGACGCCGAAGGGCGCTTTCGTCATCGAGTTGTTCGTGCACCCGGAGCATCGGCGCCACGGGCTCGGCCGGGCCCTGCTGCTGAGCGCCGCCGCGGCGTGCGAGCAGGCGGGGTGGACGACGCTGGCGCTCAACGCCCAGGACGCGACCTCGGCCGAGGCGATCCATCTGTACCGCAACCTGGGCTTCGTCGAGGTCGAACAGGCCCCAGCCGCTCAGGGCTGAGACCGGTCACTTCCCAGCAGGTCCCGCCAGGCGTCCGGGCTCAGCGCGTACGCCCGCACCTCGGCGTTCGCCAGCCCCTGCGCCAGNNCCGGGCGTACCAGCCCGGCGGCCAGCACGGCCGCGATCGGCAACCGGGCTCGCCAGTCCCGTTCCGGCGGGGTCAGTTCCTCGGTGCTGTCGGCGTAGTCGCCCCGTCGGGCGCGGGCGGCCAGCGCCTCGGCGAGGAGGGCCCGGCGGCCCTCTTGCGCGGCCCGCAGCAGCGCCAGCAGCGCCTGGTGACTGCGCACGCCCGGCCGGCCCTCGCCGGCGGACTCCGGCGACTCGTGCAACGCCAGCCGGATCAGCGGGCTCACCAGGTCGGTGCCGCTCAGCAGGGCGTTCATGGGCTCCACCAGCCGCGGGTTCACATCGATGACGGCCGGGCCGTCGGCGCCGTCGACCACGTCCGCGGACAGGGCGCCATGCCAGCCCAGGGCGCCGCCCAGCCGCTCGAACAACGGACGAAGACGCCCGGCGGCCACGCTCCGCTTGTGGCTGGCGCCGCCGCCCAGCCCCTCGCGGACGCGCTCGCAGGCGTGCAGAGCCACCAGCCGGCCGGCGTCGAACACCGCTTGGACCATCAGCAGCGGTCCGGGCACCTCGTCCTGCACCACCACCCCGACGCCCGATCNCTCGAAGGCACCCCACGCGGTGAGCTTCGCGATGGCTGCCGGGAGTTCCGCGGCGCTGCCGATCCGGACGACACCCGCCGACGCCGTCCCCACCGGCAGCTTGGCGTAGACCGGGAACCGGTCCCAGGTGACCAGGCCTGCCAGGCGGCGCACGACCGTCGTCGGCGGCTGCGGGAGGTCGTGTTCGGCCAGCGTCTGCTGCGCGCTGATCTTGTCCTGGACGCGGGCGAGCGCAGCGAACGNGGGCACCACCGTCCGCACCCCGGCGAGCAGGTCCCGGCCGGCCGCCCACGACAGCACGGCCACCTGTTCCTGCACCGGCAGCAGCACGTCGTAGCGGCCCCGCTCGTACCGGGCCAACGCGGCGGTGAGCCAACGATGCGGGTCGGCGCCGAAGCGGGGCACCCGGTGCCAGCGGCTGACCGTCCCGGTGAACCGGGCGATGCCGAGCCGGGTGGCGGACAGCACCCCGACCTCGTGCCCGGCGGCCGCGAGCGCGAGCGCCGCCTGGCGTCCGGTCAACCCGGAGCCGTCGCTGAGCAGCACCCGCATGGCCACACGGTAGCCGCGCAGCCGCATGGGCGGCAGGGTCCACGGGCGCCGGCTTCCGCACGCTCCGAACGGGGCGCGGCATCCGCCGGCAACGCGCCCGCCGGATTTGGGGCTGGCGGTCCGATGCGTGTATCGTCGTTCGACGTCCGGCCCCTATAGCTCAGTCGGCAGAGCGTCTCCATGGTAAGGAGAAGGTCTGCGGTTCGATTCCGCATGGGGGCTCTGTGTTTGAGGTGACGGAGTTACCGCCCGTCGACCAGTTCGCTGGGCCTCGAACTCGGGCGGGATAGCTCAGGCGGTAGAGCAAGCGGCTCATAATCGCTGTGTCGCGGGTTCGAGTCCCGCTCCCGCTACAAGGCAAGAGAAGACCAAGACAGAAGGACGAGGCGATGGCCAAGAAGCAAGCCGACATCCGGCCCAAGATCACCTTGGCGTGCACCCAGTGCAAGGAGCGCAACTACATCACCAAGAAGAACCGGCGCAACGACCCGGATCGGATGGAGCTGAAGAAGTTCTGCCCCAAGTGCCACGTGCACACCGCCCACCGCGAGACCCGCTGAGCTTCGCTCGACCGACCGGCCGCCTGCCCCGTGCAGGCGGCCTTTCGCTTTGATGCGACGCGGCCCGTTGAACGAAACGTGACGCTCTGTGGCCACAGCACGCTGGCCCGAGCGGGCCGACGTGCAACCCGTGCCGGTTTTCGTTCACGGCGGCGTCGTGAGGATCCCCGACGGGGGCCCGGCGGCTACTCTGACGCCATGCCGATCAACGAAGGCCATGTGGGCCGCAGCTATCCGCCCACCGCGCCCTACCAGCTCTCCACGGCCAAGATCGCCGAGTTCGCCGCTGCCCTGGGCGACGGCAATCCGGCCTATGCCGGCGACAGCCCGCTCGCCCCGCCCACGTTCGCCGTGGTGCTGGCCGGAGCCGCGTGGGGCGCGATGTTCGCCGACCCCGAGCTGGACCTCCAGCTGAGCCGGACGGTGCACACCGACCAGCGGTTCACCTGGACCCGCCAACTGCGGGCCATGGACGAAGTGACCGCGGCCCTGACCATTCAGAAGGTGCGTGCCCGCGGCACGACGGCCTTCATCACCATCGACGTGGACCTCGTCGATGCGGCCGGCGAACCCGTCTGCACGGCCACCTCGACCCTGCTCCACACCTGGCCGGCGGAGGTGGCGGCATGAGCGGCTTCACCACGACCGAGGGCACGACCATGGGGCCGCTGGAGGTGCGGTTCGCGCGGGCCGACCTCGTCCGGTACGCCGGGGCGTCGGGCGACTTCAACCCGATTCACTGGTCCGACCGCAAGGCCGGCGAACTCGGCCTGCCCGGGGTGATCGCCCACGGCATGCTCACCATGGGCCGCGCGCTCCGCGTGGTCACCGACTGGTGCGGCGACCCGGGCCGGGTGCGCAGCTACTACGTCCGGTTCACCAAGCCGGTCGTGGTGCCGGACGATGACGAGGGCGTGATCGTGACCTTCCGTGGCACGGTCACCAAGGTCGTCGACGGCGTCGCCAGCGTGGCCATTGAGGCGATCTTCGACGAGGTCAAGGTGCTGGGCGCCGCGGTCGCCGAGGTGGCCGTTNNGACTGAGCTGCTCGCCGACCACACCACCCTGCGGGTCGGCGGCCCGGCGGGACGCTTCGTCGTCGCCACCACCGAGGCCGATCTGCTCGCCGAAGTGCGCCAAGCGGACGAGGCGGGCGAGCCCCTGCTCGTCCTGTCCGGCGGCTCGAACCTGTTGGTCGCCGACGCCGGTTTCCCTGGCACCGTCGTCCAGGTCGCCACCCGCGGCCGGGAGATCACCGGCGGCTCCTGCGCCATCGACGAGCCCGGCGCCGCCATGTGCGGCGGCGCGGTCGTCACCGTGGCCGCCGGCGAGCCCTGGGACGATTTCGTCGCCTTCGCGATCGAGCAGGAGTGGCGGGGATCGAGGNNCGCTCTCGGGCATCCCGGGCCTGGTGGGATCCACCCCATCCAGAACGTCGGCGCCTACGGCCAGGACGTCAGCCAGAGCATCTGGGCGGTCCGGGTGTGGGATCGCCTCGACCGGCGGCAACGGACGTTCCCGCTCGGCGACTGCGGATTCGGCTACCGCACCTCACGGTTCAAGCAGGAGCCCGGCCGCTACCTGGTCCTGGATGTCACCTTCCAGTTCCGCCAGGGCAGCTTGTCCGCGCCCGTCCGCTACCCCGAACTGGCGTCCCGCCTGGGGGTGGCGGTNGGGGAGAGGGCTCCCATGACGGACGTTCGCGCCGCCGTGCTGGAGCTCCGCCGGGGCAAGGGCATGGTGCTCGACGCGGCCGACCACGACACCTGGAGCGCCGGCTCGTTCTTCACCAACCCGGTGCTTTCGGACGAGCAGGCTGCCGCGCTGCCCGCCGACGCGCCCCGCTTCCCGGCCGGCGCGGGGCTGACCAAGAGCAGCGCCGCCTGGCTCATCGACCGGGCCGGCTTCGGCAAGGGGTTCGGTGCGCCGCCTGCCACGCTGTCGACCAAGCACAGCCTCGCGCTGACCAACCGTGGCGGGGCCACCGCGGCCGACCTGCTGGCCCTGGCCCGCACGGTCCGCGACGGTGTCCGGGACCGCTTCGGGGTGACTCTGGTGCCCGAACCGGTGCTCGTGGGCTGCTCGCTCGACTGACGCCCCAGCCCGTAGAGTGGGCGCCGCAGCCCCTTCGACCCGAGGATCCGCCATGTCCCTGTTCTCCGACGTGCCGCTGGCGCCCCGCGACCCCATCCTGGGCCTCACCGAGGCGTTCCTCGCCGACCCCAACCCGGGCAAGGTGAACCTCGGCGTCGGGGTCTACCAGGACGAGACCGGGAAGCTGCCGCTGCTCGGCTGCGTCCGCGAGGCCGAGAACCGGCTGGCGGCCACACCGCGGCCCCGGGGCTATCTCCCGATCGACGGCATGGCCACCTATGACGCCGACGTGAAGGCGCTGGTGTTCGGGGAGGATTCTGCGGCCGTGGCCGAGGGTCGCGTCGTCACCGTGCAGGCGCTCGGCGGCACGGGTGCGTTGAAGATCGGGGCCGATTTCCTGCGCCGGGTCAACCCCGACGCGACGGTCCTGATCTCCGACCCGTCCTGGGAGAACCACCAGGCCCTGTTCGAGCGGGCCGGGTTCACCGTCGCCACGTACCGCTACTACGACGAGGCCGCCCGCGGGGTCGACGTCGCCGGGATGGTCGCCGACCTGCGCGCCGCCGCTCCGGGGACGATCGTCGTGCTGCACGCCTGCTGCCACAACCCCACCGGCTACGACCTGACCCCGGCNGACTGGCAGCACGTGCTCGACGCCGTCCGGGACGCCGGCCTCGTCCCGTTCCTCGACATGGCCTACCAGGGCTTCGCCGACGGTCTGGCCGAGGACGGCGCGGTCGTCCGGACGTTCGCCGAATCCGGCCTCACGTGCTTCGTCGCGACATCGTTCAGCAAGAGCTTCAGCCTCTACGGCGAGCGGGTGGGCGCCTTGTCGATCGTCTGCGCCGACGCCGCCGAGGCGGCCCGGGTGCTGTCGCAGGTCAAGATCGTGGTCCGGACGAACTTCTCCAACCCGCCCACCCAGGGCGCGGCGATCGTCGCGACCGTGCTCGGCGACCCCGAGCTGCGTGCGCAGTGGGAGACCGAGCTGGGCGGCATGCGGGACCGGATCAAGGCCATGCGCCGCCGGCTGGTCGAGGGACTGGCCGCTGCCGGGGTCGAACAGGACCTGTCGTTCATCACCCGTCAGGTCGGCATGTTCAGCTACTCCGGGCTCACCAAGGACCAGATGGTGGCCCTCCGCGAGCAGCACGGGGTGTACGGGACGGACAAGGGCCGCATCTGCGTCGCCGCCCTCAACGAGGGCAACATCGACCGGGTCTCCGCCGCCATCGCGGCGGTGCTGTAGCACCGGCGCTGGTTCGACTCGCCCGGGCAAAACCCGTACACTCTTGTTCTTGGTGAGCTTCACCAGAATCGGCCATGCCCACAAGGCGACCCGGCCGAGGTGGACATCACCATGAAGGGCAATAGCTCAATTGGCAGAGCAGCGGTCTCCAAAACCGCAGGTTGGGGGTTCAAGTCCCTCTTGCCCTGCTGCGGGGTCGCGCCTGGCGCGACCCTCGTCCACTCACCAGACCGAGCGAAGGATCAAGCGTGGCCGACCGGGAACAGCTGAACAGCCAGCCCGATCCTTCCTCGACCCTGGAAACCCAGACCGGTGACGTGGCGGGGAGAACCTGGCCGACGAGCATCTCGCCGACCCCGAGCCGTACGTCGTGACAGCGGACGAGGACGAAGCAGAGGAACTCGATGTCGCCGGGGATCCGGACGAGGCCCTGGCCGCCGACGATCCGGTCGACGACCCGGTACAGCTGAGCGAGGCCGAGCAGGTGGCCGCAAGCGCGCGGAACACCCGTCCGGTACGCAAGGCCCGTCCGGTCGTCGCCGCTCCGGTGAAGAAGGACCGGCAGACCCCGCGCCAGAAGCGGACCGCGACCAAGGACGTGCACCGCCGGTCGACGCCGGTGCAGTTCGTCCAGGAGTCGGCGAACGAACTGCGCAAAGTGGTCTGGCCGACGGCTTCCCAGCTGCGCCAGTACTTCATCGTGGTGTTGGTCTTTGTGCTGATCATCATCGCCTACGTCAGCCTGCTCGATCTGGGCTTCGGTGCCCTGTTGCTGCAGATCTTCGGCTGAGTCGGAACAACAAGGACGAGGGATGAACGTGACGGAACCCAACCCGCCCGCCGGTGAGAACACCGACGATTTCGAGATCGATCTGGGCCTCGGCGACGCGACGAGCGACGAGGTGGAGGTCGAGGTGGATCTCGGTCCGCTCGACGAGCCCGAGGACGAGGTCTCCATCGATCTGGGCTCGCCGGAGCCCGAGCAGCCCGAGGTCGAGGAACTCGACGCCGACGACGAGGCCGTGCTGGCCGACCTGCGGTCCACCCTGCGCAGCCAGGTCGGCGACTGGTACGTCATCCACACCTACTCCGGCATGGAGAACCGGGTGAAGCAGAACCTCGATTCACGGGTGAAGACCCTGGGCATGGAGGACTACATCTTCGAGTCCGTCGTGCCGACCGAGGAGGTCGTCGAGACGCGCAACGGGGCCCGCAAGACCGTCACCCGCACCGTCCTGCCGGGCTACGTGCTCGTCCGGATGGAACTGACCGACGCCTCCTGGGCCGCCGTCCGGCACACCCCGTCGGTGACCGGCTTCGTTGCGCACGCCAACGCCCCCGTCCCGCTCAGCCTGGACGAGGTCGAGAAGATGCTGGCGCCCGCCGCGCTGGCCAAGGCCGCCGCTGCGGCCACCGGCACCCGGCGCCCGAAGAAGAAGGTCGAGGTCGCCGACTACAAGGTGGGCGACTCCGTCATGGTGGTCAACGGCCCGTTCTCCGGCGTCCACGCGACCATCACCGAGATCAATGCGAACAGCCAGCGACTCAAGGCCCTGGTCGAGATCCTCGGCCGCGAGACGCCGGTGGATCTGACCTTCAGCCAGATCCAGAAGGTCTGATCGCATCCGGCGGCCCAGCCAGGTCCGTCGACCAACCCAACCAGGGCGGGTTCGTCCCGCCACCACGCAACAAAGGACCCAAACCCACATGCCTCCCAAGAAGAAAGTGGCGGCCATCGTCAAGGTCGCCCTCAACGCGGGCGCCGCGACGCCCGCCCCGCCGGTCGGTACCGCGCTCGGTCCGCACGGTGTCAACATCATGGAGTTCTGCAAGCGCTACAACGCCGAGACCGAGGCGATGCGCGGCACGATCATCCCCGTTGAGATCACCATCTACGAGGACCGGACGTTCACCTTCATCACCAAGACCCCGCCCGCCGCGGAGTTGATCAAGAAGGCCGCCGGGCTCAAGAGCGGGTCGGCTCGACCGCACAAGGACAAGGTGGGCAAGCTCACCGCCGCCCAGGTGCGCGAGATCGCCCAGACCAAGTTCCCCGACCTCAACGCCAACGACCTCGAGGCCGCCGACAAGATCNNATCGAGGGCACCGCGCGCTCGATGGGCGTCACCATCGATCGTTGATCCACGCGGTGGCCGGATGACCCGGACCACCGGCAACCCACCGCGGGAGGGCNNGCCTGCCCGTNNACCGCACCTGGCAACCCGGCCACACGGGGCCGGACACGACAAGGAGACCAGAGACATGAAGCGCAGCAAGGCTTACCGGGCCGCCGCGGACAACCGCGACGCCGCCCAGTTGTACACCCCGGAGGAGGCCGTCACGCTCGTCAAGGACGGCGCCTCGGCCAAGTTCGACGAAACCGTCGAGGTCGCGATGCGGCTCGGCGTCGANCCCCGCAAGGCCGACCAGATGGTCCGCGGTACGGTCAACCTCCCTCACGGCACTGGCAAGACGGCACGGGTCCTCGTCTTCGCCACCGGTGAGAAGGCTGCCGACGCGACCGCCGCGGGGGCGGACGAAGTGGGCGCCGACGAGCTGATCGACAAGATCGCGGGCGGCTACCTCGACTTCGACGCCGTCGTGGCCACCCCGGACATGATGGGCAAGGTCGGCCGGCTCGGCCGCGTCCTCGGCCCCCGTGGCCTGATGCCGAACCCGAAGACCGGCACCGTGACCATGGACGTTGCCAAGGCGGTCACCGACATCAAGGGCGGCAAGATCGAGTTCCGCGTCGACCGGCACGCCAACCTGTGCTTCATCATCGGCAAGGCCTCGTTCACCCCTGCCCAGCTCGCGCAGAACTACTTCGCGGCGCTGGACGAGGTGCTGCGGCTCAAGCCGTCGGCGTCGAAGGGCCGCTACCTCAAGAAGGTCACCTTCTCCTCGACGATGAGCCCGGGCGTGGGCGTCGACCCCACCCGCACCAAGCCCGCCGCCGAGTAAACACCGCAGCGCACTCTAGGGCCGTCCCCGCTCGTGGGGCGGCCCTGCCGCATGTGGGGAGTGGCTCCCTCGACACCGTCCTCACCAGTACTCCCGGGCGACCCGGGCCGTGGGCGGTCGGCTAGGACGCAGCGGCCCCCGGGTCGCCCACCGTGCCGCCGGCCAGGACGACCAGGCGAGCGGCCACCTCGAACGCGTCGGCGCGCAGGTCCTGCTCCGGGCGGGCCGGCAGCAGGTCGTCCCAGTGCGACAGGAACGTGCCGCGCAACTGCAGGGCGCCGATCGGACGCGCGTACAGCCACCAGTGCAGATGCTCGCCCCCGTCGCCCCAGCGGGCCACCTGGATCCGCGGCACCGCCAGGACCTCGGTGGCCGCCTGCTCGATCCGGGCCAGCAACTCGCCCTGGCGGTGCGCCTCCGCCGTCGTCAGGTCCTGCAGGTCCGCGTGGCGTCGCGGCATCAGGAAAGCGCCGAACGGCAGGGAACTGTCCCGCGCCGCGGCGAGCATCCAGTGCTCGTCGAACCACACCATGCCGGCCGCGGCCGGATNTCGCACGGCAGCGCAGGTCCGGCAGTCGACGCCCATCGCCCCGCGGCGAGGCGGTTCGGCGTCCGCCGNGGGATCGAGCGGACNGGGCACCAGCGCGCCCTCGAAGGGCCAGGAGCTCCAGGCAGCCCAGTCCGCATCCCGGTAGCCCTCCCGGGCCAGGGCCGCACTGAGTCGGTCGTACCAGGCGCGTGGGGTTTCGGGCACCCGCCCACCCTAGCGATTTGGCCCCGTCCGGCCAGCCCCGGTAGAGTGACATCCGCCGAAGACCGCTGGTGGGCCGGGAGACCGTCCTCCAAGGATCGCAAGATCGCCCGCGCAGGTGAAACGTGAACAGCCTCACTCGTGATGTTGCCCCGTGTCGCCTGAGCACCGGGGCTTTCTTGTTGTCCAGCACCCTTCGGTCCAACCAGAAGAAGTGGGAAGGAACGCGCATGGCGAGGCCGGACAAGGCAGCAGCCGTCGAGCAGTTGAAGGAAGGGTTCACCTCCTCCAACGCCGTCGTGCTGACCGAGTACCGCGGACTCACCGTCAAGAGCCTGAAGGAACTCCGCCGGGCTCTGGGTGGGGACGCCACCTATGCCGTTGCCAAGAACACGCTGACATCCATCGCGGCCAAGGAAGCCGGAATCGAGGGGCTCGACGAGCAACTCGCCGGTCCGACCGCGCTGGCCTTCATCAACGGCGACGTTGCCGCCGTGGCGAAGGGTCTGCGTGACTTCGCAAAGGCGAACCCGCTTCTGGTCATCAAGGGCGGTGTCATGGACGGTCGCGTCCTCGACGCCAGCACGGTCAGGAAGCTGGCCGATCTCGAGAGCCGCGAGGTCCTGCTCGCCAAGCTCGCCGGCGCCATGAACGGGAACCTGGCCAAGGCCGCCGGTCTCTTCGCGGCTCCGCTTGCCCAGGCCGCACGGGCCCTGGGCGCCCTGTCTGATCAGAAGTCCGCCGGGGCCGCCCCGGCAACCGATNNGCAGCACCCGCTGCTGAGGCCAACTGACGCGGCTGACGCTGCATCGCACAACAACGAAAGGAACGCCCATCATGGCGAAGCTCAGCACCGACGAGCTCCTTGACGCCTTCAAGGAGATGACCCTCATCGAGCTCTCCGAGTTCGTGAAGCTGTTCGAGGACACCTTTGGCGTGACCGCTGCCGCTCCGGTGGCCGTGGCCGCCGCCGCTCCGGCTGCCGCCGGCGCCGAGGCCGCCGAGGAGGAGGAGGTCTCGAACGAGGTCGACGTCATCCTCGAGTCCGCCGGCGACAAGAAGATCCAGGTCATCAAGGAGGTGCGCGCGTTGACCAACCTGGGCCTGAAGGAGGCCAAGGACCTGGTGGAGGCCGCCCCCAAGCCCGTCCTGGAGAAGGTCACCCGCGACGCGGCCGCCAAGGCCAAGGAGGCTCTCGAAGCCGCCGGCGCGCAGGTCACCGTCAAGTGACGCAACAGCGCTGACAAGACGGATCGGCGGCGGAACCTTCGGGTTCCGCCGCCGATCTGCTTTGGGGTGGTCTAGGGCTTTCGTCCCTGACGTGGTGAAAGGTGGCGCGTCAGTGGAGGACGTGCGCCTTCTTGATCTGCGGCCATTCGCCGGAACCCCTGCGGAGTCGGTGGTGGTCGCCGTGATGACGGTGAGTGCCGCGACGGCAGCAACCGCTGCTGCGGCGATGAGCTTGCGCAGTTTCTTGTTCATGGCCACTCCGGGTTCGGCGCGTTGCGATGCGCCAGAAAGTACTGCCCACTTGACTGAACTGTCAAGTTGTCAGGACACTGTCACTGCCCGTCCACCGTCGCTGCAGGAGAGGAGCGTGGCCTCTTGGTAAGCCAGCCTCAGCCGTCCCGCTTCGGGACGCGCCTGCGTGAGCGGCGCCGGCTGCGGGGCCTTTCGCAATCGGAGTTGGGCGGCGGCCGCTACTCGGGCAGCTACATCTCCCATCTCGAAAGCGGCCGGCGCACCGCCGGCCCGGAGGTGGTGGCTTTCTTGGCGGAGCGGCTNGGGGTTTCACCGGCCGAGTTGGGCGTCTCACTGCCGAACGGCCTGCACGACGATGCGCAGGCGGGCGCGGAGACGCTGGCCCAGCTGCTGGTGGCCGAGCGGGCCTGGCACGACGGGGACTGGACCGTCGCGTCCGACCTGGCCGCTCAGGCCGCCGATCGGGCGCTGGACGAAGGGCAGGCGATCCGGCATTGGGAGGCCCGCTACCTGCAGGCGCAGGCGTGGCTGGGCGGCGGACGATTCGAGGAGGCGGCCCGGCTCGCCCGGGGCCTGGCCGACGATCCGGTGGCGGCGGGTTCGCCGGCCCTCCGCGCCCAGGCGCTGTCGCTGGCGTCGGCTGGGTACCGGTCCTGCGACCAGCTGGGGATGGCGATCGCCTGCGCCGCCCAGGCCGTGGACGTCGCGGGTCAGGCCCCGCCNGTGTTTCTCGCCGAGGGCCTGAAGAGCCTGGTCAGCGCCATGTTGGACGTGGCCGGCCAGTCCGACCCCACCATCGAGATGCTCTGCCGACAGCTGCAGGAACTGGCCACCCAGGTGGCCTCCGACCACGCCCGGGGCACAATCTTCTGGGCGCTCGGCACCGCCGCGTACAAGGGTGGCGACCCGGCCAGCGGCCGTCGCTTGCACGAACAGGCGCTGGGCCTGATCAGCCCCTACCGCGACCTGCGCATGTGGGTGCGGCTGCGGCGCGTCGTCGCCACCTGCCGGATGGAGACCGGTGAGACGGACGGGGTGGCGGAGCTGCTGAAGACGGCGCGGGAGGGCGCCACCCTGGTGGCGAACGCCTACGACCGGTTCGAACTCAGCCACGCCGAGGCGACCTTCGCCCGGCTGAACGGCAGACCCGACGAGGCGCTGGACATCATCGCCCGGACCCTGGCGGATCCCACCCTGGCCGACGCCGTGGCGACCAACGGACGGGTCGAGCAGCTGCACGGCGCCGTCCTGGCGGACCTGGGCCGCCGACCCGAGGCCAGGAACGCCTTCATGCGGGCGGCGGACGTGTATGAGCGTCAGACCCAGTTCCGGTTGGCGAACGCCTGCTGGAAGCGCGCCCTGGAGCTGGCCGGGCCCGCGGGGGATGAGGGTTGTCCAGCACGTGGTCAAGTACCTTGACAACCGTGTCAAGTCCTTGATTGGATACTCATGTCGACGGCGCCCCCGATGGCCGTCGGTGAGTACACCGAGAATCGGTGTTCGCCGGAGAGGTCCCTCCCGTAACCCCGGCGAGCACCGATTCGCACGTTCGGGCGCATCCCAACAGGCTCCGGAGGCGACGCTTTGGGGCCGGGGTGTTGCGCCGACGCTCGTCGGGCGCCACTATGGATCGCAGAGCGCAAGGGCCCGACGACGGCGTCGGTGCAGGCGTTTTACAAACTGTGCCCAGGGGACTACCATGGTGGTTTGCCCTTGCTCATCGACGACCCGTGTTTGACGCGGGCCGTTCAGCGTGCAAAGAACCNGTTTGCCGGGTTTCTTGGAAGGACCCTACCTTGGCCGTCTCGCGCTCTGCGTCGAAGAACACCAACGTCGTTTCNCCCAGTGGTCGCCTCTCCTTCGCGAAGATCCACGAACCGCTGGAAGTCCCGAACCTCCTGGATCTGCAGATCGACTCCTTCGACTGGCTGATCGGTAGCGAAGCCTGGAGCACCGGGGTCGCCGAGGCTCTGGCCGAGGGTCGCACCGACGTCAACACCAAGTCGGGGCTGGAGGAGATCTTCGAGGAGATCTCGCCCATCGAGGACCTCAGCCAGACCATGTCGCTGTCGTTCCGGGACAACCGGTTCGAGGAGCCGAAGCACTCGGTCGAGGAGTGCAAGGACCGCGATGTCACCTACTCCGCCCCGCTCTTCGTGACCGCCGAGTTCATGAACAACGACACCGGCGAGATCAAGAGCCAGACGGTGTTCATGGGCGACTTCCCGCTCATGACCGACAAGGGCACGTTCATCATCAACGGCACCGAGCGTGTCGTGGTGAGCCAGCTCGTCCGCTCCCCAGGCGTCTACTTCGAACAGACNCCCGACAAGACCTCCGACAAGGACATCTTCACCTGCAAGATCATCCCCAGCCGCGGCGCGTGGCTGGAGTTCGAGGTCGACAAGCGCGACATGGTCGGCGTCCGCCTCGACCGCAAGCGCAAGCAGAACGTGACCGTCCTGCTCAAGGCACTGGGCTGGACCAACGAGCAGATCCTGGCCGAGTTCGGCGAGTACGAGTCGATGCGGCTGACCCTGGAGAAGGATCACACCGCCAACACCGACGAGGCGCTGCTGGACATCTACCGCAAGCTGCGCCCGGGCGAGCCGCCGACCCGCGAGGCCGCGCAGGCCATGTTGGAGAACTACTACTTCAACCCCAAGCGCTACGACCTCGCCAAGGTCGGCCGCTACAAGATCAACAAGAAGCTGGGCCTCGGCCTGCCGTTCGACACCCAGGTGCTGACGGTCGAGGACATCGTCGCGGCGATCCGGTACGTGGTCGCCCTGCACGAGGGCAAGGACGAGCTGGACGGCCGGCCCGTCGAGACCGACGACATCGACCACTTCGGCAACCGCCGGCTGCGGACGGTGGGCGAGCTGATCCAGAACCAGCTGCGCATCGGCCTGGGCCGCCTCGAGCGCACCGTCCGGGACCGGATGACCACCCAGGACATCGAGGCGATCACCCCGCAGACGCTGATCAACATCCGTCCGGTGTCGGCGGCGCTGAAGGAGTTCTTCGGCACCTCCCAGCTGTCGCAGTTCATGGACCAGACCAACCCGGTCGCGGGCCTGACCCACAAGCGCCGGCTCTCCGCGCTGGGCCCCGGCGGCCTGTCGCGCGACCGTGCGGGCATGGAGGTCCGTGACGTCCACCACAGCCACTACGGCCGGATGTGCCCGATCGAGACCCCGGAAGGCCCGAACATCGGCCTCATCGGCTCCCTGGCCTCGTTCGCCCGGGTGAACGCGTTCGGGTTCATCGAGACNCCCTACCGCAAGGTGGAGAACGGCCACGTCACCGATCAGGTCGACTACCTGACCGCCGACGAGGAGGACCGCTACGTCATCGCGCAGGCCAACGCCAAGCTGGACGACAAGGGCCGGTTCGCCGAGGAGCGGGTGCTGGTGCGGATCAAGCACGGTGACGTCGACATGGTCCTGCCGGAGGACGTCCAATACATGGACGTCTCGCCGCGCCAGATGGTGTCGGTCGCGACCGCGCTGATCCCCTTCCTCGAACACGACGACGCCTCCCGGGCCCTCATGGGCGCGAACATGCAGCGTCAGGCCGTCCCGCTGATCCGCAACGAGGCGCCGTTCGTCGGCACCGGCATGGAGTACCGCGGTGCGGTCGACGCCGGCGACGTCACGGTGGCCGAGAAGGCCGGTGTGGTGACCTCGGTCAGCGCCGACATCATCGACGTGGCCAACGACGACGGCACCTACCGTTCCTACCGGCTGGCGAAGTTCACCCGCTCGAACCAGGCCACGTGCATCAACCAGCGGCCGCTGGTCGCCGACGGCCAGCGCGTCGAGGTGGGCACCCCGCTCGCCGACGGTGCCTGCACCGACAACGGTGAGATGGCCCTGGGCCGCAACCTGCTCGTGGCGTTCATGCCGTGGGAGGGTCACAACTACGAGGACGCGATCATCCTCAGCCAGCGGCTGGTGCAAGACGACGTGCTCACCTCGATCCACATCGAGGAGCACGAGATCGACGCCCGCGACACCAAGCTCGGTGCCGAGGAGATCACCCGCGACATCCCCAACGTCGGCGAGGACATGCTGGCCGACCTGGACGAGCGCGGCATCATCCGGATCGGTGCCGAGGTGGGCACCGGCGACATCCTGGTCGGCAAGGTGACCCCGAAGGGCGAGACCGAGCTCACGCCCGAGGAGCGGCTGCTGCGCGCGATCTTCGGCGAGAAGGCCCGCGAGGTCCGCGACACCTCGATGAAGGTGCCGCACGGCGAGACCGGCACGGTCATCGGCGTCCGGGTCTTCGACCGCGAGGACGGCGACGAGCTCCCGCCAGGGGTCAACCAGCTCGTCCGGGTGTACGTGGCGCAGAAGCGGAAGATCTCCGACGGCGACAAGCTGGCCGGCCGCCACGGCAACAAGGGCGTCATCGCCAAGATCCTGCCCGTCGAGGACATGCCGTTCCTGGAGGACGGCACGCCGGTCGACATCGTCTTGAACCCGCTGGGCGTCCCGTCCCGGATGAACGTGGGCCAGGTGCTGGAGACGCACCTGGGCTGGGTCGCCAAGAACGGCTGGGACATCACCGATGTCGACGAGCCGTGGGCCGAGCGCCTCAGGGAGGTCGGCCTGGGCCGGATCGAGGGTGACGTCCGCGTCGCGACGCCGGTCTTCGACGGCGCCAACGAGCACGAGATCACCGGTCTGCTCAAGCACGGCCTCGCCCAGCGCGACGGCCTGCAGCTGGTGGACGAGGGTGGCAAGGCCCAGCTCTTCGACGGTCGCTCCGGCGAGCCGTACCCGGAGCGGGTCGGCGTCGGCTACATCTACATGCTGAAGCTGCACCACCTGGTGGACGACAAGATCCACGCCCGCTCCACGGGTCCGTACTCGATGATCACCCAGCAGCCGCTCGGCGGTAAGGCCCAGTTCGGTGGCCAGCGCTTCGGTGAGATGGAGGTGTGGGCCCTGGAGGCCTACGGTGCCGCGTGGGCGCTGCAGGAACTGCTGACCATCAAGTCCGACGACGTGCCGGGCCGGGTCAAGGTGTACGAGGCGATCGTCAAGGGCGAGAACATCCCCGAGCCGGGCATCCCCGAGTCGTTCAAGGTGCTGGTCAAGGAGATGAAGAGCCTCTGCCTGAACGTGGAGGTCCTCTCCTCCGATGGCCAGGTGGTCGAACTGCGCGACTCCGAGGACGACTTCCGCGCGAGCGAGGAGTTCGGCATCGACCTGTCCCGCCGTCCGGGCGCCGATTCCTTCGCCGGCCTCGAAGAAGTCTGAGCACCGGCTCAGTCACCCAACCGCGAACAACGTTCCTAACCGACAGGGAAAGCGAAACAACGTGCTGGACGTCAACTTCTACGACGAGTTGCGCATCGGGCTGGCCACCGCGGACGAGATCCGCGAGTGGTCGCACGGCGAGGTGAAGAAGCCGGAGACCATCAACTACCGGACCCTCAAGCCCGAGCGCGACGGCCTGTTCTGCGAGAAGATCTTCGGGCCCACCCGTGACTGGGAGTGCTACTGCGGCAAGTACAAGCGGGTCCGCTTCAAGGGCATCATCTGCGAGCGCTGTGGCGTCGAGGTCACCCGCTCCAACGTGCGCCGCGAGCGGATGGGCCACATCGAGCTGGCCGCGCCGGTCACCCACATCTGGTACTTCAAGGGCGTCCCGTCCCGGCTGGGCTACCTGCTGGACGTCGCGCCGAAGGATCTGGAGAAGGTCATCTACTTCGCCGCGTACATGATCACCGCGGTCGACGTGGACGCCCGCCACCGCGACCTGCCCTCCCTGGAGGCCAAGGTCGAGGTCGAGCGCAAGCAGCTGGAGCAGCGTCGCGACGCCGACGTGGAGTCCCGGCTGCAGAAGCTTGAGGAGGACCTGGCCCAGCTGGAGGGCGAGGGTGCCAAGGCGGACGTGAAGAAGCGCGTCCGCGACGGCGCCGAGCGCGAGGTCAAGGCCGTCCGCGACCGCGCGCAGCGCGACCTGGATCGCCTCGACGCGGTGTGGCAGCGGTTCAAGGGCCTGAAGGTCCAAGACCTCGAGGGCGACGAGATCCTCTACCGCGAGATGAAGAATCGCTTCGGCAAGTACTTCGAGGGCTACATGGGCGCCGAGGCGATCAAGAAGCGCCTCGCCACCTTCGACCTGGAGGCCGAGGCCGCCTCGCTGCGCGAGATCATCCAGACCGGCAAGGGCCAGCGCAAGACCCGCGCCCTGAAGCGGCTGAAGGTCGTCTCGGCGTTCCTCAACACCACCAACAGCCCGCTGGGCATGGTGCTGGACGCCGTCCCGGTCATCCCGCCGGACCTG
Source organism: Micropruina sp. (assembly GCA_013693855.1). Classification (GTDB taxonomy): domain Bacteria; phylum Actinomycetota; class Actinomycetes; order Propionibacteriales; family Propionibacteriaceae; genus Micropruina. The sequence continues at coordinate 1,165,531 of CP059261.1, forward strand.
CGCCCCATGGTGCAGCTGGACGGTGGCCGCTTCGCGACTTCCGACCTCAACGACCTCTACCGCCGGGTCATCAACCGGAACAACCGGCTCAAGCGGCTGCTGGATCTCGGCGCNCCCGAGATCATCGTGAACAACGAGAAGCGGATGCTGCAGGAGGCCGTCGACTCGCTGTTCGACAACGGCCGCCGCGGCCGTCCGGTCACCGGGCCGGGCAACCGTCCGCTGAAGTCGATCTCGGACATGCTGAAGGGCAAGCAGGGCCGGTTCCGCCAGAACCTGCTGGGCAAGCGTGTCGACTACTCGGGCCGTTCGGTCATCGTGGTAGGCCCGCAGTTGAAGCTGCACCAGTGCGGTCTGCCCAAGGCCATGGCGCTGGAGTTGTTCAAGCCGTTCGTCATGAAGCGCCTGGACGACCTCAACCTGGCCCAGAACATCAAGTCGGCCAAGCGGATGGTCGAGCGCCAGCGCCCGGTGGTGTGGGACGTGCTCGAAGAGGTCATCTCCGAGCATCCGGTGCTGCTCAACCGCGCCCCGACCCTGCACCGGCTGGGCATCCAGGCGTTCGAGCCGCAACTGATCGAAGGCAAGGCGATCCAGATCCACCCGCTGGTCTGCACCGCCTTCAACGCCGACTTCGACGGCGACCAGATGGCCGTGCACCTGCCGCTGAGCGCCGAGGCCCAGGCCGAGGCCCGGATCCTGATGCTGTCGACCAACAACATCCTCAAGCCCGCCGACGGCCGTCCGGTGACCATGCCCACTCAGGACATGATCATCGGCCACTACTTCCTGACCCTCGAGCAGTCGGGCAAGGAGGGTGAAGGCCGCGCGTTCAGCTCGGTGGCTGAGGCGATCATGGCGTTCGACCGCGGCGAGCTCGCCATCGGCAGCCCGTGCACGATCCGCTTCCGCGACATCGTGCCGCCCGCCGAGATCGAGGCCCGGGCCGACGGCTCGGTGCTGCTCAAGACCACCCTGGGCCGGGCCCTGTTCAACGAGGCGCTGCCGACGGACTACCCGTACGTCAACGCCGAGGTGGGCAAGAAGCGCCTGGGCCAGATCGTCAACGATCTCGCCGAGCGCTACCCGAAGGTCGAGGTCGCGGCCACCCTGGACCGGCTGAAGGACCTGGGCTTCAAGTGGGCCACCCGGTCCGGCGTCACGGTCTCGATCTCCGACGTCCAGACCCCGCCGAGCAAGCCGGAGATCCTGGCCAGCTACGAGGCGAAGGCGTCCAAGATCGTCAAGCAGTACGAGCGTGGCAAGGTCACCGAGGAGGAGCGTCACCAGGAGCTCATCCAGCTGTGGACGGACGCGACCGCCGAACTGACCGCCGCCATGGAGGCGAACTTCACGAAGAACAACCCGATCTTCATGATGGTCCACTCCGGCGCCCGCGGGAACATGACCCAGATGCGCCAGATCGCCGCCATGCGGGGCCTCGTGGCCAACCCGAAGGGCGAGATCATCGCCCGGCCGATCCGCTCGAACTTCCGCGAGGGGCTGTCGGTGCTGGAGTACTTCATCTCCACCCACGGCGGCCGCAAGGGCCAGGCCGACACCGCGCTGCGGACGGCCGACTCCGGTTACCTCACCCGGCGGCTGGTGGACGTCAGCCAGGACGTCATCATCCGCGAGGAGGACTGCGGGACCGAGCGCGGCCTGACCAAGGTCATCGCGGCGCCGGGCCGGGCGGGCAAGCCGGTGCCGGCGCGCAACGTGGAGACCTCGGTCTACGCGCGGACGCTGGCCTCGGACGTCACCAACGCCGANGGGAAGGTGCTGGTGAAGGCCGGGGTCGACCTGGGCGACGTCAACATCAAGAAGTTGATCAAGAACGGCGTCACCGAGGTCAAGGTGCGTTCGGTGCTGACCTGTGAGTCGGCCTCGGGCACCTGCGCGATGTGCTACGGGCGCTCGCTGGCCACCGGCAAGCTCGTTGATGTGGGCGAGGCCGTCGGCATCGTCGCGGCCCAGTCCATCGGCGAGCCCGGCACCCAGTTGACGATGCGGACCTTCCACACCGGTGGTGTGGCCGGGGACGACATCACCCAGGGTCTGCCGCGCGTGGTCGAGCTCTTCGAGGCCCGGACCCCCAAGGGCAAGGCCCCGATCGCCGAGGCGTCCGGCCGGGTCCGGATCGAGGACGGCGAGCGCAACCGCAAGCTGGTCATCGTCCGCGACGACGGCGAGCCCGACCTCGAGTACCTGCTGCCCCGGCGCGTGCGCCTTGAGTGGGAGGACGCGGCCATGGTGCGGCACTCGGTCAACGACGGCGACCACATCGCCGCCGGCCAGCAGCTGTACGCCGGTACCCCTGACCCCCAGGACGTGCTGCGCGTGTCCGGCCTGCGCCGGGTGCAGGAGCACCTGGTGGAGGAGGTCCAGGCGGTGTACCGGACCCAGGGTGCGCCGATCCACGACAAGCACATCGAGATCATCATCCGGCAGATGCTCCGCCGGATCACGGTGATCGAGTCGGGCGACACCTCGATGCTGCCCGGCGAACTGGTCGACCGGAACATCTTCGAGACCGAGAACCGGCGCATGGTGACCGAGGGCCGCACGCCGGCGCAGGGTCGTCCGGTGCTGATGGGCATCACGAAGGCGTCGCTGGCCACCGAGTCCTGGCTGTCGGCGGCCTCCTTCCAGGAGACCACCAAGGTGCTGACCGACGCGGCCATCCACGCCAAGTCCGACTCGCTGCTGGGCCTGAAGGAGAACGTGATCCTGGGCAAGCTGATCCCGGCCGGCACCGGCCTGGACCGTTACCGCAACATTCGGGTCGAGCCGACTGCGGAGGCCCGGGCGGCGGCGTACGAGTTGAGCTACGACCCGTACGACTACGACATCGCNCTCTTCGGGGTGTCGGTCCCGCTGGACGAGTTCGACATCGGCGACCTGCGCTGACGCGACGAAAGCGGCCCCGGGAGTCCCCGGGGGCCGTTGCCATGCCGGGGCTGACCTGACGCCGGGTAGGTTGGCCCGGTGAGCGAACCCCAGCGCACCTCCGTCCGCCGCCGCGCCTTCGCCTGGGAGCCGGACACCGACAGGGTCTGCTGCACGATCAGGTGACAGTGGTTAGTCACGCAGCCTGAGTGGCTGTCGTGGTCATGATGGTCTCGTACTCGATGGGGGTCAATCGGCCGAGGGCGTCTTGGCGCCGGCGGCGGTGGTAGGTGCGTTCGATCCAGGTGACGATCGCGATCCGGAGCTCTTCTCGGGTGGCCCAGGCGTGCCGGTTGAGGACGTTCTNTTGGAGCAGCGAGAAGAAGGATTCCATGGCGGCGTTGTCGCCGCAGGCGCCGACCCGGCCCATCGATCCGACCATGTGGTGCCGGTTGAGAGCGGACACGAATTTGCGGCTGCNGAATTGCGACCCTCTATCGGTGTGAACCACACAGCCGGCCACCTCTCCACGGCGGGCGACGGCGTTGTTGAGGGCGGTGACAGCGAGGCGGGACTTCATCCGTGAGTCGATGGAGTAGCCGACGATCCGGTTGGAGTACACGTCCTTGAACGCGCACAGGTACAGCTTCCCTTCACCGGTCCAGTGCTCGGTGATGTCCCCGATCCACAGCTGGTTCGCCTTGTCGGCGTTGAACTCGTGGCGGGTGCGGCCCTTCTCATCGACCACGGCGCACAGGTCGTCGTGGACAGGCGGGCCGGGCTTCTTGCCGTTCTTTCCGCGCTTCTTGCCGAACCTCGACCACCAGCCGTTGTCGGCACAGATCCGCCACGCCGTCCGCTCGGCCATCACCTGCCCGGCCTGGCGGGCCTCATCGGCCAGGAACCGATAGCCGAACTCCGGATCATCGGCGTGGGCGTCGAACAGGGCGTTCGCCCGGTGCGCCTCGGTCAGTTCGGCGTCGGTGATCGGATGTGCCAGCCACCGGTAGTACGGCGCCCTGGCGAGCTTCAACACCCCGCACGCGACCGTGACGGGAATCCCGTCGCCGGCCAGCTCTTTGACGAGCGGGTACATCATTTNTCCCGGCAGGTTCGCCTGCGACAAGTAGGCCGCAGCCCTCCGTAGGACTTCATTCTCCTGCTCCAGCAGCCGGATCCGCCGCCGGGCCTCCCGCAGCTCGGCCGAGGCAACCTGGGTGGTTCCGGGGCGTTCGCCGTCCTCGATGTCGGCCTTCTTCAGCCAGTCGTACAGCGTGGTGAAGTGGATCCCGAAGTCCTTGGCGATCTGATCCAGCCCGACACCGGGCTCACGGCTCCTGGCGACGCGGACAACGTCATCACGGAACTCCTTGGGATACGGCTTCTTCGACACGGTGGACATCCTCCCAGCCCAACCCGAAGGCTAGGCAGATCAGTTGTCACCTATCCGTGCAGCAGACCCACATCGCGCCCGCTCTCCGGCCTAGGCTGCCGGTATGAGGATCGTCGCCCACAGTGACCACGCCGGCATCGAGATCCGTCAGGAGATGGTCGCCCAGGCCCGCGAACTGGGTCATGAGGTGGACGACCTCGGCCCGGCCGAAGGGGAGAAGATCGACTACCCGTACGCGGGAGCCGTCGTGGGCCGCAAGGTGGCGACCGGCGAGTACGACCTCGGCCTGCTCGTGTGCGGCACCGGCATCGGCATCTCGCTGGCCGCCAACAAGGTTCCCGGGGTGCGGGCGGCGGTCTGCTCCGAGCCGTACACCGCCCGGCTCACTCGGCAACACAATGGTTCGAACATCATCGCCGTCGGGGCCCGGGTGGTCGGCCCCGGCCTGGCCCGGATGATCGTCGAGGCGTTCCTGCTCGCCGAACCCGAAGGCGGCCGGCACGCCCAACGGGTGGGCATGCTCACCGCCCTGGAGGATCCCTCGATCGACCTGGAGACGCTGCGGGCGATGGGCCCGGCCTGCCAGTGACGAGCCGCGGGGCGCCGGCCGGAGTCCGCGAACTGGCCGGGGCGGTCGCCGACCTTGGGGTGCTCGTGCCGATCGCGGCGGCGTTGATCCTTGTCAACGGCCTGTCGGCCACCGCCGTGCTGCTCCCAGCGGGGCTGCTCTACGTGGCCGCNGGGGTGTTCTACCGGGTGCCGATCCCGGTGCAGCCGCTGAAGGCGTTCGGCGCGATCGCGATCGCCGCCCACGCGGGCCCGGACGTGATCGCCGCCGGAGCGATCCTGATGGGGTTGATCTTCGTCCCGCTCGGGCTGAGCGGCCTGCTCGACGCGGCCGCCCGGGTCGTGCCCCGTCCGCTGGTGCGNGGGATCCAGTTGTCGGTGGGCCTGATCTTCCTGAAGCTGGCCTGGGACCTCCTCGTCCGGCCCCCGGCGGCGTCGCCCGACACCGGGACCGGGCTCGGCGTGCTGCTGGCCCTGGCGGCCGGTGCGCTCGTCCTGGCCTGGCTGGGGCGGCGCTGGGGCAGCGGCCTGGTGCTGATCGCGGTGGGTCTGGCCGTCGCGTGGTGGCGCTGGCGGGGCGAGGTGGTGTTCGGGCCGGTGCCCCTGGTGGTGTCCGTCCCGCCGACGACGGCGTTCGCCACGGCGGCCGTCCTGCTCGTGGTGCCGCAGTTGCCGCTGACGTTCGCGAACTCGTGCCTGGCGACCGCGGACGTGGCGCGCACCTACTTCGGTGCCCGGGCCGAGCGGGTGACCGCGGGCCGGCTGGCGGTCAGCCTCGGCCTGGCGAACCTCGCGGCGGGGCTCATCGCCGGAATGCCCGTGTGCCACGGTGCCGGCGGACTGACCGCGCACCGCAGCTTCGGCGCCCGGCACGGCTGGGGGATCGCGGCGCTCGGNGGTGTCCTGGTCGCACTCGCCCTGGGCTTCGGTTCGTCCGTGGGGCCGGCACTGGCGGGGTTCCCGGTGTGGATTCTGGCGGCCCTGCTGGCGGCGGCCGGGCTGTTGCACATCGCCCTGCTCGCCGACCTGCGGGGCCGCCTCGAATGGTTTTTCGCGCTCGCCGTCGGGGGTGTGGGAGCCTTCGCGAACCTGGCCGTGGCCCTCGCCGTGGGCTGGCTCGCCTGGTGGCTGGTCAGCCGAGCGCGAACACCCGCTTCCCGGCGGCCTTGAGGGCCACCGCCCCCGCCGTCAGCGTGAGGGCCACCCACAGCAGGCTGGACAGCCACGGGGTCACGGTGTCGTCGCTGATGAAGCCCTGGCTGAACGTGCCGAGTTCGAGTGAGACCACCATGCCGATCACGTTGTTGCTGACGTGGATCGCGATCGCGCCTTCGAGTCCGCCGGTGCGGTAGGTGACCCAGCAGGCCACGATGGCCATCGCGGCCAGCGGGATGACGGTGGCGGGGTCCACGCTCCCGTGGGCGGCCGCGAACGCCACGGCGGACACCAGGGTGGTCGCTGCCAGGCCCAGCCAGCGGTTGGCGAACCAGGAGCCGACGTTTTGGACCAGCCAGCCTCGGAACAGGATCTCCTCCGCGGCGCTCTGCAGCGGGGTGGTGGTGAGGACCACCAGGACGGTCAGCACCACGGTGGCCGGGGGCATCGCGTCCCGGGCCGCCTTCGGTAGGAAGGCCTCCACGGCGCCGGCGGCCAGATAGAGCGGGGCGAGCCAGAGCAGCATCCGGCCGAGCAGGCCCCACCGGAGCCGTCCGGTCACCCCGAGGGAATAGCCGAAGCCGCAGCGCTGGGCGATCAGGTTGGCCAGCAGCGCGGCGGGGATGAAGGTGGCCAGGGTCAGGTTGGTGGCGAGCAGGGTCCACGGTGCCAGCGTCCCCGCCAGCAACCCGGTGAGGTCGCCGTCGAAGGGGATGGCCGTCAATCGATCGCCGAACGCGATCAGCAGGGCCAGCCCGGCGGCCAGGAACAGCGCCAGCGCGATCAGGAGGGTGAGGCCCACCAGCACCACGGCGCCGACGAGGGCGCGCCACCAGCGGCGATCCGGGCCGCGGAACAGTTGGTGATAGGGCAGCGTGGGGTCCACGACCACCGGGGTGGGGGCCGGCCGGAAGGACGGGCGGGGGCCGTGGCGGAATCGTGGACCGTGGGCAGTGGTGCCGGGTGCTGCGTGATCGTCATCGGAGGGCTCCTTCGGGAGTGGGGGACTCCTGATGACACCCAGGCTGGTGCCGCCGCCCGGTTCGCGGCGGCGCGCGGACGGCCAGCGTCCGGCCTCGAAGGTTCGGAGCCGACCCGACTTGCGGACGCGTCGCGGCGACCAAGGTCGACGCGCGAAGATGACTTTCAGGACGAAGGGGTTCCGCGTGCGTGACCAGACGACCCGCCGGGCGGCGGTCTCCGCGCTGTTGGGCAGCGCGATCGAGTACTACGACTTCACCCTGTTCGCGACCGCCTCGGCGCTGGTGCTCGGCCCCGTGTTCTTCGCCGGCGTCGGCACCGCCCAGCCCACCCTGGCGGCCCTGCTGACGTTCGGGTTGGCGTTCGTCGCCCGTCCGCTGGGCGCGGTGGTGTTCGGGCAGTTCGGCGACCGCGTCGGCCGCCGGCCGGCCCTCGTGGCCAGCGTGACCCTGATGGGGCTCGCCACGACGGCGATCGGCCTCGTCCCCGGCTCGAAGCAGTGGGGGCTGGTGGCGCCGCTGGCGCTGGTCGTCCTGCGGTTCGCTCAGGGGCTCTCGGCCGGCGGTGAGCAGGCAGGCTCGAACGCCCTCACCGTCGAGCATGCGGGTCCGGGCGAGCGGGGGCGNCTAGCCACCTGGACGATGCAGGGGACCACCCTGGGCACCCTTGCCGGCAAGCTCGCCTTCCTCGCTATCGTCGGGCTGCCGCTGGCCGATCAGCTGGCGTGNGGGTGGCGGCTGCCGTTCCTGGCGGCCGCNCCCCTGCTCGCGGTGGTGCTGTGGATCCGCAGCAGGCTACGGGAGCCGGAGATCTTCGTCCGGGCCCGGGCCGCACGGCCCGCGGCCGGCGTCGGNGAGGTCCTGCGACACCACTGGCGGGCGGTGCTGGTCGTGGCGGCGGGGACGCTGTACGCCGTGGGCGGTGCCGCCCTCAACGTGTACGGCCTCGCCTGGGCCACCGGACGGAAGCTGGTGACGGCCGACGGCTATCTGTGGGTCCTCTCCGGCGCGACCCTGCTGGGCCTGCTCGTCCAGCCGGTGTGGGGTCGGGCGTCCGACCGGTGGGGGCGCAGACCGGTGTTCGTGACCGCGGCCCTCGCGACGGCCGCGCTCATGTTCGCGTTCTTCGCGACCCTGGCCACCGGTTCGTTGCCGCTGTTCGCGGTGGCCGCGGCCGCCCTTTCCCTGGGCTGGTCGGGCTGCAACGCGGTCAGCGCCAGCCAGTTCGCCGAACTGTTCCCCACNCCCGTCCGGCACACCGGGGCGGCGCTCGGCGGGCAGCTGGGGATCATCGTCGCCGGCTTCACNCCCGCCATCATGGACACGCTGGCGGCGCCCGGTCCGTCCGGTTGGGCCGGCCCGGCGGCCTTCGGCGCGGCGTGCCTCATCGCGGCCGGAGCAGCCTCCTGGGTCGCCAGGGAGACCGCGCGGGAGGACCTGCCGGTGCTGGACGATCAGCTGCGGAACGGCGCGTAGCCGGTGTGCAGCAACTGGTGGGCAAACTCGGAGTTCGGCTCGCCGTAGTACTCGTCGTACAGCCGCAGGATGTCGGGGTTCTCCTGGGACTTGCGGTACTTCGACACCCGATCGATGCTGATCAGGACCTGCTGCCGCGCGGCCAGTTCCCCGACATGCTCGGGCACGGGGTTGCCGGCGCCGCCGATGCAGCCGCCGGGGCAAGCCATGATCTCCACGAGGTCGTAGCCCACGTCCTCGCCGGCGATCACCCGTTTGACCAGGGGTTCCGCGTTCGCCAGCCCTGCGGCCACCGCCACCCGGACCGTCCGGTCGCCCGCCTGGATCTGCGCCTCGCGCAGCCCCTCCAGCCCGCGCACCTGGGTGAACTCCAAGTGGTCGACCAAGGGCTCGCCGGTCAGCTTCTCCACCGCCATCCGCAAGGCGGCCTCCGCGACGCCTCCGGAGGCGCCGAACAGCACGCCCGCCCCGGTCACCCGCCGGTACGGCGCGTCGAACTCGGCTGGCTCGATGTCGGCCACGTCCAACCGGACCATGGTGACCATCTCCAAGAACTCGGTTGTGGTGAGCACCGCGTCCACGTCCCGGATCCCGCCCGGGGCGAACTCCTCCCGGGCCGCCTCGTACTTCTTGGCCAGGCAGGGGACGATCGACACGACGTACAGGTCGTCCAGCGACACCCCGTACAGCGAGGCGAAGTGGTTCTTCACCGTTGCCCCCATCATCTGCTGGGGCGACTTGCACGTCGACAGGTGCGGGATGAGTTCGGGGTAGCGCCGTTCGACCAGATTCACCCAGCCCGGGCAGCAGGACGTGAACTGCGGCATCACCCCGCCCGCGGCGACCCGGTTCAGGAACTCGGTGGTCTCCTCCATGATCGTCAGGTCGGCCGCGAAGGAGAAGTCGAACACCTTGTCGAAGCCCAGCGCCCGGATCAGCCCGGCGATGAAGCCCGAGGCCTTGTCGAACGGCACCCCGTACGTGTCGCAGATCACCGACCGCGGCGCCGGGGCGATGAACCCGACGACCAGCTTCGTGGGGTCGTTGATGGCCCGGAACACCCGGCCGCGCTCCCGGACGAAGTCGAGGGCGCCGCACGGGCACGCGGTGACGCACTGCCCGCAGGAGACGCAGTCGGTTTGGTCCAGCGGGCGGCCGTCGTGGGTGCCCACCGTCAACTGCCCGTGGCGGAACTGGAACGCCAGCACGCCCGGACCTTCGATCTCGGCGCAGGCGGCCACGCACCGGCCGCACGAGATGCACTTGTTGTGGTCGCGGATGATGAACGGATGGTCCCGGACGATCGGGGTGTAGGGACGCTCGTGCAGGGGTTTGCTGAACTGCACGTCCTGGGCCGTTGCTTCCTTGCGCAGCGCGCACACGAACCGTTCCTTGCAGCCGCACTTCAGGCAGCGCCGCGCCTCGGCACGGGCCGTGACCGCGTCGAACCCGTTCTCCACTTCGGCGAAACCGGCGATGCGCGTCGACACGTCGAGCGCCGGCATCGGCGCCCGGGCCAGCCGGGNGATCGCCTCGTACTCGCCCCNGGGAAGCTCCTCCAGGCTGCCGCGGCTGCAGTTGTAGAACTCGCGTTCGGGCCGCACGTAGCCCTTGCTCACGAAGTCGTGCATGGCCTTGGCCGCGCGGCGCCCCGCAGCCACCGCCTGGATCACGGTCGAGGGGCCGGTGACGCAGTCCCCGCCGGCGAAGATCTTGTGCTCCGACGCCTCCATCGTCCCGCCGTCGATCTCGATGTCGCCCCACTTGTTCAGCCGGACGGGGAGGTCGTTGTAGAGGAACTTGGTGTTGGTCGACTGGCCCACCGCGCCGATCACCGTGTCGGCCTCGATCACGAAGTCGCTGCCCTCCACCGGCACCGGACGACGCCGCCCGGAGCGGTCGGGCTCCCCGAGTTCCATGCGCAGGCAGCGCACCTGCTTGCGGCCCTCCGCGGTGATCTTGGTGGNGGAGGCGAGGAACACCATCTCGACCCNCTCGGCCAGCGCGTCGGCGACCTCGTGCGGTTCGGCCGGCATCTCGTCACGGGTGCGCCGGTAGACGAGCCGGACGTGGTCGGCCCCGAGCCGCAGCGCCGTCCGCGCGCAGTCGATCGCGGTGTTGCCGCCGCCCACGATGAGCACGTCCCCGGCCAGTTCGTTTATCGCCGCGTTGGTGACCTCCTCCAGGAAGTCGATGCCGAGCCAGACCCCTTCGAGGTTGTCGCCGCTGATCGACAGCGGCGTGGCCTGCCAGGATCCGATGGCGAGGTAGACCGCGTCGAAGTCCTTCTGCAGGTCGGTCAGGTGCAGGTGGGTACCCAACGCCTTACCGGTGACGATGTGGACGCCCAGGGCTTCGATGATGCCGATCTCGGCGTCCAGGGTCGCCTTCGGCAGCCGGTACTCGGGGATCCCGTAGCGCATCATGCCGCCCGGGCGGGACTGCTTGTCGAACACGGTCACGCTGTGCCCGGCGAGCGCGCTGTAGAACGCCGCCGAGAGCCCGGACGGGCCGGCTCCCACGATCGCGATCCGCTTGCCGGTCGCCTCCGCCACCTTCGGGATCCAGGGCTGGTCGCGGAACAGGTCCCAGTCGGCGGCGAACCGCTTCACCGAGTTGATCGCCACGGGGGCGTCGACCAGGCCGCGGCGGCACTGTGCCTCGCACGGGTGCGGGCACACCCGTCCGCAGACCGACGGGAAGGGGTTGCGGTCCTTGATCACCTTCACGGCGGCCTCGATGTTTCCGTCCCCGACCAGCGCCAGGTACCGCTGGACGTCGATCCGGGCGGGGCAGGTGGCCTGGCACGGCGGAATGCAGTCGGCGTTGTGGTCGCACAACAATTGCTCCATCCGGACCTTGCGGTAGGCGTCGAGGGTGGNGGAGTGGGTGAAGATCCGCATCCCCTCGGCGATCGGGGTGACGCAGGCCTTCACCTCGCGGTGCTCTTCTCCGAGTTCGACGATGCACAGCCCGCAGTTGCCGTTCGCCCGCTCCAGTCGGATGTCGTGGCACAGGGAGGGCAACTCGATGCCTTCTTGGTGCAGCGCCTGCAGGATGGTCAGCCCCGCGACCACATCGACGGCGTGGCCATCGACCTCCACGCTGATCCGGACCCCTTCGGTGACATCTGTGATCATGGCCATCACACCCTCGCTGGCACCGTCCGCCAACCGGACGGAAACGTGGACCTCGTCGTCCACTCACCATTGTTCTATCAAAGTCCGCGGAGCGGAGGCCCCGCACCGAACTCGTCCGGCGGTTTTGCTCTCCCGACGGCCAACGGGTAGCCTTGCTGGTTGTGTTCGGGCGACCGAACGCTTGTGCCTGCCGCCGCCACGCCTCCGGGATCGACGCGCTGCGAGCGGCGGCACCCACAGCGAACGTACGTCCGCCACGGACGTGCCTCGAAACCAGACGGAAAGAGATAGCAGCCGGTGCCTACGATCCAGCAGCTGGTCCGCAAGGGCCGCACTGACAAGGTCAGCAAGAACAAGAAGCCTGCGCTGAAGGGTTCCCCGCAGCGTCGTGGGGTGTGCACCCGCGTCTACACCACGACNCCCAAGAAGCCGAACTCGGCGCTCCGCAAGGTGGCGCGCGTGCGGCTCTCGTCGGGTGTCGAGGTCACCGCCTACATCCCGGGCGTCGGTCACAACCTGCAGGAGCACTCGATGGTGCTCGTCCGCGGTGGCCGGGTTCGCGACCTGCCCGGCGTTCGCTACAAGATCATCCGCGGTGCGCTCGACACCCAGGGTGTGAAGAANCCGCAAGCAGGCCCGCAGCCGTTACGGCGCGAAGAAGGAGAAGTAATGCCACGCAAGGGTCCCGCCCCGAAGCGCCCCATCGTCGTCGACCCCGTCTACGGCTCGCCGCTGGTCTCCCAGCTGGTGAGCAAGATCCTGCTCGACGGCAAGAAGACCATCGCGCAGAACATCGTCTACTCGGCCCTCGAAGGCACCAGGGCCAAGACCGGTGTCGATCCCGTGCAGACCCTGAAGAAGGCGCTGGACAACATTCGTCCGGCCGTCGAGGTGAAGTCCCGCCGTGTCGGTGGCGCCACCTACCAGGTCCCCGTCGAGGTGAAGCCCGCCCGGGCCACCACCTTGGCGCTGCGCTGGCTGGTCAGCTTCTCCCGCGCCCGCCGCGAGAAGACCATGACCGAGCGGCTGATGAACGAGTTGCTGGACGCCAGCAACGGGCTCGGCGCCTCGGTGAAGCGCCGCGAGGACACCCACAAGATGGCCGAGGCGAACCGCGCGTTCGCCCACTACCGCTGGTGAGCTGACCGGCTCCACCAGCACCCAGAAGGCGGCGGCGAGCCGCCTTCGCCATGTGAAGCACATCACGAGACAAGAGGTTGGAACGCCCGTGGCGATCGACACCACCATTGACCTGGCCAAGGTTCGCAACATCGGCATCATGGCCCACATCGACGCGGGCAAGACGACGACGACCGAGCGCATCCTGTTCTACACCGGTATCAACTACAAGATCGGTGAGGTGCACGACGGTGCCGCGACGATGGACTGGATGGAGCAGGAGCAGGAGCGCGGCATCACGATCACGTCGGCCGCGACCACCTGTTTCTGGAAAGACCACCAGATCAACATCATCGACACCCCTGGTCACGTGGACTTCACCGTCGAGGTGGAGCGGTCGCTGCGCGTCCTGGACGGCGCCGTCGCCGTGTTCGACGGTGTGGCCGGCGTCGAGCCCCAGTCGCAGACCGTGTGGCGTCAGGCCACCAAGTACGGCGTTCCGCGCATCTGCTACGTGAACAAGCTCGACCGCACCGGTGCGTCCTTCGACTACTGCGTGAAGACGATCCGGGAGCGGCTGAACGCGACCGTGGCGGTGCTGCAGTTGCCGATCGGCGCCGAGGCGAACTTCCTGGGCGTCGTCGATCTCGTCGGCATGCGCGCGCTCACCTGGCGTGGCGAGACCAAGATCGGCGAGGACTACACCGTCGAGGAGATCCCGGCCGAGTTGGCCGACGCGGCCGCCGCGGCCCGGGACGACCTCGTCCACGTCTTGGCCGATCACGACGACGACTTCGCCGAGCACTGGCTGGAGGCGGAGGAGTCCGGCGAGGAGCTCAGCGTCGCCGAGATCAAGGCCGCGATCCGTCGCGCCGTGATCGCCAACAAGATCACCGCGGTGATCTGCGGCACCTCGTTCAAGAACAAGGGCGTGCAGCCGATGCTGGACGCGGTCGTGGACTACCTGCCCTCGCCGCTCGACATCCCCGCCATCAAGGGCTTCAAGCCTGGCGACGAGTCGGTCGTGATCGAGCGGCACCCGTCCACGGACGACCCGCTGAGCATGCTGGCCTTCAAGATCGCGGCCGACCCGCACCTGGGCAAGCTGACCTACATCCGGGTCTACTCCGGCGTGCTCAAGGCGGGCCAGCAGGTGATCAACTCCACCAAGGGCCGCAAGGAGCGGATCGGCAAGATCTACCAGATGCACGCCAACAAGCGTGAGGAGATCGACGCCATCGGCGCCGGCATGATCGTGGCGGTGATGGGCCTGAAGGACACCACCACCGGCGACACCCTGTGCGACCCGCAGAACCAGGTCGTCCTGGAGTCGATGGACTTCCCCAACCCGGTCATCGAGCAGGCCATCGAGCCCAAGACGAAGTCCGACCAGGAGAAGCTGTCGGCCGCCATCCAGCGGCTGGCGGAGGAGGATCCGACCTTCCGCGTCCACACCGACGAGGAGACCGGGCAGACGATCATCGCCGGCATGGGCGAGTTGCACCTGGAGATCCTGATCGACCGCATGAAGCGGGAGTTCCGGGTCGAGGCCAACATCGGCAAGCCGCAGGTCGCCTACCGCGAGACCCTGCGCCGCGTCGTCGACAAGTACGAGTACACCCACAAGAAGCAGTCCGGTGGTTCGGGCCAGTACGGCCGGGTCATCATCAAGCTGGAGCCGGCCGAGGCCGGCGCGGGGTACGAGTTCGTCAACGCCGTCACCGGTGGCCGCATCCCCAAGGAGTACATCCCGGCCGTCGACGCGGGCGTCAAGGAGGCGATGGCCTTCGGGCCGCTGGCGGGCTACCCGCTGGAGGACGTCAAGGTGACCCTGCTGGACGGGGCGTACCACGACGTCGACTCCTCCGAATTGGCGTTCAAGATCGCCGGCGCGATGGCGATGAAGGAAGCCTCCCGCAAGGCCGACCCGGCCCTGCTGGAGCCTTTGATGGCCGTCGAGGTGACCACNCCCGAGGAGTACCTCGGGACGGTCATCGGCGACATCAACAGCCGCCGCGGCCACGTCCANGGGATGGACGAGGCACACGGCAACCAGGTCGTCCGCGCCCTGGTGCCGTTGTCGGAGATGTTCGGCTACGTCGGCGACCTGCGGTCCAAGACCTCCGGCCAGGCCTCGTACTCGATGGAGTTCCACTCCTACGGCGAGTGCCCCAAGTCGGTGGCGGACGAGATCGTCGCGAAGGGACGTGGTGGCGCCTGAGCCGTGCGTCCGCCCCGTCCCCGCGGCCGGGCGAGTTTGACTCTCCCGGCCCGGTAGACAAGACTTGGTAGGGTTCCGCGCCGAGCGGACCGTGACCAGGTCGACAGACCAAACCAAAGCCTGCTGCGTGGCAAGAGCGCGGCNAACATTCAAGAAGGAGCCCCAGTGGCAAAGGCCAAGTTCGAGCGGACCAAGCCGCACTGCAACATCGGCACCATCGGCCACATCGACCACGGCAAGACCACTCTGACCGCGGCGATCACCAAGGTGCTGCACGACAAGTACCCCGACCTGAACGCCGTGTCGGCCTTCGATCAGATCGACAAGGCCCCCGAGGAGCGGCAGCGCGGCATCACGATTTCGATCGCGCACGTCGAGTACCAGACCGAGAAGCGTCACTACGCCCACGTGGACTGCCCGGGTCACGCTGACTACGTCAAGAACATGATCACCGGCGCGGCCCAGATGGACGGCGCGATCCTCGTGGTCGCCGCCACCGACGGCCCGATGCCGCAGACCCGCGAGCACGTGCTGTTGGCCCGTCAGGTCGGCGTGCCGGCCATCGTCGTCGCCCTCAACAAGTGCGACATGGTGGACGACGAGGAGCTCATCGAGCTCGTCGAGTTGGAGGTCCGCGAGCTGCTGAGCAACCAGGAGTTCGACGGCGACAACTGCCCGATCGTCCGCGTGGCCGCCTTCCCGGCCATGAACGGCGACGCCAAGTGGAGCGAGTCGATCCTCGAGTTGATGGACGCCGTGGACGAGTACATCCCGCAGCCGGAGCGCGAGACCGACAAGCCGTTCCTGATGCCGATCGAGGACGTGTTCACCATCACCGGTCGTGGCACCGTGGTGACCGGCCGCATCGAGCGCGGCATCGTCAAGACCGGCGAGACCGTCGACATCATCGGCATCGCCGACAAGAAGCAGTCGACCACCATCACCGGTGTCGAGATGTTCCGCAAGATCCTCGACGAGGGTCGCGCGGGCGAGAACGTCGGCCTGCTGCTCCGCGGCACCAAGAAGGACGACGTCGAGCGCGGCATGGTCGTGATCAAGCCCGGTTCGACCACCCCGCACACCGACTTCGAGGCGAACGTCTACGTGCTGAACCGCGAGGAGGGTGGCCGTCACAAGCCGTTCTTCTCCAACTACAGCCCGCAGTTCTACTTCCGCACCACCGACGTGACCGGCGTCGTTCAGCTGCCCGAGGGCACTGACATGGTGATGCCCGGTGACAACACCGACATGACCGTGCACCTGAACAAGCCGATCGCCATGGAGGAGCAGCTGAAGTTCGCCATCCGCGAGGGCGGCCGCACCGTCGGCGCCGGCCGGGTGACGAAGATCCTCAAGTGATCTAGCTGCCTGACAGGCTCAAGAACCCCGTCCCACCCGGACGGGGTTTTTGGCGTTTCCACGGCGGTTGATCCTTGCGACACAGAAGAAATTGGTAGGCTGGTTCCCCATTACTACGACGACCAGTAGTAGTAGAGCCTTCTACCAGTGGACTGCGACCGCGGCCGCTGCCTCAGAAAGGAACGATCAATGGCCAAGTCCGTACGCCTCGTGGGCCTGTTGTCCATCATCTTCGGCGTTGTCGCCCTCGTCGGCGGGATCGCCACCTGGACCCTGGTGACCACACAGCTGGCGGCCGAGAAGATCACCGTGCCGGCAGATTCACCCCTCCTTCCCGGCGCCAAGGTGCAGGATCCACTCTCCGCCTACGCGCAGGCGGACATCATCAACCACCATGCCCTGACGGCCACCGGTGGCAAGACCTATGCCGAGCTCGGGGCCCTGATCACCCAGGCGAAGAACGCCGGCGACCAGGCGTCGGTCGACAAGTACACGGCTCAGCGGACGACGATCATGAACGGCTCGTTCCTGCGTGCTTCGTTGTTCACCTCCGTGCTGTCCTATGGCGTCTCGCTGCTGGTCATCGGGCTGGGGGTGATGTTCCTGTTGCTCGGCTGGGCGCTCATGAGCATCGCGCGGGGCTCGCTCCCGCCGCCGTGGCCGCCCGGACGGACGCGCCGGTCGTCGAGAGCCGCCGCGAGACGGTCGCGGAGACGACGCGGGAGTGAACGCGCGCTGAATCCACCGGCGAGGGGCCGGGCGTCGGGGACGCCCGGCCCCTCGCCGTCCCCGGTCGGCTGGTCGCGGGAAAGCCGGGGACTCGCCCCTGTGCAGGGAGGGTCTGGCCGGGCCACGTGGGGATGCCCCCTCCCCGAGAGGGGAGGCGGGCTGACGTCAGTCGCCCAGTCCGGTGCCCACTGCGCGGGCGGTCTGGACCCACTCGTGGTCCGGCGGGACGAGGTTCAAATGCCCCGCCACCTCGGTGAGCGGCACCGGCTCGGTGCCCTCGCCGCGGGCGGCGACCATGATCCCGTACTCGCCGTCAGCGATGAGTTGGGCCGCGGCCGCACCGATCTTCGACCCCAGCAGCCGGTCCGCGGCGTTCGGGGTGCCGCCCCGCTGGACGTACCCGAGGATCGTCACCCGGGACTCCAAGCCGGTGGCGTCCTCCAGTTCCCGGGCCAGCCGGAAGGTGTGCTCCCGCTGGCTGTCGACCACGTTGGCCAGATGCTGTTTGGCCGAGGCCTTGGCCTCCGGTGTGGGGGCCGCCTCCACCAAGAGGCGGGCGGCGTCCACCGAGGAGCTGTCGTCCACCGTCCGGGCGCCCTCGGCCACGGCGATGACGGAGAAGCTGCTGCCCCGTTTCGTCCGGGCCTCGATGGTGGCGGCGATGCTCTCGACCCGGTAGGGGATCTCCGGTAGCAGGATCACGTCCGCGCCGCCGGCGATCCCGGCGCCCAGCGCCAGCCAGCCCGCCCGGTGGCCCATGATCTCGGCGAGGATCACCCGGTGGTGGCTGTGAGCGGTGCTGTGCAGCCGGTCGATCGCCTCGGTGGCGATCTCCAGCGCCGTGGAGAACCCGAACGTGTTGTCGGTGCGGGCCACGTCCTTGTCGATGGTCTTCGGCAGGTGCATGACGTTCAGCCCGGCCTGCGCGAGCCGCAGGGCGTTCTTGGCCGTGCCGCCGCCGCCGAGCAGCACCAGGCAGTCGAGGTTGTTGCGCTCGTAGACCTCCACGATCGCCTCGCGAACGTCGGTGGGAGTGCCCGCGACGTCCATCCGGTGCACCTTGTCGCGGCTGGTGCCCAGGATGGTGCCGCCCACCGTGAGGATTCCCGACAGCGTGTCGGCGGTGATGTCGATGAAGCGGTTCTCGTAGAGACCGCGGACGCCGTCGCGGAAGCCGATCATCGACATCCCGTGGACCCCGATGGCCGCCTTGCCCAAGCCGCGGATGGCCGCGTTGAGACCGGNGGAGTCCCCGCCCGCGGTCAGGACGCCGATGCGCTTGCTCATGCTGCCTCCTCGTGTCGCTCTGCTCCGGACACTACCGGGCAGGGCGCCGCGGTGGGTGGCCGAGCGATGCAGTTCGATGCGCGGGCAGGCTCGGCCGGGGACGGGGCTCCGGCAGGCTCAGCCGGGGACGGGGCTCCGGCAGGCTCAGCCGGGGAACGGGGCTCCGGTGAGGGTGACCGAGGCGCGCCAGAGCGCTGCGCAGGCTTCCGCGTCGCGGGCCTGCTTGGGCAGCCGCACGCGGCCCGGGGGCCCGGTCAACCCGAACCGTCCGACGGGTCCGTAGTAGGCGCCCGCGACGGCCTGCCGGCTACCGGCCGCGAACACCGCCGGCTGGGCGCCGTCCGCCGCCGATTGGGCCAGCCGAAGGGACCCGGCGATCGCCAGCCCGATTCGCAAGGGCCCACGTCCGTCGACGCCGGTCATCCGCGTCGCGGCGTAGCCGGGATGGACGGCGTGCACGTTCAGCCCCCACTCGGCGGCGGCGCTGCGCCGCTGCAGTTCGCGGGCGAACATGACCATCGCCAGCTTGCTGTTCGCGTAGGCCCGCCGCGGCGAGTAGCCGTGCTCGAGTTCCAGGTCGGCGGCGTCGAGGCGCCCGACCAGAGCCATCGGCGAACCGAGCAGCACGATCCGGGGCCTTGACGACAGCCGGAGGTTGTCCAGCAGGAGCGCGGTCAGGAGGAAGTGCCCGAGGTAGTTCGTGGCCAGCGTCAGCTCGTGGCCCTCCGGCGTCAGCGTCCGATGCCTGGGTGCGCCGATGCCGGCGTTGTTCACCAGGATGTCGACGCGGGCGTCGCCCCACCGCGCGGCGAAGGCCCGCACCGAGGCCTGGGACGAGGTGTCGAGCGGCTCGGTGCGGTAGTCGCCTGCCGGATCGCCCGCTCGCAGCCGGGCCAGGGCCGCCGCCCCACGCTCCGGGTCGCGGACCGCGCACACCACCGATGCGCCCGCCCGGCCGAGGGCTTGGGCGGTGGCGAAGCCGATGCCGCTGGTGGCGCCGGTGACGATGGCCGTCCGGCCCCGGCGGGAGGGGATCGGTACCGGGGTGAGCCGGTCGCGGGGCATCGCTCAGCCCTGCCGGCGCTGCACCGCGGCCCACTCGTCCCGCAGCCCCACCGTCCGGTGGAACAGCAGCGGCCGGTCCGGATCGGCCGCGAAGTACCCCAGCCGTTCGAACTGGACGACCTGCCCGGGCGCGGCGTCCGCCAGGGACGGTTCGAGCTTGGCCCCGGCCAGCAGTTCCCGGGAGGTCGGGTTGAGGTCGTCCAGCGCCTCACCGGTGCGCTCGCCGGGGACCGCCGCGGTGAACAGGCGGTCGTACAGCGCCACCGAGGCCTCGACGGCGTGGGACGCCGACACCCAGTGCATCGTCGACTTCACCTTGCGACCGTCGGNGGCGTCGCCGCCGCGGGTGGCAGGGTCGAAGGTGCAGTTGACCTGGACGATCGCGCCGGCCTCGTCCTTCACCACGTCGGTGCAGGTGACGAAGTAGGCGCCCCGCAGCCGCACCTCCCTGCCCGGCGAGAGCCGGAAGAACTTCGGCGGTGGCACCTCGGCGAAGTCGTCGGTCTCGATGAACAGCTCGCCGCCGAACGGAACCTTCCGGGTGCCGTCGGCGGGGTTCTCGGGGTTGTTCGCCACCTCGAACCACTCCACCAGCGGCGCGCCGTCGGCCGCGGTGGGCCAGTTGGTGATGATGAGCTTGAGCGGCCGCAGCACCGCCATCCGCCGCTGGGCGGTCGCGTTCAACTCCCGACGGACGAACGACTCGAACTCCTCGATCGCCTTGACCGAGTTATTGCGGGTGGTGCCGATCGCGGTGCAGAACGCCCGGATCGCCGCGGGCGGGTAGCCGCGGCGCCGCATCCCGCGCAGCGTGGGCATCCGCGGATCGTCCCAGCCGTCGACGACCCCGTCGTCCACCAGCTTCCTCAGCCGGCGCTTGCTGGTGATGATGTGGGTCAGTTCCAGCCGCGCGAACTCGTACTGGCGGGGCGCCTCGCCCGCCAGCGGCAGCTGCGCCAGGAACCAGTCGTACAGGGGCCGGTGGCTCTCGAACTCCAGCGTGCAGATCGAATGCGTGACGCCCTCGATCGCATCGGACTGGCCGTGCGCCCAGTCGTAGGTGGGGTAGAGGCACCACTCGTCCCCGGTGTTGTGGTGGTGGGCGTGCCGGATCCGGTACATCACCGGGTCGCGCAGCCACATGTTCTCGGCCTGCATGTCGATCCTGGCGCGCAGGCAACGGCTGCCGTCGCCGAACTCCCCGGCGCGCATCCGCCGCAGCAGGTCCAGGTTCTCCGCCACCGGACGATCCCGGTACGGCGACTCCACGCCCGGCTTGCCGTAGCCGCCGCGCTGGGCCGAGATCGTCTCGGCGTCTTGATCATCGACGTACGCCAGTCCGTTGCTGACCAGGTGCTCGGCCCACTCGTACAACTGCCCGAAGTAGTCGGACGCGTGGACGACCGCCTCCGGGTGGTAGCCAAGCCAGGCGATGTCGTCCTTGATGCTCTGGACGTACTCGGTTTCCTCGGTGTCGGGGTTGGTGTCGTCCAGGCGCAAGTAGCAGGTGCCGCCGAAGTCCTCGGCGATGCCGAAGTCGGTCACGATCGCCTTGGCGTGCCCGATGTGCAGGTAGCCGTTCGGCTCGGGTGGGAACCGGGTCTGGACGCGGCCGCCGTAACGACCCTGCTCGACGTCGCGGCGGACGGTCTCGCGGATGAAGTCGGAGGCGACGGGCTCGGCGGTCATGGGACAGAAGGGTAGCGGCGTCGGCCGACCCCGCCGGACGCGGCTCGTCGTCCGCGCCGGCCGATAGGCTGGCCGATCATGGCTGACGATCTCGCTCCGGCGCGCCTGCGGGTCGCCCCGTCCCCGACCGGCGACCCCCACGTGGGCACCGCGTACATGTCGCTGTTCAACCTCGCCTACGCCCGCAAGACCGGCGGGGCGTTCGTCCTGCGGATCGAGGACACCGACCGGGCGCGCTACGTGGCCGACTCCGAGCGGCAGATCTTCGACACCCTGCACTGGCTCGGCCTGGACTGGGACGAGGGCCCCGACATCGGCGGGCCGTACGCTCCGTACCGGCAGTCCGAGCGGCTGGGCACCTATCGTCCGTTCGTCGAGAAGCTGCTCGCCGACGGGCACGCCTACCACTGCTGGTGCACCCCGCAGCGGCTGACCGAACTGCGCGAGGAGCAGCAGCGGACGAAGGCCGCCGTCACCGGCTACGACCGGCTCTGCCTCGGCAAGACCCGGGACGAGCGGGCCGCGCTGCCGGGCTTCAGCGAGACCCCGGTCGTCCGGATGCTGGTGCCGGACGACGCCCCGACCCGCTTCGTCGACGCGATCCGCGGCGAGGTCAACGCGCCGTTCCCGGACGACCAGGTGATCCTCAAGGCCGACGGCTTCCCGACCTACCACCTGGCGGTCGTCGTGGACGACCACCTGATGGGGATCACCCACGTCGTCCGCGGCGAGGAGTGGATCTCGTCCACGCCGAAGCACCTGCTGCTGTACCGCTGGCTGGGCCTGGAGCCGCCCGCGTTCGCCCACATGCCGCTGCTGCGCAACACCGACAAGTCGAAGATCTCCAAGCGGAAGAANCCCGCGGCGCGGCTCACCTGGTTCGCCGAGCANGGGTACCTGCCCGAGGCGCTGCGCAACTTCCTGCAGCTGATGGGCTACCCGCACGCCGAGGGCGACGAGGTGGAGTCGTTCGACGACTTCGTGGCCGGTTTCGAGTGGTCGAAGGTGAACACGGTCGGGCCGGTGTTCGACCTGAAGAAGCTCGACTGGCTGAACGGCCACTACCTGCGCGCGCTGAGCCCGGACGAGCTGGCCGACCGGATCGCCGGTTACGCGACCACGTACGGCCAGTGGCCGGCCGAGCCGGAGCCTGCCGCCCTGGAGGTGCTGCGCCGCGCCACCCCGCTGATCCAGGAGCGGCTGGTGCTGCTGCGCGACGCCCTGCCCCAGCTGGAGTTCCTGTTCACCGCCGACGCCGACCTCGTGATCGCGGACGACGCCCGGGCTCAGCTGGGCGAGGACGCGGCAGCGGTGCTGGACGCCGCCCGCGCGGCACTGGCGGAGCTGCCGGAGTTCACCGCCGGGCCGATCCAGGAGGCGCTCCGCGCCGCGCTGGTGGACGGGCTGGGGCTCAAACCCCGGTTCGCGTTCGGCCCGGTGCGGGTGGCGATCACCGGGTCCAGGGTCTCCCCGCCGCTGTTCGAATCGATGGAGATCCTGGGCCGCGACTCCTCGCTGGCCAGGATCGACGCCCTGCGCGGGAGCCGGTGAGATGAGCGTGCCGGGGCCGGAGCGCCCGTCGCGGGAGGCCGGGTGGTGGCGATCTTCGGCGGCCGCAGCGAGATCGGCGTGGCGATCGCGACCCGGTTGGCGCCGGGGAACACCGTGGTTCTGGCGGCCCGGCCNGGGGCCGACCTGGCCGACGCCGTGGCGGCCTGCCGAGCTGCCGGGGCAACTGAGGTGGAGACCGCGGAGTTCGACGCCGACGAGGTGGCCGCCCACGAGGCGGTGGTCGAGGGTATCGAATCCCGCCTGGGGGCCATCGACGTCGCGGTGCTCGCGTTCGGGATTCTCGGCGACCAGGCCAAGGCCGAGGCGGACGCGGGCGAGGTCGTCCGGATCCTGCACACCGACTTCGTCGCCCAGGCGTCGCTGCTGACCGTCCTGGCCGCTCGGATGCGGGCACGNGGGAGCGGCACGCTGGTGGCGTTCTCGTCGGTGGCCGGGCAGCGGGTGCGGCGTCCCAACTACGTGTACGGGTCGGCGAAGGCCGGCCTGGACGGGTTCGCCTCCGGGCTCGCCGACGCCCTGCACGGCAGCGGCGTGCACCTGATCATCGCCCGGCCGGGCTTCGTCGTCGGCCGGATGACGGCGGGGATGACGCCCGCCCCGTTCTCGTCCACGCCCGATCAGGTGGCCGACGCGGTCGTGGCCCGGATCGCCGAAGGTCACGGGGTGGAGGTGTGGATCCCCGGNAAACTGGCGGCCCTGTTCGCCGTGGCCCGGTTCGTCCCGCGCTCGCTCTGGCGCCGCATGCCGCGATGACCTGCTCGGCGCTGTGGGACGAGGCGGGCCTGCCCGCCTACGGGACGGCCCCCAGNGCTCGGTTCTGGGTGGCGGTGGAGCAGAACGGGCCGTGGGGGCGGGACGCCCTGGTCGAGTCCCACCTTGATCCGCTCGTCGGCGCGGGGCTGCGGGACGCCTGTCTGGCGGCCGGTGGCCGGGCCCTGCTCGTCCGGAACCCGGTGGCGCACGCCGACAGCAGCAACGGGACGCGGACGGTGTTCGTCAGCGGCGGCACCGACCGGCCCTGGCTGCTCAGCGGCCAGGTGGACGACCCCGCCCTGCTGCTCGCCCTGGACTTCGCCGCCCTGTCCTCCCTGGAACCGGACGAAGCGGCCGCCGCGACAGGGTGGCTCCGGCCAGCGGAGTCCGTCCTCTTCGTGTGCACCAACGGGAAGCGGGACCACTGCTGCGCGGTGCGGGGCCGCCGGCTGGCCGTGGAGTTGGCGAGCCGGCACCCCCAGGCCGTGTGGGAATGCAGCCACACCGGCGGCCACCGGCTCGCCCCCACCGGCATCGTGTTGCCCACGGGTCAGGCGCTCGCGCGGCTGGAGGCCGGGGTGGCGGAGGCGGCCCTGGTCGCCGCCCGTCACGGTGAACTGGCCCCCGAGGCCCTGGGCCCCCGGCACGACCGCGGCCTGTGCCGCCTGGCCGTGGAGCGAGCGGTGGCCGAATCGCTCGTGCGCGCCCGGACCGGTCGGACGGAGGTGCCGCTGGCACCCCACGTCGCCGTCGGCCACGTGGCCCGCACGCCGGGGCCGATCCTGCCGGAATCGTGCGGGGGCGAACCGGTCGCCTCGTGGCTCTGGATGGAAACCTCCGGCTGAGCGGACTGTGAGCAGGGGGTGCTGCCGCTCAGTCGTGCGCGGTCGAGAACACCGGGCCGGACGCCGAACAGGTCGCCTTGACGTGGGTCTCGCGCGGGCCCTTCAACTCGACCTCCAGGAGGCGGGTGCCCGATCCCTGGTGCTGCTCGACGCGGTAACCGTCGGCGGGCAGGATCGAGTTCAAGGTGAGGAGGCCGCCGCGGCAGGTCACGGTGATCCGGCCCGAGGCGCCCGTCCACGTCGCCGTCTGGGCGGGGTCGGCGCTGGCCGGCTCGGTGGCCGGTTCGGCCCCGCCACCGCCGCTCGGCTCGGCCGCGGACGAGGGCTCCTGCCCGGGCCGCTCCGGCTCGGCGGACGCCGTGACCTGGATAGCGCGGCCACTGGCCGCCGCACCGACCGCGCTGCCCGCCCGTCCGATCACGAACCAGATGGTGGCCGAGGCGGCCACCACCACCAGCGCCCAGGCCACCAGCAGGCTGGGCAGCCGTCGCGCCGTGATCATGCGGCCATGATGCCACCGCCAGACGGACGCCCGGCGTAGCGTGGGCCCGTGACCCGGATCCTGATCATCGAGGACGACCTGTCCATCCGGTCCGCGTTGAAGCGGGGTCTGACCGAGCGCGGCGAGGCGGTGGCGGTCGCCGGCGACGGGATGACGGGCCTGACGCTGGCCGTTCAGGAGGACCCCGACATCGTCCTGCTCGACCTCGGGCTCCCGGACGTCGACGGCCTCCGGGTCCTCGGCATGTTGCGCGGGGTGAGCGACGTCCCGGTGATCGTGATCACCGCCCAGGACGACGACCGGACCGTCGTCCGAGCCCTCGACGCGGGCGCGGACGACTACGTGGTGAAGCCCTTCGGCACCGACCAGGTCGCCGCCCGGATCCGGGCGGTGCTCCGCCGGGCCCCGCGCGGNGGGACGGACGAGGAGGCGCTGGTCACCGTGGGCGGGCTGATGATCAACCCGCGCACGCGGGAGGTGAGCGTCGACGGGACCCCGGTCGAACTGGCCCGCAAGGAGTTCGACCTGCTGTTTCTGTTGGCTTCGCGCGCCGGGGAAGTGGTCACCAAGCGTGACCTGCTGGCGGAGGTCTGGCAACAGCCCTATGGCGGCGCCGACCGGACCGTCGACGTGCACCTGAGCTGGCTGCGCCGCAAGCTGGGCGAGACCGCGGCCGAACCCCGCTACCTGCACAGCGTCCGTGGGGTGGGGGTGCGGCTGGTGGACCCCGGCCGGGACGGCNNGATGCGTAGGCAGATCACCTGGCTCGTGGCGCTGACCAGCACGGCGATCGTCTTCTCGTTCCTGATCCCCCTGGGGCTGCTGGTCCGGACGCTGGCCCACGACCGGGCGATGGCGATGGCCGACCAGGAAGCCCGCAGCATCGCGATCATCGTGTCCGGCCTGCACGATCAGCCGCAGTTGCCCGACCAGATCGCGGCCGCCGACCAGCGGTTGTCGGCGCGCACCAGCGTCCTGATGCCGGACGGGCGCGTGTTGGGGCAGCCGGTTCCCGGGCTGGCCACCGACCCCGAGGTCGTGCGCGCCCGGGCCGGGGAGGCGTTCTCGGTCTCCGACGCCTCCGGCGGCCGGGTGTACGTCCCCGTCGTGGTGGAGAGCGGGACGATCGTCGTCCGTGCCTGGGTGACGCCGGAACAGCTGAGCGACGGGGTCGCCCAGGCGTGGCTGCTGATCGGCGGCCTCGGCCTGGGGCTGACGGCGATCGCGCTGCTGGTGGCCAGCCGTCTCGGCCGCTCGATCAGCGCACCGCTGGGCCAGGTGGCCGAGACCGCGCACCGGTTGCGGGAGGGCGATCTGGCCGCCCGCGCGCCGGTGACCGGANNACCGCCGAGACCGTCGAACTGGGCGAGGCCCTCAATGGGCTCGCCGACCGGATCGGTGAGCTGCTGGCGGCCGAGCGATCGGCCGTGGGCGATCTCGCGCACCGCCTGCGAACGCCGGTCACCGCGCTGCGCCTGGAGNGCCGAGGGTGCAGCCGCCGGAGCGGGCGGAACGGCTCGGGGACTGATCATGTCCGTCCAGGCCGGCATCGACTCCATCGTCCGCGAGGCCCGGCGCGAGGTCCGCGAGGATCTGCCCACCCGTAGCGACCTGGCCGCCACGGTTGCCGAGCGGTTCCGGCACTGGTCCGCGCTGGCGGAGGACCAGGGCAGGCGCGCGGAGGTGCAAGTGCCCGAGCGGCCCGTGTGGACGGCGCTCGGTGTGGCCGACGCCACCGATGTGATCGACATCCTGCTCGACAACGTGTTCGCCCACACCGAGGAGGGCGTCGCCGTTCGCGTCCGGGTGAGCGTGGAGGGGTCCAACGCCGTGCTGACTGTCGCCGACGACGGGCCCGGTTTCCCGGCCGGCGGGGCGAAGGGGGAGCCACGGGTCGGTTTCACCGGGCTGGGCCTCGACATTGTCCGGCGGGCGGTGGCCGCCGTNCCAGGGCAGGTTGCTCCTGCCGGCTCCCGGGGACCCGGCGCGGAGGTCCGGGTCGAGGTGCCGCTCCTGGCGCCGGGCGCCACGGCGTAAGGGGCTCAGTCGTCCTTGTGCTGCCCGGGCGGGGTGGCCCGGGGACCACCACGATCGTGGTCGGCTGGGCCGGTGGCGGGGTCATTCGCGGCAGCCGGTAGATGGTGTCGGTCCTGACGCACGTGCCGTTGACCAGGACGGCGGGTCTCTTGCACGGCTTGTAGGAGACCACCACGACCGGACGATCGATCGGTTCCGGAGCCCGCGGAGCCGGTTGGCGGACGTGGTCGTGGGCGACGCCGGCGCCGACCAGGCCGGCAGCCCCTGCCACCACGGTGGTCAGGATGGCGGTCAGTCTCATGGTTCCTCCTTCGTCCGCCAGCCTCTTTCATGCCCAGGGGCCGCGTCGCGCCGCTCAAGAAGCCCTTAACGCGCCCATGAGGAACCCTTGGCCGCGCGGTTGCCACAGTGGAGGGAACAGGAATGGAGGGCACTCATGTACAGCGCCGCGACCCGCAACGGCTTCCGGATCGCCGTCAACGTCGGCACGGGCCTGGTGGCCGCCGGCAGCATCGTCGCCACCGGTGCGATGGCCGCCGTCGCCGAGAACGAGACCGCCCACCGTCAGTGGCTCAACGAGCACAAGGACGTGGCTGTGAATGCCGCCCCGTGATCGTCCGCGCCGTCGACCCGCCGTCCCGCACCACCACCCGGTACGTGACCAAGCCGGGTTCGGGTGGCCGGTTGACGTCGGTGCCGAGCACGCCCACGACGACGCAGGTGCGCCAACCCACCATCCGGGTCGTCAAGACGACCAAGTCGAGCGGTTCGTGACCTTGGACGCAGGGGCCGGCCACGCCGCCTGGCGGGCCCTCGGTACCTACGTGCAACTCGGGGTGGCGGACGAGCGCGCGCTCACCGACGCCATCTCGGTGGCCGCCGGCCTGCTCGATCGCATCGATGCCTGCGCGAGCCGATTCCGGCCGGATTCTGACCTGACCAGGGTTAACGCCGGCGCCGGACGCTGGGTCGAGGTCGACCCGCTGCTCGCGGAGGCGGTCCTCGCGGCGATCGATGTCGCCGCCCACACCGACGGCCTGGTGCATCCGCTGTTGGGCGCGACCATGGTGAGCCTGGGCTACGACCGCACGTTCACGGACCTGCCGGTGGAGGTGCGCGTGAGCGGCCATCGGCCCGTCCCGCTCGACTCCTGGCGTGGCATCGAGGCCGACCTCGCGGGCCGCGTCCGGATCCCGGCGGGCACCGCCCTCGACCTCGGGGCGACCGGCAAGGCGTTCGCCGCCGACCTCATCATGGACGTGCTGGCCCAGCGCGGGGTGACCGGCATCGTCAGCGTNGGGGGCGACGTCGCGGTCACCGGCGAGGCGTCCTGGCCCGTCGCCGTCTGCGAACATCCGGACGAGCCGGGCGAGGTCGTCATGGTGTCGGCCGGTGGCCTGGCCACCTCAAGCACCCGAGTGCGCCGCTGGAGCGCAGCGGGCGTCGCCCTGCATCACCTGGTCGATCCCCGCACGGGTGCGCCGGCNCCCGAGGTGTGGCGCACCGTGTCGGCGACCGGGCCGTCCGCCGTCGCGGCCAACGCCGCGACGACCGCCGCGATCGTGCTCGGCGCCCAGGCGCCCGGCTGGCTCGCCGCCCGCGGGGTCGACGCCCGACTCGTGGCCCGCGACGGCGCCGTGCGCCACCTGGGCGGCTGGCCCGCCCCCGTCCCCGTGACCTGACCGAAGGAGAAAAGCCCGCGATGTTCGAAGGTCCGCTGCTGTGGTTCCTCAACCGAGGGACGGGGATCGTCCTGCTCGTCTTGATGACCCTCACCGTCTGCCTGGGGATCGTCACCACCCAGGGCCGCGCCGGCCGGGTCGTGCCGAGCTTCGTCGGCCAGCACTTCCACCGCAACGTGGGCCTGTTGTCGGTCGTGTTGCTCGGGGTCCACGCCGCCAGCGCGGTGGTCGACACCTACGTGGACATCCGCTGGTGGCAGGCGCTCGTCCCCTGGGGCGGCACCTACAAGCCCGTGTGGCTGGGACTGGGAGCGCTGGCGCTGGACCTGAGCATCGCGGTCGTGGTCACCAGCCTGCTCCGGGAACGCCTGCGGCCGGGGTGGTGGCGGGGATCCACCTGCTGAGCTATCTGGGCTGGGCGGTCGCCGTCCTCCACGGGATCGGCATCGGCACGGACGCCGCGACCCCCTGGTCGCTGTGGTTGAACCTGGGTTGCCTCGGCGCCGTCTTCGCCAGCTTCGGCTACCGGCTGCTCCGGCAGGGGACGCAGTCGACGGAGTCCGTCCGATGAGCGCCGTCGTGGTCGCCCTCGGTCGCCGTCGCCTGCGGATCGCGGAGGGGCCCCGGCTGCTCGCCGGGATCGCCGACGGGCCGTCGCTGGAGGCCCACCGGCGACAGTGGCCGGCGGTGCGGGCCGTCCCGCTCGAACAGCTGGCGACGTTGGCCGAGGGCATGCAGCTGCGCGGTCGCGGTGGTGCGGGTTTTCCCTTCGCCACCAAGCTGCGCACCGCCGCGGGCCGCGGCGCCGTGGTGGTCGTGAACGTCAGCGAAGGGGAGCCGGCCAGCTTCAAGGACGCGGCCCTGGCGCTCGTCCGGCCGCACCTGATCCTCGACGGTGCCGAACTGGCAGCCAGCGCGCTGGGCGCGCGCACGGTGCACGTGGTGCTGCCCGGCGAACACGCAGCCGTGCGGGAATCGTTGCTCGCCGCCATCGCCGAGCGCGACGGCGGGCCGGCGTTCCGGACGCACGTGGCCGACCAGCGCTTCGTCGCCGGCCAGGCGCGGGCGGTGCTGGAGCTCATGGCCGGCCGTCCCAACCTCCCGGTCACGTCGTGGCAGCCCGAGGCGGTCGCGGGACACCGTGGCAAGCCCACGCTGCTGTCGAACGCCGAAACCTACGCCCAGCTCGCCGCGGCCGGGGCGCTGGGGTCGGACGGCTTCGCGGCGATCGGCCTGGCCAGCGAACCAGGGACGACGCTGCTCACTCTCAACGGCGAATCGGAGGGACCCGTCGTCCGCGAGGCGGCGTTCGGCACACCCTGGTCGATGATTCTGGCGCCGGAGGCCCTCAACGCCCCCATCCTGGTGGGCGGCTTCCACGGTGCCTGGCTGCAGGCGGGAGCGCTGAGCCGATCGGAGGTGTCCCGGGCGGAGCTGCTGCGGCTCGGGGCGAACATCGGCGCGGGGATCGTCCTGCCGCTGGCCGTCGGCGCCTGCCCGGTGGACGAAACCGCGCGCGTCGTGCGCTACCTCGCCGGGGAGAGCGCCGGCCGGTGCGGCCCCTGCCTCAACGGCCTCCCCGCCCTCGCCGACGCGATGGACGCCCTGGCCGACGGCAGCGGACGGGAACGCGTGGCCGAACTCACCGGGCTCTTGCCCGGGCGAGGGGCCTGCGCCCACCCCGACGGCACCGTGCGTCTCGTCGCTTCGCTGCTGCGGTCGTTCGAGCCGGAACTCGACCTGCACGCGGCCGGCCGATGCGGCTTCGCGATCCTGCGGAGGTCTGCATGAGCACCCACCGGCTGCGCGTCGACTGGCCGAACTGCAAGGCCCGGGGACTGTGCTTCGAACTCCTGCCCGAACTCGTCAGCCTGGACGAGTGGGGTTACCCGGTCGTCGCGGGCGAGGTGACCGCGGAACTCCTGCGCGACGCCCGAGCGGCGGTCCGCGCCTGCCCCCACTTGGCCCTGCGGCTCGTTCCGACGCCGCCGGGCTGACCTGCGACCTGCTCCGCGGCGTCCGCAGCCCCCGGGTGACCTTTGGGTCCGGGTGTGGCTCAATGGTCGGGTGAACCTGCACGTGCCGACCCACCCGGTCCGGTTCGTCACCGCCGCCAGCCTGTTCGACGGACACGACGCGGCGATCAACATCGTCCGGCGAATGCTGCAGGCCCAAGGAGCCGAGGTCGTCCACCTGGGCCACGACCGCAGCGTCGACGAGGTCGTCCGGGCAGCGGTCTGCGAGGACGTGCANGGGGTGGCCGTCTCGTCCTATCAGGGCGGGCACCTGGAGTACTTCGGCTACCTCGTCCGGCGGCTCGCGGAGGCCGGGGCGGGTCACGTCCGGGTGTTCGGGGGCGGCGGCGGGGTCATCGTCGCCGACGAGATCGCCCAGTTGAGCGCCCTGGGCGTGCGGGTGTACAGCCCCGCCGACGGGCAGCGGCTGGGCCTGCCGGCCATGGTGAACGAACTGATCGCCGCCTGCGACACCGACCTGACCTCGGACCCGCCGGACGTCGCAGCCGTGCGCGCCGGGGACGACCGGGCGCTGGCCCGCGCGCTCACCGTGCTCCAAGCCGGCGCCCCCGAGCTCGCGGACGAACTCGCCAGGCACGCTCCGGCCATCCCCGTGCTGGGCATCACCGGCACCGGNGGCTCGGGCAAGTCGTCCCTGACCGACGAGCTGCTGCTTCGGCTGCGCCGCGACTCCGGCGACACGCTGCGGATCGGGGTGCTGGCCATCGACCCGACCCGGCGCCGCGGTGGAGGAGCCCTGCTGGGCGACCGGATCCGGATGAACGCCCTGGCCGACGGGGTGTTCTTCCGATCGGTGGCCACCCGGGGCGGGACGGACGGACTTCCCGCGCACCTGCCCGACCTGATCACCGCCTATCGGGCCGCCGGGTACGACCTGGTCATCGTCGAAACNCCCGGCGTGGGCCAGGGCGACGCGGCCATCGCCGACCACGCCGACGTGACCCTCTACGTGATGACGCCGGAGTTCGGGGCCGCCTCCCAGTTGGAGAAGATCGCCGCGTTGGAGGTGGCCGACGTGGTGGCGATCAATAAGTACGACCGCCGTGGGGCCGAAGACGCTCGGCGGGACGTCGCGAAGCAGCTTCAGCGCAACCGNGACGGATTCCGCCACCCCTGGCAGGACCAGCCCGTGTTCGGCACCGTGGCGTCCCGCTTCAACGACGACGGGGTCACCGCGCTCTACGGCGAGGTCCAGCGGCTCCTGTCCGGGCGCGGGCTNGCGGCGCTTCGACCCCGGCTGCCGCGGCCCACCGGACGGGTGCCCTCGACCGCCCAGGTGATCGTGCCCCGCGGCCGGGAGCGCTACCTCGCCGACGTGGCGGCGACGGTCCGCGGCTACCACGCCCGCACCCGCGCGCAGGCCGAGGCTGTCCGGCGTCGCGACCAGGTCGAGGCCACCGCCGCCCTGCTGGACTCGCCGGACGAGGGGCTGTCGGCCCTGCGCGCCCGGCTCGCCGCGGCCGTCGACCCCGACACCGACGCGCTGCTGGCCGCCTGGGCGCAGCGCGCGGCGGCGGAGCCGCAGACGGTGACCACCCTGTCCGGCCTCCGGCTGCCGGTGGTCGCGACCCCGCCGGAGCACGACCCGGCGGCCCTCGTCCGGTATCTGCGCGAGGAGAACGTTCCNGGGGCGTTCCCGTTCACCGCCGGTGTCTTCGCCCACCGGCGTTCCGGTGAGCGGCCGACCCGGATGTTCGCCGGCGAGGGCGACCCGGCCCGCACCAACCGCCGCTTCCACCTGCTGGCCGACGATCAGCCGGCCACCCGGCTGTCGACGGCGTTCGACTCGGTGACCCTGTACGGCCGCGATCCCGACGTCCGTCCCGACGTGTACGGCAAGGTGGGTACCTCCGGGGTCTCGATCGCGACCCTGGACGACATGCGCGACCTGTTCGCCGGCTTCGACCTGGCGGCGCCCACGACCTCGGTGTCGATGACCATCAACGGACCCGCCCCGGCGATCCTGGCCATGTTCCTCAACGCCGCGCTCGACCAGCAGCCGCTTGAGCGCCGCGACGAGGTGCTGCGCACCGTCCGTGGCACCGTCCAGGCCGACATCCTCAAGGAGGACCAGGGCCAGAACACCTGCCTGTTCTCGATCGACTTCGCGCTGCGGGCGATGACCGACGTCCAGGAGTGGTTCGTCGAGCACGGCGTCCGTAACTTCTACGCGGTCTCGATCAGCGGCTACCACATCGCCGAGGCCGGGGCGAACCCCATCACCCAGCTGGCGTTCACCCTGGCCAACGGCTTCACCTACGTCGAGACCTACCTCGCCCGCGGTCTCGCCATCGACGATTTCGCCCCGAACCTGTCGTTCTTCTTCTCCAACGGCATGGACGCCGAGTACACCGTGATCGGCCGGGTGGCGCGGCGGATCTGGGCGATCGCCCTGCGCGATCGCTACGGGGCNGGGGAGCGGGCGCAGAAGCTGAAGTACCACGTCCAGACCTCGGGCCGGTCGCTGCACGCCGCTGAGATGGACTTCAACGACATCCGGACGACCCTACAGGCGCTGTGCGCGCTGTACGACAACGCCAACAGCCTGCACACCAACGCCTACGACGAGGCGGTGACCACNCCCTCGCCGCATTCGGTGCGCAAGGCGCTGGCGATCCAGGTGATCATCGACGCCGAGTGGGGGCTCTCGGCGGTGGAGAACCCGTTGCAGGGCTCGTACGTGGTCGAGCGGCTCACCGACCTGGTCGAGGAGGCCGTGTTGGCCGAGTTCGACCGGCTCGCCGACCGTGGCGGGGTGCTGGGGGCGATGGAGACCGGCTACCAGCGCGGCCGGATCCAGGACGAGTCGCTGCGCTACGAGACCCGCAAGCACGACGGCAGCCTGCCCATCGTCGGCGTCAACACCTTCCTCGACCCCGATGCCCGCGACGCCGAGCCCACCGCGCTGGCCCGGGGCACCGAGGCCGAGCGGCGCTCCCAGCTGGCGCGGCTGGCCGACTTCCACGCCCGGCACGCGGCCGAGGCGCCTGCCGCCCTGGCCCGGCTGCAGCGGGTGGCCACCGAGGGCGGCAAGCTGTTCGGCGAACTGATGGAGACCGTGCGGGTCTGCTCCCTGGGCCAGATCACCGACGCCCTGTTCGAGGTCGGCGGCCGGTACCGGCGCAACGTCTGACCAGTCGACGGACGGCGCCGGCTCAGTCGCCGACGGCCCCGTCGATCGACTCCCGGTGCGGGTCGGCGTGGCCGGCGTGCCGGCCGCACTCCCCGAACAGGTGCACCAGGATCCGGCACAGTGAACCCGGTCCCGTCGGGGTCGAGGAGCCGGGTCATGGTGTTCTTCGGGTCGGTCCGGGTCATCGAGTAGCGTGTCCCAACCGCCCGCGCGGGGCCACCGCGACGATTTGATCGCCGCTGCGCCGTCATGACAAGATAGTCCGGTTGCTCCGCGGCAGGTCGCCGTGGCACGCCCTCGGGCGTGCCGACACGCGAGACCCGCCGTCCCCGGAGCCGGGCGAGCCGTTCGCCGGGCCCTACCACAACTTCGCAGAGGTTGTGTGCGGCCCTGAGAGGCCCGACACGCCCGACCGCGGGGGTCGGAGGAACGTACCGACGAGAAGAAGGAAAACCAGTGGCGGGACAGAAGATCCGGATCCGACTCCGGGCTTACGACCACGAGGTCATTGATTCCTCGGCGAAGAAGATCGTCGACACGGTGACCCGCACCGGCGCCAAGGTGGCAGGCCCCGTGCCGCTGCCCACGGAGAAGAACGTGTTCTGCGTCATCCGTTCGCCGCACAAGTACAAGGACAGCCGCGAGCACTTCGAGATGCGCACCCACAAGCGGCTGATCGACATCCTCGACCCCACGCCCAAGACCGTCGACTCGCTGATGAGGCTCGACCTCCCGGCCGGGGTCGACATCGAGAT
This sequence comes from Micropruina sp., assembly GCA_013693855.1. Taxonomy (GTDB): domain Bacteria; phylum Actinomycetota; class Actinomycetes; order Propionibacteriales; family Propionibacteriaceae; genus Micropruina. The sequence goes on from CP059261.1 coordinate 1,199,915, forward strand.
CAAGCTTCCGTGAGGTCCCCAGACATGAGCAACGAACGAACTGTGAAGGGGCTGCTGGGCACCAAGCTCGGCATGACCCAGACCTGGGACGCCAACAACAGGGTCGTCCCCGTCACCGTGATCCAGGCCGGCCCCTGCGTCGTGACCCAGGTCCGCACCCCCGAGGCCGACGGCTACTCTGCCGTCCAGCTCGGGTTCGGCGCGGTCAAGGCCAAGAAGGTCACCAAGCCCGAGGCCGGGCACTTCGAGCGCGCCGGGGTCACCCCGCGCAAGCACCTGGTCGAGTTCCGCACCGGTGACGCCGCCACCTACAGCCTCGGCCAGGAACTGACCGCCGAGACCTTCGAGCCCGCTGAGATCGTCGACGTGACCGGCGTCTCCAAGGGCAAGGGCACCGCGGGCGTCATGAAGCGGCACGGCTTCGGCGGCCTGCGCGCCTCCCACGGTGTGCACCGCAAGCACCGCTCGCCCGGTTCCATCGGCGCCTGCGCCACCCCGTCCCGGATCTTCCCGGGCAAGCGGATGGCCGGCCGGATGGGCGTCGAGCAGGTCACCGTCCAGAACCTCACCATTCACGCGGTCGACGCCGAGCGCGGGCTGATCCTGGTCAAGGGCTCCGTGCCCGGCCCCAAGGGCGCCCTGGTCGTGCTGCGCACCGCCGCCAAGAAGGGGCCTGAGCATGAGCCAGACCGTGAAGGTCCTGGGGTCGTCCTCCGCCACGGCCGAGCTGCCGGGCGAGCTGTTCGACGTCCAGGCCAACATCCCGCTGATCCACCAGGTGGTCGTGGCCCAGCAGGCCGCCGCCCGCCAGGGCACGCACGCCACCAAGACCCGGGGCGAGGTCTCCGGCGGTGGCGCCAAGCCGTGGCGCCAGAAGGGCACCGGCCGCGCCCGTCAGGGTTCGCGCCGCGCCCCGCAGTGGACCGGTGGTGGCACCGTCCACGGCCCGCAGCCGCGTGACTACGCCCAGCGGACGCCCAAGAAGATGATCGCCGCCGCGCTCCGCGGTGCGCTGTCGGACCGGGCCCGTGCCGATCGCGTCCACGTGATCGAGGCGGTCGTCTCCGGTGAGACCCCGTCGACCAAGCAGGCGCTGCAGGCCCTCGCGGATGTCGCCGGCGCGAAGATCCTCGTCGTGCTGTCCCGGGACGAGGACGTCGCCTGGCTGAGCCTGCGCAACGTGGCCTCCGTCCACGCGATCGCCGTCGACCAGCTCAACGCCTACGACGTGCTGATCGCCGACGACGTGGTCTTCACCTCCGCCGCCCTCGCCGCCTTCGTCAGCGGCCCCGCCAAGGGCAAGAGCGTGAAGGCCGTCGCCGCCGAGTCCGAGACCGTCGCCACCGAGACCGAGGCTCCCAAGGCCCGGGCCGCGGTGAAGGCCACCAAGGAAGCCGCCGCCGACGAGATCGCCGAGGCACCGAAGGCGAAGGCCGCGAAGGTCGTCGAGGAGGCCGCTGCGGACGAGCCCGCCGCCAAGGACTACGGCAAGGACTCCTGCCGCGGTGACGAGCCTCCCGCCGGGTTCGACATCAAGGGCAACGAGGACTCGATGAAGTTCCACACCCCTGAGTCGCCCTGGTACGACCGGACGATCGCCGAGGTCTGGTTCAAGACCGTCAAGGCTGCCGAGAAGGCCGGCTTCGTCAACGCCGTGCAGCCCAAGGAGGACGCCAAGTGAGTGACCTGAAGATCAAGGACCCGCGCGACATCCTGCTGGCCCCCGTGGTCAGCGAGAAGTCCTACGGGCTGTTGGACGAGAACAAGTACACGTTCCTGGTNCGACCCCGGGCGAACAAGACCGAGATCAAGATCGCGGTCGAGGCCGTCTTCGGCGTCCACGTCACGAACGTGAACACCATCAACCGCGCCGGCAAGAAGCGTCGGACCCGGGCCGGCTGGGGCAAGCGTCCCGACACCAAGCGGGCCATCGTGACCGTCGCCGACGGCGAGCGGATCGACATCTTCGGTTCGGTTGGCTGAGGCAGGGAGAGAACAGACATGGGAATCCGTAAGTACAAGCCGACCACGCCGGGCCGTCGCGGCTCGTCCGTGGCTGACTTCGTCGAGCTGACCCGCTCCACCCCGGAGAAGTCGCTGCTCGCCCCGAAGCCGAAGACCGGCGGCCGCAACAACTCCGGCCGGATCACCACCCGGCACATCGGCGGCGGCCACAAGCAGGCCTACCGGCTGATCGACTTCCGGCGCTACGACAAGGACGGGGTGCCGGCCAAGGTCGCGCACATCGAGTACGACCCGAACCGCACCGCCCGGATCGCGCTGCTGCACTACGCCGACGGCGAGAAGCGCTACATCATCGCCCCGCTCGGCCTCAACCAGGGTGCCGCGGTGGAGGCCGGTNNGAGGGTGCCGACATCAAGCCCGGCAACAACCTGCCGCTGCGCAACATCCCGGTCGGCACCACGGTGCACGCCGTGGAGTTGCGTCCCGGCGGCGGGGCCAAGCTCGGCCGCTCGGCCGGTGCCCGGATCCAGCTGGTCGCCCGCGAGGGCNAAGTACGCCACCCTGCGGCTGCCCTCGGGCGAAATGCGGATGGTGGACGTGCGCTGCCGCGCGACCGTCGGCGAGGTCGGCAACGCCGAGCAGTCCAACATCAACTGGGGCAAGGCGGGCCGCAGCCGCTGGAAGGGCATCCGCCCGACCGTCCGTGGCGTCGTCATGAACCCGATCGACCACCCGCACGGCGGTGGCGAGGGTCGCACCTCCGGTGGCCGGCACCCGGTCAGCCCGTGGGGCAAGCCCGAGGGCCGCACCCGGGACAAGAACAAGGCGAGCTCNTCGCCTGATCATCCGTCGCCGCAAGGCCGGCAAGAAGCGCTGATTGGAACANNGGTGAGATAAGCAGATGCCACGCAGCCTGAAGAANNGGGCCCGTTCGTCGACGACCATCTGACGAAGAAGGTCGACGCCCAGAACGCCAAGGGCACCAAGCAGGTCATCAAGACCTGGTCGCGCCGCTCGATGATCGTCCCCGACATGATCGGGCACACGATCGCGGTGCACGACGGACGCAAGCACGTCCCGGTGTTCGTCACCGAGTCGATGATCGGCCACAAGCTCGGGGAGTTCGCCCCGACCCGGACCTACCGCGGTCACATCAAGGAAGACAAGAAGTCGCGTCGCCGCTGAGGCCAGCGAAGAAGGAATGACAATGAGCAACAAGGAGAACCGACCCAGTCGGCGTTCCGCCCTGCTCGGGGATCGTCCTGGCAGCTACGCCATCGCGCGTCACGTCCGGATGTCTCCGACCAAGGTCCGCCGCGTCGTCGACCTCGTCCGCGGCATGGACGTCACCGAGGCCCTGAGCGTGCTGCAGTTCGCCCCGCAGGCCGCCTCGGAGCCGGTGTACAAGGTGGTCGCCTCGGCGTCCGCCAACGCCCAGCAGACCGAGGACCTGCGCGCCGATGAGCTGTTCATCAGCGCCGCGTTCGTGGACGAGGGCATGACGCTGCGCCGGATCCGGCCGCGGGCCAAGGGCTCGGCCAGCCGCATCCTCAAGCGGGCCAGCCACATCACCGTCGTCGTCGAGCCCAAGGATTCGAAGGAGGCCTGAGCATGGGTCAAAGATCAACCCCCACGGCTTCCGCCTGGGCATCACCACCGACCACAAGACGCGCTGGTACGCGGACAAGAACTACGCCGAGCACGTGGCGGAGGACGTCAAGATCCGCCGCTACCTGCACAAGACGCTGGAGCGCGCCGGCATCTCCTCGGTGGAGATCGAGCGCCGCTCCGAGCGGGTCACGATCTTCCTGTACGCCGCCCGCCCGGGCATCGTCATCGGCCGTAACGGCGCCGAGGCCGAGCGGGTGCGCGCCGAGCTGGAGAAGCTGACCGGCAAGCAGGTGCAGCTGAACATCCTCGAGGTGAAGAACCCCGAGACCGATGCGCAGCTGGTCGCCCAGGGCATCGCCGAGCAGCTGGGCGCCCGGGTGGCGTTCCGCCGCGCGATGCGCAAGGCGCAGCAGACCGCGATGCGGTCGGGTGCCACCGGCATCAAGATCCAGTGCTCGGGTCGTCTGGGCGGCGCGGAAATGAGCCGGTCGGAGTTCTACCGCGAGGGCCGCGTGCCGCTGCACACCCTGCGCGCCGACATCGACTACGGCTTCTACGAGGCCAAGACCACCTTCGGCCGGATCGGCGTGAAGGTGTGGATCTACAAGGGCGACGTGTCGGGCAACCGCGCNCGAGCGCGCCGCTCAGAAGGCCGCCCGGGCCGCTGCCGGTGGGCAGCGCCGTCCGGCCCGTGGCCCGCGTCGCGACGATCGTGGCGATCGTCCGGCCGGCCGGGGTGGCGAGCGCGGCGGCCGCCGTCGCGCCGAGGGTGTGGCCGAGGCGGCCCCGTCCGAGGCGCCCGCGACCGAGAGTGCAGGAGCCTGATCATGTTGATTCCCCGTCGTGTCAAGCACCGCAAGCAGCACCACCCGAAGCGGTCGGGCGCTGCCAAGGGCGGCACCAAGCTGGCGTTCGGCGACTACGGCATCCAGGCTTTGGAGTCCTCGTACCTGACCAACCGTCAGATCGAGAGCGCCCGTATCGCCATGACCCGCCACATCAAGCGTGGTGGCAAGGTGTGGATCAACGTCTACCCCGACCGTCCGCTGACCAAGAAGCCCGCCGAGACCCGGATGGGTTCCGGCAAGGGTTCNCCCGAGTGGTGGATCGCCAACATCAAGCCCGGACGCGTGCTGTTCGAGCTGTCCGGCGTGCACGAGGACGTGGCCCGCGAGGCCATGCGCCTGGCCATTCACAAGCTGCCGTTCAAGGCTCGCTTCATCAAGCGGGAAGCAGGTGACATCTGATGGCGAAGACCATGACCGCCGCCGATCTGCGCGGGCTCAGCCGGGCTGAGCTGAACGCCAAGGTCGTCGAGTACAAGGAAGAGCTGTTCAACCTGAGGTTCGCCGCGGCCACCGGTCAGCTGGAGTCCCACGGCCGGCTGCGGGAGGTGCGCAAGGACATCGCGCGCATCTACACCGTGCTGCAGGAGCGCAACCTCGGCATCGTGCCCGATCCCGATGAGGACAAGTGAGTGACATGAGTGAGAACAAGCGCGAGGGCGCCCGCAAGGTCCGTGAGGGCATCGTGGTCAGCGACAAGATGGACAAGACCGTGGTCGTGTCCGTCGAGCAGCGCGCCAAGCACCCGCTGTACGGGAAGGTCATGACCTCCTCGGTGCGGCTGAAGGCGCACGACGAGGCCAACACCGCCGGCGTCGGCGACCGCGTCCGGGTGATGGAGACCCGTCCCATGTCGGCGACGAAGCGCTGGCGTGTGGTCGAGATCCTCGAGAAGGCCAAGTAAGGCAGGNNGGATGAAGAAATGATCCAGCAGGAGACGCGACTCAAGGTCGCCGACAACACCGGGGCGAAGGAACTGCTCTGCATCCGGGTGTTGGGCGGCTCCAAGCGTCGCTACGCCGGCCTGGGCGACCGCATCGTCGCCACGGTCAAGGACGCCATCCCCGGTGGCAACGTGAAGAAGGGCGAGGTGGTCAAGGCCGTCGTCGTCCGCACGGTGAAGGAGACCCGTCGTCCCGACGGTTCCTACATCAAGTTCGACGAGAACGCGGCCGTGATCCTGAAGAACGACGGCGAGCCCCGTGGCACCCGCATCTTCGGTCCGGTCGGACGTGAGCTCCGTGAGAAGAAGTACATGCGCATCATTTCGTTGGCGCCGGAGGTGATCTGAATGGCGAACTCGCTCCACGTGAAGAAGGGCGATCGCGTCAAGGTCATCGCCGGCAAGGACAAGGGCGTCGTCGGTGACGTGCTCGAGGTCGATCCGAAGGCCGGCCGGGTGGTGGTCGCGGGCGTGAACGTCGTCAAGCGGCACACCCCGAGCAGCAGGCCCAGGGCCGTCAGGGCAAGACCGGCGGCATCGTGACCAAGGAAGCGCCGATCGACGCCTCCAACGTCCAGCTCGTCGTGAAGGTGGACGGCAAGGAGGTCGTGACCCGGGTGGGTTACGAGCGCGAAGAGGTCACCAAGAAGCGTGCGGACGGGACCGAGTACACCGCGTACCGGAGCGTCCGGATCGCCCGCAAGACCGGGAAGGAGATCTGATGGCCGCCCCGAGCAAGGCCCCGGCCAAGAAGCCGCAGGGCAAGCCGCAGCAGGGTGCCCCCGCGATCTACAAGCCGGCCGCACCGGTGGCGGTCGCCGAGGGCAGGGTGTCCTCGTCGTCCGGCGGCGTGCCGCGGCTGAAGCAGAAGTACCGCGAGGAGATCGCGCCGGCGCTGAACGCGGAGTTCGGCTACGGCAACGTCATGCAGATCCCCGGCCTGACCAAGATCGTGGTCAACATGGGTGTCGGCGACGCCGCGCGGGACTCCAAGGTGATCGACGGCGCGATCCGCGACCTCACCCAGATCACCGGCCAGAAGCCGGCGGTCACCAAGGCCCGCAAGTCCATCGCCCAGTTCAAGCTGCGCGAGGGCATGCCGATCGGCTGCCACGTCACCCTGCGCGGTGACCGCATGTGGGAGTTCGCCGACCGGCTGCTGACCCTGGCGCTGCCCCGCATCCGTGACTTCCGCGGCCTCTCGGCCCGGCAGTTCGACGGCAAGGGCAACTACACCTTCGGCCTGACCGAGCAGGTCATGTTCCACGAGATCGATCAGGACCGCATCGATCGGCTGCGGGGCATGGACATCACGTTCGTGACCACGGCCGAGACCGATGACGAGGGCCGCGCGCTGCTGAAGGCGCTGGGCTTCCCGTTCAAGGCGCCCGAGAACGACCCGAAGAAGATCGTCGCCAAGAAGCGGCGTCCCGTGGGTGGCAGCAAGAGCGCCCAGAAGAAGTCCCTGAAGAAGAAGTGAGCTGATTCATGGCTAAGACTGCGCTGAAGGTCAAGCAGAGCCGCAAGCCGAAGTTCGGCGTCCGGGCGTACACCCGCTGCAGCAAGTGCGGGCGTCCCAAGGCGGTGTTCCGCAAGTTCGGCCTGTGCCGCGTGTGCGTCCGGGAGATGGCCCACAAGGGCGAGCTCCCTGGCGTGACCAAGTCCTCCTGGTGACCAACCCCGGTGGCCGCGACCGCGGCCTCCACAACCCGAGCAGGTCAGGCGTCCGTCCGACGACCTGAAACCGCCCGAGAAAGAAGAAATCAAGTCATGACCATGACTGACCCGATCGCAGACATGCTGACGCGTCTGCGCAACGCCAACCAGGCGTACCACGAGTCGACGAGCATGCCCCACAGCAAGATCAAGGTGGGCATCGCCGAGATCCTGAAGCAGCAGGGCTACATCGCCGGCTTCGAGGTCAACGAGCCCGCCGAGGGCGAGGTCGGCAAGACCCTGAAGATCACGCTGAAGTACGGCTCGAACCGCGAGCGGTCCATCGCCGGCGTCCGGCGGATCTCCAAGCCCGGTCTGCGTGTCTACGCCAAGTCCACCGCCCTGCCGAAGGTGCTCGGCGGCCTGGGGATCGCGATCATCTCGACGTCCCAGGGCCTGCTGACCGACCGCGAGGCCAAGGCCAAGTCCGTCGGCGGCGAAGTGCTCGCCTACGTCTGGTGAGAGAGGAGAACTGACATGTCGCGTATCGGCAGGCTCCCCATCGCCATTCCGGCGGGCGTCGAGGTCACCCTCGACGGCCAGCACGTGCAGGTGAAGGGCCCCAAGGGCGCGCTCAGCCACGTCGTGGCCGAGCCCATCAAGGTCGCCAAGAACGAGGCCGGCGAGCTGGAGGTGACCCGTCCTGACGACGAGCGCACCAGCCGCTCGCTGCACGGCCTGACCCGCACCCTGGTCGCCAACATGGTGACCGGCGTGACCGCCGGGTATGAGAAGAAGCTCGAGATCGTCGGGGTCGGTTACCGCGTGATCTCGAAGGGTCCGCAGCAGCTGGAGTTCAACCTCGGCTACAGCCACCCGGTTATCGTGGACGCCCCCGAGGGCGTGACGTTCTCGGTCGAGAAGCCGACGGCCTTCACCGTCTACGGCATCGACAAGCAGGTCGTCGGCGAGGTTGCGGCCAACATCCGCAAGCTCCGCAAGCCCGAGCCGTACAAGGGCAAGGGCGTGAAGTACGCCGGCGAGCGCATTCGCCGCAAGGTTGGAAAGGCGGGCAAGTGATGGCCATCTCGTTGTCGAACAACAAGGGCATGGCCGACCGGGCCGCGGCGCGGCTGCGCCGGCAGGCGCGGGGCCGCAAGCGGATCCACGGCGACGCTGCGCGTCCCCGTCTGGTGGTCACCCGGTCGGCGCGGCACCTGTTCGCGCAGGTGATCGACGACACCGTCGGGGCGACCCTGGCGTCGGCGTCCACGATGGAGGCCGACGTGCGTGCGGCCACCGGCGACAAGACCGCCAAGGCCAAGCAGGTCGGCGCCCTGATCGCCGAGCGGGCCAAGAAGGCCGGGGTCGACCAGGTCGTCTTCGACCGGGCCGGCAACAAGTACCACGGACGGCTCGCCGCGCTGGCTGACAGCGCTCGCGAAGCGGGTCTCGGATTCTGACGGATCGGAAAGGTAACAAGCGATGAATGGAAACCAGCGCCGCGGTGGCGGTGCCGCTGGTGGTGAGCGTCGCGGCCGCGAAGACCGTCGTGGTCAGGCCGCCGTCGCTGAGAAGGAGAAGAGCAACTACCTGGAGCGGGTCGTCGCCATCAACCGGGTCGCCAAGGTCGTCCAGGGCGGCCGGCGGTTCAGCTTCACCGCGCTGGTCGTGGTGGGCGACGGTGACGGCACCGTGGGCGTCGGCTACGGCAAGGCCCGCGAGGTTCCGGCGGCGATCGCCAAGGGCGTGGAGGAGGCCAAGAAGCACTTCTTCCGCGTCCCCGCNATCCAGGGGACGATCCCGCATCCGGTGCAGGGCGAGAAAGCGGCCGGTGTCGTGATGCTTCGTCCGGCCTCNCCCGGTACCGGCGTCATCGCCGGTGGCTCGGCCCGNGCCGTCCTGGAGTGCGCCGGTGTGCACGACGTGCTCGCCAAGTCGCTCGGTTCGGACAACGCGATCAACGTGGTGCACGCCACGGTGGCCGCGCTGAAGAGCCTCGAAGAGCCCGAGCAGGTCGCCCGTCGGCGTGGCATGTCCGTCGAGGACGTCACCCCGGCCGCGATCCTGCGGGCCCGCGCGGAGGAGTCGCACTGACATGGCACGGTTGAAGGTGACCCAGATCAAGTCTGGGATCGGTGGTAAGCACAATCAGCGCGAGACCCTGCGTTCGCTGGGGCTCAAGCGCATCGGCGACGTCGTGGTGATCGAGGATCGCCCGGAGTTGCGGGGCATGGTCAAGGCCATCCCGCACCTGGTCGCCGTCGAGGAGGTCGAGTGACATGCCGTTGAAGGTTCATCATCTGCGTCCGGCCCCCGGAGCCAAGACCGCCAAGACCCGTGTGGGTCGCGGCGAGGGCTCCAAGGGCAAGACCGCGGGCCGGGGCACCAAGGGGTCCGGCGCCCGCAAGAACATGCCCGAGAACTTCGAGGGCGGGCAGATGCCGCTGCACATGCGGCTGCCCAAGCTGCGCGGGTTCAAGAACCCGTTCCGCGCGGAGTACCAGGTCGTCAACGTGGGCCGGCTCGCCGAGCTGTTCCCCGGCGGCGGCGCGGTGAGCGTCGCGGACCTGGTGGCCGCGGGAGCCGTCCGTGACGGCAGCCTGGTCAAGGTGCTGGGCAACGGTGACGTGTCGGTGGCCTTGGAGGTCAGCGCGCACGCGTTCTCGGCCTCGGCCAAGAGCAAGCTCGAGGCGGCCGGCGGTTCGACGACCCAGCTGTAAGGCACGCTCAGACAAGGGGTGGGACGGTAACGTCCCACCCCTTGTCGCGTTCCGATCCGCGTCGTCGCCGGGTCGCCGGGGAGGCTCGCTGTCGGGGGCTTTGCCCGCGGGTGCGCAACGGGCGGCTCGCGCGGAGCGGCTGGCGCCGGCCGGGCATGGTTCCCCCTTGGGTGAGGGAGCGCCCGACGCTGCTGACAGGGCCGGTCCCGGGATGGTTTCCCGGGTAGGGGAGCGTCGGCGCCGCTGTCTGGGGTTGGCCCCGGGGATGGTTTGGAGCGCTCGCCGCTGGTGACACCGCCTGCCGGGCGTCCGTCCGGAGGCGGACGGGTCCCCGAGCGCGAAACCACCGGGCGCAGCTGGCCCCGTCCCTGGAGCAGCGCCGTTCGGAGTGGTGCCGGCGCCGCTCCCCGGCGTACGACCGCACGGATGGTGCGCAGCCGATGGGAGTGCGGTGGTCAAGGGAACCGCCTTCGCCGGGCGAGACGATCGTTCCCAGCCCTCAGGCGAGGTGGTGGCGGACGTCCGGCGCCCGAGACTAGGTTGGGCCGGGTCCGGCCCGTTACGTCAGATGAGAGCCATGGCCACGCCCCACTTGCACCACCACGCCCTCGACCTGCTCGGCCAGGACATCGTCGCCGGCCGGGTGGCCGTCGGTGCGACGCTGACGCTGGAGGGTATCGAGGGTCGGTTCGGCATCTCCCGAACCGTTGCCCGCGAGATCATGCGCGTCCTGGAGGCGCTGGGTCTGGTCGTCTCGCGCCGCCGGGTCGGGATCGTCGTGCAGCCACGCGCGGGCTGGAGTTCCCTCGACCCGCGCGTCGTTGGCTGGCGGCTCGCCGGGCCGGACCGAGGTCAAGCCCTGCTGGACCTCGCCGAGTTGCGGGCCGCGGTCCAGCCGCTGGCGGCGTCGCTCGCGGCTCGATTCGCGACGAAGGCCCAGCGGGAGCGCCTCGTCGAGCTGGCCGACCGGATCGCGACCCTCGCGCCACATCCAGCGAGCCGTGACGCCGTCGCGGCCGACCTCGACTTCCTGGGGCTGCTGCTTCGGGCCGGCCGGAACGAAGCGTTCGCAGCGGTGGCCGACCTGGTCNNCGTTTGGGGAGCCGGGGGCCGANNGACGCGCTCCCGTGCGGTGCCCGAGGACCCGCGCCGGGCCGCGCGCTACCGCAGCATCGCGATCGCCGTGGCCAGCGGGGACGAGGATCTGGCCCGGCGGTGGTCCCATGACCAGGTGCGGGCGGTGCTGCGTGCGGTGTCGGCCGCGGTCCGGCAGGTTCGTCCGGAGCCCGAGGAGCGGCCGGGCGTGGAGGGTTGGTCGGTGTAGGACCAGCGCCTCCCGGAGGGATCACGGCTGGGAGGGCGTTGCTCACTCACCGTCCGTCAGGGCCCGCGGGCCGCTCACTCTCGGGTTGTGTACCGACTCTCGGGTTCGGTACGCAATCTCGCCTCCGGCGGCGAGATTGCGTACCCAAGGTGAGTGCGTACCGAAGATGAGAGTGGGGTTGTCACCTGGGTGGGTGTGGGCTCCCCGTGGGGTTGGCCCGCAGGGTGGGGGTGGCCTCCTGTGGGGTTGGCCCGCAGGGTGGGGGTGGCCTCCTGTGGGGTTGGCCCGCAGGGTGGGGGTGGCCTCCTGTGGGGTTGCCCCGCAGGGTGGGGAGTGGCCTCCCCGTGGGGTTGCCCCGCAGGGTGGGGAGTGGCCTCCCCGTGGGGTTGCCCGCAGGGTGGGGAGTGGCCTCCCCGTGGGATTGCGGCGCAAGGTGGGGAGTGGGCCTCACGGTGAGGCGCCGAGCCGGGAGTCAGGGCCGGCACCCGTCCGATCCCCAAGGAGGTCCCGCGAGGCGTTCCTGATGTCAGGAATTGCGGGCCTCCTTGATAGAGTCGCTGAGGTTGTCTGCCTGAAATCTGTCGAGGAGAAGCGGCCGGATGCTTTCCGCCTTCCTAAACGCGTTCCGAACCCCGGACCTTCGCAAGAAGATCCTGTTCACGCTGTTCATCCTGGCTGTGTTCCGCCTGGGCTCGGTGATCCCGACGCCCAACGTCAACATGGTGAACGTCAACGCCTGCCGCGTCGACGCCGCGTCGGGGGCCAACGCCGGGCTGTACTCCATGATCAACCTGTTCTCCGGCGGGGCGCTGCTGCAGCTGGCCATCTTCGCGCTCGGCATCATGCCCTACATCACCGCCTCGATCATCCTGCAGCTGCTCACCGTGGTGATCCCGCGGCTGGAGACGCTGAAGAAGGAAGGCGCGGCCGGTACCCAGAAGATCACGCAGTACACCCGTTACCTCACCCTCGTCCTGGCCGTCCTGAACTCCACGGCCTTCGTGACGCTGGCGGTGAACGGTCAGCTGTTCCANGGGTGCTCCCGCGATCTGGTGTACGACAAGGGCATCTTCGCCGTCGTGACGATGGTGCTGACCATGACCGCCGGCACCGGGATCATCATGTGGCTGGGTGAACTGATCACCGACCGCGGCATCGGCAACGGCATGTCGGTCATGATCTTCACCCAGATCGCCGCCCAGTTCCCCGCGTCGCTGTGGGCGATCAAGGAGAGCCGCGAGGGCGCGGCCGGCTGGCTCGCGTTCATCATCGTGTTGGCCATCGGCCTGCTGGTCATGCTCGGCGTCATCTTCATGGAGCAGGCGCAACGACGCATCCCCGTCCAGTACGCCAAGCGGATGGTCGGCCGGCGCCTGTTCGGCGGCACGACCACCTATATCCCGATGAAGGTCAACCAGGCGGGCGTCATCCCCGTGATCTTCGCCTCCTCCATGCTCTACCTGCCGGTGCTCTACGCGCAGTTCCAGCCCGATTCGCCGGTGTCGTCCTGGATCCAGGCGAACCTCGTCCGCGGCGATCACTGGATCTACAACACGATCTTCTTCCTGCTGATCATCTTCTTCGCGTACTTCTACGTGGCGATCACCTTCAACCCCGAAGAGGTCGCCGACAACATGAAGAAGTACGGCGGCTTCATCCCCGGCATCCGGGCGGGCAAGCCGACCGAGCAGTACCTGTCGTTCGTCCTGTCGCGGCTGACCGCGCCCGGGTCGCTCTATCTCGGGCTGATCTCGCTGATCCCCACGCTCGCGTTCATCATCTTCGGGACGCAGAACAAGTTCCCCTTCGGCGGCACGTCCATTCTCATCGTGGTGGGCGTTGGATTGGATACCGTGAAGCAGATCCAAAGCCAGCTGCAGCAGCGCAACTATGAAGGGTTCCTCCGATGAGACTGCTCATCATGGGGCCGCCCGGTGCCGGCAAGGGCACCCAGGCCCAGGGCATCGCCGCCCGCTACGAGATCCCGGCCATCTCGACCGGAATGATCTTCCGAGAGAACATCACCAACCGCACCGCGCTCGGTGAACAGATCAAGCGCATCATCAGCTCTGGTGGCTACGTGCCGGACGAGCTGACGTTGAAGGTGATCTTCGAACGCCTCGCAGCCGACGACTGCCGCAACGGCTGGCTGCTGGACGGGTTNCCCCGGACGCTGGGCCAGGTGACGGCGCTCGCCGAGCGGATGGCCGCCCGCGGCACGCACCTGGACGCGGTGATTTCGATCACCGGCAACGTGGACGAGCTCGTCGCCCGGATGCTCAAGCGGGCCGAGATCGAAGGCCGCGCCGACGACAACGAGGAGACCATCCGGCACCGCTTCCAGGTCTACGCCGAGCAGACCGACNNCCGCTGCTGGCCCACTACCGCGAGCAGGGGCTCCTGGTCGAGGTGGACGGCATGGGCAGCGTCGAGGAGGTTGCGGAGCGGATCGCGGCGGCGCTGGACGCCAAGCTCGCCGCTTNNCGTGAGCCGCGCCGGCATCGAGGTCAAGCGACCCGATCAGATCATCGCCATGCGCGCCGCCGGGCTGGTCGTCGCGCGCACCCTGGCGGCCGTCAAGGCGGCCGCGGCGCCCGGGGTCACCACCGGCGAGCTCGACCAGCTCGCCCGGGAGGAGCTCGCGCGGGCCGGCGCGACCTCGTCCTTCCTCGGCTACGGCGCGGGTTTCCGGCTACCGCCCTTNCCCGGGGTCACCTGCATCTCGGTGAACTCCGAGATCGTCCACGGCATCCCCGGCGAACGGGTGCTGGCNCCCGGCGACATCGTCTCGGTCGACTTCGGCGCGATCCTGAACGGCTGGCACGGCGATTCCGCGATCACCTTCGGGGTNGGGGAGTTGGCCGCCGGGGCGCAGCGGCTCAGCGACGTGACCCGCGAGGCCATGTGGCGCGGTATCGCCGCCGCCAGGGTGGGGGCTCGGATCGGGGATGTCGGCCACGCGATCGAGCGGTACGTGGGTGCTCAGCCGGAGCGGTACGGGATCGTCCGCGAATACACCGGGCACGGCATCGGCACGGCCATGCACCANACCCCGGACGTGCCCAACTACGGTCGCCCGCACCGCGGGCCCATGCTGGTCAACGGGATGTGCCTGGCCATCGAACCGATGCTCACCCTCGGTGGCGAGGGCACCGCGACCCTGGACGACGAATGGACGGTCGTCACCCGCGACGGCTCGCTGGCCTCGCACTGGGAGCACACGATCGCGATCACGCGACGGGGCGTGTGGGTGCTGACCGCCGAGGACGGCGGCGAGGAGTTGCTGACCGCGCTCGGCGGACGGTTCGGGCCGTTGGCCGACTGATCGTCCGCTGCCCGGACGACCGCCTCCGCGCACCCGCACTCCTGCGGTTAGGGTGGTGCCGACCCTCGGCCGACCGGAGTGCTCATGACCGACCAGACGTTCACCCTCGATGCCCCTGGGGCAACCATCACCTACGACGTGCACGGCGACCTCCACTCCGGCACGCCCCTGCTGCTCATCGGTTCCCCGATGGACGCCTCCGGCTTCGCCGCCCTGGCCGCCGCCTTCCCGGATCGTCCGGTGGTCACGTACGACCCGCGGGGCACGGCGCGCAGCCCGCGCACCGACGACGCCGACGAGACCCGGCCGGCCGAGCATGCCGACGACCTGTCCCGGGTGATCGAGGCACTGGCCGCCGGCCAGGTCGACGTGTTCGCCTCCAGCGGCGGGGCCGTCAACGGTCTGGCCCTGGTGGAGGGCCGGCCCGAACTGGTGCGAACCCTGGTCGCGCACGAGCCGCCCTTGGCCGCCTTCCTGCCCGATGGCCCGATCATGCTGGCCACCGCCGACGCCATCCGGCGGATCTACCACGAGGCCGGTCCCGGCCCGGCCATGGGGAAGTTCATGGAGTACACCATGCTGCAGGGCGAGATCCCCGCCGACTACCCGGATCGGCCCGCGCCCGATGCGGCCGATTTCGGCATGCCGATGACCGACGACGGCACCCGAAACGATCCGCTGCTGAGCCAGAACATCCGCACCTGCGGCGCGCATCGTCCGGATCTCGACCGGCTGCGGGAAGCGCCGACGCGGCTCGTGATCGGGGTCGGTGACGAGTCGGGCGACGCGATCGCCGCGCGCGGCGGGAGGTCGCTGGCGAAGGCGCTGGACCTGGACGTCACCGCATTCCCGAGCCATCACGCGGGGTTCGTGCCGCAGGAGTGGGGCATGGGCAGCCAGCCGCAAGCCTTCGCCGCCCGGCTCCGGGAGGTGCTGGACGAGGCGTGAGCGCAACCGGGGACTAGCCTGCGTGGTGCCCTCGCTCACCCACCAGCGATGGCTCGCGGACCGGGCGAGCGCTCGTAACGGTCCGGGGACACAGGCACGGGCTCGCGGACGGGCGAGCGATCACGGGGTCTGCGGGACGCGCAACTGCCAGGCACCGTTCACCGAGACCGGACGGAAGCCGAGCGCGGTGTTGATCGCGAGCATGTGGTCGTTCTCGCCGGCGTTCCAGGTCAGCACCCGGCCCACGTCTTCGGCCTCGGCCAGCTGGCGCAGGTTCGCCACCTTCACCGCCAGTCCCAACCGATGTCCGCGGTGGGCGGAGGCCACCACGGTGTTCCACTGGACGGCGTGTTCGGGGCGCTCGTATTCCCGGACGAGGAGGGTGTACGCGACGACCTCCCCGGCAGCCGTGAGCGCAACAGCGCGATAACTCGTCCCGGTCGCGGCGTTCACCTCGTACTCGCGACGCTGGCGCTCTGCGTCCCAGGCCTCCTGCTCCCAGTCGATCCCCGAACGCGGCGCGTCCGTGGACAGCGTGGCCTGCATCGCCGCCACCCCCGCGAGCAGATCGGGCGGGGTTGGCCCTTGCCAGGTGCGGATCGCGTAGCCCTGGGCGTGGGGAGNAGTCTGCGCCGCGAGCCGATCGAGCAGGCCATCGGGGAGCGGCAGGTCGAGGACGGACAGGCGCTCGGCCTGTTCCAGCGCGAAGCCGCAGGCCAATGCGAACCGGCTGCCGGCGTCCACGGGAACCGCGCCCACGCCTGTCGGGGCCGGTAGTTGCTCGCACTCGGGGCAGGGCCGGTGCCCGGTGAAGCCGACGAACGAGGTGCGGCCGGCCTCGGTGGCGATCCGGTACAGCTCGCCCCAGAGCGCGGTGCCGATGCCGCGGCGCCGCGCCTCCGGTTGCACCATGATCCAGCAGTCGTCGGCCAGGTGCGGGTTGTCGGCCTCCAGCAGCGCCAGGTACGCCGAGCCGAGCAGCCGGCGCGGCTCGTCCGGCACCGGCGGGAGGCCGACGCGGGCCCCGCTCCCGACCGGTTCGGGTGCCCCCTGCAGAGCGAGTACGACGCACTTGGTCATGTCGTGCTGCTCGTTCCACCGCGCGAGCAGGGTCTGCGGTCCGGCGCTGGCGTCGAACTCGGTGAACTCACGCTCCACCGTGCTTTCCAGCGCGCTCATGGCGGCGAAAACCCAGCCCTGGGCCGCGGGGAAGGGCGGTGCGGCGAGGTGGATTCCATCGGGCCAGCGTCCCTCAGCGGGCCCCCGCGGTCCAGAGCCGGAGGACGGTCGCCACCGCCCGCTCCAGGTTCACCGCGCCCTCGGCCAGCGCCTGCTCCAGCGGGACCAGCCGCGGCAGGATCGGCACGAGCGCGGTCACCCCGTGGTCGAGCAGGACGTCGGCCTCGGCAGCCACCCGTCCGGCGAACACGACGACGGGCACCCCTGCGCGGGACGCCCGGGCCGCGACACCAGCGGGTGTCTTGCCTTGCAGGGTCTGTCCGTCGACCGAGCCCTCGCCGGTCAGGACGAGGTCGGCGCCCGCGATGGCGGCGTCGAGACCGACCAGGTCGGCCACCAGATCCAATCCGGCCCGGGTGCTGGCGCTCAGGAACGCCAGCAGCGCCCAGCCCAGGCCGCCGGCCGCGCCGGCGCCGGGCAGGTTCGCCTCGTGCGTTCGTCCGCTGAACTCGGCGAGGTGGGCCAGCGCGGCGTCCAGCACCGCGACCTGCTCCGGGGTCGCGCCCTTCTGGGGGCCGAACACCGCCGAGGCGCNCCCGGGGCCGCACAAGGGCGCGGTCACGTCGCAGGCGGCTTCGACGTTCACGTCCGTCAGCCGCGGATCGAGCCCCGAGGCGTCGACCACGGCCACCCGGGGCAGATCGCGGGGAAGGGGATCCACCGGCTCGCCCGCCTCGTCGGTGAACAGCACGCCCAACTCGGCCAGCATGCCGGCGCCCCCGTCGTTGGTCGCGCTGCCGCCGAGCCCCACCACGATCCGCCGGGCGCCCCGGTCAAGGGCCGCGCGGATGAGGTGCCCCACCCCGCGGGAGGTGCCGGCCAGGGGTCGCGNCTCGCCGGCGGCGATGCGGTCGAGACCGACCGCCTGCGCGACCTCGACGACGGCCAGGTCCCCGGCGACGAGCAACTGCCCGATCGTCGGACGACCCAGCGCGTCCACCACGGGCACGTCGACCAGATCGCCGCCCAGGCTCCCCGCGAGGGACTCGGCGAAGCCCTCCCCGCCATCGGCCAGCGGTACCTCGACGCACTCGGCGTCGGGCAGCACCCGGTGCACGCCGCGCGTCATCGCCGCGGCGGCCTCCGGGGCGCTCATCGATTCCTTGAACGAGTCCGGGGCGCACACGATCCTCACCCGCCCAACGTAGCCGCGTTCCCGGCGCCGGGACAGGAGCCGCTGCGCTTTGACTTGCCCGCATGCCCACCGTCGCGCGCCAGCGCCGCGTGGCCCCGTCTCGGCCCAATGACGAGCGCCTCGCCGCCTCCGCACGGGTCCGGGTCGCCGAGACCGACGGCGCGCCGACGTCGCCAACGACCCGGTCGGGTTGTACCGCTACCTGACTGACACCGGTGTCGTGGGACGCGATCCGCAGGGCACCGACCATCGGTTCCCGGCGGGGTGTTGACTGGGCCTCATGGCCGACCTGCCCTCCGACCTGGACATCGCCCGGACGACGCCGCTGCTGGGCCTGGACGCGCTCGCCGCGCGCGCCGGGCTGGACCCGGCGGCCCTGGAACCCTACGGGCGCCACGTCGCCAAGGTGCCGCTGGACGGGGCGCCGCGTCGTCCGGAGCCGGGGAAGCTGATCGTGGTGACGGCGGTCACGCCGACCCCGCTGGGGAGGGCNAAGACGACCACCTCGGTGGGGCTCGCGCAGGGGCTGGTGCGGCTCGGGTACGGCGCGACGGTGGCCGTCCGGCAGCCCTCGCTGGGGCCCACGTTCGGCATCAAGGGCGGTGCCGCCGGGGGCGGCTACAGCCAGATCCTGCCGATGGAGCAGATGAACCTGCACCTGACCGGTGACACCCACGCGGTGAGCGCCGCGCACAACCTGCTTGCCGCGATGGTCGACAACCATCTGCACCAGGGCAACGCGTTCGACCTCGACCAGCGCGCCCTGACCTGGCGACGCGTGGTCGACATGAACGACCGCTCGCTGCGGATGGTGGTGATCGGCCTCGGCGCGAAGGAGGACGGGCTGGCCCGGCAGACCGGCTTCGACATCACCGCCGCCAGCGAGGTGATGGTGATCCTCGCCCTGGCCACCTCCCTGGCCGACCTGCGCGAGCGGCTGGGTCGCATCGTCGTCGGCTTCACGATGGACGGACGACCGG
The DNA here is from genome assembly GCA_013693855.1 of Micropruina sp. GTDB lineage: Bacteria > Actinomycetota > Actinomycetes > Propionibacteriales > Propionibacteriaceae > Micropruina. The sequence goes on from CP059261.1 coordinate 1,218,609, forward strand.
TCACCGCCGAGGAGTTGAAGGCCGCGGGCGCGATGGCCGTCCTGCTGAAGGACGCGATGAAGCCCAACCTGCTGCAGACGACGGAGAACACCCCCGCCCTGGTGCACGCGGGGCCGTTCGGCAACATCGCGACGGGGCACTCCTCGGTGGCGGCGGACCGGCTCGGGGTGATGATGGGCGACTACCTCGTCACCGAGGCAGGGTTCGGCTCCGACATGGGCGCCGAGCGGTTCTTCAACATCAAGAGCCGCACGTCCGGCATTCAGCCGGCGGCCGCGGTGCTGGTCGCGACCGTGCGGGCGATGAAGGCGCACTCCGGCCGGTACCGCGTCGTGGCCGGTCGTCCGTTGCCNCCGGAGATGCTCGCGGAGAATCCCGAAGACGTCCGGATGGGCGCGGCCAACCTGGAGAAGCACCTGCAGATCCTGCACGGTTTCGGGGTGCCGGTCGTGGTCGCGATCAACGCCTTCGACACCGATCACGCCTCCGAGCACGACGTGATCGTCCGGGTGGCGGAGGCTGCGGGCGCGCGGGTGGCGGTCACGACCCACGTCCGCGAGGGCGGGGCGGGCGCCGAGGCTCTGGCTCGTGAGGTGGTCGCCGCGGCCGCGACCCGGTCCGTGCTCCGCCACACCTACGAGCTCGACGAGCCGCTCGCCGCCAAGATCGAGGCGATCGCGCTCCGGGTCTACGGGGCGGCGGCCGTCGACTACGCGCTGCCCGCCAGCGCCGACCTTGCCCGGCTGGAGCGACTCGGGTTCGGTCACGTGCCGGTCGTGATCGCCAAGACGCACCTGTCGATCTCCGCCGATCCGAAGCTGCTCGGCGCTCCGACCGGCTGGCGGCTGTACGTCCGGGAGGTCCGGCTGGCCGCCGGCGCCGGGTACGTGTACGCGATCTGCGGCGAGATGCGGACGATGCCCGGTCTGGGTGCCCACCCGGCGGCCGAGCGGATGGATCTGGACGAGCACGGCAACGTCGTCGGGCTGTCCTGATCCGGCGCAGCCACCGTGGTGCGGGCGAAACCGCGTCAGAACCGTTCCACGACCGACACGCGGTCGTAACAGCGCGTCCCTACCCTTTGCGCTGTGAAAGCCCTGTTCCGCGCGTACGCCGCGTCGCCGACCGGAGCGTACGACGAGATGATGGCCGCGGACGGCGTGCGGGAGGCGTACGCCTCGACGCTGCCGCTGCTGGAGGCGCTCGACGCCACCGAGGTGCGTGCCCGTGCCGAATACCTGCGCTCCACCTACGTGGATCAGGGCGTCACCTTCGACATCGGCGGTGAGGAGCGGCCGTTCCCGCTCGACATCGTCCCGCGCATACTGCCCGCCGAGGACTGGGCGACGATCGAGGCGGGCGTGGCACAGCGCGTCCGCGCGCTGGAGGCGTTCCTCGCCGACGTGTACAGCGAGGGCCGGGTCTTCGCCGACGGGGTCATGCCGCGCCGGGTCGTGGCCAGTTCGCCGCATTTCCACCGGGTGATGCACGGGATGGTGCCGCCCAACGGCGTCCGGGTGCACGTGGCGGGCATCGATCTCGTCCGTGACGACGCCGGGGTCTTCCGAGTGCTGGAGGACAACGTCCGGGTCCCTTCNGGGGTCTCGTACGTGATGACGAACCGCCGGGCGATGTTCTCGGCGCTGCCCGAGGTGACCAGCCGGCACCGGATCAGGGCCGTCGAGCAGTACCCGCTGCAACTGCTGGCGGCGCTCCGGGCGGCCGCGCCGTCCGGGGTCAGCGACCCGACGGTGGTCGTCCTGACCCCGGGNGTGTTCAACTCCGCCTACTTCGAGCACTCGCTGCTCGCCCGGATGATGGGCGTCGAACTGGTCGAGGGCCGCGACCTGATCTGCCGCGGCGGGCACGTCTCGGTGCGGACCACTCGCGGGCTGAGCCCCGTGCACGTGATCTACCGGCGGGTGGACGATGAGTTCCTCGACCCCGCCACGTTCCGCGCCGACTCCGCGTTGGGCTGCGCGGGCTTGGTCAACGCCGTGCGCGCCGGCAACCTCACCGTCGCGAACTGGGTCGGCAACGGGGTGGCGGACGACAAGCTGGTCTACACCTACGTCGGCGACCTGATCCGCTACTTCCTGCGCGAGGAGCCGGTGCTGCCNGGGGTGGACACCTGGCGGATGGAGGACGCCGACAGCCGCGCCGAGGTGCTCGACCGGCTGCACGAACTCGTCCTCAAGCCCGTGGACGGCTCGGGCGGCAAGGGGATCGTGATCGGCCCGGCCGCGACGAAGCCCCAACTGGAGGCGCTGCGCTCGAAGATCATCGACGATCCCCGTGGCTGGATCGCGCAGCCGGTCGTCCAGCTCTCCACGGTGCCGACGATGATCGGCGGCACCCTGCGGCCCCGGCACGTGGACCTGCGCCCGTTCGCGGTCAACAACGGCTCGACCGTGTCGGTGCTGCCGGGTGGGCTGACCCGNGTGGCGCTGCCAGAAGGCGAGTTGATCGTGAACTCCAGCCANGGGGGCGGGTCCAAGGACACCTGGGTGCTGGCGCGGGAGGGCTCGCGCGGCGCCAANGAAGAAGGCGAAGCACAAGAGCGCCCCGCTGGCCGTCCCGATGGCCGACATCGGGGCCGAGACGTTCTCGCAACGGCAGTCCCAGCAACAGCAGCAGCACCAGCTTCCGGAGGCGTCGTGCTGAGCCGGATCGCCGAGTCCCTGTTCTGGATCGGCCGTTACCTGGAGCGCGCCGAGGACACCTGTCGGATCCTCGAGGTGCATCTGCANATGCTGCTGGACGACCCCAGCGTCGACCAGGAGGAGGCCGCGGCGTCCCTGCTGCGGGTGATGGGCTCCACCCACACCGCGGCCGCCGACGTGCCGACGGTGCTGTCCGCGCTGTGCTACGACAACGCCTCCGCCTGCTCGATCGCCGCGGCGATCGACGGCACCCGCGAGTCGGCCCGGCGTGCGCGGGAGACCGTCAGCACCGAGATGTGGGAGTCGATCAACACCACCTGGTACTCGGTGCGGGACGGCCAGCTGGCCCGGATGCGTCCGGCGACGGCCTTCAAGCTCGTCCGGGAACGCTGCGCGGTCATCTCCGGCATCGCCGATTCCACGATGAGTCACGACGAAGGCTGGCACTTCCTCGTCCTCGGTCGCAGCATCGAGCGGGTCGACATGACGGCCCGGCTGATCCAGGCGGCTTCCATCGCGTCGCCGCCGCCGACCGCCTGGCTCAACGTGCTGCGCGGCTGCGGCGCGCACCACGCCTTCGTCCGGACGTANCGGGGCGTCACCACCGATCGGGACGCCGCGGAGTTCCTGCTGCTGGACCGGCTGTTCCCGCGCTCGATGGTGTACACCCTCACCGCCGCCGACGAGGCGCTGGCCGCCCTGGAATCCGGCGACCGCCGCGCCGGCATCGAGGACGACGCGCAGCGGCTGCTCGGCACCGCGCGCGCCGCCTTGGAGTACCGGTCGCCGCGGGAGGTGCTCACCGGGCTGCCGCAACGGATGGCCGATCTGCAACTGGTCTGCAATCAGGCGAGCCTGGCGATCTCACGCCGGTACTTCGAGGGCGCCACCGCGGCGCTGTGGCACGGAGGAGACGCATGACCCGGCAACTGCGGATCACCCACCACACCGGCTACAGCTACGAGGGCATGGTGTCGGCCTCCCACAATGAGGTGCGGATGACCCCTCGGTCGAGCCGGGAGCAGTTCGTGGTGTCGTCGCGGATCGACATCGTCCCGAAACCCTGGCTGCTTGGCTACCAGGACTACTGGAGGACGTGGGTCACCGCGTTCGAGATCCGGGAACCGCACCAGCGCCTGGACGTGACCGCGACCTCGGTCGTTGACGTCAGCCGGGGCCTGGCGGACGTGCCGGGACTCACCTGGGACCAACTGCGGGACCCGCGGCTGGCCGACAAGCATTTCGAGATGCTGCAGGTGAGCGATCATGTCGATCCCGGCCGGGTGCTGCGGACCTTCGCCGCCGAAACGGCCCGCGAGGCCGAGCGTCCCGCCCAGGCCGTGGCGGCGGTGATCGGCCGGATCCGCGAGCACGTCAGCTACGTGCCAGGGTCGACCCACGTGCGCACGCGGGCCGCCGACGCGTGGGAGGCCGGCGCCGGCGTGTGCCAGGACATGGTGCACCTGGCCCTCGGCGCCCTGCGCGGCATGGGGGTGCCGGCTCGGTACGTGTCGGGATACGTGATGCCCTGCGCGAATCCGGTGGTCGGGCAACCGCGCACGGGGAGTCCCACGCCTGGCTCCAGTACTGGGACGGCGCATGGGTGGGACTGGATCCCACCAACGACACGGCACCCGGGGAATTGCACGTCGAGGTGGGCGTGGGCCGCGACTACAGCGACGTCCCGCCGCTGCGGGGCGTGTTCTCCGGGTCGGGGAGTCGGAGCTGTACGTCGAGGTGGAGATGACCGTCCTGGGCTGAGCCGGCGGTCCCCGGTGGGTCGGACCGGAACACGGTTTCGGTAGCGGGTGTGCCTGGATAGAACGGGCCCCCTCGGTGCGCGGGTGTGGCCCGGGTTCGGAGGGCCGAGGTCCTGGTGTGGGGAGTTGCTCGGGGCCGGTCGAGCCGGCGTTGTCGTGTGCGGGGGTGAGTGGATCGGACGGCCACCGTCTCGGTGGGTGGGGTTCGACGAGGACCGGTCGGCGCCGGGGGCGTGGTGGCGGGTGTGGATCGGACGGCCACGGTCTCGGTGGGGTGAGGTTTCCCGGGGCCGAACCGGGTCGCGGCCGTGGGCGGGGCATTGCGCGGTGCTGGCAGCTGCCTCGTCCGCCAGAGCCGGGTGACGCCGGCATTGCGAGCGAGCCGCCCTGGCGGGGTGTCGGCGCGCGGAAAGGCCGAATGCGGGAGGCCGGATGTGGGAGGAGAGCCGGGCTGAGAAGTGCCGGGCAAAGGTGAAGGGCCCCGCACGTATGAGGTCCAGGGCCCTTCGGTTTGATCGGTTGGGGTGAACCGTCCGATCGAACTCCTCGCTGATCCGGTTCCGGGTCTTTCACCAAACCACGCTGCGAGTTGCCCCGCAGATCGAACCTACGTTACCGAGGTGTTCCGCTCTCCCCGAGGGGAGTACCAACATTTCTACCCCTCCGGGAGCTCCCCGCAAGGGGTTCGCCACGGAAAATTCGCGACTCTGGAACGGCTTGGCGTGTCGTCCACAACCGTCCACAGGCTAGGGGTTTCGTTCCACAACCTGTCCCCAGAGCGGCTGTGGAGAACCTTCCGGGGAACGCGGGCGACGGCTACCCTAGCGCGGTGAGCGAACCCCGCCGGCCGCGCCGGCCCAGCTTCCGTGACCCGGCCGCTTTGGAGGCGTTGGGAGAGCCCTCCGATCCCATCGGCGCCCTGCACGCGGCACACGAAACCGCAGCCGTACTGGTGCGCACCGGACGGGCGGCCGCCGACCCTGCGGTCACTGAGCGCCTGGTCGCACTGGTGGACGAGATCGGGCTGGCCACCCTGGCGGATCTGTGGTCGACGCGTCCGGCGCGGAGCCTGCCCGGGGCCCTGTGGCGGCTCTACGTCCTGCGCGAAGGGGTGCGCGCCGACCCCACGGCCATGGCGCGGGAGTACGCGGCGGGGATCCGGTTCACCGAGGCCAACCACGTCGTCGCCGGTGCCGAACCGCCGGGGCCGGACGAGGTGCTGGCCACGGCCGACGCGATCCTCCGAGGCGTGTTCACCGGCGATCTGGCGGTCGCGCTCGAGCGCGCCGCGGCCTTCTGTCAGGTGGTGGCTGCCGGCCGCGCTGACGTNGGGGAGGGGATCCCCGAACTCCGGCAAGCCGGTCGGATGCAGGATCTGGCCGCCGACCTCGCCGCGGCAGCCGGCCTCTGGCGCGCCGGGGACCTGGACTGATCGGGCCACGGCTGGGGCCTGCGCCGGTTGAGCGTGTCGAAACCCTGCAGCAGGAGTGTCCTGCGGTGGCTGGGGTCTGCGGCGGTTGAGCTTGTCGAAACCCCGCAGCGGGAGCGTCCCGCGGTGGTTGAGGTCCGCGGCGGTTGAGCGTGTCGAAACCCCGCAGCGGAAGGGCCCGCGACGGCTGTGACCGTCGAACCCTGCGGCCATGGTGGTCCGGGATCTCGACGGGCTCGATCGCCGGACGATGGGCAGCCCCGCGGCGGTTGAGCTTGTCGAAACCCCGCAGCGGGAGGGCTCGCGACGGCTGAGACCGTTGTAGCCCCTGCGGCCATGGTGGTCCGGGATCTCGACGGGCTCGATCGCCGGACGATGGGCAGCCCCGCGGCGGTTGAGCTTGTCGAAACCCCGCAGCGGAAGGGCCCGCGACGGCGAGACCGTCGTAGCCCCTGCGGCCAGGGTCGTCCGGGATCTCGACGGGCTCGATCGCCGGACGATGGGCAGCCCCGCGGTGGTGGAGCCTTTGTCGCAACCCCTGCGGCCATGGTGGTCCGGGATCTCGACGGGCTCGATCGCCGGACGATGGGCAAGTCCCGCGGTGGTGGACGTAGCCCGTGCGGCCAGGGTCGTCCGGGATCTCGACAGGCTCGATCGCCGGACGGGCCGTCGGCGAGACCGAGGGAACCCTTGAGCCCGTTGGGCCGTCGGGGAGCAGGACCCAACCCGGGCGACCGTTTGGGTTCGGGGCTTGGACCCCTATCCTCTATCGGGGCGCCGGGCTGCGGTAGCCCCGGGCTCCAACACTTGCCGCTGCGAGCGGCCACGCGCCGAGAGGCGCTCCCGGCCCGGCGCCTTCATTCACTGACTGCCGAGCAGTTCCTCGATCAACTGCTCGACGCGGGTCCGGATCTCGTCCCGGATCGGCCGGACGGCCTCGATGCCCTGGCCGGCGGGATCGTCCAGCACCCAGTCCTCGTACCGCTTGCCGGGGTAGAAGGGGCAGGTGTCGCCGCAGCCCATCGTGATCACCACGTCGGAGACCTGCACGGCCTCGTTGGTCAGGATCTTCGGCTGCTCGGCGGAGATGTCGATGCCGACCTCGGCCATCGCCGCCACGGCGGCGGGGTTGATCGTCTCAGCCGGGGCCGACCCCGCCGAGCGGACTTCGATGCGCCCTTGGCCCAGGTGGCGCAGGAAGCCCGCGGCCATCTGGGATCGTCCGGCGTTGTGGATACAGACGAACAGCAAGCTGGGTCGGTCGGTCACGGATGGTCTCCTTCGTCGAGGTGGATGTCCAGCTCGGCCAGCAGCGAGCGCAGCTTGGCCGTGATCTGTTCGCGGAGGTCCCGAACCTCCGCGAGGGGCCGCCCGGCGGGATCGGGCAGGTCCCAGTCGAGGTACCGCTTGCCGGGGTACAGGGNGCACGCGTCCCCGCACCCCATCGTGATCACCACGTCCGCCGCCCGGACGACGTCGTCGGTCAGGGGCTTGGGGAAGGCCTCGGCGACATCGATGCCCACCTCCTCCAGCACGGTGACGACGTGTGGGTTGGTCCGGTCCGCCGGCTGGGAGCCCGCCGACCGCACATGCACCCGGCCGGGCGCCAGCGCGGTCAACAGTGCCGCGGCGAGTTGGGAACGGCCGGCGTTGTGGGTGCACACGAAGAGGATCTCGGGCACCGGCTTCGCGAGCGCTCCCGTGGCCTGGGCCAGGGCCAGCAGGCGATCGGTGGCGAACCTGATGGCCAGCACGGGAAGGTGCACCTTGATCCGGGCGGCTCCGTAGAGCGACTGGTACGACTCATGAACGTAACGGTCGATGGTCTGGCTCCCGAACACGCCGCTGAAGCGATAGCTGAGATCCTCCACCCNCCGTTGCAGGACGTGTTCAGTGGTGCCGGACGAGGCGGGCCGCACTCCGTCGCGGGCCCGGGGACCTGGTTCGGCGGTGGGTCGCAGGCTGCGCACGGCGTCGGCCACCTCGTCCAGTGCGGCGGCGTTCGCGCGGTAATAGACCCAGGCACCGTCCTTGCGCCGGGTCAGCAGTCCCGCGCGGAACAGCTGCTTGAGGTGGTGGCTGATCGTCGGCTGGCTGAGAGGGACCGCGTCGTTGAGGTCGCAGACGCAGGACTCGCCGCGCGGGTCCGTCGCGATGAGCGAGAGCAGCCGGACGCGGGCAGGATCGCTCAGCGCCTTGAAGGTGCGGGCCAAGCCGGCTGTCCGATCGACGGTGAGGCCGTCCGTCAGGGGTGCGGGGTNGCACATCGACATACATAAATATTGACAGACATGGATTGATTGTCAACCCGTGTGGCTGTTCTGCGCTGCGGGCCAGGTCGTCGGGGAGGAGTATGCGGCGGTCGACGGTGGCCCGGGGTCTCGGCAAGCTCGACCGCTGGGGAAGCCCATCCGCGAGCGAGGGTCGACCTCCGGTTGGTGGGCCCGGGGTCTCGACAAGCTCGACCGCCGGGGAAGCCCATCCGCGAACGAGGTCGACCGCCGGTTGGTGGGCCCGGGGTCTCGACAAGCTCGACCGCCGGGGAAACCCAACCGCGAACGAGGGTGGACCTCCGGGCCGGGCTCGAACGCCGGGGAAACCCAACCGCGAACGAGGTCGACTGCCGGTTGGTGGGCCCGGGGTCTCGACAAGCTCGACCGCCCGTTGGTGTCCCCAGCGGCGGGGTCTCGACAGGCTCGACCGCCGGACCAGGCCCGATCGCTGGGCTGTCGGGCTCAGGGACGCAGCGCCCGGTTGGTGGGCCGGATGTCGGCCCCGGTCAGCGCCTCATGGACGGCATAGGTGGCCAGGGCGCCGGAAAGCAGTTCGGCCCACGGGTCGTTGCCCGCGCGGCTGGCGGACGAGGCGAGAAACGTCATCGGCGTGGCCGCACGCAGCGGCGGCAGTCGCCGCCAGGTCCGCCAACTGGCCCACTCGAGTCCGGCGGAGCGGTCCCGGACGCCGTGGACGTGGTCGTGGCGGATCGCGAGGTCGTCCTTGGGGAGCCGGTAGGTCACGACCGGTCCCGACGGCGAATGGTGGACGGTCTCGCCGGGCGGCCCGAAAGGGCGCTCGCGGTCGACCTCCACCAGCGGGACCAGCGCCGGCCTGGCCCACCGCAGTCGTCGGGCCAGGGCACGTTCGGGATGGCCCGCCAGGGCGGTGAAGGTCCATGGGTTGGTGGCCACCACAACCGCCGCGGCAGCGAGGCTGGTGCGCCCAGCGGTCACCCGGTAGGGCTCCAGTTGGGTGGCGCGGGTTTCCAGTTCGACCTCGACGCCCCGTGTCGCGAGCCGCTGCACGAGCAGTTCGAGCAGCGCGCCTGCGCCGATGGGAGTCCCGGCTCGCGCCATGGTCCAGCGCCCGAAGGTGCGTTCCAGGCTGAGCCGGACGGCATGCCAGGCGGGCGTGTGCTCGGGCCGCGACCCCATCCGCCACGCGATCGACCGGATCACCTCGGCCAGGTGGGGTTCGCCGATTCCCCGCGCCAGGTCCTCGACGGTGTGTCGCGCCCGCAGCCGGGCGCGCGCGCGAGCCGTCAGGGCGTCGTCCGGCGCCTCGGCCTCGATGCCCAGCCGGCGTAGCGCCTGCCAGCTGCTGTCCAGCTCATCCAGCAGATCGCGCCACCGTGTCGCGACGCCCATGCCGTAGCGCTCCGACAGCACTGTCCACTGGGCCCCGCGCTCCGCGGGCAGGGCCAGGTCCGAGCCATCGGTGAACCGATGGACGGCAGGCTCGGCAGGGGTCAGGGCCAGTTCCGCCCGGGCCAGTTCGGCGTCGAAGACGCGTCCGGTCTTCTTGAACAGATCCCGCCACGGGGCGGGAAAGGTGAACACGGTCGGCAGCGGATCGACCGCAACCGAGCCCACGGCCCGTGCCGCCCAGCGTCCGCCGAGTCGTGCCTCCCTCTCCAGCAGCACCACCCGGTGGCCCGCCTTGGCGAGCCGCGCGGCGGCCGCCAGCCCGGCCAGCGAACCGCCGACGACAACGACCGGCTTGCTCATGCCGTGGCGGTGTCCCGGCGGAGCCAGCGCCGGAACGCGCGCCAGCCGCGCCGCACCTGGGCGAGCAGCAGGATCGTGATGATCGCGGTGAGCACCAACAGCACGCCGGCGAGGATCGCGGCAGGGACGGGGTTGGCGAACGCCAAGGCCAGGACTCCCGCGACCGACAGATCACCGGTGATGGACGCGGTCAGGTTGGTCAGTGGCTCCGGCGAGGTGTTGATGGCCAGCCGCAGGCCCGCCTTGGTCAGGTGGGACAGCAGAGCGGTGACCCCGCCGACCGCCGCCAGAGTGATCGTCAGCAGGTCGCCCTGGGCCCCGGCGATCAGTGCGCCGATCACCGTCCCGGCGATGGGCCGAATCACCGTCGATACCGCGTCCCAGGCCGAATCGAGATAGGGGATCTTGTCCGCCACGAACTCGACCACGGTGAGCACGGCCATGACGATCAGGACGTCGGTGCGCTGGAAGCCGTCGGGCACCCCGCCCATGTGGGCGAACCGGCCCAGCAAGCCCAGGATCAGCACCGTCGCCCAGGCGTTGATCCCGCTGGCCCAGGCGCTGGCGAACGTCAGCGGCAGCAATCCCATGCCGCCAAGGGTATTGCGGGACGCCAGTCGACCCTGTCGGCGGGGCCACGTGAGCGCCACGGATCGGGCGCTGGACGGACGCCGCGACGGGGAGATGAGCCCCGCGCGCGTGATGAAGTCGGGTTGGACGAGATCCGCGGTCGGGCGGCCAGCGCGGGAGACGCTGCGGCGTGGTCGGCCCGGAGACGTCGCGGTGCGGCGTCCAGGCCAGGAGGGGCTGGCTGGGCGATCAGGCCGGGAGGGCCGGCTGGCGATCAGGCCAGGAGAGGCCGGCAGGTGATCAGGCCGGGAGGCGTCGTCCGGCCGCGGGGTACTCCGGGTGGTTGCGGTCGATCCAGACCAACACGGCCACCGCGATCGCCACGTAGCAGGCGCCCTCGACCAGCCAGCGGACGGGCCCCGACCCGGGACCGATGTACTCGGTGTAGCCGGTCGCGAAGTGCATGCCCGCGTGCACGCCGACCGCGGCCCACAGCTGCCCGGTGAGCTGGTAGAGCGCTGCGGCGAGGAACGCGAACGCCATCGCGGCGAGGGGGTAGAGCAGGTAGCGCTCCACGGCGCCCTCCTGCCCGCCGCTGGAGATCACATGCATGCTTCCGAACAGCGCCGCCGAGAAGGCCGNCGACGCCCCAACGGTTGTGCCAGGGAGGGTCTGCATCAGGTAGCCGCGCCACAGCAGTTCCTCGGGGAACCCCTGGACGATCAGTCCCATCGTGATGACCATGATGACCTTGACCCAGGCCTGGGCCTGGCTGGGCTCGGCGGGACGGACGAGTCCGGCCGCGTTCAGCGCGAAGGCGGAGACCAGGACGATCACCGCGGTCGGAACGGCGCCGATCAGGAACGCCGGGATCGAGCCCTTGTCGAAGAACAGGCCCGTCTCGCGCAGCGGGCGCCGGTCGACGAACCGCATCAGCAAGGCGATGAACGCGATCGCGGTCGCGGGGACCAGCAGGGCGATCAGCACGTAGACGATCGACTGGACCGCCGTGTTCTGCTGGCTGAACCACGGCCCGAGCGCTGCGAGGGTGGGCACGTACAGGATGTAGTTGCCCAGCATGAGGACCATCACGATCAGGGCCCGGACGATCCAGTGCCAGCGGCGCGGCGGCCGTCCGGGAGCGTCGGCCGCGGAGGTGGCATCGAGGGGGCGGCCGCGGCGGTGGGGTCAGAAACGCCGGGGGTGGTGTCTGGGGCGGTGCTCACGGGGTCTCCTTTTCGTGGGTGAGTCCGCCCCATCTCATCACCGGGGTGAGCCCGCGGCGTCCGCGGCACGACGAACAGTGGCCGGAAGTTAGGGGTCGGTGTCCGCCTCTTGACGAGTTGTCGGAGGGGACCGTTATAGTGATCTTGTTCGAACTGATGTTCGATAATGAGCCGGGGAAGGGCTCTGAATCGCCCCGGTGCGGCACCCCTCGACCCGGTGTCGCACCGGGGCTCCGGACTTCGGGAGGGGATCCATGCGCCGTTTCGACGAGCCGATCGAGGTCCGTCCAGGGCTGATCGGCAGCCAGGAAGGGCCAGCTCACTTCCTGTGGCGACGCCAGTTGTGGAAGGTGACCGAGCTGCAGCACCGCTGGGTCGAGACCGTCGACTGGTGGAACTCGGCGCGGGTCCGAGCCGCCCGGGGGATACCGAGACCGACGAGGACGAGGGTGATCTGCTGGCCGAGCAGGAGGTGTGGCGCGTGGTTGCCGCGCCGGGGCGCTGGGGCAGTCCCGGGTGTACGAGCTCGCACACTCGTGGGGGATGGGCGCTGGCTGATGCGGTCGGTGGTGGACTGATGGAGGCCCAGCTCACCGCCGCGCGGGCGGCCCTCGTGGAGGCCGAGTTGGCCGAGCATCCCGCCGAACGGTTCCTCGCCGCCCACCTGGCCGCACTGCGGGTGGCGGCGGTCGTCCTGGCAGCGCGGGCCCGTCCGGCACGCCGGGCGTCCAGGCTCAGCGATGTGTGGCGGTTGCTCGCCGAAGTGGCCCCCGAGTACGCCGAATGGGCCGGGTTCTTCGCCGCCACCGCACTGAAACGCCAGGCCGTCGCCGCCGGCGCGGTCGCGTTGGTCAGTGCCCGTGAGGCCGACGATCTGATCCGCGACGCCGGCCTCTTCTGCGAGGCGGTGGGCCGGCGGCTGCGTCCGCCCGCTCGGGCCGCCCCGGTCGAGGGGGCCGGTCGGGTTGCTGGTGGTGTCCAGGTCGCTCAAGGAGCCCGTCATGGCTGATCCGTTCGTGCACCTGCGGGTGGCGTCGGGCTACTCGCTGCGCTACGGGGCTTCGCACCCTTCGGCGCTGGTCGAGACGGCCGCCGCGCTGGAGATGGACACCCTCGCCCTCACCGACCGGGACGGCCTGTACGGGGCCGTCCGGTTCGCCAAGGCCTGNCCTGCGGACGGGGTGGCGCCGGTCGTCGGGGTCGACTTCGCGCTGGCCGAGTCCGGACGGGGTGGCGGAGCGGACCGCGCCGCCACCCGGGCACCGTCTCCGCCTTCCCGGGAACTGCGGCCGCCTTCCCATGAGGTGGCGCCGTCGTCCCCGGCGCTGGAGTGGCGGTCCCGGGAGCTGGCGCCGCGATCGCGGGAGCTGCCACCGCGGTCACGGGCACAGGCCCCGCCTTCCCGGGGCTTCCGCCGCCGGCGAGGGGCGGGGAGATCCGTGATCCCCGGCTGCCCCGGATGGTGGCGNCTGGCGTCGTCCCGGCGCGGCTGGGCCTCGCTGTGCCGGCTGACGTCGGCCACCCACCTGGCCGGCGAGCGGGGCAACCCGGTGCTCACCCGCGAGCGCCTCGGCGCCCACGCCGACGACCTGGTGGTGCTGTTGGGCGCCGACTCCGACCTCGGGGTCGCACTGACCACCGGTGGCGAACAGGCCGCCGAGCGGGTGTTGCGCGGCTGGCTGGACGTGGTCGAGCGGCACCAGCTGGCGATCGGGGTCACCAACCAGCAGATCGCCGGTGAGGGGCCGGGGTCGGCACTCCACGCCGGCCGGATGCTGGCGTTCGCCGACGCCCACGGCCTGACCGGGGTGCTCACCAACGCCGTCCGGATGGCGAAGAAGACCCAGGCGCCCACCCTGGACGTCCTGGACGCCTCCCGCCGGCTCGTCCCGCTCGACCTGCGCAACATCGACCGGCGCAACGCCGAGGGCTACCTCAAGTCGGGCAAGGAGATGCTGGCCATCGCCGAGGAGGTGAGCCGGCTCGCAGGCCGCCGCGACGCCGAGCGGCTGATCGGCGACACCCGCGGGCTGGCGCTGCGCACCCGGCTCGACCCGCGGGCCGACATCGGACTCGGCGAAATCCACCTACCCGAGTTCGACGTCCTGGACGTGCAGGGGTCCGCCCCCGACGCGATGACCGCGCTCGTCCGGCGGTGCGAGGCGGGGCTCGCCGCGCGCTACGGNCGTCCCGACCCCGAGATCGAGCGGCGGCTCGCCGACGAACTCGGGGTGATCGGCGCGCTGGGTTTCGCCACCTACTTCCTGACCGTCGCCGAGGTGGTCGAAGAGATCAAGCGGATGGGCATCCGCTGCGCCGCCCGCGGCTCNGGGGCGGGCAGCCTGGTCAACTACCTGCTCGGCATCTCCGGGGTCGACCCGATCCGTTACGGGCTGATCATGGAACGGTTCCTGTCACCCCTGCGCCAGGCGCTGCCCGACATCGACGTCGACGTCGAATCCGCGCGGCGCACCGACGTCTACGCCCGGATCCTGGACGTCTTCGGCGGCGACCGGGTCGCCTGCGTGGCGATGCTGGAGACCTACCGGGTGCGCCATGCCGTCCGGGACGTCGGGGCGGCGCTGTCCCTGCCGCCCCGCGAGATCGACGCGATCGCGAAGGCGTTCCCGCACATCCGGGCCGCCGACGCCCGCGCGGCGCTGCGCGACCTGCCCGAACTGCGCGCCGCCGGGCTGGGCGCCAAGCGGCTCGACGTCCTGTTCTCCCTGGTCGAATCGCTCGACGGGCTGCCCAGGCACGTCGCCCTGCACCCGTGCGGGGTGCTGCTCAGCGACACCACCCTGCTCGACCGCACCCCGGTCGAGGCGAGCTTCGGCGGGTTCCCGATGAGCCAGTTCGACAAGGACGACGTGGAGGATCTCGGCCTGCTGAAACTGGACGTGCTGGGCATCCGGATGCAGTCGTCCATGGCCCACGCGCTCGGCGAGATCCGCCGGGTCGAGGGGGTCGAGGTCGACATCGACACGCTGGCNCCCTACGACGACCCGGACGTGTACGACATGATCGGCAAGTCCGTGACGCTCGGCTGTTTCCAGATCGAGTCGCCCGGGCAGCGGGAACTGGTCGGCAAGTTCGGGCCCGCGGATTTCCTGGACGTGATCATCGACATCTCGCTGTTCCGTCCCGGCCCGGTGAAGTCGGACATGGTGATCCCCTTCCTGGAGGCCCGGCAGGGCTGGCGCGCCGCCAGCTACCTGCACCCCGACCTGGAGCCGGTGCTGGCCGAGNNACGGGGAGTGGTGGTCTTCCACGAGCAGATCATCCAGATCGTGTCGGTGATCACCGGCTGCACCCTCGCCCAGGGCGACGAGGCGCGTCGCGCGCTCGGCGACCCGCAGGGCCAGGCGGACATGAAGCGGTGGTTCGTCCCGACCGCGCTGGGCCGCGGCTACTCGTCCGCGGTCGTCCAGCGGATCTGGGCGGTGCTGGAATCGTTCGCCTCGTTCGGGTTCTGCAAGGCCCACGCGGCCGCGTTCGCGCTGCCCACCTACCAGTCGGCCTGGCTGAAGCGGCACTACCCGGCCCACTTCCTGGCCGGGGTGCTCACCCACGACCCGGGGATGTACCCCAAACGGCTGATCCTCGAGGAGGCGCGCCGGCTCGGGGTGACGATCCTGCCGCTGGACATCAACAGCAGCGAGGGGACCTACCGCGTCGAGCGGCTGCTTCCCGCTGCGAAGGATGAGGGGACGTCGCTGGGTGTGGCCGGGGTTCGGGCTGCGATGGTGATGTCGGGGGCCGGAGCGGTGTGGGGCTCGGTGAAGAGGCGTGGCTGGGTGTGGCTGGGGTCCAGGGGTGTGGGGTGATTCGGAAGGCCGGAGCGGGCTCGGTGAAGGGACGTCGCTGGGTGTGGCCGGGGTTCAGGGGTGTGGGGGTGATGCCGTGGGCCGGAGCGGTGTGGGGCTCGGTGAGGGGACGTCGCTGGGTGTGGCCGGGGTTCAGGGGTGTGGGGTGATTCGGAAGGCCGGAGCGGGCTCGGTGAAGGGACGTCGCTGGGTGTGACCGGGGTTCAGGGGTGTGGGGGTGATGCCGTGGGCCGGAGCGGTGTCGGGCTCGGTGACGGGGCGTGGCTGGGACTGGCCGGGGACCGGAGCGGAGTGGGGCTCGGTGAAGGGACGTGGATGGGCCTGGCCGCCGACCGAGCCTGCGAGGGAGGCTGGCTGTCCCGAACCGAGCCCCACGCAGCGGAGGTCCCACCCCAGGAGCCTCACGCAGCGGAGGTCCCACCCCAGGAGCCTCACGCAGCGGAGGTCCCACCCCAGGAGCCTCACGCAGCGGAGGCCCCGGCTCAGGAGACTCACGAGCGGCGGCCCCGGCACGTCCGGCTCGTCCCCGGCGACGGGCTGCCGGACGGACGCGGCTACGGCATCCGGCTGTCGTTGGCCGACGTGAAGGGCATCTCCGAGACCGACATCGCCCGGATCGTCGCGGGCCGTCCGTACGTCTCGCTGAGCGATTTCTGGCAGCGGACGAACAACTCCTCGGCGGTGACCGAACGGCTGGTGCTGGCCGGCGCGTTCGACACCCTCTACGGCATCGGCGACCCGTCGGCGGTGCAGCGCCGCGGCCGGATCACCCGGCGCGACCTGCTGCTGACCGTGGCCGACCTGGAACGCGCGGCCCGGGTCGACGCCCGGGTCGGCGGACGAGCCCGCGGGCTGCGGACGAAGGCCGATCGTCCCGCCGGCCCCGATCCGCGGGACGCGGCGCTGCGCCAGTCCCAGGCGACCCCGGCGCCCCGTCCGCAGGAGATCCAACTGCCGCTGGACTTCACCGACCCCGACCTGCCGGCCGCGTTCGCCCCCGACCTCCGGGCCCTGCCGCCGGGTTCATCTCCCGGCCACCCGGGCGGCCCCGTCCCCGAAGCCCCGGACGACCTCGCCCCGGTCGTCCCCGGCGACGTGGTCCCCACCGGCCTGCCGGAACTGGACGACTCCGAGCGGCTCGCCGCCGAACTCGACATCCTCGGCCTGGACGCCAGCCGCCACGTCCTGAGCACCCACCTGCCGTTCCTGGAGGCGGTAGGGGTCACCTTCGCCGCCGACCTGCTCGGCGCCCGGGCACGCAGCGAGGTGCTCATCGCCGGGGTGAAGGTGGCGACCCAGACCCCACCTGTCCGCTCCGGCCGCCGGGTGGTGTTCCTCACCCTCGACGACACCACCGGTCCCTGCGACGCCACGTTCTTCGAGGACGCCCAGGGGCCGTACGCGGCGACGGTGTTCAACTCCTGGATGCTGGTCGTCCGCGGGGAACTGCGCCGCACCGGACCCCGCGGGGTCTCCGTCCGGGCCACGGGCGCCTGGGATCTGGTGCAACTGCACGGCGTGCACGCCCAGGCGCTGACCGAGACCGGCGACCCCGAACTCGCGCTGGCCGCCGTCCGGGCGGTGATGAGCCAGGTGCCCGAAGGGTTGGGTTTCGTCGGCGAGCAACTGGACGAGGCCGAGGTCGACGCAGCCGGGCTCGCCGACGCCCAGACCCACGGCAAGGGGGCGGGATGGGCCGGCGCCGCGTGCTCGTCCATCCGAGCGGGTTCAAGCAGTCCCCCTACGCCGACGTGAAGCCCGCGGGGGACTCGATCGACGAGCAGGCGGCCCGCTACGTCCGGCAGGAACTGGGCAAGGGGCCCCCAGCGAGGACGCGCCTCGCAAGCTGTGGCACTCCAGTCCCGGCAGTTCCGGACGATGACGGGCGCCCAGCCTCGGCGGTGAGCCCGGACGCTCGCGCCGCCCGGGTGCCCGCGGCCGCGCCCACCAGGGTGTCCACCCGGGACCTCCGGATGGCCGCACCCACCCCGGGGTGTCTGCTCGCCGCCACCACCCGGGTGTCCAACCGCAGGACCTTCGGGTGGCCGCACCCACCCGTGGCCGCGACGACCAGGGTGTCCACCCGCAGGACCTTCGGGCGGCCGCACCCACCCCGTGGCCGCGACCACCCGGGTGTCCAACCGCAGGACCTTCGGGTGGCCGCACCCACCCGTGGCCGCGACGACCAGGGTGTCCACCCGCAGGACCTTCGGGCGGCCGCACCCACCCCGTGGCCGCGACCACCCGGCGCGCCAACCCAGCAGGGAGCCTTCCGGACGTCCGCAGCCACCCGGTGTCCGTCGCCGCGTCGCTCCTCCGGCACCTCACCCCTTAGGACGTAGCATGAAGCCCGGTGTCACCCGCGCGGGGGCGCCAGAAAGCTGACATGTCTGACCTGCGTCGTCGCACCCTCCTGCTCGGCGGCATCGGCCTGGCCGGCGCCACGGCCGCCGCCTGCACCGGCCCGAACCCCACCGCCTCCAGCGCGCCCGCGAGCTCGTCCGTCCCCTCCTCGTCGCCCAGCCCGAGCCCCTCGGCCAGCGAACCGGTGGACGCCACCCCACGCTGGCCGTTGACGGGCAGGAAGCTCGACAACCCCGACGACGCCAAGCACATCGCGGTCGCCGTGAAGGTGCCCGACAACAAGAACGAGCACCCGCAGATGGGCCTGGACAAGGCCGACATCGTCTACGTCGAGATGGACGGGTATCCGCCCGTCGTCGGCCAGACCTCCACCCGGCTCGTCCCGATCTTCCACACCCATCTGCCCGAGGCGGTCAACCCCGTCCGCTCGATCCGGCCGGTCGACATCCCGATGCTGAGCCCGATCACCGCGATCATCGGCAGCACCGGCGCCTACAAGTGGGTGCAGGAGTACGCCGACGAGTTCCCCGATTTCCTGGTGTCCAACAAGTTCTACATGGCCGCCAAGGGCACGGGTGCGTACGGCATCCTCAGCAGCCGCGTCCGGGTGCTCAACGGCAAGACGTACTACGACCGCGCCGTGCTGTGCAATCCCAAGCGGCTGGCGACCCTCACCAAGAAGTTCGCGGCCGGGCCGCAGCAGTCCTACTTNCCCTGGGCTGCCAGCGCGGACGAGGTGAGCACTGCGGTCGCCGGCAAGCCGGCCAAGACGATCAGCGTCCCGTGGAAGCAGGGCAACACCTACAACATGACCTACACGTGGAGTTCCTCGGCCAAGCGCTACCTGCGCTCGATGCCGTGGGGGCCGCACGTGCTGGCCGGCGGCATCCGGGTCGCGTGCGACAACGTGCTGGTGATCCGGGCCAAGCAGCTGTTCGGCAAGATCAACAAGGCGGGCAAGATCTGGGTCGGCGGTCACCTGGAGCCCATTCACCAGATCATCGACGCCAAGGGCAGCTTCTACTACGCCCACGGCGGTTCCTACGTCACCGGCACCTGGTCCAAGGGTGCGGTGGACGAGGTGTTCCAGTTCACCCTGGCCGACGGATCGCCGCTGAAGATGGCGCCAGGGCAGACCTACGTCGAGCTGCCGAACTCCAACGCGAAGGTCGTCATCAAGGGCTGACCGGTTCCAGTGCGACATTGCGCGCCGTAGTCGACGCGCTATGTCGCACTGAGTGTCCACTCACTCGGTAGCCGGATCCGGACCGACTCGCTAGGCTGGTGGTTTCGAACATAAGTTCGATTCAGGAAGGCCGGCCGATGCCGCGGACGATCATGCACGTCGACATGGACGCGTTCTACGCCTCCGTGGAACTGCGGCGTCGCCCCGAACTGGTGGGCCGGCCGATGTTCGTCGGTGGGGCGGAGCGCGGGGTGGTGCTCAGCGCGAACTACGAGGCGCGGGCCTTCGGCATCGAGGGCGGGATGCCCTCGTCGCGGGCCAAACGGCTCTGCCCGCAGGCCGTGGCCGTCCCGCCCGACTTCGACGCCTACGCGCAGGTGTCGGCGGGGATCGTGGCGGTGTTCGAGTCCGTCACCGCCCAGGTCGAGAGCGCGTCCATCGACGAGGCCTACCTGGACGTCACCGGCGCGCTCGCGATGATGGGGCCGCCTGCCGGGATCGGGGAATATCTCCGCGCGGTCATCGCCGACGAGCAGGGCATCACCTGCTCAGTCGGCATCGGTCCCAACAAATTCGTCGCCAAGGTGGCCTCCGGGCAGGCCAAGCCGGACGGGCTGGTCGAGGTGCCCGCGGACGAGGTGACGGCCTTCCTGCACCCGCTGCCCGTGGAGAAGCTCCTCGGTGTCGGCGAGTCGACGGCAGCCAAACTGCACCGGCTCGGCATCACGACCGTGGCCGAACTGGCCCACCTGCCGCGCGGCACGCTCCAGCGGGCGTTCGGGCCACACCAGGGCCTGCTGCTGGCAGACCTGGCCTGGGGACGGGACGAGCGCCGCGTCGTCGCGCGTCCNGGGGAGCGNGGGGTCGGCTGTCAGGAGACGTTCGCCCGCGACACCGACGATCCGCGCACCGTTCACGCGGAGCTGCTGCGCGTGTGCGGCAAGGTGGCCTGGCGGATGCGCCAGG
This sequence comes from Micropruina sp., assembly GCA_013693855.1. Lineage (GTDB taxonomy): Bacteria > Actinomycetota > Actinomycetes > Propionibacteriales > Propionibacteriaceae > Micropruina. Next base: position 1,238,604 of record CP059261.1, read on the forward strand.
CGGGCGTGCTCGGGAAAGTGGTGACCTTGAACCTCCGGTTCGCCGACTTCACCACGATCTCCAAGGCGCTCACCCGCACCAGTCCGACCGACGTGACCGACGACCTGTATGCCGACGCCCTCGCCCTGTACGCCAAACTCGGCCTGCAGCGCGCCCGGATCCGGCGGGTCGGCATCCGCGTCGAAGGCCTGATCGAACGGCATCGCGCCTACCAGCAGCCCACGTTGGACGCCCCTGAGCGGGGCTGGCGCGAGGCGGAGCAGGCAGCGGACGCGATCTGCGGCAAGTTCGGGCCGCACTCGGTGCAGCGGGCCGTCCTCGCCCGTCGGCAGCGTCCCTGAGGGCCCTTTCGGGCGGGTTCCGTTTGCCTGACCGCGCGCCTACACTTGACCTACATTTCGCCCCCGGACGGATCGAAGGGAGGGCAGCCGATGGCCCTTTCGGACGAGGAACAGCGGCTTCTCGACCAGATGGAGGCCGCGCTCGCAGCCGAGGATCCCAAACTGGCCAACACGCTGCGCGGCACCAGCACCCATCGCCTCCACCGGCGCCGGGCGGCCATCGCGGCAGTCGGCTTCCTGATCGGCGTCGCCGCGCTGGTCGGTGGAATGGAGATCCANCCCCTCGTCAGCATCGCCGGCTTCCTCGTGATGCTGGTCTCCACGCTGATNGGGGTCAAGTCCTGGCGTCAGGTGGACGACGAAGGCAGCGGTGCCGCCGCCGAGGGTGGTCACAGCCCAGAACGTGCCTTCCTCGACCGCATCGAGGAACGCTGGCGCCGCAACCACGACGACGGCGCCTGATCCAGGTTCAGCACGCCTGGCCGGCCGCCCTGCGGCGCCCCCGGTGTGCCGTCCACGTCACGACGCCCCCGGCCCATTGCCCTCGCGCCGCCGGGCCATGCCGCTCCGACCGGCGCGATCCCTCCAGAGCCGTCCGGGCCGCCGCGAGCCGATCAGGGGGCGCCGCCCACGCCGCACAGCCGCTCACGGTGGGGAGCGCCGCCCACGCCGCACAGCCCGAAACCCTTCCAGCGACCTCCCGATCGCCCAACCGCAGCACCAGCCGGCGATGGGCTGCCCCTCCACATGCTGGATCTGACCCACGCAGACCAGGACGCCGCAGCAGGGTCAGCGCCAAACAACCCCAACCCGACTAGGGACTCCAGCGCAACCGGCGCCAGACCGAGCGGGGAACAACCGCCGNCAACAGGGGCCGGCGGAGCCGGGGACGTCCCCACATCCCCGAACTGACGGCGGTCACCGAGGGGTCAGATCGGGCACGTCGCTNCAGGCTCCGGTCGTACCGGCCGCGTTCGACCCACGTGGCCAGGTCGCGCATGGCGGCGTCGGCCGGCGCGTCGAGCATGCCCGCGATCCGGTTGCCGATCGCCCTCGGCGAGCCCGCCGGCCAGTCGGCACCGGTGTCCCACACCTCGTCCCGCACCTCGTCCCATGCGGCCTCCACCCGCTCCGGGGCGGCGCGCAGGGCGGCACGGCGGCGGCGGCGCAACGTCCGGATCGCCCACGGCGTCGCGGCGAGGACGAGCCCCGCCAGCGCCGCGCCGGCCCATGGCGCGGCGGCGCCCACCAGCGACCGCCAGCCGTCCGACCCTTCGTCGTTCCCGGTGCCCGGGGCCTGCGACGACGGCGACTGCAGCGGCACGTCGGAGATGTCGGACGCAGTCGGGGTCCGGGGCGTCACGCTGGGTGTCGCGGACGACTCCCCGCCGGTGTACGGCGGCGGGGAACCCGACACCCCGGNGGTCGGCTCGAAGCTGACCCAGCCCAGGCCGTCGAAGTACAGCTCCGGCCAGGCGTGCATGTCCCGGATCGACACCTCATGCCCGCCGGTGGTGGGCCTGCCGGNGAGGAAGCCGATCGCCACGCGGGCCGGGATGCGCAGGGTGCGGGCCATGATCGCCATCGAGCCCGCGAACTGCTCGCAGTAGCCGGTGTGATCGTCGAAGAGGAACTGGGTGAGCGCCCGGTAGCCCGACCCGGACGATGCCTCCAGCGAATAGGTGAAGCGGTCCGACCGCAACCAGTTCTGCAGGGCCAGGGCCCGGGCGCCGTCGGTTGCCGCGCCCTCGGTGACCTCGCCGGCGAGCCGGGCCACCTCCGNGGGTAGGTCGGTCGGCAGCCGCAGGGTGGTGCCGTCGTCCGGCGGCACCCCGCTCGCGCGCTGGACCGACGCCGCGCTCGGCGTCACGTCGGTGCTCACCACGTCATAGGAGGTGCCGGCCAGCGTCCCGTCCGCCGGATCCCCGCCCCACAGCACCACCAGCGACTGGGTGTCGTGGCGCCAGTCCCCAGTGGCGGTGAAGCTCACCGGCGCGTACGGCAGGGGAAGCCATTGGGAGGTGAAGTCGTCGATGCTGATGTGCGTCCGGCGCTCCCGGCCGGTTCCGGCAAACCCCGGCGGCCGGGGCAGGTTGCCTTCGAAGAGCGCCAACTGCTCCAGCTGCCACCCCGGGCNGTCCAGCTTGGTCAGCGTCGCCAGGCGCAGGTACGTGCCCTCGTTGTCGTCGGTGGTGTAGGTGATGACCCGGCGGTCCTCCGGCAACTCCAGGTTGCGCCGCAGGTCGAGGGACGGGTCGGACATGGTGATCGGGCCGCGTCCCTGCAGGGGCGCCCACGTGCCGGACTCGGTCACCGGGAAGACCGCGCTGACGGCCAGGCCCCCACGGCGGCGGCGGCGAGCAGCCCGGCGCCCCCGGCCAGCAGGGTCACGCGGTGCTTCGGGGTCTGCAGNCCCGGCCGCGCGCAGGACCGCCGTCCGATTGGCCGCGTCGGCCAGCAGGACGACGCCGACGCCGACGCACAACGCCAGGTAGCCGCTCCACGAGACCGGGGTCGGGATCGCCAGCGCGGGGACGGCGTAGAGAACCAGCAGCGGCCAGACGATCATCGCGGGCCGGCCCAGGCTCACCACGAGCATGTCCGCCAGCACCGCCACCATCCAGATCGCCCAGGCACCCACCAGGACGACGCTGGCATTGGGCGGCATCGGGGCGGCGCTGATCCGCACCCAGCGGACGGCATCGTCGATCACCTGCACCAGCGCCATGGACAGCGGAGTGGCGGGCCGTTGCAGCGACAGCATGAACGCCAGGAAGCCGAGACCGAAGCCGATCTGCACCAGGTGGACGAGGCCCTCGGCCAGCCGCAGCCGCCTGCCGATGATCCCGAGCACGCCGTTCATCACGATGACGAAGCTGCCCCAGGTGAACAACCGCGGGTCGGCGGTCACGGGTTTCAGCAGCGGAATGCCCAGGAGCAGGGCGACGATCACGGCCAGGCCGAGCCGGTCGGTGCTCTTCATCGCCGCACCCCCGCGTCCAGAGCCTGCCAGGCCGCGGCCACCCCGAGCTTCTGGGCATTGGTGACGACCTGCCAGCCATCCTGCCGCAGTACCGCGAGCGCATCCTGGGCCGGCTCGTCGGCGGGCCAGACGCGCGGAGCCAGCATCGTCCAGCACAGCCGGCGGTCGCGCCGGCCGAGCCCGAGCGTCAGGGCGTCCGTCGGTGACAGCGCCCCCAGCACTGCCACGAGCAACTGGGCCCGGGAGCGACGGGTGCCCGCCTCCAGGGCCGCCGACAGGGACGTGGCGTCGGTCAGGGCGACATCGGTGAGGTGGTCCAGCAGGGCATGGCCGTGGCCGGCCCGGACGCTCCCGGACGAACTGGTCGCCCCCGCGGCGTCCGCGAGTTCGACGGTGAAGCCGGCCTGGATTAGGTGCAGTCCGATCGACGCGGCGGCGCTCACGGCCCACTCGAAGCTGCTGTCGGGGCCCTGACCGCGGTGCGCCGACCTCCGCGAATCGAGGACGACCAGCGCGCTGGGGTCCCAGGCCCGCTCCTCGCGACGCACCATCAGGCTGCCGGTGCGGGCCGTCGACGGCCAGTGGATGCGCCGCACGTCGTCGCGCGGCCGGTACTCGCGGATCAGGGCGTCATCGGGGCCCACCAGGCCGCTGCGGAGCGCGGCGGCCTCGCCGCTCAGCCCCACGCCGGACCCATGCTGCGCCTGCCCGAGCGGGATCACCTTGGGGGTGACGACCAGGTGCGACACCTCGGGTTCGACCCTGGTTCCGGTGGCCAGCCCGAGGGCGTCCACCGTCCGCCACCGCGCGGGCCCGAGCGGGTAGCGCCCCCGCAGTGCAGGGGTGAGTTGGTACCCGANACTCGCTGCGCACCAACCCCACGACGCTGGTTGGACGAACGCCGGGCCAGACCCCAGGGCCGCCGGCACGGTCTCCTCGATGAGGTGCAGCACGCCGGTGCCGATGCCCCGCTGGCTGACCGTCAGATCCACCCGGACCGGGGTGCCGGCCCCGACGCGCTCGGGCCGCAGTCGCCGGACGGCTCGCTGGTCGCGTAAGGACTGGCCGACGAGCACCGACGCGAGCACCGCCAGCAGACCCAGGAACAGTGCCGGCCACAGGAGGTCGCGCTGTCGCGCCACCACCCCGAACACGGCCAGGGCCAGCCCCAAGGCGAGCAGGAGTGCGCCACGCACGGTCAGGCGGGCCATGAGCGGTCACCTCCGATCGGGAATGGGCACCCCACNGGACGATGTCGGCCACCACCTCGCGCACGTCGGCGCGGGCGACCTGGGCGTCCGCGGTGAGCAGCACCCGGTGAACGAGGGCGGGACCGGCGAGTTCGGCGATGTCGTCCGGGATCACGTAGTGGCGCCCGTGCAGCGCCGCCCGGGCCTTCGCCGCCCGCAGCAACTGCAGTGTGGCGCGGGGGAGGCGCCGAGGCGGACGGCGGCATGCTCCCGGGTGCGATTCACCAACGAGACCAGGTAGTCCTTGAGCGCCTGGTGGACGAAGATCCCGCGCACCTCCGCGATCAGGCGGGACACCGTCTGGATGTCGGTGACCGGAGCGAGGCTGTCCAACGGGTTCGCCGCCCCGTGGTGATCCAGCATCGCCGACTCCGCCGCCGGGCTGGGATAGCCCATGTCGAGCCGCAGCATGAACCGGTCGCGCTGGGCCTCGGGCAGGGGGTAGGTGCCCTCCATCTCGATGGGGTTCTGGGTGGCCACCACGAGGAAGGGCACGGGCAGGTCGTGGGTGCGTCCGTCGACGCTGACCTGCCGTTCCTCCATGGCCTCCAGCAGGGCCGACTGGGTCTTGGNGGAGGCGCGGTTGATCTCGTCCCCGATCACGATGTTGGCGAAGACGCCGCCGGCCTTGAACTCGAACGCCCTGGTGTCGGCGTTGAAGATCGACACCCCGGTGATGTCGCTGGGCAGCAGGTCCGGGGTGAACTGGATCCGCTGGGCGACGCCGCCGACGGCCCGGGCGAGGGCCTTCGCGAGCATGGTCTTGCCGACCCNCGGAACGTCCTCCACCAAGAGGTGGCCCTCGGCGAACAGGGTGACCAGGGCCAGGTCGATCACCTCGGTCTTGCCTTCGATCACCGACTCGATGGCGGAGCGCACCTGGCCGGCGACGGCCAGCACTTCCTCCACTGTGCTCCCCGCCGTGGTCGTCACGCGTTCTCCTCGGTCTGCAGCAGGCCTTCCCGGTCCTTGCCCACCCTAGCGGTCGGCTCCAGCGTCGCTAGAGACCCCGAAACGGCCCCGGTTGGCTGAGAAAGGGCCGGCGCGTCTCTCAGAAAGTGGGGCGCGCCTTGCCTTCAGTGGAGCGTAGTGGAGTAAAGTGGCGCGCAGTGGAGGAAAGTGCCGAAGGGAGGGGCGCCGATGTTCCTTGGCACCCACACCCCGAAGCTCGACGAGAAGGGCCGGTTCTTCCTCCCGGCGAAGTTCCGGGAGGAGTTGAAGGACGGGCTCGTGATCACCCGGCTGCAGGACCGCTGCCTGGCGATCTACCCAAGGGCGGCCTACGAAGCCGAGGCGGCGAGGCTCATCGCCGGCTCGACGGGACTGGCGAAGGTGCGCAACGTGCAGCGGATGTGGGCGTCCGCGGCATCGGACGACGTACCGGACGCCCAGGGCCGGCTCACCATCCCGCAAAGCCTGCGGACCTACGCCCACCTGGAGCGGGACATCGTGGTGATCGGTGCCCTGAACCGGGTGGAGGTCTGGGACGCGGCGCTGTGGGGGCAGTACTCGGCGGAGCAGGAGGACGCCTTCGCCGAGATGAACGAAGAGGTCTTCGGCCCCGGCTGACGGGTCGAACGGATCACCTGCCGACTCGTGCGGTGCGGCTTCGATCCGCCGGGCTCCTGGCGCACCTTCCCCGGTGCCAGGGGTGGCGGATCGGAACCACAACGCACGAGCCGCGGGTTAACGGACGAAGGGTCGAGATGGCACACCGGACAGCCTCAGGGCACGTTCCGGTGATGTGCGACCGGATCGTGGCGCTGCTGGCTCCTGCGCTGGCCGCACCCGAGGCGACCTACGTCGACTGCACCTTGGGGCTGGCCGGCCACGCCGAGGCGATCCTTCGGGCGTGCCCCCAGGCCCTGCTGATCGGCATCGACCGGGACGCCGACGCCCTGGACCGCGCCGCGGAGCGTTTGGCGCCCGTCGCCGACCGGGTGGCGCTGTTCCACGCCCGATACGACGAACTGCCCGACGTGCTGGCCGAGGCCGGACGGCCCAGGGTCCAGGCGATCCTGGCCGACCTGGGGCTGTCGTCGATGCAGATCGACACCCGGTCGCGNGGGTTCGCGTACGCCGTCGACGCCCCGCTGGACATGCGCATGGACGCGTCGTCGAGCCTCACCGCCGAGCAGGTCGTCAACACCTACCCGGTGGCGGACCTGACCAGGATCCTGCGCCAGTACGGCGAGGAGCGGTTCGCCGACCGGATCGCGCGGCGGATCGCCGCCGCCCGTCCGCTGACCAGTTCTGCCGAGCTCGTGGCCGTGCTGACCGACGCGATCCCGGCGGCGGCGCGGCACCCCGGAGGGCATCCGGCCAAGCGGACGTTCCAAGCGCTGCGCATCGAGGTGAACGCCGAACTGGAGTCGTTGCGCGGGCTGCTGCCCGCCGCCATCGAGGCGTTGGCNACTGGGGGCCGGCTGGCGGTGCTGTCGTACCACTCGCTGGAGGACCGGCTGGTGAAGAACGCGCTCCGGGACGCGGCCACCGACCGCGTGCCGCCGGGGATGCCTGCCGTCCCCGAACCGTTGCGAGCGCAGCTGCGGCTGTTGACCCGCGGGGCCGAGCGGCCCGATGCAGACGAGGAACAGGACAANCCCCGGGCGGCATCGGCGCGGCTCCGGGCGGCCGAACGAGTACGTGAGGTAGCAGCATGACGGCACTCCTGGCACCCAAGAACACCAACGGTGGCCGCAAACCATGGGCGTCCCTGCGGGCGGTGGCGGCCCCGGACCGCCGTCTGTCCAGCCTGCCGTTCATCTTGATGGTTGCGCTGTTCATGGCGTTCGGCATGGTCGGGCTGCTCGTGCTCAATACGAGCCTGCAGGATCAGGCGTTCGAGGTGCGCAAGCAGCAGCGGATCGCCAGCGAACTCGGGTACCAACTGGCCGCGCTCGAAGCGCAGGCCACGGACGCCCGGTCGGCGACCCAACTCGCGATCAGGGCCTCCGGGCTGGGCATGCGGCCCAATCCGTACCCGATCTACCTCACGCTGCCGGACGGCCGCATCGTCGGCGACCCGACCGCGGTGACCGGCGGCGAGCTGCCCGAGGTTCGGTATCGGACCCCGAGCAACTGCAGGCGGAGGCGGAAGCACGGGCCAAGGCCAAGGCCGAAGCGGAAGCCAAGGCCAAGGCGGAGGCGGAGGCGAAGGCCAAGGCGGAGGCGGAGAAGAAGGCGAAGGCCGACGCCGAGAAGAAGGCGAAGGCGAAGGCCGACGCCGCGAAGAAGCGGGAAGGCAACGGCTGATGGTGCGTGAACTGGGACGCCTCGCCCGCCGAGCCGGGCGTGACTTCAGCAGGGCGCGGTGGCCCCTGGCGTCACCGGTGGGACGGTTGCGGGTTCTGTTGATCGTCGTCGCTGTCGTCTTCTCGCTGTGCGCGGGCCGGGCCCTGCAGATCCAGGCCTTCGACGCCGAGGCGTACGCCGCGGAAGCGGCCGACCAGATGAAGACCTCCCGTCCGCTGCAGGCGTTGCGCGGGACGATCACCGACCGCTTCGGTGACGTCCTGGCCTACACCGAGCCGACCGTGATGGTCATCGCCGATCCGGAGATGATCCGGACGAACGGCAAGAACGACGTGAATCGGATGACCGCCGCGGATCAGGCCAAGGCCGCCCAGGCGCCCGGGCTGATCGCCGACGTGCTCGCCCGGCACCTCGGTGGTGTTCCGGCCGACTACCTGCCGGCCCTCACCACGGCGGGCAGCCATTACAAGATCGTGGCCAAGAAGGTGTCCTCGGCGACGTTCAGCGCGATCAGCGACGAGCTGAGCACCCAGAAGCTCATCGGCGTGTACCGCGAGACCGCCCCGACCCGCCGCTACCCCAACGGCACCGTGGCCTCCAACGTCATCGGTTTCGTGAACGAGGAGGGGCAGGCGGCCGCGGGGCTCGAACTCGCTCTCAACAAGACGCTGGCGGGCAAGGACGGCAAGGAGATCTTCGACTCCTCGCCCAACGGACGCATCCCGCTCGGCGAGAACGTCCTCGTGCCCGCCGTCAACGGCGCCGACTACACCTTGACCCTCGACGCCGGGCTGCAGTGGCAGATGGAGCAGATCCTGGCCAATCAGGTGCGGGTGGGCGGCCACGTCGCCGGCACCGCGATCGCCATGGACACCCGGACCGGCGAGGTCCTCGGGATGGCGAACTACCCGAGCTTCGACAGCAACGACCCCGGCAGCGGCCAGGCCGCTGACATGGGCAACCGGGCCATCACCAACGCCTACGAGCCCGGCAGCGTGGAGAAGACGCTCACCTTCGCGGCCATGCTCGATCGTGGCGTCGTCAGCCTCGACGACCCGGTGAAGGTGCCGGGCTCGGTCAAGTCCGGTGACTACACGATTCACGACGCCACCAACCACGGCACGATCAACTACCTCGCCCGCGGCGTGCTGACCAAGTCGTCCAACATCGGCACGGTGCTGCTTGCCCGCAAGATGCCGAAGGCGACCCTGCAGGGTTACCTGCGCGCGTTCGGCCTGGGTCAGCGGACGGGTATCGGCCTGCCCGGCGAGGGTACCGGTTACCTGCCGGGCCCGAACATGCCCGACTACACCAGGGACTCGGTGGCGTTCGGCATGGGGCTGTCGGTGACCGCCCTGCAGGAGGCCGCGGCGGTCGCCACCATCGCCAACAAGGGCGTCTACAACCCGCCGATCCTGGTGAAGTCGACGACGACCCCCGACGGGAAGACCACCGAGTTGACGCGCGGCACNCCCCGCCGCGTGGTGTCGGAGGAGGCCGCGCGGGGCGTCACCGAGGCAATGGAACAACTCGTGGCCTACTCGACGACCGGCGTGTTCACCGTCGACGGATACCGGACGGCGGCAAAGACCGGCACCTCGCACCGCCTCGATCCCGTGACGAAGAAGTACCGCGGCCTCTTCACCTCGACGATCGGCTTCGGGCCGGTCGAAGATCCGCACATCCTGGTGTACGTCGTCATCGANAACCATGAACGAGGGGGCTTCGGGGCGACCTTCGCCGCGCCCGTCTACGCCGACATCATGCGGATCGCCCTGCCCCGNCTACGGCGTCCCCCGTCGACGACCAAGACGGTCAAGAAGCCGCTGTTCTCGTGAGCGCCGTGGCGCGGTGCGCCGACCCGGCGATCCCGGTTACCGTGGACGCCGATGGCTGACTCCGCTCTCGTCCGGCCGCTCGTGCGGCCCGTTCCGCTGGCTGCCCTGGTGCCTGGGGCGCCGCCGGTGGCGATCACCGGCATCAGCCTCGACTCGCGCCGGGTCGCCCCGGGCGATCTGTACCTCGGGCTGCCGGGCGCGACGAGCCACGGGGCCCGGTTCGCGGACGCCGCCGCGGCCCTCGGCGCGGTGGCCGTGCTGACCGATCCCGCGGGAGCGGCGCTGGCGGGCGATCCCGGCATCCCCGTGGTCGTCCTGTCGGATCCGCGGGCGGCCATGGCCGACCTCGCCGTCCGGGTCTACGGCGCTCCGGCCGCGGCACTGACGATGTTCGGCCTCACCGGGACCAACGGCAAGACCAGCACGATGTTTCTGCTGGCGGCGGGGCTCGCGGCCGTGGGCGAGAAGGTCGGGACGATCGGGACGATCGGGTTCGGCCTCGCCGGGGAACCCCTCCCCAGTTCCCGGACGACGGTGACGACGCCCGAGGCGCCGGACCTGCAGGCGCTGCTGGCCCTGATGCGCGAACGGGGCGCGACCTGCGTAGCCATGGAGGTGTCCTCCCACGCGCTGGCGCTCGATCGGGTGGCGGGAATCCGCTTCGACGTATCCGGGTTCACCCACCTGGGCCGCGACCACCTCGACTTCCACCGCGATCAGGAGCAGTACTTCCAGGCCAAGGCCCGGCTGTTCACCGACGGACGGAGCCGGACCTGCGTGATCTCCGTCGACGACGCCGCCGGCCAACGGCTGGCCCGGCTGGTCGCCGACGAAGGCACGGCCCGCCTCGTCACCTGCAGCGTGGAGGGTGCGGCCGACTACCGCGTGCCGCGGTGGACGACGGACGAGAGCGGCCGCAGCCACATCGAACTGCGCACACCGACCGACACCCACGAGTTCACCGTCGGCATGCTGGGCGCCTTCAACGTCCGCAATGCGCTGCTGGCGGCGGCCATGATCGAGGCTGCCGGGCTCCCGTTGGCCCGCGCCCTGGGCGGGTTCGCCACCGCCGCGGTGCCGGGCCGGATGCAGCGGGTAGAACTCGGCGACCACGCNCCCCGGGTCGTCGTCGACTTCGCCCACACCCCGGAAGCGGTCGCGGCCGCGCTGGACGCACTACCGGCGGGCCGCCGGGTGGCGGTGCTCGGCTGCGGAGGTGACCGGGACGCGGCGAAACGGGGTCCCATGGGCGCGGCCGCCGCCCGGCTGGCCGAGGTGGTCGTCGTCACCGACGACAACCCCGCTCGGAGNCGTCCGGCGGACATCCGAGCCGCGGTGCTGTCCGGCGCGGAGCGCGAAGCCACCTCGTCCGGAGCCCTGGTGCTGGACGGTGGCGACCGGCGCTCAGCGATCCGCACCGCCCTGGAACTGGCGGGCGAGGGGGCCTGGGTCGCCGTCCTGGGCAAGGGCCACGAACGTGGGCAGGACATCGGCGGGGTCATCACCCCGTTCGACGACGTTCAGGTCGTCGGTGAGGAATGGGCGGGCTTGGCACGGGCAGGGGAAACTGATGCGGGAACGAACTCTCGGCGAGATCGCCGGTCACATCGCCGCGGCGCCGCTGCCCTCCGCACAGGCCCGGGTCCTGGCCGGGCCCGACGTCGTGATCGACTCCCGGCAGGCGACCGAAGGTGCGGTGTTCGTGGCCCTGCCCGGCGAACGCGCCGACGGGCACGACTTCGCGGCCCAGGCCGCCGAAGGGGGCGCGGTGGCGGCCATCTGCGCCCGTCCCGTCGAGGGGCTGGTTCCGCTGCTCGTCCCCAATACCCAAGAGGCGCTCGCCGCGCTGGCCAGGGCCGTCGTGGCGGAGGCCCGCGGTCGCGGGTTGGTGACGGTGGCGCTCACCGGTTCGTCCGGCAAGACCAGCACCAAGGACCTGGCTGCCCAGGTGCTCGCCGCGGCCGGGGAGACCGTCAGCCCGCCGGGGTCGTTCAACAACGAGATCGGCGTGCCGCTCACCGCGCTGCGGGTGAGCGAGTCGACCCGGTTCCTGGTCTCGGAGATGGGTGCGCGCGGGCAGGGCCACATCGAATGGCTGTGCTCGATCGTNCCCCCGCGGATCGCCGCCGTCCTGAACGTGGGACACGCCCACGTNGGGGAGTTCGGGTCGGTCGCCGCGATCGCCCGCGCCAAGGGCGAGATCGTCGAGGCGCTGGACGGCGGTGGCTGGGCGGTGCTCAACGCCGACGACGCGCTCGTGACCGCGATGGCGTCACGGACGCGGGCCCGGATCGCCCGGTTCTCCACGAAGGGCGACCCCGGTGAGGCTGCCCTACGGGTCTGGGCGTCCGCGATCGAACCCGACGAGTTGCAGCGCCACGCGTTCACCCTCAACGCGGCCGGTCAGACCGAGGGCTGGGCGCGGGTGGAGTTGCAGTCGCCGGGCGCCCACCAGGTGGCGAACGCCCTGGCCGCGGCCGCGATCGGGCTCGCGGCAGGAATGGACGTNCGCGGGGTGGCCGCCGCGCTGTCGGCCGCGGTGCAGCAATCGCGCTGGCGGATGGAACTGATCGAACGCGGCGACGGCGTCCTCGTGGTCAACGACGCCTACAACGCGAACCCCGATTCGATGGCCGCGGCCCTGGACACGGCCGCGAAGCTGCGTCGTCCCGACGGCACGGTGCTGGCGGTGCTGGGCGACATGCTGGAACTGGGCGAGGCCGGACCCGAGGCCCACCGCGAGGTCGGACGACGAGCCGCGGCGCTCGGCATCGACGTGATCGGTGTCGGCGCCCTGGGCGCCGAGATCGTGGCGGCCGCGTCCCAAGCCGGCGGCTGGGCCGTCCACGCGGCGGACGCGGACGAGGCCGAACTGCTCGCGGGGCAACGCGTGCGGCCCGGCGATGTCATACTCGTCAAGGCGTCCCGAAGCTTGGCGTTGGACCGGGTCGCCCAGCGCCTGATCGACGCCGACGCACCGGGGAGGGCCTCGTGAGAAGCATCCTGCTGGCCGGTGGCATCGCCTTGTTCGCGGCGCTGCTGGGAACGCGGGTGGCGATCTCGCTGCTGGTGAAGTCGGGCTACGGGCAGTTCATCCGCGACGACGGGCCGACCTCCCACCACACCAAGCGCGGCACGCCCACGATGGGTGGCATCGTCATCATCGGCTCGGTGATCGTGGCGTACGGCCTCGCGCACCTGATGACCTGGACCGCCCCCACGGTGTCCGGGCTGCTGGTGGTCTACCTGTTCGTGGGCCTCGGGGTCGTCGGCTTCCTCGACGACTGGATCAAGATCTCCAAGGCCCGCTCGCTGGGCCTGAACTCCACCGCCAAGCTGGTCGGCCAGACCCTGGTCGCCGCGTCGTTCGCGCTGGCGTCCTTCCAGTTCCCCAACGAACGCGGCCTGACTCCGGCCAGCACGTTCATTTCGTTCCTCCGCGACCTGTCCTGGCTGAACCTGCCGTTGTGGCTGGCGGTGCTGTGGATCGTGTTCCTCATCGCTGCCTGGTCGAACGCGGCCAACCTCACCGACGGCCTGGACGGACTGGCCACCGGCGCCTCGGCGATGGTGTTCGCCGCCTACGCGGTGGTCAACATCTGGCAGTACAAACAGTCCTGCGCGGCGATTTCGACCGCCGGCCCGCAGTGCTACGAGGTGCGCGACCCGTACGACCTCGCGGTGGTCTCGATGGCGCTGGCGGCGGCATGCTTCGGGTTCCTGTGGTGGAACGCCAGCCCCGCCAAGATCTTCATGGGCGACACCGGGTCGCTGGCCATCGGCGGCGCGCTGGCGGCGCTGTCGATCTTCACCCGCACCGAGATCCTGATGGGGATCGTCGCCGGACTGTTCGTCATCATCACCTTGTCGGTGGTGTTGCAGGTCAGCTACTTCAAGCTCACCCGCGGCAAGCGGCTGTTCAAGATGGCGCCGTTGCAGCACCACTTCGAGCTGAAGGGGTGGGCCGAGATCACCATCACCATCCGGTTCTGGATCATCTGCGGGCTCGCGGTGTCGGTGGGACTCGGGCTGTTCTACGCCGAGTGGCTGGTCGGGCAGTGAGCTGGTTGGCCTCCGCCGACCGGCTCGCGGACTGGTCGCGCGCGCACGCGGTCGTCGCCGGTCTGGGACGATCGGGCTTCGCCGCCGCCGACGGCCTGCTGGAGTTGGGCGCCGAGGTAACGGTGCTGGACGATGCCGCCACCGACGCCAACGTCGAGAAGGCGAACCTGCTGGACGTCCTGGACGCTGACGTCCGGCTGGGACCGGGGTCGAGCGCCACGCTCCCCGACGACGCCGATCTCGTGATCGCCTCGCCCGGCTGGCCGCCGACCGCCCCGCTGCTCGCTCAGGCGCGGGCCCGCGGGATCCCTGTGTGGAGCGAGGTCGAACTGGCCTGGCGGATGATGCAGCCCGACCGGGTGGTGCCCTGGCTGGCGGTCACCGGCACCAACGGCAAGACCACGACGACCAACATGCTGGAGTCGATGTTGCGGGCCGCCGGGCTCTCGACCACCGCGGTCGGCAACATCGGCCGGCCCATCGTCGAGGCCGTCCTCGACGAAACCTCCTACGACGTGTTCGCCGTCGAGCTGTCCAGCTTCCAACTGCACTGGACGAACTCGCTCAGCCTGCATTCGGCGGCCGTGCTCAACGTGCAGCCCGACCACCTGGAGTGGTACGCCGAGCCCGCCTCGTGGGACAGCCCGCACCCCGACGCGCTCGCGGCCTATGCCGCCGACAAGGCCCTCATCTACGAACGCGTCCAGCACTCGTGCGTCTACAACGTGGCCGACCCGGTCACGCAGCGCATGGTGGAGGACGCCGAGGTGGTCGAGGGCGCCCGGGCCATCGGTTTCACCCTCGGGGTGCCCGGCCCGTCCATGCTCGGCGTGGTGGACGAGGTGCTGGTCGACCGCGCGTTCATCGCCCAGCGCCGGGATTCGGCGATCGAGATCGCCAAGCTCGCCGACGTNCGTCCCGTACGCCCCCACAACGTCGAGAACGCGCTGGCGGCGGCCGCGCTGGCCCGTTCGTTCGGCGTGCCGCCGCAGGCCGTCGGGCAGGGCCTGCGCGACCTGGAGATCGGCGACCACCGCATCCAGACCGTGGCCGAGCTCGACGGCGTCCGCTACGTCGACGACTCCAAGGCCACGAANCCCCACGCGGCGGCCTCCTCGCTGCGGGCGTTCGACTCCGTCGTCTGGATCGCCGGCGGGCAGGCCAAGGGCACCAGCTTCGACGAGCTCGTCCAACGCTTCGCCGACCGGCTGCGAGCCGCGGTCCTGATCGGAGTGGACCGGCAGGTGATCGCCGACGCCCTCGCCCGACACGCGCCCAGCGTCCCCGTGATCGTCATCGATTCGGCCCAGACTGGAGCGATGGCAGAGGCGGTGACCGCGGCCACGTCGTTCGCCCGTCCCGGNGACGTCGTGCTCCTGGCCCCCGGTTGTGCCAGCAAGGACATGTATTCGGGCTACGACGCACGCGGCCGGGCGTTCAGCGACGCGGTGGCCGCCCTGGGCGGCGGGTAGGAGGACGAGGCAGCGTGGCGATCCTGACTTCCCCGTGGATCGGCCCGGTTCGAGGTCGCGGCGGCGGCCCGGCCTCATCGCCGACTGGCTGTCGGACCCCGTGCGAGCTTCTACCTGGTGCTGGTCCCGATGGTGCTGCTGCTGGGGCTGGGCGTGATGATGGTGCTGTCGGCCTCCAGCGTCACCGCCTACGTCAAGTGGGACGACGCCTACTACTTCGTCAAACGGCAGATCTTCTTCCTCGCGGTCGGCGGGGTTGGGGCCTACCTGCTGACCAAGGCGACCCCGCGCCAGTTGAAGATCCTCGGCTGGGCCCTGGTGGTCGGTGCGCTGGTGCTCCAGCTGCTCACTTTCACCCCGCTGGGATGGGGGACGAGCTCAAGGGCAACCGCAACTGGGTGCAGTTCGGGACGTCCTTCTTCCGCATCCAGCCGTCGGAGTTCGCGAAGCTGGCCATCGTGGTCTGGGGCGCGGACATCCTCGCTCGCAAGCACGACCTGCTGGAGCGACCGAAGCATCTGCTGGTCCCGTTCGTCCCGGTCTCCCTGCTGCTGATCTCGTTGGTGGTGCTGCAACACGACCTCGGCACCGGCATGATCATGGGCGCCATCGTGGTGGCCATGCTCTGGTACGTGGGCGCCTCGTGGCGGCTGCTCGCCTCCATCGGTGTGACGGTCGCCCTCGGCGTCGTGATGCTGGTCGTCACCTCCGGCAACCGGATCAGCCGCATCCTGGGCTTCTTCAACCCCGATCACGACACGATGGGGTCAACCTGCAGCCGCTGCGGGGCGTCTTCGCGCTGGCCACGGGCGGTTGGTGGGGGTCGGCCTCGGCGCCAGCCGGCAGAAGTGGGGTGGGCTGGCCGAGGCGCACACCGACTACGTGCTGGCGGTGCTGGGCGAGGAACTCGGGCTCGTGGGCACCCTGGTCGTGCTGGCCCTGTTCCTGCTGCTGGGTTACGCGGGGTTCCGGATCGCCCTGCGTTCCGACATCGCGTTCTGCCGTTATCTGGCCGCGGGCATCACGTCCTGGTTCATGCTGCAGGCGCTCGTGAACATCATGGTGGTGCTCCGCATGATCCCCGTGCTGGGCGTGCCGCTGCCGCTGCTGTCGTACGGCGGGTCGGGCATGATGGCGAACCTGATGGCCCTGGGCATGCTGTTGGCCTGTGCGCGCCAGGAACCCGACGCCCGGGCGCTGGCGGCCCGACGCAGCCGTCGCAAGGCCACGTCCGTCACGACCGTGGTCGCCGACCGCTGAGGAGCACTGCATGACCCGCGTCGTTCTGGCCGGCGGTGGCACCGCCGGGCACACCTCGCCTCTGATCGCGACAGCCCAGCGGCTGGCTGACCTCGAACCCGGCATCGACCTGCTGGCGGTCGGGACGGCGCGCGGGCTGGAGACCACGGTCGTTCCCGCCGCCGGGCTGCGACTGGAGCTGATCCCGCCGGTGCCCATGCCGAGGCGACCCACGCCGGAGCTTTTCGCCGTCCCGGGCCGGCTCGCCGCCTCGATCCGGGCTGCACGGCGGATCCTCGCGGGGCACCGGGCCCAGGTGGTGGTCGGCTTCGGNGGTTACGTGTCCGGCCCGGTCTATCTGGCGGCGCGGACGATGGGCGTCCCCGTGGTGATCCACGAACAGAACGCGATCCCCGGGCTGGCCAACAAGATGGCGGCCCCGTTCGCGGCGGTGGTCGCCGTGAGCTTCCCCGACACCAAGCTCCCGAAGGCTCGTTACGTCGGGCTGCCGGTGCGCGCCGAGATCGCGCGGCTGGACCGCAGGGGCCGGCGGACGGAGGCGCGGGCCCGGCTCGGCCTGGCGCCGGACCGGCCGACACTGCTGGTCAGCGGCGGCTCCCAAGGGGCGCAGAGCATCAACGCGGCGACGCTGGCTGCCCGCGACGCGCTGCTGTCGGCCGGCGTCCAGGTGCTGCACGTGTTGGGACCCAAGAACTTCGACCCGGACGATCAGCCGGTCACCCACGCCGGCAGCGGGGCCGGCTACGTTCCGGTCGCCTACGTGGACGCGATGGAGGACGCCTACGCGGCCGCCGACCTGATGGTCGGCCGGTCGGGCGCCGGGACGGTCATGGAGACGGCCACCGTCGGGCTGCCGGTGGTGTTCGTCCCGCTGCCGCACGGCAACGGGGAGCAGGCGCGCAACGCCGGGTTCCTCGTGGCGGGCGGTGCCGGGCTCCTGGTGCCCAACGAGGAGTTCACCGGGAGCGGNCTGCTGGCCGAGGTGCTGCCCCTGTTCGCCGACCCGGCGAAGCTGGCGGCGATGAGCGCGGCGACCGCGAACCTGGTGCCCGCCGACGCGGGTGGCACCCTGGCGCGGCTCGTGCTCGAGGCGGCGNNAAGGCACGGTGAGCCGATGCCGTTGATCGAACCCGTCGCCCTGGTGCCCGTGACCGAGCTGGGCAGGGTCCATTTCATCGCCGTCGGCGGCGCCGGGATGAGCGGGATCGCCGCCGCCTACGCCGACCTCGGCGTCCCCGTCAGCGGCAGCGACGCCAACGACTCGGCCACCCTCCGGGCCCTGGCCGAGCGTGGCCTCGACGTGAACGTCGGACACGACGCCGGGCGGATCGCCCACGTGGACACCGTCGTGGTGTCCTCGGCGGTGCGGGAGAGCAACCCGGAGCTGGCCGCGGCCCGGGCGGCCGGGCTCCGGGTGTGGCATCGCAGCGCGGCGCTGGCCGCCCTCATGCTGGGCCGCCGCGGAGCGGCGGTCACCGGCACCCACGGCAAGACCACGACCACCGGGATGGTCGCGGAGATGCTCACCGCCTGCGGGCAGGATCCCAGCTACGTGATCGGCTCCCCGCTGGCCAGTTCGGGGCTGAGCTGGCATCTGGGCGCCGGGGACGCCTTCGTCGTGGAGGCGGACGAGTCTGACGGCTCGTTCCTGCAGTATCCGGCCGAGATCGTGGTCCTCACCAACATCGAGGCCGACCACCTCGACAACTGGGGGACCGCGGAGAACTACCGCGACGGGTTCGTCCGGTTGGCCACGCTGCCCGGCGTGCGGACCGTCGTGCTGAACGCGGACGATCCNGGGGCCCGGGGTGTCGCCGGCCCGATCCGGGCGGCCGGCAAGCGGGTGGTCACCGTGGGCGAGGCGGCGGACGCCGATGTCCGGCTGTCGGGGCTGGAACTGGACGGACCCACGGCGCGGGCCCAACTGACCTCGTCCGATGANCGCGGGGCGGTGGCCCTGCAGGTGCCCGGCCGGTACAACCTGCACAACGCCGCCGCCGCCTACGCCGTCGCGCGGGCGCTGGGCGTGTCTGGTCCGGCCGCCCGGGCGGCGGCAGGGGTGTTCGCCGGCACCCACCGGCGCTTCCAGTTCATCGGGGAGGCCGGCGGGGCCAGGGTGTACGACGACTACGCCCACCACCCGACCGAAGTGCGGGCGCTGCTGGTGGCCGCCCGCGCGGTCGCCAGCCCGGGACGGGTGATCGCGTGCTTCCAGCCGCACCTGTTCACCCGCACCCGCGACTTCGCCGGTGAGTTCGGCGCCGCCCTCGCACTCGCGGACGAGGTCGTCGTGCTCGATGTCTACCCGGCCCGCGAGGACCCGATCCCCGGCGTCACCGGCGAACTGGTGGCCCGTGCCGCTGCGGCGGCGGCCGGACCCGACCGGGTCCACTACGTGGCGGACAAGGCCGCCGCCCCGCAGGCGCTCGCCGCCCTGCTTCGTCCGGGTGACCTGGTGCTGACCGTGGGCGCAGGGGACGTCACGCTGGTCGGTCCGGCGTTGGTGGGGAGACCGCCCGATGACGGCGTCCCGGGTCAGCGACGCGACCGGCCGGCTCCAATGCGGCGCCGGCTGACCCGCCGCCAGCGGCTGCTGTGGCTGGCCGCCGCTGTAGCGCTCGCCGCCATCCTGGGCGGGCTGGTCTGGCTGGTCACGGGGTCGTCGGTGCTGGCCGCCCGCACGGTCACGGTGACGGGCACCAAGGTGCTCACGGCCGACGAGGTGCGCGCGGTGGCCGCCGTGGAGGTGGGTCGTCCGCTGGTGTGGGTCGATCCCGGGGCGGTCGCCGACCGGGTGGCCGCGTTGGCCCCGGTGGATCGGGTCTCGGTGCGCCGGGCGTGGCCGTCCGCCGTGTCGATCGAGGTCACCGAACGCAAGCCGCTGTTCGTGGTGGAGTCCGGCGTCGGTTACGTGATCGTGGACGCGGCCGGGGTCGCCTTCCAGGCGGTCGCGGCGGTGCCGACCGGCCTGGTGCCGGCCCAGGCGTCCGCCTCGGACACCCGGCTGCTGCGCGACATCGGCACCGTGCTGGGCAGCCTGGACGGGGCCTGCTCGGCCAGGTCCGACGGGTGCGGGCGGACACGCCCGACTCCATCGTCCTGGAACTCCGCAACGGCGCCGAGATCATGTGGGGCAGCGCCGACCAGTCGGCCTTGAAGCTGCAGGTCGTGACCCAGTTGATGCGCCAGCAGAAGGCCACCCGCTACGACGTCTCGGCCCCGTCGAACCCGGTCACCCGGTGAGTCGCAACCCAACCCTGAAGTAGTGGTTGAGGGACGCGCCGGGGGCAGCGGCAATCTTGGACAGCCCCCAGGGGGCCCGTAGCCTTACTCCGACGTCAGACGAGTTGCCTTCCCCGGTGTCGACCGTGACTTCAGACTCGACTTTCGCAACGGCAAACGCTCGACAGAGGGTGAATTCACGTGGGTACTGCGTCCCAGAACTACTTGGCGATCATCAAGGTCGTCGGCGTGGGCGGCGGCGGCGTCAACGCCGTCAACAGAATGATCGAAGCCGGGTTGCGCGGGGTCGAGTTCATCGCCGTCAACACCGACGCGCAGGCGCTGCTGATGAGCGACGCCGATGTGAAGCTCGACATCGGCCGTGACCTGACCCGGGGTCTGGGTGCCGGCGCCGACCCTGACAAGGGACGACAGGCCGCCGACGATCACTCCGATGAGATCGAAGAGGTGCTCAAGGGCGCCGACATGGTCTTCGTCACCGCCGGCGAGGGCGGCGGCACCGGGACCGGCGGCGCGCCCGTCGTGGCGCGGATCGCCCGCTCCCTGGGCGCGCTGACGATCGGCGTCGTGACCCGTCCGTTCAGCTTCGAGGGCCGCCGCCGGGCAACCCAGGCCGAGGACGGCATCGTCGCGCTGCGGGACGAGGTCGACACCCTCATCGTGATCCCCAACGACAAGCTGCTGGAGATGACCGACCACCACGTGGCGATCCTCGACGCGTTCCGGCAGGCCGACCAGGTGCTGATGCAGGGCGTCTCCGGCATCACCGACCTGATCACGACCCCGGGCCTGATCAACCTCGACTTCGCGGACGTGAAGGCCGTCATGTCTAACGCCGGCTCGGCGCTGATGGGCATCGGGTCCGCGCGCGGCGAAGACCGGGCCCGTGCCGCCGCCGAGATGGCGGTCAGTTCTCCGCTGCTGGAGGCCAGCATCGACGGTGCGCACGGCGTGCTGCTGTCGATCGCCGGTGGCTCGGACCTGGGCCTGTTCGAGGTGTCTGCAGCCGCCAACCTCATCGAGCAGGCCGCCCACGAGGATGCCAACATCATCTTCGGCACCGTCATCGACGACGCCCTGGGCGACGAGGTCCGGGTGACCGTCATCGCCGCCGGTTTCGACGGCGGTCAGCCGCCCAAGCGGCAGCCGGGTGTCGGGCGCCACCAGGATCTGCGCCAGCAGCAGCGTCCCGCCGTCCCCGCCGCCAAGCCCGCCGAGGCCCCGGCCGAGAAGCCGGCCCCGTCGAGCGGCCGGTCGAGGCCCCCGCCGTGGTGAGCGCGCCCAGCACTAGTTCGGTGCCGCCGATCGACCCCGACGACGACCTGGACGTCCCGGACTTCCTCAAGTAGTTCGTGTTCATCCATCGGCAGGACCCCGGCGCCGGCGGTGCCGGGGTCGCCTTCTGTGATGCGCTGGGGCCCGACGGCACGACGCTCAGCCTCGGCGGCCAGCACGGTTCCGGTGCCCCGGCCCCCGGGGTCGCGTTGCTGGAGCGGGAACTGGGCCTGCGCATCGCGGTCGTCCGGCAGGTCCATGGCGTGATGGTGGCGCGGGCCACCCCGGCAATCTCGACGAGNTTGGCCCTCACCGCGGCCGACGCCCTGGTCACCACCGATCCCGGCATCGCCCTGGCCGTCCGCGTTGCCGACTGCGTCCCGGTCCTGCTGGCCGCGGACGGGGTCGTCGGCGCCGCGCACGCCGGACGGGTGGGCCTCGCGGCAGGAGTGCTGCAGGCGACCGTGGCGGCGATGCGCGACCTGGGAGCCGGCCCGATCGAGGCGTGGATCGGCCCCCACATCTGCGGCGGCTGCTACGAGGTCCCGGAAGACCTGCAGGCCGAGGTGGCCGCCGTCGTTCCCGAGGTGAGCGCCACCACCACCTGGGGCACGCCGTCGTTGGATCTCGGCCGGGGTGCGGCAGCCGTCCTGACCGGCCTGGGGGTGGCCGTGTCCTGCATCCCCGGTTGCACTCGCGAACGTCCCGACCTGCACTCCTACCGCCGCGACGCCGCCGCGGCCGGACGCCAAGCCGGGCTGGTCTGGCTGAGCGCGTGACACCGCGTGTCGCCCTCGGCCAATCCGCGCGTCGATGCGACCATGTGAGGGTCTAACGGAAAGAACCGCGAGCGGAGGGCACAGGCGATGGCCGATGGACTGAAGAAGGCCGCGATCTGGCTGGGGCTGGTCTCGGACAGCACCTACGCCGAGAACGAGCCGGCCGCCGACGACGTCACCGAGGTGGTCGAGGATGCCCCGCGGGAGCGCGAGCCGAAGCAGGCGACGGTGACCGAACTGGAGACGCGACGGCCGGTGCCCGCGACGGCGCCGAAGCAGGCCGACATCTCGCGCATCGTCACCGTCCACCCCCGGACGTACAACGAGGCCCGCACCATCGGCGAGAACTTCCGCGAGGGCGTGCCGGTCATCATGAATCTGGGCGACATGGAGGACGTGGACGCCAAACGCCTGGTCGATTTCGCCGCCGGCCTCATCTTCGGCCTGCGGGGCAGCATCGAGCGGATCACCAGCAAGGTCTTCCTGCTCTCCCCGCACAACGTCAACGTGACCGCCGAGGACAAGGAACGCATCGTCGGCGGTTTCTTCAACCAGAGCTGAGCGGGCGCGGCCGCCCCCGAGGGGCCTCCCTGAAGGGTTTTCTTTGTGCTGCCAAAGCTGAGGCAGTAGCCTGAGGAATCGCTGCAAGCCTCCGGGTTTCCCGTGGGCACCGCGATCCGCTCGGCGAGTCCGACGACAAACACGTGAGGTGAACGATGACCCTGACCTTGGAACAGGTGCGCCAGACCCGATTCCACCTGGCTCGACGCAACGGGTACGAGCCGGTCGATGTCGACAACTTCGTCGACAAGGTGGAAGCGACGCTGTCGCAACTCACCGAGGAGAACGACACCCTGAAGCAGCAGGTGGAGAGCCTGTCCTCCGCCGAGCCGAGCGGGCTGTACGTCCCGGGCGCGTCCGACGCCAACGATGCGGAGAAGGAGTCGCTGCGCCAGGAACTCGCCAACGCGCAGGCGACCGTCGGTGAGTTGCGCGCGCAGCTCGAGGGCCAGTCGGGTGACGCCCAGGGTCAGCTGGACGAGCATCGTTCCGCTGCGGAGCGCGCCGGCGCCGAGGCGCAGCAACTTCGCGACGAGTTGGACGCGCGCAACGGCGAACTCGAATCCCTGCGCGCCGAACTGGCGCAGGTGCGTCAGGACCTGGGCGCGGCCGACCAGAGCGGTCAGGTCGACCGCATGAATGCCGAGTTGGACGGGCTGCGCAACGAACTCGCGGCCCGCGATCAGGCGCTCGCGGCGGCGCAGGACGAGTTGGGCAGGCTGCGCGGTCAACTGGACGCCTCCCACGCCGAGTTGCAGAACGTCCGGAGCGAACTGCAGGCCCGCAGCGCCGCCCCGGCGGCTCCCGCCGCGCCGACCGGGACGGTGGAGAACATCGTGGTCACGGCAGCTCCCGAGGCGTCGACTGCGGTCACCAAGCTGCTGCAGATGGCGACCGAGCAGTCCGAGCGGCTGGTCGGCGAGGCACAGGTCGAGGCCAACCGGCTCGTCACCGAAGCCCAGCAGGTCGCGGAGCACACCGTCGACGAGGCGAATCGCAAGGCCCACGAGACCATGACCGATGCCCGGACGCGCGCCGACCGGATCGAGTCCGAGGCCCGGGTCAACGCCGAGAAGATGACCTCCGAAGCCCAGCAGCGGGCCGAGGCGGTCAACCACGAGGCCGACGCCCGCCGCACCGAGCTGTTCGCGGCGCTGGAGCAGGAGCGCGACGACCTGCGTGGCCGGGTCGACCACCTGCGGACGTTCGAGGGCTCCTTCCGCGAGAACATCACCCGGCACCTGCAGAGCCAGATCGACGGGCTGCAGAACGTCACGTTCCAGCCTGACGACGTGCCGTCGATCCTGAGCGAGCCGGGGAACACCTCGGCCACTCCGCGGCTCGACGCGCTGTTGAACGAAGACCGCTGATCACGCGCCGACGGGCCCGGAACACCCAGGTGTCCGGGCCCGTCCGCACGTCCGCAGCAATCCTCGCTCGTTGATCCCGCGGGGCTGACATCGCGGTGGTACTCTCTCCGCTCAGGCACCCGTACCGCAGGAGGGGATCGATGGCATCGGCGCGCAGGGGTGCCGAGACGACCGGGGCCGGCCAGGGCCGGATCACCATCCCGGTCGCCGACGGCGAAGAACCATGGACCGAGGAAGAGATCGAGGAGATCCGGGGGAGCTGCTCGACGAGATCGCGCGCATGGAGCGGGCCATCCAGGTCGTCGAAGCGGGCCTCCAGGACCTGTTCGAGGACGGATCCGACGGTGCCGGCCGGGATCCCGCCGACGTCGGCTCGTCCAACTTCGAGCGCGACCAGGAGATGTCCCTGGCCCAGAACGCCCGCGAGATGCTGGAGCAGGCGCAGTTGGCCTACCGGCTGTTCGAGGCCGGTGAATACGGCACCTGCGAGCAATGCGGCCAGCCGATCGGCAAGGACCGGCTGCAGGTGTTCCCCGCGCCACCATGTGCATGTCCTGCAAACAGCGGGAGGAACGGCGATAGTCGACGCCCCGAGCCGTCCGCGCGTGCTGCCCCCGGTTATCGCCCGGACGCTGAGCCTGTCCCTGGGAGTGCTGGGCTTCGCCGCCGATTGGGCGACGAAGACCCTGGCGTTGGCACGCCTGGACCCGGCCCAGCCCATCGAGTTGATCCCCGGCAACCTCTACCTGCACCTCATCCGCAACCCGGGTGCGGCCTTCAGCATGGGCGAGAACCTCACGATCGCCCTGACCTGCCTGGCCATCGCGGCGCTGGCGGTCCTGCTGTTCTGGCTCGTGCCGCGCGTCCGGCACGTCGGTTGGACTGTTGCCGCCGGCCTGTTGATCGCCGGGGTGGCGGGGAACCTGTTCGACCGGCTGACCCGCGAGCCCGGGGTGTTCCGGGGCCACGTCGTGGATTTCCTGCAGGTGCCGTGGTTCGCGATCTTCAACGTCGCCGACATCTGGATCACCTGTGCCGCGGTGCTGCTGGTGTGGCTGTCGCTGATCACGCGGGTGACGATGACGGGTGCCCCGGCCACTGAACCGGCGGAGCCGGCCGAAGCGGCGGATCCCGTCGAAGCGGACGAGGATGCCTAGCGTCGCGCTCGTGCCCGACGGGCTGGACGGGGAGCGCGTCGACGCCGCGGCCGCCCGCATGACCGGGCTGTCCCGCAGCCGGATCGAGGAACTGATCGGGCTCGGTCACGTCCGCCTGGACGGGGAGGTGGTCGCTAAGTCCGCCCGGGTNGCGCGGGGAGCGCTGCTGGAGGTCGACTTCGCCGAACCCAAACGCGTCGTCCTCACCCCCAAGGAAGTGGCCGGGATCCGGATCGTCCACGACGACGCGGACGTCGTGGTCGTCGATAAGCCGGCCGGCGTCGCGGCCCACCCCAGCCTCGGCTGGGATGGCCCGTCGGTGGTGGAGCACCTCGCCGCGGCCGGATTCCGGATCTCGACGTCGGGGGCGGCCGAGCGGCAGGGCATCGTCCAGCGGCTCGACGTGGGTACTTCGGGGCTGATGGTCGTGGCCAAGAGCGAGCACGCCTACACGGTCCTCAAGCGGGCCTTCCGGGCCCGCAGCGTCGACAAGGTGTACCACACCCTCGTCCAGGGGCATCCCGACCCGTTCGAGGGCACCATCGACGCCCCGATCGGTCGGCACCCCGGCGCGGAGTACCGGATGGCGATCATCGACGGTGGCCGGCACTCGGTGACCCACTACGCGACCCTGGAGGCGTTGCGCTCGATGACCCTGCTGGAGGTGCACCTGGAGACCGGACGCACCCACCAGATCCGGGTGCACATGATGGCGATCGGACACAGTTGCGTGGGCGACCCGACCTACGGCCCCAACCCGGTGCTCGCCGCCGAACTCGGCCTGGAGCGGCAATGGCTGCACGCGGTCGAGCTGGGTTTCGTCCATCCCGGCACCGGGGAGGAGGTGCGGNNTTCATGTCTCCCTATCCGGACGATCTGGCCGATGCCCTCGAGATGGCCCGACGTCGCTGACGAACCGCTGACGAACCGCTGGCGAACGGGTCGGACGACTGCGGGAGTTCCGGTAGGGTTCCTGTCCGTGGAGGGTGTTCGTAGAGCCAAGATCGTGTGCACGCTGGGCCCGGGGTCNGACTCCCAGGAGAAGGTGCTCGAACTCATTTATGCGGGAATGAATGTGGCCCGGCTCAACATGAGCCACGGGGACCACACCGACCACATGCGACGACTCGGCTACGTCCGCGACGCGTCCCGGATCGCGAAGCGGCCGATCGGTGTCTTCGCCGACCTGCAGGGCCCGAAGATCCGCCTCGGCCGGTTCGAGGAGGGCTCGGCGGTGCTGGAACCCGGTGCCCGGTTCGTGATCACCACCGAGGATGTTCCGGGCACCGCGGAGCGCTGCTCGACGACGCTGAAGACCCTGACGCAGGACGTCAACCCCGGCGACCAGGTGCTCGTCGACGACGGCCGGATCCAGTTGAAGGCGATCGAGGTCACCGACACCGACGTGGTCACCGAGGTCATCGTCGGCGGTGTGGTCAGCAACAACAAGGGCATCAACCTGCCCGGGGTCGCGGTCAGCGTGCCGGCGCTGAGTGAGAAGGACGAGGCCGATCTGCGCTGGGCGCTGCGGCACGGCGTCGACTTCGTGGCCCTGTCCTTCGTCCGGTCACCGGACGACTACGAGCCGGTGCGCCGGATCATGGATCAGGAGGACCGCCACGTCCCGGTCATCGCCAAGATCGAGAAGCCCCAGGCCCTGGATCGGCTGCAGGAGATCATCGACACCTTCGACGCCCTGATGGTGGCTCGCGGCGACCTGGGCGTGGAACTGCCCCTGGAGCAGGTGCCGGCCGTCCAGCGCCGGATCGTCACCGCCGCACGCAAGTGGGCCAAGCCGGTCATCGTGGCCACCCAGATGCTGGAGTCGATGATCACCAANCCCCAGCCGACCCGGGCCGAGACCTCCGACGTCGCCAACGCGATCCTGGACGGTGCCGACGCGGTGATGCTGTCCGGCGAGACCGCCATGGGTGCCTACCCCACCAAGGCCGTCGAGGTCATGTCGCGGATCATCAAGTCGACCGAGGAGGTCGGCATGGACGACATCCGCAAGATCGACTGGGACGTCCACACGATGTCCGGCGTCATCTCCAAGTCGGCCGTCGAGGTGGCCGAGCGCGTCGGGGCCAAGTACCTGGCCGCGTTCACGATCTCCGGCGACACCCCGCACCGGCTGGCCCGGTTGCGCTCCCGGATCCCGCTGATGGCGTTCACNCCGCTGCCGCGGACGGCGCTGGAACTGACCCTGTGCTGGGGTGTCCAGTCGTACGTGACGCCGGAGTACACCACCACCGACGCCATGGTGCAGTCGGTGCAGGACGCCTTGATGGAGACCGGCTGGGTCGAGGTCGGCGACCTGATCGTGATCGTCGCCGGGAACCCGGGCCGCTCGATGGGCAACACCAACTCGATGCGGATCTACCAGATCCACTGAGTGCCGAAGAGGGAGTCGAACCCCTACGCCCTTGCGGGCAGACGGGTTTGAGCCGTCCGCGTATGCCATTCCGCCACTTCGGCGCGGGCGCCCTGCCCCGT
Organism: Micropruina sp.; assembly: GCA_013693855.1. GTDB lineage: Bacteria > Actinomycetota > Actinomycetes > Propionibacteriales > Propionibacteriaceae > Micropruina. Next base: position 1,265,946 of record CP059261.1, read on the forward strand.
CCGGTACGAACCCGGGCGGCGGGGGCCAGCCAGTCGATTCTGCCACACCGGGGGCGATGGGTCGCGCATCGCAGGTAGTCTTCACCTGGCAAGACCGAATCCATTCAGCAGAGGAAGCGCAAGCACGTGACGGCAGAGACCGAGTCCAACCAAGCAGCCGCCCGCCCCCGGGTGCTCGTGGCCGAGGACGAGGCGTTGATCCGCCTCGATCTGGTCGAACTCCTCACCGAGGAGGGGTACGACGTCGTCGGCGAGGCCGGTGACGGTGAGGCCGCGCTGGCCATGGCGCGGGAACTCCAGCCCGACCTGGTGGTCATGGACGTCAAGATGCCCAAGATGGACGGGATCACCGCCGCGTCCACCATCGCCGAGGAGCGTATCGCCCCGGTGGTGATGCTGACCGCGTTCAGCCAGCGCGACCTGGTGGAGCGGGCCCGGGAGGCCGGCGCGATGGCGTACGTGGTGAAGCCGTTCGACGCCTCCGACGTGGTGCCCGCGATCGAGATCGCGATGGCCCGCTACGCCGAGATCCGGGCCGTCGAGGACGAGGTGGCCGACCTGGAAGAGCGGTTCGCCTCCCGCAAGGCCGTCGATCAGGCGAAGGGCCTCCTTCAGGAGGGGTTGGGGTTGAGCGAACCCGAAGCCTTCCGGTGGATCCAGAAGACCGCGATGGACCTGCGCAAGTCGATGCGCGAGGTCGCCGAAGGGGTCATCGACCACTCCAAGCACCAGAAGCCGAAGAAGAAGAAGTAGCAGCTCCGGCCACGATGGCCACCCCGCTCGCGCGTCGCCAGTGCACGCGTGCGGCGAGTCCCGCCGCGGCGACGAGGGCGGCCGCCGGTTCGGCCTGGCCCAGCGATACCTCGAACAGCAGCCTGCCGCCGGNGGTAAGCCAGCCGGGCGCGGCGTCGAGGATGCGCCGGTGGGGGCCGAGCCCGTCCGGGCCACCGTCCAAGGCTGCGCGGGCCTCGTGGTCGCGCCAGTCCCTCGGCATCAGCTCCACCTGCCCGGTGGGGACGTAGGGGGCGTTGGCTACGACGAGGTCGATCCGCCCCCGCAGCCNGGGCGGGCACAGGTCTCCGCGGTGGACCCGGCCCTCGATGTCCGCGAGATTCGTTCGCGCGCAGCGCAGGGCGACGGGGTCGAGGTCGGCGGCGTGGAGGCTGATCCCTGGTACCCGGTCGGCCAGCGCCCGGCCCAGCGCGCCGCAGCCGCAGCACAGGTCGACCACCACGGCCCCCGGGACCGCGCAGCGGGCCGCCACGGCGACCAGGGCGAGCGACCGGTGCCGGGGTACGAACACGCCGGGCGCGACCCGGTGGCGACGGCCCGCGAACTGCGCCCAGCCCAGCACGTGCTCCAGCGGTTCGCCGGCGACCCGGCGGGCGACCAGCCGGGCCAACTGCCGGTCGTCGGACGCCTCGGCCACGAGCAACCGCGCCTCGGCTCCGGCCCGGACACAGCCCGCGGCGGCCAACGCGGCCACGATCTCGCTTCGGGAGTTCACCTGGCGCGGTGGGCCGGGCGTTGCAGGGCCACCGTGACCCGGGCCGTGCAGAGCCGTTCGTCCGCGTCGTTGACGATCACGACCTCGTACGTGGCGAGCCGGCCACCCACGAACACGGGGTCGCGGTACCGTGCACCCACCCGTCGCGTGCCGGACGATGGTGGGTGGCGTTGAGGTCCACCCCGAACACCCCGCCGTGCGGACCGACCTCGGCAGCGGCGGACAGCGAGGCGAGGGTCTCGGCCAGCACGCAGGACGCGCCGCCGTGCCAGAAGCCGAACGGCTGGGTGTTGCCCGCGACCGGCACCTTGCCGCTGGTGCGGGTGGCGCTCATCTCGTCCAGCACCAGGCCCATCTTCTCGTCCAGCGCGCTGCTCATGCCTTGGGCCCAGTCGGGGATCGTCATGGGCCAACCCTGGCACACCCGGACGGCGGGCTGTCGGAGGCGGTCGCTAGAGTTCGGGCTGTGAGCGACTCCGCGGGCACGCTGCTGCTGATCGATGGCCACTCCATCGCCTACCGGGCGTTCTTCGCCCTGCCGGTGGAGAACTTCTCGACCACCACCGGCCAGCACACCAACGCGGTCTACGGCTTCACCTCGATGCTGATCAACGTGTTGCGCGACGAGCAGCCGACGCACCTGGCGGTGGCGTTCGATGTGTCCCGCAAGACGTTCCGCAGCGAGCTGTACGTCGACTACAAGGCCAATCGCTCCACCTCCCCGGCTGAGTTCTCCGGCCAGGTGGGCCTCATCAAGGAAGTCCTGGACGCCCTCAACATCGTCCACGTGGAACTGGACGGGTTCGAGGCCGATGACATCATCGCCACCCTTGCCACGCAGGCGGAAGCCGAAGGGCTGAGGGTGCTGATCTGCACCGGAGACCGGGACACCCTGCAACTGGTCACCGACGACGTCACTGTTCTGTACCCGCGCAAGGGCGTCTCCGACCTGGCCCGGATGACCCCGCAGGCGGTCGAGGAGCGCTACTTCGTGCCCCCGGCCCGCTACCCGGAACTGGCGGCGCTGGTGGGGAGTCGAGCGACAACCTGCCCGGCGTGCCCGGGNGTGGGTCCCAAGACCGCGGCGAAGTGGATCACCGCCTACGACGGGCTCGAGAACGTGATCCGGCAAGCGGATTCCATCACTGGCAAGGCCGGGGAATCGTTCCGCGAACGCATCGCCGACGTGCGGCGCAACCGGGATCTGAACGCTCTCGTGGCCGATCTCGACCTGCCGGTCGGTGTCGCCGAACTGGAGCGGCGGGACTGGAACCGCGAGGCGGTGCACACGCTGTTCGACGGGCTGGAGTTCCGGGTGCTGCGGGATCGGCTGATGGAGACGCTGCCGGCCGAGCAAGCCGGGCCGACCGGCGGGTTCGAGGTGCTCGGGGACGTGCTCGAACCGGGCCAGTTGGCGGTCTGGCTGACCGACCACGGCAGCGCCGAACTCACCGGTGTCGATGTGACCGGGCATTGGCGGGCCGGTACCGGCGACGTGACGGGGATCGCCTTGGCGTCGGCGGACGGGTCCGCCTGCTGGATCGACGCCCCCGACCTGACCCCCGACGACGATGCGGCGCTGGCCGCCTGGCTCGCCGACCCGGCTCGTCCGAAGGCCCTGCACGACGCCAAGGGGCCGCTGCTGGGGATCTGGGCGCGCGGCTGGGATCTGCAGGGGCTCGCCAGCGACACCCAACTGGCCGCCTATCTGCTGCGCCCCGATCAGCGGGTGTACGACCTGGGCGATCTCACCGCCCGGCACCTGAAGCGGGAACTGAGCGCCGAGCGGGCCGGGGAGGCGCCTTCGGATCAGTTGGCCTTCGACTTCGATGACCCCGACATCGGCAAGGACGCGATGATCCGGGCGCGGGCGGTGATCGACCTGGCGCAGGCGCTGGAGACCGAACTGGCGGAGCGGGGCGGGGCGAGCCTGTTGGCCGAGGTGGAACTGCCGCTGCTGCGGACGCTGGCGCTGATGGAGCGCGACGGGATCGCCGTGGACAGCGACTACCTGGATTCGCTGCACCGGGATTTCGACACCGCGGTGCGGGCCGCGGAGGCCGATGCGTTCGCGGTGCTGGGTCGTCCGATGAACCTGGGCTCGCCCAAGCAGTTGCAGGAGGTGCTGTTCGACGAACTCGGCATGCCCAAGACCCGGCGGACCAAGACGGGCTGGACGACGGACGCGGAGTCGTTGGAGAGCCTGTTCGCCAAGACCGAGCACCCGTTCCTGGCTCATCTGCTGCGGCACCGCGACCAGATCCGGCTCCGGCAGACCGTCGAGGGCCTGCAGAAGGCCGTGGCGCCGGACGGCCGGGTGCACACCACCTACGTCCAGACCATCGCGGCCACCGGACGGTTGTCGTCCACCGACCCCAACCTGCAGAACATCCCGATCCGCACCGAGGAGGGCCGCCGGATCCGGGAGGCGTTCGTCGTCGGCAAGGGGTACGAGTCGCTGCTGACCGCCGACTACAGCCAGATCGAGATGCGGATCATGGCGCACGCGTCCGAGGACGCGGGGCTCATTGAGGCGTTCAACTCCGGTGAGGACTTCCACACCGTGATGGCCTCCCGGGTGTTCGGCGTGACGCCGGACGGGGTGAACACCACGATGCGGGCCCGGATCAAGGCCATGAACTACGGCCTGGCGTACGGGCTGAGCGCGTTCGGGCTGTCCCAGCAGTTGAAGATCGAGGTGTCCGAGGCGCGCGGCCTGATGGAGGAGTACTTCGAGCGGTTCGGCCACGTCCGCGACTACCTGCGCGACATCGTGGACACCGCCCGCAAGACCGGGTTCACCGAGACCATCCTCGGCCGGCGCCGCTACCTGCCCGACCTGACCTCGTCGAACCGGCAGCGCCGCGAGATGGCCGAACGGATGGCCCTCAACGCCCCGATCCANGGGTCGGCCGCCGACATCATCAAGGTGGCCATGCTCGATGTGGAGTCGGCGCTGGCCCAGCAGGGGCTGGCCAGCCGGATGTTGCTGCAGGTGCACGACGAACTGGTGTTCGAGGTGGCGCCNGGGGAGCGAGCGGCCCTGGAAGCCCTGGTCAGGGACAAGATGGGGCACGCGGTGGACCTTGCCGTNCCCCTTGAGGTGTCGGTCGGCACCGGCCGGTCCTGGCACGACGCGGCGCACTGAGCGGGCTCGGGTTCGATCGGTTCCCCGGACGGTGCCCGGAGGCCGTTCAGTCGCGGTTACGGACCCAGGGAACAGGCGCCGCAGCAGTCGAACCCACGGTTTTCGCTGAGCGGGAGCCGNGACTGGGGTGCCCGTCGCGGCGGCCGCTCGATCCAGCAGGTCCTCCAGGACCGCATCGTGGAGCGGTCCGACCAGCACCGCCCACTGGACCCTCTGCCACGCGGGCAGCGACGGCTCCACGACGTGGGTGAGCCTGGTGCCCGCGCCCTCCGCCGTCACGTGGCAGCGGTGTTCGCCCCGCCAGCGATCTGAACCCAGGATGCGCCGGAAGGCGAACCGCGTGAGGCCCTGGCCGTGAGCGACACAGGTGTAGCGGACGGGTCCGTGGCCACCGCGGGCGCCTGTCGCCAACGGCCTGTCGAGCCGCAGCGGGAACCACCGATCACGTGGCCACAGCCGATCAGTGGCGCCGCCGAAGGCGTCCACCAGTGGCTGGACCTCCCGCGGCCGGGCGGTCAGGGACCGGCTGTGGACGTTGCGGACGTCGAAACGACCCGCACTCAGCGCAGGACCGCCAGCACGGACTCCTGCTCGTGGCCGTCGAGGATCCAGAAGCCGGTCAGCAGGCCGATCGCGCGCTTGGTGTCCAGGGCGTGTTCGGCGTCGAGCCGACGGGCGATCCGCAGCGTCTGGCTGGCCGCGTTCGCCACGAGGGCGGTGCCCGACCNCTCGACCCGCATCGACTTCGGCAGCGGCTCGGTCTCCCCGCTGCGCACCACCTCGGCGTCGGTGTCGCCCTCGCGAATGACGCGCAGCAACTCCTCGGTGTAGACCGGATCGGACGTGGCCGCGTAGCACCACCGCTTGCCCAGCACCGAGTGCTCCATGGTGCCGACCAGCACCGCGTCGTCGTCGTCCAACGGCGCCGGCCGGTAGGTCAGCGGCACCTGGTACACCGCTCCGCCGGAACGGACCAGCATCGTCTCGACCCCCACCTCGCCCCCGGGATCGACGAACCGGTAGGACGCCACCCGCTCGAGGTCGGCCGCGTCGCCCTCGAACCAGGGCTGGCTGGGCAGCCAGGTCTGGAGAAGTTCCAGCTTGGTGGGTTGAAGGGTTGCCTGGTGGACCTCCGCGATGCCGCTCATCGTGCCTCCTCGCTCGTTGATCTCAACCTATACCGCTCCGACCGCCGAGACGTTCGGGCCCGGGCACAGTCGCTGGCCCGGGCGGACCCCGGGGCGCGCTTCCCCGCAGGGAATCGACAGTCGGGGCACAGCGTCCCGACAGCAGTGGGGCCGAGCCTGATGTGGTGAAGAGTCCCGCAGCCGTCTCGTCCCTCGTCCGGTCCCCGGCGACCTGGGTGGGGCTCGCCGGCTCGTCCCTCCTCGCGGTCGGCGAGGTGCGCCGGCTGGTCGCGTCCAACCGTGCCGTCACCGGTTCATGGACGACGTGGCTGGCGGGGACGGTGCCGGCCAACCAGGCGGTGGTGCTCAGCGCAACCGGCATCGCCCTGCTCACCCTCGCCTGGNNCTGGTGGCCCGGCCGCAGGGAGGCTCTGGTCCGCGGNCCGGGGTTGCTGTTCGCGGTGTGGGTTGTCCCCTTGCTGGTGCTGCCACCGGTGCTCAGCACCGACGCGGGCTCGTACGCCGACCTCGGCTGGATGGTTGCCCACGGCTCCAATCCGTACGACGTCGGCCTGGGCACCACGGGCAGTCCGTTCGCCTACGGACGGGCCTGGCGCGGCACCACGTCGGTGTATCCGCCCTTGTCGTTAGCTCTTTTCGGGGCAGTCGTCCACCTGAGCGGCGCGCACTGGTACTGGTCGGTGGTGGCCCTGCGGGCGCTGCCGCAGGCAGGGGCGGTCCTCCTGCTGTGGGCGGTGCCGCGGCTGGCCCGGGCGCAACACCTGCCGGCGTCGACGGCGGTTTGGTTCGCGGTGCTGAACCCCATCACCCTCGTCCATGGGGTCGCCGGGTCCCATGTCGACCTGCTGATGGCGGGCCTGGTGGTCACCGGCCTCGCGGTGGCACGAACGACCCGCGGCGGCTGGGTGGCCGGGGCCGTGCTCGTCGGCCTGGCGGCTTCCATAAAGCAGCCAGCTCTGTTGGCGGTCCCCGCGGTGGCGGGGCTGTGGCTGCTGGGACGGGCATGGTCCTGGTGGCGGAGCGTGGCTGTGCACGCCGGGGGCGCCGGGATCGCCCTGGGTACCTTCTGGCTCACCGGACCCCTGACCGGCCTGGGGCACGGCTGGGTCACCGGGACGGGCAACCCGGCCCGCTCCGCCACCCCGACGCTGGCGTACGTCGTCTCGTCCGTCACGGGGTGGTCCAGTGCGACGCTGACGACCGGGCTGCAGGTCACGGCCGCCGTCATCGCCGGCTGGGCGCTGCTGCGCTGGTGGCGCAGCGACCCGCTGCGCTTCGTCGGCATCGCGGCCATGGCCTGGGCGCTGGGGTTCGGCACCTTCCGGGAGTGGTACCTGGTGCTCCCGCTGGCGCTGGTGGGGTTGGCCCGGCCGGGGCTGGCGCGCGGCGCCGTGGTGGCGCTCACGGTGCCGACCTTCGCGGTGTACGGGCTTTTCCGGGAGTACCTGCGCTGGCCGATCCTCACCTCGCTGGAGGCCGCGGCCTGCCTCGGGATCGGGTTGCTGGCCGTCGGTTCGCTGCTGGCGCGATGGCTGCCTCCGCGTCCAAAGGCCGCCCCCGCCGTCGACTCACCGGCTGGGGCCCCGGCGCTCCCGCCGAGCCCGTCGGCGGACGTGGTGACCGGGGCCGCGTCCCACCGGATGGGCGTCCGAGTCTCAGATTGACCCTCCCGCGCGGCCGCCGATAGGCTGAAACAGCATCGCCAGCCGTGTCACCTCGGACGGAGCAGGTTGCGCGCGCCCCACAACGATGAATTCGCCGGGCCTCCCGGACAATCCATTCGCACGGAGCAGGCTGCGGTGTGCACACCAGACGCTAGTCATATCGGAGCCCTACTACATGACCTCCTCTGCCGAGGCTACCCAGGTCGCAATCGACGATCTGGGCTCTCCCGAGGCCTTCCTGGCCGCGGTTGACGCAACCATCAAGTACTTCAACGACGGCGACATCGTCACCGGCACCGTCGTCAAGGTCGACCGGGACGAGGTCCTGCTCGACATCGGTTACAAGACCGAAGGTGTCATTCCTTCCAAGGAACTCTCCATCAAGCACGACGTGGACCCGTTCGACGTGGTCTCGGTCGGCGATGAGATCGAGGCCCTCGTCCAGCAGAAGGAGGACAAGGAAGGCCGCCTGATCCTGTCCAAGAAGCGCGCCCAGTACGAGCGCGCCTGGGGCACGATCGAGAAGGTCAAGGAGTCCGACGGCGTCGTGACCGGCCGGGTCATCGAGGTCGTCAAGGGCGGCCTGATCATCGACATCGGGCTGCGTGGCTTCCTGCCCGCCTCCCTGGTCGAGATGCGCCGCGTCCGCGACCTGCAGCCGTACGTCGGCATGGAGCTCGAGGCCAAGATCATCGAGCTCGACAAGAACCGCAACAACGTGGTCCTGTCGCGGCGCGCGTGGCTGGAGCAGACCCAGTCCGAGGTGCGCCACACCTTCCTCAACCAGCTGGCCAAGGGGCAGATCCGCAAGGGCGTCGTGTCCTCGATCGTCAACTTCGGCGCGTTCGTCGACCTGGGCGGCGTGGACGGCCTGGTGCACGTCTCCGAGCTGTCCTGGAAGCACATCGACCACCCGTCCGAGGTCGTCGAGGTGGGCAACGAGGTCACCGTCGAGGTGCTGGACGTCGACATGGACCGCGAGCGCGTCTCGCTGTCGCTGAAGGCGACCCAGGAAGACCCGTGGCAGACCTTCGCCCGGACCCACCAGATCGGCCAGATCGTGCCGGGCAAGGTCACCAAGCTGGTGCCCTTCGGCGCGTTCGTCCGCGTCGAGGAGGGCATCGAGGGCCTGGTGCACGTCTCCGAGCTGGCCGAGCGCCACGTGGAGATCCCCGAGCAGGTCGTCAGCGTCAACGACGAGGTCATGGTCAAGATCATCGACATCGACCTCGAACGCCGCCGGATCAGCCTCAGCCTCAAGCAGGCCAACGAGGGTGTGGACGTGGCCGCGGACGACTTCGACCCGGCGCTGTACGGCATGTCCGCCAGCTACGACGACCAGGGCAACTACATCTACCCCGAGGGCTTCGATCCCGAGACCCAGGAGTGGAAGCCCGGCTACGAGGAGCAGCAGCGCGCCTGGGAGCAGCAGTACGCCGAGGCGCAGGCCCGCTGGGAGGCGCACAAGCAGCAGGTCAAGGAGGCCGAGGCCGCCGGTGTCGAGGCCGCCGTGGCCGAGGCCGGGGCCGCCGCCTACTCCGCCGGTGCCACCGAGTCGGCCAGCGAGGGTTCGCTGGCCTCCGACGAGGCCCTGCAGGCCCTGCGCGACAAGCTCACCGGCGGCAACGCCTGAGCCTCGCGGCATCGTCCGCCGAAGCCCTCGTCCCCTGCGGGACGGGGGCTTCGGGCATGATGGGCCCATGTTGCTGGTCGGCCTGACCGGNGGNATCGCCTCGGGCAAGTCCGCCGTCGCCGACCTCCTGGCGGCCAAGGGGGCCGTCATCATCGACGCGGACGTGTTGGCTCGCGAGGTCGTCGAGCCGGGGACGCCGGGGCTGGCGGCCGTGGTGCAGCGGTTCGGCACGGACGTGCTCACCGCCGACGGAGCCCTCGACCGGGCCACGTTGGGCCAGGTGGTCTTCGCCGACCCCGCCGCCCGCCGGGATCTCGAAGCGATCGTCCACCCTGCGGTGCGTCGGCGGGCCGCCGAGCTCACCGCCGCGGCCGACGCGGACGCGGTCGTCGTCCAGGTGATCCCGTTGCTGGTCGAGACCGGGCAGACGGACGCCTTCGACGCGGTGGTGGTGGTGGATGTCGACCCCGACACCCAGGTGGACAGGGTGATGGCTCGCAACGGGCTGGCCGAAGCCGAGGCCCGGCAGCGCCTCGCGGCGCAGGCCGGTCGCGTCGAACGCCTGGTGGCGGCCGACCTCGTCGTGGACAACAGCGGCACCCTGGAGGACCTGGCCGCCGAGGTCGATCTGCTCTGGCAGGCGCTCGATGCGTGGCCCAGGACCGACGTCGTGGCACCGTCCAGAACACCGCACCCCGGCGACAGCACCCCATGAGCGACCAGCGGCCCACCCGGTTCGACCCGTACCCCTTCTCCGGGGAGGCGGAGCCGAGCCCTGCCCAGCCGCCCGCTCCAGCGCCGATGCAGACCTGGGCCGGCTCGGCACCGCCAACCGGGCGCGGCTCCTCGTCCNGGCGTCGACCGGCGTCGCCTGATCGGTCGGGTGCTGGGCATCGGGGCGCTGATCCTGATCGCGGGCCAGGTGTGGCGGCCCGGCGAGTCCGTCCCGACCACCTGGCCTTCGGCCACGGGAAGCGCGGTTGCGGACGAGGAAGCGCCGCCCGAAGAGGTGACCTTCGGCGATGCCGAGGAGTTCACCGTCTCGGTGCCGAACGGCTGGCAGGTGGAGGACAGTTCCGGCACTTCGGTGTTGATCAGCCGTGACGGCACCTCCCTGTTCGCGCGCAGCTACCTGGCCGGGGAGGACGCGGTAGCGAGCGACGAGGCGCGCCGGATGGCCACCCGTTACGCCAGCGGCGTCAAGCGCACCGGCAAAGCCAGCACCACCGCCGAAGATGGTCCCGGCGGGCTCGCCCGCGGGTCCTACCACAGCGCCGGAACCGTGGATGGCCGGCAGGTGCAGGTGTATGCCGACGTGCTGATCCGGCCCGAGGACACCCAAGCAGTGGCGGTGGTGACCATTCTGCGCGGGGACGCCGATGCCGACGTGGCCCAACAACTGGCGGCCATGCGGGACGAGGTGCTCGGACAGCTCTGACGGGGTGGTCCCGGTGGTGGTTGAGCCGCCGGGCTGTCAGACTGGGCAGGCTGCGCAGCAGCCGACCCCAACGAAAGGAAACGACTCGTGCAATGCCCACGTTGCCAGTCGGACGTGCCGGAGGCCGCCCACTTCTGTCACGTCTGCGGACAGGACGTCGCGAAGGACGACGCCGCCCGTCGCGGCTCGTTCGCGGCCAAGCCGGATGAATCCGTCGTCTCTTTGAAACTCGTCTCTTCGATCATGCCCCGGGGCGCGGCGGCCCGTCCGCGCACCTACCAGTACGCCCTGGGGATCGCTCTGCTGGCCACCGTGATCACGGCCGCCCTCGGCGCGCTGCCCATCGCGGTGCTGCTGGCGGCCTTCTCGATCCCGCTCGTCTACATCGTGTACCTCTACGACGTGAACCTCTGGGAGGACGAACCGGTCCTCGTCACCGGGCTCGCGTTCGCGCTCACCCTCCTGCTCGCAGCCGGATGGACGGCCGCGTGGCTCGCCTGGCGCGGGCCGCTGGACGCCGACGCCGGCATGGGGAACGTCACGCCCACCGTGTGGGGCTTCGTGCTCGCCGGTCTCATCGTCCCGATCGTCGGCGAGGTCATCCGCCAGGTCGGCCCGGTCGTGCTGGCCAGCCGTCCGGAGTTCGACGACCTGATGGACGGGCTGACGTTCGGCGTCATCTCCGGTGTCGCCTACGCCACCGGCGACACCCTCGTGAAGCACTGGCCGCTCATCACCGGCGGCTACGCCGGCCCGGACGGATGGTCGGTCTGGACCTCGCTGCTGGTGCTCGAAGGCTTCGTGAAGCCGCTCGTCCTCGGCACCGCGACCGGTATCGCCTGCGCTGAGTTCTCCGGCCTCGGAGCCGGCTACGACGGGTTCACGCCCCGGTACTTCCGCGGCGTGGCCGACGCCATCGGCGCCAACGTGCTCTACGCGGGTGGGGTGTACCTGCTCGGCTTCGTCCCCAATCCGGCGCTGGCGCTCACGCTCAGCATCGTGTGGGGCCTGGCGATCTTGGCCGTCCTGATCATCCGGATCCGGACCGTCCTGCACAAGGGCCTGATGGAGGCCGTCCTGGAATCGACGGCGCGCGGCCGCGGCGCCACCGACCTGGGCTTCTGCCCGGCGTGTGAGATGCCGCTGCTGCCCGGCTCGGCGTTCTGCTCGGCCTGCGGCGTCAACGTCCGGACGGCTGGCAAGGGCGTCCGGGTGCCGGCCGCATCCCCGGCCGCCCCCGCGCAGTCAGCCGGGCACGAGGGGGAGGAGCAGGCATGACTCAGCCGAACAACCCGCAGGGCCAGCCTCAGCAGCCCCAGCAGCCGAACTATCCGCCCGCCGGCCAGGTCCCGCAGGGCCAGCCCCAGCCGGGCTTCCCCAGCCGGGACAGTTCCCGCCCGCAGGTCAGCCAAGCCAGGCGGCTCAGTATCCGCAGGGGCAGTACGGGCAGCCGGGCCAGTTCGCCCAAGGCGGGCAATACCCGGCCGGCGCGCCCTACCAGCAGCAGTACCCCCGCAGCAGGCGGGCTATCCGGCCGGCGGGGGCTTCAACCCCGGTGGTCAGGCTCCCCCAAGAAGAGCAACGCGATGGTGCTCGGGATCGTCGTGGCGGGGTGGCGGCGCTGGCTCTGCTCGGCTGGCTCTTCATGACCCTCACCGGTGGCGGCAAGCCGACGGCCGATCCGACCGTCGGGCCCACGATCGTCCCGACCACGGCGGCCCCGACCCCGGGGCCCACGGTGTCGACCGATCCGTCCGAGTCGCCGACCCCGAGCCGACGTTCACCACGCCCGAACCCACTCCGACCGAGTCGACGACGCCCACCCAGGGTGACACGCAAGAGGTTGGGCTGGGTATCTCGGTGGTGCCGGCGGACGGGTGGGAGAAGGCCTACCGCGACGAGCTCAAGAACTACATCGAGCTGTCCGACGGCAAGGCGATCGCCGTCGACCAGGCGTTACGCGTCGACACCGGGACCAAGGGCACGGACGTGGTCAGCGCCTACCTGAAGCAGTTGCAGGGCAAGATGACCGGTGCCCAGCTCGGCACCGTGAAGACCTTGGACGTGCAGAACGACAAGCTGTCGGTCGGGATGGGCAGCATCCGCGGCACGCGGGCCACCAGCCAGGGTTCGGTCAAGCTGAACTACTTCGTGATCATCTCGGTTCGCAAGTCCGACGGCCTGTCGGTGCTGACCGCGCTGATCACCGACTCCAGCACCGATCCGTCCGGCTACTCCGACCCGTTCCTGCAGATGGCGGAGTCGCTGCTGAACAGCCAGCTCAAGGCGCCGTAGCACCCACGTCGGGGCGGGATCGCGATGGCGGTCCCGCCCTCGGCGTTTTGTCGGAGGGGCCGCATAGGGTGGTCGACATGCGTCCGGCATCCGATCTGCAACGTCGTCTGGCTCCCTTCAAGGTCCAGGCGGATTTCGAGCCGGCCGGCGACCAGCCGGCCGCCATCGACGACCTCGAAGCGCGACTGCGCGCGGGCGAGAACGACGTCGTCCTGCTGGGTGCCACCGGCACGGGCAAGACCGCCACGATCGCCTGGCTCGCCGAGCGGCTGCAGCGACCCATGCTGGTCATGCAGCCGAACAAGACCCTGGCCGCCCAGTTCGCCAACGAGCTCCGCCAGTTCTTCCCCGACAACGCGGTCGAGTACTTCGTCTCCTACTACGACTACTACCAACCCGAGGCGTACGTTCCGCAGACCGACACCTACATCGAAAAGGACTCCTCCCTGAACGAGGAGGTGGAGCGGCTCCGGCACGCCGCCACAAACTCCCTGCTGACCAGGCGGGACGTGATCGTCGTCGCCACGGTGTCGGCGATCTACGGCCTCGGCACCCCGCAGGAGTACGTGGACCGGATGGTGCGGCTGCGCGTGGGGGACGAGATCGATCGTGACACGCTGTTGCGCCGCCTGGTGGACATCCAGTACGTCCGCAACGACCTGGCCGGCACCCGCGGCACATTCCGGGTGCGCGGGGACACCTTGGAGATCTTCCCGATGTATGAGGAGAACGCCGTGCGCGTGGAGTTCTTCGGGGACGAGATCGAGGCGCTGTCCACCCTGCACCCGCTCACCGGCGAGGTGCTGAGCGAGGATCGCGAGATGTACGTGTTCCCCGCGTCCCACTACGTGGCCGGGCCGGAGCGGATGGAACGGGCGATCGAGGGGATCGAGCAGGAACTGGCAGTCCGCCTGGCCGACCTGGAGGCCGAAGGCAAGCTGCTGGAGGCCCAACGGCTGCGGATGCGCACCGGCTACGACATCGAGATGATGCGCCAGATCGGCTCCTGCTCGGGCATCGAGAACTACTCGATGCACATCGACGGACGTTCCCGGGGCAGCGCCCCCAACTGCCTGCTCGACTACTTCCCCGACGACTTCGTGCTGGTCATCGACGAGTCGCACGTCACCGTGCCGCAGATCGGCGGCATGTTCGAAGGCGACATGTCGCGCAAGCGGACGCTGGTCGAGCACGGGTTCCGGCTGCCCAGCGCCATGGACAACCGGCCGCTGCGCTGGGAGGAGTTCGTCGAACGGATCGGCCAGACCGTCTACCTGTCCGCGACGCCCGGCCCGTACGAGATGGCCAAGGCCACCGGGGTGGTCGAGCAACTGATCCGGCCAACCGGGCTCGTCGACCCCGAGGTGATCATCAAGCCGACCCGGGGTCAGATCGACGACCTGATGGGCGAGATCCGGAACCGGACCGAGCGCAACGAGCGCGTCCTCGTCACCACGCTCACCAAGAAGATGGCCGAGGACCTCACCGATTACCTGATGGAGAACGGGGTGCGCACCCGTTATCTGCATTCGGAGGTCGACACCCTGCGGCGGATCGAGCTGCTGCGGGAGTTGCGGCTGGGCGAGTTCGACGTCCTGGTCGGCATCAACCTCCTGCGGGAAGGCCTCGACCTGCCGGAGGTGAGCCTCGTGTCGATCCTCGACGCCGACAAGGAGGGCTTCCTGCGCAGCGAGCGGTCCCTGATCCAGACCATCGGCCGCGCCGCCCGCAACGTGGCCGGTCAGGTCCACATGTACGCCGACAAGATCACCCCGTCCATGGCGGCGGCCATTGACGAGACCAACCGGCGGCGGGCCAAACAGGTGGCCTACAACACCGTCCGGGGCATCGATCCGCAACCGCTGCGCAAGAAGATCGCCGACATCACCGATCTCCTCGCCAGGGAGGACGCCGACACCGCCGGGCTGATGACCCGCGCGGGCGGCCGTCGTCCGGTGAGCCCGACCCCGCTGCCGCCGAAGGGCGCCCGCAACACCGAAGGGCTCCCGGCGGGTGAGATCGCCGGCCTCGTCCAGGAGCTGACCGAGCAGATGCACGCCGCCGCCGCCGAGTTGCAGTTCGAGTTGGCGGCCCGGCTGCGGGACGAGATCGCCGACCTGAAGAAGATGCTCAGGCAGATGCTGGAGGCCACCCGGTGACGTCCGCATCGTGACCGCCGGCGAACGCGGACGGGCCGAAAGGCGGCGACCGCACCAGCGCCCACCGGGGCTCCCCTTGGCGCGGGCGCGGGTGGTTTGGAACAATGGCCGCGGAGGGAGTACCTCGCGTGATGTCGTCAACACGATGCGGTCAGCCGTATCCGGCGTCGCGGCTGGTTGCCAGTGGCTGGAGACCTCCGTCGACACCGCGCACCCTGGAGGTCCCCCGTGCACGTGACCACGACCGTATGGCTCATCACGATCGCCGCCACCCTCGCCGTCCTGGCCTTCGACCTGCTGGTGATCGCCCGTCGCCCCCACGAGCCCAGCATGCGCGAATGCGGCATCGCCATCGGCGTGTACGTGTCGCTCGCCGTCCTCTTTGGACTGGGTGTCTGGGTCGCCTCGGGCCCTCGCTACGCCGGCGAGTTCTTCGCGGGCTGGCTCACCGAGTACAGCCTCAGCGTGGACAACCTGTTCATCTTCATCATCATCATGAGCACGCTGCGGGTGCCGCGGAAGCTCCAGCAGTTCGCGCTCATGGTGGGGATCGTGCTCGCCCTGCTGTTCCGAGCGATCTTCATCGCCGCCGGTGCCGCGGCCATCGAACGGTTCAGTTGGATCTTCTTCGTGTTCGGCGCGTTCCTGATCTGGACCGCGGTCAAGCTGCTTCGCGACTTCATGGCCGAGGACAGCGACGAGGAGATGACCGAGAACTTCCTGATGCGCTGGGTGAAGGCCCGGTTTCCCTCGACNCCCGATTTCCACGGGACCTCCCTGGTCGTCCGGGACGACGGGCCGGGACGGGCGCGCCGGCTGATCACCCCGATGCTCTTCGTCGTCATTGCGCTCGGCAGCACCGACCTGCTCTTCGCCCTGGATTCCATCCCGGCCATCTACGGGCTCACCCAGGAGCCGTTCCTGGTGTTCACCGCGAACGTGTTCGCCCTGATGGGCCTGCGCCAGTTGTACTTCCTCATCGGCGGGTTGCTGCAACGGCTCGTCTACCTGTCGGTGGGCCTGTCGTTCATCCTCGCGTTCATCGGCGTGAAGCTCGTCCTGCACGCGATGCACGAGTACCACCTGGACGAGCAACTCGGGTTCAACGGCGAGATACCGATCTGGGTGTCCCTGCTGGTGATCATCGGGACCCTCCTGGTCACGACGGTGGCCAGCCTCGCCAAAGCGCGGAGGGACGCCTCAGATCAGCGGTAGGCGCAGCCCGTCGGCGCCTTGAATCTGCTCGGGCCCTGTTCGTCCGGTGAGCCAGCCCCACAGGTCGGCGTCGGTGCCGCGGACCCGCCGCACCTCACCGTCGTCCCCCAGTTCTGCGGTGACCCCGGAGTCGCTTTCGACGGCGAGCCGAGGGCCGTGCGCGGGGTGACGGAGCCCGACGTGCCACTGCAGCAGCCAGCGGGCCGGAACCGGATCCAGCGAGCCCACGGTGAAGCCGCAGTTCAGGTCGAGATGGTGCAGGACGACCTCCTGCAGCCGGGCCAGCGGCACCTGCGCCAGGGTCAGGCGCCGGCCCAGCAGGGTCACCGGACGAGCCCAGTCGGTCACCAGGTCCAGGGTGCGGTTCAGGTCGCCGGCAGAGGTGTCGAGGTCGATCTGGACCTGCAGGCCGGGGCGGTCCACCCCCGTTCGATGTCGGTGAACCGCTGGTCGGGACGCGGATAGAGGGGCTCTCCAGGCCCCGCAGCGTCGCGGAGACGAGCCGGACGAGGGCGTCGGCGCCCCGGCACAGGTGGGCGGCCACGTGGGCCCGGCTCCAGCCGGGCAGGAGCGAGGGCGCGCCACTCGTCGTCGCCCATCCCGATGGTGTCGCCGAGCAGCCGCTGAGTGGCCTCCAGCTTCCGCTTGCGGACCGTCTCCACCGGGGCGGAGAACACCTGCTCGCTCATGTGACCAACCTAGGTCCCCGGTGCAGGCGCCGCCACCTGTCCGCGCCGGAGAGGCGCCCGCCCGCGGGGTGGGCGACCGACCGGCCTCAGGTTTTGTCGGAGGCAGCCTCTAACATGACAGCCGTGAACGACCGCCTCATCGTCCGCGGGGCGCGGGAGCACAACCTGCGCAACGTCAACCTCGATCTGCCTCGCGACGCCATGATCGTGTTCACCGGCCTGTCCGGCTCCGGCAAGTCCAGCCTCGCCTTCGACACGATCTTCGCCGAGGGGCAGCGGCGTTACGTGGAGTCCCTCTCGGCGTACGCCCGGCAGTTCCTCGGGCAGATGGACAAGCCGGACGTCGACTTCATCGAGGGCCTCTCGCCGGCGGTGTCCATCGACCAGAAGTCGACCAACCGCAANCCCCGGTCCACGGTGGGGACGATCACCGAGATCTATGACTACCTGCGGTTGCTGTTCGCGCGTGCCGGGCGGGCGCATTGCCCCGAATGCGGTGAGCCGATCAGCCGGCAGTCGCCGCAGCAGATCGTCGACCGGCTCCTCGGGCTGCCCGAGGGCACCCGCTTCCAGGTGCTCGCCCCGGTCGTCCGGGGGCGCAANGGGGAGTACGCCGACCTGTTCCGGCAGCTGGCCACCCAGGGGCTGAGCCGGGTGCGGGTCGACGGCGAACTGCACCAGCTCACGGCGCCACCGACGCTGGACAAACAGAAGAAGCACAACATCGACGTGATCGTCGACCGGCTGGCGGTGAAGCCGACGATCAAGCAGCGGCTCACCGACTCGGTCGAGACGGCGCTGGGCCTGGCCTCCGGGGTGGTCTCGATCGACTTCGTCGACCGGGCCGCGGACGACCCGCACCGCGAACGTCGTTACTCGGAGAAACTCGCCTGCCCCAACGAGCACGACATCGCGATCGAGGAACTCGAGCCGCGCCAGTTCTCGTTCAACGGCCCGTGNGGGGCCTGTCCGGCCTGTTCGGGCCTGGGCACCACCAACGAGGTGGACGTGGACCTCGTCGTCCCCGACACCGCGAAGACCCTCGCGGACGGGGCCATCTCCTGCTGGACATCGGTGTACGTGGCCGGGTACTTCCAGACGCTGTTGCAGACCCTCGGGGACCAGGAGGGGTTCTCNCTGCACACGCCATGGCGCGATCTGGCCCCGCGGGCCAAGGCGGTCGTCCTGGAGGGGGTCCGCGAGCCGCTGCACGTGCGGACGCGCAGCCGCCACGGCCGCGAACACTCGTTCCGGGCGAAGTTCGAAGGTGCCCTGCCCTACATCCGGCGCCGCTATGCCGAGGCCGAATCCGACAACGCCCGGGAACGCTACGCCGGCTACATGCGGGAAGTGCCCTGCCCCACCTGCCGCGGCGCCCGGCTCAAGCCGACCTCGCTGGCCGTCACCGTCGGGGGCAAGAACATCGCCGAGGTGTCGGCGCTCGCCATCGACGAGGTGGCGATGTTCATGCGCGGGCTCGAACTGACCGAACGCGAGGCCCAGATCGCCGAACGGGTGGTAAAGGAGATCAATGAGCGGCTCCGTTTCCTGCTGGACGTCGGGCTGGACTACCTGTCCCTGTCCCGCTCCGCGGGCAGCCTGTCCGGCGGCGAGGCGCAACGAATCCGGCTGGCGACTCAAATCGGCTCGGGGCTGGTCGGCGTCCTGTACGTGCTGGACGAGCCGTCCATCGGGCTGCACCAGCGCGACAACCACCGGCTCATCGACACCCTCGTCCGGCTGAAGGAGCTGGGCAACACCCTGATCGTCGTCGAACACGACGAGGACACGATCCGCACGGCGGACTGGGCCGTCGACATCGGTCCGGGTGCNGGGGAGCACGGTGGCAAGGTCGTGGTGTCCGGTCCTGTCGCTGAGCTGCTGGCCAGCCCCGACTCGCTCACCGGCGCCTACCTGTCGGGTCGGCGCAGCATCCCGATGCCGACCCACCGACGGCCCCGCAACGGCAAGGCGATCACCGTGCACGGGGCAGCCGAGCACAACCTGCAGGACGTGACCGTGGAGTTCCCGCTGGGGCTCTTCGTGGCCGTCACCGGGGTATCCGGGTCCGGCAAGTCGTCCCTGGTCAACAGCATCCTGTACACCGCGCTGGCCAAGCAGCTCTACAGCGCCCGGACGGTTCCGGGCCGGCACCGGTCGATCACCGGCATCGAGCACATCGACAAGAGCATCCACGTCGACCAATCGCCGATCGGGCGGACGCCGCGGTCGAACCCGGCCACCTACACCGGGGTGTTCGACCACATCCGGCGGCTGTTCGCCGAGACCCCGGAGGCCAAGGTGCGCGGCTACCAGCCGGGCCGGTTCTCGTTCAACGTCAAGGGTGGCCGCTGCGAGAACTGTGCCGGCGACGGGACGATCAAGATCGAGATGAACTTCCTGCCCGACGTCTACGTGCCCTGCGAGGTGTGCCACGGCGCCCGGTACAACCGGGAGACCCTGGAGGTGCACTACAAGGGCAAGACGATCGCCGAGGTGCTCGACATGCCGATCGAGGAGGCCGTTGAGTTCTTCGCCGCCATCCCGGCGATCGCGCGGCACCTGCGCACCCTGGTCGACGTCGGGCTGGGCTACGTCCGGCTCGGCCAGCCGGCCACCACCCTGTCCGGCGGCGAGGCGCAGCGGGTGAAGCTGGCCTCCGAGCTGCAGAAGCGCTCCACCGGGCGGACGATGTACGTGCTGGACGAGCCCACGACCGGCCTGCACTTCGAGGACATCCGCAAGCTGCTNGGGGTGCTCGGCAGGCTGGTCGACGCGGGGAACACCGTCGTGGTCATCGAGCACAACCTGGACGTGATCAAGACCGCCGACTGGGTCATCGACCTCGGCCCTGANGGGGGATCGCGCGGCGGCCTCGTCATCGCCGAGGGCACGCCCGAGCAGGTGGCCGCCGAGCCCGCCTCGTACACCGGGCAGTTCCTGAAGCGGGTGCTGCACGGCCACCACGTGCCGGTGGCGGAGCCGCCGGAGCCGCTGATCGAGGCCCCGGCGGTGCCGTCCGCGAAACGCCGGACGACGTCGCGCCGGCCATCCACCCCGGAGCCCCGGCGGCGCGCCGGTTAGTCGCGGCGCAGCAGGAACCGCAGCGCCTCGGGCAGCAGGGCACGCCAGGCGCTCTCGTGGTGGGGCGCTTCGGAGTCGTAGCAGTACCGCAGCGCGACGCCCGGGCGCTCGTCGAGCAGGGCCACGAGTTCCTTGGCCCGGTCCACGTAGGCTCGCCGGCTGGCCTCGTCCTCGGACTCCTGGCCGCCCACCGACACGTGCAGGCGCCCCGCGGCACCTGCCGCGAGGGCCGTCCGCACGTCGTCGGCGACCCCGTCCCCGCACAAGTGCAGGGCTGGGCTGAACCCCGCGAGGCCGAACAGGTCGGGACGCTGCGTCCACGCGTACAGCGCCATCACCCCGCCGGCCGAACTGCCGCACGCCGCGGTGTCCCCGGCAGCGGACGAGGTGGGGAACAGCCGGTCGATCTGCGGCTTCAGCTCGTCGGTCCAGAACCGGAGATGATCGGCGCCCGAGCCCGTGCCGTCGTCGCCGACGAGCTCGGCGAAGCCAGGCCAGGTCGAACGGTGCGGCGTGTATTCGCGGGCCCGCTCCGTGGGGTGGCAGGCGGTTCCCACGGCGATCACCGGCGTCCCGGCGGCGGCAAGGTCCGACAACGCCTCGTCCAGACCCCAGTCGACCCCGCCGAAGGCGGTCTCGGCGTCCCAGAGGTTGTGTCCATCGTGGAAGTACAGGACCGGGTAGCGGCGCCCGCTGTCGAAACAGCCCGGCGGCAGCCACACCGTGACGTCGACCCCTGCCCAGCGCCTGCGAGGGGTACGCGGCGTGGAGGCGGAGGTCACCACGGACGGCGCCGCGGTCGGGATACGGACGGGGTCGAGGTCGGCCATGTCTTCGTCCTAGTGCACCCCGCCCTCGGAGCACAAGGCCCGCCCCGGTGTCGGCGGGGCCGTCTACGCTTCGTGGCATGGCGAACCCGGCGAGCTACCGTCCCGCACCGGGAACGATTCCGACCGATCCCGGGGTGTACCGGTTCAGCGACGCCCAGGGCCGGGTCATCTACGTCGGCAAGGCCAAGAGCCTGCGGTCCCGGCTCAACTCCTACTTCGCCGATCTTTCCGCGCTGCACTTCCGGACCCAGACCATGGTGCGCACGGCCGCCCGCGTCGAGTGGACGATCGTGCAGAACGAACTCGAGGCTCTCCAACTCGAATACACCTGGATCAAGCAGTACGANCCCCGCTTCAACGTCAAGTACCGCGACGACAAGTCCTACCCGTGGGTCGCGGTCACGTGGAGCGAGGAGTTCCCGCGCGTCTTCGTCGGCCGNGGGGCAAAGCGCAAGGGCACCCGCTACTTCGGCCCCTACGCGCACGCGTGGGCCATCCGGGAAACCCTCGATCCGCTGTTGCGCGCCTTCCCCATGCGCTCGTGCACCAACGGGGTGTTCCGCAACGCCAAGGCGAGCGGCCGACCGTGCCTGCTCGGCTACATCGGCAAGTGCGCGGCGCCGTGCGTGGGCCGGATCGACGCCGAGGCACACCGCGACCTGGCGGAGGACGTGTGCGAGTTCCTCGCCGGACGTACCGGGCCCTTGCGGCGCAAGGTCGAGCTCCAGATGCGGACGGCGGCCGCAGAGCTGGAGTTCGAGAAGGCGGCGGTGCTGCGCGACCAGCTGCACGCGCTCGCCCAGGCGACCGACAAGAACGCGATCGTGCTCGCCGACGGCACGGACGCGGACGTGATCGCCCTCGCCGAGGACCCGCTCGAGGTGGCGGTCCAGATCTTCCACGTGCGCGGCGGACGGGTGCGGGGCGAACGCGGCTGGGTCGCTGACCGGACCGACGACGCCGACACCGGGCAACTGCTGGAGTCGTTCGTCTTGCAGTTGTACGGCGACGAGGACGCCTCCGCCATCCCGCCGCTGATCCTGCTGCCCCTCGTGCCGGACAGCGGCCGGCTGCTCACCCAACTGCTCGGCGAGGCGCGAGGGGCGAAGGTGGAGTTGCGCGCCCCGCAGCGCGGCGACAAGCGCACCCTGCTCGAGACCGTGGGCCGCAACGCCGCCGAGGCGCTCGTGGTGCACAAGACCAGGCGGGCCAGCGACCTGTCGACGCGCAACCGGGCGCTGGAGGAACTGCAGGAGGCCCTCGACCTGCCGACGGCCCCGCTGCGGATCGAGTGCTTCGACGTGTCCCACCTGCAAGGCACCGAGATCGTCGCGTCGATGGTCGTGTTCGAGGACGGGCTGCCGCGCAAGAGCGAGTACCGGCGCTTCATCGTCCGCAGCACCGACGGGTCGGACGACGTGGGCGCCATGCACGAGGTCATCCGCCGCCGCTTCACCCGGCTCGTGGACGACCGGCGCTCNCTCGACCCCGACCAGGGCCCGCAGCTCATCGACCCGGAGACTGGGGCCCCGCGCAAGTTCGCCTACGCGCCGGCCCTGGTGGTCGTCGACGGCGGCGCCCCGCAGGTTGCCGCCGCGGCCCGGGCGATGCACGAGACCGGGATCGCCGACGTGGCGCTCTGCGGCCTGGCGAAGCGGCTGGAGGAGGTGTGGCTCCCCGAGCAGGAGTTCCCGCTGATCCTGCCCCGCGCCAGCGAGGGGCTGTACCTGCTGCAGCGGATCCGGGACGAGGCGCACCGGTTCGCGATCACCCATCACCGCAACCGTCGCAGCACCTCGATGGTCGAGTCCCTCCTGGATGAGATCAGCGGGCTCGGCGAGGTCCGCCGCAAGACGCTGCTGAAGCATTTCGGATCGCTGAAGAAGCTGCGGGCGGCCTCGGCGGACGAGATCGCCCGCGCTCCGGGTATCGGTCCGAAGCTCGCCGCAGCGATCAAGCAGGCGCTGGCTGCGCAGGCGCCCGGNGAGGCCCTCAACACCGCGACCGGGGAGGTCGGCTGAGGACATAATGGGTCCCATGCCCGAAGGCCGACCCGTCCGTTTCCTGGTGGTCACCGGCATGTCCGGGGCCGGTCGCCGAACGGCCGGCCACACGCTGGAGGATCTCGGCTGGTACGTGGTCGACAACCTGCCGCCCGTGCTGCTGCCGGGCCTGATCGATGTCGCCGAAGAGCGCCAGTTCGACAAGGTCGCGGTCGTCCTCGACGTCCGGACGCGCTCGGCGTTCGCCCAGATCCCGGCCGCGTTCGACGCCCTCGGCCGCGCCGGGGTGGTGCCCCAGATCCTGTTCCTCGACGCCGACGATCAGGCGATCGTCCGGCGCCAGGAGTCGGCCCGGCGTCCGCTGCCCCTGCAGGGCGAGGGCCGCATCCTCGAGGGGTGCAACGCGAACGGCTGATGCTGGGGTCGCTGCGCGCCGTGGCCGACATGGTGATCGACACCTCCCAGCTCAACGTGCACCAGTTGGCGGCCCGGGTGGGCGCGGTGTTCGGCGCGGATGGGGACCACGAACTGCGGATCACGCTGATGTCGTTCGGGTTCAAGAACGGGCTGCCGATCGACGCGGACATGGTGTTCGACGTCCGCTTCCTGCCGAACCCGCACTGGGTGCCGGACCTTCGTCCCCAGACGGGGCTGTCGTCGGCGGTGTCGGGCTACGTCCTGGGGCACACCGAAGCCCAGGAGTTCCTGGGCCACGTCGAACAACTGCTCGTGACGATCCGGCCGGGCTACGTGCGCGAGGGCAAGCGGCTGGCCACCGTCGCGTTCGGCTGTACCGGCGGCAAGCATCGCAGCACGGCGATCACCGAGGAGGTGGCGCGGCGCCTGCGGGGCCACGAGATCCCCTGTCAGATCCTCCACCGGGACCTGGGCCTGGAGTGAGCGCCCAGTTCCCCAGGCTTCCGGCCGTCGTCGCGTTCGGCGGCGGGCACGGCCTGGCCGCCTCCCTCAGCGCGTTGCGCCGGGTGACCACCCGGCTGACGGCGGTGGTGACCGTCGCCGACGATGGCGGCTCCTCGGGCCGGCTGCGCGAGGAGTTCGACATCCTTCCGCCCGGGGATCTGCGCATGGCGCTGGCGGCGTTGTGCGGCGACGACGAGCTGGGGCGCACCTGGGCCGACGTCCTGCAGTCCCGGTTCGGTGGCTCGGGCCCGCTGGCGGGGCACGCGATCGGCAACCTGCTCATCGCCGGGCTGTGGCAGCGACTGGACGACCCGGTCGCGGGGTTGGACATGGTCGGCCAGTTGCTCAACGTCTGCGGACGGGTATTGCCGATGGCCGCGGTGCCGCTCGGCATCGAGGCGGACGTGATCGGCCTCGACCCGCTGCGTCCGGACGAGTCCGACGTCGTCCGCGGCCAGGCCGAGGTGGCGATCACGCGCGGCGAGGTGTGCGCGATCCGGCTGACCCCGCCGGCACCGCCCGCGCACCCGGCGACCGTGGCCGCCATCGAGGCCGCCGATCACCTGGTGTTCGGCCCGGGGTCGTGGTTCACCTCGGTGCTCCCGCACCTGATGGTGCCCGACATCGCGCGGGCCGTGGTCGCCTCGCCGGCTCGGCGCATCCTGGTCATGAACCTCGTGTCCGCCGCCGAAACCGCCGGCTACACCGCCTCGCGGCACCTTGAGTTGCTCGCCGACCATCACCCGGGGTTGCGGCTCGACGCGGTCCTGGTCGATCCGACCTTCGCCGACGATCCACACCTGGAGGCATACGCCCGCTCGCTCGGCGCCGAGGTGTACGTCCGCG
Organism: Micropruina sp.; assembly: GCA_013693855.1. Taxonomy (GTDB): domain Bacteria; phylum Actinomycetota; class Actinomycetes; order Propionibacteriales; family Propionibacteriaceae; genus Micropruina. The sequence continues at coordinate 1,290,526 of CP059261.1, forward strand.
ACGTGCGGATGCGGGACGGGTCGCCCCGTCACGACCCCCACCGGCTCGCGGCGGCGTTCGCGGAGCTGATGGGGCTCTAAGGTGTGACGGAACAAGTGAGGGAGACCACCATGGCCATGACGCAGCAGGTGAAAGCCGAACTGGCCACCATCCCGGTGACCAAGCCCGCCTGTCGCCGCGCGGAGGTGGCCGCCACGCTGCGGTTCGCCGGTGGACTGCACCTGGCCGGGGGCCGGATCATCATCGAGGCCGAGCTCGACACGGGCGCGGCCGCCCGCCGGCTGCGGACCGCGATCGCGGAACTGTTCGGCTTCACCGCCGAGTTCGTCGTCATTTCGTCCTCGGGCCTGAAACGGGGCACCCGCTACATCGTCCGGCTGATCCGGGACGGCGACTCACTGGCCCGCCAGACCGGCCTCATCGACAACCGCGGCCGTCCCGTCCGCGGCCTGCCCGCCGCGGTGGTCAGTGGCGGCCTCGACATCGCTGTTGCGGCCTGGCGCGGCGCCTTCCTCGCGCACGGCTCGCTCACCGAACCGGGCCGCAGCATGGCGATGGAGGTGACCTGTCCCGGCTCGGAGGCCGCCCTTGCCCTCGTGGGGGCCGCCCGGCGCCTCGGCATCGCCGCCAAGGCGCGCGAGGTGCGCAACGTGGACCGGGTCGTGATCCGGGACGGGGACGCGATCGCGGCCATGCTCACCCGGCTGGGGGCCCACGAGTCCCTGCTGGCCTGGGAGGACCGCCGGCTGCGCCGGGAGGTGCGCGCTTCGGCCAATCGGCTCGCGAACTTCGACGACGCGAACCTGCGTCGCTCCGCGCGTGCCGCGGTGGCGGCCGGGGCCCGGGTCGAACGGGCCTTGGAGATCCTCGGCGACGAGATCCCCGAGCACCTGCGGGCGGCCGGTGTGCTGCGCCTGGAGAACAAGCAGGCCAGCCTGGAGGAACTCGGGCAGCTTCACCAGCCACCGCTGACGAAGGACGCTGTCGCCGGCCGGATCCGCCGTCTGCTCGCCACCGCGGACAAGCGCGCGGGCGAGCTGGGCATCCCGGGACCGAGGCCAATCTGAGTCCCGAAATGCTGGACGATCGGGATTAGGCCGCCCCGCGTTCACAGCAACTCCCACACCGCGGGCGTCCGCTCGTGAGGACTTTCTCGCCCCGGAACCGTGCCCGGCGTTTTTGGTTAGAGTGGGGCATGTCCACCCTTGCCGAGACTGAAGCCTGGGCAAAGAACTTCCGACGAAGGGAAGCTACACATGACCGTGAAGGTTGGTATCAACGGGTTCGGCCGGATCGGCCGCAACTTCTTCCGAGCCGTGAAGGCGGCCGGTGCCGACATCGAGGTCGTTGGCGTCAACGACCTGACCGACAACAAGACGCTGGCCCACCTGCTCAAGTACGACTCGATCCTCGGCCGCTACCCCGGCGAGATCAGCTACGACGACGAGTCGATCACGGTCGACGGGCAGAAGATCATGGCCTACGCCGAGCGCGATCCCAGCAAGCTGCCCTGGGGCGAGATCGGCGCGGACATCGTCATCGAGTCCACCGGCTTCTTCACCGACGCCACCAAGGCCAAGGCCCACATCGACGCGGGCGCCAAGAAGGTCATCATCTCCGCCCCGGCGAAGAACGAGGACATCACGGTCGTCATCGGCGTGAACGACGGCGATTACGACCCGGCCGCTCACAACGTGATCTCCAACGCGTCCTGCACGACCAACTGCCTCGCCCCGATGGCCAAGGTGCTCAACGACACCGTCGGCATCGTCCGTGGCCTGATGACCACCGTGCACGCCTACACCGCCGACCAGAACCTGCAGGACGGCCCGCACAGCGATCTGCGTCGCGCCCGCAACGCCGCCCTCAACATCGTCCCGACCAAGACCGGTGCCGCCCAGGCCGTCGCCCTGGTCCTGCCGGAACTGAAGGGCAAGTTCGACGGCTACGCGCTCCGCGTTCCGACGCCGACGGGTTCGGCCACCGACCTGACGTTCGTGGCGGGCAAGGAGACCTCGGTCGCCGAGATCAACGCCGCCATCAAGGCCGCCGCCGAAGGCCCGCTGGCGGGCATCCTGTCCTACACCGAGGATCCGATCGTGTCCAAGGACATCGAGACCGACCCGCATTCGGTCATCTTCGATGCCGGCTGCACCAAGGTGATCGGCGACCTGGTCAAGGTCGTCGGCTGGTACGACAACGAGTGGGGCTACTCCAACCGCCTCGCGGACCTGGTCGTCCTGGTCGGCTCCAAGCTCTGACACCCGACAACCGAAACCGGCTGGGGTGGGGTGGACACCCCACCCCAGCAGTTCGTCCGGCTCCACGGGAAAGGGGCGAGCGTGAACAACCTCCTTCGAAAGGACCACACTGTGAAGTCCGTTGCTGACCTGGGTGACCTGAAGGGCAAGCGGGTGCTCATCCGCTGCGACTTCAACGTCCCGCTGGATGGCACCACCATCACCGACGACGGCCGGATCAAGGCCGCCCTGCCGACCCTCACCCAGCTGCGGGACGCCGGCGCCAAGGTCATCGTCCTCGCCCACCTCGGCCGTCCCAAGGGCGCGCCGGAGGACCGGTACTCGCTGGCTCCCGCGGCCAAGCGGCTGGGCGAACTGCTGAGCACGGACGTGAAACTGGCTTCCGACGTCTCCGGGGACTCCGCGGCCGAGACCGTCGCCGGGCTGGCCGACGGCGAGGTGGCGATGCTGGAGAACGTCCGCTTCGANGCCGGGGAGACCAGCAAGGTCGACGCCGAGCGCGAGGCGCTCGCGGCGAAGTGGGCCGCGCTGGCGGACGTGTTCGTCTCCGACGGCTTCGGCGTCGTGCACCGCAAGCAGGCCTCGGTGTACGACATCGCCAAGCTGCTGCCCAGTGCCGCCGGCACGCTGGTCAAGAAGGAGGGAGACGTCTTCGGCAAGGTGCTGAAGGATCCCGAGCGTCCGTTCGTCGTGGTGCTCGGCGGGGCGAAGGTGGCCGACAAGCTGGCCGTCATCGACAACCTGCTCAAGACCGCCGACACCCTCATCGTGGGCGGCGGCATGGCCTACACGTTCCTCAAGGCTCAAGGCCACAGCATCGGCAACTCGCTGCTGGACGAGGCAAGCATCGACATCTGCAAGGGCTACCTCGAGCAGGCCGCCGCGACCGGCAAGCAGATCCTGTTGCCGGTGGACGTCAGGTCGCCGACGGCATGGACTTCGCGGCGCGGACGGTCAACGGCNCCGGTGGAGGTCGTCGCCGCCGACGCGATCCCCGACGGCAAGGTGGGGCTCGACATCGGACCGGAGTCCGAGAAGCTCTTCGCCGACGCGGTCAAGGCCGCCAAGACCGTGGTCTGGAACGGCCCGATGGGCGTGTTCGAGATCCCCGAACTCGCCGAAGGCACCAAGGCGATCACCCAGGCGCTCGCCGACAGCGACGCGCTGACCGTGGTCGGTGGCGGGGACTCCGCGGCCGCCGTCCGCACCCTCGGATTCTCCGACGACCAGTTCGGGCACATCTCGACCGGCGGCGGCGCATCCCTGGAATACCTCGAAGGCAAGGAGCTGCCCGGGCTGGCAGTTCTGGAAGAGGAGAACTGACATGTCCCGCGTGCCCCTGATGGCCGGCAACTGGAAGATGAACCTGAACCACGTCGAGGCCGCCGGTCTCGTCCAGAAGCTGGCGTGGACCCTGGCCGACGCCAAGTGGGACAAGGAGCAGTCGGCGTGCGCGGTGATCGTGCCGTTCACCGACCTGCGCACCGTCCAGACGCTGGTCGAGGGCGACAAGCTCGACGTGGCCTACGGGGCCCAGGACGTGTCCGAGCACGACAGCGGCGCGTACACCGGCGAGATCTCCGCCTCCATGCTGGCCAAGCTCAACTGCGCCTACGTGGTGATCGGCCACTCCGAGCGTCGCGAGTACCACGGCGAGAGCGACCAGCTCATCAACGCCAAGGCGAAGAAGGTGATCGCGGCCGGCATGACCCCGATCATCTGCTGCGGCGAGGTGCTCGAGATCCGCAAGGAGGGCAACCAGGTCGCCCACGTCCTGGAGCAGGTCGAGGGCTGCTTGGACGGCCTGACCAGCGAGCAGGTCGGCGCGCTGGTGATCGCGTACGAGCCCGTCTGGGCCATCGGCACCGGCGAGGTGGCGACCCCGGACGACGCGCAGGAGGTGTGCGGCGCGATCCGCGGCTACGTGGCGGACACGTTCGGCGCCGAGGCGGCTGAGGCGGTGCGGATCCAGTACGGCGGCTCGGTCAAGTCGGGCAACGTGGTCGACATCATGGCGCAGCCGGACGTCGACGGCGCGCTCGTCGGCGGGGCCTCNCTGGACGCCGACGAGTTCGCCAAGATCGTCTGCTTCTACAAGGCCGCCGCGAACGGCTGAGCCGGGATCGGACGCCCCCGACCGATGCGGGGTTTCGGCGTGCCGTGAGTTAGGATTCTGCGCGTGATTCTCGTCCCCCTGTTGACGTGGCCGATCATGACCTTGTCGATCGTGTTGATGCTGACCAGCGTCTTGTTGGCCCTGTTCATCCTGCTCCACAAGGGCCGTGGTGGCGGTATGTCGGACCTGTTCGGCGGGGGCATGACGACCACCATGGGCGGCTCCTCCGTGGCCGAGCGGAACCTGGACCGGATGACCATCATCGTCGGGGGCCTCTGGCTCGCCTGCATCGTCGGGCTGCTGGTGCTCTACCGGTTCTTCCCCGACTTCGGAACCCTGGGCTGATTGGAGCGATAGGTGGTTGGTGGTAGCGCGATCCGGGGTAGCCGGGTCGGGGCCGGGCCCATNGGGGAGGCCGAGCGCGGCGACGCCGCGCCGCGGCTGTACGTGTCCTACTTCTGCGCGAACCGGCACGAGACCCGGCCGGCCTTCGCGGCCGACGCCGTCGTCCCGGAAACGTGGGATTGCCCCCGCTGCGGACTGCCGGCGAACCTCGACTCGGAGAACCCGCCGCCCCCGCCCAAGATCCAGCCGTACAAGACGCACCTGGCGTACGTGAAGGAGCGGCGGACCGACGCGGAGGCGGCGGCGATCCTCACCGAGGCACTGGAGGCCCTGCGCTCCCGCCGGGCCGCCGGCGAGGTCATCTACTGAGCGATCGGACGGACGCCCGGGCTCAGAGGTCGCACGTGTAGTACGGCAGGCCCGCGGCGGCCTCCCGGTCGACCAACCACACCGTCCGGTTCCGGCCGCGGATCTGCCCCGCCGGAAGGGACGGGTCGCCGGCCACCCNCCGTGCCACCGCGTCGGCCTTGTCATCCCCGCTCACCAGGAACCACACCTCGTGGGCGCGTGCGAGGGCCGGCAGGGTCAACGTGATCCGCTCGGCGGGCGGCTTGGGGGCGTCTGTGACCCCGATGACGGTTCGCTCGGTCGGCAGCGAGGACGGGTGGTTGGGGAAGATCGACGCCACGTGTCCGTCGGGGCCGACCCNCAGCAGGCAGATGTCGAACTGGGTGTCCCCGAGCTCCTTGGCGTAGGTGGCGGCTGAGGCGTCCGCGTCGACGACCCCGTCGGCGGCGGGCATCGGGTGCGTGCGTGCGGGATCGAGCGGGAAGTGCCCCGCCAGCACCGCCAGGGTGGGGCCGGCGTTCCGGTCGGGATCCTGGGTGGGGACGAACCTCTCGTCCCNCCACCAGAGTTCGAGCCGAGCCGGGTCGAGCCCGGAACCCTCCACCAACTGCCCGAGCCGGGTGTAACTGCGCAGCGCGATGCGGCCGCCGGTGAGGCACAGCTGCGCGAGCCGCCCACCGGACTGGAGTTCGATCAGTCGCCCCAGCAGCCGCTCGGCGATGTGGTCGGCCAGATCGTCGGCGTCGAGGAAGCGGTACACCTCGGGCTGGCGTGCCATCAGCCCTCGACCAGCTCTTCGGATGGGGCCACCCGCTCGTGCGTGGCCAGCCGGGCCATCGTGGACTGCAGGATGTCGTCGGGATCCATCCGCCGCAATCCTCGGTGATCAGGGCATTCACGTCGCGACGACGCAGCGCCACCGTTCGATGCGGCAACCCGGGGCGGAGAACGTCGCCACCTTCCCGTCCTCACGGACGATGCTGATGTCACCCTTGGCGGTCGTCAGGGTCACCTCGGTGATGCCGAAGCCGGTCCGGGACACCGTCCGCTCCACCGGCACGTCCAGCCGGCATTCCAGCCAGGCCTGCAGCAGGAGGGCAGCCGCGTTGCCGCGGGCCCCGGACACCCTGGCGCCGGTGATCTTGGCCGGGTACTGGTCGACCGCCGCGGCCAGCAGGGCGCGCCAGGGAGTCAGCCGGGTCCAGGTCAGATCGGTGTCACCGGGCGCCATGTTGCGCGCCCGCAGTTCGAGGGCGGCCAGGGGTCGGGCGGCGCTCATCGAGTCGGTGATCCGGCGCTTGCCGAGCCGCCCCACCGGATCGCTCGCGAGGTTCTCGGGCGCCCTGCCCGTCCACCAGACCACGACGTTCGAATCCGGCAGCAGCAGCGGCAGGAGCACCGATTCCCGGTGCTCGACCAGTTCGCCGTGGAACTTGAGGACGATGATCTCCCCGGGACCTCCTCGCCCATCCGGATCTCGGCGTCGACCCGGCTCTTCTTGCCGGCACCGTCTTGGACCACCAGGATGCGGGACGGGTGCTCGCGGCCGGCCGCTTCGCAGGCGGCGAGGACGGACGGGAAGCGCCGGACGGTGTCGCCGACGGCGATCATCGTGAAAACCATGCCGGTGGAGACGCCGACGCGTTTGCGGGCGTCGACGATCGCCTGGCTCAACGCACTGGCGTTCGTGTTCGGCAGTTGCAGGATCATCGGTGACCTCCCTCACGGCCGTCGCCAGGCGAAGCCGTCGTTGGCGAGCATCTCGGCGGCGGACGCGGGACCCCAGCCGCCAGGCGGATAGCCTTCGGGAGGAGTCTTCGAATCGGCCCAGAAATCGAGGACGGGATCGAGGATCCGCCACGACAGCTCGACCTCGTCGGCTTGGGGGAACAGCGGCCGGTCGCCGATCAGGACGTCCAGGATGAGGCGCTCGTACGCCTCCGGGCTCGTCTCGGCGAACGAGTTGCCGTAGGCGAAGTCCATCGTCACGTCCCGGATCTCCATCAGCGTGGCGGGAACCTTGGCGCCGAAGCGCAGCGTGATGCCCTCGTCCGGTTGGATCCGCATGACCAGGGCGTTGCTGCCCAGCTGTTCGACGTCGGCGTGGGTGAACGGCAGGTGGGGCGCCTGCCGCAGCACCAACGCCACCTCCGTGACGCGGCGGGCCAGCCGCTTGCCGGTGCGCAGGTAGAAGGGCACGCCGGCCCAGCGCCGGTTGTCGATGTCGACCCGGACCGCCGCGAAGGTCTCGGTGGTCGACGTGGGAGAGATGCCCTCCTCCTCCAGGTACCCCTTGACCAGTTCGCCACCGGCCCAGCCGCCCAGGTACTGGCCGCGGCTGGTTTGGGTCGCCATGTCCCTGGGTGGCCGGACGGCCGCGAGCACCTTGCGTTTCTCGGCCCGCAACTGGTCCGCCTCGAACGAGGTCGGTTCCTCCATCGCTGTGAGGGCCAGCAACTGCATCAGGTGGTTCTGGATGACGTCACGGGCTGCGCCCACGCCGTCGTAGTAGCCGGCACGGCCGCCGATGCCGATGTCCTCGGCCATCGTGATCTGCACGTGGCTGACGTAATTGCGGTTCCAGATCGGCTCGAACAGCTGGTTGGCGAAGCGCAGCGCCAGCATGTTCTGGACGGTCTCCTTGCCCAGGTAGTGGTCGATGCGGAACACCGACTCGGGGTCGAAGGCCGACTCGACGATCTTGTCGAGTTCGATGGCGCTGGCGAGATCGTGGCCGAACGGCTTCTCGATGACGACCCGCGACCAGGATCCCCGTCGCTTCTTGGTCAGGCCGAACTTCTTGAGTTGGCTGACCACGAGATCGAAGAACTTCGGGGNGATGGAGAGGTAGAAGGCGTGGTTGCCGCCGGTGCCGCGCTGGGAGTCCAACTCGGCGAGGGTGTCGGCCAGCGTCTGGAACGCCGCGTCGTCGGTGAAGTCGCCCGCCACGAAGCGGATGCCTTCCATCAGTTGCTGCCACACCTCTTCGCGGAAGGGGGTGCGGGAGCGTTCCTTCACCGAGTCGTGGACGAGCTGAGCGAAGTCCTCCCCGTCCCAATCGCGGCGGGCGAAGCCGACCAGGGCGAATCCCGNGGGCAGCAAACCGCGGTTGGCAAGGTCGTAGATCGCTGGCATCAGCTTCTTGCGTGCCAGGTCGCCGGTCACTCCGAACAGGACGACGGCGCAGGGCCCAGCGATGCGCGGCAACCGCCGATCCTGAGGATCACGCAGCGGGTTGACGAACGGTTCGGCGTTCACGTCCGCGAGCCTAGCCTTGCCGCCCGGCTCCCGTCATCGCCCCTTCGACCGAGGCCACCAGCTCGTTCCAGGAGACCACGAACTTGGCGACACCCTCGTCCTCGAGCACCTGGAAGACGTCGTCGAGGTCGATCCCGACCGCGTCCAGGGCGTCGAGGTGCCGCACCCCGTCCGGGCCCTTGCCGACCATCGACTCGCCCACCTCACCGTGGTCTGCGAAGGCGTTCATGGTCTTCTCGGGCATCGTGTTGACCACGCCGTCGGCGACCAGTTCCGTCACGTACAGGGTGTCGGAAAGGCTCGGATCCTTCGTCCCCGTGGACGCCCACAGCGGGCGCTGGCGGTTGGCGCCCTGCGCGGCGAGCTTGGCGAACCGCTCACCGCCGAAGACCTCCTCGTATGCGGCCAGGGCCACCTGGGCATTGGCGATGCCCGCCTTCGACTTCAGCGCCAGCGCCTCGTCCGTCCCGATCGCCGTGAGGCGCTTGTCGATCTCGGTGTCGACCCGGGAGATGAAGAACGACGCCACCGAGTGGATCGTCGACAGGTCGCGCCCGGCTGCCGCCGCCTGCTCCAGGCCGGTGAGGTAGGCGTCCATCACCTCCCGGTAGCGGTTCTCGGAGAAGATCAGCGTCACGTTGACCGAGATGCCGGCGGCGATGGTCGCCGTGACCGCCGGCAGGCCCGGCTTGGTGGCGGGGATCTTGATCAAGACGTTCTCGCGTCCGACGAGGCCGTGCAGTTCTGCCGCCTGCGCCACCGTGGCGGGCCCGTTCATCGCCAGGGTCGGAGCGACCTCGATCGAGACCCGGCCGTCGTAGCCGCCGGACGCGGCGTAACAGCCGGCGAACAGGTCGCACGCGTTGCGGACGTCCGTGGCGCACAGCTGCTTGATCGCGGTGTCCACATCGACCGGGCCCAGGTCGCGCAGCTGGTCGGCGTAGTCGGCCCCGTTGGTCAGGGCGGCGGCGAAGATGGACGGGTTCGTGGTCACCCCGGTGACCGAATCCTCCGCGATCTTCTCCGCGAGATCGCCGCTGGTGATGCGGCCGCGCGACAGGTCGTCCAGCCAGATGGAGACGCCGGCATCGGCGAGGGCCTTGAGGCGGGGGTTCATGGCAGCTCCTCCGGGTGCGGGGGCGGACGAGCGCGTCCGCCGTACGCTCGACTCTAACCCGCGCCGGGCGGGCAGCGGGAGCGGTCGCACCCGCTGGGGGAGCCGGCACGCGACCCCTGGTGCGCTGAGCGGTCCACTCCCGTTAGACTCTGGCGAACCTCAACTCGCTGAAGGGGGATCGTCATTCGCGTCAGTCATTCCGCCGCCACGGCGATGCAGCGGACCGACCGGCCGACGTCCCCGCTCACCAGTGCGATCCGGGCCTACGTGGCGCTGACCAAGCCGCGGATCATCGAGTTGCTGCTGGTCACGACGGTGCCGGCCATGTTCCTGGCCGCNGCGGGGTTCCCGGCCTGGGAACTCGTAGCGGTCACCCTCATCGGCGGCACGGCAGCCGCGGCATCGGCAAACGTGTTCAACTCCGTGCTCGACGCCGACATCGACAACCGGATGCGCCGGACCCGCAAGCGTCCGATGGCGCANGGGGCCCTCACCCGCCCCCGTGCGTTCGTGTTCGGGGTCGTGCTCGGAATCGCTGCGACGCTGATCCTCGGCTTCGGGGCGAACTGGCTGTCGGCCGCGCTGGCGTTGGTTGCCAACGGCTACTATGTGTTCGTCTACACGATGGGGCTGAAGCGCCGCACCGCGCAGAACATCGTGTGNGGNGGCATCGCAGGCTGCTTCCCGCCCCTGATCGGCTGGACGGCGGTCACCGGGTCGGTGGCCTGGCCGCCGCTGGTCCTGTTCGCGATCGTCTTCTTCTGGACGCCGCCGCACACCTGGGCGCTGGCGTTCCGGTACCGGGAGGACTACCGCGAGGCGCACATCCCGATGCTGCCCGTGGTCATGGAGCCGCCCGCGGTCGCGCGCCGGATCCTCGCCTACAGCGTGCTCACGGTGGCGGTGTCGCTGGTGCTGTGGCCCGTGGCCGGTACCGGCTGGCTGTACCCGGCGCTGGCCGTGCTCGCCGGGCTGGTGATGATCGCCGAGTCGGTGGCCCTACTGCGCCGGGCGCTGGCCGGGCTGACCGACGCCGCCCTGAAGCCGATGCGGCTGTTCCACCTGTCGAACTCCTACCTGGCGGTCGTGTTCATCGCGGCGGCGCTCGATCCGCTGCTGACCTGACCCGCCGGGGTGACGCTCAGCAGTAGGTGCGACACCGCAACCGTGAACAGGGTGGTGCCCAGCATGTGCGCCATCACCAGGGCCAGCGGCAGGTGGGTCAGGTACTGCGCGTAGCCGATCACCCNCTGGAAGGCCGCCACCGCGAGCACGCCGAGCGTGGCGTGGTGGAGCCGCGCGTACTGCCGCGACCAGTACCACAGCAACACGGTCAGCCCGATCATCGCCCACATGGTCAGCGAATGCACCCGGGCCACCTCGGTCAGCCCGAATCCGTTGCGCTGAGCGCCGCCGTCGCCGGAGTGCGGCCCGGCGCCGGTGACCACCGTGCCGAGGTACATCATGAGCAGGGCCAGCCCGAACACGAGACGGACCAGCCGGACCAGCCGGCCCGGTACGGGTTGGGGGACGAGGTCGTAGGCCTCGTGCACGAGGACGGTGCACAAGACGATCAGGCCCACCGACACCACCATGTGCACCCCGACCACCCAGGGGTTGAGGTCGAGCAGCACCGAGAAGCCGCCGACCACGGCCTGGGCGATGATCCCCAGCCCGACGAGGACCGACACCACGCGCAGGGTGCGGCGGGGTCGTCCGTCCTTGCGGGCGCGCCAGGCCGCGAGGGCCATCCCGACCGCGATCGCGGCCAGCACGAAGGTCAGCAGCCGGTTGCCGAACTCGATGGCGCCGTGCCAACCGGCTTCGGGGACGGGCACGTACGACTCGGGGAAGCACTGCGGCCAGGTGGGGCAGCCCAGGCCCGACTTGGTGAGCCGGACGAGGGCGCCGGTCAGCACGATCACCATGTTGGCGATCAGGGACGCCAGCGCCCAGCGCCGCAGCCAGACCGGCGAGGTCAGGACATCCATCGGAACACCTTCTTGGCGAGCAGGGGCGCCGCCGACGCCCAGAGGATCAGGACGAGCAGGGGTACGGCCACGATCTGCCCCAGCGACCACCCGCGCAGCGCCTCGCCGAGCGCACTGGTGGGCAGCGCCGCGACGAGCGGCTGCACCGGCGGCGGATAGGCCGACGCCGGCAGGACCAGCCCGGCCAACGCCCCGACCAGGTAGATGAGGTTGGCCACGGCCAGGGTGACCTCGGCCTTGAGCGATCCGGCCAGCGACAGCGCCAGGTTGGCGAAGACGAAGCCCGCCAGCAGGGCGGTGACGACCGTGGTCAAGGTCGCCGCGAGGCCGCCGGCCGGCCGCCAGCCCAGCGCGAGCGCGATCCCAGCGAGCAGGACCCNCTGCCCCACCGCGACCGCGGCGGTGGCCAGCGCCTTACCGGCCAGAAGGTCGAGGCGGGTCAGCGGGGTGGCGGCGAGCCGCTCCAGCACCCCGTAGCGCCGTTCGAAACCGGTGGTGATCGCCAGCGAGGTGAACGAGGTCGACCACACGGCCAGGGCCAGCACCGTGGCCGGCCAGGTGCGCGGGTCGACGCCCAGCCGGCNCCCGAACAGCAGCCCGGCGACCAGGAGCCCCACCGGGATGACCAGGGCGAGCAGCAGTTGTTCGCCGTTGCGCAGGGTCTGTTCGGCCTCGATCCGGGCGTGCGCCAGGATCCGGCGGGGACGGGTGGNCGGCAGCGGGGCGGGGGTCAGATCGAGGCTCACCCGTCCCCCTGGTCGTGTGGGCGAGGAACACGTCCTCCAGGCTGGCGGTGGCGGTCAGCTCGGGCACCGTGCCCGACACGGTCACCCGGCCGTGGTCGATGATCCAGACGCGGTCGGCGAGGGCGGCGGCTTCGTCCATCGCATGGGTGGTGAGCAGAACGCTGACCCCGGAGCCCCGCAGGTCGCGGATCAGCTGCCACACGTCGCGGCGCACGTGCGGGTCGAGCCCGGCGGTGGGCTCGTCCAGGAACACCAGGGACGGCCGGCCGACCAGGGCGCCGGCCAGGTTCACCAGTTGCTGCTGCCNCCCGGACAGCCGGCGGTAGGCGGTGTCGGCGAACGACCCGAGGCGCAGCGCGTCGATCAGATCGTCCACGCGCTGCGGGTGGGCGTAGAGGCGGCCCAGGTAGCCGAGCAACTGCCGGGCCGTGACCCCGGACCAGGCACCGGTCGACTGGGGCATGAACCCGATGCGGGCAGTGACCGCAGCCGAGCCAGGAGCCGATCCCAGCAACTCGATCCGGCCCTCGTCCGGGGTCAGCAGACCGGTGCAGCACCGGATCGTGGTGGTCTTGCCGGCCCCGTTGGGACCCAACAGCGCGGTGACCTCACCCCNCGCCGCCGACAGGCTCAGACCATCGAGGATGGTCCGCCCCGACCGCGCCAGCCGCACCGCCTCGACGCGCAGCACGGGCTCCCCAGACACCCCGTCAGCATAGGCCAGCGTGGCCGGTGCTCGGCCCGGCGCCAGGCCCGGACAGCACGAAGGCCCCGGCGGAACCGGGGCCTTCGCTCAACAACCTCAGACGTCGTAGTGGTCGGGAACCCGTTCCACCCGGACGATCACCGTGTCGGGCTCGCGCTCCGCGGTCAGCGCTGGGGTCGCAGCCTGGGTGCGGCTCGCGGACGACGGCAGCGGGGCATGCGCCCTGGTCGGCGGAGCGGGCTTCGGGGCCACCACGGGCTCCGGCTCGGTGGCGAAGTCGGCCTTGGTCAGCATCTCGCGGTCGATCAGCATGCCGTAGAACGAACGCCACACCATCACGCACGCGAGGACGAAGAACAGCGCCGCCAGCCCGTACACAACCGCCTGGTTGCCCTGGGAGTTCATCGACACCGCCAACTCCACGGCCAGCAGGCCGAACAGGGTGGTGAACTTGATGACCGGGTTCAGGGCCACCGAGGAGGTGTCCTTGTACGGGTCGCCCACGGTGTCGCCGACGATGGACGCGTCGTGCAATGCGGTGCCCTTCGCGGCCAGGTCGGTCTCCACGATCTTCTTGGCGTTGTCCCAGGCGCCGCCGGCGTTGGCCATGAAGATCGCCTGGTAGAGGCCGAACAGGGCGATCGAGATCAGGTAGCCGATGAAGAAGTACGGCTCGATGAACGCGAACGCCAAGGTGGCGAAGAAGATACCCAGGAAGATGTTGAACATGCCCTTCTGGGCGTACTGGGTGCAGATCTCGACGACCTTGCGGGAATCCTCCACCGAGGCCTTGGTGACCCCGTCCAGCTTGATGTTGTCCTTGATGAACTCCACCGCGCGGAACGAACCGGTGGTGACCGCTTGGATCGAGGCGCCGGTGAACCAGTAGATGACCGCGCCGCCGGTGATCAGGCCCAGCAGGAACGGAGCGTGCAGCAGCGAGAGGTTCTTGATCGCCTCGGTGTTCTGCAGGCCCTCGGTGAGGCCCATCATGATCGAGAAGATCATGGTGGTGGCGCCCACGACCGCGGTGCCGATGAGCACCGGCTTGGCGGTCGCCTTGAAGGTGTTGCCGGCGCCGTCGTTCTCCTCCAGCAGGGCCTTGGCGCGGTCCCACTTCACGTCGAAGCCGAATTCGTCCTTGATCTCGTCGGCGACGCCGGGGATCTCCTCGATGACGCTCAGCTCGTACACCGACTGGGCGTTGTCGGTGACCGGGCCGTAGGAGTCGACCGCGATGGTGACCGGGCCCATGCCCAGGAAGCCGAACGCGACCAGGCCGAACGCGAACACCGCGGGGGCGACCATCAAGGTGCCGACGCCGAGGGTGGAGATCAGGTACGCCCCGCCCATCAGGCCGATGATCGCGATGCCCAGCCAGTAGGCCGAGAAGTTGCCGGCGACCAGGCCGGACAGGATGTTCAGCGACGCGCCGCCCTGGTGCGAGCTCTTGACGACCTCTTCGGCGTGCACCGAGGAGGTGGAGGTGAACACCTTCACCAGTTCGGGGATCAGGGCACCGGCCAGCGTGCCGCAGGAGATGATCGTCGACAGCTTCCACCACAAGGTGCCGTCGCCGAGGTCGGGGATCAGCAGGTACGAGGTGACGTACGTGGCCACGATCGAGGCCACCGAGGTGATCCAGACCAGGTTGGTCAGCGGACGCTCGAAATCCATCGTCTTCAGCGTCGAGTACTTCGCCTTGGTGATGAAGTTGCTGATCTCGTACGAGGCGCCGGAAGCCAGGATCATGATCGCCCGGATGAAGAAGATCCAGATCAGCAGTTGCACCTGCACCAGCGGGTCGTGGACGGCCAGCAGGATGAAGGTCACCAGCGCGACGCCGGTCACGCCGTAGGTCTCGAAGCCGTCGGCGGACGGGCCGACCGAGTCGCCGGCGTTGTCGCCGGTGCAGTCGGCGATGACGCCGGGGTTGCGGGCGTCGTCCTCCTTGATCTTGAACACGATCTTCATCAGGTCCGAACCGATGTCGGCGATCTTGGTGAAGATGCCACCCGCGATGCGCAGCGCCGAGGCGCCCAGCGACTCGCCGACCGCGAAGCCGATGAAGCAGGAGCCGGCGATCTCACCGGGCAGGAACAGCATGATCGACAGCATCATGAACAGCTCGACGCTGATCAGGACCATGCCGATGCTCATGCCCGACTTGAGCGGGATCTGGTGCAGCGGCAGTGGACGGCCGCCGAGGGCGGCGAACGCCGTGCGGCTGTTGGCGAAGGTATTCAGCCGGATGCCGAACCACGCGATGCCGTACGACCCCGCCATGCCGATGATGCTGAACAGCAGGACGATGAGGCTCCGGGCGACGCCCAGGTTCGCCAGGAACGTGAAGTAGACGAAGATGACGGCGCCGATGAAGCCCCACAGCAGCAGCAGGAACTTGCCCTGTTGCAGCAGGTAGGCCTTGCAGGTCTCGTAGATCAGTTCGGAGACCTCACGCATCGACTTGTGCACCGGCAGCCTGCGCACCTGCATGAACCGGACGAAGCCGAACAGCAGGCCCGCCGCGGCGATCACCAGGCCGATGACCAGCAGCGACCGGCCATTGAGGAAGCCCAGGAACGTGACCTGGCTCAGGTCGGGCAGCTTCAGGTTCGCCTCGCCGCNCGCCGGCGTGGCTGGGGGAGCGGTAGCCGAGCCGCTACACGCGGCCAGGGACAGCGTCAAGGCCGCTGCGACGACGGCGCCGAAGCGGCGGGCCGTCGCCGGGAGGCCGGATGAACGGGGGTTGCGACCGATGTCGACACGGGTTTGTTCCTCACAGGAGAAAGCATGGTGTGTTGCTGACGGGTGCGCACCGATTTGGGCGCCTAAACCGTCACACCACACGCTACTACCAAGCGTCGTAGGTTTATTGGTTCAGGTCACCATTTGACCCTTCTGCCCGGATATCGGACAGTCGCGGCAGACGGGGGCGGGGCGGCGGTCTCGGTGGCCGTCGGTGTCGTTTGACTCCCGCCCGATTTAGGCAAGAATGGCGTTGTGAAAAACCTGCGGGACGCGACGGACGACCCCGCCCTGACGACCGAGGCCGAGGCGGACGCGTCGACCCGGGCCAAGGTGGGGCAGTCGATCCTTCAGCACGGTCCCTCGACCGCGGCTCAGCTGGCGAACCGCCTGGGGCTGACGGCCGCCGCGGTCCGGCGCCACCTGAGTGTGCTGCTGGAGCTGGGGCACCTGACCAGCCGGGAGCAGCGGGTCTACGGGCAGCGCGGACGCGGCCGGCCCGCGCGCGTGTTCGTCCTCACCGACGCCGGGCGCGCCGAGTTCTACCAGGCCTACGACCGGCTGGCGATCGAGGCCCTGGACCACCTGCAGCAAGTGGCGGGGGACGAGGGGATCCGCCGCTTCGCCGAGCAGGTCGCCGGCCGCATCGAGACCCGCTTCGTCGCGATCCGGACGGAATACGACCAGCCGCTGGAGGCGTTGGTCAGGGCGCTGACCGACGAGGGTTTCGTGGCCACGCTCAAACCGGCGGCCTCGGGGCAGCAGTTGTGCCAGTACCACTGCCCGGTCGCCCACGTGGCCGAGCGCTTCCCGCAACTGTGCGAGGCCGAGACCAGGGCGTTCGCCCGCCTGCTGGACAGCCATGTCCAACGCCTGGCCACCATCGCCCACGGCGACGGGGTGTGCACCACGCACGTGCCTCGTCCGGTGACCNNCCGGCAGACCATCAACCCCACCGCAGAAAGGGTTCGAGATGACGACCACCCAGCCCGCAGCACCGGGCCTNNGGGGGCCACCCAGGAAGAGCACCTGGAGGCCCTCGGCAAGTACCAGTACGGCTGGCACGACTCCGACACCGCCGGCGCCAGCGCGCAGCGCGGCCTCACCGAGGCGGTCGTCCGCAACATCTCGGCGCTGAAGGATGAGCCGGAGTGGATGCTGGACACCCGGCTGAAGGGGCTGAAGCTGTTCGAGCGCAAGCCGATGCCGCACTGGGGCGCCGACCTCGACGCCATCGACTTCGACAACATCAAGTACTTCGTCCGCTCCACCGAGCGGCAGGCCCAGACCTGGGACGACCTGCCCGACGACATCAAGCGGACCTACGACCGGTTGGGCATCCCCGAGGCCGAGAAGGCGCGACTGGTGGCCGGCGTGGCCGCCCAGTACGAGTCCGAGGTCGTCTACCACAAGATCAACGAGGAACTGGAGCGCCAGGGCGTGATCTTCCTCGACACCGACACCGGCCTCAAGGAGCACCCCGAACTCTTCCGGGAGTACTTCGGCACGGTGATCCCGGTCGGGGACAACAAGTTCGCCGCGCTGAACACCGCGGTCTGGTCGGGCGGCTCGTTCATCTACGTGCCCAAGGGCGTCCACGTGACGATCCCGCTGCAGGCCTACTTCCGGATCAACACCGAGAACATGGGCCAGTTCGAGCGCACCCTGATCATCGCTGACGAGGGTTCGTACGTTCACTACGTCGAGGGCTGCACCGCGCCGATCTACTCCTCGGACTCGCTGCACAGCGCCGTGGTGGAGATCATCGTCAAGAAGAACGCGCGGGTGCGCTACACGACGATCCAGAACTGGTCGACCAACGTGTACAACCTGGTCACCAAGCGCGCCACCTGCGAGGAGGGCGCGACGATGGAGTGGATCGACGGCAACATCGGCTCCAAGGTGACCATGAAGTACCCGGCGGTCTACCTGATNGGGGAGCACTCGCGCGGCGAGACCCTCAGCATCGCGTTCGCCGGCGAGGGCCAGCACCAGGACGCGGGCTCGAAGATGGTGCACTGCGCGCCGCACACCTCCTCCTCGATCATCTCCAAGTCGGTGGCCCGCGGCGGCGGCTCGTCCTACCGCGGCCTGTTGCAGGTGCAGGAGGGTGCCCACCACTCGGCCTCGTCGGTCAAGTGCGACGCGCTGCTGGTCGACACGATCAGCCGCTCCGACACCTACCCGTACGTGGACGTCCGGGAGGACGACGTGGCGCTGGCGCACGAGGCCACGGTCTCGAAGGTGTCGGACGACCAGCTGTTCTACCTGATGAGCCGCGGGATGGGCGAGGACGAGGCGATGGCGATGATCGTCCGCGGGTTCGTGGAGCCGATCGCCCGGGAACTGCCGATGGAGTACGCCCTGGAGCTCAACCGCCTGATCGAACTGCAGATGGAAGGAGCCGTGGGCTGAGCCCGCGGAGAGGACAACGTCAGTGACCATCACCGAAGCCCCCAACGTCGCGCACGCCCTCGAACGGGTCGAGTCGCACCTGCACCCGACGCCGTCGTTCGACGTCGCCGACCATCCGATGCCCACCGGCCAGGAGGAGATCTGGCGGTTCAGCCCGCTGCGCCGGATGCGCACCCTGCTCACCGACGCGCCGAGCGAGGCGTGCCTGGAGTGGGACGAGCACTACCCCGAGGGCGTCACCAGCCGGGTCGCCACCCCCGAGGAGGCCCGCGGCCAGGTGGCCGAGGCGCCCGTCGACCGGGTCTCCGCGCTGGCCGCCCAGCACTCCGGCGGCGCGCAGGTCATCGAGATCGCGCCGGGGGCCGAACTGACCGAGCCCGTGGCGATCACCCTGCGCGGGTCGGGCCAGCACGTGTGGGGGCAGTTGATCTTCAAGGTCGGGGCACACGCCCGGGCGACGATCCTGCTGCGTCACGAGGGCAGCGCCAGCTACGCCACCAAGGTGGACGTGGTCGTCGGCGACGGGGCCAACGTCACCTTCGTGTCCGTCCAGGACTGGGCGGACGAGGCGGTGCACGGCGGTCATCACGCCGTCCTGGTGGGCCGCGACGCCCAAGTCCGGACGGTGACCGTCAGCCTGGGCGGCGGGGTCGTCCGGCTGGCCGAGACGGCCCGGTTCGCCGGACCCGGCGGCTCGCTGGAGCAGTTCGGGCTCTACTTCGTCGACGCCGGCCAGCACATCGAGCACCGGATGTTCGTCGACCACAACGCCCCGCACACCCACTCCAACGTCGACTACCGCGGCGCCCTGCAGGGTGAGGGAGCCCGCTCGGTCTGGATCGGCGACGTCCTGATCCGCAAGGTGGCCGACGGCATCTCCACCTACGAGTCGAACAAGAACCTCGTCCTGACCGACGGCTGCCGCGCCGACTCCGTCCCCAATCTGGAGATCGAGACCGGCCAGATCGAGGGTGCCGGGCACTCCTCGACCACCGGACGGTTCGACGACGAACAACTGTTCTACCTGCGCTCGCGCGGCATCTCCGAGGACGAGGCCCGGCGGCTGGTCGTCCGCGGCTTCTTCGCCGACATCATCCGCCGGATCGGGGTTCCCGAGGTGGAGCAGCGGATGATCGCGGCGATCGAGAAGGAGTTGGAGATCACGATGGGGTGGCCCCGTGACCTTCCGCCACGCCTGCGCGGTGGCCGAGGTGCCGGTCGGTTCGGCGATCGCGGTGGATCTGGGCGGCGACGCCGAGATCGCGATCGTCAACACCGAGGAGGGCTTCTTCGCGATCCGCGACGTGTGCAGCCACGCCGAGGTTCCGCTCAGCGAGGGCGAGATCGACGGCTGCACGCTGGAGTGCTACATGCACGGCTCCCGTTTCGACCTGCGCACCGGGGTTCCGCTGGAACTCCCGGCAACCCAACCCGTCCCCGTCTACGCCGTCCGGGTGGACGGCGAGGCCGTCTACGTCGACGTCGACAACCCGATCAACCAGGAGAACTGACCCATATGTCCACGCTGAAAATCACCGACCTGCACGTCGACGTCCAGACCGAGGACGGGGCCAAGCAGATCCTCAAGGGCGTCAACCTGACCGTCCGTTCCGGCGAGGTGCACGCGATCATGGGCCCCAACGGCTCGGGCAAGTCGACCCTCGCCTACTCCATCGCGGGCCACCCCAAGTACACGATCACCTCCGGCTCGGTGACGCTGGACGACGTCGAGCTCACCTCNCTGACCGTGGACGAGCGCGCCCGCGCCGGCCTGTTCCTGGCCATGCAGTACCCGATCGAGGTGCCCGGGGTGTCGGTCGCGAACTTCCTGCGCACGGCGAAGACCGCGCTGTCCGGCGAGGCGCCCAAGGTGCGCACCTGGGTCAAGGAGGTCAACGCGGCCCTCGACAAGCTCGGCCTGGATCACTCGTTCTCGGCCCGTTCGCTCAACGAGGGCTTCTCCGGCGGTGAGAAGAAGCGCAACGAGGTCGTCCAGCTCGAACTGCTGAACCCGAAGTTCGCGATCCTGGACGAGACCGACTCCGGCCTCGACATCGACGCGCTGCGGATCGTCTCCGAGGGCGTCAACCGGTACACCGCCCAGGGTGACCGCGGGCTGCTGCTGATCACCCACTACACGCGGATCCTGAACTACATCAAGCCCGACTTCGTCCACGTGTTCGTCGACGGCCGGATCGCCGCCGAGGGCGGCCCCGAACTCGCCGAGAACCTGGAGGCCGAGGGCTACGACCGGTTCNNGTCAGGGCAGCCAAGGTCGATGCCTGACCCGTACGACGTCCGGTCCGTCCGGCGCGACTTCCCCATCCTGGAACGCCGNGGTGGGGAGCGGCCGTTGGCCTACCTGGATTCGGCGAACACCTCCCAGAAGCCGCGCCAGGTCGTCGAGGCCATGGCCGCGCACTACCTGGAGCACAACGCCAATGTGGCCAGGGCCATGCACGTCCTGGGTGCCGAGGCGACCGCCGCCTACGAAGGGGCCCGTGAGCGGATCGCCGCTTTCGTCGGTGCCGCGCGGGCCGAGGAGGTCGTGTTCACCAAGAACGCCTCCGAGGCGCTGAACCTCGCCGCGAACACCCTGGGTGCCTCGCTGCGGCCCGGGGACGAGATCGTGATCTCGGTGATGGAGCACCACTCCAACATCGTCCCCTGGCAACTCGTGGCCGCCCGGACGGGGGCGGTGCTGCGCTGGTTCGACATCACCGATGCGGGCCGGCTCGACCTGGAAGCCGCGGCCGCGGAGGGTCTGATCAACGAGCGGACGAAGGTCGTCTCGCTCACCTGGGTCTCGAACGTGCTGGGCACGGTGAACCCGATCGCCGACATCGCCCGGCAGGCGCACGCGGTGGGTGCGGTGATGGTGGTCGACGGCTCGCAGGCGGTGCCGCAACTGCCCGTCGACGTGGCCGCCCTCGGGGCGGACCTCGTCGCGTTCACCGGGCACAAGATGGCCGGTCCGACCGGGATCGGGGTGCTGTGGGGCCGCTACGACCTGCTGGCCGAGCTGCCGCCGTTCCTCGGCGGCGGCGAGATGATCGAGATCGTCAAGATGAGCGGCTCGACGTTCGCCAGGCCGCCGCACCGGTTCGAGGCCGGGACGCCGCCGATCGCGCAGGCGGTCGGGCTGGGTGCCGCGGTGGACTACCTGACCGGGCTCGGCATGGCCAGCATCGCCGCCCACGAGCAGGCGATCACCGCGTACGCCCTGGAGCGCCTGCAGGCGATCGANGGGCTGCGGATCCTGGGGCCGACCGTGCCGGTCGAGCGGGGCGGGGCGATCTCGTTCACCCTGGACGCCGACGGGCTGGAGGTTCACCCGCACGACGTGATGACCCTGCTGGATGCCCGCGGGGTCGCGGTGCGCGGCGGCCACCATTGCGCCCGGCCGCTGCACGAGCGGCTCGGNGTGCAGTCCTCGACCCGGGCGTCGTTCTACCTGTACACCCTGGACGAGGAAATAGATGCCCTCGCCGATGCGCTGGGGTATGCGAGGGACTTCTTCAGGAGGCACGCGTGAGCGTCGAGGCCATGTACCAGGAGATCATCCTGGACCACTATCGCGAGAAGCATCACAGCGGGCTGCGCGAGCCCTACGAGGCCCAGGTGCAGCACGTCAACCCGTCCTGCGGGGACGAGGTGCTGCTTCGCGTCCACCTGGCCGGCGAGACCATCGAGGACGTCTCCTACGACGCGGTGGGCTGTTCGATCTCGCAGGCCTCCACGTCCGTGATGACCGATCTGGTGATCGGGAAGACCGTCGACGAAGCCTTCGCGCTCAGCGAGGACTTCACCGAAATGATGCATTCACAAGGGGAGATGGAGCCCGACGAGGACCGGCTTGAGGACGCGATCGCGTTCGTCGGGGTCGCCAAGTTCCCCGCCCGCGTCAAGTGCGCGCTGCTCGGCTGGGCGGCGCTGAAGGACGCGACCGCGCAGGCNACTGGCGGCCCAGCCGGCCCGCGCGGCCACCACCGAGGAGGAACGATGAGCAGCGAACCCCGTCCGTCCGATCTCGTCCAGGACACCTTCCCCGACGAACCCGCCGGGCAGGCCCGGCCCACCGTCGAGGACATCGAGGAGGCCATGCGCGACGTGGTCGACCCCGAACTGATGGTCAACGTGGTGGACCTGGGGCTCGTCTACGGCGTCCACCTGGACGAGGCGAACAACGCCACCATCGACATGACCCTGACCTCGCCGACCTGCCCGCTGACCGACCGGCTGGAGTACGACACCCAGCTGGCGCTGGANGGGCTGGTCAACTCGGTGACGATCAACTGGGTGTGGCTGCCGCCATGGACCCTGGACAACATCACCGAGGACGGACGGGAGCAACTGCGCTCGATCGGCTACAACCTGTGACCGAGGCGCTGGAACGCAACCGGCGCAGCGTCGTGGAGTTCTACGACCTGATGTTCAACCAGTGCCGGCCCGCCGAGGCAATCGAGCGCTACGCCGGGGCGACCTACACCCAGCACAACCCGCACGTCGGCGACGGCAAGCAGGCGTTCATCGACTACTTCGAGCGGATGGCCGCCGAATACCCCGGCAAGTCGGTGCGGTTCGTGCGGACCGTCGCCGAGGGCGACCTGGTCGTCCTGCACTGCCACCAGAGCTGGCCGGGCGACCAGGACTACGCGGGCATCGACATCTTCCGGCTGGACTCAGACGGCAGGGTCGTCGAGCACTGGGACGTGTTGCAGGTGGTGCCGGAGACCGCCGCGAACCCCAACGGCATGTTCTGAGGCGACGAGACCGGCATCGTTCGAGGCGCCGGTCCCGTCATCGGTCGGACAGCCCCACGCCAGCGGCCCGGGCGCCGCCGACGCGCTAGGCTCGGACCATGTCGCACAGTCCGGCCACGCCCTACCTGGTCGTCGACGCCGAGCGCCTGGACTCGAACATCGCCCGGGCGGCGGAATGGGCGGCGCGCCGCGGGGTCGTCCTGCGGCCCCACGCCAAGACCCACAAGATCCCGGAGATCGCCCGGCGCCAGCTAGCGGCCGGCGCGGTCGGGCTGACCGTGGCCACGGTGGCGGAGGCGGAGGTGTTCGCCGACGCGGGCTTCGCCGACCTGTTCATCGCCTACCCGCTCTGGCTGGACGAGGCGCGCCGTGCCCGGGTCGCCGCCCTCGCGGGCGCGCTCACCTTGCGCGTCGGCGTCGACAGTCTGGATGCGGCCAGCCGGCTGCCGATCGGCGTCCGGGTGCTGATCGAGGTCGACTCCGGCCACCGCCGCAGCGGCGTGGCTCCCGAAACAGCGGGGAGNTTGGCCGCGCAGGTCGTGGAACGCGGCATCGAGGTGGACGGGGTGTTCACGTTCCCCGGGCACAGCTACGCCCTTGACGCCCGTGCGGCGGCCGCACTGCAGGAGGACCTGGCCCTGACCGGAGCGACCACCGCCCTGCGCGCCGCCGGAATCGATCCGGTGATCGTCAGCGGCGGTTCGACGCCCAGCCTGGAGTTCTCCGGGTCCGCCGCCACCGAGTACCGGCCGGGCGTCTACGTGTTCAACGACGCGCAGCAGTGGGAGCTGGGCAGCTGCGGGCCGGACGACATCGCGCTCACCTGCCGGGCGACGGTGGTCAGCCACGCGGGCGGGCGGGTGATCCTGGACGCCGGCTCGAAGGTCCTCGGCGCCGACCGGCCGGTGTGGACGAGCGGCTACGGGCGGCTCCTGGACGATCCGGACGCGCGCATCGTGATGCTCAGCGAACACCACGCGGTCGTGGAAACGGCAACGCCGCACGCTCTGGGCAGCATCGTCCGCGTCGTCCCCAACCACGTCTGCAACGCGGTGAACCTCGCCGACCGGCTGTTCGTGAGCGGCGACCCGGCCGACTCCTTATGGCCCGTGGCCGCGCGGGGCGCCAACGGCTGAGCGACCCGGCATCGTGCGGGTCGTCGCGATGGTGGACCGGACGTTCGCCGACGAGCCACAAGGCGAGGTGCGTCGCGAGGACCGATGCGGCACGTGCCGTCCGCGGCGTCTAGAGTGCTCGGGTGCTGATGGCGCGTGAGGTGGAGATCCGGGTGGGAGCCCGGCTGCTGCTGTCGGCCACCACCTTCCAGGTGTCCGCCGGCGACCGCGTCGGGCTCGTCGGACGCAACGGGGCCGGGAAGACCACGCTGACCAGGGTGCTGGCCGGGGAGGCGCTGCCCGCCGGCGGCCAGGTCGTCCGCACGGGCCAGATCGGCTACCTGCCTCAGGATCCGCGCACCGGTGACCTCGGCATGCTCGCCAAGGATCGCATCCTGTCCGCGCGAGGCCTGGACCAGATCCTGCGCCGGC
Source organism: Micropruina sp. (assembly GCA_013693855.1). Taxonomy (GTDB): domain Bacteria; phylum Actinomycetota; class Actinomycetes; order Propionibacteriales; family Propionibacteriaceae; genus Micropruina. The sequence goes on from CP059261.1 coordinate 1,314,887, forward strand.
TCACCACGTACTCCCTCGCGATGGCCAGTGAGACGGGCGCGGCGCAGGAGCAGGCCATGGCGTCCTACGCCCGCGCGGAGGCGGAACTGGCCGCCGCAGGCGCNTACGCCGCCGAATCGGAGGCGGCCCGGATCGCGGCCAACCTGGGTCTGCCCGATCGGGTGTTGGGTCAGCCGCTCGGCACGCTCTCGGGCGGGCAACGGCGCCGGGTCGAACTGGCCCGGATCCTGTTCTCCGGGGCCGACAACCTGCTGCTGGACGAACCGACGAACCACCTCGACGCCGACTCGATCGTCTGGCTGCGCGGCTACCTGCAGGCCTACCCGGGCGGCCTCATCGTGATCTCCCACGACGCCGGGCTGCTGGAGGCCGTTGTCACCAAGGTGTTCCACCTCGACGCCAACCGGGCCGAACTCGACCAGTACTCGATGGGCTGGAAGGCGTACCTGCTGCAGCGGGAGACCGACGAGAAGCGGCGCAAGCGCGAGCGCGCCAACGCCGAACGCAAGGCCGAGCAGTTGCTGGCCCAGGCCGACAAGATGCGGGCCAAGGCGACCAAGGCCGTGGCGGCGCAGAACATGGCCCGTCGCGCCGAGCGGCTGCTGGCCGGCGTCGAGGGCGAACGTGTCTCTGACAAGGTCGCCCGCATCCGNGTTCCCCAGCCGGCGCCCTGCGGGAAGACACCGCTCCGGGCCAGCGAACTGAGCAAGTCGTACGGGTCTCTGGAGGTGTTCACCGACGTCGACCTGGCCATCGACAAGGGCTCGCAAGTGGTCGTCCTGGGCCTGAACGGCGCCGGCAAGACCACGCTGCTGCGGATCCTCGCGGGGCTGGAGCCCCCGGACACCGGCGCGGTGCAGCACGGGCACGGGCTTCGGCTGGGGTACTACGCCCAGGAGCACGAGACCCTGGACGTGTCGCGCACCGTGCTGGAGAACATGGTCAGCGCCTCGCCGGACCTCACCGAGACCGAGGTGCGCAAGATCCTCGGGTCGTTCCTGTTCAGTGGGGACGACGTGGACAAACCGGCGCGGGTGCTCTCCGGCGGGGAGAAGACCCGGCTCGCCCTGGCCATGCTGGTGGTGTCGGCGGCCAACGTCCTGCTGCTGGACGAACCCACCAACAACCTCGATCCGGCCTCGCGCGCCGAGGTTCTCGGCGCGATCCGCAACTACGCGGGGGCGGTCGTGCTGGTGACCCACGACGAGGGGGCGGTGGACGCGCTGGAGCCCGAACGCGTCCTGCTGCTGCCGGACGGGGTCGAGGACCTCTGGAACCCCGACTACGCCGAGCTGGTCAGCCTCGCGTAGCGGCGGCCCGGCCCAGCGTGCCCGCGGCGCCGACGTAGCCGGCCGCGAGGGTGACGGCCATCCGCCGCACCGACGACTCCTCGGGCAGGAATTGGGCGTGGTGCAGGCCGATGGTGGTGCCCTTGGCGGTAGCCCCGGGGCGGGCGGTCCCCACGAACATCATCACGATCGGCACCCGTTCCCCGTAGTGGGAGAAGTCGTCGGCGCCGCAGGAGCGGAACGGCTCGGCGGCCACGGCGAGCCCGGATGAGACGAGCAGCGGGTCGATGGCGTGGACGAGCCCACGATCGTTGGACAGCACCGGATCGCCCTCGATGATCGACACCTCCGNCGTGTGCCCCCGCGCCGAAGCGGTGTGTTCGGCGAGCCGCCTCACCGCGGACTGGAGGCGGTGCCGGTCCTCGGGGTCGGTCGTCCGGATGATCCCCTGGATCGACCCGTTCTCCGGGATCACGTTCGGGGCGGTGCCCGCCTGGATCCGGCCCACCGTGATCACCGCCGGGTGCGTCGGGTCGATGAGCCGTCCGACGAGTTCATGCAGCCCCAAGGCGATGGCAGCCAGCGCCGGCACCGGGTCGATGCCCACGTGGGNGTAGGCGCCGTGGGCGCCGTGCCCGTGGACGAGGATGCTGAACTCGTCCGCCGCCGCGTTGACGCCGCCCACGCCCGTGCTGACCACGCCGGCGGCGATCCGGGGTTGCACGTGGGCGCCGATCACGGCTCCGATCTCGTGGCGCTCCAGGACGCCCTCACGGACGATGTCGAGGGCACCGGAGGGCTGGGTCTCCTCGCGCGGCTGGAACAGGCCCACCATGCCCGCCGGGAGCCGGTCGAGCCNCTGGGCGGCCTGCAGCAACGCCCACAGCGCCGCCATGTGGACGTCGTGGCCGCAGGCGTGCATGTTCTGGTTGGCCGACGCCCAGTGCACCCCGGTCTGCTCGATGATCGGCAGGGCGTCCAACTCGGCCCGAATGCCCACCGCGAGTCCCTTCGGCCCCACGCGGACGACCATGCCCGTCCCAGCGGTCGGCTGCGGCCGCGCCCAGGGCAGCGAATCGATCAGCAGGTCCCGCGTGGGACCCTCGGCGCCGCCCAGATGCGGCTGGCTGTGCAGCACGGTGCGCAGCGCCAGCGCCGCGGGCAGGGCCTCGTCGATCCCGGCGACGAGGGCGCCCAGCAGGGCCCGGGCTGAGTCGGTCACAGCGAACATCATGACAGCCGGACGAACGTCTCCACGCTCACGTCGACGCTGACGCGCCCGGCCGACACCTCCACCGGCGTGCCGTGGAAGGCGTTGGGACCCATCGCGATCAGGTCGGCGACCCTCTCGGCCGGTTGCGGCGCTGCCCGGAGCAAGCGTGCCGAGTGTCGGTGCGCGAACCATTCCGCCAACCCGGTGACGAGCCGTTCCCGCTTGTCGGAGGGCACTTCCAGGAGGTGGTAACGCTCGCGCAGTTCGGCCAGGTGCCCTGGTCCGGGGATCGCGACCACCAGCCGGCCGCCCGGCCGGAGCACTCTGGCGAACTCGGCGGGGTTGCGTGGCGCGAATACGGCCAGCACCGCGTCGCAGGCACCGGTCCGCACCGGCAGCCCGCGCCACACGTCGGCGACGATCGAAGCCGCGCGGGGATGCGCCCGGGCGGCGTTACGGGCCGCGGCCTTGGACACGTCGAGCGCGAGACCCCTGGCGTCCGGCCGGGCGTCCAGTGCCCGCGCCAGGTAGAAGGCGTTGCCGGCCCCGACCTCCACGATGACCCGGGCCGACTCGTCGATCGCGCCCGCGATCGCGTCGCTGACGGCGTCGAACAGCCCCGCGGTGTGGACCCGCGCCCGGGCGGCCAGCATGGCGGCGGTGTCGGCGTTGGCCGGCTCGGGGCTCCCGGAGAGGTTCAGGTAGCCCTGGCGCGCGGCGTCGAAACGGTGCCCGGCCGGGCACGCGGCCCCGCCCGGAACGAGGTCGAGGCGCGCCGCGCAGACCGGACAGGCGAGCAGGCCGGCGGCGCTGTCGAGTGCCACTACAAGGCCCGCAGGCTGCCGCCGTCGACGGGGATGAGGCAGCCGGTCAGGTACGAGGCGGCGGNGGAGAGCGCGAACGCGGCCACCTTGCCGAACTCCTCGGGTGCGCCCAGCCGGCGCAGCGGCACCGCCCGGGCGGCCTCGTCGCGGGCGGCAACCGGGTCGGCGGCCTGGCTGTGCAGCCACAGGATCCGTTCGGTGAGGATCGAGCCCGGCATCAGCCCGACCACCCGGCCACCGTCGGGTCCGATCTCGTCGGCGAGCTGTTTGACCAGGACGGCGAGCCCGGGGCGCAGCCCGTTCGAGATCGCCATCGTCGGCAGCGGCGACTTGGCCGAGGTGGAGAGCACCAGGGCCAGCGCGACGGGACCGGTGGCCGCCTCGACCACGGCCCGCGTCACCCGCAGCGCGGCCAGGAACACCGAGTCGAACGCCTCCCGCCATTGGTGATCGTCGTTGTCGAGGACGCGTCCCCGCGGCGGGCCGCCCACCGAGATCATCGCCCCGTCGAGGGAGCCGAACGTGCGCAGCGCGAGGGCCGCGGCCTCTCGTCCGGTTTCCGGGGAGGCGAGGTCCGCGGCCAGGTAGCAGGCCCGGTCGGCCCCGTACTCGGCGACGGCCCGGTGCAGGACCTCCTCGCGCCGGGCCACCAGGACGACCTTGGCGCCCTCCGCCACGAGTTGATCGGCCGTCGCCCGGCCCAGGCCTGCGCTCGCGGCGGTGACGACGAAGACCTTTCCGGCCAGACCCAGCTCCATGCGCGCAATCTAGCGCGATGGGGCCGCCGCTCCTATGGGTCTTCCGGGGACGCGGCAGCCCGCGCCCGGCGTTCGCGCGTCTTGGCCCGGTCGCGCAGATCCGCCCGGATGAACACGACCAGGCCGATCGCGGCCAGGACCGCGAACGAGAACCACTGCAGGGCGTAGGAGAAGTGGTTCCCCTCGTTCAGTTCCGGCGGGCTGACCGGCACCAGCCCGTCCGATGGAGCGGGCTCGCTGGTGAGCACGCTGAGGAAGCCGTTCGCCACCGGGTAGGGCAGGGTCGCTCCGAGGGCGCCGGAGTTGATCAACCGCACCTGGCCCTCGGCCGGGGTGATCGCATCGGCGTCCCCCTGCTCGTCCCTGCGGACGTAGCCGACCACGGTCACCGTGCCTGTCGGCGGGACCGGGGNCGATCCTGGGAAGTCCTGCGCGGGTGGGCGGACGATGAACCCGCGGTCCACCAACACCGTGCCGAACTGGGTACGCAACGGGGTGACGATCTCGTAGCCGGTCTGCCCGGCGTTGGAGCGGTAGCGGACGACGAACTGGTGCGCCGCGTCATAGGTGCCGCTGGCCCGCACCCGCTGCCACTGATCGGCCTCGGTGATGGGACGGGTGAACACCTGCTGCCAGTCGACCACGGNGGAGTTCTCGTGGGCCACGACGGCCCCGTTGCGCTCCCGCCGCTGGTCGAGCCGGTCCAACTGCCAAAAGCCCAGGTTCACGAACGCCCAGGCGAGGGCGGCCAGACACACGGCGAGCCCCACCCAGCGGAGCACCAGCTTCCTCACCGGCGTCACTCTTCCACGCTGCCGGGGATCACACCGCCGGCGGGCAGTGCGGGGCGCGCTCCGCCTCGGGGGTCGCGTCCGGGGTGGGCAGGGAGCGTTGGTCGATCGCGTTGGCCAGCAGCACCGCGATCGGCGGGATGATGGCCGCGCCGACGAACAGCACCCAATTCCACGGGGAGGGGAGATCACCCCGCCGATGAGGCACACCACCCGCACGGCCATGGATGCCAGGTAGCGGCGGTTGCGCTGATCGGCGTCGAGGCTCTTGGAGAACCGGGCGCTCGTGATCAGCGGGGGCCGTCGCCCCCTCGTCCGCGTCCGCGTGGCCACCGATCCACTCTAGTTCCGTTGTTGCGCAGCGGAGCCTGACCTGGCTGCCGTTGTCCGCTACGGTGTGCTCCGTGACTGATACGAATACCTTTGTTCCGCGCAGCGCAGTGGTCACCGGTGGCAACCGGGGCATCGGTGCGGCCATCGTCCAGCGCCTGGTCGCGGCCGGCCACAAGGTGGCGAGCCTGGACATGGGCGGCGAGGCTCCCGAGGGTGCGCTCGGCATCCCTTGCAACGTCACCGACGCAGAGCAGGTGGAGGCCGCCTTCGCCGCCGCGGAGCAGGCCCACGGCCCGGTCGAGATCCTCGTCGCGAACGCCGGCATCACCAAGGATCAGCTCATCCTCCGGATGACCGATGCCGAGTGGGACGCCGTCATCGGGGTCAACCTGACCGGCGTGTGGCGCTGCGCCAAGCGCGCCAGCCGCTCCATGATCCGCAAACGGTGGGGTCGCATGGTGTTCACCGGCAGCGTCGTGGGTCTGTTCGGGTCAGCCGGCCAAGTCAACTACTCGTCCTCGAAGGCGGCGCTGGTCGGCATGGCCCGCTCGCTGACCCGCGAACTCGGCAGCCGCGGGGTGACCGCGAACGTGGTGGCCCCCGGCTTCATCAACACCGAAATGACCGCGGTCCTGCCCGACGACGTCGTGGCGGGCTACAAGGCGCAGATCCCGGCCGGCCGTCTCGGTGAGCCGGACGAGATCGCCGCGGCGGTCGCGTTCCTGGTGAGCGAGGACGCCGCCTTCATCTCCGGGGCCGTGATCCCGGTCGACGGCGGCCTCGGCATGGGCCACTGAGAGGGGATTGACATGGGACTGCTGGAGGGCAAGAACATCCTGGTCGCCGGGGTGACGATGAACACCTCGATCGGCTACCGGGTCGCCGAGATCGCCCAGCGCGAGGGTGCGAAGGTCGTCGTGTCGAACTTCGGCCGGGCCATGAGCCTGACCGGCCGGGTGATCAAGAAGCTCGATCCGGTGCCGCCGCTGATCGAACTCGACGTGACCAATCCCGATGATCTCGCGGCGCTGCCCGAGCGGCTCGGCGAGCACGTCGATCACCTGGACGGCGTCGTCCACTCCATCGCGTTCGCGAACCCCGAGACCGCGCTNGGGGGCAAGTTCCTCACCACCCCGGCGGCGGACGTCAGCACCGCCGTCCACGTGTCGGCGTATTCGCTGGTCAGCCTCGCCATGGCCTGCAAGCCCATGCTNGCGCTCGGGGGTTCCATCGTCGGCATGACGTTCGACGCCCGGATCTCCTGGCCGTCGTACGACTGGATGGGCGTGGCCAAGGCCGCGCTGGAGAGCACCTCGCGCTACCTCGCCCGGTACCTGGGCCCCGAGGGCATCCGGGTGAACCTGGTGGCCGCCGGACCCATCGAGACGATCGCCAAGAAGGCCATCCCAGGCGCCGACGAGTTCAACGACATCTGGGGGACCCGCGCCCCGCTCGGCTGGGATCCGAAGGACTCCGAGCCGACCGCGAAGGCCGTCGTGGCGCTGCTGTCGGACTGGTTCCCCGCGACCACNGGGGAGATGGTCCACGTGGACGGTGGCCTGCATTCCACGGGCGCTTGAGCGTCCGGCCGCTGGGCTAGGTTAGGGGCATGGCGGCGGTCGTTGAGTTNGGTGGGGTTTCGATCGTCCGGGGCGGCAACAAGCTCCTGGACGATGTGAACTGGACCGTCGACGAGACCGAGCGCTGGGTCGTCATCGGGCCCAACGGGGCCGGCAAGACCACGGTGCTGCAGATCCTGGCCGCGCAACTGCACCCGACCACCGGCATGGCCGGGTTGCTGGACGAAGTGCTGGGCGCGGTGGACGTGTTCGACCTCCGGCCGCGGATCGGGGTGACCTCCGCCTCGCTGGCCGATCGGATCCCCAAGTCCGAACGCGTCTCCGACGTCGTGGTGTCTGCGGCCTACGCGGTGATGGGTCGCTGGCGGGAGCAGTACGACGACGCCGACCATGCGCGTGCGGCGGAGTTGATGCGGCAGTTGCGCGTCGACCACCTGGCCGACCGGACGTTCGGCACCCTCAGCGAAGGCGAGCGCAAGCGCGTGCAGATCGCCCGGGCGCTCATGACCGACCCCGAACTGCTGCTGATGGACGAACCGGCCGCGGGCCTGGACCTGACCGGCCGCGAGGCCCTCGTGGACACGCTCGCCGATCTGTGCACCGACCCCGCCGCCCCGGCGACGGTGCTGGTCACCCACCACGTGGAGGAGATCCCGGCCGGGATCACCCATGCGTTGTTGCTCAANGGGGGCCGGGTCGTGGCCGCCGGTCCTATTGACGACGTGCTCACCGGACCGCTGCTCTCCGAGACGTTCGACCTGCCCCTGCAGGTCACCCGGGACGCCGGCCGCTGGACGGCACGGGCGGCTGCGCGGAGCGCTGGTCGCGGGTAGCGCTGGCGGCTCAGGGGCGCCGGTCGCGGGTAGCGCTGGCGGCCCAGGGAGCGCCGGTCGCGGGCAGCGCTGGCATGATGGGAGCATGCTCGACTGGCTGGCCGGGAACTGGTGGGCGATCTGGCTGATCGCTGCCGCTGCGCTGGCGATCACCGAGGTGACCACCCTCGACTTTACCCTGCTGATGCTGGCCGGAGGCGCCTTGGCCGGTGCCGTGGTGGCGGCGTTCTTCCCGGGATTGATCCTCGTCCAGGCGATCGTGGCCGGGTTGGTCGCCGTCGCGCTGCTGTTCCTCGTCCGGCCGACCCTGTTGCGCCGGGTGCGCAGCCAACCCGGCTACGCCTCGTCCATGGATCAACTGGTGGGTAGTTCCGGCCGCGCCACCACCGAGATCACCGCCGCCAGCGGTGAGGCCAAGATCGGCTCCGACACCTGGAGCGCCCGCAGCTACGACGGCCAGCCCATCCCGGCCGGCGCCGAGATCGAGGTGTACCGGATCGAGGGCGCCATGGTGCTGGTCTACCCGCGCGCCCAGCATCCCGAATTGCGCTGAAAGGGCTTCTCGGAGCCACTTTTCTGGGCCGGCCGGCAGTCAGGTCGATCGCGCCGGTGGGCTCGCGCGTCCGGCCCGGGTCCGCGGCATCGGCACGCTCGTCCACAGCCGTGTACCGGTGAGCCCATCCGGCCACGGTCGGCCTGGCGGCGCGCCCCAGGCTGGCTATCGTGGAGACATCCGAGAAGGAGGCCCCGGTGCCCTACATCATCCCCATCATCTCCGCGCTCATCGTCATCCTGGTCGTGCTGGCCCTGCTGCGGGCTGTCGTCTTCGTCCAGCAGCAGCAGGTGGCGATCATCCAGCGCATGGGAAAGTTCCTGCGCACCCTGAACGCCGGGCCGCACCTGCTGGTGCCCTTCCTCGACCGCGTCCGCTACACGATGGACATGCGCGAGATGGTCGTCCCGTTCCCGCCGCAGGGCGTCATCACCGAGGACAACCTGATGGTGAACATCGACTCGGTCATCTACTTCCAGATCGTCGACCCGGTGAAGGCCGCCTACGAGGCACAGAACTACATCCAGGCCATCGAACAGCTGACCATGACCACGCTGCGCAACATCATCGGCGGCCTCGACCTCGAACAGACCCTGACCAGCCGCGAGGAGATCAACGCCAAGCTGCGCGCGGTGCTGGACGAGGCGACCGGTAAGTGGGGCATCAAGGTCAACCGGGTCGAGTTGCGCTCGATCGAGCCGCCCGCGACGATCCGGGACGCGATGGAGAAGGGCGCCCGGGCCGAGCGGGACAAGCGGGCCGCGATCCTGCTGGCCGAGGGCCAGCGGCAGAGCCAGATCCTGTCGGCCTCGGGTGAGCGGGAGTCGCTGATCCTGCGGGCGCAGGGCGAGCGGGAGTCGCAGGTGCTGCGCGCCCAGGCCGACCGGCAGGCCAAGATGCTGCGGGCCGAGGGCGAGGCGCAGGCGATCACGACGGTGTTCAACGCGATCCACGCCGGCAAGCCCGACCAGGCGCTGCTGGCCTATCAGTACATGCAGATGCTGCCCAACATCGCCCGTGGCGACGCCAACAAGGTGTGGATCGTGCCCAGCGAGCTGAACGACGCCCTGAAGGGCCTGGGCAAGGCGGCCGGCGACATGCTGGGCGGGGTCCAGTTCCCCAGCGTCGACGCCGCCGAGTTCGCCGCCCCGGCGAAGGTGGACGTCTTCGCCGAGATCGCGGCGCAGAAGGCCGAGGCAGAGGCCGAGTCGTCCAAGACGGTGCAGGACGCGATCGCGGAGGCGCAGCAACTGGAGGGCCGCCGCGGCGGCACGTCCCGGAGCGCGGGACGGCCCAGTGGAGGCCGGCCTGGCCCAGGGTGAGCCGTCCGCGGAGGCTCCCGCCGGCGCGCCGTCGTTCGAGCAGCCGGCCTGATCGCCGCGGCTCGTTCGTCCCGGCCGGTCGCGGTCAGTCGCGGTGAGCCTGGCCGGGACGGAACCCGACCTGGAGCAGCAGGCCCAGCTGGTCCGGCACGCCCCAGTGGTCGACCATCTTGCCGTCGACGAACCGGCCGGCGTCGAACACGACCACCTCGACCGGGGCGTTGGTCGGGCCGTAACCCATGAGCGGACGGACGTTGACGCCGCGGGCGGTGTTGCGGGTCCACACGGTGTCTCCGGAGACGGCGAGGTCCTCGACGGTGAGGGAGAAGTCGTCGAACCAGGTGTGCAACACCCGGGCCACGGCCTTGGCGCCCTCGATGCCGTCGGCGTTGCCGCGCTGGTGCTCCCGGCAGGACGGATCTACCACCTCCTCGATGACAGACTCGTCGCCGGCCCCGATGCCCTGCTGCACGAGCCGGACGAACAGCTCGGCGATGTCGGGGTTTCAGGCTGCGTCATGGCGGCCCCTTTTGTTAGAGTCGCACTCTATTATTAGAGTGCTACTCTAATCACGAAATGAGCGACGTCAAGACCCCGGACCCCGACCCGTCCGTCCGGCCCACGCGGCGCAGCCGCGCCCTCAAGACCAGGCAGCGGATCCTCGACGCCGCGCGCNNGCTCTTCTACCGGGACGGATACGCCGCCACCCGCATCCAGCAGATCGCGGACGAGGCCGAGGTCGCGGTCCAGACCGTCTATGCCGTCTTCGGCTCCAAGGCGGCGATTCTGGAGGAACTGCGCACGGTGGTCGTCCAGCAGCCGGCGGCCACGGAACTCTTCGGGGCGGCCCTGGCGGCCACGTCGCCGCGTGAGCGGCTCGGGCTGTTCGCGGCATCCATCCGGTCCCGCTGGGAGGCGGCGGGCGACATCGTCCGGATCCACGCCGACGCCGCCAGGGTCGAGCCGGACGCCCGGGTCAGCGCGGCCGAGGGTGACGCCCGCCGCGCGCAGGGCATCGCCCGCCTGTCCGCCGTGGTGGCCGCGGANCGAGGGGTCACGCTGCCCGAACCCCAGGTGCGTGCCCTGCTGCACGCGCTGACGCTGCACGCGATCTACGAGGAACTCGTGGGTCTTCAGGGCTGGTCGCCGAAGGAGTACGAGACCTGGCTGTGCGAGGCGCTGGAGGCCGAGTTCCTCCGGGGCTGAGTGGCGCCGGGCCGCAGGTGGGCTCGCGGCCCGGGTGGGTGTTTACGCCCAGGTGCCGCCCGCCGCTCGGCCGCAGTGCCCGGTCAGACCTGGTGCAGCATCCAGCGGTGCCCGGCCGGGTCGCGGATGACGGCCATCCGGCCGTGGTCGGAATCCTCCGGTCNCCGGTCGAGGACGGCTCCGGCCGCCACGGCCCGGTCGGTCGTGGCGTCCACGTCGGCCACGTCGAGGTAGAGGGTGACCGAGGCACCCTCAGGGGCCGGGGCGACGACGTGCAGCTCGGGGTAGGGGTCGGACATCATCACCCGGGCGTCGCCCATGGTGATCTCGGCGTGCCCGATGCGGCCGTCGTCCATGACCATCGGTTCGACGCTGACCTGGGCGCCGAACGCAGCGACGTAGAAGTCGATCGCGGCGCGGGTGTCGGGCATGCAGGCGTACGGGGTGATCATCGCGGGGCTCCTTCGTCGGGGATCGGGGACATGAACGACCACAGCCCGCCCTCGCAGTCGCGGGCGTCGTATTCGCGGTAGCCGTACGGCTCGTCGCGGGGATCGGTGACGATCTCGGCGCCGGCGGCGCGGACGCGATCGGCGTGCCGGTCCACGTCGTCCACCAGCACCGCCATCGCGTGCGTCGTGGCGCCGACCCGACCGGGGGCCGCCAGCCGGTACTCGACCGAGGCAGGGTGCAGCCACACCAGGCGGTCGCCGACCCGCACCTCGGCGTGGACCACCCGCCCGCTGCCGTCCCGCTGGATCGGCCCGGGCTGGAACCCGAACACCTCGACCAGGAAGCGGTGGGCGGCGGCCAGGTCGGCGTAGACCAGCACGATGACCGGACGNNCAGCGCCACCCTCGGGGTCGCCGAGGCCGTCGAGCAGGCTCAGCAGTTCGGTGTCGCGGATCGGGCCCTTCGCCAAGGCGGCCTGGGCGGCCAACACCCGCCCCCGCTGCCGCTCGAGTTCGGCGAGCCGCCGGTCGAGGTCGTCCAGGTGCTCGGCGACGGTGGCCCGCAGGTCGTCGGCGTTCGCGAGCAGCGCGGGGATCTCCGCCACGGGCCGATCGAGCCGGCGCAGCACGCCGACCCGGTACAGCCGGACGATGTCGGCGCCGGAATACACCCGGTGACCGCTGCTCAGCCGGCCCGACGGGGTCACCAGCCCCGCGTCCTCGTAGTAGCGCAGGCGGCGTGCGCTCAGGCCGGTCGCCTGCGCGACCTCGCCGATCCGCCAGCGCCGCTCGTCCATGATGCGACGCTACGACCTCCAGTCACTGGAGGGTCAAGGCCTGGTCGGCTCCGGATCGGACGGCGCCGTGCGGGCGTGCCGGGCCGCGAGCGCGCCGCAGGCCATCAGTTGCGCCTGGTGGAAGACCATCAGCGGGAGCATGAGCAGGCCCAGCGACTGGCCGGCGAACAGCAGCGTGGCCATCGGCAGCCCGGTGGCCAGCGACTTCTTCGTCCCGCACATCTGGATCGCGATGGCGTCCTCGCGGTTGAACCCGAGGCGGCGGGCGCTCGTCCAGGTGAGCCAGAGCATGAACGCCAGGACGATCAGGCAGGCGGTGAGGACCACCGTGAGGTNCGAGGGGGTGACCAGTTGCCACATGCCTTCGCGCATCCCGGCCGAGAAGGCCGCGTAGACGACCAGCACGATCGAGCCCTGGTCGAACAGTTTGAGCCGCGGGTGGGCTTCGACGAAGGCGGCCGTCCAGCGGCGGCTGAGCTGGCCGAGGCCGAAGGGCAGCAGCAGTTGCAGGACGATGTCGAGGATCGAGGAGGGGTCGATGGCCAGCCCCGAGGTGCGCATCAGCAGCATGCACAGCAGCGGGGTGAGGAAGACCCCGAGCAGGTTCGAGGCGGACGCGCTGACGATGGCGCCGGCGACGTTTCCCTTGGCGATCGAGGTGAAGTTGATCGACGACTGGACCGTGGAGGGGACGAGGGTGACGTAGAGCAGCCCCGCGTACATGGTGGNGGAGAGCACCGCCTCGGGGATGAGCCGCAAGGCCAGTCCCACCAGGGGAAACACCACGAACGTGAAGGTGAGAATCGTCAGGTGCAGCCGCCAGTGCCTGAGCCCCGCCAGGGCTTGGTCGGGGTGCAGCCGGACGCCGTACAGGAAGAACAGGGCTGCGATGACGAGCTTGGTGACCCAGTCGAGCACCTCGACGAAGGGGCCCCGGGCGGGCAGCCCGCTGGCCAGCAGGGCCGCGGCGACGATGGCCAGCAGGAAGCGGTCGATCCGTTTCAGCCAGCCCACGCCCGACAGCCTAGCGAGGGCGACTCGCGGCGCCGGAAACCGGGGACAATGGCCGGGTGCCGCTGTTGATCGACGTCGACGACCCCGACGACCCGCGACTGGCCGACTACGTCCGGTTGCGGGAGACGTCGCTGCGGCGCCACCTGGAGACCGAGCAGGGCATCTTCATCGCCGANGGGGAGAAGGTGATCCGCCGCGCGCTGGCCGCAGGGTACCGGCCGCGGTCGTTCCTGCTGGCCCCGCGCTGGCTCGCCGGGCTGACGGACGCACTGCCGGCGGAGGTGCCGGTGTACGTGGTGAGTGAGGCGCTGGCCGAGGCGGTCAGCGGCTTCCACGTGCATCGCGGAGCGCTGGCATCAATGCTCCGGCAGACCCGGCACAGGGTGGCCGACCTGCTGGATGCGTCGCGGCTGGTGGTGTGCGAGGACATCGTGGATCACACGAACGTGGGTGCGATCGTCCGCAACGCCGCGGGGCTCGGTTGGGACGGGGTGCTGCTGGCGCCCCGCGCCGCGGATCCGCTGTACCGCCGGGCGATCAAGGTGTCGATGGGCACGGTGTTCTCGCTGCCCTGGGCACGGTTGGACGACTGGGAGTCCGCCGTCCCGACGCTGCGGGCCGCCGGGTTCACCGTGGCAGCCCTGGGGCTGCGGTCTGATGCGGTGCCGCTGGGGAGNTTCGCGGCCCGGGCGCCCGAGCGGTTGGCGATCCTGCTCGGTACCGAGGGCGCCGGCCTCTCCGAGCGCTGGCTGGGACAAGCGGACGTCGTCGTCCGGATCCCCATGCGCGCCGGGGTGGACTCCCTGAACGTCGCGGCCGCCTCAGCCATCGCCTGCTACGCGCTGGGCGGCCGGGACGCCGAGGCCTAGGCTGCCCGCATGGCCCCGTCTCGCTGTGCCCCCGCCGACGCGGGGATGGATTCGAAGCACCTGTTGGCCTTCGTGGAGGCGCTCGACGCCCACAACGGGGACTACCACTCGGTGATGATCGCCCGCGGCAGCCGGGTCGTGGCGGANGGGTGGTGGGCGCCCTACGCGGCCGAACGCGTGCACCTGGTCTACTCGGTGAGCAAGAGCTTCACCGCGTCCGTGGTCGGTCAACTGGTGGACGAGGGTCGCCTCGATTTGGACGCGCCGGTCTGGTCGTACCTGACCGACGACCTCGAGGCCTTGCCGGCGCGCTGGCGGCGGGTACTCGTCCGGCATTGCCTGTCGATGACCGTGGGCCACACCGCGGACGCATGGGGTCCGGAGATGTGGGCGGCCGCGGCCGTGCCCGGTGGCCCCGGCGAGCCCGACCCGTTCCTCGCCGTGCTGGCCGCGAAGGTGCCCGACGCCGAGCCCGGCAGCGTGTTCGCCTACAACCAGGTCGCCACCTACCTGCTGGCCCAGGCGGTGGCTGCGGCGAGCGGACGCAGGCTGTCCGACGAGATCCGGACGCGATTGTTGGAGCCGTACGGTGGCGCGCCGCTGGCGGTGCAGCGGACGCCGCAGGGTCGCGACCTTGGCTACAGCGGGCAGTACCACCGCACCGAGTCGCTGCTGAACCTCGCCCTGACCTATCTGGGCCGCGGCGTCCACCCGGACGCCGGCCGGCTGCTGTCGCCGGGCTGGGTGGGCGAGGCAGTCCGGCCCACGCCGGTCTCGGCAGGAGCCAGCGGCGACGGCGACTGGGGCTACGGCTACGGGTTCTCCTTCTGGAGTTCCTCGCACGGCTACCGCGGCGACGGCGCGTTCGGCCAGTTCGCGCTGGTGTTGCCGGAGCAGGACGTGGCGGTCGCCATGACGTCCGCGCACGACATGCAGCACACGCTGGATCTCGTCTGGGAGCACCTACTGCCCGCGTGCTCGGGCGCCGGGAATGCCTCCTCCGACGCGCGACTGGCCGAGCGACTCGGCACGCTGGCGATTCCGCCGCTGGATCGTCCGGGGACCCCGTCCGCCCAGCGCACCCGCGTTCAGCCGGACGGCCAGGTGGCGGGTCTGCTCGGCCCGCTCGACCTGGAGCCGGGGACGGTGAACCGGCTCTCCTGGCCAGGTCTGGACGGCGCCGTGGAGGCGGGGCCGGACCGCTGGCGGGAGGGGCGTCTCGGCTACCCGCGGGGATCGGTGCCGGCGGTCGCGTCGGGTGGCTGGGATGCCGACGGCTTGCGCGTGGTCGTCCGGCTCATCGAGACCCCGCACACGCTCGAGTTGACGGTCGCACCTGGTGGGGCGACGTACGCCGTGACGTGGCGGGAGGTACCGCTGACCGGTCCGGATCCGCGGCTGCTGATCGCGCAGCCCTGAGGCGGCGGCGACCGCTCGGTTCCGACAGTGCCAGGCTCGGCTAGACCTGCGTGGCCGACTTGCGCTTCGGGGTGACCGGCCAGTCGTCGGGGTAGAGGTGAAGCAGTTCCTCGTGCTGGGCGTACAGCTTCTTCCGTGAGCGGGTGGACAGCCGGTCGCCGAAAACGGTGCCGTTGAGGTGGTCGGTCTCGTGCTGCAGGCAGCGGGCGAGCAGTCCGTCGCCCTCGATGCGGACGGGTTCGCCGAACGGGTCGACGCCCTCGCAGACCGCCTTGTCGGGCCGGGCCAGCGGCTGGTAGCCACCGGGCAGCGACAGGCAGCCCTCTTCGGTCGATTCCAGGGTGCGATCCTTACCGTCGGGGACGGTCACCTGGGGGTTGCAGACGGCGCCGATGCGGACGACGTCGTCGGCGTCGGGGCACTCGTACACGAACAACGCCAGATCCACCCCCACCTGGGTGGCCGCCAGGCCAACCCCGTTGGCGGCGTGCATGGTCGCGAACATGTCCTTGACCAGGGTGTGCAGTTCGTCGCCGAACTCGGTGACCGGTCGGGTCTTCGCGTGCATCACCGGGGTGCCCCACCGGGTGATGGGGCGCAGGGAGCCGCCCGTGGTCAGATCCGCCAGTTCCATCGGTATGCCGTCCTTCTCGTCGCGCGCGACAGTGCTCGCCATGTGCCGAGTGCTCGCCACGTGCGACGGTGCCTCGCCGCGCGCCATCGTATTGGATAGCCCCGACCCGAGTGGCCGTGCCCGCGCACGGCACCCGCGGGCGGCCGGTGCCCGTGCGCCCGCTGGCGGGCTTGAGGAGCCGTGGCCCTGCGTCCTCGTGGTGAGGGCGCCGGGCGTGAGGATCGCGGCTCGGAATCTGTGTGGTGCTGGTCGGCCGGTGTGGTCGCGGTGACGCGGAACCCGTTGTCGGGGCGGTGTACGTGTGGATGGCTAGCGGGGGAACCGTCCATCGGAGGCGATTGGCATAGCCGGCGCACCGAGTTACGCGCACGTGGTCGGGCGCCCGTCCTGAGATCAGCGGACGAAGCACACCGCCGGACGCGTGCAACTGGTGCTCTGGACCGCCGGCGGCAGATGCGCCAGCCGTGCGCCCGCCGTTGGCCCATCGGCCGGCCGCGGAGATTCGCCGGCTGGGTGCGTGGCTCGCTTGTCCACGCCGATCCACTGGGTGACGCTGGAACGGTGACCGACCGGCTGATCGATGACGCGCGCGGGACTGCTCGCGATGGGTGGGCTCCGGCCGTCACCGAGGCGTTGGAGGCCTACGCGGACCACCTGCGCCTGGAACGCAACTGCTCGGCGCACACGCTGCGCGCCTACCGCGCGGACCTGGTTAACCTGTTCGGGTTCGCGGCCGAGCATGGCGTGGCGACTCCGGACGAGGTGGAACTTCGACTGCTCCGCCAGTGGCTGGCGCACCTGCACGGAGGCGGTGCCGAACGGGCCACCCTGCAACGGCGGGCGGCGGCGGCGCGCGGGTTCTTCGCGTGGGCCGCGCACACCGGACGGATCGCCGCGAACCCGGCCTCCGCCCTGAAGTCGCCCCGGGTCGACCGGCGGCTGCCACCGACCCTCGAGGCCGAGGCTGCGCGGACGTTGCTGCAATACCTCGCCGATGCCGCCGACGCCCAGGACGACCCCGCCGCTCGGGCGGCGGCGCTGCGGGACCTGGCCCTGCTGGAGGTCCTCTACGCCTCGGGCGTCCGGGTGAGCGAGTTGTGCGGCCTGAACCTGGCCGACGTTGACGTGGATCGNGGGCTGCTGCGCGTCGTGGGCAAGGGCGACAAGGAGCGCCGGGTGCCGCTGGGCCGACCCGCCCAGCGCGCGCTGGCGGCCTGGCTGGAGCACCGTTCGCGGCTGGCCCACCCCGAGGCCGGGCCGGCGGTCTTCGTCGGCGACCGGGGCCGCCGGATCGATCCACGCGTGGTGCGCCGGCTCGTCCATCGCGCCCTGGCCGCGGTGCCGGACGCTCCCGACCTGGGCCCGCACGGTCTCCGTCACGCGATGGCGACCCACCTGCTCGAGGGCGGCGCCGACCTGCGCAGCGTCCAGGAGATCCTGGGGCACGCTTCGCTGGCGACCACCCAGATCTACACGCATGTGACGAGCGAGCGCCTGCGGGCGGCTTTCCGACAGGCCCACCCGCGCGCCTGACGAACCCCCATGGCCCCGCCTACCCGCCCAACAGCGGCGCCGGATCGACGAGCCGCCCGTTGTTCTTGACGGTCAAGTGCAGGTGACAACCTGTGGACCAGCCGGTGGATCCCACCCGGCCCACCACCTCGCCGCGGGTGACCCGCTGCCCACGGCGCACCTGGTAACCCTGGGCGTGCAGGTAATGCGTGGTGAGCCCTCCGTCGTGCGCGAGCACCAGCCGGTGACCGCCGGAGGCGTCGTAGCTCACCGACACCACGACTCCGTCCGCCGCAGCACGGATCGGCGTTCCGCAGGCGGCGTGCAGATCCACCCCGGCGTGCAGTCGCCAGTCGTGGAAGATCGGGTGGCGGCGCATTCCGAACGGGGACCCGATCCCTCCCGGCACGGGGCGAAGCAAGCGGCCGGTACCCCTCCCGGCGAGGCGGCTGGCCTTGGCCGCCCGTTCGGCGCTGGCGACTGCGTCCGCGGGCAGCAACAGCACCTCGCCCCCGGCCAGCGAGAGCGGATCGAGATACTCGTCACCGCGCTTGAGGCCCCAATGCAGGCACGCACTGGCCGGGCAGTCAGCGTGCCCGCCCTGCAGGAAGCCCAGCAGATCCCCGGCGGACACCCGCTGACCCACGCGCACCGCCGCGGACACCGGCTCGTAGGTCGTCCGGAGGGCGCCGTGGCTGACCACCACGACCCCGCGGCCCGCCAACGTCGCGGCGAACGTCACCACGCCGTTCGCCGAGGCGTGGACGGGTTCGCCGAGCGTGCCTGCGAGATCCACCCNCCGGTGTCCCCGCTGCCACGACAACGCCGNGGGATCGAACCGGTGCACAACCGGGCCGTCGATCGGCGGCTGTCCCGACAACGCATGCGCGAGCCCCGGCGGGGTCAGCAGCCAGAGCGCGAAACCCACCAGCAGGCACGACAGGCGTCTCATGCCCCNTACCCTCGGACCGGGCCGAGCCCGATCGCTCACCCTTCTCCCGCCTGTGGAAAAACCCCTCGNATGGGGGCGGCGTCCACAGCCGCCCGGTTGGCATCACCCGCACCCGAGGACGTAGACTCGCCGCTAGCGATCCGGCGGATCCGGATCGACTTCGCATGCAACCTCACCGTCGTTGCTCGACGGGTCGTGTCCGAGGTCCCCACGGGGTGGTCGCGACGGTCGCATCAGGCGGGCCGAACCGCTCGGCCCACGACAACCCAGGCGGGTTGCCGCCCAAGCGGCGCGCCCGCGAAGAAAGGAACGGCCATGGCCGTCGTGACCACGCGTCAGCTGCTTGAGAGCGGCGTCCACTTCGGGCACCAGACCCGTCGCTGGAATCCCAAGATGAAGCGCTTCATCTTCGCCGAGCGCAACGGCATCTACATCATCGACCTGCAGCAGTCGCTGTCCTACATCGACAAGGCGTACGCCTTCGTCCGCGACACCGTCGCCCGCGGCGGGCAGATCCTTTTCGTCGGCACCAAGAAGCAGGCCCAGGAAGCCATCGCCGAGCAGGCGACCCGCGTCGGGATGCCGTACGTGAACCAGCGCTGGCTGGGTGGCATGCTCACCAACTTCGGGACGATCTCCAAGCGCATCGGCAAGATGAAGGAGCTTGAGGGCATCAACTTCGACGATGTCGCGGCGTCCGGCCTGACCAAGAAGGAACTGCTGCAGCAGAAGCGCAAGAAGGACAAGCTGGCCAAGACCCTGTCCGGCATCCGCGACATGGGCAAGCTGCCGCAGGCCGTCTGGGTGGTCGACACCAAGAAGGAGCACCTGGCGATCGACGAGGCCCGCAAGCTGCGGATCCCGATCATCGGCATCCTCGACACCAACTGCGATCCGGACGAGGTCGACTACGCGATCCCGGGCAACGACGACGCGATCCGCTCCGTCGCCCTGCTGACCCGCGTGGTCGCCGACGCCGTCGCCGAGGGCCTGCTGCAGCGCTCGCGCGCCGCCGCGACCACCGGCGAGGAGGCCGAGCCGATGGCCGAGTGGGAGCGTGAGCTCCTCGGCGCCGTCGAGACCACCACCAGCGAGGCCGAGGCGGTCGAGGGCAGCGATGTCCAGGCCGACTCCTGGCCGACGCCGTGGAGGCTGCTCCGGCCGAGGTCGCCGCCGAGGCGGAGANNCCGCCGCCGACGCCGCTGACGAGGGTCCGGCCGCGGCCGAGGCCGCCGATGAGCCGGCCGCGGACGCCAAGTAACCACCAACCACACGAACGCAAGGACGGGAAGAAAGACACCCATGGCAATCACTGCCGCTGATGTGAAGAAGCTCCGCGACGCCACCGGCGCCGGAATGATGGACGCCAAGAAGGCGCTGACCGAGGCCGACGGCGACTTCGATGCCGCGGTCGAGATCCTGCGGGTCTCGGGCCAGGCCAAGATGGCCAAGCGCTCGGACCGGGAGGCCTCCAACGGCCTCGTGGCCTCGTCGGGCAACGCCGTGATCCAGCTGGGCGCCGAGACCGACTTCGTCGCCAAGAACGCCGAGTTCATGGCGCTGGCCCAGGAGATCGCCGACGCGGTCGCCAAGGCCGAGGCCCACGGCGTCGAGGCCGCCAACGGGGTCGTGCTGGCCTCCGGTAAGTCGGCGGCCGAGGCGGTCAGCGAGCTCAGCGCCAAGATCGGCGAGAAGCTGGAGATCGCCAACGCCGCCCACTTCGACGGCGACACCGTGATCTACCTGCACAAGCGGTCCTCCGACCTGCCTCCGCAGGTGGGCGTGGCGGTTGAGCACTCCGGCGGCGACGCCGACTTCGTCCGCGGCATCGCGATGCAGATCGCGGCCATGTCGCCCCAATGGGTCACCCGTGACGAGGTGCCCGAGGACGTCCTGGCCAACGAGCGCCGGATCGCCGAGCTGACCGCCCGCGAGGAGGGCAAGCCCGAGCAGATCATCCCGCGCATCGTCGAGGGCCGGCTGTCGGGCTTCTTCAAGGACGTCGTCCTGGTCGAGCAGGCCTCGGTGTCGGACGACAAGAAGACGGTCGGCCAGTTGCTGAAGGAGAACGGCGTCACCGTCACCCGGTTCGTCCGGTTCTCGGCGGGGGCGACCCCGATGCCCCCGTACCGCCGGGTGATGCTGAAGCTCTCGGGTGAGGCCTTCGGCGGTGGCAAGATCGGTGTCGACCCGGACGTGGTGGCGAGCATCGCCCGCCAGATCCGGGACGTCGTCGACTCCGGCGTCCAGGTGGCGATCGTCACCGGCGGGGGCAACTTCTTCCGCGGGGCCGAACTCAGCGAGCGCGGCATGGACCGCGACCGCGCCGACTACATGGGCATGCTCGGCACGGTCATGAATTGCCTGGCCCTGCAGGATTTCTGCGAGAAGGCGGGCGTCCAGACCAGGGTCCAGACCGCGATCGCGATGGGCCAGGTCGCCGAGCCGTACATCCCGCGCCGCGCCGAGCGCCACCTGGAGAAGAACCGGGTGGTGATCTTCGGTGCCGGCTCGGGCATGCCCTACTTCTCCACCGACACCGTCGCCGCGCAGCGCGCGCTGGAGATCGGGGCGGAGGTGCTGCTGATGGCCAAGCAGGGCACCGACGGGGTGTACGACTCCGACCCACGGACGAACCCCGACGCCAAGCGGTTCGAGGAACTCACCTACGACGACTTCCTGGCCCGCGACCTGAAGGTGGCCGATGCCACCGCGGTCAGCCTGGCCCGCGAGCACAAGCTGCCGATGGTGTTCTTCGACCTCGGGGTGGAGGGCAACATCGTCCGGGTGGTCCGGGGTGAGAAGATCGGAACCACCGTCCACGCCTGACCGGCACCGCCGCCACGCAGAAAGGGTCCGCGCATGATCGCCGACATCATCAAAGACGCCGAGCACAAGATGAAGGGTGCGATCGATCACGCCCGCGAGGAGTTCGGCGCGATCCGGACGGGCCGGGCGCACCCGGCCATGTTCAACAAGCTGCTGGTCGACTACTACGGGGCCCCGACGCCGCTGCAGCAGCTCGCCACCTTCCAGGTCCCCGAGGCGCGCACCGTCCTGATCACCCCGTTCGACCGGGGCGCGATGCACGGCATCGAGAAGGCGATCCGCGACTCCGACCTCGGCGTCAACCCGGCCAACGACGGCAACGTGATCCGCCTGGTCATGCCGCAGTTGAGCGAGGAGCGCCGCCGCGAGTACATCAAGCTGGCACGGCACAAGGCCGAGGAGTCCAAGGTCGCCGTCCGGAACATCCGCCGCCACGCCAACGACGCGGTCCACAAGCTGGTCAAGGACAAGGAGGTCGGCGAGGACGACGCTCGCGCGGCCGAAAAGCAGCTGGACGCCGTGACCAAGAAGTACGTCGAGTCGGTCGACGAGTTGCTGAAGGTCAAGGAAGCCGAGCTGCTGGAGGTCTGATGGCGAGCTCCGGGACGCCCCAGGGGCAGACCGAGGCGAAACCGTCGCGGGCGGGCCGGGACCTGCCCGCGGCGATCGTCGTCGGCCTGCTGCTGGCCGCCGCCGTGGTGCTCAGCCTGCTGTACTGGCACTGGGGTTTCGTCCTGCTCGTCACCGGCATGCTGACGCTGGGGACGATCGAACTGCACGACGCCCTGCTCAAAGTCGGCATGCGGTCGGCCATCACGCCGATCGTGATCGGCACCATCGGGATGATGGCCGGCTCCTACCTTGCCGCGACCACCCAGGGGTTCCACAACGTCCCGTGGCACATCGTGCTGCTCGGCCTGCTCGGCGGGACGATCCTGCTCGCGCTCGTCTGGCGGATGTTCGGCGGTGCCGACGGCTACGTCAAGGACGCCGCGGCAAGCTTGTTCACCATCGGCTACATCCCGGTGCTGGGGTCGTTCGTGTCGCTCCTGTTGGCCTCGCCGCAAGGCGCCACCAAGGTCGCGATCATCCTGCTCTGCGTGATGGGCAACGACACCGGCGGCTACGCCGTGGGCGCACGGTGGGGCCGGCACCCGATGGCTCCGCTGATCAGCCCGAAGAAGACCTGGGAGGGCATGGCCGGATCGATCGCGCTCGCCACGCTGGTCGGGGTGCTGCTCACCGTGTTCTGGCTGGGTCAGCCCTGGTGGGTGGGGCTCGTCCTGGCCCTCAGCATCGTCCTCGCCGCAACCTGCGGTGACCTGATCGAGTCGCTGATCAAGCGCGACATCGGCATCAAGGACATGTCGTCGATCCTCCCCGGCCACGGCGGCGCGATGGACCGGCTCGACTCGATCCTGGTCGCCTCCCCGATCGGCTGGCTGGTGTTCTACCTGTTGGTGCCCGGGGCATGAGCGGGACGGAGCAGGGCCTCACCCAGGCCGAGATCGATGCGTACTCCGCGCTGGAGGATCGCGTCCGGGCTGGACGGACGATCGCGCTCGACCTCGCCGCGCCGAAGCGCGGCAAGCCGCCGCGGCACTGGACCGACCTGGGGATCGCCGAGCGCCGGGCCGCCGTGGTGGGACTGGGGCTGCCGCGGTTCCGGGCGGACCAGCTGTCCCGGCACTACTTCGAGCACCACAACACCGACCCGGTCCAGTGGAGCGACATCCCGTCCCTGCAACGCCAGGCCTTGGCGGCGGAGTTCTTCCCGCGGCTGCTGACCAACGTCCGTCCGCTGACCTGCGATGCCGGAACCACCGTGAAGACGCTGTGGCGGCTGTTCGACGGAGCCCTGATCGAGAGCGTCCTGATGCGCTACGGCGTTGCGGGGATCAAGGCCAGCGGCCGCGGCCGGTTGCGGACGACGATCTGCATCTCCTCCCAGGCCGGCTGCGGCATGGCCTGCCCGTTCTGTGCCACCGGGCAAGGNGGTTTGCAGCGCAACCTGTCGGCCGCCGAGATCGTCGACCAGGTGGTCGACGCGGCCGGGCGGGTGGGCCGGGGCGACCTGCCGGGCGGACCCGGCCGGATCAACAACGTCGTGTTCATGGGCATGGGCGAGCCGCTGGCCAACTACAAGCAGGTGCTGAGCGCGATCCGGACGCTGACCGGGCCGGCGCCGCACGGGCTGGGCATCGGCGCCCGCGGGATCACGGTCTCGACGGTCGGCCTGGTGCCCCGGATCGTGAAGCTGGCCGGCGAGGGGTTGCCGGTGACCCTCGCGGTCAGCCTGCACGCNCCCGATGACGAACTCCGCGACGAACTCTGCCCGATCAACACCCGCTGGAGGGTCGCCGAGGTCGTCGAGGCCGCCTGGCAGTACTTCAAGGCGACCGGCCGCCGGGTCTCGATCGAGTACGCCCTGATCCGCGACGTCAACGACCAGGTGCAGCGCGCGAAGGCGCTGGCCGACGTGCTGCGCCAGGGCGGCGGCTGGGGCTGGGTGCACGTCAACCTAATCCCGCTGAACCCTACGCCCGGCTCGAAGTGGACGGCCTCGTCCAAGGAGCAGCAGAAGGCGTTCGTCGCGGCCCTGGAGGCGCGCGGGGTGCCGGTCACCGTCCGGGACACCCGGGGCCGGGAGATCGACGGCGCCTGCGGCCAGCTGGCCGCTGCCGAACGCGGCTGACGCGCCATCCGATCCCCGGCCACGGACGCTGGACCCTCAGGCGACGGCGACCGCGTCGCGGCCCGCGGTCCGGCGCGCGGCGACCCTCGACCCGAGCAGCACGAGCCCAACCCCACGGCGAACACGACCAGGTTCACCACGCCGTAGGAGACGAGTTCACCGAAGCTGGACTCGATGGGGAATGCCGCAGGCTTGGGGCCGTGTGCGGCGACCATGCCCACCGTCGCCGCGCCGAACGCCCACGGCACGGCGCGCCAGCCCCGTCCGGCCGGCGGGCCCGACGGGAAGACCAGCAGGAGCGCCAGCAGGCCGGCCAGGTTGACCGGCCAGAACCCGCTGGCCCACGGAACGGTGGCCAGCGGCCCGACGTGGCCCGTGACGAACGCGACACAGGCCCTGTTCGACGTCGATCGGCTGCTGAGCGACACGACCGCCTGGGTGTTCACGCTGCTGTTGTCCGCCGGTGTGTTCCGCGCCGTCGGGTACGTGGCCGGCCGAGTGGTCGACATGGGTCCCGGGTTGAGCAGCGGGGTGGCGGCCTTCGTCACGGCTTTGGCGATCCTGCCGATGCAGCGCCACGTCACCGCCTGGGTCGGTCGCGTCGACCGGGACCGGCACGTCGCGGTGGCCGCGGTCGAACGATTCGCCGCCGAGGTCCGGGCGGGGCGCAGGGAGCCGGAGGAGATCGAGGACGTGCTGCGCGAGGCTCAACAAGACGCCGAAGTCGACCTGCAGCTGGCGTTGCCGGGGGAGGCTGGGGCCGGCTCGACGGCACGGTGGTGGGGAGCCCGTCCGGGGTTGCGGTCGAGGCCCGGGGACGTCATCGCCCGCATCCGGCTGGGGTGGGAATCGGCGAGGGCCCGTCGCCGCATCCACGACCTCGCTCGGGCCGCGTGGGTGCCGATCGAGGTCAGCCGGCTGCGCCTGGGGCTGCGGAACGCGCTCGGCGAGGTCGAGGCCAGCCGCGGCCGGCTCCTGGAGGCGACCATGACCGAGCGCCGGCGGCTGGAGCGCGATCTGCACGACGGGGCGCAGCAGCGCATCGTCGCGACCGGGATGCGGCTGAGGCTGCTCCAGGAGCGACTCGCACCGGCCGAAGCCGCCGAGGTCAACGCCGCCGTGGCGGAACTGCGGGACACCGTCGACGAGCTGCGCCGCATCGCCAACGGGATTCGTCCGGCCCAACTCGACGACGGTCTGGCGCCCGCGCTGGCCGCCCTGCAGGCGGCCTGCCCGATCCCCGTGGATCTCGATGTGGCCGACCTGCCTGAGGTGGGCGAGGTGCGGACGCTGACGGCCTATCTGCTCGTCAGCGAAGCGCTCGCCAACGCCCTCAAGCACGCCCACGCGACCCGGCTGGGGTGCGGCTGACCGGACGCGAGGATCAGCTTGTGGTGGAGGTCAGCGACGACGGCGTCGGCGGCGTGCCGGGCGACGCGGCGCTGCCCGCCCTGACTGACCGGGTGCTCGCGGTCGGGGGCTCGCTGACGGTCCACAGTCCACCCGGCACCGGCACGACCATCACGGCGGTGATCTGATGCGCATCGTCGTCGCGGAGGACTCGCTGCTGTTCCGGGAGGGTCTGGTGCGGCTGCTCACCGAGAAGGGGCACGACGTGGTGGCCGCGGTCGGGGATGCGACGTCCCTCGTCGCGGTCGTGGATCGGCTCGGTGAGGGTCTCGATCTCGCTGTCGTCGACATCCGCATGCCGCCCACGATGGGGTCGCACGGGCTGGACGCCGCCCTGGAGTTGCGGACACGGCATCCGGGTCTGGCGCTGCTGATGCTCAGCCAGCACGTCGAGGTCCGGCACGCGTTGCCCCTGATCGGCACCCCGGGCTTCGGCTATCTGCTCAAGGATCGGGTGCTGGACCTGGCGGACTTCCTGGCCGCGCTCGAGCGGGTGAGCCAGGGCGGGAGTGCCCTCGACCCGGAGGTGGTGCGGGCCCTGGTGCGGGCCAAGCAGGGCTCCGCGCTCGACGATCTGACGGCGCGGGAACGGCTCGTGCTCGGGATGGTTGCCGANGGGCTCTCCAACACCGCCATCGCCTCCCGGTTGGTGGTGTCCGAGCGGACGGTGGAGTCCCACATGCGGTCGGTGTTCACCAAGCTCGGACTGTACGACGACGGCGCCACGCATCGCCGGGTCCGGGCCGTGATCACCTATCTGGAGAGCCGCTGATCGGCTCCGGAGGGCTGGGCTCCCAAGCGTCCGGGAGTGCGCCAGGCTGATCGGTTGACCCGCTGGGCGCGAGTGGTCAACCGCACGGTAACACCCCGGGCCGATCAGGGGTGAGCCTGTCGAACCCGGTGCTGGACGGCGCTTTCCCTTACCAGCGGGGCTTCTTGGCCCGACCCTTGGGGCCGGGTACGTCCCCGGGCGGTGCCGGGCCGCGCGGGGCCGGTGGGGCCTCTCCTCGAAGGGACGATCTCCGCGGCGATTCCGTCCGGCACCGCGGCCGGGGGCCCGGAGTCCACGGCGATGTCCGCCGGAACACCGGCGATCCTGATCCTGCGCAGCGCCGCCCAGGTGTCGCTGGGAAGCTCGGCCGGCAGTTCGACGAGGGTGTGACCGGCGCGCACCTCGATCCGGCCGATCTGGTCGCGCCGCAGGCCGGCCTCGTTGGCCAGCGCCTCCACGATCTGCCGCGGCTGGACGCGCTGGGCGCGGCCGACCGCGAGCCGGTAGCGAACCANGGGTCCGCCATCCCCGGATGGCCGCCGCGGCCGGTCGTCGCCCGCGCGGGCCGTCGGCTCCGGGTCGGGCTCCAGCAGCAGCGGCTGCTCGCCCTGCATCACGATGGCCAGCGCAGCCGCCACGTCGGCCTCGGGCACGTCGTACTCGACCACGTAATGGGTGATCACGTCGCGGAAGAAGTCCAGTCGTCCATCGTCGAGAGCGGCGGTGATCGCGTCGTCGAAGCGGGTCAGCCGGGTGGCGTTCACCTCCTCGGCGCTGGGCATTCCCATGCCAGCCAGCTGGGCCCCGGTCGCGTGCTCGATCGAGCGCAACAGGTGCCGTTCGCGCGGGGTGACGAACGAGATGGCCTCGCCGCTACGGCCGGCTCGACCCGTCCGGCCGATCCGGTGCACGTAGGACTCGGTGTCGGTCGGGATGTCGAAGTTCACGACGTGGCTGATCCGCTCCACGTCCAGGCCGCGCGCCGCGACATCGGTGGCCACCAGGATGTCCAGCGCACCGCTCTTCAGTTGCTCAATGGTGCGTTCGCGCTGCTGCTGGGGGACGTCGCCGTTGATGGCCGCCGCCGAGAACCNCCTGGCCCGCAGCTTCTCGGCCACCGTTTCGGTCTCGTTCTTCGTCCGGACGAACACGATCACGCCGCCGAACTGCTCGACCTCCAGCACCCGGGACAGCGCTTCGACCTTCTGCGGGTAGGCCACCATCATGTGCCGCTGCCGAATGCTGGGCGCCGGCGTGCTACGTCCGGCGATCGTGACCTCGACCGGGTCGTGCAGGTAGCGCGCCGCCAGGCGCCGGATCGCAGGCGGCATCGTGGCGCTGAACAGGGCGACCTGCTTGTCGTCCGGGGTGCCGGCGAGGATCTTTTCGACATCCTCGGCGAACCCCATGTTGAGCATCTCGTCGGCTTCGTCGAGGACGAGGAACCGCAGCGCCGACAGATCCAGGTTGCCGCGGTCGAGGTGGTCCATGATCCGGCCCGGCGTGCCCACCACGACCGACACGCCGCGGCGCAGGGCGCTCAGTTGGACGGCGTAGCCCTGGCCGCCGTACACGGCGAGGACCCGCGCGCCGCTGTCCCCGGCGTAGCGTTCGAACGCCTCGGACACCTGGACGGCCAGTTCCCGCGTGGGGGCCAGAACCAGCACCTGCGGCGTCGCAGCCGTCCGGTCGAGCCGGCTCAGGATCGGCAGGGCGAACGCCGCGGTCTTGCCCGTCCCGGTCTGGGCGAGGCCGACCACGTCCCGTCCGGCCAGTAGGGCGGGGATGGTCGCCGCCTGGATCGGCGTGGNGGTCTCGTAGCCCAGCTCCTGCACCGCTGCCAGCACCGGGCCGCTGAGCCCGAGGTCCGCGAAGCTCGTCGCGTCGTCAGATGTCACACGCAGACCGTACCGGCTGGCGGCCCGCCAGGCTTCCGGCTGGCGACGACTGGGCGGCCCGGACGGGTCGGGACCCGGGTCGGCGGGGTCAGGCCGGGGCGCTAGGATCATCGGCCATGGTGAGTGCGACGGTGCCGACGCGTGGCACCGCGCTGCTGGAGGGCGAAGCAGCGCCCCTGATCGAGCGGATCACCGTTGGGGAGTCTCCCGGCTGGATAGAGACCGCCTCGCCGATGCTGGATCGTCCGTTGGCCCGGCTGCCGCTGTCGACGCCGGACGATGTCCGTGCCGCTGTCAGCCGGGCGCGGGGCGCGCAGCGGGCGTGGGCCCAGGTGCCGGTCCGCTGGCGGACGGACGTGGTCGCGCGGTTCCACGATCTGGTGGTCGCGAACCTGGAGGAGTTGCTGGATCTCGTCCAGCTTGAAACCGGGAAGGCCCGCTGGCACGCGTTCGAGGAGGCGGCGGCGGTCCTCAACGCCGCGCGCTACTACGCCCGGACGGCCCCGCGGCTCCTGGCGGCGACGACCGGCAACGGCATGATTCCCTGNGTCAGTCGCTACGCGCGGCATCGCCGTCCGTGGGGTGTGGTCGGGTTGATCACCCCATGGAACTACCCCCTCACCCTCGCCCTCGGGGATGCGATCCCCGCGCTGCTGGCCGGCAACGCGGTCGTGCTGCGGCCCGACCTGCAGACGAGCCTGACCGCCCTGAGCGCCGTCCGGCTGCTCGACCGGGCCGGGCTGCCCAAGGGGCTGCTGCAGGTCGTCACCGGACGGGGCGCCGACGTCGGTCAGGCCGTCGTCGAACAGGCCGACTACGTGGCCTTCACCGGCTCGACGCACACCGGACGGAGGGTCGGCCGCGTGGCCGCGGAGCGGCTGATCGGCGCCAGCCTGGAACTGGGCGGCAAGAACAGCCTGTACGTCCGCGCCGACGCGGATCTGGACGCCGCGGTCGAAGGCACGATCCGGAGCTGCTTCAACTCCGCCGGCCAGCTGTGCGTCCACACCGAGCGGGTCCTGGTACACGCCGACATCGCCGGCGCGTTCGTCCCCAAGCTGGTCGCAGGAGTCGAGGCCCTGTCGATCGGGAACGCTCTGGCCTACGGCTTGGACATGGGCAGCCTGGCCGGCCCCGATCAGCTGGACCGGGTCAACGATCACGTCGCCGATGCGCTGGCCCACGGAGCGACCCTGCTCACGGGCGGCCGCCACCGGCCGGATCTCGGGCCCTACGTCTTCGAGCCCACCCTCCTGACCGGGGTGACCGCCGCCATGGCCTGTCGCGACGCGGAGACGTTCGGACCGGTCGCCGCCGTCTACACGGTGGCCGACGACGATGCCGCGCTACGGGCCGCCAACGACACCGACTTCGGCCTGCACGGGACGATCTACACCGGCGACGTGGCGGCCGCACGCCGGCTCGCCGCTCGCTGGGAGGCCGGGACGATCAGCATCAACGAGTCCTATCAGGCCTCGTGNGGGGCGATCGGGGCGTCGATGGGCGGCATGAAGGCGTCCGGCACCGGCCGCCGCCACGGGCCGGAGGGGATCACCCGGTTCACCCAGACCCAGAGCGTCACCGTCCACCGCGGGATGGGGTTCCGGCTGCCTCCGGGAGTCGATCAGGAGCGGTACGCCCGTCTCTTGCTGGGCGGACTGCGGCTGCTGAAACGGCTGGGGATGCCGTGAGCGACCACGACGTCGACGTCGCCATCGTCGGTTCGGGCTTCGGCGGCTCGGTGGCCGCACTGCGGCTCGCCGAGAAGGGCTACTCGGTGGTCGTGTACGAGGCCGGCCGGCGCTTCGGCGACGCCGACTTCGCGAAGACCAGTTGGGACGTCCGCAACTACCTGTTCGCGCCCGCGCTGGGTTGTTTCGGCGTACAGCGGATCCACCACCTGCCCCACGTGACCCTGCTCGCCGGGGCCGGGGTCGGAGGCGGGTCGCTGAACTACGCCAACACCCTGTATGTGCCCTCCGACGCGTTCTTCACGGACCCGCAGTGGGGCCGGCTCGCCGACTGGCGGGCCGAACTGGCCCCGNNCTACGCCACCGCCCAGCGGATGTTGGGCGCTGTCGAGAACCGCTGTGAAGGGACGGCCGAAGAGGCGATGCGGCTGGCCGCCGCCAGGCTCGGCTGCGCCGACACGCTGCGCCGGACGCCCGTCGCGGTCTTCTTCGGCGAACCGGACGTGACGGTCGCCGACCCGTATTTCGGCGGCGAGGGCCCGCCGCGCACCGGGTGCACGGAGTGCGGCAACTGCATGGTCGGATGCCGGGTCGGCGCGAAGAACACGCTGGTGAAGAACTACCTGTGGCTCGCCGAGAAGCGCGGGGTGCGGATCGAGCCCCTGCGCACGGTCGTCGACGTGCTGCCGCGGCCGGGACGCGACGGGTTCCTGGTCAGCACGCTCCCCACCGGCCGCCGCTCCGACCGCCGGACGATCCGCGCGGGCCAGGTCGTGCTGGCNGGGGGCGCCTGGGGCACCCAGCAGCTGCTGCACCGGCTGCGCCGCTCGTCCTTGCCCGACCTGTCGCCCATGCTGGGCCGGCTCACCCGGACCAACTCCGAGGCGCTCGGCGGGGCGACCCTGCTGCGGCGGGCGCGGCGCGCCGACCTCGCCCACGGGGTCGCGATCACCACCTCGTTCCAGGTGGATCCGGACACCCACGTCGAGAACGTCCGCTACGGGCCGGGGTCGAACCTGATGGGGTTGCTGGCGACGATGCTGGTCGACTCCGACACTGGGCGGCTCGCCGGCTGGGCCAAGGCGGTGGGGCGTGATCCCTTCGGGTGGCTGCGGACGTTGTCGGTGCGCGGCTGGTCGGAGCGCTCCGTGATCGCGCTGGTCATGCAGAGCCTGGACAACTCGATCACCGTGTCCGGCGCCGAGGATCCGGTGCGCGGGTTCCATCTGACCTCCGAGCAGGGACACGGGCATCCGAACCCGACCTGGTTCCCCCAGGCGAGCGCGGCCGTCCGGGCGCTGGCGGACGCGCTGGCGTCCCTCACCGGGCAACGGACGGCGGCCCACGGCAACGTGACCGCGGTCGTGGATCGTCCGTTGACCGCGCATTTCCTGGGTGGCTGCGTGATCGGCGGGGACGTTGAGCACGGGGTGGTGGACCCCTATCACCGGGTGTGGAATTACCCCGGACTGCACATCATGGACGGCTCGACGGTCTCGGCGAACCTCGGCGTGAACCCGTCGCTCACGATCACGGCCCAGGCAGAACGTGCCTGCTCGCTCTGGCCGGCGAAGGGGGAGCCTGACCATCGGCCGAGCCTGCGGTAGGTCCCGGGGGCTTGTGGGACCGCCCGGGCGGTCGAGTCCTTCCCCGGGTTGGGCCGTCCCGGCGGTCGAGCTTGTCGAGACCCCGGGAGGAGTGCGGCGATCGAGCCTTCCCGGCGGTCGAGCCGTCCCGGCGGTCAAGCCGTTCCGGCGGTCGAGCGTGTCGAGACCCCGGGGAGTCCGGCGGTCGAGCCTTCCCGGCGGTCGAGCGTGTCGAGACCCCGGGGAGTCCGGCGGTCGAGCCTTCCCGGCGGTCGAGCTTGTCGAGGCCCCGGGAGTGTGCGGCGGTCGAGCCGTCCTCCGCAGGGCCCCAGTCCTGGCCGGGAACGAGACCCAACGAACAGGCCCCGGCCGGCACCGGTAGCGCAGACCCGTGGCGGGTTCAGGCCTCGGCGATCGCGGATCCGGCGACGACCTGGTGGGCCGGGCGTTCGAACCAGACGGTGACCAGCCCTCCGGCCAGCGCCGCAGCGACCGGCAGCCACATCGTCCACGCCATCGCGATGCCGAGTGGCTGGGCGGCCACGAGCCCCTGCATGAGGGCCGCCACGGCCGCGCTGCCGATCACCGAACCGATCTGGCGGGTCGTGTTGTAGACCCCGGAGCCCGCGCCGGAGAGGTGCCTTGGCAGCGTGATGGTGGCGGTGGTCGAGATCGGCCCCCAGATGAAGCCATTGGCCGCCCCCATCAGCATCATCGGCACGATCAACAGCCACAGCGGCCAGTCGTAGCTCATCATGACGGCCAGCAGCGCCAGCGATCCCGCCAGCGTCCCCAGCCCGAACGTGGCCAGGATGCGCGGGTGGGCCTTGTCGACCAGTCGTCCGACGATCGTGGGCGCCAGGATGGCCGAGACGATCGCGGTCGGCGCGTTGAACAGGGCAGCCTGGGTGGNGGTCAGTCCGCGCACCTGCTGCGCCCAGATCATCAGCGGGAACGGCATGGCGGTGATCGCCAACCCGGTGAACGAGATCGCGGTGTTGGCGAGCGAGAAGTTGCGGTTGGCGAGCAGTTCCATGGGCAGCAGCGGCTCACCGCGCTGCCGCAGCTGCCACACCACGAACGCGGCGAGCACCAGGAGTCCGAAGCCGATCAGGCTCCACACGCTGATCGGGCCGGCGATCTGGCCCCAGTGGTAGGTGTTGCCCTCCTCGATGCCGAACACCAGGCAGAACAGCCCCACGGCGCTCAGCCCCACCCCGAGCCAGTCGAAGCGGTGTGCGTGGGTCGTCAACCGCGGGACGAGCCGCGCGGCCAGCACGAGGCCGACCAGGCCGATCGGCACGTTGACGTAGAAGATCCAGCGCCAACCCAGGGTGTCCAGCAACAGCCCACCCGCGACCGGGCCGACCAGGGTGGCGATCCCGGCGGTCGACCCCCACAGCCCCATCGCCTGCCCGCGCTGCCCGGCCGGGAACAGCCGCGTGATGATCGCCATCGTCTGCGGGCTCATCATGGCCGCGCCGACCCCTTGGACGACCCGGGCCGCGATCAGTCCCGTCAGTGAATCGGTCAGGCCGCACCACAACGAGGCCAGGGTGAACGTCGCCAGCCCGGCCAGGTAGATCCGCTTGGGGCCGTATCGATCGCCGAGCCGTCCGGTGATCAGCAGCGGGACCGCGTAGGCCAGCAGGTAGGCCGACGTCACCCAGACGATTCGGCTCACGTCCCCGCCGAACGCATCCAGCAGCCGCGGGACGGCGACCGACACGATGGTCGAATCCACCAGGATCATGAAGAAGCCGATGATCAACGCCCACAGCGCGCGCCAGGGGCGTTCGACCTCAGGTTCCACGCAGGGCCTCCATCGCCTCGTCGACGCTGTCGACCAGCGCGACCTTCCCGGCCATCGGACGACCGGCCGCCAGCGAGCGTAGCAGCGGCCAGGCCGGCACCGTCCGGGTCCAGAAGTCGCGATCGACCAGCACCAGGGGCGCCACCAGCGCCGCATCCTGCGCGTAGTAGTTCGGGGTGACGGCCTGGAAGACCTCCTGGACGGTGCCGGCCGCCCCGGCAGGTAGACCAGTCCGCCACGGCAGCGGCGCAGCAGCGTGTCCTCCCGGACGGCGTTGCTGAAGAACTTCGCGATCCCGGTCGCGAAGGCGTTGGGGGCTCGTGTCCGTAGAACCACGTGGGGATGCCCAGCGTCTTCCGGGACAGGTCCCAGCGGGCCTGCACGGTCAACGCGACCTGGGCCCAGTCGGCGATGCTGGGCGACCAGGAGGCGACCGTGCCCAGTTCGGTCAAGGCCTGGTCGAGTTCGGCCATCGAGCCGGCGAACGCGGCCCCCAGGTTGGCGGCCTCCATGGCCCTGGCCCCCGCCGGTGGCCACCAGGTGGCCACCGGCGGCCAGGCCATGGCCGAGCCGCGCGGCCTCGGCGTAGGCGCTGGTGCCGCGCTCGACGGCGTGCCCGCCCATCACCCCCACGGTCACGTCCGGTTCGATCCCGGCCAGGTCCTCGTCGAGGGATTCGACGATCGCGTGGTCGTGCAGGGTGCACGCGAGTTCGGCCTCGAGTTCGCCCGGCAGGTGGTGATCGAGGTACCAGCGGTAGATCCGTCCGTCCACCGTCGCCGGGTAGCCGCCGGCCAGGCCCTCGTACAGCTCGCCCGCGGTGTACAGGTCGGTGCGGTAGGGATTGAACGGGAGATCCGGCAACTGCGGGAAGATCAGGGCGCCGCGCTCGGTCAGGTCGGCGCGGTCCTCGGTGCGCAGGTCGCAGCCGAGGAACACCGTCCGGGTCACCGGGACGCGGCGGAGCGCCTCGCTCCGTCCCCGCAGGTCGAGGGACTGGACGAACGCGCCCGCCAGCCGGCCGGCGGCGACGGACGCGTCGAAGGCGGCTAGGGTCTCGATGTCGGCGGTGGTCATGATGCCGCGATTCAATCAGACCAGCCGCGGCACGTTCTCCACCAACAGCAGAGTCGCGATGGCGAGCAGCAGGATCGCGAACCCGACGCGGAGCCGATCGGCCGGGAGGCGCTCGGCCAGTCGGCCGCCGAGGATGCTGCCCAGGGCCGCGCTCAACGCGAACGGGACGATCAGCCCCCAGTCCAGCCCTGGAAGGCCGTGAATCGCGCGGGTCGCGAGCGACACCACCGAGTTGATCACGATGACCAGCAGGGAGGTGGCCACCGCCTCGCGCATCCCGAAGCCCAGCACCAGCACGAGCGCGGGCACGATGGCGAACCCGCCGCCGACCCCGAAGAACCCGGTCAGCAGGCCGACGCCGGTGGCCGCGGCCGCCACCGCAACCCAACCGCGGCGCCGGGTCCCCGTTGTCTCCGGACGCTTGCGCAGCATCGTCCACGCCACGACGAGCAGCAGCGCCGCGAAGGTGGTCAGCAGCACCGGGCCGGGCACCAGCCCGGACAGCACCGAGCCGCCCGCCGCGCCCGCCGC
This sequence comes from Micropruina sp., assembly GCA_013693855.1. Taxonomy (GTDB): domain Bacteria; phylum Actinomycetota; class Actinomycetes; order Propionibacteriales; family Propionibacteriaceae; genus Micropruina. The sequence continues at coordinate 1,349,540 of CP059261.1, forward strand.
GCCCAGCACGCCGAAGGTGAGTCCCTCGGCGAACCGGACGCGACGCTGCCGGTGATGCTCGATCAGGCCGGCCAGCGAACTGAGGCCGACGATCAGCAGCGATCCGGTGGTGGCGGTCGCGGCTGGCTGCGCGAACAGGTACACCAGCCCCGGGACGGTGACGATCGCCCCGCCGCCCCNCAGGGAGCCGATGACGACCCCGATGAGCAGACCCAGCGGGATGATCCNAGGCCAGGTTCACCTTCCCGACGTTACCGCCAGCCCGGCGGCCGCGGCGTTGTCGGCGAACGACCCGTCGATCGCCACGACCCGATAACCGTTGGCCTGCAGGATCGACGCGGCGATGGACGAGCGGTAGCCGGCCGCGCAATGCACCCAGATCTCGGTGTCGGGCAACTCACCCATCCGGGAGAGGAGTTCGTGCAGCGGGATGTGCTGGACGCCCTCGAGGTGGCTCTCGGCGTACTCGGCGTTCCGCCGGACGTCGAGGACGTGCACCGGACGGTGATGCAGCACGTCGTGGAGTTGGGCGAACGACGCGGTGACCAGGGTGGCCAACGGTCCGTCGACCCAGTGCTCCGGGGCGCCGGTGGCCTGCGCGGCCGGCCGGTCGATCCCGATCCGCACCATCTCCCGCTGGGCCTCGGCGACTTGCTCCTCGGTCTCGCCCAGCAGCGTCACGGNGGTGCCCCGCGGGATCAGCCAGCCCAGATACGTGGAGAACTGGCCGTCCAGGCCGATGTTGAACGAGCCGGGGACGTGGCCGGCGGCGAACACCGTCCGCTTGCGCAGGTCGACCAGCCATTCGCCGGCCTCCAGCCGGCGCCGCAGTTCGGCAGCGTCGGCGCGCTCGGGGGCGGTGAGGTCGGCCTCGTCCGGGCCCTCCAGGTTCGCGGGACCCATGTGCGCGTAGTAGGCGGGGAAGGCGTCCAGGCCGGCCAGCAGCTCGTCCACGTACTGCTGCTCGGGCTGGGTGAGGGCGGGGTTGCGCCGCTTCTCCGCGCCGATGGTGGAGGAGTCGCCGGAGGTGGGGANGGCCGAACAGAACGAGCCGAACCCGTGCGTGGGCATGATCTCGGTCTCATCGGGCAGCGTCTGCGCCAGCCGGCGCGCCGACGCGTGCTGGTGCCGGGCGAGCGTCTCCGCGTGGGCCGCGCCCAGCAGGTCCGGCCGTCCGGTGGAGCCGTAGAGCAACGAGCCGCCGCTGAACACGACCGGGTGGTCCCCCTCCAGCGCGTACGACAGGTGCGTGAACGTGTGGCCGGGGGTGTGGATCGCCCGGACCCGGAGACTGGGGCTGACCTCGACGATGTCCCCGTCGCGGATCGGCTCGCGCTCGAACGTGACGGGATCGTCGGCGTTCACGTGGTAGCGCGCGCCCGTCTGCTGGGCGAGGGTGTAGCCGCCGGTGACGTAGTCGTTGTGGATGTGGGTCTCGAAGATGTCCACGATCCGCACGTTCTCGTCCTGCGCCAGGGCCAGGATCCTGTCGGTGTCGCGCTGCGGGTCCACGACGAAGGCGACCTTCCCGTCATGGACGAGGTAGCTGCGGTCGCCGAGGCTCGGGGTGGCGATGGTGTGGATGGTCGGGGCCGTCGAGGGCACGTCGACGGGGAACCCGGCGGCGATCCAGGCCAGGGTGCCGCCCTCGACGTTCAGAGTGTCGCGACCGAGGCCGTCCAGGTGGTGGGCCGCCATCGCGCTGCGCCGGCCGCTGCGGCAGATCAGGTAGATCTCCTGGCCGGTGGGCACTTCGCTGGCCCGCGTGGGCACCTCGCCCAGGGGGATCAGGACGGCACCGGGCACGTGGCCCTGGGCGTATTCGGACGGTTCCCGGACATCCAGGACGAAGGGCGGCTCATCGCCGTCCAGTAGGCGGGACAGGGTGGTGACATCGACGCTGCGCACGTGGGCTCCTCTCGTTTCCGAGTGAAACACTAATACCCCGGGGGTATTCCAGCCAGGCATAGGCCGGCGCGGGGTGACAAACTGGACCGGTGCGTGACGTGATCATCCTGGGCAGTACCGGCTCCATCGGCACCCAGGCGCTCGGCGTGATCGCCGCCCGTCGCGAGCAGTTCCGCGTCGCCGGCCTGGCCGCCGGCGGTGCGAACCCGGCGTTGCTGGCCGACCAGGTACGGGCCTTCTCGCCCGATCGGGTGGCGGTCGCCACCGATTCGGCCGCGGCCGACCTGCGCGCCGCCCTCGGCTCGGGCGCGCCCGCGATCTCGGTCGGGGCCGAGGCGGTCGAGGAGCTGGCGGGCAGCCCCTGCGATGTCGTCCTCAACGCGATCACCGGTGCCGCCGGGTTGCGGCCCACCCTCGCGACCCTGCGCGCCGGGACGACCCTCGCGCTGGCCAACAAGGAGTCCCTGGTCATCGGGGGCCGGCTGGTCACCGAGGCCGCCGCGCCGGGCCAGATCGTCCCGGTCGACTCCGAGCACTCCGCGATCGCCCAGGCCCTGCGGGCCGGCCGGCGCGACGAGGTGCGCCGCATTATCCTGACCGCCTCCGGCGGCCCGTTCCGCGGCCGGCGGCGTGACGAGCTGGCCTCCGTCACTCCCGAGCAGGCGCTGGCCCACCCCACCTGGACGATGGGCCGGGTCATCACCATCAACTCGGCGACCCTGGTCAACAAGGGCTTGGAGTTGCTCGAGGCGGCGCTGCTGTACCGGGTCGACCTCGACGACATCACGGTGGTCGTCCACCCGACCTCGGATGTGCACTCGATGGTCGAGTTCAGCGACGGGTCCACGATCGCCCAGTGCTCGCCGCCGGACATGGCCCTCCCGATCGCGCTGGCGCTGGGCTGGCCGGATCGCGTCGAGGGTGCCGGGCGTCCGTACGACTGGTCGGTGCCCCGCTCGTGGAGCTTCGAGCCGCTCGACGACGAAGCCTTCCCCGCGGTGACACTGGCGCGCCGCGCGGGCCGGGCGGGAGGGATCGTCCCCGCGGCGTACAACGCCGCCAACGAGGAATGCGTGGACGCGTTCTGCGCCGGCCGGATCGGCTTCCTCGACATCGTCGACACCGTTGCCGCGGTGGTGGCCGAGGCGATCGCCGCCCCGCCGGAACCGTTCAGCGTCGAGAGCGTCCTGGCGGCCGACGGCTGGGCCCGGACGCGCGCCCACGAACTCACCGGGGTGCTCCGATGACCCTGCTGGTGACCATCGCGTTCGGCGTCCTGTTCTTCGCGTGCATCCTCGCCTCGATCGCGCTGCACGAACTGGGCCACATGGTCCCGGCCAAACGGTTTGGCGTGCGCGTGCCGAAGTTCTTCGTCGGTTTCGGTCCCACCGCCTGGTCGGTCGTGCGCGGCGAGACCGAATACGGCTTCAAGTGGATTCCCCTGGGCGGTTACGTCCGGCTGATGGGCATGTACCCGCCCAGCGGACCACGGACGCGGCTGGCCAGGCTCGCGGAGCTCGCCGAAGGGGCCCGGGCGGCCGAATGGGCCGAGGTGCTGCCCAGCGACGTCGCCGACGAGCGGCTGTTCTACCAGAAGAGGACCTGGCAGAAGCTGATCGTCATGGCCGGCGGGCCGCTGATGAACGTGCTGATCGCCTTCCTGCTGTTCTGGGCGGTGATCGGGATTCACGGTTACGCCCAGCCCCAACCCATCGTCGGACGGGTGCAGGAGTGCATCATCCGCGAGGACCGCGCGAACGCCGCGTGCACCCCCGCCGACCCGAAGAGCCCCGCCTACCTGGCCGGGCTGGCGACCGGGGACCGGGTGGTCAGCTTCAACGGCGTCGCGATCGGCTCGTACGAGCAATTGGTCGACCTGATCCGGGCCAACCTCGACCGTCCGGCGACCCTGGTGGTCGATCGCGGCACCCAACGGCTCACCCTGCCGACGGTCAACACGGTCATCGACGGGGTCCCGGACAAACTGGACCCCTCCCGGCGGATCCCCGCCGGCTGGCTCGGCATCACCCCGGCCGTCGTGCTCGCCCACGGCGGCCCGGACGAGGTGGTGCGCCAGATGTGGACGATGAGCGTGCAGTCCGCGGTCGCGCTGGTGCAGTTCCCGGTGAAAGTGTTCAACGTGGTCGCCGACCTCGTGACCGGCAAGCCACGCGACGTCTACGGCCCGATGAGCATCGTCGGCGCGACGGTCGCGGCCGGCGAGATCGCGGCCAACGAGGACCTGTCGGTGGGCGACCGGGCGGCCCTGTTCGGATCGCTGCTGGCCTCGCTGAACCTGTTCCTGGCCGTCTTCAACTTCATCCCGCTGCCGCCGCTGGACGGTGGTCACATCGCCGGCGCCCTGTACGAGGCGGCCCGCCGCCAGGTCGCGCGCTGGCGCGGCCGACCCGATCCGGGTCCGGTGGACACCGCAAAGATGCTGCCCGTTGCCTACGCGGTGGCCGGCTTTCTGATACTCAGTGGACTGGCGCTGATCGTCGCCGACATCATCAGCCCCATCCGGATCTTCTGAAGAGGACGTCATGACCATCAACCTCGGTATGCCCAAGCCGCCGGCGCCCGTGCTGGCGCCGCGTCGTCCGACCCGCCGGATCCAGGTCGGGAAGGTGCCGGTGGGNGGTGGGGCCCCGATCTCGGTGCAGTCGATGACCACCACGAAGACCACCGACATCAACGGCACCCTGCAGCAGATCGCCAAACTGACGGCGACCGGGTGCGACATCGTCCGGGTCGCCGTGCCGAGCCAGGACGACGCCGACGTGCTGCACATCATCGCCAAGAAGAGCCAGATCCCCGTCATCGCCGACATCCACTTCCAGCCCAAGTACGTGTTCGCCGCGATCGACGCGGGCTGCGCCGCGGTCCGCGTGAACCCCGGCAACATCCGGCAGTTCGACGATCAGGTCAAGCAGATCGCCAAGGCCGCCACCGACGCCGGGGTGTCGATCCGGATCGGGGTCAACGCCGGCTCGCTCGACAAGCGGCTGCTCGACAAGTACGGCGCACCGACCGCCGAGGCGCTCGTCGAGAGCGCCCTGTGGGAGGCGTCGCTGTTCGAGGAGCACGACTTCCGCGACTTCAAGATCTCGGTGAAGCACCACGACCCCGTCGTCATGGTGCGGGCGTACGAACTGCTGAGCGACGCCTGCGACTACCCTCTGCATCTCGGGGTGACCGAGGCCGGGCCGGCCTTCCAGGGGACGATCAAGTCGTCGGTGGCGTTCGGGGCGCTGCTGGCCAAGGGCATCGGCGACACGATCCGGGTCTCCCTGTCGGCGCCCCCGGCTGAGGAGGTCAAGGTCGGCATCAAGATCCTGGAGTCGCTGAACCTGCGGCCCCGGCACCTGGAGATCGTGTCCTGCCCGTCCTGCGGCCGCGCCCAGGTGGACGTCTACACCCTCGCCGAGGAGGTCACCAAGGGCCTCGAAGGCATGGAGGTGCCGCTGCGGGTGGCGGTGATGGGCTGCGTGGTGAACGGCCCCGGGGAGGCCCGCGAGGCCGACTTGGGCGTGGCGTCCGGCAACGGCAAGGGCCAGATCTTCGTCAAGGGCGAGGTGATCAAGACCGTGCCGGAGGACCTGATCGTCGAGACCCTCATCGCGGAAGCCAATCGGCTGGCCGCGGAATCCTCGGAGGTGGGCAGCCCCCAGGTGAGCGTGGGCTGAGCCGAGATGCCGGCGCGGATCCTCGGTCCCGGCGACGCCGAGGTCGTCCGGTCGCTGCTGGCACGCGATCCGGTCGCCAACGTGTTCGTCTCCAGCCGGGTCGACGTCGGCCTGCTGTGGCCCGGATCGTCGGCCGCGCTCTGNGGGTGGCCGGCCGAACGTCCGCGGCAACTGGTCCACGCCGGGGCGAACCTGGTACCGGTGATCGACGCGGCCCTGGGGGACGATCCCGCCGAGGCCATCGCCGCCTTCGTCGAGGTGGTCGGCTCCCGCCGGATGAGCCAGGCGATCGTGGGGACNAGCGCGGTCGTCGGCCCCCTGCACGCCGCGCTGAGCAGGCGCTATCCGGGATCGTGGAACCGGGAGCGCGAGATCCGCGCCCACCAGCCCGTCATGGTCGCGCGCTCGGTCACATCGTTGCCGGCGGCGCCTGTCCGTCCGATCGCGATGGGGGACTTCGAGTCGTACGTGGCCGCGGCGATCTCGATGTACACCGAGGAGGTCGGGGTCGACCCCACGGCGGGCGGCGGACGATCGGGCTACCGGGCCCACTGTCGCAGCCTCATCGAAACCGGCCGCGCCTACGGGATCGTCACCGACGGCCACGTGGTGTTCAAGGCCGACATCGGGGCGGCCTCCGGCGACGTCGCCCAGGTACANGGGGTCTGGCTGGCGCCGCATCTGCGCGGCCGGCACCTCGCGGCCCCGGCCATGGCAGCGGCGACCCGCGCGATCCTGGAGCGCTACCCGGTGGTCTCGCTCTACGTGAACGACTTCAACACCCGAGCCATTCGCACCTACGAGCGCTGCGGCTACAGCCAGGCCGGCACGTTCGCGACGGTGCTGTACTGAGAGGGAGGACGACATGAGCAGGTTGCGCTGGGGGTTCCTNGGGGCGGGCCGGATCGCCGACGTGATGGCGGAGAACCTCCTCACCGAAGGCCACGCGATCGTGGCCGTGGCCGCCCGGGCCAAGGACAGGGCCGAGGCCTTCGCGGCCCGGCACGGGATCGAACGGTCCCACGGCGGCTATGCGGCGCTGGTGTCCGACCCGGACGTGGACGTGGTCTATGTGAACACCACCCAGAACTTCCATGCCGAGCACGCGCTGCTGGCGCTCGGGGCCGGCAAGCCGGTGCTGGTGGAGAAGTCGTTCACCCGCAACGCCGCCGAGGCGCGCCAGATCGCGGACGCCGCCCGCGCCGCCGGGGTGTTTGCGATGGAGGCCATGTGGACGCGGTTCCTGCCGACGATGGTGACGCTGCGGCGCTGGATCGCCGACGGGCTGCTNGGGGAGGTGACGGCCGTCTACTCCGACCACAGCCAATCGCTCAACACCGACCCCACGGGGCGCCACCACAACCCGGAGCTGGGTGGGGGTGCCCTGCTGGATCTGGGGGTCTACAACGTCTCTTTCGCCCATGACTTGCTCGGCGCGCCGGAATCCGTGGCGAGCCGCACGATCCTCACCGCCACGGGCGTCGACGCGGAGGTGTCGATGCTCCTCGGGCACGCGGGCGGCGCCCAATCGGTTCACCACACCTCGATGGTCAACCCGGGCCCGAACCGCGCCGCGGTGATCGGGACGAATGGGTACGTCGAGGTGGACCCGGTGTTCTACTCCTGGACGTCGCTGAGCCGGTACGACGCCTCCCGTCCGGCGGCTCTGGTGGAGCGCTTCGAGCCGACCCTCACCTCGCGCGGTATGCACTTCCAGGCGGTGGAGGTGGAACGCTGCCTCACCGAGGGGCTGACGGAGTCCCCGCTGATGACCCTCGACGATTCGATCGCCGTCATGGAGACCCTGGACGAGTTGCGCCGGCAGGCCGGCGTCCGGTACCCCGGGAGTGACGCTCAGCAGCATCCGGTACCCCGGGGAGTGACGCTCAGCGGCGGCCGTTGAAGTACACGTGCCCGGGCTTGGTCGACCCGAGCAGCTGGCTGACCGTCACCAGGACGAACCCCTTCGCCCGCAGCTTGCGGATCAGTTGCGGGACCGCCGACACCGTCGTCGGCAACGTGTCGTGCATGAGGATGATCGAGCCGCGCTTGACGTCCCGCAGGGCGCGCCGAATGACCGAGGCCGAGTTCTGGTACTTCCAGTCGAGGGTGTCGACATCCCAGTTGATCAGCGGTACACCCAGGGAGCGGGTCAGCCGGTTGAACGAACCGAAGGGCGGCCGCAGCAGCCGGGGCCGGGGCACATGCGCCGCGCGGATCGCCCGGGCGCCACGGGTCACCTGGCTGCGCTGGCCGGCGAGGCTGAGCCGGGTGAGTTCCAGGTGCGACCAGGTGTGGTTGCCGACCTCATGGCCGTCGGCGATCATCCGCCTGACCAGTCCGGGCCGCTTGGACACCTTGGCCCNCACCAGGAAGAACGTGGCGTGGACGTGCGCAGCCTCCAGCGTGTTCAACAACTTGCCCGTGTAGCGATAGGGCCCGTCGTCGAAGGTGAGCGCCACGCACCGGACCTTCCGGCAATCGACCCGCGCCTCCAGGATGAGCCGGGTGCCGGCGGACGGGGATTCGTCCTCGCGGCGTCGCCGGGCAGAACCCCGGTGAGCCCGGCCGTCGACCCCAGCGTCAGGGCCACTGTTCCTTGCGGCGCGCTCACGGGCCCGGCCGCCGCGGCGGTGGACGGTGCGCCGGCGGGCGCCGCGGTCAGAGCGAGGACCGCGGATGCGGCGATCAACCATCGGGGGTGCACACCCTGAGTCTAGGCGGGGGTGGGGTGCGTCGGAACGCTACGCTTGGCGGGTTCTGCTTCGAATCGAAAGGTCGCATCCGTGATCTCCCGCATGACCACGTTGTTCGCCCGCACCCTGCGCGAGGACCCCGCGGACGCCGAGGTGGCCAGCCACCGGTGGCTGGTCCGCGCCGGTTACATCCGTCGCGCGGCCCCGGGAATCTACAACTGGCTGCCGCTGGGGCTGCGGGTGCTGCACAAGGTGGAGCGGATCGTCCGCGAGGAGATGGACGCCATCGGCGCCCAGGAGGTGCGTTTCCCGGCGCTGCTGCCCCGGGAGCCCTACGAGGCGACCCAGCGCTGGACCGAGTACGGTCCCAACCTGTTCCGGTTGAAGGACCGCAAGGGCGTCGACTACCTGCTCGGTCCCACCCACGAGGAGATGTTCACGCTCCTGGTCAAGGACCTCTACTCCTCCTACAAGGACCTGCCGCTGTCGCTGTACCAGATCCAGACCAAGTACCGTGACGAGGCCCGTCCGCGGGCCGGGCTGCTGCGGGGCCGCGAGTTCGTGATGAAGGACTCCTACTCCTTCGACGTCGACGACGAGGGCCTGCAGCGTTCGTACGAGGCGCATCGTGAGGCCTACATCAAGATCATGAACCGGCTCGGCCTGGAGTTCGTGATCGTCAAGGCGACCTCCGGCGCCATGGGCGGTTCGGCGTCGGAGGAGTTCCTGGCCCTGGCCGAGAGCGGCGAGGACACGTTCGTCCGTTCGCCCGGTGGGTACGCGGCCAACGTCGAGGCGGTCACCACCCCGGCCCCCGAGCCGCTGGACTACGCCGGCGTGCCGGCCGCTCGTCCGATCGACACCCCCAACACGCCCACGATCGAGTCGCTGGTCGACATCGTGAACGCGACGGAGCCGCGGGCCGATCGTCCGTGGCACGGCGGCGACACGCTGAAGAACGTCGTGTTCATGCTCGTCCACCCCGACGGCACCCGGACGCCCCTGGTCGTGGGGCTGCCGGGCGACCGGGAAGTCGACGTGAAGCGGCTCGCGGCCGCCGTCGAGCCCGCCGAGGCCGAACCGTTCACCGACGAGGACTTCGCGTCACATCCGCTGCTGGTCAAGGGCTACATCGGGCCGACTGCGCTGGGGGTCGAGGCGGCGTCCAAGGTGCGCTACCTGGTCGACCCGCGGGTGGTCACCGGCACCCGCTGGGTGACCGGCAACAACGTGGTCGACCAGCACGTGATCGACCTGGTCGCGGGCCGCGACTTCACNCCCGACGGGACGATCGACGTCGCTGAGGTGCGCGAGGGCGACCCGGCTCCGGACGGGTCCGGCCCGTTGTCCCTGGCCCGCGGCATCGAGATGGGCCACATCTTCCAGCTCGGCCGGAAGTACGCCGACGCGCTGGGGTTGAGGGTGCTGGATGCCAACGGCAAGCTCGTCACGGTCACCATGGGCTCCTACGGCGTCGGGGTGTCCCGGGCGGTCGCCGCGGTCGCCGAAACCCACTGCGACGACAAGGGCCTGGTGTGGCCGCGNGGGCTGGCCCCTTCNGACGTCCACCTGCTCGCCACGGGCAAGGACGAGGCGGTCTTCGCCGCCGCGGAGAAGCTGGCCGCCGAGCTCGCCGACGCCGGCATCGAGGTGCTGGTGGACGACCGGAAGGCCAGCCCCGGGGTCAAGTTCGCCGACGCCGAACTGCTGGGCATGCCCACCTCCGTCGTCGTTGGGCGTGGCCTGGCCACCGGCNNGTCGTCGAGGTGCGGGACCGGGCCAGCGGCGAACGGGCCGAAGTCCCGGTCGAGAGCGCTGCGGCGCATCTGATCGGCCTGATCAAGGGCTGACGGCTTGACCACCGGCCTGGAGTTGCCGCTGCTCACCATCGTCCTGCTGGTGGCGGCCGCGTTCCTGGCGGGCTGGGTCGATGCCGTCGTGGGCGGCGGTGGTCTGATCCAACTGCCGGCGCTGCTGATCGGGCTGCCCGCGAACACGCCCGTGGCGAGTATCGCCGGGACCAACAAGGTGCCCTCGTTCTCGGGGACGTCGGTGGCGGCGGCCACCTATCTGTGGACGATCCGGGTCGACTGGTCGCTGGCCTGGCCACTGCTGGTCGGAGCGGCGGTCGGGTCCGCGTCCGGGGCCCAGCTGACCCACCTCCTGCCGCGCCAGCACTTCACCCCGCTGGTGCTGCTGGCCGTGCTGGTGGTGGGCGTCTACACGTGGCGGCGCCCCCACCTGGGCCTGCACGCGGCCGTCCGGCACACCGGGAACGACGCCCGGGCGCGGATGGCGGCGATCGGCCTTGTCGTGGGTCTGTGGGACGGCTTCATCGGTCCTGGAACGGGCACGTTCTTCGTGATCGCCCTGGTGGCGGTCATCGGACACGACTTCCTCGCGTCCAGTGCCTTGGCGAAACTGGCCAACCTGACCACCAACCTGTCGGCCATCGTCGCTTTCGCGCTGTCGGGCAGCATCCTGTGGGGCTTGGGGCTCTGCATGGCCGCGGCCAATGTGGCCGGCGGCTTCCTGGGGGCTCGGACGGCGCTGGCGAAGGGCAACGGCTTCATCCGCCGGGTGTTCCTGCTCGTCGTCGGCGCCCTGGCGATCAAACTCGCCTGGGACACCGTCTGGACGTACCTGCCGTCCTGATCAGCCGGACCAGCCCGGCCAGCGGGGCAGAGTGCCGCCGAACGCGACGATCCCACGCGCGCTGGCCTGCAGTTGGCCCGCCGCCAGCGCCCGCTCCGCGGGGTCGGACGCATTCGCCAGCCAGGCGCCCAGCTGGGGCAACACGGTCGACTGGATGCGGGCGCCCAACTGCCAGGCGTGCGCCTGGTCGGCCGGAACCGGCACGTCGTAGGCCGCAGGCACGGGCGGCACCGGGCGACCGGCGGCCCGCAACGCCGCGATCAGTTCCTGTTGCAGCACCTCCCAGGCCGACAACTGGCCCAGCACCACCCGGCGGTTCGCCTTCGACAACCGGGGTGTGGCCAGCGTCTGCTCCAACCCGAATCCGGCCTCCGGGACCGGGCGAGCATCGGCTCCAGCCAGTCGCCCGACGACAACTCCGGCGTCGTCCTGGCCTCGTCGGTGCCCCCGGTGAAGCCGGACGACGGCAGGCCCGCGGCGCCGGCCGAGGCGAATGCGCCCAGCGCGCCCCACAACAACGCCGGCGCACCCGTCGTCGCCAGGGAGCGCCGGAGGAACTCCTCCCCGGCCGCGCGCAACCGTCCGGTCAGCAGGCTCCAGGCGGCCGCGCTGGTGGCCGGCGGGGCCACCGCGGGCACGCTCGGGGTCGTGCCGGGCTGCCGGCGGGCCGGGTCCGCCGAGGCCAGCACCGCCGCGTGCAGGGCCGCAGTGTCGGCCAGCCAGGTCAGCTGACGCCGCTGGCGCGCGGTCACCTTCAGCGCTTGGCCGCGGTCCAGGATCGCCCGAGCGGTGGCGGCCAACTCCGCGCAGCGTCGCGCGCCCCCTCGGCGTCGGTCACCGGCAGCGGGCTGGGGGACTGCCAGGGCAGCCACACCACCGGCGCGGGTTGGGTGCAACCGGCCAGGGCGGCGCCGGGAAGGACAGCCAGCGCGCCGGCGAGCAGGCGGCGGCGGGGAGCATGCCTAGACGCTACCGGGTGGCGGGACCCGTCCTTGGTTGCGTCCGGCGTGCCGGGTAAGCTTCCCGCCGACGGCCCACCGGGCCCACGACAACTGCACCGCACAATCGGATCGAAGGAGCGCACGGGAATGGATTCGGCTCTCATCGGCACCCTGGTCGCTCCTGTCGTCGCCCGTTGCGGGCTGGAGGTGGATCGCATCGAGGTCCTNCCCGCCGGGAAGCGGAAGGTCGTGAGGATTTTTCTGGACGGAGACGGCCCGGCCGGGCGCGGCCCGTCCCTGGACGAGATCGCCGAGGCCACCAGGGCCATTTCGCGGCGACTGGACGACGCCAAGGAGATCGGCAACGCCCCATACACGTTGGAGGTGTCTTCGCGTGGGGTGAGCCGGCCGTTGACCGAGGCCAAGCACTACCGGCGCAACACCGGCCGCCTGGTCACGCTGACGATGGCCGGCGAGGAGGTCACCGGACGGATCGCCGAGGTCGGCGACGACGCGGTCCGTCTTGAGGTCGCGGACGGTACCCGCGACGTGGCGCTGGCCGACGTCCGCCGGGCCGTGGTGCAGGTGGAACTCAACCGTCCCGGCGGCGACGACGCCGACGACTCGGACGGGTTCGACGAAGCCGGCGAAGAGGAGGAGTGATGGACATCGACCTGAACGCGCTGCGGCAACTGGAGCGCGACAAGGAGATTCCGCTGACGGTGCTGATCCGGGCCCTGGAGGACGCCCTGCTCAACGCGTACGAGAAGACCGAGAACGCCGTGNNAAGGGGGCGCGTCGACCTCGACCGCAAGACCGGCCGGGTGACCGTCTACGCCCCGGAGAAGGACGAGGACGGCAACGTCATCGTAGAGTACGACGACACTCCCGAAGGGTTCGGCCGGGTGGCGGCCACGACGGCGCGCCAGGTGATCTACCAGCGCATCCGCGAGGCCGAGGACGAGCAGAAGTACGGGCACTTCTCCGCCGTCGAGGGCGACATCGTCACCGGCGTCATCCAGCAGGACCGCGATTCCAAGACCGTCCGCGTCGACCTGGGGGCCATCGAGGCGATCATGCCGCTGGCCGAACAGGTGCCGGGCGAGGATTACAGTCACGGCCGGCGGCTGCGGGTCTACGTCGTGTCGGTGCGTCGCGAGCTGCGCGGCCCGCAGGTGGTCGTGTCCCGAACCCACCCGAACCTCGTGCTGAAGCTGTTCATGCTGGAGGTGCCCGAGATCGAACAGGGTGAGGTCGAGATCAAGGCCATCGCGCGCGAGGCCGGTCACCGGACGAAGATCGCGGTTCTCAGCAAGAACCCCGATGTCTCGGCCAAGGGCGCCTGCATCGGCCCGATGGGCCAGCGGGTGCGGGCGATCATGCACGAGTTGAACGAGGAGAAGATCGACATCATCGACTACTCCGACGATCCGACCGTGTTCGTGGCCCAGGCGCTGAGCCCCGCCAAGGTGGCCAGTGTGATCGTCACCGACCAGTTCGCCAAGGCCGCCCGGGCGATCGTGCCCGACTACCAGCTCTCCTTGGCGATCGGCCGTGAGGGCCAGAACGTCCGGCTGGCGGCGAAGCTCACCGGCTGGCGGATCGACATCCGTCCCGACACCCAGCCCTGATCCGGCGATGGTGCGCCCGCCCCGGGGACGGGGGCGGACGCACCGGCTCAGAGGCGATCAGCCCTGCGTCCCCGACTGCGTGCCCGCTTGGGTGCCGGTTTGCGCGCCGGCCTGGGTGCCGGACTGATCCTGGCCGGGCATCATGGTTCCGCTCGGCCGCAGGGATTTCAGCGCCTCGAGGATCTTCGACTCGTCGACGTTGATCTTCGGCGAGAGCGCCTTGGCGATGTTCGCGTCCATGGTGTCCATGTCCGGCGGGGTGCCGGTCTGCTGGTTGGCGGCGAACACCTCGTCCAGGACGGTCTGGATGGTGGCCTGGTCGGCGTTCAGGGCGCTGGCCAGCCCCGACGCGAGCTGCGCCGGCCCGCCCTGGTGACCGCTGTCGGCGGGCGGCTGGCCCTGCGTGCTGCCGTCCGCCGGAGCCTGGCCCGTGGTGGGAACCTGACCGGTCTGGGACTGGTCGGTGGTCGTCTGGTCGGCAGGCGCGACCTGGGTGGTGGAGGTGGTCGTGGTCGCCGAGGTGGCCGCCCCGGCGATGCCGGCGACACCCAGGGCGGCGCCGATCCCGATCACTGCGGTACCGATCGCGAGACCGGTCTTCTTCTTGAGGTCCATGGCTATCTCCTTGTCGTTGTCGTTGGCTGGACTTCAGTGACTCCAGTAGGCAGGCCGAGCCTGGGCGGGGCTGACGCTCGCCTATGGGCTCGCTGTGACCTGATCCGACTAGGCTGAACGGGTGGGAGAGCCGATCCGGATGTGCGCGGGGTGCCGGGCGCGGGAGCCCAAGGCGGCTCTCGTCCGGCTCGCGTGGGATCCGGTCGGCGGGCTCGTCGTGGACGGCGCCCAGCGGGTTCCCGGGCGGGGGTCTACCTGCACCCGGACTGCCTCGCCCGGGCCGTGAAGGCCAGGGCGATCGGCCGCGGGCTCCGCCGCCAGGTCAGCGCGGAGGCGGCCCTGGGTCTGGGAGAACAGCTGGAGGCGGCCCGTCGGTGAGCGCCTCCACGAGGGTGTGGAAGCGCTCAGGAGCGTCTCGCCGGACGCAGTGACTCACCCCGTCCTGGTACCCCATGCGCACCAGCGGGTGGGCGACCGCGCCGGCGCCCGGACGAGGTCGGCCCGAGTCACCGCCGCCGCAGCCGCCACCCGGCCGCCCAGGGAGCGGCCGAGCAAGACAGCCGGCCCGTGCCGTTCGAGGACGCCGATCGCGTCGGCCACGAAGGTGGGAAGAATCTGCTGAAGCTGGGCGTTGCTGAACCGAGGGGAGCGCCCATGCCCGCGCTGATCCGGGGCGACCAGAGCGAACCGGTCGCCCCAACCGGCCACCGTGGCGGGCCACGCCGTTCCGGCCTCGGTCAACCGTGCAGCAGGACGAACGGGGCGCCGCCGGGATCCCCGAACTGATGGACGAACAGCTCTGCCACGCCGCTGAAGCTAGCGGGCGCCACCGACGGTTCCGGTTGGGAGTTTCCGGGGCGGGACCGATAGACTGATCGCCGCGCGTTCGCCAACTCGGGCGACACAACCAGAAAGTGGGCTAACGCTCATGACCACTCGATGAGTAACCAGAAATGAGCAACAACAACTAGCTGGTCCGCGCGCCGATGCGGACCTGAAGGAGAGTAGTGGCCAAGGTCCGCGTCTACGAGCTCGCCAAGGAGCTCGGACTCGAGAGTAAAGACTTGTTGAAGACCCTCAACGACATGGGGAATTCGTTCGTTCGGCGTCATCGACCATTGAACCTCCGGTCGTGCGCCGGTTGAAGGAGAAGGCCGCCGCCGAGGCGGCGCCCGCTCCGGCACCTGCAGCGGCTCCGGCCGCGGCCCCGGTCGCGAGGCCCGCCGCGGCTGCCCCGGCTGTTCCGGCCGCGCCCGCGACCCCGCTGCCGCGCCCGCCCCGGGCCCGCGTCCAGCCGCGCCGAGCACCCGGCATCCTGCCGCGCCCGCGTCGACGACCCCGCCGGCGACGGCCCGTCCGGCTGCCCCACAGCCTGCACCCCGGCCCGCGGCCGCGCCGCAGCAGCCCGCTGCCCGCGCCGCTGAGCCGGCGGCTCCCGCTCCTCGGCCCGCTCCGGGTCCCGTGCCGCGGCCGATGCCGCGTCCGGCGCCGGGAGCTTCCGGTGGTCTGCCCGGAGCCGCTCCCGGCGCCCGCCGTCCGGGGACCCCGCGGCCGGGCAACAACCCGTTCGCGTCCAGCCAGGGCATGGGCGTGCGTCGTCCGCGGCCCGAGGGTGCCGCTCCGGGCGCCCGGACGGGCGACCGTCCCGGCGGACCGCGTCCGCCGCTGGGCGATCGCGCGCCGCGCCCGGGCGGCCTGCCCGGCATGCCGCGTCCGAACCCCGGCATGATGCCCCGCCAGGCGAACCCGGCGCTGGGCGCTCCCGGGCGCACGGGTGCCGGCGCCGGTGCCCGGCCCGGTTTCGGGACCGGTCGCCCCGGTGGCGCCGGACGTCCCGGTGGTGGCCTGCCCGGCCGTGGCCCGGGTGGTCCCGGCGGCGCGCCGGCCGGTGGCGGCCGCGGTGGCCGTGGCGGCCGTGGCGGCTCCGGCACCCAGGGTGCCTTCGGCCGCGCGGGCGGTCCGGCCAAGCGCGGACGCAAGAGCAAGAAGCAGCGCAGGCAGGAATTCGACCAGATGGAGGCGCCGACGATCGGCGGCGTGCGGATCCGTCAGGGCGACGGTTCCACCGTCCGGCTGCGTCGGGGCGCGTCCCTGACCGACCTGGCCGACAAGATCGGCGTCGAGCCGGCGACCCTCGTGCAGGTGCTGTTCAACCTCGGCGAGATGGTCAACGCCACCCAGTCGGTGGCCGATGACACCCTGCAGGTGCTGGGGGCGGAGCTCAACTACAACATCGAGGTCGTCTCGCCGGAGGACGAGGACCGCGAGCTGCTGGAGAGCTTCGACATCGAGTTCGGCGAGAACTACGGCGACGAGGACGACCTGATGCCGCGGCCNCCGGCGGTCACCGTCATGGGCCACGTCGACCACGGCAAGACCAAGCTGCTGGACGCCATCCGCAACACCAACGTGGTGGCCAAGGAGCACGGCGGTATCACCCAGGCCATCGGCGCCTACCAGGTGGCCACCGAGGTCGACGACATCGAGCGGAAGATCACCTTCATCGACACCCCGGGTCACGAGGCGTTCACGGCCATGCGTGCCCGCGGTGCGAAGTCCACCGACATCGCGGTGCTCGTGGTGGCCGCGGACGACGGGGTGATGCCGCAGACGATCGAGGCGATGAACCACGCCAAGGCGGCCGACGTGCCGATCGTGGTGGCGGTCAACAAGGTCGACAAGGAGACCGCGGATCCGACCAAGGTGCGCGGCCAGCTGACCGAGTACGGCCTGATCCCGGAGGAGTACGGCGGCGACACGATGTTCGTCGATGTCTCCGCGACCGCCCGGACGGGCCTGAACGAGCTGCTGGAAGCGATCGTCCTGACCGCCGACGCGGCGCTCGACCTGCGCGCCAACCCGGACATGCCGGCTCAGGGCGTGGCGATCGAGGCGCACCTGGACAAGGGCCGCGGTCCCGTGGCCACCGTCCTGGTGCACCGTGGCACGCTGCACACCGGCGATTCGATCGTGGCCGGGTCGGCCCACGGCCGCGTCCGCGCGATGATCAACGACCAGGGCGAGACCGTCGACGAGGCGCCGCCGTCCATGCCGGTGCAGGTGCTCGGCCTGACCTCGGTGCCCGGTGCCGGCGACAACTTCCTGGTCGTCGAGGACGACCGGATGGCCCGCCAGATCGCCGACAAGCGGGAGGCTCGGCAACGGGCCGCCCTGTTGGCTCGGACGACGCGCCGCAAGACCCTCGACCAGCTGTTCGAGCAGCTGGAGAAGGGCGAGACCCAGGAGCTCAAGCTCATCCTCAAGGGCGATTCGGCCGGTGCGGTCGAGGCGCTGGAGGACGCGCTGCTGCAGATCGACGTCGGCGACGAGGTCAGCCTGCGGGTCATCGACCGCGGCGTCGGCGCGATCACCGAGACCAACGTGAGCCTCGCCGAGGCCTCGGACGCCGTGATCATCGGCTTCAACGTCCGGGCTCAGGGCAAGGCCACGCAGATGGCCGACTCCGCCGGGGTCGACATCCGTTACTACTCGGTGATCTACGCGGCGATCGACGATGTGGAGGCGGCCCTGAAGGGCATGCTGAAGCCGATCTTCGAGGAGCGGGTCATGGGTCAGGCGGAGATCCGCGAGATCTTCCGCTCGTCCAAGTTCGGCACGATCGCGGGCTGCATGGTGATCGACGGGTCGATCCGGCGCAACGCCAAGGCCCGGCTGCTGCGGGACGGCATCGTGGTCACCGAGACCTCGATCGCGTCGCTGCGCCGGGAGAAGGACGACGTCACCGAGGTGCGGGAAGGGTTCGAGTGCGGTCTCACGCTGTCGAACTACTCCGACATCAAGCACGGCGACATCGTCGAGACCTTCGAGATGGTCGAGAAGCCGCGCAACTGACGGTTCCGCCGGTCCGGCCGGGTGCCCGCGAGGGTCCTGGCCGGGCCGGTTCGTCGCAGCAGAGGAGCAATCATGGGTAATCCCCGATACGTCAAGGTGGCCGAGCAGATCCGCGTGATCGTGGCCGAACTGATCGAACGCCGGATCAAGGATCCGCGGCTGGGCTTCGTGACCGTCACCGACGTCCGGCTCACCGGTGACGGCCGGGACGCCACGGTCTTCTACACGGTCATGGGCGACGACCAGGCCCGGCAGGACACCGCCGAGGCGCTGGAGTCGGCCAAGGGCATGATCCGGTCGACGGTCGGCAAGCAACTGGGCATGAAGTTCACCNNCCCGATCGCCTTCGTGCTGGACGCGGTGCCGGATACCGCCGCCCATCTGGAGGACGTGCTGGCGCGGGCTNNCGGCAGAGCGACGCCGCGGTGGCGGCGCAGGCGGCGGGCGCCAGCTACGCCGGCGAGGCCGACCCGTACAAGCACCCGGNNAGACCGAGGACGAGGCCTGAACGTGGCCGCGTCCGGGCTGATCGTCGTCGACAAGCCCTCCGGCTGGACCTCACATCAGGTGGTCGGACGGATCCGCCGCCTCGTCGGCACCCGCAAGGTCGGGCACGCCGGGACGCTGGATCCGATGGCCACCGGTGTGCTGCTGGTCGGGGTCGAGCGGGCCACCCGGCTCCTCGGCCACCTGGCCGGGCACGACAAGGACTACCTGGCCACGATCCGGCTCGGCATCTCCACGGTCACCGACGACGCCGAGGGGGACCCGGTCGAGTCCCCGGGCGCCGAGGGGCTCACCGCGGAGGCGGTCGAGGCGGCCCTGGCCCCGCTGCGCGGCGACATCGTCCAGGTTCCCTCGGCGGTCTCGGCGATCAAGGTCGCCGGTCGGCGGGCGTACGCGCGGGTCCGGGCGGGCGAGGAGGTCGAGCTGGCGGGTCGTCCGGTGACGGTGAGCCGCCTCGAGGCGCTCGACCTGCGTCCCGCGAGCGCGGACGGGATCCCGGTGCTCGACGTGGACGGCTCGGTGACCTGCTCGTCCGGCACCTACGTGCGGGCGCTCGCCCGGGACCTCGGCAGCGCCCTGGGCACCGGCGGGCACCTGACGAGCCTGCGGCGGACCCGGGTCGGGGCATTCACCCTGGCCGACGTCACGCTCGACGCCACGGGGCTGGACGATACCCAGCCTCCGGCCCTCATCCCCTTGGGCGATCTCGCCCGGCGCTGTTTCCTGGCGGGAGCTGGATGCGACCCAGGCGAGGGCCGTCGGCTACGGGCAGGCGCTGCCCCTGGAGCTACCGGACGAGCCGGTCGCGTTGCTGCACGGCGGCGACCTGCTCGCCCTCTACCGGGGCGTGGGGAGACCGCCGTCCCGGTGGCCGTGTTCGTCGGCTGAGGGTCAGGTGGGACGCCGCTGCGGCGCGTTCTCGGCGGTCTTGCCGGGGTCGCGCTCGACGACGTCACCCAGCGCCTCGTCGATCGCCGCCAGCACGTCGCCCTCCAACCGGACCCCGGCCGCGGCCACGTTGTGGCGCACCTGCTCCGGGCGGGAGGCCCCGATGATCGCGCAGCCGACGTTGTCGTTGGCGAGCACCCAGGCGATGGCCAGTTGGGCCATGGTGAGTCCCGCCTGGTCGGCGATGGGCGCGAGGCGCTGCACCCGGTCGAGGACGGCGTCGTCCAGCCACCGCGAGATCATCCGGGCCCCGCCCTTGTCGTCGGTGGCGCGCGACCNCTCCGGCACCGGCTGCCCCGGCAGGTACTTGCCGGTCAGCACCCNCTGGGCCACCGGCGACCACACGACCTGGGAGAGCCCGAGTTCGCGGCAGGTGGGCACGACCTCGGCCTCGATCACCCGCCACAGCATCGAATACTGCGGCTGGTTGGACACCAGCTGGAAGCCCAGCTGGGTCGCCAGCGCGTGCCCGGCGCGGATCTGGTCGGCGGTCCACTCGCTGACCCCGATGTAGAGCGCCTTGCCGGTGCGGACGACGTCCGCGAACGCCTGCATGGTCTCCTCCAGCGGCGTCTCGGTGTCGTAGCGGTGCGCCTGGTACACGTCCACGTAATCGGTGCGCAGCCGCTTCAGCGACCCGTTGATCGACTCCATGATGTGCTTGCGGCTCAGCCCCGAATCGTTGGGGCCGCCAGGCCCGGTCGGCCAGTACACCTTGGTCATGATCTCCAGCGACTCGCGCCGCTCACCGGCCAGCGCATCCCCGAGCACGGTCTCGGCGCGGGTGTTGGCGTAGACGTCCGCGGTGTCGAACGTGGTGATGCCCGCCTCAAGTGCGGCGCGCACGCAGGCGGTCGCGGTGTCGTTCTCGACCTGCGAGCCATGGGTGATCCAGTTGCCGTAGCAGATCTCGGAGATCTTCAGCCCCGAGGAGCCCAGATAGCGATGTTCCATACCTGCCATCCAACACCCGGCGGGCCCCGCGGTGAACCCGGACGCGGTCTGGCGGGCTGGTTGCTAAGGTTCCGTGCGGAACACGAAAGGACGCTGGCAAGGTGCAACAGACGGCCGTGGTGATCGGCAACTTCGACGGGGTGCACCCGGGGCACCGCGAGGTGCTGGCCGAGGCCCGCAGGCGCGCCGCCGACCTGCCGCTGATCGTGGTCACGTTCTGGCCGCATCCGGTGTCGGTGCTGCGTCCGTCCGTCGGGCCGATGCTGCTGACCAGCCTCGATGAGCGGATCGCGTTGCTGCGCGACGCCGGGGCGGACCGAGTCGAGGTCGTGAACTTCACCCCCGAGTTCGCCCAGTGGAGCCCGGCGGACTTCGTCGAGCGCATCCTGCTGCCCCTGCACCCGAAGGTGGTCGTCGTNGGGGAGAACTTCCGCTTCGGCCACAAGGCCGCCGGCACCGTCGACACCCTGCGGGAGCTNGGGGAGGGCCGGTTCGAGGTCGACGCGCTGCGGCTGGTCCGGTTCGGGGACGAGGAGACCTGCTCGACCCGGATCCGCAAAGCGCTGGCCGAGGGCAACGTCGCGCACGCCGCCGAGCACCTCGGCCGGCCGTTCCGGTTCGTCGGGGTGGTGGCGCACGGCGACCACCGGGGCCGCGGACTGGGCTTTCCCACGGCCAACCTGCCCGTCCCTGTGGCGCTCGCCTGTCCCGCCGACGGCGTGTACGCGGGCTGGCTGACCCGGCTCGATCGCTGCGACGCCTACGGGCGGCCGCTCCCGGAGGGCGTCGCCGCACCGCGCTGGCCGGCCGCGATCTCGGTCGGCAGCAACCCCACGTTCGGCGAACACTCCCGACGGGTCGAGTCCTACGTCCTGGATCGGGACGATCTGGAGCTCTACGGCGCACCGATCGCCGTGGACTTCGTCGATCGCATCCGCGGTCAGGTGACCTTCTCGTCCATCGACGCCCTGATCGTCCGGATGCGCGAGGACGTCGCCCTGACCCGGGAGCTGCTGGGCCTGGCGTGACCCGGCTCAGGTCCGGCTGATCACGTCCGCGTGCGACCTGGTGCCGTCGGCACCGAAGAGCTCGTCCTCCTGCGTCGCCCAGCGTTCCCAGTGCGGCCGGTAGGACTCCCCGTCACGTTCCAGTCCCCGGGCCATGCGGATGTCGCGGTCGGCCTCCACCCACACCCGCAACGCGGCGAACTCCCGCGCGCCACCCACCGATGAGGCACACCCTTCCACGATCAGCCCCGGGCCGGCCGCGACGCTCACCCATCCGTCCCAGGTCCCGGCAAGCCAATCCCAGCGCCGGTAGCCGGCGGGACGCCCCTGCGACAACGGCTCCAGCACCTGTTCCACCAGCAGCGGCGACGCGGCCGCCGGGCCGTTCCAGCCGGGGAACAGGTCGTCCATGGAGATCACCGGCCACCCCAACTCGCCGGCGAGCGCCGCGGCGAGGGAGGACTTGCCCGAGCCACTGGGGCCGTCGATGGCGACCACGGTGACCGACCCGCACCGAGGCTCGACCACCCGGGCGCGCGCCGCCAGCGCCGCAGCGGTCGCGGCCATGCCTGCGGTGCCGTTCCGACCGGGGGCTGCTGGGGCACGGGCTCACCCTAGCGGCCGCCTCGGGGCCTTGCCCGGGCGCGGATCAGGGCGCACAGTGGAGACATGTCGGCGGCGGTGGCCCTCGTGGTCGTGCTGGTCCTGGTCGGGGCCTTCGCGCTGCTGGCACGCCGCACCCGGACGCGTCCGCCCGCCCGTCGACCCACCGCCGAGGACGTGGCGAGTGATCTGCGGCTGAGCGCCGACGACGCCGCCGAACTCGCCGCGATCGGACGCCGGGTCGCCGCCGAGTTCGCCGCCGGCCAGCGGGTGGTGCTCTACCACGTGGAGTGTCTGGAGGCGCGCCAGGTGCCGCTGCGCGCGATCCTGCCCGGGTCGGCGGTCGGCGTGGGCCGATTGTGCTTCGCCGACGGGACCGTGATCCAGGTGCGTAGCCGGCGTGTGGGGACCTCGGCCTGCTGGCGGTCCTGGCCCACCGGACGCGGCTGTGGCTGGCCGGCTACCGTGCCGAACCGGAAGGAGTCGTCATGGACATCGGCTGGCCGCGCGGGGGCTCAGCGTCGTCGCCGTGGGCATGGACCAGCAGGACTGATCAGGCCAGGCGCAAAGACTTCCGGTACACGGCGTCGATCTGCTCGCGGGTGCGGCGCTGGCCGGTCTCGTCGACGTACTCGTACGTCGTCGTCCGGTGGTCGCCGGTGGGAGTGTAATCGAGCGAGATGTACATGGGGATGGCGGCCTCGTTGGCCGGGTCGACCCGCAGGAAGACCTCGGTGAACTCCTGGCGCAGCGCCTCGGACTCCAGGAACCGCGTGAGCGCCCGAGCGGCGCCCTGTCGGCGGGCGTTGGGGTAGACCCAGAGGCTCTTCAGTTCCGGCTGCAGCTTGCCCGGACGGCAGTCCAGCACGCTGGTGCCCAGTGGCTCGTCGCCCCGCCACGCGACGGCGAAGAAGTAGTTGCCTTTCTGCTGGCGGGAGAAGTGGTTCGCCGCGTAGTTGGCGGCCGGATGGGGCTCCCGCTGGGCCAGCTGCGGCAGGTCCCCGACCTCGCACAACCGGACGGTAATGGGCTCGCTCATCTCGTCTCAACCTCTCCTTGCACCCGCCATGACCGCCCCCGGAAACCGGGGTGCCAGTGTTACATCTTGCCAGACCCGGTGCCGGGCCGGTCCCCCAGGACCGGGACTGGGACCGGGCCGCCCTACGATGGAGCCGATCCATCCCAGGAGAGGAACTCGATGCAGATCACCAAGACCACTCTCGCGGCGGCGTTGCTGCCGCTGGCCCTGCTGGGCGGCTGCACCAGCACCGTCACGGCCAGCCAGAGCGCGCCCGCCTCGGCCCAGGCCGCCTCCAGCTCGGCCGCGGCGGGCGCCGACACCGAGGTGCTGGCCCAGTCAGCGCAGGCGGTGGCCGCGGCCAAGACCTACGTGACCGAGATGACCACTCAGCTGGCCGGCCAGACGTACAAGTCGACGATGTACACCGACGCCACCGATCCCGCGAAGCGCAAGATGCGCCTCGTCACCGGGGCCGGAGGGCAGCAGTTGGAGGTCGTCACCATCGGCGCCGACACCTACATGAAGATGGGCGCCGGTGACACCTGGCTCAAGGCGTCGGCAGCGCAGAGCGAGCAGGCGGGTGCCGTCGACCCCGGCGCGCTGCTCGCCCAGTCGCGGCAGTACGTGAAGAACTTCACCCTGGCCGGCGACGAGACGGTGGACGGGGTCGCGACGAAGCACTACACGATGGTGCTCGACGGTGCGGCGATGTCGAAGCTGGGAGGCGGCAAGTCGGCCGTGGGCGACATCCCCTATGAGATCTGGCTGGACGACCAGCTGCGGCCGCGGCAGTTCGTCCTCAAGTACTCCTCCAGCGCCGGCGACATCTCCACCAAGGGCACCATGTCGAAGTACGGCGAGCCGGTCGACATCCAGGCGCCGGATCCCTCCAAGGTCAAGTCGATGGGCTGATCCCTGGAACGACGCAGGCGCCCGGTCCCCGCAGGGGCCGGGCGCCTTTCGTCGGTCAGGCGGCGAACTCCTTGAGCCCGGCGATCACGTCCGCGATCGCCTGCTGGGCGCTGCCGTAGAGCATCGAGGTGTTCTCGGCGTAGAACAGGGCGTTCTCGATGCCGGAGTAGCCGGCTCCCTTGCCCCGCTTGATGACGATGCACTGGCGGGCCTTGTCGGCGTCGAGGATCGGCATCCCGTAGATGGNGGAGGACTTGTCGGTCCGGGCGACCGGGTTGACCACGTCGTTGGCACCGATCACCAGGGCCACGTCGGTGAGCGGGAAGTCGGCGTTGATCTCCTCCAGGTCGAAGATCATGTCGTAGGGCACCCNCGCTTCGGCGAGCAGGACGTTCATGTGGCCGGGCATCCGTCCGGCGACCGGGTGGATCGCGAACTTCACCTCGACGCCGGCTTCTTCCAGCATCTTGGTCATCTCCCAGACCTTGTGCTGCGCGCCCGCCACGGCCATGCCGTAGCCGGGGATGATGATGACCTTCTCGGCGTAGCGCATCATCGCCGCGGCGTCGATCGCACTGACCTCCTTCATCGTCCCGCCGATCTCGCCGGCGGCCTGCGCCTCGCCGGTGATCGGGGTGAAGATCACGTTGCTGATCGGACGGTTCATCGCCTTGGCCATCAGTTGGGTGAGCAGGGTGCCGGACGCGCCGACGACGATGCCCGCGATGATGAGCGCGGGGTTGCCCAGGACGTAGCCTTCGAAGCCGACCGCGAGGCCGGTGAACGCGTTGAGCAGCGAGATGACCACCGGCATGTCCGCCCCGCCGATCGGCGAGGTCAGGACGACGCCCAGGAACAGGCTCAGCGCGAAGAACACGACCAGCAGCAGCGAGCGCAGCGTGCCGGGCGGGGTGATCACGATGGCGATGCCCAGCGCCAGCGCCGCGAGCGCCAGCACGATGTTGACCACGTTCTGGGCCGGCAGCCGCCAGGTCTTCTTCATGATCCCCTGGAGCTTCAGGAACGCCACCACGGAGCCCGAGAAGGCGACCGAGCCGATCAGCGAGCCCAACACCGCCAGGGTCGAGGGGACGATCCCGGTGACGCTCTCGTTGCTGGCGAACTCAACGGCCGCGATCAGCGCCGCGGCGCCACCGCCCATGCCGTTGTAGATGGCGACCATCTGCGGCATGTCGGTCATCTTGACGACCTTGCCGGCCCACCACGCGACGCCGCCGCCCATCGCGATGGCGACGACGACCAGGATCAGGTTGAGCATCTTGCCGGAGGAGAAGAACAGCAGCCCGTTCTCGTGGCCGTTCTCGATCCTGGGGATGAAGAAGGTGGCCAGCGTGGCCAGCACCATGCCGACCCCCGCCCACGCGATGCCCCGGCGGGCGGTCACCGGCGAGGACATGGCCTTGAGGCCGAGGATGAACAAGATGGCGACGCCCAGGTACAGGGCGTTGATCAGCCAGGTCATGGCTCAGGCCTCCTTGGCCTTGGTCGCGGGCAGTTCCTTCTTCTTCGCCGAGAACATCCCCAGCATCCGCTCGGTCACCACGTAGCCGCCGGCGGCGTTCGCGGCGCCCAGCAGCACCGCCAGGAAGCCCAGGACGAGCTGCAGCGGCGTTTCCGCGTGCCCGAGGGCGAACATCGAGCCCACCAGCACGACGCCGTGGACGAAGTTCGAACCCGACATCAGCGGCGTGTGCAGGATCACCGGCACCCGCGAGATCACCTCGTAGCCGGTGAACGCGGCCAACATGAAGATGTAGACGTACAACAGGTCGGTCATCGGTGTGTCTCCTCGTGCCTCACAGGCCCAGCACTTGCTTGACCACGGCGTGGCGAATCGATCCGGCGTGAGTGAGGACCGTGCCGGCCACGACCTCGTCGTCGAAGTCGAGGGTCAGTTGGCCTTCGACGATCATCGGGGTGATGAAGTTCAGCAGGTTGCGACTGAACATCTCCGAGGAATGGACGGGCATCCGGTTGGGCAAGTTCACCGGCCCCACCACATGGGCCGGGCCCACCGGACCTCCTTGCCGGCCTGCGTGCCGTACACGTTGCCGCCCATCTCGGCGGCCATGTCGACGATCACCGAGCCCGGCTTCATGAAGCTGACCATGCGCTCATCCACGATCTGCGGGGCCTTCTTGCCCGGCACCGCGGCGGTGGTGATCAGCACGTCACAGGCGGCAACGGCCTTGCCGAGCCGGGTCGCCTGCTGAGCCTTCTCGTCCTCGCTCAACTCGCGGGCGTAGCCGCCCGTCCCGGTCGCGCTCACGCCGGTGTCGACGAACTTCGCGCCCAGGCTCTCGATCTGCTCCTTGGTCTCGGGACGGACGTCGTAGCCCTCCACCATCGCGCCCAGCCGCTTCGCGGTGGCGATCGCCTGCAGGCCGGCGACCCCCGCCCCGATCACCAGCACCTTGGCCGGCCGGATCGTGCCGGCGGCGTAGGTGAGCATCGGGAAGAACTTCGGTGCCCGCGCGGCGGCGATCAGCACGCACTGGTAGCCCGCGGCGGCGCCCTGGGAACTCAGCACGTCCATCGACTGCGCGCGGGAGATCCGGGGAGCAGTTCGAGCGCGAACGCGGTCACTTGGGCGTCGAGCAGCGCCTGGACGCGCTCGACGCTCGCGTACGGCGCCAGGGTGCCCATCAGCACCGTGCCGGGCTTCATCGCGCGAATCGTCTCGTCGGTGGGCGGGCCGATCGTCCAGACGACGTCGGAGGCGGCGAGCACTTCGGCAGCGGTGTCCACCCAGGTGACCTGCCCGAGGTCCTTGTCGCCCACGTAGGCGCCCTTGGTGGCGCCACGTTCGACGACGATCTCGGCGCCCAGGGCCCTCAGCTTGGTGGCCACGTCACCCACGATCGGGGTGCGGCGTTCGGTCGGATCCGCGTTGGCCGGGATCCCGATGACAACCGGCATGTCTCTCCTTCGTGACCGCGGGTGTTCCACTGCCTATCCAAGCCCTTGGCGTCCTCGTTGTCACCTCGGGCGCGCAGGGGCGATGGGGTAGGCTCCGCGCCGTGGATCACCGGGTAGCAGACCTCAACCTCGCCGCGTTCGGACGCACCGAGATCACCCTTGCCGAGCACGAGATGCCCGGTCTGATGGCGATGCGGGCACAGTACGGGGAGTCGAAGCCGCTGCGCGGCGCGCGGATCGCCGGCTCCCTGCACATGACCGTGCAGACCGCCGTCCTGATCGAAACGCTCGTGGCCCTCGGGGCGGAGGTGCGGTGGGCCTCGTGCAACATCTTTTCGACCCAGGACCACGCGGCCGCCGCGGTCGTCGTCGGGCCCGAAGGCACGCCCGAGGAGCCCAAGGGNGTGCCGGTGTTCGCCTGGAAGGGCGAAACCCTGGCCGAGTACTGGTGGTGCACCGAGCAGATCCTCGACTGGGGCGACCGGCGGCCCAACATGATCCTGGACGACGGTGGGGACGCGACCCTGCTCGTCCACAAGGGCGTGGAGTTCGCCAAGGCGGGGTCNGTCCCCGAGCCGACCGAGCGCGATTCGGCTGAGTACCGGGTCGTCCTGGTCGCGTTGAAGGCCAGCAACCTGGACTGGGTGGCGATCTCGAACTCGATCCTGGGCGTGACCGAGGAGACCACGACCGGCGTGCACCGGCTGTACGAGATGGCCCGCAACGGCTCGCTGCTCTTCCCGGCGATCAACGTCAACGATTCGGTGACCAAGAGCAAGTTCGACAACAAGTACGGGATCCGGCATTCCCTGATCGACGGGATCAACCGGGGGACCGACGTGCTGATCGGCGGCAAGGTGGCCGTGGTGTGCGGTTACGGCGACGTCGGCAAGGGCTCGGCGGAGGCGCTGGCCGGCCAGGGCGCCCGGGTGATCGTCACCGAGATCGACCCGATCTGCGCGCTGCAGGCCACCATGGACGGCTACCAGGTCACGACCATCGAGGACGTGGTGGGGTCGGCNGATATCTTCGTCACCACCACGGGTTGCCTCAAGGTGATCACCGCCGAACACATGGCGGCGATGAAACACCTGGCGATCGTGGGCAACATCGGCCACTTCGACAACGAGATCGACATGGCCGGCCTGGAGGCGGTACCGGGGATCCAGCGCCGCAACGTCAAGCCGCAGGTCGACCAGTGGGTGTTCCCGGACGGGCACGCGGTGATCGTGCTCAGCGAGGGCCGGCTGCTGAACCTCGGCAACGCGACCGGCCACCCCAGCTTCGTGATGAGCAACTCCTTCACCAACCAGGTGCTCGCCCAGATCGAGCTGTTCACCAAGCCCGAGGAGTACCCGGTGGGGGTCTACACCCTGCCCAAGGAACTGGACGAGGAGGTCGCCCGGCTCCATCTGGCTGCGCTCGGCGTGAAGCTGACCACCCTGACCAACGAGCAGGCGGAGTACCTCGGGGTGCCGGCGGAGGGCCCTTTCAAGCCGGAGTTGTACCGCTACTGACTTCGTCCGTGGCGCGGGCCGCGACCGAAACTACCCCAGCGGGCCCTTCGGGACATATACGGTCGTGACCCGCTCCTGGGGGTAGTTTGCGTCGGCGATCCCGCGGGCGGTCACGCCAGGGCTTTGGTCAGCCGCTTCTTGAGGTCCTTGGCCAGCCCGTCGTCGGTGATCGCCTCGGCGGGCTTGGTGATCGGGGTGTCGAAGTAGACGCCGTAGCGCATGGCGATGATCGTCCGGCCCGAACGGCCGACGGCGAGGGTGGAACCCTCCACGCCGGCGCTGGTGTTGTCGGCCTTGACGATCTCGCGGGCGACCTGGAACGCTTCCGCGCCAACGCCCTTGAGCGTGCTGACCTTCGAGACCGACGAGTTGCCGTCGCCGACGGGGATCGGATCCTTCGCGCACGCCTGGGCGACGGCCAGCAACTCCGCCATCAGCGCCTGGGCGGCCGCAGCGTCCGTGGTGACGATGACGCCTTCCTGGCGCCAGCTGTCGCCGCTCTCGCTGATCCAGTTCCCGATTGGCTGGCGCGCCGCTTGGCCAGGGAGGGCAGGTCCTTCCAGGTCTTGCCCTTGCACAGCGGCAGGGCGCCGAAGGTCTTGTCGGCCTTGAACTCCTTGGTGAGCCGCAGCGAGGAGGGCAGCGTCCCGATGTTCGGCTTGCTGGTATCGGCGTCGGGATGCGGCGTCCGGGCGCTCGGGCTCGCCGAGGGCTTCGCCGTCGCGGACGCGGGGACCCGGAGGCGGCAGGGCTGGACGAACCGGCCGGGGCGGTCACGGTGACGGTGGCCACCGGGCCACCCCGCACCCGGTCAGAACGAGCACCAAGCCGAGGAAACCGATGAATCGCCTCATGACCTGACTCCTTTGTTCGTGGCCAGCTGTCACCCCCTTGGCCGGAGCCTGCCACCACCCGGGGTCACGTGTCGATGGACGCGCCGCACCGATTTCGGCGGGGCAGGGCTCGTCCGGTAGAGTCAGCCCTTGGCGTCAGGACGCCCGCGGACTTCTCAGAGCAACCGAACGGATCCGATCCAGGATCCGTGCCCCGACGGCAGGGTTGCGCCGCGCAACGGGAAACCGAAAGGAGAGCACCTTCGTGGATGCCGCCACCAAGAAGCAGATCATCGAGGACTACGCCACCAAGCCGGGCGACACGGGCTCTCCGGACGTCCAGATCGCCCTGCTGACCAAGCGCATCGCGCACCTGACCGAGCACCTCAAGGAGCACAAGGGCGACCATCACAGCCGCCGCGGCCTGATGCTGCTCGTCGGCCAGCGCCGCCGGCTGCTGAACTACGTCGCCAAGCAGGATGTCGAGCACTACCGCGAGTTGATCGCGCGTCTCGGCCTGCGCCGGTGACCTGATCGGGGAGCGGATCCGTCCGCTCCCCGACCCACATTCACCGGTGGCGCACCGCCACCGAAACCGACCACAACTGAACACTCACCACAACCGCTCATCGACTGGCCCCGACTGGACCGGTCCTCGGTAGTGGCCTTCGGGTCAGCCACCCACCCGCCAGGGACGGACGGCACCCGCGGGCCTCGATCGAAGACCGGACGGGGCGAGGGCGGTGGGCCCACCTGAAAGGAATCCCCATGGAGGGACCCGACGTCCGTTACACCGAGGCCGTCATCGACAACGGTGCTCACGGTAAGCACGTCGTCCGGTTCGAGTCCGGACTCCTCGCCCGCCAGGCCGCCGGCTCCGCCGCGGTCTACCTGGACGGCGACACCATGCTGCTGTCGGCCACGACCGCGGCCAACAACCCGCGCGACGCGGTCGACTTCTTNCCCCTGACCGTCGACGTCGAGGAGCGCATGTACGCCGCGGGCCGCATCCCCGGCTCGTTCTTCCGCCGTGAAGGCCGCCCCGGCGAGGGTGCGATCCTCGCCGCCCGGCTCTGCGACCGTCCGCTGCGGCCCTGCTTCGTCAAGGGCCTGCGCAACGAGGTCCAGGTCGTCGTCACCGTGATGGCGCTGAACCCGAACGTCCTCTACGACGTGCTGGCGATCAACGCCTCGTCCGCCTCCACCACGCTGGCCGGGCTGCCGTTCTCCGGCCCCGTCGGCGGCGTCCGCGTCGCCCTGATCGGCGACCAGTGGGTCGGCTTCCCGACCGTCGAGCAGCTCGAGGGCGCGACCTTCGACATGGTCGTGGCCGGCCGGGTGCTGGCCGATGGCGATGTCGCGATCATGATGGTCGAGGCCGAGTCGACCGAGGCCACCTGGGATCTCGTCCGGTCCGGGCGCACCGCGCCCACCGAGGAGGTCGTCGCCGCCGGTCTGGAGGCCGCGAAACCGTTCATCAAGGCCCTGTGCGACGCGCAGGCCGAGCTGGCCGCGATGTTCCCGAAGGCGGTCAAGGAGTACCCGCTGTTCCTGGACTACCAGTCCGACGCGTTCGAGGCGGTGTCCGCCGCCGGCGCCGAGCGGCTGAGGGACGTCATGAGCATCGTCGGCAAGGCCGAGCGTGAGACCGCCACCGAGCGGCTGCTCGCCGACCTCCACGCCGAACTCGACGGGGGCTTCGACGGCCGCGAGAAGGAGGTCACCGGCGCCTTCCGGGCGCTGACCAAGAAGGTCGTCCGGCACCGCACCCTCACCGAGAAGGTGCGCATCGATGGCCGCGGTACCCACGACATCCGGACGCTGTCCGCCGAGGTCGGCGTGCTGCCGCGGGTGCACGGCTCGGCGCTGTTCATGCGCGGCGAGACCCAGATCCTGGGCGTCACCACGCTGAACATGCTGGACATGGAGCAGAAGCTCGACACCCTGGCGCCGGAGACCACCAAGCGCTACATGCACAACTACAACTTCCCGCCCTACTCCACCGGTGAGACCGGCCGGGTCGGGTCGCCCAAGCGCCGCGAGATCGGCCACGGGGCGCTGGCGGAGCGGGCGCTCGTCCCGGTGCTGCCGAAGCGCGAGGAGTTCCCCTACGCGATCCGGCAGGTGTCGGAGGCGCTGGGCTCCAACGGTTCCACCTCGATGGGCTCGGTGTGCGCCTCCACGCTCGCCCTGCTGAACGCGGGCGTGCCGCTGAAGGCTCCTGTTGCGGGCATCGCGATGGGCCTGATGAGCGAGGAGATCGACGGCCAGACGTCCTACATCGCGCTCACCGACATCCTGGGCGCCGAGGACGCGCTGGGCGACATGGACTTCAAGGTCGCCGGCACCCGTGACTTCGTCACGGCCCTGCAGCTGGACACCAAGCTCGACGGCATCCCCGCCGACGTGCTGGCCGCCGCGCTGCTGCAGGCCCGCGAGGCCCGGCACACGCTGCTGGAGGTCATGAACGAGGCCATCGACACCCCGGACGAGATGAGNCCCTACGCGCCGCGGATCATCACCGTGAAGATCCCCGTCGACAAGATCGGCGAGGTCATCGGCCCCAAGGGCAAGATGATCAACCAGATCCAGGACGACACCGGCGCCAACATCTCGATCGAGGACGACGGCACCATCTACATCGGTGCCGACAACGGCGAGGCCGCCGAGGCCGCGCGGTCCATGATCAACGCGATCGCCAACCCGACGATGCCCGAGAANGGGGAGCGGTACCTGGGCACAGTCGTGAAGATCATGAACTTCGGCGCCTTCGTCTCGCTGCTGCCCGGCAAGGACGGCCTGCTCCACGTGACCAAGCTGCGGGCGCTGAACAACGGCCATCGCGTCGAGAACGTCGAGGACGTGGTGAGCGTCGGCCAGAAGATCCAGGTCGAGATCTCCGACATCGACGACAAGGGCAAGCTGTCGCTCGTCCCGGTCGTGGAGGAGAAGACGGACGAGGCCGCGGCACCCGCCCAGTGACCCACCGCTGACGAAGACGTCCGGCGCCATCCGAAAGGGTGGCGCCGGGCACCCTTTCCGCCGCCTGAGCGGGGCCCGAGCTGGCTCGGCGCTCGTGGCACACTGAGCCAGGGGAATGCCGGCCCCGCGCCCCCGAAAACGGTTCGACTGGGAGTTTCATGGCCCGCACCACCCCCGCGGACACCCGCTTGCGCTGGGTGCGCGGTCGTCGGCTGCCCGCTGCGGTGCTCGCTGTGGTGCTGCTGGTGCTCACGGTGGTCGCATTCCGCTACGANGGGCTGCCCACCGCCGAGGTCGACGTCAACGACGGCGGCATCTGGGTCACCAAGGCCGACACCCAGCAGGTGGGCCACCTGAACTACGAGGCGCGCGTCCTCGACAGTGGCTTCAAGGCCAACAGCGCCCAGTTCGACATCGGCCAGTTCGAGGACACCGTCACCTTCGCCGATCGTTCGGTCAACTCGATCATCCCCGTGGATGTCGCCGCCGTCCGGCTGGGCGCCGCGACGTCCCTGAACGAACACACGACGGTGGTGCAGGGCGGCGATCGGCTGGGCGTCCTGGATGCGTCCGAGGGCAACCTGTGGGTGGCCGACGCCCGTAACCCGTCGGCGGTGACCTTCACCGAGGGCACGGCGCTCGCCACCGATCTGGACGGAGGCGTCGTCACCGCCGGGGTGGAAGGGACGGTCCTGGCCGTCTCCGCGACCGCCGGCCGGTTCACCGTCGTGTCCCCCAGGGGCGCCGCCGACGCCATCGCGACCACGCGGATCACCGGCCTGTCACCCACCGCGCAGCTGACCCTCACCGCGGTCGGTGCGCGACCGGTCGCGCTCGATGCGCGCAGCAACACCTTGATCCTGCCCGACGGTTCGCTACACTCGCTGTCCGAGGCGGGCATCCCGGCCGGGGCGGTGCTGCAACAGCCCGGCCCGGCCGCCGACCACGTCCTGCTGGCCACGCCGACCGCGCTGGTGTCGGTGAACCTGGACCGGTTCGCCGTCAGCCAGGTGCCCGCCGCGGTGGACGGGCCGACCCCGGTACGCCGGCCGCCCCCGTCNCGGCTGGAGGGCTGCGAATACGCCGCCTGGTCGGTGTCGGGGCACTACCTGCGTCAGTGCGACGGCTCCAGCGACATCGTCCGGCTGACGGTCGACAGCCTGGCCCGGGCCGGCACCGTGCTGTTCCGGACCAACCGCAAGCTGATCGTGCTCAACGACATCGGCAGCGGCTCGGTGTGGCTGCCCGAGAAGAACATGGTCCTCATCGAGGGCTGGGACCAGGTCGAGTCNCCAGCTCAAGACGAAGGAGAACGAGGAGGAATCCCCCAGACGCGGGAGGAGATCGCCGATCCCGAGCGCAAGGATCGCAACACCGCGCCGGTGGCCAATGACGATGAGTTCGGCGTCCGGCCGGGCCGGGCGACGACCCTGGACGTGCTGGGGAACGACTCCGACGCCGACGGAGACGTGCTGACGGCCCGTCCGCTGGGCAAGCCGGACTTCGGGACGGTGTGGCGGACCCGCGGCAGCCAGGCGCTGCGGATCGACGTCCCCGACGACGCGAGCGGCAGCACGACCTTCACCTACGAGGCCTCCGACGGCCGCGCCGTCGACAGCGCCTCGGTGCGGGTCAGCGTCCACCCCAATTCGGTGAACTCCGGCCCGGCCCAGCATCGCGACCCGGGCCTGAAAGTGGGTCACAACGCCGAGGTCGAGTACAACCTGCTGCCCGACTGGCGCGACCCCGACGGCGACCTGATCTACCTGCACTCGGTCAAGGGCCCCGACAGCATCGAGGTCCAGTTCCAGGAGGAGGGCACCGTCACAGTCAAGGACCTGGGCGCCAAGCCCGGCACGGTGCTGCTGGACGTCGAGGTGTCGGACGGCCGCGAGATCACGAAGGGACACCTGACCCTGCAGGTGCAGCGGCCGGGCAACCTGCCGCCCACGGCCAACGGTGACTTCTACGTCACCCGGGCCAACGAGGTGGCCACGATCCAGCCACTCGCGAACGACACCGACCCCAACGCGGACACCCTGACCCTGGTNGGGGTGTCGGCGCCGCCGCAGGGGGCGACCCTGGTCCCGGACCTCGACCTCGGCACGCTCGCCTTCAGCGCGCACGCCCCGGGCACCTACTACGTCAGCTACACGGTCACCGATGGACCGTCGACGACGCTCGGCGTCGTCCGGATCGATGTGGTGGCGGCCGACCAGACGGCTTCGCCGGTGGCCGAGGACGACCTCGTCCTGCTGCCCGACAACGGAGCGGCGCTCGCCGCGCCNCTCAACAACGACACCGACCCGACCGGCGGCGTGCTCGTCCTGCAGTCGGTGGACGCGCCGGACGGCCTGAAGGTGACCCTGGCGGATCACCACCTGTTGCGGATCTCCTCGCCGCGGGCCCTCTCGGACGCCGTCACGTTCACCTACACCGTCTCCAACGGCACCCGCACCGCCAAGGCGAAGGTGTTCGTGGTCCCGGTCAAGGCCCGCGACACCAAGAAGCCGCCGCAGGTGCAGGACGACCGGGCGCGCGTCCGGGTCGGCGACATCGCCTCGGTGCCCGTCCTGGCCAACGACCGTTCCCCGGCCGGATTGTCGCTCAGGGTCGACCCGCGGCTGGAGTACACCCCGAACCCCGACGTCGGTACCCCGTTCGTCACCGGCAACCAGGTCCGGCTGGAGGCCGGCACGAAACCCGGCTTCCTGCACGTCGGGTACACCATCCGGGATTCCAGCAACAACCTCGCCTCGGGCCAGGTGCTGTTCGAGGTCGTCGCGATGGATCAGGCCAACGCCGCGCCGCGCCTGCGGGTGCTGACCGCCTGGGCGCTCGCCGGGCAGACCACGCGGATCCCGGTGCCGATGGCCGGCATCGACCCCGACGGCGACTCGGTGACCCTCGTCGGCATCGAGCAGCCGCCGCAGCGNGGCACCGCGCTGCTGGGGGTCGACTGGCTGGAGTACACGCCCGCCCCCAACTCCGCCGGCACCGACGTGTTCACCTACATCGTCGAGGACCGCCAGGGCAAGCAGGCCTCGGCCCGCGTCCGGGTCGGCATCGCGCCGCCGTCCAAGGTGAACCAGGAGCCGACGGCCGTGCCGGACACCCTGCAGGTGCAGCCGGACCGCTTGCTGACGGTGCCCGTGGTGGACAACGACATCGACCCGGACGGCGACCGGCTGTCGCTCGTGGCCGATTCCGTGCGTGCGATGGATCCCCGGCTGGAGCCGCGGGTCGTCGGCACCTCGATCGTGGTGAAGACCCCGCACGAGCCCAACGCCTATCCGGTCACCTACAAGGTGAGCGACGGCCGCGGGGGCACCGCCGTGGGGATGCTGACGCTCAACGTCACCGACGCGGCGCCGTTGTTGCCTCCCCTCGCCCGCGACGACATCCTGGCCATCTCGGACGTGCCCACCGATGGCAGCGCCGCGCAGATCCAGGTGCTGAACAACGACGAGGATCCCGACGGCGACTTCGCCAAGCTCAAGGTGTCGAGCAAGAGCCCCGGCGTGACCGTCCAGGGCACCGTGCTGCTCGTCAAGCCCGAACCGACCCGGCGTCTGGTCGTCTACACGGTCACCGACGAGGACGGGCTGACCGGATCGGCCATCGTGTCGGTGCCCGGCACGCAGCGTTTCCGGCCGCGGCTGGACGACACGAAGCTGCCCCTGCAGGTCAGGGCCGGCGCCGAGCTGACCATCGACCTGGCCGACTACGTGCTGACCCGGGAAGGACGGACGCCCCGGCTGACCGACCCGGAGAAGGTCAAGGCCACCGTGGGGTCGGACGGGCCGCTTCGGATCGTGGGCGACGACACCATCGTGTTCAAGGCGCCGGAGGAGTTCGCGGGGACACCGGGNGTGTCCTTCGAGGTCAGCGACGGCACNCCCGAGGACCGCTCGGCGCTGTCGGCGAGCCTGACCATCCCGATCAAGGTCATCGCCACGGTGAACCATCCGCCCGAGTTCACCCCGACGGTGATCCGCGTCGGACCCGACGAGCCCACCATCGTCGACCTGGCCGAGACGGTGAAGGATCCCGACGGGGTGGATTCACGGACGTTCGGCTACACCCTGGTCCGTCCGCTGGCGAAGACGAGCGCCGCCATCCAAGGTGGCCACCTGCTGAGCGTCGCCGTGCCGCGCGACCATCAGCGCGGGCCCGCCGGCACCATCACGCTGAGCGTCAACGACGGGTCCGGCGAGGTGGTCAAGGAGTTCCCCGTCGAGGTCGTCGCCTCGTCCCGGGAGCTGATCCAGGTCAGTGCCGCCCTCATCGACGACGCCAACGCGGGCCAGCTGCGCCGGGTGAACATCGCCGATTACGCGACCAACCCGTATCCGGGCACGCCGTTGCGGATCCTCAGCACCTCGCTGGGCAATCGCAGCGACGGTCAGGTCGATCCGCAGGGGACCTACCTCAACATCACCCCGCGGACCGATTTCCACGGTCA
Organism: Micropruina sp.; assembly: GCA_013693855.1. Taxonomy (GTDB): domain Bacteria; phylum Actinomycetota; class Actinomycetes; order Propionibacteriales; family Propionibacteriaceae; genus Micropruina. The sequence goes on from CP059261.1 coordinate 1,386,213, forward strand.
GATGATCGTGAACTACCGGTTGGCGGACGCGACCAACGATCCCGACCGGTTCGTCGACGGCGTCGTCCGGCTGGTCGTCAGGGCGCGTCCGGAGCCGCCCAGCAACGTCGAGGTGACTCCCACCGGCGCCACGTCGGCCATCGTCAGCTTNCACCCCGGGGCGGACAACGGCGCACCGATCGAATCGTTCACGGTCACCGACGAGACCACCGGCAAGACCTATCGCTGCTCATCGGCGTCCTGTCCTCTGACAGGGATCAGCCCGCCCGGCCAGAAGCACGCCTTCTCGGTGGTGGCGCGCAACGCCGCCGGTACGTCCGACTCGTCCCCGACGTCGGCGCCGGTGCTCATCGACAAGCGGCCCGAGCGGCCNCAACCCCCGACCCTGACCCCAGGCGACGAGTCGATCGACATCGACTGGAAACCNCCGGTCAGCGAGGGGTCNCCCGTCACCGGCTACACGCTGTACGTGACCGGGACGAGCCGCAAGATCAACGTCGGCGCCGACCAGACGTCCTACAAGCTCACCGGGCTGGTGAACGGCCAGGCGTACCGGGTGAGCGTCCAGGCGTCCAACAACGCCGAGGAGCCCTCAGAGGTGTCGGAGCCGTCCAGCGCCGCCGTGCCGTTCGGGGCCCCGCCCGGGCCGACGTCGGTGAAGTACGCCAACCTGCCCTCCGACGACCCGTCCGTGGCCCGCATCGAGATCAGCTGGGCCTACCCCGGGGACTCCAACGGGCGGCAGTGGGATCTCGTCCGGCTGGAACCCGCCAACGGCAGCGCCCGCACGCTGGACTCGGACGGCTCCGTCACCTCGACGGTGCTGGAGGTGGCGCCGGCCGAACAGAGCACGGTCAAGGTGTCCCTGCACACCGAAGGCGGCTGGTCGCAGCCGGAGTCGGTCTCGTTCCAGGCGGTGTCGGTGCCGGTCGCGATCGCCGTGCCCACCGTGAAGCCGACCGGCAAGGACGGGGAACTGGTGGTCAGCGGCGCCTCGGTGTTGGCCGGCAACGGCTACCGCAAGTCGCAGCTGTCCCTGGAGTACTCCACCGGTGGGGGCTGGCAGGCCCTCAACAGCACCACCCTNGGGGGCTTCCCCAACGGGACCCCGTCACGNGTGTCGTTCCGCCAGGTGTCCACNGGCTTTCGACGCCCCTCCTACGGGCCCGCGGTGAAGGCGGCCCCCGCCACCCCGTACGGCCCACCCATCAAGCCCACGCTCTCGGCGCAGCCGAGATCCGGAGCCGTCGACTTCAGCTGGCAGTCCGCCGCGGACAACGGCGGGCCGAAGGTGACCCAGCTCTACTTGACCGTGAACGGATCGAAGCGGTTCACCACCACGAACCTGTCGGGAACCACCCCGATCGAGGCGTCCTCGGGCACCTTGCTGAAGGCCACCATGACCGCCTGCGACAGCGAGGGCACGTGCACCACCTCCGACGTCGTCGAGGCCTCGCCGTGGGGAGCGTCGAGGTCTCCCCGGCGTCCTGCAACGGGGGCGAGGTGCCGGTCATCCCGNACTGACGCGAGCCCGCCACCGGCGTGCCACACCTTCTCGGTGCGGGGCGTCAACTGGAATCCGCGCACCGCCCTGACCTGTTCGTTCGTCTCCGACATCGACGGGGCCAGCCGGACGTTCGGTGTCGGCTCCAGCGGCTGGAGCGAGTCGAACATGCGGACCAATGTGACCGACAAGAACACCATGGCGTCGTGGCCGGGGAACGGCACCCTGACCTGCCACCCCTGACCGAGAGGAAGACCGATGACCCTGACCCCCGATGAAGCCGCGGGCTTCGCTCGGGCGTTCGCCTCGCTGGTGGACAACCTGTCGATCGCGCTGCTCGACAAGGCGCATCCGATCCGGCTGGCGCTGACCACGATGTTCGCGGGCGGTCACCTGCTCCTGGAGGACGCTCCAGGGACGGGCAAGACGGCTCTGGCCAGGGCGATCGCCGCCTCGATCGATGGTTCCCACTCCCGGATCCAGTTCACCCCCGACATGCTGCCGTCGGACATCACCGGGGTGAACATGTACGACCAGCGCACCGGGGACTGGAGCTTCCACACCGGCCCGATCTTCGCCCAGATCGTGCTGGCGGACGAGATCAACCGCGCCTCGCCCAAGACCCAGTCGGCCCTGCTGGAGGTGATGGAGGAGGCGCAGGTCACCGTCGATGGGACCTCGCACCCGGTGGGCAACCCGTTCATGGTGATCGCCACCCAGAACCCCATCGAGCAGGCCGGCACCTACCCGTTGCCGGAAGCCCAGCTGGACCGGTTCTTGATGAAGACCTCGCTGGGGTACCCCTCNCGCTCCGCGATGATCGACGTGCTCGCCGGTGCTGCCGCGCCGGACCGGTCCCGGCTGCTCAAGCCGGTGCTCGGGGTCAGGGAGATCGGCCGGCTGGCCGCCCTCGCGGCCCGCGTGCACACCGATCCGGCCGTGCTCGACTACATCGCCGCGCTGGCCGAGACGACCCGCAGCGACGAGTCCACGACGCTNGGGGTCTCGACCCGCGGCGCGATCGGCATGGCCCGCTGCGCGCAGGTGTGGGCCGCGGCCCAGGGCCGGGAGTTCGTCCTGCCCGACGATGTCAAGGCCCTGGCGGGTCCGGTGTGGGAGCACCGGATCGTGGTCGATCCCGACGCGTCGTTCTCCGGGGCGACGGCGGCCGCTGTGGTGCAGCGGGCGCTGCTCAGCGTGGCCGCACCGGTGGCGAGGCTGTGACCTGAACCATGACCGAGCTGGTGGCGCGGGTGCGCGGGATCGCGAGGGAGCGGTCCGTCCCTGGGGACGGCCGGTCGCCTGGTGGCGCGCGCTCGCCGCGTCCTCGACAGGCCGCTGCCGCGCCGGATCGTCCGCGCCCTCGGGGCGGTCACCGGCAATGGCTGGGCCGTCGTCCTGGCGTGCGCAGTGGCCGCCCTGCTGGTCTGGCGGGCCGGCTGGCTGGAGGCGGGGGTCGTGCTCGGCGTGGGCGTGATCAGCCTGCTGATCGGGGCGCTCAGCACGCTGGGCGGCTCCGGCTACGCCGTCGAGGTCGCGCTGCCGCACACCCGGACGGTGGCCGGCCAGACCGTGCTGGGCGAATTGCGGGTCCGCAACACCCGGCAGCGGGCCCTTCGTCCCGGCATCGTGGAACTGCCCGTGGGGCCGTCGGCGCCGCCGTTCGTCGTCNNCCCGGCTCGCACCGGGGAGACCTGGGCCGAACCGTTCGCCGTGCCGACCCATCGGCGCGGGGTGATCGTCCTGGGGCCGGCCCGGTCGGTGCGCGGGGACGCGTTGGGCCTGTTCCGCCGGATCCGGCCGTGGAACGAGCCCGTCCGGCTCATCGTGCANCCCCGGACGATCCGGGTGCCGTTCGACGCGACCGGTTTCCAGTCCGACGTCGAGGGCGTGGCCACCGCCCGGTTGTCGTCCTCCGACGTGTCGTTCCATGCGCTGCGCGATTACGCTCCCGGGGACGACCGCCGGCACGTGCACTGGCCCACCACGGCCCGCACCGGGCGGCTGACCGTCCGTCAGTTCGAGGAGACCCGCCGCTCCCACCACCTGATCCTGCTCGACACCGACCGGGCCTCCTGGCCCGATCCGGACGACTTCGAAACCGCCGTCTCCGTGGCGGCGTCCCTGGCGGTGGCAGGCCTGTCCAGGAACCGACGGGTGTCGGTGGCGACCTCGTCCGGCTGGCTGTCGACCACGAGTCCGGGCCGGCTGCTGGACGCCTGCGCCGAGGTGGGCCTGGTGGCCGGGCCGCCGAGCGTCCTGCAGCGGGTTCGCGAATGCGTCGCGGCCCGTCCGGCCACCTCGGTGCTGACCGTCGTGTGCGGTCCCGGCACCCCGGACGACACGATCGTCCGCTGGCCCCAGGCGGCCGGGGTGGACGTGACCACCGGTGTGGTGCGGGTCCACACGTCCGGCTCGGCGGTGCGGCGATCGGTGGGCCGTAGCGCCGTCGCCGAGTGCCCGTCGCTGGAGGATCTGCCGCGCCTGGTCGGTGCCGCCGGGAGGTGGTCGCGATGAGTTCGCGGTTCGCGCTGCCCTGGTGGACGGTCTTCGTGCTGGCCGGCCTGTTCGCGCCCCTGGCCCTCGTCCACGAACGCGTGTTCGGCAACGGCGCAGGGCTGGTGGCGGCCCTGTCCGGCGTGGTCGTGGGGCTCGGGCTCGCCTTCGCCTCGACCCGCTGGCGCTGGGACGTGTTCACCACCGCCACGGCCACCGCCGCCGCCTACCTCGCCCTCGGCGGGGTCGCGGCTCTGCGCGAGACGACGATCGCGGGGTTCGTCCCCACCGCCCGCACGCTGCAAACCCTGGTGCTGCAAGCGGTGATGTCGTGGAAGGACCTGCTGACCCTGGCGCCCCCGGCGTCCTTCTACACGGGCCCGGCGGTGCTGCCCTGGTTGTCCGGCCTGCTCTGCGCCCTGGCCGCCGGGCTGTTCACGCTACGGGCCGGCCGCTACCTGGCCGGCAGCGTCGCGCTCGGCCTGTTCGCCCTGATCGGGGTCGCCTGGGGGCCGGGGTCCTGCCGTCGAACCCGCTGNGGGGTGACNCGGCTGGATCCTCGCGGTGCTCGGCTGGTGGGCGTGGGCCGCGGGCGGCGCCGGCAGCGGGCCGGCGCGGACATCGTCGTGGGCCGCCGGGCCGTCGGCGGGCTGGTCGATCGTCCCGGGTCGGACACCGGACGTCGGACGATCACGGCGCGCACCTGGCGGCAACTGATCGCGGGCGGGCTGACGCTGGCCCTGGCCGGCGGGCTGACCCTCCCGGCTCTCGCGCTGACCCGCGCGTTCGACTCCCGCACGGTGCTGCGGGACCTGGTGGAGCCGCCCCTGGACGTCCAGGACTATCCCTCGCCGCTGTCGGCCTTCCGCCACTACACCACCGACCTGGAGAAGACGACCCTGGTCAGCGTCTCGTCCCTGCCCGAGGGAGCCCGGGTGCGGCTCGCGGTCATGGACACCTACGACGGGATCGCCTTCGGCATGTCNCAGCCCGATCGAGGGGTCGAGGGTCGCTACGCGCGGGCCGGAACGCGGTTGCGCGAGCAGCCCTGGCCCGGCGACGGGCAGGCCGCCGACCTTCAGTTCACCACCAACGGTCTGATCGGCCCCTGGCTGCCCACCGTCGGCATCACCGACACCCTCACGTTCGGCGGCGACGACGCCACGGCCCTCCAGGCCGGGCTGCACGTGAACCGCTGGGCCAACGTGGCCCTGACCACCGGGAACCTGTCCCGTACGGTCACCTACGCGACCCACACCGTCGTGCCACCGGTGTGGGCGGACGGCCAACTCGCCGGCGTCGGCACCGGTCAGCTGGGCGGNCACCCCGACCAGAACGTCCCCGACGCCATCGCCACCTTCGCCCGCGATCTGACCGCCGACGAGCTGACCCAACTGGGCCGGGCCCGGGCCATCGAGCGCTACCTCGCCACCAAGGGCTTCTTCTCCAACCAGGGCACCGACAACTCCCTGCCCGGGCATCGCGCGGACCGGCTCGCCCGGATGCTCGACGCCCCGCAGTTGGTCGGCGACGACGAGCAGTATGCGACCCTGATGGCGCTGATGCTGCACAGCCTCGGCATCCCCGCCCGGGTCGTGATGGGTCTCTACCCGGAGGAAGCCCCCGCCGGCCAGGTCGACCTGCGGGGCTACGACATGCACGCCTGGGTGGAAGTGGAGTTCGAGGGCATCGGCTGGGCCACCTTCGATCCGACGCCGCCGCGCGATCACGAGCCGCAGAGCAACGTCAGCAAGCCCCGGTCGGTGCCGCGGCCGCAGGTCCTNGCAGCCCCCGAGCCCCCGGAGCCGCCGGTGGAGCTGCCCCCGTCCGTGACCGAGCGGCCCGGCGGTGACCCTCCGGAGGAGCCGCTGGAGGTTCCGTGGGCGCTGCTGGGCTTCGCGACGGGCGGCCTGCTCGTCCTGGGCGGCCCGGTCGCCGCGATCCTGCTGGCCAAGCGGAGCCGGACGAGACGGCGCCGCAACGCCGCCCCGGCGGCTGCCGTTGCGGGGGCGTGGGACGAAGTGGTGGACCTGGCCACCGACGCCGGTGCGGTGATCACCCCGGTGGCCACCAGGCAGGAGAGCGCCCGGGAACTCGGGGCGCTGTGGCACGAACCGGATCCCGGCCGGGATCCAGCGACCCCGCAGTGGCGGGTCGCCGGTCAGCCCCAGCCGCCGGTGCTGGCGCTGGCCCGGCGGGCGGACGCGGCGACCTTCGGGGCAGGGATCCCGAGCCCGCGNGAGGTGGCCGCGGCCTGGGCTGCCGCGAAGGACCTGCGGGCCGGGCTGTCGTCCGGTGCCGGGGTGTTCACCCGGGCCCGGCGCCGGTTGTCGCTGCGCTCGTTGCGGCGGCGGGCGCGCCTGGCCCGCGCCCGGAGGAAGGTCAGGTCATGAGCGTGTCCGAACCGGCGACCCCGACCCCGCGCCTGACCGGCTACCGCTGGCTGCGCACGCTGGGGGCGGGCGGGTTCGCCACCGTCCACCTCTACCACCAGGAGTCGCCCTCGCGGGAGGTGGCGGTCAAGGTCCTGCGGGACCTGACGGACGAGCACGGTCGGGAGTCGATGGCTCGGGAGGCGAACGCGATGGCGCGGGTGTCGGGACACCCCGCGATCGTGGCGCTGTACGCGGTCGGCACCACCGAGGACCAACGGCCGTACCTGGTCATGGAGTACTGCCCCGTGGCCGCGCTCGGCGACGAGGTCCGGGCACGGCCGCTGACCGTTGCCCGGGCGCTGGATCTGATGATCCAGATCTGCGGCGGAGTGGAGATGCTGCACCGCTCCGGTCTGGTGCACCGGGACATCAAGCCGTCGAACATCATGCTCAACGCGTGGGACCGGCCGGTCCTCGGCGACTTCGGGGTGGCCGCGGCGACCGGCCAACAGGCCAGCGGCTGGGACGGGTTCTCGGTGCTGTGGGCGCCTCCCGAACAGCAGGTGGCCGGCGGGATCGCCGACCCCACCCAGGATGTCTGGGCGCTGGCGGCCACCACGTGGACGTTGCTGGCCGGGCGCAGCCCGTTCGAGGATCCGGTCGGCGACAACTCCGCGGTGGCGGTGGCCGCGCGGGTGCGCTCCGGACGGTTGCCCGCACTGGGCCGTCCGGATGCGCCGGCGGCGCTGGAGCAGGTGCTGGGAGCCGCCATGCGGCTGGACCCGGCGGAACGGACGCAGACCGCCCTGGAGTTCGGCCGCGCGTTGCAGGCCGTCCAGGCGTCCCTGCAGTTGAAGCCCACCCCGATGGAGGTGCGCGAACTGCCGGCGTCGGGGGCGGTGGCGCCGCAGCCGTCAGTGGACCAGGACCGGACCCGGATGCGGGCGATCCCGCTGTTGCCGGGGCAGCCCGCGGCCGCTCCGGTGGAGACCCGGCCCGCCAAACCCCGGTCAGCCTCGACGCCCAGCCGGCGGAGCTGTCGAGGCCGCCGCCGAGGCGGCTCCGCGGCGTGGCGTCGCGTCCTGNNGCTGTCGGTCGTCGTCCTCGCCGTGATCCTCGCCGGCCTCATCACCGCCGTGTTGTTGCAGCAGGGACTCACCCTGCGGGCGGCGCCGCCGAGNCCCTCCGCTCAGCCCGCGGATCCGGTGCGACCCGCTCCCCGACCCGTCACGTCGCTGCAACATCGGCTCACGAAGGACTCCGTGGTGTGGACGTGGACGGATTCATCCGGCGGGGCGGTGCGGTACACCTACACGATCCGCCGCGCCGGCCAGCCCGACAAGTCCGGCAGCACCACCCTCACCGAGATCGACAGCGGACCCGCGCGGGGCCGGGTGTGCATCGAGGTGATGGCGGTCAGCTCCGACGGACGTCCCTCCGCCCCGGTCGAGGATTGCGCCACGCTGCCGTAGGCGGCGAGCCCGCCGGTCGGCGCCAGCCGCGGACGAGGCCGGTCAGGTATCCCGGCCGCGGACCTCGACCACCACGCCCTCGCCGAGTTCGAGGCTGTCCCCTTCGGCGAGTTCGACGCCCCGAACGCGACGAGTTCGGTGCGCGCCCCGTCCGGCCGCCGGATGACGGTGCCGTTGGACGAGCCGAGATCCATGACCGTCACCGGTCCGTGGGGTCGGACATCACCACGCAGTGGGAGCGCGAGATCTCCGCGTCCGGACTTGGCACCCGCAGGGTCATCGCGGGCGGCCGTCCGCCGAGCGCCCGCATGTCGGGGTCGCGGCCGATGACCACGTCCCCGGTGACCGCGACCGGTGCCGTGCCGGCGAACACCAGCACGGGGACGCGGCGCGGCAGCGTCACCGGGCTCGTGGGATTCGGCCGGGCCCGGTGCTGAGCCAGCCGGGCTTGGGAGATGGTGGCGTCGTAGGCCTCTGTGGGGTCGACGGGGAGGGGGTCGGGAACGTGAACGGGCTGGCCGCGGACGGACTCGCCGGTGACGGACTCACCGAGGGCCCCGGCTCGCCGGCCCCGTGTGGCGGTGGGTAGGCCAGCGTCGGGGCCTGCCGGTAGGTGAGTTCCGGGTCTACGTCCGACGGGGAGCGACGCCGGCGCAGCCGCGTCCGGCACCTGGACGGCGGCAGTAACGGCGACGTCCGGGAGCGCCGTCTCAGTCGCCGGGGCGGGACTCGCGGCGGGCGCGCCCGTGACGCCCGGGTACCCGATCCGCACGACGCCGGCGGCGGCGGTGCCATGCCACAACGGCAGCCACGGGCCCGTGAGGGCGTCCTGTGCCACCACCTCCAGCGCCACGTACTCGGCGGGGTCCAGTTGCGCGCCGAGGAAGTCCTCGGTCCAGGTGTCGGGCTCGTCGTGGCCGTACCGCCAGGCACGCACCGTGAGCCCGCCCTGCACGGTCATCAGCGGCAGGGGAGCGGCGAGGTCGAGCAGGAAGGCGCGGTGCCGGCCCGAGGCCAGGGACGTCGCGAACCGAGCCGGTTCGAGGTGGCCGGTGACCACCTGATGTGCGGGTTCGAGCAGATCCGCGGTCACCAGGGCCACCCCAAAGGCCCGGTGACGACGTACGAACCCGTGCCGCGGCATTGGACGTGTCCCACCTGGAACATCCCGGCCCCCTTCCGACCGCCGGTCCGGACGGTCGCCGGTGCCATTCTTCCGTCTCCGGCTGTGCTTCGTGGGCGTTCCGTCTCCGCACCCGCCCCGCCGCGCCGTCCCGCGCCCGGCTAGGCTGTTCGGTCGTGAGCGACATCACCGTGTTCTCTGGTTCGGCCCACCCGGAGTTCGCCGAGGAGGTCTGCGAGCTCCTCGGGGTCGACCTCTCTCCGGCCCGGACCACCCGGTTCAGCAACGACTGCCTACAGGTCCAGTTGCGCGGCAACTGCCGCAAACGGGACGTGTTCATCGTCCAGCCCCTCGTGCCGCCGGTGCAGGAGAACCTCGTCGAGTTGCTGCTGATGCTCGACGCCGCGCGCGGCGCTTCCGCCGGGCACATGACCGTGGTGATGCCGCACTACGCGTACGCACGCTCGGACAAGAAGGACGCCCCGCGGATCTCGATCGGGGCCCGGCTGGTCGCCGACCTGCTGCACAAGGCCGGTGCGCAGCGGGTGGTGACGATGGCCCTGCACTCCCCACAGGTGCATGGCATGTTCGAGATGCCGGTCGACCACCTGAACGCGACCGAGGTGCTGGCCCGGCACTTCCGGCAGCGGGATCTGACCAACACGGTCGTGGTGTCACCGGACTTCGGCAACGTCAAGGAGGCCAACCACTTCGCCCGCGCCCTGGACGCGCCGGTGGCCGCCGGCGCGAAGCGCCGCCTCGCCGACGACCGGGTGGTGATCGACGCGATCGTGGGCGACGTGAAGGACAAGGACGTGATCGTCCTCGACGACGAGATCGCCACGGCGGGCTCGCTGGTGGAGTTGTTCGACCACCTGCGCGAGATCGGGGTGCGCTCGATCTCGGCGGCCTGCGTCCATGGCCTGTTCACGGGGCCGGCGATCGACCGGCTGAAGGCGCAGCCGGACCTGCGCGAGATCGTCACCACCAACACCGTCCCCGTGCCGGACGCCAAGCGGCTGCCCAACCTCACCGTGCTGTCGGTCGCGCCGCTCTTCGCCGAAGCCATGCGGCGGATCAACAATGGAGAGTCGATCTCGTCGCTGTTCTCCGACGAGGTCACCCACGGAGCCTGAGGAGCACCGATGACCGAGGAGATCCGCGACTCGCTCCCGCAGTTGCCGCCAGAACCCCACCGGGGCTCGGCGCACGAGGAACTGGACGAGTGGCACGAGCGGCTGGAGCGGGAACACAACGGCGGCCCCCGCGTGTTCGACGACGGCACGCTCAACGACAGTGCCGTGCACGAGCGGGTGCGGCGGGAGCCCAGGGCCGGTGGCGGGGCTGTCGACGACGACAGCGACGACGCGGCGGACGACCCGTCCGGGCTGCAACCGTGGGAGGGGTCCCGTTCGTTCCAGGAGCATGAAGGCAGCAACGAAGACCGAGGCTGAGTTCACCGCCTTCGTGGCCAATGCGGGTCCCGGCCTCGCCAGGACCGCCGCGTTGCTGACGGGCAACCGGACCACTGCCGACGACCTGCTGCAGGAGGCCCTCGTCCGGGTCTACCTGAACTGGCCCAAGGTGATTCCGGGTGCCGAGAAGGCGTACGCGCGCCGCGTCATGAGCAACCTGGCCACCGACTGGTGGCGCCGCGCACGCTGGGAGCGCGTCGGCCCGCCACCCGAGCGATCCGTCTGGTCGCCGACCAACGAGGTGGACGACGATGACGCGTTCCTGCGCCACCTGGCCGGGCTCAGCGCGCGCGAGCGCGCCGTCCTGGTGCTGCGGTTCCACGCAGACCTCACCGAGGCTCAGGCCGCCGAGGAACTCGGCCTGCCGCTCGGCACCGTCAAATCACTGGCAGCGCGCGCTCTGGCGAAACTGCGCACGACGCTGACCCTGGAGCCCTCGGGGAGCAATCAATGAACGCCACCTACGAAGAACGCCTGCGCGAACGCATGGCCGCGCTTACCGTGTCGCCGACCCACGATGTGGCCGCCCGCGCCGTCGGAAAGGCCCGCCGCCGTCGGTTGACCCACCTGGTGGTCGCCGTCCTCGCCCTGGTCGGTGTCGCGGCGCTGGCGCTGACGCTGTGGCGTCCGCCCGTCTTCTGGGCGGTCCCCGAACCCGACCCGCTGGGCACCCGGTCGGGGCCCCGCCCACAACGTCCGCGCCCGTGGCCACCCCGACATCCTCGCCGTCGCGCGTCCCTGGCTCCCCGACGGTCTCGTCGCCGGTTCCGAGCGCGTCCGGCCCGGCGACCGCGGCGGCCGCACTGCGCCTCGACGGGGTGGGCCGGCTCACGCTCGGCATGTCCGTGGCGCAGGCCCAGCGCGCCGGCCTGCTGGTGGACCACCCGGACTTCCAATGCGGCACCGTGATGACGGCGACGTTCGAGCGGCAGTACCCGGGCGTGTACCCCGACTGGGGTCAACGGGGTCCGCTCCGCGGGATCCTGGTCAAGGACGTCGATCGCTATCGGACGGACCGGGGCATCGGGATCGGGTCGACGCTGGAGCAGGTCCGAGCGGCCTACGGCGCCGAACTGAGCGAACTGCCCCGGACCACGACCTACTTCGACGACATCTCCAACGAAGCCGCCGGCGCGTGGCTGGGCAGCAAGGTGCGGGTCATCACCAACGGCAAGCGGTACCTGGCGTTGCTGATCCCGGCCTCCGGGGACGGCGCGGGCACGGTCACGGGGCTGTGGATCGGCGGCATCAACGCCAAGGGTCAGCTCGTGACGGTGAAGGGCTGCTGAGCGAGCCGCGGCACCGGTCGCACCGCCGGGTGCACCTAGGATGACCCTCACGCGCGTGAGGAGGCTCTCGATGAAGGTGGCGGTGTTCGGATCCCGGGGACGGATGGGGGCCGAGGTGATGGCGGCGATCAGCGCGTCCCCCGACTTGGAGCTGGTGGCGGCGGTCGACGCCGGGGACGATCGGGCCGCGGTGGAGGCTGCGGACGTGGTCGTCGACTTCACCAACCCCGACGCGGTCGAGGACAACATCGGCTGGTGCCTGGAACGGGGCATCCATGCGGTCGTCGGCACGTCCGGCTTCGACGAGGCCAAGTTGGACCGGGTGCGCGCGCTCGTCGAGGCACAGCCGACGGCGAACGTGCTGGTGGCGCCCAACTTCTCGATCGGCGGGGTCCTGATGATGCGGTTCGCCGAACTGGCCGCCCCGTTCTTCGAGTCCGCGGAGGTCATCGAGTTGCACCACCCCAACAAGGTCGACGCGCCGTCAGGCACCGCGCTCAACACCGCCGAGCGGATCGCGGAGGCCAGGGCTGCGGGGGCTCGCTGAGCCCCGGACGCCACCACCTCCGACCCCGACCACGCGCGCGGTGCCGCCGTGGGCGGGGTGCACGTGCACGCCGTCCGGCAGCGCGGGCTGTTCGCCAACCAGCAGGTCCTGTTCGGCAACGAGGGCGAGGCGCTGACCATCGTCCACAACTCGTTCACCCGCGCCTCGTACATGCCGGGCGTGCTGGCCGCGGTGCGTGCCGTCGGGTCGCGCCCCGGACTCACCGTCGGCATCGACGCCATCCTCGGGCTGGACTGAGCCGTTGCGCCGGTTGCTGGTCGTCCTGGCCGTCCTGGTCCTGTTGGGCGGGGCGGCGGTCGGCGGCGAACTGTGGACGCGCACCTACCTGGCCGACCAGATCGCCCAAGGGCTGCAACGCGAACTCGCCCTCTCCGGGCCGCCCGCGGTGAGCCTGACGGGTGGGCCGGTGCTCGTCGGGCTCGCCCGGCAGCGACTCGACGGGGTCCACGCGGAGACCGCAGCCTGGCCGATGACGATCAGCGGCTATCAGGTGACGCTGCGCGACCCGGTGGTGGACGCGACCGGCATCGCCATCAAGGGCAGGGATGCGGTCATCGGACGGCTCGCCGCCACCGCGCGGCTCGACACCGCCGATCTGTCCACGTTGGCCGGTGTCCCGGTACAGACCGACAACGGCCGGCTGGCCATCGACTACTCGGTGACCGTGCTGGGCCAGGAGTTGACCGCCCGCGTCAGCGGCGTCCCGGAACTCGACCCGCAAGCCCAGACCCTGAAGATCGGGGACGCCCAGATCAGCGTCGTGGGCTTTCCGCTGACCCCGGAGCTGTCCCAGCAACTCGTCGACCAGGTGGTGAAACCGATTCCGGTGACGCTGGACTACGGCCTGAAACTCGAAGCGATCCGGGTGGCCGCCGACGGACTGACGTTGCAGGTGACCGGTCAGGACGTCGTCCTGCCCTGGCGCCGCTGACTTCCTCCACCTTCCGGGGGCGGGTGCGACCGGCTCAGAGCGGGTTGGGCACTTCCTCGCCGGGACGGACAGGGCCGGGCGGGGTGCCGTCCCCGAACGGCCGGCCGCCGAGCGCCTCTCGTCCGTGCGGGGTGAGCCAGCCGCCCAGATCCGGCCCCTTCGGCACGATCGAGAGCGGGTTCAGGTCGGTGTGGACGACGTAGTAGTGCCGCTTGATCTGGACGAAGTCGACGGTGTCGCCGAAGCCGGGGGTCTGGTACAGGTCGCGGGCGTAGCCCCACAGGTTCGGCAGGTCGACCAGCCGCTGCCGGTTGCACTTGAAGTGGCCGTGGTAGACGGGGTCGAACCGGACGAGCGTGGTGAACAGCCGCACGTCGGCCTCGGTGATCGATCCGCCCATCAGGAACCGCCGGGTGGCCAGGCGTTCCTCCAGCCAGTCCAGGGCGGTCCACAGCCGGTCGTGCGCGGCGTCGTAGGCCTCCTGGGTGCCGGCGAAGCCGCACTGGTAGACGCCGTTGTTGACCTCGGTGAAGATACGCCGCATCACCTCGTCCAACTCGTCGCGGAGGTGCGCGGGGTAGAGGTCGGGGGCGCCGGGACGGTGATACGCGGTCCACTCGGTGGCGAAGTCGAGGGTGATCTGGGCGAAGTCGTTGGTGACCACCTGCCCGGTTGCGATCTCGACGATGGCCGGGACGGTGATCCCGCGCGGGTAGCCGGGGAAGCGGGCCTCGTAGGCGTCCTTGAGCCGACCGATGCCGAGCACGGGATCGATCCCGCCCGGGTCGAGGTCGAACGTCCAGGAGTCGGCGTCGTGGGTGGGGCCGGGCAGGCCGACCGAGATCGCGTCCTCCAGGCCCAGCAGGCGCCGGACGATCAGGGTGCGGTTCGCCCAGGGGCAGGCCCGGGCGGCGACGAGCCGGTAGCGGCCGGCTTCGACGGGCCACTCGTCCGGGGCGCTGGGGTGCGCGACGATCCGGTCGGTGATGTACCGGCTGTCGCGGACGTACTCCTTGCCCTTCGCGGAGTACACCCCGCCCTGGGCGTGCTCAGCGGCCTCCGGAGAATGATTCATCGTTCAATCATACCGTGGGGGTGCGCGGTTGAGCTTGTCGACCAGGCTCCAGTGCGAGCGGAGTTCCGGTGCGGCGGTTGAACCGTCCACGGTGCGGCGGTTGAGCTTGTCGAAACCCCGCCACCGCACGCGTGGGTACCGCGGCGGTTGAGCCTGTCGAAACCCCGCCAGCACGCGTGGGCTGCTGCGGCCGTCGAGCTTGTCAACCCAGCGCCAGTGCGAGCGGGGTTGCTGCGGCGGTTGAGAGTGTCGAGACCGCGCGAGCACGCGTGGGTTGCTGCGGCGGTTGAGCCTGTCGATACCCCGCCAGCACGCGTGGGCTGCTGCGGCGGTTGAGCTTGTCGAAACCCCGCGCCAATCCCGTGGGTTGCTGCGGCGGTTGAGCGTGTCGATACCCCGCCACCGCGCGTGGGTTGCTGCGGCGGTTGAGCCTGTCGAAACCCGCGCCGCGGCGAAGGGACTCAGGCCGTGCTGATGTCGGTGTGCAGCCGGATGAGCTTGACCCGGGCGTGGTCGTCCTCGGTGCCGATCTCGCGGTGGGCGCCGTCCGGCGCCCACCCGGCCCCGGTGACGAACGTCCGCAGGTCGTCGTCGGTGGAGCGCACCCACCACGTCGCACGGACGAAGCCGTCGGCGCGGAACGTGTCGACGCAGGCGTTCAGCAGCCGGGACCCGTGGCCCTGGCCGCGGGCGGCCGGATCGACCACGAACTCGGCGACCAGGGCGTCCTCGCCACCGGCGGCGTCGGGATCGTCACTGGGCCCGATCGCGGCGAAGCCGACGACCCGTCCGGTGCCCGCGACGGCGACCAGGACCCGGAACTGGGCCAGCGGCGGTCGGAGGATCGCGCGCTCCCATGCCTCGGTCATGGCGGCCAAGTCGACCTCACCCAGCAGGGCGGTGGTCAGTTCGTCCGATGGCGTGGACGACCAGGCGCGGCGCTGCAACGCGGCGATCTGCCCGGCCTCGGCGGGCAGGGCCAAACGGACGGAGTCGGCGATCACCGCGTCATGGTAACCGGCGAGTTGATGCGTATCCCCGGCCGCCGAGACCCCGGACGAACCCGGAGGTCGAGCGTTGTCGAGACCTGGCCAGCCCCGGCGGTCGAGCGTGTCGAGACCTGGTCGTCTTCGGCGGTCGAGCTTGTCGAGACCCCGGAGCGGAACCTGACGGTGCGGGATGTCGAACAGGCTCAATCGGCGCACGTCGCCGTGCCGGGTGCGGGATTGCGACAGGCTCAATCGCCGCACGTCTCCGGGGTCTAGCGGGTCGAGACCTGGCCAACTCCGGCGGTCGAGCGTGTCGAGACCTGGTCGTCTCCGGCGGTCGAGCGTGTCGAGACCTGGTCGTCTCCGGCGGTCGAGCTTGTCGAGACCCCGGAGCGGAACCTGGACAGTGCGGGATGTCGACGGGCTCAATCGCCGCAGGTTCTTCGGCGGTCGAGCGTGTTGAGACCTGGTCGTCTCCGGCGGTCGAGCGTGTCGAGACCCCGGAGTGGAACCTTGGCTTGTGCGGGATGTCGACGGGCTCAATCGCCGCAGGTTCTTCGGCGGTCGAGCGTGTTGAGACCTGGTCGTCTCCGGCGGTCGAGCGTGTACCTTGGCTTGTGCGGGATGTCGACAGGCTCAATCGCCGCACGTTCTCCGGCGGTCGAGCGTGTCGAGACCCCGGAGCGGAACCTGGCCTGTGCGGGATGTCGACAAGCTCAATCGGCGCACGTCGCCGTGCCGGGTGCGGGATTTCGACAGGCTCAATCGCCGCACACTGCCCTGTCCGGGTGCGGGATTTCGACAGGCTCAATCGCCGCACACTGCCCTGTCCGGGTGCGGGATTTCGACAGGCTCAATCGCCGCACGTTCTCCGGCGGTCGAGCGTGTCGAGACCCCGGAGCGGAACCTGGACGGTGCGGGATTTCGACAAGCTCACGCCGCACGCCCCCTGCCCGGGCGAGGGATGTCGACAGGCTCATCGCCGCACCGTGGCTCCTGGCGGTCCGGCGGCGGAACCGTCCCTCGCTACCCTGTGCCGGTGACCACCCTCGTCCCTGGCCGGCTCGCCGGCTCCCGCGCGGGCTGTTCGTCCGCAAAGTGGGGATGCCGCTGGCGATCCTGATCCTGCTCGCGATCGTGGCAGCCCTGCTGACCGCGCTCCCGGCGGTGTTGGGGCCGCGGATGTTCACGCTCGCCGTGGTGCCCACGACGGCGGCGTTCGCGCTGGGCACGGCCGCCCTGCTGTGGCTCGACCGCTGGGAGCCCGAGCCGCGCCGCCTGCTGGTCTTCGCCGCCCTGTGGGGCGCCTCGGTCGCGGTGCTGCTGGCGCTCGCCCTCGAAGTCGCGTTCGCCAGCCACGACGTGATCGAAACTGCGGTGGCCGCGCCCGTGTTCGAGGAGTTCGCGAAAGGCACCCTGCTGATCGTCATGGTCACCGGACGACGCGGCCGGGAGATGTCGACGCTGGTCGATCACCGGGTCTACGCGGGGCTCTGTGGGCTGGGCTTCGCCTACTCGGAGAACCTGATGTACCTGTCCGGGGCGAGCGACCTGGGCGACCTGTGGCAGATGATCGTGGTCCGGCTGGGCCTGAAGGTGTGGGGCCACCCGCTGTATGCGATGGTGCTGGCGCTCGGGGTCTACCTGGCTCGTCAGCCGGGGCCGTGGTGGAGCCGGATTCTGGCCATCCCGGCAGGCTTCGTCGGTGCCACGACACTGCACGGGATCTGGAACGGGTCGGTGTTCTTCCACCTGTGGGTCACCGTGGCGGTTTACCTCGGGGCTCTGCTGCCGGCCCTCGGGCTGCTGGTGTGGAGCGGGGTGCAGCAGCGCCGGCGCGAGGGCGTCCTGGTGGCCGGCGAACTGCCCCGCCTGGTCGCTGCGGGCTACCTCGGTCCCGCGCTGGCAGGCACGTTGGCGGCACTCCCCGTCCGGCGGAGCGTGCTGGGCGGACTGCCGAAAGCGGTCCAGCCGGCGTACCGGGAACTCGCGGACGCCGTCGCCGAACTCGCCTTCCTCAACGAGCGCATCGAGCAGGTCGGGACGGACCCGCGGCTCGCCGGTCTCCGCCAGGAACTGCTGGCTCGCATCGGGACCGCCCGGACCGTCCTGCCGCCCGGCTGACCCGGCGACGGCCCTGGTCGCGCGGGAGGGTCGGATGCCTTGCCCAGGAACGGGCGATCCCGGATGAGGCGCTGTCGGTGGTCCTCACTAAGGTGGGGGCCGTGCGTGAAACCCTGCGAACCCCGCCCCGGCTGGCCCAAGATACCCTGCGGATCGTCCCTCTCGGCGGTCTCGGCGACGTCGGGCGCAACTCGACCTCGTTCGAGATCAACGGACGAATCCTGCTGGTCGACTGCGGCGTCCTGTTCCCCTCCGACGACCACCCGGGTGTCGACCTGATCCTGCCCGGCCTCGACCTGCTGGACGATCGGCTGAACGACATCGACGCCCTCGTCCTGACCCACGGCCACGAGGACCACATCGGCGCGGTGCCCTACCTGCTGCGGCGTCGTCCGGGAATCCCGGTGATCGGCTCCCGGCTCACCCTGGCGTTGGTGAAGGAGAAACTGCGCGAGCACCGCATCCGCGACGTGGACCTGCGCGTGGTCGCCGAAGGCTCCCGGACGAAGGTNGGGGAGTTCGACTGCGAGTTCCTGGCCGTCAACCACTCGATCCCGGACGCGCTGGCCGTCGCGATCCGGACGAAGGCCGGGCTCGTCCTGCACACCGGCGACTTCAAGATGGACCAGTTGCCCCTGGATGGCCGGCTCACCGACCTGCGCGGTTTCGCCAGGCTCGGCGAGGAGGGCGTCGACCTGTTCATGGCCGACTCGACCAACGCCGAGACCCCGGGCTTCACCACCCACGAGCGCGACATCGAGCCCGCCATGGAGCGGGTGTTCGCCTCGGCGAAGCAGAAGCTGATCGTGGCCTGTTTCGCCTCCCATGTGCACCGGGTGCAGCAGGTGCTCGACGCTGCCGTCCGGCATGGCCGCAAGGTCGCCTACGTGGGCCGTTCGATGGTCCGCAATATGACGGTGGCCCAGGAGTTGGGCTACCTGCACGTCCCCGCGAACACCTTGATCGAGATGAAGGACGTCGAGAATCTGCCCGATGACAAGGTGGTTCTCGTGTCCACGGGGTCGCAGGGCGAGCCCCTGTCGGCGCTGTCGCGGATCTCCAACCACGAGCACCCGGTGGTGACGGCGGGGCCGGGCGACGTCGTCCTGCTCGCGAGCTCGCTCATCCCCGGCAACGAGAACTCGGTCTACCGGGTGATCAACGGGCTGTCGCGCAACGGGGTGACGGTGGTGCACAAGGGCAACGCGCTGGTGCACGTGTCCGGGCACGCGAGCGCNGGGGAGTTGCTCTACTGCTACAACCTGCTCAAGCCCCGCAACGTGCTGCCGGTGCACGGCGAGGTACGGCACCTGATCGCCAACGCCGACCTCGCGGTCGCCACCGGCGTGCCGCGGGAGCGGGCGCTCGTGGTCGAGGACGGGGCCGTGGTCGACCTCGCCAAGGGGCGCGCCCGGGTCGTCGGCAAGCTCGACTGCGGCTACATCTTCGTGGACGGCTCGACCGTCGGCGACATCGGGGACGCCGAGTTGAGCGACCGCAAGATCCTCGGCGCGGACGGCTTCATCTCGGTGATCACCGTGGTCAACCTGCATTCGGCGACGCTGGTGAGCGGTCCGGACATCCACGCCCGCGGGTTCGCGGAGGACGACTCGGTGTTCGATGCCGTCCGCGCCGACATCGCCGCGGCCATCAACGACGCGCTGAGCGACGGCGCCGAGGACGTGTTCGGGCTGCAGCAGCTCACCCGGCGGATCGTCGGCCGGTGGGTGAACCAGACCTACCGGCGGCGTCCCATGATCGTCCCGGTGGTGATCGCGACCTGAGCCTGGGGACGAAACGAAACCTCTGATCGCGGGCGCCGGGCCGGGCTCAGTCCGTGGGTGGGGTGAACCTGGCTGCGGTCGCCTTAGGCATGCCGGCGGCCACTGGGTTGTTCTCAGGTCCGGGATCGGGCAACCGGCGGCGGCCAGGAGCCGACGGGATCGGGCACCGGCGGCGGTCGGGAAGCCCACGGGATCGGGCACCGGCGGTGGTCGGGAGGGCGGGGGATCGGGCAACGGGCGGCGCGCCGGAGACCCCGAAAGCGGGAGTGCGGAACGGCGGGTGGCGAGCGAAGGGTGACGGCCGATCAGGGCGCCGCTAGTGCGCGGCTGGATCAGGCAGCCGGAGCCGGAGCGGGCGATGAGCGGAGCCGGGCGACGAACGCGCGGTCCGGGGTCAGCGGGAGCGGGCGGCGAACGCGCCGGGGTTAGCTCCGGTCGCGCGCCGGTAGTCCTTGGTGAAGTGAGTCTGGTCGGCGTAGCCGAGTTCGGTGGCCAGGTCGGCCAGGGTTCGCTCGCCGGCGCGCAGTCGCTCGGACGCGTCGTGCAGGCGCCGCCGGCGGATCAGCGGAACCGGGCGGCGAACGTGCCGGGGTCAGCCCGGTTGCGCGCCGGTAGTCCTTGGTGAAGTGAGCCTGGTCGGCGTAGCCGAGTTCGGTGGCCAGGTCGGCCAGCGTCCCTTCGCCGGCGCGCAGTCGCTCGGACGCGTCGTGCAGGCGCCGCCGGCGGATCAGCGGAACCGGGCGGCGAACGCGCCGGNGGTCAGCCCGGTTGCGCGCCGGTAGTCCTTGGTGAAGTGAGTCTGGTCGGCGTAGCCGAGTTCGGTGGCCAGGTCGGCCAGGGTTCGCTCGCCGGCGCGCAGTCGCTCGGAGGCGTCGTGCAGGCGCCGCCGGCGGATCAGCCATTTCGGGCCGATGCCGACCCGGCGCAGCAGCAGCCGCTGCAGCGCCCGCTCCGACAGGCCGAACGCCTCGCACAACTGGGTCACCCGGACGAGTTCGAGGTCGCCCTCGACGGCATCCACGATCGCGTTGACGAGTAGGCCCTCGTCGTCGACGGACGCGAACGGCGCCAACGCGTCCTCGACGATGACACGAGCCTGGGCCTGAGCGGCCTCGTCCGATGGATCGGNGGTCATCGCCCNCCGCACGGCCGCGGTCAGCCTGACGCCGTCCAGTGAGCCCAGCTCCGACAAGGGGAGATGCCGGTCGGTCAACGCCGAGACCGGTTCGCCGGCCAGGATCGCCCCGGCGGCCGGTTGCAGCATCAGCCCGACGGCCCAGCCCCGTCCGGTCAGCGTGGTCGTGCTGAGCCCGGACGTGACGCCGTAACAGCGCGCGTAGCTGTCGGCGACGACGAGCAGGCACACCGGGTACTGCAGGACGCGCTGGGTTGATCCCGCTGGGTCGGCGACGTCCCACGCGGGGATCCAGAATCGGCGCGCCAGGTCGGCCAACTCCGGACGGACCGGCACCCGCGCCATGGTGAACGGCGCGTTCGCGGGATCCACCAGGTGGGCCCGGTCGGCGGGATCGAGACGCTGCGCCATGTCCGAAACGTACAAGACCGCACCCTCGTCCTCGATGCCGGGTCTCGCGAGCCCCCGGATCTCACCTCCGGCCCTCCCTCGCGTGTTGGGTGCCGCCGCGCCCGGCTGCCGAGTCTCATCTTCGGCTCTGAGTCTCACCTTCGACCCTGACTCTTGCTTTCGCTGACGACCCTTGCCTTGGGCGCTGAGTCTCACCTTCGGCTCCGAGTCTCACCTTCGGCTCCAACTCTCGTCTTAGGCATCGACTCTCGCCGTCGGCGGCGAGATTGGGTGCCCAACCTGAGAGTGGGTGCTGGAGGCGAGAGTGGACAATGGCTCGCGGTGGGCGTCGGGCAGGTGGGGTGACGTCAGGCGGGGACATGTGCCGGATCTCCCAGGGGAGGCACCGCCTCTGGTTCTCGGCTCCGGCTCTCGCCTTCGGCACCGAGTCCGCGTCGGGGGCCGACTCACGCCTTCGGATCCGACTCTCAACTTCGGCATTGACGGCTCATCACAAACGAGGGTGTAGCGGTGCTGTGATCGGGGGCGGCGCGTCGGTGCCGGTGTGAGGGTCGAGGTCTTCCGANNTGATGGAAGTTCTCACACTGTCCATCGGGAAGACCTCGACGTGCCTCACGCTACCTTCGCTTGCCCTGACCTGACCACGTTCTGCCGCCTCGAGGAGCTCGGCCTGGTGGTGACGGGTCAGCTACTTGAGCCGGGCCGGGCGGTGTTGGCCTGCCGGGTCGTCGCTCCGGACGACTGGTGTCGCCGCTGCGGTTGCCAGGGAGTGGCGGTTGGCACGGTGGTCCGCCGGCTCGCGCACGAACCGCTCGGGTGGCGCCCGACCATGTTGGAGGTCACGATCCGCCGCTACCGGTGCTGTGGCTGCGGTCACGTGTGGCGAGAGGACACCAGCAGGGCCGCCGAGCCGAGGGCGAAGCTGTCCCGGCGTGGGTTGCGGTGGGCGCTGGAAGGGATCGTGGTCCAGCACCTGACTGTGGCCCGGGTCGCTGAGGGCTTGGACGTCAGCTGGAACACCGCGAACGACGCGGTCCTGGCCGAGGGAAGCGAGTCCTGATCAACGACCCCGGCAGGTGCGACGGCGTGAAGGTGATCGGCGTGGATGAGCACTGCTGGCGGCACACCCGCAAAGGCGACAAGTACGTGATGGTGGTCATCGATCTCACCGGAGTCCGCGACGGCAAGGGTCCGGCCAGGCTTCTCGACATGGTCGAAGGCCGCTCCAAACAGGTCTTCGCGACCTGGCTCGACGAGCGGCCCCAGGAGTGGCGCGATCAGGTGGAGATCGTGGCAATGGATGGGTTCACCGGGTTCAAGACCGCCGCCGTCGACAAGCTGCCCGACGCGGTCGAGGTGATGGACCCGTTCCATGTGGTCCAGCTCGCCGGTGACGCCCTGGACCGCTGCCGGCAACGCCTCCAGCAGGAAACGATGGGTCATCGCGGTCGGGCCGGTGACCCGCTGTACGGCGCCCGCCGCACCCTGCACACCGGCGTCGAACTGCTCACCGACAAACAGAAGACCCGGCTCGAGGCCGTGTTCGCCGACGACCAGCACGCCCCGGTCGAGGTCACCTGGGGTGTGTACCAGAACCTTGTCGACGCCTACCGCAACCCCGACCGGGCCGCCGGCCGACAAGCGATGCAGAAAGTCATCACCGCGCTCAGCCGCGGCGTCCCCGCAGCCTTGACCGAGCTCCGCACCCTCGGCTCCACCCTGAAACGGCGCGCCAGCGACGTGCTGGCCTACTTCGACCATCCCGGCACGTCGAACGGCCCCACCGAGGCCATCAACGGCCGCCTCGAACACCTCCGAGGCTCCGCCCTCGGCTTCCGCAACCTCACCAACTACATCACCAGATCGCTGCTCGAAACCGGCGGGTTCAGACCCCAGCTACACCCTGGATTGTGAAGAGCCGCATTGACTCTCACCTTCGGCATCGACTCTCGCTTTCTACGGCGAGATTGGGTACCCAACCCGAGATTCGGTGCCGGAGGCGAGAGTCGACGCGGAATGGTCGAGCGCCGGACTGTGTCGGAAACGTACAAGACCGCCACCCGGGGCGGCTCCTAGCGTGGCGGCATGACGACAATGCATCTGGAACGCTACGCCGCCACTGCCGACCCCTTCGGCGCCATGGTGGCGAAGATCGAGGACTGGTCCGCGCCTTCGCCCTGCGACGGGTGGACCGCGGCCGACGTCCTGACTCATGTGCTCGACACTCAGCGGGACTTTCTCGCCGGACACGGCTACGACGCTCCCGTCCGCACTGACACCGACCTGGCCCGGGCCTGGGGTGCCCACGACGCCTGGGTGCGCTCCCTGCTGGCCGACCCCGGGGTCGCCGGACGAGGCTACGACGGCTTCTTCGGCCCGACCACGATCGGGGACACCATGGTCGACTTCTACGGTTGGGACCTGCTCGTACACTGCTGGGATCTGGCCACGGCGGCTGGGCGGGACGCCGGGTTCAGCGACGCCGAACTCGACACCGTCGATGCGGCCGCTGCGGGGTTCGGCGACATGCTCTACGCGGAGGGCATCTGTGCCCCGGCACTGGACGTCCTGTCGGACGCTCCGCGCCAGACCCGGGTGCTGGCCCGGCTGGGCCGGCGTGGCTGAACGCCCGAGGCCGTGCTTGGATGGGCCGATTAGGTGACCGCGCGGCCGCTCGGGTATTGTTGACCGGTCCCCAACGTGTTGGGCCGATCCCGCTTGTCGCGACGGGTCGGGTATGAGCGAACAAGGAGTTTTCGAAGTGGCTGCCGTGTGTGACATCTGCGCCAAGGGCCCCGGCTTCGGCCACAACGTCCCCTGGTCGAAGAAGAAGACCAACCGCCGGTGGAACCCCAATATTCAGCGGGTGCGGGCGACCGTCGACGGCGCCCCGAAGCGGCTGAACGTGTGCACCGCCTGCCTCAAGGCCGGCAAGGTCACCCGCTGACCCCATCCGTTCCCACGACCCGTCCCAGCAGGGGCGGGTCGTTTCGCTGTTCGCCGGCCGGTCGGGAATCGTGGGAGGTTTTCACGTGGTTCTCGTGGATTCCATAGACTGCTGCTGAACGGACCCCGGGTCGGCAGGGGCGCCCCGTGCCTGCCTGCCGCGCCCCGGCAACCAGCAGAGGACGGTCGTGAGCAGGCCCAACGAGCCCGCACCTCACCCAGGCCGCTGCCGCGCCGGATCGCTGACGCCGACGGCCAGGTGGCGAAACGGTACGGACTGGCCGGCGTGCCGACGCATTTCTTCATGGGCCCCGGCGGGGTGATCCGCGGGGTGAGCGTGGGGTCCTCACTCGCGCCCAGATGGATGCCGAACTGACCCGGTTGACCGGCTGAAGCCAGTGTCGGAGCCGCCCAGTAGGGTGCGGTGCGTGGGAGTGGAGTCGCAGCGATGGCGCACCGAGACC
Organism: Micropruina sp.; assembly: GCA_013693855.1. Taxonomy (GTDB): domain Bacteria; phylum Actinomycetota; class Actinomycetes; order Propionibacteriales; family Propionibacteriaceae; genus Micropruina. The sequence goes on from CP059261.1 coordinate 1,410,374, forward strand.
TTCCGCGAGCTCGGGACGCGGCTGGCGGAGGTGCTGGGTGCCCGGACGGCCAAGGACCTCGAACAACTCCGGTTGTTCACCGTCGGCGACTTGTTGCGACACCTGCCCCGCCGCTACCTGTCGGGCACCGAGTTGACCGATCTGGCCACGCTGGAACAGGGCGAGCACGTGGCCGTGATCGCCCGCGTGGCGCGCACCGAGATCAAGACCAGCGGGTATGCCCGGGGCGGTCGCAACAGCAGGCTGGAGGCGGTCCTCACCGACGGCCACGGCCGCCTGCACGTGACGTTCTTCGGCAACCAGCGCCTCGTGGAATGGTGGGAAAAGGAGCTTCANCAAGGGGTTCGGGGCATCTTCGTCGGCAAGGTCGGCGCTTTCCGCGAGCACCTCCAACTCGCTCACCCCGAGTTCGTGATGCTCGACGCCGACGGCCGCGTGGTCGGACGGTCGGAGCAGAAGGCACTGATGGCCGGGCTCAGCCAGGCGGGGCTGGTCGGCATCTACCCGGCGACCGCCAAGCTGCCCACCTGGAAGATCGCCGAGTGTGCCCGGCTCTGCCTGGCCACCTTGTCGCGGGCGGACGACCCGTGGCCCGCGTGGGTGCGCGAGGCCGCCGGCGTACTGCCGTTGCTCGACGCGTTCGCCGCCGTCCACACGCCGCGCACGCCGACGGAGGCGACGAACGGCGCACAGCGGCTCCTGTTCGACGAGGCCTTCGCCACCCAGCTGACCATGGCCTACCGTCGCGCCGACACCGCCACGCACACGGCCGTCCCGAGGCCGCGGCGGAGCGACGGTTTGCTGGCCGCGTTCGATGCGCGCCTGCCGTACGACCTGACCGGCGGGCAGCGACAGGTGTCGGACGAGATCTTCGCCGAACTCGACCGCACGCGGCCGATGCAACGGCTGCTCCAGGGTGAGGTGGGTTCGGGTAAGACGGTGGTGGCGCTGCGGGCGATGCTGGACGTCGTGGACGCCGGNGGTCAGGCGGCGCTGCTGGCGCCTACCGAGGTGTTGGCCCAGCAGCACCACCAGACCATCCGGGCGCTCATGGGCGACTTGGCCGGCGGCCGCCTGCTGGGGTCGCCGGAGGTCGCGACCGACGTCGTCCTGCTCACCGGGTCGATGCCCGCCGCGGCCAAGCGGGAGGCGCTGCTGCGGGTGGCGTCCGGCGACGCGGGGATCGTCATCGGTACGCACGCCCTGCTGGCCGACCGGGTCTCGTTCGCGGATCTGGGGCTGGTGGTGATCGACGAGCAGCACCGGTTCGGTGTCGAGCAGCGGGCGGTGCTGACAGACCGGGCCGCCGCGCGTCCGCACGTGCTGGTGCTCACCGCGACCCCGATCCCTCGATCGGTCGCGATGACGATCTTCGGGGATCTGGACGTCTCGACCCTCACCGAGATCCCTGCCGGGCGCGCTCAGGTCAGCACGGTAGTCGTGGACGCCGCGGAGCGGCCCGCGTGGGTGGAACGCGCGTGGGAGCGCCTCGCCGAGGAGGTGGCCCAAGGCCGGCAAGGCTTCGTCGTCTGCCCGCGGATCGGCGGCAAGGGCGACGTCGAGACCCAGGGCAAGGGCGTCGTCGAGCTGGCCGCCGAACTGATGGCGGGCCCTCTGGCCCGGGTGAGGGTCGGAGTGCTGCACGGGCAGCTGCCGACCGACTCCAAGGACGCGGTGATGGCCGACTTCGCCGCCGGACGCCTCGACGTGCTGGTCGCCACCACGGTCATCGAGGTCGGCGTGGACGTTCCGAACGCCTCGATGATGGTCGTGTGGGACGCCGACCGGTTCGGCATCTCCCAGTTGCACCAGTTACGCGGCCGGATCGGCCGGGGCGCCCACCCAGGGGTGTGTCTGCTGGTCAGCGGCCTGCTCACCGAGCCTGCCGTTCGTGGCCGGCTGGAGGCGATCGCGGCCACCACCGACGGGTTCGAACTGGCCGAACTCGACCTCGTCCAGCGGCGCGAGGGCGATGTGCTGGGTGCCGACCAGTCCGGCGGCCGGTCCAGCCTGCGCCTCCTCAGCGTCCTGGAGCACGGGGACGTCATCGCGCTCGCGAAGGACCTGGCGGCCGAGGCGGTCCGGCGCGATCCCCAGTGCGCGACCCCGGGCTTCGCCGACGCGATCACCCAAACCGAACTGCTCGCCGACGCCGACTGGCTCGAACGGAGCTGACCGCGCCGGCCAGCCCGTAGCGATTGGGGGACACGCCGGCCGTCAGAGCCGTCGAGACGCCGCCACCCGCCGCCGGGCCGAGCCCTGCGCCGGGGCGTTCGAGCCCGGAGGGACCCCTCCACCGCTAGCCGGTCGAGCCCGGCAGTCTCGACGGCTGAGCCGCCAGCCTGGGTGGTCGAGTCCGTCGAGACCTCGGCGCGCCTTCGGCTGCCGGGCCCGCCAGCCTGGGAAGTCGAGCCTGTCGAGACCCGGCACCCTTGGGCGGCCGGGTCCCGCCACCGCGGAGGCCGGGTCCCGCTTGCCGCGGCGTCGGGTATGTCGAGACCCCGGCGCCCCTTCGGCGGCCGAGCCCCGCCGGCCTGGGTGGTCGGATCCGTCGAGACCGCGGCACCCCTTAGGCGGCCGGGTTCCGCGAGCGGCGGCGGTCGGTTTTGTCAAGACCCCGGCACCCCTTCGGCGGCCGAGCCCCGCCATCCTGGGGTGGTCGAGTCTGTCGAGACCGCGGCACCCCTTCGGCGGCCGATCCCCGCGAGCGGCGGCGGTCGAGCCTGTCGAGACCCCGGGGCCGCCCGGAACTCAGGCCTGCAGGCCGAACTCCGGGTCGGGCTCGGGGCCGAAAGCGAACTCGCGGCCGCTGATGCTCTCGACCTCGATGCGGATGTAGTGCACCTTCACGGTGGGCACGAATGGACGCAGCGGCAACGTCTCCAGCCGGTCGCGCTCGCTCCCGGTGACCTCGGCGGCGGTGCCCTTCGCCACCACGCTCCAGCCGCCGGCGGCGTCCCAGCCGTCGGCTTCGAACGCGACCGCCGGATGCACGGTGAGCGAGAGCAGTTTGCTGCCCTCAGCCGTCCGGAAGACGATGGTCCGTCCGTCCACGACGAAGTTGACCGGAACGATGTCGGGCTCGCCGGCCATAACCGTGGCGAGACGGCCGACCTCTGCGCCGGCCAGGCGCGACCAGGCCTCGTCGTCGGTGAGGGGGTGACCGGACTGTGCGCAGGCATGCCCCATCTTCACACTCGCCCGCCCTCGACGGAACGCATCGGTCAGAATCGGATCGACACGAAGGGAGCCGTCATGACCCGGATCGTCGCCGGCCGCGGCCGCGGGCGACGCTTGGCCGCGCCCGCCGGCGACACCACCCGGCCGACCACCGACCGGGTCAAGGAAGCGGCGTTCAACGCGATCGCCTCCTGGCTCGGTGCCGCCGGGGAACCGGACGATGCGCTCGCCGGACTGTCCTTCCTCGACCTGTACGCCGGTTCCGGGGCCATCGGGATCGAGGCGGCCAGCCGCGGCGCCGGCCCCGTGACCTGCGTGGAGGCCGATGCCCGGATCGCGGCGGTGGCCAGGCGGAATGCGGACGAGTCCGGCCTGGGCGTCACTGTGGTCACCACCAAGGTCGAGTCCTACCTCGCCCAGGAGCCGCGCGGCCACGACATCGTCTGGCTCGATCCGCCCTATGCGGTCGCCAACGACCGGCTGGAAGCGGTGCTGCAGCGGCTCGGGGCGGGCTGGCTGGCTCCCGACGGCCTGGTCGTCGTGGAACGGTCGTCCAGAACACCGCCCTTTGGGTGGGCCGACTCGGTGGGGAGTCGTGGAATCGTCGCTACGGTGAGACCACGTTGTACTTCGGCGTCGGAAGGCAGCCATGAGAGCCATCTGTCCGGGATCGTTCGACCCGGTGACCCATGGGCACCTGGACGTGATCGCCCGCGCCGCCGCGCTGTTCGACTCGGTCGTGGTCGCGGTGGGGCGCAACTCGGCCAAGAACTACCTCTTCGAGGCCGAGGAGCGGGTGCGCCTGGTCGAGGAGGCGGTCGCCGACCTGCCGGGCGTTGAGGTCGCAGCCCTGGACGGCCTGCTGGTCGACTTCTGCCGGGAGCAGGGGGCCGGAGCCATCGTGAAAGGGCTTCGCTTCGCGTCCGATTTCGACTTCGAGCTGCAAATGGCGCACATGAACCACGCCCTCACCGGCGTCGAAACGATTTTCCTTCCGGCTTCGTCGCATTGGGCAACCGTGTCCTCCACCATGATCAGGGAGGTGGCCGCGTACGGTGGTGACGTGAGCCAGTTCGTCCCCGCCTCGGTCGCAACTGCCATTGCGGCCAAGGTCACCCAACGACGAGAGGGAGTCGCCGCGATGGCTGACACCACCGCCACCCATCTGGACGCTCTCCGCGAGATGGTCCAGCAGGCGAAGAACGTGCCGATGTCGGCCTCCTGCATGGTGAACCGGGCCGATGCGCTCGAGCTCATCCAGCGGGCGCGCCGCAGCCTCGACGCCGAACTGGCGAAGGCGAACAAGGTGGCCGAGACGTCGTATGAGACCCTCGTGCGCGCCCAGCAGGAGGCCGAGCAGATCATCAAGGCGGCGGAGGAGAAGGCCGAGTACCTCGCCGGCCAGAGCGAGGTCATGGAGCGGGCGAAGCGGCAGGCGGCCCAGCTGGAGGCCCGCGTCACCGCCGAAACCGAGGCCCTGCGCCGAGAGGCGGACGCTTACGTCGACACCCGGATCGCGGGCATGGAGGCGGGCTTGGCCAAGACCATGACCCAGATCAAGACCATGCGNGCCCGGCTGGCCACCCGGTCTGGTCTCGACGGCGGCGAGACCGCCGCGCTGCCACGGGTCCAGTGACCCGTTTTGCCGCCGGGCGGGCCGCCCGGTAGAGTTTCCGTTCGGTCATGACGCTGTCATGCCTGTTGTGCTGAAGGGATTCGCGATGACCTCTTCGCCGACCAAACCACGTTCCACGCTCGTGATCAACACCCACGAGCTGGGCCGCCGGGTGGGTGCGATGAAGGAGTACCAGCGGGTCGCCCAGGCTCCGGCGGGCATCGGCATCGACATGATCGGGGTGCCACCCGGCTCCGCCATCGATCTCGACCTGCGGTTGGAATCGGTGATGGAAGGGGTGCTGGTCACCGGAACCGCCGGGTTCGTCCTGCGCGGGGAGTGCGTACGGTGCCTGGGCGCGATCGAGTCCTCGGACGAGATCGACCTCCAGGAGTTGTACCTCTACCCGGACAAGGAGCCCGACGACACCGAGGCCAGTCGGCTCGAGGGCGATCTGCTCGACCTCGAACCCGTCCTGCGGGACGCGGTGGTGCTCGACCTGCCGTTCGCGCCGCTGTGCCGTCCGGACTGCGCGGGGTTGTGCGTCGAATGCGGCGCCGACCTCAACGCCGACCCGGAGCATGGGCACGACGAGGCCATCGACCCGCGCTGGGCCGGCCTCGCCACCTGGACGGACGGTCAGGACGACTGAACCGATGGCCTGCCCGCAGGCCGCACGACCGAGGAGTGTGACATGGCCGTTCCCAAGCGGAGAATGTCCCGCAGCAACACGCGGCACCGCCGTTCGCAGTGGAAGACCGCCGTCCCGACCCTGGTGACCTGCGCCAACGCAGCCTGCCGGGAGAAGCACCTCCCGCACACCGCATGCCCCGCGTGCGGCCAGTACGGCCCGCGCGCGGCGCGCCGGCAGGTCTTGGAGTCCTGAGCCGGGCGCGGCCGTGAGCCGCCTGCACGCGCTGCTGGAGCTGGGGATCGACCTCGATCCCCAGCTNTTCGACCTNGCCCGGACCCACCGCTCCTTCGCCTACGAGCAGGGTGGGCTGCCGCATAACGAACGGTTGGAGTTCCTCGGTGACGCCGTCCTCGGGATGGTGGTCACCGAGCACCTGTACCGGATCTATCCCCATCACCCCGAGGGCCGGCTGGCGAAGCTGCGCGCCGCGGTGGTGAACGCCAACTCCCTCGCCGAGGTGGCCCGCGGCCTGGGCCTGGGCGACGAACTGAGCCTCGGCAAGGGCGAACAGGCCACGGGTGGGCGCGACAAGTCCTCGATCCTGGCCGACGCGTTCGAGGCCCTGCTGGGCGCGGTGCTGCTGTCGGCCGGACCGGAGGCCGCCGGCCGGCTGGTGCACCGGCTGTTCGACCCGCTGGTGGACGAGGCCGACCGGCTCGGGGCAGGGCTCGACTGGAAGACGAGCCTGCAGGAGCTGTGCTCCGCCCAGGACCTCGGCGTGCCCTCGTACGCGATCACCGAATCCGGGCCCGACCACGACAAGAGCTTCGAGGCGGTGGCCCTGGTCGGCGACCTGCGCTTCCCCGCCGGCACCGGGAAGTCCAAGAAGCAGGCCGAACAGGGGGCCGCCCAGAGCGCGTTCGAGGCCCTGTCCAGCCTGAAGCCGTTCGACAACCCCAGGGCGCCGATCCGGCCGATGCCTGAGCTGCCCGAGGTCGAAGTCGTCCGCCGGGGCCTGGCGACCCTCGTCCCGGGCCGCACGATCCGGGCCGTCTCGGTGCTGCACCCGCGGCCGGTCCGCGCTCACCCCGCGGGGCCGGACGACTTCGCCCACAACCTGATCGGGAGGACGTTCACCGAGCCCCGCCGGCGCGGGAAGTACCTGTGGCTGCCCTTCACCGATGGAGACGCGCTGCTGGCGCACCTGGGGATGAGCGGCCAGTTCCGGCTCGATCGCCCCGACGCCCCGCTGCCACCGAACACCCGGATCCTGGTCGACTTCGACGACGGCGGGGCCCAGCTGCGGTTCGTCGACCAGCGGATGTTCGGCGGGCTCGCGCTCAGCCCCGGCGGTGCCGAGTTGCCGGACGAGATCGCACACATCGCCCGCGACCTGTTCGACCCGGACCTGGACCTGCCGGCTCTGGTCGCCGACGTCCGGCGGCGCCGCTCGGGCATCAAGCGGGTGCTGTTGAACCAGCAGGTCGTCTCGGGGATCGGCAACATCTACGCCGACGAGGCCCTGTGGCAGGCCCGGCTGCACTACGGCCAGCCGGCCGACCGGCTCCCGGCGGCCCGGGTGCGGGGTCTGCTGGAGGCCGCGCGAACGGTCATGGACGACGCCCTGGCCGCCGGCGGCACGTCCTTCGACGCGCTGTACGTCAACGTCAACGGCAGTTCCGGCTACTTCGGCCGCTCGCTGGCGGTCTACGGACGCGAGGGTCAGGCCTGCCTGCGGTGCGGTCGGCCGCTCGTCCGGGAACCGTTCATGAACCGGTCGTCGTACCGCTGCCCGTCCTGCCAGAAGCGCCCCGGACCACTGCCTAGCAGGCGGATGCCTCACCGGAGCATCAGAAACCGTCCGATCGCCCGGAGTGAAGTGGTCCGGGAACCACTCATGAAGGCGCCGCCGGTGGTGCCGACCACGTGCCCGAGCGCCGAGCCGATAGAGTGACGCAACTGTGAGCCCAGCCGATCTGTTCCGCCGCTACCGCCACAGCCTGGTCCAGTTCGTCCGGTTCGGGCTCGTCGGCGGCGCCGGCGTGCTGGTGAACATGCTGGTCGCGATCGCGATGAACCGGCTGCACGGCGGCACCGCCCGCGCCCAGGAGGTCATCGCCTCGATCCCGGGCACCCCTACAACATCCGGTTCACCTCGCTGGTGTGGATCGTCGGTTTTCTCGTCGCGAACCTGTTCAACTTCCAGCTCAACCGCTACTGGACGTTCAAGTCCGGGCATCGCGCCAGTTGGCTCCGGGAGTTCTGGCCGTTCCTGGCCGTCGGGAGCGCCGCCGCCCTGATCGGCCTGTTCGTGAAGATCGGCTTCACCAACCCCACCTCGCCGTTCTACCTGCCCGAGCCGTGGTTCCACGAGAACGCCGGCATCCGCTCGCGCGAATACTGGGCGCAGCTGTTCACGATCGTGATCACGATGCCCATCAACTTCGTGGTCAACAAGCTGTGGACCTTCACCCACATCCGCCAGCGACACGGGTCGACCAGGCCCACGGGGTAGGGCCGTGTACCTGAAGTCCCTCACGCTGCGCGGCTTCAAGTCGTTCGCGTCCGCCACGACCCTGGCCTTCGAGCCGGGGATCACGTGCGTGGTGGGGCCGAACGGCTCGGGCAAGTCCAACGTGGTGGACGCCCTCGCGTGGGTGATGGGCGAGCAGGGCGCCAAGTCGCTGCGCGGCGGCAAGATGGAGGACGTCATCTTTGCCGGCACCGCCGGCCGCGCGCCNCTGGGCCGCGCCCAGGTCGTCCTGACCATCGACAACTCCGACGGGGCGCTGCCCATCGACTACACCGAGGTCACGATCAGCCGGACGATGTTCCGCAGCGGCGGCTCGGAGTACGCGATCAACGGCAACACCGCTCGGCTGCTGGACGTGCAGGATCTGCTGAGCGATTCCGGCATCGGCCGGGAGATGCACGTCATCGTGGGTCAGGGCCAGCTGGATTCGATCCTGCAGGCCACCCCGGAGATCCGCCGCGGTTTCATCGAGGAGGCCGCCGGGGTGCTGAAGCACCGCAAACGCAAGGAGAAGGCGCAGCGCAAACTCGAGGCCACGGCGGCCAACCTGAACCGCCTGCACGACCTGCTGGGTGAGATCCGGCGGCAACTCAAGCCGCTGGGCCGGCAGGCCGAGGTGGCCCGTAAGGCGGCGGTGATCCAGGCCGAGGTGCGCGATGCCAAGGCCCGCCTGCTCGCCGACGACTACGTCCTGGCCAGCCTGGCGCTGGAGTCGGAGCTGGCGGCGGAGGCCGAGATCAGGGCCCAGCGGCTGGCGCTGGAGCAGGCCTTGGACGCGGCCCGCGAGGCGGAGGCCCAGGCCGAGGAGGCCGCCAGCAACGCCCAGCCCGACGTCAACCGCGCCCAGGAGACCTGGTACGCGCTGGCGGCGCTGCGCGAACGGATCGCCAGCACCCTCAGCATCGCCACCGAGCGGCTGCGCAACGCCGAGAGCGCCGGCGCCGACGACCGCCCCGGGCGGGACCCGGAGGCCATCGAGCGCGAGGCGGACGAGGTGAGGGCTGCGGAGGCACTGCTGCAGGCCGAGATCACGCAAGCTGCCGACCGGCTGACCCAGGCCAGCGCCGAGTTGCTCGCCGCGGAGAACGCCCACGCCGAGGCCGAACGCCTGTTCACGGCCCGCCAGCGGGCCATCGCCGACCGGCGCGAGGGGCTCGCCCGGCTGACGGGTGAGGTCAACACGCTGCGCAGCCGCGTCGAGGCGGCTGGGGCCGAGATCGAGCGGCTGACCGTGGCGCGCAGCCAGGCCGAGGAGCGGGGNAGCGTGGCCCGGCGCCGCTTCGCCGGGCTGGAAACGACCTTGGCGTCGCTCACGGCCGGGGAGTCGGGGCTGGATGCCGAGTACGAGGCCGCCAGCGAGGCAGTCGCCCAGCTCCAGGCTGCGCTCGAGGAGTTGGCCCGGGACGAACAGCGGGCGCAGGCCGAACGGGCGGCGCTGGCCGCCAAGCTGGATGGCCTGGCGCTGGGTCTGGAACGCAAGGACGGCTCCGCCGCGCTGCTCGCCGCCAGCGACCGGGTGGGCGGGCTGCTGGGCTCGGTGGCCGCGCTGGTGAGCGTCCGGCAGGGCTACGAGACCGCCGTCTCCGCGGCGTTGGGGGCCGCGGCGGACGCGGTGGCGGTGACCGATCTGGACGCTGCCGTCGGCGCCTTCGGACACCTCAAGGCCGAGGATCTGGGCCGGGCCGGCCTGCTGCTGGGCACGGGCGCCGGGGTGGACCGGGCGGGCTGGCCCGCGCTGCCGTCGTTCGGTGAGTACGCGGTGGCTCTGGTGGAGTGCGGCGAGGGACTTCGTCCGGCGATCGCCCGGCTGCTGTTCAAGGTGGCCGTCGTCCCCGACCTCGAGGCTGCGGCGGCACTCGTCGCGGACCTCCCGGACGTCACCGCGGTGACGCGCGACGGCGATCTGCTCAGCACGTGGTTCGCCGCTGGTGGATCGTCGGCGAAGCCGTCCCTATTGGAGGTGCAGGCGGCCGTGGACGAGACCCGCGCCCGGATCGTCGATGCCCAGGCGGCTGCCGAGCGGGCCCGGTTCGCGCACGCGTCCCGCCAAGGCGAGCTGGAGGCGGCCACCAACCGGGCGGAGGCGGCGCTGGCCCGGCTTCACGAGTCGGACGCGCAGCACGCGGCGCTGGCCGAGGAGTTGGCCCAGCTCAGCCAGACCGCGCGGGCCTCNGCTGGGGAGGCCGAGCGGCTGGGGCAGGCGATCGCGGCGGCCACCGCCGGACGGGAGCAGAACCGGCAGGCGCTGGAGGCGCTCCAGGCGCGCCTGGATCTGGCCTCCGCCCAGACCGAGGTCAGCGAGGCCGACCCCGGCGACCGGGACCGGCTCGCCGACGTGGCCCGCGCCGCCCGCGGCGCGGAGATGGACGCCCGGCTCGCCCTGCGCACCACCGAGGAGCGGGCCCGCGCGCTGGCCGGCCGGGCCGACGCCCTGCAGCGGGCCGCCGACCAGGAGCGGCGGGCCCGCGAGCAGGCGGCTGCGCGCCGGGAGCAGGCGCGGCTCGACGCAATCAATGCCCGCGCCGTCCGGACGGGGGCCGCGTGGCTGCTGACCCGGACCGAAGCCTCGCAGGAACTGGCCGCCGCCGAGCGCCGGGCGGCGGAGGCCCGCCGGCTGGAGGCCGACGTGGAACTGGCCGCCGCGCGCCAGCGCAGTCGCGGCCTCGCCAAGGACTTCGAGAACCTGGTCGACCACGCCCACCGGGACGAGTTGGCCCGCGCCGAGCAGCGGATGCGGCTGGACGCGATCGCGGAGCGGGCCATGACGGAGCTGGGCCTGGACGCGGACACCCTGGCCGCCGAGTACGGCCCCGACCAGCCGGTGCCGGTGCTGACCGGCCCCGACGGCTCCGCCCTGTCNCCCGACGACGAGCGCCCCGATCCGGTGCCGTTCGTCCGCGCCGAGCAGGAGAAGCGGCTGCGGGCCGCCGAACGCAACCTCGGGGTGCTCGGCCGGGTCAACCCGCTCGCGCTGGAGGAGTTCGACGCGATGCAGGAGCGGCATGCGTTCCTCGCCGAACAACTGGAGGATCTGCGCAAGACCCGGTCCGATCTGACCGACATCATCGACGACGTGGACGCCCGGGTGCAGGAGGTGTTCGCGGCCGCGTACGCCGACGTGGAAAAGGCCTTCGAGGAGTCGTTCGCCCGGCTGTTCCCCGGCGGCGAGGGCCGGCTGATCCTGACCGAGCCGGGGCAGTGGCTGACCACCGGGGTCGACGTCGAGGCCCGTCCGCCGGGCAAGAAGGTGAAGCGGCTCTCGCTGCTCTCCGGCGGGGAGCGCTCCCTGGTCGCCGTCGCGTTCCTGGTGGCACTGTTCAAGGCTCGGCCCAGNCCCTTCTACATCCTCGACGAGGTCGAGGCGGCCCTGGACGACGTCAACCTCGGCCGGCTGCTCGCGATCTATGAGGAACTGCGCGAGAACTCCCAGATGCTCGTCATCACCCATCAGAAGCGGACGATGGAGGTCGCCGACGCGCTCTACGGGGTCACGATGCGCTCCGACGGGGTGTCCACGGTGATCAGCCAACGGCTGCGCGACTGACCCCGCGGTGGCGGGGCCGCCGGCCCGGGCGTGGCACAATGGAGCCACCCCTCGACCTAGGAGAACCGTGCCGATCGCCCTGCTCGTGATGATCGTGATCCTCGTCCTCGCGCTCGCGATCGTCGCCATCGTTGCCATCGGCATGCGTGGTGCGGGCCGGGAGCGTGTTCCCGAGTTGGCCAACGTGATGGCCGAGACCGCGCGGCACCTCAACGGCGACGCCGAGCCGCCGCAGCGGCTGCGGGACTTCTTCGACGAGATCGAGGACGTCCGCAAGTCCGCTGCCACCGCCAGCTCGGCCCAATCGGCTTCCTGACCCCGAGCGGCGCGTCGTCCGCTCCCGGGTCTCGCAGCTGGCGATTCTCCGTTCACACGGGGGCTCGACCTGCCCGAGACGAGTCGCGCCACCCCGGGACGAGGACGAGGGCGGCCATCGCGCATTCCACGTCGGGACGCCGAGAGTGGCGGGCCGAGCCCTGACCGTGGCGCCGGCTCACCCGACGGTCCACCTACGATGAGCCGGTGGATTACATCTTCTGGCTGATCGTCGCNGGGGTTCTGGCCGCCATCGGCGTGGCCGCGGTCGTCATCATCGTCAGCAACCGCCGCGCCGCGCTCCCGCCGGCCGAGCCCACCCCGAGCTGCCCGCGGAGCCGGGCACACCCGTCACCCCGGCTCCGGCGCCCACTCCGGCTCCTGGTGCGCCGACCGTCNGAGGCCCCTGAGGCGCCCACCACCCGGATGGCGCGACTGCGCCGCAAGCTGGCCGGCAGTTCCAACCCGCTGGCTCGGGGCCTGTTGGGACTGCTGTCGTCCGACCGCCTGGACGCGGAGGTGTGGGACGACTTCGAGGCCACCTTGATCACCGCCGACCTCGGCGTGGGACCGACCACCGAACTCGTGGCCGCCCTCCGCCGCGAACTGGCGATCGACGGGGTCAACGACCCCGCCAAGGCCCGCAAGGTCCTCCGCGGCGAACTGGTGAAGCTCGTCGACCCCACGTTGGATCGCACCGTGCACACCGAGGGCGGCGACAAGCCCGGCGTCGTGCTGGTGGTCGGGGTCAACGGCACCGGCAAGACGACCACGATCGGCAAGCTCGCCCGGGTGCTCGTGGCCGAGGACAGGCACGTGGTGCTCGGGGCCGCGGACACGTTCCGCGCGGCCGCGGCCGACCAGCTGGAGACGTGGGGTTCTCGTGTCGGCGTGCCCACCGTCCGCGGCAACGAGGGCGGCGACCCGGCCGCGGTCGCGTTCCGGGCCGTCGAGCGCGGCATCGCCGAGAACGCGGACGTGGTGGTCGTGGACACCGCCGGCCGGCTGCACACCAAGACCGGCCTGATGGACGAACTGGGCAAGATCAAGCGGGTCATCGAGAAGCTCGCCCCGGTCACCGAGGTGCTGCTGCTGATCGACGCGACGACCGGTCAGAACGGGCTCACCCAGGCCCGCGTGTTCGCCGAGGTGGTGGACGTCACCGGCATCGTCTTGTCGAAACTGGACGGTTCCGCAAAGGGCGGCATCGTGGTCGCGGTCCAGCGCGAGCTCGGGGTCCCCGTGAAGCTCATCGGTCTCGGTGAGGGCGTCGACGACCTCGTCCCGTTCGACGCCGAGGCGTTCGTCGACGCCCTGCTGAGCGAATGACCCCACGGCCTCCGGCCCCGTGGACCTGCGCGAGGCGACCGCCGCCGACCTCCCGGCGATCCTGGACATCTACAACGAGGCCGTCCGCACCACGACGGCCAGCTGGGACCTGGAACCGGTGAGCCTGGCGAGCAGGCAGCGGTGGTTCGCCGAGCACGAGGCCGCCGACCACCCGGTGCTCGTGGCCGTCCGTGACGGCGAGGTCGTCGGCTGGACGGCCTACGGACGGTTCCGCGACAAGGCCGGCTACGACGCGACGATGGAGCACACGGTCTACGTGCGCGCCGACGCGCGCGGCGGCGGGATCGGCCGGGCGCTGCTGCAGTCGCTGGTCGGGATCGCCCGGCTGCGCGGGGTGCACGCCCTGCTGGGCGCTCTGTCGTCCGAGAACACCGGTTCGCTGGCGCTGCACCGCTCCCTCGGGTTCGTGGAGGTCGGACGAATGCCGCAGGTGGGCCGCAAGTTCGATCGTTGGCTCGACCTGGTCTGGGTCGAACTGCTGCTGGACGGGGACGACCGGGCGTGATCCGCCGCGTGCGGCGAGCGACTGGTCGTCCGTCGTCCACAGCGGGTGACGACCGAGCTACGCACAACTACCCATGAACCGTCCGGCCAGAGTCGCCGGGTTTCCTCTGGTGCCACGCTGAGCCGGGTGACGATCCTGTGGGGATCGTCACCGTCGCGCAGAAAGGACGCTGAATGCGCCGCCTCCTCACCACTCTCGTGCTGGCCGCCCTTGTCGTGGCAGGCACCCTCGCCGGGTCGATCGGCGCCGCCGATGCCGCCGGCCCACGCTACGTCGCCCTCGGCGACTCCTACTCGGCCGGCACCGGCTCCGTCGCGGCCGCGCCCTTCCTGGATCAGTTGTGCTACCGCACCGAAGCCGGTCACCCGTTCGCGCACCTGTCGGTCGACAAGGCCAACTACGTCGCCTGCTCCGGCGCCACCACCTTCACGATGGCCCCCAGATAGCCGCCGCGGCCGGCGCCGACCGGGTCACGCTCACCATCGGCGGCAACGACCTCCAGTTCGTCACGGTCATCGCCTCCTGCCTGCGCTACCCTGGCGGGCCGACCGGCAATGCAGTGACAACAAGGCGCTGACCGGCCAGGTCGCGGCCGCGTTGAAGGGGCAGGCGGCACGGACGCGCGCGGTGCTGACCGGTATCGACGCGGTGGCGGACGGCGCCCAGGTGTACCTGGCCGGCTACCCGCAGTTCTTCGGCGATTTCACCGGCACCTGCCGGGTCGGCGTCGTCCCCACGGACTCGGGTCCGTTGCCGGTGCACGTGTCCAAGAAGGACGCGCTGTGGATGAACTCGGTCGTCCGGGAACTCAACAAGCAGCAGCGGATCGCCGTGCGCGGGGCCAAGGCCGCCGGAACGGACGCCCGGTTCGTCAACGCCGATGCCCAGTTCGCCGGGCACCGGCTGTGCGACGCGGAGTCGCCGTACCTGAACGGCCTCGTCAACCTCGATTACGCCTTGATGGGCAGCTTCCATCCCAACGCCGCCGGCGAACGCGCCTACGCCGACGCCTACCTGGCCAGGGGATTCGTCCCGGTCTCCTGAGCCGCATCGTGTACACCGGCCACGGTGCCCGTCCCACCCGGGGCGGGCACCTCCGGCGTCCCGTGCGGGGCGTTTACGTCCGGAGCAGGCCCTCCAGGTACGGACCGGGGTGCGTCACGACGGCGGCGCGGTGGCGAGGTTCCATGGCCCGAAAACGCGGTGCTCGCGGGCCTCGCTCCGGTGAACCGTCCCATCGGTTCATCCTGGAGTCTGCGGCGAGCCTATGGCCGCCCCGGGCCAGTAAGCTTGCGCGGGTACGCCCAGCACTCGTGAGGTAACCCCTTGTTCGACACCCTGCAAGACCGCCTGTCCGAGGTCTTCCGCAACCTGCGCGGCAAGACCCGGCTCAGTGAAGCCGACATCGACGCCACCGCCCGCGAGATCCGGCTGGCCCTGCTGGAGGCCGACGTCAACCTGTCGGTCGTCAAGGACTTCATCGCCGCGCTGNNAAGGCGCGCGCTCGGCACCGAGATCCACCAGGCTCTCAACCCGGCCCAGCAGATCATCAAGATCGTCAACGAGGAACTCATCGCGATCTTGGGCGGGGAGGCCCGGCCGCTGCGGTTCGCGAAGCGGCCGCCGACGGTGATCCTGCTGGCGGGTCTGCAGGGCTCCGGTAAGACCACGCTCGCCGGCAAGCTGGGCCTGTGGCTGAAGAACCAGGGCCACAGCCCGCTGCTCGTGGCCGCGGACCTGCAGCGGCCCAACGCGGTCACGCAGCTGCAGATCGTCGGTGAGCGCGGCGGCGTCCACGTGTACGCCCCGGCGCCCGGCAACGGCGTTGGTGACCCGGTGGCCGTGGCGCGGACCTCGATCCTGCACGCCATGGGCAAGCTGTACGACGTCGTGATCGTCGACACCGCCGGCCGGCTCGGTGTGGACGCCGAGTTGATGCAGCAGGCCATCGACATCCGGGACGCGGTGAACCCCACCGAGATCCTGTTCGTGGTCGACGCGATGATCGGCCAGGACGCGGTGAACACCGCCCAGGCGTTCGCGGACGGGGTCGGCTTCGACGGCGTCGTGTTGTCCAAGCTGGACGGCGACGCCCGTGGCGGCGCGGCGCTGTCGATCGCGCGGGTGCTCGGCAAGCCGATCATGTTCGCGTCCAACGGCGAATCCCTCACCGACTTCGACGCGTTCCACCCCGACCGGATGGCCAGCCGGATCCTCGGCATGGGCGACATGCTCACCCTCATCGAGCAGGCCGAACGGACGTTCGACGCCGAGCAGACCGCGAAGGCCGCCGAGAAGCTGCTGGGTGGCCGCGGCGAATTCGGGCTGGACGACTTCCTCGGCCAGATGCAGGCCGTGCGGCGGATGGGGCCGTTGTCGAAGATCCTCGGGATGATGCCCGGGATGAACCAGGTCCGCGACCAGATCAACAACATCGACGAGCGCGAGATCGACCGCCTGGAGGCCATCATCAAGTCGATGACCCCGGCCGAACGCGCGAACCCCAAGATCCTGGACGGGTCGCGCCGCTCGCGGATCGCCAAGGGTTCGGGCACCCAGGTCTCGGACGTGAACGCCCTGGTCAACCGCTTCTTCGAGGCGCGCAAGATGATGCAGCAGCTCGGTGGTGCGATGGCCGGCGGGATGCCCGGCATGCCCGGGATGCCGGGCGGGCGTCGTCCGGCGCCGACGTCACGGCCGAAGGCCAAGGGCAAGGGCAAGGGGGTCTCGGGTAATCCGGCGAAGCGCGCGGGGTGCCGCGCCGGCACTGCCGGCCTCGTCCGGTGCCGCGGGGAGGCGTTCGGCTTCGGCGCGAACCAGCCGAGCGAGGCCGAGTTGGCCAAGGCACTCGCGGACTATCAACTGCCGCCGGAACTCCAGCGGATGTTCAACCCGAAGAACCAGGGGCCGCGCTGACCGCGGTGAGATGATCGGCCCCATGGGCCACCACCATCACGACGTCCCGCCGGGGCTCGGTCCGCTGACCTCGTTCACCCACACCCACGACGGCAGCACCCACACCCACGTCCACGCCACGGATGCGGGGGCNCCGGCACCCCGGCTGCACCTGCGGGGCGTGCTGCTGCCCGAGGACGTCGAGTGCGACCTGTGGATCCACGACGGGGTGGTCAGCTTCGAACGGGTCGCCGGGGCGCTGACCGTGGCCACCGGGGTCTGGATCCTGCCCGGCCTGGTCGACGCGCACTGCCACGTGGGTCTGGAGGCGCACGGCGGGGTGGACGAGGCCCAGGCCGAAGAGCACGCGGTGGCCGACCGGGACGCCGGCACGCTGCTCATCCGCGACGCCGGCTCACCCGTCGACACCCACTGGATGGACGAACGCGAGGACCTGCCGAAGATCATCCGGGCCGGCCGGCACATCGCCAGGCCGAAGCGGTACAGCCGCAACTTCGCCGAGGAGGTGGAGCCGGACGAACTGGTGGCCGAGGTGGTCACCCAGGCCCGCCGCGGGGACGGGTGGGTCAAGATCGTGGGGGACTGGATCGATCGGGACGCCGGCGATCTCACCCCGCTGTGGCCGGTCGACATCGCCC
This sequence comes from Micropruina sp., assembly GCA_013693855.1. Classification (GTDB taxonomy): domain Bacteria; phylum Actinomycetota; class Actinomycetes; order Propionibacteriales; family Propionibacteriaceae; genus Micropruina. Next base: position 1,427,604 of record CP059261.1, read on the forward strand.
GGGAGGCGATCGCGGCCGCCCATGCNCGAGGGGCCCGGGTGACCGCGCACTGCTTCGACGAATGCTCGGTCAGCGAACTGGTCGACGCCGGTGTCGACGGCATCGAGCACGGGACGGGGCTGGACGACACCACCATCGCCATCATGGCCGAGCGGGGCGTGGCGCTGGTCCCGACCCTGATCAACATCGCGAACTTCCCGGACTATGCCGCNAGCGGGGAGGCGAAGTTCCCCGGCTACGCAGCCCATATGCGGGCGCTCTACGAGCGCCGCTACGAGACCATCGGCAAGGCGGTGGACGCCGGGGTGCCGGTGTTCGCGGGCACTGACGCCGGCGGCAATGTCGTCCACGGGCGGATCGCGGACGAGGTCGCCGAACTCGCCCACGTGGCCGGGGCGCAGTACGCGCTGGGTGCGGCGAGTTGGCGCGCCCGGGAGTGGTTGGGGGAACCGGCATTGACCGAGGGGGCGCCGGCGGACCTTGTGGCGTTCGACGCGGACCCGCGGGTCCAGGTGGGCGCCGTGCGGCATCCCCGGTTGATCGTCCTGCGGGGCCGGGTCGTCGGCTGACGTCGGCACTTCGGAGAAGTGTCAGTGGCCGGTGGCAGGGTGGATGGCACAGGAAAGGAGCCATCATGAACCCACCCATCGTCGACCAGCGTGACCTGTTGCGCCGCGCTCTCGACCAGACTGAAGCGCTCATCGCCGGCACGAACCCGGGCGACAGCGGGCGCCCGACGCCGTGCACCGAGTACGACGTGAACCAGCTGATCGGCCACCTCATCGGGGTCCAGCGCCGGATCGCCGCGGTGCTGAGCGGGGACAGCCGNTTCTCGGTGCCAGTCGTCGTCGAGTCGAGCGACTGGAGGGGCGACTGGGCGTCAACCCGGCCCGAGGTCGACGCGGTGCTTGCCGACGACGCCGTGCTGTCCCGCCAGGTGAGCGTGCCCTGGGGCNNACCCTGCCCGGGAGCGGCGATCGCGTCCTACGTGGGCGAGCTCGCGACGCACGACTGGGATCTGGCGGTGGCCACCGGCAGGACAGCCGACCTGGACGACGAACTGGCCACGGCCGCGCTGCCGGCGCAGCAGGCCAAGATCCCGCCGGGCCCACGGGAGAACCTGCCCTTCGCCCCGGCCGTGGAGGTAGCCGACGACGCGTCGCCCTACGCCCGGTTGGTGGCCTGGTCGGGACGTGACCCACAGTGGCGACCACCTAGGGCTGTTGGTGAACCACGGCCCCGTACAGGTAACTGGACAGGGTGGCGCGACCACCCGCCTGAGGGCTGCTGACGCCCCAGCGGTACGGCTGGGGCGTCGCCGCGGGTCCCGGTGGGACGCCGGCCCGGGAGCGGCCTGGGCCGGCGGCGGCGGCCGAGGGTGGTCGGAATCGTGGTCGCCTGACGAACCGAATGCGCCGCGGACGCGATCAGGACGGCGAGATGGTCCACCAGATCATGACGGTGTTCAGCCCCACGATGAGCGTGACGATCAGCCAGTTGAGCGCACGCAGCCACCACGGGTCGACGTGGACCCCCATCAGGGCGCGATCCCCGGTGAAGTGCGCAAGCGGTGCGGCGGCCAAGGCGACGCCGAAGGACAGGATCACCTGGCTCCAGACCAGCACGGCTGTCGGCGGGAAGCCCAGGGTGAGCAGGATCACCGCGGGGCCGATGGTCAGGACACGACGGACGGCGGGTGAGCCCTCGAACCGGACGAGATCCTTCAGGATCCGCGCACCGGCGTGGGTGCCGACGACCGCCGAGCCGATCCCGGAGGCGAGCAGCCCGATGGCGAACACCCAGGAGGGCCAGACCCCGACATCGGTCGCCAGCCGCTGGTAGGCGACCGCGATGGTGTCTCCCGGAGNGCCGTCCAGCGCGGCCGCGGCGAGCAGCAGCATCGCGATGTTCACCGAACCGGAGACCAGCAGGGCCAGCCCGACGTCGGCCTTCTGGATCCGCAGGAGCCGCTTCAGGGGGACTGATCCGTGACCGTGCGGCCGGTGCCGGTCGATGGCCAAAGCGGAGTGCAGGTAGATCGCGTGCGGCATCACCGTCGCCCCGAGCATGGCGGCGATGAGCGGCCAGGCGTTCCGGTCGGGAACCGAGGGTGCCGCCCCGGCGAGGGTCTGGGCCCAGTCGACGTGGACGAACGCCAACGCGCCGAGGAAGCCGAGCGCGATGATCGCCAGCACGGCGGCGATCGCGAGTTCGAACGTCCGTTCGCCCCGGAACCGCAGGGCGGCCAGCAGGGCGACCGAGACCACACCCACGATCAGACCGCCGACCCACAACGGCAACCCGAAGAGGAGATTCAGGGCCAAAGCGCCACCCACGACCTCGGCGATGTCGGTCGCCACGGACATGACGAACGCCTGTAGCGAGTAGCCCACCGTGACCGGGCCCTGCCAGGCCTTGCCGGTCACCCGGTCGCGCATGANGCTGGGGAGGGTCCGTCCGGTGACCAGGCCCAGCTTGGCCGATTGGTACTGGATCACCATGGCCGTCGCGCTGGCGGCGAGCAGCACCCAGACCAGCGCGTAGCCGTAGTCGCTCCCGGCGCTGAGGTTGGCGGCCACGTTGCCGGGGTCCACGTACGCCACCGACGCCACGAATGCCGGGCCGAGCAGGGTCGTCCACGCGCCGCGTCGCGCGGATGCGCCCGGCTGGAGCATGCCGACCCCTCTCGTCGTGGGCCACAACCTACCGGCGGTGCCCCGGTTCGCCACGCTCGGCGGCGATCTGGCACAATGAGGGGCGCATCGGAGCCCGGGGTGCCCTCTCAACGCCGCGGACGACGATCCACCCGAGACCACCGTCCATTCCCCACGATGGGCGCGCGGGCTCACCCGCTCGCACCTGGCAGCCGTTGCCAGGTCGTCCCCAACAGGAGAAACCACACCCGTGGCTGTCAAGATTCGCCTCAAGCGGCTCGGCAAGATCCGTTCGCCGCACTATCGCATCGTGGTCATGGACGCGCGCACCAAGCGCGACGGCCGGGCCATCGAGGAGATCGGGCTCTACCACCCCAAGAACGATCCGTCGCTGATCCAGGTCGACTCCGAGCGTGCTCAGTACTGGCTGGGCGTCGGCGCGCAGCCGACCGAAGCGGTCGTGGCGCTGCTCAAGCGCAGCGGCGACTGGCAGAAGTTCACCGGCGAGAAGTCCCCGGCGGGCATCGAGCCGCAGCCGGAGAAGATGGACAAGGTCGCGCGCTTCAACGCCGCCCTGGCCGAGGCCGACAACGAACCGGCTACCGCCGCGATCTCCAAGGGCGGCCGCCGCAAGGCCGACGCGGAGTCCGCCGAGGCGCCCTCGGCNGACCGAGGCCGAAGCCGCCGACGAGGCCTGATCGTGCTGGCCGACGCGCTGGAACATCTCGTCCGCGGGCTGGTCAGCAACCCCGACGACGTCCGCGTCAACGACTCCGATCGGCGTCGCACGCGGACGCTCGAGGTGCGGGTCCACCCTGAGGACATCGGCAAGGTGATCGGACGCCAGGGCCGCACGGCGAGTGCCCTGCGCAAGGTCATCGCCGCGCTCGCCGGACGGGACGAGGTGCGGGTCGACTTCGTCGACGTCGACCGCCGTCCCCAACGCCGCCGCCGCTGAACCCCATGCCGACCGACGCCCAGGATCCCCTGGGCGTCGTTCGCTTCCCGGAAGGAACCTGACCGTGCCCGGTGCCGCGGAACTGGCCCTCGTGGGGGTCGTCGGACGAGCCCATGGCCTGAAGGGCGAGGTGACCGTCCGGCCCACCACCGACTTCGTGGAGACCCGCTTCGCCGCGGGCGCGACCCTGACCGCNGGGCCCCGGACGCTCCGGGTGGCCGGGCATCGTTGGCAGTCCGGCACCCTGTTGGTCACCTTCGACCAGGTCACCGACCGCTCGTCCGCGGAAGCCCTCCGTGGCGCCGAACTGTGGGCCACCCTGGACGGAGCCGACCTGCCCGTCGACGAGGACGAGTTCCACGACCACGATCTGATCGGGCTCACCGTCCGCGTCGGAGGCATCGAGGCAGGCCGCATCACCGGCGTCCAACACCTCCCCGGCCAGGACGTCCTCGTGATCGCCACGCCGGCCGGCGAACGCCTGGTCCCCTTCGTGGCCGCGCTCGTTCCCACCATCGACGTGGCCTCCGGCTGGGTGGAGGTCGCCGATCTGCCGGGGCTCCTCGTCGACCCCGACGAGACGGCAGGCTGACCCATGCGGCTGGACGTCGTCACGATCTTNCCCGACTACTTCGCCCCGCTGGAACTGTCCCTGGTGGGCAAGGCCATCGAGGCCGGCCTGGTCGAGGTGGGCGTACACGACCTGCGCACGTGGACCCACGACCGGCACCGCACCGTCGACGACACNCCCTACGGCGGNGGAGCGGGGATGGTGATGCGGCCCGAACCGTGNGGNGAAGCGCTGGACGCCCTCGTCCCCGCCGACGCCGCGCCCCCNGTCCTGGTCATCCCCACGCCCGCCGGGGAGCCCTTCACCCAGGCGGTCGCGGACGAACTCGCCGCCGCCCCACGGCTGCTGTTCGCGTGCGGCCGCTACGAAGGCATCGACGCGCGGGTCGCCGAGTACGCCCGTTCCCGGATGCCCGTGCGTGAACTCAGCCTGGGCGACTACGTGCTCAACGGGGGTGAGGTCGCCACCTTGGCCATGATCGAGGCGATCGTCCGACTCATNCCCGGGGTGCTGGGAAACCCCGCATCCCTCGCCGAAGAATCCCACGCCGCCGGCCACGACAGCCTGCTGGAGTACCCCGTCTACACCAAGCCGGCGACCTGGCGAGGTCTGGCTGTCCCCGACGTGTTGCTGTCCGGCCACCACGCCAACGTCGCCCGTTGGCGTCGCGAACAGGCCCTCCGGATCACTGCGGAGCGTCGTCCGGACTTGCTGGGCGACTGACGAGTCCTCTCGTCGCCGCTGGTCCGGGGCAACTAGAGTGCCGCCGTGAGGACAGTCCGGCCGGGAATGCGCCGCTTTCTGCGCTGGTTCCTCGACGCCGACGAGGAGGAGACCGCCGGCTTCTACGAGGAGGAAGCGGACGCTGCGGAGCATCATCACGTGCAGCCGTGGTGGCGGGTCATGTGCCTCACGGGCGTCGACTACTTCTCGACGCTGGGCTACCAGCCGGGCATCGCAGCGCTGGCCGCCGGCGCGCTGTCGCCGCTGGCGACGCTCGTCCTCGTCGCGGTCACCTTGCTGGGGGCACTGCCGATGTACCGGCGGGTGGCCGAGGAGAGCCCCCACGGCGACGGCTCCTTGTCGATGCTGGAACGGCTGCTGACCTACTGGCAGAGCAAGTTGCTGGTGCTGTCCTTGATCGGCTTCGTGGCCACAGGCTTCGTGATCACCATCACCTTGTCGGCCGCCGACGCCACGGCGCACCTGATCGAGAACCCCTTCCTGTCCGGGTCGCTGGGCGGGCTGCACGTCCAGTTGACCCTAGTGCTGATCGTCCTGCTCGGCGTGGTCTTCCTGATCGGTTTCAAGGAAGCCATCGGCGTGGCCGTGGTGCTCGTGGTCGCCTACCTCGGCCTCAGCCTGGTCGTGGTCGCGAACGGTCTGGCCGAGGTGATCACCCACCCGACCCTGGCCGGCAACTGGTGGGCCGGGCTGGGCGCCACCTTCGGCTCACCGGTGGCGATCGCCGGGGCGGCCCTCCTGGCTTTTCCCGCGCTGGCCCTGGGCCTGTCGGGGTTCGAGACCGGCGTCGTCGTCATGCCGTTGGTCAAGGGCGACCCCACCGACACCCGTGCCCGGCCCGCCGGACGGATCCGCAACGCCAAGCGGCTGCTCTCCACCGCGGCCGGAATTATGAGCGTAATGTTGATCGGCTCCGCGACCGTGACCACCCTGCTGATTCCCGCCGGGGAGTTCTGGCCCGCGACCACCATCACCCGCTCGGTCAACGCCGCCGACCTGGACGCCGGCCGGGTCACGATGGACGTGCCGATGGACAACGCCGAGCGGCCGCACGTGGTGACCACGGTACCCCTGCCCGCCGGCAGACGCGGGGCGTACGACGTCGGCGTCGAGGCCGGGGGCGAGACCATCACCATGCACGTGAACGCGGTCGACAGCGGTGCCGCGACCAGTGTGACGATCAGTAAGCCCGCCGGCTCGGCCAACGGACGCGCGCTGGCCTACCTGGCCCACAACCGGCTCGGCGACGGCTTCGGCACCGCCTACGACATCGCGACGATCTGCATCCTGTGGTTCGCCGGCGCCTCCGCGATGGCCGGCCTGCTGAACATCGTNCCCCGCTACCTGCCGCGCTACGGCATGGCCCCCAACTGGGCCCGCTCCACTCGTCCGTTGGTGGTGCTCTTCAGCGCCGTCAGCGCGCTGGTGACGATCCTGTTCAAGGCCAGCGTGGACGCCCAGGCGGGTGCCTACGCCACGGGCGTGCTGGCCCTGATGACGTCCGCGGCCTTTGCGGTGTGCCTCACCGAGTTCCGCCGCCGGCACATTCCCGCCGGGATCCTGTTCGGGGTCATCACGGCGATCTTCATTTACACGATCACCATCACCATCGCCGAACGCCCCGAAGGCCTCTGGATCGCCTTGTTGTTCATCGGCACGATCATCTTCTTCTCGGTCCTGTCCAGGGTGTGGCGAAGCACCGAACTACGGGTCCGCCGGGTCATCCTCGAACCCCAGGCGGACGCGATCTTCGCCCGCTGGGCGGCCGCGCACCCCGGCCCGATCCGCTTCATCGCCAACCGACTGGATGCCGGCGACCGGGAGGAGTACGACGCCAAGGAACTGGACGTCCGCGCCGGCAACCACCTCGTGGACGACGCCCCGGCGATCTTCCTGGAGGTCCAGGTGGCCGACGCCAGCGAGTTCGCGGGCGACGTCTACGTCGGCGGGATCCTCGTGGGCCGCCACGCCGTCCTACGGGCCCGCGGTGTCGCCGTCCCGAACACGGTCGCTGCCGTGATGCTGCACGTCGCCCGGCAGACTGCCCAGCCNCCGCACGTCTACTTCGAATGGAGTGAGCGGAGCCCCGCTGAGAACGCACTTCGCTTCCTCACCGGCGGNCGGGGCGACATCGCCCCGTTGACCCACGAGATCCTCCGCACGGCCGAACGCGATCCGGCCCGGCGACCGCTGGTGCACGTTGGGGGCTGACGGCAAAAAGCCGCGTCTCGTACGACAAGGTGTCGTAGTTGCCATAGGCTGAGACCCGTGGCGACAACAACTCTCACTCCCCATCAGAGAGCGCTTCGGTCCACAGTGGCGATGAAGGTGCTGATGGCTGTCACCGGCCTGTGCTTGATCGGGTTCCTGCTCATGCACATGTACGGCAACCTGAAGGTCTTCATGGGCCCCGAGGCGTTCAACCATTACGCGCACTGGCTCAAGTTCGACCCCGATCCCAGCGACGGGATCGACGTCATCTTGTACCCGCTGATCCCGAACGGCTGGTTCATCTGGTTGTTCCGGGCGTTCATGCTGGCGGCGATCGTGCTGCACATGTGGTCGGCGATCACGCTGTGGAACCGGGCGAACGAGGCCCGCGGCACCAAGTACGTCGTGAAGAAGACCCTGGAGCAGACCTACTCCGCGCGCACCATGCGCTGGGGTGGGGTCATCCTCGCGGGCTTCCTGCTCTTCCATCTGCTGCAGTTCACCGCGCTGATGGTCACGCCCGGGTTCTCGGCCAACGCGACCCCGTACGAGGCGGTCGTCGGGTCCTTCCGGCTCTGGTGGGTCGTGCTGGCGTACGCCCTGTGGATGATCACCGTGACCATGCACGTGCGCCACGGCTTCTGGAGTGCGTTCACCACCCTGGGCGCGAACACCAGCGCGAAGGCGCGCGAGGTGCTCAACGCGTGCGCGTGGGTGATCGCCATCCTGCTGTACGTGGGCTTCATGATCATGCCGATCGCTGTGCTGATGAGGTGGGTGAACTGATGAGCGAGACCATTGAGCGCACCAGCGTCGACGTCCCCGTCGAGGAGGGCTTCTACCGGGCCGGTGCCAACATCCGCGACACCAAGGCTCCGGCGGGCCCGATCGAGCAGAAGTGGGGCCAGCGGAAGTTCGAGGCCAAACTGGTCAACCCGGCCAACCGCCGCAAGCTGACCATCATCGTCGTCGGCACGGGCCTGGCCGGCGGCGCGGCCGCGGCATCGCTGGGCGAAGCCGGCTACAACGTCCTGAACTTCTGCTACCAGGACAGCCCGCGGCGCGCGCACTCGATCGCGGCCCAGGGCGGCATGAATGCGGCCAAGAACTACCGCAACGACAACGACTCGGTGCAGCGGCTGTTCTACGACACGGTGAAGGGCGGTGACTACCGGGCCAGGGAGACCAACGTCTACCGGCTCGCCGAGGTCAGCGCGTCCATCATCGACCAGTGCGTCGCCCAGGGCGTCCCGTTCGCCCGCGAGTACGGCGGCCTGCTCGACAACCGCTCGTTCGGTGGCGTCCAGGTGCAGCGGACGTTCTACGCCCGCGGCCAGACCGGCCAGCAGTTGCTGATCGGCGCCTACCAGGCGCTGGAGCGCCAGGTGAACGCCGGGACGGTCAAGATGTACGCCCGCCACGAGATGCTCGACTTGATCGTCGCGGACCGCAAGGCGCGCGGCATCGTCACCCGCAACATGGTGACCGGGGCCATCGAGTCGTGGTTCGCCGACGCGGTCGTCCTGGCGACCGGCGGCTACGGCAACGTGTTCTTCCTGTCGACCAACGCTATGGGCTGCAACGTGACCGCCTCGTGGCGTGCGCACCGCAAGGGCGCCTACTTCGGCAACCCGTGCTACACCCAGATCCACCCGACCTGCATCCCGGTTCACGGCGACACCCAGTCGAAGCTGACCCTGATGTCGGAGTCGCTGCGCAACGACGGCCGGATCTGGGTGCCGAAGAACGCCGCGGACTGCGACAAGGATCCCACCACGATCCCCGAAGAGGACCGCGACTACTACCTGGAGCGGATCTACCCGGCGTTCGGCAACCTCGTCCCGCGGGACATCGCCTCCCGTCAGGCCAAGAACATGTGCGACGAGGGCCGCGGGGTCGGCCCGTTCGCNGGGGACAAGCGGCGCGGCGTCTACCTCGACTTCTCCGACGCCATCAACCGGCTCGGGGCGGACGCGGTCAAGGCCCGCTACGGCAACCTCTTCGACATGTACGCCCAGATCACCGGCGAGGACCCCTACAAGGTCCCGATGCGGATCTACCCGGCTGTGCACTACACGATGGGCGGGCTCTGGGTCGACTACGACCTGCAGTCCAACCTGGAGGGTCTGTTCGTGACCGGCGAGGCGAACTTCTCCGACCACGGGGCCAACCGGCTGGGTGCCTCGGCGCTCATGCAGGGCCTCGCGGACGGGTACTTCGTCCTGCCGAACACGATCAACGACTACCTGGCCGCCGGCCCGTTCCCGAAGATCGACGAGAGCCATCCGGCCGCTGCGGAGGCGCTCGCGTCCGTCAACGACCGGGTGCAGAAGCTCCTCGCGATCCAGGGCTCCCGAACCGTCGACTCCTTCCACAAGGAACTCGGCCAGATCATGTGGGAGTACTGCGGGATGGAGCGCAACGAGGCGGGGCTGAAGAAGGCGATCGGCCTGATCCGCCAGCTCCGGGAGGACTTCTGGCGCGACGTCAAGGTGACCGGCGTCAACGAGGACTTGAACCAGACCCTCGAGCGGGCCGGCCGGGTGGCCGACTTCCTCGAACTGGGCGAGTTGATGTGCATCGACGCCCTTCACCGCCGCGAATCCTGCGGTGGCCACTTCCGGTCCGAGAGCCAGACCCCGGACGGCGAGGCGCTGCGCCACGACGACGAGTTCCTCTACGTCGCGGCCTGGGAGTTCGGCGGCGCGGGTGGTCAGCCCGTGCTGCACAAGGAGCCGTTGGAGTACAAGTTCATCGAGCTGAAGCAACGGAGTTACAAGTGAACATCACCCTGCGCGTGTGGCGCCAACCCAATGCCCAGGCCACGGGCGAGATGGCCACCTACCAAGTGCAGGGCGTGTCCAAGGACATGTCGTTCTTGGAGATGCTCGACCTGCTCAACGAACAACTCACCGTCGCCGGCGTCGAGCCGGTCGCGTTCGACCACGACTGCCGGGAAGGCATCTGTGGCATGTGCGGTGTGGTGATCAACGGCTCTCCGCACGGCCGGGCCACCTCGCCGGTGCCGACCACCACCTGCCAGTTGCACATGCGGTACTTCGCGGACGGCGCGGTGATCGACGTCGAGCCGTGGCGGGCCGGCGGCTTCCCGGTGATCAAGGACCTGGTCGTGGACCGGACCGCCTTCGACCGGATCATCCAGGCCGGCGGCTACATCTCGGTGAACACCGGCTCGGCCCCGGACGCCCACGCGGCACCGGTGCCGAAGATCAAGGCCGACCGGGCGTTCGACGCCGCCACGTGCATCGGGTGCGGCGCCTGCGTCGCGGCCTGCCCGAACGGGTCCGGCATGTTGTTCATGTCGGCGAAGATCACCCACCTGGCAATGCTGCCCCAGGGTCAGCCGGAGAGGTACAGCCGGGTCAAGAGCATGGTCGCGCAGCACGACGCCGAGGGCTTCGGCGGCTGCACGAACATCGGTGAGTGCGCGGCGGTCTGCCCCAAGCAGATCCCGCTCGACGTGATCAGCCAGCTCAACCGGGACCTCATGGCCTCCCTGTTCAAGAAGGACGGCAAGTAACCCCGACGCACGACACCGGCACCGCTCCAGCAGGGGCGGTGCCGGTGCGTTGGGGCCGTCGGCGGCGGTGCTGGGCGATTTCGTCCGGGCTCGCCGACTGTGGCAGACTTGGCAGTCGTTGTGCCGACGCACGCTCCTGCCACAGGGGGTCGGTGTGCGTGACACGACGAACCGATCCCACCCGCGAGGTGACCTGTGGCACCGACGAGGAAACGACATGAACAAGCTGATCCGCGAGGTCACCGAGGCCTCCCTGCGTAGCGACATCCCCGACTTCCGTCCCGGCGACTCCGTCCGCGTGCACGTGCGAGTGGTCGAGGGCAACCGCTCCCGGATCCAGGTTTTCGCGGGCGCGGTCATCGCCCGCACCGGCAGCGGCGTCAGCGAGGCGTTCACCGTCCGCAAGGTCAGCTTCGGCACCGGTGTCGAGCGCACCTTCCCGCTGCACAGCCCGATCATCGAGAAGATCGAGGTCGAGCGCCGCGGTGACGTCCGTCGCGCCAAGCTGTACTACCTCCGCGGTCTGCGCGGCAAGGCAGCGAAGATCAAGGAGAAGCGCGACAACTGACGCGCCGGTTCGACCCGCCGCAAGGGGTAGAAAGGACGGCGTGAGCGAGCCACGCACCGACCCGGACACGGGGTCCAAGCCGCGCTCACGCCTGCGCGTGTTCGGCCTGTGGGCCAGAGAAATCGCGATCGTCGTGGTGGGGGCCCTGATCGCCTCCACCCTGCTGCGGGTCTTCATCGCCCAGATGTTCGTCATCCCGTCGGGATCGATGGAGACGACCCTGCTCGTCCGCGACCGCGTGATGGTGCAGAAGGTCGCCGGCTGGCAGCGCGGGGACGTCGTGGTGTTCCGGGACACCCAGGATTGGCTCTCGACCCGTCATGAGGACGACAGCGTGCTGCGCAAGACGCTGGTGTTCCTCGGTCTCGCGCCGGACGAGAGCACGAACCACCTGATCAAGCGGGTCATCGGCATGCCGGGCGACCACGTCAAGTGCTGCGACATCCAGGGCCGGATCACGGTGAACGACTATCCGCTGGACGAGAAGGACTACCTCTACGTCGGAGCGGACGGGGTACAGGTCGACCCGTCCACGGTGACGTTCGACCTGGTGGTGCCGGCGGATCGCATCTTCGTGATGGGCGATCACCGCAACAACTCGTTCGACTCACGCTGCCACCTGGCCGACCAGCGTCCCGGCAAGCCCGAAGGTGATGCGGCCTTCGTCCCAATGGCCAATGTCGTGGGCAGCACGGTGGCCGTGGTGTTCCCGTTCAACCGATGGCGCACCCTCAGCCGGCCGGCGACCTTCTCCGGCGTNCCCGCCCGGGGTACCCCGCCGGCGAAACCCGTCATCAACGGTGACGTACCCGCTGCTAGGTTGACGGGGTGTCCACGTTCGTCCTGCGCCGCGACGCCGGCCTTTATGGCTACGAGCGGGCACTGCGACGGGCCGGCTTCGAGCGGATCGCCGGCGCCGACGAGGCCGGTCGTGGCGCGTGCGCCGGTCCNCTGGTGGCGGCGGCAGTCGTCCTCAGCGGTGGCGCGGCCGGCCAGATTCCCGGGCTGCGCGACTCGAAGCTGCTCAGCCCGGCGGCCCGCGAGCGGGTCTACGAGGAGGTCGTGGCGAAGGCGCTGGCGTGGTCGGTCGTTCTGGTCGAGCCTGGCGAATGCGACGCGCTCGGCATGTACGTGGCCAACATCAGCGCCCTGCGGCGCGCGGTGCTGCGGTTGGCGGAGCCGCCCGACTTCGTCCTCACCGACGGGTTCCCCGTCGACGGCCTGGGTGCCCCGAGCCTCGCGATGTGGAAGGGCGACGCGGTGGCGGGCTGCGTCGCGGCGGCGTCCGTGATCGCGAAAGTGACCCGGGACCGGATCATGACCGCCGCCCACGAGGCCTGGCCGGCCTATCGGTTCGACGTTCACAANGGGTATTGCACGCCGTTGCACCAGGAGAACCTGGACGCGCACGGGCCGTGCGCGATCCATCGGCACTGCTTCGACAACGTCCGCCGAGCGGCTAGGCTGGCTTCGCTATGAGCGCCGAAGACCTCGAACAGTACGAAGCCGACCTCGAACTCCAGCTTTACCGGGAGTACAAGGACGTCGTGGGGATCTTCACCTACGCGGTGGAAACCGAGCGGCGCTTCTACCTGTGCAACGCCGTCGATCTCAAGGTCCGAACCGAGGGCGGGGACGTGTACTACGAGGTGTCCATGGGCGACGCCTGGGTGTGGGACATGTACCGGCCGGCCCGGTTCGTGAAGAGCGCGAAGGTGCTGACCTTCCGCGACGTCTCCATCGAGGAGATCGCCCACGCCGACCTGAAGGTGCCCGACAACCTGACCTGACCTGTGGAGGACAGGTTCCCCATCCACAGGTGAGAACATCCTGACCGGTTGAGGGGAGCCCGGTCCGACGCTTCCAGTGTGGAACGCGGGCAGGTGGGCAGGGTCGGGGAGGATGCTGCGGTCGCGCATCTCGTGCGGCGCGGTTGGCGGATCGTCGAGCGCAACTGGCGATGTTCGATCGGCGAGGTCGACGTGATCGCACTCACCCCGATCCGGTGCCGGTGCTGGTGTTCTGCGAGGTGAAGTGCCGCAGCGGGCTGGGCTACGGCGACCCGCTGGAGGCGATCACCTGGGCGAAGGTGCGCACGCTGCGCCGGCTGGCGCTCACCTGGCTCGGGAGCAGCCGCAGCGGGTGCCTGCGTTCCGGATCGACGCGATCGGCGTGCTGCTGTCCCGCGACCGGGCGCCCGTGATCCGGCACGTCGAAGGGATCGGGGATGACCGCCCGGGCGTGGTCGGTCGCCCTGGTCGGCATGGACGGGGCGATGGTCGAGGTGGAGGCGGCCATCGGCGGCGGGCTGCCCAAGACGGTCCTCGTGGGCCTGCCGGACGCCGCGCTGCACGAGGCGCGGGATCGGTGCCGGGCGGCGGTGCTGTCCACCGGGCTCGGCTGGCCCTCGCACCTGGTCACGATCAACCTGTCCCCGGCGACGCTGCCGAAGGCGGGCTCGCACTACGACCTGGCCATCGTGGCAGCGGTGACCGCCGCGTCGGGTCGCTGCGAGACCGGCGCCCTGGAAGGGACGGTCCTGCTGGGTGAGTTGGGTCTCGACGGCCGGGTGCGGCAGGTCCGCGGGGTCTTGCCGGCCCTGCTGGCGGCGCAGGCGAACGGGTTCACCAGGGCGGTGGTGCCCGCCGGGCAGGTCCGGGAGGCCTCGCTGGTCGCCGGACTGACGGTGTGGGGAGTCCGCGACCTGGCGGACGTGCTGGAGGTCCTGCACGGTCGTCCGGTGGCCGGGGAGCAGGAGCCTCCGCCGCCCGCCGAGCCGGACGGGACGCGGAAGGACCTCGGCGACGTGGTGGGCCAGGTGGAGGCGAAATGGGCGTTGGAGGTCGCCGCAGCAGGCCGCCATCACCTGTTCCTGCACGGCCCGCCCGGGGTGGGCAAGACCCTCCTGGCGGAGCGACTGCCGGGGATTCTGCCTGACCTCGATCTGGCAGAGGCCCTCGAGGTCTCGGCCATCCATTCCCTGGCCGGGTTCTCCCTCACCGGCGGGCTGGTGACCCGCCCGCCGTACGCCGATCCGCACCATTCGGCGTCACTGGCGAGCCTGGTCGGCGGCGGGGTGCGGATCGCCATGCCGGGCTCGGTGTCGCGTGCCCACCGTGGGGTCCTGTTCTTGGACGAGGCGCCCGAGTTCTCCCCACGGGCATTGGAGGCGCTGCGGGTACCCCTGGAGTCGGGACGGATCGTTCTGGGGCGTTCGGTCGCGCAGGCGACCTATCCGGCGAGCTTTCAGTTGGTGCTGGCGGCCAATCCGTGCCCTTGCGGGAACGCCGGTACCCGCGGCCTGGAGTGCCGCTGCCCACCGGTGGCGGTGCGGCGCTACGCCGAGCGGGTGTCGGGGCCAATCCTCGACCGGATCGATATCCACCAGCATCTGCGGCCGATGCGGCGAGCCTATCTCCGGGCGGTGGGGCGGACGACGGAACCCTCGGCGGTCGTGGCCCGGCGGGTGTTGGAGGCGCGGGAGCGCCAGCGGGACCGGCTGGCTCCGTTGGGGTGGCGGACGAACGGGGAGGTGCCAGGGCCTGCCCTACGCAAGGCACTGCCCCTACCGCAGGGGATCGAGTTGCTGGAGGACGCGGTGGCCCAGGGGCGGCTCTCAGCACGCGGTGTGGACAAGGTCGTCCGCGTGTCCTGGACGATCGCCGACCTGGCTGGTGTGGCCCGTCCGGAGCAGGGGCACCTGAGAACGGCGCTGGCGATGCGTCGCGGTGAGGAGTTGTCGGAGGTGGGACGTGGATGAGCGCTCCGCCAGGGTGGCCCTGGCGTGTCTGGTCGAGCCCGGCACGGTGCGGATCGCCGAGCTGGTGGCGGCCGAGGGTCCGGTGGCAGTCTGGGAGGCGGCGCGCAGTGGTGATCTGGGCCCCGCGTACCGAACCAAGGCCGCCCGGCTGGAGCCGGAGGAGGTGGCCGCCGAGGCGTCACGCAAGGGCATCCGATTCGTCATCCCGGGGATGCGGAGTGGGTGGCCTGCCTGGCGGATCTCGGGGTGTGCGAGACCGTCCAGGAGATGGGCGGCGCCCCCTACGGGCTTTGGGCGAGAGGGGTGGCGTCACTGGCCGCTCTCGCCGAC
Organism: Micropruina sp.; assembly: GCA_013693855.1. Classification (GTDB taxonomy): domain Bacteria; phylum Actinomycetota; class Actinomycetes; order Propionibacteriales; family Propionibacteriaceae; genus Micropruina. The sequence goes on from CP059261.1 coordinate 1,442,941, forward strand.
CGATCGGTGTCGATCGTGGGGTCGCGGGCGTCCACTCCCTACGGCGACATCGCCGCGGCCGAACTGGCGGCCGACCTGGCCGGACGGGGCGTGACGGTGATCTCGGGCGGGGCGTTCGGCATCGACGTTGCCGCGCACCGGGGGCGCTGGCGGCCCGCGGCCCGACGGTGTCGGTGATGGCCTCAGGGCTGGACGCGCTGTATCCACCCGCGAACCGGACCTTGCTCGAACGCATCGCCGAGGAAGGTCTCCTGCTCAGTGAGCTCCCGCCGGGTGCGCACCCCACCCGCATGCGGTTCCTGGCTCGCAACAGGCTCATCGCCGCGCTCAGCAAGGGCACGGTGCTGGTCGAGGCGGCGGCTCGCAGTGGTGCCCGCAACACCGTCACCTGGGCGAACGCGTGTTGCCGGCCGGTGATGGCGATTCCCGGCCCCGTGCACAGCGCCACGTCGGCGACGCCGCACCGGTTGATCCGGGAGGGCGAAGCGGTGCTGGTCACCTGTGCCGAGGACATCCTTGAGCTCGTGGGCCCCCTCGGTCGCCGGGCCAAGGCCAGGCAGCCGCAACAGCGGCCGTTGGACGGCCTGACCCGGGCCCAGTTGCGGGTGTACGAGGCGCTGCCGGCCCGTTCGTCCATGGACGCCGGTGAGATCTCGTTGCGCTCCGGCGTCCCGCTAGGGAGTGCCTGGCCACGCTCGATCGGCTCACCGAGGATGGCTGGTTGATCGTGACCCCAATCGGCTGGCGCCTCGCGCCGCTCAGCGAACGAGCAGGCTGACGGCGGCGACCAAGGAGGCGAGCACGGTGAAGCGATCGAACTGGGTCTGGTTGAGGCGGTTGACGAAGCGGCGGCCCAGCCAGGTGCCCAGCAGCACCACGGGGGCCAGCCAGGCCACCAAAATCAGGTTGCGTGCCGGCATCAGCCCGATCGAGGCGGCGAAGGGCACCTTGGTGAGGTTGATCGCGGCGAAGAACCAGGCGTTGGTGCCGATGAAGCGCTTCTTGTCCACGCCCATCTGCATCAGGTACAGGGCCATCACCGGGGCCGCAGCATTGGCGGTCATGGTGGTGAAGCCCGCACTGGTCCCGGCAGCCATTGCCGCTCCCCAGTGCGGCTTCTCCGGCGGGGGACCCTCGTCCCGTCGGCGCAACCACCACTGCAGCAACAAGGAGGCGACGAGGAGTCCGCCGATCACCCGGCGGAGCGTCACGTCGTCGACCCAGTAGAGGAACGCCCAGCCCAACAGCAGGCCGGGGATCACGCTCGGCACCAGGTGCAGCAACAGGCGCCAGTTGCAGTGCTTGCCCATGAGCGACACGGCAACGATGTCGCCGACGATGGCCAGCAGCAGGACCGTCGCGGTGGATTCGCGGGCCGACATTCCCAAGGCGAAGATCGCGACCGTCAGCGAGCCGAGACCTCCGACAGAGGTCTTGGAGAAGCCCATGATGAGCGCGCCCAAGCCCAGGAGGATCAGCACCGGGGCGGCGAAATCGGGCAGCACCACACCATCTTCGCGCGCAGGGTGATCCCCAGGTGGGCAGAGTCATCGGCTGGTCGATCCTGGGACTGTCAGTGGCGCGGCCGGAAGGCTGTGCGGCTCTAGGATGTGGGCCATGGGAGGGTCACAAACCGATACCGAGGACACCGGCCCCTGGGCCGCTGCCAACGCCGCGATCGAATGGCTGGAGGAGATCCAACAGGAGCCCGACACCATCGAGACCAGGGTGATCGAGGGCACGTACGACGGACGCAAGGGCGCCACGATCATCCGCGTGAAGAAGGGGCCGCAGGGCGGCCGGCACACCGAGGTGATTTCCGTTCCACAAGACGGCGATTCCCCGAAGCCCGGGAGGCCCTGAAAGGGCATCTCAAGGGCAAGAAGAAGCGCTAGCGGATCCAGCGATCCGGCAGGCGGGCCACGGCGTCCAAGGGCGCCGGCTACGGTCCAGGGGTGTCTGGGGAAAGACCGCTGGGGTGGCCTCGATGTTCTTCTGCAACTGGGGCGTCGAGTAGTCCTCGGCGACGGACGCCCGACTGGCTCGGCCAGCCCGTCAACGGGCGAGCCGGTACCAGGTCGGCCGGGAACGGTTCAGCGGCCATCCCAAGCCCTTGGTCTCTGCAGGTTCTGCCGCGATCAGGTGCCNACGCGGGAAGGCGGCTTCGACCTCCGCTTGCGTCACTCCCTCCGTGATCCGCCGCAGCGCGGTGGGATGTAAAGCCAGCATCAGGATCGTGGCGTCCTGCTCGGCCAGCGCGGTGACCCCGCCCCCATNGGCCGTCCGCTGTGCCTCGTCCAACCCTTGGAAGCAGCCGACGTCGAGGAACAGCCCGAAGCTGCCCAAGGGCAACGCCTCCAGTCGAGTGACGTCGCCGACCAGGAAGCGCGCCCGATGGATGCCGCGGGCCGTGGCGGCGTCGATCGCCCGTGGGACCAGGTCGACGCCCACGACCTCCCATCCACGCGCTGCGAGTTCGGCGCTGTGGTCGCCGCGGCCGCAGCCCAGGTCGAGGGCGCGCCCCGATGAACGTCCCGCTCGTGCGGCCTCACGGTCCAGTTGAGCGGCGATGCTGGCTTGCGCCACGCGCGAGTAGCGCTCCCACGGCCGCACGCCCAGCCCGTACATGATCGAGTACTTCACATGCCCCCTTCCCGAGGGCAGCAATTGTTCGCCGTTGCGCGACCAGCGCAAGAGGGCTGTGCTGCCAACGGCGAGCGTCCTGGGGGCACACACGAGGGCGGGCTCGCGCGAGCGGACAGGGGGCATCGAATGAACCAGACAGCCACGGCACGCGGGCTGTTCGACGGCGCGCTGTACACGGGGCCGTCCCAGCCCAGCCGGATCGCCCAGCCAGTCTCTCTGCGTCCCAGGCCAGCTGGTTCTGGGTCTCCAATCGTGTCTGGCGCGCCCAGTGCGGAAAGTCGTGGGTATCGCGCCAACCAGTCGGCGACCTGTGCGCGACTGGGAGGATGGGGCCGCGTGTACGCCAGGTTTCCCGGGCTTGCCTGGACATCTATGGTGTCTTTGGCGAGGTCATCGGGAAGCGGGCGGACGTAGAGCGACTTCCCCACCGGTGTACGGGGCACCCATAGCGACATGCCGTTCTCAGACACTCTCAAGGGCCGCCTGCCGGGCAGGTCTTCATGGTCGAAGAACAGCTCGATGTCGAGCGCAGCCAGTAAGTCGGCTAAGGCCGTGGGCTTGGCCAACACCGGGGAGTTCAGCGCCTCGGCCACCTGATGAACATGACCGTCCCGGGTAGGAGTCACAACCACCGAGAAGAGACCCGGAACGACGTTCTGCGCTGGTTCGGCCATGTTGAAGCTCAAGCCGTGACCGTGAAGGGGCTTCCATCGGTCACCGCGGAGATGTGCAGCACAGATGGCGCGGCCGGCCTGAGTCAGACCGTAGAACAGCAGGATTGGGCTGGCTTCCGGACCGATCCGAGCGCTGGCGGACCATAGTTGTTCGGCCTGCTCCAACGCGGCGTTGAAGGTGGCGGCTCGTGTGCCCCTTAGGCCAGCGCAGGGCGTTCGAAACGACGGGATCTCAGGGCGCCTCGCAGCAGTTCGTCGAAGTCGTCGCTCACGACCGAGAGTCTAGATTCATGCAACCTTGCACCCGGCACACGCAGGAGGCGGCACCTTGGTGTGCCGCCCAGCTCTGAATACCGGCCGTCTGCAGGGCGCGCTCGGTCCCCGTGAACCCGACCATCCGGACACTGGGTGCAATGGATGGACCCCAACGATCCCCTCAGTGCCCAGTTCCGGTCCTCGCCCAGGCTGACCGTGCTCGGAAGGGAGGATGTCGATGGCGCGCTGACCGCGCGGTTAGGCCGACGTCGAACGTCTCTCTTGGCCCCGGGGCACCTTCAGCAGGTCACCGGCGCCGCTGCGGACGGACAGCCCTCCTGGCCAAGGCGCGGCGCACTCTGGCAACGGCGGAGTCGGTCGCGCCGAGCGACCCGGACAGCGCCTTCGTCCTCGCCCACGACGCCGCCCGGTACGCCGCGACGGCACTTCTCGCACATCAGGGGCTGAGGCCCCACCATGGCCGGCGGCCCCGTCGCGGTGGAAGCGGCTATCCGCGCACTTCGGATGTTGTGCAAGGGCTCCGGATGCGACAGTGGCTCCGACCATCTTGCCTGGTCAGAGCCACAATCATGTTGTGTCCGAGAGAGGACTTGAACCTCCACGCCCTATAACGGGCACTAGCACCTCAAGCTAGCGCGTCTGCCAATCCGCCACCCGGACAAGGTGTCGCTGCCGGTCCGGCAGCCACGTCACTATAGCAACTGCCCGCCGCCATTTCCCACTTGGACGATTCGGCGTCCCGCGTCGGGAAATCCGGTGGCATGTCGTCCGTCCGCCGCCCGGGTGCGCCCGCCGTCTGCGAGGATCGAGGTGTGAGTGCCCCCGCTCCATCCTGGTCGGGCTTGCCCTACTCCTGACCTCCTGCACGGGCCCGCTGCCGAGCATCGTGCCAACGACCGCCACCACGCCGACCACCTCCGTGCCTGCCGGTTCGGCGTCCACAACCCCGGCATCGAGCCCTGTCGGTGGGCCCATGCCGGCGCCAGACGGACGTCCCATGCTGTGGCCGACGACGCGGACGAGCGGACCGAGAGCGAATCCGACGATCCTGCACGGCTTCGTGGACGCGAACGGGAAGGTGGTCCTTCCGGCCCGTTTCGAGAGCTACCTGTACTGTCCGGACGCGACCGGACGGGCGGCGTTCGTGATCCTCTCCCGTGCGGGCCAACCGGACGAGATACGCGGCCTGGACGGTGGGCTGCTCCGCCGCACGCCCACCAGCCTGACCGCCTGCGTCGGGACGGACAACGTCATCGTCACCGACGTGATCGATGGCGAACTCGACAAGGTCGATTCGGCGATCATGACGATCGCGACCGGAGCGTTCGTGGTGCCGTTCGCCAAGAACCGCCGCATCGTGGCTATCGACGATCACACCGTGAACGTGTCCGATCCGTCNGGGGAGTACTTCCTCGACCTGGCGACGAAGCGCCGCACGCCGCACCCCGGCTGGCTCGCCCAGGAGAGCTTCGGGGCCGAACCGGCCCTGCTGCCGGCCGCCGGTGGTGCCACCCGGCCGGGGGCGCAGGACAGTCCGCGCATCGGCTTGCTCGACCGTCAAGGTCGGTGGGCGCTGAAACCGTCCTACTCCAGCGTCTCCGGCTTCCTCGCCGGCCACGCGGTCGTTTCGTGGGAGTCTGGCACGGGCTTTCTCGACGAGGCCCTGCACCGGGTGGGTGTGATCTGGGACGAGGCGTGGCCGATCACTCGGCCCGTGAACGGTGCCGATTCGGTGCTCGCCTACCGGGTGAGGCAGGGCGAGGGGAACGGACTGCTCGGCCCCGACCTGAAGCCNCTCGTCGAACCCACTGCCCAGGAGATCTATTGCGGCACGGATCTGCACCTGGCCTGGTGCGCGGTGAGGGACGCCCAGGGCCGCACCACCGCCGTCTCCCTGCCCGATGGAGCGACCCACGCCCTCCCAGAGGGCTTCAGTCAGGTCCTCAGCTCGTACTTCTACGCCGACACGGTCGCCAAGGACGAGGAGGGCCACAGCCGGCGGATCCTCGCCACCGGCACCGGCGTCGTCATCGACCTGCCGGACCTCTCCAGCTGCCANGGGGTTGGTACCTGGGCCCTGTGCAGGACCACGACCGGCCTGGTGCAGACGCTGATCTTCGATGCGGCCGGCAACCGCGCGGACTTCGCCTCGATCGAACCCATCGCGGACCCGTCGGGCTCCGGCGAACCGGCGTACTACTGGGTCACGGCCGGCCCATTCCAAGGCTTCGTCGATGCCCAGGGAACCTGGCGCTACCGGGAAAGCCGCTACACGCAACTGGAGGATTGAGATGCGCCGTTGGATCGCCCCGGCCCTTGTCACGGGCCTGTTGCTCGCTGCTTGCACCCCCACGTCCGTCCCCTCTGTGTCGGCCAGCGCCCGCACCTCGGCGACACCCAGTGCCACTGCGCCGGCCGGCCCGGTGACCATGGCGCCGAGCGGCACCCTCACCCCCGGCTTCCGCCTGGCCGACCTGCCCCGCATCGATGGCTCGACGGCCAACATCCCGCTGATCTCGCTGGTGATCCAGCGGCTCACNGGGGTCTCGAAGGCCGAGGCCGACAACGCGGTCGCCACGTCCGGCACGTCGGCGGCCTACCAGGCCCTCGTCGACGGCACCGCCGACCTGTTGGTCGTCTATGAGGCGGACGAGGGGACGAAGGCCGTCATCAAGGAGTCGCGCATCGCCCTCGAGGCGCACGCGATCGGCCGGGACGCGCTGGTCTTCTTCACCAACTCCAGCAATCCGCTCACGTCGCTGACCACGAAGCAATACCGCGACATCTACACCGGCAAGGTGACCCGCTGGTCCCAGGTCGGGGGCGCGGAGGCAAGGATCGTCGCCTACCAGCGTCCCGAGGACTCCGGCTCCCAGGCGCTGCTGCGCAAGTACGTGGTCGGCAAGGCCAAGCTGGCCAAGGCGCCCAGCGAACAGGTCAGCGGGGACATGGGCGAGATCATCGACAAGGTGTCGTCGTACGCGAACACCGGTAACGCGCTGGGCTACAGCGTCTACTACTACCTGGCGAACATGTACGCGGTGGAGGGCATCAAGATGCTCGGCGTCGGNGGTGTGCAGCCGTCCAAGGACACCCTGGCCGATGGCAGTTACCCCTACACCAATGACTTCTTCGTGGTGATCCGGGCGGATGCGCCCGCCGACAGCCCTGCCCGCAAGGTGCTCGCCTGGCTGCTCTCGGACGCGGGCCGGCAGGTGGTGGTGGACGCGGGCTACGTTCCAGCGCCGCGCTGACACCTCGGACGCACAGGTTGGGCTGACCACCCGGTACTTGGCCCCACGTCGCCCGCTGGGCAAGGATGGGGCCCATGACCGCCCAGCCCGAGACCACGTCCCGCCCCGACGCCGAGGTCGTCCGGCTCTGCAGCGACCTGATCCGGTTCGACACCTCCAACTTCGGGCCGGACGGCTCCCGCGGTGAGCGGGAAGCCGCCGAGTACGTCGCCGCCCAGCTGGACGAGGTGGGCATCGAGGCCACGCTGTACGAGTCCGAGCCGCGCCGGACGACGGTCGTCGCGCACTGGGAGCCCGAGGGTTGCGACCCCAGCCTGCCGCCGCTGCTGATCCACGGCCACACCGACGTGGTGCCGGCCGTCGCGAGCGACTGGACGGTCGACCCGTTCTCCGGCGAAGTCACCGACGGCTGCGTCTGGGGCCGCGGCGCGGTCGACATGAAGGATTTCGACGCCATGCTGCTCTCGGTGATCCGCGACCGGGTCCGCACGGGCCGCCCGCCCCGTCGTCCGCTGCGGCTGATCTTCCCGGCTGACGAGGAGGCCGCTGGCTCGTACGGTGCCCAGTGGCTGGTCGAGCACCATCCCGACACGGTCGCCGACTGCACCGAGGCCATCGGCGAGGTCGGCGGGTTCTCNCTGACCGTCCGCGACAACCTGCGGCTCTACCTCGTCCAGACCGCCGAGAAGGGGCTCGCCTGGCTCAACCTGATCGCGGACGGCACCGCCGGGCACGGCTCGATGCGCAACGCCGACAACGCGGTGACGACCCTGGCAGCGGCGGTGAACAGGCTCGGCAGCCACGCCTGGCCGCCGCGTATCCACGCCGCCCAGCAGGGGTTCCTGGACGCCGTGGAGGACGCCCTGGGCGTCCAGATCAACGCCGACACCGTTGAGGAGACCCTCGCCCGGCTCGGTTCGGTGGCCCGGATGGTCGGGGCGACGATGGGCAACACCGCCAACCCGACCATGCTCAAGGCCGGCTACAAGCACAACGTGATCCCCGGTCAGGCGGTCGCCGGCGTGGACGCCCGGTTCGTCCCCGGCGGCGAGCAGGAGATGCTCGACACGATCACCGAACTCATCGGTGACAAGGTGCGTTACGAGCTGGTGTCGCGGCAGGACGCCGTCGAAACGGAGTTCGCCGGGCACCTGGTCGACGCCATGCAGGCATGCCTCGCCGCGGAGGATCCGCACGCGAAGGCGATCCCGTTCCTGATGTCGGGCGGAACCGACGCCAAGTCCTTCGCCAAGCTGGGTGTCCGCTGCTTCGGGTTCACCCCGCTGCGCCTCCCGCCCGACCTGGATTTCGTCGCCCTCTTCCACGGCGTGGACGAGCGGGTGCCGGTCGAGAGCCTCGAGTTCGGCTGCCGGGTGTTCGACGCCTTCCTCGACCGGGCCTGACCGTCCTCGCCGCCCGGACCAGAGGAGTGTGCTCATGACCGCCCCGGACGTCGCGGACCTGTTGAACCTGGACGACCCGGCCGTCGTCGCCGACCCGTATCCGGCGTACGCGGCAGCCCGCGCGGTCGCCCCGGTGGCCTGGCACAGCGGCTGGGGCAGCTATGTGGCGCTCAGCCACGCCGCCTGCAATGCGACGCTGCGCGACCGCAACCTCGGTCGCATCTTCGCTGCCCGCGAGCCCGAGGCGGAGTGGGGGACGTTCAACTGGCTGCACGCCGACTCGATCCTCGACAGCGAGCCGCCCAAGCACACCCGGCTGCGCCGGCTGATCGCGGGTGCGTTCGGCCGNGGGCACGTCCAGCGGCTGGCCCCGCGCATCGCCGAGTTGACCCAGGGGCTGCTGGCCGACTGCGCCGAACAGCTGGAGGCCGACGGGTCGTTCGACGTCATCGAGCACCTGGCCGAGCCGTTGCCGGTGCTGGTGATCGCCGAACTCCTCGGCGTGCCGGAAGCCGACCGTGGGCTGCTTCGTCCGTGGTCGCAGGCGATCGTGAAGATGTACGAGGTCAACCGGACGCAGGAGCAGGACGCGGCGGCGCAGCAGGCGTGCGCCGAGTTCGCCGAGTACGTGGACGCGCTCGCCGCCGAGCGGTCCCGGAACCTGGGCGAGGATCTGCTCAGCGACCTGGTCTCGGCGCGGGACGGCTCGGACCGGCTCTCCCCGCGCGAACTGGTCGCCACGGCGGTGTTGCTGCTGAACGCGGGCCATGAGGCCAGCGTGAACGGGTTCGGCAACGGCCTGGCCTCGCTGCTGGCCTCGGGGCGGCAACCGGACGATCCGGTCACCCTGGTCGAGGAGATGCTGCGGCACGACTCGCCGCTGCACCTGTTCGAGCGGACGGCCACCGGGGTCACCACGATCGAGGGCGTCACGCTGGAACCCGGCGACAGGATCTGCGCGCTGCTGGGCGCGGCGAGCCGCGACGCCGCGGTCTTCGACTCCCCGGACGAGTTCCGGCCCGACCGCGACCCCAACCCGCACCTGGCCTTCGGCGCCGGCATCCATTTCTGCGTGGGCGCCCCGTTGGCCCGGCTGGAACTCGCCACTTCGACCGCGGCTCTGTTCGAGCGGTGGCCGCGGTTACGGGTGGTCGAGGCCGTCCGGCGGCCGACGTTCGTCCTGCGCGGCTACGAGAAGCTGGTGGTGGCCCCGGCCTGAGCGCTGCGTCCCCTGCACGGCGAAAGCCCCCGGCAGGAGGGGTTCAGCGACCGGCGTTCGGCCNCCCTGACACGTCGTCCAGGGCTTGGGCGATCTCGGNGGGCAGGACGGTGTCCTCCATGTCCAGGAGGTCCTGAAGTTGCCCGGGAGTGCGGGCACCCGTCANGGGAGCGGTGACTCCGGNGGCGTCCCGGACCCACAGCAGCGCCACCTGGGCGGGGGTGAGGTCGAGCCCGTCGGCGGCCCGGGCGACGGCGGCGACCACACCGGCGGAGCGCGGTTCCAGGTAGGGCTCGACGAACCAACTGAAGTGGTCGGTGGCCCCGCGCGAGCCCCGGGGCACGCCGGTCGCATACTGCCCCGAGAGGACCCNCCGGCCCAGCGATGACCAGGCGAACAGGCCCATCCCGAAGGCCCGGACGGCCGGGATCACCTCCACCTCGGCCCGGCGGGCCAGCAGCGAATACTCCACCTGGGCGGAGATGATCGGTGCCCGTCCCGGGAACGCGTGCTGCCAGGTCGCCGCCTGCGCGGTCTGCCAACCGACGAAGTTCGACACCCCGGCGTACCGCACCATCCCGGCGGTCACCGCGTGGTCGATCGCGGCCAGCGACTCCTCCAGGGGTGCCGAACCCCAGGCGTGCAGTTGCCACAGGTCCACGTGATCGGTGTGCAGCCGGCGCAGCGAGCCGGCGAGGTCGTCCAGCAGCGCGGTGCGTGAGGTGTCGACGACCCGCTTGCCGTCGCGCACCCCGAAACCCGCCTTCGTCGCGATCACCAGATCGTCGCGGTCGAGGTCGGTGTGGATCAGCTTGCCGATGATCCGTTCGGCGTCCCCGTTGCCGTAGGCGGCGGCGGTGTCGATCAGGTTGCCGCCGGCCTCGACGAACATCCTGGTCAGTGCCCGTGCCTCAGCCGGACGGACGTCACGCCCCCAGGTCAGCGTGCCCAGGCCAAGCCGGGACACCTGCAGCCCGCTGCTGCCGACGACGCGCCGTTCCATGCGGTCAACCTAGCCAAACGCGCGGTCAGACCGCGGTGACGATCCCGGCCACCAGCAGCGCCACGATGAGCGCCGCGAGCGCCAGCCGGTAGATCACGAACGCGGTGAAGTTATGCCGCGACACGTACTTCAGCAGCCACGCGATCGACGCGTAGGCGACGACGAACGAGACCGCCGTCCCGATGCCGGTGGCCATCCAGCCGGCACCGGCGGCGATGTTCTTGGCCTCCTTGGCCGCCTCGTAGAGACCGGACGCGATGAGCGTCGGGATGCCCAGGAAGAAGCTCATCCGGGTGGCGGTGACCCGATCCAACCCCATCAGCATGCCCCCGGAGATCGTCGCCCCGGAGCGGGAGACGCCGGGCACGAGGGCGATGCTCTGGATCAGGCCGAGCGCGACGCCGTCCTTGACCGTGATGCTGTCCTCGCCGCGGTTCTGCTTGCCGAGCCGGTCGCCGAGCAGCATCACCACGCTCCAGACGACCAGGCCCAGCACGACCGCCCACAGGCTGCGCAGCGGGCCCTCGATGAACCGCTGCAACGCCAGGGCGACCACCGCGGTGGGGATGAAGCCGGCGATGACGGCCCAACCGAGGCGATAGTCCTTGTCGGAGCGCGCAGCCGCGTGGAACAGCCCGCGGAACCAGGCGGTGGCCATCGCGACGATGTCGCGCCAGAAGTACACGATGGAGGCGATCATCGCGCCCACCTGGATGATCGCGGTGAACGCGGTGATGCTGGGGTCGTCGACGGTGTGCCCGAGGAGCTTTTCGACCACCGTGAGGTGGCCCGTGCTCGAGATGGGCAGAAACTCGGTGACCCCCTCCACGATGCCGAGGAGGATGGCTTCCCACCAACTGATCATGTGTGCCGCTTTCGTCCGCAGGTCCGGCGAGACAGCCTAGCCCGCTGGGCCGGTGCCCCCGGTAGGCTGCGCGACGTGAAAGCCTGGCCCGCGCCCGAATTGCCCGGTGTTCCCGTCGTCCCCGGACGGCCCCGGCTCTACGACACCGGCTCCCGCGCCGTCGTGGACGTCGGCCCCGAGGTCGGACCGGCCCGCATGTACGTCTGCGGGATCACNCCCTACGACGCGACCCATCTGGGCCACGCGAACACCTACGTGGCCTTCGACCTGTTGAACCGGGTCTGGCGCGACTGCGGGTTCCACGTCGCCTACACCCAGAACGTGACGGACGTGGACGACCCCCTGCTGGAGCGGGCCACCGACACCGGCGTGGAATGGACGGACCTCGCCGAGCAGCAGGTGGAACTGTTCCGCACCGACATGACCGCCCTGCGGGTGCTGCCGCCCGACGACTACGTGGGGGCCGTCGAGGCGATCCCGCAGGTGATCGCGCTGATCGAACTGCTGCAGCACAACGGCGCGGTCTATCCCGCGGACGACGCCGAGTACCCGGACCTCTACTTCGACGTGGCCAGCGATCCCGATTTCGGGTTCCTGTCGGGGCTGGACGAGGCAGAGGCGTGCGCGGTGTGCGCGGAGCGCGGTGGTGACCCCGATCGTCCGGGGAAGCGGAACCCGTTGGACTGCCTGGTGTGGCGGCTGGAACGGCCGGGCGAACCGTCCTGGGACTCCCCGTTCGGGCGTGGGCGTCCGGGGTGGCACATCGAGTGCAGCGCGATCGTGCTGACCACGCTCGGCGGTGCCATCGACGTCCAGGGCGGCGGCTCGGACCTCATCTTCCCGCACCACGAGATGTGTGCCGCCGAGGCGCAGGTGGCCACCGGTACCCCGTTCGCGAAGGCGTACGTGCACGCCGGGATGGTGGGCCTGGACGGGGAGAAGATGAGCAAGTCCAAGGGCAACCTGGTGCTCGTCAGTGCGCTGCGGGCCCANGGGGTCGACCCCATGGCGATCCGGCTGGCGCTGCTGGCCAACCACTACCGCAGCGACTGGAGCTGGACAGACGACCTGCTCGCCGAGGCCCAGGACCGGCTCGCCCGCTGGCGCGCGGCGTTCGCCCTAGCCGCCGCCGCGCCCGCGGACGACGTGGCCGGCCGCCTGCGCGCGGCCCTGCGCGACGACCTGAACGCCCCGCTGGCGCTGCGGATCGTGGACGAGTGGGCGACCCGATCGGCGGACGCACCGGACGACACCGGGGCACCCGGCCCGGTGGCGGACCTGGTCGACGCGCTGCTCGGCGTCCGTTGACCACCGGCCGGGATGGGCGCCGCCGGGGCGCCCGGGCGATCCTCGGTAGGCTGCACCGGTGAGCAAGTCCTTCGAAGACCTCTTCGCCGAGCTGGCGCTGCGCGCCGCTACGCGTCCGGAGGGATCGGGCACCGTCCGGGCCCTCGACGCGGGCGTCCACGCGATCGGCAAGAAGATCGTCGAGGAGGCCGCCGAGGTGTGGATGGCGGCCGAATACCAGTCGAAGGAGGCCGCGGCCGAGGAGATCAGCCAACTGCTGTACCACCTGCAGGTGCTGATGCTGGCCCTCGGGCTCGACCTCGACGACGTCTACGCCCACCTGTGAGGAGTGAAGCACCGTGACCGACCGTCCGTTGCTGCGGATCGCCGTGCCCAACAAGGGCTCGCTGTCGGAGGCGTCCAGCGCGATGCTGACCGAGGCGGGATACCGCCAGCGCCACGACCCGAAGGATCTGGTGCTGGTGGACGACGCCAACGGCGTGGAGTTCTACTACCTGCGACCGCGCGACATCGCGGTGTACGTCGGCGAGGGCACCCTGGATCTGGGCATCACCGGCCGGGACATGCTGCTGGATTCGGCGGCCAACGCCGAGGAGGTGCTGGCGCTCGGCTTCGGCGGCACCCGGTTCCGCTTCGCGGCGCCCGGTGGCTCCTCGCTGAGCGTCGCCGATCTGGCCGGCCGGCGCATCGCGACCTCGTACCCGGGGCTGGTGCGGGCCTACCTCGACTCGCACGGGATCGAAGCCCGGCTGATCCACCTGGACGGGGCCGTCGAGAGTTCGGTCCGGCTCGGGGTCGCGGACGTGGTGGCCGACGTCGTCGAAACCGGCAGTACGTTGAAGCGCAACGGCCTGGAACTGTTCGGCGACTCGATCCTCGATTCCGAGGCGATCCTGGTGCAGCGCAAGGGCGTCGANGCCCCGGTGGGCCTGGACCTGCTCGTCCGCCGGCTNGACGGGGTGCTCACCGCCCGCAGCTACCTGATGGTCGACTACAACGTTCCGGAGTCGGCGCTGGCCGCCGCCTGCGAGGTGACNCCCGGGCTGGACTCGCCGACGGTCTCGCACCTGGCCAAGCCGGGCTGGCTGGCGGTGCGGGCGATGATCCCGCGCGGGGACGCCCAACGCATCATGGACCGGCTCTGGGACGTGGGCGCCGACGCCATCCTCGTCACCGACATCGTGGCCTGCCGGTTGTGAGATGACCGATCGTCCGCCTGGTGGGGCCCGCGAGGAGTTCGTCGCCCGTCCGCATGCCTCGCTGCGGATGGCCATCTCGCTCTCGGTGAGCCTGATCGCCGCCTCGCTGCTGGGCTGGCAGCTCACGCCGCTTCAGATCAGGGCGTTGTTCACCCCGCTGCAGATCGCGACCCTGGTGTTCTTCGTCCTGCTGATGGTCGCGATCATGCTTGCCGTCGGGCTGAGCATCGTCCGTGCCGACGAGCGGGGCCTGCGGTTCCGCAACGGGGTGCGCCGCCACGAGATCCCCTGGGCGGACGTCAAGGCCTTCCGGTTCCGTCCCGGCGATCCGTGGGCGTTCGTGCTGCTGCGCACCGAACTGGAACAACTGCCGCTGATGGGCATCCAGCGGACGGACGGGCAGCGTGCTCACGACCTCGTGGCCGACCTGCGGGCCCGGCTCGAAGCGGCCTACCGGGGACGGGCGTCCTAGGGCTGGGTGGTGTCCCGCGGCGGTACCCGGGTGGCGGTGGCCTCGGACGATGGACTGCTGTACACGGTGGTGGGGCGGCTCGACCCGCTGGGCAGCGTGCCCGTCGCCTTCGCGTCGCGCTGCCTCCGGGACCGTCCGGGCAGCACCCGGCTGACCAGCAGGAACAGGACCCCCACGCCCAACAGGCTGAGCCCGGCCACCTGGGTGACCGTGAACGTCAGCCCCCGCCACCAGGCCTCCAGCGTGGTGTAGGCACCGATCGCCTGCGGCACCAGGCCGGACAGGTAGATCCCCATCGGCAGGGCGGTCAGGCCCAGCAGGCTGACCTTCGCGCGCGGTCCGGTCACCCGCCACAGCAGCGCCACCAGCAGCAGGCCCACGACCGTCAGGCCCACGCACACGATCAGGGTCATCACACCAGCGTCCATGGCAACACCCTGCCACTGCGCGGGCCGGTTGCCCATCACCCGCACTGGGGACATTGCGGTGACCGCGCCCGTGATTCACTGGGCCGGTGACATCACTGCGAGCTCCCGGGGCGGCCTACGCCGGCGACCGGGGCGAGCCGGACGAGGCGGTGCGCAGCGCGCTGGCCAGGGCGGACGCCGGCACCGAGGCCTACCTGGCGGCCGTGGCCGCCGCCTGCGGTGCCCGGCTGCTGTTGCCCATCGTCGCGACCGGGGACGACGGGGCTCCGGCCCCGACCCCGATCGCCAGGCCGAGTTGGCGGCGGTGCTCACCACGTCCGCCTCGGGGCCACCGGGGTGTTGGCCTTCACCGGCCTGGACGCCCTGCAGGCGTTCGACGCCTCCGCCCGGCCGGTTCCGTGCACCCTGGACGAGGTGGCCGCGACGGCGCTGGAAACCGCTCCGCGGCGGTCGTCCTGGATCTGCACGGCCCGTACCGGCTGGTCATCGAGGAGCCGCTGCTGTCCCGGCTGGCGGCAGGGGAGCGCCTCGTCCGGACCGACGAGGGCTGGGGCTGGCTCAGCCTGCGCCCCGNNCGTCCGGCGCCGGCGATTCGCCCCGCCCCGGACCCACCGGCTAGAATCGTCCGCGATCGACCGNGCCGTCAGGCTGGCCCGCGCAAGTGGAGTCCCGCACTCCCACCCGTCCGACGTCCGCGTNCGACGGGTCGGTACCTCGGCNAGCGAGGCGTTTCGGCGCCGCCGCCGGTTCGTCGGGCCTCCGCATTCGCGGGGGCCTTTTTCGGTGCGGTGGATCGAACCGACGAACAACGGAGGAATCATCACCGAACCACGGATCAACGAGCGCATCCACGCCAACGAGGTGCGCCTGGTCGGCCCCAACGGCGAGCAGGTCGGCATCGTCCGCATCGAGGATGCCTTGCGGCTCGCCCGCGAGGCCGATTTGGACCTGGTCGAGGTGGCCGCGATGGCGCGGCCGCCGGTCGCCAAGCTGATGGACTACGGCAAGTTCAAGTACGAGGCCGCCCAGAAGGCCCGCGAGAGCCGCCGCAACCAGAGCAACACCGTCATCAAGGAGATGAAGCTCCGGCCGAAGATCGACCAGCACGACTACGACACCAAGAAGGGTCACGTCGTGCGGTTCCTCAAGGCCGGGGACAAGGTGAAGATCACGATCATGTTCCGCGGCCGCGAGCAGAGCCGTCCGGAACTGGGGTTCAACCTGCTCAAGCGGCTCGCGGACGATGTGGCCGAGGACGGCTTCGTCGAGTCCGCGCCCAAGCAGGACGGCCGCAACATGCTCATGGTGCTCTCCCCGACCCGCAAGAAGGCCGAGGCCAGGGTGGAGCAGCAGGCCAGCAAGGCCGCCCGGGCCGCCGAGCGCGACGCCAGCGCGGCCGCCGAGCAGAAGGAACTGGCCGAACACCGCCTGGCCCAGCAGGGCACGGCAACCACCAAGAAGCGACGGGGTCCTGCCGACAACATGGATCCCGACATCGACCTGTGACCCAGGTCGCCTAACCAGAAAGAGAGCGGCACGATGCCGAAGATGAAGACGCATTCGGGCGCCAAGAAGCGGTTCAAGCTGACCGGCTCCGGCAAGCTGATGCACCGCAAGGCGGGCAAGATGCACCTCAACGAGCACAAGCCCACCACCCGGACCCGGCGCCTCGACGGCGATGCCGTGGTCGCCCCCGGTGACGCCAAGAAGGCCCGCCGCCTGCTGGGCTCCTACAAGGCCCGCTGACCCGATCCACCGGCGCCTCGCGCCCGGCCGGGTCGTCCGGCCATCACTACTCAAGGAGAACCACCAATGGCACGCGTCAAGCGTTCGGTGAACGCGCAGAAGAAGCGCCGCGAAGTCCTCGAGCTCGCCTCGGGTTACCGCGGCCAGCGCTCCCGGCTGTACCGCAAGGCGAAGGAGCAGATGCTCCACAGCCTCACCTACAACTACGCCCACCGGAAGGACCGCAAGGGCGACTTCCGCTCGCTGTGGATCCAGCGGATCAACGCCGCTGCCCGTACCGAGGGCATGACCTACAACCGATTTATCAGCGGCCTGAAGGCCGCCGGTGTCGAGGTGGACCGCAAGATGCTCGCCGAGCTTGCGGTCAACGACGCCAAGGCGTTCGCTGCGCTGGTCGAGTTGGCCAAGGCCAACGCCGGCGCCGCCGCCTGATCACCGGCCTTCAGGTCCCAGCGCGATACCGCCCTGGCCCGCGAGCCCGCTCCCTGAGCCCGTCGCAGGGGCAGGCGCCGCGATCGGGGTGGTGTCGCGCTTTCCCATCACCAGGCCAGTACACCGTGGAGGAATCGTGACCGGCACGCCGATGCAACTGCCCGAACCGTCCCAGGCGGTGCTGCGGGCTGCCCGCAAGCTCGTGCGCCGCAAGGCGCGTCGCGAAGCGGGCAAGTTCCTCGTCGAAGGACGACAGGCCGTCCGCGAGGCGCTGCGCAGCCCCGGCGTGGTCGAGGCCGTCTTCGTCCGCTGGGCGGACGCGATCGAGCACGCCGACCTCGTGGATGCGGCCCGTCGCGGCGGCGTGGTGGTCTACGGGGTCAGCGAGCAGAACCTCGCCACCTTGTCGGACACCGTCACCCCGCAGGGCCTCGTCGCGGTCGCCCGGACGATCGACGTGCCGTTGGAGTCGGTCGTCCGCGACGGCGCCCGGCTGGTGGTCGTGTGCGCCCAGGTGCGGGATCCGGGCAACGCCGGCACCGTCATCCGGTGCGCCGACGCCTTCGGGGCGGACGCGGTCGTCCTCTCGGCGGATTCGGTCGAGGTGTACAACCCCAAGACCGTCCGGGCCAGCGTCGGCAGCGTGTTCCACCTGCCGGTCGTCACCGGGGTGGAGCTGGCCGACGCCATCGCCGCTTGCCACGCTGCGGGTCTGCAGGTGCTCGCCACCGACGGTGAGGCCGACACCCTGCTGCCGGAACTGGGCGAGCGGCTGGCCCGTCCGACGGCCTGGGTCATGGGCAACGAATCCTGGGGGCTGCCGGTCGAACACCTGCAACTGGCCGACCAGACCGTCGCCGTCCCCATCTACGGCAAGGCCGAGAGCCTCAACCTGGCCACCGCCGCGGCGGTGTGCCTCTACGCCAGCGCGAGTGCGCAACGAAGCAGCTAGAACAAGCAGCTAGAAAGGGCCAACCCATGTCGGGTCCCAACGACAACTACGACCCCAAGCAGGTCAGCGCCCTGAGCGCGGAATCGCTGGACGCCATGGTGGCGGACGCCGTGGCCGCCTTCGCCGCCGCCGACACCGTCGCCGCGCTCAAGGACGCCCGGCTCGCCCACGCCGGCGACCGGTCGCCCATCGCGCTGGCGAACCGGGAGATCGGCTCCCTGCCCCCGGCCGCCCGCAAGGAGGTCGGTCAGCGGATGGGCCAAGCTCGCGCCCGCATCGCCGCCGCCCTGCAGGCCCGGCAGGACGAGGTGGCCGCCGCCGAACTCGCCCGCGACCTGGTCGCGGAGCGGGTGGACGTCACCCTGCCCGTCGAGCTCACCCCCGAGGGGGCGCAGCACCCGATCACCGCGCTGATCGACCGAATGTGCGACGTGTTCGTCGCGATGGGGTGGGAGGTCGCCGAGGGGCCGGAGTTGGAGGCCGAGTGGCTCAACTTCGACGCCCTCAACTTCACCCCCGACCATCCGTCGCGCGGTGAGACCGACACCTTGTTCGTCGCCCCGCTGGAGAACCACCTGCTGATGCGCACCCACACCTCCCCGGTGCAGGCGCGGACGATGCTGACCCGCGACGTCCCGATCTACGTGGTGTGCCCCGGCAAGGTGTACCGGGCGGACGAGTTCGACGCGACCCACCTGCCGGTGTTCCACCAGATCGAGGGACTCTGCGTTGACAAGGGCATTTCCATGGCGCACCTGAAGGGCACCCTGGATCACTTCGCCAAGGCCATGTTCGGCGAGGAGGTGAGCACGCGCTTCCGTCCCCACTACTTCCCGTTCACCGAGCCGTCGGCCGAGGTCGACCTGGAGTGCTTCGTGTGCCACGGCGAGTCGGTCGGGAACCCCGACCGGCCGTGCCGGACCTGCAAGTCCGAGGGCTGGATCGAATGGGGCGGCTGCGGCGTGGTGAACCCGCGGGTGCTCATCTCCGCCGGCATCGACCCCGAGGTGTACTCGGGCTTCGCCTTCGGCATGGGCATCGACCGGACTCTCATGTTCCGCAACAACGCCGCCGACCTGCGCGACATGGTCGAGGGCGACGTCCGGTTCGCCCGTTCGCTGAAGGGAGTGGCGCGATGAGGGCGCCGATGTCGTGGCTGCGCGAGTACGCGGCGCTGCCCCAGGGACTGACCGGCCGCGAGTTGGCCGAGGTGTTCATCCGCGCCGGGCTTGAGGTCGAGGCCGTCGAGTCGGCGGGGGCNGGGGTCGGCCCGCTGGTCGTCGGACGGGTGGTCGACTTCGACGAGCAGGTGCAGAAGAACGGCAAGCCGATCCGCTGGTGCCACGTGGACGTCGGCCCGGCGCTGGCGCCGGAGGCTGCCCCGAGCCGGTTGCCGGTCGTCCGGTGACCGAGGGCGTGNCGGGGCGTCATCTGCGGCGCAACCAACTTCGGGGTCGGCGATCTCGTGGTGGTGGGCCTGCCCGGGACCGTGCTGGCGGGCGGCTTCACCCTGACGTCGCGCAAGACCTACGGGCACATCTCGGACGGCATGATCTGCGCCGAGGACGAGTTGGGCATCGGCGAGGACCACAGTGGGATCATCGTGCTGCCCGCCGACGCCGGGCTGGCGCCGGGCGACGACCCGTCGGAGTACCTGGGGATGGGCGACGAGGTCCTTGACATCAAGGTGTCGCCGGACATGTCGTACTGCATGTCGATCCGAGGTCTGGCCCGGGAGGCCGCGCAGGCGCTGGCCGTGCCGTTCACCGACGTGGTCGACAAGACGACCCCGGACGAGACGATCGCCGGCTACCCGGTGCGGCTGGCCGACGCGGCGTGCCCGCTGTTCGTGGCGCTGACCGTCACCGGGATCGACCAGTCGCGACAGAGCCCGGCGTGGCTCGTCCGGCGGTTGCGGCAGTCGGGCATGCGGCCGATCTCCTTGGTCGTCGACATCTCCAACTACGTGATGCTGACCACCGGCCAGCCGAACCACACCTACGACGCGGACCTGCTGAGCGGGCCGATCGTCGTCCGGCGGGCNGCGAGAGGTGAGACCTGCACGACGCTGGACGGCCAGGTGCGCACCCTGGTGCCGGACGATCTGCTGGTCACCGACGATTCCGGACCGATCGGCATGGCCGGCGTGATGGGCGGGGACAGCACCGAGATCCGCGACACCACGACCAACGTCCTGGTCGAGGCGGCGAGCTGGGACCCGGCCACGATCTCGCGATCGATGCGCCGCCACGGGCTGCCATCCGAGGCGTCCAAGCGGTTCGAACGAGGCGTCGATCCGAACGCTGCCTACGCGGGTGCGCACCTGGTCGCGAAGCTGCTGGTCGAGTTGGCCGGCGGCACGCTGTCGCCGGACGAGACGGTGGCGGGGCGTCCGCGGCCCGTCCCGTCCCAGACGCTTCCGGCCGACCTGCCCAGCCGCATCCTGGGCATCGAGGTGCCGGTCGAGCGGGTGGTCGCGATCCTGCGCGCCAGCGGCGTGCGGCTGTTCGACACCGCCGAAACCCTGCAGGTGACCCCGCCCACCTGGCGGCCGGATCTGCGGGACCCGTACGACTACGTGGAGGAGGTCGGCCGGAAGATCGGCTTCGAGGCGATTCCGTCCGTCGTGCCGGACGCGCCGGTGGGGCGCGGCCTCACCGCCGCGCAGCGGGCCCGCCGGGCGATCGGGACGGCTCTGTCCGGGGCGGGCTTCACCGAGGTGCTGCTCTTCCCGTTCGTGGCCGCCGAGGACCTGGACCGGCTGGGCGTGCCCACCGACGACCCGCGGCGCGCCCTCGTCCGGCTGGCCAATCCGCTCTCGGAGACGACCCCGTACCTGCGGACGACGCTGTTGCCAGGCCTGTTCGCGGCCGTCCAGCGCAACACCTCGCGAGGCAACGACGACCTCGCCCTGTATGAGACCGGCAGCGTGTTCCTCGGTGGGACGGGCCTGGCGGCCCCCGTGCCGTCGGTGGCGCACCGCCCGAGTCAGGACGAGTTGGACGCCATCGAAGCCGCTCTGCCGGCGCAGCCCAAGCACCTGGGCGCGGTGCTCGCGGGAGCCTGGCGACCCGCCGGCTGGGCCGGCGACGCCGTGCCCGCCGGCTGGCAGCAGGCGTTCGCGTTCGCCGAGACCGCCGCCCGCGCCGTCGGGGCGACGCTCGTCCGGCGGGCCGCGGAACTGGCGCCCTGGCACCCGGGCCGCTGCGCCGAGCTGGTGGTCGCGGACGAGGTCATCGGCCACGCCGGCGAGGTGCATCCGACGGTGTGCAAGGCGTTCGGGCTGCCGCCGCGGACGGCCGCGGTCGAGCTCGACCTGGACGCGCTGCTGCGGCTCGCGCCCGGTCCCGGGTCGATCGCCCCGGTGTCGCCGCACCCGGTGGCGAAGGAGGACGTGGCCCTGGTCGTCGACGAGGCGGTGCCGGCCGGCGATGTCCAGGACGCGCTCGTGGCCGGTGCGGGNGAGTTGCTGGAGTCGGTCCACCTGTTCGACATCTACCGCGGTTCGCAGATCCCCGAGGGCAAGAAGTCCTTGGCGTTCGCGCTACGGTTCCGGGCGCCGGACCGGACGCTGAAGGACACCGAGACCGCCGCAGCCCGAGACGCGGCGGTGGCTACGGCGGCCGAGCGCTGCGGGGCGGTCCAGCGGGCCTGAACGCTCCCCAAGACGCTGCCTGGGCCTCGACGGGCGTCGGTGTCCCGGGGTCTCGACGGGCTCGACCGCTGGGGTTTCGACGGGCTCGACCGCTGGGGTGTCCCGGGGTCTCGACAAGCTCGACCGCCGGGAGTTGGGTTGGGGTCTCGACGGGCTCGACCGCCGGGGACCCGGGCGTCGGTGTCCCGGGGTCTCGACAAGCTCGACCGCCGGGGTGGGTTGGGTCTCGACGGGCATCGGTGTCCCGGGGTCTCGACGGGCGTTGGGTGTCCCGGGGTCTCGACGAGCTCGACCGCCGGGAGTTGGTGGGTGTCTTGACGGGCTCGACCGCCGGGACTTCGTCCGTGTCCCGGGGTCTCGACAGGCTCGACCGCCGGGGTATCCCGGAGTCTCGACCCGCCGAAACTGCTCAGTTCCCGGAGGGCCGCGCGATCGTGTTCGCGCGGTTGTCGAAAATGCGACGGAGATCGTCCACGTCTCCGAGCACGCTCCCGGCCTCGACCGCTTGATCGACCGTGAGGGCTCCGGCCGCGAGCCCGACGACGACGTCGGCAGGCGCCGTGAGGACGGTGGCCGGCCTCAGGTCGGGCTCGAACACTGCGTGGATGCCGTGCTCGTCCAGGTGCAGGACGATCAGCGCACCGTCGACCTCCAGCCCGACCGGCACCGCCGACGCAGGGCCGACGTCGCGGAGGAGCGCGGGGAGCGCGGTGACCAACCAGCGCGGCCGGAACGCGTCGCCGCCCTGGCCGGTCATCATCAACGGAGCACTCCAGCGCCCGAGCGCCTCCAACGGCTCTCGCAGGCCGGCACCCCAGGNGGTGAGCGCGTACTGGACCCCTGACGGGCCGAGTCGGCGCTCGATCACCCCGTGACCTTCGAGGTGTCGAAGGCGCTGGGTCAGCAGGTTCTTCGCCACCCCGATCAGCCCGGACGCCAGCTCGTTGAAGCGTCGTGGGCCGGCGAGCAGTTCGCGGACGATGAGCAGGTTCCAACGATCGCGATCGGCGTGGGCGCGACGGCAGCCGGCATCCGATCGGTCTGGCTGGCTCTGCTGGTGGGGCTCGGGGCATGGCTGGCCTTCTCGGCGACGACGCTGCTGCAGCACAACGCTTTCGAGCAGAAGCCTCGCGAGCTGACCGCGATCAACGCCGGCTACCAACTCGCGCTGTTCCTCGCCATGTCCCTGGTCCTCGGGCTGTTCTGAGCTCACAGGCCCGTCACCGGCTGTTCATCCCGGTGTCACAGCCTGGCCAAGGATATTTTTGGTGTTGCATACCAAAAATGAGAGAATGGACCCATGCGAAAAGTTCGCGACATCGAGTGCTGGCTCACCGACATGGACGGGGTGCTCGTCCATGAGGAGCAGCCGCTGCCCGGTGCGGCCGACCTGATCGACCGCTGGGTGGCGACCTCGAGACGGTTCCTCGTCCTGACCAACAACTCCATCTTCACTCCTCGCGACCTCGCCGCGCGGCTGGCCAAGTCGGGCCTGAACGTGCCGGAGGAGAACATCTGGACCTCCGCCATGGCCACCGGGGCGTTCCTGGCCAACCAGCCCGGCGAGAAGACCGCCTATGTCATCGGTGAGGCGGGCCTGACCACCGCCGTGCACGAGGCGGGTTTCGTGATGACCGAGACCGATCCCGACTTCGTGGTGCTCGGCGAGACCCGCACCTACTCGTTCGAGGCGATCACGAAGGCGATCCGGCTGATCACCGCCGGTGCCCGGTTCGTGGTCACGAACCCGGACGCCACGGGGCCGTCGAAGGACGGACTGCTGCCCGCCACCGGCGCGGTCGCGGCCATGATCACCGCGGCGACGAACCGGAAGCCGTACATCGTCGGCAAGCCGAACCCCATGATGTTCCGCTCCGCGATGAACCGGATCGAGGCGCATTCGGAGACCACCGCGATGATCGGCGACCGCATGGACACCGACATCGTGGCCGGCATGGAGGCGGGGCTGCACACCGTCCTGGTGCTCACCGGCCTGACCACGCCCGCCGACGTGAGCAAGTTCCCGTTCCGTCCCGACCAGATGCTGCAGGGTGTGCACGAACTCGTCCCGCTGATCTGACCGGACGACGCCGCGGTGTGACGCCACATCGCGGACTAGCGCGCATATTCATTCTCCAAACGGCATACTCATGCCATGACCGTGAACGTTGCCGTCGCCGGGTGCACCGGGTACGCCGGCGGGGAACTGCTGCGCCTGCTGTTGGCCCACCCCGAGGTGGAGATCGGGGCGCTGACCGCCAAGTCCAGCGCCGGAACCCGGATCGCCGAGCATCACCAGCACCTGTTCCCGCTGGCCGACCGGATCGTCGCCGAGACGACGGCGGAGAATCTCGCCGGACACGACGTGGTCTTCCTGGCGTTGCCTCACGGGACCAGCGCCGAGGTCGCCGCCCAGCTGCCGGACGACGTCCTGGTGGTCGATGCCGGTGCGGATTTCCGGCTCGGTGACGCCGAAGAGTGGCAGCGGTTCTACGGCACNCCCCACGCCGGTACCTGGCCCTATGGTCTGCCCGAGTTGCCGGGCCAGCGCGACGTGCTGCGCAGCACCAGGCGGATCGCGGTCCCCGGCTGCTACCCGACGACCGCCACGCTTGCGCTGCTGCCGGCGGTGACCGCGGGGCTGATCACCGGCGAGGACGTCGTGGTCGTCGCCGCCAGCGGACCGTCGGGGGCGGGCAAGTCGTTGCGGACGAATCTCCTCGGGGCGGAGCTCATGGGCTCGGCGAGCGCCTACTCCGTGGGTGGGGTGCACCGGCACGTCCCGGAGATCCTGCAGAACCTGCGGCTGCTGGGCGCCCCGGCGCCGACCCTGTCGTTCACGCCCGTGCTGGTCCCCATGTCCCGCGGCATCCTGGCCACCTGCACCGCGCCCCTGGCTCGTCCGGTGACCACGGACGAGGCCCGCGCGGCCTACACCGCGGCCTACGCCGACGAGCCCTTCGTCCGGGTCCTCGGCGAGGGCCACTGGCCGCAGACGCAGGCAATCCTCGGTTCCAACACCGTCGCGATCCAGGTCGCGGTCGACACGGCCGCCAACCGCCTCGTCGCGGTCTCGGCGTTGGACAATCTGACCAAGGGCACCGCCGGCGGAGCCATCCAATCGATGAACCTCGCGCTCGGCCTGCCCGAAACCACCGCCCTCACCACGATCGGAGTCGCCCCGTGAGCGTCACGACCCCAAGGGATTCACCGCTGCCGGCGTTGCCGCCGGGCTCAAGCAGTCCGGCAAGCTCGACCTCGCGCTGGTCGTCAACAACGGACCCGAGGCGCACGCGGCNGGGGTGTTCACCTCCAACCGCTTCCAGGCCGCGCCGGTGCGCTGGTCGATCGACGCGGTCGCGGACGGACGGCTGGCGGCGGTCGTCCTCAACTCCGGTGGCGCGAACGCGTGCACCGGNGAGGCCGGCTTCGCCGACGCCACGCAGATGGCGGAGTGGGCGGCCTCGTCCGTGGGCTGCGACGCGGGCGACGTCGCTGTCTGCTCGACGGGCCTGATCGGGGTGCGCCTGCCGCTGGACAAGGTGCTGGCGGGCATCGAACTGGCCGCCCAGGACCTGTCGAGNCGAGGGGGTCCCAGCGCCGCGGAGGCGATCATGACCACCGACACAGTGGCCAAGGAGGCGGAGTTCCATTCCCCGCATCACTGGTCGATCGGCGGCATGGCCAAGGGTGCCGGCATGCTGGCCCCCGCCCTCGCGACCATGCTCGTGGTGGTCACGACCGACGCGTCCGTCCCGCCGGCCCAGTTGCGCGATGCCCTGCGGACCGCCACGTCCTTCACCTTCGACCGCACCGACTCCGACGGCTGCATGTCGACCAACGACACGGTGCTCGTCCTGGCCTCGGGCGCCTCCGGCGCGACCCCGGACGCCGAGGAGTTCACCGAGGCCCTCACCGGCGTCTGCCACTCGCTGGCCCGGCAGCTGCTCAGCGACGCCGAGGGCTCGGCGCACGACATCGAGGTGACGGTCACCGGCGCCGCGTCCGAGGACGACGCGCTCGAGGTCGCCCGGGCCATCGCGCGCAGCAACCTGTTCAAGTGCGCGATCTTCGGCAACGACCCCAACTGGGGCCGGGTGCTGGCCGCGGCCGGCACCGCCAAGGCCGCGTTCGATCCCGACGCCGTCGACGTGTCGTTCAACGGGGTGGACGTGTTCGTNGGGGGCCAGTTGGGCGCCGATCGCAGCGAGGTCGACCTGAGCGAGCGGGACGTCGCGGTGGCGGTCAACCTGCATGCNGGGGACGCCAGCGCCACGATCTGGACCAACGATCTGACCTATGACTACGTGAAAGAGAACGCGGAGTACTCGACATGAAGCACGCGGCATCGAAGGCGCGCATCCTGATCGAGGCCCTGCCGTGGCTGGAGAGCTACGTCGGCTCGACGATGGTGATCAAGTACGGCGGCAACGCCATGATCGACGACGAGCTGAAGCGCGCGTTCGCCCAGGACATCGTGTTCCTGCGGACGGTCGGGGTGAAGCCGGTCGTGGTGCACGGCGGCGGCCCGCAGATCTCGTCGATGCTGAAGCGGCTGGGGATCGCCAGCGAGTTCCGCGGCGGTCTGCGGGTGACCACGCCCGAGGCGATGGACGTCGTCCGGATGGTGCTGATGGGGCAGGTCAACCGCGAACTCGTCGGCCTGCTGAACGCGCACGGTCCGCTGGCGGTCGGGCTCTCCGGTGAGGACGCCAGCCTGTTCACGGCCTCCCGCAAGGGGCTCGTGCTGGACGGTGAGGAGGTCGACCTCGGGCTGGTCGGCGAGGTGGCCGAGGTTCGTCCGGAGTCGCTGTTCGGGCTGATCGAGGCCGGGCGGATCCCGGTGGTGGCCACGGTCGCCCCGGACGCCGACGGGCAGGTGCACAACGTCAACGCCGACACCGCCGCGGGCGCGCTGGCGGCCGCCCTGGGCGCCGAACGGCTGATCGTGCTGACCGACGTGGAGGGCCTGTACGCGGACTGGCCTGCTTCGTCGGAGGTCATCAAGGAGATCGGCGTGAGCGCGCTGGCGAAGCTGCTGCCGAGTTTGGAGGCGGGGATGATCCCCAAGATGGAGGCCTGCCTCACCGCGGTGCGCGGTGGGGTGCCCAAGGCCACCGTGGTCGACGGACGGGTCGCGCACTCGCTGCTGCTGGAGATCTTCACCGACGAAGGGTTCGGCACCATGGTCGTGCCGGANTCGGGCAGGAGCCAGGGCATGAGCGTGGCAACGTACGGCTCCACCCAGGCCGAGCTGACCCAGCGCTACGGCAATGCGCTGATGAACACCTTCGGGCCGCCGAAGCGGGTGTTCGTGCGCGGTGAGGGCGCCTACCTGTGGGACGCCGACGGCAACCGCTACCTCGACCTGCTCGCCGGCCTGGCCGTGAACGCGCTGGGGCACGCGCACCCGCAGGTGCTGGGGGCGATCTCCGCGCAGTTGTCCACCCTCGGGCACGTGTCGAACTTCTTCGCCACCCCGGCCCAGATCGCGCTGGCGGAGCGCCTNTTGCGGATTCGTCACCGCCTTGGAACGGGGCTGCCCGCGCGGGTGTTCTTCACCAACTCCGGTACCGAGGCCAACGAGGCCGGGTTCAAGATCACGCGGCTGACCGGCCGCAGGCGGCTGATCGCGATGGAGGGTTCGTTCCACGGCCGCAGTCTGGGCGCGCTGGCGCTCACCTCCAATCCCGCCTACCGGGAGCCGTTCGAGCCCTTGCCAGGGGACGTGACGTTCGTCCCGTACGGGGACACCAACGCACTCGTCGCCGCCCTGGACGACACGGTCGCGGCGGTGATCCTCGAACCGATTCAGGGTGAGAACGGCGTGGTGGAACCTCCGTCCGGCTTCCTCGCCGAGGTGCGGCGGCTGACCCGCGACGTGGGTGCGCTGCTGTGGATCGACGAGGTGCAGACCGGCATCGGGCGCTGTGGCGACTGGCTGGCCAGTGCCTCGTCCGGTGTCACCGGGGACATCGTGACCTTCGCCAAGGGGCTCGGCAACGGGTTCCCGGTCGGGGCCTGCGTGGCGACCGGGGCGGCGGCGTCACTGCTGCAGCCGGGGTCCCACGGGACGACGTTCGGCGGCAACCCGGTCGCGGCCGCCGCCGGACTGGCCGTGCTGTCCATCATCGAGCGGGACGGCCTGCTGGAGCGNGTCCGTGGCGGCGGGGAGCGGCTGGCCGCCGGCGTCCTGGCGTTGGGACACCCGCTGATCTCCGGGGTCCGCGGACGAGGGCTGCTGCGCGGGATCGTCCTGGCATCGCCGGTGGCTCCGGCGGTGGCCCAGGCCGCGCTCGACGCCGGATTCGTGATCAACGCCCCGCGCCCGGAGGTGCTGCGGCTGGCGCCNCCGCTGATTGTCTCCGACGAAGCCCTGGACTCCTTCGTTGCGGCCCTCCCCGCGCTGCTGGACGGCGTCCGGTGACCGAACTCCGCAGTCCGCAGACCAAGTCGGCCCGGCAGGCCCGGATCGCGGAGTTGATCACGCGCCACCGGGTGCACTCGCAAGTGGATCTGGCCGCCCGGCTCGCCGACGAGGGGTTCGTCGTCACCCAGAGCACGCTGAGCCGGGACCTGGTGGACGTGGGAGCCGTCCGGGTGCGCGGGCAGGACGGCGACCTGGCCTACGCGCTGCTGGAGGGCGAGCGGCCCGTCGAGACGGCCGCCGCCTCGCTCCGGCTGTCCCGCCTGTGCGGCGAACTGCTGTTGTCGGCGGAGGGGTCGGCGAACCTCGCGGTGCTGCGCACTCCGCCGGGTGCCGCGCAGTACTTCGCGTCCGCGATCGACAAGGTGGGGTGGGACACGGTGCTCGGCACAATCGCCGGGGACGACACGATCGCGATCATCACCCGCGACCCCTGCGGAGGCGCGCCGATGGCTGAAACCATGCTGGCCATGAGCACGACGGCCCGGGCGGAGTGAGATGAACGAAGAGAGCCAAGGTCGCCTGTGGGGCGGTCGTTTCGCCGGCGGCCCGGCCGAGGCGATGTGCGCCTTGTCGAAGTCGACCCACTTCGACTGGCGGTTGGCGCGCCATGACCTGGCCGGCTCCCGGGCGCACGCGCGGGCGCTGCACCGGGCGGGACTGTTGACCGACGCCGAACTGGACGACCTGCTGGCCGGCATCGACACGCTGGCCGCCGACGTGACCTCGGGGGCGTTTCGTCCGGCGGATACCGACGAGGACGTGCACGGCGCGCTGGAGCGTGGCCTGATGGAACGGTTAGGCCCCGAACTGGGCGGCAGGTTACGGGCCGGACGCTCCCGCAACGACCAGATCGCCACCCTCATCCGCCTGTACCTGCGCGAGGAACTGCGCGTCATCGCGGCGCTGGTGCANGGGGTCGTGGTCGCGCTCCACGATCAGGCCCTGGCGCACCTGGGTGTCCCGATGCCGGGCCGGACGCACCTGCAGTCCGCCCAGCCGGTGCTGCTGTCGCACCACCTGCTGGCGCACGCGTGGCCGCTGCTGCGCGACATCGACCGGATCCGGGACCTCGACGCCCGGCTGGCGCTCTCNCCGTACGGCTCGGCCGCCCTGGCGGGCACCTCGCTGGGCCTGGACCCGGAGTTCGTCGCCGCGGAGCTCGGATTCGAGGGCTCGGTGCCGAACTCGATCGACGGGACGGCTGCCCGGGATCTGGTGGCCGAGGCGACCTTCGTGCTGGCCCAACTGGGGGTGGACCTGTCGCGGATCAGCGAAGAGATCGTGCTCTGGTCCACCGTCGAGTTCGGCTTCGTGACCCTGGACGACGCCTGGTCGACCGGGTCGTCGATCATGCCGCAGAAGAAGAACCCGGACGTGGCCGAACTCGCCCGCGGCAAGGCCGGGAGGCTGATCGGCAACCACGCCGGGCTGCTCGCGACGCTCAGNGGGCTGCCGCTGGCCTACAACCGGGATCTCCAGGAGGACAAGGAGCCGCTGTTCGACTCGATCGACCAGCTCCAGGTGCTGTTGCCGGCGATGGCGGGGATGCTGGAGACCCTGGTGTTCCACACCGACCGGCTGGCCGAACGGGCCCCGCAGGGNTTCGCGCTGGCCACCGACGTGGCCGACTGGCTCGTCCGGGAGCGGGTGCCGTTCGCTGAGGCGCACGAGGTCGCGGGCCGGGTCGTCCGGTTCTGCGAGGAGCGGGGCATCGAGCTCACCGACCTCAGCGTGCCCGATCTGGCCGCCATCGACCCCAGGCTCGGGGCTGGGGTGTTGGACGTGCTGAGCGTCGCGGGCTCCATCGCCGCCCGGGACGGACGGGGCGGGACGGCGCGGGCCCGGGTGGAGCAGCAGTTGCGGGAGGTGTACGACGCGATCGAGGCCGTCACGGGTTGGCTCAGCCCGCCGGAGACCAGGGCCGCCCCGGATCCCGAGGCGCCCACCAAGGCGTGCCCGCTGTGCGAGGGCTCGGGTCAGGTGCCTGCGGACGCCCAGTTCGGGTGGTCCGCCGAGCCGCCGGCGCCGGACGGGACCTAGCACGCCTCACAGCCGGTCGACCTGACGAGGCCGCCGTTCACTGTACCGTTGACCACTGAACTCGGTGGTCAACGGCACACCTACGTGTCGCGCGCCCTGGCTCTTGTATGCGGGCCCCGTGGCCCGCGGCCTCTTGAGCCCCCGCTGCTCTCTGGCCGGCTGCCTTGGCCCGCCGTCCTTTGGCCCGCGGTTCAATCCTGGCCTTTGGCCCTGGCCCTGGCCCCGGGTCCCTCTCTCCCGTCCCCGAGCCCGACTTTGCTGTCGAAACCCGACTTTGCTGCCCAAGCTTCGGCAGCAAAGTCGGGTTTTGGCAGCAAAGCGCGGCTGACCGCCGGTGAGCCGCGCGGCAGCTGGGGACGGGGGCGACCGCCGGGGGCCGGGCGCAGCCCCGGCGACGGGCGGAAGCAGGTGAGGGGCGCAACCCGCCGGTGGGCGCCGCCGGGCGGCACCGGGTGCGCTCGCTACCATGACGGGCGTGACTGCGGTGTTCGACGAACTCTCCTGGCGGGGCCTGGTGGCCCTGTCCACCGATGCAGAGGCGCTGGCCGCGCACCTGAACGCAGGCCCGATCACCTTCTACATCGGCTTCGATCCCACCGCGCCGAGCGTGCACATGGGCAACCTGGTGCAGATGATGGTGGCCCGCGCGCTACAGCGGCACGGCCATCGTCCGCTCATCCTCGTNGGGGGCTCGACCGGCCTCATCGGCGACCCGAAGCAGGCCTCGGAGCGCTCCCTCAACGCCAAGGACGTGGTCGCCGGCTGGGTGGAGCGGATCCACGACCAACTGTCCACGTTGATCGACTTCGACGGGCCGAACGGCGCGGTCATGGTGAACAACTACGACTGGACCGTCGGGTTGTCCACCCTCGACTTCCTGCGGGACATCGGCAAGCACTTCTCGGTGAACCGGATGCTCGACCGTGAGGTCGTCAAGGCGCGGCTGGAGTCCGGCATCTCCTACACCGAGTTCTCCTACGTGCTGCTGCAGTCGCTGGACTACCTGGAGCTCTTCCGGCGCTACGGCTGCACCCTGCAGTTCGGTGGCTCCGACCAGTGGGGCAATATCACGGCCGGGGTCGACCTGATCCGGCGCGCGGAGGGGCGCGTGCACGCGCTCGCCACGCCGCTGCTCACGAAGGCGGACGGCACGAAGTTCGGCAAGACCGAATCCGGGACGGTGTGGCTTGACCCGGCCATGACGAGCCCCTACGCGTTCCACCAGTTCTTCCTCAACGCCGAGGACTCGATGGCGATGACCTACTTGAAGGTGTTCAGCGAGCGGCCACGCGAGGAACTGGAAGAGATCGGACGAGCCAGCGCCGAGGCGCCGCACCTGCGGATCGCGCAGCGGGCGTTGGCCGACGACGTCACCGACCTCGTCCATTCCCCACAGGAGCGCCGGGCGGCGACCGACGCGGCCGCGGCCCTGTTCGGCCGGGCCGAACTGGCCCACCTACCCGAAACCGTCCTGGCGGCGGTGCACCGGGAGTTGGGTGGCCACACCTGGACCGAGCCGGGGCTGCCCAGCATCGTCGAGGCGATGGAGGCCGCCGGGGTGGTGGACAGCCGATCAGCGGCCCGGCGTGCGATCACCGAGGGCGGCGCGTACCTGAACAACGTGAAGGTGACCGACCCGGGCGCCACGCTCAGCGAGAGCGATCTGCTACCGGGTGGGTTGCTGGTGCTGCGCCGGGGTCGCAAGACCGTCGGCGCCCTGTCCGTGCGGGCTGGTGATTGAGCGGGGCTCAGAGCCCCAGTTCGATCTTCGCGTCCGCCAGGGAGGCCTTGACCTCCTGGTCGCGCAGCCGCGCCAGCAGAGCCTCGGGCATCCCCGCGACATCGAACAGCGCGGAGGAAACCGCGTGGTCGTAGCCATAGGTGATGATCGAGGACGTCATCGCCGCCACGCGGCGGAATCCGTCGACCAGCCGCTGGCGCTCGTCGTCCGGCAACTCCAGCCGGTAGGCGTTGTCGGCGACGTAGCGGGCGACGTAGTCGGCCATCGCGAGCATCATCGGGTTGTTCACCCGGCGAATGACGTGAACGAGACTGCTCCCCATCGCCGGCTACCTGCGGGCACACGACAAGCTCCGCATCCGGATCGTGGGGCACACCGACGACGGTCTGACCGCTCCCGAGCGGAAGCGGCTGGGCGCACTGCGGGCGTTGGCCGTGGCCCGCTACCTGGCCCGCCACGGCGTGGGCCGGGACCGGATGCGGCTGATCACCCGTGGCGGCATGCTGCCCGTCGCCCCCAACGACACCGCCGAGGGGCGCGCGAAGAACCGCCGAGTTCAGATCACGATTCAAGGAGACGCGTGATGTTCGAGGGTTTCTCCTATGTCTGGGCCAAGTGGCGATCGTCGTCGCCCTCGCGGCTGCCCTCGGGTGGGTCCTGGGCAGGCAGACCGGAAGGCGCCCCCGGCGGAGCCCCCGCCGTCCGCCCCACGCCAGCCGGTGAGGCGATGGTCCCGGCCTGGCGGCGCGCACGGGCCACGACTCGGCGCTCGGCGCTGTCGGCCAGGCCTTCGGCGGGACGGCTCCCACCGAAGGTGAGCGGCAGGGCAGTGAGCCGGTCACTGCCATGCCTGTCCCTGCAGAGGCCCAGACGGGCGATGCGGACGGGATGCCACTTGCGGAACCCGGGGCATCCGAGGCAGCGATACCCGCATTGGAGGTGAAGGCACCCGAGGCCGGGCCCGCGGCGGACGCTGGGCCGGACGTGGTCGCGGGGAGCCAGCGACAACGGCCGACGCGTACGCGGACGAGCCGAAGTACCCGGCGGAGGTCCCGCCGGTCAAGTCGACAGCCGAGGACCTTGGGCAGTTGCGGGAGGAGTTGAACCGGAGGGCCCGCGAGCTGGACCGGTTGGAGGTCGGAGCGGTGGCCGCCTGGGACCGGACGATCCCGCATTTCGAGGCCCAGATCAACGAGCTCACCGCAACCAACCACGATCTGACCCAGGCGCTGGACGACGCGAACTCCCGGCTGGTGGCCGACGCCCAAACCATCACCCAGCTTCGTGCCGCCCTCGCCGAACGGGATCACCGCCTCGCCGACCAGGCCCGGCAGTACGGCGGCGAGTCGTCATGAAGGACCGAGATCGCACCGCTTTCGAAGTCCCGGGGTGCACTGATGGTGGAACTGCTGCGGGTCGAAGGGATCACCCGCTCGTTCGGTGACCGGCAGATTCTGCGGGGGATCGATCTCACCGTGGATCGCGGCGAGGTGCTGGGGCTCGTCGGCCAGAACGGGGTGGGCAAGTCGACTCTGGCCAGCATCATCTCCGGCCGGATCCAAGCCGACGCGGGCCAGTTGACGCTGCGTGGGGAGCCGCTGGTCGCCACGTCCCCTCAGGAGGCGCGCCAGGCCGGCGTCGGGATCATCGAGCAGCGGTTCCGGCTGGACGGCAACCTGCGCGTGACTGAGGCACTGTTCCGGCACACCACCCGTCGCGACGAGCCGTACCCCGAACTGCGCCGGGCCGCCCAGTTGCTGCTCATCGATGTGGGCATCGCGATTGATCCGGACGCGCGGTTGTCGGAGTTGTCGCATTCGGACTTGGGGCTGGTCGAGACCGTCCGGCTGCTCGCCGACCAGCGCGATCTCACCATCGTCGACGAGGTCGCGGGCACGTTCAACGCACGCGAGGTGGAGGAGCTGCGCTACATCGTGCGGCGGCTCACCGACGCCGGNGCAGGGGTCATCTACATCACCCACCGCCTGCCTGAGGCCCTGGACATGTGCGATCGGGTGGCGGTCATGCGCGAGGGACGCATCGCCGCGGTGTTCCGGTCAGCCTGGGCGACGCCCGAGGAACTCAGCGAGGCGATGTTCGGTCACCAGGTGGCGATCGAGACCAAGGAACGGCACATCACCGGCGAGATCGTCCTGCGGGTCCGGGACTTGGCGGGCGGTGACGGTGCCTGTCATTCCTTCGACCTGCGTCGTGGCGAGGTATTGGCCTTCGCCGGGGCCCGGGACGTGGGGGTGGGCGACATCATCGGCGCGCTGACTGGGGACCGCTGCCGCCCGGCGGGTCTGTTGGAGATCAATGGGCAACCCGTGACCATCGAGCGCCCGCGCGATGCCGTCCAGCTCAAGATCGCCTACCTGGCGGCCGGCGACGACGAGTTGGGGCTCAGCGCCGAGGAGTCACTGGCGCGGAGCCTGCTCACCGGTGGGGTGTCCGAGGGCGCTGACTTCGACGCCGAGGTCAGCGCGGTCCTGGAGATCCTGGAGGCGATGAACCTCGCGGCGCACNNAACGCCGGCAAGCTCCTCGCGAAACTCCCCGGTGCTGTCCGGCGGCCAGGTGCAGTGGCAGCGGCTCCGGGACCTGGTTGCGCAGGACGCGCAGATCCTGGTGTTGAGCGAGCCGACCCGGNNGCTCGATCTGGAGGCCCGCCAAGAGGTGACTCGGCTGCTGGCGGAAATGACGGCCAGCGGCAAGTCGGCGATCCTCGTCTCACCCGACAACGAGGATCTGCTCACGCTGGCCGATCGCATCGCTGTGGTCACCCCAGGTGGCATCCGCGCAGTCTGGGACGCACGGGAGGCGCGTTCGGAGGATCTTGATGCCGTGATCCGGGGAGTCGCCGGTCGTGTCGGCTCCCACGATGGCCGCGACGGTGATTCCGGAAGTGGCCTTGACGTCTCCTCCGGAGCTCGTGCCCGCCTTGGACCGGGCGTAGCCAGGCCGCGACACGCCCGGGCGTCGGACGCGATTTGCATTGGGTGACCCGCGCACGTAGTGTTCTACAGGCCTCGACGGTGAGACGGACGGAACGAACGGCAGTTCGGGACGGCCGGACCCGGGCACGATCCTCGCTCTGACTAGCACGGATGTGTGGCGTTCACGACTGAACCCACAAGATCCGGGGCTTGGTTGCGGGCGGGGAGGGCAAGATAGCTCAGTTTGACACTGGCTACAAGCCCTACTAAAGTAGAACGAGTTGCCCCAAGCGGCGGTCGAGAGGCCAAAGCGCGGTGCGCAACCGAAACTTGAGAACTCAACAGCGTGCTTAAAGTCAATGCATAACTGTGCACTACGGTGCACGAACTTTGTGAAACCCCGTCCCGGGGCGCAAGCAACCGGAACGGATTCCTTTGATTATTGATGAGATCCAGCAATGGATCTGCGTCAGTGTCAAACCGATGTTGACAGTAACGGCTCCGGCCGGCACTGATAATTTTCAACGGAGAGTTTGATCCTGGCTCAGGACGAACGCTGGCGGCGTGCTTAACACATGCAAGTCGAACGGTGACGAAGAGCTTGCTCTTCTGATCAGTGGCGAACGGGTGAGTAACACGTGAGCAACCTACCCTGACACTGGGATAACAGCTGGAAACAGCTGCTAATACCGGATACGAACCTCATGGGCATCCACGAGGTTGGAAAGCTCCGACGGTCAGGGATGGGCTCGCGGCCTATCAGCTTGTTGGTGAGGTAACGGCTCACCAAGGCGACGACGGGTAGCCGGCCTGAGAGGGCGACCGGCCACACTGGGACTGAGATACGGCCCAGACTCCTACGGGAGGCAGCAGTGGGGAATATTGCACAATGGGCGAAAGCCTGATGCAGCAACGCCGCGTGCGGGATGAAGGCCTTCGGGTTGTAAACCGCTTTCAGCAGGGACGANNAGTGAAAATGACGGTACCTGCAGAAGAAGCACCGGCTAACTACGTGCCAGCAGCCGCGGTGATACGTAGGGTGCGAGCGTTGTCCGGATTTATTGGGCGTAAAGAGCTCGTAGGCGGTCCGTCGCGTCGGGAGTGAAAACTCGGGGCTTAACCCNNCGAGCCTGCTCTCGATACGGGCAGACTTGAGGAAGGTAGGGGAGAACGGAATTCCTGGTGGAGCGGTGGAATGCGCAGATATCAGGAGGAACACCAGTGGCGAAGGCGGTTCTCTGGACCTTATCTGACGCTGAGGAGCGA
The DNA here is from genome assembly GCA_013693855.1 of Micropruina sp. Classification (GTDB taxonomy): domain Bacteria; phylum Actinomycetota; class Actinomycetes; order Propionibacteriales; family Propionibacteriaceae; genus Micropruina. The sequence goes on from CP059261.1 coordinate 1,478,885, forward strand.
AAGCGTGGGGAGCAAACAGGCTTAGATACCCTGGTAGTCCACGCTGTAAACGGTGGGCACTAGGTGTGGGGGACATTCCNNACGTTCTCCGTGCCGTAGCTAACGCATTAAGTGCCCCGCCTGGGGAGTACGGCCGCAAGGCTAAAACTCAAAGGAATTGACGGGGGCCCGCACAAGCGGCGGAGCATGCGGATTAATTCGATGCAACGCGAAGAACCTTACCTGGGTTTGACATATACCGGAAACATCTGGAGACAGGTGCCCCGCAAGGTCGGTATACAGGTGGTGCATGGCTGTCGTCAGCTCGTGTCGTGAGATGTTGGGTTAAGTCCCGCAACGAGCGCAACCCTCGTCCTATGTTGCCAGCGGTTCGGCCGGGAACTCATAGGAGACTGCCGGGGTCAACTCGGAGGAAGGTGGGGATGAGGTCAAGTCATCATGCCCCTTATGTCCAGGGCTTCACGCATGCTACAATGGCTGGTACAAAGGGCTGCAATATCGCAAGATGGAGCGAATCCCATAAAGCCAGTCTCAGTTCGGATTGGGGTCTGCAACTCGACCCCATGAAGTCGGAGTCGCTAGTAATCGCAGATCAGCAACGCTGCGGTGAATACGTTCCCGGGCCTTGTACACACCGCCCGTCAAGTCATGAAAGTCGGTAACACCCGAAGCCGGTGGCCCAACCCTCGTGGANNGGGAGCCGTCGAAGGTGGGACCGGTAATTAGGACTAAGTCGTAACAAGGTAGCCGTACCGGAAGGTGCGGCTGGATCACCTCCTTTCTAAGGAGCCATTGGCAGGAGTAATCACCCTGTCCAAGCGCACAGCCGTCCAGGTCGAACGCACCTGGGGCTGGCAGGCGACTAGTGGAACATTGACCTGAAGCCTTCCTGACCGCTCGTCAGTACAACCCGCAAGGGAGTGGAACCTCGANGGCCGGCCAGGGCGGCCCAAGCACGCTGTTGGGTCCTGAAGGGTCGGTTGCTTCGCAACACCNTTCAGAGCGGACCACGAGCTGGACGGCATCGCGCCGGCCTCCTCCTGGAACCCGCCCGTTTCTTGAGAACTGCACAGTGGACGCGAGCATCTTTGTAGTGAACAACAAGCTACTAAGGGCAGTCGGTGGATGCCTTGGCATCAAGAGCCGATGAAGGACGTTGTAACCTGCGATAAGCCACGGGGAGTTGGTAAACGAGCTTCGATCCGTGGATCTCCGAATAGGGAAACNCTCGAAAGAAACCGGAGTAATGTCCGGCGACCTCTACCTGAACACATAGGGTAGTTGGAGGGAACGTGNGGAAGTGAAACATCTCAGTACCCATAGGAAAAGAAAACAACCGTGATTCCGTAAGTAGTGGCGAGCGAACGCGGAAGAGGCCAAACCTTGCATGTGTGATAGCTGACAGGCGTTGCATGCTGGGGGTTGTGGGGCCGTTCGGACCACGCTGTCAAGTGGTCAGAGAGTAAGAAAAGATCGTTGAAGTCGAAGGACTCTGGGAAGTTCCGGCACAGAAGGTAACACCCTGTAGACGTAAGCCGATCTCTCTCGAGNCGTCACCCCAAGTAATGCGGAACCCCTGAAATTCCGCATGAATCTGGCGGGACCACCCGTTAAGCCTAAATACTCCTTGATGACCGATAGCGGACAAGTACCGTGAGGGAAAGGTGAAAAGTACCCCGGNNGAGGAGTGAAATAGTACCTGAAACCGATTGCCTACAATCCGTCGGAGCCTGCAAGGGTGACGGCGTGCCTTTGAAGAATGAGCCTGCGAGTTAGTGGTACGTGGCGAGGTTAACCCGTGTGGGGAAGCCGTAGCGAAAGCAAGTCCGAACAGGGCGATTTAGTCGCGTGCTCTAGACCCGAAGCGAAGTGATCTATCCATGGCCAGGGTGAAGCGACGGTAAGACGTCGTGGAGGCCCGAACCCACTTGGGTTGAAAACCGAGGGGATGAGCTGTGGATAGGGGTGAAAGGCCAATCAAACTTCGTGATAGCTGGTTCTCCCCGAAATGCATATAGGTGCAGCGTCGCGTGTTTCTTATCGGAGGTAGAGCACTGGATGGTCTAGGGGGCCCACAAGCTTACCGAAATCAGCCAAACTCCGAATGCCNNGGTAAGTGAGAGCGCGGCAGTGAGACTGTGGGGGATAAGCTTCATAGTCGAGAGGGAAACAGCCCAGAACACCAGCTAAGGCCCCCAAGAGATTGCTAAGTGGAAAAGGATGTGGAGTTGCACAGACAACCAGGAGGTTGGCTTGGAAGCAGCCACCCTTGAAAGAGTGCGTAATAGCTCACTGGTCAAGTGATTCTGCGCCGACAATTAGCGGGGCTCAAGCAATCCGCCGAAGCTGTGTCATTCGCGCGATAACCAGGCCTTCGTGGTCCAGGTGCGTGGATGGGTAGGGGAGCGTCGTGTGCGCTGTGAAGCGGCGGGGTAACCCAGCCGTGGAGAGCACACGAGTGAGAATGCAGGCATGAGTAGCGAATGACGGGTGAGAAACCCGTCCGCCGAATATCCAAGGGTTCCAGGGTCAAGCTAATCTGCCCTGGGTAAGTCGGGACCTAAGGCGAGGCCGACAGGCGTAGTCGATGGACAACGGGTTGATATTCCCGTACCGGCGAAACAACGACCCTGCCGAGGCGAGTAATGCTAAGCACGCAAGGCTGGTTGAGGACTTCGGTCCATGGCCAGNTTGAGTCTGCGACCCAAACTTGTATTAGGTAAGCTGCGGAGGGACGCAGGAAGGTAGCCNCATCCCGGGCGATGGTTGTCCCGGGGTAAGTGTGTAGGGTGAGGTGTAGGCAAATCCGCACCTCGTGGCCTGAGACATGATGCCTTTGGAACTACGGTTCCTGAAGTGGGTGATCCTATGCTGCCTAGAAAATCTTCGTGAGCGAGTTGTTAGCCGCCCGTACCCTAAACCGACACAGGTGGATAGGTAGAGAATACCAAGGCGATCGAGAGAATCGTGGTGAAGGAACTCGGCAAAATACCNCCGTAACTTCGGGATAAGGGGGACCTNGATGCGTGACCGGACTTGCTCCGCGANGCGTTGAGGGTCGCAGAGACCAGGCCCAAGCGACTGTTTACTAAAAACACAGGTCCGTGCCAAGTTGAAAGANNCGATGTATACGGACTGACTCCTGCCCGGTGCTGGAAGGTCAAGGGGAAGGGTTAGCGAAANGCGAAGCTCTGAACTTAAGCCCCAGTAAACGGCGGTGGTAACTATAACCATCCTAAGGTAGCGAAATTCCTTGTCGGGTAAGTTCCGACCTGCACGAATGGAGTAACGATTTGGGCGCTGTCTCCACCACGAACTCGGCGAAATTGCACTACGAGTAAAGATGCTCGTTACGCGCAGCAGGACGGAAAGACCCCGGGACCTTTACTATAGTTTGGTATTGGTGATCGGTACAGCTTGTGTAGGATAGGTGGGAGACTTTGAAGCAGGGACGCCAGTTCTTGTGGAGTCATCGTTGAAATACCACTCTGGCTGTTCTGGTTATCTAACCTAGGTCCGTTATCCGGATCAGGGACAGTGCCTGATGGGTAGTTTGACTGGGGCGGTCGCCTCCCAAAATGTAACGGAGGCGCCCAAAGGTTCCCTCAGCCTGGTTGGCAATCAGGTTTTGAGTGTAAGTGCACAAGGGAGCTTGACTGTGAGAGAGACATCTCAAGCAGGTACGAAAGTAGGGACTAGTGATCTGACGGTGGCACGTGGAAGCGCCGTCACTCAACGGATAAAAGGTACCCCGGGGATAACAGGCTGATCTTGCCCGAGCGTCCATAGCGACGGCATGGTTTGGCACCTCGATGTCGGCTCGTCGCATCCTGGGGCTGGANNGTCGGTCCCAAGGGTTGGGCTGTTCGCCCATTAAAGCGGCACGCGAGCTGGGTTTAGAACGTCGTGAGACAGTTCGGTCCCTATCCGCTGCGCGCGTAGGAATCTTGAGAGAGGCTGTCCTTAGTACGAGAGGACCGGGACGGACAAACCTCTGGTGTGCCAGTTGTTCTGCCAAGAGCACGGCTGGTTGGCTACGTTTGGAAGTGATAACCGCTGAAAGCATCTAAGCGGGAAGCACGTCTCAAGATGAGGGTTCCCACAGAGTTAATCTGGTAAGGCCCCGGAAGACCACCGGGTTGATAGGTCGGATGTGGAAGTGCAGCAATGCATGGAGCTGACCGATACTAATAGGCCGAGGGCTTGTTTCCTACAAAGATGCTACGCGTCCACTGTGCGGTTCCCGAGTAACGGTCGGGACCGATCGAAAACTCCATAGAGTTACGGTGATCATGGCGAGAGGGAAACGCCCGGCTCCATTCCGAACCCGGAAGCTAAGCCTCTCAGCGCCGATGGTACTGCAAGTGGTAACTTGTGGGAGAGTAGGACGTCGCCGGACATACAAAACACCCCTGGTTGATCTTTCGAGATCAGCCAGGGGTGTGTTGCGGGCATGAGGGCGGCCCGGTGGTCGTCGCCGGCCTGGGCTGGCTGGCTGGTCGCGTCGCCGACGGCGCCAAGTGGCGCTGGTGCGTGAGGGCGGGCAGGATTGACCGGTGACTGAACAGAGGGGATCATCCGACCGTCCGCGACCAGGCCGTGGCGGCCCCAGGCCGGGAGGCGCGGGCGGCTCCGGGCAGCGTGGCGGGTCGAAGGGGCGTGAGTTCCCCAGGCGGGAGGCCGGCAGCCGGCGCGGTGCCGGTCCGGATCGGGGCGAGGGCGGCCGTGATCGTGCCGCGGGCCGGGACCGGCCTCCGCGCGACCGCTTCCGGGATGATCGCTTCAACCCCGACCGCGCGTCCGATTCCGCCGGGTCCGCAGATGGGCGGCGCACTGAGAGGCCCCGCCCGCCGCGCGACCAGACCGGCGCCTCCGGGCGTTACGGACGTGAGGGCGCGCCCGAAGGAGCCCGCGATGGTCGGGGCCGATCCGGCGGCGCCAGGCCCGAGGGCGGCGGGACGTTCAGCCCCGGAGTCCGCGCAGTGCCGCGGCGCGGGGCGCGGGCGACAGCGCACCTGGCGGGCGCGGCCAGCGCAGCGCGTGGACGGACCGCGCGGATCGTCCTGGGGCGACTCGCGCCCGGGCCGCGGACGAGACCAGTCGACCGATCGTCGTTCTGACAGGTGGGCAGCGGACCCGGGCGTTGCCCGGGCACGCGGTCCGCGCCGGGAGCGCCCCGAAGGTTCGAGCGAGTCCGACCGCCGGGGTGGCCCTACGGGATCGCGTAGGAGCGGCGGCCCGGCCTCGCGTGGCAGCGGGGAGCGGTTCGAGCGCCCGAAGGGTGGGCAGGACACCGGCTTCCCGCGGCGCCGTAGCGACCGGGATCGGGATGCCTCTGAACGGCCGTACCGGGCCGAAGGCCGGGAGCGCGCCGACGGTCAGGGGCACGCCGGCGCTACCGTGCGGCCGAGGACGGCCAGCGGGCCGACGGTCAGGGGCACGCCGGCCCTACCGTGCGGCCGAGGACGGCCAGCGGGCCGGCCGGACCGAGCGTGGCAGCTGGGCCAACCGGACGGGTTCAGGCCGCCCCACGGACGATCGCCGCAGCGAGGGCCCGTGGCGTGAGGGAAGCCGGACCGAGGGCCGGGCCGAGCGCGGGGAACGTCGTCCCCCTCGCCTTGATGGGCCGCCCCGCAACGCCAGGGAGCGGCGCGACCAAGTGCCGCCACCGCAGGCGCCGAGGCCGGGCCTCGCCCCGCGTCCCAACGAACCGGCGACGCCGGAGGGCCTGGAGCTGTCGGGGCTGCCGCGAGGCGTCCGGGCCGAGTTGCGGGGCCTGCCGCCCGAACTGGCGGACATCGTGGGGGCGCACCTGGTCATGGCCGGACGGCTGCTCGACACCGATCCGGAACGTGCCTTCGAGCATGCGGAGGCCGCCAAACGCCGCGCGTCGCGGCTGCCTGTCGTCCGGGAGGCCGCGGCGACCACGGCCTACGCGGCCGGACGCTTCGCCGACGCCCTGCAGGAGTATCGCGTCCTGCGCCGCATGACCGGCTCCGACGAACTGTTCGCGCTGATGGCCGATTGCGAACGTGGCGTCGGACGACCCCAGGCCGCGCTCAAGCTCGTGCAGGAAGGCCTGGCCACCCAACCTGCGGTCGCGGAACGGGTCGAACTGCGGCTCGTCGAAGCCGGTGCCAGGGCGGATCTCGGCCAGGCGGACGAGGCCCGCCGGCTCCTGCGCAACGACATCGAACTCATCGGAGCCCGCGGGCCCCGCAGCGCCCGGGCCCGCCTGCGCTTCCTCTATGCCGACATGCTGCAGGCTGCGGGGACACCGAGGNNAGCGCTGGCCTGGTTCGAGGCCGTCGCCCGTCTGGACCCCGAGGACGCGACCGGGGCGCAGGAGCGGATCAACGCACTCCACGGTCTTACCATCGAGTTCGACGAAACGGACGAGACCGACGACGACGGGACGACCGAACAATCCGACGACCAGGCGTCAGCCGACCGATCCGGCCAGACGGAGCCGGCCGACCAAGTCGACGAGGACGGGGCGGCGAACGGAGCCCCGACGATGAGTGAGCGGCTCGTCGACCCCTACGACGTTGCCCTCTTCGACCTCGACGGGGTCGTCTACATCGGACCGTACGCCGTCGACGGAGCGCCCGAGGCGCTGGCCGGCCTGCATGCGGCGGGCGTCCGCACCATGTACCTCACCAACAACGCCGCACCGTCGCCGCAGAGCGTCGCCGACAAGCTGGTGAACCTGGGCATCCCGGCTCCGCTGGACGACGTGATCACCAGCGCCCAGGTCGCCGTGGACGGCCTGAAGCGGGCCCTGCCGCCCGGCGCCCGCGTCCTCGTGGTGGGTTCGGGCAACCTGGCCCGCCTCTGCGCCGAGGCCGGCTTCGAGGTCACCGGCTCCGCGGACGACCAGCCGGCGGCCGTGCTGCAGGGCTACGATCCCCAGCTGACCTGGCCCCGGTTGGACGAGGCCGCGTTCGCGGTCCAACGCGGGGCGGCCTGGTACGCCACCAACGACGACGCGACCCGCCCCACCGAACGAGGGCTCGTCCCCGGCCTCGGCGTGGCGTTGTACGGGGTGGGCCTGACCGTCCGTGTCCAGCCGACGATCTTCGGCAAGCCCTACCCGCCCATGTTCGACTACGCCCAGCGTCGCACCGGAGCCCGCCGGCCGATCTTCGTGGGGGACCGGCTGGACACCGACATCGCCGGGGCGGTGGCGGCGGGAATGGATTCCCTCCTGGTGTTCTCAGGAGCGCACGGCAAACACGAACTGCTGGCCGCATCGCCGGACGAACGTCCCACCGCGATCGGTGCCGACCTCGCCGCACTGCTTCTGCCCCCGCGCCGCGCCCGGCTCGGTGGCGAAGTCGCNCTTTGCGGCGCGCACACCGTCCGCAAGGTCGCCGTGGACCTGCGCCCCGACGGTGCCCTGCCCACCACCGTCGATGGGCAACTCGACATCCTCTGGGCAGCCGCCCAGCTGACCTGGGCGGGGTCGGGGGCGAGGTCGACCACCTGCTGGAGTCCCTCGACCTGATCCGCTAGGCAGGCCTGAGACGGCCGGTCCGTACCGGTTGGACGCCTCATAGGCTGGCCCCCGAGCCAAGGAGATCGCATGAGCCCAGCCGCACGCCCGTCCAGCCCGTCGGGCGACCTCGCCCTGATCGCCGTGTTCGCGGCCCTCATCGCCGCGTTCTCGATTGTGCCCGCGATCCCCCTCGGGCCCGTGCCGATCACCCTGCAGACGCTGGCGGTGGTCCTCACCGGCCTCGTCCTCGGACCGTGGCGCGCGTTCGCCGCGACCGCCCTCTACCTCGCGGTGGGGCTGCTCGGGCTGCCGGTGTTCGCCGGCGGCGCCGGCGGGCTGGGTGTGCTGGGCAAGCCGACGATCGGCTACCTGCTGAGCTTCCCGATCGCCGCGCTGGTGGCGGGCGGGCTGGTCCGGGCGTGGGTGCCGGCCGTCCGCGGGCTCGCCCTGTTGTGGTTCTTCCTGGCCGCGACGGCGGCCTCCGTGGTGATCCACACCGCCGGCATCGCCGGGCTGATGACGATCCTGCACGTCGACCTGGGCAAAGCGCTGGCGATCGATCTGCCCTTCGTCCCCGTCGACCTCGCCAAGAACGTCGTCGCCGCCGGCCTGGCGGCAGCGGTTCACAAGGCGTTCCCCGCGCTGTTGACCTGGCGGCGGCCGGCGACCGCCTGACNGTGATCACGTTCCGCGGGGTCAGCGTCTCCGTCCCCGGCTACGGCCGCCCGGGACCCAAGGAGATCCTCACCGGTGTCGACCTCGTCCTGACCGAGCGGCGGATCGGAGTCATCGGCGGCAACGGGTCGGGCAAGTCCACCCTGCTGCGGCTCATCAACGGTCTGGTCCTGCCCACGACCGGCCAGGTCGAGGTGGACGGGCGCGACACGCGCACCGCGGGCGACCGCGTCCGCCGCCGTGTGGGGTTCATCTTCACCGACCCGCTCAGTCAACTCGTCCTGGCCACCCCCGCGGACGACATCGAACTCAGCCTGCGCAGTCGGATCCGGGACCGGCGCGCCCGGCGCGCGGCTGCCGTCGAACTGCTGACTGCGCACGGGTTGGCCGACCTGGCCGACCAGAGCATTTACGACCTGTCCGGNGGTGAGCGGCAACTTGCGGCGCTGGTGAGCGTCCTGGCCGTCGAGCCGGACATCCTGGTCGCCGACGAACCCACCACGCTGCTCGACCTGCGCAACCGCGACCTGCTCCGGACCGAGTTCGCGGCCCTGCCGCAGCAGGTGATCTTCGCGACCCACGACCTCGAGTTCGCCTTGGACGCCGAACGGCTCTTGCTGATCGAGCACGGCCGGGTCGTGGCGGACGGACGACCGGCCGACGTCGTGGCCACCTACCGCGAAACGATGCGGTCATGAGCGGCAGGTTCGCCCTGTTCGGGCTGTGGTTGCCCGGGGACTCGTTCTGGCACCGGCTCGGCACCGGCTGGAAGTTCCTCGCGGCGCTGGCCCTGACCATGCCCGCGCTGATATGGCAGCACCCACTGGCGACCCTGACTGCGCTGCTGGCAGCCGCCGGGTGCCTGGCCGCGACGCGGCTGCCCGTTCGTCCGGTGTTCGCGCTGCCGCGCGCGCTGGGGTGCTCGTGGCGATCCTCGGGGCGTTCCAACTTCTGCTGGGCCAGCCCGGTATGGCCGCGGTCGTCGCGGGCAACGTCGTCCTGGCCGTCTACGCGGCCCGGCTGATCACGCTGACCACCCCGGCCAGCGAGCTGGTCGACGCCGTCGTCCGGGCCGCGGCGCGGATCCCTTCGTGAACGCCGAGCGGCTGGGGCTCGCCCTCGGGGTGATGGTGCGGTCCGTGCCCTACCTGCTCGGCGCGTTCGCGGACGTGACCGAGGCGGCTCGCGCTCGCGGCCTGGAGCGACGCCTGGGCGCCCGCTTGACCCCGGTTGTCGTCCGGGCCGTGGGCTTCGCGCAGGCGACCGGCGAGGCCCTCGACGCTCGGGGGTTGGGGCAGCCGGCCTCTAGGATGGGCCCGTGACCAGCCAGCCGAGCGAACCGGACCAGCCGGCGACGGGCCATCCGGCCATCGACGAGGCGCTGGCGTCGCTGGACCTGTCCGGCCCGGTGACCACGCACGCCGACGCGCTCAGCGCCGCGCACGAGGTGCTCCAGCAGGTGCTGAACCCGAACGGGCCTGCCGACCGGTGACCCGGACGAGTCGGCTCGACGTCGCGCTGGTCGAGCGAGGACTGGCGCGCTCCCGCTCCCGGGCTGCCGAACTCATCAAGGCAGGGTCGGTGCTGGTGAACGGACGACCGGCCCTCCGGCCAGCCCAGCCGGTCGCCGACGGCGACGCCGTGGACCTGGCCGAACCCGACCGGTACGTGTCGCGGGCGGCCCACAAGCTGATCGGTGCCCTGGAGGCCAGCGGCGTGGCCGTTCCGGAGCGGGTGCTCGACGCCGGAGCCTCGACCGGCGGCTTCACCCAGGTTCTGCTAGAGCGGGGTGCGACCCGGGTGTACGCGATCGACGTCGGCCACGGCCAACTGGCCCCCGACCTGCGCGGCGACGAGCGGGTGGTCGTCCGCGAGGGGCTCAACCTGCGGGATCTGACGCTGGAGGATGTCGAGGGTCGTCCGGTGCCGCTGATCGTGGCCGACCTCTCCTTCATCTCACTGCGCTTGGTGCTCGGCCCGCTGGCTTCCGTGCTGGCGCCGGACGGGGTCGCGCTGCTGCTGGTCAAGCCCCANATTGAGGTCGGCCGNCGGGGGCTGGACGATCACGGGGTCGTCCGGTCCGAGGCCGCCCGGCGACAGGCGGTCGACGCCGTGCTGGCAACCGGGACCGCGCTGGGGCTCCGGACGATCTGGCANGGGGAGAGCGCGCTGCGGGGCGCGGGCGGCAACGTCGAGCACTTCGTGGCGCTGGCTCGGCAGCGGGTTGTCGGTGCGGGCGAATAAGGTGGCAGTCGTGAGTCGGCGTACGGTCACGATCGCGTTGCACGGCGGGCGCCCCGAGGCGCTGGAGGCCGCTGCGGCGTTCGTGCGCGGCATGGCGGACCACGGCATCGAGTGCTTGGTCCGGCCTGAACAGCTGGCCTCGCTGGCCGAGCGCACGCCGGCCGGCAGCGTGCGGGCCGTCACCGACGCCGACGCCCGCGACACCGAGCTGGTCGTGGTCTTCGGGGGCGACGGATCGATCCTGCGGGCGGCTGAGTGGGCGCTGGGGTTCGAGGTGCCGGTGCTGGGCGTGAACCTCGGTCACATCGGTTTCCTCGCCGAACTGGAATCCCACGAGCTCGGCAACCTCGTCAGCGCCGTGGTCGAGCGCCGGTACAGCGTCGAGGAACGGATGACGATCGAAACCACGGTCCGGTCCGGGGTCCATGGGGACGAGGTGTGGCGGTCGTTCGCGATCAACGAGGTCTCGATCGAAAAGATCGCCCGCGAGAAGATGATCGAGGTCCTCGTCCGCATCGACGGACGGGCGCTGTCGCGCTGGGGGACCGACGGCGTGCTGGTCTCCACGCCGACCGGGTCCACCGCGTACGCCTTCTCGGCGAACGGCCCCGTCTTGTGGCCCGACCTGTCCGCCCTGCTGTTGGTGCCGCTGAGCGCGCACGCCCTGTTCAACCGGCCGATGGTGGTCGGGCCCAACTCGTGGGTGTCGATCGAGATCCTGCCCTCTCAGGGGCGCGGGGCGGTCGTGTGGTGTGACGGCAGGCGCACCGTCGACGTGGCCGACGGGATGGTCATCGAGGCCCGGGTGGGGCCGCACAAGCTGTCGCTGGCCCGGCTGTCCGAGCAGCCCTTCGTCGACCGGCTCGTCCGGAAGTTCGCGCTGCCTGTGGACGGGTGGCGCGGCAGTGCCGAACGCCAGCGCGATGCTGACTGAACTGCGCATCGCCGGCCTGGGCGTCATCGACGAGGTGGTGATCGAGCCTGGGCCGGGGTTCACGGCGGTGACNGGGGAGACCGGCGCCGGCAAGACCATGGTCGTGACCGGACTCTCGCTGCTGCTGGGCTCGCGGGCCGATCCTCGGCTGGTGCGCAGGGACGCNCCCCGGGCGCTGGTGGAGGGCCGCTGGCGGGTCGACGAGGCCGCCGCGACGCGGGTGAGAGACCTCGGCGGCGAGCTGGACGACGGCGAGGTGATCGTCGCCCGCCAGGTCACGGCCGCTCGGTCCAGGGCGTTCGTNGGGGGCGCGGGCGTTCCCGCTTCGGCCTGTGCGGAGCTGGTCGCCGACTGGGCCACGATCCACGGCCAGTCCGACCAGGTGCGGCTGGCCACGCCCGAGCGGCAGCGCGAGGTGCTCGACCGGTTCGCAGGAGCCGACCTGGCCGCCCTGCTGGCCGAGTACCAGCGCGACTACGTCGAACGCCGCGCGGCCCGCGACGAGCTGGCTGAGCTCACCTCCCAGGATCAGGCGCGGGCCCGCGAACTCGACCTGTTGCGGTTCGGGATCGACGAGGTCGCGGCGGTCGCTCCCCAGGCCGGAGAGGACGACGTCCTGGCGGCCGAGGCCCGCCGCCTGCAAGCCGTCGACGAGCTGCGGCTGGCCGCCGGCTCGGCGCTGGTGGCGGTGGCGGGCAGCGACGACGATCCCGACGCGCCTTCGGTGCTGGGCGGGCTTGGTGCCGCCCGGAAGGCGCTNGGGGGTGTGGTGGCTTCCGACCAGACGCTGGCGCCGCTGCTGGAGCGGCTCACCGAGGCCGGGTTCGTCCTGGGCGACGTGGCCGGCGACCTGTCGTCCTATCTGGCGGATCTCGACGCCGATCCCGAACGGCTGGAGTGGGTCGCCCAGCGCCGCGCCGAGCTGCAGCGGCTGACGCGCAAGTACGGCTCGACCGTCGACGAGGTCCTCGCGTGGGCGCTGGAAGCCGGCGAACGGGCCGAGGCCCTGGCGGGCAGCGACGAACGGATCGCGCTGCTCCGGCAGCGGGACCGCGACCTCACCGCCGCGCTGCAGGAACGGGCGGGGCGGCTGACCGCGCTGCGCCGGACGGCGGCCGCACGGCTCAAGGACCTGGTCGCCGCCGANTTGGCCGCGCTCGCCCTGCCCCGGGCCACCCTCGAGTTCGTCCTCGGCCCAGCCGACCTCGGNCCCGTGGGGGCCGACCAGGTCGCGCTGTTGTTCAGTGCGCACCCGGCGGCCGAGCCTGGCCCGCTCGCGAAGGTGGCCTCGGGCGGCGAGCTCTCCCGNGTCCGGCTGGCGCTCGAGGTGGTTCTTGCGGCGGGCTCGTCCGGGCAGACGTTCGTGTTCGACGAGGTCGACGCNGGGGTTGGCGGCGCGGTCGCCCTGGAGATCGGACGGCGGCTGCGCCGGCTCGCCCAGCACGTCCAGGTGATCGTGGTGACCCACCTGGCGCAGGTGGCGGCGTTCGCCGACCGGCACTACGTGGTGCAGAAGACAGANCCAGGGCTGATCACCACCAGCGGCGTCGCCGAGGTGCGCGGCGAGCAGCGCCAGGCTGAACTCGCCAGGATGATGGCCGGCCTGGAGTCGACGTCATCGGCGCTGGCCCACGCCGCCGAACTGCTCGCCGAGGTCAACGCCTGACCACTCGGGACGACGCCCGGTGGCACCCGGGCCCGACGGCTGAGCCCCACTCCAGCCCAACGCTCGCCACAGACCCGAAGGTTGACAGTTTCTGGGTTTACCGGCGGGCCCGGTCCGGCCGGAGCAGGATGGAATCATGGGTGGGCGCGGCGGGGAGCATTGGCGCTGCCCCATCTGTAGTAAGTGGCACCAGGGGTCGCCACCATCTTCGGCCCCCACGTTCCCGAGGCCTGGCGGCACGCGACGCCGCTCGAACGGGCAGGCGGGTTGATCGGTCCCGAGCTGTGTTCGGTGACGATCGAGGGCGCACGGCACCACTTCGTCCGGGGCCATCTGGAGCTCCCCGTCGACGACGAGCAACTCGACCCGTTCACCTGGTCGGTGTGGGTGGAGGTGACCGAGGCCGATCTGCGCCGGCTCGTCGAGCACTGGGACGACCAGGACCGCGAGGACGCCGTCGGGGTGCTGGCGGGACGGCTCGCCACCGAGTTGCCCTACCCCAGACGACGATGGGCCTGGCGGTCGAACTGGTGTCCCGGCCACCCGGCGAGGTGCCCTTGGTGCGGCTGCGCCCGGACTTCGCGCACGAGCTCGTCCACGAGCAGCAGGAAGGCATCACCGTGCACCGGGTCGCGGAGTTCAACCGGATCGTGCTGGATTAGGGCCGTCCGCGCGGCGTGGTCCACTGGCCAGCCCCGCCCCGTTCCGTTATAGGCTGAAACCCCGTGGGGAACGGCACCGGCACCAAGCACATCTTCGTCACCGGGGGCGTCGCGTCCTCGCTCGGGAAGGGCCTGACGGCATCCAGCCTCGGCAGCCTCCTGGTGGCCCGCGGATTGCGGGTGACGATGCAGAAACTCGATCCGTACCTGAACGTCGATCCGGGGACGATGAACCCGTTCCAGCACGGCGAGGTGTTCGTGACCGAGGACGGGGCGGAGACCGACCTCGACATCGGCCACTACGAGCGGTTCCTGGACGTCAACCTGTCCGGCGAGGCCAACGTCACCACCGGCAAGGTGTACTCGACGGTGATCGCCAAGGAGCGCCGGGGCGACTTCCTGGGCGACACCGTGCAGGTGATTCCGCATATCACCAACGAGATCAAGGACGAGATGCTCGCCATGGCCCGGCGCGGTGTCGACATCGTGATCCACGAGATCGGCGGCACGGTCGGCGACATCGAGTCGCTGCCGTTCCTGGAAGCCGCCCGGCAGGTGCGCCGGGATGTCGGCCGCGAGAACGTGTTCTTCCTGCACGTGTCGCTGGTGCCCTATCTCGGGCCGAGCGGCGAACTGAAGACCAAACCCACCCAGCACTCCGTCGCCGCCCTGCGGCAGGTCGGCATCACCCCGGACGCGATCGTGTGCCGGTCGAACCGGGACATCCCTGAGAACGTGAAACGCAAGATCTCGCTCATGTGCGACGTGGACGAAGAGGCGGTCGTCTCCTGCCCGGACGCGCCGAGCATCTACGACATCCCGAAGGTGCTGCACGCCGAGGGCCTGGACGCCTACGTCGTCCGGCGCCTCGGGGTGAGCTTCCGGGACGTCAACTGGAAGGCCTGGGACGACCTGCTCGAACGCGTCCATCATCCGAAGGAGGAGGTGACGATCGGCCTGGTCGGCAAGTACATCGACCTGCCGGACGCCTACCTCAGCGTCTCCGAGGCGCTGCGCGCCGGCGGGTTCGCCAACTGGGCCAAGGTGCACATCCGCTGGATCGCGTCCGACACCTGCGACACCCCGGCGGGAGCCGCCCGGGAACTCGCGGACCTCGACGGGATCGTCGTGCCCGGCGGGTTCGGCATCCGCGGCGTGGAGGGCAAGCTCGGCGCCCTGCGCTACGCCCGGGAGAACCAGATCCCGACGCTGGGGCTGTGCCTCGGCCTGCAGTGCATGGTCATCGAGGTGGCCCGCGAGCTGTGCGGGCTGGAGGACGCGGCCTCGTCGGAGTTCGAGCCCGACACGTCCTCGCCGGTGATCGCGACCATGGCCGAGCAGGTCGCGCACGTGTCCGGACAAGGGCAGATGGGGGCCACCATGCGGCTGGGTTCCTACCCGGCGGAACTGGTCAAGGGCTCGCTGGTCGCGGAGCTCTACGGGACTACCCACGTCACCGAGCGGCATCGGCACCGCTACGAGGTCAACAACGCCTACCGGGAGCAGTTGGAGGCGGCCGGGCTGAGGATCAGCGGCACCTCGCCGGATTCCACCCTGGTCGAGTTCGTCGAGTTGGATCGCGCACAACACCCCTACTTCGTGGCCACCCAGGCGCACCCGGAGTTGAAGTCGCGGCCCACCAAGCCGCACCCGCTGTTCGCCGGCCTGGTGGAGGCGGCGCTGAAGCGCAAGCTGTCGGCCCGGCTGCCCGTGGACGAGAACTGACGTGCGTCGACTGCGGGTGCTGAGCGCGACGGAGGCGGCCGACGAGCCGGCCGTGTGGCCCGTCGTCGCCCATCGCGTGTTGGGCAGAGGGGCCGTGTCGGACTTCGTCGACGATGCCGTCGCCACCCCGGACGGGACGACCATGCACCGGCAGTACCTGCTGCACCCCGGTGCGGTGGCGGTGATCGCGCTGGACGCCGAGGATCGGGTCGTGGTGGTGCGGCAGTACCGTCACCCGGCCGGCTTCCGGCTCAACGAGCCNCCGGCCGGGCTGATGGACGGGCACGACGACAGCGCCCTGGCCGCTGCGCAGCGCGAGCTGGCCGAGGAGGCCATGCTGGCCGCCGAGGACTGGCGGGTGCTGATCGACATGTTCACCTCGCCGGGCTGCAACCAGGAGGCGATCCGGTTCTTCCTGGCGCGCGGGCTGAGCCAGGTCGGGCGGCCGGACGGCTTCGAGGTCGAGCATGAGGAGCTCGACATGGAGCTGTGCCTGGTGGCCCTGGACGATCTCACCGAGGCCGTCTACGCGGGCCGGGTGCAGAGCCCCACGATGGTCGCCGGCGTGCTGGCGCTGGTCGCCGCCCGGGTCACCGGACGACTGGACGACCTCCGTCCCGCCGACTGCCCCTGGCCCGCGCGGGCGGTCCGGCAGGCGCACAACGACATGCTGGCCCGGGTTCCCGGTGACCCCGCTTGAGCGGTTGATCCGGGGCTACCTGGACCACCTGACCGTCGAGCGCGGTGCCTCGCCGCACACCGTGGCCGGCTACCGCCGCGACCTCACCCGTTACGCGGCGTACCTGGCCGACCGCGGGGTGCGGGAACTGGGCGAGGTCACCGAGGCCGACATCACCGCCTTTGCCGGCTGGCTGCGCAGCGACGAGGGCGAACGGCGGTCGTTGTCGGCCGCGTCGGTCGCCCGGGCGGTCGTGGCGGTCCGNGGGCTGCACCGGTTCGCGCTGGCCGACGGGGCGGTGACGAGCGACTCCTCGGCAGCGGTGTCGCCGCCCAAGCAGGGGCGCCGGCTGCCCAAGGCGCTGTCGGTCGGCCAGGTGCAGGCGTTGCTGGACACNCCCGACACGACCACCCCGGTGGGGCTGCGCGACGCCGCCCTGCTGGAGCTGCTGTACGGCACCGGCGCCCGGATCTCCGAGGTGTGCGACCTCGACGTGGACGACGTCACCCGCGTGCTCGGCGAGGGCGAGGACGTCGGTCTGCGCCTGTTCGGCAAGGGTCGTAAGGAGCGGGTCGTGCCGCTGGGCAGCTTCGCCCGGGCGGCGCTGGAGGCGTGGCTGGTGCGCGGTCGTCCAGCGCTCACGGAGCGGGCCGTCCGGCACACCCCGGCGCTGCTGGTGAACACCCGCGGCGACCGGCTTTCTCGGCAGAGCGCCTGGACCATCGTCCAACGAGCCGCCGAGGCCGCCCACCTCGGCGTGGAGGTCAGCCCGCACACGCTGCGGCACAGCTACGCCACCCACCTGCTGGACGGCGGCGCCGACGTCCGGGTCGTCCAGGAACTGCTGGGGCACGCGTCGGTGACGACCACCCAGATCTACACCCTGGTCACCGTCGACCACCTGCGCGAGGTCTTCCTCACCTCCCACCCGCGCGCCCGCTGACCGGCTTCTCCGCCGTCGAGCCGTCCACAACGCCCGGCGGTCGAGCTGGCCTCACGTCCGGCGGTCGAGCTTGTCGAGACCCGGGTGGCCTCAGGTCCGGCGGTCGAGCCGTGTCGAGACCCCGGTGGCCTCAGGTCCGGCGGTCCAGCTGCGTCGGGACCCCGTGGCCTCACGTCCGGCGGTCCAGCTGCGCCGAGGCCCCGGCGGTCGAGCTGGCCTCACGTCCGGCGGTCGAGCGTGTCGAGACCCGGCGGCCTCAGGTTCCGGGCGGTCGGGTGTGTCGCGACCCCGGTGAGCTCAGGTCCGGCGGTCGAACTGTGATGAGTCCAAGGTGGCCTCTCGTCCCGGCGGTCGAGCTTGTCGAGACCCCGGCGAACACCCCGGGCAACACGCCAAGCCGATTTGTCGACATCCCGCCGGGTAACGGGCATAGTCTCGGGGCGTGACAACCACCGACCCCGCCCTGTTCGACGCCGAACCCACCCTCGATGCCGGCGAACTCGGCCCCACGGGCAGGCCGCTGCCCAACCTGCCAGAGCCGACCGCTCCCGATCCCACGCACCCCAAGCGGGCGCTGATCATCGCCATGTGCAACCAGAAAGGCGGGGTGGGCAAGACCACCACGACCATCAACCTGGGCGCCGCCCTCGTGGAAACCGGACGAAAGGTGCTGCTGGTCGACTTCGACCCGCAGGGCTCCCTCTCCGTNGGGCTTGGGGTGAATCCACACACCCTGGACACGAGCGTCTACAACCTCCTGATGGAGCGCCAGACCGACATCCACCAGGTGCTCCGGCAGACCGTCGTCGACGGGCTCGACCTGCTCCCGTCCAACATCGACCTCTCGGCGGCGGAGGTGCAGCTGGTCTCGGAGGTCGCGCGCGAGCAGACGCTGCGCCGGGTGCTGGCCAAGGTCCGGCACGACTACGACGTGATCCTCATCGACTGTGCTCCGTCGCTTGGCCTGCTGACAGTGAACGCACTGACCGCCGCCGACAAGGTGATCATGCCGCTGGAATGCGAGTTCTTCGCGCTGCGNGGGATCGCGCTGCTCACCGACACGATCGGCAAGGTGCAGGACCGGCTCAACCCGGAACTCGAGATCCTCGGGATCCTCGGCACGATGTACGACGCCCGGACGTTGCACTCGCGGGAGGTGCTGGAGCGGGTCGTGGACGCGTTCGGCGAGGTCGTCTTCCACACCGTGATCCGACGGACGATCAAGTTCCCGGAGACGACGGTTGCCGGTGAGCCCATCACGACCTACGCCGGAGCGTCGCCGGGAGCGACCGCCTACCGGATGCTGGCCAGAGAGGTGCTGGCCCGATGCCCCGGCGCGTAGGCCTCCCTGGCGCCTCGGAGCTGTTCCGGCCCACCCAGGCGCCCGCCGAAGCTCCCGAGGCCGACCAGCGGATCTCGTCGGGCCGGGTCCGGCACGAGGAGAAGATCACCGTCTACGTCAGCAGCGATGAGTTGCTGACCCTGGAACAGGCCCGGCTGACGCTGCGGGCAGGCCACGGGATCGCGGTCGACCGCGGCCGGATCGTGCGGACGGCGATCGCCCTGGCGATGGCTGACCTGGAGAGCAACGGCGGCGACAGCGCGCTCGTCCGCGAGCTGCGGCAGTGAGCGCCGCAGAAACCGAACGTGCGCCGGAATTCACCGTCACGCTGACCAACTTCTCCGGGCCGTTCGACCTGCTGCTGCAGCTGATCGCCCGGCACCGGATGGACATCACCGAAGTCGCCTTGTCGAAGGTGACTGACGAGTTCCTCGCCCACATCAAGGCCGGCCAGGCCGATCGCGGTCCCGGCCGCTGGGATCTGGACCAGACCAGCCAGTTCATCGTCGTCGCGGCCACCCTGCTGGATCTCAAGGCGGCCCGGCTGCTGCCCCAGGGCGAGGTGGACGACCCGGAAGACCTGGCCCTGCTGGAGGCGCGCGACCTGCTGTTCGCGCGGCTGCTGCAGTACCGGGCGTTCAAGCTGGTGAGCGGCTGGCTGGCGCAGACGCTGGCCGACCAGTCGCGGCGGTTCGCCCGTCCCGGCGGCCTGGAGGACCAGTTCGCCAAGCTCTTGCCCGAGTTGCACTTCGATGTCGCGCCGGAGCAGTTGGCCTGGCTGGCCGGGGCGGCGTTGGCGCCGAAGCCCGCCGAACAGGTCTCTCTGGCGCACCTGCACCAAGCGCGCGTGAGCGTCCGCGAACAGGCCGACCTGCTGGTGGATCGGCTGCGGGAGGCCAAAGCCTTGAGCTTCCGCGACCTCGTGGCCGACGCGGGNGACCGGCTCGTGGTCGTCGCCCGCTTCCTGGCGCTGTTGGAACTGTTCCGGGAGGCGGCGGTGGCGTTCGAGCAGCTCACCGCGCTGGGCGAGTTGACCGTCCGCTGGGTCGGGAGCGAGGCGGGCGACCTGCGGATCTCCGACGAGTTCGATGTCGAGGACGGCGCCACTGCCGATCAGGAGGACAAGACCGATGAGTGACCTGCACGGCCCATTGGAGGCCCTGCTGCTGATGGCCACGGAGCCGCTGAGTTCGGTGGAGTTGGCCGAGGCCGTCCGCGTCCCCGTCGCGGAGGTGGAACAGGCGATGGCTGAACTGGTCGCCTTCTACGACGAGACCCGGCGCGGCTTCGAGTTGCGCCGGGTGGGTCACGGGTGGCGCTACTACACCCGTCCGGAGCACGCGGAGTTGATCGGCGCCTGGGTGCTGGAGGGCCAACAGGCCCGGCTCTCCCAGGCGGCACTCGAGACCCTGGCGGTCGTCGCCTACCTGCAGCCGATCTCGCGGGGCCGGGTCTCGGCCGTCCGCGGGGTGAACGTTGACGGGGTGATCCGCACCCTGGTCACGCGCGAACTCGTCGAGGAGGTCGGCCGGGACGAGGAGTCGGGTGCCATGCTGTTCGGGACGACCGCCCACTTCCTGGAGCGGATGGGTCTGACCAGCCTGGAGGAGCTGCCGCCGATCGCGCCGCATCTGCCCGATGCGGTGAGCCTGGACGAGGAACTGGCGGGCGCGGGCCGGATGTCGTCCGGGGTGCCCGTCGCGGGCCCCGAACTCGGCGGGGAGATCGAGGAACGCGACGAGCGGCGGGAGGAGCCGGCATGAGCGAGGACGAGGACACCGGGATCCGGCTGCAGAAGGTGCTGGCGCAGGCCGGCCTGGGCTCCCGGCGGGCGTGCGAACAACTCATCGATGAGGCTCGCGTCGAGGTCAACGGACGGGTGGTCACCGAACAGGGCACCCGCGTCGACCCCTATGCCGACGTGATCCGGGTGGACGGGGCCCGCATCCCACCGCCGCGCCGGCATTCGTACGTCCTGTTCAACAAACCCCGCGGCGTCGTGTGCACGATGGACGATCCGGAGGGCCGGACGACGATCGCCGACTTCCTGGGCCGTCGGGCCAAGGACGCCCTGTTCCACGTGGGGCGTCTCGACACCCCCACCGAGGGACTGCTGCTGCTGACCAACGACGGGGAGTTCGCCCAACGAATGACCCACCCGTCCTACGAGGTCGCCAAGACCTACGTCGCCGAGGTGTCCGGGATCGTCGAGAACGCCACGCTGCGCAGGCTGAGCAAGGGGATCTCGCTGGAGGATGGACGCGTCCGTCCCGACGCGGTCAAGCTGATCCAGCGCGGCGGCGACAAGACGATCGTGTCGGTCGTGCTGCACGAGGGCCGCAACCGGATCGTGCGGCGCATGTTCGAGGCGGTCGGCCACCCCGTCCGCCGGCTGACCAGGACTGCGATCGGTCCGGTCCGCGTCGGTCAACTGAAGGTTGGGGAGTTGCGTGACCTGACCCGCGACGAGCTGGGCGCACTGATGGACCTGGTCGGGCTGTAGGGCCCAGCGATGGCGCGGATCCACGGGGTCGAGACCGAATACGGTCTGCTCGCCCGGTTGCCGGGCGGGGTCGGCCGTGGCCGGCTCAGCCCCGCCGAGGCGGCGCAGGCCCTGTTCGCCCCGATCGAGCAGGAGACCGCGAGCTCGAACGTGTTCCTGCGCAACGGNGGTCGGCTCTACCTGGACGTCGGTTCCCACCCCGAATATGCGACGCCCGAGTGCCTGGACGTCGACGCCCTGCTCGTCGCCGAACGGGCCGGGGACGAGATCGTTGCGCGGCTGGCCGGCCGGGCCGAGCAGGAGGCGGCCGCCGAGGGACGCCGCCTTGAGGTGCGGGTTTTCAAGAACAACGCCGACAGCCACGGCAACTCCTACGGGTGCCACGAGAACTACAGCGTGGCCCGCGACGTGGATCTGGCCGAGCTGGCGAAGGTCCTCACGGCCTTCCTGGTGACCCGACAGGTGCTCTGCGGTGCGGGCCGGTGGACGCCCGAGGGGTTCCTGGTCAGCCAGCGGGCCGACCATCTGCACGAACAGCTCTCGGCCCTCACCACCCGCTCACGGCCCCTGATCAACACCCGCGACGAGCCGCTGGCCGACCCCGCCCGATTCCGGCGGCTGCACGTGATGGCGGGCGACTCGAACCTGAGCGAGCCGTCCGCGCGGCTGAAGGTGGGCACGACCGCGCTCGTCCTCCACCTCGCCGAACGGGCCCTGACCAGGGGCGATGCGCAGCTTCCCGAGTTCGTCCTGGCCGATCCGGCGCAGGCGCTGCGCGACGTGGCCCGCGACCCGCGCGCGCTGGTCGAGCTGGCCGGGGAGGGTGGATGNCCGGCACTGGAAGTGCAGCGCGCCCACTTGGACAGCGTCGGTCCGGAGGCTCCGCGGACGGTGACGTCCGCATGGGCGGACGTGCTGGATGCGCTCGATGCTGGCGCCGAGGACGACCTGGAGGCCGACCTGGAGTGGGTCGCCAAACGCCGGCTGCTGCAGCGCTACGCCGCCCGGCACGGGTCGTCGTGGGCCGACCGGAGGCTGGCCCAGGTCGACCTCGCCTTCCACGACATCACGGCGGTGGACGGACGACCACGCGGGCTGTTCCGGCTGTTGGAGGCTTCCGGGGCCGTTCGGCGGCTCACCGAGCCTGGCGCGGTGGAGCGCGCGCTGGCGGATCCGCCCTCGCCGACCCGGGCCTTGTTGCGGGCCCAGCTGATCGAGGCGGCCCAGCGGCAGGGGCGCCGTTACACCGCCGACTGGGCGTCGTTCACGGCCTTCGGCGTCGTGGATCAGGGTGGCGGCCGCACGGACCTGACCGTCCGGCTGGCCGACCCGTACGCCACGTCCGACCCGGCCGCGGACGACCTCCTGGCAGCCCTCGGGCGCCGCTGGACTCCGTCCGGCTGATTCTCTCCCGGGGTCTCGACGGGCTCGACCGCCGGACTGGTCTGGGCAGGCTTGAGCGCCCCGGGGTCTCGACAGGCTCGACCGCCGGGGAAGCGGCACCTCCGGCGATTGAGCTTGTCGAAGTCCGCCGCCGGGTGCGCAGCTGCCGGCGATTGAGCTTGTCGAAGTCCGCCGCGGGGTGCGCGGCTGCAGGCGATTGAGCTTGTCGAAATCCCGGCAGTGATGGGTTGGCCCCCGGGGTCTCGACATGCTTGGGCGCCTGGGGTCTCGACAGGCTCGACCGCCGGATTGGTCTGGGCAGGCTTGAGCGCCCCAGGGTCTCGACAGGCTGGACCGCCCCGGGGTCTCGACGGGCTCGACCGCCGGATTTGTGGCTCATCACAAACGAGGGTGTAGCGGTGCTGTGATCGGGGGCGGCGCGTCGGTGCCGGTGTGAGGGTCGAGGTCTTCCGATGATGGAAGTTCTCACACTGTCCATCGGGAAGACCTCGACGTGCCTCACGCTACCTTCGCTTGCCCTGACCTGACCACGTTCTGCCGCCTCGAGGAGCTCGGCCTGGTCGTGACGGGTCAGCTACTTGAGCCGGGCCGGGCGGTGTTGGCCTGCCGGGTCGTCGCTCCGGACGACTGGTGTCGCCGCTGCGGTTGCCAGGGAGTGGCGGTCGGCACGGTGGTCCGCCGGCTCGCGCACGAACCGCTCGGGTGGCGCCCGACCATGTTGGAGGTCACGATCCGCCGCTACCGGTGCTGTGGCTGCGGTCACGTGTGGCGAGAGGACACCAGCAGGGCCGCCGAGCCGAGGGCGAAGCTGTCCCGGCGTGGGTTGCGGTGGGCGCTGGAAGGGATCGTGGTCCAGCACCTGACTGTGGCCCGGGTCGCTGAGGGCTTGGACGTCAGCTGGAACACCGCGAACGACGCGGTCCTGGCCGAGGGGAAGCGAGTCCTGATCAACGACCCCGGCAGGTGCGACGGCGTGAAGGTGATCGGCGTGGATGAGCACTGCTGGCGGCACACCCGCAAAGGCGACAAGTACGTGATGGTGGTCATCGATCTCACCGGAGTCCGCGACGGCAAGGGTCCGGCCAGGCTTCTCGACATGGTCGAAGGCCGCTCCAAACAGGTCTTCGCGACCTGGCTCGACGAGCGGCCCCAGGAGTGGCGCGATCAGGTGGAGATCGTGGCAATGGATGGGTTCACCGGGTTCAAGACCGCCGCCGTCGACAAGCTGCCCGACGCGGTCGAGGTGATGGACCCGTTCCATGTGGTCCAGCTCGCCGGTGACGCCCTGGACCGCTGCCGGCAACGCCTCCAGCAGGAAACGATGGGTCATCGCGGTCGGGCCGGTGACCCGCTGTACGGCGCCCGCCGCACCCTGCACACCGGCGTCGAACTGCTCACCGACAAACAGAAGACCCGGCTCGAGGCCGTGTTCGCCGACGACCAGCACGCCCCGGTCGAGGTCACCTGGGGTGTGTACCAGAACCTTGTCGACGCCTACCGCAACCCCGACCGGGCCGCCGGCCGACAAGCGATGCAGAAAGTCATCACCGCGCTCAGCCGCGGCGTCCCCGCAGCCTTGACCGAGCTCCGCACCCTCGGCTCCACCCTGAAACGGCGCGCCAGCGACGTGCTGGCCTACTTCGACCATCCCGGCACGTCGAACGGCCCCACCGAGGCCATCAACGGCCGCCTCGAACACCTCCGAGGCTCCGCCCTCGGCTTCCGCAACCTCACCAACTACATCACCAGATCGCTGCTCGAAACCGGCGGGTTCAGACCCCAGCTACACCCTGGATTGTGAAGAGCCGGATTTGTCTCGACAGGCTCGCCCGCCCGGGGAGCGCGGATGCCGGCGATTGAGCTTGTCAAAATCCCGGCAGTGAGGGTTGGCCCGCCCGGGGTCTCAACAGGCTCGACCGCGGACTGGGCAGGCTCGACCGCAGGACTGGGCGGGCTCGACCGCATGCGGTCTCGACAGGACTCGACCGCCCGCCCGCCGGCCGGGCGGATCGTCCGTGCCGCCGGCCCGGGCAGGGGCGGTCCGGGCGTTCGGGTAGCATCGGCGCGTGCCTCTACCGTTCGTCCCTCGCTTCGTCGTGTCCGCGCTCGCTGCCGCCGGCCTGGTCGTGCTGGCCGCCTGCGGTCAGACATCGAGCAGCACCAGCGCCTCCAGTTCCGCCTCCGCCTCAGCGTCCGCTTCGGCCTCGACGACGGCGTCGACGAGCGCCAGCGCGAGCCCGAGTGCGAGCGTGAAGGTGTCGGACAACCTCGACGCGATCAAGGTCACGGGCAAGTACGGCGACAAGCCGACGGTGACGATCAAGGCCCCCTACGCGGTCGACAAGACCCGGGTCACCGTGCTCCACGAGGGCACCGGCACCAAGATTCCGGCCGGCGGCTACGTCGACGTCCTGTACAGCGGCAGCAACGGTCGCACCGGCAAGGTGTTCCAGGAGACCTACTCACAGAAGAAGAGCGTCGCGTTCCCGCTCGACCAGGTGGTGCCGGGCTTCGCGAAGGGGCTCGAAGGACAACGGATCGGCAGTCGCGTGCTGGTGGCCATGCCGGGCGTGGACGGCTACGACGCGATGGGCGGCCAGGCCGACATCGGCGTCCTGGTTGGGGACACCCTCGTGTTCGTCATCGACATCCAGGGCGGTTCGGTGGCCGGCCCGACGGGCAAACAGATCACTCCGCGCAGCGGCCTGCCCAAGGTCACCGACACCAATGGCAAGCCCTCGATCGCGATCCCGGCGTCCGATCCGCCCAAAGACATGGTGGCCCAGCCGCTGACCGAGGGCACCGGGGCAAAGGTCGCCAAGGACGACACGATCGTCGTCCACTACCTCGGGGTGTCGTGGAAGACGGGCAAGGTCCTGGAGGACAAGTACGCCACGGCCGACTCCGGCAAGCTGTCCAGCACCATCCCGGGCTGGCAGAAGGGCCTGGTCGGCAAGCGGATCGGGCAGCGGGTGCTGCTCGTCCTGCCGCCGGCGGACGGCTACCCCCAGGGCAGCAACAACCCGCCCGTCGATGCCGGCGACACCGTCGTCTACGTGGTCGACATCCTGTTCACCACGAGCCAGGGCTGACCACCCACGGCTCGCGCGGGAGTGCCGCCGGGTCGAAGCGGGCCGTCAAGTCGTCGAGTGTCACCCGCTCGTCCGGTTCGGCCAGGCCGAGCGAGACCGCGACCCGCGACAGGACGTCGGACGGGGTGAGCCCTCGGGCCGCCAGGTCGGCCAGGGTGACCGCTCCGTCGCGCTTGGCCAGGCGCCTGCCCTCGGCGTTGACCGCCAGCGGCACGTGCGCGTACCCGGGCGGTTCGCCGCCCAGTCGGCGGGTCAGCCACGCCTGCCGTGGCGAGGACGACAGCAGGTCGTCGCCCCGGACGACCTGATCGACTCCCTGGGCGAGATCGTCCACCACCACCGCCAGGTTGTACGCCGGCACCCCGTCATTGCGAACCAGGACGAAGTCGTCCACCACGCCGCTGACCTCGCCGGCCCACAGATCCGTGACGGTCTCCACAGCCGACCCGGCCCGCACCCGCAGGGCGGGTGGCCGCTCCCGGCGCTTCGCGTCCCGCTGGGCCGTCGACAGGTCGCGACACGTCCCTGGGTAGGGGCGATGGCCTTCGCCGTGGGNGGCGCTGGCGGCCTCGGCGATCTCCCGCCGGGTGCAGAAGCACTCGTAGGTGTCCTCACCGAGGGATGCGATGGCCGCCGCGTAGGCGTCCAGGCGCGCCGACTGCCACATCACCGGGCCGTCGAACCGCAGCCCGAGGGCGGCCAGGTCCGCCTGCTGCCGGGCGGCGACCTCGGNGGCCGCCGCCACCCGTTGGGTGTCCAGATCCTCGATCCGCAGCCGGAGCTCCCGGCCGGTCGTCCGGGCCAGCAGGGCGGCCACCACCGCGGTGCGCAGGTTGCCCACGTGCAGATCGGAGGTCGGGCTGGGCGCGAACCGTCCGGCCATCGTGCCTCCTCTCCCGCGCCAGCCTAGGGGCGGCTCCGGCTTCGGGCGGACACCGCGCGGGCGTGCCCTGGAGCCCGCCGTCCGGCTGGTAACGTCGCGTGCGCGGAGCCCCGCGCGAGAGGTCAGGTCATGTCGGCACGCAAGTCCGAGCGCATCATGAATCTGGCCATCTGCCTGCTCATGGCCCGCCGGTTCATCGAGAAGACCCAGATCCGGGAGCTGGTCGAGGGCTACGCGGGCCTCAGCGACGCCGCGTTCGAGCGCACCTTCGAGCGCGACAAGGACGAACTCCGCGCCATGGGCGTCCCCGTCGAGACCGGCAGCAACTCCGTGCTGTTCCCCGACGAGGTCGGCTACCGGATCCGGCGCCGTGACTTCGAACTGCCGCCGCTGGATGTGAGCCCCGCCGAGGCCACCGCGCTGGGCCTGGCCTCCCAGGTGTGGAACACCGCCTCCCTGGCCGAACGGACGACCTCGGCGATGGCGAAGCTCCGGGCAGCCGGCGTCGACCCGGACGCCTCGCCGGTGCTCGGTCTCGCCCCAGCNGTCGCCGTCCGCGAACCCTCGTTCGAGACCCTGTGGCAGGCCACGCTGAGCCGGACGCCGGTGACGTTCGGCTACCGCGGCCAGGTCCGCCGGGTGCAGCCATGGTCGATGACCTACCGGCGCGGAGCCTGGTACCTGCTGGGCCACGACACCGGCAGGGACGCCCCGCGCATGTTCAAGCTCGCGCGGATCGACGCCGACGCCACCCTCGCGGGCAAGCCCGGCGACTACCGGGTGCCGGACCGGGTCGACCTGGCCGAACTGGCCCGGTCCCTGGAGCCCGCGCAGCCCGACGCCGAGGCGATCCTGGCCATCCACGGCGACCACGCTCCGGAACTTCGCCGGCGCGGCACCCCGGTCGAGGCTGGAGTGGAACTGCCGCCCGGCTTTGCCGCCTACCGGGTCCCCTACGCACATCGCGGCGACTTCGCCGGGGACGTCGCCGGCCACGGCGCGGAGGTGCTCGTGGTGGCGCCGGACGACCTGCGCACCGCGGTCGTGGCCCATCTGCACGCCGTGGTGNNGGGGTGCGCGATGGCCTCGGCTGACCAGGTGGCGCGGCTGCTGGCGCTGGTGCCGTACCTGCAGGCACATCCCGATGCGGACCTCGCGGAGACCGCGCGGGTGTTCCGGGTCACNCCCAAGCAACTGGTGGCAGACCTCGAGGTGCTCTGGTACTGCGGGCTGCCCGGAGGACTGCCGGGAGACCTCATCGAGATCGACATGGACGCGATCGAGTCCGAGGGCCGGATCCGGCTCACCAACGCCGACTACCTCGCCCGGCCGATGCGGTTCACCCTGGACGAGGCGTTGAGCCTGGTCGTGGGGCTGCGGGCCGTCCGCGAACTGGCCGACCAGAACACGGTGGCTGCCGTCGACTCGATCCTGGCCAAGCTGGAACTGCTGACCGGGGAGCCGGCCCGCGGCATGGTCGGCTTCGCCGAGACCTCCGGTGCCGCGGCGGTGCGCGACGTGCTCGTCCGCGGGATCGCCGAGGGCCGCGCGGTCCGGCTGACGTACGACGGGTCGACGCGTGCCCAGACCACCACGCCGCTGGTCGACCCCGTGGGGCTGGCCACCCGGGACGGGTTCGGCTACCTCGACGCCTGGAGCCACGAGCGGGGCGACTGGCGCACCTTCCGGGTCGACCGGATCGCCGATGCCGAGCTCACCGACCAGCCCACCACCGATCATGGGCAGCCGCCGCGCGGGGAGGGCAGTTGGTTGGAGAACCGGGCCGCGGCGCAGGTCGTCCGGCTGGAACTGGACGAACGCGCCCGCTGGGTCGCGGAGTACTACCCGGTGCGCGGCGTGACGCACCTGCCCGGCGGGCTGGCGGTTGAACTGCTGGTGGCCGACCCCGCGTGGCTGCGCGGCCTGCTGCTCCGGCTCGGGCCCCGGGTGCGGTCCGTCGAGCCGGCGCGCCTGGCGGACTCGGCCGCGGCAGCGGCCCGGGAGGCGCTGGCGGCCTATCAGCGGCTGAGCGCCTCCGCTAGGGTCGAGCCGTGATCTGGGTTCTGGTGTTCGGGCTGATCGCCCTGGGCGGGCTGGTGATGACGCTCAGCTACGGCATCTGGCTGTGGCACAAGGCGTCCGACCTGTTCTCGGAACTGGAGATGATCGCCAAGAGGGGCGAGGAGTTGGCCGACCTGCTCTCACAGGTGAAGCTGCCCGAGGTCACAGCGGGTCCCTAGCGGCCCCGGGATAGACTTCCAGCGAACCTGATTCGAAGGAGCTTGGTCGATATGTTCGGACTTCCCGGCGGTATGGAGTGGGTCATCCTGGCCATCATCGCCCTGCTGGTGTTCGGCGGCAGCCGGCTCGCCGGTGCGGGCAAAAACGCCGGCAAGGCGATCCGGGAGTTCAAGGAGGAGACCGCGGCCCTGCGCAAGGACACCCCGCCGCCCGCTCCCGCCGTTCCTGCCCCTGGTGCCCCCGCCGTGCCCGCGCAGCCCAGCGAGCCGGACGGCGTCGTGGTCGACGGTGAGATCGTCGATCCCGACAACCCCGTCCCGCCTCCTGACCTTCGCCGTGGCAGGCCGCTTCAGCCTCGCCTGGCTGAAACCTCCACCGGTCTCCCCGGACGGGGTGATGTCACTGGCGGACCATCTGCGGGAACTGCGTTACCGGGTGGTGTTCTCACTGGTGGTGATCGTGCTCGGCATGGTCGCGGTCGCGTTCTTCTACAACGACGTCTACACGTTCCTGCTGCGTCCGTGGCTCCAAGCGGTGGAGATCCTGAAGGTCACCAACCCGAACATCAACACCCAGGCGGTCCTGACCGGGGTCACCACCCCGCTGATCCTGGCGATGAAGATCTGTGCGGTGGGCGGCCTCGTCCTGACCTCGCCGATCTGGCTGTACCAGGTGTGGGCGTTCATCGTGCCGGCCCTCCTGGCCAAGGAGAAGAAGTGGGCGCTGATGTTCCTGGCAGCCGCGATCCCGCTGTTCCTGGCGGGCGTCGCGGTCGGCTACGTCGTCCTGCCCCAGGGGATCTCGGTGATGATGGCGTTCACTCCCCAGTCGGTGCCGGTCACGAACCTGCTGGACATCAACGCGTTCCTCGAACTCATGCTGCAGTTGATGGTCGTGTTCGGGCTGGGCTTCCTGATGCCGGTGGTGGTGGTCATGGCCAACCTCGTCGGCGTGCTCAAGGCCCGTCAGCTCGCGAAGGCGCGGACGTACGTGATCTTCGGGACGTTCGTGTTCGGGGCGGCGGCCACCCCGTCCACCGACCCGTTCTCGATGCTGGCCCTGGCGGTGCCGATGTCGCTGCTGTTCGTGGCCGCCGAGGTGATCTGTCACCTCCACGACAAGCGGAAGGCCAAGCGCCTCGCACTTGAGGCAGCCACCGCATGAGCCTGGGGCGGTTCGACGGCCCCACGTTGACCCTGGTGGTGAACCCGGCCGCCGGACGGGGCCGTGCCCGCCGCCTGCTGCCGCGGGTCTGCGCGGACCTGCTCACCGGCCTGCCNGGGGCCAACCTGAGGGTGTTCCAGACCGCCGATTACGGCGAGGCACGGCTGCGCTGCATCCAGGCGGTCGAGCACGCCCGTCCGTCCGTGGACGGAATCCGTCCCGACGCCCTGCTGGTGATGGGTGGGGACGGGATGGCCCACCTGGGCGTGAACGCCTGTGCGGAGACCGACGTGCCGTTGGGGGTCATCCCAGCGGGCACCGGCAACGACTTCTGTGCCGGCGCCGGGCTCCCCGTGGCGGTCGCTCCGGCCGTGCGGACGATCGTCGCCGGAGGAATGAAGAAGCTGGACCTGATCGAGGTGCGCGGCAACCTCGTCGGCGGCGCGCAGCGGCGGTTCGTGGGGTGCATCGTCTCGACCGGCTGGGATTCCCGGGTCGGCCTGCGCGCGGGCTCCATCAAGGTGCCGCTCGGGCCGCTGGTGTACGCCTACTCGGGGCTGACCGAGCTCGCGACCTTCGAGCCGCTGACCTACCGGCTGGTGATCGACGGCCACCCGCGGCAGGTGCCGGCGATGCTGGTGGCGGTGGGCAACTGCGGGGTGTTCGGCGGCGGTATGCGCGGCTGCCCCACCGCCGATCCCACCGACGGCCTGCTCGACATCACGATCATCCACCCCGTCTCGAAGCTGACCTTTCTGCGGCTGTTGCCCTCGCTGTACACGGGCGCCTTCGTCCGCGACCCGGCCGTCGAGTTGCTACGGGGGACCGAAGTCCTGGTGGACGGGGTGGGGCTCTACGGGTCGGCGGACGGTGAGGAACTCGGCCCGGTGCCGTTGCGGCTGACCAGCCTGCCCGCGGTGCTGACGCTGCTGGCCCCTGCTCAGTAGCGGGGTGACGGGTGGTTCTACGCTGACGTCATGAGCGTGCGGGCACGGACGGGTGCCGTGGTGGCCTCCGCCACGGTGGCGATCACGGGAGCGTCCCGGGGCATCGGGCTGGCGACCGCACTCGCCCTGGCGCCCCTTGCCGGGCGGCTCGTCCTGCTGGGGCGCGACGCCGGCACCCTGGCCACCGCGGTCGAGGGCTGTCACGCGGCCGGNGGCCGGGCCGAGGCGCTGCCCGTGGACCTGCGCGACACGGCCGCCGCCACCCGGGCCGGCCAACGGCTGGCCGAGGCGGGGGTGGACGTGCTGGTCGCCAACGCAGGGCTGTCGATCCACCGCCGCGTGCTGGACTACGCCGACCGCTTCGACACCCTGCAACGCTCGGCGGGGGTCAACTACCTGGGCGCGGTCGCCCTCGCGCTGCCGGTGCTGGGCGCGATGGCCGCNGCGGGGAGCGGGCACCTGATCGGGGTCACCACCGTTCAGGCGGCGCTGCCGCTGCCCGGGTGGAGCGCCTACTGCTCCTCCAAGGCCGGCTTCGACATCTGGCTGCGCTGCGCGGCNCCCGAACTGCGGGAGGCCGGGATCGCGACGACCATCGTCCGGTTCCCGCTGGTGGACACCCCGATGATCCGGCCGACCTACCCGCGGGTGCCACGCTGGGCGTTGACCCCGGGGCAGGCGGCCGGCTGGATCCTGAAGGCGATCGCCGACCGGCCCGCGGTCGTGGCGCCGGCGTGGGCTCGGGCGGCCGAGGTGGTCGTGGCCGCGGCGCCGACCGCAGCCGCCCGCGTGATGGGCCGGGTCGCCGCCCGGATNCACCGGCCGGCGATGACCGCCCCGCGAGCCGAGGTGCGGGGCTCGTTCGCCCCGGCTGGGACGGGTGCGATCCGGGTGCTGCGCAGACTCCCGTTGGGACGGCTGGTCCGGGCGTGGCGGAGCTCCGGTTCGGCGATCGAGGCGGTGCTGGCCGCGTGGTCGTCCGTGGGCCCGGGACGGGCGGCCCTCGTCGACGAGGCGGGCGAGCTCAGCTATGCCGGGCTGACGGACGAGGTGCGCCGGCTCCGCTCCTGGCTGGGTACCAGCCCGGACGTGATCGTGTGCTCGGCCCGTCCCCGGCGGATCGCGGTCGCGGTCCTCGCCGGACTGGCGGCGGGCTGCCGGGTCACCCTGGTCCCGGCTCGGGCGGGAGCGCTGGCCCTCGACGCCGCCCGCGGGCGGCTGCCGGACGCGCCCGTGCTGGGGGACGGGGCTCACCCGGAGCGCGGGGCGACCCCGGGGTACCGACGGGCCGGACCGCCGGAGGATGCGGGCTCCCGGAGGGCTCCACGGCCGGAACGTCCTGGGCGACGAGTCCCGCGGCTGACCGTCTCGACCTCGGGGACGACCGCCCCCTCCCAAGGCGTTTCGGTGGGTGGNCGGACTGGGGCTGGCCGTGCATCAACTGGGCCTGTTGGGCATGATCCACGTGCCACCCAGGCCGGTGGTGGGGTGCCTGGCCCCCTCGATCATGGGCACGGCTTCGGCGTCCTGGGCCTCACCCTGCTCCTGGGCGGCACGTTGTTGGCCGGACGCACCGCCACCGCGGCCGCCGGCACGCTCGACCTGCTGACCGGCGTCCCGGTGCAACTGCTCGACTACCCGGCGGCGGCGCGCCAGCGCGTCGGCCTGATCCTCTCCGGCTCCGACCGGCTGAGCGACGCCGACGCGGCTGGGCTCCAGGACCGGCTGGGCGGGCCAGTCCTCAACGCCTACGGCGCGACCGAGGTGGGCACCGTGTGCCTGGCGGACGAGGCGGCCCGCGCGCTGGCGCCGGGCACCGTGGGCCGGCCCCTCCCAGGGGTGCGGATTCGCGTCCTCGACGCCCACGGGGTGGTCCTGCCGCGTGGCGAAGCGGGTCTGCTGGAGATCCGCTCGCCACCNGGGGGCAGGCGCACCTTCCGCGGCGATCTCGGCTGGATCGACCTGCACGGCCTCGTCCACGTGACCGGCCGCGCGGACGGGCGGTGGGTCCGTGGCGGGGAGACCGTTGATCCGGCCGTCCTGGAACGCTGGCTGGCCGACCAGCCCGGGGTGGCGGCCGTCCACCTGATCGAGGTCCCCGACCCGCGGTTCGGCAGCCGGCCGGTGGCGCGGCTCCGTCCGGCTCCCGGGGCCAGGCTGGACCCGGACGACCTGCGGCGCCGGATCGCGGCCGACCTCGGCCCGGCCAGCGTCCCGGCGCGGCTCGAGATCGACCCCGGCTGAGTGGCCCACCGCCGCCCGGGCGGTAGGTTGACCGTGATGAGCGACTCCGTCTTCGCCGCGTTCGCGGCCGGCTACGACTTCGGACTGGACGACTACCAGCGCGAGGCGTGCGCCCACGTCGAGGCCGGTGCCGGCGTCCTGGTGGCGGCCCCGACCGGTGCCGGCAAGACCGCNGGTGGGGAGTTCGCCGTGTTCCTGGCCATGGTGCAGGGGCGCAAGTGCTTCTACACCACCCCGATCAAGGCGCTGAGCAACCAGAAGTACCACGACCTCGTGGCCCGGCACGGGGCCGATCGGGTCGGCCTGCTGACCGGCGACACCTCGATCAACGGCGAGGCGCCCGTGGTGGTGATGACCACCGAGGTGTTGCGCAACATGATCTACGCGGGCTCGCCGACGCTGCGCAACCTCGGTTTCGTGGTGATGGACGAGGTGCACTACCTGGCAGACCGGTTCCGCGGCGCGGTCTGGGAGGAGGTCATCATCGGCCTCGCCGAGTCCGTCCAGGTGATCAGCCTGTCGGCGACGGTCAGCAACGCCGAGGAGTTCGGGGCCTGGCTGGACGAGGTGCGCGGCGACGTCCGGATCGTGGTGAGCGAGCGCCGGCCCGTCCCGCTGTTCCAGCACGTGATGGCCGGACGACGCCTCTACGACCTGTTCGCCGACGAGGCGCCGAGCGCCCGTCCGGCGGGGGCCACTCACGCCGACGTCAACCCCGAGCTGCTGAAGCTGGCCAAGGAGGAGGCGCGCTACGTCCGCGACGACTCCCGGCAGCTGCGCGGACGGCGCACCCGCGACCGGATNGGCCGCCAATCGTGCCGGGCGGGGGAGAACCGCCGCACCCTGGTGCCGCGCCGCGACGCCGCGGTCGAACGGCTCGACGCCGAGGGGCTGCTGCCGGCCATCTTCTTCATCTTCAGCCGGCAGGGCTGCGAGGCCGCGGTCGCGCAACTGATGAAGTCCGGGATCCGGCTGACCAGCCCGGCCGAGCGGCGGGCCATCGACGAGATCGCCGTCGCGCACACCGAGGGCCTGAGCGCCGCCGACCTGGCCGTCCTCGACTACGAAGGGTTCGCCGAGGCGCTGCGCAGCGGCATCGCCGCCCACCACGCAGGCATGCTGCCGGCCTTCAAGGAGTGCGTCGAGGAGGCGTTCGTCCGCGGCCTGGTGAAGGTCGTGTTCGCCACCGAGACGCTCGCGCTGGGTATCAACATGCCCGCGCGCAGCGTCGTCCTGGAACGGCTGGTGAAGTTCAACGGCGAGAGCCACGCCGACATCACGCCNGGGGAATACACCCAGCTCACCGGACGGGCCGGACGACGCGGCATCGACGTCGAGGGCCACGCGGTCGTGCTCTGGCAGCCCGCGATGGATCCACGGGCGGTCGCCGGGCTGGCCTCGCGGCGCACCTACCCGCTGCGCTCGTCGTTCAGCCCGACGTACAACATGGCGGTGAACCTGGTCGGCACCGTCGGCCGCGACAAGGCCCGCGGGCTGCTGGAGCAGTCGTTCGCGCAGTACCAGTCCGACCGGGGCGTCGTCGGGCTGGCCCGGACGATCAGCCGCAACACCGAGCGGATCGCACACCTGTTCGCCCAGGCGGCCTGCGACGCCGGCGACTTCACCGAATACGCCCGGCTGCGCGCCGAGATCTCGGCGGTCGAGGCCGAGGCGGCCCGCAACCGCAAGGCCGACCGCCGGGCCGAGGCGCTGGAGGTGCTGCTGGCCCTGCGGCCCGGGGACATCCTCGCCGTCCCCGCCGGACGGCACCACGGCTGGGCGGTGGTGATCGACCCGGGTCTGGCCAAGACCGACCCACACCCGCTGGTGTTGACCGAGGACCGCCAGGTCAAGCGCCTGTCCACGCTCGACTTCCCGACCCCGCCGCTCGTGGCCGGACGGATGCGGATCCCGAAGCACTTCGACCCTCGGCAGCCGTCCTCCCGGCGCAACCTGGGCGCCGCGTTCCGCTCGAAGCTCGCCGAACTCGACCTGAGCGTCGCCCGGTACGCACCGAAGGAGGTCGACGCCGAGTTGGCCGCCCGGATCGCCGAGCTGCGGGCCCAGTTGCGCGCCCACCCGTGCCACGGCTGCCCGGACCGGGACAACCATGCGCGCTGGAGCGAGGAGGCGCTGCGGCTCGAACGCGACAACGCCTCGCTGCAGCGGCAGGTCGAACGGCGGACGAACACGATAGCGGTCCGGTTCGACCGGATCTGCCTGGTGCTGGAGTCGCTCGGCTATCTGGCCGACGAGGGGACCACCGTGACCGACGCGGGCCGGACGCTGGCCCGGATCTACTCCGAACTCGACCTGGTGGCCGCGGAGAGCATCCGCGCCGGCGTGTTCGGCGACCTGTCGGCCCCGCAACTCGCCGCCGTGCTGTCCAGCCTGGTGTACGAGGCGCGCGGGGGCGACCAGCGGCGGCCGGCCCGGATGCCCGACCGCGCCACCGAGCAGGCCCAGACACGGCTGCGCGGCATCTGGCGGGAGGTATCGCTCGTCGAGCGGGATCATCGCCTCGACCGGGGCCCCGAGCCGGACATCGGGTTCGCCGAAGCCATCTTCGACTGGGTGGCCGGACGGGATCTCGGTCAGGTGCTGGACGAGTGCGGGCTCACCGCCGGCGACTTCGTCCGGTGGGCGCGGCAGGTGATCGACCTGGCCGGGCAGGTGGCCGACGCCGCCGGCCCCGGCCCGCTACGCGACGGCTGCCGCGAGGTGATGGACCGGGCCCGCCGGGGTGTGGTCGGCCTGGCGATGCTGGAGGACTGAGGCCGGGGACTACCCGGCCGGCGCCGGGGACGGACGGGTCGCGCGCTTCCCGCGGCGGCGCCGGCTCACCCACTGGTCGAGGTAGTGGGTCGGTACCGCGAGGGCGGCGATGACGCCCGAGGCCAGCAGCAGCGTCGTCCAGGTGACGGTCGCGTCGCCGGCNNGCGCTCGCCGCCCCGGCCACCTTCGGGGAACTGCCCGCCCTCCCCGGGAGCCGCTGTCGGGCGGCCCTGNACCGGGCGCGCCGTTGGGCCGGCCTTCGGGGCCCCGCCGGCCACCCATGCCGGGCCCGCGGTCGCCGTGCTGGCCCGGGCCACCGGCCTGGACGCCGGCCAACCGGCCGACCTGCCCGACCGCGTCCGTCGCCACGCAGGCGTAGACGCCACCGGCGAACACCAGCGCGCCCAACACCCGCAGCAAGACCACGGTGGATCCGGAGGCCCGCTTCCGGCCCAGGAGTCGCTTGACCACGGTCATCACCCACTGCCAGTGCATTCCCAGGTGCACCCCGATCAGCAGCAGGGTGAGCCACGAGACCGGCACGTGGGTGACCCGCCACACTGCATCGTTGCTGGCCCACTGCGGCACGGCCACGCGGGAGATGAGGATGCCGGAGACGATCGTCCACGTCATGCCCAGCAGCACCAGGACGTCGAGCACCCACAGCCAGCGGGCCCGCGGTTTCGTCCGGCCGATCAGGGTCGTGGTGACCGCCACCACCCAGTCCCAACTGAGCAGGACGTGCACGATGAACCCGGCCGCGATCGCGATGCCCGCCCACTCGTGGAACGACAGCCCTGTGACCGTCCGGGTGTTGTACAGCAACACCAGCGCCAGCGCGATCACGACATCGACGGCGATCTTGACCTTGTTCGACGACACTGCAAAGTCCTTTCGACGGGGCAGAACGTAGCGAACGACCCTGTGAATGCCCGGATGACGGACGGGGGCAGGCTGAGCGCCCGCGGCCGCCGCGGCCTCCGCCTCCACCAGGTGGCAGGAGGGCGCAACGTGGCGTGGGGGCGCCCCGTGGTGCTTGAGTGGTCGCATGGACGCACCCGAGCCCCGGCCCAGCCGCCCGGCCACCCTGGCCGATGTGCATCGGCTGGCGGCCGCCATGCCCGGTTCGGAGCCCTACCGCACGGACGAACGGATCGTGAGCTACCAGGTGCGCGGCAAGTCGTTCGTGTTCTTCCGCACCCCGCGGCCGGACGCGCTCGACCCCACACCGGCGAGCGGCTGGCCGACGTCATGGTGATCTGGGTCGACGACGAGGTGACCAAACTCGCGCTGGTCGGCGACGAATCCACCCCGTTCTTCACCACCGACCACTTCGACGGCCACACCTCGGTGCTGGTGCAGGCGTCCCGGCTGCACGAGGTCGAGGTGGCCGAACTCGCCGAGATCATCGAGGACGCCTGGCTGTCCCGGGCGCCGAAACGGATGGCCGCGGCCTGGCTGGCCGAGCACCCCTAAGCTGCCCGGTATGAGCGTCGCGATCCGTGTGATCCCGTGCCTGGACGTCCACGACGGCCGGGTGGTGAAGGGGTCAACTTCCGCAACCTGCGCGACGCCGGCGACCCGGTCGACCTTGCGGCCGCCTACGGGNGCCGATGGTGCGGACGAACTGACCTTCCTGGACATCTCCGCGTCATCCGAGGGACGGGCCACCACCTTCGACATGGTCCGGCGGACGGCCGAGACGGTGTTCATCCCGCTGTGCGTCGGCGGCGGTGTCCGCCGCGTCGAGGACGTGGACGCGCTGCTGCGCACCGGGGCCGACAAGGTCGGCATCAACACCGGGGCGATCGCCCGTCCGTCCGTCATCGACGAGATCGCCGCCCGGTTCGGCAATCAGGTCTGCGTGCTGTCCCTGGACGCCCGGCGCGAGGCCGGGCAGCCGTCCGGGTTCGGCGTGACCACGCACGGCGGCCGGCAGCCGGCGGGGCTGGACGCGCTGGAATGGGTGCGCGAGGCCGTCGATCGCGGTGCGGGCGAGATCCTGCTGAACTCCATGGACGCCGACGGCACCACCAACGGGTTCGACCTGGAGATGATCGAGGCCGTCCGGAAGGCCGTCGACGTCCCGGTCATCGCTTCNGGGGGCGCCGGCACCGCCTCCCACTTCGTCGACGCGGCCCGCGCGGGCGCCGACGCCGTCCTGGCCGCTTCGGTCTTCCACTACGGCACGCTGGGCATCGCCGAGGTCAAGGCCGCGCTTGCCGACGCCGGCTTCCCCGTCCGCTGAAAGGAGCACCGTGTCCGACTGCATCTTCTGCTCGATCGTNCGCGGGGAGATCCCCTCGACCAGGGTGTTCGAGGACGAGCACGCCTACGCGTTCCTCGACATCGCCCCCTTCAAGGCCGGCCACACCCTGGTGGTCGCGAAACAGCACGCCCGGGACATCCTCGCCGACCCTGCGGTGACGGCCTCGCTGGCGCCGGCCATCACGGCGGTCGGCGAGCTGCTGCAGGCCCGGCTCGGGGCCGCGGGGCTGAACGTGCTCAGCAACGTGGGCGAGGTGTCAGGGCAGTCGGTGTTCCACCTGCACGTCCACGTGATCCCGCGCTACGCGGACGATCCGGGCTTCGAACAACTCACCGTCCGGGTCGAGGGGATCGACGTAGCGGAGGTCGCGGCGCGCCTGTCCTGACGTTCCGCAGCGCCGGCGGGGCTGCGCTCAGCCGTAGGCGACGACGCACTCCTTGTCGGTCGGGCACGTGATCCGGCCCACCTGGAAGTCCGCGTAGACCCCACCGTCGGCCTTCACAACATCGGTGCGGGGAACCCGAGGTCGCCGGACGGGCCGCCCGCCCCCGGTAGGCCGCGAGCAGGTCGCCGGTCAGGAACTTCGACCCGGTGGCCGACGACCAGAACAGGTCGGCGCCCTTGAACTGGGCGTGGAGCCCGCCGGCCACGGCCACCTCGGACGCGGTGGGCGCCCCGACCCACGACGTGGTGCCGCCGAGGGCCTGCCAGCGGTCGTAGTTGCCGGTGCCGGGCTTGAGGCCGCCGACGATCAGGAACAGCCGCTCCTTCAGGCCGAACTTCGACTTGAAGGCCCCGCCGGTGAGCGTAACCGACCCGGAACTCCCTTGATGACGACCGTGTTCGCGCGTCCGCCCCAGGGCCCGTACCCGTCGCGGTCGGTCACCTGGATCGAGGTGAAGGTGCCGATCGACGGGTAAGCGGACTGGATCTTGGACGACGAGAGGGTGACCGACCAGGCCTGGTTGCGCATCCGACCGTCGTACGGGTCGGCGTGTGCGGTCAGGTACGGGGCCCCGCCCGGCGCCGCATAGCCGCCGTTGGACGAACTGAACATCGTCAGGGCCACCCCGGTGCTGCCGTAGAGCACCTGGTCGGCGGTTCCCGCGATGGCGGCGTTCGTGCTGGCGGACTCGTTCACCGTGCGGGTGCTGCCGGAGCGGGTCGCCAGCCCCTTGTACACCTGGCAGGAGGTGGTGTCGCAGATGTCGTAGCTGGACGACAGCGGCGTGGACCGCGTCTTCGCCGCGTAGCTCCGCGCGGCGACGGCTTGGGCCTTGAGGGCTTCGGCGGGCCAGCTGGCGGGCATCTCGGCGGGCACGACGCTGCGCAGGTAGTTCTCCATGGACACCGTGTTGACGGTCTTGGCTCCAGAGCCGGAGAACTGCAGGGACACCGAGTCGCGCAGGTCCCGGCCCGACCCGCCCGGCAGCCGGACGGTCACGTAGTCGCTGGTGGGATTCGACACCGTCCAGACCCGGGACGTCGACAGGGTCGTGCTCTTCTTCACCCAACTGCCGGAGGAGTTCAGGTAGTGCAGCATCCGGTAGGACCCGCTGCGGCTGATCCGCCACATCCGGTAGGTGCTGCCGGTCGGCACCGTCCACGACGTGCCGGCGGAGTCCACGATCTTGAGCCCTGAGGCGGGGAGAAGTGCAGCCGGTCGTCGTTGTCGGCGCTGATCCACACCCTGATCCGGTTGCCGGCCGGTAGGTCCTTCAGGGTCGTCCCCGGGTAGTAGAAGGAGAGGATCTTGGCGTAGCCGAGGCCCGCGTCCGCGGCGCCGTACGCCCCGTACTGGCTCATCCCGATGCCGTGGCCCCAGCCCGCGCCCGTCACCACGATGTTCGCGTTCAGGGGACGGACGACGGCGTCGGCCGCGGCGGCCTCCGTGGTGCCGCCGGTCCAGCCGGCGACCAGGACGGCGAGGGCGGCCGCACCGGCGCCAAGGCGGCGCAGCAGGGCGTTGCGGAACATGAAACACCTTCGGTCAGGCGAGCGAACCCCGCCATCCTCACCCGGAGCCACATCGCGCCGCCAGTTCGGGGTCGGATCGGGCCCGAAGTCGCAACCGGGGTTGACCCTCTGCATTCGGTCCACATCGTGGAAACGCGGGTCCATCGGTTGACACCCGTCCCCGCTGGCGGAACCATGGACGGGTGCGGAAGTCCCTCCTCGTAGTCAGTTAGCGTGTCGCCGAGCCCTGCTCGACCGACACGCTCCCTCGCCTGCCTCAGCAGCGGGGTTTTTCTTGCTCGAACGACCCACCGCATCATCCGACAGACACCAGAAAGGACAGGCCGACGATGAGCGAATCGCCCACCCTGCTGACCGGAGCCCAGGCACTGGTCGAATCCTTGGAGCGCGTCGGCGTCGAGGTCATCTTCGGTATCCCCGGCGGCGCGATCCTGCCCGCCTACGACCCGTTGGGCCAGTCGACGCTGATCCGGCACATCCTCGTCCGGCACGAGCANGGGGCCGGCCACGCGGCCGAGGGCTACGCCCTGGCGACCGGACGGGTCGGGGTGTGCATGGCCACCTCCGGGCCCGGAGCGACGAACCTCGTCACCGCCATCGCCGACGCCTACATGGATTCGGTGCCCATCGTCGCGATCACTGGCCAGGTTGCCAGCGCGTCCATCGGCACCGACGCCTTCCAGGAGGCCGACATCCGGGGCATCACCTTCCCGATCACCAAGCACAGCTTCCTGGTGACCAGGGCCGAGGACATCCCCGCTGCCATCGTCAGCGCCTTCCACCTGGCCAAGACGGGCCGGCCCGGACCTGTCCTGGTCGACATCGCCAAGGACGCGCTGGCCACCGCGGCCCCGTTCACCTGGCCCGAGACCATCGAGCTGCCCGGCTACCATCCGGTGACCACCCCGCACGTCAAGCAGATCCGCGAAGCGGCCCGGCTGATCGCCGAGGCCAAGCGGCCGGTCTTCTACGTGGGCGGTGGCGTCGTGAAGGCCGGGGCCGCGGCGGAACTGGCCGAACTGGTGAAGATCACGGGCATCCCCGTGGTCACCACGCTGATGGCCCGTGGCGTGTTCCCCGACAGCCACGAGCTGCACATGGGCATGCCCGGCATGCACGGAACGGTCGCCGCGGTGGGCGCGCTGCAGCGTTCCGACCTGCTCATCGCCCTGGGTACCCGCTTCGACGACCGGGTGACCGGCAAGCTCGACTCGTTCGCGCCCGAGGCGAAGGTGATTCACGCCGACATCGACCCGGCGGAGATCTCCAAGAACCGGGTGGCGGACGTGCCGATCGTGGGCGATGTCAAGGAGGTCATCAGCCAGCTGATCGGCGTCCTGCGCGGCGCGGACCTGGGCGACTACGAGGCGTGGCGGCGCTACCTGGGGGCGATCAAGACCAAGTACGCCATCGCGGTCGAACCGACCAAGGAGGGCCTGCTCAGCCCCGAGTTCGTGATCAAGCGGATCGGCGAACTGGTCGGACCGAACGCGTTCTACGCCGCCGGCGTCGGCCAGCACCAGATGTGGGCGGCCCACTTCCTGCCGTTCGAGAAGCCCGGCCGCTGGCTGAACTCCGGCGGTGCCGGGACGATGGGCTACTGCGTGCCCGCGGCGATGGGCGCGCAGGTCGGTGCNCCCGACACCCCGGTGTGGGGCATCGACGGGGACGGCTGCTTCCAGATGACCAACCAGGAACTGGTCACGTGCTCCCTGGAGGGGATCCCGATCAAGATCGCGGTGATCAACAACCAGTCGCTGGGCATGGTGCGACAGTG
Source organism: Micropruina sp. (assembly GCA_013693855.1). GTDB lineage: Bacteria > Actinomycetota > Actinomycetes > Propionibacteriales > Propionibacteriaceae > Micropruina. The sequence continues at coordinate 1,520,529 of CP059261.1, forward strand.
GCAGACGCTGTTCTACGGCGAGCGGTACTCCAACACCGACCTCAAAACCCACCGGGTGCCCGACTTCCCGCTGCTGGCCGAGGCGATGGGGGCCGTCGGCCTGCGCGCCGAGACNCCCGAGGAGGTGGACGAGGTCATCAAGAAGGCCATCGAGGTCACCGACCGTCCGGTGGTCATCGAATTCGTCGTCCACAAGGACGCCATGGTGTGGCCGATGGTCGCGGCGGGCACCAGCAACGACGACATCAAGATCGCTCGGGACCTCGCGCCCGACTGGGAAGAGGAGGAGCTGTGAAGACCCACACGCTGAGCGTTCTGGTCGAGAACAAGCCGGGCGTCCTGGCCCGGATCGCCGGGCTGTTCGCCCGCCGCGGCTACAACATCGAGTCGCTGGCGGTCGGCCCCACCGAGCGGGAGGAACTGTCCCGGATCACCGTCCAGGTGGGCGTGGACGACCCGCTGGCGCTCGAACAGATCACCAAGCAGCTCAACAAGCTGATCGAGGTGCTCAAGATCGTCGAGCTGGAGGAGTCCGCGGTGCGCCGCGAGCTGATGCTCATCAAGCTGCGGGCCGACCCGACCACCCGCAGCCAGATCATCGAGATCGTCCAGCTGTTCCGCGGCAAGACCGTGGACGTCCACAATGACTCGATCACCATCGAGGCCACCGGTTCGCCTGACAAACTGGAGGCCCTGTTGGAGATGCTGAAGCCCTACGGCGTGCGCGAACTCGTCCAGTCCGGCCTGGTCGCGCTGGGCCGCGGCAGCAAGTCCCTGACCGACCGTTCCAAGACCGACAAGGTGCGCATGTCCCCGCGCACGAACTGACAAGAGGAAGCAACGAAGATGGCAGAGATGTTCTACGACGACGACGCCGACCTGTCGATCATCCAGGGCCGTTCGGTCGCGATCATCGGCTACGGGTCGCAGGGGCACGCGCACGCGCTGAACCTGCGCGACTCCGGCGTCGACGTGCGCGTCGGCCTGCGCGAGGGCTCGAAGAGCCGGGCCAAGGCCGAGGCCGAGGGCCTGCGGGTCGTCGGGGTCGCCGAGGCGGTCGAGGAGGCCGACCTGATCATGATCCTGGCCCCCGACCAGGTGCAGCGGAAGCTGTACGCCGAGGAGATCGCGCCCAATCTGGTCGCCGGCGACGCCCTGTTCTTCGCCCACGGCTTCAACATCCGTTTCGGCTACATTCAGCCTCCCGCCGGCGTGGACGTGTGCATGGTCGCCCCGAAGGGGCCNGGGCACCTGGTGCGCCGCGAGTACGCCGAGGGCCGGGGCGTTCCCGTCCTGGTCGCGGTGGAGAAGGACGAGTCGGGCAACGCCTGGCCGCTCGCGCTCTCGTACGCGAAGGCGATCGGCGGCCTGCGGGCAGGTGGCATCAAGACCACCTTCCCCGAGGAGACCGAGACCGACCTGTTCGGTGAGCAGGCCGTGCTCTGCGGCGGCGCGTCGGCGCTGATCCAGGCCGGGTTCGAGACCCTCACCGAGGCCGGCTACCAGCCCGAGGTCGCCTACTTCGAGTGCCTGCACGAGCTGAAGCTGATCGTCGACCTCATGTACGAGGGCGGCATCGCCAAGCAGCGCTGGAGCGTGTCCGACACCGCCGAGTTCGGCGACTACGTCTCCGGCCCGCGGGTGATCTCGCCGGCGGTCAAGGAGGAGATGAAGGCCATCCTGGCCGACATCAAGTCCGGCGCCTTCGCCAAGCGGTTCATCGACGACCAGGACGCCGGGGCGCCGGAGTTCAAGGCGCTGCGCGCCAAGGGCGAGGCGCACCCGATCGAGGAGACCGGGCGCAAGCTGCGCGGTCTGATGGCGTGGGTGAAGAGCCACGACGACGACTACGTCGAGGGTCACGCCGCCCGCTGACCCCTCGCGCACAGCCCGGCCGGGCGCTCACGAAGCGTTCCGGCCGGGCTGAACCGCGTCCGGGACCGGATGCGGGCCGGGTTCGGACGGGCTGACGCGCGTCCGGACCGGGGCCGTCACCGGCTGTTCGCTCAGGCGGGGGCCTGCGTTCACGTGCGTGGGGCACCCTGGCCGCGTGATCAGCCGGCGCATTCCGCGCATCTCCGGGCCCCGGTACCGCCGCGCCGGTGGCGGGTGGCGGCGATGATCGAGTGGCTGCTCGGCGAGCTGGGGTTGATCCTGGCCTTCGGTGTGCTGTTCGGGGCGGGCCTCCCCACCCTGTTCGCCCTCGGGGTGCGGGCGCTGGCCGGCTCGTCCGACGCCGCGAAGAGCGCCTCGTCCCGGCGCTGGCTGCGGGTGACCGCCTGGACGCTGTTCGCCCTCGCAGTGGTCGTCATCGCCGCCGCGCTCGGGCTGGTGCTGGCCTCCAGCCTCGGCTACACGGTCTCGTTCAACCAGTGGCCCCCGGCGGTGGCGCGCAAGCACTGAAGCGGGCGGGACCGGGGCANTCTGGCAAGCTAGGCGCCGTGACGAGCCCGGCCACCCTCCCCGCACACCGCGGCCTCAGCCCGGACGAGGTGGCTCAGCGGGTCGCCGCCGGACTCACCAACGACCTGCCGCCCCGGTCGGGCCGGACGACCGGCGACATCGTCCGCGCCAACGTGTTCACGCGGATCAACGCGATCCTGGCGGTGCTGCTGGTGGTCGTACTCAGCACCGGGTCGTGGATCAACGGGGCGTTCGGGCTGCTGATCATCGCCAACTCGATCATCGGCATCGTCCAGGAACTGCGCGCCAAACGGACGCTGGACAACCTGGCGGTGATCGGGGAAGCGCACCCACGCGTCCGCCGCGACGGGGTGGCCACGGAGCGGAACCGCACCGAGATCGTCGCCGACGACATCATCGAGCTCGGACCCGGTGACCAGGTGGTCGTCGACGGTGAGGTCGTCGAGGCCGACTACCTGGAGGTCGACGAGTCCCTGCTGACCGGCGAGGCGGATCCCGAACCCAAGGAGCCCGGCGAGCAGGTCATGTCGGGCAGCTTCGTGGTGTCCGGGACGGGGGCGTACCGCGCCACCAAGGTCGGGGCGCAGTCGTACGCGGCGCAGTTGACCGCCGAGGCCAGCAAGTTCTCCCTGGTCAGGTCGGAGTTGACCCAGGGCATCAACCAGATCCTCAAGATCATCACGTGGATCCTCGTCCCGGTCGGGCTCGCGACGATCTGGGTGCAGTTGAGCCAGGCCCACGCGGGATGGCGGCGCGCGCTGCTGGCCATGGCCGGCGCGCTGGTGCCGATGGTGCCGGAGGGCCTGGTCCTGCTCACCTCGGTCGCGTTCGCGCTNGGGGTGGTCCGCCTGGGGCAGCGGCGCTGTCTCGTCCAGGAACTGCCGGCGATCGAGGGGCTGGCCAGGGTCGATGTGGTGTGCGCCGACAAGACCGGCACCCTGACCGAGAACGGGCTGACGTTCGGGGAACTGATCCCCCTGGACGGGACCGACGGCGCCGAAGTGCGGGAGGCGCTCGCCCAGTGCCGGGCGGCGGACAGCCGGCCCAACGCCTCCATGCTGGCCATCGCGTCGGCCCTGACAACGCCGCAGGCGGGCTGGTGCGTGACCGGCCGCGCGCCGTTCACGTCCGCCCGCAAGTGGTCNGGGGTGAGCTTCGCCGATCACGGGAACTGGATCCTCGGGGCGCCGGACGTCCTGGCTCCAGCTGGACACGAAGCCGCCCGCCGCGCCCAGGAGTTGGGCGCCACCGGACTCCGGGTGTTGCTGGCCGGTACTTCCGAGTTCCCCGTGGACGCCGCCGACGCTCCCGGCAAGGTCACCCCGCGCGCCCTGGTCGTCCTTCGCCAGCGGATCCGCCCCGACGCCCGGGACACCCTGGAGTTCTTCGCCGACCANGGGGTGGCGCTGAAGGTGATCTCGGGCGACAACGCCGCCTCGGTGGGTGCGGTGACGCGGCAACTCGGCGTCGTCGGCGGCGACGCGGTCGACGCCCGGGATCTGCCGGAGGGGGATGCGTTCGCCGACGCCGTGGCCGCCAACTCGGTCTTCGGACGGGTCACCCCGCAGCAGAAGCGCGAGATGGTCGGCGCCCTTCAGGGGCGGGGCCACACGGTCGCGATGACCGGGGACGGGGTCAACGACGTCCTCGCGCTCAAGGACGCCGATCTGGGCGTGGCGATGGGGTCGGGCTCTCCGGCCACCCGGGCGGTGGCGAAGATCGTCTTGCTGGACGACCGCTTCGCGACCCTGCCGCACGTGGTNGGGGAGGGCCGCCGGGTGATCGGCAACATCGAACGAGTGGCCAACCTGTTCCTCACCAAGACTATCTATTCGGTCGCGCTCGCCCTCCTCGTCGTGCTGTGGCGGCTGCCCTTCCCGTACCTGCCGATCCACGTCACCATCACCGGCTGGTTCACCATCGGCATCCCCGCGTTCGTGTTGTCCCTGGCACCCAACAACGAGCGCGCCCGGCCCGGTTTTGTNCCCCGGGTCATGCGGTTGGTGATTCCCGCGGGGCTGATCGTCGCCCTGGCCACGTTCGTCACCTACCTGCTCGTTCTGCCCGGACCCGACGCCTCCGCCACCGCACTGACGCAGGCCACCACGGCCACGTTGACCGCCACGATCATCAGCGCCTCCTGGGTCCTGGCCGTGGTCGCCCGGCCCTATCAGTGGTGGAAGGTCGGCCTGCTGGCCCTGTCGTTCGCCGCCTACGGGGTCATCTTCGCCTGGCCGTTCACCCGGACGCTGTTCCTGCTCGACCCGTCGAACTCCGCCCTGATGCTGATCGGGGCGACCGCGGGCGCGGTCGGTGCGGCGCTGGTGGAGGCCACGTGGTGGATCAACGGACGGTTGCTCGGCGAGTCGCGACGGCTGTGGCTGCCGGCCGGGGAGCCGCAGCCCTGACCCGCGCTGTGGACACCGGAGGAGTTGTCCACAGATTGCGCTGGCGCCCTCCGATGTGTCGGTGGGGCCTGGTTGGCTGGGGTTACCTACCCCCAGAGGAGACGCCATGCGGCATCTGATCATCACCTTGTCCATCGGCCTGGCGCTGGCCGCAGCAGGCTGTTCGGCGGCCCCGCCGTCCGCCGCGCCCGGTGGCTCCACGGCCCCGGTGGCCCCGGCCCCGCCGCCGACCACGTCGGTGCCCGTGCCGGCCTCCCCGACCGCGTCGCCCCCGGAGGCGGAACTGCCCGTGCTGGCCGCCCGCAACGCCTCCATCGGCGGCAATGCCGTCCGCATCGCCGTGCGCGAGTTGCGGGTGACCGGCGAACTGACGGTGCTGGCATGGAGCGTGACGAACGTCTCCGACAAGAGCCTGCTGGTCGATGGGTTCGACGACCACGTCTACGCGACCGATCCGACGACGAAACAGCGGGTCCCCACCGAGATCTCCGGCCCCGTCGACGGGGTCTATCTGCTCGACGCGGTCAACAAGAAGCGCTACCTCAACGCGCGCGACCCTCAGGGTGGCTGCGTCTGTTCGTTCACGCTGGGGTCGACCTCAAGGCAGGGGAGACGGTGCTGCTGCACAACGTGTACCAAGCGGTGCCGGCCGGGGTCTCCTCGGTCGCAGTGGTGATCCCTGGGGCGGGCTCGTTCCTGAACCTGCCGGTCGGCCGATGAGAGCGCTCACGACCCCGGTCGTCGCCCTGATCCTGCTGGTGCTGGCGGCCGCCCCGGCCCGGGCCGACCCGTCCGCTCCAGGCCCCGACCCGACAGCGGCCGCCACGGCGGAGGTCCGGGAGGTCCGGGTGTCCACCGGGGATCTGGTCCCGGTGGTCGAAGGCCTCGTCTTCCCGTCGGCGAACCTCGACGGCTCGGTGACCGACGAGCCGAGCGAGATCGTCCTGCTGTCCGACGTGTTCTTCGCCTATAACTCGGCGCGGCTGAGCGCGAAGGCGAAGCGCGAACTCGCAGCCGTGGCGACCACCCTGAGCGGCCGGCCCGGCCGCACCCTGACCATCACCGGCCACACCGACAGCCGCGGTACCAGCGCCTACAACCGCGGGTTGTCGCTCCGGCGTGCCCAGGCCGTTCGGGACGTGTTGGCGCGGCTCCTGGGCGCCGACTACACCCTGGTGGCGATCGGCAGAGGAGAGTCGGAGCCGAGGGCCAGCAACCAGAGCGGGCGTGGCCGGGCGCTGAACCGCCGGGTGACGCTGCGGCTCTCGTCCTGACCCGCGCCCCGCGTTAGGAGGAGGTTAGGCCAGCCTGGCCAGGATCGCGTCGCCGACCTCGGTGGTCGACCGGCGGGTGGCGCCCCGCTCGGCGATGTCGGCGTCGACGGCCTCCTCGATCCGGGCGGCGTCCTCGCGACGGCCCAGGTGATCCAGCAGCAGTGCCATCGACAAGATGGTGGCCGTCGGGTCGGCGATGCCCTGGCCGGCGATGTCGGNGGCCGAGCCGTGCACCGGCTCGAACATGGACGGGAAGGCACCCTCGGGGTTGATGTTGGCCGAGGCGGCCAGCCCGATGCNCCCGGTCACCGCCGCGGCCAGGTCGGTGATGATGTCGCCGAACAGGTTGTCGGTGACGAGGACGTCGAAACGCTGCGGGTCCTGGACCATCGCGATGGTGGCGGCATCGATGTGGAGGTAGTCGGTCTCGACGCCGGTGTACTCGTCGGCGACGTCGGTGAACAACCGGTTCCACAGCCCACCGGCGTTGACGAGGACGTTGTGCTTGTGCACCAGCGTCACTTTGTTGCGGCGCCGGGTGGCCCGCTCGAACGCGTCCCGGATGACCCGCTCGACCCCGTACGCGGTGTTGATCGACACCTCGGTCGCGATCTCCTCGGNGGTGCCGGTGCGGACGGTGCCGCCGTTGCCGCAGTAGAGACCCTCGGTGCCCTCGCGGACGACGACGAAGTCGATCGGGCCCCGGTCGGTGACCGAGGCGGCCAGCGGCGTGGGGACGCCGGGGTACAGCTTGGAGGGGCGCAGGTTCACATAGTGGTCGAACGCGAAGCGGAGCTTCAACAACAGGCCGCGCTCCAGCAGCCCGGAAGGAATGGCCTTCGAGCCCGGCGCGGCGCCGACCGCCCCGAGGATCAGCGCATCGGAGGCGGCGAGTTCGGCCAGCACAGAGTCGGGCAGCACCTCGCCGGTCCGCTGCCAGCGCTCGGCGCCGAGGTCGTAATGGTTGAAGTCATAGGCGTCGTCGCCGACCACGCCGGTGAGCACCTTCAGGCCTTCGGCAACGACCTCCGGGCCGATCCCGTCGCCGGGGATGACCGCGATCACGGGCTTGCGAGCAGCTTCGTTCGACACGCCCAGAACCCTATCCGGTGGCCCCCGTCCCGGGCGGGCCCGTCTCATGGGAGCCCCGTTTCGGCCCCCGGACGAGGGCGTATCCTCACCCGCATGGCCCTGACGTTTCCGCTGACCCAGAACCCTCCGCCCGCTCCNGACGCTGACGTCGCGGCGATCCTGGCCAACCCCGGTTTCGGCGACTACTTCACCGACCACATGGCGCTGGCCACCTGGACGAAGGGCCAGGGCTGGCACGACGACGTCATCAAGCCGTACGGGCCCTTCCAGCTCGACCCCTCCGCCGCCGTCCTGCACTACGGGCAGGAGATCTTCGAGGGCATGAAGGCGTACCGGCATGGCGACGGCTCGGTGTGGCTCTTCCGTCCCGAGAAGAACGCGCAGCGGATGGTCGCCTCCGCGGCCCGACTGATGCTGCCGGAGCTGCCCGTCGACGACTACCTCACCGCCGCCCGCGAGTTGATCAAGGCCGACCACCGCTGGGTGCCCAGTGGGGAGGCGGGCGAGATGAGCCTCTACGTGCGTCCGTTCATGTTCGCCTCCGAGGCGTTCCTNGGGGTCCGAGCCGCCGAACAGGTGACGTTCGCAGTCATCGCTAGCCCCGTGGGCCCCTACTTCACCGGAGGGGTCAAGCCGATCAACATCTGGGTCACCAGCGACTACAGCCGCGCGGGCAAGGGTGGCACCGGCGCTGCGAAGTGCGGCGGCAACTACGCGTCGTCCCTGATCGCGCAGTACGAGGGCTACGAGCACGGCTGCTCGCAGGTGCTGTTCGGGGACGCCGGCACCGGCCTGGACACCGAGGAACTGGGCGGGATGAACGTCATGGTCGTCACCGCCGAGGGCGAGCTGATCACGCCCACGCTCACCGGGACGATCCTGGACGGGGTCACCCGTGACTCGATCCTCGCGGTCGCCTCCGACCTTGGCCTGCGGCCGGTGCAGCGCAAGATCACCCTGGCCGAGATCTTCGACGGGATCGACTCGGGGACGATCACCGAGGCCTTCGCCTGCGGTACCGCGGCGGTCATCACCCCGGTCGGGGAGTTCCGCATCAAGTCCGGCGAGCATCACCTCGGCATCGAACCCGGGCCCCACACGCTGGCGATCCGCAACAGCATCCTCGACATCCAGTACGGACGCGCCGAGGACACCCACGGCTGGATGCAGTGCGTCGTCTGACGACCCCGATCGCCGACCCGGCGATCGAGCCCGCCGAGACCCCGGGGAGTTCCGGCGGTCGAGCTTGTCGAGACCCCGGCGGGTTCCGGCGGTCGAGCTTGTCGGGACCGGTCGGCTTCGGGCGGCGGACCCGCTACTCCCGGCGGTCGAGCTTGTCGAGACCCCGGGGGTTCGGGCGGTCGAGCTTGTCGAGACCTCACCTGCCCTCGGCGGTCGAGCTTGTCGAGACCCCGGCTGCTCCCGGCGGTCGAGCTTGTCGAGACCTCACCTGCCTTCGGCGGTCGAGTTTGTCAGGACCGGTTGGCTTCGGTGCGGCGAGCCTTGTCGGCCCCGCTACTCCCGGCGGTCGAGCCTGTCGAGACCCCAGGGAGTTCCCGCGATCGAGCCTGTCCAGACCCCGGGGACTTCCGGCGGTCGAGCTTGTCGAGACCCCGGGTTGCTCAGGACAGCGCGTCGAGGGCTGCCTGGTAGTCGGGCTCCTGGCCGATCTGGGGAACCAGTTCGACGTGCCGGACGATCCCGTCGGCGTCCGCCACGACCACCGCCCGGGCGCACAACCCGCGCATCGGGCCGTCGATCAGATCCACCCCGTAGTCGGAGCCGAAGGACGACCGGAACGCCGACGCGGTCACCACGTTCTCGATGCCCTCGGCGCCGCAGAAGCGGCTGAACGCAAACGGCAGGTCGTGGGAGACGCACACCACCACGGTGTCGTCCGCGCCGGCGGCCAGCTCGTTGAAGCGGCGCACGCTCATCGCGCAGACCCGGGTGTCGACGCTGGGGAAGATGTTCAGCACCACCTTCGAGCCGCGCAGATCGGCGCTGGTGAGGTCGCTCAAGTCGGCCTTGGTGAGGGTGAACGCCGGCAGGGTGCGCCCGGNAACGGGCAGGTCGCCGGTGGTGTGCACGTCGAGATCGCGGAACTTCGTGGTCGCCATGGGTCGTTGGTATCGGCCCGGCCGCGCGCCGGTCAACCAGCTGAGATCTCAGTCTCAGTGCCTGAGACCTGGGTGTGACGGACGGGTGGCCGAGGACACTCGACTGACGCATTCCCACATCCGAGGCGAGGCCCCAACGACGATGACGAGCCATCCCGTCGCACCCGACGTTTTCCACGTCTTCGACACGACCCTGCGCGACGGTGCGCAACAGGAGGGCCTGCGGTTGACCGTCAGCGACAAGCTGCGCATCGCCCGGCACCTGGACGAACTCGGCGTCGGGTTCATCGAGGGCGGCTGGCCNGGGGCCAACCCCAACGACACCGCGTTCTTCGCGGCCGCTGCCGACGGCGAGCTTACGCTGAAGAACGCCCAGCTGGTGGCGTTCGGGTTCACGCGCCGGGTGGGGACCACCGCGGCGGAGGACCCCTCNGTCCAGGCCCTCATCGACGCGCGCACCCCGGTTGTGTGCATCGTCGCGAAGAGCCACGAGGGCCACGTCAGGCGTGCCCTGAACACCACGCTGGAAGAGAACTTGGAGATGATCCGCGACACCGTGGCGCACCTGGTCGCCCACGGCAAGCGGGTGTTCGTGGACTGCGAGCACTTCTTCGACGGCTACCTCACCAACCCCCAGTACGCGCTGGACTGCATCAAGGTGGCCGCGGACGCGGGCGCCGAGGTCGCGGTCCTGTGCGACACCAACGGCGGCATGCTGCCCAGCTGGATCGGCGACATCGTCAGCGCGGCGTCCCAGATCGGGGTCGACCTCGGGGTGCACTGCCACAACGACACGGGCTGCGCGGTGGCGAACACGCTGGCCGCGGTCGACGCGGGCGTCATGCACATCCAGGGCACGATCAACGGCCACGGGGAGCGGACGGGCAACGCCAATTTGATCACGCTGATCGCCAACCTCCAGCTGAAGTACGGCTGGTCGTTGGTGCCGGAGTCATCGCTTCGCGACGCGACCAGGATCAGTCACGCGATCGCCGGGATCACCGACGTGACCCCGAACAGCCGGCAGCCGTACGTGGGGCAGTCCGCGTTCGCGCACAAGGCCGGCCTGCACGCGTCCGCGATCAAGGTGGACGCCAACCTCTACCAGCACATCGACCCGACCCTGGTCGGCAACGACATGCGGATGCTGGTCTCGGACATGGCCGGCCGCGCCAACATCCAGATCAAGGGCAGCGAGCTCGGCTACGACCTGTCCGACCGGGAGCTGGCGGCCAGGATCACCGACGTGGTCAAGCAGCGGGAGATGGACGGCTACTCCTACGAGTCGGCGGACGCCTCGTTCGAACTGCTGCTGAAGGAGCAGATGGGGCACCTGGAGGAGTTCTTCGAGGTGCTCAGCTGGCGCGTCATCACAGGCCACGAGGTGAAGCCCGAGGGCGACTCCGAAGCCACGGTGAAGCTGCGGGCCAAGGGCCAGACCTACCTGCTCGTCGGCGAGGGGCACGGCCCGTTGAACGCCCTCGACATGGCCCTGCGCAGCGCACTCAAGCAGGCCTACCCGCACGTGGACGACTTCGAACTCGTCGACTACCGGGTGCGCATCCTCGATCAGGGGCACGGGACGGACGCCATCGTCCGCACCCTCATCGACACCACCGACGGGGAGCGGACCTGGACGACGGTCGGCGTCGGCACCAACGTGATCGAAGCCAGCTGGGAGGCGCTCTACGACGCCTACCGCTGGGGTGTCATGAAGCGGGACTGAGCCCAACTAGGCTCGTCCCATGACCGATCAGTCCATTCTGAGGATCGGCAACGCGGAGCGTGAGCACGCTGTCGAGGAGCTGCGTCGCGCTGCCGAGGACGGCAAGCTGGACGCCGCCGAGCTCGACGAACGAATCGGTCGGGTACGGGCGGCCAAGACGGTCGGGCAGTTGCAGGCGGTCATGGCCGACCTCCAGCCGCCCGCACAGAGTGCTCCCGTGCCCGTGGCGGTGCAGCTGCCGAGCGGTCCGGTCGGCCCGCCCGGGTATTCCCCGGCNGATCCGTTGCGGCTGATGGCGGGGTTCAGCGCCGACAAGCGCGGCGGTGCGTGGGAGGTGCCACCCTTCCTGCGCGCCCAGGCGCTCGCCGACAACGTCAAGCTCGATTGCCTCGAGGCGCGGCACACGACCCCGACGATCGACCTGGAGGTGCTGCCCGGGGCGGGCAACGTGGTTCTCGTGCTTCCCGAGGGTTGGGCGGTGAACACCGAACGGCTCGGTAAGAGCCTCGGCTCGATCCGTGTGAGGGTGCCCAGCCAGCCCGCCTGGGGTGCNCCGCTGTTCGTCGTCCACGGGACGGTCGGCCTCGGTGCGTTCAAGGCCCGTGGGGCGAACTGGTTCGACCGCCGCCGACTCGGGCTGGACCGCTGAGCCTCAGTCGATCCGCTCCACCACCAGCGGACGGGAGGCCGCCGGCTCGTCCCCGATGGTGACGGCACCGGAGAGGGCCGCTGTCGCCCGGTCGAAGCGTTCCGGAGCGTCCGTGTGCAGGGTGAACAGCACGTCCCCCTCGCTCACCCGAGCCCCGGGCCGAGTCCGCCAGGTGACGCCGGCCCCCGCCTGGACGGGATCGCCCTGCTTGGCACGGCCAGCGCCGAGCCGCCAGGCGGCGATGCCCACGGCCAGAGCGTCCATCCCCGTGAGGTAGCCCGACGCCTCGGCCCGCACCTCCTGCGTGTGCTTCGCGACCGGCAGCGGAGCGTCCGGATCGCCGCCCTGGGCTCGGATCATGGCCTTCCAGGTGTCCATCGCGCGTCCGTCCGCGAGCGCCCGCTCCGGGTCGGCGTCGATCCCGGCGCAGTCGAGCATCTCGCGGGCCAGCGCAAGGGTCAGCTCCACCACGTCACGCGGGCCGCCACCGGCCAGCACCTCCACAGCCTGGGAGACCTCCAGCGCATTGCCCGCTGCGTTGCCGAGCGGCCATTCCATGTCGGTGACGAGGGCGACGGTCTTGACCCCTGCCGCCTTCCCCAACCCGACCATCGTGCGCGCCAACTCGGCGGAGCGCTCCGGGGCCTTCATGAACGCGCCGGAGCCGCTTTTCACGTCCAGCACCAGCGCCGAGGTGCCCTCGGCGATCTTCTTGCTCATGATGGATGAGGCGATGAGTGGGATCGCCTCCACGGTGCCCGTGACGTCCCGGAGGGCATACAGCTTCTTGTCGGCCGGGGCCAGCCCCGAGCCGGCGGCGCAGATGACCGCGCCCACCTCGTCCAGTTGCGCCAGCATCTCGGCGTTCGAGAGCGAGGCCCGCCAACCCGGGATCGATTCGAGCTTGTCCAGGGTGCCACCGGTGTGGCCGAGGCCGCGCCCGGACAGTTGCGGCACGGCCGCACCGCACGCCGCGACGAGCGGAGCCAGGGNGAGGGTGATCATGTCGCCCACGCCGCCGGTCGAGTGCTTGTCGACGGTCGGACGACTGAGGCTGGAGAAGTCCATCCGCTCGCCGGTGGCGATCATCGCCGCCGTCCAGGCGGAGAGCTCGTCAGGGTCCAGGCCGCGGAACAGGATCGCCATCGCCAGGGCGGACATCTGCTCGTCCGTCACCACACCGGAGGTGTAGGCGGGGATGAGCCAGTCGATCTCGGCCGTCGACAGGCGCCNCCCGTCCCGCTTGGTCCGGATCAGATCCACCACGTCGAAGCTCTGGGTCCCCATGGCCGCCAGTATTGCGTCATCCGCGACCGCGGTCGAGTCGGCCGCGCCCCGTCCAGAACCGGCCCGGACAACCCGGTCCCGGGCCCCAAACCGGCGCAGGGCCACCCGGACGGCTCCGCCCGGCCGGACCTGCCCCGCGCATGGCTGACCTCGCGGCTACGGTGTTCCCATGCGGATTGCCAGGTACGTCGCCGGCGGCGACCCCACGTACGGAGTTGTCGAGTTGGCCGAGGACGGNGGAGCCAACCCCGAGACGGTCGCGGCCCTCACCGGCGACCCACTGGCCGGGCCGGTCCACTTCACCGGCGAGCGGCTTCCGCTGGCTGACGTCCGACTGGTGGCGCCGGTGATTCCGCGCAGCAAGGTCATCGGGGTGGGCCGCAACTACGCCGCGCACGCCGCGGAGATGGGCAATGAAGTGCCGGCCACGCCGCTGACCTTCTTCAAGCCCAACACATCGGTGATCGGGCCNGGGGAGCCCATCGTCCGCCCTCCCGAGACCGCCGAGCTGCACTACGAGGGCGAACTGGCCGTGATCATCGGACGAATCTGCCGGCGCGTCCCGCCCGAACGCGCCGCGGACGTCATCTTCGGCTACACCGTCGCCAACGACGTGACCGCCCGCGACCTTCAGCGTTCCGATGGCCAATGGACCCGGGCCAAGGGCTTCGATTCCTTCTGCCCGCTGGGGCCGTGGATCGCCACCCACCTGAGCCTCGACGAGGCCGGCAACCTCGACCTCGCCACCGACGTCAACGGCGCCGCGAAGCAACGNGGGAACACCGCGCAACTGGTCCACACGATCCCCGACCTCATCGCCCACATCTCGAACTTCGCCACCCTGCTTCCCGGCGACGTGATCCTCACCGGCACTCCGGAAGGCGTCGGGCCCATCGTGGCCGGCGATCGCGTAACGGTGACGATCGAGGGCATCGGCACGCTGGAGAACCCCGTGGTGGACGAGGACTGACCCGGTGGCCCGTCGCAGGTCCAGCGTCGCCGGCATCGAGGTCTCGCCGCCGCCGCCGGAGGTTGCCTACGAGCGGACGCTGAGCGCCAGCGGCCGAGGGTGGCCGTTCGCGGTCTTCGGGATCATCCTGGGCATCGCCACGTTCGTCCTGCTGTCCGGGACGGTCGCGCAACTGCTCATCCTGGCTTTCTGGAAGGCCGGCCTCATCGTGGGCGGGACCTTCGCCGAGGCCACCCGGGCCGGCGCCGCGTTCACCACCCCGTGGGGCATGCTGGCGGTGCACCTGGGGCTGGCGATGCTGATCCCGATCAGCCTCGCGCTCGTGCTCGCCGTGCACCGGACGGCCCCCGGCTGGCTGTGCTCGGTGCGTCCGCTGTTCCGATGGCCGCTGCTGGGCTGGTCGATGCTGGCCGGCCTCGTCCTACTGAACCTCACGCTGTGGGCCTCGTGGGGCTGGTCGATCCCCGCGATCCGTCCCCAAGAGGGCCTTGCCGGGTTCCTGGTCGTGATCCTGCTCACGTCGCCGCTCCAGGCGGCGGCCGAGGAGTTCTTCTTCCGCGGCTACCTGATGCAGGCGCTCGGGTCGTTCGTCCGGACGCCCTGGCTGCCGATCGCCGGCTCCGCCCTCATCTTCGCCGCGTTCCACGGCACCCAGAACCTGCCGCTGTTCCTGGATCGTTTCGGCTTCGGGCTGTTGGCCGGCTTCCTCGTCTCGCGGACGGGCGGCCTGGAGGCCGCCATCGGACTGCACATCGTCAACAACATCCTGGCCTTCTCGTATGCCGCGCTGACCAGCAGCGTTGCGCAGGTGAAGGCTGTGCAGCAGGTCGGCTGGATCGACCTCGGGTGGGATCTGGCGGGCTTCGCGCTGTGCACCGTCACGGCGGTGCTGCTCGCCCGCCGGCTGCGCGTCGCGACGCGCACCCCCGCGAGCCCGGTGCGGTCGGGCTCGGTTTGAGCCGCGGCGGGCTCGTCCGGTAAAGTCGAACCTCGCTGGCCCTCCGGGGCCCGCGATGGGGTATGGGGTATTGGCAGCCCGCCGGATTCTGGTTCCGTCAGTCTAGGTTCGAGTCCTAGTACCCCAGCGGAGGAACGATTCGCTGGAGTCTGCAAGGCTTTGGTACTGTTCCTCGGGTCGCTTCGGCGATCGCTAGGGCCCCGTTGTGTAGCGGCCTAGCACGCCGCCCTCTCAAGGCGGTAGCGCGGGTTCGAATCCCGTCGGGGCTACAGGTGAAACCCCTTGTCAGACGTAAGTCTGGCAAGGGGTTTTATTCGAACAGTGGGCCTAGGAAGGCCTACTCAACACAAATCCAACACAGTTTCCGCCGCGTGAGGACGTTCTGGGCATCGTTCGACGCTCTCCGCGGGCCCGTCGCGATGGTCTGGACAGGGACTCTGGAACTCCACCAGGAAGCGTCGTTGAGGTGCCGGTTCCTCACGACCCCGCCGCCTTTTCGCGATCAGCCAGCGCAGTCTGGCGGGCGGCGTCCATCGCGTCTGCGATCGTGTCGAGGCGGTCGGCGAACAGATGGCCGTACAGGTCCAGAGTCATGGTCGCCGACTTGTGTCCGAGCATCCGCTGGACGACCTTGACGTCCGCGCCGGACGCGATCGCGAGCGAGGCTGCCGTGTGGCGGAACTCGTGGGNGTGGAAATGCTTGGTGAACACCGGAACAGCGACCCCTCCGACCACCTTGGTGACCGGCTTTCCGGATGCGTCCACCTTGACCACGCACAGTCCCATCTCCTCGGCGGCCCGCGTCAGCGCTGCGCGCTGGAAGGTCTGTGAGCGCAAGACGGCTCCGCGGGGTCCGCAGAACAACAGGGTCTCCGGGGCCTGGCCGCGAACGAGGTCTGCCAGTTCGTCGACCAGGAAAGCCGGGAAGGGAACCTCTCGCCGCTCGTGGCCCTTGGTTGCTCCCCAGGTCATCACTCCCTTGATCGGTGAGACCGACTCAGCGACGATGACGCGCCGACGGGCCAGGTCCACCCTCATGACCCGAAGGGCGGCCACCTCGCCCCACCGAAGGCCGGTATAGGCCAGGAAGCGCACCAGGAGGCTCCATTGAGGGCCGCCGACAAGCTCGGCCATGTCTTCGACCTGGAGGTGGGTCAGGAACCTCTTCTCCGTTTCGTGGATTCGGGGCAGGGAGATCTGCTCGGCAACGTTGCGTCCGATCCGGCCGTCACGCACTGCAGCGGCCAGCACCTGGGAGAACACGCGGTGGATCTTGCGGACGGAGGCCGGCGCGAGCTTGAGGGTGGCGATCCACTGCTGGACGTCGGAGTGGCGGATGTTGCCCAGCTGCACCTCGGCCCAGCGGGGCTTCACGTGGACGTCGAGCACGTTCTGGTAGCGGTCGCGCGTTTTCGGCGTGATGTTCGTCTTGTCGGCGAGCCACCTGTCGGCCCACGGTCCCATCTTCACTTTGGAGCGTGATGGGTCGACGTAATTGCCGGCGAGCTTGGCCCGCTCCACGCCAACCAGGTACACCTCGGCGTCCTTCTTACGTTCAAAGGACTTGCTTCGGCTCTTCCCGTCCAGCGTTCGCCAGCGCGCGTAGTAACTGCCGTTGGGCAGCTTGTCGATGGTTCCCATTCGATCGCGTCCCCACGCTAGCCGGTCGCGCCGTACTGGCGGTCGAGCCAAATGGCCACGTCGCTGCTCTTGTAGCGGATGCCGCGCGGTCCCAGGTGGAACGAACGGGGCCGATCCCCTGATACCGCCACGTGCGCAGTGTGGCGCAGGGCAAGCGCAGCATCAGGGCAACCTCCGCAGTAGTGAGGAGCTGGTCCTCGAGCGACGTTACCGGGATGGTGGTGCCGGTCTTGACGGCGTCGTTCTCGCCGGGTGGTCCTGCAACACGCTGGTCCGAACTCGGTGTAGGTCTGGGAGTCATGGCCTCCTCCTCGCTGTGGTGGGTGGTTCCCCTGCACCACTAAGCCGAAAACGAGTCCTGATTCGGACAAACGAGGACCACGAATCCCGAACGCTGCGGGACAGCATCAACGACACGAGGCTGAGCGGGCGTGGGCCGCCACGGCTTCTGAACCAGCGGCGGTGACCCCTCAGCCTTCGCGAGAGGCGGTGGTAGCGCCGTCCCAGCGGGCTGGCCGCATGTCTGGCCTCGCCGGGGCCGCCCGAGTGTCTTCAGATGACCGGCGAGCCGACCGAGCGGAACTGGCCGCCCAGCGCCGGCGTGGTAGCCCATGCGCCGATCGAAGCTCCTATGCCGCCGCCATCCGCATAAGTTGTCCTGCTTATTCAACGCTGCGTATCCGGCCGGGTCGGCGGGGGCTCTGTGCGTTGCCGAGCCAATTCGCACCTCACGGGCCATTGACGCCCGCAGTTATCCTGATGGAGCCCCACCCCCTTCGGGCCTGATTGGCATCTGGTCGCGCTCACCGGGCACCGGGCGCACAACTGAACCCGATCGAGTCTCCCGGTCCACTTTCGTCGAGAAAAGCCGTGCAGTCTGTCCGAATCCACCCCTCCTCATCGGCTTAGTGGGCTAGAGAGAAGAAGGGTGCCCGATGACCGATCACCGCCGCACACGCCTGGCCAGCTGGGTTCTCGCGATCAGCCTGCTTGCCGGTTGCACCTCCGGCGCGGCCAGTACCAAAACCACGCCGCCTCGCGGCGAGTCAACGCCGCCGACCGGATCATCCTCGGTGACGACCGCGTCTGCCACCCCGACGCCGACGAGCACCTTGAGTACGTCGCAGACGGCCGCCGTGAAGACGGTCCAGGGTTACTTCGCGGTTCGCGATCAGTTGTTTGACGATCCCTCAGCCTTCAGCAAGGTTGAGGCGACCAAGGCGCTTAAGCCCTTCGTCGAGACAGACATGCTCAACGGCAATATGACGCTCTTCGCCCAGTTGAAGAAGGCCGGCGAGCACTACGACGGGGCCGCCCGCCTCGCTTGGATTTCTACATCCGGCGTGTTCGGTAGCGGCGTCGGGGAGACGGTGAACGTGACCGTGTGCCGCGACTCAACAGGCAGAACCCTGCTGGACCGAAAGGGCAAGGTGCTCGCGCAAGTCAAGCCGGCAATCCGTGAGTTTGAGGTGCGGAACACGTCTGGCGACTTCCGCATCGCAGCTGAGAAGGAAGGCTTTGGTCAGTCATGCCCGTGACGAGCAGAGTGGCCGCATGGCTCCTGGGTGTGTTCCTGATGCTGGCCGCGTTGCCGGCGTCGCCAGCAGCAGCAGAGGTCGGATGCGACAAATCGGCCGAGTACTGCGAGATCGGTGATGGTGGCGACGGTGGAGGTGGGCCCGGCGATAAGGGCGGTGGCGGCGAGGGAACGCCGCAGGTACCCCTGTGCTCGTCCTTCACACGCGGGGTGCCGGACAACCCGCCCGAACCTGACTGGATCTATATCGAGTGCAGGTTGTCGGCGACGGATGGCGACACGATCGGTTTGTGGGTGCCTCCGCGCGAGAGTGCGGAGCAGTTGGCATGGCTGGCGATTGCCCGGCTGCAGCTGAAGCCGGTCGAGATCGGGCTGACGCCGTTGGACCCGGACGTGATGACCGCAGTCGGGATTCCGGTGTGGTTGTGGGTCGACAATCCGACCCGCACCTCGTGGGGTCCTGCGTCGATCAGGGCCGGCGGGATCTCGTTGGATGCGCATGTTGAGTCGGTGACCTGGACGATGGGTGATGGCGCCCGGCTGTCGTGCGGGAGAGGAACACCTTGGCGGCCGAGCATGGTTGACCGGGACGGGATGGTGGGCGAGTCGCCCACTTGTGGCCACGTCTACCAGCAGCAGGGCCGGTACGCGGTCCGCGCGAGCGCCCATTGGGTCGCTGAGTGGCGGGGCTATGGCGAGTCGGGAACGATCCGGCTCGATGTGAACTCCACCCGTCAGCTTCGGGTGGGTGAGATCCAGGTCATCGTGACCAGGGGCAGGTAGGAGCAGGGCCATGAAGACGATCGAAACGTCCGCCGGCCGAGGCGACCAGCAAGCCATAAACGCGCCGGGGCGCCGGAGACCACCAAGCTTCAGCGGCGTCCGATGAGCGTTGTCGTGGCAGTCGTGCTGGTGTGCCTGGGCGGGGTGTTGGGGTTGTGGCTGTGGAGTTCGTCCTCGACGGCGACCGAGGTCGTCGCGGTCCGTGCGCCGGTCGAGCGTGGCCGGCTGATCGCCGCAACCGACCTAACTACCGTGCGGGTCACTCTGGATCCATCGATGCGAACGATTCCGGGCGTCCAACTGGAGTCCCTGGTGGGCAAGCGCGCCGCCGCCGATCTGACGGTCGGCACGCTGGTGGCCCCGGAGCAGGTGGGTGAGGCGGTCGTTCCGGGCCGCGGGTTCGCGGTGGTGGCGGTCCCGATCGCGCCGGGCTTGATTCCGGCCGAGCCGTTGAAGGCCGGCGACTCGGTACGTCTCGTGCAGGCGCCCGCGCAGGGAGGTTCGGTCACGGCTCCGCCGACAGAGATCCCCGCCACCGTGCTGAACGTGACNCCCGGCGACACCCACACGGTGGTGGACGTGATCGTTGCCGATGGGCGAGCCGGCGAGTTGGCGGCTAGGGCTGCGACCCGTGATGTGGCGCTGGTTCTGGAAAGCCGGGAGAGGTGAGCGGCGATGGCGATGATCACGCTGGTTTCGGTGTCCGGAGCACCTGGGGTGACTTCCACAGCGTTGGCGCTGGCATCGTCGTGGCCGCGGCCGGTTCTGGTGGTGGAGGCTGACCCGTCGGGGGCGTCGGCCATGCTGGCCGGGTTCTGGCGTGGTTCTCGTGGCCACACCGGTGTGGTGGATCTGGTGAAGGCTCATCGCGCGGGTCTGCTGGCCGAGGCGTTGCTGCGGATGGCGATACCGCTGGAGGGAACTCAGGCGTCGGTGATCGTGGGCGCCAGGTCCCACGAGCAGGCTGCCGGACTGGTCAGACTGTGGGAGCCGCTGGCGGGAGTCCTGCGCGACCTGTCGGCGCGGGACCAGGACGTGATCGTTGATGCCGGCCGGCTGGGCATGGAACGCGCACCGGTTCCGCTGCGCGAGCACGCTGATCTGACTCTGCTGCTGGTTCGTACGGACCTACCGGCGATCGCGGCGGCCCGCTCGTGGGCGGCGACCCTGAGGGAGGAGTCGCGGCCGGGCAGGGAGTCGCGCCTGCTGCTGGTGGGGCCGGGTCGCCCCTACACTGCCGCCGAGGTCGGACGCGCTCTGGGGTTGGGTGTGGTGGGCAGCATCAGCTGGGACCCCGTGCGCGCTTCCGTGTTCTCCCACGGTGAACCGCTCCCGCCCCCGCGAGGACTGCGGAGGTTGCTGGGCGGATCTGACGCGGCCGCGGCGGTGTTCGCCGGCTCGAACTATCAGCGCAGCATCACCGCCGCTCGGGAAGCGATCCGGGAACTCGTGGCCCGGTTCCAGGAAGAGCGTGGCCAGTGGATCGCGCCCCTAGTAGCAGCGAGGGGACGGGATCATGAGCGGACTCGAGGAACGGCCCGACCTGCTAGACCTACCTATGTTCGGCTCGGACCAGGGCCGCGACGGTCGTCGTCCTGGCCGGGTTCGGGGCGGATTCCGCTTCCCGGATGAGCTGGACGAACCGGTCGTGGCCGAGAAGCCGCGGGTGGTGCCGATCCGCCCGAAACAGTCCACCCCGACTTTGTCGATCGACGGTGTGGACTGGGCCGAGGTGGCGCGATTCCGTAGTGACGTGGCGAAGCGGCTGCCTGCCCGGGTCGGCGGGATGGCCGATCGCGGTGAGGAGGAGTCGGCTGGCTGGTCGGTGATCCGGCAACTGCTGGATGAGGATGCCGCGACATCGATCGCGAAGACCGGCGACATGCGTTCGGTCGGGGCGCAGGAGGCTTTGGCGCAGGCCATCTTCGACAGCGTGTTCCGGCTCGGCCGGCTGCAGCCCTTGGTCAACGACGAGCGGGTGGAGAACATCCTGGTCTACGGCTGCGACCGGGTGGTGGTGGAGTACGCCGACGGTTCGATGGTTCAGATGCCGCCCGTCGCGGACAACGACGCTGATCTGGTGGAGTTCATCGCTTTCCTTGCCTCTCGCGCGGATAACCCGCGCTCGTTCACCCCGGCGAACCCGTCGCTGAACCTTACCTTGGCCGACGGGTCACGACTCGCGGCATCGTTGGAGACCGGCCGGGTATCGCTGGTGATCCGCCGGCACCGGATTCGCCGGGTGACGTTGACCGACCTGGTGGAGTGGGGCTCGGTGTCTGAGGTCATGGCCGACTTCCTGCGGGCTGCGGTGAAGGCGCGGAAGTCGATCCTGGTGTCCGGGGCGCAGGGTGCGGGCAAGACGACCTTGGTCCGGGCGCTGTGTGCGGAGATCCCCGGATGGAGATCGTGGGCNACCTTCGAGTCCGAGCGGGAGCTGTTCCTGCCCGAGATCGATGGCCAGCACGCGGTGGTGTTCGACTGGGAGATGCGGTCCGGGTCGGGCGAGCGGAGCGAGGACGGCACGCTGGCCGGGCGACGCACCACCGGTTCGCAGGTGACCAGCAGCTTCCGGTTCCGGGCCGACCGGCAGATCGTCGGTGAGGTGCTGGGTGCCGAGGCGATGGACATGATCAAGGTGATGGAGTCCGGCACCGGGTCGATTTCCACTACCCATGCCGCTAACGCGAGGCTGGCGGTGCACAAGCTGATCACCTGCGCGATGGAGGCCGGGCCTCACGTCAGCCACGATCTGGTGGCGGCGAAGCTGGCTGCGACGTTGGATCTGGTCGTCCAGATGCACTCCGAAGTCACCCCATCNGATGACTTCGGCCAGGTCGCGCACAAGCGCCGGTTCGTGTCGGAGATCGTCGAGGTGACGCCGGGGAGTGGCCGNCGCGGCTTCTCCCTGACCACGGTGTTCCGCCGGCTGCCGGGCCAGTGCGGCGTGGCCGACACTCGCCCGGACAGTGTGTGGGAAGACCTGGTCGCCGCCGGTGTGGACGAGATCGCGTTCGAGCGGGAAGCCGCCGAGTACGGCCCGGCAGGGGGACGGCGNATGATCGGGGCGGTGTTCTCCATGCTGGCCGGCGCGATGATGACCGGAGGTCTCCTGCTGGCCGTTGTGGGCCTGCAGCGCCGACCGGCCCTCCGAAGCGGCCCCGGCGACCTCCCCGCGTGCTCGGGTGGNTTGAGCAGGATGCCGCGGTGGCAACGCTGGACGGCGTTGGCGGCCGCGGGCGCGGGTCTGCTGGTGACGGTGGCCGGCGTGCCACTGGTGGTGGCGGTGCTGTTGCCGCTGGCCGTGCTCGGTCTGCCGGTGCTGCTCGTCACCTCCGACGGAGGTCGCCGGATCGCCCGGCTGGACGCGATCAGTGAGTGGACCCGCAACCTGGCCTCGGTGATCACCGCCGGTCAGAGCCTGGAGCAGGCGCTGACCGCCAGCGTGCGCTCAACTCCGGAGGCGCTCCGGGAGCCGGTGACCAATCTGGTAGCGCGGCTGCGGGCACGCTGGTCGACCGAGGCGGCCCTGATGGAGTTTGCCGACGAACTCGACGACGCCACCGGGGACTTGGTGGTGAGCGCGCTGATCATCGGGTCACGCCATCGTGGCGAAGGGCTGTCCCGGGTCCTGACCGGCCTGGCCGAGTCGGTAGCCGAAGAAGTGCGGTCACGCCGCGAGATCGAGGCGGAGCGGGACAAGGCCCGAGGGTCGGCCCGCCTGATCACCCTGCTCGCGGTGGGCGGCTGCGCGGTGTTCGCCGTGGCCGGTGACTTCCTGACCCCATACCAGACCCCGCTCGGCCAGATCATTCTGGCCGTGCTCGTCGGGGTGTTCATCCTGGGCTTGGTGTGGCTCCGCCGGATGGTGGCCGACGAGGCGCCTGCCCGGTTCCTACCCGGTAGGGAGGTGACACGGTGATGTGGTCGCTGCAGCTGTGGGTGCTGGCGGGTTTGCTGGCCGGCGGCGGGGTCGCGCTTCTGGTGTGGGGGCTGCGCCCCGCGCATCCCGATCTGGCACAGGCGCTGGCCCGGATGAGCCCGGCGAACCCGGTCGCCCCGCCGGAGCCCTCGCACGGTTCTTCGCGGTGGCACGACCGGGTCGGGCTGTGGGCGGTCCGCTACCTCCCGTCTGCGATCTGNGCGGGCTTCCCGGAGAAGGACCTCCAGGTGCTGGGGATCTCGCGCCGGGCCTACTACGGGGAGAAGGTGTCCTCGGTGCTGGTCGCGCTGGTCGGCGTCCCCTTGGTCGGCGGGCTGTACTCGCTGCTGATGGGTCTGCCGTTGGTGGTACCGGCGCTGGCGACCGCGGTGATGGCCGCGGTGGCCTGGCTGCTGCCGGACCGCCGCATTGCGCAGGCAGCGCAACGTGCCCGGGTCGACTTCCGCCGGGCGCTGAGTTCCTACATCGACCTGGTCGCGCTCGGCCGCGCCGCCGGTGGTGTGGGCACCCGGCAGGCGATGGAGACCGGCGCCGCGTTGGGACGCTCGTGGCCGTTCGAACGGATGGGTGCCGCGGTGGTCCGCAGCCGCTACTCCGGCGTGCCACCTTGGGACACACTCGCAGAGCTGGGTGCCCAGCAGGGCCTGTCCGACCTGGAGGACGTGGCCGACACCCTGCGGCTGGCAGGGGAGGAGGGCGCCCAAGTGTTCGCCACCCTCCGGGCACGATCCTCCGCGCTGCGTAACGCGATCACCACTTCCGACCGAGCCGATGTCAACGCCAAGAGCGACCGGCTCATGCTGCCCACCCTGGTGATGGCGGCAGCCTTCATAGGCGTCGTCATCACCCCCGCCATCTTCCGGCTCTTCGCCGGCTGACCCCGTGCCACGCCGTGAAAGGAACACCGCCATGATCACCACCGTCAGCCAGAAGGTGACCGCGCACATGCTCGCGCTGGTCACCGCGACCCGCGTGAAGCTCCGCGACGAACGCGGCGCGCTCAACACCTCCGAACTCCTCGGCCTGATCCTGATCGTGATCGCCGTACTCGGGATCGTCGGCGCCGGGATCACCGCCTACATCCAGGGCAAGCTCGGCGCCCTGCGCTGACCACAACCATGCGCACGTACCGCACGCCGATCCACGGACGCGCTCTCGGCGCGCGCCACGCAACGGCCTGCGGTGAGCGCGGGGCTGTCGGGTCGGTCCAGCTCGTGGTCGTGGTGCCGCTGCTGATGGGCTTCTTCCTCGCCGGGATGCAGGCCGCGCTCTTCTACTACGGGCGCACCGCTGCGATCAGCATCGCCCAGACCGGCGCCGCCGCCGCAGCTGCCGACGGCGGCACGGTCGCCGGCTGTCGGCAGGCCGCCGCCGAACTCCAGGCACGGATCGGCGACGCGCTCACCGAGGTGACCATCACCTGCCACCGCGGCACCACCCATGCCAGCTCAACCGTGACCGGGCTGACCCTGAGCGTCTTGCCCGGGTGGCGCAGCCAGGTCGCCCAGCAAGCCGAAGCGCCCTTGGAGAAGGTGACATGAAGCACTCACGCTGGCGGGACGAACGAGGNGCGGTGCTCGCCGTCGAACTCGTCGCCTGCGCCCCGCTGCTGGCAGCATTCATCCTGCTGATCGTCTTCGGCGGCAGGATCGCCCTGGCAAACCAAGCCGTCCAGACCGCCGCGGCCGACGCCGCCCGCGCCGCCTCCATCGCCCGCACCGCAAGCGACGCGCGAAGGCAGGCCGCCACCTGGGCCAACACCAGCCTCACCAACCAGGGACTCAACTGTCTGCACGTCACCGTCGACGTGAACGTGGCCGGGTTCTCCCGACCGGTCGGCACCCCGGCCACCGCCCAGGTGCGCGTCCGGTGCGACCTCGACACCTCCGACCTCGCCGCTCTGCCCGGAATCCCACGATCGATGCCCATCAAGGCGTCCATGACCAGCCCGCTCGATACGTTCCGAGAAAGACGATGACCACCGCCCGGATGCGAAACGAGCGCGGCGCGGTCGTCTCGGTGTGGACGACCGTCATCGCCACCATCATGGTGCTCGTACTGGGCATCGCCGTCGATCTGGGCGGGCTCGTCCACGCCAAACAGAGAGCCGGCGACGCCGCCGCCCAAGCCGCCCGCCGCGCCGGCCAGCAACTATCCACCGGCACCCTGCTCGATACCGGCCGACTCGAAGTTCGCGCCCGTCAAGCCAAAGCCGCCGCCATCGACTACCTCCAGGCGGTCCGCATGACCGGCACCGCCACCGTCGAGAACGGCACCACTCTTGTCGTCACCGCCCACGCCACCTACCGACCTCTGTTCCTCTCGGCAATNGGGGTCGGGTCGCTGGAGGTGACCGGGGCCAGCTCTGTACGCGTCACCCGGGTCGAGAACGGAACGGAGAGATGACATGAAACGACGACTCACCGCGATCGCCGCCGCCCTCGGCCTGGCGATCATCGTGATCGGCCTCCCGCTCCTGCTCATCGCCACCCACAACGTCGCCGCACCGCGCCTGAGCTGGTCGGTCCAAGCACTGTGGCAGTCACTCATCAGCCCCGACGACGGCACCCTGCTGGTCACCGTCGTCAAGATCGTCGGCTGGATCTCCTGGGCAGTGCTCACCGTCAGCATTGCCGTCGAGATCATCAGCCGCCTCCGCCACATCCCGGTCCCCCAGCTACGCGGACTCGCCTGGTCTCAACTGCTGGCGCGCGCACTGGTCACCGCTGCCCTGGCCGGCTTCCTCGCGGTCAACAACGTCAACGACCTCGCCACCGGCGCCGCAGCGGCCCCACCCCTGCCGACCGCCGGCGCCCCGGCGGCAACCGCGCCGCTGCGCGCA
The DNA here is from genome assembly GCA_013693855.1 of Micropruina sp. Classification (GTDB taxonomy): domain Bacteria; phylum Actinomycetota; class Actinomycetes; order Propionibacteriales; family Propionibacteriaceae; genus Micropruina. The sequence continues at coordinate 1,546,183 of CP059261.1, forward strand.
CCAGACCGCAACCCCGCCAGCGACACGCACCGCTACACCGTCAAACGCGGCGACACCCTATCCGAGATCGCCTTGGAAGAACTCGGCGACGGCCACGCCTACCCCCGCATCTACCAGGCATCGAAACGCACCGTCCAACCCGACGGCCGCAAGCTCACCGACCCCGACCTGATCATCCCCGGCTGGAAGCTCACCATCCCCGACGCCCACGACCGCCCCACCAGCACCAAACCGGACGACGAGAGCCAGACCGACCACCACAAGGTGCCGACGCAGCCCGCCACGACTCCCACCCCGTCGAAGCAAGCACCCGCCGCACCCGCTGAGCCGTCCCTCACCCCGACTGTCGCCAGCGAGGGCACCGCGCCACCGCAAACCGGCACGAGTTCAGAGGCGCCGGCGGCAGCTCCGACCGAGGCCCAAGACACCACGCCGGCCTGGCAGGTCGCGGGACTGGCCGGGGCAGGGGCCCTGCTCGCAGGCGCCCTGTGGCTACTGCTTCAGCAACGGCGCCGGGCCCAACAGCGGGCCCGCCGACCCGGACGCACCATCGCCGAACCCCCACCAGGACTCGCGCCAGTCGAGAAGACCCTCATCCACATCGGCGCACCCACCTCCGACATCATCACCGCCATCCACCACGGCCTACGCTGCTTGGCCGCCGACCTCATCAAGGCCGGCCAACCCATCCCGACCCTGCTCAGCCTGCGCATCACCGAGAACACGATCAGCGTCCAGTTCACCACCCCCTCGTCCTGCCCNGCCCCCTGGCAGCAAGCCGACGAGCCGACCCATTGGCAGACCGAACGCGACGCGCTGCAACAGGCGGACCCGGCCCATGAGGACGCGCCACCGCCATGGCCGCAGCTGGTTACCGTCGGCATGGACGACGAAGGCGGCTGGCGGCTGCTCAACCTGGAAGCGCTCGGAGTGGTCTCGATCGCCGGCGACCCCGACTTCGCCGCAGACCTCGCCCGCTACCTCGTCAGCGAACTCGGCGTTGTCCCCTGGGCACGAGACCTCCGCGTCGACTGCCTCGACATCTGCCAAGAACTCGCCGCACTCAACCCGGCAAGAATCCACTGCCACGACACCGCCGACATCATCGCCGACACCGTCGCGGCCGCGGTGAAGACCAACGACCTGCTGGCCGCCACAGTCGGCACAACCATCGAACAGGCGCGAAGCAGCCAGCTCGGCGACCGGCTGTGGGACAGCCGCATCCTGGTCACTTCGCCGGGCGCCACCGATCTGGCGACGCTCGCCGACCTCATCAAGACCCAGCCCGGCACAACGGCAACCTCAGTGCTGCTGGTCGCAGAGCAGGAACAGGTGGTGGGCGTCGAGCTGCACGTCGGCGATGACGGCAGNGCTGCGATTAACAGCCTCGGCCTCGACTTCGTCGCGAACGGACTCACNCCCGGCGAGGCGCTGGGCTGCGCCGCCCTCCTCGCAGCAGGCGACACGCCCGAAGACGCACCGATCCCCACCACCGACGAGCCGGCAGCCGAGTGGGAGGAGTACTGCGACGAAGCCGGCCAGCTGCGCGAAGAACTCACCCTGCCGCGCGACGCCCAATCCACCGGGCCGGCCACCACCATCCTCCAGGGCCAGGACGATCACTGGATCGCGACCACCGCCAACACCACTGAAGACCTGGCCGCGCTGGCACCGCTCGTGCCAACCCAAGTCAGCCGGAAGATCGAAGCCATCGACGCCACCCTGGACGATGACCTTGCCCAGTGGGTTGCCCAGCGCTGCGACCGGCCACGACTCAGCGTCCTCGGAGCCTCACGTCTCCGCGTCGGGCCCGGCGGCGACCCCACAGCCACGGCCAAACGTAGGCCCTACTACACCGAGATCGTGTCCTACCTGGCCACCACGCACGGCGCCACAACCGAGGAAGTCGCCAATGCGATGCGACTGGGACTGGACCGCGTCCGCAAGGACATCAACGTTCTCCGGAACTGGCTCGGCGACAACCCGCGCACCGGCCACAATTTCATCCCCGACGCCATCCATCACCCGGAAGCCATCCGGCGGGGAGTAGGCCTGTACATCGTCGACGACCTTCTCGTCGACGCCAATCTCTTCCGACGCCTCCGCATACGCGCCGAAGCCCGCGGAGCCGAGGGCCTGCCCGACCTCCTCGCAGCCCTCCGACTCGTCAAGGGCGCACCCTACGAAGACCTCCGAATCCGTGGACGCGCCTGGCTCACCGACAAGCGACCCGACCGCTACCTCCTCTGCGCGATCGTCGACGTCGCCCACCTCGTCACTAGCATCGCGCTCGAAGCAGGCGACCTGAGACAAGCCCGCGCCGCCGCCGAGCTAGCCCTCCTCGTCGCACCCGACGAAACCATGCCCGCGCTCGACCTCGCTGCGGTGGCAGCCAAACAAGGCCGCGACGACGAAGCTGCGGCACTTGCCCGATCAGTCGTGGACTGGCGAGACGGCAGCGGCGACGCGCCCATCGAGCTACCAGAACGAGCCGAGCGGATCCTCCGCACCCACCGCTGGCTCGAGGCCACAACGCGAGCGAGTTAGGCGGTTCGCCCGTCAGGTTGCCATAGATCGAGCTTGCAGTGCGCCGGGGAACCCTTGGCAGCGGCGAGCGCTTGCCTTGACTTCAGTCGTCAGTGGTTCGATCGGGCTGGGCACGAAAGGGGTCGTCGTGCGACACGTCGTCAGTCATCCACCCGTACCGTTCACAGAGGATCTGCTCGACAGCGTCCACGTCGATCACCTGCTGCCGTAGCGCGAGGTTCCACGCGACCGTCGAGAACGGCGTTAGGTTGACCTTGAGTAGGAATTCCAGCTGGTCCAGGGTGAAGAAGCGAGCGGGCACGGGATCGCCGGGTGGTTCCGGCGCTAGGAAGAACTCCTTCAGCGAGTCAGTGTCCTCGGTGTCAACGCCTCCCCGGAACTTCAGGCGGGTGTTCTTGGCGACACCCACAACGGCGATGAGGATGTGCCAGTCGCGCCATCCTCGAGAGCGAAGCGTGTCGACACGGCGTTGGAAGTCTGCGTCCTGCTGGAGTCCAGGAAGCGTGCTGTTGATGCGGCCCGGCAGGTCTTCATAACGGAATCGGATCTCCTCGTGGCTACGTTCCGTTGAATAGCCAGGCCCTGGCCCACCGGGGGCATCGAGACCTGGGCCGGCGGGTTGGTACCCGGTTGACTGCACGCTCGCCTCCAGAATCTGTTCGGCGAACGCCGCGCGAGTGCTTCTGGACGCGACGTCGTACGGCATGGCGAACTGGATGTTGCTGAACAAGCCGTCCTCGGCGGCTCGGTCGAGCGCTTCCCTCCACGCCTCATCGTCACGGGTGGAAACCGCGACGATCACCGTGGCAGCTGCTCCAAGAGTCGCAACCATGACGTCATGGTCTGCCATGCGGGTGGCATCTGGCATGACCAGCAGTCCGCACTCGAATCGCGTCTCGCTCGGCGTAGACCCAGCCTCGCTAATCGCCATCTCGCCGTCAGTGACCGACACGCATACGGTGACTGAAGTGGGTAGCAGCGCCGGGTCCCAAGCCGCGAGGTGCGCCAGGGCGATCTGCAGGACCGCGGCGAAGCGCTCCCCGACGAGGACCGCATCGGGTTGATTCGCGAACTGCACTCGCCATCGGACGCCGAGGCACATGAAGCGCAGCTCGCGTTGCGGACCGGCGTCCGAGAACGCCGGTTGGCCGAACTCACGGACACACTTGGCCTGGAACTCTTCGACGTCTAGGTCGTCCCACCAGGGCCGCCAATCCTTATTCGAACTCACCGCCGCCGCGCCCTCGAGCAATGAGTCGAGCAGTTCGGAGACTCCAGCTTCAGCCGTTGCGTCGTCCAAGAATGATTGGAGCGGTGGGCCGACCTTGCGGGCTAGTGCGCGCATGGCGACCAGTTCAAACATCGACTTGTTCAGCCACTCGTGAACTTCGAAATCGAATGACCGCTCCGCAAGGAGTCCGTGGCTGATCACTGCCTCACGATTGAGAATCGTTGCGTTGAGCCAGTTGCCTTGGTGGTAGTCGGCGGCTGCCGCGGCGAACAAGCCACGCGCGTACAGGTCGCCTCCCTCCGTACCGGCGAGGGCTGCGGCGACCAGGCCGAAGTACTTTGAGGCTGCATTCAGATTGAGTTCACGGTAGGCCGCGGCGGTCGCGAGCGCTGCATGGACCATGCGTTCCGCGCTCTCCCCGCTGACCAAGTTGTTGCGGGCGCGATGAAGATGCGTCAAGCCGCGCAGGTACTGACCCGTATCGAAGAGGGCCGATGCTCTCACAAGGGCGCTATCTGCGGCGGCCGCGTCGCCCAGCGTCTTGGCAATGCGAGCGTCGATGCGGCCGCTCACCTGGTCGAAGTCGGGCTGATCGAACAGCAGTCTCGCGTTGAGTGCCAGGAAGTCCGCCAGCGGTGCCGCAGGGAAGAGGGGAACTTCAGGAAGATAGTCAATCAGCGTCACGAGCGCATTCCACGCGCCTGGCATGTTGACAGAGGGAATGCCAGCAGGAACCGCCCCTCCTGAGGCGATCGCCTCAAGGCGCTCGTTGGGCGTCAGGCTGGCAGTTGGGTCTTCAANTGAACGGCATTGCCTCCCCGCGGGGAGCTGACTGACGTCCGGGCGCAGCTTGAGGGCAATCGATGACTGCAGCAGCGAGGCGAAGTCGTTCGCGTTGTCTGACGAGCCCAACAGCTCGTCAACTGTTTCGTCGAGCTTGGTGCCCCAGGTACCGATCGTCTCGACCGTGTGATCGGTCTCCCCGCGCAAGAACGCTGAGACGGTGAGCATGAGCAGGACTGTGGCGTCAGACAGATCAGTCGGGACACCCGAAATGAGCGCATCGGAGATCTCATCAGCCACAAGGCCATCCGCTTGACGCATATCTCCCAGTCCGAGGTGGGTTGCCAGCACAGTTTGATGCCGGGCCGCGTGCTGGAGGGGTTTCGGTGTGGATGGGTCCAGCAGAGGTTCCAGCTCGTTGAGCCAGAAGGGCAGGTCCTCACGACCGTCCCGGGCGCCATAGGCGTAGCGCACACAGGCAGCGAGATCGACGTAGTCTCCCCATGTCGACGCCGGCGATGTCCGCTGGTGCCATCGGGAGAGGTCTAGCTCGTACCAGTCAGGGCGATCAGGCGGTGGGGGCAAAGTGCGCGCAGGCAGATTCAGGAAGGACTCGGCGATCCAGAAGGTGGCATGGTGGGACAGCACCTCCGCAATCGCTGTGCCATCGAAGATCTCCAGCTGGACTCGCGACTGATTCTTGGCCTCCTCTTGAAGTCGGTGTCGTATCGCAACCGGAACGTTCGCTTCGCAGTAGTAGACGATGAATTGCACAGGCGTACCCGTCGCCATGATCGCTCTGATGTCGGCTCGGATCTTCGACGCGATGTCGGACTGCTGGAGAGTGCATGCGAAGGCCACGCCGTCGCGATCAGTTAGGCCCAAGTTGGCGCCGACTGCCTGCACCTGACCGACCAACTGGGTGGCATACGTCTCGAAGTCGCGACCTTGGTCCCCACCCGCAGACACAGGCCCAGTGGCAGGCAGGACGTTGCGGGTGACCGTAGCTCGGGCGAGTGCTCTTGCCAGCGCTTCGAACTCGTGATGGCCGTTGCTCGCAGCAAGCTGGCTCAGAGCAAATCGGACCTCGGCTCTAGTCTGCTCGACGAGACCAGACACGTGACTCCTCTCTGAGGCGCTTGCGGGCGAAACTCGTGGCTGGCTGGATGGTCGGATCGTTGGCTTCCCAGGCAATGTCGGCCACCGGGTTGAGTAGATCGGGATGGGCTAGGGGCAGCGTAACCTCGTGACGGCTCATGCTGAGGACTGGGCCTTGAGCTCGCGTTCGCGTTTTGAGTCACACCGGTTGCCCGTTCAACGCTCGATCACTCACGAGGCGCCGCAGCGAGGCGGGCGATGAAGTCGGGGTCTTGCGTGCGCAACGGCTTCCCGACGCGCAGTTCAACGTCGTCGACCAAGCGCTTCACCGAGTCGACCAAGGCTCCAGCCTTCGAATGGCCGCCAACCTCGCCCTCGCCATAGCGGGACGCTCCGCGTAGATCGTGGAGCGCAACCAATGTGTCGTGCGCATCCGTGGTGGTGTTACCGAGGCCCACGTGGACCTTGGTCCAGTGCTTCCGTGCGGAGTGGGCGTTTCGTCGGCCGCCTTCGGTAGGTTGATCGGTGGTGAAAGAGAAGATGCGCGCGGTGATCGCGAGTTCCGCCGCTGCCATAGCATTCTCCAGCGCGGGACCGACGCGGCCGGCTCGCAGGGCATCTTCCGCTGTGTCGAGGTACTGGCGCGCGAGCGAGAGCAGACGAAGGCTGCGGGCTCGATTCCGAACGAAGTCGAACTGCGCCATCTCACGACCGTCAGGCAAGAGAACCCAGACCACCCATCCTGCGTCTGGATCGACGCCCACGGGCTCAAGGGCTTCTAGGGCATCGAGGTTGTTGACGGTGACCGGGCTGCCCGGCTCAGTCTCGGCGGTGCGCCTGGCACGTGCCATGAGCTGGAACTCGCTGTTCAGGAGTACTTCGACCGGTCGGCCCGGGTACATGATCGCGAGCGCGCGATGAACTGGGCCCACCGCTTCCTCGCCGCCGCGGCGGATGATCTCCGGCTCCCAGAATGCTTCCCTAAGTGAACTGAGAACTCGTGTCGTGAAATCCACATCCTCGGCCAGGTGGTCGTCTCCGACCTCCGACTCGAGGTCTTCAACCGTCGCGTCCGCCTCGCTCATGCCGCGCTCCTTGGTGTGCCTTGTACGGCGGACGGCCCTCTCCGAGAGATCAGCGACCGTCGCAGCTCGCATCCAAGTATGAGTTGACGGTCTGACACTGACTCGAATGGACCTGCGTAAGTTGGAGCCGGTGCTTCAGGCTCCCAACTGGTGGTCACGGAGGGCTCTGCTCAGCGGCGCGAGCGAGTCCAGGCAGCCAAGGCGACCCTTCCGTGAACTTGAACCGAATCCAGGCGTCCCGGCCGAGGGACTTCCCGTCCTTCAGTCGGCCAACTGTTCCACTAGCAGGACATAACTCGCCGGGCTGACCTCAGCCGCTGGTGGGGAGCGGTCCGTCTGTTCAGGTCGGTTCATCCCGTCACTGGTTCTCGCAGGGAACGCTATCGACGCCCCTCGAAGTCGACGCGCCAATCGTTCGGGGGACATGGGGGACATGGGTTTGTCAAGGGGTTTCGCCCGGATCTGTGGATAACCCATGGTCGTCCACAGATGTCGCGGGGACATCTGTGGCCACGTGCTTGGGCTGGCCTTCTCTGGTCGTAGGAGACCGATGGAGAAGGAGTTGGCGATGAGCGTAGTGAAGGCTCTCGGGCTGGTTGACGATCAGGTGCTCGCGTTGATGGTGCGGCGCTGGCCGTCTTGGTGTGAGCGGGTACCGAACTTGGGTTCCTTGGCCGATCCGGCCGGGGTGGACGCATGGCGACGCGCGGCGGACCCGGCCGAGGTGGACGCGGTGATGCGGGGCCTAGCGGAGTTGGCGGCCCGCGATGGCGGCGACGACACGGACGCCGCGACCGTATTGGCGTGGCTGCTCCTACCGACGGCGATCCGGCTGTCGACCGAGTTCATCGACGCCGACCCTGACATCGATGAGCACATCGCAGCCTGCATGTGGATCGAGGTCCGGACATTCAGGTGGCGGACCTCATCGAGGGTGGCGGCGAACATCGCCTGGAGGGTGCGGAACCAGGTCCTGGTGGAGTTGGGTGATCGCGGGCGACTCGCCGATCGTGGCAGGCGGACGCAGGCGCACACGCTGGTCGACGAGACGTTGGTCCGGCAGCGCGCGGAGCAGGCGGACACGTCGGCCCGGGAGGAGCTGCTCGAGGTCCTCGACTGGGCGGTTGAGCAGGCGCTGATCTCAGAGGCCGACACCCGGCTGTTGGTCGACGTGGTTGCCGCAGCGGCCCGGTCGACGTCGGGACCTTCGGCTGGTGGCTGGCTGCTCGGCAACCAGGCCTCGGAGCTGGTCGCGGCGGATCGTGGCGTGAGTGGGCGCACGGTACGGCGTCGCGCGAAGCGAAGTATCGAAGCGCTGGCCGACGCTTTCGGGAGCCGACGTCCTACCGGCGGTTCGGCGATTCATCGGATTGCGTGACTCGTCGTGTCCGAATCGGCCCGACTTTTCGGCTTAGTGGGGCGAGGAGGTTCCACGACCGATGATCATCAACGATTCGCCCGTCGAGGTGGCCAGGCTGCTCAGCCTGCTGGGGCAGGAGCGTGCCGCCGTCCGAAGCCTGGCCGAGACGACGGCACAGTTGCAGGAGATCCAGGACGCCAAGCTGCGCCTTGCCGCCATGAACGGCCCGGCGCTGCGCGCCGGCCTGCGCCGCCGAGCCCGGTCGCTGTAACGATGACCGTACTCACGCCGCTCGTCTCGGTGGAGGAACTCCGCCGCGCCTACCTCGCGCTGGCTGCCGGTGAGTTCACCAGTGGCACGCGCCGGCCACGCAACCGCACCCCGGACGGCTCGGCGTCTGCTTGGTGCCCGGCTGCTGGTGAGCGAGTGATTCTGGTACTCGGGGCGATGGCAGGTGCCGGCGCGTCCACCACCGCGTTGGCGCTGGCCACGGCAGCGGGCGAGGCGCGGGTGATCGAGTGCTGCACCGTTGCCGCCTCGGGTCTGGCCGCCGCGAGCCAGGCCGAGCTGGGTGTCACACCGGACGGTTGGGCCCAGGGACGCCGCGACCGAGTGTTGATCGAGCGCCGCACCGACCGGGTGTACCGCGCCGACGACATGCCGCTGCCCACCTGCAGCCCGAAGCCCCTGACCGTGGTCGACTGCGCGTACGAGATCGACCTGCTCCTCGCCAGCCGTGGCTGGCTGACCGACCTCGCCCACACAACCACCGCGGTCGTGGTGGCCACCACGCCGAACACGCCCGGGCTGCGTCGGCTGGAGTCAGCCCTCGGCCTTCTCGGCCTGGACAGGGTCTCCGCGGTGATCACCGGCGCCACCAGGCGCTGGCCGCGGACGTTGGCGTCGCTGCTCGGGCCTGCCGGCCGGCAACTCCTCGCCGCTGGACGACTGATCGGCCTGCCTCACGACCCGACCTTGAGCGTCCACGGGATCACCACCAGCCCGCTTCCGGCGCCGGTGCTGTCCGCCGCCGCCACGCTGCTGTCCGAGATTGGAAGGACTCTCCAATGACTCTCGCTGACCTCGCGCTGATCCCAGCGCTGATCCCGCTGAGGGTGTGCCCGAAGGCGCCGCCGGGTGCCCAGCAGTACGCCGACGACATCCAGGGCTACGTGCTGTGGGGAGTGATCATCCTGTTCGCGGTCGGCATTGTGGTAGCGATTGGCGGCATCGTCGCCGGCCGGATCTTCAACATGCCGCACGCTTCCAAGGCCGGCATCGTGGGCATCTTCGTCGTCCTGCTGGCAGCGATCGCGTTCGTCGTCGCGCCCGGGATCGTCGAAAGCATCCTCGGCAACGGCTGCATCTAGAGGCCCTGGCTCATGTTCAGCCGCGCAGCGAAGCAGGCCCGAACCGCGTCCGAGCCGTGGGGACGCAATCGCCTGCTCGTTATGCTCGCCGCCGCGACGATGGCGGCGGGGCTCCTCGTGGTCGGGCTGGGCATGGCGATCTGGTCCGCCCTCGGCCCCTCCGGCCAACAGGTCGTGCCCGCCCCATCGGACGGACCTGTCCCGGAGGCCGGGTCTGTCCGGGATCGGATCGCGGCCGCACCGATGGTGAGCCTCGATCCTGAGGCGGCGTTCAGCCCGGACCCAGCCACCACCCCCACCGGCGAACTCCGGGTGCCGATCGCCCGGGTCGATCTCGGCCCGGCGGACGTGCCCACCGGCTTTCCGCACACCAATGCAGGGGCGGTCGGGCAGCTGGCTGCCATCGAGAAGGCTGTGCTGGAGTCGATGAGTCTGCCGCTGACCCGCGACATACACACCGCGTGGGTGCAGCCCGGCGGGCCCTCGCTGGAGGAGTGGGAACTGACCCGCAACGTGCAGGCCTTCCTCGCCGCGGCCCGGCAAGGCGGTGTCGAGAAGGATCTGACCGCCTTGGTGTGGGCCACCCCTGCTGCCGGTCTGGTGAAGGGCAGCGACGGACCCGACTGGACCGTGGCGTGCGTCCTGATGGACGTCCAGGCCGTGATCCGTACTGAATCCCGGATGGGCTACGGCTTCTGTTCCCGGATGGCGTGGGACGCCGGCCAGGGCTGCTGGCTGGTCGCTGCCGGATCGTCGCCGGCGCGGGCGCCGTCTGCGTGGCCGGGCTCGCGGGCGGCGGCGGAGGCGGGCTGGCAGTCATGGATCGACGAGGCGGGGGTGCGGTGATGGAGTGGTGGAACCCGTTCGCCAAGCTCGGCTCGACGGCGGCCCAGATCGTCACCGACGGCTGGACAGCGATGATGCTGAGCTTCTGGAACGCCGGGCTGTGGGTGCTCCGGCTGGTGCTGTCCTGGATGGACCACTGGCTCACCCCTGACCTGTCCTCGGACGGCCCGGCACACGAGCTGTACCAGGTGACCTACTGGTTCGCCGGCGTTCTGGTGGTCATCCTGCTGCTGGTCCAAATCGGGATCGCGGCCGGCCGCCGGGACGGCAAGGGTCTCGCGCGGGCCGGGATCGGGTTGGCCCAGTTCCTGATCGTGACCGCGGCCTGGATCGGTTACACCGTCGCGGTCACTGCTGCGATGGGTGGCCTGACCCGGGCAACGATGCAGTCCCTGCTGAACGTGACCTCCTGGAACTCCTGGCAGCCCTGGACCGCCTTCGATCCGAAGCAGGTCACGGATGCCGCGTTGGCGACCGTGCTGGGCGGGATGGGGCTGTTGGTGTGGATCGCGGCGATCGGGCACCTGCTGGTCATCCTGGCCCGCGACGCGGCGCTGATCGTGCTGGTTGCGACCGGGCCGATCGCCGCCGCCGGGCTGGTGAACGAGACGACCCGGGCCTGGTTCTGGAAGGCGTTCCGCTGGTTCCACGCCGCGGTTGCCTCACCGCTCCTCGTGGTGATCGTGACCGGGGTCGGCATGAAGTTCGCCGAAGGTGTCGCTGCCGGGAAGGCCGGCACGGTGGAGGCCTCGGTCGGAACGGTGCTGCCGGCTGCGGTGCTGATCTGCATCGCAGTCATCTCGCCGGTGGCGCTCTTTAAGATGCTGGCCTTCCTCGACCCCGGAACCTCCTCGGGAGCCTCGATGCGCTCGGGAATGCAGGCCATGGGCGGTCTGCAGGGCCTGCTCAGCGGCAATCCGTCCGCGTCCGCCGGAGACGACACCGCCTCCAGTAGCAGCGGCAGCCAGTCGGCCGGCGAGGTCAGCGCTGAGGCGGCCACCACGACCCGGGTCGCCGGTGCAGTGCAGCAGGGCGGGTCGTTCCTGGGCCCGATCGGCGTCGGGCTGGCCGCCGGGCTCGGCGTGATGACAAAGCTCGGCACGCTGGGCACCGCTGTGCTGACCGACGTGACCAATCAGGAGGGCGTGGGTCACAACACCTACCAGCCCGACTACCAGGACGGACGCCGCGACGCCGCCGCCCGCGCCAACCGGGAAGCCAACGGCCAGAACACGTCCATCCCCAGCACCGACACCGACCCCGGCCCGACCGGCGGCACCCCCGCCACGGGACCGAGCGGGCCCAGCCCGTCCGGCGGAGCCCCGGCGACCACGACAACCGCTGGCAGCGGTGCGGGCGGGGCCTCGGCGGGCGGTGCGAGCGCGGCCGAGGTGGCCGTCGTTGCCCTGTAGGGCGAGTGGAAACGAAAGGACTGTGCGGTGGCGACAGTGTATGGCGACTACACCCGGGACCGGGTGGGCATGGTGTTCGGCCTGACGCTGGTCCAGCTGGCCGTCCTGGTGGCGGCCGGACTGCCGATGCTGTGGGCGGCATGGACCGAGCGGTGGGGGCCGGCGGCAGGCCTGGCGCTGGGCTGGGTGGGCCTTCTGGTGCTGGTCGGCGTCCCGGTGCACGGCCGCTCCGCGACCGGATGGCTGCTGGCTGCGGCCAGCTACGCCGTGGGCGTGGTGTTGCGCTGGAGCCGCTGGCGATCGGCGACGGCCCGAGGTCGCAGCGAGCAGCTCGACAAGGCGGATCTTCCCGGGATCCTGACCGGCATCGAAGTTCACGACGGTCCGCCGACCGGACCCACCAACACCCGGATCGCACTGATCCAGGACCACGCCAACCGCGTCTGGGCAGCCACTGCGGCGATCACGCACCCCGGGCTGGCGTTGGCCAACAGCGACGACCGGGACAGCCAGGGCCGCGGACTGGCGACACTGCTGAACGCTGCGGCCCGGACCGAGCTGATCAGCGAGGTGCAGTTCCTGGTGCGTTCGGTGCCCGACGACGGGGCGGAGCGGCAGCAGTGGCTGGCCGCCCACCGCCCCGACACCGCGCCCCGGCTGGCGAGGATGGTGAACGAGCAGATGGCTGCCGTCTTGACGCGGGCCGGTGTCCGTACCGAAGCGTTCGTCACGATCGTGGTCCCTGAGGCGCGGCTGGCGCGAGAGTCCAAGGAGTTCGGCCGTGGCGTCGACGCCAGAGCGCGAGCCATGACCATGCTGATGGGTGAGGTGGAAGGCCACCTGCGCACCGGGCTGCGGGCTCCACGGGTGGAGTGGCTCACCTCCGCGCAGCTGGCGGTCGCGGTCCGCACCGGCTTCGCNCCCGGCGACCGGGCCGGCATCATCGAAGCCCTCGCCGCCCACGAGACCGACCCGGCGGTCAATGCCGACGTGCCTTGGTCACAAGCCGGGCCCGCAGGCGCGGAGGTAGCGGCCCGCCACTACATGCACGACGCCTGGCACAGCGTCTCGGCGACAATCAAGCTGCCCGCCAAAGGAGCTGTACTCGGCGCGCTCGCGCCGGTGCTGACCCCGACCGAGCCGGATGAGCGGCGCGCCCTGGCGGTGGTGTTCCCGATCCTGCAGCAGTCGATCGCCGACCGGCAGACCCAGGACGCCGAGACCGCCGCAGACATGGGCGAAGCTCTTCGTGCCCATGCCGGGGTCAAGACCCGAGCCAAGGACCGCACCAACATCGCCCGAACCCGCGGCCTGGACGCCAAACTCGCCGCCGGCACCGCACTCGTACGCCCCTACGCCGTCGCCTGCGTCACCGTCCCCCGCACAATGCCGATCGCCGAGTTCGGCCGCCGCCTCGACGCATCGATCCGGCGTTCTGGCTTCGCGCCGCTCCGGCTGGACATGTCCCAGGACGCCGGCTTCGCCGCCGCCACCATCCCGGTTGGGGTTGGGCTGGACCGGAAGAGCGACCAGTGAGCACCCGGACCGGCCGCGACGTGGCAGGCCTGCTGGCCGACTTCGGCCACCAGTTGCCCACGATCACGACTCGCACCCCCGCCCCGAAACAGGCGCGGCTGTTCCGGCACGCCCCCGCCGAGGACACCCGATGCCCGGTCGCGGCTGGTCCTCGGCCCCGGCACCGGTGTCGGTATGGCGGATGACCAGCGACCAAGCAGCAGTGTTGTGGCCGTTCGTGGCCAGCCCCGCCATCCCGCCCCGCGGCGCCCAGATCGGCATCGACTACCTGTCGCGGACCAGCTTCCACGCCGACCCCAACGGCTGGGTTCTCGACCCCACCATCCCGGTGTCCAACCCCAACATGATCACCTTCGGCAAACCGGGCATGGGCAAGTCGGCGACCGTCAAAGCGTTCGTGCTGCGCATGCTCGGCTTCGGTTACAGGGCGCTCATCCTGGGCGACCCGAAAGACGAGTACGAACCGCTGTGCCGCGCCCTCGGAGTCGCGCCGATCGCGATCGGCCAAGGCCTCCAGGCCCGGATCAATCCGCTCGAGTTCGGGCCGCTGAAGCTCGGCTGGGAACACCTCGACGCCGACGCAGCGCAGGAACGGGCCAAGATCGTGTTCAGCCGCTGGGCCACCCTGATCCGCGGCCTCGTCGGCTCGCAGAAGATCGGCCACCAGCCGGTGCCGTTCGGGCCGAGCGAAGAGGTCGTAGTCGACGCCGCGCTGAAGATGCTCACCGGCTACACCGACGGCCGCACAACCCTCACCGAAACAACCATCCCCGCGGTGTGGCGGCTGCTCGACGACCCGCCAACCGAGCTGATCGAGGTCTGCCGCTACGCCTCCGCCCGGCACTTCCTCGACGAAACCCGGCTCCTGCGCGACGCGCTGGGCAAGATGGTCGGCGGCACCCTGAAAGGCCTGTTCGACGACCACACCAGCATCGCCCTGGACTGGTCGGCACCCATCCAGTCGCTGTCGCTGTCCCGGCTCGAAGGGCTCGGCGACGAGGCGACCGGCATGGCGCTGCTGTGCCTGAACTCGTGGGGTCGGGCGATGCGCGAAACCGCCGCCACTGGCGACATGCGGATCGTCGTCCGCGACGAGGTGTGGAAGATCATGCGGCTCGGCCTGGACGCGGTGAAGAGCCTGGACGCCGACCTGAGGCTGTCCCGCCGGGACGGCGACATCCAGTACGCGATCGGCCACAAACCCACCGACCTGGAAAGCGTCGGCGACGCCGGCTCCCAAGCCGCCCAGATCGCCAAAGACCTGCTCCACCTGGCCGACACCAAGATCCTCCACGGCCAAGACGCCGCCGTAGCCCACCACCTGGCCGACCTGCTCGACCTGACCGAGATCGAGACCAGCTGGATCACCGACTGGTGCCGCCAAGCCCCGGCCGAGCGGTGTGGAAGGTAGGGAGTGGACCTTCAAGGTCGAAACGATCCTCCACCCCCTGGAGGCGAGCCAGCTCACAGACACCAACAGCCGCCTCAGCGGCGCCGCGGGGTGATGGCATGCGCTGGCTCGCCGTCCTCATCGTCGCCGTTACGGTCCTCCTCGCCGGCGTTCCGCTCGGCGCCGCCGCACTGGCCGCGGCGGTGATCGCACCCGCGGTCGCGGAGCAGATCCGCCAGGACCCGTGCAGCGCCTACGACACCGCCACCACGTTGTCCGCCACCATTCCGGCGGGTTTCGCCCTTCCGAAGTGGGGCAGNCCCCGCCACCAGTCCCTGACCAGCCCCGCCCAGACCATCCTTGCCCCGGTCCGGCAGCTCTATGTGGCCGCCGGCATCCGCTACCAGGTTCCCTGGCAGCTGCTCGCCGGCATCGGAATGGCCGAAACCCGGCACGGCCGCAACAACCGAACCTCCAGCGCCGGAGCCCAAGGGCTGATGCAGTTCATGCCCGGCACCTTCGCCGCCTACGGCGTCGACGGCAACGGCGACGGCCACCGCGACATCCACAACGACGCCGACAGCATCTTCTCCGCCGCCCACTATTTGGTCGCCACCGGGGTCCGTACCGGCCCGGCCGGGGTCATCAAGGCCCTGTGGGCCTACAACCGGTCGGTCACCTACCGCAACGACGTGCTCTACTTCGCCTGGTCCTACGCCGGACGTGGCGGCGCTGTCGTCTCCGCCGACGACCAGTCCGACTGCCTGCCGACCGACGGCGGGCCGCCGGGCCCAGACGGAACCTGCCCACCCTCACGCTCCGCGGCCGAACACGGGCTGCAGGCGGCTGCGCTCCACGGCCTGCGGTGCGTGAAGGCGGCGTTTCCCGCGATCACCAGCATGGGCGGGCGCGGCGGCCGCCCGATCGCCACCTCCGACCATCCGCGCGGGCTGGCCGTCGACTTCATGATCCCGCGCTGGGCGACCGGCGCCGGCAACGCGTTCGGATGGCGGGTCGCCCGCTGGGTCCAGGCCCACGCCAAGCAGCTGCGCGCGAAGTACGTCATCTGGGACGCCAAGAAGTGGAACCCCGCAGCGAGCGACGCGTGGCGGCCCTACCGCCACCCGCTCGGCAACACCAACCCGACCCTGGCCCATCGCAACCACGTCCACGTCAGCTTCCATAACTGAACGGAGAACTCGCCGTGACCCTGCAATCCGAACGGCGCCGCAATCCCTATCCGCTCACCTGGGAACTACCCGTCGGCATCCTCACCGGCTGGCTGGTTCTCGCCGGGATCGGCGTCCAGGTCGCCCGAGGGGTAGCGAACCTGATCGCCGGCGGAGGCTGGGCCTGGCCCGCCGGACGGGCGCTGTTCACCAGCCTGCCGGCCGTCCTGGCCGGCAACCCGCGGGCGGGGCTGGCCACNCACGGGGGCGCAGCCGGCCCCGCCCTGCTCTACGCCGCGCTCGCTGTCGTCGAACTCGCCATCACCGCCACCACCGTCCTCGCAGCCCGGTGGGTGTGGCGCCGCTGGGGCGACACCGCGATGAAAGGCATGGCCAGTCCCGCCGAAGCCGAACAGGTCCTCGGCCTGACTCGGCTGCGGCGCCACGCCGCCGTCATTCGACCCGACCTCCATCGACCGCCCACCACCGTAAGGAGCCACCCATGACCGCTCACTACGAGTCCATCGGCCTGTTCCGCGGATCACCACCCCCGGCGAGGACACCCTCAAGCGGTGGGTCGGCAAGATCACCCTGTGGTGCGCCACCCGCACCGCCTGGGTCGAAGACGCCGACGAAGACGACGACACCGAGGACGTCGTGCGCGTCGTCGGGGAGGAACTCGTCGACCAACTCCTGCAGCTGCCCAAGACCGTGCTCGCCGACTTCCGCACTGCCCAGGGCCGCGACCCCGCACCAGCGGAGCTGTTCCAGCACTACCAGAACGAGCTGAGCCGCGCCGGCTACTACTGGGACATCGACCAGGAGAACCCCGAGCCCATCGACCTCAACGACGAAACCACGGTCCTGGTGTCCTTCAACGAGGGCGCCATGGATCGTCTGCAGGCCTACGCCGAGCACGGCATCACGATCGGCGACTGGCTCACCTGGATCACCGTGTACGCCGAGGACGACGACTGCCGCCACCGGGCCTGCGCAGACAAGTACGAAGACGACGACGAACGTCACCAGTCGCCCGCCATCGACGTGACGCCGGACGCAGACTCCGCCGGCGAGGAACCGGCCCCGACGCCGTCGGAGGAGGTCTGGGAGGCGGTCGTCCCTCCCCGCACCAAGGCACGCCGGTTCCCCGGTAGGCCGACTCACTGGCCGCACCGCCGCGCACGCCTGACGCGGGCGCGACGCCGGAACAACCACAAGGGAGGATCCCGATGAACAACGACAACGTCCCGCGGCTGCAAGCCCGCGATCCCGGCGACATCGCCCAAGTCGTGCCGCACCTGATCGGGTTCCAGCCCCACGAATCCCTCGTCGTGGTCGTCACCCTCCAGGGCCGGGTGCAGGTCACCGCCCGGGCCGACCTCGCCGACGTCCTGCCACCCGGCAGCGCTGAGGACCTCCTCGACCGGATCTGGAACAGGTTCCCGACCGCCGGCGCCCATGTGATCGCCTACACCAGCGACCATGACACCGGCTGGGCGCTGCTACGCCGCTGCGAGAACCACCTGCCACCCTTGGCCGACCACGGCTCCATGATCGTTGACGCCGACACCTGGCACAGCCGCGAAGGCGAGTCCGGCCCCGTCGACCCGCACGGCCGCCTCGCCGCCGAAGCCGCCTACCTCGGCCTGGCGGTCCTGCCCAGCCGCGCCGAACTGGACGCCCGCTTCGCCAGCGCCGACGACACCCCTGCCCTGCACGCCGCGCAGGACCGAGCCCTCGCGACCCTGCCCAATCCCGACGACAAGGCCGCGATCGTCGCACGGGTCAAGACCCTGCTCGCACGCAACCTGCCCAACCCACAACAGCGTGCCGGGACGAGCGGCGTCCCTCAGGTCGACGCGTTGCAGTTGGCCGCGCTGGCCGCAGCAGGCACCGGCCGCGACCTCGCGCTGGTGTCCATCACCCGCGACAACGCCGACGAGCACCTCCAACTCTGGCGAGGCGTCATCAACCAGACCCCTGCCAGCGGCGCCGAGATGCCGCTCTACCTGGCCGGCATGGCCGCCTGGGTCAGCGGCGACGGGGCCTCCGCCGTCGTCGCCCTCGAACGAGCCCAGACCGTCGCCGGGCCCGGCATACGGCCTCACGCCCTGCTGGACGCCCTCATCGACCAGGTGATCCACCCCACGACCTGGCCGCAGCTGCGCGATCAGATCCTCAGCCAGACCGACCCCGCCGTCCGCCAAGCCCTCGACCAACCCACCCACGGCGGCCCGGGCACCGTCTGGGAGGCCGTGCCCTCCCCGCACGGCAACACCCGTTCTCACCTGCGCACCACACCCCTCAACCCACCCGCCCCCGGCGTCGCGATCTAGGACAGGGGCAACCGCATGATCACCCCGCACCGGTTTGATCCCTGGCAGGTCGGCTGGCGGATCGGCACCGCACACGAACCCCGCGCCGGCGAACTGTGGTGNCCCTGGGACCGCACCGCCGGCGTCATCGGACCCCAAGGCTCCGGCAAGACCCTCGACGTGCTCACCCCGGCCCTGCTCGGCGCCCCCGGCGCCGCGCTAGTCACCCTCACCAAGGTCGACGATCTGCTGCTCAGCATCACCGCCCGACAACAGCACAACCGGCCCGTCGCCGTGCTCGACCCCTTCGGGCTCGCCACCGGCATCCCCGAACTGATCTGGGACCCGATCGCCGGCTGCGTCGACCCCATCGTCGCCGAACGCCGCGCCAAAGCCTTCACCGCCGGCACCATCCACACCACCGCCAGCGGTGGCTCCGGAGACGCCGCCGCCCGCTTCTATGCCGCCGAAGCCGCGAAGGTCCTGATGGCCTACTTCCACGCGGCCGCGCTGGTCGGCGACGACCTCGACAGGGTCCTCCGGTGGGTCGCCAACCCGCTCGGCTCCCCGGAACCCGCCGAGGCGCTGCTCAGCCACCCGGCAGCCGCACCGTTCTGGCACGGTCTGCTCCAAGGCGCCCTCACCGGCGACGACCGCACCGCCGGCAACACCATCACCACCGTCCAACAAGCCATGAGCCTGTTCTTCCAGCCCGACATCCGGCGCCGCTGCGTCCCCGGACCCGACCGGCCCGCCACCGACATCGCCGCCCTGATCGCCGCCTGCGGCACCATTTACCTGCTCGGCCGTGAAGACCCCTACGCCTCCGCCTCACCGCTCATGACCGCCGCAGCCGAGGACATCCTTGACACCGCCCTCACCCTGGCCAACGACAGCCGGTGGGGACGGCTGTGCCCACCCATGCTGGCATGCCTCGACGAGCTGCCCTCCACCGCACCCCTGCCGACCCTGCGAACCAGAATGGCCAATGAACGAGCCCTCGGCATCAGCTTCATCTATGCCGCCCAGACCCGGGCCCAGCTCGTCGCGATCTTCGGCGAAACCGAAGCCCGCGCCCTCATCGGTCTCACCAACGTCCTGGTCATGTTCGGCGGAAGCAAGGACGTCCACTTCAACCGCGAGATCTCCGACCTGGTCGGCACCGTCCGCATCGCCCGCACCACATGGCAGACCGGCGGACACGGCAGCCGCTCCACCTCCGGCGAAGACATCCCGATCCTTCGGCCCGAGGAAGTCCGCCAACTCCCCGAACGCCACGCGCTCATCGTCGCCGAGAACACCCGCCCCATCCTCGCCCGGCTCAGCCGCTGCATCGACGGCAAGCCCGGCCGACAGCTCCTCGCCGACCAGGCCGCCGCACGCGCACAACTCGCCCGCCTGCGGGCCGGCCAGATCCCGGCCCGCGCGAGAACCATCGCGGCCCACGCCCAAGCCAAACAGCACGGCCTGACCGGAGGCCCGTCATGAGCCGGCCCCTCGCCAGGGCCTTCCCGATGCCGCTCAGCCCGCAGCTGCACGCCGCCTACGACGACCTGTACCTGGCCACCAACGGCGACGACAAGACCAAGAGGCGCATCGGCAACCCCGCCAGCCTGCCCCGACCCTGGGACCCGCCCAGCTGCCACAACCCCGACCTGCGCCGCGAACTGTGGCAGTGGCTCGACCAGGTCGTCGACTGGTTCAACACCGAATACGTCTGGGACCTCGGCGGAGGAGCGATGATCCCACCCTGCTGGCCACTGCACCCCCATCTGGTCCACGAGGTCGCCGCTCTCGCCGACCAACGCCGCCGCGCCAGCATCGACACCACCAGCAACAGCCTCGAAGAATGGCACCGCTACAGCGTCCCCGCCTTCATCGAACGGCTCCGACTGCGAACCCGCACCCTGTGTGACGAAGATCACAAACCATGGCCCGGGCGGTCCCGCCACACCCGCTACGCCAGCACCAAGGCAGTGCAGGAGCGGCAGGCTGCCTTCGACACTGACCTCGCTACCAACGAGCCATCGAACAGCCGTCCGCGCCTGCGGATCGTCGACGACGACGGCAACACCATCGACGCGGTCACCGGTGAGGTCGTGCCCGACTGAACTCAAGGTGCCTGGGCCGGCACGGAGTGGTTCGGGGAACTCCGACGCCCCCGATGGTCACCTGCCGTACTTCAGGCGCGGACGCACGTCCTCCTCGGCAAGCCAGGTGTGCCGAGTCTGCCCACCGCCCGGGGACCACTCGACCTGAACCCGACCTTGGTCCCTGTGGAGCGCGACGCCGGGCCGAATCTCGGTGTGGGTGCGCCAGACCAGCCGGACCAGGACGAGCCGCCGGCCCTCATACAGCTTGTCCTTGCTCGGCCCGGGCGGACACCCGAGCGCGTTCAAAGGCGCGGGGTAGAGCCGGTCGGCGTCACCCTCAGAGAACATGTGTTCGATTATGGACCATGAGGGCCGGAGGAGACGACAGGGAGGGCGCCGGAGGGAGCGAGCGAAGAGTGCCAGCTCCAGCGGGGTGGTCGCCCTCGTGGTGATCGCCGCGTCGAAGCGGCTGACGATCCTCCGGCGCTGGCGCACCGCCAATCAACCCTGTGCCCGATAGCGTGTCGTCAGCACCCCCGCGGAAGGAGCCGGCGTTGGCGACCAGGACGAGCGTCCACGAAGTGATCGAGGACTTCCGGACAGCGCCGACGAACTCCGAGCGTGGCACGAAGTTCGAAAAGCTGATGGTCGACTACTTCTGGCTCGACCCAACCCTGTCGGTCGAATACGACGAGGTGCAGCGCTGGCCAGACTGGCCGCATCGCGAAGGCACCCACGACACCGGCATCGACCTGGTCGCACGCAACAAGATCAGCGGCGAATGGACCGCGATCCAATGCAAGTTCTATGACCCCAAGCACACCCTGCAGAAGGCCGACATCGACTCGTTCTTCACCGCCTCGGGAAAGTCCTGGGACGGGGTCAAGTTCGCCAACCGCATCATCATCTCCACCACCGACCGGTGGTCGAAGAACGCCGAGGACGCTCTGGTGAACCAGGCGATTCCGGTGCAACGGATCGGGCTGGCCGAGATCGCGGAGTCGCCGATCGACTGGATNGCAAGCCGCCCCGGTGTTCTGGAGTTCCAGCTGAAGAAAGCCGTGAAGTACGGCCTGCGGCCACACCAGAAGGTTGCGATCGACAAGATCACCGCCGGCTTCGCCACCTCAGCCCGCGGCAAGTGGATCTCCGCCTGCGGCACCGGCAAGACCTTCACCTCCCTGAAGCTGGCCGAGCAACTGTGTGCCGAGAACGGCGGCCAGCTGAAGGTGCTCTTCCTCGCACCGTCGATCTCGCTGGTATCGCAGTCGCTGCGGGAGTGGATGGCCCAGACCCAGACCGACATCCGTCCCTTCGTGGTGTGTTCGGACACCAGGGCCGGCGCCCAGGCCGAGGACATCACCACCCACGACATCCCGCTGCCCACCACGGATGCCGCTCGCCTGGCCGAGGGCCTCGCCTCGGTCGGGAAACGCCTGCGCGGCATGACGGTCGTGTTCTCCACCTACCAGTCGATCGACGTGGTCGCCCAAGCCCAGAAGTCGTCCTCGCAGCAGTTCGACCTGATCCTGTGCGACGAGGCCCACCGCACCACCGGGGTGAAGCTGCCCGGTGAGGCGGACGAGTCGGCATTCGTGAAGGTCCACGACAACACCTACCTGCCCGCAGCGCGCCGTCTCTACATGACGGCCACCCCACGCATCTATGGCGACGCCGTGAAGAAGAAGGCCGACGACGCGGCCGCGATCCTGACCTCCATGGACGACGAGGATCTGTACGGGCCGGAGTTTCACCGGCTCGGCTTCGGCGACGCGGTCGAGCAGCGTCTGCTGTCTGACTACAAGGTCATGGTGCTGGTCGTCGAGGGCGACGCGATCGCCGAACCGCTGCAGCGGTCTCTGGCCGACGACAACCTCGAACTGTCGCTGGACGACGCGGCGAAGATCGTGGGTTGTTGGAACGGTCTGGCCAAGCACACCGCCGACGGCGACTTCGGCCCGAACCCGTCCCCGATGAAGCGGGCGGTCGCGTTCCTGCGCGACATTCGCTCTTCGAAGGGCTTCGCCACCGCGTTTCCTGAGGTCGTCGACGCAGTCACCGACGGCACCGACGACACCCTCTCCTGCGACGTGGCGCATGTCGACGGCACCATGAACGCGCTTCAGCGTGCCGAGAAGCTGGCCTGGCTGAAGGCGCCCATTCCCGAGGGTGAGTGCCGGGTGCTGTCGAACGCCCGGTGCCTGTCCGAAGGCGTGGATGTGCCCGCGCTGGACGCAGTGCTGTTCCTGCACCCGCGCAACAGCTTGGTTGATGTCGTGCAGTCGGTCGGCCGAGTGATGCGCAAAGCGAAGGACAAGGAGTACGGCTACGTCATCCTTCCGGTGGCGATCCCGGCCGGCATGGCTCCGGAAGAAGCGCTGAAGGACAACAAGCGGTTCAAGGTCGTCTGGGACGTGCTGAACGCGCTGCGCTCGCACGATGACCGGTTCAACGCCATGATCAACTCGATCGACCTGGACAAGAACACCAAGGGCAAGATCACCATCGACGTCATCGGCAAGGGCGGACCCACCGACGACGAAGAAGGCAAGCCGCTGGCGAAGAAGGCCGAGCCGGAACTGCAGCTGCCGCTGTTCACCCTGCAGCAGTGGAAGGACTCGATCCTCGCCCGGATCGTCAAGCGCTGCGGCGACCGCGACTACTGGGACGCCTGGGCCGACGACGTCGTCGACATCACCGCCAACTCCACCGCCCGCATCAAGGCCATCCTCGCCACCGGCAGCCCAGCTGTGCGCGAGCAGTTCGACGTGTTCCTGGACGGGTTGAAGGCGAACCTGAACGACAGCATCGGCCCCGACGACGCCGTCTCAATGCTGAGCCAGCACCTGATCACCCGGCCAGTGTTCGATGCGTTGTTCGAGCATGACAGCTTCGCCGCCCACAACCCAGTCTCGCGGACGATGCAGGCCATGGTGACCGCTCTCGCTGGGCACGGGCTGGACGCTGAAACCGCCAAGCTCGACGCCTTCTACGAGTCGGTCCGTAAGCGCGCCGCCCAGATCGAAACCCCAGCCGGGCGCCAGACCGTCATCCACGAGCTGTATGAACAGTTCTTCAAGAAGGCCTTCCCCAAGCAGGCCAGCAGCTTCGGGGTCGTCTACACGCCAGTCGAGATCGTCGACTTTATTCTGCGCGCCGCCGACGACGTCTGCCGGCAGGAGTTTGGCTACGGCCTCACCGACGAGGGCGTGCACATCCTCGACCCGTTCACCGGCACCGGCACCTTCATCGTGCGGCTGCTCGAATCGGGGATCATCCGGCCCGAGGACCTCGCCCGCAAGTACACCAGCGAGCTGTGGGCGAACGAGATCATGCTGCTCGCCTACTACATCGCCTGCGTCAATATCGAAACGACCTACCAGGCGCTCGCCCGGCGCCAACAGCCGGACGCCGACGTGCCCTACGCGCCGTTCCCCGGAGCGACCCTTACCGACACCTTCCAGATCACCGAGGACGGCGACCGTGCCGACACCAGCCTGATACCGGTCAACAACGACCGCATCGAGGCTCAGCTCGCCGCGCCTATCAAGGTCATCGTCGGCAACCCGCCCTACAGCGCCGGCCAGGGTTCAGCCAACGACGACAACGCCAACCTGAAGTATCCGAGCCTGGACGGTCGGATCGCCGAGACCTATGTTGCGCTCTCGGGTGCAACTAGGTCGGCGAGCATGTACGACTCCTATGTGCGGGCTTTTCGCTGGGCCACCGACCGGCTTGGCGACCAGGGCGTCATCGCCTTCGTCTCCAACAACGGTTGGATCGACTCGAATAGCGCGGACGGCCTCCGCAGGACCTTCACGGACGAGTTCAGGGACATTTGGGTCTACAACCTGCGCGGCAACCAGCGCACCGCCGGTGAGCTCTCCCGGCAAGAGGGCGGCAAGGTTTTCGGTTCGGGTGCTCGGACNGGGGTCGCGGTACTCGTCGCCGCCAAGCGCAAGAACGCCGACGCCCCCTGCCAGCTGCGTTACCACGGTGTCCCCGACTACCAGACCCGAGACGAGAAGCTCTCGTCGATTGACGCAAACACCCTTGCCTCGGTCGCGTGGAGGACCGTCGTGCCAAACGATGCGGGCGACTGGCTGAGCCAGCGGGCCGAGGTGTTCGAGACGTTCGCTCCGCTGGGCTCAAAGCCAACAATCGCGTCGGGGCCACTGCATTTCGCGATCTACTCTGGCGGGCTCTCGACCAACCGAGACGCTTGGACGTACAACTTCGGTCGGGAAGCCACGCGCTCAAACATGCGCCGGATGATCGCCAACTTCAACGCTGAAGCGGCACGGGGTGTCGCAAACGCCTCCATGCTCGACCGAGACCCATCTGGGATCAGTTGNGACAGATTTGCTCGAGCGCGACGCCGTGGCGGGCAGGCCCATNNCCGGTTCGACCCCGACACCTGCCGTATTTCGCTATATCGGCCCTTCTGCAAGGAGTGGCTCTACTACGACCGCCGGGTGATCCACCGCCTTTACCAACTCGGGTCCGTATTCCCTGAACCCCAACACAAGAACATGGGCTTCTACATCGTTGGGATGGGCTCCGCAGTGCCGTTCGGCGTTGTCGCCTCCGACCGCTTGCCGAACCTTCACGTGACCGGAGCAGGTAGCGGAGGTCAGTTCTTCCCGCGATGGACCTACGAGAAGGTGCCAACTACCGACCAGGCGTCCCTGCTAGAACCTTCGTCCGACGTCGACGAGTGGGGCTACCGGCGGGTGGACAACATCACCGACGGGATCCTGACGCTGTACCGGGAGAAGTTCGGACCGCAGGTCAGTAAGGACGACATCTTCTTCTACGTGTACGGGGTGCTGCATTCCGAGCAGTACCGCACCACATTCGCCGCTGACCTGAAGAGGATGCTGCCGCGCATCCCGCTTGCAGCATCCACATCTGACTTCGAGGCGTTCGCCGATGCTGGCCGGAGGCTGTCCGATCTGCACGTGAACTACGAGACCGTGGAGCCGTATCCGCTCGCGGAGCAGAGCGCCTTCGTCACCGACCCGTGGCAGACATACCGGGTAGAGAAAATGCGATGGGCGGACAAGGCCACGAAGAAGGCATTGATCTACAACGGCCAAGTGACGCTTGGCGACGTCCCCGCCGAAGCACACCGCTACATGCTCGGGTCGCGCTCGGCGCTGGACTGGCTGGTCGACCGCTACCAAGTGAAGACGGACAAGGACTCCGGAATCGTGAACGACCCGAACGACTGGTGCCGCGAGCACGGCGANCCCCGCTACATCGTCGACTTGGTGAAGCGGGTCACCCGAGTGTCGGTGGAGACGATGAGAATCGTGGACGGGCTGCCCAGCCTTCCGTTGTAGGAACCGAGAGAGGAAAGCATGTCGAGGGGGGACTACTTCGTCCAGGATCTAGTCGGACGTGTGGAGCGCGTGCCGAGTTGCAGGTGCCAGAAATGCAGCGCGAGTTCGTGTGGAGGGCCACGCGCGTCCGCGACCTGCTCGACTCGCTATACCGGGGTGCACAGTTGGACCCCTTGAGGCCGTTTGCGGCCATCCCGTGCCAGCACCACCTTCGAGGAAGAAGTGACCGGTCAGTTCCGTTATGGCGAACTCGGCGACGAGAGGTTCCAGCAACTCGTCCAGGCGATCCTGGTGGCTGAGCGGGGCCCTGGCGTTCAGTGCTTCCCCCTGAACCAGACGGACGGNGGACGTGACGTTGCCGACGGCACGAGCTGCATCTTCCAGGTGAAGTTCTCCGACAAGCCCGTGGCAAGACCTGCCACTTGGCTCCGGCAAACCCTCGACGAGGAGAACAAGCACTTCGAATGGCTCGTNCGCCCGGGGATGACGGACTACTACATCGTCACCAATGTTGAGGGCACCGCAGCGCCCGAGAGGGGTGACCGGGACAAGATTGAGAAGATGCTCGACGGCTACCAGAAAAAGTACAAGGTGAACTTCTTCTGCTGGTGGCGCGCCGAGGTCGATGCGCACGTCGTGGCGTTGCCCCGAGACACCAAGTTCCACTTCGGCGACATGCTCAGGGCCCACGAGTACGCCGAGTACATGTTCAGCTCGAACCAGCAGTCCGAGAAGGCGAAGCGGCTGCGGCGCATACTTTCCGACATAGCATCGTCGCAGTATCAGTCAGAGTCCGACATCCGCTTCAAGCAGGAGGAAGGCGTACACGGAAGGAGCCTCACCGACCTATTCATCGACGTGGAGATCGAGAATGAGCTGTCCGCTGCCGCAGTTCGCCTGGGACGCCTGACCGGCGGCGCGTGTCAGGCGCTGCTGGCCACCAGCCATCCTGGAGTTCTGCTTCGCGGAGCACCAGGCCAAGGCAAGTCCACACTGCTTCAATACGCCTGCCAGTGCTACCGCGCCGCGTTCTTGAACGACGAAGCCAACTTCCCCGACCCGTCGGGGCCGAGNGCTATGTCGAACCTGCTGAGGTTCCCGATCCGTGTCGACCTCAAGGACTACGCATCGTGGTTAACCCACGCCGCGACCAAGAGCCGCAACCGTCGCGGCGGCACGACCCGCCATCGCACCAAGTCCGCCTTCAGGCAGTTCCTGCTGTCCTATCTCAGCGAGACCACCGGCCAGTCAGTGAGCATGGAGACCCTGAACGACCTGATGGATGCGATGCCGTTGTTCGTCGGGCTCGATGGCCTCGACGAGGTTGCCGACCCAGAACTGCGAGATGCCGTCGCCGCCGAAATCGACAAGTTCACCTCACAAGTGGTCGCTCAGCGCAACTCGTCGCTCGTGGTGGTGACCACTCGGCCGAGCTTCAAGCTCCTGCCCGAACCCACGTCCGACCTGTTCACCCCGGCCCATCTGCTACCGCTGAGCGAGAACCTGAAGGACCAGTACATCGAGAAGTGGGCTGGCGTCTACAGACTCACAGCGGAAGGGGTCTGCGAGCTTCAGGACATCTACAGGGAAAGATCGAAGGAGCCTTATTTCTCTGCGCTCACTGAGAACCCAATGCAGATGACGGTAATCCTTCCACTGATCCACAAGTACGGTGCCGCCACACCGAGAGGTCGGACCAGGCTCTATGAGAAGTACATGGATCTCCTTTTCGCTCGCGAAGTCGAGAAGAACAACCAGATCCTCACCTACCAGGACCAGCTCGAAGAGGTCACACCGTACCTCGCGTGGCGTCTCCAGTCTGAAGCCGAGGACAGTAGCCGGACAAGGAGTTATACCAAGGAGCAGATGGTCAAGGAGATCAAGCACTTCCTCGTTGACGTCGGTGTTGAGACCGACATGGCCGACGACCTCTTCACCGGGGCCTGGCAACGAATATGGGTTCTGACCTGCAAAGACCAGGTCCACTTCGAGTTCGACGTTCAAAGCGTCCGCGAGTACTTTGCCGCGAAGTTCCTCGCGAACTTGCCCGAGGGGGACGGCCTTTCACTCCCCACCATCCTCCTCGAGCTGAGCCGACGCGAGTACTGGGCGAACACAACGCGCTTCCTGGCAGGCTTCATCAAGACCAACGCACTGTCCGACTTGGCCGACACGTTCATCGACAACTTCGACACCCTCACAGACACCGGCTACCGCGCAGTCTGGGCACTGCTCAGCGACGGAGTCTTCAAGCCGCGTCCGACACCACAGAGAAGGATCATCAAGGCGATCCTCACCAACGGCCACGCAACCGATGTCGTCGCCGCCTACATGGAGTCGGAGTCGGTTCGCCTCCCACCAGAGCATGGCGGTGACGAGTTGGTCGGCCAGATCCGAACCCGCATGGAGGCCCACGAAGACAACCCGGTGCTGCGACGTCTCGAAGCGGCACACGCGCCGTTGGCTGACTTTATCGAATGGTGGGAGCCACACGTCACTTCGGCGATCGACACTGAGGACGCTGCGTTCTGGCTNCACGCAGGAGAACGTCGGGCCGCCGGCAGCGCGATAGACCCGGCCGTCTGGGAACGACTCGACCTGAACGACATCCCCGCGGTCCGAGCTGCTGTGAACGCCGGAGCATCACCTGCAGCTGACTCGCAGGTATTCGCCGCCCTCATCCGTGAGGCCCTCGACGGGGAATGGAGCCAGACGACGCTCGGCGTCTCACCCGCCCACGACCTGATCAGCTTGGCCCACCCCAGACTGTTCGCGATGCTGGCCGAACCAGACCCAGACCGTAGCGACTGGGACCCGCGGCAACGCCGACAAGTGGCCGACCGCAACCTTGTGCCAGTCATCCCGCTAATACATGAGGCCATGAAGGGATCTGGTGCTGGGCAGAAGGGCACCACTTCCATCTGGCAGAACTCCGCACACGCGCTCAGCGAGTCGATGGGCCCAACCTGGTTGGCCGCGTGCATCGCCGTCATCGGATCGCTGACGAACCTCGTGTCAGGAGGCAACACTCGCGGCAAAGAGCCTCTGGGGACTGATGCCGACTTCGGCCGGCTGCTCTTCGAGTCAAGGGCGAAGTCCGCTGACCCGGTGTGGTGGCGCACTACCGCACAAACCTATGCCGACCCGCTTTCACAACGCATCTGGTGCCTAGCCTTCATCTGCAAAGCGCGAAAGGAGGCATGGACGACGAATCTCGACCTCCTGAACCGCACGATCGACAACCTCGATCAGAACTCGTATCAGCGCCTTCTCGAAGCGGCGACCATCATCGCCCGAAGCTGCGTGTGCCCGTCGATCGCCTCGTTCGACAAGCAGGCACCATCCGACAAGACCGCGGCGCTTCTAGCCGTGTTCTCCGGGGGATGCTGGCCCCCGGCAACAGGTAGCCGCAGTGCCCGCAGTGCCCGTCCTGCAGATCGCTGAGCGGGAGGGTTGGCTTTCGTCCCTCTTTGATCGGGGCGACGACCAGTAGGTGCGAGTCTCTTGGCATCGTGACGATCTGCTCTCGGCGACGATGACGGCACGATCAGCCCGGCACCGGCTCGCTCACGCCGGATTCCTTGAAGGGAGATATGGCGGGCCTCGCAGGATCGGTGGGAATCCCACTGCGTGGAAGCCTGTCCACCATTGCTTCTGCGCTTCTACGCCCCTTTGCCGATGGCTTCAGTATTCCCCGAGATCACCACGGCGACGAGAGCACTGCAATCCAGCTGCCGATAAGTAGGTAGGGGCCGTACGCGAACGCTCCGGGACGCTTGCCAGCCTCTCGCCGGACGACAGCGAGAAGGGTTCCGGCGGCGATCGCCCACCAGACGCTGATGAGGGAGACCGACCCAGTAGCCAAACCGATGAGAGCGGCGAGCTTCACGTCGCCGAGGCCGACTCCACCGCGGGTGACCACGTTGAGTAGCCAGAACGTGCCGCCCGACAAGACCGCTCCGGTCGACGCCTGGGCCAAGACCATCCAGTCGTCGCTCCAGCTGACAGCTATCACAACGCCTGCGATCGTGAGTAGTGCGGTGGGCCCAAGGATGCGGTTCGGCAGGCGCATCACATCGAGGTCGATGGCGGCCAGAGCTGGTGCGGCAAGGGTGAGGGGAAGGACAGTCAGGGCGAGCGGCCAGTTGTCGGTGTAGGCGAGCCATGCGGTCACGCTGCCGAGCGCGAGTCCTGACGCCACCATCAGCCAGGCCCGGCTCCCAGGCTCGGCTAGCTCGTGCTCCCCTTGCAGGCGGTAGGGCAGTGGCGCCAGCAGTCGTCGGGTCCAGACTCCGAGGGCCGCGCCGAGCCCGGTGGCGGCGATGATGATCAGGATGGTTGTCATGCGTCTCCCGGGTCTGTTGCCAGTATCTCCTCGCCGCTCCCACTCGACTAGCGTGAGCGGCCCCAATCGGCTGAGGTCGAGCGCCGGTGGCCTTCCCGCTCGGGGCGCATGGTGCTGCTTGGCGTGTAGACGCGTTCGGGCCGGACGGACGCCTCCGCGCTGGTCGCCACGGAGCCGAAGCGTCGCCGGGCTTCGCGGCTCGAGTCCAGCTGCTGTTCGGCAGCGCGACGCGGGTCGGTGTTCCAGCTTCTGACCATGCTGACCAACGCCGAACGGATGAAACCCGAAGGGAGTCCGGCGCGCTCTGCGATCCGGTCGCAACCTGGCAACCAGCGATCCGGTGGCTGGGCGGCGAGAACCGCGG
This sequence comes from Micropruina sp., assembly GCA_013693855.1. GTDB lineage: Bacteria > Actinomycetota > Actinomycetes > Propionibacteriales > Propionibacteriaceae > Micropruina. Next base: position 1,576,472 of record CP059261.1, read on the forward strand.
TTGCCTGCAGCGCGGCCGCGTCGGGCGGGAGGTTCGCGAGTCGGTCGTCGATGAGAAGCTCGGCGAGTGGTGCTGCCTGGTTGAGCGCCGTGACCAGCGCTGCGGCGTTCCCGCGGGCGACCAGGTCGGCAGGGTCGCTGCCGCTGGGGAGTTGAGCGAAGGTTGGGTCGAGCCCGTTGGCCGCTAGCAGCCAGTAGTCGCATTCAGCGGCAACGCGACCAGCGGGGTCTGAGTCAGTAGCCAGGATGGGTTGGCTTCGGAAGTGCCGAAGCTGCGCAGCCTGCTTGGCGGTGAGGCTGGTCCCGAGCGCGGCGACACCGGTGAGAGCGCCCTCGGTGGCGACATCAACGGCGATGGCATCGAACGGACCCTCGACCAGGACTGGCGCGCCGTCGTTGTGGACGGTGCCGGGGATGAAGAGTTGGTCGCCCTTGCGGAACAGGGCCGTCTCGGCCGTGTTGAGGTACTTGGGACCTTGCCCGTCTTCGTCGGTGAGGTCGGGGTGTCGGCGTCCCACGAATCCCACGACGGTGCCGTGGGTGTTGGCGATTGGGAAGGTGATGCGGTCGCGGAAGCGGTCGATGAGGCGTCCGGTGCTGGCTCGGGTGGCGACGCCGGCGGCGAGCATCTCCTGGTCAGTGACGTGGTGGCCGCGAAGGTGGTCGACCAGTGACGTCCAGCCGGCTGGCGCGTAGCCGGCTCGGTAGGCGCTGTCGGCGAGGTCTTGCCCGAACCGTTGCGTGGCATAGGCGCGTGCCCAGCTGTCGGTGAAGCAGCGCTGGTAGTAGTCGGCGGTGAGGTTGTTGACGTGGACGAGTCGGTCTCGCGGCGGGCTGTCATGCCAGGTGTCGCGGTAGTCGAGCATGGCGCGCACCTCGGCATCGGTCGGCGCCGGTGCAGGGAGACCCCGACGCACAGTGGCCTCGATGGCCAGTCCCTGCTCCGGGTCGAGGTCGTACGGCTCATCCTCGTTCGCATCGTGTTCCGGGGTTTCGACCTTCGCTGCTCTCTCACGGAGCGTGTGGTCCGTGGCTGCCGCCGGGTCAGGCTCGTGGCCGTCCCAAAGATCGGCTGGGGGTTCGTTCTCGGCGAGATCGTGGTCGTCATCGGCGAGAGGGACCGGGTCGGTGAGGAGGGAGAGTCGCCAGACCCAGGTCTGGCAGGGGTCGCTGTCATCAGCGCCGGCTCGTTGCGCGTGGTCGATGAGTTGGTCGAGTGGCCAGCCGTGTTGGAGTCCTCGTTCGATGGTGGTGACCAGGGCTGGCCACCATCGGCTTGCGGTCAGGTCGCGGGCGGTGGCCTCGCCTACTGTGCGGGTGAGTTGGTCGAGCCATTGCGTGGCGAGGTGGTGCGCGGTGTCGGCGGCTTCGGCGACGGCGGGTGTGAGGTGTCGGGACATGCGCCACCACAGCGCGGCGCCCGCGTGGTCGTCAGGCAGCGCGCCCTCCTTGGCTGCCTGGCCGATGAGCCGGGNGACGTTGATGCGGCTGCTGGAGAGCTGTGAGAGCCGTCGGGCGAGGGTGGGTGCGAAGTCGTCGGCCAGGACTCGGGGTGAGATGTCGTTCAGCAGGGCGCCCCATTCGTCGAGGGCGGTGTTGTGGCTGATCTCGAGGCGATGGTCGAGCTGGCGTTGGTAGCGGGCGGCCGCGGTCGCGTGTTGCCGTTCGCCGGTCGGTCGCAGGTCGCTGTCGGGGGTGCCGGTGGCGGCCCGCCAAACCTCGACTTCAGCGATTACGTCGCTCGACGGGGTGGCGCCGGCGGATACCCAGGCGGGCAGGTGGTCGTGCTGGTTGCGGACCTCTCGCGTGAGCTGGCGGATGAGGTCGGCGCGCGCGGTGAGGTAGGGGTTCCACAGGGCATGCTGGGCGATCTCGGACGGGATGCCGCCGAGCCAAGNGAGTGGTCCGCCGCCGTGTCGTCCGCGTCGGTCGGCGACCCGCCACGCCAGGACGGCGGCCGGGTCCTGGACGGTGCTGACGGGTTCGGCGGTCGCGCGGGCGAGCGCCAGGATCGCGTCGCCACCGTCGGCTTCGACCAGCAGGAGTTCGGCTCTCAGCGATGGCCAGCCGTCGGCACTGGTGATGTGGGNGAGTGCTTCCTCGACGCGTCGTTCGAGGCCGCGGATGCCGACGTCGCCGGCGATGTGGGCGGCGGCGAAGCCCATGGCGTCGCTGTAACGGGTGACGGCTTGGTGGAGGAGGCGGGTCGGGTCGGCGGCGTCGCGGAGCGCGGTGGTGGCCGAGATTGGGGACTCGTCGCGGGCAAGGATCGATTCGAGGAGGTCGGTGGGGGTGAGTGGGTTGACGGTCTCGGGTCGGATGGTGGTGTGGGNGTCGCCGTCGCCGACCGCCACCAGGTAAGCGGCGTTGTGGTGCCGGCCGCGGGTGAGCATCGTGTATGCCTGCTGGCGTGACTCGGTGCCGACCAGGAGGCCGTGCATCGTGTCGGCGGTGATGCCTTGGGCGGTGTGGGTGGTGGAGGCGTAGCCGAGTTCGACCTGCTCGGCGACGTAGTCGGCCGGCAGGGTGACCAGGCGTCCGGACTGGGTGTGTCGGGCTCGGATTCCGCGCTTGGGATCGACGCTGACGACGGTCCAGCGGTCGCCGTTCTTGACCCAGTCGTTGGCGGCGACGCGCAGCAGCCGGTTGTTCTGCCGGGTGATGATGGTGTCGCCAGTGCTGGCCTGGTTGCCGTCGGCGAGGTCGACCTCTCGGTCCGGAATGGTGCCGGCGAGGCGTCGGGTGCGGGCGCGTTGGTTGAGTTCGGTGACCCTGTTGCGGGCGGGGGCGAGCATGATTGAGTCGAGCCCGCGGTCGCGGTCGGCGCTCCAGGCGTCGAACAGGTCGTCGGCCATGGTGGTTTCGTCGCCGACGTGGATGCGGTGCTGGTCGAGGTAGAAGCCGAGGGCTGCGGTGTGTCCTTCGCGGAGGGCGAGGGAGGCTGACCCTTCGGCGGGGTCGCTGAAGCGGACGAGTTCGGTCAGGCGCAGCGCGCCGTGTTGGGACTGGATGTCGCGGAGCAAGCCGCCGGCCCCGATTGCGGCCAGCTGCTGGTCGTCGCCGATCAGCCGGACGCTGCCGCCGCGGTTCAGGACGTAGCGGACTGCCGTATCGAGGGAGACGGTGTCGGCCATCCCGGCTTCGTCGATCACCACAAGGGTGCGGGGGCCGATGAGCCGGTTCCAGTCGGTGGTGTCGTGCTGTCCGAGATCCCAGACGAGTTTGGCGAGGGTGTCGTGGTGGCCGTCCATCTGGGCGCCGAGTTGAGCTGCGGCCGCGGCGGAAGGGGCCAGGCCGACGACGTTGCCGCCGGAGCCGATCCATGCCCGGGACAGGGCGTCCATGGCCGTGGTCTTGCCTGATCCAGCCGGTGCGATGGCGAGTTGTAGCCGGGCGCCGGAGGTGGTCATTTCGCGGACCAGGAGCACTTGGCCGGGGTTTAGCCGCACCCGGTTCGCTTCGGATTCGAGCAGGGCCAGGTCGATGGCGGTGGGGTCGGCGACCATGCCGCCCCGCAGGCCGGCGAAGGCCACCAGACGCTGTTCGGCATCGAGGATGCGGCTGGAAGTGAACAGTTGCGACCCGGCGACGGTGTAGACGCTCTGGCCGTCGATGCGCCGCAGCGGTTCGGGTTCGGCGACCCTGTCGGTGGCTCGGGTGATTGGCACGGAGCGGGCGATCGCGGCCCCGACCAGCTGGCCTATCCAAGCCTCGGTCTGCTCGCGAGGCACGCCGGCGCGGCGGACCTGCCGCTGCGCTTCGGCGCGAAGGTGCCAGTCCTGCCAGCTGGAGCGGGTGGTCTCCATCCGGGCCAACATGGCGCCGACAGCTTCGTCGAACCACTGCTGGTCCAGTTCCTGGAGCGTTCCGTGATCGGGGTGCAACGCCCGATGGAGCATCGCGCGGAGGCCTCGTTCTCCGCCTAACACTTCGAGCGCTTGGTCGTGCCAGGCGGCGCGCTGGTCGGTGAGAGTGCGCGGCTCGTGCTTCGCTTCGCGGGTCTCCAGGGTGGCTTGTTGGGCCAGGGCGATGGCCTCCACCGGCGTCGNGGGACGGCCGTGCTGGCGCTGGAAGGCGGCGGCCAGGACGCGGCGGCGGGACTCGATGCTCTGGCGCCGTTGCGACCAGCGGGCGTTCAGGGCGGGTTCGATTCCCACGACTTCGCGGACGGGGAGCTTGCGTCGGTCGGGGTTGGGTCGTTCCTCGAACCGCAGCCCGAGCGACTGGATGAGGTGCTGTTCGAGGGCGGTGTTGTAGGTCTCAGAGGCGGCGACTATGGCTTTGAACAGGACGCGGCCGTCGATGGACAGCCAGCGTCCGTCGATGAGGGTCTGGACCTTGTTCGCGATCGCGACGTGGGTGTGCAGGTCGGGGTCGCCGGCGCGGGAGTCGCGGTGGGTGAAGGCGGTTCCGATGAGGCCGCGAACGTCGACCTGGCGGATGCCGTTGGTGCCGGTGCGGGTGTACAGGGCGGTGCGTTCGATGAACGCCAGGGCCTCGGCGACTCCGGCGTGGTGGGCCTGTTCGATCGTCGCGGCGGTTGTCGGGTTGGCCAGCGCCCACAGGCTCGAGACGCTCTTGACGGNGGAGAAGGTCAGGTCGTAGCCGGCGACGGCGGTGGTCTTCTGCCGGGAGAGCTCGGCGATGTGGCCGGCGAGTTCGCGGGTGTCGAGCGGCTTGCGGCCGTACTGCTTCTCGAACATGGCCAGCGCCACCTCCGAGCGGATTCTGGCCCGGTCCTCGATCGAGTTCTTGGTGTNCCCGGGGAGTCCGCGCGACTTATTCAGCAGGTCCAGGCGGCGGGCGATCTCGACCCGGAAAGGGCTGATGTCATCTCGGTAGACCCGGAACGGCTGCCCCAGCCTGGTGGCCTCGCGGAACTCCTTCTCGCCGACGTCGGTGCCTTCCAGTGTTGCGGCGCGTTGCGGGGCCAGGGNGTGCATGCCGGTGCCGAACAGGGACAGCATCTGTTCGGCGGTCACCAGGTCGCCGGCAGCCAACCCGTCGATGCCGGCCATGCCGGTGCCGACCCACCGTCCGGGCGTCTCGCCCTTCTCGGTGTAGTAGCACGCCAGCCCGGTGTAGCCCTTCTCGGTGCTGTCCATGGCTGCCACCTGTCGGGTCAAGTAGTCGTAGCCCGACCCGGCGGTGATGCGGTGCAGGCTCATCGTCACACCCCACTAAGCCGATGAGACCGCCTGGATTCGGACACCGCCGGCCGAGAACTTCAGCGGAATTGCGATCCCGTCAGGCGGGATTCGCAATGGTCGGGGGCCACATGCAAGAGGTGTGTGGGACTCGGAAACCTGAACATCTCTCCGGGGGACATCGTGGGGTCGCGAACTCGTCGGCGTGGGTTGTCCGAATCGAGGGGGTCCCGTCGGCTTAGTGGGGTGAGGAACCCGAGGATCGAGGGAGCAGATTCCGATGAGTGGTAGCCAAAGCATGCGACAGCGGGCTAGGCGCCGGGTCGCCGAGGCGCTGATGGTAAAGACGCGCGAGCGTCTCGCCAGGGAGAAGCGGTTGACCGGCCAGGCGGTGGCCGTGCTGTCCGCGATCGCCGAGCGGGACGCCGCCGTGACCCGTGCCGAGGAGGCCGCATCCGCAGCGATCCGCAAGATGCTCGCCGAGGGGCTAAGCCCGACCGAAGTTGCTGACTGGTGCGGTGGCGAGCTGAACGCTCGGGACGTCTCGCGTCTGGAGAAGATCGTGTCCACGGCAGGGGAGGGCTGACCCATGCGGTGGCGCGCTTCATGGGCGGCCGCTCAGATCACCGGGGTGATCGTGAGCACGTTGATCTGGATGGTCGTCGCCGGCTCCTCCCTGGGTGCGTTCGCAGCGGTGGCCGGTTTCGGTGTCCTGCTCGTCGTGGGACGGAACACCCGCATCGGGCTGTGGTGGCGGTTCGGGGCGCGGCCAGCGACCCCGTTCGAGGAGCGGAAGGTTCTGGCAGCCATCGTGCCGATCGCGTCGCTGCGCGGACGTCGCCAGCCGGCGATCTGGGTGGCGTCTCGACTGGCCGGCCGTTCCGTGGTGATGCCAAGAGGGACCGACCTGCTGGTCAGCCGGGCGCTGCTGCAGCAGGTCGTGTTCGGAGAGATCGACGACGACCAGGTCTGTGTGCTGGTCAGTCAGGCGGCCGGGCGGGAGCCGGTGGACCACTCGCGGCTGGTGGCTGCCGTTGGCGTCTACTGCAGCCCGTGGTTGGCAGTCGAGACCGTTCGTGCTTGGTTCGGGCCGGTTGCCCGCGGCGCGGCGGTGCTGTCGCTGTCCTGGAAAGGCCGCTGGCTCATCGTCGCAGTGGCACTGGTCGACAGCGCACACGCCGCACGTTGGCCGGCGTTCGTCGGGCTCACTGCGGCCGGGCTGCTGAGCGCGACGGCGCCTCACCTCCGTCGGCGCTGGGAAGTCACCCTTCGCGGACTTGAGAATCGCCGGGTCGTCGCCGACGGCCTCGGCTTGGTTCTGTCATCGATGATCCGCGACCAGCGACGCGGCGTCGCCGACGAGGAGCGCGCCGAAGCGCTCGGGGTGCGGGCAAGCGCTTCCCACCCGGCAGCAAACCACCAGATGGGAGTCCACAGGGATGCGCAGCGATAGCCAAGACACGTCCGCAGGCCTGCGGGCCTGGGCCGGGGGCATCTACCCGCTCGAGGTGGGCGTCGAACTACTGATCCGCACCAGCAATGGACGATTCGCTGGCGCCGGCCAACCCTGGGTCCGGTCCGGCGACGATCCNGGCTGGTGGTGGATCGACGTCACCGAGATGAACGAGGCCAACATCGGCGTCCTGTCCTGCGGTGAGGCACGCATGCTCCGGATCGCCGCCTCCCTGCTTGGCGGCGCCCCGGTGGACCTGCACACCGCAATCCCAGGGCTGGACCGCGACCACGTCCAGTTCGCCCTGGCAGCTGTCGCCCACGCCAGCGGCAGCCACGAACACACCGGAGGCCTTGTCCCCGACCCAAATGGACGACGGGTCGGTCGGGACCGCATCCAGATGAGCTTCGAACGCCTGGGAACACTCTTCCCTTGGCCGGCAGGCGGGTGAGGGTGCAGAGTCGTTCAATGGCAGCGCCGCGCACCCCAGGCACTAGGCCGCCGATTCCACCGCCACCGCCACCGCTCCCAGGAACCGAGGCCATCACTACCCGGAACATCCGACGACTGTGCCTGATGACGGTGCTCCACTTAGATCCGGGCGTGTTCGGCTTCATGGTGTTCGTCGCGGCCTTGATCGGGGCGTTCCAGCTGATCGGCGACTTAGTGGTGGGCGGGCCTCCGGACGTAGCCGACGCCGCAGTCTGGGCGGCGATCGTCTTCGTCCTCTGTCTGCTCAGCGTCCCGATTTCGTTCCTGTGGACGCTGAAACGGCTCCAGAGGCACGGCTGGGTCGTCGGCTACTTCGACCCAACCGCTACCCTGCTCGTCCACGCGGACGCCGAGGGTGCCTGGGAGATGTCCGACCACCACGCCGCCCGACGAGGCCGACAACTGGCCCGGCCGTTCCGGCAGCGCGTTTTCCGGCACCTCTCCGACGAGGCGGACCGCCATGGTGCGGTCATCGTCGCCACAACCTTGGTGCCCAAGCTCGCCAGGAGTTACGAAGCTGACATGCCTGGCCTGGCTGTCGTCGACGACCGACGGCGCGACCCGATCGGCAGGCGCCTCCATCACTTGAGGCGAGAACCCGCGCCAACCCCTGAGAAGGCGAACTGACCGGCCTCGCCACCGCGGAGCCCCACTCTCCCGGGTCGCCCCGCGTCCAGGCAGACCCGCTAGCCAACGACGAGATCCGGGAAGAAGCAGTCCTCCCGCTCCCGGCACCGCTTCGGCAGCCGCCTGAGTCGCGGACAGCACCGGCGGAGCGGCAGATCGAGCAACGCGACTTGCAGTTGCGGGTTTGCTCAACAGACACGTCTCATTGCAGCTTTTCGACGCCGCAGTTCGCAGATGGGTTGGCCTCGACGCACCGTGTCTGGGAGGCGGTCTTGCAACTACTTCGGCAGGCGTGTCCGAATCGACCCTGCCTCGTCGGCTTAGTGGGGTGACCCATACAACGATCGGAGCCGGCAAATGGTCAAGGACGACTACGAGATCAGGGGCGGTGTCCCGGCCGACCTCCCGCTGATCCGGCAGAACTTGCTCGACCAGATCGCGGACCGGCGCGCTGCGGGCGCCACGGGCCGCGAGCTGGCCGAGCTGGAGCGTGAGTACCGCGAGATCTCAGGTCAGTGATTCAGATGGTCCGCAAGCCGTACTCGCCAAAGGAGCGAGACGAGGCCGAGGCTGCACGGCGAGACTTGATCGAGCAGATGCACCAGGACCTCGCCGACAAGCTCACCACCTTCGATGATCGCGAGAACTGGCAGCGATGGCTGACGTTCGCCGGATCGTTCCACCAATACTCGTTCCTGAATACCTGCTTGATCCTCATGGCAAAGCCGGACGCCACGCTCGTCGCCGGCTACCGTGCTTGGCAAGCCAAGGGACACCAAGTGCGCCGCAGCGAGAAGGCCATCAAGGTCTTCGCGCCAGTCACCCGCAAGGTCCCGATCGAGGATGCCGACGGCCGGCCCGTCCTTGACGACCACGGACGGCCCTTGCACCGCTACCAACTGGTGGGAACGAAAGTGGCAAGCGTGTTCGACGCGTCCCAGGTGGACCCGCCACCCCAACTGGTGCGCCCGCAGCCTCAGCTCTTGGTCGGTCAAGCGCCGCCGGGGCTGTGGGACGCCCTCACTGAACTCCTGGCCGGCGAAGGCTTCACCGTCGCCAGAGGAGAATGCGGGGCAGCGAACGGGCTCACCGACTTCACCACCAAACAGGTGCGCGTTCGACTCGACGTCGACGACGCCCACGCCGTCCGCACGCTGTCGCACGAAGCCGGCCACGTTCTCACCATGGAACCGGACGACATCGCCGCCTACGGCTCTAGGGTGTGCCGTGGCATCAGCGAGGTGATCGCTGAGTCAGTTGCCTACCTCGTCACCCGAGCCCACGGACTGGATGCCAGCCAGTACACCTTCAACTACGTCGCCGGCTGGGCGACGGAGGCCGCAGGACGCAGCGGCGACACTCGCAGCATTGATCAAGTCGTGAAGGCAACCGGCGACCGCGTGATCGCCGCCGCTCATCGCATCCTGGCCCACACCCAGCCGTCCGGCGACGCCACCAGCGAGCTGTTCGCCAGGCAAGAGGCCATCACGCTCGACACCACCCGCACTGCACCGGTGTGGGAGATCGTGTCCAGCAGAGCGCCCGACCGAGCAGGCGACCCCAGAACTGCGGCGAAAACGCCCGACCTCGGTCCTCGGCCGGTGTCGGTGAGGTGAGGCGTGGCCCAGCACCTGCTCGCGGCGCACGACCTCGCCTTGAGAGCATCCGATGCGTAACGATGCGGTGATCGCTCAGGCTCACCTCGGCCACGCTGTTCACGAGCTGCTGAGCCAATCCGACCCGAGCGGCAGGGCGCTTGCTCTCGCAGCGCGAATCCTTGATGTCCAGGACGCGCTCAGCGAGTGGATTGGGCCAGCGTTATCGGTGCCGCCGAGCGGGGAGCGAAGCCGTCCCTTGAATCAGCCATCCGCCATCTCGTTCTGGCCGCGGACCCGGTGGCGGAGAACGCGTTGGCCGAACTGAAGCGAGTCCTCGTCGAGGTGAACGACCGTGGCCAGCGTTGAGGCTCTGCTTGATGCGCTTATGGACCGCACCCGTGAGCTCATGTCCCCGCAGAGGGCCTCGTTGCCCTTCACGACCGATGCCTGGGGGCTCTTGGCGCGCAATGCGACGCGAGTGCTCGACCTCCTGGAGGGTCCGACCGAACTCAGGCCCATTCTGCAACAACTCGCGGCAGTGCCGGATGGTCAGAAAAGAGACGAGGATTCGCCCCTGGCTAGAGTCGCGCTCACCTTGGGAGTTCTCGCCGACACACTCGACTCCCGTCCCGACGTAGTGAGGTCGGCGAGCCTGATGGACCGCTCGCAACTGCGCGCGAACATCCTCGCGAGCCTCCATGTCGCAGCGGAAGCCAGCCTGGTCGGAGCGGCCCCGCCGGGACAGCACTCGGCCGCGATGCTTCTGCTCCGCGATCTCGCGGAGGGCACCGAGTTTGGCTCCCATGTGCCGCCCCGGCCGCTGCAAGGGCCCGTGTCTCTTCTGCGCCTCGGACCCGCACCAGGCAGCCTCGATGGTGCCATCAGCCGTTGGGCCAGTATCGCAGCCGAGATCCTCGGCAGCCCGACCCGGGCGACGAAGTACGCCTTCCAGAGGACGGCCGCAACCATTGCCCGAATCTGCTGCACGGTTGCGAATGACCTCGCTCATTACAGGGGTCAAGCCGGCGGAGTGCCGCGGGTCCGGGCTGCGGTCCTTGCAGCCTTCCAGTCCTGGCAGGCTGCCGCAGACTGGCCGACCGAACTCCGACTCGATGGCCGATCCGGAGAGTTGCGCCAGTCCTCGCAAGACCTCGAGGAAGCTATGTCGAAGGGACTCTGGTGCGCCGGACCTGGGTCATTGACAGGACTCGAGTCGGTGCTGCTCACGGCGAGCGAGGTCGGGGCGGTACACGAGAAGCAACTCCAACGGCGTGTGACATCCGGAGGGTGTGGGTCCTCGCCGATGCGCTTGGGCCGGCGTACCTGACGCGGCATCCCGGCACCCATCGCAGCGACTGGCTTCCCGATCCCGGCAGCCGTTTTGGGTGGATCTTGACCGGTTCTACCCGACGTGCGAACTCGGACCTCAGTCTCTCCATCGGGCTACTGCAGCAGCTGCGCCGCGCAGAGGTTGAAGGGGTTCGGGCGCTGCCAGTCTGGGAACACGTCGCGTCATCCCCGTTCCTCAGCCTGCACGCCGAACGAGGACTGATCGGACCAAGTTCAGTCAACTCGATCGATCGGCCCGGCCGACCGCCGCAGCACGGTTGGGTGCCGGGAGGCTGACGACCCTCTAGTGATCCCTTCCGGGGCCGAAGTCCGGTCGCGCCACGAAAGCGCCCACAGTTTCAAGCCGACCGTTTGGGTGCCGCCCGGCTTCTGTGGCGGCATGGTGTCGGTGGCGCATACGACACTTGGTAAGTGAATGACTCAGCTCCTCGCTTGCCCAGTATCCAGCTCGAGTTCACCGATCCGACGCTGCTCGGCATGACACTGAAAGAACCTGTCGCCCCTGAGTTGATCGCGGCGTGCGCAGCATTGCTCGGTCAGGTCGCTGTCGAGCCGGATCGGTGCCGTCTCATTATCACCGGCGACTTCGTGGAATCCGCTCGCCAGCGCATGGACCCCGGCCCTTACCGGGACGGCTACGGCATGGACAGAAGCACCGGCGTGGTGGGCGGAAAGACCATGCCCATGCCCGACGGCACCATAGATGTCCTCCTTCCCGACATCCTCTTCGCACTCGACAAGACGCCGGAACAACACGCCGCTTCTGCTCGCATCGCTATTCACACCGTGCTTCACGAGGGCCAGCACGTTGCGATGACCCAAGCCGGCGAAACCGATCCTGAGCTCAGCCATCTTCCGCGCGGACGCATGAACCTCGAGGCAGTCGCTGACCAGGTGATCCAGGAGTACCGAGCTGAGCGAGCTATCGACCATTCAGTCTCCTCCGACAACGAATGGGACCTGCCNGGGGTTCTCGAGCACTGGCATGCCGCACTCGTTCGCGTCGCCTGCGTCGAGTACCAGGAGCACCTGGACGTCGAGCGCCTGTGGTACGGCATCGTCCAGGAGACGCACACAGCCTGGAAACTCTTGGCGTATCTTGCTGCCCGGATCCCCGGCGGTGTCTCACCGAAGAGGGCGATCAGCGACGACGTCAGGAAGAGTCGCTTGTGGCGCGTGATGGTCAAGCCACACTGGCGTCGTTTCGTCGAGACTCTGGGACAGGTACCGCCCGGGAACATCCGAACCAATCGGACCACCCTCGATGCTGTTCAGCGGGTCCTGGCCGACGAGTTCGATGCCTGGCTCCTCAGCCTAGGGTTCGAAGGGGTCGACGACACGGACGGGTTCGCCTTCTACATCCGGGACTGGAGCCTCCTCGAGATGTGACGCCGAACTCAACACACGAGGTGTGTTGGATTTGTGCTGACTCGCTCGGTGTTCGACCCGGATAGGCAACAACGCACGATGCGAATCACGTGATGACCTGGGCTTTCGCTGGCGAGCCGTCGGTGGCTGCGAGCCCGCGCTACCGCCTTACTGGGGCGGCAGCGTGACGTGCGACATGCTCACTGGCTTGTTGGCCGTCGGCCCATCCCTGAGCTCGCGCCTCGGTAGGTTCTGGCCGTCCAGTTGGTCACTGAGACCCTTGCTAGACACTGGCGTAACAGGAGCCCCAATCAGACCCTAGAGCGACGCCGGCCCAACCCTTGGCATCTGCCACTTTGGGGTAGACGCCAGGACACCGCTTGTCGAGGCAGTCCGAAGGTGGCCCCTCATCGTGAGCGCCCTTTTCTGTCTCGGACAGTTTCAGTGCGGCACGTCAGCGCCGGACTCGCTGAACGGCGCGGCGAGACCTCCTCACAGGAGGGCGGCTCCGGCGAGCCCGGCGGCGATGACCACGGCCCAGGCGGNGGTTCGCCAGTTCGTGAGGGCGATGAAGGCGGCGGCGGCGATGGCCATGGCGGCAGGGGTTTGGATTCCGGCGGTGAAGACCGGTGTATAGAGCGCGGCGGCCAGGATGCCGACGACGGCGGCGTTGATGCCCATAAGGGCGGCTTGGGCTCGTGGTGCCCGGCGGAGCTGGTCCCAGAAGGGCAGGGCCCCGGCGATGAGCAGTGCGGAGGGCAGGAAGATCGCGAGCAGTGCGATGGTGGCACCGAGCAGCCCATTGGGCGGCTGGTTAAGGGAGTAGCCGAGGAACGCAGCGAAGGTGAACAGCGGTCCGGGGACGGCCTGGGCGGCACCGTAGCCGGCCAGGAACGTGTCGTGGCTCAGGAGTCCTCTCTGGACGGTTTCGGCGTCGAGCAGGGGCAGGACGACGTGGCCGCCGCCGAATACGAGGGATCCGGAGCGGTAGAAGCTGTCGGCGAGGCTGAGGGCGGGGTTGGCGGTGAGGCCTGCCAGGATGGGCAGCCCGACCATGAGCGTGGCGAACAGTGCGAGGCTGATGGTGCCTGCGGTGCGGCTGAGCGGGACGGCGAGGTCGTCGTCGGGTGGAGTGAGGGACGGCTTGAGCCAGAGGAGGCCGATGATGCCGGCCGCGGCGATCACGAGGACCTGCGTCCAGGCGGGCGGGCTGAGCAGGACCGCGACCATGGCGGCTACGGCGACGGTGGCCCGTTGGCGGTCGGGGGTGAGGCTTCGTGCCATGCCGAGGACCGCGTTCGCGACGACGGCGACCGCGGCCGCCTTGAGGCCGGCGATCCAGCCGGATTGGGTGGCGCCACCGAGCGCTTCCAGCCCATAGGCGAACCCCGTCATCAGGATCGCCGAGGGCAGGGTGAAGCCGATCCACGCGGCGAGGAGCCCGGGCAGGCCGGCCCGTTGGAGTCCGACTCCCATACCGACCTGGCTCGACGCCGGGCCGGGCAGGAACTGGCACAGCGCCACCAAGTCGGCGTAGGCCCGCTCGGTGAGCCACTTGCGTCGTTCGACCAGGGTGCGGCGGAAGTAGCCCAGATGGGCGATCGGACCGCCGAAGCTGGTCAGGCCGAGGCCGAGGAACACGACCAGGACCTCGCCGGCCCGCTGCCACCGGGCGGCGAGGGTGGTGGTGTCGGGATCGCCCACGCCGGACCTCCACGTGCTGAGGCCGCACCGGATGCGCAGCCTTGATATCGAAGCACGATATCGATGGGCGACTTCTGCGTCTAGTGGTTGTTCCTGTGGGGGCCGAGCAGTTCGCGGGCGAGTTCGGTGAGGGTGCGGATTCCGTCGGCGAGTTCGGTCCGTCCGGCTTCGGTGATCCGGTACGTACGTCGCATCCGTCCGGCCTCCACGACCTTCTCGGAGATGATGAGGCCTTCGAGTTCCATCCGGTGGAGCGCCGGGTACAGCGTGCCCGGGCTGATCCGGTAGCCGTGGCGCTCCAGTTCGGTGGCCATCCAGGCGCCGTGGACGGGCGCCTGCGCGGCGTGGTGCAGGACGTGGAGCCGGACCGCTCCACGCAGCAGATCGTTCATCCGGTCGAGCCTCCTTCGCAGACCTAGCCCGAGGGGTCCGTGGACCGCCCTCACGGTAGCGTATCGTGGATCGATATCGTGGAGCGATATCAAAGTGGTCGGCCTCAGGAGACGATGTCATGCAGCTGCTGTCGGTGCGGGGCGCAGGGATGCGGGTGGGTGAGCGGGTCCTGTGGGCCGACGTGGACCTCGACCTGGTTGCCGGCGAGCGGGTGGGGATCCGGGGAGCATCGGGCAGCGGCAAGTCGATGTTGCTGCGTGCGATGGCGGCGCTGGTTCCGTTGGGTGAGGGACGGGTGGTCTACCGCGGGCGCACCGCGGAGGAGATGGGGGTGCCGGCGTTCCGGTCGAGGGTGATGTATGTGCCCCAGAATCCTTCTCTTCCGCCGGGCACGGTGGAGTCACTGCTTCGGATGCCGTTCGGCTGGGCCGCGCACAGCCGGGCCCGTTTCGTGAGGGATGAGGCTGTGGACCTTCTGGTCTCGCTGGGTCGGCCACCGGATCTGCTGGGGGCGGAGTCGGTGAGCCTTTCGGGCGGTGAGGTGCAGTCGGTGCTTCTGGTGCGGGCTCTGCTGCTCTCGCCCAGCGTGTTGCTGCTCGACGAGGTGACCTCCGCTCTCGATCAGGATCTGGCGCATCGTGCCGAGGAGCTGATCCTGCGCTGGTGTGGCCAAGGTGAGCGGGCGGTGGTGTGGGTCGGCCACGATCCGGGGAGCCGTTCGCGGATCGCCAGCCGTTCCTGGGACTTGCCGGTGTCGTTGGTGGCCGAGCATGGGTAGCGTCCACGTCGACAACGTCCAGCTGCTGCTTGCAGCCGGGCTGATGCTGGTGTCGCTGCTGTTGTCGTGGCGGCTCAGGCTCGGGCTCGGCCGCGACATCCTGGTCGCCAGCGTGCGGATGACGGTGCAGCTGCTGCTCGTCGGACTGGTCCTGGCGTGGGTCTTCTCGCTGAGCGACCCGTTCCTGGTAGTCGGGATCGGGCTGGTCATGAGTGTTCTTGCCGCGCAGGCGGCGTCGCAGCGTCCGAAGCGGCGCTATGCGGGGTTGTTCCTGGACAGCCTGGTGTCGATCCTGTTCAGTTCGTTCGCCCTCAGCGGGGTCCTGCTCGGCGGCATCCTCGACGTCCGGCCGTGGTTTCTGCCGCAGTATGCGGTCCCGGTTTTGGGGATGGTCCTGGGTAATGCTCTGACCGGGGTGTCCCTGGCGGTCGACCGGTTCACCGCGATCCTTGATCGGGACCGTGGCGTCATCGAAAGCCTGCTGGCTCTGGGCGCAACCCGGCGGGAGGCGGCGCAGGCGCCGTTGCGGGAGGCGATGCGCACCGGCATGATCCCGACCCTGAACAGCATGGCGGTGATGGGCATTGTGAGCCTGCCGGGGATGATGACCGGGCAGATCCTCGGNGGTGCGCCCCCGGAGATCGCGGTGCGCTACCAGATCGTGATCATGTTCGTGATCGCCGCCAGCACCTCACTCGGCTGCCTCATCTCGGTCCAGCTCGCGTTCCGCCGGCTTTTCGATGCCCAGCACCGGCTGCGGGCTGAGCGCCTGGCGCCGGCCGAGCAGCGCGTCGGTGGGGTCAGCTTGCTGACACGACTCCGCTCAACAGCAGGCCGCCGAGCACACTTCACAGGGCGATCCGGTACCAGACGAAGACGGTGATCGGGTGGTGGCTGACGAAACGCAGCAGCCACGCGACCGCCGCGTAGGCTACGGCGAAGCTGACCACGACGCCGATCGCAGTGGGCACCCACCCGACGGTGGCGCCGATCGCAGACGCCTCGCTCACCCCCTCGAACAATCCGGCTGCGAGGAGGGCTGGGATTCCGAGCAGGAACGACACCCGGGTGGCGGCCACCCGGTCGAGGTGGCGCATCAGGCCACCGCTGATGGTCGCGCCGGAGCGGGACACGCCGGGGAGTAGGGCGAAACACTGGATGGCCCCGATCACCGCGCTGTCAGCCAGAGTGAGCTCCCGTTCTCCGCGGTCGCGGCGGCTGACGCGTTCGGCGATGGCCATCACCAGGCTCCAGGCCAGCAGGCCGACCACGATGGCCCACAGGCTGCGCAACGGTCCGGTGATCAGGTGGCGCGCCAGGATGCCGACGACGGCGATTGGCAGNNCGGAGCCGGCGATGATGTACCACGCCAGCCGGTAGTCGGGGTCGCGCCGCGCGTTCGCCGAAACCAGACCGCGTCCCCACGCCGCCGCGAGGCGGGCGATGTCGGACCAGAAGAAGATCAGCACCGCAGCGATGGCGCCGAGCTGGATGACGGCGGTGAAGGCGGTGAGGCCAGGATCATCGACCTGCCAGCCGAGGAGCCGTTCGACGAGGGTGAGGTGCCCGGTGCTCGACACGGGCAGGAACTCGGTCAAGCCCTCGACGACACCCAGAAGGATCGCCTGCCACACATTCATGTATCACCTATCTCCCAGCGCCGAGCGGCCGGACGGTGCCGGAGTCCTGCCGCATGCACGTTAGCTCGCCGCGCCATATCGGTTCTGCTGCAGGGGCCATGCGGGGCAGCGAGGTGCGCCCGACGCCGGGCGTCGGGCGCACCTTCGGCTCAGCCCGGGGCTTCAGGGGGACGGCTGGGTGGGGGCGCTTCTCAGTTGGGCCGAGTGCCTCATTCCTTCCACGGTGAGGGTGAGGGCTCCGATGGCCCCGGCGACGGTCATGGCTGTGTTCGCCGCCGTGGGTTCAGGAAGTACGAGCTCCATCAGCCGGCCTGCGAGGAGCCAGGTCACCATGAAGGCGACGAGCCCTCGCCCGCGGCCGTGGCCCAGGCGTAGACGCGGTCGGCGGGCTTCATCTACTCGGCCGCGAAGATCTGGAAGAACAGGGGAAGGTCATCAAGACGCCGAGGCAGCCTAGTCCGAGGCTGATCCAGAACCAGGTCTTGATGTTGACGTCCTTCTTCCACCAGACAGCCAGGAGGACGGCGAGGGAGACGACATAGGCGATGACCGCCAGGCCGACTTTGCCGCCGAGGGGCCGACACCGCCGGGTCCCCACGGAGCCAGGAATGCGTCGACGCCTTTGTTGGCCTCATCGAGGGTGGTGAACAGTCCCATGACGAAGCAGCCGATGCCTGCTGACAGCATGAACGCGGCGCCGGGGCCGTCGGGGCGGGCGGGAAGGTCCAGACCTTCGAGTTCGGCGATGGCCGATGTGGTCTGAGTGTTCATACGATCGGAGCCACCTTATTGATGAAGGCGCCAAACGCGCCGGCGACGACGGCTGCCAGGAAGGCGGCCACAAGCATGACGATGACCGCGTTACGCAGCCAGGGGCGCGCGACCAGGCGCGGGCCGTAGTAGATCACCAGGAGGAACGCACTTGTTGCCAGCAGCGGCGCGAGCCAGGCAACGTGTTCCTTCCACTCCATCCCGAAGCTGTGCCAGCCCTCGGTGGTGCCGCTCACGTTGGACAGGATGAAGTCGCGCGGCGAGCACTTGGTCGAGGGCAGCTCGAGCCCGTTGCAGGCGGCGTACTGGGCGCCGGCAAGCTTGGCCCGGTACCACGGGTAGACGATGTAGGTCCCGGTGATGACGGTCAGCCAGGCAGAGGCCGCCATGGCGCCGAATCCTACGTAGAGGCGCTTCATCCTGTCCTTGATGCCCGCAGCGGTGGTGATGCCGGGACGCAGGCTCCACATCTCGGCGAGTGCGCCGCTGAACGCCAGCAGGAAGACCACGCCGAGGACCATGCCGTGGATCACGGTCCAGGTCTCGCGTGAGTTCAACTCCATTGTTGTCTCCTCGACTCGGCCGGGCCCCGATGACCCGGCGCAGGGTGCCGACGACCCTGTCGGTTCGGCGGCGTGCTTCGATTCTGTGACGCGCCTGTGGCCGGCGCATCGGCGGTCACACCGAGCGCCCGCTAGGCGATATCACCTACGCGGCGTTGCCGGTCGCAACAGTGGCGGACGTTCGCCCCGACCGGGACACTGTCTGGATGAGGCGGTGCGGGCTGGGGCCAGGAGGTAGACGTGACCACTGAAGCGGGTGTCGAGGCCAGCACCGGTATTCGTGTGCTGCTGGTCGATGACCACCCGCTCTTCCGGGCCGGTGTGGCGCAACGCCTGGTCGAGGTTGATCCTGACCTGGAGATCGTGGCCGAGTTCGGTAGCGTCCGCGAAGTCCTCGAGTACAGCTCACGCGCCCGGCCCGATGTCGTCTTGATGGACATCGCCATGCCGGACGGGAACGGGATCGACGCCACCCGACAGCTGACCCAGAACATGCCCGGGACTGCCGTGATCATCCTGAGCATCTATGACGACATCCAGTACATAGAGGCCGCCCTCGAGGCTGGAGCGGCCGGCTACTTCCTCAAGACCGTGCAAGGCCATGAACTGGCCGCCGCTATCCGGCGCGCTCACGAGGGAGATGCGGTCCTCAGCCCTGAGGTCGCCGCCGCTGTCTTCCGCCGGATCTCCCACCGGACAACACCGCCGACACCTGCACGCGTCCAGGAACTGAGCAGCCGGGAACTCGACGTGCTGCGCCTGCTAACCGTCGGCCGCGCCAACAAGGAGATCGCACGGGAGCTGGAGCTGAGCGTACGAACCGTGGAGGCGCACCTGCGCAGCATCTACGCCAAGCTCCAGGTCGGATCCCGGACCGAGGCAGTGATCGCGGCAATCAAGGAGGGCCTCGTGTGACAGCCACCACGCCAACAACGGCAGGCCGGCTGCCGGGATGGGTCGCGGGCCTGCGAGCGAACAGCCGCCAGCCCAGGTTCTGGATCGTCCAGGCCCTCGTTCTCGCCCTGAGCGGGCTCCACTTCGCCCTCGAAGCCTTCGAGCAATGGACGCCCAGCCCGGGCCTCTACCTGTTGCCGATCTCCACCTTGTTCATTCCCGTCGTCTACGCGGCCCTCAACTTCGGCGTCGAGGGTGCCCTTCCCACGGGGCTGCTATGCGTCGCGCTGTCCCTGCCGAACGTCTTCTTGTTCCACGACGGCCCACAGAGAGTGGGCGTTCTGACCCAACTGGCCCTGCTCCTCGTGCTTGGGGTCATGGTGGCCGCGAGGGTGGATCGGGAGCAACGAGCCAAGGAGAACGCCGAGACGGCGAACCGAGGTCTCCAGGCGGCGCAGGACACGCTTCGCTCTTACGTTCAGCTGGCGATGCGCGCACAGGAGAGCGAGCGGCAGCGGCTCNNTCGTGAACTTCACGACGAGACCATTCAGGAGCTGTTGGTCGTCCGCAACAGCCTGCGTGACCCGGCACAGCCCGGACAGACCATCGAGCAGAGAATCAGCCGGATCGAGAGCAGCCTCGACAACAGCATCGACGGGATCCGGCGCCTGTGCCGCGCATTGCGCCCCTCGATCCTCGACGACCTGGGACTTCTTCCAGCGATCGAGGCCCTGACCGGTGAGATCCGCGACCGCTCCCACCTCGGCGTCGCGATGAGGGTCTCCGGCACCCCCGTCCGACTACCCGACGAGGCCGAACTAGCCGTCTATCGCGTCGTTCAGGAAGCACTGCGCAACGTCCAGCGCCACTCGTCGGCAACCCGCGTAACCGTTGAGCTCGTCTATGGGCCAGACGGCACGACGGCGTCGGTACTCGACAACGGCCGAGGCTTCGACCCCAGCCGCCCCGTCGCCGCCGACCGGCTCGGGCTCGTCGGAATGCGCGAACGCGCACGGCTTGTAGGCGGCGACGTCACCATGGCGCGCGCCGACGGTCTGACGAGGGTGACCTTCCGTTTGCCGACACCCCCGAAGCTCTGCTGAAAGGATCGCGGGTCGAGGGCACCACGACGACAGTGTGAGATGCACGACAGGACGTCGAATCGTCGAGGCAGCGCCAACCCACTACTTGTGCGCCGGGTGGGTTGGGTCACCCCACCGCAAGAGCGGTGTGAATGCACTGCGAGCGCGCCTCCAGCGAGGGGGCGCCGAGGTCACACAACCTCTTGGGAACGGCTGCCGAATTGGCCCGGCTGTCCGCCGCGGGCGGGCCTGAGCTGACCGGCTATGAACTTGGGGAAGGTCGGTCGCGTTCTGCGGCCGGCTCGTTTGGCACCTCGGTCCATGTCGAGTCGCAGCCAGGGCACCGGTAGACGGGAGATCCGTCGAGGAGCTCATCGGTCGCCACGGTGCCGCACCGGTCTTGACAGGGGTTGCTCACCAGGTGGCGGATCATGGTCACCATCCTGCCTGCGCTGCTGCGGGCGGCCCAGTCGGCTGCCCGCCGTGTGAGCTGCTCGTTGGACGCCGGCTTACATCCGATGTGACATGGGCATCAGGAACAGGTAGGTGTTCATGACGGCGAGGACGCCCAGGAGCACGAGGTAGGNGGTCGCGGTCGACCGGCGGCGGGCGAGGCTGCCGTAGCGGCGGTTGGTGATGCGGTGGATCGTGTAGGCCGAACCGGCGACACCGAGCCCGAGGATGAGCAGTTGCAGGAACAGGATTGTCCCCGGGCTGGCGAGAGCAGTGGATGCAACGGCCGGTGCGAAGCCGAACAGGGAGGCGATGCTGGGGAACANCGACCCGCCTTCGGCGAGCAGGTGGAACAGGTTGTGGGCCAGGTGTGCGGCGATGTCCAGGGGGATGAGGGCGTAGCCGAACCGGGCGAAGTTCTGCCACGTGCTCTCGAGGTTTCCGCGGGCTGCGATTCGCGAGGCGAGGGCGACCATGCCGACCGGGAGGCTGACTGCCAGCACGAAGGCAACGGTGAAGATGACGGGGTAGCTGGTGATGCCGGTGGTGGCCTTGATCCAGTCGAGCACGTCGGCCCAGATCGAGAGCATGGTGAGGTTCTGGATCAGGACGATGCCCATGATGGCCATGGCGAGGAAGGACTCCTCGATCTTGGGCTTGTCGAGGAACCACAGCTCGCTGAGCGGCTTGCGGGTACGGACGGCGATGGCGTCGTTCGGGCACGCCTTGATGCAGTTGGCGCACAGGTTGCAGTTCGCACTGCTGTCCATGGTGCGCGGGAAGCTGAACAAGGGACACCCGGGCTGGGTGGCGGTGCCGTTGTAGCAGGCGGCCTTGGCCTTGCAGGTGCGGCAGATGTCGGTGTCGGCCCGCAGTTCGACCGCTCCGCCGCGGGAGTAGTTGCTGCACAGCCCGCCGAGGAAGCACAGGTACCGGCAGAACGTGCGGCGCTGGAAGAACGCGCCCGAGACGATCACCCCGGTCGTGAGCAGCAACAGCAGGACACCTGATCCCCACGGGGATTCGACGATGCCCCAGACATGGTCGCTCCACGTGATCGCCAGGAACTGGGCATCGATGATCCACAGCCCGTACACCTTCAGGAACCGCGGCACCGGCCGGTTCACCCCGACGAACTTCTGCACCACGTCGGAGATGGCGCCGAAGGGACACACCGCGCACCAGAGCCGTCCCACCAGCACGAAGGTGATCGGCAGCACCGGCCACCACAGCACCCACATCAGGGCCGTGCCGGCGTTCTTCGAGGCGGCTGCGGGTCCCGCGAGGAGCTGGTAGGCAACGAGGCCGAAGATCGCGGCCACCGGAACCTGGAAGATGGCGGGGTACCAGCGGCTGCGCATCAGGCGCGACACCACCGGGATCCGCAGCAGGTCACGACCCAGGGGCGGCTGCGGCAGCTCCCGGTTCTCGTCGAGGTCGGGGTCGACGTTCTCCCTGGGCAGGAGGGGCAGCAGGGTGGGCATCACCGCACCTCCGAATCCTGGCTCCGACCGCCGGCCCGTGTGCGGCTGCGGCCCGTGGCCGAGCGGTCACGTCGACGAACGACGAGGGCCGAGCCCATCACGCCCGCGTTCACGGCGACGAAGGCGCCGACGAGGGCAGCGGTCGGGCGGGGCTCTGGCGCGGGCTCGGCGCCGGAGTGGCTGTGACCGGCTCGGTGCCCGGCTGAACCGGTCGCGGTGCCCGATTGCGCCGAAGCAGCTGACCCGTGATCCATGCCGGGCATGTCCTCATTGGTCATTCCCGGCATCTGCGCACCGTCCATGCCGGGCATGTCGTGGTTCATGCCGGGCATCTCGTGGTCCATCCCGGGCATGTCGTGGTTCATGCCCGGCATCTGTGCACCGTCCATGCCGGGCATGTCGTGGTTCATGCCGGCCATCGGATCGGTGGTGGTGGGAGGGGCGCTCGGGGACGGGGCCTCGCGCGGAACATCGCCGGCACCGGCGGCGAGCGCCTGCTGTGCTGCGAAGGGGAGAGGGCGACGACCGTCACGGCGGTGGCGACGAGGGAACGTGTGAGCATGCGGAAGCTCCTGGGCGAGGGGAGAGCGTGAGCAGGGGGAACGGGGTGCCGGAAAGCTGGCAGCAGGCTGAGCTAGTGCTGGTGGAGCATCCGGTAGCCGAGCACCGCGGGGTCGAGCATGCCGAAGATCATGGCGACGTGGGCGACCACGAGGAAGATCGCGATGAAGGTGGCGTGCCACTTCAGCGAGCTGGCGGGGTCGGTGCCGATCAGGCCCAGTTCGACCAGGGTGATGCCGACCAGCGGGATGGTGCCGGCCAGGTAGAACAGCACGGCGATCACGTCGGCCGGGCCGCGCCAGCCGCCGGTCAGCGTGAGCGGGACGACGGCGTTGACGAGCAGGTGCAGGAAGATCGCCAACATGACCGGTCCGGCGATGAGGCCGGCGATGCGGCTGGTGGTGCGCACCCAGGGGGCGTCGCCGCGCGGGCGAACAGAATCACCAGTTCGGTGATGGCGAGGGTCTCGGCCAGCACCACGGGAACCGCCATGAACAGCAGCAGGTTGCGCGGCTGGTGCACGGCCAGAAGCTCCATGTAGTGGGTCATGCCCATGCTCATGATCATGCCGAGGTCGTCTGCGACGAGGTTGGGGCCCAGCAACGCGGCCAGGCTCAGCGTGCCGGTCAGGACGAGGACGGCGATCGCGGCAGTCGGGCTGCTGAGCGTCCGGGCCGGTGCCACTGGCCGCCGGCGGGTGGCGGTGCTGGTCATTTGTTGGCTTCCTGCTTCTGTGCGGGCGAGCGGGGGTGATTCAAGAGTCGGGGACGGTGGGCGCTTCGCTGTGCCGAATTCGATGAAGTTTCTCTGAAGTTCGCGATCGGACGGAAGGATCGAGGAATGCCGCGCGGTCCGCGCCGCGTTGGGATGGGATACCCACGGGGGTATCTGAGGAGACGACCATGACTGCACACGACCTTCACGCCGGGCACGACGGGCACTCGACCCACGCCGTTCAGGGCGGGCCCGATGAGCACACCGGCCATGGCGGCCACGTCGGCCCGCCCGGCGACGCCCGACACGATGGCCACGCGGAGCACGACGGACACGCCGGCCATGGCGGTCACGCCGGGCACGGCGGCCACGTTCAGCGGTTCCGGCGCCTGTTCTGGCTGATGCTGGTGCTCGCGATCCCTGTGGTGGCGCTGTCGCCCATGTTCGCGATGCTGCTCGGCTACGAAGTGCCGGCCAGCGGGCCGGTCGCCTGGGTGCCGCCGGTACTCGGGACGGTGCTGTTCGTCTGGGGCGGCTCGCCCTTCCTCGCGGGCGCTGTCGGTGAGCTGCGGTCGAGGCGCCCGGGCATGATGCTGCTGATCGGCCTGGCGATCAGCGTCGCCTTCGTCGCCAGCTGGGGTGCCACCCTCGGCCTGCTCAGCCACACCTTGGAGTTCTGGTGGGAACTCGCCCTGCTGATCGTGATCATGCTGCTCGGCCACTGGCTGGAGATGCGCTCCCTCGCCCAGACGACGAGCGCCCTCGACTCCCTGGCCGCGCTGCTGCCCGACACCGCAGAGGTGGTGCGCGGCGATGCGGTGGAGAAGGTCGCTCCCGCTGACCTGGTGGTGGGCGACCTTGTCCTCGTCCGACCCGGCGGGAGCGTCCCGGCCGACGGGCGGATCGTCGACGGCGAGGCCGAGCTGGACGAGTCCATGGTCACCGGCGAGTCCCGGACGGTCCGGCGCGGACGCGGCGACGCGGTGACGGCCGGAACGGTGAGCACCGACTCCGGGCTGCGCATCGAGGTGACCGCAACCGGCGAGGACACCACCCTTGCCGGCATCCGGCGGCTGGTCGAGCAGGCGCAGTCGTCGACCTCGCGCGCGCAGCGCCTTGCTGATCGCGCCGCGGCCTGGCTGTTCTGGTTCGCGTTGGGAGCGGCGGTTCTCACCGGCGTCGCCTGGACGGTGCTGGGCCTGCCCGAGGAAGCGGTCGTCCGCGTGATCACCGTGCTCGTGATCGCCTGCCCCCACGCCCTCGGGCTGGCGATCCCGCTGGTGGTCGCCATCTCGACCGAGCGCGCCGCGGGGGCNGGAGTGCTGGTCAAGGACCGCCTCGCGCTGGAGGCCATGCGCACGGTCACCACCGTGGTCTTCGACAAGACCGGCACCCTCACCAAGGGCCAGCCCGCACTGGTCACGGTGGAAACCGTCGCCGGACGGTCCGAGTCCGAGGTGCTGGCGCTGGCCGCGGCAGCCGAGGCCGACAGCGAGCACCCGCTCGCCCGTGCGATCGTCCGCGCCGCCCAGCAGCGCCGGCTCGACGTGCCGTCAGCCAGCGGCTTCACCTCCCAGCCGGCCCTCGGTGTCCAGGCGCAGGTCGCTGGCATCGAGGTGCGCGTCGGCGGTCCGCGGCTGCTCACCGAGCTCGGTGCCGACGATCCGGCCACCGGGTCCGAGGCGCCGGACGCCGGCCTGACGAGGCTCTTCGTCGTCCATGCCGGACAGGTGGTGGGCGCCCTCGGGCTGGCCGACGAGATCCGTCCCGAGTCGGCGCACACCGTGGACGCGCTCCACCGGCTGGGCGTCCGCGTCGCGATGATCACCGGCGACGCGCGAGCCGTGGCGGATCGGGTCGCAGGGCAGCTGGGGATCGACACCGTCCTTGCCGAGGTGCGGCCGGAGGAGAAGGCGGCGAAGGTCGCAGAACTCCAGCGCAACGGCGAACGGGTCGCCATGGTGGGCGACGGCGTAAATGACGCGCCCGCACTGGCGCAGGCCGATGTCGGGCTGGCCATCGGGGCCGGCACCGACGTGGCGATCGCCTCCGCTGGAGTGATCCTTGCCGGTGACGANCCCCGGACGGTGGTGTCGGTGATCGAGCTCTCGAAGGCGAGCTACCGCAAGATGCTGCAGAACCTGTGGTGGGCGGCCGGCTACAACCTGGTGTCGGTGCCGCTGGCGGCCGGCGTGCTGGCACCCATCGGCATCAACCTCCCGATGGAGGTCGGCGCGATCCTGATGTCACTGTCCACCGTGGTCGTCGCACTCAACGCCCAGTGGCTCCGGCGCCTCGACCTGCGCCCCGACCGGCTGGGCGGCTAGGTGTACTGAAGGGTCGTCATCATGCCGATCTCCGCGTGGTAGATGTTGTGGCAGTGGTAGGCCCACCGCCCGGGATTGTCCGCCTGGAGGTCGGCGGTGACGGTCTGCATCGGCATCACCAGCACCGTGTCTTTGCGAAGGCCGTCGTTGCCGGGCAGCGACCACGTGTGACCGTGGATGTGCATCGGGTGGGCCATCATCGTCATGTTCGTCATCTGCAGTCGCAGGCGCTGCCCCGCAGAGGTCGTCAGCGGGGTGTCCGACCCGAAGGTCTTGCCGTTCATGCCCCAGGCGTAGGGCCGCATCTGGCCGTTCAGGGTCACCTGCTGCACCTGGTCCGGCTCGCGCTGGGGCAGCCGTGCGGACTCCGCGGGCATCAGCATCGTCAGCAGCAGGGGATCGCTGTCGAGTTCTGCCGGGTGAACATCCGCTGCCGGCGTGGACCCGCCTCTGGTACGGATCAGGATCAGCCCCTGGCCTTGCTTGCCCTCTGCGGCTGCGACGAGGGGGAACACGCCATCACTCAGGGTGACGAGCACGTCGACCCGTTCGCCCTGGGCGAGGTAGAGCGCGTCGGTCTGCACCGGCTGCACCGGATAGCCGTCGGTGTGGGTGACGGTCATTGAGTGGCCCGCGAGCGCCACTCGGAACAGCGTGTCGGCTGCGGCGTTGATGATCCGGATGCGGGCGCGCTGGCCGGGCTTGCCGCTGAGGGTGAGCGGAGCCGCGGGCACTCGGCCGTTGACGAGGTAGTGCGGGTAGACGATGTCGCCGACGTCACCCAGAGGTGAGCGGCCNNCATGCCCNNCCATGCCGGACATGTCGTGGTTCATTCCCGTGCCGACCGTACCGTGCTCGGCCTTGAACCCCGCCAGGATGTCATCGGGGCTCCGGCCGACGCCGTCAGTCCAGTCGTCGAGGACCAGCACCCACTCCTGGTCATAGCCGCCGGGTTCGGCCGGGTCGTCGACGATCAGCGGCGCGTACAGGCCGCGGTCGATCTGGACGCCGCTGTGCGGGTGGAAGAAGTAGGTGCCCGGGTCGGGAGCGACGAAGGTGTACGTGTAGTCCGCGCCCGCAGCGATCGCGTCCTGGGTGATCCCGGGCACGCCGTCCGCCGCGTTGTGCAGCCGGATGCCGTGCCAGTGCACGCTCGTCTCGACCGGCAACCCGTTGCGCACGCGCACCTGCACCACCTCGCCGGCCTTCGCCCGCAGCAGCGGGCCGGGCAACGTGCCGTCGTAGCACCAGGTGCCCGCCGTGATGCCCCNCAGGTCCACCCGGGCCGGGCCGGGTGTAAGGACGGCCTTGACCGCCGGGGCGCCGAACGTGGGTGTCGGTGGGGCGCTGACCGGGCCGGCGGAGGTGGGGGCGGACGCGGAGGTGCAGCCGCCGAGGAGGGCTGCGGCGCCGAGGCCGAGGCTGCCGGCGATCAACTCACGTCGGTTCAGGCGGTGGGGCACGATGGGCCTTTCGGGTCGTCGTCCGATCAAGCCTTCGTGACCCGGCGACCGGTTCCTAGCCGGTTGTGTGTAGTTTCAATGAAGTTCTCAGCGCACCGGAAGCCGGAGGGTGAGGACGGCTCCGCGGCCACGGCCCTCACTGGTGACCGTCAGTTGGCCCCCATGCGCGAGGGCGATGGCGCGGCTGATCGCCAGACCCACGCCGGTGCCACCGCTGTCGCGGTCACGAGCGGTATCGGCCCGGTAGAAGCGCTCGAAGATGTGCGGCAGGTGTTCGGCTTCGATGCCGTCTCCCGTGTCGGAGACGGCGATCCTGACGGCGCCGTGACCAGCAAGAACAGAGACCGTGACCTGGCCGTCCTCCGCCGTGTGTCGGAGGGCATTCGACAGCAGGTTGCCAAGCACCTGGGCGATCCGGGTTCGGTCAACGCGGACGAGCGGAGCTTCGACAGCCGGCTCGAATGTGAGGCCGACCCGCTTGCGCTCATAGCCCTCCTTGGCCGCGAGGACAGCCTCGCCGGCCAGCTGGTCGGGATCGGCGTCCTCGAGGGTCAGGTTCAACCGCCCCTCTTCGGCAGCCGAGACCTGGCCGAGATCGTCGGCCAGTCGCGCGATCCGGTCGATCTGCCCGGTGAGAATGTGCCAAGCTTCCGGGCCGGCCTCGATGGCGCCATCCTCAAGGCTCTCCACACAGATCTCCATGCTGGCCAATGGGGTGCGGATCTCGTGTGCCAGGTCGGTCAGCAGGCGCCGCCTGCTCGTCTCGACGGAGTCCAGCCGGGTCGCCATGGTGTTGAAGCTCTCGGCCAGGGTGGCGAGCTCCCGCGAATCGGGCTCCTCGACCCGCTGGGTGTAGTCGCCGTCGGAGATCCGCGACGCGGCAGCGCCGAGATCGTCGAGTGAGCGGCGCAGCCGGCGACTGACCAGGACGCTCACGATGATGGCCCCGGTTCCCGCGATCAGCAGGCCGATGAGCAGTGCCAACGTCCCGGCGGTATTGAACGCCTCCTCTGAGTGGGCGAGCACATCGGGACTGTCGTGCCCGGCCTCCCGCATGTGCGCTTCGAACAGGGGGACCGGCGATCACGGCCACGACGATCATGGTCAACGCCATCGCCACCGACACCGCGACCTGGGAGATCAGCAGCCGCGTGGTGAGGCTGCCCGGGCGGGCGGGCGTCGTCACTGGCCGGTTCCCATGCGGTAGCCGACGCCGCGCATGGTGTCGACGAACGGAAGGTCGGCGACGGCGGCGAGCTTGCGGCGCAGGTGGCCGATGTGGACGTCGACAAGGTGCTCGTCCCCCACCCAGTCCGAACCCCACACCGCGTCGACGAGCTGCCGCCGGGTCAATGCCGCCTTCGGCCGGGCCGTCAGAACCTCGAGCAGGTCGAACTCGGTTCGCGTGAGTTCCACCTCCACGTCCCGAACCAGCACCCGGCGTCCGACGGGGTCGAGCCGCAGGGCCCCGATCGCGCGCGGGGGCTCGTCGACGACGCGGTCGGCACGTGGGCGACGCAGCAGCACCTGCACTCGCGCCACCAACTCGCGCGCGCTGAACGGCTTTGTCATGTAATCGTCCGCCCCCGTGGAGAGGCCGATCAGTTTGTCGATCTCTTCGTTGCGGGCGGTGAGCATCAGGATGTAGCAGTCCGATCGACGCCGGATCTCCTGACAGACCTGGAGGCCATCCTTGCCCGGCAGACTCAGATCCAGCACCACCACGTCCGGCGCCTCAGCCAGCGCCAACTCGACGGCGCGCACCCCATCATGCGCGACGCTGGTCCGGAACCCGGCCCGCTGCAGGTAGTTCGCCACCATGCCGGCCAGCACCGTCTCGTCGTCCACCACCAAGACATGGGCCGGTGCGAGATTCGCGGCTTCGCTCATGCCGGCAATCATGCCGCCGAGGCCGCAATCCGCCCCCGTGCCGTCGGTCATCTCCATCGTTTCTTCATGGTGGCTTCGGGGTTTCGTCGTGGATCGCGGGGTTCGCTGGACACATGACGAGTCCGGGAGGTACCCGATGATGGGTTTCGGCGGGATGGGCATGACGGTCCCCTGGCTGTTCGGCGTCGTGGCGCTCGCCACGATCTGGGCCGGTGTGTGGTGGATGCTCAGTGCGGTCGGGATCACTCCGCCGCGTCGCCACGTGCCGCCGCCCGCGCCAGCAGCGATGCCGGCCACCACGACGTGGGAGCAACCGCAATTCGACGCGAGCGGCCCAGCGACGCCGGCAGCGACCCAAGAGCCAGATCTCCTCCGCTCCGAGAGCGAGCACCGATGACCTCGCAACCCCTGCCTGAGCCGGGACTCCCGGTGACTCTCGTCACCGCAGCCGGCTGCCACTACTGCGACGACGCACAAGCGACCCTCAACGGGCTGGTGAGGGCGGGCGCCACGCTCGCGCTCGAAACCGTAGATGCCACCTCCGAGCGGGGCCGCGCGCTCCTCACCACGCACCGGCCTCCCATGAGCCCGCTCGTCCTCGTCGACGGCTACTACTTCTCCGCAGGACGGCTCCCGCGACGCAAGCTCGAGGCCCTCCTACGCAACCGCCAGGCGATCGGAGCAAGCCGTGGTTGATCTTCTGACCGCAGGTGGCGTGCTGGCAGCGTTCTTCGCAGGCGGCGTGGCCCTCTTCGCGCCGTGCTGCATCGTGTTCCTGGCCCCCAGCTACCTCGCCGCAGCGGTCAAGAACCGCCGCTGGCGACTACTTCCACTCACCTTCCTTTTCGCCGCCGGCCTGGCGTCCATCCTGGTTCCGATCACAGTCGGGATCAGCCTGATCGCCGCCGCCATCGCCAAGTACCACGCGGTCCTCTACTGGGCCGGTGGAATCCTGATGCTCGTCCTCGCCGCGTTCACCCTCTCCGGACGAATGTGGAGCCTGCCGAGCTTCCTACGAACTCCCGACACCAGCCGCGGGGACGGGGCGAGCTTCTTCGCCCTCGGAGTCTTCAGCGGCATCGCCTCAAGCTGCTGCGCACCCGTCCTGGTCGGTGTCATGACCCTGTCCGCGCTCGCCGGCAACCCGATCGGCGGCGTCGGCCTCGGCCTGGCCTACGTGTTCGGCATGGTGTTCCCGCTGTTCGCCATGGCGCTCGTCTGGGACGCCACCGGGCTGCGGAACAAGCCGATCGTCGCGAAGCCCGTCCGGCTCCGAGTGGGCGCGTGGACGCTGGCCACCAACACCGTCAACCTGCTCGTCGCCGCCGGTTTCGCGATCATGGGCGGCTTCATCATCTACTTGGCGAACACCGGCCAGATGACTAGCGGCCCCGAGATTCAGGTCGCCACCGGCCGCGCGCTCGCGGGCTGGTTCGCTTCCCTCGAGGCGTGGCTCAAGCCCGTCCCCGAGCCGGTCCTCGGCTTCGGACTGCTCGCCATCGCCGGGATCTTCGTCTGGGCGACCCTGATCGGACGCCACGGACGCCAACCCCGCCATCCAACCCCTGCCCCGGTTGAAGACGAAGCTGCGACCCCNGATCCCGAGCCGTCCGCTCCCTGCCACTGAGACCCGGAAAGACGCCATGACACACACCACAGCCCGCCAGGAACTGCATTCTCGCCAGAAGGCAGCCGCACAGTCCGACCAACGACGCCGTCGCGGGAAGCGCTGGATCGGATGGGCAGCGGCCCTCGCAGCCATCGCACTGATCGCTGGCATGCTGCTCACCTCCCAGACCACCTCGGCGACCACGAGCAACCCCGCACCCGATTTCACACTCCGCACCACCTCCGACGCCACGGTCACCCTGTCCGCACTGCGTGGCAAGCCGGTGCTCCTCTACTTCAATGAAGGGGCCGGTTGCGGAGCCTGCATCATGCAGATGGGCGAGATCGAGAAGCGGAAAGCCGACTTCGACGCGCTCGGCATCACCGTCCTCCCCATCGTCATGAACACCAAAGCCGACATCACCGCCGACATGAACCGCTACGGCGTCACGACACCCTTCCTGCTCGACGACGGCGCAGTGTCGAAGGCCTACGGGACGCTCGGCAAAGGCATGCACGCCGACCTCCCGGGCCACAGCTTCGTGCTCATCGATGCCTCAGGAGTGCAGCGGTGGTACGGCGAGTATCCGTCGATGTGGCTGGATCCCACCGACCTCCTCCGCGAGGTCCGTACCCGGCTGGCATGACGAGCGCGCCCGACAGCCAGCCGGTCAGAAGCGCCTGAAGCCGGGAAGCGCGCCAAGCGTCGACTCAGGTCATCGGTCCGCGATCTGCGGCCGCCTCGCTGGGTATTCAGGTCTCGCCCAGAACGTTCTCCCGCCACCGCCGACGCGGCCGGATGGGCTGCCAGCACTGCTGCTCTAGCCCCTCACCTTTGATCGATAGCTGCGGGGTTGTCTGCCCGGGCGGTGAGGAGGGGGAGTGAAGCAAAGGCGAGGGGTGTTCGATTCCGGGTCGAGGTCAACACAGATCCAACACAGTCGTTTCGCGACGGGCACGTTTCGAGCTGTGCTAAGCGTTCGTCTACGCGCTCAAGATCGCCAGGAGCAGCCTCTAGAACCTCCCGCGCGCACGCTGCGACGAACTCTCAAGGCGGTAGCGCGGGTTCGAATCCCGTCGGGGCTACCAGGGTGAAACCCCTTGTCAGACGCAAGGTTGGCAAGGGGTTCCTGCATATTCGAACAACGCTAACAGCGCTCCTCAACACAAACTCAACACACGAAGTGTGTTGGATTTGTGCTGACTGGCTCCGGGCTTGACCCCGATGGGCCTCCATGGCGCTGCGAACCACGCGATGACTAGGGCTGTCACTGGTGAGTCGTCGATGGCCGCGGGCCCGCGCTACCGCCCTACGGGGGCGGCAGTCGGGGCCGCTGGTTTGGCGCGCCGCTGGCGTAGCCGCTAGTCCGGGGACCGTAGTCATGGGCGCGCTCGTCGCAAGACCGTGCAACGGCAAGATCGACCCGCGCGGGCGGCGGCGGATGTTGGTGCGGCTTGAGGGCCCTGGTTCCGGCCTGGCTTGCCCGATGCTCAGGTGAGGGGAAGCCGTCGAGGATCTGTTGTAGCCGGATGGCTTGTCGGGGATGTACTCGGCGATGGTGAGGCCGACGACGTCTGCCGTGGCGTGGAGGTCGGTGACCAGGCGACGCACCTGGGCACTTGTGAGGCCGCCGGGTTCGGCACCGAGCCCGAGGACGACCTCGTTGCTGTCGATGGTGTCGACGTCGAAGTGGATGGCGACCTTTGTGCATCCGGTTCCGGAGAGCCAGTCCACAAGAGGCTGGCTGGAGGTGCGTAGCTGTTGGGGGCTGAAGCTGGCCAATCCCCATTCGGCGAGGTTCCCGATGACGTCGTCGGTCCAGGCATGCAGGCCGGCGAGCGCGACCCGGTCGCCGCCGACGGTCGCGGGCAACGCTGCTTCAATGTCGGGGTCGCCGTGGCCGGTCAGGCTGCTGACTGCCATGGCGTGGTAACCGGCGTAACCACTGTCGTTGGTATCGACGTCGGGATGGGAGTCGATCCACACGATCGCGAGATTTTGGCCGTACCGCTGCGCCAGCACTGAGAAGGGCGCGACACTCACCGCACAGTCACCGCCAAGGGTGAGGCTACCCTCGCACACCGCGGCATGAGCGGATGTCGGCTGCTCCCTAGAACCGAAGCGCCGATTTAGCGTCGGTGGGTGCGCCGAGACCGTGTAGAGCTTCGTACAGCGCATCCGCGGGCGAGTCGCCGAATCGGGCAAGCAGGTAGGAGTTCATGGCGCGCGCCATTCGGAATGCGTGGTCGTAAGCGCCCGGTTGGGCGTCGGTCGTTTCTTGTATCGCCCAGGCGATGTTGTCGAGATGGTCAACCTTGCGCTCGAGGGCTGCTTCGTCATCCGCGGGCACCGGTAAGCCGACGGCGTGCAGGCTCTCAGTGGCGGCTCGCAGGGCGACCTCGTACTGCTGTGCCGTCGGGAGCTTGGTGAGGCGTGAGTGGACGTCGGGCCACTGTTGCTCGAGACGATTCACAACGCGCACGCTCCTGCTGACGGTGGCTGCGCCCGTGATTCGATCGCTCGGAAACGCCCGCCTCCATGACGTCCTGCCGGCGGCAAGGCCGGATGATCAGTCCGGCTGGCCGTTCAGTCGGCCAATTCCCAGAGTCGCACCGTGTAGCGCACCCCGGGAGCTTTGCGCCACCTGTAGCGGACCTCGTGGATTTGGCGGTCGTTGTCGTACAGTCCAACCTTGGCCAGGTCACCGAGGTGCTCCAGCTGTCCGCGCCGGCTCTTGACCTCGAGGACATCACCGACGCCGCCCAGAAGGTTGGTTGCGTCAGCGGAGGGCTCGCCAGGAGACTCCACGGTGAGCTCGAGCCCAAGGGGTGGCTCCCNGAACAGGGCGGTGCTCGCCGCCTCGCCGGTCGCCTCTTGCGCGGTGCGGAGAAGCTTCACGACCCGCTCGCTATGCGTGTGGCCCGAGGCGAGCAAGGACTTCGCCTCGTTCTTTGCTGGCGGCCACCCCTCGACGCTCAGGACCACTTCGCGGGATTCCATGGCGATCATCCCCATGACAGATCGCTCGGGTCGAGGTGTCGGAGCATCCGTGGGCCTGGGGACCCGTTTGGCAGGTTGATGCCTAGGATCGGCGCGTGTCGAACCGTGACGAGGTTGTCGAGTTCTGGGACGCAGAGATCGGAAGGTGGGTGCAGGGTGACCACCGGCTGCATCCGGACCTGGGTCGCTGGCTGGGGTCATACCGCGGTCAAGGCGCAGGGGCCGTTGACCTCACAGTGTTGCCCGAGCCCTACGTCGGGCCGCTGGCGACAGACCGGACGCCCGCGCTCGTGATGCTCGGTCTGAATCCCGGCGCGGCGGCGCCGGCGTTCCAGAGCATGACTGGCGTCTACACCGAGAGGATCCGGCAGAGTTCGTACGGGCGGTGGGCCGCCTCGGGGCCATACGCGGACCAGGCGTGGCACTCGGTCAACGGGCGAAACATGTACCAGCAGAATCGGGTCAGCTTTGCCAGACGACTCCACAACGATGAATCGATCGAGGCGAAGGACCTCCTCTACATGGAGCTGTATCCATTCCACTCCGCGCGAGTGACGGCGCCGATCGTGCCGCCTCCCGACCTTCTCGCACGCTTCGTGCTGGGTCCCATCGCGGACCTTGACGTCAGACACGTGTTCGCCTTCGGCCGACCCTGGCTCACTGCCGCCCGGTTACTCGGTCTTGGCGATGGCACCACCTTGCCCGTCCGATGGAACACNCCCAGCCGGCAGGCCCACGCCTTCCGCTCAACAATCATCAGTCACTAGAGCCTGTTCTGAAAGTGGCTGGTTGAGGATCGGCTTGTCAGCGTGTCGGTGATCGACGTGGGAGGGCTCCCGGGGTAGACGGATTGGTGTCGAATCACTCCTACTTCCCCGGGAGTCCTCGTGTCCACGATAGATGCCAGTCGTCGCCATGACCGGGCCCTGACCCCGGGTCTTGGACACGTGGAATCCAGCAGTGGCTGGAGGAAGCGAGATGATCAGGATCATGGCCAGGAAGAACTACTCCGATGAGTTCCGCCGGCAGGCCGTCGACTTGTACGAGTCCACTCGGATGCCACGTTGAAGGGCATCGCCGCCGATCTCGGGGTGTCCCGGGGCACGCTGGCCGACTGGGTGAAGGCGCTCGGCACAGGGTCAACGACGGTGCTGCCGCCGGACAGGATGACCAGCGGCAGCAAGCCGGTCGGTAGCGAGACTGCGGCGGTGCGGATCGCCCGGTTGGAGGCGGAGAACGCTCGTCTTCGTGCCGAGAGGTCAAGGTTGAGACTGAGCGGGACATCCTGCGGAAAGCAGCGAAGTATTTCGCTGGGGAGACGAACTGGTGAACCGCTTCCAGTTCGTCGCCGACCACCAGCACGCCTACACGGTGAAGCGGTTGTGTCAGGCTGTCGAGATCGCACGCTCGTCGTTCTACGCCTGGCAGGCCGGTCCGGCCCGGGCCGTCGGGCCGCTGCGGACGCCGAACTCGCGCAGCGGATCCGGACAGTCCAGACCCCAAGGCCGGGGTGACCCGGCTTACGGGGCGCCGCGGGTGACCGCCGAGCTCAACGACGGCGTGCCGGTCGCCGACCGGGTCAACCACAAGCGGGTCGCCCGGGTGATGCGCGCTCATGGCCTGGCCGGGATCCGGCTCCGTCGTCGGGTCCGGACCACCGTTGCTGAGCCGGCCGACCAGAAGTACCCCGATCTGCTCGGCCGCGACTTCACCGCCCCGGCGCCGAACCAGCGCTACGTCGGTGACATCACCTACCTGCCGCTGCCCGGGGCCGCAACCTGTACCTGGCCACCGTGATCGACTGCTGTTCCCGCAAGCTCGCCGGCTGGGCGATCGCCGACCACATGCGCACCAGCCTCGTCGAAGACGCACTCAACGCCGCCTGCCGTGACCGGGGCAGCCTCAAGGTGCGGTGTTCCACAGCGATCACGGGTCGGTCTATACCTCGGCTGACTACGCCAAACTGTGCGGCCGGCGGCGTCACCCAATCCATGGGCGCGGTCGGCACGAGCGCCGACAACGCCTTGGCCGAATCGTTCAACGCCACCTCAAACGCGAACTCCTCGCCGGCGCCGCCACGTTCACCGACGAGACCAGCTGCCAGCGCGCCGTGTTCCGGTGGGCCACCCGCTACAACACCGCGCCGCCACTCCTGGTGCGGCCACCAGTCCCAACCACCTACGAGGCCCACCGGGCGCAACGCTGCCAACCGCGGCGTAATCAGCCACAACCGTGTCCAAGATCCGGGGCGAAGGCCCACCTCACCGACGCACAGTGGCGGGTCCTCGCCAGCGTGCTGCCGATTCCGGCTCGTTTGGGTCGGCCCCGCAAGTGGCCCTCCGTGGTCTGATCGATGGGATCCGGTTCCGGGTTCGGGTCGGCTGCCCGTGGCGGGACGTGCCCGATCGGTACGGCCCGTGGGGCCGGGTGTACGCCCTGTTTGCGCTGTGGCAGGTCCTCGGCGTGTGGGAACGGATCGAAGCCGCACTCAGAGCGGCCGCACAAGCCCGCGGCAGGTCAAATGGCAGATTTCGGTCGATTCGACGACCAGTCGTGGCCACATTCACGCCGCCGGGGCCCGCCACGACTCGATCACCCTGGTGACCGGTGAGCCCGCCGACCACGCGTTCGGCCGCTCCCGCGGCGGCTGGTCGACCAAGACCCACCTGGCAGTCGACCAGGACCGCGGGGTCCTCGCCTTCCACCACACCCCCGACAGGCCGGCGACAGTCCCGAGTTCGTCACGGTCCTCGAATCGATCCGTGTCGCGAACCGGGTCGGGGCGCCGCGGCGACGACCCGACCGGGTCCTGGCCGATCGGGCCTACTCATCCCGCGCGAACCGCGCCTGGCTGCGAGCCCGCCACATCAAGGCCACGATCCCGACCCCGGCCGACCAGCAACACCACCGGAAACGACGAGGCCCCAAGGGCGGTCGCCCGCCCGCGTTCGACCGGCGTATACAAGGACCGACACGCCGTCGAATGCGGCATCAACAAGCTCAAACACCACCGAGCCTTCGCCACCCGCTACGACAAGCTCGCCGTCCGCTTCACCGCCACCACCCACATCACCGTCATCAACGGATGGCTACGCCGACTTTCGTAACAGGCTCTAGTAGTGATGACCCAGTCCGGTTACGCCGGCCCTCCCGGCGCAGTCGATACTGAGGCCCTCGTCGCCGGACTCGCGCGCCAATGACACCAAGGCCGTTAATCACGTTCTCCCGGAAATTGCCGCCAGCGTTTGGGCGACGGCCCACGGCGGCCACCAACGCAGCCCATCGCCGCGCGACCGGCGGTATGCGCGAGCGTTTCTATCGCTCCTACGCTGTCGCCATGAAGGGTGATGAGGAGAGGGTCATCCACGCGTTCTGCGCGAACTCGACTACTTGTGCCAGTCAATCGCGGTTGTGGCGGCATCGCAGAGGCGGCTTATCGTGGCTGCGAGTGTCTCGGGAGCGTCGGAAGCCCGGTGACGGTTGGCTGCCAGCACGTGGCGGATCTCGGCCCATGTGGTCCAGGCGAGAGCGTCGCCGATCCGGGCGGCCAGGTCCTCTTGGTCCGCCGGCGCATCCCACGCAGAGGCGACGTGCTCAAGCCGCTGGGTGATCGCGTCCTGCAGCAGAACTCGCTGGGGAAACGCATTCACGGCCACCGGCGGCGCTGAGCCGAGGATGACGAAGAGCAACGGCACCCTATCCCCGGCCTGCTGCATGGTGGCGACGAACTCGCGCGCCAGCTGGTCGGTTTGGAAACGTGACGGCCGGATGCGTTTGGCCTCGATGAATGTGTAGGTCGACGGGCTGGTCAACAACGCGTCTGGCTGCACCCGGATGGCTGAGTGGGCGAGCCCGAGCTCACCGGGGAGCAGGGAGACCTCCGCCTGCTCAATCTCGGCGATCACCCGTTGCCGGGCGCCCTGGGCTCCGTGCGCACCGGCGATGAGTTCACCCATGAACCAAGCTCGCGGCAGGAAGCTGAGAGGGTAGAACACCTNGGCTGTAAGGACGTTCTCCTTGCCACGTCCACCGCCCCGATACTTCTTGGCGTTACCCTCCCACGAGATCTCGTCCAGGAGACGACCGATCATGGAGGAGTTCTCGAACTCGGCGTCTCGGCCTATGAGGTCCTCGGGCATGTCGGCATCGTAAGCGGCCGCGGTGAGGTCCGACAGCGGCCGTCCTTACTCGCGGGCTGCGGCATGATCGGTCGTCTGTGGGACGCGCCGAGGCCGCTTGACTCGGCACGAGTGACCACCCATTCCAGTTCGTGCCAGTAGACTCAGAACCCGATCCTGCGGTTGGCTGCGGAGGGTAGCCGCACCCAAATCCGCACGGCTTCCAGGAGCTATTGGCGCCTCAACGCTTCCTCGATGGACTTGACGGCGTCAGCGGTCTTCAGGATTCGTGTCTCGGCGTACTCGAGGTCATCGACGCCCGTAAGATCCGTCCCGTCTTCACCAAGCAGCTTGTGCGACAGATCCTGGAGTTGATCCTTCTTCTCCTTGATCAGCTGGAAGTCGTGAACTACGGACGCCGCCTCCTCGCGGTCGAAGTTCGGGGCGATCTTTATAAGGTCAACCAAGTTACCGATCATGGCTCCATATTGAGGCCGCAAGGTCCGCGCGGCCCCGGCGAGTTCACCATGATTCAGGATTCGAGGGATCGTGGCGCAGAGGCCGGCAAGCACCGTCACCACTGACCCTGCGATCTTTGCCGTCAGCCCACCCGCATCAGTGAATTCCTGCCAGATTGCAACATTGGTGATCGCGGCCAAGATGGCAGCACCGATCGCCCAAAAGTTAGCCCACCACTGCTTCTTGTCGGCGTAAGTCACCAGGTACTTCTCCCAGTACATTGCGCTTGCAAGACACGTGACTAGCCGGGCTTGGCTTACCGGAGTAGTGGGCGTTGCAGACCTCGCTGTTGTGAAGCTCCAGCTTGCGTCACCTCCCATCGGATTGCCGCTCAAGTCCTTGACACCTTTATCGCCGCCCTTGACGGTCACGGTGTACTTGGTGCCTTCAGCTAGCGGCTTCTTCGGAGTAAGTGTGACCTGCCGCTTCTCGGCGATGTAGTCGACTTCCGCATCTACGCTGCCGTTCGAATCTGCAAGGGTCACCGCCGAGGCGGAAACTGATGCCGGAAGCAGCGGCTCACTGAATGTTGCGCTCACCGCTGCACTTCGCTGCACCTTCTCAGCATCCTTTGGAGGTTCGTGCGAGGACACTACAGGTGGAGTGCGATCGGCCGTGGTGAAGTCCCACGTGAAGGGCTCTTCAAGAGACTCGCCCGCCAGGCTTCTTAGAGAAGTGGTCACGGTTGCTTCGTGGCGACTCGAATCGTGTAGGGGCTGATTTGGTGTCAGCGTGACGGTCCTAGTGCCTTCATCGTAGTTTACGACGGTGTCAACAAGGCCATTCTCCCCGTCGCGAAGCAGAATGTTCTGAGCGTTCACTGTTGCCGGATCGAGCGGCATCTTGAACGAAAGGGTGACCTTCTTGGTGGGCGCCACTTCTTGATCGCCCCTGCCGGGGTTCGTAATGAAGTCGGTCGGCGTAAGTGCAGGGGCACGGGTAATCCTCCTTCATGCAGAGGGACTTGCGCGCGGCACTCCTTTGTGCGGCCCGAGGTACTGGCTAGAGGCGAAATTCCTGGGGTGTAATCGCAACTAATCCACGTGTGTTGTGCCAACCTCCAGACTACCATCGGGCCGCAGATGGCGTGGCCTTCTTCTTTGCATCTCAACTTATGTTCAGGTCCGAGGCCATCACAGCGTCGCCCGGTGGTCTGGCTACAGCCCGACCTCAGCTGAAACCGGGGCTCAGTCGGGGTTCAGACAGGGGAGCAATGAGGCGCACATCGGCATGTGAGGGCGTTGATCAAGACCTTCGACTCACCCGAGCGGGATCGGTGCGTGAGGTGGTAGCGCTGCGCCTACTTGGTGGCGGCACTGAGCCTGGGTCCGTGCGGCACTT
Source organism: Micropruina sp. (assembly GCA_013693855.1). Classification (GTDB taxonomy): domain Bacteria; phylum Actinomycetota; class Actinomycetes; order Propionibacteriales; family Propionibacteriaceae; genus Micropruina. Next base: position 1,615,810 of record CP059261.1, read on the forward strand.
CTCACTGAGTCTCAGACGAGACTCGAAGGCTGCACCCAGCGCAGTCCCCACCGGTTGATCGACCGCTGCAAGTTGGATAGCGAGGCGGTCAAGCCGCAGAGGGCGTGTTCGATTTCGCGACACGGGGTCAACACAGATCCAACACAGTCGCTTCGCGCCTGGGAGGTTTCGGGTTGCCGCCTGGCGTTGGTCCACACGCTCAACAGCGCCAAGAACAGTCTCTAGAACCACACGCGTGCCGCCTGCGACGAACTCTCAAGGCGGTAGCGCGGGTTCGAATCCCGTCGGGGCTACCAGTGCTCAAGGCATGACAACCGGTGACCTTCCTGACGGGTCACCGGTTTCGTCGTTCTCGGCGGCAGCAGCGCCTCAGACGGAGAAGATCTCGGTCAGGCGCTGCCGCATCACGGCGCGGTCGGGGTCGACGCCGGTCCAGAGCTGGATCGCCAGGGCTCCCTGATTGACCAACATGCCGAGCCCGTCCAGCGTGGTCAGGCCGCGGGCACGTGCTGCGGCCACCAGTGCGGACGTGGGCGGGTTGGGGATCACGTCAGCGAGGACGGTCGGCGGCTGGAGGGTGTCCAGGTCGATCGCGGGCAGCGCGTCGACGTCGGGGTACAGACCGACCGGCGTTGCATTGACCAGCAGGTCCAGCCCGGCCGGCACGGACCAGTCGCCCTCCCAGGGCACGTAACGGGCCGCCGCGGCGGTCTTGTCCGTGATGAGCGTGGCCAGCTCCTCGGCGGGTTCGGGACGGACGTTGACGATGTCGACCGAGGCGGCTCCGGCCAGGGCGAGTTCGACGGCGATCGCGCGAGCGGCGCCACCGGCGCCCAGGATCGCCACCTGCGCCCCGGCCGGGTCGATCACCGTCTTGACGGACTCCAGGAACCCCTGGCCGTCGAAGTTGTGGCCCACCAGCTCGGTGCCCTCGCGTGCGACGCAGTTCACGGCGCCGATGATCTGCGCGGACGGGGCGAGCCGGTCCAGGTGCTGGATGACCGCGATCTTGTGGGNGATCGAGCAGTTGAAGCCGACCCAGCCCATGGCGCGGGCGCCGGCGACGGCTGCCGCGAGGTCCGCCGGGGCGACTTCGCAGTTCAGGTAACGGGCGGCGATGCCGTGGTGGTCGTACGCGGCCTCCATCATGGCCACGGTTGGGTTCTCATCGGCGGGTTGGGCGAACGAACCGGTGACGGTGCTGAGGAAGTGCATGGGTACCCCTTTCGTGGGTTGGTCAGCGGGGACGCGCCGGAGCGGGCCCGGAGCTCGTACGGATCTGGACGACGGTGGGCAGGACGATGCGCCGGTGCCGGCGGGTGGCTCGGACCCGGTGGGGTCCGGTCGGATCGGCGAGGCGTTCCAGGACGAGCCGGCCGGCCTCGCGCCNCTTGTCGGCGAGCGGTTGCTGGACGGTGGTCAGCCCCACCCGCTGGGCTTCGGGGACGTCGTCGAAGCCGGTCACGGTCAGGTCACCCGGGACACTCATGCCGCGGCGTGCGGCGGCGTCCAGCACGCCGAGGGCGAGGACGTCGGCCAGGCAGCACACGGCGGTGAGGTCCGGTTGGCGGGTCAACAGGGCGTCGAGCGCCTCGGCGCCGGACTGTCGGGAGTCCAGGAACCGTTCCTCGATCGCCACGTCGCCGGGGTCGACCCCGCNCTCGGCCAGCCCTTCCAAGAACCCGGCGAGGCGATCCCGCTGCACGGCGTAGGTGGCGCCGAGTCGACGGTCGGCGTCCACGGGGCCGTTGTAGCGCGCGGCGCCGAGCCGGGTGCAGACGATCCCGATCCGGCGATGCCCAAGCCCCGCCACATGCGCCCCGAGTTCGCGGGCCGCCGCCCGGTCGTCCAGCCCGACCCAGTCGACCCCGGTTGNGTCCCGCGGCTGGTCGACCACCACGACAGGGACGCCGCGGGCGAGCCCTGCGCGCAGGTGACGATCGGCGTCGGGGACGCTGTAGACGATCAGTGCGTCGAGAGCGGCCGAACTCACCGGGCTCGTGCCCAGCGACGGGTCCGAGGGCGGGCCGCCAGCGAGCAGCAGTAGGTTGCGGCCGCGGGCACCGCAGACCTCGGCGACACCGGAGAGGAAGCCCAGCGAGGCTGGATCGTCGATGGCGAAGGGCAGGTCGTCGGTGAAGACCAGCCCCACGACGTCGCTGCGGCCGCGGCGCAACTGCCGGGCGGCCGGGTCCGGCCCGAAGTAGCCGACACTCCTGGCGTGCTCCAGCACCCGCGTCCGGAGTTCGGCCGAGACCCGTTCGGGACGGTTGAACGCGTTCGACACCGTCGCGGTCGAGACCCNCAGGTCCGCCGCGACCGTGGCGAGGGACGGGCGACTCCCGCGGCGTGGCATACCCGCAGCCTAGCAGGGATATTAAGCATTAACGACTAATCCGGGAAGAATTCGCGCTGTGTATCTGGCGTCTTCAGCGTAGTAGCCCTAGTCTGTATGCGAGGCGTGTTAATCGTTTAAGAGAGGTCGAGATGGTGGAGACGATCCAGGCGCAGGTCGTGGTGGTCGGTTCCGGGATGGGCGGCGGGACGGCCGCATGGGCGTTGGCCCAGCGTGGCATCGACGTCCTGGTCGTCGAGCGCGGCGAGGCGATCCCCAAGGAGGCGGCGAACCTCTCGCCGCGCGAGGTGTTCATCAACCGGCGCTACAAGCCGGCCGAGACCTGGCTGGACGGAACCACCGGCAAGCCCTTCCATCCCGGCGTCCACTATGTCGTCGGCGGCAACACCAAGGTGTACGGGGCGAGCCTGCCCCGCTTCCGCGAGAGCGATTTCGGCCGCGTGGAGCACCACGAGGGGATCTCGCCCGCCTGGCCGTTCAGCTACGCCGACCTCGAGCCGTACTACTGCCAGGCCGAGGCGCTGTACCGCGTCCATGGCACCACCGGCGAGGACCACAGCGAGCCGTGGCGCAGCCAGCCCTTCCCCTTCCCGGCCCTTGCCCACGAGCCCTACGTCGTGGACCTCGCCGAGCGGCTGCGCGGGGCTGGCGTCACGCCCTCGTCCACCTCGATGGGCGTCGACCTGCGTCCGGGCGGGTCCTGCATCCGCTGTGCGACCTGCGACGGCTTCCCGTGTGCGTTCGACGCCAAGGGCGACTCCGAGGCGTGCGCGCTGCGTCCGGCTCTCCAGACCGGCAAGGTGCGCCTGCTGACCGGGACGAAGGTGACGCGGATCTGCACCGACGACGCCCCTGGCGTGGTCAGTCATGTGGAGGCCGAGGGCCCGCAGGGACCGGTGCGGATCGTGGGGGACCGGTACGTGATCGCCGCCGGGGCGGCGAACTCCGCCGCCTTGTTGCTGGCGTCCGCGAACGCCGACCATCCCGGCGGGCTGGCGAACTCCAGCGACCAGGTCGGCCGCAACTTCATGATGCACAACAACGCCCACATCGCCTGCATGGACCTCAACCGCCGCAACGACGTGGTCTTCCAGAAGACCCTGCAGGTCAACGACTGGTACCACGACGGTGGGGACGGCAAGCCGCTCGGCACCCTGCAAATGCTCGGCAAGGTGCAGGGGATCATGATCAAGAGCTGGGCGACCGCGATGCCGCTCATCGCCTTGGATGTGTTCGCCAACCGCAGCGTGGAGTGGCTGGTCATGACTGAGGACCTGCCGCACCCCGACAACCGCGTCACGCTCACGGCGGACGGGACGATCCAGGTGACCCGCAAGGCCGTGGGGACCTCCACCCACGGCACCCTGCTGCGGCGGGCGAAGCGACTGATGCGCAAGGTCGGCTACGACATCATCGGGGTGCAGCCGTTCGACATCAGCATGAACAGCCACATGTGCGGAACCCTGGTCGGCGGTGAGGATCCCGCGACGTCCGTGCTGGACCCCTACTGCCGCACCCACGACGTCGAGAACCTCTGGGTCCTGGACTCCAGCTTCTTCCCGTCCTCGGCCGCCATGAACCCGGCCCTGACCATCGCCGCGGCGGCCCTGCGCGCGGTCGCGGAGTCTCCGTTGGGCCGCTGATCGTCCTGGACGGTGGCAGCGTCGCGTCGGACCGTCGGCCCGACTCCTTAGCACCTCCCTCGCCGACCCCTTTCACCCGTGGGGTGGGGTTCGGCGAGGTCGGGGCTGAGCAGACTGGCCGCAGATCGCCGAACGGAAGGGACTGATATGACCATCGGACTTGGCATCTTTCTGCTGGTTGTCGGGGCCGTGTTGTCCTTTGCGGTGAAGGACAGCATCAGCGGCGTCAACCTGACGATGATCGGATACATCTGCATGGGCGCGGGCGCGCTGGCCGTCATCCTGGGCCTGATCACCAACGCACAAGCCACCCACACCAGTCACAAGAACGTGGTGGAAACCCGCGACGAATGATCGCCGCAGCCGCCTGACCAGGCACCGGATACCAGGACTGTGCCCCGGGAAACTGGGGCACAGTTCGTTTGTGGACGTGGATTCGCTGCAGCTCCTGATGGGACGCGGGTGGCCCGGCCTGGAACAACAGGCGCTGGGGAGNTGGGTGCTGCGGGCCGGGGCCGGGTTCACCGGACGGGCCAACTCCTGCCTGCCGGTCGGCGACCCCGGGGTGCCCACGGACGAGGCCCTGACCCACGTCGAGGAGTGGTACGCGGCGCGCGGGCTGCCGCCCAAGTTCCAGGTGCCGTTCCCCGCGACCGGGCCCGCCGATCCCGCCCCAGGGATCGACACCCTGCTCGCTGAGCGCGGCTACGACGCCGAGCCGGTCACCCTGGTGATGATCGCCGACCCCGCGGACCTCGCGCTCGGCGAGAGCGCCTCGGGGTTGTCGTACGACTGGAGCGACACCCCGGACGACGGCTGGCTGGCCCGCTACCACTACCGGGGCGGTGACCTGCCCGTTACGGCCCGTCGGGTCATCACCGCCGCGCCGGCCGGCTACCTCACCGCCCGGCTGGACGGGGAGGTCATCGGGATCGGCCGCGCCGCCCCGACCGACGACTGGGTGGGGCTTCAGGCCATCGAGATCGACCCGGCGTTCCGTCGTCGCGGCCTCGGTTCCGCGCTGACGCTCGAACTCGTCCGTTGGGGCGTGATGGAGGGGCGGCGCACGTCNTACCTCCAGGTGTTCGCCCACAACCCCGCGGTCACGATGTACCGGGCTCTGGGCTTCCAGGTGCACCATCGTTACCACTACCGGTTCGTCTCCCCGTAGCCTGGCCAGATGGACGAGGCTCCCGCGCTGCCCCTGCCCGTCATGGTGGCGTTCACGCACGCGGCCATGCAGGTCCTGGCCGAGGACGCCGGGCTGGACGTCCTGCACGTCAAGGGTCCGGCTCTGGACCGGGCCATCNNGTCCAGCCACCGGAGGGCCCGCGCGGCGGGGAGTGCCGATGCGGACATCCTGGTGCGGCCGGCGCAGGTCAGGGCGTTCGAGGCGCGGCTCCGTGCGACGGGATGGCTGCGGATCATCGACTTCGCGGATGGGTCGGCCTTCCAGCACGCAGCCACCTGGTCGCATCCGAAGCTTGGCTATCTGGATCTGCACCGGCGGTTTCCGGGGATCGGGCTGGCGGATGCTGAGGCCTTCGAGCGGCTGTGGGCCGAGCGCAAGTCCGTCCCGATCGCGGGATACCCGTGCGCCGTCCCCACCGACATCGCGCAGCGCCTGCTGCTGATCCTGCACGCGGCCCGCAACGCCGCCGAGCCCCAGGACGTCCGGCTCGCATGGGGGCAGGCGGACGAGGCCACCCGGGGCCAGGTGCAGGCTCTGGCGGCCGACCTGGAAGCGGGGGTGGCGCTGGCGGCGGCGACGGGCTCCCTCGACCACTACACCGGCGCGGCGGACCACGATCTGTGGGCGCAGCTGTCNGGGGGACGGACGTCGTTGCTGACGTTGCTCCTGGCTCGGATCAGGGCGGCCCCGACCTTGCGGCAGGGCATCTGGCAGGCGGTTCGCTCGGTGCTGCCGAACGCGCGACGCATGGAAGTGCGCCTCGGGAGACCGCCCACGCGCCGGGAGTGGCTGCTCGAACTGGGAGACCGGCTGGGCACCGGTGCGCGGGACATCGGACGGGCCGTCCGGCGACGTTGGCAGGAACGGCGATGACGAGCTACCGAGCCCCACGACGCGTGGCCTGGGTGGCGGAGGAGGTCGAGGACGGTCACGTGACGCTGTACCTCATGCCCCTGCCCGCTGGTGAACCGGTCATCCTGCGCGACCTGGCGGCCGTCATCTGGGACGTGGCAGCCACCGAGGGCGATCAGGTCGCGGCCCGGGTGCGTGACCTTATGAGCCGCCCGGACGCGGAACTGGACATGATCCAGGACTTTCTGGCAGAACTCGTGGAAGCCGGCTTGCTGGAGGTGGCCAACGATGGCTGAGCGTCCCTTCCGCATCCTCTTCGTGTGCACCGCCAACATCTGTCGGTCGGCCTACGCGCAGCTTCGGGCTCGGCAGTTGGCTCCGGCCGGACGGTTCGCCTTCGCCAGCGCCGGGGTCCAGGCAACGGGTGGCCGTCCGATCGATCCGGAGATGGCGGCGGTCCTGGCCGAGCGGGGGTGGCCAGCTGGAGCTTCCGCAGCCGCCCCGTGACGCCGGCTCTCGTCGAAGGCGCGGAGTTGGTCCTGACGATGGAGTTCGCCCATCAGATGAAGCTCCTCGACCGGTGGCCGGAGCTGGCGGGGCGCGTGTTCGGCCTGGCGCAGTTGGCGATGGCGGGACCGGAGGTGCTCGATCGGACGAGCCTGGCCGCCGAGCTGCCGCCCAACGGCATGTCCCTGGACGTGGCTGACCCCTACGGGCGGGGTCGCCGAGCGGCCCTGGATTGCGCAAATGAAATGGACCGGCTTATTCTTGGATGCCTGCCCATTTGGGAAAGAATACTGACTTATGGGTAATATTACCGCCACCAATGCGGCGTGGTCGTGGGGCTGGGGAGCTCCGCAACCCCGGGTCGCCCCGGGTCGCGCCACCGCGACTTCTAGCCGGGGGACCGTGTTCGCACTTCCACTGTTCGTGCGCCGGGCCCTCATCGTTGCGTGGGACATCGTCTCCTGGCTCGCTGCGCTCGCCGCCTTCCTGCTGGTGCGCTACGACCTGAGCCTGACCGACCGCCAGTGGGGCAACGTCCTGGCCTTCGTCGGGTGCGCGATCGTCCTGCAGGTGGCGGGTGGCTTTGCCTTCCACCTTTATCTCGGGCGTAGCCGCGTGGGCAGTTTCGCCGAAGCGACCACACTGTCGCTGCTCGTGATCCTGGTATTGGGAATTCTCGACGCGGTGTTCTTCCTGATCGTCGAATACTTNCCCCGCGGAATCGCGTTCGGTTTGCCGGCGCTGGCGCTGCTGCTGATGATGGCCGGACGCTGGACGTTCCGGAACATCTACGACGCCAACCGCAAGCGGCGGACGGGCGTTCCCGCGGAGCGGGCGCTGGTCTACGGCGCGGGCGACGCCGGTCACGAGGTGGTCCGGCAGCTCATGACCAGTCCGGATGCCCCGTACGAGTTGGTCGGGCTGATCGATGACGATCCCGGCAAGCGGTTCCTGCGCGTCCAGGGGAACCGGGTGCTCGGCACCGGGGTCGACCTCGTCGACGTCGCCCGGCGGCACGAGGTGGCCGCCGTGATCCTCGCGGTGAGCCAAGCCAGCGCCAGGATGATCCAGCGGCTCTCGGACGAGTGCAGTGAGGCCGGCCTGACCCTGGTCGTGATCCCGCCGACCCGCGAATGGCTGGGCGGTCGGCCCAGCCTGACGCAGCTGCGTGCGGTCAACGTCGACGACCTCCTGGGCCGTCGCCAGATCAAGACCAACGTCAGCGAGATCGCCGGGTACCTGACCGGCCAGGTCGTCCTGGTCACCGGTGCGGGCGGCTCGATCGGCGCCGAGTTGGCCGCCCAGGTGCGGCGCCTCGGACCGAAGAAGCTCGTGCTGCTCGACCGCGACGAGACGGGCCTGCACGGTGTGCAACTGGCGCTCTATGGCAAGGGCTTGCTGGACACCGACGACATGGTGCTCTGCGACATCCGGGACGCCGCCGCCCTCGACACGGTGTTCGCCAAGCATCAGCCGTCCGTGGTGTTCCACGCGGCGGCCCTCAAACACCTGCCCATGTTGGAGCAGTACCCGCTCGAAGGCTGGAAGACCAACGTGGTGGGCACCCTCAACGTGCTGCGTGCCGCCCGCGCCCACGGTGTCGGGACGTTCGTCAACATCTCCACCGACAAAGCCGCGGAGGCGAGCAGCGTCCTCGGCCGGACGAAGCGCGTGGCCGAACGGGCCACCGCCTGGTATGCGCGGCGCTACGGCCTGCGCTACCTGTCGGTCAGGTTCGGCAACGTGCTGGGTTCGCGCGGCTCGGTGCTGCATACCTTCAACAGCCAGATCGAGCGGGGCGGTCCGGTCACCATCACCCACCCCGAGGTGACCCGCTACTTCATGACCATCCCGGAGGCGTGCGAACTGGTCCTGCAGGCGGGCGCCATGGGTCGTCCGGGCGACGTTCTGGTGCTGGACATGGGTGAACCGGTCCGCATCGTCGATGTGGCTCGCCAGTTGATCCAGCAGTCCGGCCGAGCGATTGCGATCGAGTACACGGGCTTGCGGCACGGCGAAAAGCTGCACGAAGTGCTGAGCTCCTCCGGGGAGCACCCGGTGCCCTCTGAGCACCCGCTGATCAGCCAGGTGGATGTGCCCGGCATGTCCCCGGCCGACATCCTGGGCGTCGATGCGGGGTCCCGTCCGCGGTGGACGAGTTCCTTGAGACGAGCTGTCAGGAGTCGTTCGAACCGGCGCCGCCGACCACCACTCCGCACCTCCGCATCGCCAAGAGGGGCGTACGATCGGTCTCTTGAGCGAACGCATCCACCTGTCACCACCGGACGTAGGACCCGCCGAAGAGGCTGCCGTCCTGCGGGCGCTGCGCTCTGGCTGGGTGGCCCCGCTCGGCCCCGAGGTGGACGCCTTCGAGCAGGAGCTCGCCGCAGCGAACGGACGGGCGCATTGCGTGGCCCTCTCGTCCGGCACCGCGGGACTGCACCTGGGCCTGCTGGGGCTNGGGGTGCAGCCCGGTGACGTCGTGGTCACCGCAAGCTTCACCTTCGCCGCGACGGCCAACGCGGTCGTCTACGCCGGTGCCGAGCCGGTGTTCGTCGATTGCCTGGACGACGGCACCGTGGATCCCGACCTGCTTGCGCGCGCCGTTGCCGACGAGCGTGCGGCGGGTCGTCGCGTGGGCGCCATTCTGCCGGTCGATCTGCTGGGTCACGTGGCGCACCACGAGGTCTTGGAGCCGCTCGCCGACGACCTCGGCGTGCCGCTGCTGTCCGACGCTGCGGAAGCGCTCGGCTCGTGGCGGCTGGGGCGTCCGGCCGGGGCGTTCGGACAGGCCGCCGTGCTGTCGTTCAACGGCAACAAGGTCATGACCACGTCNGGGGGCGGCGCGCTGCTGACCGACGACGAGGCCCTTGCCCACCGGACGCGGTACCTGGCGACCCAGGCCAGGCAACCCGTGGCGCATTACGAGCACACCGACATCGGCTACAACTACCGGATGTCGAACGTGCTGGCGGCGCTTGGCCGGGCCCAGCTGGCCCGGCTGGACGACATGCTCGCCCGGCGACGGGAGCATCGGGCGTGGTATGCGGAGCTGTTCGCCGGTGTCCCGGGCGTCCGGATCTTCGGGGATCGGACGATGCCGCCCGGGTCGTCCGACAACTGCTGGTTGACGGCGGTGTTGGTCGACGACGAGTTCGCCGGGTTCTCGGCCCAGACCCTCCGCGATGCGCTGGCCGCCGCCGACATCGAGGCGCGGCCGCTGTGGAAGCCGATGCACGCCCAACCGGTGTTCGCCGGCAACCGCGCCTACGTCACGGGGTGTTCCGACGCCCTGTTCGCCACAGGCGTGACGCTGCCCAGCGGTTCCGGTCTGACCGAGGAACAGCGGAGCAGGATCAGCGACGCGATCGCCCACGTGCTGGAGGTGGCTCGTGCGTGAGGGCGATGGGCTGAAGCGTGCGGTCGACGTCGTCGGCGGGACGGTCCTGTTCGTGGTCTCGCTGCCGGTGCAGGCAGTCGTGGCGGCCGTCGTCCGGGCCGACCTGGGAGCACCCGTGTTGTTCCGGCAACCCCGTCCTGGCAAGGACGGACGCGTGTTCGAGCTGATCAAGTTCCGGACGATGCGCGCCGGCGAGGGCACCGACGCCGAGCGGCTGACCCGGTGGGGCGCNGCGCTGCGCGCGACCAGCCTCGACGAACTGCCGACCTTCTGGAACGTCATCAAAGGCGATATGAGCCTGGTTGGACCCCGGCCGCTGCTGGTCGAGTACCTGGAGCGCTACACCCCTGAGCAGGCCCGCCGGCACGAGGTGCGTCCNGGGGTCACCGGGCTCGCGCAGGTGTCGGGGCGCAACGGGCTGTCCTGGGACGACAAGCTCGCCCTGGACGTGTACTACGTCGACCACCGATCGTTCGCGCTCGATGTGTCGATCCTGTGGCGCACGCTGGGCAAGGTCTTCCGTCGCGAGGGGATCGCCGCCGACGGCCAGGCCACCATGTCGGAGTTCCTGGGGAGCCAGGGGGTTCGGCGTGAGCCAGCCGGTGGTGATGATCGGCGCTTCGGGGTTCAGCAGGGAGTCGCTCGAGGTCCTGGACGCCCTCGGCGTGCCGGTGGCCGGGGTGGTCGACGATGCCCCGTCGGAGGCCAATGTGGAGCGCCTGGCCGCGTTGGGGGTGGCCCACCTGGGGGCTGGCGGACTGGCTGGCTGGGGCACCCGATCAGGCGTTCGTGGTGGGGATCGGGAGCCCGTCCGTCCGACGCCGGATCGCGCAGCGGCTGCTCACGGCGGGCCTGTCCCCATTCACCGCGGTGCACCCGTCCGCGCTCGTCGGACGCCGGACGGTCGTCGGTGCCGGGGCGGTGATCTGCATGGGAGCCATCGTGTCGACCAATGTCCGCCTCGGCGCCCAAGTGCACCTGAACCCCGGGGTGATCATCGGACATGACGCGCGGCTCGCCGATTTCGTGTCGGTGAATCCGGGTGCGGTGATCTCGGGTGAGGTCCTGATCGAGGAAGATGTGTTGGTCGGCGCCTCGGCGACGATCCTGCAGAACCTGACCGTGGGCGCCGGCGCCGTGATCGGCGCGGGCGCGGTCGTGACTAGGGACGTCCCGGCCGGTGCCGTGGTCAAGGGAGTGCCGGGAAGGTGGCAGTGATGGGGAGTTGATCGTCCCGTGGAGCGGCGAGCCGGTGCGGCTGGCCGTCGTCGGCTTGGGCTACGTCGGCCTCCCGCTGGCGGTCGAGTTCGGCAAGATCCAGGACGTCCTGGGGTATGACATCAAGAAGTCCCGAATCGTGGAACTGTTGACCGGCCACGATCACACCCTTGAGGTGACCGCGGACGAGCTGGCCGCGGCTACCCGGCTCCGGTTCAGCGGCGACGAGCACGACCTAGCGGACCGGAACGTCTACATCGTCACCACACCGACCCCGATCGACGAGCACAAGCGGCCGGATCTGTCGCCTGTCCTGTCCGCGACCCGGTCCATCGGGCGTCACCTCAAGCCCGGCGACCTGGTGATCTACGAGTCGACCGTCTACCCCGGGGCCACCGAGGAGGACTGCGTGCCGGTGCTGGAGGAGGTCTCCGGCCTCGGGTTCAACACCGATTTCTTCGCCGGCTACAGTCCGGAGCGGATCAACCCCGGTGACAAGGAGCGCCGCGTCTCAACGATCGTGAAGGTGACCTCAGGCTCGACCCCTGAGGCGGCCGACTTCGTCGACGAGTTGTACCGCAGCATCGTCGTTGCCGGTACCCATCGGGCCCCGTCGATCCGGGTCGCGGAGGCGGCCAAGGTGATCGAGAACACTCAGCGGGACGTCAACATCGCCCTGATGAACGAGCTGGCCATGCTGTTCAACAAACTGGGGATCGACACCGAGGACGTGCTGCTGGCCGCCGGATCGAAGTGGAACTTCCTGCCCTTCCGTCCAGGGTTGGTCGGCGGGCACTGCATCGGCGTGGACCCGTATTACCTCACCCACAAGGCACAACAGGTCGGACACCACCCGGAAATCATCCTCGCGGGACGCCGGATCAACGACGCGATGGGCTCCTACGTCGCCTCGCAACTGGTGAAGGCGATGATCCAGAAGGGGATTCAGGTGGCCGGGGCTCGAGTGCTGATCCTCGGGCTGACGTTCAAGGAGAACACCCCCGATCTGCGCAACTCCAAGGTCATCGACATCATCACCGAACTGCGCGACTACGGCTGTGTGGTCGACGTCCACGACCCTTGGGCGGACCCGGACGAAGCCCGCGCGGAGTACGGCATCGAACTGGCCCCCGAGCCGCAACCTGGTGCCTACGACGCGCTCGTGGTGGCTGTCGCCCATAGGCAGTTCCAAGACGCGGGGAGCGCNGTACGGGGCCTCGGCAAGCCGGAGTCGGTCGTCCAGGACCTCAAGCACGCGCTGAATCGTTCGGCCCACGACGTCCGGCTCTAGGCGCGGGCTGGCAGGGGGCATAGTGAGGATTCTGGTCAGCGCTGGCTGGTTGGGCGGGGCNGGGGGAGCCGAACGCGCGGTGCACTCGGTGCTGCGCGCCCTGGCCGACGACCATGTCGATGTGGTCGTACGGCAACGCCTCGGCGGACCGCTGTCCCGGATCCCCCAGTCGGTTCGTGTCCAGGATCCGCTCGGGTGGCGCTGGCGCTGGGCGGCGGTCCGGACGGGCCCGACCGCCGGGTTCGCGCGCGCGCTGAACGTCGCACGCCGCCGCCTGCCGGCTTACGACGTCTATCTGCAGTTCTTCCATGGCGCCTACCTGGCNCCCGCCGCGCGGGCTGGGGTGTCCATCCTGGTCCCTTCGGGGCAGGACGTGCCNCCCGAGGTCGCTGCCAGGTTCGATGCGGTGGGCCTCCAGGCGCCCAACAACGCCGCGTTCGTGCCTCCCGGGACACGCACGCTGCTGCTGCCGCCGCCGCTCTTTGATGTCGCGGATATGGCTGAGCGTCCTCCAGTAGATCTGCCCGAGAAGTTCTACCTGTCCGTCTTCAACCCATACGGCGCCATCAAGGGAGTGGACGATTTCGAGCGTGCGGTGCGCACGACCCCGGTCCCGATCGTCTGGTGTCACAGTCGGGCGACACTCGAGTTCGCCATCCCCGAAGCGCTGACGATCCATCCAAAGGTGGTCCACGTGGAAGANCCCGACCCCGCGCAGCTACGTTGGCTATACGAAAACTGCCTGGCCTACTTGTCCTTCTCGAAACGGGAGGGCTTCGGTTGGAGCTCGGCAGACGCGCTGCGCTACTCGGCTGCGGTGGTGACCCGGGAGACGGGGATCTTCAGCTTCTCGGAAGCCCGTCAGCCCGGGGTCCACCTCGTGCTAGACGACTGGTCCATGGACTGGGCGCGGTTGCCGGACGAGCCTGGCGCGCCGAAGCGGGATATGGAGTGGATCAAAGCTGAGCGGTTCCGAGAGCGGTTGTGTGAGGCTCTGCCATGAAGACGCCGGACTTGGTCAGCGTGATCGTCCCGGTGTATGGGGTAGAGGAGTACCTCAACCGGTGCGTCGACTCGATCACTCAGCAGACGCATGAGCACCTGGAGATCATTCTCGTCGATGACGGCTCGCCTGATCGGTGCGGCGAGATCTGCGACGAGTACGCCGCCCGCGACCCCGGATCCGGGTGATCCATCAGCCCAACTCGGGCGTTTCCACCGCCCGAAACGCGGCGCTGGATCTTGCTTCGGGCGACTTCGTAATGTTCATCGACTCGGACGACTGGGTGCACGCGGAGCTCGTCGCTCGGCTGTTGGCCTTGCTGGACTTGCCCCAGCGCGATATCGCCGTGACTGAACTCGTCCGAACTGGCGGTTCGTCCCCGTGCCTGACCCCGAGCCGGGGGCGTGCGCGTACTGAGCGCCGAGGCCGCACTTGAGATATTCGCGGGCGCGCAGGCAAGCACAATGGTGAGCCCCTGCGGCAAGCTGTTCCGGCGCGCTCTCTTCGCTGGTATCCGCTTTCCGGAGGGACGGTTCTACGAGGACGAGTTCGTGACGTACCGCTTGGTCGCCCAGGCGCGCGAGCTGGCGTTGACCGGCGAGGGCCTTTACTACTACTTCGCGAGGCCCGGTAGCCGGACGCACGGCGCGCAGAATTCCAGCCAGGCTCTCGACCGGGCCGATGCCCTCATTGAGCGGGCGGGTTTCTTCGCGGACTTGGGGCTGCATGACGCGGCAGCGATCACGTTGTGGAAGGCCCTCTTGCTGCAGCGGTATGCACGGCGACTTCCAGGGAACGCGGCCAGCGCCGATCCACGTGCATCGCTAGATGCTGTGCGTCGTGTCGCCCGCGCCCTCCGCCGCGTCGCACCAAGCACCCCTCGGGCGCTAGCCGCCACCGCCTACGCGGCTTGGCCCAGCTTGGCGGACGCGGTGCTTCGGCCACGGCCTGCGGCCCGTCCGCCTCAGGAGCGGGCCGGCGCATCGCCGGACCCGGGCTTGGACGTCATCGTCGTCGCCTACAACGCTCCGGAGTTGCTGGGTCGAGCGCTCCACCCGTTGAGCGGACTGGACGTCCTGGTGGTGGACAACTCTTCGAGCAGGGCCGTCGCCAAGGTCGCCGCTGAGTACGGCTGCCGTTACGTCGATCCCGGAACGAACGGTGGCTTCGCGGCTGGGGTGAACGTGGGGCTGAATCAGCGCCACGCCGGCAGAGACGTGTTGTTGCTCAACCCTGACGCGGTGATCAGCACGGCTGACATCCAGGCCCTGCAATCGGCCCTGCACACCGACCCTGCGCTCGCAGCTGTCGGCCCGGTACAGGTGGACGACGACGGTCGTCGCGTGCGGGTATCGTGGCCGTTCCCCAGTCCCGGCGGCACCTGGCTGGAGGCACTCGGGCTCGCACGGCTGCGGCGTGGCGCGCCGCAGTACGTCAGTGGGTCGATCCTGCTCCTGCGCGATTCGGCCGTGGAAGCGGTGGGGTCCTTCGACGAACGTTTCTTCCTCTACTCGGAAGAGACCGATTGGCAGTGGCGCGCTCACCGGGCGGGCTGGCGCTCGGCGGTCGTCCCTGAGATCGTCGCCGTCCACGCGGGCGGGGGCACGAGCAGTGACGAGGGCCGGCGGTTGGCCCATTTCCACGCCTCGCACGAGTTGTACTTGCGTAAGCACTTCGGCGCGGCGGGCTGGTACGTGGCCAGGCTCGGTCAGGTCTTAGGCGATGGCATCAGGACGCTGCTACCCTGGCGGCCCCAATCGGAGACCCGGCGGCGGCGCCTGACCACCTACCTGCGCGGACCCGTCCGTTCCCGCGTCCGGCTCATTCAGGACGGCGACCCGACCAGTTCGCGTCAGCGGAGTCCGCGGCCCAGCAGGCGCTGAAACCGGCGTCGCCACAAGAGCACTTGGGCAGAAATCCAGCGGCGGGTCGAGACGACGCTCGACACGCGCCCGTAATAGGCCTGACCGGGGACCGTTTCGCCGAGCAGGGCGGATACCGTCAGGAACCGGAACCCACGTCGACGGAGCCCCTCGATGATCTTCGCGACGGCGTCCACGGTGGTGCCCAGGGTGTCATGGAGCAGCACGATATCTCCGTCCACTGCGTTCTCAGTCACGATTCGAATCGTTTCGATGGTCGAGTGGTGCGACCAGTCACGGCAATCGAGGCTGTAGAGGATCAACGGATGGCCTTGGACGCGGGCAACGTCGCGAACCACCGGGTCGTGGCGGCCCCACGGCGGTCGGACGTACCCGGTCCAAGGTCCGGCCAGGTCGTCGAGGATCTGGTTCGTCCGCTGGATCTCGGCGACGACGCCCTTGCGCCCCACGGTGGTCAGGTCCTGATGTGTCGTGCTGTGATTGGCCACCTCGATGCCCTGGAGGTTCCGCATCCGTCCCACGACCTCGGGATGGCGCTCCGCGTTCGCTCCGAGCAGGAAGAAGGTGGCCGGCACATTCTCGCGGGCCAGCAGGTCGAGTAGTTCGTCCGTCCTCTCGCCGGGGCCGTCGTCGAACGTCAGACTTACGCGCGGAGGCGCGCCGGACTTATCAGCCAATTCCCAAACCTCTCCCGTTACCCCGACCCCCGCCGCCCATTATTCACCCGACCGGCCGAATTGCACGACACCCGCGAGAAGCGCACCATCCACCAGCCCAAGGGGCCGATGGCCGCTCAGAGGCGTCGCAGGGCGTTGGCGAACACTCCCGCCAGCGACTGGCTCTCCAAGACCGAGAGGTGGATGCCGTCGCGGTAATAGAGCGGGTATCCGGGACCGAGGGTGCGGCACACGTTGAGGGGGCACAGGACGGGCCACAGATCGAGCAGTCCTGCCCGCGTTCTGGTCGCCGTGTCCTGGTAAATCGTCCTCGCGGCACCCTGACGAGCCTCGGCGGACGCGACAGCCATACTCTGGTCACAGCGATCGGCAAGGATTCGGAAGACGTTGCAGCCGTCGGTCCGCCAGGTGTCCGATTGACTCCACCTCGGGATGGTCTGGACGAGGAGCACCTGGTGGCCGTGCGACTCTAGTCGCTCCACCATGCGCAACAGTCCGATCCGCAAGGCCTGGAGTTTCACCTGAGGATCGGGCGAGCGCGGCTCCAGCCCCGAGCCGATCGAATAGACGTTCCGTTCCCAATAGGTGTCGATATTGGAGACGATCACGATCGACGGCGGCCGGGTGTCCAAGAACGCGAGGGCCTTTCTGGTGTAATCCCGACACCAGGCATTCCAGCCGCCTACAAATCCCTGACGGTCGAGATCGACGTCGAGGAAGGGGCACGAATTCGTGGTGTTGATGACGAGCGGGCTGCCGACCTCAAGGGCGGCCTGCGTCAACGCCGGAACGAAGTGGCCGGCGTTGGAGTCGCCGAGGAGGTAGATGGTTCGTCCCTTCGCGTCGGCATTGCGGGTGCACAGCGCGAGCGNTCGCGGGGTGAGTCCCTCCGCTCGGTTGCATCCCTGCGGCTGCGCGAACAGCGCGGACTGGAACGCGACCACGTCCGGGTTCCAGAATGCATTGTCCGCAGCCTGCCAGAGCCCGCCGGTCAGCAGCANGGGTGGGAACGAGCGTCCCCCGATCAGCTTGAACACCGCCCGTGCGTGGGGCGGCTCGTAGGCCCGCAGCGGCTGCTCCACCCACCGGTAGGACGCGATCGCCGGTAGCGCGGACGCGAGCGCCGCGGCCGGAGCGACCCAGGCGGGCCCCGGCCACGCCGACGTCGCGATCACGATGAAGGGCCAGTGCCACAGGTAGAGCGAATAGGACCAGTCGCCCACCCTCGCCATCGGCGTGCTGGAAAGCATCCGGGTGGTGGGGCCGGGCCCGCTGCCCGCCAGCAGCAGGAGCATGGTCGCCACGACGGGGAGCAGGGTCGCGGGGCCAGGGAAAGGCGTGTACTCGTTGATGACCACCAAGCTGGCGGCGAGCCTGAGGACTCCGGCGACACCCAGCGCCGTCGAGACGCGCCGACTCCGCCAAGGGTTGGGCAGCAGCGCGAGCAGGGAACCTGCGGCGAACTCCCATGCCCTGGTCAGCGGGCTGTAGAACTGAATCAGCCACTGCTCGGCGGGCAGGGTCATGCCGTAACTGCCGCCCAGTGCGAGGGCCAGCGAGCCGACTCCGACAGTGGCGACGATCGCCTTGACGACCCAGGGGCGCTGCCACCGCCGGCCCAGGCGCCACGCGATCGCCAGCAGCAACGGGAAGGCAAGGTAGAACTGCTCCTCGACCGAGAGCGACCAGGTGTTGAGCAGGGCGTTGGAATGCGCGTCCAGGCCGAAGTACTCGCCCGACAACTTGGCGATCACGTAGTTGGCCCCGAGGAGCATGGCCCCGATCGCCGTGCGGGCGGCATCCTGCTGGGTTCCCAGTGGCGACAGCAACAATGCGGCAAGGATCATCGTCACGCACACCATGAGGGCCAGCGCCGGTGTCAGACGCTTGAACCGGCGCAGGTAAAAGCGGCGGAAGTCGACACGTCCGTTGCGCGCGAGTTCGCGGACGAGCATGGCGGTGATCACGTAACCCGAGATCACGAAGAAGACGTCGACCCCGACGAAGCCACCAGGGACCGGCAGCCGGGCATGGAAGGCCATGACCATGAGTACCGCGAGGGCACGCAGCCCTTGAATGTCGAGCCGGCGATCGGGCAGCGTTCGGGCGGCTGCCGTGCCTTGGCCCATCGCTGCCCCCACTCGTTGATGCTGGTGGGGATGATAGTAGGGTGCGTCACGTCCGGGGCTGTCCCGGCCGGCCCGAACAAACAGTCAGGAGGCCGCGGACATGGAGCGGGCAGAGCTGGCGGGCGACGGCCTTTGCGTCGCCGCGGTGGTCGTCGCCTACAACTCGACCGTCGCCGTGGAGCGCTGTCTACACAGCCTGGCCGCCCAGACAGTCCCGGTCGGGGCAGTGCTGCTGATCGACAACAGCGAGCCGACGCCGCTGAGCTTTGATCTGCCGGCTGGCCTGGGGAGCGAGTCCGCGTCCTTGTGGCGGGCGAGAACCTGGGGCCGGCAGGGGTTTTGCCCTTGGCTTGGCTCACTTCGCGGAGGACGCGAGCCTGACGCACGCGTGGTTGATGGACGACGACGCCTACCCGGACCCCGACTGCTTGGAGCTCCTGTTGGCCGAGGCGTCCGGATCGCGCGCGGGGTGGCGCTGTTCCCGTCGGCCGTTTACGAGAAAACCGGGCAGGTCATGAACTTCCCGGGCTGGAGCGGCGTGCTGCTGGACCGGATCGCCGTCCGCCTGGCGGGCTTGCCATTGCCAGAACTGTTCTGGTGGGCCGAGGACACCGAGTACCTCCAGTTCAGGCTGCCTCGCAAGGGGTGCAGGTCCGACGAGTGGACCGGGCCCGGGTGGTGTACGACTTGATCCGTCGCGTTGGCGGGCGCCCCGCTTGGAAGTATTACTACGAGGTGCGGAACATGATCTGGTTCCGGGTCGCGGTCCAGCGCGGTACCGAGTTGTGGAAGCTGCCCCGCTCTGTGGTGGGTCTGCTGGTCTCGGCCGCCACCTCACGGGAAGAACCGCTGCGGAAACTCCGGTTCTGGGGCAGGGGGTCGCGCACGGGTTCCTCGGCCGTCTCGGTGCCGAGGTGCGTCCGCCCAACCCGCCCCGGACGGACGGCGATGGCTGAACCGATTCTCAGCGTCGTGGTGCCGGTGCACAACGCCGGCCCCTACCTCGCGGAGTGTCTCGCCGCTCTCAAGGCCCAGACCCTGACGGGACTGGAGATCATCGCCGTCGACGACGGTTCCACCGACGGAAGTTCCGACGAACTGGCGCGGGCGGCCCGGGCCGGTGGACTGCGCCTGGTTTCCCAAAGACCCGCGCGCGGCCCTTCGTCCGCGCGCAACGCCGGCTTGTCGGTCGCCCGCGGGACATGGGTCGCCTTCGTCGACGCCGACGACACGGTGGCCCCGGAGATGTACGAGACCATGCTGGCGGCCGCACGTCCGGGCGTCGAGGTGGTGTCTTGTGGGCTGCAGCTGACTGACGAGTCCGGTCGCCCGCGGGAACGGGTGCCNGTTTCCCTGCCTCCGGCGCGCTGTTACGACCACGAAGCCCTTCATGAGGAGCTTCACAGCGCCTTTGGCCGGCACCTGCTCTGGTACCCGGTGCGCAGCCTGTACTCGCGTGAACTGCTGACGCGCATTGGCCTGCGGTTCGACGAGGGCATCCGCAAGGGCGAGGACTCCGTGTTCAACCTGCGGGCCCTCGACGCCGCGACGGGGCTGGCCGTCGTCCCCGATTGTCTCTACCGCTACCGCAAGCATCCCGCCAGCGCAACGGCGCGTCCGTTGGCGGACGAGGCGGGAAACGTAGAACGCCTGGGCGGGGCCATCAGCAAGGCGCACGCGGCGGGCGGCTTCGACGTCCGCGCGATTAAGGACTTTCAGAGGCAGGTGCTCGCGAGCGACCTGCCGACAGCCCTCGTCAGGCTGCGACGCACGCCCGATCTACTGGTACAGGTGCGGCGGCTGCTGGCGACGGAGGTGGTCCAGCAGGCGCTGACCACGCAGAACCCGCTGACCCTCCCAGCGCCGCTACGAGTGCGCGCACTGCTCGTCTTGTGCCGCCTGGGTCTGGTCCGTCTCGTGGTCGCCCTACTCAGGAGGCTCTGAGCCAACCAGCCGGCTGTAGACGTCGGTGACGAGCCGCACTCGCTCGGCCAGGGAGTAGCCGGCACCGGCCACGCGGGCAACTCCGTCGCCCCGCCTTCGAGGCGCGTCGAGGGCGTCCGCCAGCCGAGCGGCCCACGCCTCTAATCCCACGTCGAGGGGAGCCGGCCACCCGCCGGATCGAGTACGACCTCCGCCGGAACGGCTTCGGAAACCACGCAAGGTAGGCCGTTCGCCTCTGCCTCCAGCACGGCAAGCCCGAACCCCTCGAAGACAGACGGAAACGCGAAACAGTCCATCGCTGCCAGGAGATCAGGAACATCGTCGCGCGGCCCCGTGAAGACCACTCGTCCGCCGAGCCCGAGACGTGCGCTCTCATGGCGCGCCTGCTCTATGAGTGGCCCCCACCGACGAGAAGCAACGCGACATCGGGGCGCGCTGTGGCCAGGAGGGCGAACGCGCGTAGTAGGAAGAGGTGGTTCTTCGCCGGCAGGAAGCCGCCGACATGACCGACCACGGCCAGATCGGCCAGGTCGAACTCCGCCCGCACCCTGGCCCGCGCGGCCGGGTCGAAGGCGAAGCGCTCCACGTCGATGCCGTTCGGCGCGAGGACGTCGGTTCCGGCTTCGCCGAACATCCACGCTCCCGCCGGCTCCGAGACTGCCAGCTTGGTGATTCGCCGCCACGGGATGGTGGACCGATTCACCCGGTGCAACACCCGGGTCAGGCGACGCTGAGCACCGGCGTTGTGGCTGTGCACCATGACACGAAGCCCGGCGACGAGAGCCACCCGAACCGGCGCTGCGTAGCTCATCGTGTTGCAGTGGAAGTGCAGGATGTCGAAACGCTCCGGCACCAGCAGATGCCTGAGATCTCGGCGATTCCTCAGCGGATTCTCCCGCCGCGCGGTGATCGGGAAGAAGTCGCTCCCCTCTGCGCGCAGGAGGTCCGCGAAGTACGGTTCTTGCCCGGTATCGCTGTAGAAGTAATCGAAGTGGTACCGCTCGCGATCGGCGTGTCGCCAGAGGTCGCGAAGGTAGGTCTCGATGCCACCCGGACGAGGGCCCATGCCGTAGTGAAGGACCCGGATCATTCGGGCTCCGACGGTGCGATACCGGCTACTTCCAGGGCGTGGCGGTAGAAATCGCTCGTGCGTCGCAGTTCAGCAGGGGCGGCCAGGCCTGTGACCCGTCCGTGTTCAATGACCATGATGCGATCGCACAAGTCTAGGGTCGACATCCGGTGCGCGATGAGGACAATCGTCACCTGGCCCTTGAGATCAGCGAGGGTGTCTCTGATCAGGGCCTCGCTGTGACCATCGAGAGCCGACGTCGGCTCGTCCAGGACGACCAGGGAAGGCGCGCTCACAAGAGCACGAGCGATTGACATCCGTTGCCGCTGACCACCAGAAAGCTGGCTGCCACGTTGACCTAGATGGGTGTCGAAGCCGTCGGACAGCCGCTGAATGTCGTCGAGGATGTTCGCCTGACGAGCCGAGCGGGTGAGATCCGCAGCGGTCAGCCCGTCCCTGAGAAACAAGATGTTCTCAGCCACGGTGCCCGTCAGCAACAGGGGGTCTTGGGGGACAAAGGCCACGTGACGTGTCCACCAGGTCCGGTCGACACTGGTCAGCTGAACCCCGTTCACTGTCACGGAACCGACCGTTGGGGACCTGAGACCGAGGAGCAACTGCGCAAACGTGGACTTCCCGGCACCTGAAGGCCCGATCACACCAAGGATCTCCCCGGCGGGGATCGTTACGTTGATGTCCGCCAGGACGGCGTTGCCGTCCTGATACGCGAACTCCACGTCCCTGAAGACCAGTGGGGTCACGGCGTCCGGGACTGTCGAGCCGCGGGCGGCGGGCTGGGACGTGTACCGGCGGACCTCCTCATCGACTCGCTCGAGGTAGGGCATTGCTGCGGCCAGGAGCCCAGCCACCGACAGCAACTGCTGCCCGTAGCTAAGGGAACGCAGCATGAGCAACATGACGGCACCAATGGCACCGAGGTTTCCCACGCCCAGCCAGCGCATCAACGCGACACCCCNGATGACGCTCGAGTACGCCAAGAAGGTGTAACTGGGGGCCAGAGCGCCTGTTAGAACCTGCATCCTTCGCTGGCCCTCCGTGGCGCCGACGATTACGCGATCCAGTTGCTCCTCGAAGCGGTTCTCGACGCCGAAAGTCCGCATCTCCTGTCCGAGGGTACCCAGCTCCGCGGTGGTCGTGGCGAATCGCAAGTCGGCCTCGGTCGAATAGGCTGCATGTCGGCGGATTAGCCGACGCAAGGGAACGAGAAAGAACCCCAGGAGCGCTAAGGCCCCAAGGACGGTCGCGGTCGCGCCCGCGTCGATCAGCACACCCGCGGCCATGAACCCGAACAGGCTGAGGGACGCGGTGACAGCCTGGGTTAGCGCCAGCATTGCCGCATTGATCCGACCCACAAAGGACGTGAGTAGTTCCTGAAGACGACCGCTCGGCTCGGCCTGCTGGACGCTCCAAGAGGAGCGTAGGAAGGCATGTGCGACTCGACGCCGCTGCCTGGTTCGAACGTACGCACCGAGAGAAGCGGCCACCTGGTTCGAGAGCAAGCTCAGCGCCAATCGCAGGATCAACGCCACCCAGCAGAAGATGAGAGCCGGGATAACGGGCACGTTGTGTCCCATCAGCGGACCGATTACCTCATGGCCACTCACGAGNNAGAGGACCAAGGCGGTCAATATCACGAGGAACCCGGCCTCCAGCATGGCCCNCGCGAACGAGAGGACGGCGAGGAGCACGATCCGCCAGCGGTAGGCGCCGGCGAGTTCCCACAGCACCAGCCACCCCTTCGGTGGGGTGACAGGGCGTTCGAACAGCTCAGTCACCCCTGCCCTCCTTTTCCGGCCTGTGCTGTCCGGTAGGCCGCGAGCGACTCGGCCGCCACGTCGCGCTGGTCGAACGCGTCCCGCGACCGGACCCTGGCCGCCGCACCGATCCGGGCCCGGGCGTCCGGATCGTCCAACAGGTCCGCGATGGCCCGCTGCAGGGCGCCCGCGTNCGCGGGGGGCACGAAGACGGCATGTTCCCCGGGAGTACCGATCTCCCGACAGCCACGGATGTCGCTCAAGACAAGCGGGAGCCCACACGCCGCGGCCTCCATGGATGCCCTCGAGAATCCTTCTCTATATGAGGCGAGCACGAAGATGTCGAAGGCGGAGTACACGGCGGGCATATCGAACCGTTCGGGGATGAACCGCACCGTTGGTGGCAGGTCGACCCTTGGGCCGGTGACATCGTCCGGGCCCACCCAGATGAAGTCGGCCTCGTTGGACAACGCAGCAGCCGCGGTGCCGAATTCTGTCAGCCCCTTCTCGGCTACGCGGCGCCCGACGGTGCCGACGACCAGTCGGCCGTCCGGGATGCCCCACTCGCCCCGGACCCGCTTGCGCCCTTCCGGGTCGGGGCGAAACCGCTCCAAGTCCACCCCGTTGCCCACCACGCTCCAGCGACCCCGGTGCAGGAACCGACGCAGTGTCCGGGCATCGTCGGCGTTCTGGAACAACTCATAATCGGAGAATTGCGCGGCCAGGCCCTCAAGGCCGTAGACGAACAGCCTCTTCGGCCACGAGTCCTCCGGTGTTGCCCAGAGGCCATGGCAGGTGTTGACCACGACGGGGATCCCGGCCATTCGCCCGGCGATCCGTCCCATCACGCCGGTCTTGGGGTTGTGCGTGTGCAGGACGTCCAGGTCCAGCCGGCGCAGGGTCCTCAGCAGTTGGATGAAGGCTCGAGCATCTGCCCAAGGACTCCAACTCCGCGTCAGAGCCGAGAGGGGGACGTGTATCGCGCCGGACTCTTCAACCTGAGGCACGTATCGCCCCGGAGCGCTCAACCCGAGGACGGTGTGGCCAGCGGCCAGATCGACCTTGAGTTCAGTCGCGAGAAGCAGGGCCAAGCTCATGTCGGAGGTGGTCAGGTGTGCAACCCGCATACCTATCCTTCCTCCCGCCGACAGGGCATCCTCTCATACCCGACAGGGCGCCTGTCGGGAGGCAAGTGCGGTCCAGCTATACTGCAATGGCTGTAGTGGGGCGGCGATGGGGCGGAGTGTGGAATTTCCCTCGTCCTGTGCCTGGGGTCTTGCCCCGAGGGAGGAATGGCGGAGTGAGTTGGTCTGCGTACTGGAAGGCGATCCGCCATTGGTGGATCGTCGTTCTGCTGAGCGCGTTCGCCGGTGGAACGGTGATGTTCGCGGTGACGCCCCAGGAACTCGACACCCGGCAGCAGATCGTCTCGTACACGGCGACGGCGACGCTCGTGGTGAGCGACAAGCCCGCACCTACACCGAAGCCAGGCGAGCCGGCGCTCGTCGTCGAACGGGTTCCGCTGGACCGGATCGCCCTGTACATCACCACGGGTGAGATCCCCAAGCGCGCGGCAGCGGCGCTGGATTACACCGGGGATCCGGCCCTGTTGGCCACGACCATCGCGGTTACGACAGACTCCGCGGCGGGCTCGATCACGGTGGCCTCCACCTCCAGCGATGGCGCCTTGGCGGCTCGCCGGGCAAACACCTTCGCACATGAGGCGGTGAACTACTTCACCAGGCGGCCCGAGATGAAGTACACCGCGTTGTCGATCCTGCAGGAGGCTACGCCGCTGCCGAACGTTCCGTCCGGCGGACTCACGCTGCCGCCGACTCGGTTCGGTAGGACCGTTCTGGCAGCCGGGGTGGGGCTCCTGGTGGGGTTGGTGCTCGCGCTGATTCTGGAGTTCATCTTCGCGCGGCTGCGAACGCGCGGCGAGGTCAGCCAGGCCCTAGGCCGTCCCGTGGTGGCGGAGGTGCCGAATCTGAAGCGAGCCGACCGGCGTCCCGGCCGACTTCTGGCTCACGCCACTCCGCTGTCGCCCTACGCGGACGCGTACCGCAGCGTGCGATCGGCGATCCTGCACGCGCCTGGGGTAGCGGCGGCTGACGACTGGTCGCAATCGACCCGGCGCGCACTTCCGGCGAGACCCCAGGTGGTGTTGGTCACGTCGGCGTTCGCGAGCGAGGGCAAGACCACCAGCGCGGCGAACCTGGCCGCGAGCTTCGCCGAGACGGGCATGCGCGTCCTGGTGCTTGATGCCGACCTCCGTTCCCCGGATCTGCACGAGCAGTTCGACGTACCGGAGGGCTCGGGCATTTCCGACTATGTGAGCACCACCTCCGGCGGGACGCTGAGCGGCCTGGTGCGGCCAACCAAGGTTCCCGGAGTGCGGATGGTGACGGCAGGCACCAACTTGGCCCACCCCGAGTCTCTCTCCAGCCGCCTGGGCCCGCTGATCAAGGAGGCCCGCCGGATTGCGGACATCACCATCATCGACACCGCGCCAATGCTCGCGGCCAGTGACGTCTTCGACATCCTGCCGCTGGTCGACACTGTGGTGTTGGTGGTGCGCAGCGGTCGTCTGACGGGTCCGCACGGCGAACGGGTGGCGGAACTCCTTGGACGCTTCTCCACCCCGGTCACCGGTGTGGTCCTGGTATCCGCGCCCAAGTCCCGTGCCAATAGCTATGGCTACGGATACGGCTACGGGTACGGCGCTGGCGGGAAGCGCAGCAAGCGCGGCAAGAAGCGACCCGCAACGGCGCCCGCGGCCCCACTGTGGAGCACGTTCACACCGATGATGCGTGGGCAGAGGCGGAGGGGCGGGCCGCCGAGATCCCGGACGGCCGACTGGAGTCCGCAGCTGCGCCCGCTTGGGGCCCGGCGCCGACCAGAAGTCGGCCCCCTGCCGGAACCGCCCATGAGGCGGGCGCGGCCACGCGATCACAGCCCGGCTGATTGAGCCACCCGCATGCACGTCGACGAGAGCGCCGTCAAGACCCTCGCCGGGGCGTTCGCCGTTCTCCTCGTGGGCACCTACGCCTGGCTGTTGGCCAACGCCATGATGTTCGGCACGTACAACCACTGGGGCTCGCTGTTGCTGGTGCCCGTGATCGTCCTGTTGACCCTGCCGTTCATCGCGACAGCGGCGAGACACCGCGGTGAGCGCTGGTTCGCGATCCTGCTCCCGACCGCCTTTTTCTCNAAGCTGCTGGCCTCGGCCGTGCGCTACTACGTGGCATATGTGGTCTACACAGGCGTGGCGGACGCCGAGACCTACAACCTGTATGCGGCATATCAGAGCCGTGAGTGGCGGCGGGGCTTCTTCACTTGGGACTTTCCCGACACTCCCGTAACGGGAACCACCTTTATCAAGCTGCTGACCACGGGTGTCTACACCGCGACCGGACCCAGCCCGATTCTTGGTTTCTTCCTGTTCTCGCTGGGCGCTTTCTGGGGCACGTACTTCATGTTCCGGGCTTTCTGCATCGCGGTGCCGGACGGGGACCACAAGCGCTACGCCTACCTGATCTTCCTGCTGCCCTCGATGCTGTATTGGCCCTCCAGCATCGGCAAGGAGGCATGGTTGATGTTCACCATTGGGCTGACCGTTCTCGGCTTGGCGAAAATGTACGCCGGACAGCATTCGGGATTGCTCCTGCTCGTNGGGGGCCTGCTGCTGACGAGCATGGTCCGCCCCCATTTTTCGGCCATGATCGTCGCCGCGGCGTTCGCGGCCATCGCCCTGCGTGACGCCAGGGGTCANACGCGGGGAGCGCTTGGGAAGCTGCTCGCTATTCTCTTCTTGCTAGGCGTCGGAGCTTTGGTGATCAACCAGTCTGCGGCGTTCCTTGGAGTGGACACTATTACTCCCGAGTCGGTCTCGGCGGCCATCAACGAGTCCGCTGGGCAGACAGTTGGCGGCGGTTCCGAGTTCACGCCGTTCCCCATCCGCAGCCCGCTGGACGTGATCCCGGCGACCGTCACAGTCCTCTTCCGGCCCTTCGTGTGGGAGGCGCACAACCCGCAGGTGGTCGTGACCGCCGTCGAGGGCATGTTCATGCTCCTGTTGTTGCTCGCCTCCTGGCGGCGGCTGCGCGCCGTGCCCAGCATGCTGCGCAAGGTTCCCTACGTGACGTTCAGCCTCGTCTACACCGCGCTGTTCGTCTTCGCGTTCTCAGGGTTCGCCAACTTCGGCATTCTCGCCCGCCAACGCTCGCTGATCCTGCCGTTCCTCCTTGTGCTACTGGCGCTTCCGGCCGTGGAGGCCAAGGGTCATCGCCGCCACGTTCGCAAACCCCTGGTCAGGGCTGGGTGACGTGGCGCGCGCACGAACCCTGCTGAAGCGTGCCCTGGCGCTGGCCGGACGAGGGACCCCAGCCGGCGCGGCCCTGCTCATCTACCATCGCGTCGGCGGAGGGAGCAGCGACGAACTCGACCTGCCGGTGGCCGTCTTCGAAGCTCAGTTGGACGTCCTGGCCGGACATCGGGTCATCTCCCTGGACGAGGCGCTGGACGACCTCGACGCCAACCACACCCGGCCCAGCGTCGTCCTGACCTTCGACGACGGCTTCGCCGACGTCTACGACAACGCCTGGCCGTTGCTGCGCGAGCGGCGGCTGCCGTTCACGATCTACCTCGCGTCGGCGTTCATGGGCGAGACGATGCGGTGGGAGGGCTCGACGGCCAAGGGCCAGCAGGGCCGTGGGCTGACCTGGGACCAACTCGCCGAGATGATCGAGTCGGGGCTCTGCACCGTGGGCAACCACACCCACGATCACGTGCCGCCGGACGAACTGAGCGTCGACCAGCTCGACCGCTGCAACGAGGTGGTCACAGCGCGACTGGGCGTGACCCCGCGCCACTTCACCTACCCGTGGGGGACGCCGGTGCCCACCCTCGAGCCTGCGTTGCGTCAACGGTTCCGCTCCGCGTCGACCGGGGCCGTCGGCCGTAACCTGCCCGGTGCCGATCGGATGCGGCTCCGGCGGGTGCCCGTGCGGCAGTCGGATCCGCTGCCCTTCTACCGCGCCAAGCTGGCCGGGAACTTGGTGCCCGAGCGCGCCTATGGGGCGTTGGTGTCGGTGGCCAAGGCGGCCGGCCTCCGTCCCTGAGCGGTGGCCAGTGCGGCGTACACCTCCTGCTGTCGCTGCACGGCCGTGGCGATGTCGAACCGGGGCGACGTCCTGGCCGACCCCTCCGCCAGCCGGGCACACAGCGCCGGATCCTCCACCAACCGCCCGATGGCAGCCGCCAACGCCTCGGGGTCGCGAGGGGGCACCAGCAGCCCGCTCTCCCCATCGGTGACCGCCTCGGGAACCCCGCCCACCGCGGTGGCGACGATCGGCAGCCCGGCCGCCATCGCCTCCATCACGGCGACCGGCAGACCCTCGTAATCCGACCCGAGGATGAACAGATCGGCCGCGGCGAGCAGCCGGCGCACGTCGTCCCGATAGCCCAGCAGCCGGCAGCCATCGCCCAGGCCGAGGCTGGCGTGGGTGGCCGCGACCTCGTCCGCCAGCGGTCCCTGGCCGACCACGAGCATGACGAAGCCGGGGTGGGTCGCGCGCACCCGGGCGACGGCGGCCAGGAGGTTCGGGTAGTTCTTCTGGCGGCGGTAGTTCGCAACGGTGATGCCGACCAGGTCGGTCTCCGCGAGGCCGAGTTCTTCCCGCACCTCGGCACGGGTGTCGGCCGGCAGGGGATCCCCGAGCAGCGTGCCGTGGAGCAGCACCTCATACGAGGGTCGCAACGCCGGCCACACCGACGTCTTGACCTCTTGCGAAACGGCCCAGCGCTTGGCGTCCAGGCCGCAGGTCAGCGCGTTGATCAGCCGGGTCGGCAGGGCGAATCCCGACCACAGGTTGTGTTCGGTGGACACGACCACCGGACGCTCGCGCCGAGGCAGCGTCAGCGCGGCCAGCCGGACGACACCGGCGATCAGTGGGGAGTGCGCGTGCACGATCTGGAAGCCCCGGATCAGGGTGCGCACCCGCGGGATCCAGCCGATCTGGCGCTGCTCGTAACCCGGCACCAGGACGCAACGCACCCCGCGCCCCTCCAGCACCGACACGAGGTGGGTCTTGTCCGGCCGGACGAAGGCGGCGGTGACGGCGAATCGGTCGTGATCGACCCGGGCTGCCGCGTTCGCGAGCAACTGCTCGGCACCCCNCGGCCCGAGCCCCTTGAGGAACCAGAGCACCCGGATCCGGCCCGGCACTGCCATGGCACACCCCCTCGCGACGGGTTCAGCCTAGCCGGACGGCTATGGAGCACGCGTCACTAGACTGACGCGCGGGAGGTGGGCAGCGTGAGCGAACGAGCCGTCGAGGTGGTCATCCGGCCGATGGAGCCCGCGGATGAACCGGCGGTCCTGGCCCTGCTCAGCGACAGTATGGGCCGCGCCGAGGGCGATCCGGTGGCCGAGTTCTTCGCCTGGAAGCACAAGGACAACGCGTTCGGCACCTCGCCGGCCTGGGTGGCGGTGGCCGAGGATCGGATCGTCGGGTTCCGGACGTGGCTGCGCTGGCGTTTCGTTAACGACGAGGGTCGGAAGCTGAAGGCACTCCGTGCCGTCGACACCGCCACCGCCAAGGACTTCCGTGGTGGCGGCATCTTCCGCAAGCTGACGGTCCGGGCCGTNGGGGAGAGCACGCTGGCCGGCGAGGATTTCATCTACAACACACCGAACGATCAGAGCCGGCCGGGTTACCTGAAGATGGGCTGGTCGGTGGTCAAAAGGCTCCCGCTGGCGATCCTGCCCCGCGACCCGAAGGCGCTGGTGACGATGGCGACCTCGCGGGTGCCTGCCGCGTTGTGGTCACAGGCCACGACGGCGGGCCACGACGCGCCGGAGGCACTGGCCGACGACGCGGTCGCGGAGGGACTGCTGCGGCACGCGCCTGACAGCGGGGTGCGGACGGACCGCTCGGCGGCCTACCTGCGCTGGCGGACGGCGTTCGCCCCGCTGCGCTACCGCCTGCTGTTGGTGGACGAGGCCGACCCGGCCCAGGGCGGGGTGATCTTCCGGCTGCGCCGCCGGGGCGAGGCCGTCGAGGCGGCGATCATCGAGGACCTGGTGCCCGACTGGCGGACCGGGGCGCGCCTGGTCCGTCGTCTGCTGCGCGAAACCGGCGCCGACTACGCCATCGGCGTCCGGTCGGCCTCCTGGTCGGGGTTGGTACCCGTNCCCCATCCCGGGCCCGGTGCTGACCTCCCGGCCCCTCGCGTCCACCCCGCCTCCGGCCGGCGCGTGGACGTTGTCGCTGGGGACATCGAGCTGTTCTGAGCCGCGGCCACGCCCAGCACCAGACCCGCTCCCACCAGCACGGGGACGAACTCGAACAGGTGGTCGATGGCCGATTGGGTCCACAGGGCTGTCCAGGCGAGGCCGGCGATGGCGCCCAGGGTCGTCCGGTGGCGCAGGCAGAGCCACGTGCCGGCGAGGGTGATCAGAGCCAGGAGCACGATCCCGACCAGGCCGACCTCCGCGCCCGCCTGCAGCCACACCGAGTGCGCGGTGGCGAGGTCGGGGTCCCGCGGGACGGCGGCGCTCGTCCGGAAGACGCCGGGGCCGTGCCCCACGATCCGGCTGCTCGACCACAACTCCAGGGCTTCTCGCCACAACGCGTGCCGGGTGGGGCTGAAGGCCGCTTCGACCCGCGCCGGCAGCGACGTGGTGCGCGCGAGTTGGAGGACGGCAACCGCGGCCGCGCCGGAACCGATCAGGCCGAGAACGCCACCGAGCGTCCACCAGGAGCGTCCCGTCCGTCGTCCGGTCCACACGACGAGCAGGACGGGCACGATCAGGACGAGGCCGGCGTTCGAGGCATTGGTCCAGGCGATCACCAGGCCTGCCAGGGCGGCGAACCGCCAGGCGAGCCGGCCGGTCAACAGCCAGAGCGCCCCCGCGAGCGCGGCGAGCTGGATGCCCAGCGCGGCATTGGCGTTGGGGTAGACCATCGGCAGCACCGCCGGCTTCTCCCGGGGCAACAGGCCACCCAGGGTGACCATGAAGAGGGCGATTCCGACGACCCAGGCCAGCACGCTCCGGCGCCCGGTGCGGACGAGCCACCGGCCGCCCAGCAGGGCCGCGAAGAGCAGCACCGGCCCGCCGGCGTAGGCGAGGAGTTCCGGTTCCAGCCGCCCGCCGAGCACAGCCGCGACCACGGACCAGCAGGCGAACGCCGCCAACAGAGCGCCGAAGGTCACCAGACCCCGGTCGAACCCTGGCGGGGCGTCGTCGACGTGGCCACGGCTAGGGCCGATAGTCGGGCAGCGTCCGGAACCACGCGACGGTCTCGCGGAGCCCCTCGTCCAACGGCACCGGCGTGATGTCGGGGAAGAGGGTGGCCAGCCGCGTGCTGTCGGCCTGCGAGTCCCGGACGTCGCCGGCGCGCGCCTCGGTATGCCGCACCTCCGGCGCGAAGCCGAGGATGCCGGCGAGCCGCGCCACCAGTTGATTCAAGGAGAACCGGGTCCCGAACGCCAGGTTCACCGGCAGGGGATCGGTGACCTTCCGCAAGACGGCGTCGGTGATCGTCGCGGCCACCGTCCCGACGTAGGTGAAGTCGCGGGTCTGTTCGCCGTCGGAGTGCACGGTCAGGGGAACCCCGCGCAGCGCGGCGTCCACGAACGCGGGGACGACGGCCGCGTAGGCGTGCCCGGCGGCCTGCAGCGGGCCGAAGACGTTGAAGAAGCGGAACGCCAGGGTCGGCAAGCCGTAGGTGCGACGGAAGGCCAGCGCATAGGCCTCGGTGGCGAGCTTGCTGACCGCGTAGGGCGACACCGGGTCGGCCCGCATCGCCTCCCGCTTGGGCAGTTCGGTGTTCGCGCCGTAGACCGAGGACGACGAGGCGACGATCACCTGCACGTTGCCCGCGCGGCGGGCGGCCTGCAGCACCTCCAAGGTGCCGGTGGCGTTGGCGTGGTGGGAGGCCAGCGGATCGGCCACCGAGCGGGGTACGGAGGGCAGCGCGGCCAGGTGGACGATCGCGTCCGCGCCGGCGAAGGTTGCGTCGAGCAGTTCCGGGTCGAGGATGGTGCCCTCGACGAGTTCCACACCGGTGCGGTCGAGATTCGTGGCGAAGCCGGTAGACAGGTTGTCCAGGGCCACGACCCGGTCGACCTGCGGGCGTGCCAACAACGCCCGGCCCAGGTTGGCTCCGATGAACCCTGCCCCGCCAGTGACGACCACCTTCATGGGCGCAGCCTAGCCGCGGGTGCTGTCACCCTTCGGTGCCGCTGCGGCGCAGCACTTCGCTGAGCCGTTCGGCGGCCGCCATGACCGCGGGAGCGTGCAACCGTCCCGGTTGCCGGGAGAGCCGTTCGATCGGACCGGACACGCTGACCGCGGCGATGACCTTCCCCGAGGGGGAGCGGACGGGGGCGGACACCGAGGCCACCCCGGCCTCCCGCTCGGCCACCGATTGGGCCCAGCCGCGGCGCCGGACGGTGGCCAGGGCCACGGCGGAGAAGGATGCGTTGAGCAAACCGCGCTGGATCCGCTCGGGATCCTCCCAGGCCAGCAGCACCTGGGCGGCCGACCCGGCGGACATGGTCAACTGCGAGCCCACCGGGATGGTGTCCCGCAGGCCCGAGGGACGCTCGGCGGCGGCGGCGCACACCCGCAGGTCGCCCTGACGGCGGAACAGTTGCGCCGATTCGCCGGTGATGTCGCGCAGTCGGGCCAGGACGGGGCCCGCCGTGGCCAGCAGCCGGTCCTCACCGGCAGCGGACGCGAGCTCGGTCAAGCGCGGCCCGAGTACGAAACGACCCTGCAGATCCCGGCTCACCAGGCGATGATGTTCGAGGGCGACCGCCAGGCGGTGCGCCGTCGGCCGGGCCAGTCCCGTTGCGGTCACCAATCCAGCGAGGGTGGTCGGCCCTTGCTCCAGCGCGGTCAGCACCAAGGCGGCCTTGTCCAGCACGCCGACTCCGCTTGAGTTGTCCATAGTGTGATACTGCCGTCTCGCATCATGAAATGCAAGTTGTAGAGTCGCCGTATCCGGCGCAGACGCCGCCGGTGCCGACCGGCTAGGAGGCCCGATGGGCAAGACACTCAGTGACAAGGTATGGGATAACCACGTCGTCCGGACCGCNACCGGGGAGCCCGACCTGCTCTACATCGACCTGCACCTGGTGCACGAGGTCACCTCTCCGCAGGCCTTCGACGGCCT
The DNA here is from genome assembly GCA_013693855.1 of Micropruina sp. Classification (GTDB taxonomy): domain Bacteria; phylum Actinomycetota; class Actinomycetes; order Propionibacteriales; family Propionibacteriaceae; genus Micropruina. The sequence continues at coordinate 1,648,933 of CP059261.1, forward strand.
CCGGCTGGCGGGTCGTCCGGTGCGTCGGACCGACCTCACCATGGCGACCGAGGACCACAACACCCCGACGCTCAACATCACCGCGCCGATCGCCGATCCGGTGAGCCGGCTGCAGGTGGACACGCTGCGCGCGAACGCCAAGGAGTTCGGCGTCCGGATCCACTCCCTGGGTGACGTCGACCAGGGTGTCGTGCACATCATCGGCCCCCAGTTGGGTCTCACCCAGCCCGGCCTGACCGTCGTCTGCGGCGACTCCCACACCTCCACCCACGGCGCGTTCGGGGCGCTGGCCTTCGGCATCGGGACGTCCGAGGTCGAGCATGTGCTGGCCACCCAGACCCTGCCGCAGGCCCGTCCGAAGACGATGGCGGTGAACGTCAACGGCACCCTGCCCGACGGCGTGACGGCCAAGGACGTCGTGCTGGCGCTGATCGCGAAGGTCGGCACCGGCGGTGGCCAGGGTTACGTCGTGGAGTACCGCGGCGAGGCGATCCGGAACCTCTCGATGGAGGGCCGGATGACGATCTGCAACATGTCGATCGAGTGGGGCGCGAAGGCCGGCATGATCGCGCCCGACCAGACCACCTTCGACTACCTGAAGGGCCGTCCGCACGCCCCGCGNGGTGCCGACTGGGACGCAGCGGTCGCCTACTGGCAGACCCTGTTCACCGACGAGGACGCGGTCTTCGACGCCGAGGTGGAACTCGACGCCGCCGCGCTGACCCCGTTCGTCACCTGGGGCACCAACCCCGGCCAGGGCGTCCCGCTGGGCGCCGAGGTGCCTGCGCCGGAGTCATTCGACGACCCGGTCGACCGGGCCGCCGCCGAACGGGCGCTGGAGTACATGGGGCTGCGGGCCGGGACGAAGATGCGCGACATCCACGTCGACACCGTCTTCCTCGGCTCCTGCACCAACGGACGAATCGAGGACCTGCGCCTCGCCGCGTCCGTGATCGCCGGACGGAAGGTGGCCGAGGGCGTCCGCATGCTGGTGGTGCCCGGCTCGGCGCGGGTGCGCCTGCAGGCGATGGCCGAGGGCCTGAACAAGGTGTTCACCGAAGCCGGAGCGGAATGGCGGGAGGCCGGGTGCTCGATGTGCCTCGGTATGAACCCCGACCAGCTGGCTCCCGGCGAGCGCAGCGCGTCCACGTCCAACCGCAACTTCGAGGGCCGCCAGGGCAAGGGCGGCCGCACCCACCTGGTGTCGCCCGCGGTGGCTGCCGCCACGGCGGTCATCGGCACCCTCTCGTCCCCGGCCGACCTGTAAGGAGATCGCGATGGACAAGTTCAGCTCCCACGTCGGCGTCGGGGTGCCGCTGCGCCGCAGCAACGTCGACACCGACCAGATCATCCCCGCGGTGTACCTCAAGCGGGTCACCCGGACCGGCTTCGAGGACGGGCTCTTCGCCGCGTGGCGCAGTGATCCGGATTCGTGATCAACCAGCCGGCGTACGCCGACGGCTCGATCCTGGTCGCCGGCCCCGACTTCGGCACCGGCTCCTCCCGCGAGCACGCGGTGTGGGCCCTGCAGAACTACGGGTTCAAGGTCGTGATCGGCTCCCGCTTCGGTGACATCTTCCGCAGCAACTCCGGCAAGGCGGGCCTGGTGATCGCCACGGTGCCGCAGGAGGTCGTCGAGGAGTTGTGGGCCTATCTGGAGGCCAACCCCGGCGCTCAGCTCGAGGTCTGCCTGGTCGACAAGGAGATCTCGACGCCGGAGAAGTCGTACCCGTTCGAGATCGACGACTACACCCGGCAGCGCCTGCTGGAGGGCTGGACGACATCGGCCTGACCCTGCAGCACGCCGACCTGATCGCGGAGTTCGAGGCCGGCCGGCCGTCCTGGCTGCCGAAGACCCTCCCGGTCAAGACGGCCGGGTAGTCACCTCACCCCTGCCGCTGTTTCGGCCGTCCGGGGGCTGCCACTAGCGTTCGCCCATGAACAAAGCGGAGTTGGTGGCGGCCCTGGCCGCCCGCCTGGGACAGAGCAAGGCGGCCGCCGCGTCCGTCCTCGACGCGGTGCTGGTCACGATNCACGAGACCGTCGCGGCCGGTGACCGGGTCTCNCTGACCGGTTTCGGAACGTTCGAGCGGACGCATCGCGCGGCCCGGACCATCCGGAATCCCGCGACCGGCCAGCCGATGGAAACCTCCGACCGGTATGCGACCACCTTCCGGGCCGGTTCCCGGCTGCGCGAGGCGGCCAACGAGGGGTGGGAGCGTCGGCCTCCGCCCGGGCTGCGGCCTCGTCCGCGCGTAGCCAGGCGAGGCCGGCCAAGGCGAGCACGGCCGCCGCGAAGGCGGCTCCCCAGCAATCCCCAGCGCGCGCCGCCAGGTTCCCTCGTCGAAGGCACCCGCAGCGAAGGCCGCGGCCGCCGCGCCGCTCGACCCCGCTCCGGTCACCGCCACGACGCTGGTCGCGGACGCCCCCGCGGCCGCGCCAGCCATGGACGCGCGCGACCAGGGAAGAAGGCCAAGGGCGGCGCCAAGAAGGACCAGCGCGAAAAGGGCAAGAAGCCGAAGAAGGACAAGGGCAAGAAGTCGGCGAAGGGCGGCGACAAGAAGAGCAAGAAGGGCAAGAAGTAGGTCAGGCGAGCCAGGCCTCGACCGCCTCGCCCGTTCGGAACCGGGCGTGCAGCCGTTGCCCGGACCGCAGCAGCCGCAACGCCGGGTCCACCACGGTGCGGTCCAACCGGACCCGATGTCCGGTCGCGGTGATGGCCGCCCAGCCACCCTCCAGCGCCTCGGCCACGGTCACCGCGGTGCAGGAATCGGCCGGCTGCCGGTCCGGCCGGGCCGCACAGGCGGGGCAGGCGGGGGTGTTGTGCACCGTCCCATCATGCCGCAGGGCTTTGTTGCAGTTTGGACACGGCCCGGCGTCGCCGGTCGTCCGCGTCCGCCCCGTCCGCATAACCTGTAGCGGCCCGCCCCGAAGGAAGCGAGTCATGCCCAGAAGCCGTGCCGTGCTGCCCCTCTCGACGGTCAACCGTGCTCCCGCGGAGCCGATGTTCCGTGGGCTCGCGCTGACCGCGGCTCCTCTGCTCCGGCTGTTCACCAAGCAGGACTGGCGGGCCGGGGACAAGCTGCCGCGCACCGGCGGGATCATTGTGGTGACCAACCACATCTCGCACTTCGACCCGCTCGCGATCGCCCACTTCCTGATCTGGCACGGCCGGTGGCCGCGGGCGATGGCGAAGGCCGACCTGTGGCGGGTGCCCGTGATCGGTCAGTTGGCCCGGGGGCTCGGCCAGATCCCGGTCGAACGCAATACCGTCCGGGCGAAGGACTCCCTGGTCAAGGCCGAGGAGGCGCTGGCCCGCGGCGAGTGCGTCGTGATCTACCCCGAGGGCACGGTCACCGCCGACCCCGACACGTGGCCGATGACGGCCCGGCCGGGCGCGGCGCGACTGGCCTTCAAGACCGGTTGCCCGGTCATTCCGGTGGCCCAGTGGGGAGCCAACTACGTGATGCCGGGCAAGACCACCACGTGGCCGCGGCTCCTGCCCCGCAAGACCATGCAGGTGGTCGTCGGCGACCCGGTGAAGCTGGACGATCTGGCCGAGGCCGCCGACAACCCGACCGCTGTCGCCGAAGCCGGGGTGCGGATCATGGACGCCCTCACCACCCTGCTCGCCGATCTGCGGGGAATACCCGCCCCTGCCGACCGGTACGACCTGCGGGCGGGCCGGCGACTGCCGCGTGACTGGGCGAGCGAAACCCGCTGAGCCGGGTCGCCTCGCGTAGGGTGATCGCTGGACGTCAGCCACGCAGGAGGAACCGATGACGACGCAGCGCACCCGGGTCGCGGTGATCTTCGGCGGGGCCAGCTCCGAACATGACGTGTCCTGCCTGACCGCGGGTGGGGTCGTCCGGGCCATCGACGAGGCGCGCTTCGAGGTCATCGGCATCGGGATCACACCGTCCGGACGTTGGGTGCAGGTGTCCACCGAGGATCTGCGGGCCATGCGACTGGTCGACGGCACGCTGCCCCGGCTGGACGAGAGCCGACCCACCGCCGTCCTGCTGCACACGCAGGAGGGCGCCCAGGTCGCTACCCGGGACGGCGACCGGCTGGTCGACGTCCGGGACTTCGAGGTGGCGTTCGCGCTGCTGCACGGCCCGTTCGGCGAGGACGGGACGATCCAGGGCCTGTTCGAGATGTACGGCGTCCGCTATGTCGGGTCCGGGGTCGCGGCGAGCGCGAACGGGATGGACAAGGACCTCATGAAGCGCACCCTGTCCGCCGCAGGTCTGCCGGGGTGCCGGTTCGTCGCGTTCACCCCCGGCAGNTGGGCCGACGAGCGCGAGGCCGTGCTGGCCAAGATCGCCGACCTGGGGCTGCCGGTGTTCGTCAAGCCCGCCCGGGGTGGTTCCAGCGTGGGCATCGCGAAGGTGTCCGACCCCGCCGACCTGGCCGCCGCGATCGAGGACGCGCGCCGCTACGACCCCAAGGTGGTCGTCGAGGAAGGNATCGTCGGCGGCCGGGAGATCGAGTTCGCGGTGCTGGGTGGACGCGGNGGAGCGCCGCGGGTGTCGTTGCCCGGCGAGATCGTGATGCGCGACCCCGACGCCTTCTACGACTTCGAGGCCAAGTACATCGCCGAGGACGAGGCGGTCCTTAAGGTGCCGGCCGANCTTGGGCGAGGGCTCGGCGCGCGCGCCGCCGACGTCGCCGGCCGCACCTTCGAGGCGATGGGCGCCGAAGGATTGGCCCGGGTCGACCTGTTCGTGACCGCCGACGGCCGGGTGCTGGTCAACGAGATCAACACGATGCCCGGCTTCACCCACATCTCGATGTTCCCGAAGCTGTGGGAGGCCTCCGGGATCTCCTACCGTGACCTGATCACCGACCTCATCGAACAGGCGCTGGAGCGTCCGCTCGGTCTGCGCTAGCCCGCAGGTTGAAGGCGAGGTAGACCGCCGAGCCGATCCAGATCCCCACCAGGCCGATCCAGTACGAGAGTTCGACCCGTTCGGCGAACAACAGGATGCCGAACAGGAACTGCATCGTCGGGGCGACGTACTGCAGGATGCCCATGACCCCGAGCGGCACCCGCGGGGCAGCGATCGCGAACAGCCACAGCGGCAGCACGGTCACGATGCCGGCGACGCTGAGGAGCAGGGAGTGGGTGACACCGACGCCGAACGTCCCTTGGCCGGTGGCGGCCAGCCAGCCGAGGTAGCCCAGCGCGGGGAGGAACAACAGGCCCGACTCGACCAGCAGGCCCTGCAGTCCGGTCAGGTGCGCGCGCTTCTTGGCCACCCCGTAGAAGGCGAAGCTGAAGGCGAGCATCAGCGAGATCCACAAGGTGCCCCAGTGACCCCAGGAGATGACCAGCACGCCCAAGAGCGCCAACAGGCCGCCGATCCGTCCGCCGGTGCCGAGGCGCTCGCCGAACACCAGGACCCCCAGCAGCAGGCTCACCAGCGGGTTGATGAAGTAGCCGACGCTGGCCTCGACGACGTGGCCGTTGTTGACCGCCCAGATGTAGGTGAGCCAGTTGACCGCGATCAATCCGGCGGCCAGCAAGAGGCGCGGGAACGCCTTGCGGGTGAAGACCCCGGCGCGCAGCCACGTCCAGCGGCTGCGCAGGGCGACCAGCATCAGCAGGACGAGCAGGAACGACCAGACGATGCGGTGACCCAGGATCTCCAGCGGGGTCGCCGGCTTGAGCATCGCGAAGAAGGGCGGAAAGACCCCCACATCAGGTATGCCGTGAACCCCATGAGTAGGGCGCGGTTGCGGCTGATGTGGGTCACCCGGACGATCCTGCCACCGCGGTGGTGGTGCGCCCCGGCGGCCCAACTGGTGATGAGCGTCCGGGATCTCGACAAGCTCGATCGCCGGACGAGTTGGGCGAACGCACGTCGAAACCCTTGCTCATTGAGCTGTCGAGACCCCCGCATGAGGCGCCCTCGGGCGGTTGAGCCTGTCGAAACCTCCCGCTGGCGTCCGGGCGGTTGAGCCTGTCGAAGACCCCGCTCGGCGTCCGGGCAGGTGAGCCTGTCGGGACCTCCGCAGCGGCGCCCGGGCGGTTGAGCCTGTCGAACCCCTCCGGGGCGTATCGCCGGTTGAGCCTGTCGAAACCTCCCGCTGGCGCCTGGGCGGTTGAGCTTGTCGAAACCCCCGGAACATCGGGGAGGGGTGAACGGAAATCGCCGCGATTCGGCCGCCGGAGGCCGATTGGCGTTCTGCGGGTCCACTCGCGTCACTTTTCGGTCATCGTGCGGTGGCCCTGCGTGGTTGGGCCTCTCGAAGCCTCACAGGGGCGCCCGGGCGGTTGAGCTTGTCGAAGCCCCCTCCGGGGCGCCCGGGCGGCTGAGCCTGTGGAAACCCCGCAAAGGCGTCCGGGCGGTTGAGCTTGTCGAAGCCCCCACGGGAGCCTGGGCGGTTGAGCTTGTCGAAACCCCGGGAACATCGGGGAGAGGTGAACGGAAATCGCCGCGATTCGGCCGCCGGAGGCCGAATTGGCGTTCTGCGGGTCCACTCGCGTCACTTTTCGGTCACCGTGCGGTGGCCCGAACGACTGAGCTTGTCGAAGCCCCCACGGGAGCCTGGGCGGTTGAGCTTGTCGAAACCCCGGCGCCGTGCTCCTATGCTGCGAGCATGGCCGGGCAGAGCGTGGGGGAGCGGGGCGAGTTCGCCCTCATCGAGACGATCACCGCGGGGTTGCCTGGTGGGCCGCACCTGGTGCTCGGCACCGGGGACGACTGCGCGGTGTTCCGGCCCGACGGCGACGTGGCGGTCTCCACCGACACCATGGTCGAGAACGTCCACTTCCGCCGCGATTGGTCCAGCGCCCACGACGTGGGCCGCAAGGCCGTCGCCGCGGCGGTCTCCGACCTGGAGGCCATGGGCGCGCGTCCGCTCGTGCTCGTGATGAGCCTGTCCACGCCGCCCGAGGTCGAGGTGGCCTGGGTGCAGGAGTTCTCCGCCGGCGTCCGTGAGGAGTGCGGCAACGCCTCCATCCTGCTGGCCGGNGGAGACACCACCCGCAGCCGTGACATCACCATCACGGCCACCGTGCTGGGCGACCTGCAGGGCCGGGCCCCCGTGACCCGCGCCGGCGCCCGTCCCGGCGACGTCGTCGCGTTCGCCGGGCGGCTGGGTTGGGCCGCGGCCGGGGTGAAGGTGTTGGGCCGGGGTTTCCGGTCCCCGCGGGCCGTGGTGGTGGCGCACCGGGTGCCGGAGCCCCCGTACGGGCAGGGAATCGCAGCCGCCCAGGCGGGGGCGTCGGCCATGATCGACGTCTCGGACGGCCTCCTGGCCGACCTCGGCCACATCGCCCGGGCCTCCGGGGTCGCCATCAACATCGACACCGCCACCCTCGATGTGGCCGAGCCCCAGAGCGTGGTGGCCGCGGCGGTGGGCGGCGGCAACCCGCAGACGTTCATCCTCACCGGCGGGGACGATCATGCGCTGGCGGCCACCTTCGCCCCGGACGATGTCCCCGACGGTTGGACCGTCATCGGCACGGTCCTCGATGGGGAACCCGCCGTCACCGTCGACGGCGCGCCCTGGGAGGGCGAGCAGGGTTGGAGTCATTTCGGCTGATCAAACGGCACAATGAGCGGGTGCTCCTCACCCTCACCGCCGATATCGAACCAGCCGAATACCTGGGCTACCTCCTGCACAAGCACCCCGACCGGGTGCAGCAGCAGGAACTCCCGGTAGGCCGGACGACCGTGTTCTACCCGGAGGTGGGCGCCGGCCGGTGCACCGTGGCGTTGCTGCTGGAGCCCGATCCGGTGGGACTGGTGCGCAACCCCGGTTCGCTGCGGACGGGTTCGCGCTCGGCCAGTACGTCAACGATCGCCCCTACGCGGCGTCCTCGATGCTCGCGGTGGCCCTGGGCAGGGTGTTCGCGACGGCCCGCAACGGCACCTGCGCGGCCCGTCCGGAACTGGCGGCGACGCCGCTGCCGCTGACCGTCCGCGTCCCTGCCTGCCCGAGCTTCGCGGGGATCGACGGCATCCGCCGGCTGTTCGGCCCGCTGGGCTGGACGGTGACCGCGGAACCGGAGCCGCTCGACCCGGAGTGCCGGAGTGGGGCGAGGCACGCTACGCCGATGTCGAACTGACCGGCACCCTGCGGCTCAGCGAGGCACCCACCCACCTCTACGTGCTGCTGCCGGTCCTGGACGGCTCGAAGCACTACTGGGTGGGGCCGGACGAGATCGACAAGCTGCTGGCAAACGCCTCGTCCTGGCTGCCCGATCACCCCGAACGGGACCTGATCACCCGCCGCTACCTGGCCCACCGCCGGCCCCTGGTGACCGACGCCCTGTCCCGCCTGGAGGCGCTCGACGACCGTCCCGACGAACCGGACGACGACGAGGCGGAGGCTGAGACCGGCGAGACCGGCGAGACCGCCGCGGAACCCCTGGCCCTCCAGCGTCGGGCGGCCGTGCTGGCGGCCCTGAAGGCCGAGGGGGCGCAGCGGGTGGTGGACCTGGGCTGCGGGGAGGGAACGCTGTTGGCGAACCTGCTGGCTGACCCGTTCTTCACCGAGATCGTCGGGGCCGACGTCGCAGCGGCGGCGTTGGAGCGGGCGGCCCGCCGGCTCCGACTGGATCGGCTGCCCGAACGGCGGCGCGACCGGATCACCCTCCTGCACACCAGCGTCGTCTACGTCGACCCGCGCCTGGCCGGCTACGACGCGATCTGCCTCGTCGAGGTCGTCGAACATCTCGACCCCGACCGGCTGCCTGCCCTGGAACGGACGGTGTTCGCCGCCGCGTGTCCCCGGGTCGTGGTGGTGACCACCCCGAACGCCGAGTACAACCCGGTGTGGGAGTCCCTGCCGGAGGGCCGGTTCCGGCACCCTGACCACCGCTTCGAGTGGACCCGCGCCGAGTTCGAGGCGTGGGCGAGCGGGGTCGCCCAGGCGCACGGGTACGCGGTCTCGTTCCAGCCCGTCGGCCCGGCCGACCCCGAGCGGGGCGCACCGACGCAGCTGGCGGTGTTCACGCGATGACGGACCTGGCCATCCCCCAGCTGTGCCTGGTGGTCCTCATCGGTGCCTCCGGTTCGGGCAAGAGCACGTTCGCCGCCACCCACTTCGGCCCGTTCGAGGTGCTGTCGTCCGACTTCTGCCGTGGCCTGGTCAGCGACGACGAGAACGACCAGCAGGCCACCGCCGCGGCGTTCGACGTGCTGCGGTTCATCGCCGGGAAGCGGCTGGCCGCTGGACGGCTCACCGTGATCGACGCCACGAACGTNCGCCGGGAGGATCGAGCCGAGCTGGTCGAGCTGGCCCGCGAGCACGACGTGCTGCCGGTCGCGGTGGTGCTCGATGTGCCCGAGCAGGGGGCGCAGGCGCGCAACGCCGCGCGCACCGACCGGGAGTTCGGGCCCCATGTCGTCCGGAGGCACCGGGAGCTGCTGCGTCGCTCCCTGAAGGGCCTGGGCCGGGANGGGATCCGCACAGTCCACGTGTTGTCCGGCGTTGCCGAGATCGAGGCGGCCCGGATCGTCCGGGTGCCGCTGTTCAACGACCGCCGCGAGCTGACCGGCCCGTTCGACATCATCGGCGACGTCCACGGCTGCCGGTCCGAGCTGGAGGCGCTGCTGGGCCGGCTGGGCTGGACGATCGTCCGGGACGAGGACGGACGGGCGGTCGACGCCGTCCATCCCGACGGACGCACCGCGGTGTTCGTGGGCGATCTGATCGACCGCGGGCCCGACACCGCAGGGGTGCTGCGGCTGGTGATGGGGATGAGCGCGGCCGGCCGGGCCTGNGTGGTCAGCGGCAACCACGAGGCCAAACTCGTCCGGGCCCTCGACGGGCGCAACGTCACCACCAGCCACGGCCTGGCCGGGACCCTGGCTCAGTTGGCCGCAGAGCCGGAGGAGTTCCGCGACGAGGTGCACCGCTGGTGCCGCCACCTGATCGCCCATTACGTGTTGGACGGTGGCCGCCTCGTCGTCGCTCACGCCGGGTTNAAGGAGGCCTACCACGGCCGGGCATCGGGCCGGGTCCGCTCGTTCGCGCTGTACGGCGACACCACCGGCGAGACGGACGAGTACGGCCTGCCGGTGCGGCTCCCGTGGGCACAGGACTACCGNGGGTCCGCGCTGGTCGCCTACGGCCACGTGCCGACGCCGACGCTGGAGTGGGTGAACAACACCCTCTGTCTCAACACAGGGTGCGTCTTCGGCGGGTCGCTGAGCGGCCTGCGCTACCCCGAGCGCGAGACCGTCAGCGTCCCCGCGGAGAGGGTGTGGTACGAGCCGGCCAAGCCGCTGGCCGCCCCCTCNGCGCAACGGCAACCGGACGAACTGCGGATAAACGACGTCCAGGGCAAGCGCATCGTCGAGGCTCGACACCGCGGCAAGATCACCATCCGTGCCGAGAACGCCGCCGGCGCCCTCGAGTTGATGAGCCGGTTCGCCCTCGCGCCCGACCAACTCTGGTACCTGCCGCCGACGATGTCCCCGGTTCGCACTTCGGACCGGCCGGGCTTGCTCGAACACCCGGAGGACGCGTTCGCCGAGTACGCCGCGTGGAGCGTGCCGGAGGTCGTGTGCGAGGAGAAACACATGGGGTCGCGCTGCGTGATCCACGTGCACGCCGACGGGCAGGGGGCCATGTGGAGCCGCACTGGCCGGGCCATGCTCGATCCCGCACAGACCGGGACGCTGCTGTCCGCGCTCGCGTCGGCCATCGGCCGGGCCGGGCTCTGGGACGACCTCGACACCGACCGGGTGCTCCTGGACGCCGAGATCCTGCCCTGGTCGCTGAAGGCCAAGGGCCTGCTGCGGCAGCAGTACGCACCGGTGGCGACCGCTGCGCGGCTGGCGCTCCCGGTGGCTGTCGAGGCCCTGGAGCGGGCCGCCGCCCGGGGCGTCGACGTGGGCGAGCTGCTGCAGCGCACGCGCCGCAGGGAGACGAACGCGGCGGCCTTCGCGCAGGTGTATCGGCGCTACACCTGGCCGACGACGGACGACGCGGGCGGCATCGAGATCGCACCGTTTCAGGTGCTGGCCACCTCCCGGGCCACCTTCGAGGAACGCCCGCACAGCTGGCACCTGGAGCTGGCCGACCGGCTGGCCGATGCCGCCGGCGGCCTCGTCCGGCGGACCAGGCGGCTGGTGGTCGACACCGGCTCGGCCGACTCCTGCGCGGCCGGGGCGAGGTGGTGGACCGAGCTGACCGCAGCCGGGGTCGAGGGCATGGTGGTCAAGCCCGCCGCGAACCTGACCACGAACGCGAAGGGGCTGGTCCAGCCCGGGTTGAAGGTGCGGGGACCGGAGTACCTGCGGCTCATCTACGGACCCGACTACGACCTGCCGCACAACCTTGAGCGGCTGCGCGACCGCAAGCTGAGCCACAAGCGGGCGTTGGCGCTCAACGAGTACGCGCTCGGCCTGGAGGCGCTGGCCCGGCACGTTGGCGGCGAGCCCCTGTGGCGGGTTCACGAGGCGGTNGTCGCGATCGTCGCGCTGGAGTCGGAGGCGGTCGACCCACGGCTGTGACGGCGTGGATGCTGGGCGAATTCGCACCCATGGCCTACTCTCGGCCCCATGGCGACCCGCGCGTCTTCCCCACCGCGGAGTCGGACCAGCGCCTCGGCGCGCTCGTCCACCTCGCGGTCGTCCGGAAGCAAGAGATCCCCGGCCCGCACGACTGCGCGTGCCCCGAGCCGGCGGAAGAAGGCCTCCTCGGGCTTCTTCCCGACCCTCGGACGAGGCATCGCGGCGGTCTGGCGCGGGCTGGCNCAGGGAGTCGGCGCCATGGCCCGGGGATCGGGCACNAGCGCCCGTGACCTGGATCCCGCGCTGCGCCGCGACGGGGCCGGCCTGGCCCTGATCGGCCTGGCCATCCTGATCGCGGCCGAGTTCTGGTTTGGGCTGCCCCGACCGGTCGGCGGCTGGATCCACACCGGGATCGCCACGATCTTCGGCTCGCTGAGCCCCGCGCTGCCCCTGTTCGCCATGGCCATGGCCTGGCGCACCCTGCGACACCCCGACCACAACGGGCCCGCCGGACGGCAGGCCGTGGGCTGGACCTCGGCCCTGCTGGGACTGCTCGGCATCATCCACATCTCCAAGGGCCTGCCCCGGTTCAACACACCCGAGGCGGTCCGCGAGGCGGGTGGGGCGCTGGGCTTCATCGCGTCCTCGTTCCTGGCAGACCTGGTGACGGTCTGGGTGGCGGTGCCCCTGCTCGTCCTGCTGATGCTGTTCGGGGTGCTGGTGATCGCGGGCATCCCGCTGCACGAACTCGGCGCGAAGTGGGCGGAACTGAAGGCGAAGCTGCCCGAGCGCAAGGCGCCGGAGCCCTCGATCACCTACGGGGTCGATGAGGCCTACGACACNCCCCTGGTCGGGGACGTCGAGGATCCCGAGATCGACCTGTACGTCACGGACGAACCGGACGAGGCCGAGGAGCCCAAGAAGATCACCGCCGGGCTCGCCCCGCACGCGGACCTGCCCGCTCCCGACCACACCCCGGCGCCGGCCCGCGCGGAGCAACTGCAGCTGACCGGCGATGTCCAGTACGTCCTTCCCGAGGCCACGCTGTTGAAGGCCGGCAGCGTCCCGAAGGCCCGGACGCAGGCGTCCGATTCGGTCGTGGGCCGGCTGACCGACGTGCTGCGCCAGTTCGACATCGACGCGCACGTCACCGGCTACATGCGCGGCCCGACCGTCACCCGGTACGAGGTCGAACTCGGCAACGCGGTGAAGGTCGAGAAGGTGACGGCGCTCGGCAAGAACATCGCTTACGCGGTCGCGTCGGCCGACGTCCGGATCCTGTCGCCGATCCCCGGCAAGTCGGCGATCGGCATCGAGATCCCCAACGCCGACAAGGAGATCGTCTCGCTCGGGGACGTGCTGCGCAGTCCAGCGGCCCGCAACGACCACCACCCGATGACGGTGGGCCTGGGCAAGGACGTCGAGGGCGGTTTCGTCCTGGCCAACATGGCGAAGATGCCGCACCTGCTGGTCGCGGGTGCCACGGGCTCGGGCAAGTCGAGCTTCGTGAACTCGATGATCACCTCGATCCTCATGCGGGCGACGCCGGACGAGGTGCGGCTGCTGCTGGTCGACCCCAAGCGGGTGGAACTGACCCACTACGAGGGCATTCCGCACCTGGTGACACCGATCATCACCAACCCCAAGAAGGCCGCCGAGGCGCTGCAGTGGGTGTGCCGCGAGATGGACACCCGCTACGACGACCTGGCCGCGTTCGGGTTCCGGCACATCGACGACTTCAACAAGGCCATCCGGGCCGGTGCGGTGAAGCTGCCGCCGGGCTCGGAACGGCAGTTGGCCCCCTACCCCTACCTGCTGGTGATCGTGGACGAACTCGCCGACCTGATGATGGTCGCGCCACGCGACGTGGAGGACTCCATCGTCCGGATCACCCAGCTGGCGCGGGCGGCCGGCATCCACCTGGTGCTGGCGACCCAGCGTCCCTCCACCGACGTGGTGACGGGGCTGATCAAGGCCAACGTGCCCTCCCGGCTGGCCTTCGCGACCGCCTCCATGACCGACTCGCGGGTGATCCTCGACTCCCCGGGCGCGGAGAAGCTGGTCGGTCAGGGCGACGGACTGTTCCTGCCGATGGGCGCCTCGAAGGCGGTCCGGGTGCAGGGATCGTGGGTCACCGAGGCCGAGATCCGGGCCGTGGTCAAGCACGTGACGACCCAGATCGGCCCGCAGTACCGGGAGGACGTGGCCGCCCCGTCCGACTCCGCCGCCAAGGTGGCTGAGGACATCGGGGACGACCTGGAACTCGTCCTGGAGGCCGCCACGCTGGTGGTGAACCTGCAACTGGGCTCGACGTCGATGCTGCAGCGCAAGTTGCGGGTCGGTTTCGCCAAGGCGGGGCGGCTGATGGACATCCTGGAGACGCGCGGCGTCGTCGGCCCGTCCGAAGGCTCCAAGCCGCGCGAGGTGCTGGTCAAGCCCGACGACCTGGACGAGGTGCTGGCCAACCTGCGCGAGGGCTGAGGGTCCAGCGGACGAGTGCGTCCTCCGGTTTGGCCAGGCGTCTCGCCGCGACGAAGCGGGGACGATGGGCAGGACCCGCCCGTCCGTCGATCGGACGACCGCTTGATCGGACGACCGGGTCGGCCCGTCCCTTCCTTCCCTGGGACCAGCCACGTCACGGCGCTCTTCGACCCCTGCCTGGGGTGCGCCGTTCTCGTGATCGGTACCTGTTCTCGGGTTGGGTGCACTGTTCTCGGGTTATAGCACGAGAACGATGCCGGTTTGCCGAGAGCGTGCACCGTTCTCGAGAACGGCGCACCCCACGGGGGCCATTCGACGCCGAGCAGTGAACGACGCCATCGCCGGGCGGCGCGCCCCATGCCGGGGTCACCCACCCACCCGAGTGAGCGGCGCCCCTGCGCCAGACATCCCGGACGCCCGGTAGATTGTCCCGGTGGCCCAACCGACCTCCGTGCACCTGGTGTCGCTGGGCTGCGCCCGCAACGACGTCGACTCCGAGGAACTCGCCGCCCGGCTGGAGGCAGGCGGCTTCCGCTTGACGGACGAGGCCGCCAACGCCGAGGCCATCGTGGTCAACACCTGCGGCTTCATCGACGCGGCCAAGAAGGATTCGGTCGACACGCTCCTGGCGGCATCGGACCTGAAGGAGACCGGTCGGGCCAAGGCTGTCGTCGCCGTCGGCTGCATGGCCGAGCGGTACGGACAAGAGCTGGCCGAGGCCCTGCCGGAGGCCGACGCGATCCTCGGCTTCGACGCCTACGCCGGCATCGCCGGCCGGCTGCAGTGGATCCTGGCCGGCGGCCACCACCAGGCGCACACACCGAAGGATCGCCGCACCCTGCTGCCGATCGCCCCAGCCGCCCGTCCGGCCGCCGCGGCCGACATGGCGCTGCCAGGGCACGCNCCCGCCACCGGCCCGCGAACCTTGCGGCGCCGCCTCGCCGGGGCNCCGATGGCCCCGCTGAAGATCGCGTCGGGCTGCGACCGGCGCTGCGCGTTCTGCGCGATCCCGTCCTTCCGGGGCTCGTTCGTGTCCCGCAGCCCCGAGGACCTGCTCGCGGAGGCCCGCTGGCTGGCCGGTCAGGGCGTAAAGGAACTGTTCCTGGTCAGCGAGAACTCGTCGTCCTACGGCAAGGATCTCGGCAGGATCGCCGCCCTGGAGTCGCTGCTGGCCGATCTCTCCGCGGTGGACGGCATCGAGTGGATCCGCGTGTCGTACCTGCAGCCCGCGGAGATCAGGCCGGGCCTGATCGAGGCGATGGTGTCCACGGACAAGGTCGTCCCGTACTTCGATCTGTCCTTCCAGCACGCGGCACCCGCCGTGCTGCGCCGGATGCGGCGTTTCGGTGACCCCGACAGCTTCCTCGGCCTGCTGGAACGGGTCCGTGACCTGGCNCCCGACGCGGGCATCCGCAGCAACGTGATCGTCGGCTTCCCGGGCGAGACCGACGCCGAGTTCGCCACCCTGCTGGAGTTCGCCGCCGCTGCGCGCCTCGACGTGCTCGGCGTCTTCGGTTACTCGGACGAGGACGGCACGGAGGCCGCCGGCCTGCCCGACCACGTCCCGGACGAGGTGATCGCCGAACGCCTGGAGACCATGACCGAGGTCGCGGACGAGGTCGCCAACCAGCGGGCCGAGGAGCGCATCGGCGAGCGCGTCCAGGTGCTGGTCGAGACGACCGACGCCGACGGCACCCACGGACGAGCCGCCCAGCAGGGCCCCGAGGTCGACGGCGTGACCCACCTGGGTGCCAGCCAGACCCCCGTCGGCACCCTGGTCTGGGGTAGGGTCACCGCCACAGAGGGTGTCGACCTTTTCGTNGTCCGAGGAGCGCTGATGGCCGCCGAACAGACTCGGACGATCCCGGCCTACCTGCCCAACGCCCTCACGATCCTGCGCCTGGTGCTGGTGCCGGTGTTCCTGGTGATGCTGCTGACGCATCCGGCCGAACTCGGCTGGCGACTGGCCACCACCGCCGTGTTCATCGTCGCGATCGTGACCGACGCCTTCGATGGGCGGCTCGCGCGCAAGTACGACCTGATCAGCGATTTCGGCAAGATCTGGGATCCCATCGCCGACAAGGCCCTGACCGGCGCCGCGTTCGTGGGCCTGAGCATCCTCGGCGAGTTGCCCTGGTGGATGACGCTGGTCATGCTCGTCCGCGAGTGGGGGATCACGTGGATGCGGGTCGCGATGCTCAAGTACGGGGTGATGTCGGCCAACCGGGGCGGCAAGCTCAAGACCGTCCTGCAGAGCGTGGCGTTGATCCTCTTCCTGCCGGGGCTGCCCCTGTTGCCCGTGGTGGTGCAGTGGGTCGCGTGGGCCGTGATGTGGGCCGCGGTGATCCTGACCGTGCTCACCGGCCTCGACTACGTCCGCGAGGCGTGGCGGCTGCGCACCCGGGTGCTCGCCGAACGCGCGAAGGAGGGCACGCCTTGAGATCCTTGGACGAGCTCGCGAAGACCGTCGGCAAGACCATGACCGCCCGCGACCTGACCCTCGCGACCTCGGAGTCGCTGACCGGAGGGCTTCTTGGGGCGGTGATCACGTCCGTACCCGGCAGTTCGGCCTACTACCTCGGCGGGGCGGTGGCGTACGCGACGGCGATGAAGGCGCGGCTGTCCGGGGTGGAGCGGGGCATCCTGGCGACCTACGGGGTGGTGTCGGAGCAGACCGTCACCGAGATGGCAATGGGCATCCAGGTGCTCACCGGCGCGGACTGGGCGATCGCGGTGTCGGGGGTAGCCGGGCCCGATCCCCAGGAGGGCACGCCGCCGGTGAAGTGTGGATCTGCGTCGTCGGCCCGCGGGTCGGCCAGATGGATCCGGCCGTCCAGTCGCACCGCTTCCAGTTCGACGGTGACCGGACGTCCATCCGCGAGCAGACCGTCGCGGCCGGCCTGGAACTGCTGCTGGCCATGATGTCGCCGGCCTGACGTCGAGCCCGGGTCGAGGGAACAGAACACGCCGGGGCCGCGTTGCATCAGGCGAGGCGAACCGGCCCAAGCGATAGGTAGAGTCGAAGCATGGTCCACGGGGTGAACGAGAAGCCGCTGCTGATGCGCGAGCTCCTCGGCGAGTCGTTGCGCGAGTTGCGCACGGCCGAAAGCCTCACCCTGCGCGAGGTCTCCTCCAGCGCCCGGGTCAGCCTGGGCTACCTGTCGGAGATCGAGCGGGGCCAGAAGGAGGCGTCCAGCGAGTTGCTGAACGCCATCTGCGGCGCCCTCGGGGTGCCGCTGTCGAACGTCCTGCGGCGGGTGTCGGACAAGATCGACGGGGCGGACGTGGTGGCCCACCTGCCGGTGGCGCGGCACCGCGTGGCCGCCTGATGCGCGAAGCCGAACTGCGGTCGCGGCTCAACCGCCACCTGGGTCTGGCGTACGCCGGCGTGTGGTCCGACACCGTGGTGCTGGCCGACCTGGCCGGGCGGACCGTGAACGAGGCGTTGCGGGACGGGGTGGCCTGCAAGCAGGTCTGGCGAGCGGTGTGGCTGAAGCTCGAACTGCCGTTCCACGAACGCTGAGCGACACACCGGCGTGTCCTCGGGCGTTCGAACACGTGTTCGGTATCTTTGTGGACGACGCGATCCGATCGCCGACTTCTCCACAGGTCGCCCCTGACCTGAACGTTTTGTCGGAGGCGGTTCCTAGGGTGATGGATGAAGGTACGAGACCGCTCCGGCGCAGGCCGGGGAAGGACACTGACATGGCGACGGCGGATCGCGAGAAGGCGCTGGAGGCGGCACTCGCCCAGATCGAGAAGCAGCACGGCAAGGGTTCGGTCATGCGGCTNGGGGAGGAGACCCGACAGCCGATCGAGGTGATCCCGACGGGGTCGATTGCGCTCGACGTGGCGCTCGGCATCGGCGGCCTGCCGCGTGGGCGCGTGGTCGAGATCTACGGCCCCGAGTCCAGCGGCAAGACCACGGTGGCGCTGCACGCGATCGCGAACGCACAGGCTGCCGGCGGCATCTGCGCGTTCATCGACGCCGAGCACGCGCTCGACCCCGACTACGCCCAGAAGTTGGGCGTCGACACCGACGCACTGCTGGTCAGCCAGCCCGACAACGGCGAACAGGCGCTGGAGATCGCCGACATGCTGGTGCGCTCCGGTGCCCTGGCGCTGATCGTGATCGACTCCGTGGCCGCGCTGACGCCCCGGGCCGAGATCGAGGGTGAGATGGGCGACAGCCACGTCGGCTTGCAGGCCCGGCTGATGAGCCAGGCGCTGCGCAAGATGACCGGCGCCCTGTCGCAGGCCGGCACGACGGCGATCTTCATCAACCAGCTCCGCGAGAAGATCGGCGTGATGTTCGGCTCGCCCGAGACGACCACCGGTGGGCGGGCGCTGAAGTTCTACTCGTCGGTGCGGTTGGACGTCCGGCGGATCGAGACCCTCAAGGACGGCCAGGAGATGGTCGGCAACCGGACGAGGGTGAAGGTCGTCAAGAACAAGGTCGCGCCCCCGTTCAAGCAGGCCGAGTTCGACATCCTGTACGGCCAGGGCATCAGCCGCGAGGGCAGCCTGATCGACCTGGGCGTCGAAACCGGGATCATCCGCAAGGCCGGCGCCTGGTTCACCTACGAGGCAGATCAACTGGGCCAGGGCAAGGAGAACGCCCGCAACTACCTGAAGAACAACCCCGACGTCGCCGACGAGATCGAGAAGCGCATCCTGGCGAAGCTAGGCGTGGGGGCCGCCGAGGCGGTGCCGGCCGGGATCGACCCGGTCACCGGCGAGGTGGCGTTCTGATTGGCTGAGCCCGGCGGCGCGGATCCGCGTTCGCTCGACCCGGACGCCGACCCTCAGGCGGTGGCCCGCGAGATCGCGCTGCGGGCCCTGACCGTCCGGGCTCGGTCGCGAGCCGAGCTGGCAGCGATCCTGGCTCGCAAGCGGGTGCCGGCCGAGGTGGCCGCCGAGCTGCTGGAACGCTTCGCCAGATTGCGGCTCGTCGACGACCGTGACTTCGCGCGGCAGTGGCTCGCCGGACAGGAGCGCCGCCAGCGTTCGAGCCGGGCGCTGAGCGGGGAGTTGCGGCGCAAGGGGTCGAGGCGGAGGTCGTCACCGAGGCGGTGGCGGAACTCGACCCCGACGGGGACGAGGCGGTGGCGCGCCGCCTGGTCGCCAAGAAGCTGCCATCGCTGCGCGGGCTGGACCGTTCGGTCCAGTATCGGCGGCTCGCGGGGCTTCTGGGTCGGCGCGGGTTCCCGCCCGGGGTGGTCGCGCGGGTCGTCCGGGAGGCCCTGGCGGGCGGCCCAGGCGAGGACGAGGAGGTGGCCGCCTTGGGCGTCGAGGGCGACCTCGACGAGGGCGTGCCGGATTCGCCTGACCCGTGAGTCCGCGCGTCGGGCCAGGACCTGAGCCGGGCGCGGCGACCAGGGTCAGCTCCTCCAGGGCCGTGATCCGTCTCCTGGGCCGACCGGATGAGCGACCACCGAGGGCCGGCCGCATGTGATCCCGGGCCGGACCGACGGCCGTCTGAACCTCAGGTGCTGGTCGAGGGTGGCCGGGCAGTGCGCGCCGCCCCGCACGTCCACGCGCCGCGCTCGTCGTCCCGGCTTGAAAGTGCGGGGGACCGGCTCTAGCCTGCCAGCAGATGTGTCACGCGACACCGCACCACCGAGTCGATCGAACCACGGGGACGAAACCCCACCGGACAAGCGAATTTGCTCTCGATATGGCCACTGGCCCGCGGCCCGCCCGCCGGGGCGGCTTCCGGCTCGGTGCCGGGGCCGCTGACCTTGCCCCCGTCGGCCGCGAGGAGGAGACGCCCGGATGGATCTGACCGCCGTGCTGACCTGGGTCGCCGTCGTCCTGGGCGTGGTGCTGATCGGCCTCATCGTGGTGGTCGTGTCGGTCATCCGCAACCAGCAGCAGGCCCAGAAGCAGGCGGCCCGCCGCGCGGTCGAGCAGGAGAAATCGAGGCTCCAGGCACTGGTGGCGAAGGTCGACCCCGCTACCCGTCGCGCCGACGCAGACGACATCATCAAGCAGGCGCGCACCGAGGCCGAACAGGTCCGCGCCGAGCTCGACCGGCACCGCGAGGAGCAGGACCAGTCGATCCGGGGCGAGCGGGAGGAGCTGCGCCGGGAGCGGCTCGACATCGACCGCCGGGAACGACGGGTGGTTGAGCGGGAGGACAACGCCGCGGCGTCGGCCAGGGCTCTCGATCAGCGCGAGGCCGCGCTGGTCCGGCGGGGCGAGGGCTAGACCGTCGCGAAGCCGACCTGGTGAAGTCGGAGGAGGCCCGGCGGGGGAACTCGCCAGGATCGCGGGCCTCACCGTCGAGGAGGCCAAGGCGGAACTCATCGCTCAGGTCGAGCACGAAGCCCGGTTGCAGGCGGTGGCCCTGAGTCGCGAAATCGAGGCCGAGGCCCGGCGCAACGGCGAACAACAGGCCCGCCGCATCATTGTGGGCGCGATTCAGCGGATGGCCGGCGAACAGACCACCGAGTCGGTCGTCTCGACGGTGCCGCTGCCCGGGGACGAGATGAAGGGCCGCATCATCGGTCGGGAAGGCCGGAACATCCGGGCTTTCGAGCAGGTCACCGGCGTCAACGTGATGATCGACGACACCCCTGAAAGCGTGCTGCTGTCCTGCTTCGACCCGGTGCGCCGCGAGGTTGCCCGGCTCACCCTGACCGAGCTGGTCCAGGACGGCCGCATCCACCCCGCCCGGATCGAGGAGGTCTACGAGCGCTCCAAGCGC
Source organism: Micropruina sp. (assembly GCA_013693855.1). Taxonomy (GTDB): domain Bacteria; phylum Actinomycetota; class Actinomycetes; order Propionibacteriales; family Propionibacteriaceae; genus Micropruina. The sequence goes on from CP059261.1 coordinate 1,669,600, forward strand.
AAGATCGACGAGCTGTGCGTCCGCGCTGCCGAAGATGCGCTGGCCGAGGTGGGGATCACCGATCTGGCGCCCGGGCTGCTGCCGACGCTCGGTGCGTTGAAGTACCGGACCTCGTACGGCCAGAACGTGCTCAAGCACCTCATCGAATGCGCCCACATCGCCGCCCTGATGGCCGCCGAACTGGGGCTGGATGTGCCCACGTGCCGCCGGGCGGCCTTCCTGCACGACATCGGCAAGGCGCTCACGCACGAGGTCGAGGGGTCGCACGCGAAGGTCGGCGCCGACCTGGCCCGCCGCTTCGGTGAGCACCCCGATGTCGTCCATGCGATCGAGGCCCACCACAACGAGGTCGAGCCGAAGACGGTGGAGGCCCTGCTGACCCAGGCGGCCGATGCGATCAGCGGCGGACGTCCCGGTGCCCGCCGCGAGAGCCTTGAGGTGTACGTGAAGCGGCTCCAGCGGCTGGAGGAGATCGCCCGGGCTCACAAGGGCGTCGACAAGGTGTTCGCGATGCAGGCAGGCCGAGAGATCCGCGTGATGGTGGCCCCCGAGCAGATCGACGATGCGGGCGCGCACCTGATCGCGCGCGAGATCGCCAAGCAGGTCGAGGACGAACTCACCTACCCCGGCAACATCCGCGTGACGGTCGTCCGCGAGTCCCGGGCCATCGAACTCGCCCGCTGAGGGGCGGCCGCGGCCCTCGTCGGTCAGGACCGCGGACGATAGGCCGACTCCCCGGCGATCACCACCAGGTAGGAGTCGGGGTCGCGCAACCAGATCTCCTGCTGGCGGGCGTTCGGGTTGGTGTGCACGTCGGTCTGGACGGTTGCACCGCTGGCCCGGATCCGTTCGGCCGCCGCCTCGAAATCACGCACCTCGAACCACAGCGCGACCCCGTTGCCGAGCATGACGTGTTCGTCGGCCAGGTAGCCGTGGTGGTCCTCGGCATTGATGGCGTGCAACTGCAGCACCAGCTCACCGTCGACCATGATCTGGTCGTACTCGTCCCCGCCGTGGCCGCTCTCGCCGCCCAGCACCGCGCAATACCAGCGCGACGAGCGCGGCACGTCCCGGACGCAGATCAGCGGCTGACTCCACCTGGCGCAGACCCTAGTTGATTCGGGCGCGACGGCCACCCCGGGTAGAGTGGCCAGCCGTTATGACCACCACTGCCCGCAGCTACCAAGTCATCACCTACGGCTGCCAGATGAACGTCCACGACTCCGAACGCATCTCCGGGTTGCTGGAGGAGGCCGGCTACGTCCCGGCCGCTGACGGTACCCAGGCCGACGTGGTGGTCTTCAACACCTGCGCCGTCCGGGAGAACGCCGACAACCGCCTGTACGGCAACCTCGGCCACCTGGCTCCCGTCAAGGCCAAGCACCCTGGGATGCAGATCGCCGTCGGCGGCTGCATGGCCCAAAAGGACGGCGAGACCGTCGTCAAGCGGGCGCCCTGGGTGGACGTCGTGTTCGGCACCCACAACGTGGGTTCCCTGCCGGTGCTGCTCGAGCGCGCCCGGATCCAGGAGCAGGCGCAGGTCGAGATCAAGGACGCGCTCGAGACCTTNCCNTCCAACCTGCCCACGCGCCGTGACTCCGCCTATGCCGCGTGGGTGGCCATCAGCGTGGGCTGCAACAACACGTGCACGTTCTGCATCGTCCCGTCCCTGCGCGGCAAGGAGACCGACCGCCGGCCCGGGGACGTGCTCGCCGAGATCCAAGCGCTCGTCGCCGAAGGCGTCCAGGAGATCACACTGCTCGGCCAGAACGTGAACACCTACGGGGTCGAGTTCGGCGACCGGCTCGCGTTCGCGAGGCTGCTGCGCGCCTGCGGCGAGGTGGANGGGCTGCGCCGGGTGCGGTTCACGTCNCCCCACCCGGCCCACTTCACCGACGACGTGATCGCGGCGATGGCCGAGACCCCGAACGTGATGCCGAGCCTGCATATGCCGCTACAGTCCGGCTCGGACCGGGTGCTCAAGGCCATGCGCCGCTCGTACCGGTCGGAGAAGTTCCTGCGCATCCTCGACCGGGTGCGCACTGCCATGCCGCACGCCGCGATCACCACCGACCTGATCGTTGGTTTCCCGGGCGAGACCGAGGCCGACTTCCAGGCGACGCTGGACGTGGTGGCGGCAGCCCGTTTCTCGGCGGCCTTCACCTTCCAGTACTCCATCCGGCCCGGGACTCCCGCCGCGACGATGCCCGACCAGGTGCCCAAGGAGGTCGTCCAGGAGCGTTACGAACGGCTCGTCGACCTCGTGGGCGACATCGCCTGGGCGGAGAACAAGGCGTTCGTGGGACAGCAGGTCGAGGTGCTCTTCGCCGCCGGCGAGGGCCGAAAGGACGCAGCGACCGCCAGGATGTCCGGACGGGCGCGCGACACCCGGCTCGTCCACGTGGCGGTGCCGGACGACGAGGCCGCGCGGCCCCGACCNGGGGACGTGGGAGTCGTCGAGGTCACCTACGCCGCCCCGCACCACCTGAACGCCGACGCCGGCCTGATCTCGCTGGAGCGGACCCGCGGTGGCGACGCGTGGGCCGCTCGCCACGCCGAGCGGGCCGCGGTCGTCGGGCTGGGGCTGCCGGTCCGGCGCCCGTCCTGACGCCGGCTGGGTGTGCCCGGGGTCGGGCCGGGCAGCCACGGCGGCCGTGGACATGAGTGTGGGACCGGGCGAACCCGGTCCCACACCCCTAGATACGTTCGATCGTTGAGAAGATCTGCCGATCCGGCTCAGTTCTCGCCGACTGGCTTGTCAGGGGCGATCTGATCCTTGAGGAACTCCTGGGCCTGATCGACCTGGCCCGCGTACTGGCCTCCGGTCTTGTCGTCCACGAAGTCACCGGCCTTGTCGATGCCCTCGTTGACCTGATCCGCATGCGCTGCCGCGGCGTCCTTGATCTTGTCGACGAATCCCATCTGGCCTCCTTTCTCTCGATCGCCCGGAGTGTGTCCGGCTCCTCGGCCATTGTTCACCCCGCACCGCCCGACCACAAGGGGAATCGTTCGAGTTGGGGCAGAATGGGCGCCATGCCGGTCCCGCCACTGTTGGTCGTCAACGGGCCGACCGCCAGCGGGAAGACCGACCTCGCGGTGGCGCTGGCGCAGGGGCTTGCGGGGCTCGGGCGCCCCGCGGAGATCGTGAACGCCGACTCGATGCTGGTCTACCGGGGCATGGACATCGGCACCGCGAAACCCGACCTGAGCGAGCGCGGCGGCATCGTCCATCACCTCATCGACATCCTGGACGTTCGCGAGACCGCCACGGTCGCCCAGTTCCAGCAGCTCGCCCGGGCCGCCATCGACGACTGCCGCGACCGCGGAGTGATCCCGGTCCTGGTCGGNGGATCCGCCCTCTACGTCCGGGCCATCGTGGACGACTTCGAGTTCCCGGGCACCGATCCTCAGGTGCGAGCCCGCTGGGTCGCCGAACTGGAGCGGCTCGGCCCGGAGTCCCTGCACGAAGTGCTGGCCGCCCGAGCCCCGGACGTGGCCGCCGGCATCCTGCCCGGCAACGGGCGCCGGATCGTCCGGGCGCTGGAGGTGATCGACCTGACCGGCTCCTATTCGGCGACCCTGCCGCGCTGGGAGTACCTGCTGCCGGGCGTGCTCCAGTGGGGGCTGAGCATCGACCGGGCGGAACTGGACGAGCGGATCGCGGCCCGGGTCGACCGGATGTGGGCCGCCGGGTTCGTCGACGAGGTGCGTCGGCTGGAGCGCCAGGGCCTGCGGGAGGGACTCACCGCCTCGCGCGCCCTCGGCTACCAGCAGACCCTCGCCTTCCTGGACGGCCGGATCAGCGAAGCCGAAGCCAAGGAACAGACCATCACGGGAACGCGCCGGTTCGCCCGCAAGCAACTCGGCTGGTTCCGGCGCGATCCGCGGATCACCTGGCTGCCGGCCGGCGANCCGGGCAACGTCGCAGCCATNCCTGGCGGCGGTTTGACCAGGCGTCGGGGCTGGGCTGCAATTACCGGCGTGTGGGACTTCGCGAAGGGACACGGCACCCGAAACGACTTCGTCCTGCTCACCGACCCCGAGGGACTGCTGGAGCTGACCCCTGAGCGGGTCCGGTTCCTGTGCGACCGCCGGGCCGGCATTGGCGCAGACGGGGTACTCCGCGCGGTCCGCGCGCGGCACATCGAGGAGTGGACCGGAGACCCCGACCTGTGGTTCATGGACTACCGGAACGCCGACGGATCGTTGGCCGAGATGTGCGGCAACGGACTGCGCGTCTTCGCTCGGAACCTGTTCGAAGAAGGACTCGCGGCGGAGGGACCGTTGCTGGTGGGGACGCGCGCCGGCCTGCGCAGCGCCCAACCTCTTGCCGATGGGAGCATCCGTATCGGCATGGGAATCCCGGCCGTGCACGTGGACCGCGTGAGGGTCTCGATCGGCGCCCGCTCCTGGGTAGCGCACGCCGCCGATGTCGGCAACCCGCACGCCGTCGTCGTCCTCGATCGCGGGGACGTGCTCGCTGACCTGGATCTCACCAGGCCGCCCGCCGTGAGCCCGGAGGAGGCGTTTCCCGCCGGGGTGAACGTGGAGTTCGTGGAGCCGCTCGGCGAGGGGCACGTCCGGATGCGGGTGCACGAGCGGGGGTGGGGAGACCTGCTCCTGTGGCACCGGGACGGTCGCGGTGGCCGCGACGATGGCCGCCCTGGCAGGGGTCCCGAAGAGCTCCTGNNGAGGGTGGACGTCCTCGGCGGAGAACTGCAGATCGACCTGCACGACGATCAGGAAGCGACCCTGACCGGGCCCGCCGCGATCGTCGCCCGCGGACGGGTGGACGTGCCCTGAGGCCGGCCCGAGGCGGGCGATCACCCGCTTCGTGCGCACCAGGCACGACGCGGCTCGCCTTGGCGTCTTCGTCCGAATCTGCGAAGGTGGAGGCGATCATGTCCGCCGATGCACCCCGCTCACTCGACTTCGAGGAGCCCCACGACGACCCGGACGGCGACCAGCTCGATCTCGAAGAGCGGGCCTCGCTGCGCCGGGTCGCCGGCATGTCCACCCAGCTGTCCGACATCTCCGAGGTCGAGTACCGGGACCTGCAGCTGGAGCGCGTCGTCCTGGTCAGCGTCTGGAGGACCGGCTCCGAGGTGGACGCCGAGAACGCGGTCGCCGAGTTGAAGCTGCTGGCCGAGACGGCCGGCTCGCAGGTGCTCGAGGCGCTCGTCCAGCGCCGCAAACAGCCTGACGCGGCCACGTTCATCGGCCGCGGCAAGGTCGACGAGTTGCGCGAGGTGGTCATCGCCACCGGCGCCGACACCGTGATCTGCGACGGCGAACTGGAGCCCGCGCAACTGCGCAACCTCGAAGACCGGGTCAAGGTCAAGGTGATCGACCGCACCGCCCTGATCCTCGACATCTTCGCCTCCCACGCCAAGAGCGCCGAGGGCAAGGCCCAGGTCGAGCTGGCCCAACTGCAGTACCTACGGCAGCGGCTGCGCGGCTGGGGCGGCAACCTGTCCCGGCAGGCGGGTGGCCGGGCGGCCGCGGGCGCCGGCATCGGCGGTCGCGGGCCGGGCGAGACCAAGATCGAGACCGACCGGCGCCGGATCCGCTCGCGGATCACCGTGCTGCGCCGCAAGCTGCGGGAACTGGACGAGGTGCGCGCCACCAAGCGCCAGGAGCGGCATCGCCACCAGATCCCGTCCGTGGCCATCGTGGGGTACACCAACGCCGGCAAATCCTCGCTGCTGAACCGGCTCACCGGCGCCGGCGTCCTGGTCGAGGACGCGCTGTTCGCGACCCTCGATCCCACGACGCGCCGCACGGAGGCCACCGACGGCCGCATCTTCACCCTCACCGACACCGTTGGCTTCGTCCGGCACCTGCCGCACGACTTGGTGGAGGCGTTCCGTTCGACGCTGGAGGAGTCGGTGCAGGCCGACCTGTTGCTGCACGTGGTGGACGGCTCCGATCCCGACCCCGAGGGCCAGATCCGGGCCGTTCGGGAGGTGCTGGCGGAGATCGGCGCCGCGGGGATCGCCGAGCAACTGGTGGTCAACAAGATCGACGCCGCCGACGCGGCCGAACTCACCGCTCTGCGCACCCGCTATCGCGACGCGGTGTTCGTCTCCGCCCGAACCGGTGCCGGCCTGCTCGACCTGAAGGCGCGGGTCGAGGAGCGACTGCCTCGTCCAGGGGTCGAAGTGACCGCGCTGGTGCCCTATGAGCGNGGGGACCTGATCAACAAGATCCACCAGTTCGGCGAGTTCCTCTCCACCGAACACACAGACGCCGGCACCCTCGTCGTGGCACGGGTCAACGCCAACCTCGCGGGCGAACTGGCGCCCTACGCGTCGGTCTGAGCCACTGTCGGCGACCTGGCGTAGGTTGGGCGGGTGTCCGAGATCGACCTGCCCGCTGCGATCCTTGCGGCGGCCATCGGCGAGATCGGCGGCGACGTCCGGCCTGGCCAGGCGGACATGGTCGCGGCGGTGGCGGAAGCCCTCCCCGGAGGCGAGCACCTGCTGATCCAGGCGGGTACGGGGACCGGAAAGTCGCTGGGCTACCTCGCGCCCGCGTTCGCGCACCTCGTCCAGCACCCCGGTGAGCGGATCGTCGTGGCGACCGCAACGTTGGCGTTGCAGGCACAGTTGGCGGGCAAGGACATTCCGACGGTCGCTGCGGCGTGCCAGGAGGTCACCGGTCAGCAGGTGAGCTACGCCGTCCTCAAGGGACGGACGAACTACGCCTGCCTGCATCGGGTCCGCGACGGGCTGGGCCAGGATCAGGAGACGCTGCTGGGCGGCAGCGAGCTGGCCGAGGCCATGCGCCAGACCGCGACGGACGCGGCTTCCAAGGTGGGGGCCGAGGTGGTCGCCCTGCGGGAGTGGGCCGAGGCCGAGGCCGACCGGGGCGGGGCCGCCGACCGCGACGATGCGCCGAGCCACGGGGCGCAAGCGTGGGCGCAGGTGTCGGTTCCCGTCCGGGAATGCCTGGGCGCGCAGAACTGCCCGTACGGGTCGGAGTGCTTCGTGGAGAAGTCCCGCGAGCGCGCCCGGGTGTCGCAGCTGGTGGTGACCAACCATGCCCTGCTGGCGATCGACGCCATGCACGGCGGGACGGCGCTGCCCGAGCACGACGCGGTGATCATCGACGAGGCCCACGAACTGGTCAGCCGAGTGACGGGCGCCGCATCCCACGAGCTGAGCCCACAGCAGGTGGAGCGGGTCGCCAAGCGCTGCCTACCGTGGCTGGAGGACGAACTCGCGCTGGAGTTCCTGGAATCCGGCGATGCGTTGCGGGCCGCGCTGGACGAGGCACCACTGGCGCGCGTGGAGGACCCCGAGGCGCCGGCGGTGGCCGCCTTCCGGCTCGTCCGGGATGTGGCGCGGCGCGTGGTCTCCGCTCTCGGCGGCGGTGAGGAGGACACCGATCGCAAACAGGCTGCTGCTGCGGCCAAGGAGGTGTTCGACGTCGCCGAGCAGTTGGCCGGGCTGAGCCCCACCGACGTGGTGTGGGTGGGGGAGCGGGAGCGGTTCGGCCGCCAGGCCTACCAAGCGCCGTTGTCGGTGTCGGAGTTGATGCGGGACCACATCTTCGCCGAAACGCCGGCGGTGCTCACCTCCGCGACCCTGAAGATCGGCGGCGACTTCTCGGCGGTGGCCGCCCAGGTGGGCCTGACCGGCGGCGATGAGCTGCTGCCCTGGCGCGGCATGGACGTCGGCTCGCCGTTCGACTACTCCCGCCAGGGGATCCTCTACGTCGCCACCATGTTGCCCCCGCCAGGCCGGGACGGGATCGGCGAGGCCGCACTGGCTGAGGTGGCCGAACTGGTCTGGGCTGCCGGNGGACGGACGCTCGGGCTGTTCGCCTCCCAACGCAACGCCGAGGCGGCCGCCGTGCACTGCCGCCGGGAACTGCCCGACCACGAGATTCTGTGCCAGGGCGACGCCCAGCTCAGCGAGCTGACCAGGCGTTTCGTGGCCGAACCCAGCGCCAGCTTGTTCGGGACGATCTCGTTGTGGCAGGGCGTGGACGTGCCCGGCGACACCTGCGAGTTGGTGATCATCGACAAGATCCCGTTCCCGCGGCCCGACGAGCCGCTGATGCAGGCGCGACAGCGGGCCGTCGCCGAACGCGGTGGCAACGGGTTCATGGCCGTCGCCGCCACCCACGCGGCGCTTCTGCTGGCCCAGGGGTCAGGAAGGCTGATCCGCCGGTTGTCGGATCGAGGGGTGGTGGCGGTGCTCGATCCGCGGCTCATGACGGCCCGCTATGGCAGCTTCCTGCGGGCCTCGCTTCCGGGCTTCTGGACGACCACCGACCGCGAGGTCGCGATCGGGGCCCTCAGGCGGCTGCAGGAGGGGCGGGCCGACTCCGCCGACTGAGCGGCACCGCACGCGGGGAGCCTCCGGCCCGCCACGACGGTGCGGGAGCCGGCTTCAAGCCGGTTGTGACCGCGAGATCCGGCGAGCCGTTCCCAGACCCCCGTCTCCGGGCGCCGCCGAGCCACCTTCTGGTTCGGCGGCGAGGGCGTCATCCGATCCGCTGGCCGTCGAGCAGCGCGGCGACCTCAGGTCCGGCCTCGTCCGGCACCTCGATGAGCTTGGTCCGCGAGGTGGCTCCGTGCACCAGGACGACCGCGCGCCGCGGCACCCCAGGGCCTTGGCCACCGCGGCCAGGGCAGCCTTTGTGGCTCGTCCGTCCACGGCCTGGGCCGCCACGGCGACGATCAACTCGTCCTCGCCGTAGCGGCCGCCCACCTTCGTCCGTCCAGCACCGGGTTTGACCCGGATCCGTATCCGCACGGGAGCCGGTCAGACCCGACGCAGCACCGCGACGACCTTGCCCAGGATCGAGGCCTGGTTGCCGTCGATGGGGAGTAGGCCGGGTTGTGCGGCAGCAGCCACACCTGGCCGGGCGTCTTCTTGAGCGTCTTGACCGTGGCCTCGTCACCGAGCAGCGCGGCCACGATCTCGCCGTTGTCGGCGGTCGGCTGCTGCCGGACGACCACGAAGTCGCCGTCGCAGATCGCCGCGTCGATCATCGAATCACCGCGCACCTCGAGCAGGAACAAGGTGCCGTCGCCGACCAGCTGTTTGGGCAGCGGGAACACGTCCTCGACGCGCTCCTCGGCCAGGATCGGCCCACCGGCCGCGATCCGGCCGACCACCGGCACGTGCACCGCGTCGGGGAAGGCGTCCTTGATCCCCGTCTCGTCGACATGCTGCTCAGCCGCCGGCTGTTCCGGGGCGGCCGCGGTCATCGACTCCGGCAACCGGACGTCAAGAGCGCGCGGCCGATTTGGGTCCCGGCGGAGGAATCCCTTCGCCTCCAGGGCGCGCAGCTGGTGCGACACGCTCGAAGGCGACGCCAGGCCGGCCGCGTCGCCGAGTTCGCGGATGGTGGGGGTAGCCGCGAGTCTGGATCGCCTCGTGGATCAGCTGCAGGATCCGGCGCTGGCGGAGGGTGAGGCCCTCGGTGTCCGCGGGGCCGTCGGGCAGGGACGCGACCTTCTTGGCCAGGTGGGCCTCGACGTCGGCGTTGCGGGGACGGCCCACCTTGAGTTTCGGGGCTGCTTGGGGGACGACCGCGGCGTCGCGGTGCGTTGGATTCGGTGCTGCTCGACATGAGCTAAAGCTACGGCCCCTGTCGCCTCGAATCAAACACCTGTTCGAGCGTGTCGCGAGCGTTTTCGAAAACTGTCGTAGGCGGCTGATGGACTGTTCCTGTGCTCGGGATCGTGGGAACACCAGTTCGAAAGACGACGAGAACATCTGTACGAATAGGCTTGCGCGCCGGGTATCGGAGCGCTAAGAATGGATCGAACACCTGTTCGAACCAGAGGGAGAGGCACTCATGAGCGCGCTGACCATCGACGAGGCGATGACCGACTTCACCGTCGTCCGTGACCTGCGCCGCACCCAGCGGCCCCGCCCGCTGCGGCGCCCCGATGAGCGATCGGTTCGGGCGGTGGCTCCGGTCCGCCGTCCGGTCTCGGGGCCGGTGCGGCTCGTTGCTGGTCAGCCCGCTCCGGCCACCTGGGAACTGACCCAGCGAGGGCTCGCAGTCGTGGTGATCGGCTTCCTCCTGCTGTGCGTTACTGCCGTCGCGGTGGTGATCACGTCCTTCCTGGCGGTCCCCAACACGGCTGAAGGGGCGTCGCACGACAACCCCGTCGCGGCCGCGCGGGGGTGAGGCGGGTCGGGCTCCATTGGGTCCGGCGCGACACGCGCGACACGCAGGCGCGCACTCTTGCGTTGTGGTCGTCTCGCGGCATAACCTCTACATCTAGTAGTTACAAGCGTGTGGTTCATCCACAGCTAGTGGTTATCTCCACAGGGTAATCCACACGCGACGCACACGTTCCTCCACAGGAGGACGGCCGGACCAAGGAGGTGGATCGCGTGTTCTGTCCGTACTGCCGGCATCACGACTCCCGCGTCCTGGATTCCCGGGTCGCAGAGGACGGGGGCAGCATCCGCCGCCGGCGCCAGTGCCCCACCAGAGCGCCGCTTCACCACGCTTGAACAGATGCAGTTGGTGGTGGTCAAGCGCTCCGGGGTCGTCGAGCCGTTCTCGCGCGAGAAGGTCGTCGCCGGGGTGCGCAAGGCCTGCAAGGGCCGTCCGGTTTCCGAGGCGGACCTGGCCCGGCTCGGCCAGCAGGTCGAGGAGACCCTGCGGGCCAGTGGCCAAGCGGAGATCCCCACCGACGAGGTCGGTGTCGCGATCCTGCGTCCGCTGAGCGCCCTCGACGCGGTCGCCTACCTGCGCTTCGCGTCCGTCTACAAGAACTACGAATCGGTCGACGATTTCGAGGCCGAGATCCACAAATTGCGCAGCGATGCGCCGGTCGCCTGAGACCTCACCGCACCACCCAACCCGCACCAGGAAGGCACCTGTCATGACCGAAACCGCCCGCGCGGCCAGCCGCAAGGCCAACCGGAAGCCCGGCCTCACCATCGAGCGGGTCTTCACGACCGCCGGGGTGCATCCCTACGACGAGGTGACGTGGGAGCGGCGCGACGTCGTCCAAACCAACTGGAGGACCGGCGAGACGGTCTTCGAGCAGCGCGGTGCGGAGTTCCCGACGTTCTGGAGCGTCAACGCCTCCACGATCGTCACCACCAAGTACTTCCGGGGCGCGCTCAACACCCCCGCCCGCGAGTCGAGCCTGCGGCAGCTCATCGACCGGGTGGTGCACAAGTACCGCGAGGCCGGGGAGGAGAACGGCTACTTCGCCACCGAGGCGGACGCCGAGATCTTCGAGCACGAGATCACCTGGATGCTGCTGAACCAGTACTTCAGCTTCAACTCCCCGGTGTGGTTCAACGTGGGAACCCACAGCCCGCAGCAGGTCAGCGCGTGCTTCATCCTCAGCGTCGACGACTCGATGGATTCGATCCTCAACTGGTACAAGGAGGAGGGCTTCATCTTCAAGGGCGGATCGGGTGCGGGTCTGAACCTGTCCCGGATCCGCTCGTCGAAGGAGTTGCTGTCCTCTGGCGGCACCGCGTCGGGCCCGGTCTCGTTCATGCGGGGCGCGGACGCCTCGGCCGGCACGATCAAGTCCGGCGGCGCCACCCGACGGGCGGCGAAGATGGTCGTCCTGGACGTCGATCACCCCGACATCGAGGAGTTCATCGACACCAAGGCGCGCGAGGAGGACAAGATCCGCGCGCTGCGCGACGCCGGTTTCGACATGGATCTGGGCGGCAAGGACATCGTCAGCGTCCAGTACCAGAACGCGAACAACTCCGTCCGTGTCTCCGACGAGTTCATGCGCGCGGTCGAGGACGGCCGGGAGTTCGGGCTGCGTGCTCGGCAGACCGGCGAGGTGATCGAGACCGTCGATGCCCGCCACCTGTTCGACAAGATGGCCAAGGCCGCCTGGGAGTGCGCCGACCCCGGCATCCAGTACGACGACACGATCAATGCCTGGCACACCAACCCCGAGACCGGCCGGATCACCGCGTCCAACCCATGCAGCGAATACATGAGCCTCGACAACAGCTCCTGCAACCTGGCCAGCCTGAACCTGCTGAAGTTCCTCAAGGCCGATGACACCTTCGACGTGGAGAACTTCGTCAAGGCCGTCGAGTTGATTATCACCGCGATGGACATCTCGATCTGCTTCGCCGACTTCCCGACCGAGCCGATCGGTGAGACCACGCGCAACTACCGTCAGTTGGGCATCGGCTACGCCAACCTGGGCGCGCTGCTGATGGCGGTCGGACGGGGCTACGACTCCGACGGCGGACGAGCGCTGGCCGCGGCGATCACGTCCTTGATGACCGGGACGAGCTACCGCCGCTCCGCCGAACTGGCCGCGATCGTCGGCCCGTACAACGGCTACGCCCGCAACGCGTCGGCGCACCAGAAGGTGATGCGCAAGCACCAGGCCGCCAATGACGACCTGCGCACCACCAACGGGCTCGACAAGGCCGTCCATGACGCGGCGGCCCTCGAGTGGGATCAGGTCGTGAGCCTCGGCGCGAAGAACGGCTTCCGCAACGCCCAGGCGTCCGTCCTCGCCCCGACCGGGACCATCGGCTTCATGATGGACTGCGACACGACCGGCATCGAGCCCGACTTCTCGCTGGTGAAGTTCAAGAAGCTCGTCGGCGGCGGCTCGATGCAGATCGTCAACCAGACGATCCCGCACGCGCTGGCCAAGCTGGGCTACGCGGCGGAGACCGTCGAGGCCATCGTCGAATACATTTCCCAGCACGGCCACGTGGTCAACGCGCCCGGCCTCAAGCCGGAGCACTACGAGGTCTTCGACACCGCGATGGGGCAGCGGGCGATCAAGCCGATGGGTCACGTGCGGATGATGGCGGCCGTGCAGCCGTTCCTGTCCGGCGCGATCAGCAAGACCGTGAACCTGCCGGAAACCGCCACGGTCGAGGACATCGCCGAGGTCTACCTGCAGGGCTGGAAGCTCGGCCTGAAGGCGCTCGCGGTCTACCGCGACAACTGCAAGGTGGGTCAGCCGCTGAGCGATGCCAAGAAGAAGGACGACGCCGCGCCCGCGGCTGCGGAGCCCGAGGTGCGGGTCGAGTACCGTCCGCGCCGCAAGCGTCTGCCCAAGTCACGGCTGTCGCGCACAACGTCCTTCACCGTGGGTGGCGCCGAGGGCTACATGACGGCGGGCGCCTACGACGACGGACGGCTCGGCGAGGTCTTCCTGAAACTCGGCAAGCAGGGGTCGACCCTGGCCGGCGTGATGGACGCCTTCTCGATCGCGATCTCGATCGCCCTGCAGTACGGGGTGCCGCTGGAGACCTACGTCCAGAAGTTCACGAACATGAAGTTCGAGCCTGCGGGCATGACCGACGACGCCGACATCCGGTTGGCCCAGTCGATCATCGACTACATCTTCCGCCGGCTGGCGCTGGACTACCTGACCTTCGACGAGCGCGCCGAACTGGGCATCTACACCTCGGCCGAGCGGGCCCGCTACGTGGAGACCGGTTCGTACCTCTCCGAGGAGGACGAGGCCGCCCTGATCGACTCCCAGGCGCTGAAGAACGACGCCGGCGACGAGGTCCGGGTGCACGAGGACGGCCCCGTCCAGCCCGCCCTGGTCGAGGCCAAGCCGCACTCGACGACCGAGATGATGGAGAAGATCGCCGGCCTGGCCATCGACGCCCCGCTCTGCCTCACCTGTGGCACCAAGATGCGGCGTTCGGGTTCCTGCTACATCTGCGAGGGCTGCGGCGCCACCAGCGGCTGCAGCTGATGTGAGTTCTCACTTATGCGTCAGTGGTTTCGGCGCCGAAGTGTCAATGGATTCGCGCTTAGGTGTCAGCGGATTCTCACTTAGGTGTCAATGAATCGCGTGCACACAGCGGGGCGGGCCCTCACGGGGCCCGCCCCGCTCTGCGTGGATGTGCCGTTGATTCCCGCCCGGAGTGACATTCGGGACGTCTTGGCAGACAAATGAGAACGGGCGTGACGAGGGGATGAGAACATGGCCGGACGTCGGACGCCCGGCCTGGCCGATGGGGGCTGTTAGGTACTGGGTGGGAAGAGGCAGTAGTTCGTGTCCTCGCTCACGGAGGCGCGCTGGTTGCTGGCCGGTCGGGTGAGGGCACCTCGGCCGGCGAGGTAACCGACGCCAACCCGTTCGTCGTTGGAGAGACCGCGGGTGGAGAGTGCCCNCGCGAGCGCCCTGTGCAGCAGTCGGGCGTGGCTGATGAGCATGCCGTCACGGGCGTCCCTGAACTGGTTGAGTCGAGACTCAAACTCGTCAGCCTGCGGCGACGGGATCCGGCTAGCGACCACGCCGGTGCAGGTGATGTGTATGCGGTACCCGACGGGGTGGAGAAGGCGAGATACGTCGGCGAGGTCAGCGCGGAGCTCGTCGTACGTGACGCCTAGGACGATCGCAAGATGGTCGAGTGGGACGCCGGACCTGCGTGCGGGAAGTGCTTGTGCCAGCAACTTCACCCGGTCCTCTGGTGCGAGCTGGTCCGCAGGCACTTCGGGCACTCCCTGGGGATCCAGTAGCTCGCCGTAGGTCATTCCGAGTGCGCGGGTCAGGCGTTCCAGGACCGCGAGAGGGGTGCTCGGGTGGATCGTGTCCGTGAGTACTAGGCTGCGCGAGGCGGTGGACCCTAGTCCCATCGCGCGGGAGATATCCCGGTCCGAGAGCCGGTGCTCGCTCGCGCGCTGACGGACGAGATCTCCGTTCACGGGCACGTTTGCAGGGCTCATAGCTGGGCTCCGGTCGCGAGGTCGTGCAGGGTCAGCCGCATACGGTCTACCCACGTGGCCTCTTGACCTCCGCGAGAGCGGATGACTCCGGAAGGTTCAAATCCATGCGCGCCCAGCGGATCGCTTCTGCCACGTCGCGGACGGAACGGGTGAAGAGCGGGTCGGCCGGCGCCGCGCCGTCGCTCACGCGAAGGAATCGCTGAGCCCGCATGTACAGCCGTGCGTCCTCTCCGAGCGGGTCGCCGCTGAGCTGCGTACTTGTCAAGCGGCCCGTCTCGTCAACCCCGGAGACCCGTAGCGAACCGGCGATCCGGTAGTCGTGGCCGGCGTCCCGCAGGACCACCCCGCACGCGACCCACGGGTCGTAGTAGGCGTGGAGCGCGCGCACCTCGGCAGGGGCAAGACGGCGTGCCTCCCCGTCCTGAACCGTCGCAAGCAAGTGCGGGAGTTTGAGGCGCAGCAGCAGACCGTGCCGGAAGCACGCCGCCTGCGCCGCCCGCACGCACGTGACCACCTCGCCCTGGCTCGGGTGGTCCTGGACCACGCCTACGAGCCGCCGACGCGCATCTGCCCCTGCGCGCGGGGGTCGTGGAACCAGCCGCCAAACACCCTCGTGTAGGGGCCGCACCGTCCGGAAGTCGTGCGGAGCCAGCAGGTCCCTGCAGCGGGCAAGCCAGAGGTAGAAGTCGGCTTCGGGGAGCATCTGCGGGTAGTCGCCGACGGAGGCCGCGTCCGGGTGTTCGTCCGCGCGAGGCAGCCGGGGCGGGTCGGTCAGGATCGGGTGGCCCTCGCTGTCCGCCCAATCGCACAGCGTTGCCCCTGTGGTGCTGTCGCACACGAGGTGGGTGGAGGCGCCTGCACGTGCCAGTGCTTCGGCAAGCGTGCTGAACCAGCGAGGATCGGTGACGTAGTCGGCGTGGCAGACGTAAATATGGGCGAACTCGTGCGCGTAGGTCCACGCGGAGATGAGATCCAGTTCGCGCCCGGGCCCGCGGCGGGTCGTTGCGCCTCGCACGTCGGGGCGACACCCCATAGCGGTGAGCACGTCGAGGTGAAGCTGGTAGGGGCGACGGCTCTTCCTAGCCATGGCCACGAGGGCTTCACCGCGCACGTATCCGCCGAGGTACATCTCGGAGTGGACAGCAGGGTCCAGGAGCATCACGTCGACGGTCATAGGTGCTCCGCCTTCACGGACACGAACTTGCGCACCTGCGCGAGGGTCGAGGCGGTCACCGGCCCGGACACCTCCATCGTGTCGAGCCATTCCAGTGTTTGCGTCCACCGACGTAGCAGGCCCCGGCACAGCAGGTCGTCATGGTCGGAGAGCGCGGCGTTGGTCGCCCCGGCGAATCGTGCGTCCAGCGCCCGGACGGCAGAGACCATGTCCTGCCCGGTAAGCCGCTCGAACCTAGTCCGCGTCTGCACGCGCTCGCGGGCGTGCGGCTCCGCGTCGAGCGCCTTCTCCACGCCCCATCCAACGAGCACCAGCCCGAACGTCCGCTGCGCCCGTTCGAACAGCCACACGAGCTGCGCGATCGAGTCCGGCCGGCAGTGCTGCACCTCGTCCACGACTAGCACGCCGCCCCAACCGCGTAGGGCCTCTAGCAGCATCTGTGAGACGAAGTAGTTCGTCGTGTTGGGCGCCTTCTCAAGGGTGACGGCCTGGAACGCGTGACGCACGAGCTCGTTCGGGCTGGGCCTCGCCGGCATAGTCGCGATGGCCACGGGCCGTTCGATCTTCTCCGCCGTGTAGACCACGCAGGTGGTCTTGCCCGTGCCAGGTTCGCCGTCGACGGAGACGGGGCGGTTCATCGCCATCCCGGCTTGGAGGAGGACATGCGCCTGCGTGAAGCTCGGCGTCGGCACCGGGTTGCCCTGCCTTAGTCCCGAGCCGGTGATCTGGGTCCGATCCAGGATGGTCATGTGGACTCCTCGATGGGTGGGGGAAGGGTCGCGCCGAACAGATGGGAAAGGACGCCTAGATCGGGCTGTGCGCTGCGCCCTTGTCGCGGGCGGCGTGGGGTTACCAACGGCGGCGGGCACTGCTCCGCGTCGTTGACCGGGTCGTCTGGGATCGCGTTCCGTAGGGCCGCGGCGACCTTGCGGCGGTGCTCTTGGACCCCTGCCTCGATCGCTTGGTACTCGCGTTCGTGTCGGGCGCGCTCAGCCAGGAGCGCGAGGCGGTCCTTCTTCGGAATGACGTCCTGTCGCCACGCACGGGCCACGTGCTTGCCGTCGAGGGTGAACACCTCGATGTAGTCGCGGCCGTGGGGCAGGTGCCGGATCTTGTACGCGGCGCCGACGTGGAGACCGGCCGCGACGTATTGGCCTCGGTCGAAGTGGATCCCGTTCTTCGTGGCCCGGAAGGAGTCTTTGTCCGTGGGCAGCATCGCGTGGCGGAGCTCTTCGTCGGTGAATCGGCGCGGCTCGGTCGGGTCGTCCGCGTACGCCTCTAACCGGGTGCGCTTTCCGAGCCGGTGGACACGAACTTCGGTGTTTACCTCTGTGAGGACCTCGTCCAGGATGGCGTTCAGGGCATTCCATGACAGGTGCGCGTTGGGGTCGATCTTCGCCTTGGTGCGTCCGGTATGGCGGCTGTGCCCTTCGCGAGTGGTCCCGGCGTGGAGGGCTCCCGGAGCGCGGGAGGAGAGCCGGTCATTGACCAGGTCGATGCTCCGTTCGGCCTTGCCGTTCTGCCAGGAGCTGTACGGGGTCGTCGGGTTGATGATGAACCCGAGGTTGAGGGCCCCTGTCTGGATCGCGGAGGCGAAGTGCTCGGCCGCGTTGTCGAACACCACTTGTTCGGGAACGCCCGAGACGGTCACCCCGAAGTAGTCGTGCTCGGCGGCGGTCTCCGCCAGTGCTGCGGCCACAGCGTCGGCGTTCACGGNGGTCTTCCACAGATACGCGTGGACCAGGCCGGTGGCGCCATCTGTAACCGTGGTCAGGTATGGCCGGATCGGAGTGTTGGAACGGTGGTCCGCGATGACCCATAGGTCGGCTTTCGTGTGGTCCACGTGCCACGTGTGGTTCTTGTGCGGAGGACGGTACGACAGGTACATGCGGTTCCTGACCAGTCCGGAGAACCCTTCCAGAGCGCCGAGTAGCCGGTCCGGCGACACGCGCTTCATCGCGCGGGCAAACGTCGCGTAGCTACGGTCGTACTCGCCTGCTTGGACGAGGGCCCGGTATGCGGCGTGCATGTCCTGCTCTTGGGCCAGGACGGTCAGGTGCAGCGTGTCTACGTCGAACCTGTCCGCGCGGGGGACGAGGTCCTGCACGTCCTTCTCCCGCAGGCTGGGGTCAGCGAGCCAGCGATACACCGTGCGAGTGGACACGTCGTGCTGGCTGGCGACGCTGACGATGGCGTGCCTTGGGACGACACCGTCGGTTTCGAGGCGGAGCAGCCGCGCTACGGCCGCTGCCTTCCTTGTCCTGGGGATGCTGTTGGTCATGCGATGTCCTCTCTCCGAGCAGGTGCGCGCAGTTGGTTGGGGGCAAGCGGGCTGTCGAACAGGGGTTGGACGAGTCCGTCGGGGAGTAGAGCCGCGATGCTTGGGTGTTGCCGAGGGAGATGAGGCGGACGCCGGCGAAGTCGCCGTCGAGCGCTGCCCCCGCGTTGAGGTACTTGGTGACCTGGGCCCGGTAGTCGAGGTCGTCCTCGCCAGCGAAACGAAACGTCTTCACCTCGTCGAAGAACCAGCCTTGTGCGGGGTGCCACCAGAGCAGGTCTGCGCGTCCGCGCGGCACGGGCACTTCGGTGCCGTGGAACTCGGTGCCGGGCGGTGGGAGGAATACGCGCACGTACTGGTGCACAAGACCGGACATGCGGGCCCTTGCTCGTGGCAGGTTCCCGTTCTCCCGGCCGACGACCACCACGCGCAGCGCGTCGGCCACGAGACCGTCGAGCGCGTCGAGGCTCGCGCCCTGCGCGTCGGTAGCGATCATGCCGATGGTCGCGTGGACGTACATGCCCTGCCGGGCGGCCGCCCGTTGGGACATCTGGCTGGGGGTCGGATGTTCCTTCTTCGGCCAGATCGGTGTGGGGAGGCCGAGACTGACGGTGCGGGATGTCACCGGAGGCTCCGAGGTGTGGTCTCCGTACAGGCGGAGGAGGTCGGAGGGTTGCGGAGCAGGCCGACGGGCAAGGGACGCCACTGCGTGTGCGGCACGAGGAACCTCCAAGAGTGTCCGAGATATAGGACACCTTCCCGTCCCTTCCCGCTTCGGCGCAACCCCGGCTCGGCGCGGACGGGCGACACCGTCCCCCGCGCTCCGTAGGGTTACCCGTGTGACCGACCAGACGCGCGAACCCGCACCGCGGGAGCGACGACTTCCGCCGCGCGCCGCGCCCAACGCCGGGCTGCCCGACTGGCCCCACGGGACCAGCGACGACCCCGCCGCCGAGAAGGTGCGCCGGCTCGCCGTACGCCTCGCCGAGGTCATGGCCGAACGCGGCCTGTCCGCGCGCGCAGCCGCCAAGCTCGCCGGCATCGGCATCGGCACAGTCCAAGTGATCCAGCACGGCGACCGCTGGCCCGACACGCGGGCCGTCGCCCGTCTCGAAGTCGCCCTCGACACCGCCCTCTGGCCCGGACACCCGCCCACCGACTGACCGGCCGGCCCGCTGCGGCGGGCGCCGTTGCTCGTGTTTGCACGTCATGCGACCAGCCTCCCCGTCCGCTCAGTTTCGGATGACTTCATCCGCTCGGCGAGCCGCGTTGACCTCGCCTACCCGCTCCAGTACGAAGGAGCATGCGAAGCCCCGCTACACCGGCCTGCATCGCCCCCGGCTGCGACCAGACCTCCCTCCCCGGCAGGGACCACTGCGAACTGCACCACGACCGTCGCCGCGAGACGTGGCGGGCCGGCCGCAAGGACTACCGTGACCGGCAGAAGGCCCGCGCCCAGCTCGTCGAGGACTGGGCACGCCTCCTCCAGGACACGATCCGGCCCGCGACGGCCGTCGCCTACTGGGACAGCGGCCGGGCCATGGACGCCCTCGGACGGCTCGCCCTGCTCATCGACCCGCGCCGCGTCGACGAGGGCGAAGCCGCGTACGCCGAGCTCGCCGACGCCCTCAACGCCATCCGGCACGCGGCCGCGGACGCCAACCGGCACATCCTCGACATGGAGCGCGTCCACGGACCGCTCCCCGCGGTGCTCGACCCGCCCCCGCGCCCCCGCGAGGCCCGCGCCACCCGCGAACGCCGCGAACGAGAGGGACGCACCTGACCCGTGCCGGGCTGTCCTCCCCGGCCGATACGTTCCCCACGGATAGTGTCTAGAGGGTGAGTGGGACGAGCATGGCGATTACCTTGGCAGAGCTGGAAACCCGGCTGTGGGCGGCAGCGAACGCGCTCCGCGGACCCGTCGAACCGGCCGACTTCAAGACCTACGTGTTCCCGATGCTGTTCTGGAAGTGGATCAGCGACACGTGGACCCTCGAACACGCCCAAGCCGTCGCCGAGTACGGCCCCGACGTCGACCCCGAGGTCGAAGCCGACTTCCACCGGTTCGCCCTCCCCGACGGCGCCCACTGGGACCAGGTGACCAAGGCCACCAGCAACCTCGGCGCGAAGATCAACACCGCCCTCGGACGCATCCAGCAGGCCAACCCCGACACCCTCGCAGGTATCTTCGGCGACGCCGCGTGGGGCAACAAGGAACGCCTCCCCGAACACGCACTCGTCAACCTGATCGGCGCGTTCGACGGGCTCGTCCTCAACCCCGACGAGGTGTCCCACGACATGCTCGGCCAGGCGTACGAGTACCTGCTGAAGAACTTCGCCGACCAGTCCGGCGTCAAGGCCGGCGAGTTCTTCACGCCCCGCCAGGTCGTCAAGCTCCTCGTCCGGCTCCTCGACCCTCAGCCCGGCGAGTCCGTCTACGACCCCGCATGCGGCACCGGCGGCATGCTCGTCGAGACGATCAACACCGTCCGCGAGCACGGCGGCGACACCCGCACCCTGCGCCTGTACGGGCAAGAGGTCAACCTCACAACGTCCGCAATCGCGCGCATGAACCTGTTCCTCCACGACATTGAGGACTTCAAAATCGCCCGCGGCGACACCCTCCGCCAACCCGCACTCCGCCAGCCTGACGGGTCGCTCAGCCAGTTTGACGTCGTCATTGCCAACCCGCCTTTCTCCCTGAAGAACTGGGGCCACGAGACCTGGGCTGGCGATCCGCGCGCCTTCTGTGGCGTCCCGCCCGCCAGCTACGGCGACTGGGCGTGGATTCAGCACATGGTCGCGTCGATGACCGAGCAGAGCGGACGCGTCGCCGTGGTCATGCCCCACGGAGCCCTCTTCCGAAGTGGAATCGAGGGTCGCATCCGTCAATGCATGCTCGAACGGGACCTGGTGGAGGCTGTCATCGGACTCCCCAGCAACCTGTTCTACTCAACCAGCATCTCAGTCTCCATTTTGATTTTCCGCAAGAGCAAGCCGGTCGAACGTCGGGGCAAGGTCCTGTTCATCGACGCATCGGCACGATTCCAACCGGGCAAGGCGCAGAACACTTTGCGACAGGGTGACATCGACACGGTCGCGGCGGCGTACCAGCAGGCGATAGACGGAGACGTAGATGGCGACCTCAGCCTCGCAGTGGTCGGCATGGATGAGATCGCGGCGAACAGCCACGATCTCACCGTGCGTCGCTATATCCAGGCTGAGGCAGCGGCCGACGTTGATGTAGAAGCGGCGCTCGTTACCTACCTCGAAGCAAGAGGCGCTCTTCGAGAGGCAGAGTCGGCGCTCGACCTGAAGCTGAAGGCGGCGGGTTTCGATGCGTGACGATTGGGAGTCCGGTCGGTTGGGCGATGTGGCGCGACTGCATTATGGAAAGTCACTCCCGGCTGCCGATCGTAGAGCTGGCGCTATCCCAGTTATCGGTTCTTCCGGAGCCTTCGCGACCCACGACCACAGCAATACCAATACGGGCGCTGAGACCGTCGTTGTGGGACGCAAGGGCACTGCAGGGTCTGTCACTCGCCTCCGAAGCGCCGCGTGGGTGACCGACACAGCCTTCTGGGCGGAGCCGCAGGGCGAGATGTCCTTGGGTTTCCTCTACCTGTTGCTGCAGAGCGCAGACCTGCCCAGCGTGTGCGCCCAAACTGGTGTGCCAGGACTCAACAGGGATCGCGCCTACGAGATCCCTGTTCGGTTTCCCACCGTGGCCGAACAGCGCCGCATCGTGGACTTGCTCGACGCTGTGGATGACACGATCGCAGCAGCACGAGATGCACACGGCGCCGCTGCTGACACGCTGGCGAGTTTCGTTGACCTTGAAATAGAACGCATGGACGGAGTCGCCGCCCGATTCGGCGACGTGATGACAATCGAGCGAGGAGGATCGCCACGCCCGATCGCCAACTTCTATACCGATGCTCCTGATGGACTCAACTGGGTCAGGATCGGTGACGTCGCATCGGACGGCAAGTTCATCACCCATACCGAGAAGCGCATTCTGCCTAGCGGGCTCAGTAAGACGAGGCAGGTCGCGCCCGGCGACTTCGTGCTCTCGAACTCGATGAGCTTCGGTCGTCCCTACATCATGCGAGTTCATGGCTGCATCCATGACGGCTGGTTGAAACTGTCTGGGTTCCACGGTTCCATTGACGAGGACTACCTCTATCACCTGCTCCGCAGCCGGTCGATGCAGCGCAACTTCGAGCGGCTAGCTGCCGGGTCGTCAGTGCGGAATCTGAACAAAGACAAGGTGGCTGGAATCGAGTTCTCACTGCCAAGTCTGGGGGCCCAGCAGGACTTCTCGGCCCGCATGGATCAACTGCTGGAGACCACTCAGCGGTACGGCGATGTGCTTGCCACACTGAGTCGCCTCCGCTCCAATCTCCTCACAGTGTTGCTCTCGGGAGAGCACGAGATCCCGGCTTCGTACGATGAGGTGATGGAGGTCCTGTCGTGAGTGGGTTCAGCGAGGCGCATACGGTGCAGGCGTGGTTGGTGGAGCGTCTGGTTGAGCAGGGGTGGACGTATGTGCCGGGGACNAAGCTCGCTCGTGAGCGCACGGACGTGCTCGTGGAGGACACGCTCATAGAGCAGTTGGAGGTCCTGAACAACGACCTGCACGGCTTTCCTGAACGCGTGGATGAGGTCCTGCCTGAGATCCGCGCGCGGGTGCTAGCGGCGGCGACGGATGGACTGGTGCCTGCGAATGAGGCGATGGTGACCCTGTTGCGTGGGGATCACACGGTCAAGTACGTCGGCACGGACAAGTACGTCCCGCTGCGGTTGATCGACTTTGAGAACTTGGGCGAGAACGACTACGTCGTCTCCGATGAGGTGACGTTCGGGCCGCCCGGTCGGGAGCGTCGCTATGACGTGGTGCTGTGGGTGAACGGCATCCCCCTGGTCGTGATCGAGACGAAAACCCCGGTGAACTCGTCGGTGTCGTGGTTGAACGGTGCGCGGGACATAGCGAACGTGTACAGCGTGGAGGGGCCGACGTTCTTCGCTCCGAACGTGTTGTGTGCGGCGACGGATGGGAAGGAGTTCCATTACGGCGCGGTCGGGCAACCGGGCGAGCATTGGCACATGTGGGGGTCCACGCAAGACCCGTACTACCTGGACGGGACACCACGGGTGCGTCGGTCGGTGGAGTTGTTGTTGACGCCGGCGCGGCTGCTGTCGATTCTGCGGGACTTCACCCTGTTTGAGGCGACCCCGGATGGTGGGAAGCGGAAACTCATNCCCCGGTATCCGCAGGTGGAGGCGGCGGAGGCGATCCACCAGCGTGTCCTCGAAGGTGGGGACAAGGGGCTCATCTGGCATTACCAGGGCACGGGTAAGACCCTGCTCATGGGGTTCGCGGCGCTCATGCTCCTGAACGACGACAAGGTGGGCGGTCCGACCGTGCTCGTCGTGCTGGACCGGCTCGACCTGGTGGAGCAGGTGGAGCGGCAGTTCCGCACGGTCGGCCTGCCCCGGTTGACGGTGGCGGGCACGAAGGCCGAGCTGACGAAGGCGTTGAAGGACGACAAGCGAGGCATCGTCGTCACCACGATCTTCCGGTTCGAGGACGCGGGCGTCCTCAACGACCGGGACAACATCGTCGTCATGGTGGACGAGGCGCACCGCACCCAGGAGGGCCAGCTCGGCGACCTGATGCGGGCCGCGCTGCCGAACGCCCGGTTCTTCGGGCTCACCGGGACGCCTATCTCCGACAAGGACAAGAACACGTTCAAGCTGTTCGGCGACGAGACCGACCCCGGCTATGTCCTGAACGCGTACAGCATGGAACGGTCCATCGTGGACGGCGCGTCCGTGCCCGTGCACGTAGAGACCCGGCTCGTGAACTGGCACCTCGACAAGGACGCGCTCGACGCCGCGTTCGAGGAGATGGCCGACGAGGAAGGGCTCACCGACGAGGAACGCGACGTGCTGTCCGGCAGGGCCGCGCACGTGAAGACGCTGCTGCTGAACCCCGAGCGGGTCACAGCAGTGTGCGGCGACATCCTCGACCACTACACGGCCAAGGTCGCGCCGCTCGGCATGAAGGGCCAGGTCGTCGCGTATGACCGCGAGCTCGTCGTCGCGTACGAGACCGAGCTGAACCGGCTCATCGGCGAGCGCGGCCTCCCGTACGGCACGGCGGTCGTGATGACCGCCGGCGGGAAGGACGACCCTCCCGGCTGGGCCAGGTACGCGCTCACGCGCCAGCAGGAGGCTGACGTGAAGGCCCGGTTCAACAAGCCGGCCGTGGAGCCGACCTTGCTGGTGGTCACCGCGAAGCTGCTCACCGGGTTCGACGCCCCCATCGAGCAGGTCCTCTACCTCGACAAGCCGTTGCGCCGGCACACCCTGTTCCAGGCGATCACGCGCACCAACCGCAGGTACACGAACCCGGTCACCGGGCAGGAGAAGAACAACGGGCTCGTCGTCGACTACATCGGCGTCGGCAACCAGATCGCGCAGGCACTGAAGGCCGCCGACCCGGAAGCCGGCGGGAAGCGCCCGGTCGACGTGGACGCCCTCGCCGCCGAGTTCACCGCCAAGCTCGCGACCTGCCTCGCCCGGTTCGACGGGATCGACCGCACCGACCACACCTACGAGGCCCTCTCCGAAGCGCTCGAACGGGTCAAGGGCACGGAGGACCGGGACGCATACGCGCGCGAGTTCACCGCAGTGCAGACCCTGTGGGAGTTCCTGTGGCCCCACGACGACCTGAAACCCGCCGAGGCCGACTACAAGTGGCTCGCCCAGGTGTACGAGGCGTCCCGCCCGTCCAAGGTGTCGGATGCGCTCCTGTGGCACCGGCTCGGTGCGAAGACCCTCGCCCTCGTCCACGGGCACATCACCAACGTCGCCGTCACCGGCACCGGCCTCGAAGAAGTCATCGTCGACCCCGACAGCATCGACGCGCTCCGCAAGCTCGCCGAGCAGGGCACCCTCGACCTCGACCCCGACCGCGACTACGCCAAGACCCCGATCACGCTGGACGAGGTCCTCGACACGATCGACGCACGTATCAAGAAGCGGCTCGACGCCACCCACGGGCACCCCGTCTACGCGACGCTGGCCGAGCAGATCGAGAAGCTACGCCAGCAGGCTGTGCAGTCCGCGACCGACAGCATCGAGTTCCTGAAGAAGGCCCTCGAAGTCGCCAAGACCGCCGTCCACGCCGAACGCCTCGAAGCGGACGGGCAGCTCGACCAGGCCGCGCACCTCCTCGACCCGAACATCGGCGCGCTCACCCAGATCGTGAACGAGTACAAGCCCGACGGCACNCCCGTCGTCGTCGACGACGTAGTCCGCGACATCGACACCATCGTCAAGCAGGTGTCCTACTCCGGCTGGGCCGAGAACCAGTCCGGGGACCGGACCGTCCGCAAGGAGCTCCGCACCGTCTTGAAGAAGTACGGGCTTCCGCTCACCGGTGACCTGTTCGACCACGCCTACGCCTACGTCAGAGAGAACTACTGAGCGATGAGCAAGGGAAGGTCGGACCGCAAGAAGGGCGGACGTCAACGCCAGACAAGTTCGCTGTCACAGCACCGTCGTACGAAGAAGACTTTGACTTCGCCCCTTCGCTCGATGCCGCAGCCGATCACCGATGTGATGTGGGCTCGCGAGCAACTTCCGGACCTACTGTGGATCGTCAGCCTCCTTGCACTTCACGGCGAGCGCGACGGACTCACGCTCGTCAAACAGACCTTGGACGGACTGGACACCTACCTGCCGGAGCCGGTGGTGGACTCGGATGGGTTGGAGCGCGGCCCTTTCCTCTCGGGCACGCTGACCTCATTCGAGTCGGTGCCCGAGGACCGACGCGTCGCCGCGCTGGCCGCGATGCGTGGCGAACTGATCTACGAAGACGCGTTCCCCTGGCTGTTCACCCGAGCCATGTCCAAGTACGAGGGGATGCCCGGCGGCTGGCTCCTCGCGGGGTGGGTCGGACCTGAGTTGCCTATCGTCGCGGCGGATGAGCCAGGACGCTTCCTTGGCGACGCGATCGAGGCGGCGATGAACGGCCAATCGCGTGTCGCCACGCTCGCGAAGTTCATGGTCATCTCGCGCTACGCGAAGGCGGGCCGGCTGCACTTCGACCTGTCGATGAAGCCGCTGCTGGAGGCAGTGGCGCGGTACCCTTCNGGGGTGACGGACGAGGAGCGCAGCCTCGTAGAGCCGTTCATTCGCTCAACCTTCAACGCGTTAGCCGGGGCTCCTGGCGACTCGCAGTTCGAGCAGCGTCTCACGTGGGCGAAGAACTTCTGGCGCAGCAACTGGCGCCTCTATCCCTGCCACACGACCACCTGGAGTGCCGCTGAGGAAGGCGCGGCTGGAACCGACCCCAACGAGGACAAGCGGCAGGCTTTCGAGACGTTTCAGTCTGACTTGCTAGCCGGCGTTGGCGCTATTAGTGACCAGTTCGGCCGAGCGCAGCGTAACGCTGACCCCGACCTCTACTCTCCGCACCGCAATGAGGTCCTGACCGGGATCGCTGCCCGACACGTCCGCGCGGTGGAAGCGATGGTTCGCTACCCCGCCCTGTGGGCTGACGAACAGGGCACCTTCGTAATGCGAAACCTGCTGGAGGGACGCATCGTCCTCCGATGGCTGGTCCACAAGGATGACCCTGCGCTCTACGAACGCTTCAAGGACTACGGACGTGGGCACCTCAAGCTCCAAGTCCTGCACCTCCGCGAGTACCGCGACAAGCTCGGTGACGACGGGGAGTACCTCGACGATTTCCTCGACTACCTTGAACGGCTGCTGAATCGAGACACCTGGGAGGAGATGCAGGACATCAGCCTTGACGGCAACTTCGCCGGTATAGACACGCGACGCATGGCCTTGTCGGTCGGCATGGAGGACGAGTACCGCCTGCTCTTCGCCCCCATGAGCAGTGACGTACACGGGGAGTGGGCGTCGCTCGATCGCTACTCGCTGGTCCCGTGCGAAACCGTCCTCCACCGAAGGCATCGCATCCCCAACCCAGACAGGCGCCCAATCCCTCGTCCCGACCTGGTGAGCGTTGCGCTCGACCATCTTCAGCAGCTTGTGGACGATTACGAGGCAGCCGTCGCCGCCGCGACACCGACCTCGGACGGCCCTGATGAGAATGCCGGCGATTCGACTTTGACGACCGCGAGCGAGGCCGGCACGGGGGACGCGTCCACGGCAGATGCAACGGCCTGACCCTCGTTGACTGTCCTAAATGTAGGACGCTATTCTCGGCTGGTGCTGGGCCACAAGACTCCTGAGGAGGCTGCCCCCGACGGTGGGCACGTCCACGAAGTCGTCACGGTCGGCAACCGTCGCACCGGGGACATGCTGCGTTGGGAAACGTGCCACGTCTGCCCAGGCGCCGCGCACGTGGACCCGAGGGCCGTCACGTTCGGCTGGGCGGACGAGGACACCGACCGCACGACCACTTACGCGCCCGTCAACTTCGACCGGCCTCGTCCGCTGGGCCAGCCGTACCCGCTCGACTGGGCCGAACGCGACGAGTGGCTACACCACCTCACCGGCGACGCCTACGACCCGAACATGACCGAGGACGAGTACCTCGACATGCTTCGCCCGATCGAGGCAGAGGATGCGGAGCCCGGGGTGTGCGAGTAGGCCCGGGGATTGTCGGTCCCGGCCCCTACGCTCGAACCGAGCGAGGGAAAGGGGCCAGGAGATGGCGATGAGTGCCAGCGAGTTCAACCGTCGGGTGCGTGAGGCGCAGCGCAAGGCCGAGCGCGAGCTGCAGCGCGAGATCGACCGCGTGAACCGGGCGAACAAGAAGGCTGTCGAGGACTACAACCGCAAGGTCGACCAGCACAACCGACGCGAGGTCGAGCGCGTGAACCGTGAGAATCAGAAGGCGGTGGACGACTACAACCGCAGGGTCGCACAGCACAACCGGGACGCTGACAGGCACAACCAGCAGGTCGTCGCGGAGCTCAACCGTCGTCTCGCCGCACCTGCCACGAGGACCGTCTCCTACCAGCCGGTGGAGCGGGAACTGGTCGAACGGGTCCACGGCGCGATCGACTTCGACGACGGGCGGGAGTACGACGTGTTCCTGAGCTACGCCCGCATCGACGGGGAGGACACGGCCAAGGCCCTCGCGGCAGCGTTGGAGGACCGGGGCGTGAGCGTCTGGTTCGACGCGGTAGCGATCCAGCCGGGCAAGTCCCAGTCGTTGCAGATGGACGCCGGCCTGCGGAAGGCCCGCGCCGGCATCGCCGTCCTCACCGCCGCCTACCTCGCCGGCCGGTTCTGGACCCAACGCGAGCTCGGCGCGCTCTTGAACAGGCCCACGCTCATCCCCGTGCTGCACGGCGTCACGTTCGACGACGTGAAGGAGTACTCCGGCATCCTGCCCGACCTGGCCGGGTTCACCACCGGCCAGGACGACATCGACACCATCGCGGACAAGATCGCTCCGGCGGTCGCGCCAGCCGCCATCGGCTGACAGCAGTCGGGCTCGGACGGTCCGGAGTCGGCTCCGCGTGTCGAGAACGGCGGGGATCGGCCTGCATACCGACGCGGCGGCTGCCATAGTGAGCCTGTCAGGAGGGTGGACGAGTGGCGTACGCGCAGGTGCTGGACGCGGTGTTGTCGACGTGGACGACCGCGCGCTTAGCCACGTTCGCACACGTCGTCGACCGGGCCGCGGAGACGGATAGGGCCGCGTACCGCACATCGCGTTCGAGACCGTGTGGGTGAGCGACGGTCACCCGTTCGACCACCTCACCGCACGCGACGTGCTCGCCGGTAAGCGTCGTTCGGTCGGGGACGTGGAGATCCTCACCCTGGCCGACGACGACGGCGAGTGGCAGATCGTGGCCCTCCCGACCGTGCATGACGGCGTGTACCACCTGGCGGGCGGTATCCCGACGACGCACTCACGTTGGCAGAAGCTGGTCCGTTGGGTAGAGCGGGCCCGAGACGTGTCCCGTTGCTTCCTCGACCACCGGGACTTCCGGGCGTTCGGCCAACGGCTAGAGGAGTTCGGGGAGGTCGAAGTCGTCACCGCGACCGGCAGGCTCAACCGGGACCAGTCGTCCTTGTTCCGGGGCTTCAAGCCCATGTCCGGTTCGCTGCGGCCTTCACCGGAGGACCTGATCGTCGAGTTCGAAGGCAGCAGCGCGTTCGTGCGCTCGTGGACGCTGCGGGTCGGTGACGAGCTCCACTTCCACCTGCGCAGGGTCGCCGGCGCGACGTTCTACTCCGGCCGGTACAGGGTGTTCGAGGAGCAGGTGCTCGCTCCGCTCGCGCACGCGGCCGCGGCCCGCCGGGCCCTGCTGACGGGCCGTCAGCGCCGACGGGCGGTGCCGGTGGTCCCGCTGTCCATCGTGTTGTCGGAGCCGGTGTTCAACACGCGCGAGGACACCGGCATGCTGGTCGACCTCGCGCAGGACATGGCGGACATGAGCATGGCCGTGTTCCACCGGAACCCGTACCTCCACTTCGTCCTCACCGACGAGGGCGACGGCTCGAACTTCGACGTGATGGTGACCGTGCCGGACGTGGTGGACGTGTTCCCCGGCTTCCGGGCGTCCCCGGCTTCACTGGCTCGCGTCACAGGCCGGATCGCGGAGGCGTTCGGCGCGGTCCGTATCCAGCAGGCCGAACCTCGACCGAAGGCCACCATGGCCGACCTGGTGGGGTGTGAGGGTGGCACGCAAGTCCAAGCCGGTGTTCGACGCGACCCAGCTCCTCGAAGAGTTCAAGGTCTACGACCAGGCGGTCGACGTCGTGTCCTGCTACCACTGGCTGTTCACGGCGGTCGCGGAGATGGCGGAGACCGTCCGGCACTTCGACAGGTACCCGCGCGTGCCGGTCGACGCGGCCAAGACGGTCACCCCGGACTTCACCGTCGTGTTCACCGACGGGACCGGGCTCGCGGGCGAGATCGCACGCATCGCACTGCGCGACGAGTCGGTGGACAGTGTCTGCTCGCAGCTCCAGGGCTACTCCGAGCTCGCGCAGATGCCGGGACCGCCCGACCGGAAGGGGACGCAGAAGCAGGAGCTGGTCGACCCGGTGGACACGATGCTGCTCACCCCCACGCTCGCCGTGAAGGATGCCGTCAGGCGCATCCTCGACGAACGCATGGACAACCCGGACCACGCCTTCAACCCCAAACGCACCCCCGTCATCGTCCAGTTCTCCCAGAACGAGGACGCCTACGTGTTCATGCTCTGGCCCACGGAGAAGAACGGCACGATCCACAAGGGCGAGCGCTCCGTCGTGTACGGCGACAAGGACCCGTTCGTGTGCCGGCCGTACCAGTTCGGGGACAACAAGGTGCAGTACGGCTTCATGGCTGACCCCGTCACCCCGCTCTACATGGCGACACGCCTGTGGACCCAGGTTCTCCCGACGGCGTTCTTCGGCCGCGAGGTCACGGTCCCGCTCGACGCGCTCGTCACCGCAGTCCGCGACCAGTACGAGGGATACGGCAAGACCGCAGACATCCGACGCGGGATGCAGGTACTCGTCGCAGCCGGACTCGCGAAGGACACCGACGACGGCAAGGGATGGGTCGTCACGCGGCAGAGCCTGCGACGAAGCGACAAGGACGTGGCCGCCGCCATCGCCGAACGCGTCCGCAAGACCGCCAAGTTGCCTCCACCGATCCCGGCCCGGCGGCCGCGCCGGACAGACCCCGGCGACGGTCACCCGACCCTGTTCTAACCCCCGCGGCCGAGTCGCTGCCCAGCATGCGATCTATCCAGGTTGTGTTGGGTGGTGGCCCCGAACGTGCAGCACGCGGTCCGGTTCGCCCAGTCCTTCGGTCTGTATCCATCCCTTGCCGCGCTCAAAGCCCGCCGCCTTCAGTCCGGCTTCCTGGCCGCGGGGTGCCCAGTCGCTGCGGTACGTCTGGGCCAGGCGTTCGCCTGTGTCGTGGAAGAGGTAGCAGTCGGCGTAGACGCGGCCGCGGTGCAGCCACTCGTGCCTGACGACCGGCCGGTCTGCGTATCGCTCGAAGAGGGCGGCTCCGTGCTCAGCCATTTCAGCGGGAGTCCCAGTGACCCGGAATCCGTCCGCCGTGGGGTTGGGCGGGAAACCGCGGTCGTGAACGCTGATGGNATCACCGATCAAGTCGCTCGGGGTGAGCTTCAGCCCTACGTTCACGAGGGCCACTTCCGGCGCATCGACGTCGAGCACCACGGTCAGATCGTCCCCGCTCCACTCGACGACGTAGGGACGAAGTCGATCACCGAGACGCATCCGTAGCGCCGCCAAGAACTGCTCCCGCCGTTCCGCGAGCGGCTCGTCCTCCAACTCGAAGTAGGCGCGGTCGTCCACCCACCCACGGTATCCGCCACGATGGACGGCTGCCCGCCTTTCCCTCCGTGCCCGACTCGGCACGGTGCGCTCGGCGGGATCCCTCGGTGACAGCGAAGTGAGAACTGGAACGACAACTGGATGAGAACTGACAGCTGATCCAAACCACTGGGCCCGGCGAGTTCGCTCCCGCGGGCCTAGTTGGTTTGGGCCGCGCGCGATGATCGCCGAGCAAGAGGTGGCCCGGGTCCCGGGTGAGCCCGTGTCACGCCCACGTCGTGTGCGGCGAGGTTCTCTCGGGCGCGGGTTGAAAGAACTGGCCGGTGGCGAGCGCCATCCAAACGGCCAGGGCCAGGGCGCAGGTGACCCGCAGCCAGGGCGGCGCCAGCCACGGGAAGGACGCGAACAACTGCAGGACGCCCACCGCGGCCGTCGCCCCCGTCCACCACCAGGCTTCCCGGGTGCTCGCGAACGCGACGGCCAGCAGGATCAGGCCGAACCCGAAGAACAGCGCCACGTTATGGATCAGTCCGTACAACAGGCTCACGAGCAGGGCGATCATGTCGGGCGTCAGCGCGATGTCGTACAGCCGGAGGGTCAACCGTCCCTGAATCAGGACGACCAGCAGCGGGTAGGCCGCGAGCCCGAGGCAGACCAGGATCGTCCCGGCCAGGAACGGATAGCGGCGGCCGCCGGGGTGGGCAAGCGCCAGACCAACCATCCCCGGCATCAACAACACGCCGGCGAAGAACGCCGTCTCGGACGAGACGGCCATGGACGACAGGTGGTCAGTGGCCCAGGCGCTCAGGGCGACCGGGTCGGATGGCGGCGAAGGCCACAAGGCGATGAGCGTGAAGGAGATCGCGAGCAGGAGCGAGCCCGCTAGGCAGAACAGGCGAGTGGCGGCGCCGATCGGCCGGGGAATGACCGGATCCATGGCACGGAGCCTAACCCCGCCCGACTGGGTCGGTGTCGGCCTCAAAGGGAGTTCGTCGGGCGGGGCCGATCGGCCTGCTACGCCGTCAGCCGCGTCGGGGACCCAACTGCCGAACGGACGCGGCCGATGCGCTTGTTCGGGGGAGACTCACGTGTGGGAAGGGGAGATGGATGGAACTCAGCGTTGCGGACAGGGCCAGACCCACGACCACTTCGCGGCGAACCCGTGGGAGCCNGGGGAGCGCCGGCTG
This sequence comes from Micropruina sp., assembly GCA_013693855.1. Taxonomy (GTDB): domain Bacteria; phylum Actinomycetota; class Actinomycetes; order Propionibacteriales; family Propionibacteriaceae; genus Micropruina. The sequence continues at coordinate 1,702,214 of CP059261.1, forward strand.
ACCTTCCATCTCACGCTGGAGGCGTCGCCGGCGATCCACGACGCGGCGGTCCGCGTCCACGAAGCGCTGGCGGACCAGCCGGCCGCCCGCCCGGTGCCCGTCCCCTGGCTGCACCTCACGATGACCGGTTTCGGGCGCAGCGGCGAGGTGCCCGACGAGGCGCGCGCTGAGATCTCGGAGCGGGTCTTCGCCGTCTGGGACCGGTTTGCCCGCGAACGCATCCTCTACGACCGGCTCTTCATCGCGGAGGAGTCGGGGATGCTGCTGGCCAGGGACGACCCGTGGCTGCCGGACCTGGCAGCCGTCCAACGCGCGGCCGTAACCACGGTGCTGGGCGAGCGGACGTGGGGCAGGCTCTGGCCGCACACCTCGCTGAGCTACCTGACCGGCGCGATCCGGGCTGAGCTGCTGGCGTCCCGTCTCGAGGGCGTGGCCGACGGGTTGCCCGACGTGATCGAGGCCGCCCCGACGCTCACGCTGATGGAACTCGGTCGCGACACGGGCAACTACGAGTGGCGGACGATCCGGTACGCCGGGCCAGCCCTCTGACGCAGCGCCTCACGTCGGCGCTGCCTCGAGACCGGGGTGGGGACGGCGCGGTCCTTCCTCAGCGCTCTCACCGGGCTGTTCTCTCTGCCGCCGCCGAGACCCGACGGGGGCCATGGTCGAGGCTGCCCAGGACGCGCAGTCAGCGGCGCCGATGAGGCGGGCGGACGCGGCGACCTCGTCCTCGTCGATCACTGCAACCGTGGGGGCAGCGAGCGGGTGGGCCCAACCACCCCCGACCTGCGCACCCTCGTCCAACGCCTGTGGCGGCACCTCGAAGCTTGCGGTTGGCGTCCGGGGTCGGTCGATGTCCCCGGTTGCATATACCCCTAGGGGTATGCGACGGTGGGGTTGTGGAACGGATCCGACTCGCGTGGCAGGCCCTCCAGGCCTGGACCGCGCGGCGCTGGCTGATCGCGCTCGTCGCCGCCGTGATCACGGCCGTCCTGCTCGACTGGGTGACCGTCCTGATCCCCAACCCGGTCTTCGGAGGAGAGATGGCGCCCACCGCTTGGAGCTATCCGGTCTGGATCGTGACGGCGGTGCTATCGGGCATGCTGATCGCCACCTACGTGACCGGGCAGGGCGAACGACCACCCCAACAGGAACCCACCGACCGCGGCTCCACNTCGGGGACGATCGGCGCCATCGGCTCCTGGTTCGCGATCGGCTGCCCGGTCTGCAACAAGCTGGCGCTGCTGGCGCTCGGCTACAGCGGCGCCCTGACCTGGTTCGCCCCGGCGCAACCGTTCCTGGCCGCTGTCTCGCTGGTTCTGCTGGCTGTGGGCCTCGTCTACCGGCTGGCCGGCACGGTCGCCTGCCCGGTTCCGCAGCGCGCCCCGCCTGCTGACGCGTCCCTCAGGGCTGGATCAGCAACCGCTGCGTCACCACGTCCGCGTGCAGGGTGAGCCCCGGGATCCGCGTCACGTGGACCACCTCGCCCAGGGCTCCGGCGGCCGGTGCCAGTTCGTGCACCTGGTTCGGCGTCGCGTACACCAACTCGGGGTAAAACACGACCCCGGNACGATCGTCGAAGACCGCCACGTAGAAGATGCCGGTTTCCACCAGTTCCTGGAAGAAGTGGCTCCCATACGACAGTTCGGGCCGGAAGCCTCCCGCCGAGTAGGTGTGCTCGCACAGGACCGCGAACCGGTTGATCTCGGTGTAGTGCGTGGGCACCCCGAGGGAGGGCATCGAGGTGCCCCAGCGTCCGGGTCCGAGCAGCAGCGCCGACGCGTCCCCGAGGTTGCGGTTGATCTCCCCGATCAGGCGAGCGACCTCGTAGCGGGCCGGTTCGCCCAGGCCCAGGTAGGCCTCGGGTCGAACGGCGACCACCAGGTCGAGCGGCAGCCGCGCGTTGCCGCCCATGAAGTCGCCCTTGCCCGCGATCAGGCAGCGCTCGGGCGCCACCGCTGGCAGTTCCACCGNCGGTGCCCACCCCCGGGTCTGCAGCGGCCGACACTGGACGACGTTGAGCGACAGTTCCCGGTCACGCTCGAAGTTCACCGTGAACTCGATGTCGACCGGATGGGCGTAGGCGGACGACAACGCGGCCAGCACGTCGGTCAGCAGGTTCGCGAACCCCGTCCGGCTCAGCAGGCCGGCGAGATCGACGACGTCGGGGACCGGTGCCGTGACGCGCCGGGTCTCCCGCAGGCGGCGGGCGGCGGCGTGGTCGGGACTGGTCAGCAGGCTCCAGTCAAGCCGGGTCGCCGCGGCCCGCACAGTCTCCAGCGGCACGGTGGCGATCGCGTCGGAGCGCAGGTCGAGCACGTCGGCGCGGCGCTGTGAGTAGCGGCTCGCGTCCTCCGCGGGGACCGGGGACGAGGACGGCGCCGCGAGGCTCACGATCCTGGCGAAATCGGTGCCCGTCCGGTCGACGGCCCGGGTACCGAGGCCGACCACCAGCCGGGCCATGCCGCGGTCCTCGTGGGTGTGCTCCCACACGTACAGGCTGGACGAGTTCGCCACCCCGGCTACCGGTGGCAGGAAGAAGTCGCCGAACAGGTCGCCCGAGACCCGCTGGACGAGGATCGCCATCTGCTCGTCGGTGTGCGCGAGCCCTCGATCGGCGCGGTAGCGCAGGGCTTCCGGATCGACCGCGGAGGCGTACACGGTGCGGACGGCATCCTCGAACGCCCGCAGCCGTTCGTCCGGGTCGCCCTGGTTGGCCCGGAACACACTGGCGTACTTGCCGGCGAACGCGTTGCCGTAGTCGTCCTCCAGCAGTGAGCTGGACCGGACGATGATCGGCGACTGGCCGAAGTACTCCAGCAGCTGCAGGAACCGCTCCCGCACAGCCCGCGGGAACTCGCCGGTGGGGATCAGCCGGTGCAGTTGCGAGGCGGCGTCGAAGAAGTGCTCGCCGTCCTTGTGGGCGACCCAGTGCGTCCACCAGCCGTTGGCGACGAGGAAGGTCACGAACAGGTCCGAGCCGAGGAAGAACGAGTCGTGCGGCTCCAGCCGTCCGTCGAACCGGTGCTCGGAATCGTGTTCGAGAACGGCCCGGGCGACCAGCATCCCGGTCGACTTGCCGCCGATCCGGCCGGTCCCGATCTGGCGGGAGGCGACAGCCAGCAGGTCCTGCAGGGTCAGGTGCCGCCTGCACAACTCCACCATCCGGCCCTGATCGCCGACCAGCATCCCGAGCAGCATCTCCCGGGCGGCGCCGCGGGCGGCTTCGTCCCCGGTGAGCGCCGACCAGGCCTGGTCGACCAGCCGCTCCCACGTCTCGGGCGGATCGACGCGCCGAGCCAGGGACGCGAAGAGCCGCGCCGTCGCCTCCGAGGACGTGATCGAGATCGCGTCGCCGCCGGACAGCAGGTGCGGGAAGAACATGGTGGNGGAGTGTCGCCGCCACACCTTGAGCGGCTGAACGTACAACTCCTCGTCGATACGGTGCAGATCCAGCAGGAGCTGGGTCGTTTCGCGGATCCCGGCCACGGTGGCGAACGTGTGCTCGTCGCGCAGCAGTGCGAAGTAGGCGATCGTGTCCAGCTGGAACAGGTACGGGCACGTGACCTTGAAGAAGTTCATCACCATGAGGTCGGAGTGCCAGGCCTCATGCAGATCCGTCAGGGGATCGAACACGTAGAACCCCGNTGGCCCGACCTCGGTGAGCGCGTCCCGGATGGCCACCGCGAAGTGCTCGAAACCCCGGGCTGGGTCGATCAGCACCTCGTCTTCGGGTGCCACGCGGAGCCAGCGCTCCCGCTGTCCGAACCGGACGTGCACGAGGCGGCGGCCGTCCTTCCTCGCCTGAGCGACGAAGGGGTCGACCACCGCCTCGAAGTCCGCCACCGCGTCCACGTGCCAGACGACGTTGTCGCCGAGCCGCAGCCCGTCGATGGTGTCGTCGAGCCCGGCGATCCCGGTGCTGGCGCGGTTCACGAACGGCTCAGATCACGCCCATCGCCACCATGGCGTCGGCCACCTTGATGTAGCCGGACAGGTTGGCCCCCACGACGTAGTCACCGGGGTGCCCGTACTCCTCGGCGGTGTCCACGCAGCGCTGGTGGATGTCGCGCATGATCTCCTCGAGCCGCTCGGCCGTGGTCTCGAAGTCCCACGAGTCCCGGGTCGCGTTCTGCTGCATCTCCAGGGCGCTGGTCGCGACGCCGCCTGCGTTGGACGCCTTGCCGGNGGCGTACAGGACGCCCGCGTCGGTGAGCACCGCCATCGCCTGCGGTGTCGTGGGCATGTTCGCCCCCTCCGCGACGAGCCGGACGCCGTTGGCCACCAAGGTGACCGCATGCTTGTCGTCCAACTCGTTCTGGGTGGCGCAGGGAAGTGCGATGTCGACCGGGACGTCCCAGATGGAGCCGCTAGTCGAGAAGGAAGCCCGGGACCCGACCGCGTCGACGTACTCGCTGATCCGGCCGCGGCGGATCTCCTTGAGGTCCTTGATGACCTCCAGGTCGAGGCCCTGGTCGTCCACCACGTAGCCGGACGAGTCGGAGCAGGCCACCACGGTCGCACCGAGTTCCTGGGCCTTCTCGATGGCGTAGATGGCCACGTTGCCGGAACCGGAGATCGCGACCCGCTTGCCGTCGAACGCCTCGCCGACCCGTTCCAGCATCGCCTGGGCGAAGTGGACGGTGCCGTAGCCGGTGGCCTCCGAGCGGCACAGCGCGCCGCCCCAGGTCGGGCCCTTGCCGGTCAGCACGCCGGACTCGTAGCGGTTGGTGATCCGCTTGTACTGGCCGAACAGGTAGCCGATCTCGCGTCCGCCGACCCCGATGTCGCCGGCGGGTACGTCGGTGTACTCGCCCAGGTGCCGGTACAGCTCGGTCATGAACGACTGGCAGAACCGCATGACCTCGTTGTCGGACTTGCCCTTCGGATCGAAGTCTGACCCGCCCTTGCCGCCGCCGATCGGCATGCCGGTGAGCGAGTTCTTGAATACCTGCTCGAAGCCCAGGAACTTGATGATGCTCAGGTTGACGCTGGGGTGGAAGCGCAGGCCGCCCTTGTACGGGCCGAGCGCGGAGTTGAACTCCACGCGGAAACCGCGGTTGATCTCGACCGCGCCGCTGTCGGTGACCCACGGCACCCGGAAGATGATCTGCCGCTCGGGCTCGCAGATGCGCTTGAGGATCGACCATTGGGCGTACTCGGGCCGGGTATCGGCGATGGGGGCCAGGCTGTGCATCACCTCGTACACCGCCTGGTGGAACTCAGCCTCGCCCGGATTGCGCGCGAGGACGATGTCGAACATGGGCTGGAAGCTGCCGTGCAGTGCGTTCTGAGTCACGCCCTGAGGCTAACGAGGGCCGCTCGTTGAGGCCTGTTCGTCTCAATGGAGGAAGCAAGCCAGTGGCCCTCTCGCCGGCGGACCCGCGAGGGGCTCCGCTCGATTCCCGGGACGAGTCCCTCTGGACGGGGAACTGCGGCCAACCGGCCCCGGCGGGGAGGCCCTGCCTAGACTGCGAACAAGTGCGAGGTCCGTCCAGGGAGGATGACATGGAGCTCCGTGAGGATGCCAAGTGGTCGCTGGTGGTGCCCACCTCGATGGGGGTCCGCATCACCCCCGAGAACCGCGGACCGGTGCACACCGGCGACCGGTTCCTGCTGCAGGCGACCAGCGCCGAGAGCAACGTGGCGAGCGTGGTGTCGTACCTGGGCGAGCCGACGCTGGTGCTGACGGCCTTCGTCCAGGGTTCCCCGATCTCGACCCTGATCAAGGCCGACCTGCGCAAGCGCGGGATGAGCTTCGAGGGGCCCGACCTGCCCCAGGGCGACGCGTGGGGGCTGCGCCACCACTTCAACATCGCCGACTCCGGCTTCGGCGGACGGGCTCCNCGGGTCTGGAACGACCGGGCGGGCGAGGTCGGCCGCGAGTTGAGCGTCGACTACTTCGACCTCGACCGGCTGTTCGGCGAAGAAGGCGTCAAGGTGCTGCACCTGTCGGGGCTGATCGGGGCGCTGAGTCCGTCCACGTCGGCGTTCTGCGTCGCCTTGGCGAAGGCGGCCCGGGCCAACGGCACCGCGGTCGCGATGGACCTCAACTACCGGGCGACGTTCTGGAAGGGCCGCGAGGAGGAACTGTCGGCGGCTTTCCACGAGATCGCCTCCAACTGCGACATCCTCTACGGCAACGAGGAGGACTTCCAGCTGTGCCTCGGGATCGAGGGCCCAGAAGCCGGTGGCAGTTCGATCGACGAGAAGATCGAAGACTTCAAGGCGATGATCGGACGAATCAAGGAGGCCTACCCCGACGCGCACTGGATCGGCACCTCGCTGCGCGAGGTCGTCTCGGCCAACCACCACAAGTGGGGGATCCTGCTGTGGAACGACGGCGAGTTCGCCCTGGCATCCCTGCGCGACATCGACGTGCTCGACCGGATCGGTGGCGGGGACGGCTCGGTCGGGGGCGTCCTGTACGGGATCATCAAGGGCTGGAACGTCGAGCAGTGCGCCCAGTTCGGCTGGGCGACGGGGGCCTTGGCCGCCACGTCCCTGCTCGACTACGGGGCGCCGGCGGACGAGAAGCAGGTCTGGGACCTCTGGAAGGGCAACGCCCGCGTCCAGCGCTGAGGATCAGGCCTCCGGCGAGTCCCCGGCACGGCGACGGAACTGGAAGGCCAGCCACGCGGCCAGCGCCGTGACCCCGGTCAGCAACGCCAGCACGGCGGCAGCGGGGTGCAACGCGTACAACTGGACAACCGCCTCGACGCCCACGACCCCGCGGTCGCGTAGATCAGCGCCCAGACCACCGAGCCCAGGGCGGCGGCCGGCAGGTAACGCAGCAGCGGCATGCGGGTTGCGCCCGCCGCCAGATTCACCAGGGTCTGCACCCCGATGGTGAGGAACGACAGCGACACCGCGGGCGCTCCCCAGCGGTTGATCCGTCCGACGGCCCGGACGTAGCCCGGCCGGTCCATGAGGTCCCGGACCCGCGGCATCCGGTGCGCGGCCCCTTCGGCGAGCCGGCCGAGCAGGTAGGTGCCGCTCGCCCGGAGCAGGACGATCACGAACAGGGCCGCGGCAACCACCGGGAACGGTTGTCCCCACTTCGTCGGATCCACCCGCGCCCCTCCTGACTGACCGGAGGTTCAGCTTAGGGCACGGCCCCGGTGGCCGGCCTGCCGGGGTTTCGGTCAGGGCGGGGGTCCGTGCGGGCATCGGGCGAACGGTCAGGCACCGGCGGCCGGTGTCCGCCCCGGGCGGTGCGGGCGAGCAGAGCCGCGCCCCNGAACGTCAGCGCCAGCCCGAGCGCCGACCAGGGCGCGTCCGGGTGCAGGGTCGTCCCCGTCCGCCAGACCAGGCCGACCCCGGCGGTCAACACCGCGTACGCCAGCACGGTCGGTACGAGCGGCGGATCGTCGCCGATCGGCGGGACGAGGCGCAGGTCCACCCGTCCGATCCACGGGACGACGAGGACGACGATCGCCAGCGACACCGCCACCACCATCGGCTGGCTGAGCAGCAGCCAGGTCAGTCCCGGACGAGNCCGGCTGACGCCGAACAGTGCCAGCCCGGCCGCCAGGATGCAGGGGATGTGCCACAGGTAGGTGGTCATGAGCAGGGCGTTCGCCACCGCCAGCCCGCGCTGGGCTGCGTCCGACAGCCGCGCGAGCAGGCCGGCCCGTTCCAGCAGTCCCAGCACACCCGCCTGGGCAAAGCCCAGGACGGCCATGGCCACGGTCGGCGGCTGCACGTTGGCGATCGGAATCGTGGCCAAGCCGACCGCCGACATGGGGTAGCCGAACCAGCCGATGAGCACCGGGATCGTCACCGCCGCCGTGGCGAGGGCGGCAACCGGCAGCCAGACCGGGCCGCGGGGAANCCAGCCTCGGTGGTAGGCGATGCCGAACTGGTGGCACAGCGGCCACACGGTCAGCAGGTTCCAGTAGCGCAGTTCATGGTTGCCGCTGCGGAAAGCCCAGGCGTCGATCGCGACCGCCGCCAGCAGCATCGGCAGCATCACCAGCGCGCCCCAGCGGTCGTGCCAGGCGACCAGGAACGGGGCCGCCGCGACGATGACGAGGTACACCGCGATGAACCACAACAGCTGGGCGAACTGCGCGCTGAGCTCGATCGCGCGGGCGGCGTCTGTCGTCCAGGCACCCACGGACGAGACGAGTGTGGCCGCGGTGAGGAAGACCACCAACGGGCCCACCAGCCGGCGGCCCCGATTCGCGAGGTGGTGGGCGTACGACTGGCCACGCCGGACCAGGCCGTCGCTCGTGACCGCGTGCGCGTAGCCGCCGGCCACGAAGAAGACCGGCATGATCATGAAGAACCAACTGGCGATCCACCAGGGCCGATCCGGGCCCCACGGGACGACCGCGGGCCGCCCCGCGTCGTCCTGCACCTCGTAAAGCAGCCCGTGGAACATCACCACCACCGCCACCGAGGCCACCCGCGCGGCATCGATGAGATGGTTGCGGGCCGCCGTCTGGGTGTTCATGACCGCCCCATGCTATGGGCAGGCCCGTGAGCCCCGGGCCCCGCCATAGGCTGGCCGGCGTGCAGTCTGCGCTGACGGGATTCACCACGATCGGGCTGATCGTGGCCGCCGGCGCGCTGCTGGCCCACCTGCGGATCCTGGGCGACCTGCAACGGGCCCTGCTGTCCCGGCTGGCGTTCCTCGTCGCGTCTCCGGCGCTGCTGTTCTCCCTGGTGTCGTCGGCGAACTTGACCCACCTGTTCGCGCGCACCCTGCTGGTGTCGATCGTGGCCATCGCCGCGGCCGGCCTGGCCTATCTGGTCGCGGCCCGCGTGCTGTTCGCGGACGAGGGCCGTCAGCGGGTCATCTCCTGGCTGGCCTCCTGCTACACCAACGCCGGCAATCTCGGGCTGCCGATCGCCGCGGCGATCATGGGCGACATGACCTGGATGGCCCCGATCATGCTGTTGCAGGTCGGGTTGCTGCAGCCCGCGGCGCTCGCCCTGCTCGATCTGGGCGCGGCCCGGCAGGAGGGCACCAGGCTGCACCCGCTGACCTACCTGACGCTGCCGTTCCGCAACCCCATCACCGTTGCGGTCCTGCTGGCTTTCGCGGTGAATCTCGCNGGGGTGCGCCTGCCCGCACTCCTGGTCACCCCCATCGACATGGTGGGTGCCGTTGCCGTGCCGGCCATGCTGCTGGCGTTCGGCGTCTCGTTGCGGCTCGACCCGTTGCCGGGTCGGGGTGCGCACGCGGGCCGCTTGTGGCTCATCGGCGCGATCAAGGTCGTCCTGCACCCGCTGGTCGCGTACGCCCTGGGCGCGTGGGTGTTCGGCCTGACCAGGCCGGAGCTGCTCGCCGTGACCGTGATCGCCGCGCTGCCGAGCGCGCAGAACATCTACGTCATCGCGTCCCGGTATGGAGTGGGAGAGGTGCTGGCCCGGGACGCGATCTTCTATTCGACCCTGCTGTCGGTGCCCACGATCACCCTGGTGTCGGCGCTGTTGCGCTAGCGGTGGCCCACTGGCCGGGCGGGGGCCGATTCGGCTAGGTTGAGTCCGTGGATGCTCCCAACACTCCCGGCTCCGAGGTGGGCGACTTCGACCTGGACCGCAGCACCGACCAGGCGTGGAGCGAGTTCGCCGCCCGGCTGTCGGACGTGATCGCGCACCTCGACCCGGGGGCACAGCTCACTATCGGGGCCATCGCCACCGAACAGGACGGCCGCCCGCCGTTCGTGAGCTTCGCTTGCGACGACCAGCGCCAGATCGTCGCCGAAGCGGCGGGCAACAGCGTCCTGAGCGACCAGTTCCAGCTGACCCCGGCCCAACTGGAGGCCCTGGACGCAGCCGGCTGGCACCCCCGAACGTGGACGACGAACACCCGACCGAGAACTTCTGGCGGCGTGCCCCACAAGAGGAGTCGGCCGGGATCGCTGCCGCCGCCGTGCACGTGCTCCGCGAGGTCTACCAGGTGCCGCACCCGGTCTTCCTGGCCCCCGACCAGCTGGCCGAGGTGCTCACCCCGCCGTCGCGGTCGGAGTTGCCGGACGAGCAGCTGCCGCGGTTCGCCGACGAGGACGTGGTCGCCACCGTGATCACCGGACGAGACCAGCTCGACCGCCTGGTGAGCGCGGAACTCGAACAACTGCTGGGCCATCCGGCGCTGCGCGACGACGACGGCGACTACGCCATCCGGGTCGGCTCGACGATGGTGTTCATCCGGCCCACCTCCGACGCCCGCGAATTGCTGATCTTCTCAGCCGTGGTCCACGACGTCGACGGGCGCAGCCGCGCCATGGAGGTGCTCAGCGACCTGAATGCGGAGGCCCGGTTCGTCCGGTTCCTGTTGTTGCGCGACCGGGTGTTCGTGTCGCTGTCGATCTTCGCCCAGCCGTTCGTGCCGGCCCACCTGCACCAGGCGCTCAACACGGTCTCGTTGGTCGCCGACCAGATCGACGACGAGCTCGCGGCCAAGCTGCGCGGCCGCACCACGTTCACCGGCGAGAGCTGAGGTCGCAGCAGCCCAAGCCTCGGCCCGGTTTCGCGCTGGCCGTCCGGCCCCGTAGCGTGAGGGCATGTCGCTGACGCTCCCTGACCTCACCGATGACGAACTCGCCAGCATCGACGCCTGGTGGCGGGCCAACAACTACCTGACCGTCGGGCAGATCTACCTGATGGCCAACCCGCTGCTGCGGGAGCCGCTCGAGGCCGCCCACATCAAGCCGCGACTGCTGGGCCACTGGGGCACCAGTGCCGGCCTGGCGTTCGTCTGGGCGCACGTGTCGTGGCTCATCCGGCACACCGGCCAGGAGTGCCTGTACGTCACCGGGCCCGGGCACGGCGGTCCGGCCATCGTGGGGGCCTCGTATCTGGAGGGCACCTACACCGACTGCTTCCCGCACGTCACCTTGGACGAGCCCGGTCTGCTGCGGCTGTTCCGGCAGTTCTCGGCTCCCGGNGGCATTCCCAGCCACGCCTCGGTGACCACGCCCGGGTCGATCCACGAGGGCGGCGAACTCGGTTACGCGATGATCCATGCCTTCGGCACCGTCTTCGACAACCCGGACCTGCTGACGATCTCGGTCGTGGGCGACGGAGAGGCCGAGACCGGCCCGCTGGAGGGCTCGTGGAAGGGGATCTCGTTCCTCAACCCCAAGCATGACGGTGCCGTCCTGCCCGTCCTGCACCTCAACGGCGGCAAGATCGCTGCCCCGACCGTGCTCGCGCGCAAGCCCCGCGAAGAGGTCCGCAAGCTATTCGAGGGTCACGGGTACGACGTGATCGAGGTCGAGGGCGACGACACCCCGGGCATGCACCAGCGCTTCCACGAGGCCCTGGTCGAGGCCTACACCAAGATCAAGGCCATCCAGGCGGCCGCGCGCGGCGACTGGGACGGCACCCGGCCGGTCTGGCCCATCATCATCCTGCGCTCCCCGAAGGGCTGGACCGGCCCCGACAAGGTGGACGGGGTGCAGGTCGCCGGCACGTGGCGGGCCCACCAGGTGCCGCTGTCNGGGGTCAAGGAGAACCCCGAGCATCTGGCCATGCTGGAGGCCTGGCTGCGCTCGTACCGGCCCGAGGAGCTGTTCGACGCCGAGGGGGCNCCNTCGGAGCTCGTCACGCGGGCGAACCCGGCCAAAGAAGCCTCCCTGTCGGGGACGCCGCACGCCAACGGTGGCCTGCTGGCCCGCGAGCTCGACCTGCCCGACTTCCGGACGATGGCCGTCGAGGTCACCGACCGGGCCACCGAGCGGATCGAGTCGACCCGCAAGCTGGGCGAGCTGATGCGCGAGGCGTACGTCCGCAANCCCCACACGTTCCGGCTGTTCTGCCCGGACGAGGCGAACTCCAACCGTCTCGGCGCGGTCTTCGAGGTGTCCGACCGCACCTGGCTGGAGGCCGTGACGCCGGACGACGTGAAGCTCAGCGCCGACGGCCGGGTCATGGAGGTGCTCAGCGAGCACAACTGCCACGGCTGGCTGGAGGCCTACAACCTCACCGGACGCCACGGCCTGTTCGCCACCTATGAGGCGTTCGCGATGGTGTCGGCGTCGCAGACGATCCAGCACGGCAAGTGGCTGCAGGAGGCGCTGGAACTGCCCTGGCGGGCCTCGATCCCGAGCCTGAACATCCTGGTCAGTTCCACCGCGTGGCGCAACGACCACAACGGGTTCAGCCACCAGGGGCCGGGCATGCTGCAGTTGCTGCTCAACATGGGTCCCCGCGTCGCGCGGGTGTACCTGCCGCCGGACGCCAACTGTCTGCTGAGCGTGGCCGACCACTGCTTCCGCAGCAAGGACTACGTGAACCTGATCGTGCAGGACAAGCAGCCGCAGCCCCAGTGGCTGACCATGGATGAGGCCGTCGAGCACTGCACCAAGGGCGCCTCGGTGTGGGAATGGGCCGGCAACGAGGAGAATTTCGGCCCCGGCGACCCCTCCATCGTCCTGGCCTGCGCGGGGGACATCCCCACCATGGAGGCGGTGGCGGCCGCGGAGATCATCAAGGCGAAGCTGCCCGCCATGCGCGTCCGGGTGGTCAACGTCGTCGACCTGATGACGCTGCGCCGCCCCAAGGACCATCCGCACGGGATGAGCGAAACCTACTTCCGCGAGTTGTTCACCGACGAGGTGAACGTGGTGTTCGCGTTCCACGGCTACCCCGGTGGCGTGCACCAACTCGTCCACGGGCGGCCGAACCCCGAGCGGTTCCGCGCACGCGGCTTCATCGAGCAGGGGACGACCACCACGCCGTTCGACATGGTGGTGCGCAACAAGATCTCCCGCTACCACCTGGTGATGGACGCGATCAACAACGCCCAGGCCCTCCCCAAGGGTGCCGAGGACCTCAAGAACTGGTGCTTCACCCAGCTGGATCGCCATGAGAGCTACATCCGGGAGCATCTGGAGGACATGCCGGAGGTTCGCGACTGGAGACTGGGCGGGGTCGTCTGAATCTCGCTAGCCTTGCCCCGTGGCGCGGTACGGGCATCTCAGCGAACTGGACGTCGAGGAGTGCCGTCACCTGCTCCGTGGCCGGACGGTCGGCCGGGTCGGCTGGACGTCGTCCAGCGGCCCGCAGATCCTGCCGGTGACGTACACCCTTGCGGGAGACGCCATCGTGTTCCGGGTCCGGCCCGGATCGCGGCTGGGCGAGTTAGCGGAGGCCACCGAGGTCTCGTTCCAGGTCGACGACCTTGACGACGAGACCAGGACGGGCTGGAGCGTGCTCGTGACGGGCCGGTCCGGGCCCTGGACCGGTGCGGTGGGTGAAGAGCCGCAGCCCTGGGCGCCCGGTGAGCGCCCGCTTGTCATCGGGATCGAGCCGGATGTCATCACCGGCCGGTCCGTCGCTGCCGATTGAATGTGAAGGTGGTCCCATGGCCAAGCCCTACACCGGCCCGGCGCCGATCCTGGTCGGCTTCGACGCCTCCGACGACGCCGTCCGGGCGCTGGAATACGCCGCCCGCCTGGCTGCCCGGACCAAGACGATGCTGGAGATCGTGTACGTCGCCGACGACACGGTGACCAGCAGCGCCTGGGGTCGTGTACGACCCCGATCAGGTGCGCGCGACCGCGAAGGAGTTCCTGGCCGACGCCGTCGCGACGGCCCGCGCCCAGGGGGCGGCGAAGAAGCGGATCCGCACCCAGGTGGCCCTGGGCACCCCGGTCGGTGTGCTCACCCAGCTGAGCGACAAGTGCCAGCTCGTGATCGTGGGCCGCAGCGCCAACAGCGGCAGCGACAAGCAGTTCGCCGGGTCGACTGCGGTGGGACTTGCGGCCACGGCCCGCTGCCCGCTGATGGTCGTGGCGGAGCAGCCCGAGCGGGCCTCCGGGCTGCCGATCGGCGTCGCCATCGACTCCTCCGGCAAGGGCGAAGCAGCCCTGGCCTGGGCGCTGGCGAACCGCGGCTCCGCCCCGGTGAAGGTCATCAGTGTCTGCCGGGCCCCCACGGGGCTGTTCCGCTCCCGCGTCAGCCCCGAGCACACCGAACAGGTGATGACGGCCACGCGCGAGCGGGTGACGCATCTGGTGGCGCGCGAGACCCCGCTGAGCACATGCGCTCGGTCACCACCGAGGTCTTGTACGGCTCGCCGGTGGACGAACTCGTCGCGCGCAGCGGTGGGCTGGCGAAGCTCGTGGTCGAGGCGCACCCGTCCTTCCCGACCTACACCGTCGGCGGGACGGTCCGCGGCATCCTCGCCCACGCCCAGTGCCCCGTGGTCATCGTCCGCTGACCGGTCCCGCGGGCACGCCCCACCACGGGCCGGGGATGCCGGACGTCACGGCCGAACTGCACCTGGACGTCGACCCCGCGCTGCCCATCAGCGCGGCCGTCGACGAGATCGCGGCCGCCATCGCCACCCACCAGGTGGTCGTGGTGGCNGGGGAGACCGGGTCGGGCAAGACCACCCAGCTGCCCAAGATCTGCCTGCTCGCCGGACGGAGGCGCATCGGGCACACCCAGCCGCGCCGGATCGCCGCCCGCAGCGTGGCCGAACGGATGGCCGAGGAACTGCGCTCGCCGTTGGGCGAGGTCGTCGGCTACCAGGTGCGGTTCACCGCCAAGACGAGCCGGCAGACCCGGGTCAAGCTGATGACCGACGGCATCCTGCTCGCCGAGATCTCCCACGACCGCGACCTGCGCCGCTACGACACCCTGATCATCGACGAGGCGCACGAACGCAGCCTCAACATCGACTTCCTGCTCGGCTACCTGAAGCAGTTGCTGCCCCGGCGGCCGGACCTGAAGGTGATCGTCACCTCAGCCACCATCGACACCGCCCGGTTCAGCGCGCACTTCGGCGACGCGCCGGTGATCGAGGTGTCCGGGCGCACCTACCCGGTCGAGGTGCGGTACCGGCCGCTGGTGGGCGAAGGCCGCCCCGACCGGGATCTGGTGGACGGGATCTGCGACGCGGTCACCGAGTTGGTCGACACCGGCCCGGACGGCGACATCCTCGTGTTCTGCTCCGGCGAACAGGACATCCGGGACGCCGCGGAGGCGATCGAGGGGTTGCAGCTGCGGTTCACCGAGGTGCTGCCGCTGTACGCCCGGCTGACCGCCGCCGAGCAGCACCGCGTGTTCACCCCGCACACCGGCCGCCGGATCGTCCTGGCGACCAACGTGGCCGAAACCTCGCTGACGGTACCCGGGATCCGCTCGGTGGTCGATCCAGGATTCGCGCGCATCTCCCGCTATTCGGCGAGGACGAAGGTGCAGCGACTGCCCATCGAACCGGTGTCGCAGGCGTCGGCGAATCAGCGCGCGGGCCGATGCGGCCGGGTTGCGCCCGGGGTGTGCATCCGGCTCTACAGCGAGGAGGACTACGCCGGTCGTCCGGAGTTCACCGAGCCGGAGATCCTGCGGACGAACCTGGCCTCGGTGATCCTGCAGATGGCGGACGCCAGGCTCGGCGACATCAGCCGGTTCCCGTTCGTCGAGGCCCCCGACGGCGCGCTGATCGGGGACGGGATGCGCCTGCTGCGCGAACTCGGCGCCATCACGGAGGGTTCGGCGGCCCGGCGCGGCGGGCACGTCCGGCTGACCCCGGTCGGGCACAAGCTCGCCCGGCTCCCGGTGGACCCGCGCCTCGGACGCATGCTGGTCGAGGCCGAACGGCAGGGCTCCCTGCGCGAGGTGGAGGCCATCGTCGCCGGGTTGGCGATCCAGGACGTCCGGGAGCGACCCGCCGACGCCCAGGACAAGGCCGACGCGGCCCACCGGCGGTTCTGGGCGCCGGTCGGCGAGGCGGGGAGACCNAGCCCGGACGGCTCGGACATCGCGGCCCTGCTGCGGCTGTGGGACTACCTGCGCCGGCAACGCCGCGGTCTGTCGGGCAACGCGTTCCGGCGGCTGTGCCGCGAGGAGTACCTGCACTTCCTGCGCGTCCGCGAGTGGCAGGACCTGCACACCCAGCTGCGCCAGCTGGGCAAGGACCTGGGCATGAACCGCAACAGTGAGCCAGCGAGCCTGGACAAGGTGCACGCCGCGGTCTTGTCGGGGCTGCTGTCCCACGTCGGGTTGCTGGACGAAAAGACCGCCACCCCCTCNGGTCGGGGCCGCCCGCGGGGTCCCCGGGAATACCTGGGCGCCCGCGGCACNCGCTTCGCGATCAACCCCGGATCGTCCGCGTTCCGGCTCAGCCCACCGCTGGTGATGGCCGTCGAGCTGGTCGAGACGACCCGGCTGTGGGCGCGGACGGTCGCCCCGATCCGTCCCGAGTGGATCGAGGAGGTGGGTGCGCATCTGCTCAAGCGCACCTACTCCGAGCCGCGTTGGTCGGCCCGTGGGGGCCAGGTGGTGGCCACCGAGCGGGTCACCCTCCTCGGGGTGCCGATCGTGGCCGAACGGACGGTCGGCTACGCGCGGATCGACCCCGTCGCGGCCCGGGAGATCTTCATCCGGGCCGCACTGGTCGAGGGACAGTGGCACACCCGGCACCGGTTCTTCGCGCGCAACGAGGCGACCCGGCAGGCCGCCGAGGAGTTGCAGGAGCGCACCCGCCGGCGCGACCTGGTGGTCGACGACCAGACCATCTTCGACTTCTACGCCGCCCGCGTGCCCACCGACGTGGTCTCGGTCGCCCATTTCGACCGGTGGTGGCGTGACGCCCGGCACGCGGACGAGCGGCTGCTCGACCTGACATTCGACGACCTGCTGGCCGATGCCGCCGCCGAGGTCGACACCGGTGACTTCCCCGACACCTGGACGGTNGGGGAGCTGGACCTTCCGGTCAGCTACACCTTCGATCCCGGCGCGGGGCACGACGGGGTCAGCGTGGAGGTGGACCTCGGGCTGCTCAACCGGGTGGGGCCGCGTCCGTTCACCTGGCAGGTGCCAGGATTCCGCGCCGAGGTCGCCACCGAGTTGATCCGCTCGCTGCCCAAGCAGCTGCGGGCGCGCCTCGTGCCCGCCCCCGACACCGCGGCCCGGGCGGTCGCCTGGCTGGCCGCCCACCCGCAACCGGACGCGACCTTCCCCGAGGCGCTGGGCCGGGCGATCCACCAGCTGACGGGTATCGAGGTGCCNCCCGACGCATGGCGGGCGGACGCGATCCCCGAGCACCTGCGGGTGCGCTTCGTTGTCACCGAGGACGGGCGGGAGGTCGCGACCGGCAAGGATCTGGCCGAGCTCGGCCGGCAGCTGGGGGCACGGGTCGAGCGGGTGATCAGCGATTCCGCCCTCACCCACGCCCGTCCGGCGGCCACCCGGTGGGATTTCGGCTCGATCCCCGTGCAGGTGGACGAGGCCGTCGTCGGCTACCCGGCGCTCGCGGACGAAGGGACGGCCGTCAGCGTCCAGGTGTTCCCGGACGCGGCCCGTGCCGCCACCTCCCACGCGCGCGGGCTGCGCCGGCTCGTGGCGCTGACCACGCCGGATCCCACCACCTGGGTGGTCTCCCGGCTGTCCAACCCGGTGAAGCTCGCGTTGGCGACCAGCCCGTACCCGGGCGTGCCGGCGCTGCTCGCCGACTGCCGGCTGCGTGCCATCGCGGACCTGATCGCCGAGGCCGGTGCGGCGTCGTCCGTCCGCGACGATCCGGGGTTCGCCGCCCTGCGCGACCGGGTCCGCTTGTCGGCGGCCGACCGCACCCTGGCCGTGGTGAACGTGGCCGGCGAGGTGCTCGGTGTGCGCGCCGAGGTGTTGCGGCACCTGGCCGGCTTGACCTCGGCGGCAGCCGACGACATCACCGAACAACTGGGCAACCTGGTCTTCGACGGGTTCGTCGCCGCGACNCCCCAACCGCACTTCGGACGCCTGCCGCGATACCTCAAGGCGGCCCGGCAACGGGTCGCGACGCTGACCACCAGCCCCGCCCGCGACAAGACGAACGCCGACCTCATCGAGGCCCTGGAGGAGGAATACGCCGCGGTGTGCCGGCGGTTCCCCGACGGGCCGTTGCCNGGGGCCGTGGCCGAGGTGGGCTGGCTGCTGGAAGAGCTCCGGGTCAGCCTGTTCGCCCAGACGCTCGGCACGGCGGCCCCCGTTTCAGCCAAGCGCGTACGGGCCGCGATGGAGCAGATTCGCCACGGTACAGTGGCGCCGTGATCGATCCCCGGCTCCTGTACACCTTCGACCCGGAGGTGTGGGCGAGTCTGGACGGCCGGGCGCCGGTGCTGCTGCACCTGCTGGACGGGTTCATCGACGCGGCCGCGGTCACCCACAACCTCGGCAGCCACATCCTCGAACACTGCGACCACGAGGTACTGGCCGAGTTCGACCACGACCAGCTGCACGACTACCGCAGCCGCCGTCCGCAGATGGTGTTCGACACCAACCAGTGGGTGTCGATGAACGACTTCTCACTGCTGCTGCACAAGGTCACCGACGCCGCCGGGAAGCCGTTCCTGCTGCTGCGCGGGCCGGAGCCGGACACCCAGTGGCGTCGCACCACGGCGGCCGTGCTGGGGATCGCGGAGCGGCTNGCAGAGCCCCTGCTGATCACGGCGACCGGGGTGCCGATGGCCGTGCCGCACACCCGTCCCACCCTGGTCACGTCGCACTCCACCGATCCGGCCTTGGCCACCGGCAATCCGATGTGGATCGACCGCATCCAGATCCCGGGGAGCTTCTCGGCGATGCTCGAGTACCGCGCGGGGCAGAGCGGCCAGACGGGGCTTGGGTTCGTCGCCCACGTCCCGCACTACCTGGCCCAGACCGGCTTCGCCCAAGCGACCGCGGCCATCCTGGACCGGATCAACGACGCGGCCGGACTCGCCATCCCCGACACCGGGCTGGACGAGCAGGCCGCCGCCCAACTGGCGGGCATCCAGGCCGAGGTGGGCGAGGACACCGAGTTCCCCGTCCTGCTGGCCCAGTTGGAGCAGCAGTACGACCAGCTGGCCGAATCCGGCACCCCGTCGGTGCCCTCGGCCGATGAGATCGGCGCCGCCGTGGAGCGCTTCCTCGCCGAACAGGACGACAGCGGCGACGGGCGCCGCTGATGCCGAAGACCGTCGCCGAACTGGTGGCGTTGCTCGACCTGGAACGCCTCGATACCGGGTTGTTCCGNGGGCCGCAGCCGCGCACGCTCCTGCAGCGTTCGTTCGGCGGCCAGGTGCTCGCCCAGGCTCTGGCGGCCGCCTACGCCACGGTGGCGGACGATCGGGTCGTGCACTCCCTGAACGCCTACTTCCTGCGGCCGGGCTCGCCCACGTCGCCGATCATCTACCTGGTCGAGGAGACCCGCGACGGTGGCCACTTCTCCTCGCGCCGGGTGATCGCCCGCCAGGACGGACGGCCGATCTTCACGATGTCCTCGTCGTTCCACGTCCCCGAACCGGGCCTCGATCACGCCGATGCGCTGCCCGTCGGAGTGCCGGCGCCGGCAGAGTGCCCACCCGCCGCGGAGGCACTCAGCGTCCGCTCGGCCCGGGCCGCGGCCGTGTGGGAGGAGGAGTGNGGGGCGATCGAAGTGCGGCTCGTGCCCGACCCGTCCCGGACGGCGGCCAACCATGCCGCACACGCCCGGCTGTGGGTTCGCGCCGAATCGGCGTTGCCGGACGAGCCCCGCCTGCACCAGATGGTGCTGGCGTACCTCTCCGACATCTCGCTGCTCGCGGTCTCGACCGTCCCGCACCCGGTCCAGTTCTGGTCGCCGCAGGTTCAGGCCGCCTCGATCGATCACTCGATGTGGTTCCATCGTCCGGCGCGCACGGACGACTGGTTGCTCTACGACCAGGTGTCCCCGTCGGCCGGAAGCAGCCTCGGCTTCTCGCTGGGCCGGCTGTTCAGCGGTGGCGCACTGGTGGCCTCGTGTGCTCAGGAGGGCCTGATCCGCGTCATCGGCGACGGCTGAACGCGCCCGGACGTGCCACGACGCCCCGCGGGGGAGGCAGGGCGTCGTGGGCTTGGGGAAGGGTCAGGCGGCGATCTCGGAGGCGCTGCGCAGCTTCGCGATCGCGTGCCGCTCGATCTGGCGAACCCGCTCGGCGGTGATGCCCCAGACCGCGGCGATGTCGGACAGTTTGGCCTGGCGGCCGTCCAGTAGTCCGTAGCGGCGCCGCACGACATCGGCGGAGCGCTCGTCGAGGGTCGACAGCAGGGTGTCCAGGCGCGCCCGGTCCTCGGCGTCCATGACGACCTCGTCCGGGCCCGGGGACATCTCGCGGGCGAGCAGGTCGCCCAGCGCGGTGTCGCCGTCCTCCTCGACCGGGGCGTCGAGGCTGACGTGGTCGCGGGCCAGCCGCATCAGGTCGATGATGACCTCGACGTCGAGTCCGAGTTCGTCGGCGATCTCGATCAGCTCGGGCTCCCGGCCCAGCCGTCGCTCCAAGGTGCGGCGGGTGGCCGACACCTGGTTGACCTGCTCGGCGACGTGCACCGGCAGCCGGACGATGCGCCCCTGCTGGGCGATGCCCCGCGAGATCGACTGCCGGACCCACCAGGTGGCGTAGGTGGAGAACTTGAACCCCTTGGCGTAGTCGAACTTCTCGACCGCCCGGATCAGGCCGGTGTTGCCCTCCTGCACGAGGTCGAGCAGCGGCATCTGGGCGCGTCCGTACTTGCGGGCCACCGAGACCACCAGGCGGAGGTTCGCGGTGATGAAGCGCTGCAGGGCGGCCTCGCCGACGCGGACGAGTTCGCGCAGTTCGTCAGGGGTGGCCTGGATCGCAGCCAGGCCTCGTTCCTCCTCGCCCACCGTGCCGTCCAACAGGGCCTGGGCGTAGAGGCCGGCCTCGATCTGCTTGGCGAGGATCACTTCCTCCTCGGCGGTGAGCAGCGGCGTCTTGGCGATGCCGTCCAGGTAGAGACCGACGGCATCCTTGCCGTCGATGCCGTCGGTCGCCCGGACCCGGTGGGCAGTCGAGATCATGGAGTTCCTTTCGCTCTCACTCAGTACAACGCGCAGCGAGGCCGAAACGCTGCCCGTGACAGCCCGGAAGTTACCCTGAAGGCATCCCGTACGACCAAGATCAGACCCTGGTCCTACGCGGGCCCGGACCAGAGGTACTAGCGGGGCCGTTCCGCCGCGTTCGCTGTGATCCAGAGCCGGTTCGAAGGGGCGTCGCGCCGGGCTTGACGGCGGCCGGAGAGGGGTGCCGTAAGGAGCCCCGGACCGAGGTCCCCAGCCGGGTCGCCGGCGCCGGTGGGCGTGGGCCGTCCGTCGCTGCCGGGGCCGATTGCGCGGGCATGCCGAGGTTCGCGAGTGGATCGTCTTGGTTCTGCGGCGGGGTCGTGCCACAATGGGCGGGCGCAAGGCATTGACAGCAGCCGGTCTTTCTGTGCCCAAAACCGTTTTCGAGAGGGTCCTGTGTCACCACGCTCCACAGCCGCCGCGAAGGTCACCAACAACGACGAAGTCGATCCGAATCCGTCCGTCAAGCCCACCCGGAGCCGGGCCAAGGCCGCGGTGGCGGCCGTCGACCAGGTCGTCGAGAGCCCTGCCGCGAAGCCGGCCCGGACGCGCCGCACCCCGGCGCCCGCCACCGAGGACGCTGCGGCCTCCCCGGTGCGCCGCAGCAGGGCCCGGGTCGCGCAGGCCGACACCGCTGACGGCGAGACCGCTAAGCCGGCCGCCCGCACCCGGCGCGCCAAGGCCGAACCGGCCACGCCGGCGGAGGACGCCGTGGTCGAGGCTCCCGCCGAGGAGGAGGCCGAGTTCGACGGGGATGTGAGCGAGGACGACCTGGAACTGGAGGACGTCACCGTCGAGGACGTCCTCACCCCCGCCAGCTGGACGTGAAGTTCGAGCGCGAGGGCGACGACGTCATCCTGACGGTCGGCGGCAAGAAGCGCTCGCTGGACGACGTCGACGACGCCAACTTCGAAGAGGCCAAGGAGGCCGTCACCGAGGCCGAACTCAGCGAGGACGAGGGCTTCAGCCTGTCCGACGCCGACGACGCGGACGAGCCCGAGCAGCAGGTGCTGGCGGCCGGGGCGACCGCCGACCCCGTGAAGGACTACCTGAAGCAGATCGGCAAGGTGGCCCTGCTGAACGCCGAGCAGGAGGTCACCCTCGCCAAGCGGATCGAGGCGGGCCTGTTCGCGGAGGAGACGCTGAACTCCGGTCGTCCGGTGGACGGCGGCGACCAGGTCGATCTTGACTGGATCGCCGACGACGGCAAGCGGGCCAAGAACCACCTGTTGGAGGCGAACCTGCGCCTCGTGGTGTCGCTGGCGAAGCGCTACACCGGACGCGGCATGCTGTTCCTCGACCTGATCCAGGAGGGCAACCTGGGTCTGATCCGGGCGGTCGAGAAGTTCGACTACACCAAGGGCTACAAGTTCTCCACCTACGCGACCTGGTGGATCAAGCAGGCGATCACCCGGGCCATGGCCGACCAGGCCCGGACGATCCGCATCCCCGTCCACATGGTCGAGGTCATCAACAAGCTCGCCCGGGTGCAGCGCCAGATGCTGCAGGACCTGGGGCGCGAACCAACCCCGGAGGAACTGGCCAAGGAACTCGACATGACNCCCGAGAAGGTCGTCGAGGTCCAGAAGTACGGCCGTGAGCCGATCTCGCTGCACACCCCGCTCGGCGAGGACGGCGATTCGGAGTTCGGCGACCTGATCGAGGACTCCGANGCGGTTGTCCCGGCGGAGGCAGTGAACTTCACGCTGCTGCAGGAGCAACTGCACGACGTGCTGGACACCTTGTCGGAGCGGGAAGCCGGGGTCGTGAGCATGCGCTTCGGCCTCACCGACGGCCAGCCCAAGACCCTGGACGAGATCGGCAAGGTGTACGGGGTGACGCGGGAACGGATCCGCCAGATCGAGTCCAAGACCATGAGCAAGCTGCGCCACCCGTCGCGCTCCCAAGTGCTGCGGGACTACCTCGACTGACGCGGGCCGGACGGGGCCCGTGGCGGTTGACCACCGGAGTTTCCCGGGCTCCCGCGGTGATTGAGCTTGTCGAAACCACTGGGCCCGGGGTCTCGGCAGGCTCGACCGCCGGGCCGGTTTCGGTGAGCTGGTCGAACCACCGGGCGACCGCCGGGGTTCCTGCGGTGGTTGAGCTTGTCGAAACCACCTGACATGGGTGATGCGGTGCCCGGGGTCTCGACTGGCTCGACCGCCGGGCGTTGGTGGGCGTGCTGGTGGAAACCATCTGGGTGGCCGCCGGGGTTCCTGCGGTGGTTGAGCTTGTCGAAACCACCTGACATGGGTGATGCGGGCGGGGGCTCGACCGCCGCAGTGGGCCCGGGGTCTCGACAGGCTCGACCGCCGGGCCGTTGGCGGGGTTCCCTGCGGTGGTTGAGCTTGTCGAAACCACCTGTGAGATGGGCGATGCGGTTCCCCGGGGTCCGACGGGCCGGACCGGGGTTCGGGCGGGGGCTCGGCTGCCGCAGTGGGCCCGGGGTCTCGACAGGCTCGACCGCCGGGCCGGTTTCGGTGAGCTGGTCGAACCACCGGGCGACCGCCGGGGCTCTTGCGGTGGTTGAGCTTGTCGAAACCACCTGACCTGGGCGATGCGGTCGCGCGATAGGCCGGACTGGGCTTCAGGCGGGGGCTCGATCGCCGGGGTTCCTGCGGTGGTTGAGCTTGTCGAAACGACCTGACATGGGTGTTGCCGGCGGGGGCTCGGCTGCCGCAGCGCGCCTGGGGTCTCGACAGGCTCGACCGCCGGGCCGTTGGAGGGTTCCCTGCGGTGGTTGAGCTTGTCGAAACCACCTGTGAGATGGGCGATGCGGTTCCCCGGGGTCCGACGGGCCGGACCGGGGTTCGGGCGGGGGCTCGGCTGCCGCAGTGGGCCCGGGGTCTCGACAGGCTCGACCGCCGCAGTGGGGCCCGGGGTCTCGACAGGCTCGACCGCCGCAGTGCGCCCAGTGCCTCGACAGGCTCAACCGCAGGAGTGGGCCCGGATCTCGACGAAGCCGACCGCGTGAGTGGCGCTCGAGACCACTGGGCCTACGGCTCAGTCTCCGCGCTCGCTGAGGGCCTGCTGGAATGCCTCGAAGACCCGCGGGCCGAACAGGACGAACCGGACGGTCTCGATCCCCGGCTTCGGATGCTCACCGACGGCGGCCACGGCGATCCGGGCGACCTCGTCCGCGTCCCAGCCGTAGGCGCCCGCGCTGATTGCCGGGAACGCGATCGATGCCGCACCGAGTTCGGCGGCAACGTCGAGCGACCGGGTGAAGCAGGACGCGAGCAGCGCGGGGTGGGTCTGACCGCGGTACGCATTCGGCCCGACCGTGTGGATCACCCAGCGGCAGGGCAGGTCGAACGCGTCGGTCGCGACGGCCTCGCCAACCGGCAACCCGTCGGGAAACGATGTCCGGCGCACGCGCCGGCACGCCTCGAGCAGGCGGGGCCCGGCCGCCCGATGGATGGCTCCGTCCACCCCGCCGCCGCCGAGCAGGGTCGAGTTGGCCGCGTTGACGATGGCGTCGGTGGTCTCGCGGGTGATGTCGCCGGTGACCGTGTCGATGGTGCTCATGACACAGACGTTACGCTGTCGTCCATGTCGGAGCCTCTCACCCACGATCGCTTCAACCAGGCCGTGATCGCCCACCTGCCCGTCGCCATGGAAGCCCAGGACGCCTTGTCGAAGGTGGTCGACCTGGGCGCGCACTACCAGGCGGACATCGGCGCGGCCCGTCTCGAGATCGGTGGCCGGCCGCTGTCGGTGGTGCTGCTGGGCACGGTCTCCAAACAGTCGAACACCTGGCTTTGGTCCTGGGCCAACCAGGGCTTCGCGCCCGATTCGCCGGCCATCGCTCCGGTGCGCGGTGTCGCCGCGAAGGCCCAGCAGTGGGGCTTGTGGGAGCTTGCCGAGCCGGTCTTCGGGCTGGACGGCGTGGTCGACACGGGCCTGGGCGCCGGCGCGAGCGTGGCCCTGGTCGTCGCGCCGCTCGTGGGCGCCGTCGGCATGTACGGCGCCGACTACGGGGCCGGGATCGCTTACTTCGGGATCGTCGACCCCGCCTGTCCGCGGCCCCGGGCCGACGCGGTCACCTTCCCGCGCCGAATCCTCACCGCCGTCGATCTCATTCCCGGACATGCCCGGTCGCAGATCCTCACCTACGCGGCGGTGCACGACCTGCAGGTCAAGGGCGTCGGCACCTCGTCGCTGGAGGTCCATCTGCCCCCGCAGGACGTGATCGTGGTCGATTTCGACGAACTCGACCGGCCCGTCCGGTTCGGCGGGACGATGCAGCCGCGCGGATAGCCCGCGGGAAGCGTTGCCAGGCCCTTGACGGCTCGCCGAAAAGGGAAGCCTGCTGTTGGGTGTGCCGTTGACCACCGAACTCAGTGGTCAACGGCACAGTGATCGTCGAGCAGATCGGCGTGCCCGGACAAACAGGAAGCCCCGGACCGCGGTCCGGGGCTTCGTTGGGGGATCGTCAGCCGATCTTGTGCGACTCGTCGTGGATCTTCAGCGCGACCTGCTTGAGCTTGTCCTCGTGGGCCCGCGCGTGGTGGGCGCAGAAGAACAGCTCACCGCCGGAGGGCAGGGTGACGCGGAAGTAGGCCTGGGCGCCGCAGCGGTCGCAGCGGTCCGCTGCGGTCAGTGCGTCCATCATCATCGTCGTGCTCATCGTGGTCAGTTCCTCCTCCATCACCTTGCGTCCACCAGTATCAACTCTCGATCAAGGGGTCTTGTTCCCCGATCATGCGGCGAGACTAAAACGTGATCTGGGCGGGCCGAGGGAGGCGCGACACCGGTCGGCGTTTCTGGGGATTGTCGGGGGCTGGCGATAGCCTCGTCCGGTGACGAGTGAGAAGGTTCCCACGACGGGCGCGGGGGCGTCCGGGCGACCGAGGGACGCGACTACGAGGCCCGGCATCTGCTGGTGCTGGAGGGTCTCGAGGCGGTTCGCAAGCGCCCGGCGATGTACATCGGGTCGACCGACACCCGCGGCCTGATGCACTGCCTGTGGGAGATCATCGACAACGCGGTCGACGAGGCGCTGGCCGGGTTCGGCCGGACGATTCAGGTATCGCTCGACCCCGACGGCAGCATCTTCGTGGCCGACAAGGCGCGGGGGATCCCCGTCGACATCGAACCGAAGACCGGCTTGTCCGGCGTCGAGGTCGTCTACACCAAGCTGCACGCCGGCGGGAAGTTCGGCGGCGGCTCGTACAACGCCACTGGCGGCCTGCACGGCGTGGGCGCGTCCGTGGTCAACGCGCTGTCGTCCCGGCTCGACGTCGAGGTCGACCGCAACTCCGCCACGTGGTCGATGTCGTTCCGGCGAGGGGTTCCCGGGGTGTTCGCCGGCGCTGGGCCGGATGCGCCGTTCACNCCCGGGGGTGGGCTGCGCAAGACCGGGCGGGTCGCCAAGGGCGTCACCGGGACCCGCGTGCGGTACTGGCCCGATCGGCAGATCTTCCTGAAGGATGCGCAACTGTCGCTGAAACACCTCCTCGACCGCGCCCGGCAGACCAGCTTCCTCGTCCCGGGCCTCGAACTGAGCGTGACCGACGCTCGCGGGGCAGAGCCGGTCACGGAGGTGTTCAAGCACGACGGCGGCATCTCGGAGTTCTGCGATTACCTCGCCACGGACGCCGCGGTCAGCGAGGTCCTTCGCCTGCAGGGCTCGGATCAATTCACCGAAACGGTGCCGATGCTGGACGACAACGGCGCGATGACGCCCACCGACGTCGACCGCTCCCTCGATGTGGACATCGCGCTCCGCTGGGGCACCGGTTACGACGCCCACGTCCAGTCGTTCGTGAACATCATCGCCACACCCAAGGGCGGCACCCACGTCCAGGGCTTCGAACGCGGCCTCACCAGGGCTTTCGTGAAGGGGCTGGACGGCACTCGGCTCTTGAAGGCAGGGGAGGAGATCGTCAAGGACGACGTGCTGGAAGGGTTGACGGCCGTGGTCACGGTCAGCCTCGCCGAGCCCCAGTTCGAAGGCCAGACCAAGGAGGTGCTCGGCACCCCGCCGGTCAGCCGGCTGGTCGCACGGATCGTCGAGACCAAAGTGGTGGAATTCCTCACCACGAACCGGGCCGCCCTGCGCACGCAGGCGCGCGCGGTGATGGAGAAGGTCGTCGGCGCTTCCCGGACGAGGGTCGCGGCGCGGGCGCACCGCGAGAACCAGCGCCGCAAGAACGCTCTGGAATCGTCTGCGTTGCCCGCGAAGCTGTCGGACTGCCGCAGCACTGACGTCGACCGCACCGAGTTGTTCATCGTCGAGGGCGATTCGGCCATGGGCACCGCGAAGATGGCCCGCAACAGCGAATTCCAGGCGCTGTTGCCGATCCGGGGCAAGATCCTCAACGTCCAAAAGGCGTCGGTCGGCGACATGCTGAAGAACGCCGAGTGCGCCTCGATCATCCAGGTCGTGGGAGCCGGCTCCGGGCGGACGTTCGACTTGGAGGCGGCCCGCTACGGCAAGGTCATCTTCATGGCGGACGCGGACTCCGACGGGGCCCACATTCGCACGCTGCTGGCCACGCTGTTCTTCAAGTATATGCGTCCGCTCATCGAGGACGGCCGGGTCTACACGGCCGTCCCGCCGTTGCACCGGTTCGAGCTGACCAACCCGCGCAAGGGCCAGGAGAAGTTCATCTACACCTACTCCGAGGCCGAATACCGCCGTAAGCTCGCCGAACTCACCAAGCGCGGGCAGGCGTTCAAGGAGCCCCAGCGCTACAAGGGGCTGGGTGAGATGGACGCCGACCAGCTGAAGGAAACCACCATGGATCCGCGGCACCGGACGCTGCGCCGCATCACCGTGGAGGAGGGAGAGTCGCTCGAGACCGCGATCGCCACCTTCGAGCGGCTGATGGGCAACGACGTCGCGCCGCGCAAGGAGTTCATCATCGAGGGCGCCTACCAGCTCGACTCCGAGCGGATCGACGCCTGACGTCCCGCCCGTCAGTCGGGGCGGTCGGGGACGCCCGGCCTGCGGCGATCCGCCCACAAGCGCAGGTCGCGGAAGTCGATGACGGCCAGGTGCACCGCCTGGATCAGTTCGGCCAGGTTCCCCGAGGCCACCGTCCAGACGTCCTCGACGACCTGCTCGGGCGGGGCTGGTTCGGCGTAGCAGTCGTGCCAGGCGAAGTCGAGCAGCGCCAGCGCGTCGAGGGCAGCCTGTGCCCGCGGGCCGAACTCGGCGCGGGCGCGCTCGGTCCTGGCGCGGCGTCTGGCTTCGGCGCTGGTCGGCATGCGCACATCATGGCACCGTGCGTCGCCGCGACCGTCCGGACTACGGTGGCTGCATGGGACTTCTCGACACCGCCCCCGTCCTGATCGTCGACCAGATCACCTTCTGGCTTCGCTCCGACTTCCAGATCACCGACCCGGACGGCAACGGCCTCGGCCGGATCGAGACCGATGGCGGGACGATGCGGCGGCTGCTGCTCGGCCCGCGCGAACTGACCGTCTACGACGAGACCGGAGCGCCCTACCTGAAAGTGCTCGACCCGCCCGACTTCGGGCTCGACCACTTCGAGATCGTGGACGGCAACAACGAGCCGCTCGCCAGGGTCACCAAGAAGCTCACCTTCATGACCACCAAGCTGTCGGTCAACACCTACGCCGGCGACTACGACCTGGTGGGCAACCTGGGTGCGTGGGAGTTGGCGGTGACGGGGCCAGCTGGGGAGGTCGCGAACGTCACCCGAACCTACCGCGGCATCGCCGAGGCGATCACCGGACGGGGCACCTACGCCATCCAGTACCCGGCCGAGACCACCGAGGTCGACCGCCGCATCGCCCTGGGCTGCATGATCGTGGTCGACCTCGTCTTGGCCAAGCAGCGCCAGCGCCGTGCCGGCGGGGCCGGATCCTGAGGCGCGAGGTCAGAGCAACTGGCGCATCAGGCCCGTCTCGACCTCGTACATGAAGCCCCNCACCTGGGCGCGGCCGGCGATCAACGGATGACCGCGCAGGAGCGCGACATCCTCGCGGAGCGCACTGAGCTGATCCGGCTCCGCCCCGAAGACGAGCCCGCTCGCGTCCGCGCCCGTCGCCTCCGCGATCCGTCCGCGGACGTAGTCGTCGTCGCCCTTGGCCATCATGCACTGGGTGTGCGGCACCACCAGGATGCGCTCGACCGAGAGCAGGTGGACGCCCACGATGCAGCCCAACAGGGCCGCCGGTGTGACCCGGCCGCCGGNGGTGCGCAGGATCTTGGCATCGCCGACCCGAAGGCCGATCATCTCCAGTGGCTCCAGCCGGGAGTCCATGCAGGTGACCATGGCGATGCCGGCGTGGGCGATGCCGTCGAAGCGATGATCATGCCGCGCTGCGTACTCGGCGTTGGCGGCCAGCAGGTCGGCGAAGGCGTCGGTCATGGGTTCACCTTATGGGTCCGGACGCACGCGGAGCGGCGCCGGTTGGCGGTTGGGAGGTTGGTGGCAGACTGTCGGGCAACACCCAGCCAGGGACGCGAGGACGAGGATGAGCGAAGCTCCGGCCACAGCGGCGGACAAGCCCCGCCCCCGCAAACGCACGCGGCGGCGTCGGGAACAACTGGCGGCGCTGCTGGCCGATCGGGGCGCGAGCACATCGGTCCACGACCTGCTGGCGCACTTCGACGTTTCCGA
The DNA here is from genome assembly GCA_013693855.1 of Micropruina sp. Lineage (GTDB taxonomy): Bacteria > Actinomycetota > Actinomycetes > Propionibacteriales > Propionibacteriaceae > Micropruina. The sequence continues at coordinate 1,731,611 of CP059261.1, forward strand.
GGCCACCCTGCGCCGCGACCTGGCGGCGCTCAGCGAGGCCGGCGAACTCGTCCGCGTGTACGGCGGCGCCGCGCCGGCGCACCGCAGCGAGTTCAGCTGGCGGGAAAAGGCCTTGGAGGCCGCCGAGGCCAAACGCCGGATCGCCGAGTTCGCCGCCCGCGAGTTGGTGGCTTCGGGCGACATGGTGTTCATCGATGCGGGGACGACCCCGCGGCGNGTGGCGCGCGCGCTGCGGGACCGCGAGGACGTGACCTTGGTGATCGCCGGTCTGGCCGCGTTGCTGGAGGTGGCCGAGGGCAACAGTCGCGTGGTCGTGCTGGGTGGCCGGCTGCGCCGGCCCAGCGCTAGCTTCCTCGGTTCGGCGGCCGACCTGCTGCTGGATCTGGTGACCCCGGACGTCGCCTTCCTCGGCACCGACTACCTCGATCCAGTGCTGGGGGCCAACTATCCCGACCTGGAACAGGCGGCCTTCAAGTCCCGCGTCATCGGACGATCGCAGCGCAGCTGGCTGGTGGTGGACGAGTCGAAGTTCCCGGGCCCTGCCCCGTTCGGCCACTGGGCCCGGCTGGACGCCCGGACCGGGATCGTGACGACCACGCCCAGCGACCCGGCGGGCCAGGCGGCGCTGGACGCTTTCGTGGGCGCCGGTCACGTCGTCCATCGCCTTGGGAGCGACCGCCCGACAGAGCAGGTCGGCCCCGGCTGAACGGCGCACCGACGGCTCACACCCGCGGCAGGGCGCTCACGAACTCTTCGTAGACCCCCTGGCTGTTGAGCGCGTCGTACAGCGCTCGCCGGCGCTGCCGGACCGTCTCGTACACGGCGTGCGCGCCGGGGCTGGGTTGATAGGTCACGTGACGCGGTGGCACGGTCGCATCGAACGCGGCCCGGTAGTCCGGGACGACGCCGAGGGTCACCATCGTCGACATCACCGCACCCAAGGACGAGGCCTCGGAGTTCTCGTACCGAACCACCTTGCGGTCGAGCGCGTCGGCCTGGATCTGGTTGAACAGGTCGGACTTGGCCATGCCGCCGGCGACGCTGAGGGTGTCCAACTCGCCGATCAGTTCCTCCATCAACCGCAGGTTCTCGGTGAGCTCCAACGCGATGCCCTCGAGGATCGCCCGGCACATGTCGCCCGTGCTCGTTCCGATGGACAGGTTGAAGAACACGCCCTTGGCGTTGGTGTTCCAGTTCGGGGCAGCGCTGCCTTCGAAGTGGGNGAGCAGGACGACGCCGTTGGCGCCCACCGGAGAAGCGGCCGCCTTCGCGTTCAACTCGGTGTAGGACGGGACGGTGCCGCCTGAGAGTTCGTCCCGGAACCAGCGGTAGATGGCGCCGGAGTTGAAGATGCCAGCCTCGGTGATCCACTTGCCGGGGATGGCCGACGCGCTGCACAGCACCTTGTAGGCCTGATGATGGACCGGCTTGTCGGTGTGCGCGATCGCGAAGGATCCGGTACCGGTGTTGGCTTCGGCGTGTCCGGCCTCGATCACGTTCAGGGCCAGCGCGGCGCACTGCTGGTCGCCGCCGCCGATGACGACCGGGATTCCTTCCTTGAGCTGCGTGGCCTGCGCGAAACTGCGGGTCAGGGGCCCTGCGACCGAACCCGGCGGGACCAGGTCGGGCAGCTTGCCCTCATCGACACCGGAGGCGGCGAGGATCTCCGGCTCCCAGTGGAAGTTGTGGATGTTCATCAGCATCGTGCGGGCTGCCTGCGTCCAGTCCGTCACGAACCGCCCAGTGAGCAGGAACACGACGTAGTCCTGCACCCCGATGAGCTTGTCGGCCCGGCGGTAGAGGTCGGGCTGCTCCTGGGCGAACCACATCATCTTCGGCAAGGAGAAGTACGGGTTCGCGCGCAGCCCGGTGCGCAGGTAGAGGCCCTCGAACGACAGCTCGTCCATCAGTTGCTGGGCTTGAGCGGCGCTGCGCTTGTCCTGCCACGTGACGGCCGGGTGCAGGGCGTAACCGGTCGAGTCCACCGGGATGACCGAGGCGCGTTGGGAGGTGACCGCGATGGCGGCAACGTCGAGATCATGCTCGGTGAGGTAGGCGCCGGCACCGCTCATGACGGCGTGCAGCCCGTCCCACCAGTCGCGGGTGTCCTGTTCGACCAGGCCCGGCGGACGGTAGGTCGCGTGGTACTCGCAGCTCGATTCGTGAACGATCGCCCCCGAGGTCGTGTAGACGATGGACCGGATGCTCATCGTCCCGACGTCGATGGTGAGAATGTGGGTCATGCGGGCACCTCTTCGAGGATGAGTGGACGAGAAGGTCGGGCGGGGACGCGGCGGTGAGGGCGACGCGCCCCCGCCCATCGGGATCAGAGGACCAGGTCGACGACGAGGGTGCCCAGCAGCGCGACGACGGACGCGATGGTGGTCGAGGCGGTCCAGGTCTTCATGGTGTCGGTCAGCGACATGCCGTAGTACTCCTTGACGATCCAGAAGCCGGAGTCGTTGACGTGGCTGAGTCCGATGCCGCCGGCGCCGATCGCGAGACACAAGATGGCGGGGCTGGTGCCGGGGAAGGACGCCATCAGCGGGGTCACGATGCCCGCGGCCGTCACCATGGCGACCGTGGTGGACCCGACGGCGAACCGCATGATGATGGCGACGAGCCAGGCGACCAGCACCGCACTCATGTGCAGCCCCGTCAACACCTCGCCCAGCGCCTTGCCGATGCCGGAATCCTGGAGCACCTGGTTGAACGCGCCGCCGGCGCCGATGATCAGCAGGATGCTGGCCACCGGCTTGAAGCACTCCTCGGTCACCTTGCCGATGGTGGTCATGTTCATCCCGCGGGCCAGGCCCAGGGTGAAGTACGAAACCAGGGCGGAGATCAACAGGGCGGTGATCGGGTTGCCGATGAACGCCACGAAGCCCAGGTAGACGGCGCCCTTGGGGGCGACGAGATCGACGATGGTCTTGGCGACCATGATCAGCATCGGCAGCAGGATCGTGAAGAGGGTGATGCCGAAGCCGGGCAGCTTCTCCTCGGGGAGGACCTCGTCGAAGACCAGGTTCTNCGGGGNGTTGGCCGTGGCGTACTTCTCAGCGAAGCTGCCGTAGATCGGGCCGGCGATGATCGCGGCGGGGAGGCCGACGAGCAGCGAGAGCACGATCACGGTACCGATGTCGGCCTTGAGGGCGTTGACGATGGCCAGGGCCGCCGGATGCGNGGGAACCATCGCGTGCACGGTGATGAGGGCTGCGACGACGGGGACGCCGACCTTGACCAGCGACATCTTCGCCTGCCGCGCGATGGAGAAGATGACCGGGATCAGCAGGACGAACCCGACCTGGAAGAAGACCGGGATGCCGCAGATGAACGCGACGACCATCATGGCCCAGTGGGCGCGCTTCTCGCCGAAGGCACGGATCAGGGTCTGCGCCAGTTGTTGGGCGCCGCCGGACAACTCCAGCATCTTGCCGAGGATGGTGCCCAGGCCGAGGACGGTGGCGAGGAAGCCGAGGGTGTTGCCCATGCCGGCCTGGAACGATCCGGCCACCTTGTCCAGCGGCATGCCGGCTGCGATGCCGAGCGCCAAGCCGGCGATGGTGAGGGCGACGAAGGCGTTGAGCTTCGTCTTCATGATCAGGAAGACGATGAGCGCGATCGCGGCGATCAGGACGCTCACCAGGTATGCCACATTCATGGCGGAACTCCTTAGCGGTGATGAGTTTGGTCAGGCAGGACGTGCGAACTGATTGATGTAGCCGGTCACCGATTCGGTGACGGCCTCGGTGATCCGGGTCGACAGGGTGGACAGGTGTGCCGACGGGGTCGCGTCGAGGAAGGTCCTGGCCCGCTGTGCGCCGAAGGTGGAGAGCTCGGTGTTGACGTTGATCTTGGTGATGCCGTTGGCGATGCAGGCCGCGACCACGTCGTCGGNGGTCCCGGAACCGCCGTGCAACACCAGCGGGGTGTCCACGGCCGCCCGGATGTCCTGCAGGATGTCCACGCGCACGTTGGGTTCGCCCTTGTAGTTGCCATGGACAGTGCCGATCGAGACGGCCAGGGCGTCCACTCCGGTGCGGGCCACGAAGTCGCGCGCCTGTTCGGGGTCGGTGTAGCTCTGGGTCTCGTTGTCCTCGCTCTCCTGGGAGTTGTCGCCCGAGGCGAGCGATCCGAGTTCGGCCTCCACGCTGGCGCCGAGCGCGTGCGCGACCTGGACGACGGCCGCGGTGTTGGCCAGGTTCTCCTCGAACGGCAGCGCCGACCCGTCGTACATCACCGACGTGAACCCCGCCGCGAGGGCGCGGTAGCAGTTGGCCATGCTCTTGCAATGGTCGAGGTGAATGGCGTAGTCGACGGTGAGGTCGGCCGCGACCGTCTCGCACAGCGCGACCACCGTGCGGAAGTCCATGTTCGGCAGGTATCGCTCGCCGAAGGCCACGATCACCGGGGTGCCGGTGGCCGCGCCGGCCTCCAGCACGCCCCGGATCGTCTCGTAGCTGTAGACGTTGAAGTTGCCGATGGCGTAGCCACCGCTCTGTGCGGCGGCGAGCATGCCCGTCAGGTTGCTGCGCATGGCTGCACTCACCCCTGCTTGGATTGCAGCCAGGCTGCGAACTCGGGGTTCTGGAGCACCTCCGGGTTGTAGAGGAACCGCGGCTGCCCGCCCTTGAGCAGCTTCGCCACGTCCTCCAACAGCAGGTACGGCGAGTTCGACAGCGCATCGGAGGTCGTCCCCGCCAGGTGGGTGGTCAGGGTCACGTTGTCCAGTTCGCGGTACGGGCTGTCGGCCGGCAGCGGCTCGGTGGTGAACACGTCGAGCGCGGCGCCCGCGATCCGCTTCTCCCGGAGGGTCTCGACCAGGGCGTCCTGATCGACCAGGCCCGCCCGGCCGGTGTTGATGAAGATGGCCGTGGGCTTCATCAAGGCGAACTGCTCGCGTCCGATCAGGCCCTTGGTTTCCTCACTCAGGCGCGCGTGCACCGACACGAAGTCGGACTCCGCCATGATCGTCGCCAGGTCGGCGGCCTCGGCACCGTGCTGGGCGAGCGCGTCAGCGGACACGTAGGGGTCGTAGACCAGGACGCGGACGTCCCAGCCGGACAGCTTCTTGGCCACCAGGGAGCCGATGTAGCCGAAGCCGACCAGGCCGACGGTGCGTCCGGTCAGTTCGGGGACCATGTCGGAGTTGCTGAAGGTCTTGCGCCACTCGCCGGTCTGGATCGAGTGGTGGGCGCGCGCGATGTTGCGGGCCTCGGCCAGCATCATCCCGACGGCGAAGTCGGACACGGCGTGGGCGTTGCGGCCCATGACGTGGAACACGGCGATGCCACGCTTGGTGGCTTCGGGGACGTTCACGTTCTCGACCCCGGCCCGGGAGACACCGGCGATGCGCAGCTTCGGCATCGCGTCCATCACCTTGCTGGAGATCGGGACGAACAGGCCCGCGAGCAACTCGGCCTCGGCACCGGACGACGCGACCAGGTCGGGGACCGACTCGATCTCGGGGCCTTGCTTCTCGACTTCGAGCCGCCGGAACTGCAGCTGACCCCAGTCGGCTTCCCACTCGCCGGCCGTCACGTCGTCGCCGAAGTCGCCAAGATGCTTCTTCCAGGCTGCTTTGAACCCCGCGACAGGAATCATGGCGTCGCCCTGCAGGATCGCCTTGACCGATTTGCTCATCTGCACACTCCTTCGTTCGTCAAACTGAGCGGATAGCTCAGGTTAGTCCTTCGAAGATGCAGAACGCAATCATGTTCAAGAAGAAAGATGCGTGCAGCGCGACTCCGGGTGGGAAGCAGTCCCGACCGGCCGTGAAGGGCGGGGGTGCGACCCCGAGGAGGTCCCGGACGAAGGGCAGCACCAGGCGGCTCAGGGTCGCGCGTGGGCGCAGAAGGGAGGCTTGCGGAGGCCCATCAAGATCGGCGCACGGCCGGATCGTCCGGCGTCCGGATGAGCAGGCTCAGCCGTGGTACCGGCTGCCGACGGCGGCGACAGGCTGACCCAGCGACGAACCAGAGGCGTCACGCCGCCGGTCCGGTTCGGGGAGGTCGACCGGCGAGCCGCTGGCGGCGGCGGCGATGGCCGGCGCGGCGCCCACCCACGCCAGCTGCAAGACGTCTTCGCCCTTGAGGAACCGCTGGCAACGGACGCCTCCCGTGCCCCGGCCCTTGCCGGGGTACTCCTCGAACGGGGTCACCTTGACGCTGCCGGCGTCGGTGCCAGGAAGGGCCGCGGACGAACCGGCGATCGACACCACCAGCGAGTCGGCCACCCGGCTGGTCCCGAAGAAAATCGCCCGGGCGCGGTCGGCGAGCTTGATGCCCGCCATGCCGCCGCCGGCCCGCCCCTGCGGACGGACGGAGGCCGCCGGGAAGTGCAGCAACTGCGCGTCGCTGGTGACGAACACCAGTTCGTCCAGGTCATGGGCCAACTCCACGGCCCCGACGACGACGTCGCCCTCGTCCAGTCGGACGATCTCCCAGCTCTCCTTGGCCAGCACCTCGGGGTTCACCCGCTTGACGACGCCGCGGGCGGTCCCGAGCGCCCACCCGTAGGTGCGGTCGGTGAGCGTGGTCAGCGCCAGCATCGTCTCGCCCGGCTCCAGCAACAGCAGTTCCGAGGCCGGCGACCCGCCCTGCAGGTTCGGGGCGGACGCGGTCACCGGGACAGACGGCAGATCCAGCGCCTGGCCGCGGACAATCCGGCCCCGGGAGGTGATCACCCCGAACTCGCCGCGGGCGGTGGTTCTGATAGCGCTCACGACCAGGTCGTGGTGGGCCCGGGNGCCGCCGGTCGGCAGCGGCTCGTCGTTGTCGGTGCGGGCCAGGAGCCCGGCCGAGGAGAGCATCACCCAGCACGGGTCGTCGGTGATTTCCAGCGGGGCCGCCTTGGCGGTGACCGCCGCAGCTCCGGACGACGCCAGCAGCACGGTGCGGCGAGGGGTGCCGTGGGTGCGGGCGACCTCGTCCAGCTCCGCGGCGACCACGCTGCGCAGTTTCGCGTCGTCGTCGATGATCCCCTGGAGTTCGGCGATGGTGCCCCACAGCTGATCCCGTTCGGCCTCGAGTTCGAGCTTGCTGAACTTCGTGAGCCGCCGCAGTTGCATGTCGAGGATGTAGTTCGCCTGCGTCTCCGACAGGTCGAACGCCTCGATCAGGCGCGCGCGCGCCTGCGCGGCGTCCTCGGACGAACGGATGATGGCGATGACGTCGTCGATGTCGACGATCGCGATCAACAGGCCCTCGACCAGGTGCAGGCGGTCGGTGGCCTTACCCAGCCGGAACCGCGTGCGACGCAGCGTGACCTCCAGCCGGTGGTCCAGAAACACCTGGAGCAGTTCGCGCAGCGGCAGCGTCCTGGGCTGGCCGTCGACGAGGGCGACGGCGTTGATCGCGAAGGAGTCCTCCAGCTTGGTCAGCCGGAACAGCTGCTCGAGCAGCGCCTCGGGGTTGAACCCGTTCTTGACCTCGATCACGAGCCGGGTGCCATTCGCCAGGTCCGTGAGGTCCTTCACGTCGGCGATGCCGGTGACCTTCTTGCCCTGGACGAGGGTCTTGATCTGCTCGATGATCCGCTCGGGGCCGACCAGGTACGGCAACTCGGTGACCACGATGCCCTTGCGCCGGGCATGCACCTGCTCGATCCGGGTGGTCGCCCGGATCCGGAACGAGCCCCGTCCGGTGGCGTAGGCGTCCTTGATCCCGTCCAAGCCGATGATCTTGCCACCGGTGGGCAGGTCCGGGCCTGGCACGAAGCGCATCAGCTCGTCGTTGTCGGCGTTCGGGTGCCTGAGCAGGTGCTTCAGGGCCTGGATCGTTTCGACGAGGTTGTGCGGCGGGATGTTCGTGGCCATCCCGACCGCGATGCCGGTCGAGCCGTTGACCAGCAGGTTCGGGAACGCCGCGGGAAGGACGACCGGCTCGGTCTCCTTGCCGTCGTAGTTCGGGCGGAAGTCGACGGTGTCCTCGCCGAGCCCGGCGGTCATCGCCAGGGCTGCCGGAGCCATCCGGCACTCGGTGTAGCGCATCGCTGCCGGGCCGGCGTCGAGGGAGCCGAAGTTGCCGTGTCCGTCCACCAGCGGCAAGCGCATCGCCCACGGCTGGGCCATCCGGACGAGGGCGTCGTAGATCGCGACGTCACCGTGTGGGTGCAGCAGGCCCATCACCTGGCCGACGACCCGGGCGCACTTGACGTGGCTGCGGTCGGGCCGGATGCCCATCTCGTCCATCGAGTACAGGATTCGGCGCTGGACGGGCTTGAGGCCGTCGCGGGCGTCCGGCAGCGCGCGGGAGTAGATGACCGAGTACGCGTACTCGAGGAAGCTGGATTCCATCTCCGCCGACACGTCGACATCGACGATCCGCTCGTCCTCCTCGTTCGTGGGAGGGGTCACCATGCCCGTGCTGCTCCTGTGCTGTCGAATCCGCGCCATTCTCCCGCCTCGGGAACGGGCGCGGGCTCAGGACACACCCGGTTCACCGGGACACACCCAGCACATCCCGCAACTGGGCGGCCAGGCCCCGTCCGTCCGGCGCCTCGACCAGTGGGGTGCCCTCGGGAACGTCCGTGGATTCCTCCTCGAGTTCGGACAAGGTGCCGTGGGCCAGCACCTGTTCGGTGGGGCTCAACTGCCGGATCGCGACGGCGCGGACGTGGTCGGGATGGGTGCGGGCGAACTCCGCGTAGATGACCCGGTCGTGCTGGCCATCGTCGCCGACGAGCAACCACGAGATGTGCGGGAAGTCGACCGTCAGCTGCAGCAGCGAGGCCCGCTTGTGTTGCATGCCGGAGCGGAACCAGCCGGTGTTGGTGGGGCCCCAGTCGGTCAGCAGCATCGGACCGTTCGGGTAGCCGTGGCGCACCAGGAACCGGTTGAGGAAGCCATGGGTGTTCCAGGCGCCGGTCGATACGAAGACCAGCGGTGAGCCCGGAAACGCGTCGAGGAGTTCGTGGTACAACCGGGCCATCCCCGGGATCGCCTGCCGGTTCGACTCGTCCCGGACGAAGGAGTTCCACGCCGCGATCATCGGACGGGGCAGCCAGGTGGTGAGGATCGTGTCGTCGATGTCGGACACGATGCCGAAGGCGGCGTCGTCCGCGACGATCTGGACGGGCGCCTCGACCGGCTTGGACCCGGCGGTCTTGATCGTCGCCATGTGCCACCCCGGTGCCAACCCATGCCCCCGCAGCCGGTGATCGATGTAGCCGCCCCGGTCGGTGGTGACCTGGACGGTGACCGCGCCGAGGGTGATCGTCGCCCGGACGCGTACGCACGCCGCGGTGAAGAAGTTGCGCCAGCCGCGGCGCTTGACGAACACCTCGGTGGCCTTGCCGATCTGGGTCGTCGCGCGGCGCGGAACCAGGACGACCCGGCCCAGCACGCGGGCCACCGAACTCGACCCGTAGCCGGTGTAGCTGATCACCTTTTCGCGCCAGCGCAGGGCGCGGAACAGCGCCTCGGCGCGCCGGTCGAGGACTTCCTCGACGCGGGCCGCGATGAACGGTGTGGTGCTCACGGGGACCAACCGTACCGAACCCGGCCGTGGTTGGGCCGGGCCGCTGCGCCGTGCCAAGATGACCCAATGAGTTCGTCCTTGGCCGCATCGCTGCCGAAGGAGTTGCGCGCCGACATCGACGCCTGCGGCTATTTCCCGACCTGATCGCCGACGCCATGGCGCTGGCGGTGGCGGGGAGCCGGTGGTGCGGCACGTCGTCCACCACGAGGCGACGTTCAGCCGCGAGGAGATCCAGCGGCATCTCTCGGTCCTGGTGCTCACTCCGACCCGGTTCATCGTCGGGCACACCGACGAGTCCGACTCCCGGACGAGCCCAACCAGGCGATGACCACGACCGAATCCGTGGCCCTGAACCGGGTCAGTTCGGTGTCGCTCACCCAGGTGGTCGCCCACCCGGAGCGCTACGGCTCGCGGCGGTCGGCGGTCACCGAGACCTGGCTGACCGTCGGCTGGGGGACAATGCGGCACGTCGACCTCGAACCCGCGCATTGCGGGGACCCGAACTGCGACGCCGATCACGGCTACACCGGGACGTTCGTGGCCGACGACCTGACCGTCCGGATGAGCGCGGCCGCGGACGGGGCCGACAACGTGGCCACCCTGGTCGCCTTCGCCGCGGCGCTCCAGACCGCCACGGCCGGCGGACGGTGAGCGGACCGCTCGTCCCGGACTACGGGAACTCGACGCTGGCCGACCTGCTGCCCAGCCTGGGCGCCCACCTCGGGATCGCGGGGGCGATCGACACGCTGCAGCTCCCCGCGGCCGCCCGCTACGTCGTCCTGCTCGTCGACGGATTGGGGGCGACGCTGCTTGCGGATGCGGCCGAACACGCGCCCTTCCTGGCTGGTCATGCCGTTCGCAGCATCACCTGCGGGGTGCCCAGTACCACGGCCACCTCGATCACGTCGCTGGGCACCGGCCTGACCCCGGGGCAGCACGGGGTGGCCGGCTACACGTTCCGCTACGGCGGCACGCTGCTGAACGCGCTGCTGTGGGACGAACGGGTCGACGGCCTGGACGTCCAGCCCCAGCTGACCCACCTGGAGCGGCTGACCAAGGCCGGTGTGACGACCTCCTCGGTCACGCCGGCGCGGTTCCGCAACTCCGGCCTGACCACGTGCGCGCTGCGCGGCCCGTCCTTCCTCGACGTCGTGGACGAGGCGGATCTCGACCTNGCGCGCGGCGCTCACCATGCAGGGCGCTACGACGGGGAGCGCAGTCTCGTCTACAGCTACGAGCGGCACCTCGACCACGTCGGGCACGCCCAGGGCGTGGCCTCGACGGCCTGGCTGGCCGAGTTGACCAGGATCGACGGCTTCGCGGCCCGGCTGCGCGCCGAGTTGCCGGACGAGGTGAGCCTGCTGGTCACCGGCGACCACGGGATGGTCGACGTGCCGGCCGCCAGCCGGACCGTCATCGAGGAACGGCCGGAGCTCACCGCCGGGGTGCGCCTGATCGGNGGCGAGCCGAGATTCCGGCAGCTCTACGTCCGTCCNGGGGCCACGGACGACGTCGCCGCCGCCTGGGCCGCGTCGCTCGGCGACCAGGCCCTCGTGTGCACCCGGGACGAGGCGATCGCGGCCGGCTGGTTCGGCCCGACCGGCCCGCGCCTGGCCGACCGGTTCGGCGACGTCCTGGCCGCCGCCAGGGGCGACGCGGCGTTCATGACCACGNNACCCAGCCCAAGGAGTTCACCTTGGTGGGGATGCACGGATCCTTGTCGGAGGCGGAGATGCTCGTCCCGTTGGTGGTGGCCTGACGTGGCCGCGCTCGCCTTCTTCACGGGCCCGATGGATTGCGGCAAATCCACGCTGGCGCTGCAGATCGACTTCACCGAGACCCAGGCGGGCCGCCAGGGCCGGCTGTTCACCATGCTGGACCGGGCGGGGAGNGCGACCATCTCCTCCCGGATCGGGCTGCGGCGCCCGGCGAGCGAGGTCACCCCGGCGTTCTCGTTCTGGACCTACGTGGTGGGGAGNCTGACCTCGGGGCGGCGGGTCGACTACCTGGTGTGCGACGAGGCGCAGTTNCTACACCCCGAGCACATCGACCAACTCGCTCGGATCGTCGACGACCTGCAACTGGACGTGTACTGCTTCGGCATCCTCACCGACTTCCGCACCGAACTGTTCCCCGGTTCGGCGCGTCTGGTCGAACTCTGCGACCGGATGGAGACCCTGCAGGCCCGGCCGCGCTGCTGGTGCGGCGAACCGGCCACCCACAACGCCCGCACCGTCAACGGCGAGATGGTCACCGAAGGCAGCCAGGTGGTGGTGGGGGACACCACCAGCGAGTCCGTGGTCGCCTACCAGGTGTTGTGCCGGCGCCACCACCGGCGTCGGATGACCAGGCACGTCGCCGCGAGCACCCTCAACCCCGAGCCGCTGCCGTTCGGGGAGGACTAGCGGCACTGCCCGCGGCCCACGGCGTTTGTAGCGGGCCGCTGGGCCCGCGTCCGCGACCGGCCGGCAAGCCAGGCCGCTGCCGTTCGGAGCCCAGGCCAGACGGGCTGCAGGTTCGGGAAGCAGGCCAGACGTGCCCGCGACCGGCAGGCACGACAACACGCTGCCGTTCGGGACGGCGGGCCCCGCCCCCGGCTAGTCGCGCTGGGGCGGCTTCTTCGGGGTGGGTGCACCGAACATGATCTCGTCCCAGGAGGGGACGGACGCCCGCTTGCGACGCAGCTGGCGGGTCGGCTCAGGCTGCGCCTCGGGCTGGTTCGGCGTCTCGTCGACCAGGCTCGGCTGCTCGGGCACGGTGATCTGCACGGTCTCTGGCCGAGTGGACTCCCGCTCCGGTTCCGGACGGCGATCGGTCGGTTCCGCCTGGGGCGCTCGGTCCGGCTCCCGAGCGGGGGCTCGGGCTGCCGGGCCACCGGCGGCCCGCGGGGGCATCGGCGCGCGCGGTGCCCTGGTCGCCACGCCGGGCCGGACGCCAGGTCCGCTTCGTGGGGGCGGCCGGCTCGGGGGCTGGCTGCGCGGCCGGCGCCTCGGCCTCGTCGTCCTCGGCCGAGTCGACCACGACGGGGTTCGCGCGACCTTCGTCCGCGGGGGCCCGGACGAGTCCGGCGTAGATCTGCACCGAATCCTCGTCGAACGACGACAGCATGTCGTACAGCACGTCGATGTCGGACTTCTCCGCCGGAACGAAGTCGTACACGCCGTCCACCTCGGCCAACTCGGCCTCGGCATAGGCGTCTTCGTTGTCGGCGCGCTCGTCGTCGATGTCAGGCTGGATCGCGCGGATCAGAGCCAACTCGTCGTTGAGATCGAGGGTGGCCTCGTCGTCGGGATCGCGGCGGGGCCGCCGGCCGGGCTGCGGTCCGTGCGAGGACGACTGTTCCCCGAGCAGCCAGCGCGCGTCGTCGTTGGTCGCGACGCTGAACCGGCCGGTCTGGTCGTAGGTGAACTGGGCCTCGCGGTGCGCCGAGCCCGATTCGTAGCTCAGCTGCACCATCCAGCGGCGCTCGCCCAGCAGCCAGGCGTCCCAGGTCGCCGAATCGATGTCGACCCCGCGCGAGAGCAGCCGCTCGGTCACCACCGTCCGCAACGGACGGTGGGCCACCGACTCGCCCGCCCGCCGCACCGGGGAGGTCTGCGCCAGCCCCGCGATGTGCTCACGCTCGGCGATAACGGGAGCCGCGAAACCCTCGATCCGCTCCACCGGCACCCCGGCTGCGCGCGCGACATCGTCCGCGGACTCCCCGGCTCGGATCCGCGACTGGATCTCCCGGGGCCTCAGTGAACTGTCCATGTCGATCTCCAGTTGTCCAAGTCGCGGCCGGTCGTCGCGCAACGCGGCCCGGAGACGCTCGTCGGCCGGGACGGCGAGTTGCTCCCCGTTCTCGGCGACGACGATCAGGACACTCCCGTCGGGGCTGAGCCCCAGTGGTCGGGCCTTGCGCATCGTCTCGACGTTCCCCTGACTGCGTTGCTCGCCGAAGGCCCGCTGGCCCACGGCTATGGGGGTAACCTACCTCGTCGACTGGCCGCTGAGGGGGACGCGGTGCCCCGGTCGGTGAGAAAGTGCGGGGTCGCCGTCCAAACCCTTGACGGATGTGGTATTCATGCGTGCGGACGAATCAGACGGTCGATGATGAGGCCCCGGTCCCGGGGCCAGACGTACGGGAGAGCACAAAGCAGATGGCAACCGATTACGACGCCCCTCGCAAGACCGACGAGGAGAGCGAAGACAGCATCGAGGAACTCAAGACCAGGCGGAACGACAAGAACTCCGGAAAGGTTGACGAGGACGAGGTCGAGGCTGCCGAGTCGTTCGAACTNCCCGGTGCCGACCTCTCGCACGAGGAACTCACCGTGCGCGTCCTTCCCCGGCAGGCGGACGAGTTCACCTGCGCCAGCTGTTTCCTGGTGAAGCACCGCAGCCAGATCGCCGCCACCAAGAACGGCCTGATCTACTGCGTGGACTGCGCCGGGTAGGCCACCGTCACCTCTTGGTGTCTCGACGGTGGGGCGACAGGTTCGCCGTCGGCCGGCGAGCCCGGGGAGCGGCCCACGGGAGACCGCGGCTGGTCGCAGGGGGCGATGGGCCGTCAGATCTTGAAGGCGATCTTCTTCGCGCTCGGGGCCGGGGTGCCCATGACCGCCTGCCAGCGGTCGGCAGCCACTCGATTCATCAGCAGCTGAGCGATGCCGATGCCGATGCCGCTGGCCAGCGCCCAGATGAGTGCCTCCGTCAACGGGGTGGCCGGATCGCCGGGCTCGGNGGGCTCATCACCGGTGGCGAGCCGCCAGGCGCCGCTGACGGCCTTCTGGGCGACGACCGCGGTGAGCGCGCCGATGGCGCCGGCGTAGAGGTTCCACAGCAGCTTCTGGGACGCGTTCACGGGCTCGCTCCTTCTCGTCCGGGCGCCACCGGTGGGCACCTGCCCTTCAGTGTAGGCAGGGGCGACGCGCTAGGTTAGAGCGGTGTCCTATCGGGAGCGGTTGCGGGTACCCGCCGCCTACTGGCTGATCGGCTTGTTCTTCGGGCTGACATCGGTGACGGCCATCACCTTCGCGCTCGGCAACCTCGTCCTGCTCGGATCCACCCTGGCCACCGTGGCCCTGCTCGCGTGGGCGCTGCTCGGTTATTCGGCGGCGACCCTCAGCGTCGGCCCGGACGGCTTGCGCGCGGGGCCGTCGCTGCTGGAGTGGCCCTACCTCGGAAGGGTGCGGGTGCTGGACGAGGCCGCGACGAGGCAACGGCTGGTCGCCGCGGCGGACGACGGATCGTTCCTGTTCGTCCGTCCGTATGTGAAGCGAGCCGTGGAGGTCGAGGTGCGCGACCCGGCCGATCCGCACCCGTGCTGGCTCGTCTCCAGCAGAACCCCGGTCGGACTGGCGGCCGCGATCGACGCCGCGCGTCGGCAGAGCGCGGAGAGCGTGCCGCGGTGACCGGTCTTGACGTCGCGATTCGGCGGCTGGACGAGGGTCTGCCGTTGCCGCGCTACGCGCACCCCGGCGACGCCGGGGCGGACCTGGCCATCGCGATCGACTGCGAACTCGCGCCNGGGGAGCGCCGCCTGGTTCCCACCGGCGTGGCGGTTGCGATCCCGGATGGGTACGTCGGGCTGGTGCATCCGCGTTCGGGTCTGGCCTTCCGGAACGGGCTGACGATCGTGAACGCCCCGGGGACCGTCGATGCGGGCTATCGCGGGGAGATCCAGGTGTGCTTGCTGAACACCGATACCTCCGTCCCGATCACCCTGCACCGGGGCGATTTCATCGCCCAACTGGTGATCCAGCGGGTGGAGCGAGCCCGGTTCGTGGAGGTGGAGGAGCTTCCACCCAGTGAACGCGGCGTGGGGGACACGGTTCAACCGGTGGAATCAAGGGGTGGCNNAACCCCGCCATCCAGGCAAGGAGCAAGCGTGATCTTCGGACGCAAACGTAAGGACGTCCAGCCCGACGACGACGCGCCGGTCGTCCTCACCGACGACGTCGAACTCGAGGACGCGCCGGAGGAGGAGCTCGACGCCGCCGAGGACGAGGTGCCCCCTGAACTCGACGACGACGCCGAGCTGGTCGACGAGACCGAGCCGGAGGCCGACGACACCGACTGGCGCGCAGACGGTCCCTTCGACATCGACGAGGTGGACCTCGACCGGGACACGGTGACCCGCTTCGACCTGGGCTCGCTGATCCTCACTCCCTGGGAGGGGATGGGGCTGCAGTTGCAGATGAACGAGGCCACCCAGCAGGTCACCAGCGCGCTCGCGGTCTGGGAGGATTCGGGTCTCCAGTTGACCCTGTTCGCCGCTCCGACCAGCGGCGGTCTGGCCGCCGAGCTGCGGGAGGACCTGATCGAGGAGGCACAGCAGGCGGGCGGTTCCGCGGCGGTGGAGTCCGGGCCGTTCGGCCCAGAGGTGCGCCGGGTCCTGCCGGTGGACGGGCCCGGCCAGGAGCAGCTGTTCCAGGAGTCGCGCAACTGGTTCGTCGAAGGGCCCCGGTGGATGCTCTACGGCAGCCTGCTGGGCAAGGCCGCGCGCCTCGGTGACGAGGCCAGTGCGGAACCGTTCATCGAGTTCTTCCGCAACGTCGTGGTGCGGCGCGGTGAGGGCGCGATGGTTCCCGGCGAAGTCATCGGCATGGAACTGCCACAAGGGGCGACGGGGTCATGAGCCAACCCAACGCCTTCCTGCGCGCCCTGCGTCGGTTCGGCATCTCCAACGCCGAACTCGAGGATGAGGCCCGGCTGCGAACGGCGAAGGCCGCCGGGGCCCACACCCTCGCCGAGTGCGGCGACCGGAGTCGCGGCACGTTCCGCGGCACCATCTCGATGCTCACGATGAAGCCGCGCAGCGGCACGCCGTGGCTGGAGGCCGAGTTCACCGACGGCTCCGGCACCGTCACCCTGATCTGGATGGGTCGGCGTGGCATCCCCGGCGTGGTGGCCGGGCGGGAGCTCAAGGTCACCGGCCGGATCTCCGACGTCGACGGGCAGCGCCGGATCTACAACCCGCACTACGAACTGCTCTGACCGGTGCGGGCGCTCTGAGCTGCGGCTGCCCGGGATTCAACGGGTCGCCCTGATCGGTAGGGCGGGGAACCGCCACGGTGCCCCGACCGCTGGGGCGTTCCGGAACCGCTAGGGGTTGCCCTGAACCCGGAACTCGGCCTTCGTCCGCGGCGCGAGGTACTGCGCCAACTCGACCTCGACCTCGGGATCGACGACGAAGAGGAGTTCGTCGGCGGCCTCCAGGGCGCCGTCGCGTTCGGGCGCGCGCGCCGTCCCGTCCCGGATGACCGCGACCAGCACCGCATCGCGCGGCAGGGTCAGGTCACCGACCCGCTGGCCGACCCGCGGGCTGTCCTGGGGCAGTGTCAGCTCGACCAGGTTGGCGTGCCCGCCCCGGAAGCTGAGCAGCCGGACGAGGTCGCCCACGGTCACGGCCTCCTCCACCAGCGCGCACATCAGCCGCGGGGTCGACACCGCGACGTCGACACCCCACAGGTCGTCGAACATCCACTCGTTGCTGGGGTGGTTCACCCGGCCCACCGTCCGTGGGACGCCGAACTCGGTCTTGGCCAGCAGGGCGTGGACCAGGTTGACCTTGTCGTCGCCGGTGGCGGCGATCGCGACGTCACAGGTCTCCATCTGCGCCTCTTCGAGGGAGGCGAGCTCGCAGGCGTCCGCCAGGAGCCATTCGGCTTCGGGGACGCTGTCGGTCTTGATGGCGGCGGGATCCTTGTCGATGAGCAGGATTTGATGGCCGTTGGCGATCAGTTCCCGGGCGATCGAGCGGCCCACGTTGCCGGCCCCGGCGATGGCGACACGCATTGTTGACTCCTCAGTGCTTGGCCGGCGGGTTGGCGAACAGGTGCTCCAGATCGGGCACGCCGTCGTTGGTGACCGCGGCGTAGAGAAGGTCGCCGTCTTGGAACACGGTGCTCTCCGTCGGCACCTGCCCGACGCCGAACCGCAGCAGGAACGGCAGCGGCGCCTGCGCCGCAGCCTGCATCGCCCCCACGGTGTGGCCCACCCAGTCGGGGTGGACGTGGACCTCGACCAGCCGGACGGTCCCCGACGGGTCCCGCCACTGCGGCTCCGAGCCCGAGGGCAGCAGCCGTCGCAGGATCTGATCCGATGTCCAGCGGACGGTCGCCACCGACGGGATGCCCAGCCGCTCGTACACCTCGGCGCGGCCCTCGTCGTAGATGCGGGCCACGACGTTGTGCACCTCGAAGGTCTCCCGGACGACCCGGGCGGCCAGGATGTTGGAGTTGTCGCCGCTGGAGACGGCGGCGAACCCGTCCGCGCGCTGGATCCCGGCCCGCTCCAGGACCTTGCGGTCGAAACCGACCCCCTTGACCGTCTTGCCCTGGAAGGTGGGTCCGAGGCGCCGGAAAGACTCCTGGAGCACGTCGATGACCGAGACCGAATGGCCCCGCTTCTCCAGGCTCCGGGCCAGGGACGCGCCCACCCGGCCACAGCCCATGATGACGATGTGCACGCCAACCCCTTCTGTGCGCCGGCCCTTCCGGCCGAGCCAGTATGCCCGCCTGGCGAGCGGGTCACCACCGACGCTACACCGGGGGACACTCCGCGCGGGGGCGGGAGCCGGGCTAGAGTGCCTGCGTGAGCTTGTCCGACGCGCTCAAGCGTCTGCTTGTCGGCCGCAAACTCGCCAGCCATCAGCTCGGCGAGACGCTGCTGCCCAAGCGGATCGCCCTCCCCGTCTTCGCCTCCGACGCGTTGAGCTCGGTGGCGTACGCNCCCGACGAGATCCTGCTCACCTTGTCATTGGCCGGTCTGGCCGGGTTCGCCTTCTCCTGGGAGATCGCGGTCGCCGTCGCGGTGGTCATGGCGGTGGTGGTCATGTCCTACCGGCAGACCGTCCACGCCTACCCCTCTGGCGGCGGCGATTACGAGGTGGCGACGGTCAACCTGGGTGGCAACGCCGGGCTCGTGGTCGCCAGCGCGCTGCTGGTCGACTACGTGCTGACCGTCGCGGTCTCGGTGTCGTCCGGCGTCCAGAACGCGAAGGCGATGCTGCCGTTCCTGGGTGACAACCCGGGGCTGTGGGCGGCGGGGATCATCCTGGTGCTGATGGGCATGAACCTGCGTGGGGTCCGCGAGTCCGGCTCGGTGTTCGCGATCCCCACCTATGGGTTCATGATCGCGGTGCTGGGCATGACCGCCTGGGGCCTGTTCCGCATCTTCATCATGAAGGAACCGCTGCAGGCGCCCACCGCGCAGTACGGGGTGAGCGGTTCCGACTACTACACCCCGTTCGTCGGGTTGGCGATGCTCGTGCTGTTCGCCCGGGCGTTCTCGTCCGGCTGTGCGGCGCTGACCGGCGTCGAGGCGATCAGCAACGGCGTCCCCGCCTTCAAGGAGCCCAAGAGCCACAACGCGGCTACGACGCTGGCGCTGCTCGGGACGATCGCCATCAGCATGCTGGGCGGCATCATCCTCTTGTCGAACCTGACCGGCCTGAAGATGACCGACCCCGACGGCCATTCGCACTTCACCCTCAACGGCCAGCCGGTCGAGATCGACCACGAGACCGTGATGGGTCAACTGGCCAAGACCGTGTTCGATACGTTCCCGCCGGGCTTCTACTTCGTGATCACCGTCACCATGGTGATCCTGTTCCTGGCCGCCAACACCGCGTTCAACGGGTTCCCGGTGCTCGGCTCGATCCTCGCCAAGGACGGGTACCTGCCCCGGGCCCTGTACACCCGCGGCGACCGGCTGGCCTACAGCAACGGCATCATCGCGCTGGCGGCCGCGGCGACCTCGCTGGTCCTCGTGTTCAACGCCAGCGTGACCGCCCTCATCCAGCTCTACGTGGTCGGCGTGTTCGTGTCGTTCACCGTGAGCCAGATCGGCATGCTGCGGCATTGGACGCGACACCTGAAGACCGAACGCGACCCTAAGATGCGCAGCCATATGGCGCGCTCGCGGGTGATCAACGCGATCGGCCTGACCTGCACCGGCATCGTGCTGATCATCGTGCTCGCAGCCAAGTTCATCTATGGCGCCTACCTGGCGATCATCGCGATGGCGCTGGTCTTCGTCCTGATGCGCAGCATCCGCAAGCACTACGAAAAGGTGGCCCGAGAGGTCGCGGTGGACCCGGGAGAATCCCGGATGCTGCCCAGCCGGGTGCGCGCGGTGGTGATGGTGCAGCAGATCAACAAGCCCACCCTGCGGGCGGTCAACTTCGCGAAGGCGTCCCGGCCGAACTCGCTGGAGGCCGTCACGGTGTCGGTGGACGAGGCCGAAACCCAGCGCATCCTGGCGGCGTGGGAGGAACTCGATCCCGGTGTGCCGCTCAAGGTGATCGCGTCGCCCTACCGGGAGGTCACCGGACCCTTCCTGAACTACGTGAAGGGGTTGCGCTCGGACAACCCGCGCGACGTGGTGTGCGTGTACATCCCCGAGTACGTGGTGGGCCACTGGTGGGAGCGGCTGCTGCACAACCAGACCGCGTTCATCCTCAAGACCCGGCTGGACTTCATGCAGGGCGTCATGGTCACCTCGGTGCCGTACCTGTTGGCCTCGTCGAAGTACGCGATCGACCGCGCCGCTCGCGACAACGCGGCGGCCTGGCGTCGTCCGGGAACCGGGGCGGTGCATGCCGGCCAGCACATCGACGCCAGCTGAGCGGGCCCGCGTCGGCGACGTCGTCGACCTGGTGTTGGAGGAGATCGCCCAGGGTGGCCATTGCGTTGCACGGCTGGACGGGCAGGTCGTGTTCGTCCGGGACGGCCTGCCGGGCGAGCGGGTGCGGGCCCGGCTAACCTCGGTGGGTGCCCGGTTCGCCAGGGCGGCGGTCACCGAGGTGCTGGTGGCGTCCGCCGATCGGGTCGTCCCGCCCTGTCCGGTGGCCGGACGCTGCGGCGGCTGCGATTTCCAGCACGTCGCTCCGGCCGCCCAGCGGGAGCTGAAGCGCCGCGTCGTGGCCGGTCAGTTGCAGCATCTCGCGGGGTTGACGTGGGACGGCGTGGTCGAGGAGGTGCCACCAGTCCTGGGCTGGCGGACGCGGATGCGCTACCACGCGACACCGGAGGGCCGCGCGGGGCTGCGCGGCCACCGGACGCACGACATCGTCCCGCTGCCCGCCGAGGGGTGCCGGATCGCGGCCCCGGCATCGCCCGGCCCCGGACGGGTTCACCGGCGAAATGCTGGCCGCCGACACCGCGGCTGGGCCGTTCTTCGTCGCCGAGGGAGACCCGGTGCCCGTGGTCCTCGAGGAGGCGAACGGCCGGCGTTGGGGCGTGGGTGCCGCCGGCTTCTGGCAGAGCCATCTGGGCGCTCCCCGGGTGCTGGTCGAGGCCGTGCGGGCCGGCGTGGCGCCCCGGGAGGGGAGCGGGCCCTCGACCTCTACTGCGGGGTCGGGCTCTTCGCCGGGGCGCTCGCCACGGCCGGCTGCGAGGTCACCGGAATCGAGGGCTCGAAGCAGGCGGTGGCGCACGCGCGCCGCAACGTCCCAGAGGCCCGGTTCCTCGCCGGTTCGGTGGCGGCGCTGCTGCGCCGGGAACGATTGACCGCCGACATCGTCGTCCTCGATCCGCCGCGGGCCGGTGCCGGCCCGGACGTGATCGAGGCGATCGCCGCGCTGGAACCGCGGGTCGTCGGCTACGTCTCCTGCGACCCCGCGACCCTGGCCCGCGACCTCGCGGCCGCCGGACGGCACGGCTACCGGGTCGCCTCGCTGCGGTGCTTCGACCTGTTCCCGATGACCCACCACGCCGAATGCCTGGCCGTGTTGGAGCCACGATGACGCGGGGCCGCCGTCCGGATCCGCGGTGTCCGCTGCGTCCGACCGATCCCTGCACGCTGTGCCAGTTGGACGTGACCGGCCCCCACGACTGCCCGCTGGTCATGCTCGCGCTCGACGATCCCGAACTGCAGGCAGACTGGGAGCGCCGGCGGGCCGAACGCGGTGACGGCGCCGCCCGGAGTGCTGGACGTGCTACCCAAGAGGGCCGCTAGGGCCTATTATCTCGATATCAAGATATCTGTCAGGACAGGAGCAGGATGAGCCAGAACAGCTTCGGCGCCAAGGCGGGCCTCGACGTCAACGGCACGACGTACGAGATCTACACGGTCGACAAGGTGCCCGGTTCGGCCGGCCTGCCGTTCAGCCTGAAGGTGCTGTTGGAGAACCTGTTGCGCACCGAGGACGGCGCCAACATCACCGCCGACGACATCGCGGCCCTCGGCCAGTGGGATCCCGCCAGCGAGCCGAACCGCGAGATCCAGTTCACCCCCGCCCGGGTGATCATGCAGGACTTCACCGGCGTGCCGTGCGTGGTCGACCTGGCGACGATGCGTGAGGCCGTGGCCCAGCTCGGCGGCGACCCGGCGAAGGTGAACCCGTTGTCCCCGGCGGAGATGGTGATCGACCACTCCGTGATCGCCGACGTCTTCGGCACCCCGGACGCGTTCGCGCGCAACGTCGAGATCGAGTATCAGCGCAACCGCGAGCGCTACCAGTTCCTGCGCTGGGGCCAGACGGCGTTCGACGACTTCGTGGTGGTGCCNCCGGGCACCGGCATCGTCCACCAGGTCAACATCGAGAACCTCGCCCGCGTGGTGTTCTCCCGCGACGTGGACGGCGTCGTCCAGGCCTATCCGGACACCTGCGTGGGCACCGACAGCCACACCACGATGGTCAACGGGCTGGGCGTCGTCGGCTGGGGCGTGGGCGGCATCGAGGCCGAGGCCGCCATGCTGGGCCAGCCGGTGAGCATGCTGATCCCGCGCGTCGTCGGCTTCAAGCTCACCGGCAAGCTGCCCGAGGGTGCGACCGCGACCGACCTCGTCCTGACCATCACCGAGACGCTGCGGGCGCACAAGGTCGTGGGCAAGTTCGTCGAGTTCTACGGCTCCGGGGTTTCGGAGGTGCCGCTGGCCAACCGCGCCACGATCGGCAACATGAGCCCCGAGTACGGCTCGACGATCGCGATCTTCCCGATCGACGAGAAGACCACCGACTACCTGCGGTTGACCGGACGCGACGAGCACCAGATCGCGCTGGTCGAGGCGTACTGCAAGGCCCAGGGCCTCTGGCACGACCCGGAGCACGAGCCGCGGTTCTCGGAATACCTGGAGCTCGACCTGGCGAGCGTCGTCCCGTCCATCGCCGGGCCGAAGCGGCCCCAGGACCGGATCAAGCTGGCCGAGGCCAAGCAATCGTTCGCGGCCGTCATCGGCGACTACACCACGCAGATCGCCGACGCCCCGGTCACCCTGGCCAGTGGCGAGAGCTTCGACCTGCCCACGGGTGCGGTGACGGTCGCCGCGATCACGTCCTGCACCAACACGTCCAACCCGAGCGTGATGATCGGGGCCGGGCTGGTCGCGAAGAAGGCTGTCGAGAAGGGCCTGAGCGTGAAGCCGTGGGTCAAGACGACCCTGGCCCCCGGCTCGCAGGTCGTCACCGACTACTACGCGAAGTCCGGCCTGGATCGGTACCTGGACGCGCTGGGCTTCAACCTCGTCGGCTACGGCTGCACCACCTGCATCGGCAACTCCGGGCCGTTGATCCCCGAAGTGTCCAAGGCGATCAACGAGCACGATCTGGCGGTCGTCAGCGTCCTGTCCGGCAACCGCAACTTCGAGGGCCGGATCAACCCGGACGTGAAGATGAACTATCTCGCTTCGCCGCCGCTCGTGGTCGCCTATGCGCTCGCCGGACGCATGGACGTCGACATCATGACCGAGCCGCTCGGCACCGACGCCGACGGCAACGACGTGTTCCTGCGCGACATCTGGCCGACCCAGGCCGAGGTGGACGAGGTGGTCGGCGGGTCGATCAGCGCGGAGATGTTCAAGGACCGCTACGCCGACGTGTTCCGCGGCGACGACACCTGGCGGTCGCTGCCGACGCCGCAGGGTGAGCTGTTCGAGTGGGATNNCCGGTCGACGTACGTCCGCAAGCCCACGTACTTCGAGAACATGCCCGCCCAGCCGGCCCCGGTGACCGACATCGCCGGCGCCCGGGTGTTGCTGAAGCTCGGCGACTCCGTCACGACCGACCACATCTCGCCGGCGGGGTCGATCAAGGCCGACAGCCCGGCCGGGACGTACCTCACCGAGCACGGCGTCGAGCGGAAGGACTTCAACTCCTACGGGTCCCGCCGGGGCAACCACGAGGTGATGATCCGCGGCACCTTCGCCAACATCCGGCTGCGCAACCAGCTGGCGCCGGGCACCGAGGGCGGTTTCACAAGGGATTTCACCCTCGCGGGCGCTCCGGTCAGCACTGTCTACGACGCCTCGCAGCACTACCAGGCGGCGGGTATCCCGCTGGTCGTGCTGGCGGGCAAGGAGTACGGCTCGGGCTCGTCGCGCGACTGGGCGGCCAAGGGGACCTCGCTGCTCGGGGTCAAGGCGGTCATCGCCGAGAGCTACGAGCGGATCCACCGCTCGAACCTGATCGGGATGGGCGTGCTGCCGCTGCAGTTCCCCGANGGGGAGAACGCCGATTCGCTGGGGCTCACCGGCGAGGAGACGTTCTCGTTCACCGGGGTCACCGAGCTGAACGAGGGTCGGACGCCGAAGACCGTTCGAGTGCTCGCGACCGGCGGCCCGAAGCCGATCGAGTTCGACGCAGTCGTCCGGATCGACACCCCGGGCGAGGCCGACTACTACCGCAACGGCGGCATCATGCAGTACGTCTTGCGGAGCCTGCTGAAGAAGTGATCCGTGGGTAGACGCAGGCCGAGCCGGCCGCAGGCCGTCGCCGTCCGGGACCGGCCGGAGGTAGGTGCACGGATCGCCTGGGCCTATCTGGCGACCGTGCTCGCCGGGCTCGTGGCCGGGTTGCTGGTGGTGATCGCTGCCGCGGTCTTCCCCGCGCTGTGCCGGTCGAACCCGGACGCGGGCAGTTGCGTGCTCGGCGGAAGCCTGGCCACGGCACTGCTCGGCCTGCTGCTGGCACTGGGGCCGATCGCTCGGGCATTGAAGTTGGGGTGGTTGTTCTGGTTCGCGTTTCTGGCCGGCTACGCGCCACTGGTGATCCTGCTCGACATCGGCGCGTGGTGGTGGTGGACGGCCTTGATCCTGTTGCCGGCCGCTGCGGCAGCGGCCAGCGCCGCGTACGCCGAGAGCCGGGCGCATCCGATCCAGCGGGTGCTGATCCTGCTCCTGAGCGGGGTCGGCGTCGCCGCACTTGCGTGGTGGTATGCCTACGGCGGGGGTGACGCCCGGGCCCGGCGCCGGGAGATCGTCGCGCTCGCGGTGCCGGCGTTCTTCGCGCTGATCGCGGAGCCGCTGTTCCTGCTCGCGGATTCCGCGATCGTGGGCCATCTGGGGACGGCCCAGCTCGCCGCCCTCGGCGTGGCCGGCTCGGTGCTGGCCACGGCCGTGGGCCTGTTCGTCTTCCTTGCCTACGCAACCACAGCGACCGTCGCCCGTGCGCTCGGTGCGGGCGCCGANCGAGCGGCCGTTGCGGCNGGGGTCGACGGCTGCTGGCTGGCCCTCGTGCTGGGCGTCCCGGTGGGGGTGCTGGTGTGGTGCCTGCGAACCCAGCTGGCCGCCGGGCTGGGCGCCACGGGAGAGGTGCTGGACCACGCGACGACCTACCTCGGCGTGTCGGCCCCCGGCCTGCCGGCGATGCTGGTCGTGCTCGCCGCGACCGGCGCCCTGCGAGGCTTCCAGGACACCCGGACGCCGCTGATCGCTTCGACGGTGGGGTTCGTCGGCAACGTGGTGGCCAACCTGGCCTTCGTGTACGGGCTCGGCTGGGGGATCGCAGGCTCGGCAGCCGGCACCGTGCTGGCCCAACTGGGAATGGCGATCGGCCTGGGCGCGGTGTTCCTTCGGCACGCCCGTGGGACGCGCGTGGCGTTCCGGCCGCACCCCGGCAGGGTGTGGCGTGCCGCCACGGGCGGGTTGCCATTGGTGATCCGGACGATCGCGCTGCGCGCGGTGCTGCTGCTCACCACCTGGGTCGCCGCTGGGCTNGGGGAGGCCACGTTGGCCGCCCATCAGGTCGCGTTCACGGTCTGGACTTTCCTCGCCTTCGCCCTGGACGCGCTGGCGATCGCCGCCCAGGCGTTGACCGGGCGTTCCCTGGGGGCGGCCGATGTGCCGGCGGTGCGCGCCACCACGCAGACCATGGTGCGCTGGGGCGTGATCGGCGGCGCCGCGGTGGGGCTGGTGGTGGCTGCGCTTGCCCCGGTGCTCCCGTGGCTGTTCACCACGGACGAGACGGTGCGGGCGGCGACCAGCGGTGCCCTGGTGGTGGTCGGGTTCACTCAGGCCCTGTCCGGGTACGTGTTCGTCCTCGACGGGGTGCTGATCGGCGCCGGGGACGGCCGCTGGCTCGCCGGTGGCATGACCGTGGTCACGCTGGCCTACGTGCCGGTGGCGCTCGCGGTGCGNGGGAGTGGCGGCTGGTTGCTGGCACACGGTGCCACCTGGGCGGCCGTGGCGCTGTGGATCGGCTTCGGGGTGTTCATGGCGGTGCGAGCGACGATGCTGTTCGTCCGGGAACGCGGGGACGGGTGGCTGGTGACCGGCGTGGTCCGCTGAGGATCTCCCGGTGTTGAGTCAGAGCGCCTTCCCGGCAGGTTGAGCCTGACCACATCCCCGGCGGTTGAGCATGAGCGCATCCCAGGCGGCGGTTGAGCCTGTCGAAACCTTGGAGAAGGCGGGGTTGCATCCCGGCGGTGAGCTTGTCGAGACCCGCGGGTAGGGGTTTCCATGCACCCCCGGCGGTTGAGCCTGTCGAAACCCCGGGGAGAAGCAGGGTTGCCGTCTCGGTGGTTGAGCTTGTCGAACCCCGCGCGGGTAAAGGGTTCCATGGAGCCCCGGCGGTTGAGCTTGTCGAAACCCCGGGGGCCAGTGCGCCGAGCGGGTTCGCCCAGGGTCTTGTCAGAGGGGCCTGTTATCCTTAGAATCGAACACAGATTCGAATGGAGGCACCGCGATGACCACACTGTTGGAACGGCACCAGCTGGCGATGGAACAGCGGGCGCTCTCGGCGATCTACACCCCGCCCGGCTGGCCGGCCTGGTGCGGCCGCCGGGCGCCCCCGATTGGGAGGCCACCGCGGTGGAATCTCTACTCGACTGCTGCCCGGCCGACTATCGGGCCTATCCGGTGCTGCGCCGCCACCCGGTGGTGTTGGCCCGGTTCGCTGCCGAGTTCGTCGAATCCCAGCTGCGGGCGAACAAGGCGGGTCTGGGGAGGTCCGAGTGAGTCTGGCCGACTTCGTCGATGCCCAGGTCGTGGCTTCGGCGGTGGACGCCTGGGCGGAGCAGGGGGCTTGTCTCGTCAGGCTACGAAGGGAGGTGGCCCTGGTTGAAGAGTCGCTGCGCGGCAAGGTCTTCATCCGGAAACTCTGAGGGTTGGGCCTACACTCGGGCTCATGTCCGTGCTGGAGGGAATCTCCTCGCCTGCTGATTTAAGGCCGCTGGATCGCGACGAACTCGATCAACTGGCGTCCGAGATCCGGGCCTTCTTGGTCAGCAACGTCAGCCGGACGGGAGGTCACCTGGGGCCGAACCTCGGGGTCGTCGAACTGACGATCGCCCTGCACCGGGTGTTCGACTCTCCGTACGACCCGATCGTGTTCGACACCGGACACCAGAGCTACGTCCACAAGATGCTCACCGGACGCCGGGAGGGCTTCGCCAGCTTGCGCCAGCAGGGCGGGCTCTCGGGTTACCCGAGCCGGGCCGAGTCCCCGCACGACTGGGTGGAGAACTCCCACGCGTCCACCTCCTTGTCGTGGGCGGAAGGGCTCGCGAAGGGCTTCCGGCTGCGCGGAGAACCGCGGACGGTCGTGGCGGTGGTCGGGGACGGCGCCCTCACCGGCGGGATGGCCTGGGAGGCGCTGAACAACATCGCAGTTCAGGACGACCTCCGCCTGGTCGTCGTGGTCAACGACAACGGCCGCTCCTATACCCCGACGGTCGGGGGCCTGGCGACGCAGCTGTCGGCGTTCCGCACCGATCGCCGCTACGAGAAGACCCTCAAGCTGATCAAGCGTCTGGTCAACTCGTTCCCGGTCGTGGGCAAGCTGGCGTACGGGGCGATGCACGCGTTCAAGATGGGGGTCAAGGACGCGCTGGCCCCGCAGAGTCTGTTCTCCAACCTGTCGATCAAGTACCTCGGGCCCATCGACGGCCACGACGAGGCCGCCCTCGAAACCGCCTTCATCCAGGCGAAGAACTTCGGCGGGCCGATCATCGTCCACTGCCTCACCGACAAGGGCCGGGGCTTCCTGGCCGCCGAGCAGCACGAGGAGGACCGGTTCCACTCCGTCGGCCGCATAGACGAGGCGACCGGCGAGTCGCTGGTGACCGCCGGCCGCACCTGGACCGACGCCTTCGCCGAGGAACTCGTCCGGATCGGCGCCAACGACGACCGCGTGGTCGCGCTGACCGCCGCCATGCTCCACCCGACCGGGCTCGACCGGTTCGCCAAGCTGTTCCCCGACCGGGTCTTCGACACCGGGATCGCCGAGCAGCACGCAGTCACCTCGGCCGCAGGGCTGGCCGCGGCCGGTTTCCACCCGGTCGTCGCGATCTACGCGACGTTTCTCAACCGTGCTTTCGACCAGGTCCTGATGGACGTGGCCCTGCACCGCCTCGGGGTCACATTCGTCCTCGACCGGGCCGGGATCACGGGGCCGGACGGGCCCAGTCACCACGGAATGTGGGATCTCTCGCTGCTGGGGCTCGTCCCGGGCCTGCGGTTGGCGGCGCCACGCGACGAACCCCGGCTGGACGCCGCCTTGCGCGAAGCGGTAGGCGTCGACGACGGACCCACGGTCATCCGGTTCTCCAAGGACCGGCTGCCCGATCCGATCCCTGCCGTGATCAGCCTGAACGGGGTCGACGTGCTGGCCCGCGACGCGCATCCGCGGGTGCTCGTGATCGGCTACGGGCAGTTGGTCGGAACGGCGTTGGACGTGGGGGCTCGGTTGTCCCGGGAGGGCGTCGGGGTGACCGTGGTCGACCCGCTGTGGGCGTTGCCGGTCGACCGGGAACTTCTGCGGCTGGCCCTTGATCACGAACTCGTCCTCACCATCGAGGANCGGGGAGTGGCCGGCGGCCTGGGCTCCCGCGTCGCCCAGGAGCTGCGGCTGGCCGGCGTACCGACCCCCATCCGCGAGTTCGGGTTGCCGCAGGCCTTCGTGGACGCCGGGGCCCGGAACGACTTGCTGGACGAGGCCGGCCTGTCCGCCCGGGACATCGCCCGGTGGGTCACCGAGTGGGTGGCCGCCCGGCAGGACGATCAGCCGGTCGTCCGGGGCTGACGGGCGAGCCCGGCCAGGCCGATCAACACCGACACCAGCAGCATCGGGGTGCCGATGAACTCGTCGCCGCGCTCGGCGAGCCCGCTGACGTCGAACTCCCCGCCCGACGTCCGGGTGAGCGCGACGTGGGCGACCAGGATGATCGCGAACAGCGCGTAGCCCAGGAACAGCAGCACCCGGGCCGCCCGCGGGAAGCCCCGGGACTCGCCGTTGGTGAGCGCCCCGTCGGTGAGCACCCGCCAGACCAGGCCGAACAGCAACACGCCCAGACCGCTGAAGCCCAGCACGGCCGAGACGGGGTCGGCCAGGACGGCGCGGTGCGGGAACACCGCGCACACGAGCAGCACCAGCCCCAGCCCCCAGGCCGCGTAGGCGTCGAAGGTGCGCGCGACTCCCCGCCAGGCCGCGAGCGCGAGCGCCACCACCGGTGCCANGAGCGCAGAGGGGTCAGCGATCACGCGGACGTCCAGATTGCCGACGATCGATGCCAGATCCAGCGTCGTCCCGCTCGCGAACGCCGCGAACCCGACGGCCAGCGCGACGCGGCCGCGACGGGCCAGGCCCACGGCGGCGGCCACCAGGGCCAGCCCGAACAGAGCCCGGAACACCGCGATCGCGGTCATGCTGCGCAGCAGGGGCAGGAACCAGCCGGTGACCGAAGCCACCGCCGTCCAGCCCGCGGCCGCGGCTACGGCCCCGAGCACCGCCCCGGGCAACAGCACCAGGAAGGGCCAGGTGACCCCGGCGCCGAACAGCAGCGACGATTGGCCGAGCTCGTTGGCGACCGGGCTCGGGGAGTCCGGCAGGGCCGCCCGCGCGAGGCGCAACACGACCCACACGAAAGCGCCCGCCAGCGCCAGCGCGACGGCTGCCGAGACCAGGGCGGGCCACTGCAGCCAGCGCACCCCGTCCCCGAGGCCGACTGCGACGTCGACCCCGCGCCAGGCGACCAGGACGGCGGCGAGGATCCACCAGCCACGCCGTCCCAGCGCGTGACTGAACGTGGCCTGGGCCGAGCCGACGGCCAACAGGGAGATCTGCGCCAGGCCGGCGCCGCCGGCGATCAGGACGGGAAACGACAACGTCAAGAGCGTCTGGAGGAGGTTGGCCAGCAGGGCCGGACCGGCGGCGACCCCAAGNNGCCTGGTGCTCGGGCATGAGGAGCCAGGGAGCTGCATGCCCACCAGGAGAAGCACGGTCACGATCGGGAATTCCCACCAGGCGAACCGGCCACGCCAGCGCACGGCGAACAGGACGATCACGCCCAGCAGGGCCACCGGGGCGATCAACCCGTACGGGCCGACCATGGAGGGCAGCAGCAGCATGAACAGCGCGCCGAGGAGCATCAGTTTGACGTACCAGGCGGCGTGCAGCGCGCCGGTGGTGACCAATGCGAGGCCCAGGGTCACCAGGATCAGTAGGACGGTGCTCGCCCACTGCGGCACCACCGCGGAGGACTCGTAGGAGTTGACCAACACGTCGACCGCCCGCACCGGTCCGGCGAAGGCCGCCAGTGCCGCGGCGAGGCCGTAGCCGAGGCCGGCCAACACCGCGAGGGGCAGCAGCCCCGGCGGCCAGCTGCGCCAGTCGAGCCGTCCCTCTCGGATCGGTTCGACGAACACCGACCGGACGACGGTCTTGACGAGCAGGACGGGCAACCTCGTCCACACCGGGACGCTCATGCCGCCGCCAGCCGGTAGAGGTTGAAGAAGCTGTCGCTGATCATCACCGACCCGTCGGCGGCCACGCTCACCCACGTCGACTCCGGCCGTCGCGGACGGTTCGGCAGTGGCCAGTGGCCGACCTGGCGGCCGTCCAGAGCGAGCGCGGTCACGTCCGTGTCGCCGACCAACACCAGCTGATCGCCGGCCAACGCCGCCCGTCCCGTGATGGGGACCCGCCACACTTGCCGGTTCCCCGAGGCATCGAGGGCATAGACCGACGTCTCGCCGATGACGATGAGCCGGCCGCCGGCGGGGATCAGCTGCAGGCGATCCTCGTGGTCGATCCACTCCCAGCGCAGGTCACCGGTGCTCCCGTCCAGCGCGTAGATCCGGCCCTGCACCTGTGCGGACACGAACACCTCCCCGTTCCCGGCGGCGAGGGTCTCGGCGGCATCGGGCACTTCGGTGCGCCACTGAACGGCGCCTGAGCCGGCGTCGTAGGCGATCACGTCACGTCCGGGGTCACCACGATCACGCGCCCGTCCGCGACGACCGGCGGCAGTTGCAGGTCGGCCTGCACGTGGTTCTCCCAACGGACGGCTCCCGTCCGCAGGTCATAGGCCGCCACCCGCCCATCCACGAACGTCGCGACCATCGTCGTCTGGTCGAGTCGGACGAAGGGGTGCCGGATCGGCACCTCAGTGGTGTCCGCCTGCCAGAGCCGTTGCCCGTCGGCGTCGAAGGCCACCAGGCGGCCCGCCGTGGTACCCACCACCGTCACGTCCCCGAAGGTGCCCTGGACGAATGCGATGCCCCGGGCGCGGCGCGCCAGGCGCGGGTGATCCCGGTCGGGGCGACGCGGAAGCCGATGACGTCCGGACTGGTCCGGCTCGCCACGACTCCCGCGCGAAGACCGAACGTGGGCGGACTGGCCGGCTCCGGTGTGAGCGGCAGGGTCACCGACGGCACCGTGACGAGGCTCGCCGCGGCAAGACTCCGGGCCGGGGCCTCGCCGGTGGTCGCCGCCGTGGCCCGCGGGTCGGCCCAGGCGGGGAACGCGTCCACCGCGACCCGTGATCCGTCGCTGTCGGTCTCGGCGACGATGCCGCGGCCCGGGCACCAGGTGGTGCTCGAGTCGATCGCCTGGGTGCCGAGGGTCAGCCGTCCGATGACCGTGAGGCAGCCGGGGAAACTGGAGGCCGGCTGGGCGCTCGCGGCGTAGGCGTAGGGCACGCTGCCGTCGACGCTGATGTTCTTGCCGCTGAACATCGTGCCGCTGCTCTGCCAGGTGGACCCTGCGTGGACGTCCGCCGGCAACTCCAGCAACCCCGGGCGGAAGGACACATACCGGTCGCCATTGTCGTTCACATGGCCCACGAGCCCGGTCGCGTCGAGGGCGTACAGGGTGTCGGCACGATCGAGGTAGCCGGACGGGCCCCGGTTGACCCGGCTCAGCCGCAGCCAGTGTCTGCCGTTGGTCTCGTCGGCGGTGTAACCCGTGCTCAGAAACGACTGTGGCCCGGCCCGGAGCGCCCGCACGCCGGGTAGGTCGGCAGTTTCGAGGGTCGTCAGCCGGTCGGTTCCCTGCGCCAGGAGTTCCACGTGGCCGTCGGCGCCCAGCAGCGCGGCGGCCGCGTGCCGTGGGGCCGGGGCAGTGTCGCGGGTCATCGCCAGCGTGGACGCGGCGATCACCAGCGCGGTCAAGGCCACCCCGCGGTTGCGGGCCAGCGACGCGCTCGCCGGGGACGGGGGACGCGCCGGCACTGTTGCTGAGGCCTGGAACGGGGCCACCGGCGGCGGGGAGGGCGCTCACCGGTGGCGGCGCGGAGCCGAACATCGGCGGCGGCGTGAGGTCGCCTCCGTGCCACGCCCCAGCGGGGCGCGCTTCCGGGGGTCGGACGACATGGGCGACACCCTACCCAGCGGGGGTGCGAGCTCAGGGCATTCCGGCCGCCAGTGGCGGCACCACCAGGGCCCGCTGCCACGGGCGGGCCCCTCCGCCGGCCAGCAACTCGTCCAGGGCGTCGGCGGTGCAAGGGACCGGCGGATCCCAGGCCACCAGCCGTTGCAGGTCAGGGGACAGCAGGTTCTCCACCGGGATCCCGTTTCGCTCTGCCAGCCCGATCACCGTCTCCCGGACGAACGTCCACCGGGCCGCCGCCTCGGGGTACTTGCCCTCCCAGGTGCGCGGGTGCGGGGGCCCTCATGCGGCAGNTTGTCGGGGCGGCAGATCCTGCCGGTCGAGGGCACCCGCGCGATGGAGCGCGGCCAGCCACCGCATGGTGTACCGGGCCGCGCCGCGCCAGCCGAACTCGGCCACACCCGCCAGGTCATCGCGGCCGAGGACCCGGTGGGGCGGTTCGTCCGCCCGTCCGGCGAGCTTCACGATCGCCCGGTCGGGCAGCAGGCGTCCTGGCGCCCGGTCGGTGTCGGCGGCGATCCGGTCCCGCTCGGTCCACAACTCGCGGACGACCGCCAGACCGCGCGGCGTCTTGACCGCGTGCAGGCCGGAGGTGCGCCGCCAGGGATCCCGGCGGACCGGTGCGGGCCGGCGAGCGGTGGCGACCAAGTGGGCGAACTCCTGGCGCGCCCAGTCGTCCTTGCCCGCCGCCACGAGTTCGGCGGCGAGCCGGTCGCGCAGTTCGACGAGCAGTTCCACGTCCAGCGCCGCGTAGGTCAGCCACTCCGCCGGCAGGGGACGGCGCGACCAGTCCGCCGCGGAGTGCTCCTTGCGCAGGATGACCCCGAACTCCTCTTCGAGCAGGGTGGCGAGTGCGACTCGGGGGCGACCCAGCAGGCGGGCGGCCAACTCGGTGTCGAACAGGGTCCTCGGCAGCACGTCCAGTTCGGCGAGACAGGGCAGGTCCTGGGAGGCCGCGTGCAGGATCCATTCGGTGTCTGCGAGCTGGTTCGCGAGGTCCTCCAGCGCGGCGCGTCCGGGATCGTCGGTGAAGGCGATCGGGTCGATCAGGTAGGTTCCCGCTCCCGTGCGGCGGAACTGGAGCAGATACGCGCGAGGGGAGTAGCGGAAGCCGTGGGCACGTTCGGTGTCGACCGCGAGCGGGCCGCTGCCGGCGGCGAGGGCAGCGGTGGCCTCGGCGAGCACATCCAGCCGTGCCACGACCGGGCGCAGTGGTTCCCGCGGGTGGTCCAGGACGACGGGGTCGCCGGCTGTGGGTTCGCTCACCGGCGATGCCGGCTCAGCGGGACGACGCCCTCGGGCAGCGGCGGCAGGCCCGCCGTGGTGCAGAGTAATCGGCCCAGCTCATCAGGTGCCGGGTGATGTCCTCGCCGGCCTCGATCAACGGCGTCCACGACGCCCGGATCTCGACCTCCGCGCGCGGGGATCCTCCGACATGGTCCCGAACGCCTTGCTCGACACGGCGGTCACGGTGCCGCTGGGGGCCGCGTAGCGGGCGTCATAGCGCGCGAGCGCGTCGGTCAACCAACTCCATCCCACGTCGGTCAGCAGCGGGTCGGCGACCATTTCGGCGTCGACATCGGCGCGCGCGTACGTAACGCAGCGGAACTCCCCGTCCCAGGACGGGTTCCCCGCCGGGTCGTGGAGCAGGACGAGCCGGCCGTTGCCGAGCTCCTCGCCCGCCGCGATCACCTCGGCGCCGATCGCGACCGCGTGTGGAGCGATGCGCTGGGGGCCGGGATCTCTTCGATCACCAGCTCCGGACGCCAGTGCATCGCCATCATCGCCGCCACGGCGTCATCGAACAGCCGCGGCGCCGACGGAAGCTTCGTGCGAGCACCACCCACACCGACGAGGGTAGGCCGGGCACCTCGCAGCGCCAGCGGGACGCGCCGTGTCGGCGCCTACTCCGACGTCGGCTCCAACACCAGGCAGATGGAGTTGATGCAATACCGCAAGTCCGTCGGCGTGTCGTACCCCTCGCCGGCGAA
The DNA here is from genome assembly GCA_013693855.1 of Micropruina sp. Classification (GTDB taxonomy): domain Bacteria; phylum Actinomycetota; class Actinomycetes; order Propionibacteriales; family Propionibacteriaceae; genus Micropruina. The sequence continues at coordinate 1,765,894 of CP059261.1, forward strand.
AACATGCCCTAGATGCGAGTCGCAGACCGCGCACCGGACCTCGGTGCGGACGGTGCCGTGGGACCGGTCCTCGACGTACCGGACGCCGGCGGCATCCGCCGGGGCGAAGAACGACGGCCACCCGCAGTGCGAGGGGAACTTCTCGGTGCTGCGGAACAACTGCGCGTCGCAGCCCTTGCACCGGTACACGCCCTCGGTCGTGGTGTCGGTGTACTCGCCGATGAACGGCGCCTCGGTGCCGGCCTCCCGCAGCACGTGGTACTCCTGCGGTGTCAGTTGGGCTCGCCACTGCTCAGGGGTGCGGAACTGGCTCGGATCGATCGTCATGGCAGGACCTCCTGGCTACCGGGACGGTCCAGGGTAGTCGCGTACGCTGCGGACATGGCGGTGCCGGCGGACGAGATTCAGATCGACGGACGGGCGGTGCGGGTGTCCAGCCCGGACAAGCCCTACTTTCCCGCGCTCGGGCTCAGCAAGCGACAGGTGGTCGACTACTTCCTCAGCGTCGGGCCGGGCATCCTGGCGGCCTTGCGGGATCGTCCGACGACCATGGAGCGCTGGCCCGGNGGTGTCACCGACACCGCGAGCCTGATGAGCCCGGACAACCCCGACGGCGAGGCGTTCTACCAGAAGCGGCTGCCGAAGGGGGCGCCGGAGTGGGTGGGCCGGGCCGAGATCACGTTCCCCTCGGGGCGCCATTCCCTGCAGGTGTGCCCCCACGACCTGGCCACCATCGTGTGGATGGTGAACCTGGGCACCGTCCGGTTCCATCCCTGGCCGGTCCGGACGCCCCGGGTCGATGCCGTCGACCAGTTGCGGATCGACCTGGATCCCCAGCCCGGGACGGAGTTCACCGATGCGGTGACCGCGGCCCTCGAACTTCGTTCGGTGCTGGACGAGGCCGGCCTCGTGGGTTTCCCGAAGACCAGTGGCGGACGCGGGGTGCACGTCTTCGCGCCCATCGAGCCGGCCGACTTCATCGACGCTCGGCACGCGGCGATCGCCGTCGGCCGTGAACTGGCGCGCCGGATGCCTGAGCGGGTGACCGTGAATTGGTGGAAGGAGGAGCGCGGGGCGCGCATCTTCGTCGATTTCAACCAGATGGCCCGCGACCGCTTGATGACCTCGGCGTATTCGATCCGGCCCACCCCGGAGGGCAGGGTCTCGGCGCCGTTGACGTGGGACGAGCTGCCCGAGGTTCATCCCGACGACTTCACCCTGCTCACCATGCCCGGACGTTTCGCCGAGGTGGGCGACCGCTGGGCGGTGCTGGACGAGATCGCCCCGGCCTCGCTGGCCACTGCCCTGGAGTGGTACGCCCGGGACNNGACCGCGGGGGAGGGAGAGATGCCGTATCCNCCCGAGTATCCGAAGATGCCGGGCGAACCCATGCGGGTGCAGCCGAGCCGGGCCCGGAACCCCGAGTGAGGGCCGGTTGCCGGTCACCGGGTCACAGGAGGAACGGGGTTTGCCGACCGGGAGGGTGAACGATGTGGAACCTCGCGAGCCGGACCGGGCGGGCCGCGATGACGCTCTGGTCCACGAGGTCGGGCGGAACGGCAGCCAGCAGCGCGGCCGCGGCCGCGTCGGCGTCCCGGGTCGTCACGTGAAACCGGACCGCATCGGGCGCGCCGGTGGCCATCCCCAGGTGACCGAGCCCGGCGACGGCTTCCCGGTACGGATCGGNNTCAGCGGGACGCCGAGGGCATCGAGCACCAGCCGCCGCTGGGGGTCGGACAGGTTCGTCACCGCCAGCACGACCTCGTGCTCGCCCTCCGGCGGGTCGAGGTCGACCAGTGCGGCGAGGCGGTCGAACTCCTGCTCGGTGGCGGTCATCCATTCGATGCCGGACCCACTCGCCGTGTCGCCGCGCAGGAACGCGTGTGCATTACCTCGGGGAGTNNCGTCCCAAAACGGGTTGCTGGGCAGCGGAAGCTCGGGGTACGCGGCCCACAACGCGGCCTGCTCGGTTTCGGTGACCTCGGCGATCATCCCGGCGCGAACCGGCTCGGCCAACGGGCCGAGGGGTCCGCGCCCGGACGACGACCACGCTCCGACGATGGTGTCGCTCAGCAGCATCGCGTCCAGGGTGTCGGTCAGCGGGGCGGGGTNCCAGCCGAACTCGGGGTCGTCCAGAACGCCGGGCTCCGCGTCCGTCGCACCGGCCAGGATCGACCAGACGCCTTGGTTCTCGGTCCACACCACGGCCGCACCGGCCAGGGATCGCAGCGTCTCCGGGGTGGCCGGTGCGTCCTGGACGGGCTCCAGTCGGCGACCCACGAGTTCGAACCACTCGACCAGACCGGTGGGCAGCCGGTCGATCCCGGCCCNGGCTGCCGCGCCGCGGATCTCGTCCGGGGTCGAACCGTCGGCCGCGTCCAGCGGGTCGGCGAACCAGCGGTCGAGGAACGCGGCGAGCCAGGCCCAGCGGGTGGTGGCCAACAGCGCGCGCTGGCGTTCGCTCGGAGGCATGGGGTCACTCTAGGACGGCCCGGGTGAGGCCGGACGATCCCCGCGGGGGCCGGACCATGAGGCTGCTCTACGACCCCGACTGCGGCTTCTGCGCCAGAGCCGCCGACTGGCTGCGGGCGCGCGACGTCCGTGCCGAGATCGTGCCGCTCACCGGTGCCGCCGCCGCGCGGAAGTCGACCTGGGGCGCGCCGCCCGCGAGATCCCCTACGTGGGCGCGGAGGGCGCGGTGAGCTACGGCGCTCGCGCGATCGGGCTCGCCCTGGCCACCTCGACGCACGCGATCTGGCGGACGATCGGCCGCGCTCTCGCCTCCCGACCGGGGAACTGCTGGCCACCCCCGCCTACCGCTGGGTGGCGGCGAACCGGCACCGGCTGCCGGGCGGTCAGCCGTCCTGCCGGCTCGACGGCTGACCCAGGATCTTGGCCAGGTCGAAACCCACAGCCTCGTCCAGTTGATCGAAGGTGCACGACGTCGGCTCCCGATCGGGCCGCCAGCGGCGGAATTGGGCGGTGTGCCGCAGCCGCGAGCCCTCCAGATGGTCGTAGCCGACCGTGCAGACCAGTTCGGGCCGCAGCAGGTGGGTCTCCCGAAGCACCTGCGGCGACCAACGGCTCTGGATCCCGGGACGCCGCCCTTTGGCCTCCTCCAGGCCACCCGACCAGGGGTGTTCGGGGTACCCGGGATCGCCCGGCTGGAGCAGCAGGGGAGCGAGCTCGGCGACCAGTTCGGCCCGGCGCTTCTCGGTGAACGACGCGGCCACGCCGATCCAATGCAGCTCTCCGACGTCGTCGTACAGCCCGAGCTGCAACGAACCGAGCAAGGGCCGCTCGGCCGTGGCGTTCTTGTGCAGCCGGTACCCGACGACGACCACATCGGCCTCCCTGGCGTGCTTCACCTTGAGCATCGCCCGTTGTCCGGGCTGGTACGTGCCCTCCAGCGGCTTCGCGACCACGCCGTCCAGGCCGGCTCCCTCGAAGGTGGTGAACCAGCGCTTGGCCACCGCCAGGTCGGTCGTCAACGGGGTCACGTGGACGGGCGGCTCGGCGGCGGCCAGGGCGGCCACGAGGCGCTCCCGCCGGACGCGGAACGGCTCCGCCAGGAGGTCGTCGTCGTCCATGGCCAACAGGTCCCAGCACACCAGGGAGGCGGNGGTGGTCTGCGACAGCATCGTGATCCGGGTCAGCGCGGGATGGATCCGCTCGGACAACCGGACGAAGTCGAGCCGGTCCCCGTTGACGAGGATCAGCTCCCCGTCCAGCACGCACCGGTGCGGCGTGTTCGCCAGCACCGCGGCGACCACCTCCGGGAAGTACATGGTCAGGTCGCGGCCGTTGCGGCTGATCAGTTGCACCTGGTCGGCGTCCCGGAACACCAGGCAGCGGAAGCCGTCCCACTTCGGTTCGTACGCCATGCCGGTGGGGATGCTCGCGGCGGAACGGGACAGCATCGGTTCGAGCGGTGGATTCACCGGCAGCACCACGACGACCTCCTCGCGCGAAGGGCCCGATCGGGTGCGGCCTGCCTCTGCCGGACGGGCGGGGATTGGTACACACTACAGAGGTGGCCAAGTCCAAGTCCCCGTCCTTCCATCCGACCGCTCCGCTGAGCCAGTTGCTCCGACTCCCGAAGGGGCCGGTCGACGTGAGCGGTCTCGACGCCTCCGCCACGCCGGGGTACCCCGGCAAGGGCAAGCAGGACGCGGAAGCTCACACGGTGGCGCTCGCCCCCGAGATCTCCGACCTGCAGGAACGGCTCTACGCCGACGGGCGCAGCAACCCCGAGACCGCGCGCAGCGTCCTCATCGTCCTGCAGGGCATGGACACCTCGGGGAAGGGCGGAGTGATCCGGCATGCGATCGGCATGGTCGATCCCCAAGGCGTCGAGCTCACCGCGTTCAAAGGGCCGACCGAAGAGGAACGCAAGCATCACTACCTGTGGCGGATCCGCCGTGCCCTGCCCCACAAGGGCATGATCGGCATCTTCGACCGCTCGCAGTACGAGGACGTGCTGATCGTGCGGGTGGAGAACCTCGTGCCCGTCAAGGAGTGGATGTCCCGCTACGACGAGATCAACAAGTTCGAGGCCGAGGTCGCAGCCAGCGGCACCACGATCATCAAGTGCTTCCTGAACATCTCCAACGGCGAGCAGAAGGCACGGTTGGCCGAGCGGCTCGCCAGCCCGGAGAAGTACTGGAAGTACAACCCGCACGACGTCGACAGCCGCGAACAGTGGCCCGCCTACATGGAGGCCTACGCCGACGTCCTCGAGCGCTGCAACACCGATGTCGCNCCCTGGTACGTGATCCCGTCCGATCGCAAGTGGTACCGCAACTGGGCGGTGGCGCAGTTGCTGCGCGAGCACTTGGTCGCGATGGATCTGGGCTGGCCGGCAGCCGAGTTCGATGTGGCTGCCGAGAAGGCACGGGTCGCCCAGTCCTGATCAGGACCACGCGGGTGTGACCTCCCGCGGCGGAAGTGCAGTGCCCGGTTCAGGCGCCGACGACGCTGAGATGCCGTTCCGGCACCCCGTCGAGGTCGTCCTCGGCCAGCTGGTCGAAGCCGAAGTCGAGCAGGTCCATGGCCGCGAACGCGTAACGGGCCAGGATCAGGTCGACGATCTCGCGCGCTGGGCCGAGGGGTTCGCTGACCGACACCGCGCCGCAACGGTAGGCGAGGTCCGCCTGCACCTGGAACAGATCGTTGCACGTCAGGAAGAACGAGCCGACCGCGATGTGCCGGCGCCCCTGCGAGCGCAGGCCCTGGATGGCCTGGGCCACCGAGGGCCCGAGCCNGTCCGCGACCGCGGTCAGGCAGGGCAGCTTGTGGTGGGTCGACCACTGTCGGGCGCGCCGCGCCAGCAGCGCAGCGCCGCGCACGTCCCNCGAACTGGCGGACGACAGCACCAGACCGTCCAGCTCCAGCACCCGGTGTGCGCTCAGCGAGGAGCGCAGCCGCTGGTCGAGGATGGTCAGCAGGCTCAGTTCGGGCCCGATCGGACGGGACACGGTGAGGTGCACCTCGGGGTGCGCCGCACGGGCGCGCCGGACGAGCTCGTCCATCCCAGGGTGCGGCTCGATGGCGTTGGTCAACTGCAGCGGAACCAGGACGATCTCGCCGACCTTCTGCTTCGCCAGCTGGGCCACGACCTGCATGCCGTTCGGGGAGCAGTGGTCGAGGAACGCGGCATGGACGACCATCTCGGGGCGCACGGTTTGGAGGCTTTGGCGCAGACTGTGGGTCACCTGGGCGACCTTCGCGTCGGCGCTGCCGCGGGCCACCAGGACGAGGGCCGGTGCGGTCATGGCTGCCTGCTTTCACAGAAGTAGTGACGGCACCATTGCCGAATTGCTGGCTCCATCGTTTTAGTTCGACCCACCAGACGCAAATCCGGATCTCGAATCGTGAACGAGGAGTCCATATCATGAGACAAACCCGCCCTTACGGGGGTTTCTGGTCATGGGGACAAGGTCCCACCCGACCCAGAATCTCACTATATGGACGTTCAGCGGCCACGTGCCATACCCCTTTGCAGGTGGGGCGCTGTCGATGGGCCATTGAGCGCGCCGCACGAGGAGATCGCATCGTACCCGCCTGTGGGGTGGGGATCGCGAGACGCTGGTGTCGAGCAGGTGTCGCAGCGGTCAATCAGCTCGTGCTGGCCCTTAAGGGAGTCCGGTAGGAACTGCGTGGGCGGTGGGGGAGACAGGGGCTGGTGCAGGCCGAGCTTGATGAACCACCGCGCGCCCGAGGTTAGCCGCGGACGTGCGGTGACGGTCTGGATCTGAGAGAGCGGAAGGGCGAGAGTGCTGGTTGAGGCAGACGCAGATCCCCAGCCAGGTGGAGGATGCCAACCGTGAGTGCACTCAGCCACCCAGCATCAGAGAGGCACATGCCACCGATGTCGCGTTCTTGAGCACCGACGCGGGGCTGTGTGGGGTCGGACGCAGGATAGGCTCTCATCCTGGGTATCCCCGGTGGTAGGGCCCAATCACTCAAGGAAGCGAGTCCGAATGAGCCGCTACGCGGACCTACCCAAGAAGGCTCTGCGCCGGGTGCTGCTGCTCCCGAGGCAAATGTATCTGATTACCAAGAGGCGACGGGTGGTCAACACGTCTCCTTCAATCATTTCAAACAACTGCCTCGCGGGGATAGTTCTCAGCGACCTCAAACTGAGATTCAATACACCTACTATCAACCTCTACTTCACGCGCGAGGATTTCGTGGTATTTGTGCAGAATCTCACAGAGTACTTGTCGCTGGACATGCAGGAGGATATGGAAGCAGAGGAGGGATTCCCCGTTGGGAGGCTGTCCGGTTCAGCAGGAGATGTTCGGGTCTACTTCATGCACTATGGAAGCTTCACGGAGGCGAAGTCCAAGTGGGTGGAACGGAGCGGCCGGGTGGACCTCGGCAATCTCTATATTGTTATGCATGCAAATCCGGAGACGTCTAGGGCCACGCTAGAGGCATTCGATGCACTTGAGTTCGACCACAAGGTCGTGCTTTCCCCTGGACCCAGGGACGGTGTATCTTCGCTCTTCCCGATTTCCTATTACGAATCAGCACATGACCCACAGACGACGATATTTGATTACCCTGGCCCGTATTCAATCAAGCGCTATCTCGATGAGTTCGATTTCGTCTCGTTCATCAACTCCGGTCGAACTTCGGCAAGACAATAGCTGCCGGCCCATTGCGTCGCCCAGTGACCACGTTGGGCCGATCGCACGACGGGGCGACGGTAGCTGAAGTCAAGGAAGGTGACGCGTGTATCGCGTGCCACTGGGCCCGAGGTNNGGTGAAGCGCGCCGGTTTGGATCCGGAGGCCGCAGTCCGCTCGCTCGCTCCGCCAGCTTTGATGGGAGTACCTGACTATCCACCTGGGGTCGCTCATGATTCCAGCCCGGCCGTCGACCCAGTCAGCCAATGCGTCAGACAGCTGATAGGTGTGTATGCGCCGGAGAGAAGCTGCCTTGCTACACAACGCAGGATCATTTCCCATGCTCTTGTCGCTTTCGAGCGCTCCGGGAGTCTGTGAAGCCGCCGATGTCGCCGAGCTGTACGTGGGCCGTAACCGAGCCGTGGAGCGTGAGGTGTCTAGCCCTTGGGCGAGGTTGGCGGGTGTCAGCAACTTCTCCAACTCGGCTACGCGTCGACGGGTGACCTCAAGTTCGTTCGAGATTCTGGCNNGCCGCTCGGTGAGTTGAGCCTCGGTTATGGGGCTGTCCCCGCGAACCCAGCCAATCGCGGGACTGTTGAGCCTCAGGTCATTCAGTGCAAGGACGACTTAGCCGGCCAACTCCGGTGGTCTCGTCCAAGTGGCAATCTGCCTATCATGGCGTACGCGCTCCGTGAACTGCACTAGGCGTTGCGCCAAACCCTGATCCCCATCAGTATTGCGAACCGCGACAAGGCCCGGGTCGGCATGGCAGAACGCAATGACAAGCTCCCCTGTCATCTTTGCGTGGTCTTATTCGCGATCAGCGAAACTGACCTGTGTTTTNNCACTGTCCACTGAGCCGTAGCGGCCTCCAATGATCGAGAGGTAGTAATCACCGTCATTGATCGCCCGCTCGATAACGCCCCANNAGCTGTCATGCTCGCCGGCCGGAAATAGCTCCATCCCCCTCCCGGAAATGCATTCGCCTGCAGGGGCGCGCGTAACAGCTTGGCGCTCCTTGATATGATCCCTNNTGGAAGTCGAACTAATGAAAACTCGTTCACGGGGTTGATTCAGCCACGAGGGGATGAGATCACACGTGTCCGAACTCATGCGCGCGTCGGGGCTCTGCCCTCCTGGACCAACCCTCATCCATCCGAACAAGCGCTCACAGAGCGCGGTGCCGCGTGCCACCCATGCGGGATGTGCTCCCGCATCGACGCGCCTTCGACCGCTGGCCGAGCGAGTGGCCGCGACGCCCAGTCAGGCCAGCCACGGACGCCGTGGTGTCCGGTGGATGGTTCCCCCAGGCTGGTTGGCTCAGTGGACGAACCCCGGCCGCCCGATGCTGCGCGGAGGGGCTATCGAGGGCAGCGCCTACCCCGGGTCAGCTGAGAACATGAAGAGCTCCCGCGACGGAGTGGGACGGGAGCTTTGCGGTGGGCGATACTGGGTTCGAACCAGTGACCTCTTCGGTGTGAACGAAGCGCGCTACCACTGCGCCAATCGCCCGCGAACAGCTACCTTAGCCGATGCCGGGAGGCCCGTCACATCAGGCTTGAGCCGGGCACGACCCGCCCGCGTCGGCGGTTGCAGGAGGGACTGTAGCCCGGTTTGCCGGCTCTTCATACCTGCGGTGGGTCGAGGGTGAGTCCGCCGCCGATGAGGAGCATCCGTAGCCGGTAGTTGTTGTGGTTGCGGAAGCCGCGGGCGATGCGGCGGTGGAGCTCGATGAGGCCGTTGATGGATTCTGTCCCGCCGTTGGATGCTCGGCCTGTGTCGAAGTAGGCCAGGAACGCGTCCTTCCACTGGCGCAGGGTCCGACCCAGTCGGGCGATCTCGGGGATCGGGCAGGTGGGGAAGCTGGCGACGACCTGCTCGGCAAGTTCCCGTCCCTGGGCTGGGTCGGGGTGGGCGTAAGCGGCCCGAACGCGTTGGGCGCACTGCCACGCGACATGGACGGCATCATGACGTTCATCAGCAGCGATCGCCGCCGCGAGGCGGGCGTGTTGCTTGTCGGTGAGCCGTTCAGCCGCACAGCGCAGGATGTTCCGGATCCCGTACAAGGGGTTGCCGGAACGACCCCGGTGGCCGTGGATCTCCTGCTGGATGCGGCGACGGATCTCATCGACAGCCCTACCGGCCAGAGCGACCACATGAAACGCATCAAGGACAGCAGTGGCGTCAGCGAGTTTGTCGTCGATGGCGTTCTTGTACCCGCGGAACGGATCCAGGGTCGCGACCTCCACCCCAGCCTTGAACGTCTTGCCGCGCTGGTCGAGCCACGTCTTGTACACCGTCCCCGAACGTCCTGGCACCAGGTCGAGCAATCGTGCGCGGACGCGTCCGTCCTTGTCACGAGTGAGATCAACCATGCCCGTCAACTCCTTGGGACCTCGCCGGCGGGGGTCGACGTGGTGCCAGAGGTGTTCGTCCACGCCGAGGGTGGTCACGCCGGCGAACCGGGACTCATCGGCGGCGGCACGGGTCAGGATCGGCTCGATGCTGGTCCACACCGTTCGCCAGGTGGTGCCCAACTGGCGGGCCAGCCCGGCGATGGAGGCGTGCTCGCGGCGGACTTGTTCGGTCGCCCACCGGCACGCTCGGGTGGTGAGCATCGCGCGGGGCTTGGCGACCTGCCCGTCCTGCTCGGTGAACACTCCGACCGGACACGACGGCTCCGAACACGTCCACGTGTGCTTGCGCCACCACACCACGGTCGACGCACCGAAACAGGGGATGTCGACCAGTCGGACCATCCGTCGGCCGTGGGAGCCGGCCACGACCCCGCACGAGGGACAGCCCATCACCGTTGACGGCGACTCGACGGTGATCTGCAATCGGCCCGGCTCGCGCTCCACCCCGATCACATGCAGGCCCGGAAGGCCCACCAACAGGTCGCAGCGGTCACAGTAGGCATCGGGCGCGTGGCAGCACGTCGTGCAGCCCGTAGGCTGGATCATCGTCGAGGTCCTCGTGGGCAGGGAGTGTGGTAACTCCTGATCCTGAGGGCCTCGACCCCTACCTCACCCCACCAGCCTCACCCGGCGTGTCGCCCCACCCCACCGCAAGTACGAAGAGCCGGTTTGCCTGCCCCGTCCCGGGTTGGTTATGGTTACATGCGCACCGCGAGGTGCCTGCGGACGTGGCTCAGTTGGTAGAGCATCACCTTGCCAAGGTGAGGGTCGCGGGTTCGAATCCCGTCGTCCGCTCGGAGAGGGTCTCTTCTCTTGACGACGAGGCCGGTTCTTCACCGGTGGAGTGGCCGAGAGGCGAGGCAACGGACTGCAAATCCGTGTACACGGGTTCAAATCCCGTCTCCACCTCGGGCGGCTGGCGCAGTGGTAGCGCGCTTCCCTGACACGGAAGAGGTCACTGGTTCGAACCCAGTGTCGCCCACCAGCCTTCAGGCGTCCCGGACGGGGCGCCTGATGTGCTTTCTGGCCTTGCGGAGCCGCGACCGGATGATCGCCTGCTCCATTGGGCCCAGGCCCTCGATGACCTCCAGCAGGGCTCCCAGGTCCGCCAGCGCCTCCAGCGCCCGTCGTCCGTTGTCGGGGTCGACGCCCTGGTACAACTCAAGGCCGAGGAAGGACGCGCTGAGCGCGCCGGCCAGGTCACGCGCGTCGACGAAACCGCCGAGCGGGGAGGAGCGCAGCAGCCGCGACACGGCAGCCTCGATGTCCGTGACCCACCCCGCCATGGTGCTGGCTGCCCCAGCGGCGAGCGCGGGATCGGACTGGGCGGCTGCCAGCAGGTTCGCCATGAGGCGCACGTTGCCGACTGCTGACTCCCGGCGATGCAACTCCCGCCCAACCGCCAGCAGCTCCGCGAACGAACGCGCCTCGGCCAGGGATCTCCGGTAGCGCGCCCGTGCCGTCGCAGCCCGTGCAGCGACTGCCTGGTCGACCAGCGCCGCCAGCGAGCCGAAGTGGTAGAAGATCAGCGCCTGGTTCACCGACGCCTCCGCCGCCACCGACCTGGCACTGATCCCCGAGGGCCCGTGCTCGGCCAACACCGTGGCAGCTGCTTCGAGGAGTCGTGCCCGGGTCTCGTCGGTGCTCATCGCAGGGCTCCGCGACGGGGCCCGGAACAGCGACCCAGACTGCCCACAGGGCTCCGAGACCAGCGGCGACGGGGAGGCCCCAGATGCCTCGCCCCCAGGAGAAGCATCACGCAGAGCGCCCAGAACATGGCCACGCCCGCGCCGGCCGCACGCAGGCCCGCGGCCAGGACGCCATGCACCGACAACGCCCAGGCCAGCACTCCACTGACGCCTCCGAGGGGGCGCCGAGCAAGCCTGCTGCCATGGTGTACAGCAGGAGTGCCTGCAGCCAGGATGCGGCCGTCTCGGTGACGATGATGCCCGCGAGCACCGTCCCGCCGGTCACGACCCCGTGATGATCCCGGCGGCCATGCCACGCCCCACGCTCTCCCAGACCGCAATCGAGCGCCGGGACGCGTCGACCGGCGGGTACTGCCAGACGTCAGGCCGATCCATGCCTCACCTCAATTGAGCGGTTGCTCAAATGGTAGGCGCGGTTGAGCAGTCGCTCAAGACCTCAGCGACCAGTGAGTGTCGTGAAGGCACGTCCCCAGATCGCGGACGAGCGACCCGTCCGTGCTTCCGCGGCATCGGCGAGGCCGGCCAGGCGCTCGCCCAGTGCGGTGCCGACCCAGCGCAGGGGCTCGGGCTCCCAGTGGCGGGACCGGTGGCCGACCCAGGGCAACCGGACGAGGTCCGAATCGCCGCCACCGACGAGGTCGGCGAGCGTCCGTCCGGCCAGGTTGGAGAGCGCCACCCCATCGCCGGAGTAGCCGCCCGCCGCTCCGAACCCCGACAAGGGGTCGAACCGGACCGATGGCATCCAATCGCGGGGTACGCCCAGCACCCCACCCCAGGCGTGGGTGATCGCGGCGGAGCCGACCTGCGGTAGCACCGACAGCAGGGTCTGGTGAAGCTCCGTGCGCCACCTCTCCAGCCCGGCGACGGGATCCTCGACCCGGCTCCCGAAGCGGTAGGGCGCGCCGCGGCCGCCGAAGGCGATACGCCCGTCCGCGGTGCGCTGGGCATAGAACAGCCGCCGCCGGAAGTCCTTGAACGTCACCCGCCGGTCCCAGCCGATCCCGGCCCAGGTCGCCTCGGGCAGCGGTTCGGTGGCGATCATCGTCGAATACACCGGCAGCCGCTCGGTCCGCCGGCCGGCCAGTTGGGTCACGTATGCCTCGACCGCCAGCAGCACGATCGGTGCCCGCACGTCGCCGGCCGGGGTGGTGACCAGCCCGGGGACCGCGCTGGTCACCGGCGTCCGCTCGTGGATCGTGACGCCGAGCCGCTCGACCGCGCGGGCCAGCCCGCGGACGAGCCGGGCCGGCTGGACGACCGCGCAGTGCGGCGTGAACAGACCGGCCCGCGTCGCAGGCGCGTTGACCAGGTCGCGGGCCTCGGTGACCGAAAGCAGCCGCAGGTCCGCCTCGGACCGCGCCCAACGGCGCGCAATGTCCAACTCGTGGCGCAATTCGATCACCTGGGCATCGTTGGTGGCGACCTCCAGGAAGCCGTCCTTGGCGAAGCCGGCGTCGATTCCCTCGCGCCGGCACACGGCCTCGATCTCGTCCAGCGTGGCGTCGAGGGCCGCCTGCCAGGCCAGGGTCGCCTCGCGGCCGTGCCGGCGGGCCACGGTGCCCCATCCGATGGGCAGGATCGCCGAGGCCCAACCGCCGTTGCGGCCGCTCGCCCCGGCCCCGGCGACGTCGGCCTCCAGGACGACGATGCGCAGCCCCGGGTCCCGGCGCGCCAGATAGTAGGCGGTCCAGAGCCCGGTGAAGCCTGCCCCCACGATCGCGACATCGGCGTGCCCCGNGCCCCGGCAGCGGCCCCGAACCAGGCTGTCCTCGTCCGGATCCAGCCCGTCCCACCACAGGCCGTCGCGCTGGCCGCCCCCGGCCCGAGTTGCGGCGCGGTCACCGGGCGTCCGGCGCGGCCGGCTCCTCGAACAGCCACAGGTGTCGGCCCAGGTCCGCCGCAGCGGCCTGCGCCTCCAGCAGCACTCCGAGCAGGTGGCTGCCGAGTTCGGGATCGCGGCCGTTCAGCGCGTCCAGGCCGACCAGCAGCAGGCCCGCGCGGTCGGGAACGAAATCGGGGTCGGTCAGCACGTCGTACAAGGCGTCGAAGTTGGCCCCGAACCAGTCGGGCAGTTCCAGGTCCGCAGCGAACGCCGTCATCAGTTGATCCTTGTCCTGCACCGCCGACAGGTCGATCGGCCAGAGCCGCACGTGCCGGGTGGCCGCCTCCAGCCGGACGTCCTCGCCGGCGATGAACACCCCGGGTGCACCTGCTCGAACTGGGTCACTGGCGGATCCTCCTGAACGTCCGGTAGTGGTCGTCGGTGTAGTAGCACTCCTCGGTGCTGGTGACCGGCTTGCCACCGCACACGATCCGGCGGGCGCCACGGGTCGCGACCCCGGGGTGAGCACCGTGTATTCGCGGTAGTAGCCGCGCTTGTGATCGGGCAGCAGCCCTCGCTGTTGAGGAACGTCGAGCCGTCCTTCCCGAAGGAGAACGGACCCCCTTGGCGATCTGGGCGTATACCCGGCGGCCCTCCGGCGGCAGGTCCGCCAGCGCGATCCACGGCAGGCCGGACGCCGGATCGGTCGCCACCGCGGACGAGGCCGGGGCCGCCGGACCCGGGACGGGCGGCCAGGCCAGCGTGCACCCACTCAGAACGAGCGCGATCACCGCCAAGACGAGGGCTCGTAGCGCGCGCACGCCTGGAGTCTACGTCCGCCCGCGTCGCCCGGCTGGCGGGGAGCGGGCCCAGTTGCGGCACAATGAGCGGGTCAATCCCGACGAAAGGAAGAACCGTGTCCATCGACGTCACCTTGGTGCGCCCCGACTCGCGCGAACCCCAGGTGGTCGAGACGGGCACCACCGGGTTCGACCTGTTCGGCAGCGACCGAACCGTCGTCGCGATGCGGGTCAACGGGGAACTGCGCGACCTCGCCCGCGACCTGGCGTCCGGGGACGAGGTCGAGCCGGTCTCCATCGATTCCCCGGACGGATTGAACATCCTGCGGCACTCCACCGGCCACGTGACCGCGCAGGCCGTTCAGGCGTTGTTCCCCGACACCAAGCTCGGCATCGGGCCGTTCATCACCGATGGGTACTACTACGACTTCGATGTCGCGCGTCCGTTCACCCCCGAGGACCTGGCGGCGATCGAGAAGCAGATGGGCCAGATCGTCCGTGAGCGGCAGCGGTTCGTTCGTCGTGCCGTGAGCGACGACGAAGCCCGCGCGGAGCTCGCGGCGGAGCCGTACAAGCTCGAACTCATCGGTCTCAAGGGCGCCTCCGACGCCGCGGAAGGGGCCAGCGTCGAGGTGGGGGCTGGTGAGTTGACCATCTACGACAACGTCCGGCGCGACGGCAGCGTCGCCTGGAAGGACCTGTGCCGCGGCCCGCACGTCCCGCACACCGGTTACCTCAACGCCTACTCACTGATGCGCTCGTCCGCGGCCTACTGGCGCGGCGACCAGCGCAACCAGCAGTTGCAGCGTGTCTACGGCACCTCCTGGCCGACCCGGGACGACCTGAAGGACCACAAGTTCCGGCTCGAGGAGGCAGCCAAGCGCGACCACCGCAAGCTGGGCGCGGAGTTGGACCTGTTCAGCTTCCCGGACGAGATCGGGTCGGGCCTTGCGGTGTTCCACCCCAAGGGGGCGATCGTCCGCATGGAACTGGAGGACTACTCCCGGCGCCGGCACGTCGAGGAGGGCTATGAGTTCGTCTACAGCCCGCACCTGACCAAGGGCCAGCTCTTCGTGACCTCGGGGCACCTGGACTGGTACGCCGACGGCATGTACCCGCCCATGCACCTCGACGAGGAGCGCGACGCCGAGGGCAACGTGCGCCGGCAGGGGCAGAACTACTACATGAAGCCGATGAACTGCCCGTTCCACTGCCTGGTCTTCCGTTCCCGTGGCCGCAGCTATCGGGAACTGCCGTTGCGGTTGTTCGAGTTCGGCACCGTGTACCGGTACGAGAAGTCGGGCGTGATCCACGGGCTCACCCGCGCCCGCGGCTTCACTCAGGATGACGCGCACATCTACTGCACCCGCGAACAACTCGGCGACGAACTGACCCGGCTGCTGACGTTCGTCCTGGGGCTGCTGAAGGATTACGGGCTGGAGGACTTCTACCTGGAGCTGTCGACCAAGAACCCCGACAAGTTCATNGGGGACGACGAGACCTGGCAGGTCGCGACCGACACGCTGCGCGATGTCGCGGAACGGACGGGCCTGGAGCTCGTGCCCGACCCGGGTGGGGCGGCGTTCTACGGGCCGAAGATCTCCGTGCAGGCCAAGGACGCCATCGGGCGCACCTGGCAGATGTCGACGATCCAGCTCGACTTCTTCGAACCGGAGCGGTTCGAGCTGGAGTACACGGCCCCGGACGGCAGCCGGCAGCGGCCGGTCATGATCCACCGGGCCCTGTTCGGTTCGATCGAGCGGTTCTTCGGGGTGCTCACCGAGCACTACGCGGGGGCCTTCCCGGCGTGGCTGGCCCCCGTCCAGGTGTTGGGCGTGCCGGTGGCGGCGGAGTACCACGACCACCTGCGGGGCGTGCTGGATCGACTGCGGGCGCAGGGCATCCGGGTCGACCTCGACGCCTCCGACGACCGGTTCGGCAAGAAGATCCGCAACGCGGCGAAGGAGAAGGTGCCGTTCGTCCTCATCGCCGGCCAGGCGGACGTCGAGGCCGGCGCGGTCTCGTTCCGCTACCGGGACGGTTCGCAACGCAACGGGGTTCCCGTCGACGAGGCGGTGGCCGACATCGTGGCCTTCGTCCGCTCGCGCGCGAACGCCTCGCCGACCAACGCGGACGCGGCACCGCCGGAGGGCTGAGATGAGCGGGACCGACGGGCTGGAACGGGCGGCGGACCTGCCCGGCGTTCCCGACGCCTTCCAGCGGCTGTGGACGCCGCACCGCATGGTCTACATCGACGGGGAGAACAAGCCGTCGGACGCGACCGCCGGCCAGTGCCCGTTCTGCCGCTCCCCGGGGCTGGACGACGAGGCCGGGCTGATCGTCCGGCGGGGCGAGACGTGCTTCGTGGTGATGAACCTCTACCCGTATTCGCCGGGTCACCTGCTGGTCTGCCCCTACCGCCACGTGTCCGACTACACCGACCTCACCGAGGCCGAGAGCAGCGAGTTCGCCGCGCTGACCAGACAGGCGATGCGGGTCATCCGGGCCGTCTCGGCGCCGGCAGGTTTCAACCTGGGCATCAACCAGGGCGACGTCGCCGGGGCGGGCATCGCGGCCCACCTGCACCAGCACGTCGTCCCGCGCTGGCAAGGGGACATGAACTTCCTGCCGGTGGTCGCCCAAACCAAGGCGGTGCCGCAACTGCTCGGTGAGACCCGAGCCCGGCTCGCCGGGGCCTGGGCCTCGATCGCCTAGTCTTGCCGGTGATGTCCGGCGAGCCCTACGACACCGAGCGCGTGCTCACCCTGCCGAACGTGCTGAGCACGCTTCGGCTGCTCGGGGTGCCGTTGTTCCTGTGGCTGCTGCTGGGCCCGCAGTGGGATCTCTGGGCCGTCGTGGTGCTCGCCGTGGGCGGTTTCACCGACTGGCTCGACGGCTACCTGGCCAGGGCCTGGCACCAGCGCTCCCGCCTCGGGCAGGTCTTGGATCCGGCCGCGGACCGGCTATACATCTTGAGCACCCTGCTCGGCTTGGCGTTCCGGGACGTCATTCCCTGGTGGATGGTGGTCCTGCTGGTCGCCCGGGACGTGATGATGGCCGTCGGCGTGCTGCCGGTGCTGCGCAGCCGGGGGTTCGTGAGCCTGCCCGTCCACTTCCTCGGCAAGGCCGCCACCTTCTGCCTGCTGTACGCCTTCCCACTGGTGCTGCTGGGCGTCGGTGACGGCACCTGGCACCTGGTGGCGCGCGTCGTCGGCTGGGCGTTCGCGTCCTGGGGGCAGGTCTGNTACTGGTGGGCCGGGCTCATGTACGTCCGCCANGACCTTCGACGTGGCGAAGCGGTTCCCGCGTATCGACGCCGCCCCACGGGTAAGCAGCGGGACATGAGCCCCTACCGGGTCAGGCGGGACGCGCGGCGCCGGGTGGGCGCCAGCATGAACCTGCTGACCGCGCTGTACGAGGGTGCGGTGGACCCGGAGTACGCGGCCGTTGCGCGAACCGGCACGATCCGGAAACCCCGGTGGTGGCTGCTCGGGGCGCTGACGGTTTGCTTCGGGTTGATGGTGGGCACGGCGGTCGCGGGCACCATTCGCAGCCAGCCCGTTCTGCAGACCGAACGCATGGAACTGCTGGCCCGCGTGCGCGCGGCCGAATCGCGCCAGGATCAGTTGCGCAGCCAGGTCAACGACCTGACCGAGACGAACCGCCAACTGGCCGACGCCGCGCTGCAGGCAGACCCCGAGACCTCCCGGATCACCGCCGAGGTCGCCCGGCTCGATCTGGTGACCGGCATGCGGGCGGTCACCGGGCCCGGGGTCGTCCTCGTCGTGGACGATGCCCAAGCGGGCACGTCCGGAAGCCGGGTCGTGGACATCGATCTGCGGCAAGCGGCGAACGGGCTGTGGCAGGCCGGCGCGGAGGCGATCTCGATCAACGGGCACCGTCTCTCGGCGCGCACCTCGATCCGCGGGGCCGGCAACTCGATCACGGTCNNGATTACCGCTCCCTGCTCGCTCCGTACCGGATCGAGGCGGTCGGCGACCCGGCCACGCTCATGCAGCGGTTCCCCACCACGCCCGGCGGGCTCTGGTGGGCCTATCTGCGCCAGAACTTCGACATGCGGTACGAGTTGACCTCGGCGAGCAGCCTGCGCCTGGACGCCGATCCGGGCTTGGTGCTGCGCTACGCGGAGCCGGAACGGTAGGAGGGCTATGTTCGCCATCATCGGATTGATCGTGGGAGTGGCGCTGGGGATCGTCCTGCAACCGGTGTTGCCCCGCGAGCTGCAGCCCTACCTGCCGATCGCCATCGTCGCGGCCCTGGACGCGATCTTCGGCGGGTTCCGGGCATACCTGGACCGCCAGTTCACCGACCGGGTGTTCGTGGTGTCGTTCGTCTCGAACGTCCTGATCGCCGCCGCGATCGTGTGGATCGGCGACCAGATCGGGGTGGGCGCCCAGTTGTCGACCGCCGTCGTCGTCGTGCTGGGCATCCGGATCTTCACCAACACCGCGGCGATCAGGCGGGCGCTGTTCCATGCCTGAGCATCCGCCCGCCCACGCCGTCCCTCCGGACGAGCCGGCCAGCCAGCACGCACCGGCCCACCGGGCTGTCGCGGACCCGCCGCAGGGCCCGGTCACCTGGCGCGAACTCGGCCGGGACTTCCTGAAGCCGAACCGGGCCCAGCTGGTCCTCGCGGTGATCCTGCTGGTGTGCGGGTTCGCGGCGGCAGTGCAGGTGCAGTCCCGGGGCGTGCAGCAGGACTACGCGAACCTGCGCCGGGCCGACCTCGTCCAGCTCCTGGACGACCTCAACGCCGAGAGCCGACGCCTCGAATCCGAACTCATCGACCTCGAGCGCACCCACCAACAGCTGCTGTCCGGAGCCGACCGCCAGCGGGTGGCCCGCGAAGAGGCTCAGCGGCGCCTGGACGTCTTGTCGATCCTCGCGGGGACGGCACCGGCCACCGGACAGGGGGTGCGGATCACCATCAACGACCCCAACGGCAAGGTCACCCCGGAGATCCTGCTCAATGCACTGGAGGAGCTGCGCGACGCGGGAGCCGAAGTGATGGAGCTCAACGGGACGGTCAGGGTGGTGGCCACAAGTTGGGTCGGAACCGGCCCCGGCGGGCTGATCGTGGACGACCAGACCCTCAGCCGTCCGATCGTGATCAGCGCGATCGGCGACCCCATGCGCTGAGCGAGGCCGCCCGCTTCCGCGGCGGGCTCGTCAGCGAGGTCCAGGACGACCGCGTGGGCGGTTCGGTGACCATCGTCACCGATCAGCAGATCGTCATCACCGCCATCCACAGCCCGAAAGCGCTTCAGTTCGCACGTCCTGCCTGATGGGGCACTGCCGGTCGCCGGCGATGGGTAATGTGTGAGCCAAACGGAGGGTTCGAGGTCAGGAGAAGCATGTTCCCCGAGGATTTGAAGTACACCGAGAAGCACGAGTGGATCCGCATGGGTAACGGCACGACCGTCCGCGTGGGCATCACGTCCTACGCTGCGGACGCCCTGGGCGACGTGGTCTACGTGTCCCTTCCCCAGGTGGGTGAGGAGGTGGCGAAGGACGACGCGTGCGTGGAGGTGGAGTCCACCAAGAGCGTGTCCGACGTCTTCTCGCCGGCGTCCGGTGTGGTGACGTCGGTGAACGATCTGCTGAACACGACCCCAGAGACGGTGAACGCGGACCCGTACGGGGACGGCTGGATGTTCGAACTGGAACTGTCCGATCCGACCGAATTGGACGACGCGCTGGATTCGGACGCCTACGCCCAACTCGCGTCGGAGTAGCCAAAGCCTCAACCTCTCGCTTAGCCTGAATCACGCGGGCTTCGCGTCTCGCCGCTCACGGAAGAAAAGGGGGATCGGGAGTGCTCAAGTGCCCGACCTGCGGCCATGAGAACGCCNGACACCAGCAATTTCTGCGCCAATTGCGGAGTGGCGCTGAATCGCGGGGTCAGCGGTGACACCACGCGCGTCATCCCTGCGGTGACCGAGGAGCCGCTCGCGGAGGATCTCAGTCCCGACGACCTGCGCGCGGTCGAAGCGTTGCCGGCCGATTCGGCGCTGCTCATCGTCCTGCGCGGCCCGGACACGGGCGCCCGTTACCTGATCAACGCCGACGTCACCACCGCGGGCCGGCATCCCCGCTGCGACATCTTCCTGGATGACATCACGGTGTCGCGCAAACACGCCCGCTTCGTCCGCCGCGACGGCTACGTGTGGGTCTCGGACGAGAACAGCCTCAACGGGACCTACGTCAATCGGGCCCTGATCGACGGGGAAGTGGCCCTGCGCCGCGGCGACGAGGTGCAGATCGGCAAGTTCCGGATGGTCTTCTACCCCGGCAGCGTCGGTTGAGCACATGGCGTACGGCTTACGGAGCATCGGCCAGGTCATGGCTCTGCTCAAGCCCGAGTTCAGTGATGTGTCGATCTCCAAGATCCGGTTCCTGGAGAGTGAAGGGCTGATTTCGCCCGAGCGGGCGCCGTCCGGCTACCGGCGCTACGCCGAATCCGACATCGAGCGGCTGCGCTACATCCTCACCGTGCAGCGCGACCACTACCTGCCGCTCAAGGTGATCCGGGATCACCTGGACCTGATCGACAAGGGGATGGAGCCGCCGCGGTTGGAGGCGCCGGCCCCGGTGCGGGCCACGGCGGACGAGGTCGCCCTGCGCCAGGTGGCACCGCCCCAGTCGCGGGCGACCAAGCGCGCGATTCGCATCACGCGACGCGAACTGCTGGAACTGAGCGGTCTGTCCGAGGGCAGCCTGAGCGAACTCGAGCGGCACGCACTGGTGGTGCCGCGCCGGGGCACCGTCTACTACGGACGCGACGCGCTCACCATCGCGGTCGTGGCGCGCAAGCTTGCCGCCTACGGGATGGACGCCCGGCACCTGCGCGTGGTCAAGGTTGCCGCCGAACGAGAGGTCGGCCTCATCGAACAGGCGATCGCGCCCCACCTGCGGCGCAGCGCCAGCCCCGGCCAACTCGCGGCCGACGTGATGCAGTTGGTGATGCACGCCCACGCCGCGATCATGCGCTCGACGATGCCCCAGTAGGTGAGCGGATGCGCGAAGTGGGCATCGTGGAGGTCAGGGTCGCGGGCAGCGACGAGTCGCCGGTGGTCGTGCTGAAGGAGGCCGCCGGGACGCGCCTGCTGGCCATCTGGATGAGCGCCACCGGCGCCGCGGGGATCATGGCGGCCCTGGAGCCGCCGGATGTCGATCACCCGTCCAGCCACGATCTGGTCTGCGACCTGGCCGAGGCGTTCCAGCACCGGATCGAGGCCGTTCAGATCATCGGCCACGCCGACGGGGTGTTCTACGCCGAACTCGTCGTGGACGGTGACAGCATTCCCGCGCGACCGTCCGACGCCCTCGCGATCGCGGTCCGCGCGGGCTGTCCGATCCGGTGCGCCGAGGCCGTCCTGGCTTCGGTGGGGATCGAGGCGGTGCCCGAGCCGGAGCCTGAAACCCCGAGCGCGAGGTCGAGAAGTTCCGGGCTTTCCTCGACTCGATCAACCCCGACGACTTCGGGCCCCAACCCTGAGGTAGCGGTGGAGAGTTCCCGAGGGCCCAGGTCAGGTGCGGCGTGTCGTTGACCGGCCTCGCCCAGGCGGATTACGGTCTAATGCCATCGACGTGATTCTTCCCGCACGACAAGTGAGGCAGCAGTGAACGCAATCCAGGAGTCGCCGCGATCCGGCCAGGACTCGCTGTTCGAGGGCGATTTCTCCCCGCTGCCCGAGGATCTCGGCTTCCGCGGTCCCGTCGCCTGCGGTGCCGCCGGCATCTCGTACCGGCAGCTCGACTACTGGGCCCGGACCGGCCTGGTGGTTCCCGAGATCCGCCCCGCCGGCGGCTCCGGCACCCAGCGGCTGTACAGCTTCCGCGACATCCTCATGCTGAAGGTGATCAAGCGGCTCATCGACGCCGGCATCTCGCTGCAACAGATCCGGACCGCCGTCGATCATCTGCGGGCCCGCGGGGTCGAGGATCTCTCCCAGGTCACGCTGATGAGCGACGGGGTGTCGGTCTACGAGTGCACCTCCGACGACGAGGTCATCGACCTGTTGCGCGGCGGCCAGGGGATGTTCGGCATCGCGCTGGGCGGCGTCTGGCGCGACATCGAGGGCAGCCTCGCGGCGCTGCCGTCCGAGCGTCCGGACGAGCCTGTGAGCCCGCTCGACGAGTTGGCGACCCGCCGCCGGGCTCGCGCTGCGGGCTGAGCGCGGGCCGCGCCCGTCCACGGCACTCTGACCCCGCGCCGGGACGCTAAGTTGGGCACCGGACAGCTGGATCTCGTGCGGTCGTCCGCGACGACCACGAAAGGGTGCGCCACATGGGTCAGTTCACGGCTCGCCACATCGGCCCCATGCAGGCCGATCAGGCGCGGATGTTGGAGCGACTGGGCTACGCGAGCCTCGACGAGCTGACGACCGCTGCCGTCCCCGGAGCCATCGCGATGAGCGGGCAGATGGACCTGCCCGCCGCCCTGGACGAGGCCGCGGTGGCGCGCCGGATGGCCGAGCTCGCCGCGGCGAACCACCCCTGCCGTGCCATGATCGGGCTCGGCTACCACGGCACGCTGACCCCGGCGGTGATCCGGCGCAACGTGCTGGAGGACCCCACCTGGTACACCGCCTACACCCCTTATCAGCCGGAAATCAGCCAGGGTCGCCTGGAGGCGCTGCTCAACTTCCAGACCATGGTCGCCGACCTCACCGGCCTGCCCATCGCGGGTTCCAGCCTGCTGGACGAAGCGACCGCCGTGGCCGAGGCGATGAGCATGGCGCGCCGGCTCGTCCGCAAGGGCTCGGTGATCGTCCTGGACGCCGACACCCTGCCGCAGACGGTCGCGGTGGTCCGCACCCGGGCGCTGGCCACCGGGATCGAGGTCGTCGTGGCCGAGGGCTCTCTGGTCGAGGCGCTGCAGACCCACGAGGCGTTCGCGGTCGTCGTCCAGGTCCCCGGTGCGGACGGGGANGTGAAGAGCGTCGAGGAGCTCAGCGCCATCGCCGCCACGGCTCACGCCAACAACGCCCAGGTGATCGCCGCGGTCGACCTGCTGGGGCTGACCCTGATGACCCCGCCNGGGGAGTGGGGCGCCGATATCGCGGTGGGCTCGTCCCAACGCTTCGGCGTGCCGCTGTTCTACGGCGGGCCGCACGCCGGGTTCATCGCCGTCGGCGAAGGCATGGAGCGGCAGTTGCCCGGGCGGCTGGTCGGGGTGTCGGTCGATGCGGCCGGGGTGCAGGCATTCCGGCTGGCGTTGCAGACCCGGGAACAGCACATCCGCCGCGACAAGGCCACCTCGAACATCTGCACCGCCCAGGTGCTCTTGGCCGTCACGGCCAGCATGTACGCGGTCTACCACGGTCCCCACGGGCTGCGGGCGGTCGCGGCGCGCGTCCACGACGACGCGCGCCGGCTGGCGGGCGGCCTGGCGGCGGTAGGACATCTGGCCCACGAGACGTTCTTCGACACCATCACCGTCGCCGTCCCCGGACGGGCGGACGAGATCGTGGCCGCCGCCCGGGAGGCCGGCATCCACCTGCGACTGGTGGACGCCGACCGCGTCGGCGTCAGCGTGGGCGAAGACACGACGCCCGATGACCTGGCCGCGGTCGCGCGGGCATTCGGCGCGGAACTGTCCGACGAACGGCGCGGCGGCCTGGCCGACCACACCCGCGAGGTCGACTACCTGAGCCACCCGTTGTTCAACAGCCGGCACAGCGAGACCGAGATGCTGCGCTACCTGCGCTCGCTGTCGGACCGGGANTTCGCCCTCGACAAGGGCATGATCCCGCTGGGCTCCTGCACGATGAAGCTGAACCCCGCCACCGCGATGGAGGCGATCAGCCTGCCGGGGTTCGCCAACCTGCACCCGTTCGCGCCCATCGCCGACGCGCAGGGCTACCTCACCCTCGTCGACGAACTCACCGAACGGCTGGCTGCGATCACCGGGTACGACCGGGTGAGCATCCAGCCCAACGCGGGTTCCCAGGGTGAGTTCGCGGGACTCATGGCCGTCCGCAGCTGGCACGTGGCGAACGGCGACCCCAGNCGCACCGTCGTCCTGATCCCGTCCTCGGCGCACGGCACCAACGCTGCGTCGGCGGTCATGGCCGGCATGCGGGTGGTGGTGGTGAAGTCGGCGGACGACGGCTCCATCGACACCGACGACCTGCGCGCCAAGATCGGTCAGCACGCCGAGGAACTCGCCGCGATCATGGTGACCTANCCCTCCACCCACGGCGTGTACGAGGACACGATCAGCCAGCTGTGCGGGCTCGTCCATGACGCCGGTGGGCAGGTCTACGTCGACGGCGCCAACCTCAACGCCCTGATGGGTCTCGCTCAGCCCGGGAAGTTCGGCGCCGACGTCAGCCACCTCAACCTCCACAAGACCTTCGCGATCCCGCACGGCGGCGGTGGTCCGGGCGTGGGTCCGGTCGCCGTCCGCGAGCACCTGGCGCCCTACCTGCCGAACCATCCGTTGCTCGCCGAGGCGGGTCCGTCGAGCAGCTACGGACCGGTCAGCGCGGCCCCGTTCGGGTCGGCCGGCGTGCTGCCGATCAGCTACGCGTTCATCGCGATGATGGGGCCGGACGGCCTCCGCCTGGCCTCCCAGACCGCGGTCCTGAGCGCCAACTACATCGCCGCCCGGCTCGCCGGGGCCTACCCGGTGCTGTACACCGGGGCCAACGGGCTGGTGGCGCACGAGTGCATCGTCGACCTTCGTCCGCTGACCAAGGCGTCCGGGGTGAGCGTGGACGACGTCGCCAAACGTCTGATCGACTACGGCTTCCACGCGCCCACGATGAGCTTCCCGGTGGCCGGCACCCTGATGATCGAGCCGACGGAGTCGGAGTCCCTGGCCGAGGTCGACCGCTTCTGCGACGCCATGCTGGCGATCCGCGCCGAGGCCGACCAGGTGGCGGCNGGGGAGTGGCCGGCCGGAGACAACCCGCTGCACAACGCGCCGCACACGCTGGCCCAGGTGACTGCGGACGAGTGGACGCACCCCTACCCCCGCAGCCTGGCCGCTTTCCCCGCCGGGCAGATCCTCGGCGGGGTCGGCTGGGGCGCCACCGACAAGTACTGGCCGGCGAGCGCGCGCATCGACGGAGCCTTCGGCGACCGGCACCTGGTGTGCAGTTGCCCGCCTGTCGACAGCTACGCGGAAGGGTGATCGACACCGCGCCGACAAGGTGAGACGGTAACCACATGAAGCAGTGGATCGAGGACCTGAAGCAGCGCCCCGCCATCGCGCACCTGCTGCGCGCGGTGGAGCGGTTCTCGTCCCGGCTGGGCAGTCAGTTCGCCGCCGCGATCACCTACTTCTCGGTGCTGTCGATGGTGCCGATCCTGATGTTCGGCTTCGCGGTGCTGGGCATGACCGTCACGGTGTTGCGCCCCGACTGGCTGGGCCAGATCCAGGACGCCATCAACGCCCAGTTCGCCAGCTCCACCGACCTGGGGCCCAAGATCAACCAGATCATCGAGACCGCACTGAACAGCTGGGGCACCGTCGGGGCCGTCGGTCTGCTCACGGCGATGTGGTCGGGGGCCGGCTGGGTCGCGAACCTCAAGTCCGCGGTCCGGGCCCAGTGGCGCGCCGACTTCGACCTGGCCGAGCACAAGGCCAACATCGTCGTCGAGACGCTCAAGAACCTGGGCATCCTGGTGACCCTGCTGGTCGCCGTGGGCGCCACGTTCGTGGCCTCGTCCGCGGCGACGGCGCTGGCCGACACGCTGTTCCGTTCCCTGCAACTCGACCAGATCCCTGGCGGCGGCTTCCTGCTGCGGTTCGTGCCCGTCCTGGTCTCGTTGGTCTTCGGGTTCGGCCTGTTCTTCTTCCTGTACCGGGTGCTGCCCGAGACGAAGGCGCCGACCCGGGACCTGCTGCAAGGGGCGCTGATCGGCTCGATCGGGCTGGCGGTGCTGCAATACGCCACCGGGGCGCTCATCGGCGTCTTCAGCGGCAACGCTGCGGCTGCCCTGTTCGGGCCGGTGATCGTCCTGATGCTGTTCTTCAACCTCTTCGCGACGTTGATCCTGATCGTCGCGGCCTGGATCGCCACCGCCAAGGCGCCCGTGACCGTGACCCCGGCCCCGATCCGCAACCGGTGCTGTTGCCCCCTGCCCCACGCGTGGTCAACGAGGCGGTCGCCAAGAAGGCGATGGGGGTCGGGCTGGGCACCGGGTACGTGGTCGGCGCGGCCACCGGCGTAGGGCTCGGTGCGGTCATCGCCGCCGTCGCGGGCTGGATCGGACGACTCCGCCGGCGTCCGCGATGACGCGGGTGTCGGCCCGTGGGGCGGTCGAACCGTTCCACGTGATGGAGGTGCTCAAAGCGGTCGCCGCGCGNGCGGGCCGCCGGGGAGACGTGATCCTGCTGTGCGTGGGGCAGCCGGCCACGCCGGCCCCGGGTCCGGCGCTCGCTGCGGCCCGCAGGGCGCTCACCCAGGACGTCCTGGGGTACACCGAGGCGGTGGGCGTCCGTCCGCTGCGGGAGGCGATCGCCGGGCACTACGCCGAGGCCTACGACGTCGTGGTGGACCCGGACGAGGTGATCGTGACCACCGGCTCGTCCGGTGGCTTCCTGTTGGCCCTCCTGGCGGCCTTCGACCCAGGGGACGCGGTGGCCGTGACCCGTCCGGGCTACCCAGCCTACCGTAACGACCTGGAGGCGCTGGATTGCCGGGTGGTTGATCTGGAGTGCGGGCATGCCACCCGCTTCCAGCCGTCGGCGGGGATGGTGGAGGCATTGTCGGAGCGCCCGGCNGGGGTCGTGGTGGCCAGTCCGTCCAACCCGACCGGAACCGTGATCGAGCCTGCGGAACTGGCCGGCCTGGCCGACTGGGCGCGAGCCAGCGATGGGCTGCTGATCAGCGACGAGATCTACCACGGGATCACCTTCGGCCGCCCGTGCGCCTCGGCCTGGCAGTTCGACCGCGACCACTGCGTCGTCGTCGGCTCGTTCAGCAAGTACCAATCGATGACGGGCTGGCGGGTCGGGTGGTTGTTGGTGCCGGAGTCGTTGCGCCGGGCGGTCGAACTGCTGCAGGGCAACTTGGCGATCTGNCCCCCGGCGATCGCCCAGGCGGCCGCGCTGGCTACGTTCACCCCCGAGGCGCGGCGTGAACTGGACGGGCACGTCGCCCGGTACGCGGGCAACCGCGAGATCCTGCTGCGGCGGTTGCCGGAACTCGGCATCACCGACTTCGCTCCACCGCACGGGGCGTTCTACGCCTGGTGCGACGTCGGCCACCTCACCGACGATTCCCAGGCCTGGTGCGAGCGGGTGCTCGCCGAGACCGGCGTCGCCCTGACCCCTGGCATCGACTTCGACCGGGTGCACGGACGGTCGTTCGTCCGGCTCAGCTTTTGCGGCACGCCCGAGGAACTCAACGAAGGCTTGGACCGTTTGGCCGCCTGGATCTAGGAGCCTGCTGAACAATCCGCCTGCGTGCCGTCCGGTCTGATGGCCGGTCGACTGGAATTGTTGGGTTGTGCAGGGTGAGTCGAGTCCGCAACGGGATGTGTTGGACGTGGAGTCGCTCGCGGGCCATTTGTTGCCGGCGGGCAGCGTGTTCAGGTTCTTGGCCGAGCATCGCGGGCGGTTGTTCCCGGACGTGTTGTTCGCCGATCTGTTTCCCTCGGGCCGGGGCCGGCCCTCGATCCCGGCGGGGTGGTCGCGTCGGTGATCGTGTTGCAATCCCTGCACGGTCTGTCGGATCGGGAAGCGACTGATGCGCTCACCTTCGACCTGCGGTGGAAGGCGGCGTGCGGGTACCCGGTCGACGCCAAAGCGTTTGATGCGTCGTCGTTGACGGTGTGGCGGGCCCGGCTCGCCGCCTCGGATCGGCCGCAGCGGATCTTCGAGGTGGTCCGGGATGTGATCGCCGAGACCGGTGCGGTGAAGGGCCGGCAGCGGCGGGCGTTGGACTCGACGATCCTTGATGATGCGGTGGCCCGTCAGGACACGGTCACCCAGCTGGTCGCGCAGGTCCGCCGGGTGGGCCGGGAAGTGCCCGGCGCCCAGCCGGTGATCACCGAACGCTGCACCCGGCTGGCCGCCCTCACAGGGCAGGGTTATGACAGCACCGCGAAGCCGCGGATCGCGTGGGACGACCGCCAGGCCCGTGACGAGTTGGTGACCGCGCTCGTGAACGACGCGCTCGCCTTGCTGGGCGGGCTCGATACCGGGGCGATCACCGCGGCTGGCGGGCGACCGGCCGAAGCGGTCGCGTTGTTGGCGTTGGTGGCCGGGCAGGATGTCGAGCCGGTCGAGGGTTCCGACGGTACCGATGGCCGCTGGCGGATCGCCCGGCGGGTCGCGCCGGAGCGGATCATCTCCACCGTCGATCCCGAGGCGCGGCATGCGCACAAGACGGTGGAGCGTCGCCAGGACGGGTTCAAGGCCCACGTGGTGATCGAACCCGACACTGGCCTGACCACCGTGGCCGAACTCACCAAAGCCGCTGGCCCGGCCAACAGCGACGCCACCGTCGGAGCCCGGCTGGTGATCACCGACCCGACCATCACCGGGCCGGTCGAGGTGTTGGGTGACTCGGCCTACGCCACCGGCGTCATGCTCGCGGTCCTCGACGCCAAACAATGGGATCCGCTGGTCAAACCGTGGCCGACCCGGCCCGCCGTCGCCGGCGGGTTCACGATCGACGACTTCACCCACGATCCTGGCGCGGCAACGCTCACCTGCCCGGCCGGGGTCAGCCGCCCAATCAGTGGGAACGGGCGGGCCACGTTCGGTGCTGCCTGCCGCGGGTGCGCCCTGGCCGAGCAGTGCACCACCGCGAACCGGGGCCGCAAGGTCATGCTGCACCCCAGGACCTGCTGCAACGCCGCCACCGCGAACGGGCCGCCGACGAGGGCTTCCAGGCCACGTACCGGCAGCACCGGCCCATGGTCGAGCGGACAATCGCGTGGCTGACCCGCGGCAACCGCAAGGTGCCCTACCGGGGCGTGACCAAGAACAACCACTGGCTCCACAACCGGATCGCCGCGATCAACCTGCGCCGACTCCTGGCCCTCGGCCTCACCCACGGACCGAATGGCTGGGCGATCGCCTGACAGACCACCGGGGGCACTGAACCCCAGCCAACAGCGGCCACCAAGGTCCTCAGACGGGCGAGACGACCCCGTTGTCGCACTCTCGAGTGCTGACACAAACTCGCCGCACACACGGCCATTGGCGGCGTCCCGCCCGTCGCCAACGCTCAACGTGGCTTCACATAGACGCCTTGTTCAGCAGGCTCCTAGGCCCGACGGCTCGACCGGGTGGCGTCGACCACCGACCCAGCGGTCAACGCCACCTTGTCCGCGTGTCCCGCGCGAGCGTGCTCAGTGCTCGGCCGNGGGAGCGGCGACCGGAGCCGGCTGACCGATCTCGGCCAGCAGGTCGAGGTACCACTGCTGGGAGATGTCGAACGGCTTGCCGCCCTTGATCCGGTCGAAGGCGATTACCCCGAGGACGTCGCCGTTCTCCTCGTCGTGACCGATGACGCCCGGTTCGCCGCGCAGGGCCGCGTCCACTGCCAGATCGGTCATCGAATGGATCAGGTCCAGGTCGAACCGGTTCGCCGCCGCGGATCGGGAGTAGTAGCCGGACTTCTGGATCAGCACCTTCTCCGCCTTGAGCATGCCGGCGAACTGCTTGCCGAACCACGCCCCGGGGTTGATCCGCTCCAGCCGGATGTGCCCGAACGCGTCGCGGGCGACCTCCTCGCCGGCGCGCTCCATCTCGGCCACGATGCTCTCCACACCCGCGCCCTCGGAAACGAACAGGTTCACGCAGCCCACCTCGTCCATCACCTTGATGAGGCGCTCGGCCTCGGCGGGGATGTCGATGACCGCCTCGGGCACGAACACGCCGTGCACGTCCCAGGCGTGGGAATCCAGGCCGATCTCGGGCAGCCACTCCGACGCCTTCAGCCACTCGCGGTACTTCCGGGCGGTGGCGGCGGTCAGCCAGCCGCAGTTGCGGCCCATGACCTCGTGGACGATCAGGATCCGCGAGCCCGCGTTGTGCTCGGCCAGCACGTTGCGGCTGAACCGTGCCCCCATCTCGGCTGCGGTGTCGGCCCCCAGCGACTGCCGGATGGGCACCACGTCGTTGTCGATGGTCTTGGGCAGCCCGACGACGGTCAGCCCGTAGTCGTGCTCGGCCAGGTAGGCGGCCAGATCCGCGGCGGTGGTGTTGGTGTCGTCGCCGCCGATCGTGTGCAGCACGTCCACCCCGTCGGCGACGAGGCGCTCGGCGGCGACCTGGAGCGGGTTGGCGCCCTCTTCGACGAGGCCGCGCTTCACCAGATCCTTGGCGTTGGTGAGCTTGACCCGGGAGTTGCCGATGGNGGAGCCACCGTAGAGGTGCAGCAGGTGCGCCTTCTCGCGGACGGCCGGCGTCACCTCGAGGTAGTCACCGGTGAGCAGGCCCTGGTAGCCCAGCCGGTAGGCGATGATCTCGACCTCGGGCGCCACCGCGGAGTAGCGCTGGATGAGCCCGCCGATGGCGGACGAGAGACACGGAGCGAAGCCGCCGGCGGTGAGAATCGCGACCTTGTGAACCATGCAAAGACCTCCTGTCGGTAACGGGTTCAGCCTAGGGCACGCTCCCGACGGACTCAGGCGTTCCGGGGTTGTGGACAAGGCGTGCTGGGTATCCGGCGGCTGCGGCAGACTGGGGCCTCGCCGGCCCGCACCCCCTGGCCCGGCGAGTCTCGAAGGAGGCATGCCGGTGCGTTCGGAGCGTGGCCAGTCGCTGACGGTCTTCGTGAGCGTGGTCGTGTTCGCGCTGCTGCTGGTCGCAGGCCTGGTGATCGACGGTGGCGCGCAGAGCGCAGCCAACCGACGGGCCCAGTTGACCGCGGCAGCGGCTGCTCGCGCGGCGGCGGACGAGACCGCTGCGGCACGCCTCGCCGGGACCCGCCCAGATGTCGGGGCGGCGGTCAGTGCAGCGCGGCGGGTGCTGGCCAGCGACCCTACCCTCGACGCGAGTGTCGACCTGCTCAACGACGGCAGGATCCGCGTGGCCACGAGCACCCGGGTCGACACGATCCTGCTGTCGTTGATCGGGATCTCGACCCTCCCGGCCCGTGGCGAAGCCGAAGCCCAGTTGTTCGGGCGCTGAGGTCAGCGGCCGCGCAGCGAGGAAGCCATCCGTTCGACCGCCTGGGTGATGATCGCCGGCGACGTGGCCAGGTTGACCCGCACCCATTGCCGGTGCTCCGAACCGAAGTTGTGCCCCGGGCTGAACGCCACGCGGCCGCTGTCGAGGAAGTGCCGCGCGGGCTCGTCCAAGCCCAAGGCCGTGCAGTCCACCCAGGCGAGGTACGTGCCCGGGCGGACGACGTACTCCGCTCCCGGGACCAGGGATGCCAGCAGCCCGGCCAGCAGTTCCTTGTGGTCGGCGATCTCGGCGCCGACCTGGTCGATCCACTCCCGGCCCAGGCGCAGCGCCGCCGCATGCGCCATGGCGGCCAGGTGACCGGTGGACTGGGAGGCCAGGGGTGGTAGCCGGTCGAACAGATCCGTTGCCTCGGGACCGACGACATACAGGCCCGCCTTGAAGCCCGCCAGGTTCCACGCCTTGCCGGCGGAGGTGATCATGACCGCCCGCTCCGCGCCGGGCACCGTGAGGGCCGGGACGAAGGTGGTGCCCGGGTCGACCAGGCAGGCGTGGATCTCGTCCACGATCAAGGTGACGCCGTAGCGCTCGCACAGGGCCGCGACGGCGGCGAGTTCCTCGGCGGTGTGAACGGTGCCGGTGGGATTGTGCGGGGAGCACAGGAGATACGCCTTCGGCCGCTGGCTGCTGAACGTCTCCTCCAGGGCGGCCGGGTCGAGCCGGCCATCCGCGGTCAGGGGCACGTCGACCAGGCGGCGCCGGTACCCGGAGGCGACCTGGTGGAAAGGCGGATACACCGGCGTGTTGATCACGATGCCGTCGCCGGGATCGGTCACCGCCTCGATCACGCACAGGATGCTGTTCATGACGTCGCCGCCGCGACGGATCTGGGTCGCGGCATCCACCTGCCAGTCCCAGCTGGCAGCCGCGAGGTCGGCGAACGCCTCGGGGTAGCTCGTCCCCGCCGGATAGCCGGTGTCGCCGCGATCGAAGGCGGCCTCCAACTCCTCGCGCACCGGCGCCAGCATGGCCACGTCCATCTCGGCGACCCACAGCGGCAGCACGTCGGGGTCGAACGTTTGCCACTTCAGGCTGCGTCGCTGCCGCAGTTCGTCCAGGCCGAGGGAGAAGATCGTCATAACTGCATTGTGGTGTCCGCCGACGCCGATCACGCACGAGCTCACGAGGAGGACCATGGCCCGGTACTTCGATGTCCATCCGGCCAACCCGCAACCGCGCGCCCTGAGCCAGGTCGCCCAGATCATCCGCGACGGCGGCCTGGTGGCCTACCCGACCGACAGCGGGTACGCGCTGGGCTGCCGGATGGGCAACCGGGACGCCCTGGACCGCATCCGCGCCATCCGGGACCTGGACGCTCGGCACAACTTCACCCTGGTGTGCAGCGAGTTCGCCCATCTTGGCCAGTACGTCCAGATGGACAACGACGTGTTCAGGGCGGTGAAGGCCGCGACACCGGGCCCCTACACCTTCATCCTGAAGGCCACCCGCGAGGCGCCGAAGGTCATGCTGCAGCCTAAGCGGCGGACGGTCGGCGTCCGGATCCCCGCTCACACCACGGCACTGGCCCTGCTCGCCGAACTGGGTGAGCCGATGATGTCCAGCACGTTGCTGCTCGGGGACGCCGAGGAGCCGATGACGGACGGGTGGAGCGTGAAGGAGGCGCTGGACCTCGTGGTCGACGCCGTCCTCGATTCGGGCGACTGTGGGGTCGAGCCGACGACGGTCGTCGACCTGTCCGGGGACGAGGTCGAGATCCTGCGCCGCGGCGCCGGGGACCCCGGACCGTTCGAGGAGTGATCAGGCGGCGTCGTCCGGCCGCGTCACCACGTAGTCGGGGAGAAGCCGTGCCGCATGCCCCACGAGACCGCCTGGGAACGCCGCGTGACGCCGATCTTCCGGTAAGCCGAGCGGATGTACGACTTGACCGAGTTGGGGCTCAGGTACACCGCGGACGCGATTTCGGCGTTGCTCAGGCCTTGGGTGATGAGGGCGATCACTTCGCCTTCGCGGTAGCTCAGGCCCTCCTCGCGGCCGGGCCAGGTGCCGCCCACGGGGTTGGAACCGGTAGGTGCCGGGCTGACCACGACCTTGCCCTGATGAACGGCGATCAGCGCTTCCACGAGCTCTTTCGCCGGGAGGGTCTTGGACAGGAAGCCGCAGACGCCAACGCTCTTGGCCTTCGAGATCAGTGCCTGGTTGAAGTTCCAGGTGTAGATCACCGTCTTGCTGACGAGCGGATTGTTGACGACCTTGGTCACCGATTCGGCGTCGTTGTCGGACTGGGCGAACGAGTCGTACAAGGCGATGTCGACCTTGCTGGTGACTTGCTTCCCGGCGACGAGCTTGACGACTTCGACCTGGTCTGCATAGTTCACGAACATGTGGAACAACCCGGCGACGACCACCTCGTAGTCGTTGACGAGTGCCACCCTGATCGGGGAGTTCTTGGCCACCAGTCAAGTATCACAAAGAACGCGCTGGGAGGCGCTGGGCCCGCCTCACCCTTTAGGGCGGAATCACCCCAGGGAGTGGGCCCATCACCCTCAGGAGCTCATTCGGGCGCGTCCTCTTCGGGGTCGACGTACTTCTCCTCGGCAGGATGGGCCACCAGCGACGCCGCGTAGTCGGGCACCTCCAGTTGGAGGCTGCGATCGGTTCGACGGTAACCGGTCGACGGCGGCCGCTTGGGCATCTTGAGTTCCGGCCGGGNGACGTACGTGTACGGGACCGAGCTGAGCAAGTGCGCGATCATGTTGATCCGCGCCCGCTTCTTGTCCTCGGACTCCACGACGTTCCAGCGGGCTTCGGGGATGTCGGTGTGCACGAACATCTCGTCCTTCGCCCGGCTGTACTCCTCCCACCGGGTGAGCGATTCCAGATCGGTCGGGGAGAGCTTCCAGCGCCGCATCGGATCGGTCAGCCGGGACTTGAACCGCTTCTCCTGTTGCTTGTCCGACACCGAGAACCAGTACTTGCGCAGCATGATCCCGTCCTCGATCAACATCCGTTCGAAGATCGGGCACTGCCGCAGGAAACGACGGTGCTCGGCGGTGGAGCAGTAACCCATCACCCGCTCGACCCCGGCGCGGTTGTACCAGGAGCGATCGAACAGCTTGATCTGCCCACCGGAGGGAAGGTGCTGCACGTAGCGCTGGAAGTACCACTCGGTCTGCTGCCGCTCGGTCGGGGCGGGCAGGGCCACGATCTGCGCGACGCGTGGGTTCAGGTATTCGGTGATCCGCTTGATCGCGCCGCCCTTACCGGCGGCGTCGCGGCCTTCGAAGATGATGACCAGCCGCTGGCCTTCGGTGCGGATCCACTCCTGCATCTCGACCAACTCGGCCTGCAGCCGAAGGAGTTCGGCCTCGTAGAGCGCGTTGTCCAGTTTGGGCAGTCTGCTTGCCATGGGCGTATCCTCGCGCATCCAAGGCGGTGGCGCACCCCTTTCAGCGGAAGCACCCAGTCCGGTTTGAGCCCGGTGGCTAGGCGATTTCGTTCTCCGGCTTGCGGACGAACAGCGCCGCGACGATCACGGATGTCCACACCGCTCCGGCGCCCAGGAAGGCCCAGTGCGCGCCGTCCAGCAGTGCCGCGGCAGGGGCGAGGCCACGTCCGGTGGCCGCCTGGGTCTGCATGGCGAACACGGTGACGAACAAGGCGGTGCCGGCGGCCCNCGCAACCTGCTGCACGGTGCCGACCATGGCGGAGCCGTGGGCGTAGAGCCGTTCGGGCACCGCACCCAGCGCAACCGTGAACAGGGNGGTGAACATGACCGCGAAGCAGAGGCTCATCGCGATGTGGCACCCCATGATCAGCCACCACGGGGTTGCGGGCTGGAAGGTCGAAAAGGCCGCGAACACGCCGGTCGCAAGGATGCTGGCCGGGACGATCAGCCACCGCGGACCGATCTTGTCGTAGAGCCGGCCCACCACCGGGGAGAGGAACCCCATCAACAGCGAGCCGGGAAGCAGCAACAGGCCGACCCAGAGCGGGCTCATCCCGTAGGCGCGCTGGAGCAGCAGGGGCAGCACGATGATCGTCCCGAAGAGCGCCATGGTGGCGATCGCCATGATCAGCAGGGCAACCGAGAACACCGGGTAGGTGAAGGTGCGCAGGTCGAGCAGGGCCGCGTCACGGCGCTGCAGGACCAGTTGCCGTGCCACGAAAGCGATGAGGCCCGCGAGGCCCAGCGCGATGGCCAGCATGGGCTCCCAGAACGGGACGGTCGCGTCGCCGACGAGGCTCAGCCCGTACACGATGCCGCCGAAACCGAGGATCGCCAGCGGAACGGACGCGACGTCGAGCGGGGTGCTGTGCCGCTCGCCGACGTCGGTGAGCCGCAGCCAGCCGAGCACCAGCATCGCCAGCGCGATGGGCAGGACCGTGACGAAGACGAACCTCCAGCCGGCCACCTGCAGGATGAGCCCGGACATGGTGGGTCCGATCGCGGGGGCAGCCGAAATGACCAGGGAGATGAACCCCATCACCGCGCCACGGCTGGCCGGCGGGACCAGTCGCATGATCGTCGTCATCAGCAGCGGCATCATGACCGCCGTCCCGCTGGCCTGGACGATGCGGCCGGCGACGAGGAAGCCGAAACCGGGTGCAACGGCGCATAACAGCGTGCCCAGGCTGAACAGGCCCATGGCAACGACGAACGCGCCACGCGTCCGGAGTCGATCGATCAGCCACCCTGTGGTCGGGATCACGACGGCCATGGTGAGCATGAACGCCGTGGTGAGCCACTGGGCAACCCGTTCGGTCACCGCGAGGTCGGCCATGATGCGCGTCAGCGCCACGTTCATCGCGGTTTCGTTGAGGATCACCACGAACGCGGCAGTCAGCAGCACTCCCATGACCGTGCGGGTGCCGGTAGGCAGTGCTCCCGGCGCGGACGACTCGCCGCCCGACGCGTCGGGGGCGTGGGACAGCGCGGGGTGGTCTTTGAGGACACGGAACCTCCTGTGGGGACGGACCACCCTACCCTGCGGACGCGCTCCGAGCGAGTTGGGCGAGTTCGGTCGCCAGGTTGGCCCGTGCCCTGGGTAGCCGTTCGGATCGGCCCAGCGGGGTGTGGAAGAGCCTGCTGGACAGCAGATTCCGGACGCGTTCGGTGCGGGTGAGGACCCACGATTCGTCGGGGACGCCGGGCTGCTCGGCGCGTAGCGCTGCGACCGAGACGCGATAGCGCTCCGGTTCGGCGCCGAGGTTCCACAAGTCGGCGTCGGCCACCCTTGCCCCCGGCCCGTCCGTGGGGTCGGGACGATGCTCCCGGGTGATGAGAACGAGGCGGGTGACCTCCAGCGCTTCCGGGTCCGCGGTCAACCGTGCACGGGCCAGCGCGGCGGACGCCGCCTCGTCGTCCGGCCCTCCGGTGAAGACGGCGTCGTGGAACCACAGAGCCAGGGCCTCGGTCCTGCCGCCACCGAGGAGCGCGAGCGCGTTGAGCGCCTCGACGAGGTGGCTCGGCCCGTGGTAGACCCGGTGCGGCTCGGCCCAGCGACGCAGGAGTTCCTCGCCCACCTCGTGAGGGGCCGCCAGGGCCGCCCACCGTGCCCGCAGCGCGGCCTCGTCCGTTCGTCCATCAGAACAGGGTCACCAGCCAGCGGGCGAGGCCGGCCGCCGCCGCTGCCACCAGGACGCTGGTGAACGTGCCAATGATGAACCGTTCGGCAGCCCCGCTGGTCGTGGCCTTGAGTTCGGGGTAGCGGGCCAGCCCCTTGAGCGCGAGCGCGATGGCGAGGCCTTCGGGATAGCCAGCGATCAAGGTGGAGAAGATCGCCAGCCGCTCGAGCATGCCGATCCACGCACCGCCGCGCAACACGTTCGCAGCGGCGGCGATGGGGGTGCCGGACCCTCTCCCGCTGGTTCGACGGCGACTCCTCCGCCCGCCTCGGCTGAATCCGTCGTGGCAGGCACCGAAGTGGGAGGCGTGGCCGTGGCCGGCGGGGAGTGGCGATGGCCTGCCGGCGCTCCGCGAGGCCGAAGATCCACAGAACGACCCGCCCCCGGCGAACACCGCCAAGGAGCCCAGAGCGACGACGATCGCGGCCTTGGCAGCCGTCAACCAGAACTCGCTCACCCCTGGCCTCCGCACGCACGAGCCAGGAGCCGGGTCGCCAGTGCCGCACCGCGGCGGGCTTCGTGGTAGGCGGAGCGGGCCAGCCGCTGGGAGACCGCTGACGGGCTGATTCCCAGCGCGGCCGCGGCGTGGCGGCTCACCGGATCGCGACTCAACAGGTCGATCAACTCCCATCCTTCCGGTGTGCGCCGCTGGAGCACCCAGCGGAGCAGGATCAGCGCGGTCTCCGCATCGGCGACCGCATCTTCACCGTAGAGGTCGCCCCTGACAGTGCCGGCGCGGACGAGCGCCAGGTCCGCCGGTGCGCGCCGGGCTGTGTCGACCGCCTCGCGCGCCGCCACGTACGCGGGTCCCCGGGCGGCCCGGGTCGAATCGGGCAGGGGTTCCTCGACCGCGCCCAATCCGACCCCGACCCGCCAGCCGCCGAGGCGGGTGAGCACCGTGATCGTATCGACCACCGTCCGGGNGTCAGCCAGGAGCGCCTGGATCTCGTCCCCGGTGGTGCGCTCGAAACCCAGCACCGGAGCGGGATCGAGCGCGTCGGCCAGCGCAGCGAGCGCGGCAGGCACCCCGTCGTCGCGGCCGCGGCTGTCGATCTGGTCCGCGGTCACCACGAAGGCGCAGGTTAAGTCTGAAGCCTGCATTCTGTGGAGTTTAGTCTGCTGACTGAATACTGACAAGAGTCACCGCGCCAGCCTGCGGCCCAGCCAGGCAAGCGCAGCCGAGCCCATGCCTGCTTGGAACTCGCGCAGGGCGGGCAGGCCCGNGGGAGCGGGCAGCCGGCCGCTGTCCACGAGGAACCCCGCCAGCGCAGCGAGGACCGAGTCGAGGTGAGGTGCGGGGACTCGGGCCAGGAGAGGCACGTCGGCAATCACCGCGTCGACGCTGAACCCCGGGGTGCCGGCCTGGGTGGCGGCCAACAGCAGGGCGAGCGAGTCGAACCAGTCGCAGCCGACACAAGCCCACGGCCAGTCGATGATCCGGACGCGACCGTCGTCGCCGATCAGCAGGTTGTCGTCGCGGACGTCAAGGTGGACGAGCGTGTCGCCAGCCACCAGGCCGACCGCAGCCGACGCGAGTTCCCTGAGGTCGTTCAGCTTGTCCANAGATTTCGGGGCGACCCCACGCGAGTCCGCGGCAACGCGCTCCCAACCAGCGAAGAGGCCGGCGACTTCGTCCGGCGCTGCTGGGAGGCCCGGCACCGGATTCGGGGTACAGGACGACGCGAGGTGCTCCAAGGCCTTCAGGCAACCGAGCAACTCCTCGCGCGACCAGGGAGCGCNCGGATGTCGTCCGGCCACGTCCTCCAACACGAGTGCCACCCACCCGTCCTGGTCGACGGACCCGAGCAGGCNGGGGGCTGGGGCCGACGGTGGCAGCGCGCTGGTCACCGCGATCTCGCGGCGATGGATACCTGGTGAATCGGGGTTGAGATCGGTGCTCACGGCCTTGGCGAACACGCGCCGACCGTCGCTCAGCAGGAGCCGGTCGGCCGAGCCGGNGGAGAAGCCACCCGGTTGCGACACCGCCTCGACCACGGCGGCGCCGGCGATCCGTTCGATCCCGGTGCGGATGTGCTCAGGGATGCGGTCCCACGTGATCCTCGTCACGAGAGGCTTCAGCGGAGATCGCGCGGAGCACCATCGTCCATGGTGTCCCAGGTGACGACCGGCGACCCATCGGCGTTCAGCAACGGGGTGAGGCCGTAGGCCGCACCTTCGCCGTACCACAGGTAACAGACGCCGGTCTTGGTGTCCCGGAGGACCCGGGCCACGGTGAGCGCGCCTTCCTCGTGCACGACTGTGAAGCGACGTTCCCTCTTGGCCATGGCAGTGAGCCTAGACCGCTCGTGCGTCGCTCACGGTCAACGGGTGGTGCACACCCAGGCCCGCATCGAGCAGCCCGCGCCGCAGACGCGGTTGGCCGCGTTGATCGCGGACTTCTTCGAGCTGCGCACGGCCCAGCCGTACCTCACGGGATTGGCACCGCTCCACTTGAGCGAGAGCGCGAGGCAGCCGTTGCGGACCCAGGCGATCTTGTGACACGTGGAGTCGTAAGGCGTCGCCTTCTTGCATTTGGCCTGCGCGACGGAAAGGGCCTTGGAGGCGGACCCGTAGTCGTAGGAGTAGCCGACGGCACCGCCGCGGTAGGCGAGGGAGATCGCGCCGTAGTAGTTGCCGAACAACTGTTTGGCCTCGTCACCCGTGGGCTCGGGACGTGCCGCGACCCCATCGGCGTCTTCCGTCACTTCGGACAGCCCAGCAGGAGAGGCGCTGGAAGCTGGGGTGGCGGGGAGGCGGCCGCGACCGTGGAGGCCGGCGCTGCGCCAGCGGGGTCGCCGGCACGGACGCGGGAGTGGTGCCGGCACATGAGGCGAGGATGAAAGAAGCGGCGGCGCTGCAGATGGCGGCACCAACGCTGACCCGACGAGCGGACATGGAAACCTCCAAGGCCCGGAGTTGCAGGAAGCGACTAGAAGTCTAGATTCCCGCCGGGTCACCAGCCGCTGTAACGGCCCGCGGCGACGAACAGTGGAGTGGGAGTGCTCTTCAGGGAACACGAGCGCCCGAGGATCGAACTGCACGCCGTCCTGGGCTGTGGCCGCCCGG
Source organism: Micropruina sp. (assembly GCA_013693855.1). Lineage (GTDB taxonomy): Bacteria > Actinomycetota > Actinomycetes > Propionibacteriales > Propionibacteriaceae > Micropruina. Next base: position 1,805,608 of record CP059261.1, read on the forward strand.
GAGTGGGCCACTTGGGGACGCGTCATGTGCCACAGTGCATCGGGGTCGCGTACCGCAGGCAACGCGGCGTGCACGAGCTCGAAGTCGTACCGATCGGTCGCCCGGCACCGGATCGGCTATCGAGACCTGTGAGCGGGCAGTATCAAGTCCAGCCGGTGATCGTATGCCGCGTCGGTTGTCGGGAGCGGCGCGCACCACAACTTCCACGACCTCCGGGACGACTCGGCCTGGTGGCGAGGTGGGGTCAACGAGCTTTCGGGTGTCGGGGGTGGATGATCTGACATAATGTCACTTATCGGACAAAAGCCGGAGGCTACCGGCTCGCCTCAAGGTCGCGGCGACGGCGCTCGAGCTGACGGACGACAGTCCTGCGCAGATTGGCGTTCCACAGCAGCGCGCCCGCCTCCAGATCCCCTAGAACGCCTTCGGTCGCGGTCAACACCTCGTCCAGAGCGGATTCAACGGCCCGTGGTGGCAGCCCCAGCGCCGAGCCGAACGCCAGGAAACGACGCCGGGTCAGGCCTTGGGTGGCACCTTGGAGCGACAGCGCCATCGAGTGGTCGCCGTAGGGCAACGTCGATGGGACGTCGTAGATCGGCGCGGGCCGCCACTCTCCAGACGGTCCCTGAACGACGGCCAGGTTCTTGCCGTGGAGGTCGCCGTTGCCCGTCAGCCAGGCCAGCGCGAACTGCTGGAACGCCGAGCGCGCCGCCACGAGGCGCGCGGCGCAGGCGTCCGAGACCGCGCGCGCAGCGTCTTCGCTCGTCAGGGTGTACTTGTCGGCCGGATAGCGACCCAACAGCTGGGTCACGTCCTCGACTGCCAGCTTCCGGANCGCCCCGGCTGTTGTGGCCCGGTCGAATCGACGGACGACCAGCCCGGGCCGTCCGTCGATGTCGTGGACGACCTCGCAATCGACGACGGGAAGCTTCAGTCGGTGGGCCACGCCGAGGAAGTAGGCCTCGTTGACGACCACGTCCGGGTAGTCCGGCGGATCGAGCTTGACGATCGCCTCGTCGCCGGTGAAGCGCACGGGCAGTGTGATCATGCCGGCGGACAGCTTGTCCTGCACCCCGGNGATGCCTCGGCGGTCCACGAAACCGGCCTCGGCCAGCAGGTCGGCGAAGCGGATGTTCGCGAGGTCGGACGCGGTCACGGCGGGCGGCGCGGCGGCTGGGTCGCCGTCCTCGGGCACGATCGTCACGTCGCCCACGGTGTCCGAGCCGACCATCAACAACAGGGTCAGGTCGTCGTCCGCGGACGTCTTGGCGGCCCGCTGGACGGCGTTTAGCCGGCGTCCCTCCGGAAGCAGTCCGGCGAAGAACGGCGGCACCGCCCCGGCGGGCGTGAGGACGGGCGGCGCCCCCAAGGGCAAGGTCCGCGCGACGGCCGGTCCGTCGTAGTCGGACAGGTAGGCGAACGTGACGCCGCCGTCCCCACGGGTCAAGGTGGCCGCGGGGCGTCCGGCCTTGTGAACCACGGCGCGCCGCACCTCTCGCATGGCGGTCACGTCTGCCTCACCGCCGCGCGGAGTTCGAGCCCGAGGGCGTCGAGCAGCGCGCCGAGCTTGTCCAGCCGGATGGAGTTCTTTCCGCTCTCGACGAGTCGAACGAAACGCTCGGAAACCCCGGCGAGGTCGGCAGCGTCGACCTGGGTCAACCGGAGCGCCCGGCGCCGCTCTCGTACGTCCTTGGCGAGACTCTCCATTGCGCGTCCCTTCTCAGGCACGATCGTGCCGTTTCAGCCAAGAATCTCACGTTCACGTCCGCAATGCAAGGGAGATCGGCACGAACGTACCGATTCACTCATCGGAACCTCGGTGCGGACGGCCTGAAACCGTTTTACGGCATGATCCTGCCGGATGCGCGCCCGGTGATCCCTGACCCACGAACGCGGGCGCAGCCGCCTCCTCAGGCCGCAGTGACCATGCGCCGCATCACCGTGTTCTTCAGTCCCTTGGGACGGACGAACTCGAAACCGGCCGCCTCGTACATCGTGCGCGTGCCGTTGTAGACGAAGGAGTTGTTCATCCGCTTCTCACCGATCTCGTGCGGGTAGCCCTCCACGACTCNCCCGCCTTGGGCGGCGATCAGCTCCAAGGCACCTGCTAGGGCCACCTTCGCGAGGCCCTGCCGGCGGTACCGCTTGTCGACGAAGATGCAGGTGATCCGGTAGTCCGGGATCAAGTCGGCCTCCGCCAGATACTGCTTGCGATGGTNGATGTTCGGCAACTCCTCCGGCGTACCGTACTCCGCCCAGGCAACCGCGTCGTCGCCGATCATCACCAACGCGGCGTGGGCCACGCCGGTCTCGACAAGGTGCTTCTTGAACTCCGGGTTCTCCTCGCAGCCCGGCGGTCGCTCGAGGCCACCGTGGAACCACGAGCACCAGCAGCCGCCGAAGATACCGTTGTGCCTNNCCACCAGCGCCGCGAACGCATCCCACGTGTCGGGGGTCAGCGGCCGGATCACGTAGTCGTCCGTCATCGCGCCGGCTCCTGACTCATGAGGACGAGCTCGTTGCCCTCGGGATCAGCCACCCGAACGCGCCGGTCCGATCCGTCCAGCACGCGACCACCGGCGGCCGTTATCACGGCGAGCCGGTCCTGGAGGAGTTCCGCCGGACGTTCCAGCTCGACGTGCAGCCGGTTGCGCTGCCGGCGCCGTGGGCCGTCGGTCGTGTCGAGCTCCTGGAACACCAGGACGGGGTTCAGCCGCCGAGGGTCGACGATGTCGGTCACCCCGGTGCGCGGGTCATCGACGTAGCCAAGCGCAGCCCTCCAGAACTCCCGGACCGCGGCCACGTCGGCGGCGTCGAAGAACACCTGGACGAACCGAGCCAGCGCCGGCTCCGGGACCGCGCCGAGCTCGGCAGCCGCCGCCTGGAGCCGCGCCGCCAGCGCCAGGAAGTCGACCGGCAGGCCGTGGGCGTCGGCCTCCCAGAGATCCTTGCCGCTGTCGAGAATCACCAGGCCTGGGCGCAGGTCGATCAGCAGCGGAAACCCCGCGCCGTCGGCCAAGCCGGCCGCGACGGCGGCCAACTCCGCTTGTTGGGCCGCCGAGGCGACCCGGTAGCAGGCCATCGCGCCGAAGACGCAGCGCCAATCGCTCGTGGCCGTCCCCTCCCNCAGCGCATCGCCGGGCACCAGGTCCACCTCGTTGCCGTCGGGATCGGCGTGACAGACCCCGTACGGTCCCGACGGCTGCCCGGGCCTCACCCGGTCGACCACGGACGCCGGACGCACCACGTCCAGGTGCACGCGGTTGCGCAGCGTCCGGTGCTCGGACGACGGCAGGATCCGCAACCCCGGGTCGCGGTCCAGCGGGTCGGCCAGGCCGGCCGGCGCGGACACGTAGCCGAGCACGTCCTGCCAGAACGCCGAGGCGGCGTCGGGGTTCGGCGACTCGATCGTCAGGCCCGCCTGTTGCAGCGCCGCCGGATTCGCGGCGAACCTTGCCTCCGCTGCGGCAGCCGTGACCGTCAAGCGGTCCGCGCCGGCATCCAGCCGTACCCGGACCCCGGTCGGCCGTAGGTCGATCGTCCGCAGGCCAGGCAGGGCCGCGATGCGCTGCACCANGCCGCGCCCCTCCGTCAGCGAGGAGGTGTCGAACCAGGCAGCCTGGACGCTGCCGAGAATCCGCCATTCGTCGTGCCACCGGTTCATGCAGGCAGCCTACGGTCGGTTCCGGACGATGGGCGTCCGGAACTCGGACGTTCGAGAGGACCTCCGCCCCCAGGAACGCGGCTCAGGCGATGAGCTCGCCCCGACGTGCCTGCCACCACGTGTACGCGGCCAGCAGCCCGGTCAGCCCGAGGACGATCAGATCCTGGATGCCGAGCCGGGCGCCGAGGGCCTGCCAACGCCCCCGAAAGCCGAACGTGTACGCGTCGAGCAGCAGTTGCCCGATCAGGGCGGCCACGAAGAATGCCCAGGCGGCCGCCCGCCGCAGCAGCAGCAGGACAGCGCCGGCGAAGGAGGCCCACACGGCCACCGCCCAGCACAGGTCCGCGGCCAGCGGGTAGTCGCGAAAGTACGCGCCGGCTTGCTCACCAAGGCCCAGCCGGGCGAGCCACGCGGCCCGATCGGTGTGCATCATCACGAAGTCGAGGGCGCCGATCCCCGTCAGAAACACCGCGGGGAGGCCCACCAACCACTGATGCCAGGGACGGCGCCCGCGCGCCTCACCCCTCATGGGCGGCACGCTTCGCCGCCTTGGCGGCCTTCTTCGCGGCGCGGACGAGCTGCAGCGACTCCTCGTCCACGACGTCCGCCACCGACCAGTGGCCCTTGGTGCCGANACTCCCCGCCGCCTCGCGCCACCCGGCGGGCGTCACGCCGTACTGCTTACCCAGAAGCGCGGTGAAGATCTGAGCCTTAACTGGGCCGAATCCAGGCAGCTGGCTCAACTTCTTCACCAACTCCGCGCCCGTCCCGGCGGAGTCGAACAACTGCCCCGCGTTGCCGCCCCAGCCGTCCACGAGGACCCGACACAGGTCCTGGATCCGCCCGGCCATCGCCCGCGGGAAGCGGTGCACCGCCGGCGGCTCGGCGCACAGGGCCGCGAACTCCTCGGGGTCGGCCGCCGCGATGGCGGCGACATCGAGCCGACCACCCATCCGCTCGGCGATCACCTGCGGCCCGGAGAACGCCTTCTCCATGGGCACCTGCTGGTCGAGCAGCATGCCGATCAGCAGGGCGTTCGGATCTTCCGACAGCAGGGCGTCCGCCGCAGCGTTGCCACCCGTGAGCCACAGTCGTGTCATGACCCCGATTCAACCACGGGCTCACTCGAACAGGATGTACTCCGGACGCGGCTTCAGCGCCAGCACCTCGCGCGGCGTCATCAACCGGCCCCCGGTCTGCACGTCCTCGACGAAGAACAGCTTGAAGCCCGGCCGGACGAACGAGGGGTGCCGCGGTTNCACTCGCTGGTACGTCGCCACCTTGGCTCCGGGTGGCCCGATACCGTCCACCGACTTGACCCACACCACCCCGGNGGAACTCCCCAGGCGCCGCTCCGACAAGACGATCTCAGGGCGAAGCTGGTGGTAGACGATGACCTTCTCAGGCAGGCCGTGGGCGGCGACGAAGTCCGCCACGAACTGCCCGACGCCGTTCAGTTCGGCAGCGGACGTGCTGCCGAACACCCGGCCCGGCACCTGGCCCTTCTCGACCGCCCATTCCGGGTCGAGAGCCAGCCCGACGTCGGGCTCCCTGAGCCAGCGCTCGAAGTACCGCACCTCATCGAGGAAGTCGGCCGTGCCCGGCTGGACGTTCAACAGCAACAGGGCCCGAGGCCGCCGCGCGACCGCGAGCCACTCCCGGATCACCGCCGCCTTCACGTGCGTCCGGTACTGACCCTCCGGACCGGGGACGGCATGCACGGTGGTCGCGATCAGCTCCATGACCGGGAGCAGCGTTCGGCCGCCGAGGAAGGGCTTCGCCCGCTGCTCGATCTCGCGCATCCGGTCGTCGAGGTCCCCGATGCCGAGCCGACCCTGGCTGGGCGCCCCGGGCGAGCCGGAATAGCCGAAGAGCCGGTGGGCCGGGAAGATGCGCTCTCNCCCACGCGGCAACTGCTTCACCGGCTCCCCGGGTTGGGGCTGGGGGCGCCGACCGAGGGCGTGGGCGACGCGGGGCGGGAACCCCGGCGGGCGCCGCGGGGGCTTCCGGCGGGCGGTGCCGGGACGGTGGGCGGGACGACCGCGCAGGCGCTGAGCCCCAGAACGACCGCAGACGACACCGCGACGACGTGACCCCCAGCACCCCAGCAGTCGATCACGACAGACCGTCGGAGGACTTCACCTGTTCGGGGGTCACGTCAGGAAGTCGACACGAACCCAACTGGTCACCGGGACGGACCGACGCCCACCGGCCCCGGGAACGCTGCGGTCGTCCAGGGTGGCTCAGAAGTTGATCATGTGGCCGGCGATGCCCTCGACGGCTTCCTTGATCGCCTCCGACAAGGTGGGATGCGCGTGGATGTTGCGGCCGACCTCGTCCGCGGTCAGATCCCACTGCTGGGCCAAGGTGAGCTCGGGCAGCAACTCGGTCACGTCCGGACCCACCATGTGCGCGCCCAGGATCTCGTTGTGCTCGGCGTCGGCGACGACCTTCACGAAGCCGGTCGCGTCGCCCAGCCCGTGGGCCTTGCCGTTGGCCATGAACGGGAACTTCGCGACCTTGACGTTGTAGCCCTTCGCCTTGGCCTGCTCCTCGGTGTAGCCGAACGATCCGATCTGCGGCTGGCAGTAGGTGGCTCGCGGGATCATGTCGTAGTTGATCGGCATGGTCTCGGCACCGGCGATCGTCTCGGCTGCCACGACGCCCATCGCCTCGGCCGTGTGCGCCAGGGCCAGCTTCATGGTGACGTCGCCGATTGCGTAGATGCCAGGCACGTTCGTCCGCATGTAGTCGTCGATTGCGATCGCGCCCCGTTCGGTGAGTTGGACGCCGGTCTTGTCCAGCCCGTAGCCCTCGGTCCGCGGGGCGAACCCGATCGACTGCAGCACCCGGTCGGCCTCCAGTTCCTGGGAGTCGCCGCCCTTGGCGGGGCTGACGGTCACCTTGACGTTGTGGTCGGTCTCCTCGATCCCCTCCACCTTCGTGGAGGTCAGGACGGTCACGCCCATCTTCTTGTAGGCCTTCTCGATCTCCTTGGAGATCTCCGGGTCCTCCAGGGGCACCATGCGGTCGAGGAACTCGACGATGGTGACCTTAACCCCGTAGTTGGCCAGCACGTACGCGAACTCGGTGCCGATCGCACCGGAGCCGCAGATGATGATCGACTCGGGAAGTTGGTCGGAGAGGATCTGCTCCTCGTAGGTGAACACCCGGGCGCTGCGCTGGGTGCCGGGGATCAGCCGGGTGGTGGAGCCCGCGGCGATGATGCAGTTGTCGAACGTAAGCGTTTCGCTGCCGGAGTCGGTGGTCACCTGCAGGGTCTTGGCGTCGGTGAACTCGCCCCACCCGTTGAAGGTGGTGATCTTGTTCTTCTTCATCAGGAAGCCGATGCCCTTGACCATCCGGTCCGCCACCTGACGGCTGCGCGTGAACGCCTTCCCGAAGTTGAAGGTGACCTCGCCCTCGATGCCGAACATATCCTTCTCGTGGGTGAAGATGTGCGCGAGTTCGGCGTTGCGGAGCAGGGACTTGGTGGGGATGCAGCCCACGTTGAGGCACACCCCGCCCCACCACTGCTTCTCGACGATCGCAGTCTTCAGGCCCAGTTGGGCGGCGCGAATCGCGGCGACGTAACNCCCGGGGCCAGCGCCCAGAACAACGACATCGAAGTGTGCGGTCATGGTCTGAACTCTAGATGACCGCTCCCCGCGCACGTCAACTCGCCACGACCGGCAACGGGTTGGCCTGAACGACTCGGATCGAACTCATATCGTCCATGAGATAAAGTGCCGGACGTGACTGAGCTCTCCCCACCAGTGTGGGCTACCTGATCCGAGACGCGCGCAAGCAACGGGGTCTGACCCAACAGCAACTGGCGGCCGAACTCGGCACCAGCCAGAGCGCGATCCATCGCATCGAGGCCGGCGGCCAGAACCTGTCGATCGACATGATCAACCGCATCGCGCAGGCGTTGGAGCGTCCGCTGCTGCGGGCCGGTGCCGGTGGCGCCACCCACCTGCGCATCCAGGGGCAGACCACGCTGCACGGCTCCATCAACTGCCGCTCGTCCAAGAACGCGGCGGTCGCCCTGCTGTGCGCGTCCCTGCTCAACCGGGGACGGACGATCCTGGAAGGGATCGCCCAGATCGAAGAGGTGAACCGCATCCTCGAGGTGCTGGTGAGCATCGGGGTCCGCGCCACCTGGTCGGCCGACCGCTCCGAACTGGAACTCGTCCGGCCCGACGTGCTCGACCTGGCGAACATGGACGTGGAGGCGGCCCGCCGCACCCGGTCGGTGATCATGTTCCTCGGCCCGCTGCTGCACGACGAGCACGCGTTCGAGCTGCCGTACGCCGGCGGCTGCAACCTCGGCACCCGGACGGTTACGCCGCACCTGCAGGCGCTGCACCACTTCGGCCTGGCGATCCGGGCCACCGAGGGCTCTTACCACGCCTCGGTGACCGACGCCCCGGACGGCTCCCGCGCCATCACGCTCACCGAGCGTGGCGACACCGTGACCGAGAACGTGCTGATGGCCGCGGCCCGGCACCCGGGCGAAACGGTGATCCGCAACGCCAGCAGCAACTACATGGTCCAGGACCTGTGTTTCTTCCTCCAGGAACTCGGCGTCAGCATCGAGGGGATCGGGTCGACCACCCTGCGGGTGCGCGGCCGGGCCGTCATCGACGCCGACGTCCGGTTCGCCCCGTCCGAGGACCCGATCGAGGCCATGAGCCTGCTGACCGCGGCCATCGTGACCGGGTCGGAACTGACCGTCCGCCGGGTCCCGATCGAGTTCCTCGAGATCGAACTGGCGATCCTGGAGGACATGGGGCTGCGCTACGACATGTCCGCGGAGTACCCGGCCCTCAACGGCAACACCCGGCTCGCCGACATCACCGTGTTCCCCTCGACCCTGCGGGCAGCCCGGGACAAGATCCACCCGATGCCGTTCCCGGGCCTCAACATCGACAACCTGCCGTTCTTCGCGGTGATCGCGGCCGTCGCCGAGGGCCGGACGATGATCCACGACTGGGTGTACGAGAACCGGGCGATCCACCTCGTCGAGTTGACCAAGCTCGGCGCGGACGTCCAACTGCTCGATCCGCACCGCATCGTGGTGACCGGGCCCACCCGCTGGCGCGCGCAGGAGATCGTCTCTCCCCGNGCCCTGCGGCCGGCGGTGTGTCTGCTGCTGGCGGCGCTGGCCGCCCGCGGCACGTCCGTGCTCCGGGACGTGTACGTGATCAACCGCGGCTACGAGGACCTGCCGAACCGGCTGAACGCGCTGGGCGCCCACATCGAGGTGTTCCAGGACTGAGCCGGGTCACAGCCCCAGTTGCCGGGCCTGTCCGGCGACGTCCGGGCTGTCCCCGCTGTTGTCCAAGGTGACGTGTTCGACGCCTGCCCAGGTGCAGGTGACGTTGCCGGCGGCGCTCCAGAACTCGTCCCAGTTCGCCAGTTTCCAGGCGTCCCGTTCCAGCCCGCGGGCCTCGACTCGCTGCCGGATGACCTCGCCGTCGACCTTGACGTGCACGACGACCGGACGAACGTCCGCGGGCCAGCCGAGGCGTTGGGCGGCGTCCCGAACGAAGTTGTCCCGGCGCAGGTAACGGCCGAACGGCGCGTCCAGGACGACCGACATGCCGAGGGCCAGGTTGTCGGCGGCGATCTTGAGGATGGTGTCGTACTCCAGGTCCATCACGTGGTCCTGGTAGTAGGCGTTGTTGTCGCGCTCGTGCGGGTCGGTGCCCGCCAGGCTCAGCAGGGCCTCGGTGAAGCCCGTGGCGACGGTGTCCTTGTCGACGTAGGCCGTCCGCAGTTCCCGGGCGATCACCCGGCTCGACGTGGACTTGCCGCTCCCGGCCGGTCCGACCACGAAGATGACCAGCGCCATGACAACCTCCTTGTTGGGTGGCCCGGCCCGCGGACGAGGGGGCCCGTCCGCGAGCCGGGAGCTGTCAGGCCGCTGCCTGCGACCGGTCCTTGACGAACACGCCGTACGCGATGGCGCCGACGAGCAGCAACACGCCGCCCACCACGAACACCAGCGAGTAGGAGTTGTTCGTGGCCGCGAGGATCGCGCCGGTCACGATGGGTGCGACGGCCGCACCGATGAAGCCACCGAAGTTCTGGATGGCTCCCAGCGAGGCCACATGGTTCGCGGGGGCCACGTCGGCGGCCAGCGTCCACAGGCACCCGATCGGAACCTGCGCCGCGAAGTAGCCGATGCACAGCAAGGTGATGACCAGCGGCACGTTGGTCACGTAGGCGGCGGGCAGCACCGCGGCCGCGGCCAGGCCGGCTCCGCCGACGATCGGGATCTTGCGGGACAGCACCGTGTTCATGCCGCTCTTCACGAGCTTGTTGGACAGCCAGCCGCCGACCAGAACGCCGGCGATGCCGCACGCGAACGGGAGCATCGCGATCCAGCCCATCTGGCTCAGAGTGAAGCCGAGAGCCTGCTGCAGGTAGCTGGGCAGCCAGGTCAGGTACACCCAGACGGTGTAGAAGATGCCGAACGCGCCGATGATCATGAACCAGGTGTTCGAGCGCTTGAACAGCTCGCCCCACCCGCTCCTTCTCGACCTTCTCGCCGCCGGTCTCGGCGCCCTCCTCGTGTCCGTGGATCGCCACGATTCCCGGGCGGACGGGTCGCGGTAGAGCCGCAGCCAGACCAGGACGACGATGAAGCCCAGCAGACCGATGATCACGAACATCCAGCGCCAGCCGAAGGCGAGCAGCAGCGCGACCAGCAGTGGCGGGGCGATGGCGTTGGCGATCTGGGAGCCGGTGTTCACCACCGCGACCGGGACGGCCCGGTCCTTGTGGTTGAACCAGCGCTGGTTGACCTTGAGGCCCGCGGTGAAGAACGGCGACTCGGCGATGCCGAGCAGCACGCGCAACGCGTACAGGACCCCGAAGGAGTTGGCGATCGACATGAGACCGCCGACCAGGGACCAGCCGGCGGCGGCCCAGGCGAACATCTTCTTGGGCCCGTACTTGTCCACCAGGTAGCCGGCGGGCAGGTTGGCGATCGCGTAGGGCCAGGAGAAGGCCGAGAGCAGCAGGCCCATTTCGACGGTGCCGAGGCCGAACTCCTTGGCCATCGTGGTGTTGGCGATGCTGAGCGTGGAGCGGTCGAGGTAATTGACCACGCCGCCGATGACCAGCAGCGTCACGAAGGCCCTTCGATGGCCGCGTGGGCCACGGACAGCGCCTCGTCGGCGCTGGGCAGACGCACAATCAGAAGGGCCCCGGTCTGCTCGATGGCGCTCCATGCATTCCACTTAGTTGACATCGATTCACACTCTAGAGCAGCGGTTCACAGCTGTCATCGGTTGAGCGAACATTTCTTCACGCAATCTCACAACAGTTCGTCACTTGGCGCTACGCTCCCGACAGAGATGGACGACAGGACGGCCCGGATGATCCCAGAGCAGCGACAGCAGGAACTGCTGCGACGCCTGCGCGATGCAGGNGTGCTGAGCACCAGGGAACTGACCGATGCGCTNGGGGTCTCGCACATGACCGTGCGGCGAGATATCGCCGCNCTTGAGGCAGCCGGCGAAGCCACCGCGGTCCAGGGTGGGGTCCGGCTCCCCGAGCGCGCCAAGGAACCGCCACGGGAGCGTGCCGCCAGGTCCTCGATGGAGGTGCCCAGCAAGAACGCCATCGCGCGCCGGGCCGCAACGTTCGTCGAGGACGACATGGTGGTCTTCCTGGACGCCGGGACCACGTGCGAGGCGGTGGTGGCCAACCTGACCGGCCGNCACGGGGTCACCGTGGTCACCAACGACTTCCACACGGTGGAGTCGTTGGCTTCGCACCGGGAGGTGGACGTCATCCACACCGGAGGCGCGGTGGACCGGACCCGTTCGTCCGCCACCGGGCCGCTGGCGGCGGCGACCGTCCGGCGACTCGGCATCGATCTCTACCTGATGAGCACCGGCACCTGGGACATCAAGCACGGGGTGACCGTCCCGGATGCCGACGCGGCGATCCTGAAGACCGCCGCGCTGGAGGCGGCGGCGCGCACCGTCCTGCTGGCGGACAGCACCAAGTTCGGCGCGTTCACCCGCCACCGCGTGGTGCCACTGGACGCCCTCGATCTTGTCCTCACCGACGCCCGGCTGGCCACCGAGGATCAGGACGCGCTACAGGCGGCCGGGGTGCGGCTCGAACTGGCCCGCCCCCGGAGTGAGCCGACCCGTCTGGGTCCAGGGCCAGAGCGGTCAGCGGACGCGCTCCACCCCGAAGTGGTAGGTGGGCGACACGAGTTCGTCCTGCGCCGCGACCAACTGGAGTTCAGCCAACCCCGAGTCGGTGGTGGCCTTCAGCACCGAGTAGACGACGTCGGCGGTGTGTCCCAACGCCGCGTCGGCGCTGCCACTGCGCAGCAAGTGGGCCAGGAACGTCGCCGCGGTCAGGTCGCCGGAGCCCGTGAACGTCCGGTCCAGACGCGGGGTGGTGACCTGCCAGGCCCCCTCCCNCGTCACGGCGAGCATCGTCAAGGAGTCGGCGGCGAGGCCCTCCGCCACCACGCTGGTGACCAGGACGACCTCGGGGCCCGCGGCGCGCAGCGCATCGGCGGCCGACAGCACCTCGGACATCGTCTTCGTCTCCCGGCCGGTGAGGAAGTCGAGCTCGAAGTGGTTCGGGGTCACGACCTGGGCTTGCGGCACCACCTTGTCACGCATGAACTCGGGGATCCCCGGACGGACGAAGAAGCCCCGCCCCACGTCCCCCATCACCGGATCGCAGCAGTAGATGGCCTTCGGGTTGCGTTCCTTCACCAACTGGACGGCATCGAGGACGACGGCCCCCACCGCCTCGGCACCCTGGTAGCCCGACAGCACCGCATCCACCCGGGGCAGAACGCCGCGGTCGTCGATCCNCCGGATCACCTCGGCGACGTCCTCGGCGGCGAGCAACGGGCCGCGCCACTGGCCGTAGCCGGTGTGGTTGGAGAAATGGACGGTCAGCACCGGCCACACCTCAATGCCCATGCGCATCAGGGNGAAGGTGGCGGCGCTGTTCCCGACGTGCCCGTACGCGACGGACGACTGGATCGACAAGATGGTGGTCACGGCGCACCATTGTGCGGCACGTCGGCTACTTCGACCAATGTGATCAGCAGAGGAAGGCGTCCAGGGCGGCCGCCTCGACCTCCATTTCGGCTGCCGCGTCATCCCGTCCGGCCCGCCGGTACTCCGCCGCGGCCTCCAGTCGCCCGTCCCGTTCCTGGGTGACGATCTCCAGGACCTCTTCCTCGGTCAGCTCGCGACGGCGCGCCTCCGCGGCACCCACGCCCAGCGCGGCACCGGCCACGTGTTCGGTCGTGGTGGTCGCGCTCTCGGCGGGGAGCGCCTCGGCATTCTCGATGGCCGCGAGTGCGGCGCGCAGGGCGCGAACCCTGGCCGGTTCCTGCTGCGTGATCGCGCCGGGTAGCGCCTGCCAGGAGGGCCTCCCGCAACGTGCTCTTCCGATCATCCATTGACCAAGGTTATGGAAGCCTGCCCCGCCCGGTAAACAGCTCGTGACAACGGCGGACCCGGACCATACTGACACTCGTGCGTGCCGGCGACTATCGCTACTTCGACACGCGGTTCGTGGCGCTGGCCCACCGTGGTGGTGCGCTGCTGCCCGACAACGTGGGGCGCGAGAACACGATGCACGCTTTCCGGCAGGCGGCGGCCCTCGGCTTCCGCTACATCGAGACCGACGTCCACGCCACCCGGGACGGCCGGCTCGTCGCCTTTCACGACCACGTCCTGGATCGCATGACCGGCGTGTCCGGCGAGGTCTCCCGGGCGAGCCTGCGTGACCTGGAGGCCCTCCGGGTGGGCGGTCACGACCCGATCCCGACCCTCGACGAAGTGCTGGAGACCCTCCCCGACGTCCGCTTCAACATCGACCTGAAATCGGACGCGGCGGTCGAGCCGCTGGCGGCAGCACTGCGGTCCCACGGCGCCGAGGACCGGGTTTGCGTCGGCTCGTTCTCGGCCCGCCGCCTCAAGGTTTTCCGGGCGCTCGCGGGGCCGGCTGTGGCCACCTCCGTGGGGCCCTGGGGCGTGCTGGTGGACGCCTACGCGCCCCTCGTCCGCCGACTGAACGCGACCCGCGGGGTCGCCCTGCAGATCCCCGCCGCATTTGGCGCAACCGGCTGCCGNCTGCTGCATCCGGGGCTCATCGCCGCGGCGCATCGGGCTGGGCGTGTCGTCCACGTCTGGACGGTGGACGAGGCCCGCGACATGCACCGGCTGATCGACATCGGCGTGGACGGGATCGTGACCGACCGCCCCGACATCCTGAAGACTGTCCTGGTCGAGCGCGACCTGTGGGACGGAGCCACATGAAGAGCACGCCGCAGCAGCGGGCCTGGTACTTCTACGACTGGGCCAACTCGGCGTACGTGACGACCACCGGCACGGTGATCATCGGCCCCTACCTGACCAACCTGGCCACCAACGCGGCTTGTCCCGCGCTCGCCAGGACNGCCGTCTGCACCACCCCGGTCAACCTGCTCGGCCTGCCTGTGCTGCCCGGCGCGATCGCGCCCCTGCTCGTGACCATCGCCACGCTGTTGTCGGTGGTGCTGGCGATCGTGGCGGGGGTGATCGCTGACCGGTCCCCACGCCCAGCCCTGTGGCTGGGCGCGTTCGCCTGGACGGGTGCTGTGGCCGCCTCGCTGATGTTCCTGCTGAGCGGCAGCAACTGGGAACTCGGTGCGGTGCTGTTGATCATCGCGACCCTGTGTGTCGTGGCGTCGTTCGCGATCTACGACGGCATCCTGATCCGGATCACNGCCCCCGATGACCGGGACCGGGTCTCCAGCACCGGCTGGGCCTTCGGCTACCTGGGCGGNGGGCTGTTGCTGGCGGCCAACTTCGGGCTGATGAGCGGCTACGCCACGCTGGGGATCGGGTACGAGCTGGCCATCCGGATCAGCCTGCTGTCCGCGGGGCTGTGGTGGGCGATCTTCACGATCATCCCGGTGGTCGGTCTGTGGCGCCTCCCCGGGCCGTCCGCANNCGGACCCGGTCGAGGAGTCCGCNNCAGCGCGTTCACCAACCCGGTCAGCCAGCTCGTCGACACGTTCCGCGACCTGCGGCGCTTCCCGCAGACGATGCTGTTCCTGGTCGCGTACCTGTTCTTCAACGACGGCATCCAGACCGTGATCGGCCAATCCAGCCTGTACGCCACGCAGGAACTCCAGATGCCGACCGCGAACGTCATGATGACCTTCCTGGTGACCCAGTTCGTCGCATTCTTCGGGGTGCTGGGGTTCGGACGGATCGCCCGGCTGCTGGGGGCGAAGCGAACCGTCCTGCTCGGGCTCGGCACCTGGCTCGCCGTCGTCACCGGCGCGCTGTTCCTGCCGGCGGGCAGCTTCGCGTGGCTGTTGGTCTTCGGCGTCCTGGTCGGGCTCGTCATGGGCGGCACCCAGGCGCTGTCCCGGTCGCTCTACAGCCACCTGGTGCCGGCCGGTCGCGAATCGGAGTACTTCAGCCTCTACCAGACCATGGAGCGCGGGACGAGTTGGACCGGCTCGCTCGTGTTCGCGCTGGTCTTCCAGTTCAGCCACTCCTACCGGCTGGCGCTGTTCGCGCTGATCGTCTTCTTCGTCGTNGGNGGCCTCCTGCTGTCCCGGGTCGACTTCCGCAAGGGGATCGCCGCGGCCGGCAACGAGTTGCCCAGGCTGCTCTGAAGGACGTTGCCCCGGCTGGCTACCGTGGAAGAAACCACCTCCGCGAAACGTTGGGGAGGTAGTTGGGAGACGGGGAGAAGACGATGGCTGAACGTTCACTGCGGGGATCCGGGCTCGGGTCCAAGAGCTTCGCGGACGGCAGCGGGGTCGAGTTCGCCGCGCGCCAGGAGGTCGGCTTCGATTGTCCGAAGGGGCACCATTTCAGCGTCGTGTTCGCCGAGGAGGCCGAGCTGCCCACCGAGTGGGAGTGCCCCCGTTGCGGTGAGTCGGCGCGTCGCTCCGACGGGGTCGAGCCGGAGGAGAAGCAGGTCAAGCCCGTCCGGACGCACTGGGACATGCTGCGCGAGCGTCGCTCCATCGAGGAGCTGGAGGAGCTGCTCGCCGAACGGCTGGACGAGATCCGCGGCAATCAGTGACGCTCAGGGTTCGATCTCGCCCTTGATCACCCGGGGTCGTCNCGAGGGTGCCTCGTCGGGCACGGTCTCGCCCTCGATCACGTTGCTCCGGTCCATCCGGGCCCGCATCGCCCCGAGATCGACGCCCCGCTTGGCGACCTGACGCGCGATCACGAATCCGATCAGCCGCCGGGCTGCCGGACGGGTGATGGGCAGCAGGAACAGCAGGCCGATCACGTCGGTGAAGAACCCGGGGAGCATCAGCAACACGCCGCCGACGAGCACCAGCGCGGCATCGGCCAGTTCGCCGGTCGGCATCCGTCCGGACACGAAGGCGTCGTTGAGCGCCCGCCACGCCTTCGCGCCTTCGCGCCGCATCAGCCAGCCGCCCAGGATCGCTTCGGCCACCAGGACGACGATCGTCGGGATGACGCCGACGGTCTGGCCGACCGTCACGAGCAGCCAGACCTCGAAGATCGGGACCGCGATGAAGCACGCCACCAGCACCGGCAGGAGCCAGGGCCGGCGCAGCGGTGCCGCGGGCGCGGGGTGGGTCACGACGAGCCGGCTTTCCGATCGTCCAGTTTCGACCGCAGTTCCTGGGCCTCGGTGCGCACCTTCGCGCTCAACTCGGCCAGCACGCGGCTGGCCTCCTTGGCGTACTTCTCCACCTCGGGCCCCATCCGATCCCCCACCTGTTCGGCGAGCTGCCGGACCTCGGTGGCGAGCCGCTGCGCCTCCTGAACGGTCCGCTCCCCGACCTCGCCGGCGAACCTGCCCGCCTGCTCGGCGTACCGCTGGACCTCGGGGCCGACCCGGTCCCCCACCTCGTTGGCGAGCCGGGACGCTTGGTCAGCCACGCGCCGAACCTCCGGGGACACCCGGCCGCTCACGTCCTCTGCCAGCTGTTTGGCCTGCCAGCCGGCGAATCCCAGATACGCCTTGGCCTGGTTCAGCCGGTGCACGGCCCCCAGCGGGTGGTGAGGAGCATCGCCTCGGCGACGATCCGGGAACTCATCTTCGAGTCGCCGCGCTCCCGCTCGATGAACTCGATCGGGACCTCGGTGACCTTGAAGCCTTTCGCGATCGCGCGGCGGGCCAGGTCGACCTGGAACGCGTAGCCGGCCGCCTCGATGTTGTCGAGCCCGATGCCTTGAAGGGTCTCGGCGCGGAACGCGCTGAACCCGCCGGTGACGTCCTTAATGGGCAGGCCGAGCGCAAGGCGGGACCACAGGCTGCCGCCCCGCGACAGCAGTTCGCGATGCTTCGGCCAGTTCTTCACAGAACCGCCCTTGACCCAGCGGGAACCCTTCACCATGTCGGCGTCCTTGAGCGCTTCCAGGAGGCGCGGCAACTGCTCGGGCTGATGCGACCCGTCGGCGTCGTGTTCGACCAACACCCCGTAACCGCGCGCCAGGCCCCAGCGGAAACCGGCGACGTAGGTCGCCCCGAGGCCCTGCTTGGCCTCACGGTGCATGACGTGAACGTGATCGTCCTTGGCCGCGAGTTCGTCGGCGATGCGTCCGGTGCCGTCCGGGGAGTTGTCGTCCGCGATCAGGATGTCGGCGTCGGGGACCGCGGCGCGGAGCCGGTTGACGATCAGGCCGATGTTCTCGGCCTCGTTGTAGGTGGGGATGATGACCAGGACNNCTTGCCCAGCGGACCCGTGGTCGTCGCGGCGGTGGGCTTCTGTGGACTCATGCTCTCTGCTTCNTCCATCGGATCGGTGACGAGCCCATTCTGCCCCAAGGGGCCCAGCCCGCGACGCCTCGGCCGCTCGCCGCGGCTTTCGGGCGGGACGGGGCCGGCTACCCGCCCAGGCCGCCGCGCGAGACCGCCATCTCGGCGAGTGCGGCCAATCGGGCCCCGGTGATCCCGGGCCAGCCATGCAGGATCGGCGCCCACTGCGAGGGTGGTCCGAACTCGTAGGCCGAGCCGGGCGCGTCGCCTGCTGCCGACGCCAGCATCACGCCCGCCGCCCGGTCGAGCCGCGCCGCATTCATGGCTGCCTCCGCCTCCTGATCCGAGCGGCCCCGCGCCAGGCCAGCGCGACGACGAACCCGAGGCACAGCAGTGCTTCCAACGGTCCGGACACATACACCGCGGGGGTGATCGTGTGTCGCCGGGGCAGGTCGACAACCCCAGAGGCGGGCATGTGCTCGGGCAGGACGAGCGAGACCGATCCATCCGCCGCGATGAGCCCGCTCAGGCCAGTGGTGGTCACGACGAGGATCTCGCGGTGCAACTCGGCAGCCCTGGACCGGGTGATGGCGAACTGCTGGGCGACCTGGTCGGTGCCGAGGTACATCGCGTTGGAACTCTGGACGAGGATGACCTCGCCACCAGCCGTCACCGTGTCGTGGGCGGTGCCGTCGAAGGCAACGTCGTAACAGACCATCGTGCCCACCTTGAGTGGCCCGCCGGCGGCGGTCACGTCCAGAACCCCGGGGTGGTCCCGGCAACCGACTGCGCACCGACGTAGGCCACCACAGGGACAGGGTTCGAGGACGTCGCGGTAGGGCACCCACTCGCCGAACGGCACGATGTTGCGCTTGTCGTAGCGGGCGGTCACGCCGCGCTGCGGGTCGTACCACAGCGACGCGGTCTGGCGTTCGTTGGCCCCAGGGCCATCGGTGATGCTGCCCACCAGTAGCGGCACACCGAGCGCCGCCCGGGCTTGGTCGACCAGTTTCGCGGTCGGTGCATCGAGGAAGGGATCCATGTCGGTGCCGTTCTCAGGCCAGACGACGAAGGACGGCGCCGGGACGCTGCCGGTCCTCACCAGGTCCATGAGCCGGAGACTCTCTGCGACATGGTTGCGGGTCGTCGTTCGTGCCTCCCCGAGGCCGTAGATGCCGCCGCCGGGGATGTTCCCCTGGACGAACCCGACGCGGATCGTCCCCGTTCGCTCGTTCGGCAGCGCCATCGGCGCCAGCACGCCGACCAGGACGACCCCGATGGTCACCGCCCCGGCGGCCACGAGCGATCGTCGCTCCCGCCGTCCGGTCACCAGCCAGGCCAGGGCCTGGCCGCCGAGTGCGGCGAGGAACGTCACGCCGGGGATCCCGATCAGCGGGAGCCAGCCGGCGAGCGGGGAGTCGACGACGGTGTAGCCCAGCCGCATCCAGGGGAATCCGTTGAAGGGCACATGCGAGAAACCGAACTCCACCACAGACCATGCGCCGGCGGCCAGGAACGGCCACAACCGGCTGGACCGGACGAGGTGGACCAGCCCGCCCAGCACCGCGTAGAAGCAGGCCTCCATGACCACGAGCCCGAGCATGGCCTCGACGAAGATCGCCGACATCCACCGCAGCGAGACGCCCGTGAAACCGAGGCCGAAACACAGCCCGACCGCCAGCGACACCCGCGCGCGGGGGCTGGTGACCACCAGGACGGACAGGCCGGCCACCGCCACCAGCAGCAGCGGCCACCACCCGAACGGGGCGAACCCGAGCGAGGCCACCACCCCCAGCCCGATACCCAGCGAACTGCGCGCCCAGCCGGGCAGGCGGTGCAGGCGTTCGGTCACGCGGCGACTCTACCGACGCCTTCGCGGCGGCTCACACGAGCGGCCGGTCCTGGTAGGGCACCGACAACACCAGCGTCGTGAGGGTGGTCACGCCCGCTGTCGACCGGATCTGGGTGAGCAGCGCCTCCAGGTCGCTGGGGCTCGCCACTTGAACCATGAGGAGATGGCTGGCCTCCCCGGCGACGGAGTAGCAGGACACGATCCCCTTCAGGTGCGCGAGCCGCTGCGGGGTTTGATCGTCGATCGCCGGATCGGACGCCTTGAGCGAGATGAACGCCGTCAGCATCAGGCCGAGCGACTCGGGGTCGATCTGAGCCTTGTAACCCGTGATCACGCCGCGCTGTTCCAGCCGGCGGACCCGCTGCTGGGCCGCCGAGGTCGACAAGCCGGTCTCCCGGCCGATGTCGGTGTAGGACATCCGGCCGTCCCGCGCCAGCAGGCCGAGGATCTGCCGGTCAGTGCTCTCCATGAGAACATCGTGACACTATGGCCCGATGGGCCGCGAATCCTTGCAGTTGTACGACACCGCGTCGCTATATTTCCGCGCTTTCTTCGGTGTGCCGTCATCTCTGCGGGCGCCGGACGGACGGCCCGTCAACGCCGTCCGCGGTCTGCTGGACTTCCTCGCCCGGTTCATCGACGAGTACCGTCCGACCCACGCCGCGGCCTGCTGGGACGCGTCCTGGCGTCCGGCATGGCGGGTCGACCTGGTGCCCTCCTACAAGGCGCACCGGGTTGCCTACGGCGACATCGAGACGGTGCCGGAGGACCTGACCGCCCAGGTGCCGCTCATCGTGGAGGTGCTGGCCGCGCTGGGCCTGCCGGTGGTCGCTGCCGACGGCTACGAGGCGGACGACGTGATCGGGACGCTGGCCACGACCTCGACGGTGCCCGTCGACATCGTGACGGGCGACCGGGACCTGTTCCAGCTCGTCGACGACACCCGGCAAGTCCGGGTGCTGTCAGTCACGAANGGGGTCGCCAAGCACGAGCGGGTCACCGACGACTGGCTGCGCGGCGCCTATGGGATCGCCGGTGCCGGGTATGCGGACTTCGCCACCCTGCGCGGCGACCCGTCCGACGGACTGCCGGGGGTGTTCGGGGTCGGCGAGAAGACCGCGGCCCGGCTGGTGGCCGATCATGGCGACTTGGAGGGCATCCTCGCGGCCGCCGCATCGGGACGGCTGACGGCCACGCTCGCGGCGAAGCTGGCCGCCGCCGTCGACTACCTTGGGCCCGCCCGGGAGGTGGTCGGCATCCGCACCGACCTCCAGCTCGGCGTGAGCCTTGGCGACCTGACCCTGCCCGCCGCGCCGCGTGACCCGCAGCGGTTCTCGGAACTGGCCGAACTGCTGAACCTCGGTGGGCCCGCCGAACGGATCGTCAAGGCGCTGGCGGCCGCCGCCGGCTAGGTCGTGTCGTGCCGGGCCGCCCCGCCGGACGAGCGGTTACGCTGGGGCCCAGCATTCGGCGGAGGAGGTGCGCATGGGCGTTCACAGCGTCCCGGCCATCGTTCCGCCCGCGGGCACCGCGATACCGAGCGGATGCCCCGCCTTACCCGGCCCTGCCCATCAGGCCGTCCCGCGACCGCGCGGGGCGGCCTTTTCGTCCCCGAGGGAGACCGCTCATGACCGGAGTCCTCGTCCTGAACACCGACGACACCGCGCTGCACCGGGTCAGCCTGAAGCACGCGGTGGGCATGCTGGTGCGACGGGTGGCGGTCGTGGAGGCGGCGCAGCCGGGGTCNTGGTTCGGGCCGTACCCGAAGCCGGAGGTGCTGCGGGTCGTCCGGTACGTGAAGACGAGCTTCCTGTACGCCCGCTCNCCCGGCTGGACCAAGCGNGGGGTCCTCAAGCGGGACCGGCACTGCTGCGGCTACTGCGGCAGCCACGCGGTGACGGTCGACCACATCGTCCCGGTCTCGCGGGGCGGGCAGAACACCTGGACCAACACCGTCGCCGCCTGTCACCCCTGCAACACCCGGAAGTCGAACCAGACCCCCAACGAGGCAGGGATGCCCTTGCGCACCAAGCCGTACGCGCCGAGCCGGGCCGAACTGATGGCGGCCTGAAGCCCGGCACCGTCGGCGCCGATCGCGTCCGCGTGTCGGGGGCGTACTGTCAGCGGCGCAGGACGTGGATCTTGTCGGCGTGTCTGGGGCGAACTGTCAGCGGCGCAGGACGTAGACGGCGGCCCCGGCGAACAGGTTCGCCGCCCGGTCGGTGACCTGCAGCGGGTGGCCCTTGATGTTCAGGGTGATCCGCCGCTCGATGGTCAGGCCCAGCCGTGCGAACAGATCCTCCAGGTCGACCAGCGTCGTGAACCGGATGTTCGGGGAGTTGTACCAGGCGTACGGCAGTTCCTTCGACATCGGCATCCGGCCGCCCAGCAGCCGCAACCGGTGCCGCCACCAGCCGAAATTCGGCACCGAGACGATCATCCGGGCGCCGATCCGGGCGATGTGTTCCAAGACGAGGTCCAGGTTCCGCATCGCCTGCAGTGTGCGGGACAGGACGACCACGTCGTAGGAGTCGTCCTCGAACTGGCCGAGTTCCTCGTCCACGTCCAGTTCGATGACCGGCACCCCGATCCGGATCGCGGCCAGCACCGCGTCGGGATCGATCTCCACGCCGGTGCCCGTGCACCCTTGGTGGTCGATCAGATGGCGCAGCAACGTCCCGCCGGCGCAGCCGACGTCGAGCACGCGGGAGCCGGACGGAATGAGCCCCGCCACGAGTTCAAGATCAGGACGAAGCCTCACGCGCGCACCTCCTCCAGCGCCCGATCCAGGAAGGCCCGGATGGTGTCGTGGTAACGCGGGATCGTGAGCAGGAACGAGTCGTGCCCCATCCGGGAGGGGATCTCGCGGAAGCTGACCCGTTGCCCGGCCCGCTCCAGCCGCCGGACGATCCGGCGCGAATGATCGGTGCTGAACCGCCAGTCCGAATCGAACGACATGACCAGGAAGCGCAGGTCCTTGCCGGCCAGCCGGGCCAGCGCGGCGGGGTCGGCGAACGGGTCGAAGTAGTCCATGACCCGGCTGAGATACAGGTAGCTGAGCGCGTCGAAGCGTTCGAGGAACACCTGGCCCTGGTGATCCAGGTAGCTCTCCACGGCGAAGTCGATGCCGAATCCGGGCTTTGCCGAACCGGGATGCGGGGTGCGGCCGAACTTCTCCGACAGCGCCTCCTCGGACAGGTAGGTGATGTGGGCCATCATCCGAGCCGTCCGCAGACCCACGTCGGGGTTGGCGCGCTCGCGGGCGTACTGGCCATCGCGGAAGTCCGGGTCGTCCATGATCGCGCGGCGGGCGACGGCCGAGAACGCGATGTTCTGCGCGTTGAGCCGGGACGAGGCGGCGATGACGACCGCGGACGCGAGATCGTCCGGGTAGGTCAGCGCCCACTCCAGCACCTGCATGCCGCCCAGGGAACCCCCGACCGCCGCGAGCAGCCGGGTGACCCCCAGGTGCGCCAGCAGCGCCCGGTGGACGGTCACGAAGTCCGCCATGGCCAGCAGGGGAAGTCCAGCCCGTAGATCTCCCCGTGCCGGGGTTGATCGACCCGGGCCCGGTGGTGCCCTGACAGCCACCGAGCAGGTTCGCGCAGATGACGAAGAGGCGATCGGTGTCCAGCGGCTTGCCCGGCCCGATCAGGTTGTCCCACCAGCCCGGACGTGCGGCGCCCGCATGCAGGCCTGCCGCGTGCGCGTCCCCGGTCAGCGCGTGACAGATCATCACCGCGTTGTCCTGGCCCGGCGACAGCGTCCCGTAGGTCTCGTACGCCACGTCGACGGGCCCGAGGGACTGGCCCCCGGCGAGCCGCAGCGGCTCCTCGGCGGTGAACAGCCGGACGGTTTGGGTGCTGACCGTCCCGACCGATCCGGGCTCAGCACTCACGGGTCACAGCTTCGCCAGGGCCTGGTCGAGGTCGGCCAGGATGTCGTCGATGTGCTCGATGCCCACGCTGAGCCGCACCATCTCCGGGGCCACCCCGGCGGCCTTCAGCTCGTCCTCGGTCAGCTGGGAGTGCGTGGTGGACGCGTTGTGGATCACGAGGCTCTTGGCGTCACCGATGTTGGCCAGGTGGCTGAACAGCTCCAGCGACTCCACGAAGCGTGAGCCGGCCTCCCGTCCGGCCTTCAGGCCGAAGGAGAGGATGCCGCTGCAGCCGCGCGGCAGGAGCCGCTGGGCGACCTCGTACGACGGGCTGGAGTCCAGCCCCGGGTAGTTCACCCAACTCACCGCCGGGTGGGCCGCGAGGTGCCGCGCCACCGCCAGCGCGTTGGAGCTGTGTCGCTCCATCCGCAGATGCAGCGTCTCCAGGCCCTGCAGGAACAGCCAGGAGTTCAACGGGGCGATCGCGGCACCGGTGTTGCGCAGCAGCACCGTCCGCGCCCGGATGATGTACGCCGCGTTGCCGGCCGCCTCGGTCCACACCACGTCGTGGTACGCGGGATCGGGCCCGGTCAGGCCGGGGAACCGGTCGGCGTGCGCCGTCCAGTTGAAGTTCCCGGAGTCGACCATGATCCCGCCGAGCGAGGTCCCGTGGCCGCCGATGTACTTCGTCGCGGAATGGACGACCACGTCGACACCGTGGTCGAACACGCGGCACAGATAGGGCGTGGGGACGGTGTTGTCGACGATGAACGGCAGCCCGAGTGCGTGCGCCGCGGCCGACCAGGCGTCCAGGTCGACCACGTTGACCTGCGGGTTGCCGACGGTCTCGCCGAACACCAGCTTGGTGCGGTCGTCGACGACCCCGCNGAGGTCTTCGGGGCGGTCGGGGTCGACGAAGCGGACCTCGACCCCGTACTGCGGCAGCGTGTGCGCGAACAGGGCGAAGGTGCCGCCGTACAGCGTCGACAGCGCGACGATGTTGTCGCCGGCGTAGGTCAGGTTCAGCACGGCGTAGGTGATCGCCGCGGCGCCGGACGAGGTCGCGAGCGCCCCCACGCCCCCTTCCAGAGCGTTCATGCGCTCCTCGAACACCGACTGGGTCGGGTTCATGATGCGCGTGTAGATGTTGCCGGGGACCTTCAACGCGAAGAGGTCGGCGGCGTGCTCGGTGTCGTCGAAGACGTACGAGGTCGTCTGGTAGATCGGGACTGCCCGGGAGTTGGTCGCGGGGTCGGCGTTCTCCTGTCCGGCGTGGACGGCGATCGTGTCGAGCTGAGGGGTCACGGGTGTGCACCTTTCAGGTGGCGGTTGGGTCAGGCTAGCCGCGTGTCCAGGTGCTGGACGGCTGATCCGCCCGCTGGACCCGGCTCAGGCGGTCCCGAGCGAGAACTCCGCGGCCACCCGGTACACCGAGCCGCCCCGGTTCAGCGTGGAGTCGACCAGCACGAAGCGCTCCACCCGCCAAGAGGGCTGCGGGAATGCCTCCAGCACCCGCAGCCACTTGGTGGCCTCGATCGGCCGGCGGGTCCGGGCCAGGGTCAGATGGGCGGCGAACGTGGCCGGGTCGGGCGGTACGCCCACCCGCTGGCAGGCGGTGCGGACGCGGGCGGCCAGCCGGCCCAGGTCGTCTCGTCCGGTCGTGACGCCGAGCCACAGCACCTTCGCCGCGTACGGCTTCGGGAAGGCCCCGGCGCCGCCGAGGGCGAGGTTGAAACCGCTGGTCCGGGAGGCGACCGCGGTCAGCGCCTCGGCCAGCGGCTCCTGCCGGTCGGCCGGGACGTCCCCCAGGAACGCCAGGGTCAGGTGCCAGTTCTCCGGGCGCACCCAGCGCAGGTCGGGGTCGGCGTCGCGGCGCGGCCCGACGAAGGTCTCCAGGCTCGCGCGAGCCTCGTCCGGCACCTCGACGGCGACGAACAGCCGGTCGGTCATGTCCTGGGAGGGGTCTCTCTGGTCATCCGCCCAGCGTACGAGGCTGTCGGACGGTGGTGGCATGATGGCGCACGGACGGAAGGAACCCCATGGCTGCACTGAAGGACCGGCTGCAGGTTGATCTGGTCGCCGCGATCAAGGCGCACGACGAGGCCACCAAGAGCGCGTTGCGGATGGCGCTCGCCGCGATCGGCACCGAGGAGGTGGCCGGCAAGGCCGCGCGCGAGTTGTCGGAGGCCGAGGAGTTGACCGTCCTGACCAAGGAGGTCGCCAAGCGCAAGGATTCGGCCGAGGCCTATGCGGCCGGCGGGCGGGACGACCTGGTCGCGAAGGAACTCCGGGCCGCCGAGATCGTGCAGCGCTACCTGCCCGCCGCGCTCAGCGATGCCGAGTTGGACGAGATCGTCGCCGACGAGGTGGCCAAGGTCGCCGCAGCGAGCGGCGAGGCGCCGACGATGCGGTCCATGGGGCCGCTGATGAAGGCCGTCGGGCCCCGGGTGGCGGGCCGGGCGAACGGCTCGGTGGTGGCGGCGAAGGTGCGTGCCGCACTCACCTGAGGCTGCCACCGGACGCTTGCCGGCACTACGGCCGAAGACCGTCTGACAAGCCCTAGGATGCCGCCGTGAGCGCGCGTCCGCTGTCGGGAGTGTTGCGGCTCGCGCGCGGCCGCGGTGGCCCGGTGCGCACGATCGTCCTGTGGATGATCGTCGTGGTCGCGGTCGCCGTCGTGGGCGCGCTCGGCTACATGGTGATCGACCACTGNGGGTTCCTCGACGCCCTGTACATGGCCGTCGTGACGCTGACTACGACGGGCTTCCGCGAGGTGCACCCGCTCTCNCCCGCCGGTCAGATCTGGACGATGATCTTGTCGATCGGGGCGGTGGGTCTCATTTACGGCACGGTCGGCCTGGTGGCCGAACGCATCATCTCCGAGGTCGCCAGCGGCCGGAAGGGACGGCGGATCATGCAGGACCACATCGACGCCCTCAACGGGCACTACGTGGTGTGCGGCTACGGACGGGTGGGGTCGCGGGTCGCCCGCGACCTGGCCAACGGCGGGCACGAGGTGGTCGTCCTGGACGTGCGGGAGGATTCGCTGGCCCGGGCGGAGGCGGACGGGTACCCGGTCGTCCACGGGGACGGGACGTCGGACGCTATCCTGCACAAGGCCGGGGTCGAACGGGCTCGCGGGCTGATCAGTTGCATCGACTCCGACGCCAACAACGTCTACGTCACCCTCTCCGCGCGGGCGATCAACCCGAACCTGTTCATCGTTGGCCGCGCCGGCGACGAGGCGGTGGTGCAGAAATTGCTCATCGCCGGGGCCAATCGCGCGATCTCNCCCTACACGATGGCTGGACGCAACATCGCCAACATGGCGCTGCGGCCNCCGGTGGTGGAGTTCCTCGACGCTGCCCTGTCGACCCGGGACCTGGCGTTCACCCTCGAGGAACTCACGGTGAGCCACGAATTGGCCGGCAAGACGATCGCGGACCTGCGCAAGGCGGGCGTGTTCAGCCTCGCCGTCGTCCGTGAGAACAAGACCTACGAGCCGAACCCGTCCGACGAGCGAGTGCTGAAGCAGGACGAGCACCTGATCGTCTCGGGCTCGTCCGAGGCCGTGTCGCTCCTAGAGTGAGATGGCAGCCGGGGTGAGGTCGATAACACGGCTGTTATCAAGTGGCTGTGGGCACCGACATCGTCACTCTGCTCACCTTGAGGAGCGGCTTTTCGACCTGTTGACGGTCCCGGTGGACGTCGTGTCTTCCGCCAACTCCGGTCCGCTGGTCGATCAGGCTCGTCGAGAGGCGGTGCCGCTGTGACCGACGACCGAGTCCGCCGCCGGCTGGAGGATCTGGCACGTTTCGTTGATGAGGCGGCCTACGTGGTGAGCAAGGGCCGGGACGCCTACCTGGCCGCGACTCCCGAGGGCGCCCTGCTCCGNCACGCCGGCGAGCGCATCCTGATCAAGATCGCGACCGTGGCGGAGAAGCTGCCGGAGGACTTCCGCGCCCATCACCCGACGATCGACTGGGCTGGCCTGATGCGGTTGAACCGGCTGACCGCACGGCTGGATGATCGCGGCAGCGAGGACCTCACATGGCGGGCGCTGAGCGTCCGTGTGCCGGGGCTGCCGAGCGCACTCGGCCGGCAGATCGCCTAACCGTCGCCAGAATGGCTCACCCGCCTCGTCCTTCCGCGCGGCCTACCTCGCCCTCATGAGGAGGCCGGTGCCACAATCAACCCATGGACGCCGTCGCGATGCTCGATCTCGACGCGATCACGCGCGCCTGCAAGCGCTTCGGCGTCGAACGTCTTCGCATTTTTGGTTCCGCACTCACTGATCGCTTCGGCCCTGAGGGCAGCGACATCGACTTCTTGGTCGACTTNCGCCCCGGGAACACCAACCTGTTTCACGACTACTTCGACCTGAAGTTCGAACTCGAGCGCATCACCGGGCGTCCCGTTGACCTGGTCGACGCCGGCGCCGTCCGAAACCCCTACTTCAAAGCCGCGGCCTTTGGAAGCGCACAGGAACTCTATGCGGCCTGAAACCGAGGCGGCGGCCTTCCTATGGGATGCCCTCACATTCGCACGCAACGTGAGCGTTGCCGTGGGTACGACGCCCTTGGCGGCCTACCTCGAGGGTGGGCCGTCGCTGCATCGGGTCCAGGTACACCCTGTTGGCCGTAACCCGAGGACGCCCGAGGAGGAGCCGGGATGGTTGCCGCTGCTGGTGAACAGCAGCTTTGACGACGCCACCATGCACCGCCTCGCAGACGCTGGCGCCAGCTTCCTGGACGAGCGTGCNAACGCTCACGTGTCGCTGGACGGGCGCACGGTGCTATTCGCGCAGGCCGGGAAGCCCGGCCGCACCGGCACGCCCGCCAGGTCGGCAGGCCTGGAGGTACAGGCGAAGCGGGCCCCGGGCGCCTTGACACTCAACCGCGCCAGCCACCGGGTGGCGTTCGCGCTCCTGGCCAAGCCCGACCTGGCGGCGAGCTCCGTGCGCGCGCTGGCCGCGGCCGCAAGAGCCTCTATCGGCACCGTCCACAACACCCTTGCCCAGCTCACCGATGCCGGGCTCCTCTTGGACGGCCGACTCCACAACCCCGACCGGCTGCTCGACGCCTGGGCGGAGTCCTATCTGAGGCTGGCCGTGCGTCCACTCTCGCCTCGGGCGCTATACGCACCTGATGATCGATGGTCAGGCACAGTGCGGGCCGAGGCCGAGGGCGCGGTCCTCCTCGGCGGAATCGCCGCGGCAGCGGTCCTGGACGATCAGGTTCGCGCCACAGACGGGATCGTCTACGCCACTACCCTCGGCCCTGCCGTCACTCTGCTGCGCCTCACGACCGACCCGACCCCGTTCTGCGTCGAAGTGCGGGAGCGCTTCTGGGGAGACGGCCTGCCCACTCCGCAACCCGGCTTGGTGCCGTCGGTGTTGATTTACGGGGACCTGCTCCGCGAGGGAGACGCGCGATCCCTTCAGATCGCAGCCGACCTCAGGAGGACCGAGGCGCGCCTTCGGGTGCTTGACGATGCCGCTCCTCTCGGCCCGGGCCACGACGTCGATCCTGGACGACGCTCGGTGGCAGGTCGGTCGGATGGTCCTCTGGCATCCCGCCACGCATGACGTCAATCGGCGGCCCCAGTGCACAATCGACCCATGGACGCGGATGCGCTGCTCGATCTCGACGCGATCGCGCGCGCCTGCAAACGCTACGGCGTCCAACGTCTTCGCCTCTTCGGTTCCGCCCTCACCGATCGCTTCGANCCCGAATCCAGCGACATCGATTTCCTGGTCGACTTCGCCGCGGGCAACGTCAACCTGTTCAACGACTATTTCGACCTCAAGTTCGAGCTCGAGCGCATCACCGGCCGCCCTGTTGACCTCGTGGACTCCAGCGCGATCCGCAACCCGTTCTTCAAGTCATCAGCCTTCGAGAGCGCCCGGGAGCTGTATCCGGCCTGAGTAGAGGCTGCCGCCTTGATGCAGCTCGCTGCGTTAGGCCGTGATCAGCTCAAGGCCCTCGTAAGTCACGTAATCCTGGAAGTCGAGAACGTTCAGGGTTGCTAGCGGGAGTTCATAAGCTAGACAACAGGCCGCGATCCACGAGTCGTTCACGGGTCTCGGGCGCCCGCGACGATCGGCGTAGCCGACAATCTCACCCCAGCGCCGGGCTACTTCAGTGCCACCAGGGATCTTCGGCCGAGCGGCCATCCAAGCCTCCAGCTCGGCGTTACGCCTGGCTCCCAGGTCTCGGATCACGGACCACTTTCGGAGTTCGCCGACCGTGACGAAAGTGATCGCCGCCTCGTGGAGTGCGAGCTGAGAGAGGAGCGTTGGGGCGAGGCTACGTTTCAGAAGAAGGGACGACACGTCAGTGTCGAGCACGATCCGCATCGGCGATCAGGCGACGCCGGCCGCGCGGTCGGCACGCAGCCAGGCGAGGAACTCATCGAGTTCCTCCTGCGACTCGAACACACCGGGGGCGGCAAGGCTCGTACCGTCACCAACGGGCTTGGCGTCACGGAACAGTTCGTCGAGGCTAATCCGGTCGTCGTGCTCCGCACCGGGTAGAGGCTGGGGACTGGCGGACATCACGGTCACCTCCTTAATAGCTGCATCGTGAGCTCCAGTGTCGCATGCCGAACCCAGTCCGCTCCGCCTCGAGGGTGGCGAGCCGCGCCGTCAAGACCCGCGGCGTTGAAAAGGCCGCCTCAGGACGCGGTGACCGTGCCTGCGTCGCTGACCCACCAGAGCTGGATCTCGCAGCGCTCCAACCCCAGGCNGATGCCGCTCGCAAGTCGTCGGTAGGTCGGGAAGTCGGGCAAGGCGACAACAGATGTCAACGATGGCTGGCTGGTACGCAGGCGCATCGCCGCGACTATCGCACTGTCGAACCAAACTCGCGCCTGGGTTGCGGGCTGGGTCGGCTTCTGCTTACCCTCTCGCCCGGCCACGGCGTAGAACCTGCTCGGATGGTCAAGTCCCTGGAGGTGGTGTAACTGCTGATCCTTCGGGTTGGGGGTCAGAAGGGTGGTTGGGTGGGGTCGAGGGTGGGTTCGGGAATGGTCGGGTTGGGGGCCATTCGTGGAGTTCTTCGGGCCAGGGGCGGGGACGCCGTGTTTGTCCCACCAGCCGGTTTCGTAGCCGGCGGTGAGGGCGCGGAGGTAGTCGGCCTGGGAGTGGCCGGGTCCGTAGATGTCGGAGGGTCGGGTCATGCGGCGGTCTCCAGTTCGGGCAGGGTCACCTCGGGGGTGGTGGTGGCGGGTGTGGTGCGGGAGCGGGTGAGTACATCGAGGGCGAGGTAGCGGCGGCCTTCGGCCCATTCGTCGTGTTGTTCGGCCAGGACGGCGCCGACGAGGCGGGTGATGGCGTCGCGGTCGGGGAAGATGCCGACGACGTCGGTACGGCGGCGGATCTCCCGGTTGAGGCGCTCGTTGGGGTTGTTCGACCAGATCTGGCGCCACACCTCGCGGGNGAAGGCGGTGAAGGCGAGCACGTCGGCGCGGGCGGCATCGAGGTGCTCGACCACGGCGGGGAGTTTCCCGGTCAGGGTGTCGAGCATCTTGTCGTACTGGGCGTGGACGGCGGTGGCGTCGGGTTGGTCGTACACGCTGTGCAGCAGCGCCTTGACGGCCGGCCAGGCGCTCTTGGGGCAGACGTCCATCAAGTTGGCGGCGTAGTGGGTACGGCAGCGTTGCCAGCTGGCGCCGGGCAGGTTCGCCGCGATGGCCTCGACCAGGCCGGCGTGCGCATCGGAGGTGACCAGCATCACCCCTTGTAGACCGCGGGCGACCAGGTCCGCGAAGAACGTGTTCCAGGCCTGCTTCGTCTCGGCGGTGGCGACCTTGATGCCGAGGATCTCGCGGTGGCCATCAGCGTTGACACCGGTCGCCACCAGCACGGCGGCGTTCACGACCCGGCCGTCCTCGCGGACCTTCATCGTCAACGCGTCCGCGGCCACAAACGTGAACGGGCCCACCTCACCGAGCGGTCGGGTCCGAAACGCGGTCACCTGGGCATCGAGGTCGGCCGCCATCCGGGACACCTGCGACTTCGACAAGCTCGTGATCCCCAGGGTTGCGACCAGCTTGTCGACCCGGCGGGTACTGACACCGAGCAGGTAGCAGGTCGCGACCACGCTGATCAACGCCGCCTCGGCCCGCTTACGGCGTTCCAATAGCCACTCGGGAAAGTAGCTACCCGACCTGAGCTTGGGGATGGCGACGTCGACGGTGCCGACCCGGGTGTCCAGCTCACGGTGCCGGTACCCGTTGCGTTGGGCCGTCCGGTCCGGGGACTGCTGGCCCCACTCGGCGCCACACACGGCGTCGGCCTCCGTGCTCAACAACGCGTTGATCACCGTGGCCAACAAGTGCCGCATCAGGTCCGGCGACGCATCACCCAGCGCTTGGCTGAGCAGACGTGCGGGATCGACAATATGAGGAGCGGTCATCGTGATGGTTCCTTTCGAGAGTGCTGTGAGACGTTCACTCGAAGGATCACGCGGTGGCCGCGCCCACATCCCCCGACATGCCGGGGAGACGATCACACGAACCGCGTTACACCACTATCAGGGACGCAACTGCGTCTGGTCAGGCGGTGAGCAGGAGCGAGCGGAGGCGATTGCGCTCGTCGTTGCCGAGGCCGACGCGCCGCATGTGCCGGTCGATCTCCGCGGCGAAGCTCATGACAAGTGGTACGACCTGCCCGAGCCAGTCGGCCACATCGTTGGAGTTCCACAAAGACTGCCGATCCTGGGTGGGCAAGTTCGCCGGGGCGCCGGCCATAGCCCTGACAGACTCGGCGTAATCGTCGGCGATCACGTCCGGGGCGACTCCGGCGTTGGCGAGCAGGAACGTGGTGATCATGCCGGTGCGGTCGCGGCCCGCGCCGCAGTGAATCAGGATGCCGGGCCGGGCGTGGGCGATGGTCTCCAGCGTTCGGCGCACCATGCCGGGGAGGATCCGCACGTTGTGTGGCCAGTACTCCGGCGAGTCGAGGATCGGAAAGCAGGCCTGACGGAACTCGGGGTTGGCGTGGTCCTCGGTCGGGGAGAGAATGACGTCGATCCCATCCAGAACGGCCAGGTCCGGGCTGGGGTCGCCCGCTCGCGCCCCGATCTCCTCCGTGCAGCGCAAATCGATGACCGTGTGCAGACCCCAGGCGCGGGCCTGCGCCCAGCCGGTCGTGGTCAGGAGTTCTCGCCGTGGCCCGCGAGCGACGCGACCCGGTCGAGTCGGCCCGGACGGTGTCGCGAGGCCCCCAAGGTCACGGCAGTTGCGATAGCCGTCCGACTCGAGCCTCCGCACTCGAGCACCCTAGCGCCTGGCAGACCTTCACTCCGGCGACGGCGAACTGGCTACCGAGCGGCCATCAGCACGCTTCCTCACCCCCGAACTCGGGGCAGACCGGCGCCTCCGATGGTCACGATGGAGGCCTGGTTGGTAGGCACACAAGGCGCGCGTGTCCGCGCCGTGTCCACGCGCAACCGACGTGACGTCTCCTAGTGTGCGGAGGCGGGGTTGGCGGGCAGTGGGCGGAGTCTGAAGATGAGGATGCCGAGGTATTTGTTCATCCAGTCCTGCTTGTGCGGGTAGGGGTCTGCTGCACGGATAGGTGACACCTGATCTGCCTAGCCTTCGGGTTGGGCTGGGAGGATGTCCACCGTGTCGAAGAAGCCGTATCCCAAGGAGTTCCGTGATGACGTTGTCCGCGTCGCCAGGAGCCGTGAGCCCGGTGTGGGGCTGGATCAGATCGCTAAGGATTTCGGGATCCACTTCACCACGTTGTACTCGTGGATGAAGAAGGCCGACATCGAGGACGGCGAACGCCCCGGAACCACCCAGGTTGCCTCGGCCGAGCTGCGGGAGACCCGGCGGCGGATCCGGCTGCTGGAGCAGGAGAATGAAGTCCTACGGAGGGCTGCGGCCTACTTGTCGCAGGCGAACCTGCCGGGNAAAATGATGTACCCGCTCGTCAAAGAGCTGGCCGGCGACGGGATTCCCGTCACGGTCGCGTGCGGGGTGTTGAAGCTCGCCAGGGCGCCGTACTACCGGTGGCTCGCCCACCCGGTCACCGACTCCGAGCTGGTCGAGGCGTACCGGGCGAACGCCCTGTTCGACGCCCACGCCGATGACCCGGAGTTCGGCTACCGGTTCCTGGCTGATGAGGCCCGGGAGGCCGGCCAGGTGATGGCCGAGCGGACGGCGTGGCGGATCTGTGCCGACAACGGCTGGTGGTCGAGGTTCGGCAAGAAGCGGGGCAGGAACGGGAAGAAGCCGGGCCCGCCTGTCCACGACGACCTGTGCGCCGTGGTCGATGAGAAGGGCCGCACCCGGCACGAGTTCACCGCCGACAAAGCGAACGAGCTGTGGATCGGGGACATCACCGAGCACTGGACGAACGANGGGAAGCTGTACCTGTGCGCGTTCAAGGACGTGTACTCCAACCGGATCGTGGGCTACTCCATCGACTCCCGGATGAAGTCCCGCCTCGCTGTCACCGCCCTGGACAACGCCGTCTCCAGGCGTGGCGTGGTGGCTGGTTGCGTGGTCCACACGGATCGGGGTTCGCAATTTCGGAGCAGGAAGTTCGTCGGTGCGCTCAACCGGCACCACATGGTCGGATCCATGGGCCGGGTCGGCGCCTGCGGCGACAACGCCGCCATGGAGAGCTTCTTCTCGCTGCTCCANAAGAATGTCCTGAACCGGCACGCCTGGGCCACCAGGGAGGAGCTCCGGATCGCGATCGTGACCTGGATCGAACGCACCTACCACCGCCGCCGGCGCCAGGACGGGTTGGGCCGGTTGACCCCCATCGAGTACGAGACCATCATGACCACGACAGCCACTCAGGCTGCGTGACTAACCACTGTCACCTGATCGTGCAGCAGACCCCACCGCCGTCGCCGGGGTCGCTACGTCGGGCCAGTGCTGATGGCCGGCGAGCAGGTGACAGGCGACGTGAGCGTGGGCTGACACTGACGAATCGGCAGAGCCTATAGCACGATAACAGCACGGCGACGAGATTCTTAGTTTGAAGTGGCCTCTGACAAGGCCATACACCGGTCGGGCTGACAGGATTTGAACCTGCGACCCCTTGACCCCCAGTCAAGTGCGCTACCAAGCTGCGCTACAGCCCGCCCGGGGTTTTCACCCCGGCCTGACACCTTACACGGTTTCGGGTCTGGTCCCCGCATCGTCGGACGGGCTCGGACCTGCGGCGCCGTACAGTGACAGCGTGCTTGCTCCAACACCCTACTCAGGCCCAGTCCGCTGGACGTGGGCGGCGTCTTCACGGCCACCTTCGACATCCTGAAGCGCCGGTTCGGCACCTTCGTCGGGCTGTCGACCCTGTCCATGATCCTGCCGATCTTCGTGTTGATCGGCGGCGGCCTGTTCGCCTTGGTGAGCCTTGGGACGGCCGCTCAACTGCGGATGCTCACGCCGACGTCGATCGCCGGCGCCGTCGTCTTGTTGGTAACGGCCCTGATCGGTATCGCGCTGGCCCAACTGAAGGTGCAAGGCATGCTCGCCATCGGCGCCTACGAGGTCGCCCAGGGCGGACGGCCGGACGCGGCCGGACTGTGGACGCGAAGCCACGGGTTCCTGCGCCGGATCATCCCCACCATGCTGGTGATCGGCCTCATCTTCGCCGGCGCCTACCTGGTGTTGGGGCTGATCATCGTGGGAATCCTGACGGCGTCGTCGTCATCGGGCTCGCGCAGTTCGGGCCCGGCGATCATGGCGGTGCTCGTGGTTGTCGTGGCCGTCATCGCTTTTCTCGTACTGGTCTTCGTCGCGTCGGTGAAGTTGCTCTACCTGGTGAGTTCGGCGGCTCTTGAGGGAACCTCCGGCACGGCCACGCTGAAGCGGAGTTGGAGCCTCACAGTGGCGCCTTCTGGCGCACGTTCGGGTACTACTTCCTCGGCAGCATGGTGGCTTCGTTCGCCAGCCTGCCGATCAGTTTCGCGAGTCAGTTCATGCTGGCCCCGTTGCAGTCGTCCACTCGCAGCCCAAGCCAGGCGGACATGGTCGCGATCATCCCGTTCCTGCTGCTGGTCTACGGGCTGCAGTTCGCGACCCAGATCCTCGTGCTGCCGTTCAGCACGACGTTCGTGACGGTGATGTTCATCGATCAGGTGCGGCGCCACGAACGGCCGTCCGAGCCTGACTGGGTCCCTGGACAGCCTCAGGGCTTCTACGGCCAGGGCTGGGCCAGCCAACCGCCCCAGGGACAGACCTGCACGGCGCAACCACCCCAAGGTCAGGGTTGGACGGCCCAGCCGCCGTATGGGCCGCAGAACCAGGGCAGACCCCGTGGCCACCGCAGAGCAACTGGCCTCCGCAGACCGATTGGCCGAACCAGGGCGGCTACCCGCCGCCTCCTCGCTAGTCCCGGGCTATTTCTTACGCTTCTCGCGCGCCCGGACCTCGACGTGGACGGGGCTGCCCGCGAACCCGAAGTCCTCGCGCAGCCGCCGTTCCACGAACCGGACGTACTGAGGATCCAGCTGCCCCGAGGTGAACAGGACGAACGTCGGCGGGCAGTTCTGAGCCTGCGTGCCGAACAGGATCCGCGGCTGCTTGCCGCCCCGCACCGGGTGCGGGTGCGCCGCGGCGATCCGGCCAAGGAAGGCGTTCAGCTTGCCCGTCGAGATGCGGGTCTCCCAACCCTCCAGCGCCTGCTCGATGGCCCTGGACAGCTTGTCGACGTTGCGCCCCGTCAGCGCGGAGATGTTCACGCTGGGCGCCCACGCGAACGCACGGATGTCCTGCTCGATCTCGCGGTTGAGGTAGCGGCGTCGCTCCTCGTCCGTCAGATCCCACTTGTTGTAGGCGATGACGAGCGCCTTGCCGGTCTCCTCGACGTTGCTGAGGATGCGCAGGTCCTGGTCGGCGATGGTGTCGGCGGCGTCGATCACGACCACGCACACCTCGGCGCGTTCGATCGCGCTCTGGGTGCGCAGCGAGGCGTAGTACTCGTGCCCGGACGCCTCCTTGACCCGGCGCCGAATGCCGGCGGTGTCGATGAAGCGGTACACCACTCNCCCGACCTCGACGAGTTCGTCGACGGGGTCGACGGTGGTGCCGGCCACGTTGTCGACCACGCTGCGCTGCTGGCGGGCCAGCCGGTTCAGCAGGGACGACTTCCCGACGTTCGGACGACCGACGATCGCGATCCGGCGCGGCCCGCCGACCTCGTCCTCGGCCTCGCGGGGCGCCTCGGGGATGGCCTCCAGCAGGGCGTCCAGCAGATCGCCGGAGCCGCGGCCGTGCAGGGCCGAGACCGGATGCGGCTCGCCCAGCCCCAGGTTCCACATCGCGGCGGCCTCGGCCTCGGTGCGGGCGTCATCGACCTTGTTGGCGGCCAGGACGACGGGCTTGCGGCTGCGCCGCAGCACCTCGACGACGGCCTCGTCCTCGTCCTGGGTACCGACAGCGGCGTCCACCACGAACAGGACGACGTCCGCCGCGCCGATGGCCAGTTCGGCCTGCTCGGCGATCTGGGCGGCCAGGCCCTTGGCATCGGAGGCCCAGCCGCCGGTGTCGACGATCACGAACTCCCGGCCATTCCAGGTGGCGTCGTAGGACACCCGGTCGCGGGTGACCCNCGGCACGTCCTGGACGACGGCCTCGCGGCGTCCGATGATCCGGTTGACCAGCATCGACTTGCCCACGTTGGGTCGGCCGACGACCGCCACGACGGGTTTGGTATCGGTCATGTGCGGTCCCAGGTGGTGCCCGCGGCCCGCACCCCGGTCCTCTCGGCGATCAGTTCGAGCACCGCGTCGATGGTCTCCTGCAGCGTCAGGTAGGTGCAGTCGAGCTGGGTGACCCCGTCCGCGGCCTCGGTGAAGTTGACCAGCGTCGAGTCGTCGGCGTCGCGGCGCAGCACCTGGTCGCGCAGCGCGGCGGCGTCCACGTCGCCGCCGAGGTCGAGGTTCCGCCGCGCCATCCGGATCTCCGGGTCGGCGGTCAGCAGCAGCCGCACGTCGGCATCCGGCGCCACCACCGTGGTGATGTCGCGGCCCTCGGCAACGATCCCGACCGGCGCGGCCGCGATGAGTTGTTGCTGCCGCGCCACCAGGTTCGCCCGGCATTCGGGCACCGTCGAGACCGCCGACGCGTTCGCCGACGTCCGCTGCTCGCGGATCTCCTCGGTCACGTCGCGGCCGTCGATCCTGACCCAGGTCGCGTCGGGGTCGGTGCTGATCTCCAGGTTCGCCTCGACCGTCGTCCGGATGATCCCGGCGACATCGGACGGGTCGACGCCACCGTCCAGGAAGGCCACGGTGACCGCCCGGTACATGGCGCCGGTGTCGAGGTACGACAGCCCGAGCGCCCGCGCGACGGCGCGGGAGGTGGTGGACTTGCCGGAGCCGCTCGGCCCGTCGATGGCGATGACCAGTTGCCTCATCAACTCTCCTAAACCTCGTCGGCCGGACGCAGCGTCCAGCCCGCCGCCGTCATGGCGGTCTCCAGCGGTTCGACCTTGTCAGGGGTCACTTGGACGGCCAGGTAGCCGACCTCGCGCTCCGGATCGTGCTCGATGCGGACGTCCTCGACGTTCACTCCGGCCGCCTCGATGTCGGCGAACAGCCGCGCCAGCGCACCCGGTGCGTCCGGGATCGTGACCACGACGTGGCCGTAGTCCGTGGCATCGGCGCCGTGCTTGCCCGGCAGGGCGCGGGTGCCCGCACGGCCCCGGGCCAGCAGCGTGGCCAGCGCGTCCGGATCGTCCCACGAGGCCAGCAGCGCGGCCAGCGCCTCGTGCACCGCCACCAGTTCGTCCCGGACGGCACCGGCGTTCGCGGTGATGATCTGGGTCCACAGCTTGGGGTCGGACTCGGCGATCCGGGTCACGTCGCGCACTCCCTGACCGGCGAGCCGCAGATGCTCGTCCGGGATCTCGGTGAGCCGGGCGGCGGTCAGCACCGACATGACCATCGGCAGGTGGCTGACCTGCGCGACGGCCTCGTCGTGGTGCGCGGCGCCCATCGTGACCCGGCGAGCCCCGCACACCCGGGCGAGTTCGCCGACGGTCAGCACCGCGTGGGCCTTGGACGTGTCGTGCGGCGTGACCACCCAGGTCCGGTCGGTGAACAGGTCCGCGCGCGAGGTGAGCGGGCCGACCCGGTGCGAGCCGGCCATCGGGTGCGAGCCGACGTAACGGGACAGGTCGGCCCCGGTCCGGCGCAGCGCGGCCAGCACGGTGCCCTTCACCGAGCCCACGTCGGTGACCGTCGCGTTCGGGTAGCGAGCCAGCGCCTCGCCGATCACCTTCGCCAGCGACGCGGGCGGGACGGCGACCACGACGAGCCGGACGAGCGCAGGATCGACCGCGTCCGTGGTACCGGCGCCCCGGGACGCGGCGACCCGGGCGTGGCTGGACAGCCGGTCCTTCAGGTGCACCTCGACCCCGGCGCGGGTGAGCGCGGCGCCCACCGAGGCACCGACCAGCCCGGCCCCGATCACCACCGCCGGGGACAACGCGACGTCGTTCACTGGCCGCCCTTCTGCACGAAGCTGCGGACGTACTCCTCGGCGTCGCTCTCGAGCACCGCGTCGATCTGGTCGAGCAGCGCGTCGTAGTCGACGACCGCTTTCGCCTCCTGGGTCTGGCCGTGGTCGGTCGCCGCTTCGTCGCGCTGCGGCGCGCGCTTGCGTTGGATCCGTTCGGCCATGTCACCCCCTGTTCGAAGGGCAAGCCTATCGAGCCAGCCGGGACACCACCGCATCGGGGCTGCCCGCGGCGATCCCGGCGCCCACAACGGCGCGGGTGTGGCCGCCCGGGTCGGGCAGGGCGAGGGTGAACCGGCCGCCGCGGTGGCGCAGCGTCACGCTGCCCCAGTCGACGGCGACCAGGTCGTCGGCGTGGGCCGCGACGAGGCTGCCGCGCAGGAAAGCGCGGGTGTCGTCCGGCGGGCTGCCCACCGCGCGAGCGACCTCGTCCGCGGGAATGAGTTCCCGCAGCCGTCCCGCCCGGACGAGCGTGGCGTACACGCTGCGGGCGGGGTCCAGTTCGGCGTACTGGAGGTCGATCAGGGCCAGCCGTGGGTGGTCCCAGGGCAGCTGGTCGCGGTCGCGGAAGCCCTCCAGCAGGCGCAGTTTGGCTGCCCAGTCGAGCCGGTCGGCGAGGTCGGCCGGGTCCCGCCGCAGCGTATCGATCGTGTCGCCCCACAGGCCAAGGACGGCCGGGTCGCCCAGCCCGGCCGCCTCGACCTGCGTCAGCAGCTCGGCCTGCAGGTCCAGGGCGGTGGCGCGGCGACCATCGGCCAATGGGACGGCGACGCGGCAGGCCAGGTCGCGGCTGACCGTCCGGATCGCGGCGAGAGGATCGGCCAATAGCGGCGGACGGACGGCGCCGGCGGCCACCCCGTCCAATACCGCCGCGGTCGTCCCCACCGTCAGGAGCTTGGAGGTGTGAGCGCGGTTGGCGTCCCCGGCGATCACGTGCACCCGTCGCCACCGGCGCGGGTCGGCGTGCGGCTCGTCCCGGGTGTTGACGATCGGCCGCCGCAGCGTGGTCTCGATGCCGGTGACCTGCTCGAAGAAGTCCGCCCGTTGGGACAGCTGGAAGCCGGGCTCCCGCCCGTCGACGCCCAGGCCCACGCGGCCGGCACCGGTGAGCGGCAGCCGGGTGACCAGGTGCACGGTGAGCGCGGCGACGANTCGCCCCCAGGCGACGTCCCGCGGCACCAGGTAGTTCTCGTGGAAGCCGTACGAGGCGCCCTTGCCGTCGGTGTTGTTCTTGAAACACCGGACGGGTGTGCCCAGGGTCGCCGACGCAGCCTCCGCCGCAGCCCGGACGATCTCGTCACCGGCCAGGTCATAGGCCACGGCGGCCAGCGGCGAGGCGGTCTCGGGTGCCGAGAACTCCGGGTGCGCGTGGTCGACGTAGAGCCGGGCCCCGTTGCTGAGGAACCGGTTGTGGGCGTCCTCGATGGGGATCGGCCCGCTCCAGTCCAGCGCCGGCGCGGTCGCGGGGCCGGCGTGGGAGGCGACAACGGCGGCACTCAGGAACGCCGGCGAGAGCTCCGGCGCCTCAGGGGCCAGGATGCCGTACTCGGTCTCCGTCCCCAGGGCGCGCATGCGCCCAGCCTAGGGTCGCCCGGCGCCTAGAGTGGGGCCGTGCGCACCCGGTTCATCCTCCTCGATGTCGTCTGTGTGCTGGTGTTCGCCCTGGTCGGACGGGCCTCCCACGAGCACGGTATCGACCCGGCCGGGGTGTTCGGCACCGCCTGGCCCTTCCTGGTCGCGCTGGCGGCCGGCTGGGCCGTCCTCATCGGCCGGGGCAANCCGGGGCGGGACGCTGGGCGAGGGGCGTTCGTGTGGCTGATCACCCTGGCCTTCGGGATGCTGATCCGCTCCCGGATGGGCGACGGGGTCGAGCCGTCCTTCATCGCGGTGGCCGGTGCCTTCCTCGCCGCCACCATGCTCGGCGGCCGCTGGCTGCTGGGGCGGCGCGCCNNCGAGCCTGAGCCTCCTGCTAGGGCGTGGCTCCCGGCCGGGGAGCCCCCGTGGGGTTCACTGGCGCTCGTGAGAGCACTGTGGACTGAGTTCAAGAACTTCGCGTTGGGCGGCAACATGCTCGACCTGGCCTTGGGCTTCATCATGGGCACCGCGTTCGCGACCCTCGTCGAGAGCCTGGCCGGCAACATCCTCATGCAGGTTGTCGCGGCGATCTTCGGCAAGCCGGACTTCTCCGAGTTCGTCTGGACGGTCAAAGGCACCGACATCAAATGGGGTGCCTTCCTCACCGACCTCATCGGTTTCTTGCTCGTCGCGGCCGTGTTGTTCCTGCTCGTCCGGACGATCAAGGCGGCGGGACTGGGCAACTTCCGCGCCCAGGGGCAGCGGGAGTGCCCGTACTGCAAGGAGTTCGTCGCGATCGACGCCATCGTCTGCCGCCACTGCACCTCCGAGATCGAGCCGGAACTGCTCGACGAGGAGGACATCCCGCTGCTGGAGAAGCGGCCCGGCTGGACCCGCCCCGAAGGGATCTGAAGCCCCTCCCGCGCAACGGGGGCAGCCCCGCGATCGAGGCCCCCGCTATCCGGCGCTGGGGTTGATTTCGCGGGAGTCGCGCAGGGTGCGCAGGTAGACGATGCGTTCGCCCTTCTTGCCCGAGATCCGCGCCCAATCGTCGGGGTTGGTGGTGTTGGGCAGGTCCTCGTTCTGCGCGACCTCCTCGGCACACGCCGCCAGGACGTGCTCCAGCCGCACGCCGCGCTCGCCCCCGGCCAGCAGGTCCTTGATCGCCGCCTTCTTGGCCCGCGCCGCGATGTTGGCGAGCATCGCGCCGGACACGAAGTCGCGGACGAACATGACCTCGCGGTCGCCCGAGGCATAGGTGACCTCGATGAACCGGTTCTCCTCGGATTCGGCGTAGAGCCTGGCCACGGTCTCGCCGACCAGCCGGGNTGCGGTGCCCCCGGGATCGTCGCCGGCTTCGCTCGGCGGCCACGGGGTGGCGGGGGTCAGGTACTTGCCGAGGATGTCCCGGGCGGCGGCCTCGTCCGGCCGGTCGAGCTTGATCTTCACGTCCAGCCGGCCCGGCCGCAGGATCGCCGGGTCGATGAGGTCCTCGCGGTTGGTCGCCCCGATCACCATCACGTTCGCCAGACCCTCGACCCCGTCGATCTCGCTCAACAACTGGGGCACTACCGTGCTCTCGACATCGGACGAGACGCCACTGCCGCGGGTGCGGAACAGCGAATCCATCTCGTCGAAGAACACGATCACCGGACGACCGTCGGCGGCGTACTCCCTGGCCCGGGCGAAGATGACGCGGATCTGCCGTTCGGTCTCGCCCACGTACTTGTTGAGCAGCTCGGGGCCTTTGATGTTGAGGAAATGGCTGCCGGNCTCCCCGCCCACCTGCGCGGCGAGCGAGTTCGCCACCGCCTTGGCGATCATCGTCTTGCCACAGCCCGGTGGCCCGTACAGCAGGACGCCCTTGGGTGCGGCGAGCCCGAACTCGGCGTACAGGTCGCGGTGCAGGAAGGGCAGTTCGACCGCGTCGCGGATCTGTTCGATCTGGGCGCCCAAGCCGCCGATGTCGGGGTAGCCCACGTCCGGAGTCTCCTCCAGCAGCAGGTCCGCCACGTCGCTGCGCGGCACCACAGCGAACGCCAGACCCGCCTTGCGGTCGGCCAGCAGCGCCACCCNCGGCCGAAGGTCGCCGAGTTCCCCGGCGAGGCTGAGCACGATGTCCTCGTCCGCGGCGCCACCGGCGAGTACGCGGTTGCCGTCCAGCCGTTCCTTGAACACCACCACCTCGGTGGGCAGGCTGCCGTCCGNCGACCCCACCAGCAGCATCGCCTCGTTCAGCAGCACCGTCGCCCCGGNACGGAGCCGATCGGTGGCCAGGTCCGGGCCCACCGCCACCCGCAACAGCCGACCGCCGACCGACACGTCCGCCATGCCCTCGGGCGGGAGGCCCAGCAGGGTGGCCAGGGCGAAGGGCGGCCGGGCGAGGTCGTCCAGCTGCCTCCGGAGGGCCAGCAGGGAATCCCGGGCCTCACGGAGCGTCTGGTTCAGCTTCTCGTTCTGCTGCGCCAGCGAGCGGGCGTCGGCGCGAGCATCGGCCAGCCGCCGATCGGACAGGTCGAGGAGCGGCCGCGGGCCTCCAACAGGCGCCGTGCCTCGGCCAGGTCGGCCCTCATCCGCTCCAGTTCGTCCATCTCACTCCCCGCGGCCTCGGCGCTCACCCCGGGCGGGCGCGGCCCGGCGTAGTCCGGACCGTACGCCCCGGNGGCTGGACGACGGCGCCGCAGCGGCGCGCTCACCCCGGGCGCCAGCCGCCTGGTGAAGATCAGGAACCCGGTGTGCCCCGAGGTGCCGTGACCGGGCCGGACCGCCAGCCNCTCCGCATGCCACTCGCGAGCACTCAACTCCCGGGCTTGCGGTTCGGTGAACCCGCCGTGCGCGCGCAGGGTGTCCATGGTGCGCGCCAGCTGCGTCGTGGTCGCCACGTAGCAGCACAGCAAACNCCCGGCCACCAGCACGTTCGCGACCGCGTCGACGCACTCCCAGGGCGCCAGCATGTCCAGGATCGCCCGGTCGACCGGCTCCTCGGACAGCTCGGCCACGAGGTCGCCCACGTGCAGCCGCCACGCCGGATGCGGCTCGCCGAAGAACGTCTCCACGTTTCCGCGGGCGATCTCGGCGAAGTCGGCCCGCCGCTCGTAGGAGTGCACGACGCCGCCCGATCCGACCGCCCGCAGCAGGAAGATCGTCAGCCCGCCGGACCNCGACCCCGCCTCCAGCACCCGCGCACCGGGGAAGATATCGGTCTGGACCAGGATGTGGGCGGCGTCCTTGGGATAGATCACCGCGGCGCCGCGGGGCATCGACACCGTGAACTCGTGCATCACCGGACGAAAGGCCACGTACGCGACCCCGCCGGCGGACGTGACCACGTTCCCGTCCGGCCNCCCGATGAGGTCGTCGTAGGCGATCGCGCCCTTGGTGGTGTGGANAGACCCCGCTTCGCGCAGCACGACCGAATGCCGCCGGCCCTTCGGGTCGGTCAGCGTGATCCGCTCGCCGGCCGCCAACGGCCCCGTCCGGGTGCCGCTCAGCTCCGCCATCGCACGCCCCACAGGCCCAACTGCCAGCACGGCCCGAACGCTTCGCCGACGAGATCGACCCGCTGGTGGGTGTAGAGCACCTGGGCGTTCTGCGAGATCGGCAGCACCGTGGCGTCGGCGGCCGCCTGC
This sequence comes from Micropruina sp., assembly GCA_013693855.1. GTDB lineage: Bacteria > Actinomycetota > Actinomycetes > Propionibacteriales > Propionibacteriaceae > Micropruina. The sequence goes on from CP059261.1 coordinate 1,849,437, forward strand.
TTCTGCAGTTCGCCGAGAGCGATGTCGCGGACGTCGGCCTGCTCGGTGGTCCGGGCAAGCTTCTCCAACTGCGCCAGCTTGTCGGCGCTGCCGGGCAACGGGTTGTCGAGATAGTCCTGCAGCCAGCCCAGCGAGGTGTTGATCCAGGCGCTGCGTTCGGTCAGCCACAGGTCCGCGGACGTGTCGTCCGGGGTCAGCTGGACGCTCACGCCCAGGGCACCCTCCAGCCGGTCCCGGATCGTGTGCGCGAGGTCGGCCAGATCCGGAGAGGTCGATGAGTAGCCCAGGCCGAGCAACACCCGGCGGGCCAGTTGCCGCACCCGGGGCTTGCCGCCGACCTCGAAGGAGGCTTGGTGTCCCTCGACCTTGACCGGCACGATCGAGTCCAGCGTCCGGTCGCGCTGCAGGGACAAGGCGATCGCCTGGCGCAACTGAGCCTGGCTGCGCAGCGGCGAGTCGGGGTTCCAGACCAGGCGTCGGATTCTGGTTCCGGGCAGGTCCCACCTGCGGAAGCCCGACTTGGTGAGGCCGTTGTCGCTCTCCTCCATCTCGGCCGACAGTCGGTCGACCGCCGGTTGGTCGAGCGTGCGCCAGATCAGGTCCGCGGCGTCGTCGGCGATCGCCTTCTCGGCGGTGGCGCTGTCGGCGTACTCGACCCGGATGCGGGGCATGTCGGTGCGGTCGGGGCCGACGTAGTGTGGGAACTTCGCGATCGTCATGCCCCGTTCGTCCAGCACCTCCAGCTGGTAGGGGCCGGAGCCGTACGCCATCTCCTGGGTCGGCCGGACGCGGTCGGGGTCGTAGGACTCCTCGTCCACCACGGAGGCTCCCGGTGCGGCCAGCCCCCAGCCGAACTGGGTGTCGGGCCAGAGCAGCCGGAACCGCACCGTCTGGGGATTGGGGGTTTCGATCCGGTCCAGCGAGCTGAGCAGGCTCAGCGACGTGCCGGGCACCCGGAGGCGGAGCGCCCGCAGGATGCTGAACTTCACGTCCGAGGACGTGAGTTCGTGGCCGTTGCTGAAGGTCAGCTCCTTCGGGAGATGGCACTCGTACACCGTCGGCGAGGTGTAGAGGCACTCGGAGGCCAGATCGGGGCGCAACTGCCCGCTGCCGGGCTGGATGAGCATCAGCCTCTGGAACAGGTTGAGGGCGACGATGGCCCCAACGTCGGTCGTGATGGCGGCGGGATCGGTCGTGGTGATCCGCTCCGCGGTGAGGACGGTGAAGTCCCGCGGCTTGGCACTCGCCGACACCGTCCCCGAGGGCCGGCTGGTCGGCTGCACCAGCGTGCACGCGGCGAGCGTGGGCAGCAGCACGGCGAGCAGCACGGCGAGCAGCGCGGCGCGCAGGGCCCGGACGGGTGGGGTCACGCAGCTAGCGTATTGCCTCGCGACGAGCCCCCGGCGACCCACGGACGCCTCAGCGGGCGTTGAAATACTTCGCCTCCGGGTGATGGACGACCAAGGCGTCGGTCGATTGTTCCGGGTGGAGCTGGAGTTCCTCCGACAGCACGACCCCGATCCGGTCCGGCCGGACGAGGTCGACCAACACCCGCCGGTCCTCCAGATCCGGGCAGGCGGGGTAGCCGAACGAATAGCGCGAGCCCCGGTAGGCCTGGTCGCGGATCATGTCCTCGGTGGCCCCGTCGCCGGTCAGGCCGAGTTCGGCCCGCACCCGCGCGTGCCAGTGCTCGGCCAGCGCCTCGGTCAGCTGCACGCTGAGCCCGTGCAACTCCAGGTAGTCGCGGTAGGAGTTGGCGGCGAAGAGTTCCGCGGTCGCCTCGGCGACCCGGGAACCCATCGTGACCAGCTGGAACGCGATGACGTCCGGCCCCAGGTCGGCGGCCTCGTCCGCGTCCCGGAAGAAATCGGCCAGGCAGAGCCGGCGATCGCGGGTCTGGCGCGGGAAGGTCAGCCGGTGCAGTTCGCGGGCCGGATCGTCCGGGTCGCCGACGATCAGGGAGTTGCCCTCGGAGTGGCAGGGCCAGTAGCCGTAGGCCACGGCGAACTCCGCCAGCCCCTCGGTGTGGATCCGGTCCAGCCAGTGGCGCAGTCGCGGTAGACCCTCCGCCTCGACCAACTCCTCGTACGACGGCCCGCCGCGGGTGCCGCGCAGCCCCCACTGGCCCATGAACGTGGCCCGGTGGTCGAGCCACTCGGCGACCTCGGCGAGCTTGATCCCCTTGACCACCCGGCTGCCCCAGAAGGGCGGAGTGGGCACGTCGATGCGGCGGGCCACGTCCGAGCGGGTCGAATCGTCGGTGGCGGGCGCGTCGCTCGTCCGGGTGGTCGCCGTCACGCGGCGGATCCNGGGCGCCGGCAGCGCGGCCCCAGGGTCACCCCGCTTGACCGCCATCACGGCGTCCATCAACGCCAGGCCCTCGAACGCGTCGCGGGCGTAGCGGACCTCGCCCTCGTACAGCCCGTTGAGATCCTGTTCGACGTATGCCCTGGTCAGCGCCGCACCGCCGAGCAGGACGGGGAAGTCGGTCAGCCCTCGTCCGTTGAGTTCGAGCAGGTTGTCGCGCATCACGACCGTCGACTTCACCAGCAGACCGGACATGCCGATCGCGTCCGCGGCGTGCTCCTGGGCGGCGGCGATGATCGCCGAGACCGGCTGCTTGATGCCCAGGTTCACCACCGAGTAGCCGTTGTTGCTCAAGATGATGTCGACGAGGTTCTTGCCGATGTCGTGCACGTCGCCCTTGACCGTGGCCAGCACGATCGTCCCCTTGCCCTGGGCGTCGGACTTGTCCAGGTGCGGTTCCAGCAGCGCGACCGCCTGCTTCATCACCTCCGCGGAGGTCAGGACGAACGGCAGCTGCATCTGGCCGGACCCGAACAACTCCCNCACCGTCCGCATCCCGGCAAGCAGGTCATCGTTGATGATGTCCAGCGCCGGCTTGCCGGCCAGGGCCTCGTCCAGATCGTCGGCGAGGCCCTTGCCCTCCCCGTCCACGATCCGCCGGGCCAGCCGTTCGCCGACCGGAAGGCCCGCGAGTTCGGCCGCCCGCGCCTCCTTGGCGCCGGCGGTCGTGACCCCTTCGAACAGTTCCAGGAACCGCGCCAGCGGGTCGTAGTCGGCGCGGCGCCGGTCGTAGATCAGGTCGAGGGCGACCTCGCGTTGCTCGTCCGGGATCCGCGAGGTCGGCACGATCCGGGACGGATGGACGATGGCCGAGGACAACCCCGCCTCGACGCATTCGGCCAGGAACACCGAGTTCAGGACGATCCGAGCCGCCGGGCTGAGCCCGAACGACACGTTCGACACCCCGAGGGTGGTCTGCACCCGCGGGTGGCGTCGGGTGACCTCGCGGATGGCCTCGATGGTCTCCAGGGCGTCCCGCCGGGTCTCCTCCTGGCCGGTCCCGATCGGGAAGGTGAGGCAGTCGACCATGATGTCGTCCGGCGCCAGCCCCCAGTTCGTGGTCAGATCCTCGATGAGCCGCTCGGCCACGCGGACCTTCCACTCCGCGGTCCGCGCCTGGCCCTCCTCGTCGATGGTCAGCGCGACCACCGCGGCCCCGTGTTCGCGGACGATGGGCATCACCGTCGCGAACCGCGAACCCGGGCCGTCGCCGTCCTCGTAGTTGACCGAGTTCACGATGCAGCGGCCCGCCAGGCACTCCAGGCCGGCTTCGACGACCGNGGGTTCGGTGGAGTCGAGCATGATCGGCAGCGACACCCCGGTGGCGAGTTGGGCGGCCAGCGCCCGCATGTCGGCGACCCCGTCGCGGCCCACGTAGTCGACGCACAGGTCGAGCAGGTGCGCGCCCTCGCGGCTTTGGCCCTTGGCGATGTCGAGGCAGTCGGCCAGCCGGTCCTCCAGCATCGCCTCCCGGAACGCCTTCGAGCCGTTCGCGTTCGTCCGTTCGCCGATGGAGAGGTAGCTGGTGTCCTGGCGCAGCGGGACGTCGGTGTACAGCGAGCTGATCGAGGCCACCGGGGTCGGCAATCGCGGCGCCAGGTCGGCGCCCCGGACGGCGGTCACGAGCGCCTCGATGTGCGCCGGGGTGGTGCCACAGCAGCCCCNCACCAGGCACAACCCGTAGTCACGGGTGTATCCGGCCAGCGCGTCGGCGAGCCCCTCGGCGCCCAGCGGGTAGCGCGCGCCGTCGGNGGTCAGCTCGGGCAGGCCCGCGTTCGGCATGCAGGCGACACCGATCCGGGCGAACCGGGACAGGTGCCGCAGATGCTCGCCCATCTCGGCGGGACCGGTGCCGCAGTTGAGCCCGATCACGTCGATACCGAGCGGTTCCAGCGCGGTGAGTGCGGCCCCGGTTTCGCTGCCCAGCAGCATCGACCCAGTGGTTTCGACGGTGAAGTTCACCAGGATGGGCAGGTCCACCCCGGCCGCAGTATTGGCCCGCTTGGCGGCCACGACGGCCGCCTTGGCCTGCAGCAGATCCTGGCAGGTCTCGATCTGGAAGCCGTCGATGCCGCCGGCGATCATCGCCGCGGCCTGGGCCTGGTAGGCGTCGCGGAGTTGGGCGTAGGTCACGTGGCCGAGGCTGGGCAGCTTCGTCCCGGGGCCGACGCTGCCGAGCACCCAGCGGGGCCGTTCGGGCGTGGCGACCTCGTCCGCGACCGAGCGGGCGAGCCGGGCCCNCGCCTCGGCCAATTCGGCGATCCGGCCGGCGATCCCGTACTCCCNCAGCGCGCTCAGGTTCGCCCCGAAGGTGTTGGTCTCGATGCAGTCGGCTCCGGCGTCGAGGTAGGCGCGGTGGATCGCCGCGACCACATCGGGCCGGGTGACGTTCAGGATCTCGTTGCAGCCTTCGTGGCCCTCGAAGTCGTCCAGGGTCAGGTCGTAGGACTGCAGCATGGTGCCCATGGCTCCGTCCGCGACGATGACGCGGCTGGCCAGGGCGGTGCGCAGATCCTCGGTCATAGCGGCCCAGGATAGGTGATCGGCCCCCGAGCGTCCCCGGTCGTCCGCCGCGTCGTGGTGGGTAGTGTGGTCGGCATGTCGGCATCCGGATCGCTCAGGAACCTCCGGCGGCCCGCCGTGGTGGCCGCGTTCGGAGGGTGGAACGACGCCAGCGAGGCGGCCAGTGGGGTCATCGACCATCTGGCCGACCTGACCGACGCCAGCCTGGCGTTCGCGCTGGATCCCGACGAGTTCTACGACTTCCAGGTGAACCGGCCGACGATCACGCGCAGTTCCGGGGCNGAACGGACGTTGCAGTGGCCCAGCACCGAACTGTTGGTCGCACCGCTGCCGGACCGGGATCTGGTGCTGATCGGCGGTCCGGAACCCAACATGCAGTGGCGGACGTTCTGCTCCCGGCTGGTCTCGGCGATGCGGACGATCGAACCCGAACTGGTGGTCCTGCTTGGCGCGCTGTTGACCGATGCTCCGCATTCGCGGCCCGTCCCGGTGATGGGGACGGCTGTCGGCGCCGAACTGTCATCGCGGCTGGGCCTGCCCGAATCCAGCTACGAGGGCCTGACCGGCATCGTCGGGGTGCTGTCGGCCGAATGCGCGGTGGCCGGGCTGCCGGTGGCCTCGCTGTGGGCCTCGGTGCCGCACTACGTGTCCGATCCGCCCAACCCGAAGGCGACCCTGGCGCTGCTGCAGCGGCTGGAGGATCTGCTGGACGTGCCGCTGGAGTCCGGCGACCTGCCCGAACGGGCCGCCGAGTGGGAGGCACAGGTCAACGAACTGGCCGCCGAGGATGCGGACATCAGCGCCTACATCGCCTCGCTGGAGGAGCGTCGCGACTCCGACACNCCCGAACCCCAGGGCGAGGCGATCGCCGCCGAGTTCGCCCGCTACCTGCGGCGCCGCGACCGGAACCGCTGACCCGAGCCGAACCGGGCAGTGGCCGGGGTGGTGCTCAGAAGCCCGCCCAAGCGGCCAGTTTGGCGCTCCACGTCGGATCGTGGCGCAGCGGCCGGCCGTCCAGGGTCAGGATCGGGCACACCCCACGGACGGACGAGGCGAGCCACGCGCCGTCGGAGTCGGCCACCTCGGCGAGGGTGAGCAGTCGCTCGCTCCCTCGACGCCCCCGTCCGCNCGCCGCCTCGAAGATCACCTGCTGGGTGATCGAGCCGAGGATCCCCGTGGCGCCGTGCGGGGTCGTCCACAGCTGGTCGCCCACGCGGACGATCAGGGCCGAGGTGGGCCCTTCCAACGCGTGGCCGTCGGTGCTGACGAACAGGGCGTCGTCGGCGCCGCGGGCCATCGCCTCGCGCCGGCAGGCCGCGTTCACCGCGTACGACAGGGTCTTCAGCCCGCCCAGCAGCCAGGGGGCATCCGCGAACGCGTCGGCCGGGAAACCGCGGCTCAACGCCGCGACCGCGATGCCCGCCCGGGCCCGGGTGTGGGCGACCGGATCGAGCGCGGTGATGGTCAGCAACTCGGTCGGCCGGCTGGGCATCCCGTGCTCCCCGCCGCGGGTGCGGATCAGCTTCAGCACCGCCTCGCCCTGGACGGGCCACGCCTCGACAGCGGTCGCGATGAGGGTCGTCCAGGCCTGCCGGTNCGAGGTCGGGAGGCCGAGTCCGGCCGAGGAGGCGGCGAAGCGGTCGAGGTGGCGATCGAGGAACTCCACCCGGGCTCCAGCCGCGTCCCGGATCACCCGGGTGGCGTCGAAGCAGCCATCACCCCTGGTCAGGCCCGCATCGTCGGCGACCGCGACACCCACGTCGGTCGGCACGACCCNCCGGCCCATGACGGCGACGAGTTGCTGGACCGGGGCGTTCACACCCGGCAGCCTAGTGCCGCAGGCGGGATCGGTCTGCCGAGATCAGAGGGGATCACGGCGTCGTCCGGCCGGGGTGTGCCCCGTACGGCTGCCGCGCCGGATGGGGGCTAGTGGCTGCAGCGCGCCAGGGCCGACTCGCGGAGGGCGGCGACCATCGCGTCGGCGTCGGCGGCCTTGTAGACCGCGGAGCCGGCCACGAAGGTGTCCGCGCCGGCGTCGACGCAGCGCTCGATCGTCTCCTCGGAGATGCCGCCGTCGACCTGGATCCAGATGTCCTTGCCGAGGTCCTTGACGAGTTGGCGCGTCCGGCGGATCTTCGGCAGGCACACGTCGAGGAACTTCTGGCCGCCGAAGCCGGGCTCAACGGTCATGATGAGGATCATGTCGAGCTCCTCCAACAGGTCCGCGTAGGGCTCGATCGGGGTGGCCGGCTTCAGGCCCATCCCCGCCCGCGCACCGAGTGACCGCAGCTCGCGGGCGAGCCGGATGGGCGCCTGCGACCNCTCCACGTGGAAGGTGACCGACTCACACCCCAGGTCGGCGTAGGCGGGTGCGCAGCGGTCGGCCTGCTCGATCATCAGGTGGATGTCGAGGAACATGTCGGTGCTCTTGCGGATGCATTCGACGACCGGGAGGCCCAGGGTGAGATTGGGCACGAAGTGGTTGTCCATTACGTCCAGATGGACGGCGTCCGCGCTCGGGATGCGGGCGATCTCCGCCTCCAGATTCGCCAGGTTCGCGTTCAGGATGCTCGGGGTGATTCTGATGGCCACGCCTGGGAGCCTAGCGGGGTCAGCGGCGCCTGAGCAGCGCCAGGAACATCGCATCGGTCCCGTGCCGGTGCGGCCACAGCTGGACGAACGATCCGAGGGACGCGTCGGCGGGGAGTTCGGGCAGCAGCGCCGGCGCGTCGAGCACTTCCGCCCGTCCGTCGGTCAGCACTTCCTCGACCGCCTCGACCGTCTCCCGGCGGTGTGGCGAGCAGGTGACGTAGGCCACCACCCCGTCCGGGGACGCCGCGTCCAGCGCCGAGCGGAGCAGCGCCCGTTGTAGGGGAACCAGCGCGACCAGGTCGGCCGGCGTGCGCCGCCAGCGGGATTCGGGACGCCGCCGCAACGAACCCAACCCGGTGCAGGGAGCGTCGAGCATCACCTTGGCGAACGTGGCGGCCCGCCAGGCCGGCCGGGTGCCGTCGGCGGCGATCGTGACGGGCCGCGGGGGCGGGTAGCCGGCCAGGGCGTGTGCGACCAGCCGGGCGCGGTGCGGCTGCAGCTCGGAGGCAAGGAAGCATTGTCCCTGCTGCCGAGCCAATCCGGCCAGCAGTGCCGCCTTGCCGCCCGGCCCCGCGCACATGTCGAGCCAGGGTCCTGCGGGGGCCTCGGCGCGGGCCAGGGCGAGCGCGACGAGCTGCGACCNCTCGTCCTGAACCCCGGCACGGCCCTCGGCCACCGCGGGCACGTCGGCGGGCGAGCCGGACGCGTAGGCCCCGAACGGGGAGAACCGGGCCGGCGTCCCACCCAACTCCGCCACCTCGGCCAGGCCGGGACGGACGACCAGGTGCGGCACCGGGGGCACGTTGTCGGCGGCCAGAGCCGCATCGAGTTCCCCGTCCGGAAGCCGCTCGGCGAAGGCCTCGGCGATCCAGGCCGGGTGCCGCAGCCGCAAAGCCCTGGTAGCGGTACCGGGCCGGAGTCGCTCCAGCTCGTCGAACCAGTCCTCATAGCTGTGAGCCGCGACCTTCCGCAGAATCGCGTTGACCACGCCNNACTCACCCGGGGAGATCGCCGCGGCCGCCAGGTCCACGGTGGCCGAGACGGCCGCGTGGGTCGGGATGCGCAGGTCCAGCAGTTGGTGGGCTCCCAGACGGAGCGCGTCGACCACCGCCGGCTGCAGCGAGCCGAGCCGGCGCCCGGCGGCGGTCTCGATGATCGCGTCGTAGCTGCCCAGCCCCCGGCTCGTGCCGTTGACCAGTTCGGTGGCGAACGCCGCATCGCGGCCCGACAGCCCCGCCTCGCCGAGCCTGGTCGCCAGTTCGAGGTTCGCGTAGGCGCCATCGGCGGTGACCGCGCGGAGCACCCGGAAGGCCGTCATCCGGGCCGGGTCGGCGGACCGGCGGCTCATTCGAAGCTACCCTCCGTGCCGCCCAGCCCCGGCCCCAGTCCGGGGCCGGCATCGGCTTGCGGCCCGCCGGCTGGACGACGCCGAGCGCCAGGGCGGCCTCGCCGGTGCCCACGAGGACGCGTCGCCGGCCCACGTTCAACGCACCCGGGGAGTTCCTCCTCNCGTCTGTGCCGGCTCGGCCGTGAGCACCCGGAACCGGTCGCCCTGCCAGGTCGTCCAGGCCATCGGGGACGGGTTGCAGGCGCGGACGAGGTTCCCGATCGTGGTCGCCGGGGCCGTCCAGTCGATGCGGGCCTCCGCGACGGTGAGTTTCGGGGCGAGGCTGATCCCCTCGGCAGGCTGTTCGGTGGCCGTGATCGTCCCCGCGGCCAAGCGATCCAGGACGTCGACCAGCAACTCGCCCCCGCGGACGGCGAGCCGTTGCAGCACGTCGCCGCTGGTCTCCTGGCCGCCGAGCGGAGTGGCCTCGCTGGCGAACACCGGGCCGGCGTCCAGGGCCGGAACCAGCCGGAAGACGCTGATCCCCGTGGTGTGGTCACCGGCCAGGATCGCGCGCTGAACGGGGGCCGCACCGCGGTAGGCGGGCAGCAACGAGAAATGCACGTTCACCCACCCGAACCGGGGAATCGCGAGCACCGGGGCGGGGATCAGTGCCCCGTAGGCCACCACCGGGCAGGAGTCCGGGGCCAGGGCGGACAGCCGTGCCACGAACCCGGGATCGGCGGGTCGTGGCGGGGTGAGGACCTCGATCCCCGNCTCGCTGGCCCAGGCGGCGACCGGACTCGGGACGGGCCGCTTGCTGCGGCCCACCGGCGCGTCGGGCCGGGTGAGCACCGCCACGACCTCGTGGGTGGACGCGCTCAGCGCCTCCAGCGCCGGCAGCGCCACCGCCGGGGTCCCCGCGAACACGACACGCACACCGGTCACCATAGTGAGGTATCCATTCCGGCCAGAATCGCGTCTATGGGGTGTCGGCGTCACCGCCGGCCTTTCATCGCTTCGGGAAGGGAACCTCTGATGTCGAAGAACATGGGCAACGCTGATCGCATCATCCGCGCCGTGGTCGCACTGGCCGCCCTCTGGGTCGCCTACGCGGCCGGGTTCGGATCGGTGCCCGGCATCATCGCCATCATCGTGGCGATCATCATGGCCGTCACCGCCGCCGTGGGCGTCTGCCCGCTGTACCGGCTGATCGGGGTCAACACCTACCCCGCGAACCAGCGCTGACGATGCTGGACGGCGAGGACGTGGTGGCAGCCCTGCCAGGGCTCTACCGCTACGCCCTCGCGCTCGTCCGCGACCCGCAAGAGGCCGAGGACCTCGTCCAGGAGACCGTCACGAAGGCGCTGGCCAACGCAACCGCTTTCCGCGGCGAGGCGGCGCCCGCCACGTGGCTGCACACCGTGGCCTACCGGACGTTCGTCGACCGCTACCGGCGTCCGGCCGACCTGCCGGTCGCCGAGGACACGCTGGCGGCGGCCGTGGATGCGGCGTGGCGGGACGACGCCTACCGGGTGTCNCCCCACCTGGTCGCCGAACGCGCCGCGCAACGGCAGTCGTTGCTCGATGCGCTCCTGCGACTGCCCCACGACCACCGGTCGGCGGTGGTCCTCCACGACGTCGAGGGCTGGACGGCCGCGCGCATCGCCGAGGCGCACGAGATCAGCCTGCCCGCGGCGAAGCAGCGGATCCGCCGGGGCCGGGCCATGCTCGTCAGCGCCCTGGACGGCGAGGTCGAACGGCGGCTGGCCCGGCGAGGAGTACCGATGACGTGTTGGGAAGCCCGCTCCCGGGTGAGCGATTACATCGACGACGAACTCACGGGCCCGGAGCGCGCCGGGCTGGAGGCTCACCTGGCCGCCTGTCCGACCTGCCCGTCCCTGTACGCCGCGTTGGTCGGCGCTCACGGCGGACTTGGCGCGCTGCGCGACGCCGACAGCGTGGTGCCNCCCGACGTGGCCGCCCGTGTTCGCGCCCACCTGGAGGCCCTGACGGCCGGCACCGGAGCCGGAGCCACCCCAGGAGGCGAACACCGGGGTGCCTGACGGCTGACACCGGAGCCGCAGCCATCCGCCGCGAGGCAAACACCGGGACGCCCTGACGGCTGACACCGGAGCCCCAGCCATCCGCCGGGAGGCGAACACCGGGACGCCCTGACGGCTGACACCGGAGCCGCAGCCATGCGCCGGGAGACGAACACCTGGACGCCCTGACGGCTGGCACCGGAACCGCCAGCCATGCGACGGGAGGCGAACACCGGAGGTAGCCGCTCGCGGCGCAACCGGACACGGACATCGGCCCTGAACAGCCGTGACGCTAGCCGAGAACCTGTGGATCGACCCTGATCCGCAGCCCCCTTCNCGCCTTGTGGGCCGCCCGGGTGACCTGGAGTTCTTTCGCCGCCGCCACCAGGCGCTTGCCTTCCGACAGGGGGCTGCGGACAGTAAGCCGCACCTGAGGCTCCCTGACCGCCCGCCGNNGTGGGTGACCACCGGCGGCAACCGGTCCGAGCACATCGGCCGCCACCCCTGCAAGGCGGCCCGNCGCCTCACCCACGGGAGCGGCACCCCCTCNGACCACGACGAGCTTGGCTCCGGGCGGGAAGCCCGTCTCGACCCGGTCGGCCAGTTCCCTGGTGGCGAACCCCACCGCGTCCAGCCGCACCAGGGCCTGGACGGCCCGGGCGCCGGGTTCGGCCACGATCAGCACCGTGCCGCCCTCGGCGGCCGGCCGCACCCGGGCCGTGGCGGCCAGCCAGCGGCGCAGCGCCTCCTCCCNCGCTCGGAGATCGGCCCGCGCCAGCAATTGGTCGCCGTCCAGCAGGACGGCCGCGGCGAACCCCGCCTGGCAGGTCGGCTCCGCCCCTGGGGTGGCCAGCACGAGCGCCGGCTCGTCCGGGACCTCGTCGACGACGCCGTCCCNCGACGACGAAATCACCCGGGTCTGCGGGAACGCGCGGCCCAACTCCTCCGCGGTCCGCTGCACGCCCACCCGGGNGGCCCGGACGCGGCCCGATCCGCAGGTCGGACACCGCCAGGCCGGCCGTGGCCCGCACCACCGGCAGAACGGCCTAGCCCCGTCCGACCCCCGCTCAGCGGCCAGCGGGTGCGCACAGGAAGGACACCGTGCCGGTTCCCGGCAGCCGTCGCAGGCCAGCGACGCCAGATAGCCTGCGCGGGGCACCTGCACCAGCACCGGTCCCACCGCCAAAGCGGCGCGGATCGCCTCGAACACGTCTCGCGGCAGCCGAGCGTGCGCTGCCGGATCCCGTTCCAGCTTCGCGTCGGTGTCCACGGCCACGCGGACGACCGGGCAGAGCTCCCGGCGTCCGTCGAGCGGTGCCACCACCTCGGCCAGCCACCCCCGGGCGACCAGCGCTTGCACCTCGGCGGTCCGGGCGTGGCCGACGAACGCGAGCGCACAGCGTTCCTCGGCGGCGCGCAGCGCCACCACCTCNNGCGCGTGCGGGTACGGGGCCCTGGGTTCGGCGTAGGAATCGTCCCCGTCGTCGTAGAGCGCAATGACCCCCAGATCCGCCACCGGGGTGAAGGCTGCCGCCCGCGTGCCCAACACCAGCCGCACGGCCCCGCGCGACGCGGCCAGGAACGCCCGGTAGCNGCGCCGCGGGCCGGCGTCCGCGGTCAGGGTCACGAAACTGCCCTTGCCGAACGTGTCGGCACACCGGGCCGCCAGCACGGCCAGATCCCGCTGGTCGGGGACGAGCAGCAGGGCACCCCGGCCACCGGTCAGCGCAGCCGCGGCGAGGTCCACCAGCGCACCGGCCCAATCGCCGAGCGGATGCCGGACGGGAGCCAGCGTCACCGCGGCCCGGGNGCCGCTCCCCGCCCCGATCGCGGCCAGCAGCCGGGGTCCGTCGGGGTAGCCCGCCACGGTGGCCGGAGCGTGACCCGTTGTGGGAGCCGGGTAGCTTGGCGGATCGGCGTTCTCGGTGATGCCATGCCGAGGGGGCACAGCTAGCCGCACCACGTCGGCGAACGTGCCCGCGTAATGGTCGGCGACCGCCCGCACCAGGCGGACGATCTGGGGCTGCAGCACCGGTTCGGCCGAGGTCACCCGCTGCAAGGGTGCGAGCGCTCGATCGTCCTCGCCCCGCGCGGCCCGCTCCAGGACGAAGCCGTCGCGCAGCCGTCCCGCGAAGCGGACCCGGACCCGAGCCCCGGGGACGGCGTCGTCCGCCAGAGCGTCCGGCACCGCATAGTCGAAGGGACGATCCAGATGCGCCAACGGCACGTCGACGGCCACCCTGGCCACCGGCAGGTGGGTCGTCAGCTCGTCCATGGGACCGATGCTAGGGGCCGGCGCTGACAGGTCGTCCGCCCTCCGCGCGGGCCCGGGAGCCAGCGGCGGCTCAGCCCTTCACCGCGCGCGNNCGAGCGCCTCGGCGCGGTCCGTCCGCTCCCAGGTCATGACGTCGAGTTCCCGGCCGAAGTGGCCGTAGTTGGTCACCTGCGAGTAGATCGGCCGCAGCAGGTCGAGGTCGCGGATGATGGCCGCCGGACGCAGGTCGAACGTGGCCAGCACGGCATCGATGATCTGGTCGAGCGGTACCTGCTCGGTGCCGAAGCAGTCGGCGTAGAAACCGACCGGGTGGGAGCGTCCGATGGCGTAGGCGACCTGGACCTCGCAACGGGTGGCCAGTCCGGCCGCCACCACGTTCTTGGCCACGCAGCGCATCGCGTAGGATGCGGACCGGTCGACCTTGGACGGATCCTTGCCCGAGAACGCGCCGCCGCCGTGGCGCGCCATGCCGCCGTAGGTGTCGACGATGATCTTGCGTCCGGTGACCCNCGCATCGCCCATCGGCCCGCCGACCACGAACTTGCCGGTGGGGTTCACGAACGTCCGCCGGCCCTCATGGGAGATGTCGTAGCGGGCCAGCACCGGATCGATCACTTCCGCGATCACACCGGGTTCGATGACGCTCGCCAGGTCGGCCTCGGGCTGGTGCTGGGTCGACACCACCACGGTGTCGACGCGAACAGGCTTGTCACCGACGTATTCCACGGTGACCTGGGTCTTGCCGTCGGGCAGCAGGAAGTCCAGCGCCCCGTTCTTGCGCACCTCCGCCAGCCGTTCGGCCAGCCGGTGGGCGATGTCGATCGGGAGCGGCATCATCGTCTCGGTGTCGGTGCAGGCGTAGCCGAACATGAGCCCCTGGTCGCCGGCTCCCTGGGCGTCGAGATCGTCCGCCGAGCCCGTCCGCTGCTCGCCGGCGTGGTCGACGCCCTGGGCGATGTCGGGCGACTGGGAACCCAGCGACACCAGCACGCCGCAGGAACGGCCGTCGAAGCTCTTGTCGGAAGAGTCGTAGCCGATCTGCAGGATCCGGTCCCGGGCCAGTTGGGCGATGTCGGCGTACGCCTCGGTCGTCACCTCGCCCGCCACCACGACGGTGCCGGTCGTCACCAGGGTCTCCACCGCCACCCGGCTTTCGGTGTCTTGGGCCAGCAAGGCGTCCAGGACGGCGTCGGACACCGAGTCGGCGACCTTGTCGGGGTGCCCCTCGGTGACGGATTCGGACGTGAAGAGACGACTCACTGCTGCGGCTTTCCTTGTCTGGTCAGTTGCTGAGCCCGACGATCGCATCGAGGATGCGATGAGCGACCACGTTCTTGTCCCCCTGGCCCGAGGCGACGATACCGGCCGGGCCGAGGATCGTGACCCGGTTCTCGGCGGCGCCGAACACCTTGCCGCCGCTGACATCGTTGACGACCAGCAGGTCGCAGCCCTTGCGGGCGAGCTTCGCCCGGGCCAGTTCCAGCAACTGCTCGCCCTCGGCCGTTTCGGCGGCGAAGCCGACGATGACCTGCCCTTCCCGCCGGGACCGGACGAGGCCCGCCAGCACGTCGGTGGTCTGGGTCAGCTCCACGCTGAGGCCTGCGTCGCCGTCCTTCTTCAGCTTCGTGTCCGAGGCGCTGACCGGCGTGAAATCCGCCGGGGCGGCGGCCATGACGATCACGTCGGCGTCGGCGGATGCGGCGGCCATCGCGGCCGCGAGTTCGGCGGTCGATCCCACCGGGACCACGTCGACGTCGCCGCCGACGGGGACGGACAGGTTCGCGGCCACCACCGTGACCCGGGCACCGCGCAACCGGGCCGCCCGGGCGATCGCGAGCCCCATCTTCCCCGAGGAGGCGTTACCGATGAACCGGACCGGGTCCAGGTGCTCGCGGGTGCCGCCGGCGCTGACGGCCAGGTGCCGCCCGGCGAAATCACGCCGCCGCATCGCCGTGGCCACCCCGTCATCCCCGAGCAGGGAGGTGGCGACCGCCGCGATGTCGTCGGGTTCCGGCAGCCGGCCCGGGCCGCTGTCGGCGCCGGTCAACCGGCCCGAATCCGGATGCATGACGATCACGCCGCGCTCGCGCAGGGTGGCCACGTTGGCGACGGTGGCGGGATGCAGCCACATCTCGGTGTGCATGGCCGGGACCATCAGCACGGGGCAGGTGGCAGTCAACAGGACGTTGGTGAGCAGGTCGTCCGCGCGTCCCGTGGCCGCCCGCGACAGCAGGTCCGCGGTCGCCGGCGCGACGACCACGAGGTCGGCCTCCCGGCCGAGCCGGACGTGGGGCACGTCCTGGGCCCCGGTGAACACGTCGGTGTGGACGGGCCGCCCCGACAGCGCGGCCCAAGTGACCTCGCCGACGAACCGCAGCGCATGGGCGGTCGGGACCACCGTCACCTCGTGCCCGCCCTCGGCGAGCAGGCGCAGCAGTCCGCAGGCCTTGTACGCGGCGATTCCGCCGGACACCCCAAGGACGACCCGGCTCATCGCACGGGCCTCAGGCGAGGTCGTCGGTGAAGGGATCCAGGTCGAACGCGGGATCCGCCTCGGCCTCGGCCCGGGCGACAGCCTCGGCCTCGGGGTCGATGTCGGTGCATTCCAGCACCCCCGCGTTCACCTCGCGCAGCGCGATCGACAGCGGCTTCTCCTGCACGCCGGTGTCGACCAGCGGGCCGACGTTCTCCAGCAGCCCCTCGCCGAGCTGGCTGTAGTAGGCGTTGATCTGCCGCGCGCGCTTGGCCGCGAACAGGACGAGCCGGTACTTCGAATCGACCTGGGTCAGCAGCTCGTCGATCGGTGGGTTGGTGATGCCTTCGGGAACATGAGTGCTCAAGTGGGTGCCTCGCAGTGGTGGTCGCGCCCAACGGCCGGGCACGCGTGATTTCACAANGCCGAGCAAGTCTACCAAGTCCTGGACGGCTTGGCCCAAATCGTCGTTGACCACGACGTGGTCGAACTCGGCGGCGGCGGCCAATTCGGCCCGCGCGGTCTCCAGCCGGCGCTCCCGTTCCGCCGCACCTTCGGTCCNCCGGCCGACCAGCCGCTCCACCAGGGTCTCCCAGGACGGTGGTGCGATGAACACCGACCGCACCTGCGGCAGCTTCTCCCGGACCTGGCGGGCGCCTTGGAGGTCGATCTCGAGGATGACCCGCCGGCCGGCCGCGACCGCGGCCCGCACCGGGGCCGACGGGGTGCCGTAGCGGTGGGTGCCGTGGACGACGGCCCACTCCAGCAGCCCGTCGGTGCCGATCAGCTCGTCGAATTCGGCGTCGTCGACGAACAGGTAGTGGACGCCGTCGACCTCACCCGGACGCGGCGGACGGGTCGTCGCAGAAACCGAAACCCACACGTCGGGCCGGCGTTCGCGCAGCGCAGTAACGACCGTTCCCTTGCCTACTGCTGTTGGACCAGAGATGACGGTGACGTCACCGATCACGAAACTCGGCCTTCAACCCCGCGAGTTGATGCCGACCCAAACCCTGATCCGCCGATTCGCCGCGATGTCGAACCGTTCCATGACGAGTGCAGCCCGCTTCTCGCCCACGCGTGGCAGCGCCTTGAGCAGGTCGACCACCTTCACGTGCGCCAACACCTCGTCCCCCGCCGCGAGATCGAGGGCCTCGCCCAGCGACAGCGTGCCGGAGCGGACCCGTGCCTTCAGGTCCGCGCGCGCCCGCCGCGCTTGCGTCGCAGCAGCGCGGGCAGCCTCAAGCTGCTCCGTGGTGAGCTGAGGAATCGTCACCGTACCCCTTCCGTCTGTGCGCGACGTTGACTACGGGTTCAACTTAGCGGGGATTCCCGCCCATGGAACCTCTGTTTCCTCCGCGAACACGTGTCCAGCAAGCCGCGACGCTGGCTCCGGAGCCCAACCGGCTCGCCGGGCCCGGCCAGCGCCACGGTCGTCCGGCGGTCAGACAGCGTCCGGGCCGACGAACCCGCCGCTCACCGGGCGTCGGTGAGGAATTCTTCGAGCTTGCCGACCAGTGCCGCAGGGTCCGGTCCGGCCCCGATGATGCCCCGGCCCACCATCGGCAGCACGCTGTCGACGGCGTCACCGAAGAGCTCCGGCAGATCCGCCAGACGACCGCCCTGGGCGCCGATGCCGGGCACCAGGATCGAGCCGTTGAAATCGGAGACGTCGCAGCCGAGGTCGGCATGCGTACCGCCCACCACCAGGCCGATGGCCCGCTGCCGGCCGCGGTGGTTGAGTTCGGTGGCCGCGTCGATGATCTCCTGGGCCACCGAGCCCTCCGCGTCGGTGCACAACGCCAGTTGCACTTGCCCGCCCTCGGGGTTGGACGTGCGGGCCAACACGTACACGCCGCGTTCGTACGCGTGGGCGCGTTCGAAGGCCGGCATCAGGGAGCCGAACCCGAGGTAGGGCGACACGGTGACCGCGTCGGCCGCCAGCGGCGATCCGTCGCGGAGGTATGCGTCGGCGTAGGCCTCCATCGTCGAGCCGATGTCGCCCCGCTTGGCGTCGAGGATGCAGAGCGCCCCGGCCTGGCGGATATCGTCCAGCAACCGCTCCAGCACGGCGATTCCGGCCGAGCCGTACGCCTCGAAGAACGCCGCCTGGGGCTTGAACACGGCAGTGCGCTCGCCGATGGCCGCGACCAGCCCGCGGGCACAGGCCTCCAGCCCGCCCACGTCCGACCCGAGCCCCCACGCCCTGAGCACCGCGGCGTGTGGGTCGATCCCGACGCAGAGGTTGCCGCGCTCGGCGGTGATCGCCTTCAGCCGACGCCAGTAGGTGGTCACGGGGCCGCCCTCCTCGTCGCTTCGTTGATCGCCGCCGGTAACGCCGGGCCGGCGTAGACGAAGCCAGTGTAAAGCTGGACGAGCCGGGCACCGAGGTCGAGCAGGGCGGTCGCGTCGGCGGCCGTCATGATGCCGCCAACCCCCATGACGGGCAGGTCGGTGTGGGCCGTCACGTAGCCGACGACCTCCCGGGCCCGGACGGTCAGCGGCGCGCCCGACAGGCCGCCGGCCTCGGCGGCCAAGCCCTGGTCGGCCTCGGCCAGCCCGTCCCGGGACAGGGTGGTGTTGGTGGCGATGACCCCCGCCGCATCCGCACCGGACACCGCCGCCAGCACCTCGTCGATCTGCGGCCAGGTCAGATCGGGGGCGATCTTGACGAACACCGGGACGCCCGGGCCTCCGTCCGGCTCCCGCGCGGCGGCCTCGCCGACCAGCGCGCCCAGCAGCGATCGGAGCGCGCCGGCGTCCTGCAGGCTGCGCAGGCCGGGGGTGTTGGGACTTGAGACGTTCACCGCGACGTAGTCCGCGTGGGNGGCCACCAGCCGGAACGAGGTCAGGTAGTCCTCCACCGCGTCGTCCAGCGGGGTCGTCTTGGTCTTGCCGAGCGAGATGCCGAGCGGAATCCCGGCCGCCCCGTTGCCCCGGTAGATGCCGTGCAGGGACAGTTCATGGTGCAGGGCCCGGGCGCCGTGGTTGTTGAACCCCATCCGGTTGATGAGCGCCTGCGAGCGACGCAGCCGGAAGACCCGGGGCTTGGGGTTGCCCGGCTGGGCTTCGGCGGTCACCGTGCCCAGTTCGGCGAAACCGAAGCCGAGCGCCTGCCAGGCGCCGGCGGCCAGTCCGTCCTTGTCCATCCCGGCGGCCAGGCCGACCCGTCCGGNGAACCGGACGCCGGCGACCGTGACCGGGGCACCCCGGCTGCCGGCGATGCGCCGCAGGGCCTCGATGGCCGCCGGTGAGCGGCCGATCCGGGCCAGGGTCGCGACCATCCGCTCGTGGATCCACTCGGGATCGCCGCCGTGCGCGCCGAACAGCACCGGACGCAGCGCCCGCCGGTAGCCGACGTCGACGAGCGCGGAACGCGGGGTCATCGCCCCGCGGCGAGGTCGGCCCGCATGTCGGCGCTCCAGGCCTGCAACGGCCGCACCGCCAGGTTCCCCTTGCGGAGCGCCTCGATGCCTTGCACGCAGGCCGACAGGCCCTGCACGGTGGTCACGCAGGGCACGTCGCACAGGATCGCCGCCGAGCGGATCTGCCAGCCGTCGCGGCGGGNGTCGCCGCCCTGGCTGACGCCGATGGGGGTGTTGAAGATCATCTGGATGTCACCGTCCATGATCGCCTGGACGACGGTCTTCGTCCCGTCCGGACCCGGCCCCTCGGCCTCCTTGCGGAGCACCTTGACCTCCACGTCGTGGCGGCGCAGGACCTGGGCGGTGCCCTCGGTGGCGAACACGGTGAAGCCCAGGTCGGCGAGCCGTTTCACCGGGAAGATCGCGTGCCGCTTGTCGCGGTTCGCCACGGAGACGAACACGGCCCCCTCGGTGGGAATGTTGCCGTAACTGGACGACTGGCTCTTGGCGAACGCCGTCCCGAAGGTGACGTCGAGGCCCATGACCTCGCCGGTCGACTTCATCTCCGGGCCCAGCAGGGTGTCCACCCAGGCGCCGTCGGCGGTTCGGAACCGGTTGAACGGCATCACGGCCTCCTTGACCGCGATGGGCGCCGACTCCAGCGTCGCGACCCCGTCCAGGGTTTCGCGCAGCATGCCCTCGGCGCGCAGCTCGGCGATGCTGGCACCCAGCATGATCCGGGCCGCCGCCTTCGCCAGCTGGGTGTCGGTCGCCTTCGAGACGAACGGGACGGTCCGCGACGCCCGCGGGTTGGCTTCGAGCACGTAGAGCACGTCGCCCAGCAGGCCGTACTGGATGTTGATCAGCCCGCGCACGCCGATGCCCGCCGCGATCTTGCGCGTCGATTCCCGGATCGCGTCGATCGTGGACGACCCCAGCGTGATCGGCGGCAGCGTGCACGCCGAGTCGCCCGAATGGATGCCCGCCTCCTCGATGTGCTCCATCACCCCGCCGAGGTACAGGTCCTCGCCGTCGTAGAGCGCGTCCACGTCGATCTCGATGCAGTCGTCGAGGAACCGGTCGACCATCACCGGCGAGTCGGGGGTGATGTGGGTGGCCCGTTCGATGTAGCCGACGAGCGACTCGTCGTCGTAGACGATCTCCATGCCGCGCCCGCCCAGCACGTACGACGGCCGGACGAGCACCGGGTAGCCGATCTCGTGGGCGATCTCGATCGCATCGTCCGCCGAGGTGGCCATGCCGTAGGCGGGGGCGGAGAGCCCGTTGGCGGCCAGGATCTGGCCGAACGCGCCCCGCTCCTCGGCCAGGTGGATCGCCTCCGGGGAGGTACCGACGATCGGCACCCCCGCGTCCTTCAGCGCCTGGGCGAGCTTCAGCGGCGTCTGCCCGCCCAACTGGACGATCACGCCCGCCACCGGCCCAGCGGCGAGTTCGGCGTGGTAGACCTCCAGCACGTCCTCCAGCGTCAACGGCTCGAAGTACAGCCGGTCGGAGGTGTCGTAGTCGGTGGAGACCGTTTCGGGGTTGCAGTTGACCATCACGGCCTCGTAGCCGGCTTCGCGCAGGGTCATCGCAGCGTGGACGCATGAGTAGTCGAACTCGATGCCCTGGCCGATCCGGTTCGGCCCCGAGCCGAGGATCAGCACGGCCGGCTTCGTCCGCGGCGCCACCTCGGTCTCGGCATCGTAGGCCGAGTAGTGGTAGGNGGTGCGGGCGGCGAACTCGGCAGCGCAGGTGTCGACGGTCTTGAACACCGGACGGACGCCCAGCGCCCACCGCACCCCACGCACCACCTCGGGGCTGAGATGTCGCAGGGCGGCGATCTGGGTGTCGGCCAGTCCGTGCCGCTTGGCCAACCGCAACACGTCGCCGGTCAGTTCGGGGGCCGTGCGCACATGCTCGGCGACCTCGGCGATGAGTTGCAGCTGGTCGAGGAACCAGGGGTCGATCTTGGTCGCCTCGAACAGTTGCTCCGCGCTCGCCCCGGCCCGGAACGCCCGGATCACATCGTTGAGCCGGCCGTCGTGGGGACGGGCGGCTGAGGCGAGCAGGTCGTCCAGCGGCTCGGTGATCTCGCCGGTGAAGTCGAAGACCGCCTTCGGGTCCTCCAGCGAACGCAGCGCCTTGCCGAGCGCCTCGGTGAAGTTGCGCCCGATGGCCATCGCCTCGCCGACGCTCTTCATGTGCGTGGTCAGGGTCGATTCCGCGGTCGGGAACTTCTCGAACGCGAACCGCGGCGCCTTCACCACGACGTAGTCGAGGGTGGGTTCGAAGGACGCGGNGGTCTCGGCGGTGATGTCGTTGGGGATCTCGTCCAGGGTGTAGCCGACGGCCACCTTCGCCGCGATCTTCGCGATCGGGAAGCCGGTCGCCTTGGACGCCAGCGCGGACGACCGGGACACCCGCGGGTTCATCTCGATCACGATCATCCGGCCGTTGTCGGGGTTGATCGCGAACTGGATGTTGCAGCCGCCGGTGTCGACGCCCACGGCCCGGATCACCGCGATGCCGACGTCACGCATCTGCTGGTACTCGCGGTCGGTCAGGGTCATCGCGGGCGCCACGGTGATGGAGTCGCCGGTGTGCACGCCCATCGGGTCGAGGTTCTCGATCGAGCACACGATGACGACGTTGTCGGCCTTGTCGCGCATGACCTCGAGCTCGTACTCCTTCCAGCCGAGCACGGACTCCTCGATCAAGACCTCGGTCACCGGCGAGGCCGATAGGCCCGTCCCGGCGATCCGGCGCAGTTCGTCCTCGTCGTGGGCGAAGCCCGAACCGACGCCACCCATGGTGAACGAGGGCCGGACGACCAGCGGGTAGCCCAACTCGCCGGCGGCGGCGAGCACCTCGTCCATCGTGTGGCAGATCGCCGAACGGGCCACCTCGGGGTTTGCGCCCGGCACGTCCANGGAGGCGACGATCTCCTTGAACTTCTCCCGGTCCTCGCCCTTTTGGATCGCCTCGAAGGACGCGCCGATCAGCTCGACGCCGTACTTCTTCAGAATCCCGGACGAACTGAGCGCCACCGCCGCGTTCAGGGCCGTCTGACCGCCCAGGGTGGCCAGCAGGGCGTCCGGACGCTCGGCCGCGATCACCTTCTCCAGGAACTCCGGTTGGATCGGCTCGACGTAGGTGGCGTCGGCGAACTCGGGATCGGTCATGATCGTCGCCGGGTTGGAGTTCACCAGGATGACCCGGAAGCCCTCCTCGCGCAGCACCCGGCAGGCCTGGGTGCCGGAGTAGTCGAACTCGCACGCCTGGCCGATCACGATCGGGCCGGAGCCGATGACCAGGATCGAGTGGATGTCCTCGCGGCGCGACATCAGGCAGCACCCCCTCGCGCCGGGCGTCAGCCAGCATGTCGACGAAGCGGTCGAACAGGTAGGCCGAATCGTGGGGGCCCGCGGCCGCCTCCGGGTGGTACTGGACGGAAAAGCCGAGCACCCGCCCCTTGTCGTCCACCAGTTCCAAGCCCTCGACCACGTCGTCGTTGAGGCAGACGTGGCTGACCCGAGCCGTGCCCCACCGGGTGGCCGTGCCTGCGTTGAGCGGGGCGTCGACGGCGAACCCGTGGTTCTGCGCGGTGATCTCGACCTTGCGCGTGCGCAGGTCCATCACCGGCTGGTTGATCCCGCGGTGGCCGTATTTCAGCTTGTAGGTGCCGAATCCCAGGGCCCGGCCGAAGATCTGGTTGCCGAAGCAGATGCCGAAGTAGGGCAGGCCCGCGTCCAGAACGTCCTGCAGCAAGCGCATCGGCCCGTCGGCGGTCGCCGGATCGCCCGGGCCGTTGGAGAAGAACACCCCGTCGGCACCGATCGCGCGGATGTCGGCCAACGAGGCCTCCGCCGGCAGCACGTGCACCTCCAGGCCGCGCTCGGCCATCCGGGTAGGGGTCATGTCCTTGATCCCCAGATCGATGGCGGCCACGGTGAACCGCTTCTCCCCACCGCCGGGATCACCTCGGCCTGCGGCAGCGTCACGTCGGCGACCAGGTCCGAGCCCTCCATCCGGGGCACGTCCTGCACCCGGGCCAGCAGCGCGGCCGGATCGAGGATCTCGGTGGAGATGCCGACCCGCATCGCGCCGCGCTCGCGCAGGTGCCGGGTCAGCGCGCGGGTGTCCAGTTCGGCGATCCCGACGACCCCTGGGCCTTCAGTTCCTCATCGAGCGAGCGATTGGAGCGCCAGTTCGAGCGCACCCGCGAGAGATCCCGGACGACATAGCCGGCCACCCAGATGCGCCGGGACTCGTCGTCCTCGTCGTTCCAGCCGGTGTTGCCGATGTGCGGTGCGGTCGCGATCACGACCTGCCGATGGTAGCTGGGATCGGTCAGGGTCTCCTGGTAGCCGGACATGCCGGTGGAGAAGACCGCCTCGCCGAACGTCGTGCCCGTGGCCCCGAAAGAGACCCCTCGAACGACCGTCCGTCCTCGAGAACCAGCAATGCCGGAATGCGCGGGCGGGCGAAGAAGCTCGAGGCCATGGACGTCCTTTCCTCACCGTGCGGCGAGTCACAGCGGCTTGACCCTATCAAGACACCGGCGACAGGTGCTCACCGGCCCAGTCGCCGAGCGCTCGCGCGCAGGAATCCAGGGTCTCCTGCCACGACCGCAGGGCGGTCTCGTCCGCCGGATCGCTGACGTGCTTGACCAGCCGCACCGGCACCCCGCAGGCCAGTGCGGCGGCGGCGACCGCGTACCCCTCCATGTCGCACAGTGAGGCGTCACGAGCCAGCCGTTCGCGAAGGGCGGGGTCGGAGACGAACTGGTCGCCGGTGGCCAGGACCGGGCCGTCGCCCCCGAGGTCGAGGGGTCCGCCCTGATCCGATCCGACGATCGCGCGGATGGCGTCGTTGTCGAAGTCGTGCTGGACGACCCGGCCGATCACGTAGGTGCCCGAGAACCCATCGACGAGTGCCCCGGCCGTGCCAAGGTTCACCACCTCGCGGGGCGTGACGGCCCCCGACAGCGCCTGCGTCACGGCCACGGCCGCCCGGATCTTGCCCACCCCTGTCACCAGGACGGGCAGCTCGGCGGGCAGGTAGCGACCCTCGTCCGCCAGGGCGACCACCAGCAGCGGCCGGTCGGCCCGGACGACGCCCCTGATCTCCACGACACCCACCCTAGACCGGCCTCGCCGGGCGACCCCGAAGGATCGGCCCGGCGAGACGCGAGGATGGATGAGCCAGGGCTCACTTGAACTGGGCGACGTTGTCCTTGTTGACCCACTGCGGCGTGGTCTTGTATTCGGCGTCGACCTTCTCCTTCTTGATGACCTTGATCATCGTCTGGACCGACAGCACGCCCATCCCTGCGGTGTCCTGGGACACGGTCCCGACCATCTGGCCGGCCTTGATCGCCGCCAGCCCCTCCGGCGTGGCATCCACCCCGGTGACGATGACCTTGTCGGTGAGCTGCGCGTCCGAGACGGCCTTCGCGGCGCCCACGGCCATGCCGTCGTTCTGGGCGACGACCGCGTTGATGGTCTTGCCGGTCTGCAGCCAGTTCTCGGTGATCTTGAGGGCCTCGTCGGTGACCCAGTTAGCCGACTGCTCGAACACGACCTTCACGTCCGGGTTCTTCGCCAGCACCTCGTCGTACCCCTTCTTACGGACGAGCTGCGCGTCCGACCCCATCGGGCCGTACAGGATCGCGATGTTGCCCTTGCCTCCGATGGCCTCGACGGCCTTCTCCATCTCCAGCCGGCCGGCGGCCAGGTCGTCGCCACCGACGTAGGAGGCGGACAGGCTCTGGTCGGACAGCTTCTGCACCACGGCCATGATCGGGATGTCGGCCTTCTTCGCCGTCTCGAACGCGGGCTTCACGCCGTCCACGGATGCGGGCTCGACCATGATCCCGTCGTACTGCTGGGTCACCGCGGTCTCGATCAGGCCGACCTGGGTGGTGGCGTCCTTCTTCGCGTCCAGCACGGTCAGGTCGACGCCCTGCTTGACGGCCTCGGCCTTGGCAGCCTCGGAGAACGTGGTGGTGAACGAGTTCGTCAGGTGGCTCATCACCAGAGCGATCCGGAGCTTCTGGCCGGACGTACCTGCCGAGGCGGAGCCACTCGCGGCCGGGGTCGCGGTGCCGGAGCAGCCGCTGAGCAGCGCGGCAGCCACGACCGCGCTGAGCGCGGCGGCCATCTTCATCTTCATTGGGTGTCCTTTCGTGGATGTGGCGGGTCAGAACTTGAGGCTGAGGGCGCGCTTGCCGCGCATGTCGAGGAACACGGCGAGGATGATGATCCCGCCCTTGATGACCTGCTGGAAGTTGGAGTCGACGCCGAGCAGGTCCAGGCCGTTGCCCATGACGGCGATGAACAGCGAGCCGATGACGACGCCGTACCACTTGCCGAGACCGCCGGACATGCTGACCCCGCCGATGACGACGGCCGCGATGGCGTCCAGTTCGTAACCGACGCCGGCGCTGGGGGCGCCGGTGATCGTCCGCGAGGCATTCAGCAGGCCCGCGATGCCCGCGAGCAGCCCCGCGATGGCGTACACGGCAACCTTCACGAACTGCACCCGGACGCCGGAGACCTGCGCCGCCGTCTCGTTGCCGCCCACCGCGTAGACGTGGCGGCCGAACACGGTCTTGTTGAGGACGAAGGCGCACACCGCGACGATGAGGACGTAGTAGATCGCCAGCAGGGNGATGCTGCCCACAAGCCCGGAGATCTGCTCGAACTCCGGTGACACGTTCGTGACCGGCGTCCCGCCCGCGGTGATCAGGGCCAGGCCGCGGATCATCGTCATCGAACCCAGCGTGACGATGAAGGACGGGATCCCGCCGAAGGCGACCGCCGCCCCGTTGAAGATCCCCACCGCGAGGCCCGCAAGGCAGGCCAGCAGGATCGGGACGATCAGCGGATAGGTGCCCGGATGGGCGAACATCGCGGCGACCACTCCCGCGAAGGCGACGGTCGAGCCGACCGAGAGATCGATCCCGCCGGAGGTGATGACGAACATCATCCCCATGGCGAGGATCCCGTTGATCGCGGTCTGCTTGAGCACGTTGACGAAGTTCTTCGGGGTCGCGAAGACGTGGTTCGGCGAGATCGCCGAAAGCACCGCCACGAGGACCAGGAAGGCCACGACGATGCCGTAGTTCTTGACCAGGTCCATCGCCCGGCCCAGGTCCCGCGTCTTCGCCTGTTCGGTCACGCTTGNTACCCCTTCGTCGTGGAACGTCGCGGCCAGCGACAAGATCCGCTCCTGGTCGAAGTCGGCGCGGCTCAACTCTCCGGTCACCCGGCCCTGGGCCATGACGACGATCCGATCGGCCAGGCCCAGCAACTCCGGCATCTCCGAGGAAATGAGGATGATCGCCCGGCCCTGCTGGACGAGTTCACCGAGCAGCAGGTAGATCTCGCGCTTCGCGCCCACGTCGATGCCCCGGGTCGGCTCGTCCAGGATGATCACCTCGGGCTTGGTCAGCAGCCACTTGGACAAGACCACCTTCTGCTGGTTGCCGCCGGAGAGGAACCGCACGGGCTGGTTGACCCCGGTCGTCCGGATCCGCAGCCGGTCGATGTACGACTTCGCCGCCTCACGCTCCTTGCCCTTGCTCAGCACTCCNNCCGGTGGCGAACGTGCGCAACGCTGCGGCGGTGATGTTCTCCCCGTCGTGCCGACCAGGTTGAGCCCGGTGTTCTTGCGGTCCTCGGTGATGAACGCGATGCCCCGCGCGATGGCCTGGCTGGGTGAGGCGACCGTGACCTGTTCGCCGTGCAGCCGGATCGTGCCGGCCTCCCGGGGTCGAAGGCCGAAGATCGCCTCCATCAGCTCGCTTCGTCCGGCGCCCACCAGGCCCGCCAGGCCGACGATCTCGCCGCTGCGTACGCTGAGCCCGGCGTCGTGCACCCGCGTGCCCGAACTGATGCCCTCGGCCTCGAACACGACCGGGCCGATCTCGACCTCGGTCTTGGGGAAGAAGTCCGACAGTTCCCGCCCAACCATGTGCTTGATGAGCAGGTCCCGGTTGAACGAACTCGCCGGTCCGGTCGCGACCTCCGCCCCGTCCCGCAGCACCGTGATCGCGTCGCAGATCCGGAAGATCTCCTCCATCTTGTGGGAGATGTAGACCAGGGCGACGCCCTGGCGGCGCAGCTTGTCGATCTGGGCGAACAATGCCTCCACCTCGTGTTCGGTGATGGCCGACGTCGGCTCGTCCATGACGATCAGGCGCGCGCCCACCGACGTGGCCTTCGCGATCTCGACCAATTGCGTCGTCGCGACCGAAAGCCGTCTCATCGGGGTGTTGGGGTTCAGGTCCAGTTCGAGCTCGGCCATCAGTGCCTTGCTCTGCCGGCGCATCTGGGCCTTGTCGACCAGGCCCGCGCCGGTACGCAGCTCCCGGCCGAGGAACAGGTTCTCAAACAGCGGCATGTCCAGGACGGGGTTCAGTTCCTGGTGGATCATCGCGACGCCGTTGGCCAGCGCCTNCGCGGGGTTGCGGAACGCGACCTCGTCCGTGCCGAGCCAGATGGTGCCCGCGTCGGCCCGGTGCATGCCCATCAGGATCTTCATGAGGGTGGACTTGCCCGCGCCGTTCTCGCCCATCAGGGCGTGCACCTCGCCGGGCATCACGTCGAGCGAAACGCCCTTGAGCACCTTGACGCCGGCGAAGGACTTGTGGATGTCGACCATGCGCAGGACGGGCCGGCGCCCAGGTTCCGCGTCGCTCATGGATCGCCCCCTTGGTGACTCATCGGCACCGGGGACCGTCCAGCCAGCCCCCGATAGGCACAGCATTTCCGCTGAACGGACACCGTGTCAACTGTTCGAGAGATAATCTCGCATGGTGTCAGGGAGGTCGACGGCACCCCAGCGCCTCCCGGAGTTGGGCGGCGAGCCCTTCCTGTTGGACGCTGATGTGCGAGGCGACCCCGGCCAGCGAGACGCAGCCCAGGCTCGTCCGGGTGTCGTCCTGGATCAGCATCCCGATGGCTCCCGCGCCCACCGTGACGTCCTCGATCGAGAGGGCGTAGCCGCGCTGGCGAGTGCGTTCGGCGTCCCGGCGCAGCGCGTCGGCGTCGACCAGGGTGTGATCCGTGAAGGGCACCGGCTGGGTTCGGCCGAGGTAATCGGTCAACTGTTCCTCCTCCAGCGTCGACAGGAAGCACCGCCCGGCGGCCCCGGCGTAGAAGGGCAGCGTTCGGCCTGGCCGGAGGACCAGGACGTTGATGCCCTGGCCCTGTTCCCAGTGGATGCACATCGCCTCGTCCCCGACCCGGACGGACAGGTAGGCGGTGAAACCGGTGTCCCTGACCAGCGCCCGGAGGGCCTCCCGGGCCTGCGACCATTCACGTTTGGCGGCCCTGGCGGCGTCGGCGAGCCCCAGCCAGCGTCGCGACAGCGAGACACCTGCCGGGGTCACGGTCACCATCCGCATCGCCGCGAGCGCATCCACGAGGCGGTACACCGTCGAGCGCGGGATGCCGGTGTCGGCGGCCAGTTGGGAGAGGGTCGCCTCGGGCCTCAGCCGTAGCGCCTCCAGCAACTCGTCGGCGTTCCTGAGGACGTTCAGAACGACGGGATCGGGCATCAGCGCACCGCCCCCTCGCCGTGTCCCAGGGCCACGCTGATGGCTTCCGCGGCCGCCAGGAGTTGTTCGGTCGCTGTCGACCCGTCGCCGAGGAGGGAGCGCCGGAAGCCGCTGATCCCGATGGCCGCCTCGGCCTCCCCGCGATGGTTGAGGCAGGCGGCTGCGAGGCAGGCGACCGCCGGCTGGAAGGGATCGGCGGTTTCGACGAAGCCGCGTTCCCGGTCGGCATCAGCCTCGGCCTCGTCGCCGCCCACGCGGCGTCGCTCCGGCGGCGGCAGATGGGCCAACAGGACGCGGCCGGCGGCGGTCGTGCTCAGCGGGGCGAACGCCCCGATCCGCGGGAACGCCCCGAACACGCCCGTGGTCGAGACCTTGTCCACGCAGACCGCCAGGTCCTCGGTGCGGACCACCAGGTCGACGCTGCCCCCGAGTGTCATCGCGAGATCGCGCAGGATCGGGTGCGCCAGCCCCAGCAGTTCGGTCTGGTCCTCGCTGGCTGCGGCGAGCCGGAGCACGGTCGGGCCGAGCCGGTACCTGGCGCGGGTGGCACCGGGCTCCAGCCAGCCCAGGGTCAGCAGGCTCGTGACGAGCCGGTAGGTCGAGCTGACCGGCTGCCCCGACGCCGTGGCCAGGTCGGCCACGCTCAGCTCCCGTCCGGACGCCAGCGCGTCGACGACCGCGCCTGCCTTGGCCAGCAGGTCCAGGCCGATCGCACCGTTCGGTTCCGACACAACAATCCTCGTCATGGTGGCGGCGCNCTGGCGGACGTCGCGAACCCAGACCCTAGCGGGGTCCATGGTCGCCCGCCACGATCGGTCGGCCTCTGGGCCCGGCCATCACCGGTACCGGCCCGGGTTGTGGGCACCCGCGGCTCCACCGCGACCCGGACGGTCCGTCGGCGGCCGCCACCCGGACCCGGCGGCCGGGGCGGCGGACAACGCGGGGATCGGGCCCGCGCACCGGTCCGCACGACCGGCCAGCTGGTGGGGATCCCCGTCCACCGACACCGGGTAGCGGCCCCGCGGCGAGGCGAGCAGGCCCCCTCGTCGGCCTGGTCGTCCTGGATCACTGGAGATCGCCGCGCATCTTCTGGGACGACTCCTCGAAGCGGGCCCTCGCGGCGTTCACGTCGCCCTGGGTGGACACCTCCGCCGGCGGGACGGCCCACCAGCCCTCGTAGCTGGGTGCGCGCTCGGTGGCCGATACCGGCACGTGGATCACGGTCGTCCGGTCGGCGGCGAAGGCCTGGCGCAGCGCAGCGCGCACGTCCGCCTCGGTCTCGGCCCGGACCCCGTGCGCGCCCATCGCGGCAGCGTGCGCCGCGAAGTCCACCCTCAGGTAGTCGCCGGTCAGCCGGTTCGTCCCTTCCTCGCGGGCGCGCAGTTCGTTGCCGACCGGCGGGACGCCGCACGCGCTGGCGAGATCCTTGATGCACTGGAAGCCGTGGTTGTCGAAGACCACGACCACGAACGGCACCCCTTCGGCGACCGAGGTGACGATCTCGGAGTTCATCATCAGGTACGAGCCGTCACCCACTGCCACGGCGACCCGGCGGCCCGGTTCGGCCATGGCGACGCCGAGTCCGGCTGCGATCTCGTACCCCATGCAGGAGTTGCCGTACTCGACGTGGTAGGCCTTCGAGTCCTCCGGGCGCCACAGCTTCAGCAGGTCGCCGGGCAAGCTCCCCGCGGCGCACACGACGCTCCCGTGCCCGCCGAGCTCGTCGTTCACGATGCCGATCAGGTGCGGTTGCGCCAACTCGTTGCCCTGGCTGGTCGTGCGGTGGAACTCGACGCGTTCCTGCCATTCGGTCTGGAGCGCCCCGACCTCGTCCCGGAACTCCGTGGACGTGCCGCCCCAGCCGCGCTCGCGCAGGGCCGCGGCCAGATCCTGCAGCGCCGCCCAGGCGTCGGCCACCACAGGGAGGGCCCGGAGCTTGTGGGCGTCGAAGCTGCCGATGTTCACGCCGACGAGGGTGGCCTCCGGATTCTGGAACACGGTGCGTGAGGAGGTCACGAAGTCGCCGAGCCGGGTCCCGAGCGCGATGACGACGTCGGCATCCCTGGCCAGGCGGTTCGCGGCCAGGCCGCCGTTGGCCCCGACAGGGCCCGCCATCATGGGGTGGTTCCACGGCAGGACGCCCTTTCCTGCTTGGGACTCGCTGACCGGAACGCCGAACTCCTCGGCGAAGGCGGCGAGTTCGGCCTCGGCGCCGGAGTAGATGGCGCCACCGCCGGCGACGATCAGGGGCCGCTTCGCCGCCACCAGGGCGTCGACCACCTCGGCCAGCGCGTCCGCGTCGGGACGGGGTCGCCGCACCTTCCACGTCCGTTCGGCGAAGAACTCCTCCGGCCAGTCGTACACCTCGGCCTGGACGTCCTCGGGCAGGGAGATCGTCACGGCCCCGGTGTCCGCCGGATCGGTCAGGACACGGAACGCCTCCGGCAGCGAGCCCAGCAGCTGCTCCGGCCGGGAGATCCGGTCGAAGAACCGGCTCACCGGACGGAAGGCGTCCGAGGCCGACACATCCCGCTCGACCGGGTGCTCGACCTGTTGCAGCACCGGATCCACGGTCCGCGCCGCAAAGTAGTCCGACGGCAGCAACAGCACCGGGATCCGGTTGATCGACGCCGTCGCCGCGCCGGTGACCATGTTCGTCGCGCCCGGACCGATGGACGTGGTGCACGCGAACGTGCGCAGCCGGTTGTGATGCTTGGCGTAGGCGATCGATGCGTGCACCTGTGCCTGCTCGTTCTGGGGCTTGTAGTACGGCAGGGCACAGCTGTCACCCAGTTCCTCGAGCGCCTGGCCGAAACCGCCCACGTTGCCATGCCCGAAGATGCCCCACACGCCCGCGATGAAGCGATGCCGCTCCCCGTCCCGCTCGACGTACTGCGCCGACAGGAACCGAACCAGTGCCTGACCGACGGTCAACCGTGTTGTGCCCATGGATTCCCCTTCGACTCGATTGTCCTGATCTGTTCTTATCACTGGGTTGACGGTGTGTTCACTGATCAATAATGTCGAGCCATGACCGAAGCCCCGCCTCCCCGGCTGGGGGCACCCCTGCAGGAGATGGACCTGCAGGCTCGCCGCACCCGCTGGCTCATCCTGTCGACGGTCGCGGCCAGCAAGGCCGGCCACATCGGCGGTCCTCTGTCGGCCACGGACCTCCTGGTGGCCCTGTACTTCCACCGGCTGCGCGTCGACCCGCAGCGCCCCGAGCATCCGCTGCGCGACCGGTTCATCCTGTCCAAGGGCCACTGCGCGATCGCGCTGTACGCGGTGCTGGCCCTGCGCGGCTACTTCCCGCTCGCCGAACTCGCGACCTTCGACCACGGCGCGTCACGGCTGCAGGGGCATCCCGACATGCATCTCACGCCCGGGATCGACTTCTCCACCGGCTCCCTGGGCCANGGGCTGTCCAACGCGCTGGGCATCGCGCTGGCCGCCAAGCGGCTCGGCCTGGACTTCGAGACCTGGACGCTGCTGGGCGACGGGGAGTGCCAGGAGGGCCAGGTGTGGGAGGCCGTGCTCACGGCCCCGCGGTTCGGCGTCGACAACCTGGTCGCGGTGGTGGACGACAACGGCCTCCAGCAGTTCGGGGCCGCCGGTGGCCCCGAAGACCGCTTCGACCGGGCCGAACCACTGGGCACCGTCAACCTGCCAGGCGCCTTTGCCGCGTTCGGCTGGAACACCGTCGAGGTCGCCGGGAACGACCTGGCCGCACTGCTCCAGGCGTTCGCCGAGGTGGATACCTTCCGCGGCTCCGGACGACCGACCGCGCTGATCTCGCGGACGACGAAGGGCCACGGGGTGGGCTTCGCCGCAGGGACGTACCGGTGGCACAACGGGGTTCCGTCCGAGGAACAACTGGAATCCGCACGAGCCGAGTTGGATCTCGGCGACTGGCCGGAGGGGGTGCACGATGCGCTCCCAGCGTGAGGTGTGGGGTCGGACGCTCGTCGAGCAGGCCCGGACGGACTGGCGGACGGTCGTGATCGACGCCGACCTGGCCACCTCGACCCAGGCGTCGCTCATGGCGGCCGAACTGCCCGGAAGCTTCATCCAGGCAGGGATCGCCGAGGCGAACATGGTCGCGATGGCGGCCGGGATGGCCACGCTCGGCTACCGCCCCTGGCTGTCCACCTTCGGGGTGTTCCTGACCAGCCGCTCNCTGGATCAGATCCGGGTGTCGGTGTCGCAGACCGCGCTGCCCGTCCGCATAGCCGGGTCGTACGCGGGGTTGCTGAACGGGGCGTCCGGCAAGACCCATCAGGACCTGCTCGACCTGGCGATCATGCGCGGGATGCCGAACCTCGCCGTCCTCGCGCCCGCGGACGAGCATGAACTGCAGGCGATGCTGACCTGGTCGACCGGGTTCGACGGCCCGCTGTATCTGCGGCTCGCCCGGGACGCGGTGCCGCCGGTGTTCGGCCCGGACCATGAGTTCCGGCCCGGACTCCCGGAGGTCCTGGCACCGGCCGCGCCGGTCGTCCTGGTGTCGACGGGGGTGCAGACCTCACGGGTCGCGCAGGCCCGCGACCTGTTGGCCGATCGGGGCGTGGTGACCGGGCACGTCCACGTCCCGTGCCTCAGCCCGTTGGACGAGGCCGCGCTCTGGGCCGAACTCGGCCCCGCCGACCTGGTCGTCGCCGTGGAGGAGCACTCGGTCCACGGAGGGCTCGGCGGCCTGGTCGCCGAAGTGGTCGCCGGCCACGGCCACGGCCCACGGGTGGGGCGGATCGGCCTGGAAGGATGGTCGGAGTCGGCGCCCGCGGACTACCTGCTGGATGCCTACGGGCTCTCCCCGCCAAAGTCGCCGCGCAGGTGCTGGCGCTGGCGTCCTGAGGCTCCGCGGCACGCCGCCGGAAGGGTTCGACCGGCTGGAGCTCAGCCGTCGGAGAGCCGTCGGCGGGCCTGGGCGAGCAACCCGTTGAGGAAGCCCGGGGACTCGTCGGTGGACAGCCGTCCGGCAAGCGCGACCGCCTGCTCGATGGCAACCTCCGGAGGCGTCGTGCCCCGAGAAGCTCGGCGAGGGCGAGTCGGGCCAGACAGCGATCGACCCGGGGCATCCGCCGCAGCGTCCAGCCGGACGGGAGGCTGGCGACGATCAGTTCGTCGATCCGGGGGCCCGGGCGGCCACCGCCTTGACCAGCTCCGCGGTGTACGGACGGACGATCGTCCCGTCCTCCTCATGGGCGGACAGCCGCTGCAGCGGCGGCTCGTCGCGCAGATCGGCCTCGAACAGGATGTCGAGGGCGTGCTTGCGGCCTTCGTCCGCTGGCCCCGGGAGGCCGCGGACGGATCCGCCGGCTGGGTTTCGACCAGTTCCAGCACGGTGCCGTCGGGCCGGGTGAGCCGCTTGGCGGCCGGACCCTGGGTCGGCCCGGAAGCGGGCACCTCAGACCCGGCCGAGGTAGCTGCCGTCGCGGGTGTCGACCTTGACCCGCTCGCCGGTGGTGATGAACAACGGCACCTGGATCTGCAGGCCGGTCTCGACCGTCGCGGGCTTCGTGCCGCCGGTCGAGCGATCGCCTTGCAGGCCGGGCTCGGTGTAGGTCACCTCGAGTTCGACCGCGGCGGGCAGGTCGATGTAGAGCGGGTTGCCGGCGTGCAGCGCGACGGTGGCCAGCTGGTTCTCCAGCATGAAGTTCTTGGCGTCGCCCACGATGTCGTCGCCGATGGTCAGCTGGTCGTAGGTGGAGGTGTCCATGAACACGTAGCCGTCGCCGTCGTGGTAGAGGTACTGCATCTCGCGGCGGTCCACGTTCGCGGTGTCGACCTTGGTGTCGGAGTTGAACGTCCGGTCGACCACCTTGCCCGACAGCACGTGCTTCAGCTTCGTCCGGACGACGGTGTTGCCCTTGCCCGGCTTGTGGTGCTGGAACCACAGCACCTGCCAGAGCTGGCCGTCCAGATCCAGCACCATGCCATTCTTCAAGTCGTTGGTGGATGCCACGTCAAACCCCTCGTCAGATATTCGCGACCGCTCAGTCTAGCGGTTCGGGCGCCGGCGCTCCGCCACCTCGGCGACCAGCGCGGCCCGGCGCTCGGCGTGCGGTTTGGCGAATTCCGCGACCAGTTCGGCAGTCTCGTGAGCCCCCACGCCGTGCAAGCCCTCGATCACCCCGTCGACGTCCTCCGGGGTCCGGTTCTGCGACAGCTTCGCCTTCGCGACCAGCCGGGTCACCTGCAGTTCCAAGCCGACGATGGCCCGCAGTTCCCCCGCCAGGTAACGCTCGGGCATGTCGGCCAACGTGACCGTCCGTTCGTGGGCGGCCATCAGGTCCGCCACCGCCTGGGTGGTCCAGGCCACGTCGTCGTGGGCGACGAGCCGACCGTACAGGTGGAGGGTCACGTAGTCCCAGGTCGGGACGAGCTTCCCGCTGTCCTGCGCGGTCGGGTACCACAATGAGGAGATGTAGTCGCTGGCGGGGGTGATCACGAACAGCGCCTCGCCGATGGCGGGTTCCGACCACTGGGTGTTGTTGCGCGCCACGTGCAGCACCAGCGAACCGTCGCCGGGCTCGTCGCCGGCGGGGCGCCACAGATACGGCAGATGGGTGGCGATCAGGCCGTCCGCGTGGGCGGTGATCAGGTCCCCGGCGAGCGGCGCCGCCAGGATCCGGGCCAGCAACTCGGCCGGCACCTCGAAATGCTTCGGGACGTACATCAGGCCTGCCCAAGGGCCAGATAGGCGGCGACCAGATCCTCCTCGTCCGCGTCGGTGAGGATCGCCGCCTGGGCGAGGTCGTCCAGGATCACGAACCGCAGCGACGCCCCGCGGGTCTTCTTGTCCAGGTTCATCGCCTCCCGCAGCGCCGGCCACGCGTCCGGCCGGTAGCTCGTGGGCAGCCCCAGCGACCCCAGCACCGCGGCGTGACGCGCCGCGACGTCCGCGTTGAGGCGGCCGACACGCCTGCTGAGTTCGGCGACGAAGCACATCCCGACGCTGATCGCCTCGCCGTGGCGCCAGGTGTAGTTCTCGACCCGTTCGATCGCGTGGCCGAGGGTGTGGCCGTAGTTGAGCAGTTCGCGGCCCACGTCGGTGCCGGACGAGGTGCGTTCGCGCAGGTCGGCGCTCACCACCTTGGCCTTGACCGCGATCGCCCGTTCGACCAGGACGCCCAGGACATCCGAACCCGGGTCGAGCACCGCGTGAGGATCGTCCTCGACGAGGCTGAGGATGACCGAATCGGCGATGAAGCCGGCCTTGACGATCTCGGCGAGCCCCGACCGGCGTTCGGTCAGGGGCAGGCTCGACAGATAGCCCAGATCGCACAAGACGGTGAACGGCTCGAAGAACGCACCCACGAGGTTCTTGCCCGCCGGCAGGTTGATCCCGGTCTTGCCGCCGACCGCGGCATCCACCATCGCCAGCACGGTCGTGGGGACGGCGATGTAGCGCACCCCCGCAGCCAGGTGGCGGCGACGAACCCCGCAAGATCGGTGGTCGCTCCCCGCCGAAGCCGACGACCGCGTCGGAGCGGGTGAACCCTGCCGCGGCGAGTTCCTCCCAGCAGCGCTGCAGCACCGCGCCGGTCTTGGCCGCTTCGGCGTCCGGGACCTCGATGAACGTGACCTGCTGCTCGACGTCGGCCACGAGGCAGCCCAGCCGATCACGCAGGCCCGGGGCGTGGATGACCGCGACCCGCCGGGTGCCGGCCAGGTACTGCGGCAGCAGCGCGCACGCGGAGTCCCCACGACGACCTGGTACGGCTGTTCGGCGTGCACGTCGATCGTGGTGGGCCTCACGCGGACACCCCCGCAACTGGTCGAGGATCTCGTCGGTCACCTGGGTCGGGGACTTCTTGTCGGTGTCGACACTGACGGTCGCCAGCGCCCGGTACACCGGCGTCCGTTCGGCCAACAGCGAGATCAGCCGGTCACGCATGTTGCCCAACAGCAGCGGACGCGCCTGGTTCAGCCCGATCCGGCGGGTCGACTGGGTCACCGACACCTGCAGCCAGACCACCTCGTGGTGGCCCAGCTCCTCCCGGATGGCCGGGGTCATCACCGCGCCGCCGCCGAGGGACACCACGCCGGGCTGGCTGAGGGCGCGCAGTGTCGCTGCGGCCTCCAGATCCCGGAAGAACGGCTCCCCGTCGTCGGCGAAGATCTCACGGATCCGCTTGCCCTGCTCCGCCTCGATGACCTGGTCGACATCGACGTGGGGCAGCCCCAGCCGGCGGGCGAGCAGGTGACCGACCGTCGACTTCCCCGAACCGGNGGGCCCCACGATCGNCGACCGAGGTCGGGTTCACGAGAGCTGCCGTTCTGCCAGCCGCGCCAGGTAAGCCGCGTGGTTGCGCCGCGTCTCGGCGAGGGAGTCACCGCCGAACTTCTCCAGGCAGGCTTCCGCCACGACCAGCGCCACCATCGCCTCGGCGACCACGCCGGCCGCGGGGACGGCGCACACGTCCGAGCGCTGGTGGTGTGCGGCCGCCGCCGCGCCAGTGGTGGTGTCGATCGTCCGCAGCGCCCGGGNGACGGTCGCGATCGGCTTCATGGCCGCCCGGACGCGCAGCGGCTCGCCGGTGCTCATCCCGCCCTCGGTGCCGCCGGACCGGTTGGAGGTCCGGTCGGGCCCGTCGGTGCCCGGGACGATCTCGTCGTGCGCCAGGCTGCCGCGGGTGGCGGCCAGCGCGAATCCGTCGCCCACCTCGACGCCCTTGATGGCCTGGATGCCCATCAACGCCCCGGCGAGCTTGGCGTCGAGCCGGCGGTCGCCCTGGGTGTGCGAGCCGAGGCCAGCCGGCAGCCCGTACGCCAGCACCTCGACCACCCCGCCGAGGGTGTCGCCGTCGGCCTTCGCGGCCTCGATCTCGGCCAGCATCGCCTTGCCCGCCTCCGCGTCGAAGCAGCGGACGGGGTCGGCGTCGATCGCGTCCCGGTCGGCGAAGGTCGGCTTGACCGGCGAGGACGACGCCACCGAACCGATGGCGACCACGTGCGAGACGACCGTGATCCCGTACGCCTGATCGAGGAAGTTGCTGGCCACCCGGCCGAGGGCAACCCGAGCGGCGGTCTCCCGCGCGGACGCGCGCTCGAGGATCGGCCGGGCCTCGTCCATGTCGTACTTCTGCATCCCGGCCAGGTCCGCGTGACCCGGGCGTGGACGGGTCAGCGCCGCGTTGCGCGCCTGCGCGGCCAGCAGGTCGGCGTCCACCGGATCGGGCGCCATCACCGTCTCCCACTTCGGCCATTCGGAGTTGCCGATCATGATCGCGATCGGGGAGCCGAGCGTCCGGCCGTGCCGGACCCCGGCCAGCAGGGTCACCTCGTCCGCCTCGAACTTCATCCGAGCGCCGCGCCCGGTGCCCAGGCGGCGACGGGCCAGCGCCTCGGCGACGTCGTCGCTGGTCAGTTCGACGTGTGCGGGGATCCCCTCGATGGTGGCTACCAGCGCGCGGCCGTGCGACTCACCGGCGGTCAGGTAGCGGAGCATGGGGACGAGTGTGTCATGACAACCCGCGGCGCCTGAGCTCTGCCCGGACGGCAGACAGCAGCACCGAAACGGGCACCTCGTGCCCCGTCATGAGCCGCACCTGGTGGGTGGCCTGGCCGATGAGGAGGTCCAAGCCGCTGACGAACGCGGCACCCACGGCGTCCGCCACCGCCGCCAACGGGGTCGGCCNNACGGGTGGTAGCTGACGTCGAACAGCACTGCCAGCCCCTCCAGGGGGCCAGCGGCCCNGAGCAAGTCCCGCGCCCCCGCGGACGGGACGGTCGACACCAGCACCGCGACCCCGGACGGCACCTGATCGACCGGTTCGGCGGGGAGGTCGCGCTCCTGGGCCCACCGGACGAACCCGGCGACCCGCTCGGAATCACGACCCAGCACCCCGACGCTCGGGGCGCCCAGCTGATGCAGGGCCACCAGCGCCGACCGTGCCGTCGCCCCATTGCCCACCAGCAGTGCCGGCCCGGATCGCCGGACGCCGGCCGCGGCCAGGGCATCGACGAACCCCGGCACGTCGGTGTTGTGGACCGTGCGGCCCTGCGGCTCCAGGATCACCGTGTTGGCCGCGCCGGTCAGCCGGACGGCCGGATCGGGGTCACCGCTGGCCGCCGCGACCTCCTTCAGCGGCATCGTGCACGACAGGCCGCGCCAGGAGGCGTCCAGCCCGTCCACGAAGGCCGGGTAGCCGGCCGCGTCCACCTCGTGGGCCTCGTAGCGCCAGTCGGACAGCCCCAGGTGCGCGTACGCGGCCCGATGGATCACCGGGGACAACGAGTGCCCCACCGGGGATCCGAGGACCGCGCAGCGGGTCAGCACTTGTCGCTGGTCTGGCAGAACTGCCGGAACTTCTGGACCGACGCGTCGTGGCCCGCCTTGTCGACGTTGAAATCGGTTTCACCGGTGTCGAGNGTTGACGACCACGAAGTACTTCCAGTCGCCCTTGGCGGGGTTCAAGGTGGCCTCCAGCGCCTTCTTGGCGGGCGCGGTGATCGGCCCGGGCGGCAGGCCCTTGTTCAGGTAGGTGTTGTACGGCGACTGCAGTGCCCGTTCCTGGGCCGTGGTCGTGACCCGTCCGGTGATCTTGTTCGCGTAGGCGACCGTCGCGTCGGACTGGAGCGCCATCTTGTCGTCCAGCCGGTTGAGGAAGACCCGGGCGACCTTCGGACGGTCGTCGTCACGGCTGGCCTCGCGTTCCACGATGCTGGCCAGGGTGAGCACCTGGTAGGGCTTCAACCCGAGTTCCTGCGCCCGCGACTCTAGCCCCACCTCGTCGATGACGTTGTTGAAGTTGTCGATGATCATCTTCAGCACCGACTTGGCGGTCGGTTTCGCCGGCAGCTCGTAGGTGTCGGGGAACAGGAACCCCTCGTTGCTCTTGCCCATCCAGGACCGGATGCCCAGCCCCTTCCGGTCCTTCAGCGCCGCCTCGAAGTCCGCCTTCTTGATGCCGGTGGCCTTGACGAGCAGGGGCAGGATCTGCGAGAAGCGCAGGCCCTCGGGGAGCTGGAACCGGTTCCGGATCATGTTCTTGGTGTCCAGCAGCATTTCCAGGGCGGTCTTCGCCGGGATCTGGGTGCGCAGCTTGTACTGTCCGGCCTGGATCTTCCGGGCCTGCTCGTTGCCCGCGACCACCCGGTCGAACGCCTTCGCGGTCTTCACGACATCAGCCTGGACAAGGATGTCGGAGATCTTCGACAGGCTCGTGTTCGGCGGGATGACCACGACCACGTCGGCTGTCCCCGCCTCGTTGTTGTAGTCCTCAACGGTGCGGAAGTTGTTGTAGGCGTCGCGGATCTTGCCGGCGACGAACCAGCCGCCGCCGACGAGGACGACGAGGGAGAGCAGCACCGCGAACGCGCCCCGTGCCCGTGACCCGATCTCCTTGGGGTCCCACTTCCCGGTCTCGGGATCCTTGATTCCCTGGTGAACGGATTCTCCATCCCTGCGTCCTCCTAGTCGGGCTCGTCCGCCGTCGGCGGCAGCCCGGTCCTTCGTTCGACGGCCAACGCCTGTTCCAAGATAGCCACGGCGGCAGCCTGGTCAATGATCGCACGCTGGCGCCGGCTGTTCTTCCCGGCGGCGCCGAGCCGGCGGGACGCGGTGACGGTCGAGAGGCGTTCGTCGGTGAAGCGGATGGGCACGTCCGGCCCCAACGCCGCCGCCACCTGGGCACGGACGGCGGCCGCCGCGTGGGACTCGCCACCGGCCAGGGTGCGCGGCAGGCCGACCACGACCTCGATCGGCTCGTACTCCGCGATCAGCGCGGCCAGCCGCGAACCCGGGTCGGGACGGGCCGGCACCGTCTCGACCGGGTAGCACAGCGTGCCGTCCGGATCGCAGGCGGCGACACCGATCCGGGCCTGCCCCAGTCGAGGGCCAGCCGGACGCCCCGGCGGAACCCCGGCTCAGCCATGCAGGCCGGCCACCGCGTCCCGGATCGCGCGGAGCGCCTCGTCCGCACCGGCCGCGTTGGGTCCGCCGCCCTGGGCGAGGTCGTCCTTGCCGCCACCGCGGCCGCCGAGCCGCTGGGCGCCGAGGCCGACCAACTGGCCGGCGCGGGCCCCGAGCGTGCGGGCGGCGGCATTCGTGGCGACGGTCAGCACCGGCTTGTCCCCGCCGCCCACGAGCGCCACCACCGCCGGGGTCTCCCCAGCCTCGTNCCGCACTTCGGTGGTCAGGGTGCGCAGGTCGTTGCCCGACACCCCGTCCAGGCGACGGGCGACCAGGCTGATCTCGCCCAGGTGCTCCGCCGCGGCGACGATCGCGGCCACGTTGCCCAGCAGTTCGCGCGTCCGGTAGGACTCGATCTCCTTCTCCGCGGCCTTGAGCTGGGCGAGCAGCCGGTCCACCCGGTCGGCCAGTTGGTCGGGCTGGGTCTTCAGCGCGTCCGACAGCGTGGCGACCAGGGCGCGCTCGGCGGCGAACCGGTCGAGGGCGTCCTTGCTCACCAGCGCCTCGACGCGGCGGATGCCGGAACCCACCGACCCCTCCCCGATCAGGTTCACCAGGCCGATCTGAGACGTGCGGCCCACGTGGGTGCCGCCGCACAGTTCGCGTGACCACGGCCCGGCCAGCTCGACCATGCGCACGACGTTGCCGTACTTCTCGCCGAACATGGCCTGCGCACCGAGCGCCTTGGCCTCCTCCAGCGGCAACTCCCGGTCGGTGACCTCGAAATCGTCCCGGATCGCGGCGTTGGCGACCGCCTCCAGCTCGGACTTCAGCGCGGGCGACAGCGCCTGGGCGGCGTTGAAGTCGAACCGCAGGTAGCCCGGCTTGTTGTACGAACCGGCCTGGTGGGTGCCCTGCCCGAGCAATTGGCGCAACGCGGCGTTGACGATGTGGGTGGCCGTGTGGGCCTGACAAGCGCCGAAGCGTGCGGCGGCGTCGACCTGGGCCAGCACCTGCGCACCGGTCGCGAGTTCGCCCTCGCCCACGAGCGCCTTGTGCACGACCAGGCCCTGGATGGGTCGCTGGACGTCGAGCACCTCCAGCGAGAGGCCGGTCCCGAGCAACAGGCCCGCGTCGGCGTCCTGCCCGCCTGCCTCGGCGTAGAACGGGGTCTCCTCCAGCACGACCTCAACCACGTCCCCGGGCCTTGCCACCTGGACCAGTTGACCGTCGGCGATGATGCCGCGGACCGTCGAGGGCACCTCCAGGTCGGTGAAGCCGAGGAAGGNGGTCTCACCGGCCGCCCGGAGCGTCCGGTAGGCCTCGGTGTTGACCACGCCACCCTTCTTGGCCCGCGCGTCGGCCTTCGCCCGGTCCTTCTGCTCCTGCATGAGCCGGCGGAACTCGGTCTGATCGACGTTGAGCCCGGCCTCGGCGGCCATCTCCAAGGTGAGGTCGATCGGGAAGCCGTAGGTGTCGTGGAGCGCGAACGCGCGCTCGCCGGACAGGGTGTCGCGATGCTCGGCCCTGGCCTGGGCGACCGCCACGTCGAAGATCTGGGTGCCCGAGGCCAGGGTGCGGCGGAAGGTCTCCTCCTCGCCGTAGGCGATCTGCGAGACCCGCGCCCAGTGCTCGGCGACCTCCGGATAGGAGGCGCTCATCAGGTCCCGGCTGACCGGCAGCAGTTCGGGCAGCACCGGGTCGTTGACCCNCAGCAGCCGCATCGCGCGGATGCTGCGACGCAGCAGCCTGCGCAGCACGTAGCCGCGCGCCTCGTTGCCCGNGGTGACCCCGTCGGTCATCAGCATCAGCGCGGACCGGACGTGGTCGGCCACCACCCGCATCCGGACGTCGTCCGCGGTGGCCGCGCCGTACCGCTTGCCCGACAACTCGGACGCCTTCGCGATCACCGGGAAGACCTCGTCGATCTCGTACATGTTGTCGACGCCCTGGAGCAGGAACGC
This sequence comes from Micropruina sp., assembly GCA_013693855.1. Lineage (GTDB taxonomy): Bacteria > Actinomycetota > Actinomycetes > Propionibacteriales > Propionibacteriaceae > Micropruina. The sequence goes on from CP059261.1 coordinate 1,891,793, forward strand.
CATCCGCTCCAGCCCCATGCCGGTGTCGATGTTCGGCCGGGGCAGCGGACGCAGCACGTCGAAGTCGTCCTTGGCCCGGACGGCGCTCAGCTCCTGCTGCATGAACACCAGGTTCCAGAACTCCAGGAAGCGGTCCTCGTCGACGATCGGACNCCCGTCGGGGCCGTACTCGGGGCCGCGGTCGAGGTAGATCTCCGAACACGGGCCGCCCGGTCCGGGCACCCNCATGTTCCAGTAGTTGTCCTTCAGGTCGCGGCGCTGGATCCGCTCGTCCGGCAGCCCGACGGACTTCCACAACTCGACGGCCTCGGCGTCGCCGTCCGGGAAGTCGGGATGGTGTCCGGGCCCGAGCACGGTCACCCAGATGCGGTCGGGGTCCAGGCCGTAGCCGCCGCCCTCGACCGGGCCGGTGACCAGATCCCAGGCGAACCGGATGGCGCCCTCCTTGAAGTAGTCGCCGAAGGAGAAGTTGCCGTTCATCTGGAAGAACGTGCCGTGCCGGGTGGTCTTACCCACCTCGTCGATGTCGAGGGTGCGCACGCACTTCTGGACGCTGGTGGCCCGGTCGTACGGGGCGTCCTCGGCGCCGGTGAAGTAGGGCTTGAAGGGCACCATGCCCGCGTTGACGAACAGCAGGGTCGGGTCGTTGTACACCAGCGGCGCCGAGGGCACGATCGTGTGCCCATTGGCGGCGAAGAAGTCGAGGAAGCGGCGCCGGATCTCGGCGGTTTTCATGATCGTTCCTTATCGGTTGATCCCGGCGTCAGGCGCCGGGCAGTCGGCGCGGCCGGGTCGGCACCCGGTCCGCGGGGCGAGGCCCCGGTTGGTTCAGCGCGTGGTCCCCTGGACGGGCGCTGGTGCCCCGTCCAGGCCGAGAGCTTCACGCAATTCTGCCTCACGGTCGTGGTAGGCCTCGCTGAACGTCTCGACGAAGTCGCTCATCCAGCTCTGCACGTTCTGGGTGGTCTTGTCGATCTGCTGGGTCACGCCCGCCGGGGTGAACCGCCGGTAGTACTCGCGCCCTTTGAGGACGACGAACGCCGCGACCCCGACGCCGACCGCGAACCAGAAGAACCGCCTGCCCATCAGCGCTTCGCCTTGCGCTTGCCGGTGATCGCCTGCCGGACCCCGTGGGTGAACGCCGCGGTCTTGACCAGCGGGCCGCCCAGGGTTGCGGAGAACAGGGTCGACAACTGCGCGGCGTTCTCGCTGACCACGGTGGCGTGGCTGGACACCTTCGCCACGTCCTCGGTGACCACGCTGAGCTTGGCGATCTCGTCGTTGGTGGCGCTGACGGTGCCCTTGAGTTCCTGCAGGATCGGCACGGAGTTGTGGCCCACGTCGCGGATCGTCAGCCGCAGTTCCTCCAGCACGCGGCCGAGCTTGAGCAGCGGCACCGCGGTCAGCGCGACGAGGACGACCGCCGCGATGGCGGCGATCAGACCGGCGATCTCTCCAACGGACATGTCTTCCTCACTGGCTCGGGTGCGCAGGTGACGGTGTGCAGCCTAGTGCACCCCGACCACGACGACCTCCCCGCAGCGGGGAAGGTGGGCTCCGGTGGTGGTCGCCCTGGTCACCCCGGCGGCTTGGCCTGGCCGGCTCTTCCCGGACCCTCGGTCGCCCCTCCGCCCCGCAGGTCAGGACGCCCCGACAGGTGGTGGACGCCGCCGGATCAGGGACGTCCGCAGGTCGAGCCCGCCGGCGGACCGTCCGCAGGTCGAGCCCGCCGGCGGACCGACCGCAGGTCGAAGATGCCGGCGGACCGTCCGCAGGTCGAAGATGCCGGCGGACCGTCCGCGGGTCGTGGACGCCCAGACTCCAGGAACTACCGAGTCACGGACGCGCAGACGCCAGGAACACCGAGGTCACGGACGCCCAGACGCCAGGAACACCCTGGTCACGGACGCGCAGGCGGGGCCAGCCATGGACGACCGGGGGCAAGGGCTCCCACGACCGTCGCGGGGTCACTCGGGGTCGTCGCGTCCCAGGAGGTCGTTCAGGGTGGCGAGGCGGTCGGCCATCCCGGCTTCGTTGCCATGATCGGTGGGCCGGTAGTAGACGGCTCCGGCGAGTTCGTCCGGCAAGTACTGCTGGGCGGCCACCCCGTGCGGGAAGTCGTGGGCGTAGCGATAGCCCTTGCCGTGGCCGTAGGCACCGGCCGAGGCGTAGTGGGCGTCGCGCAGATGCGGGGGCACCGCCCCGATCCGTCCGGCGCGCACGTCGGCCATGGCGGCGTCGATCGCGACGATGACCGCGTTCGACTTGGGCGCCAGCGCGCAGGCGATGACCGCCTGGGCCAGGTTGAGCCGGGCTTCCGGCATCCCGATGAACTGGACGGCCTGTGCCGCGGCGACGCACGTCTGGAGCACCGAGGNGGCCGCCATCCCGATGTCCTCGCTGGCCAGGATGATCAGGCGACGGGCGATGAACCGCGGGTCCTCCCNCGCCTCTATCATCCGGGCCAGGTAGTGCAGCGCGGCCTGCACGTCCGAACCCCGCATGCTCTTGATGAACGCGCTGATCACGTCGTAGTGCTGGTCGCCGTCCCGGTCGTAGCGGACGGTGGCCTTGTCGACGGCGGCCTCGACGATCGCCGTGGTGATCGAGTCGCTGTCCTGGGCGCGGGCGCCCGCGGCAGCCTCCTCGAGGTAGGTCAGCGTGCGTCGCGCGTCCCCGCCGGCCAGCCGCAGCAGGGCCGCGCGCGCGTCCTCGGCAAGGGTGAACGCGCCGCCGAGGCCCCGCTCATCGGTGAGCGCCCGGTCGAGCAGGACACCCAGATCCGCATCTGACAGCGGTTGCAGGGTGAGCAGCAACGACCGGGACAGCAGCGGCGAGATCACCGAGAACGCCGGATTCTCGGTGGTCGCGGCGATCAGGGTGACGATGCGGTTCTCCACGGCTGGGAGCAGCACGTCCTGTTGGGTCTTGGAGAAGCGGTGCACCTCGTCCACGAACAGGACCGTTGGCCGGCCGCGGGCCAGTTCGCGGCGGGCGGTCTCGAGTTCGGCGCGCACCTCGCGAACGCCCGCGGTCACCGCGGACAACTCAACGAACCTCCGGTTGGTGGCGTTGGAGACCACCGCGGCGATCGTGGTCTTGCCCACCCNCGGCGGGCCCCACAGGAACACCGACATCGCGGTCTGGCCCTCGGCCAGGCGTCGCAGGGGCGAGCCGGGCCCCAAGAGGTGTTGCTGGCCGACGATCTCGTCCAGCGTGCGTGGACGGAGCCGGACGGCCAGCGGTGCGCCGGCGTGGCTCGGCTGCGTCAACGAGCCACCGCCGCCGCTGGGCACGGGTTGGTCGGTGTTGCCGAACAGGTCCTCCACGGCTCTCGACGCTACACCCGGCCACCGACAGAACCGTCCGCCGGAGGGGCTACCACGTGCCCCGCGACGACCTCGTCCGTCCCTACCGGCAGCCTTCGTCCGATCCATGCGATCCCCTCAACCTGGTCCGACCCCTGCGATCCCCTCAACCTCGTCCGACCCCTGCAGCCGCCTCTCCCCGTCGGACCGGGGACGGGACCTGACCCAGCGGACGCGGCACATCGCCCGGGCGTCCTCCGGGATCCACGAGCCACCACCTCACCCCGCGGACGCGGGAACATCCCCTGGACCGAATCCCGGAAGGTCCTTGCGTTCCGACTATCTTCGATATATCGTTAGTAACAACGTTAGTCAGAGACAAGGAGATCAACATGGACTACGCGATGAACGGGCCCTGGTGGGCCCAGATGACTGAAGACCGTCCGCGCGGCGGCGATCGTCGGCGTGGCCGTCCGGGACGACGCCCGGGCCCCTTCGGGCCGGAGGGTCCCTTCGGGGTCAACGGTCCGTTCGGGCCCCAGGGCCCCTTCGGCCCCGACGGCCCCTTCGGCGAAAGCGGGCCGTTCGGCCCCATGGGTCCCTTCGGGCCCCGCGGACACCACCGTGGTGGGCGCGCCCGGCGCGGTGACGTCCGCCAGGCCATCCTCGCCCTGCTGGCCGAGCAGCCGCTGAACGGCTATCAGATCATTCAGGAGCTGGCGGATCGCACGTCCGGCGCCTGGAAGCCGAGCCCGGGCGCGGTCTATCCGTCCCTCAACCAGTTGGAGGACGAGGGCCTGGTCGAGCAGTTCGACAACGCCGGCCAGCGTGCCTTCCGGCTCACCGAGGCCGGCCAGCGGGCCGCCAAGGAGGCCGAGAAGCCCTGGGAGGCCATCAACGCCGAGAACGCGCCTCGCGACCCCGAGTCCGCTCGCACCCTGTGGCAGAGCTTCGGGGACCTCGCGATGGCGGTCAAGACGGTCACGCGCAGCGGGAACGCCGCCCAGGTGACCGCCGCGTCGGCCCTACTGGCCGACACCAAACGCAAGCTCTTCGGCATCCTGGCCAACGACGGCGACGTCACCGCCAACGCCGACGACCTGCGCTGATCACACCTTGGGGTCGATGATCACGATCCCCGGCCACGACCGCTCTCCCAGCATCGGGAGGGCGGTCGCTGCCGTCTGCAGCCCGATCGGCGGCTGCGGCGCCAGCAGCGCCTCCAGCGGCAGTCGCCCGTCCGCGGCCCAGGCCATCAGTTCCGGGTAGTCGGACGCGGCCATGCCGTGGCTGCCCAGCACGTCCAACTCCCAGGCGATCACGCGCTCCATCGGGATTTCCGCCCTACCCGCGGCCGGTGGCAGCAGGCCCACCTGGACGTGCCGGCCACGCCGGCCGAGGGCGAGCACCGAGGCCCGCGCCGTCGCGGGCGACCCCAGACAATCCAACGAGACCGCGGCGCCGAACTCCCGCGCTGTTGAGTGGGCCTCAGCGGCCCCGAGTTCCAGCGCCCGCGCCCGGGCGTCGGCGGACGGGTCGACCGCCACCACGTCCGCTCCGGCGGCGCGAGCGATCACGACCGCGGCCAGCCCCACGCCACCACAGCCGATCACCACGACCCGCTCCCCGCCCGNCACGCGGGCCCGAGCCACCAGCGCCCGGAAGGCCGTCGCCACCCGGCAACCCAGCCCGGCGGCGAGCGCGGNGGCAACCCCGTCGGGCAGGGCCACCAGGTTCGTCCCGGCCGAGCGGACGACCACGTACTCGGCGAACGCACCCTGGGCGTCGAAGCCCGGCTGGACCTGGTGCGGGCACACCTGCGCATCGCCGGCCCGACACTGCGGGCACGCCCCGCACGCCTGGACGAACGGCGCGGTGACCAACTGCCCCACCCCGAAGCCAGTGACCGAGGGGTCCAGCGCGGCGATCCGTCCGGCGAACTCGTGCCCCGGGACGTGCGGGAACCGGGCGACGTCCGGGTCGTGCCCAGCCCAGGCGTGCCAGTCGCTGCGGCACAGCCCGGCGGCAAGCACCTCCACGACCACCCCGCCCGACGGGGCTTCGGGGACGGGCAGCTCGATCACCGTGACGGGCTCGCGGAATCCGTCATACGCCAGGGCACGCACGGCCTCACCCTATGCCGGGGAGATGGCGGCGTCGGGTCGTTCCGCCGTGGTCAGCGGTTGCCTCGCAGGCGGTCGCGCAGGGTGTGCAGTTCACGCTTCTCGGCGTCGGTGAGCGACCCGATGCCGTGCTCGTTGATCTTGTCGAGCAGGTCGTCCAGGCGGGCCCGGTCCGACTGCCGGCGCGCCTCCTGCCGGGTCGGACGAGGGGCGGCGGGCCGCCTCGTCCGCCTGCGTGGCGCGGCCCAGTCAAGCCACCGGTAGCCGCTGAGCAGGCCGAGCCGGCGGGCGAGGATCGCCGACAGAACCAGGCCGATCAGCAGCGACCCCAGCGACAGCCAGTCGCGCACCCCGATGAGCACGAGGATCTGCACGGCCAACAGCACCGAACCGACCACCCACGCCGGAATCGCGAACCACAGCCTCCGCGTGGGGAACTCCGCGATCCACAGCAGCAGCAGGACCGGATACAGCTCCCCCAGCCCGGCCAGCACCCCGTCCCAGCCGAGCAGCGCCACGAGCAGCGCGGCGAGGGTGAGGCTGCCGGCGATCCCGGCGAGGAGCCAGGCCATCTTCGTCCGGCCCAGTTGCTGTTCGAGTTCGGTGCCGAAGTACCAGAAGAAGAAGGCGCCGAGGACCGCGAGCAGGCTCAGCACATTGGCCAACGGCCACGTGAGCAGCCGCCACACCTGACCCTGGCTCAGGGACAGCGGGTCGAGGGCCAACAGCCCGGGAAGGATCGGGACGACCACCCAGGCCAGCCAGGTGAGCACCGTGACGCCGACCACGGCCACCGTGGTGGTGACCTCGAGGCGACCGACGGTGAACCAGGGTCCCGAGGACTCGGACGGTCCGAGCCGGTAGCTGCTCATCGGCCGACTCCTGCGGTGCGGTCATGCGGTCAAGAGTAGGGGCACGGCGGCGACCACGGCCGCCCTGGCGTCCCCGGCCGCGCCGAGCACCAGGGGCAGGCCGAGCTTGCCGACGACCTGCTGCATGCCAGGCCCCATGCCCCCGGCCACGATCGCCTGCACCCCGTGCTCCCGCAGGAACCGGACGATCCGGGCGTGGTGCGACCCGTGCGTCCCCTCGTCGTGGGCGACGTCCCAGCCGACCTCGTGCACCTGCCAGGAGGTCAGGTCGCCGTTCTCGACGCCGGCCAGCGCCACGGTGTGGGCGCGACCCCAGTGCGGGCCGACCGTCCCGGTCTCGTCGACGGGAATGCAGACGATCATGCGGGGTCTCCGTCTTCACCACGGGCTTGGCGTCCACGCCGGCCTCCTTGCGCTGTTGCGCGGAGATCGGGGCGGGCGCCGCGGTCAGCGGGTCGAACCCGCCGCCGGTCTTCGGGAACGCGATCACATCGCGAATGGAGTCGGTGCCGGCGAGCAACGCGACGATCCGGTCCCAGCCGAACGCGATGCCGCCGTGCGGCGGGGCACCGTACTTGAACGCGTCGAGGAGGAAGCCGAACTTCTCCTGCGCCTCCTCGGCGCCCAGGCCCATCACCTTGAACACCCGCTCCTGCACGTCACGGCGGTGGATACGGATCGAGCCGCCGCCGATCTCGTTGCCGTTGCAGATCATGTCGTACGCCCACGCCAGCGCGTTGCCGGGGTCGGTGTCGAAGGTGGCGAGGTCCTGCGGGGAGGTGAACGCATGGTGGACCGCCGTCCAGGCGCCCTCGCCCAAGGCCACGTCGCCCTCGGCCTGGGCCTCGTTGGTGGGCTTGAACAGCGGGGCGTCGACCACCCACAGGAACGACCACGAGCCGGGCTCGATCAGGTCGCAGCGGCGGGCGATCTCGTTGCGGGCCGCGCCGAGCAGGCTCTGCGAGGCCGTCCGGGGACCGGCGGCGAAGAAGATGCAGTCGCCGGGCTGGGCACCGGTGGCCGCGGCCAGCCCCGCGCGTTCGTCCTCGGTGATGTTCTTGGCCACCGGGCCGCCGAGCTCGCCGGACTCGTCCAGGGTCACGTAGGCCAGGCCCCTGGCGCCGCGCTGCTTGGCCCACTCCTGCCAGGCGTCGAACGTCCGGCGCGGCTGGGAACCGCCGCCCGGCATCACGACCGCGCCCACGTAGGGCGCCTGGAAGACCCGGAACGGGGTGTCGGCGAAGTAGTCGGTGAGCTCGGTCAGCTTGACGTCGAAGCGCAGGTCGGGCTTGTCGGAGCCGTAGGTGTTCATGGCATCGGCGAACGTCATCCGCTGGAACGGGGTGGCCAGGTCGACCCCGATCAGCTTCCAGATCTCGGTCACGATCGCCTCGCCGAGTTCGATCACGTCGTCCTGGGTGACGAAGCTCATCTCGATGTCCAGCTGGGTGAACTCGGGCTGCCGGTCGGCGCGGAAGTCCTCGTCCCGGTAGCAGCGGGCGATCTGGTAGTAGCGCTCCATGCCGGCGACCATCAGCAACTGCTTGAACAGCTGCGGGCTCTGCGGCAGCGCATACCAGTTCCCCGGCGACAGTCGCGCCGGGACGATGAAGTCGCGGGCACCCTCAGGGGTCGAGCGGGTCATCGTCGGGGTCTCGATCTCGACGAAGTCGCNGCTCCCGAGCACCTTCCGGGCGGCGGCGTTGACCTTCGAGCGCAGCCGGATCGCCGCGCCGGGCGCCGGACGGCGCAGGTCGAGGTAGCGGTACTTCAGCCGCGCCTCCTCGCCGACGCTGACCCGCTCGTCGATCTGGAACGGCAGCGGGGCGGACGGGTTGAGCACCTCGAGCGCGCTGATCGCGACCTCGATCTGCCCGGTGGGCAGGTCGGTGTTCGCGTTGCCTTCGGGACGGCGCTCGACGACGCCATCGACCTTGATGCAGTACTCGTTGCGCAGCTCGTGGGCGCCGGAGGCCTGAAGGATTTCGTCGCGGACGACCACCTGGCAGATGCCGCTGGCGTCGCGGAGATCGATGAACGCCACCCCGCCGTGATCGCGGCGGCGCGCGACCCATCCGGTGAGAGTGACGGTTTGGCCCTCGTGCTCGGAGCGCAGGCTACCGGCGGCGTGGGTGCGCAACATGGCGTGTTCCTTTCTCGGCCCCGCATAGACGGTGCGGGTGCTCCGCGGGGCAGTCTAGCCAGCCGCTGCCCTGGCCCACGAACCGGCGTGGTGGTTCCCGGGGGCGGATGGGCCGCGGTCCGGGCGCTCTCGTCCGGCGTGGCCAGCCACGCGTCCACCTCCGCCAGCCAGCCCGCCTTGTCGGCCTCCGCGGCCAGGCTGGCCCGGATCGAGCACCGGGCCAGGTCGGCCAGTTCGGGGTCGGTGAAGCCCAGTTCGTCCCGGGCGACCCGGTACTGGTCGGTGAGCCTCGCCAGGAACAGCAGCGGGTCGTCGGCGCTGAGGGCCACCGGGACCCCGCTTCCCGGAANCCGCCGGACGGGGACGTCGGCCGGCTCGGCGTAGACACCCATGTGGACGTTCGAGGTGGGACAGATCTCCACCGCGACACCGGCGGCTGCCAGGTCGTCCAGCAGCCGGGGATCCTCCGCGGCGCGCACGCCGTGGCCGATCCGCACGGGCTCCAGGTGGCGCAGCACGTCCCGGACGTGCTCGGGTCCGCGCAACTCGCCGCCGTGCGGCACCCGGGNCAGGCCCGCGTTGCGGGCGATGCGGAACGCCGCCCNCCACTCCTCGGTGAGGCCGGCGCGCTCGTCGTTGCTGAGGCCGAAGGCGATCACCTCGCCCGGGCCCGTCCCGGCGAAGCGGACGGCCAGGCGCGCCAGCGTGCGGGCGTCCAGCGGGTGCCGTCGCCGGGAGGCGGCCACGATCACCCCGATCTGCACCCCGGTGTCCCGCTGGGCGGCCACCGCCTCGTCCCGGACGATCTCCAGGGCCGCCTGCAGGCTGCCCGCGGCGTCCACGTAGCCGGACGGATCGATCTGGATCTCCATCCGCCGCGAGCCCTCCGCGGCGTCGTTCTGCGCAGCTCGGCGCAGCACCAGCCGCATGGCCTGCTCGGAGTTCACCGCCCGCCGCGCGGCCTCGTACAGCCGCTGGAACCGGAACCAGCCGCGCTCGTTCCCCGGCACCTCCAAGGCCCGGGTGTCCAGCAGTTCGTCCGGCAGGTCGAGGCCGGACGACGCGGCCAGGGCCTGCAGCGTCGGCACGTCCAACGACCCGGTGAAGTGCAAGTGCAGATGCGCTTTCGGCAGCAGGTCCAGGTCGCGCATCGGTCCATCATGCCGCGTTCCCGTGGCGGCCCGGCCGTGCGCCGCCGTCGGTGACCGCTCGTCCGGGCGGCCCGGTGGTGGCCCGATCTGGTTCAGGAGCCGGCCCGGACGCTCGGCCGCAGGTCGGCCTCGGGCGGGCTCCACGAGTCGGCATCGGCGGCCACCTGCTCACCGGAGCGGATGTCCTTGACCGAGTNCGCCCTCCCCACCGCACCGGCGAACCAGACGAACGGGATGCCGCGGCGGTCGGCGTAGCGGATCTGCTTGCCGAAGCGGTCGGCCTTGGGGGCGACCTCGGTGTTGATCCCGCGGGCCCGCAGCCGCGCGGCGATGGCCGTCGCGGCGTCGCGGGTTTCCTCGGCGTCGACAGCGACCAGCACGGCCGAGGGCACCACTCGCGAGGCCGTGAGTGCCCNCTTGCCGATCAGCGGGACGAGGATCCGCGACACCCCGACCGACAACCCCACGCCCGGATAGGTGGTCCTACCGTCGCTGGCCAGCGCGTCGTAGCGGCCGCCGGAGCAGATCGACCCGAGCCGTTCGAAGCCCGCCATCTCCGTCTCGTACACGGTGCCGGTGTAGTAGTCCAACCCGCGGGCGATCTTGAGGTCGGCCACCAGGCGCCCGGGCACGTACGTCCCGGCGGCCCGAACGAGGTCGGCGAGTTGGGCCAGCCCCTCCTCCAGCAGGTCGTTGGTGACCCCCAGCGCCCGGACCTGGTCGACGAACGTCTCGTCCGGGGCCTGGATGGCGGCCAGGCGCAGGCACTGCGCGGCGACCTCGTCCGACAGGCCGAGGTCACCGGTCAGCAACTCGGTGACTCCGGCGGGCCCGATCTTGTCGAGCTTGTCCACCCGCTGCAGCACCGCGAGGTGGTCGTCGATGCCCAGGCCGCGGTAGAAGCCCTCGGCCAGCTTGCGGTTGTTGACGTGCATGACCACCGGCGGGAGGCCCAGGTCGGTGTGCAGCCGCTCCAGCGCCTCCAGGATCACCAGCGCCACCTCGACGTCGTGGTGGGCGGCCAGCGTGTTATCCCCCACCACGTCGATGTCGGCCTGCAGGAACTCGCGGTAACGGCCCTCCTGCGGGCGCTCGCCCCGCCATGCCTTCTGGATCTGGTACCGGCGGAACGGGAAGGTCAAGTGGCCGGAGTTCTCCAGGACGTACCGGGCGAACGGGACGGTCAGGTCGAAGTGCAGGCCGAGGTCGGCGGCCTCACCGTCGGCGGCGTGGATCCGCCGGACGGTGTAGACCTCCTTCTCGATGTCGCCCTTGCGGGCCAACTGGTCGATCGGTTCCACCGCGCGGGTCTCGATCGACCCGAACCCGTGCCGCTCGAACGTCTCGGCCAGGCTGGCCAGCACCCGCTGCTCGACGATGCGACCAGCGGGCAGGAATTCGGNGAAGCCGGACAGTGGCTTGGGTCGGCTCATCGGGTCCTCAGGTAGTCGGGTTGGAGGTACGGGTTGGTGGCGCGTTCGCGGGCCATCACCGACTGCGGTCCGTGCCCGGGCAGCACGGCGGTGGCGTCCGACAGGCCGAGGACGGGGCCGCGCAGGGTGTCGAGCATCACGTGGTGGTCGCCGCCGGGCAGATCGGTACGGCCGATCGAGCCGGCGAACAGGACGTCGCCGGAGAACACCACGGATTCGATCTCGGGGTGGCCGGGGTAGTCCAGCGCGAACATCACGCAGCCCGGACGATGGCCCGGAGCGTGGATCACCCGCAGGGCCAGCCCGGCGGCTTCGACCACGTCGCCGTCGTCGAGCAGCCGCAGGTCGTCCGGCTCCACCGGAGGGTCCCGCCGAACCACTGCTCGGCGAGGGCGGCGAGATCGGCGCCGAGCCCGGCGGCGGGGTCGGTCAGCAACTCCCGGTCGTCCGGGTGGATCCAGCAGGGCACCCCGAACTCGCCTGCCAGTTCGGTGGCGGTCGCCACATGGTCGAAGTGACCGTGGGTGAGCAGGATGCCGGCCGGCCGCAGGGCGTGTTCGTCCACGAGTTGTCGGACGCCGGACAGGGCGTCCATGCCGGGGTCGACGATCAGGCACTCCCCGCCGGTGCGAGCAGCCGCCAGATAGCAGTTCGCCTGCCAAGGACCGGCTGGAAACGACGCGAGGAACACGTCAGTCAGCCTAGCGAGCTTCGCGCCGGGGTCCGGCCCCGGCCCGGGCACGGGGCCCGCCACGCGGGCCTCGTCCGTTGTCGCGGGGCGGGCGCCCCCTTGGTCTGCCACGGAGGGAGCCGATAAGGCAAGATGTCCCCATGACCTCCACCGCAGGGCCTGGCGCTTTCGGGCGCGTCGACGCCGACGGCACGGTGTACGTGCGCACGGCGGACGGCGAGCGCAGCGTCGGTCAGATTCCAGATGTCGGCCCAGAGGAAGCTCTGGCCTTCTACGTCCGTCGCTTCGAGGCCCTCGAGGTGGAGGTGGCGCTCCTGGAAACGCGGGTGAGGTCTGGCGCGTTGTCGCCCGAGGAGGCCCGGCACAGCATCGCCACGGTGCGGCAGGCTGTCGCGTCCGCGAACGCCGTCGGGGATCTGGACGGGCTGCTGACCCGCCTGGANGGGTTGTCTCCCGTGCTGGCCGAGCAGTCCGAGGCTCGCAAGGCCGAGCGCGCCAAGCAGGCCGAGGCAGCGCGGGCCACGAAGGAGAAGATGGTCGCCGAAGCCGAGGCGCTCGCCTTGGGCAACGACTGGCGTGGCGGGGTGAACCGGTTCCGCAGCCTCCTGGGCGAATGGAAGGCCCTNCCCCGGATCGACCGGGCCACCGACGACGCGCTGTGGCACCGCTTCTCGTCCGCCCGCACCACCTACACGCGGCGGCGCAAGAGCCAGTTCGCCGAGCAGGCGGCCCGGCGCGACACCGCCAAGCAAGCGAAGGAAGCGATCATCGCCGAGGCCCGCGAACTCGCGACCTCGACCGAGTGGGGAGCCACCAGCGCCGCCTTCCGTGAGCTGATGAACCGCTGGCGGGCAGCCGGTGCCGCNCCCCGCGAGGTGGACGACGCGCTCTGGGCGGAGTTCCGCGGGCTGCAGGATCAGTTCTTCAACGCCCGCCAGGCTACGCTGTCGGAGCAGGACGCCGAGTTCAAGGGCAACTTGGACGCTAAGCAGGCCCTGTTGGAGGCGGCGGAGGGCGACATCCTGCCCGTCAAGGACCTCGCGGCGGCGCGGGCTGCCTTCCGGGCCTTCCTGGAGCAGTTCAACAAGCTGGGCAAGGTGCCGCGGGACGCGATGCGGCCGCTGGACAACCGCGTCCGAGCGCTCGAACAGGCCATCCGGCGCGCCGAGGACGAGGAGTGGAAGCGCACCGATCCCGAAGCCCGGGCCCGGGCCGAGGAGACGGTCGGCATGCTCAGCGCGGAGATCGAGAAGCTCACCGAACGGGCGGCCAAGGCCGAGGCCCGCGGGGACGCCAAGGCAGCCGCCAAGGCCCGCGAATCGATCAGCACCTACCAGACCTGGCTCGATCAGGCCAAGGCGACCCTGGCCGACTTCACCCGCTGAGTCAACGACTCCCCGCGGCTCGCCCCTCCGCCCCACGGGCGCTCGTCCGCTGTTCCCGGAAGCACCCCTGGCTGTTCTCGGAAGCACCTCTCGCTGTTCTCGGAAGCACCTCTCGCTGTTCTCGGAAGCCCCCTCGCGACTTTGCTGCCGAAACCCGACTTTGCTGTTGAAGCTTGGGCAGCAAAGTCGGGTTTGGGCAGCAAAGTGCGTTCCGAGGGTCGAACGGGGTCAGGTCCGCAGAGGGTGCGGACCGCAGATGGTGCGATCCGTAAAGGGTGCGGTCCGCAAAGGGTCTGGTCCGCAAGAGGTCGGACGAAGCGCGCCGGTTCAGGCCTTGATCCGGTGGGCGTCGTAGACGCCCGAGATGCGCTTGAGGGCGTTCGTGAGGCTGTCCAGGTGGGTCGGATCCGGCGTTTCGAACGTCAGCCGCATCCGGAACACCCGCTCCTTGTCGGTCGTGGCCGACATGCTGAGGATGTTGGAGTGGTGCTCGGTCATGACCCGGCTCACGTCCGAGAGCAGGCCGGCCCGATCCAGCCNCTCCACGTGGAGCGACACCATGTAGCTGGCGCCCCCAGCCCCGGTGGGTGCCCACTCGACGTCGATGACCCGGTCCGCCTTCTGCCGCAGGTTGGCCGCGTTGGTGCAGTCGGTGCGGTGCACCGACACGCCCTCCTCGCGGGTGATGAACCCGAGGATCTCGTCCCCGGNGACGGGCGTGCAGCAGCGGGCCAGCTTGACCCTCAGGTCGCCGTGGCCCTGGACGATGATCCCGGTGTCGCCGCCGGTGCGTTCCTTGCGCCGGGGCCGGCCGATGACCGGGTGGTCCTCCGAACTCGCCTCGGCGGCGGCTTCCTGCCCGCCCTCGATCGCGATGAGCCGCTGGACGACCGCCTGCGCGCTCGGTGAGCCCTCCCNCACCGCCGCGTAGAGGGCGTTGACGTCCGGCAGCCGGAAGTGGTTGGCGGCAGCGGCCAGCGCCTCGACGGTCAGGAAGCGGTGCACCGCGATGCCCGTCCGGCGCATCTGCTTGGCCAGCGCCTCCTTACCGGCCTCGATGGACTCCTCGCGACGCTCCCGCATGAAGTACTGGCGGATCTTGGTTCGGGCACGCGGGGTCTTGACGAAGTTCAGCCAATCCCGGCTCGGCCCGGCGGTGACGGCTTTCGAGGTCAGGATCTCCACCGAATCGCCGTTCGACAAGGGCGAATCCAGCGGGACGAGGCGTCCGTTGACCCGTGCCCCGATGCACCGGTGACCCACCTCAGTGTGCACCGTGTAGGCGAAATCGACCGGCGTGGAGCCTGTCGGAAGGCTGGTGACGTCGCCCTTCGGGGTGAACACGAACACCTCGGCGGTGTTGATCTCGAAGCGCAGCGTGTCGAGGAACTNCCCGGGATCCTCGGTCTCGCGCTGCCATTCGCTGATCTGGTGCACCCAGGCCAGGTCGTTGGCGCCGCCCTTGCCCTCCTTGTACTTCCAGTGGGCGGCGACGCCGTACTCGGCCTGCCGGTGCATCTCATGGGTGCGGATCTGGAACTCCACCGGCTTGGCGTCCGGTCCGAGGACGGTGGTGTGCAGCGACTGGTAGAGGTTGAACTTCGGCATCGCGATGTAGTCCTTGAACCGCCCCGGCAGGGGTTNCCAGCGCGCGTGCAGGATGCCCAGCGCCGCGTAACAGTCGGGCTGGGTGTCGACGAGGATCCGCAGCCCGACCAGGTCGTAGATGTCGAAGAAGTCCCGGCCGCGAACGACCATCTTCTCGTAGATCGAGTAGTAGTGCTTCGGCCGGCCGTACACGACGGCCTTGATCTTGGCCTCGGCCAGATCCTCGTTCACCTGGTCGATCACCGACCGCAGGTACTGCTCGCGCAGGGGCGCCCGCGCCGCCACCAGCCGGACGATCTCGTCGTAGATCTTCGGGTGCAGGACGGAGAACGACAGGTCCTCGAGTTCCCACTTGACCGCGTTCATGCCCAGCCGGTGGGCCAGCGGGGCGAAGATCTCCAGCGTGTCCTTGGCGATGCGAACCTGCTTGTCGTGACGCAGGAAGCCGATCGTCCGCATGTTGTGCAGCCGGTCGGCGAGCTTGATCACCAGCACCCGGATGTCGCGGCTCATCGCCAGCACCATCTTGCGCAGCGTCTCGGCCTTGGCCGACTCGCCGTAGGTGACCTTGTCGAGCTTGGTCACCCCGTCGACCATCGTGGCGACCTCGTCGCCGAAGTCCGCCCGCAACTGCGCCATCGTGTACGAGGTGTCCTCGACGGTGTCGTGCAGCAACGCCGCGCACAGGGTCGGCTCGGTCATGCCCAGTTCGGCCAGGATCGTCGCCACCGCCAGCGGATGGGTGATGTAGGGGTCGCCGCTCTTGCGGGTCTGACCGTCGTGGTAATGCTCGGCCGTGCGGTAGGCGCGTTCGATCACCGCCAGGTCGGCCTTGGGGTGGTTGGCGCGCAGCACCTTCACCAGCGGGTCGAGGACGGCAGCCTGCGGGCTCTTGGTGGCGCCCAGCCGCGCGAGGTACTGACGCATCCGCATCCGCGGCTCGGCCCCGCTCGGCCGGGCGTAGGCCGCCGAATGCGGCCGCCCGGGCGTGCCGTCGCCGGGGCCGTACGGCTGGACGGTTTCGCTCACAGGCATCCCCTCGCTAGGCAGAGAAGTCTAAACGCTCTGCCCGACCCCGTCCCCCGTGACGTCAGCGAGTGGCGCCGGGATTCTGTGGCTGGAAGCCGCGGACGAGGATGAGTTCGTCGCCGAGTTCCAGCGACGCCACGCTCGGGTCGTAGAAGCGGCGGACGGACTTGTTGCGCACCACCGCGAGCACCTGGCCCGATTCGACCTTGGCGGNGGCGCTGCCGACCTCCTCGGCGGTCACGAGCCGCTGGACGACCTCCAGACCCTCGCCCGCCGACAGCAGGTCCTCCACGATCGCCCCCACGTTCGGACTGACCGACGACAAGCCCATCAGTCGGCCCACGGCGTCGGACGACGTGACTACCGAGTCGGCTCCGGATTGCTTGAGCAGCATCACGTTCTCCTCCTCGCGGACGGCGACGGTGATGTGCGCTCCCGGGTTGAGCTGGCGGACGGTCAGCGTGGTGAGGATCGCGGTGTCGTCCCGGTTGACCGTGATAATGATCTCGCGCGCCTTCGGGGTCTCTGCGCGGCGCAGCGGCTCCCGGTAGGTGGCATCGCCCTCGAACGCGGCGTAGCCGGCCCGGTTGGCCTCGGCGACGGCCAGCGGGGAGGCGTCGACGACCACGATCTTGTCCTGGGGGACCCCGTGGCGCACCAGCGTCGAAACCGCGCTGCGGCCCATGGTGCCGTAGCCGAGCACGAGGGTGTGACCGCGCATCTTCTTCCTCCAACGTGAATCCAGGATGGCCCGGCGGCCCGCGTTCGCGAGCACCTCCAGCGTCGTCCCGACCAGCAGGACCAGGAACACCACGCGCAGCGGCGTCACCACGAACGCGTTGATGAGGCGGGAGTGCCAGGCGACCGGGGTGATGTCGCCGTAGCCAGTGGTGGTGATGGTGACGGTCGTGTAGTAGAACGCGTCGATCAGGGAGACACCGTCGGCCGCCGCATGATCGACGTAGCCACCGCGATCCAGGTAGACGATCAGGGTGTTCACGAGCAGGATGCCGAGGCCCAGCAGCACCCGGCGCACGAGCTCGCTGCCGGCGGTGGACGATCGCGCCGGCAGGAGACCATGCTGCGGCTCTCCCAGGAGTTGCTCCGCTGTGTCCCGTCGTGGGAACCGAGTCGGGCCATCAGACCGTGACGACCGCCGAGTGGTTGTCGATGCCCAGCTGGTGGAGCGTCTCCCGGCCGTTCAGGAAGGTCAGTTCCATCAGCACCGAGACGTGCACCAGCGTGGCTCCCAGCCGATTGATCAAGGCTGCTGTCGCACCGACCGTCCCGCCGGTTGCAAGCACGTCGTCGACCACGAGCACCCGCGCGCCGGGCAGGATCGAGTCGGTGTGGATGGTCAGGGTCTCGTGGCCGTACTCGAGCGAGAACGTCTGGCTGTACACGTCTCCGGGCAGCTTCCCGGGTTTCCGGACGGGGACGAACCCGGCCCCCAGGTGGAGCGCGACCGGACCGGCGAGGATGAACCCGCGCGCCTCCATGCCCACCACCACGTCGATGTCCGGAGGGGCGGTCGCCGCCAGTTCCTCGATGGTAGCGCGGTAGCCCTTGGGCGAGGCCAGCAGCGGGGTGATGTCCTTGAAAACGACACCGGGCTTGGGGAAGTCCGGCACGTCACGGATCAGATCCAGGATGAGCTGCTGGTTGGCGTTCATCTCACTTCCTCCGTTTGCTGCGGGGATTGCGCTGGGGCTGTACCCGAGTCTGGCGCGTTTTCAGTTCGTCCGCAGAGACCAGGCCCAGCTTTCCCGCATCGACCGGCGGACCTTCCGCGAGCCCGCCGGGGCCGTCGTCCACGACCACGGTGCGGGTCGGGGCCGGGGCGGCCTTGGTGGTGGAGCGGGTCGCGCGGCGCGCCAGGCGTTCGCGGTGCTCACGGACCTCGGGCTCGGCCTCCTTCAACTGCGCCAGCAGCGGCGTGGCGATGAACACCGAGGAATAGGCGCCCGACACCATGCCGACGAACAGGGCGAGGCCGAGATCCTTCAGCGGCCCGACGCCGAGGATGAACGCACCCGCGGTGAGCAGCGCGGCCACCGGCAGCACGCCGATCACGGTGGTGTTCAGCGACCGGACGAGCACCTGGTTCACCGCGGCGTTGGCGGCCTCGGAGTACGTCCGGCGGCCGTGCATCAGATCGCGGACGTTCTCGCGCACCTTGTCGAACACCACGACGGTGTCGTAGAGCGAGTAGCCCAGGATGGTCAGCACGCCGATGAGCGTCGCTGGGGTGACGGTGAACCCGACCAGTGCGTAGATGCCGACGGTGAGGATCAGGTCGTGGATCAGCGCCACGATGGCCGAGACCGACATCTTGAAGTCGCGGAAATACCCCCAGATGAGCAGCATCACCAAGACGATGAACACCCCGAGCGCGATCAGCCCCTGTTGGGTGATCTGGCCGCCCCAGGACGCCCCGATGAGGCTGTAGGCGACCTCGTCCGGTTTCAGGCCGGCCTGGGCGGCAAGCGCTCCCTTGACCTTGGTGACCTCTTCGACGCTGAGCGAACGCGTCTGGACCCGGACGGTCCCGTCGCCGATCGTGGTGACCGAGAGGTCGTCGTTGTTGGGCAGGTTCAGCGCGTGCACCGCCGCGCGGAAATCCTCCACCGACGTGCTGGTGACCCGGGTCGGCACCGAGAAGTCGGCGCCGCCCTTGAACTCGATGCCCAGCTTCAGCCCGAAGATGGCCAGCGCCAGCAGCGAGATGGCCAGCAGCGCGCCCGAAATCAGGTACCAGCGGTTGCGGTGCCCGATGAAGTCGTAGGAGATGTCACCGGTGTAGAGCCGGTGCGCGAGGCTCTGCTTCGGCGCCCCCGCCGGCTTCTCGACGGTCGTGCTCATCGGGCCTCCCCTCCCCGGTGCCGCGTCGGCGGATCCCGCTGTGCAGGGGCGCCCGGGCACCCATGTGCTCAGCCTCGAAGCCGGAGAACCTCCGGCCCTCGCCGTAGAACTTGGTCTGCCCGAGCAGGGAGACCATCGGGTGGGTGAACCAGAACACCACGGCGATGTCGATCAGGGTCGTCAGCCCCAGGGTGAACGCGAAGCCCTTGACCGCTCCGATGGCGAGGATGAACAGGACCACCGCCGACAGCAGCGACACCCCGTCGGCCACCAGGATGGTGCTGCGGGAGCGCTGCCAGCCGGTCTCGATCGCCGTCCGCAGCGTCCGGCCCTCGCGGACCTCGTCCCGGATCCGTTCGAAGTAGATGATGAACGAGTCGGCGGTGACGCCGATCGCGACGATCATGCCGGCCACGCCCGGCAGGTTCAGCGCGAAGCCCATCGACTGCCCGAGCAACACCACCAGCGCGTAGGTGATCGCGGCGGCGATCGCCAGGCTGGCGACGACGACGATGGAGAGCCCGCGGTAGTACAGGACGCTGTACCCGACCACCAGGATCAGGCCGATGATGCCGGCGATGATGCCGGCCTGCAGCTGGTCACCGCCGAGCTTGGCCGACACGTTGTCGACGCTGGAGACCTCGAAGGCCAGCGGGAGCGCGCCGTACTTCAGGACGTTCGCCAGGTCGGTGGCGCTCTTCTGGTTGAACGAACCCGAGATTTCGGCGCTGCCGCCCGGAATCGCCGCTCGCACGTAGGGCGATGAGATCACGTGGCCGTCCAGGACGATGCCGAACTCGTTCTGCGGCGTGGTGCGGGTCGCCAGCGCCTTGGTCATCTGCTCGAACTTCGCCGCGCCCTCGCTGTTGAACTGGAGGGTCACCACCCACGAGACCTGGTTCTGCGGCACGCCGGCGGCGGCCTGAGTGAGCAGGTTGCCGCCGAGGGCCGCGGGCCCGAGGAGGTACTTGGTGGTCAGCTCGCGGTCGCAGGTGATCAGCGGCTGGTCCGGGACGTCGGGGAAGGGGTCTCCGCACTTGTAGGCGTCGAAATCGGCCAGGTCCCGGTCGCTGGGCTTCCAGTTGATGACGTCATCGACGGTGGGCTGCTTGGTCGACGCCACCGTCGGCCGGGGGCTCGCGACCGGGGTGGGCAGCCCGGGCGCCGGCCGGCGGTTGACCGTGGCGCTCTCCGTCGGGGTCGCCGAGGGTGCCGTGCTGGGGCTCGCACTGTCGGTGGGCGCGGCCCCGGGGCTCGCCGAGGCTGTCGGTTCGACGGTCGGGACGGGCGCGGAGGAGGCGTCCCGCGACCACACCGGCCGGAAGAACAGCTGGGCGGTCTGTCCCACCATGCGGACGAGCTCGTCGCGCTGCACGTTCGGCACCGACACCACGATCTGGCGCTCGCCGCTGGTGGCGACCTCGGTCTCGCCGACGCCGAGGGAATCCACCCGCTGCTGGATGATCGTCCGGGCAAGTTCGAGGCTGGCCGGATCGACCCCGCCGGTGCCGCTGGTGTTGCTGGCCGTCAGCGTGATGGTGGTGCCACCGCGCAGATCCAGACCGAGCTTCGGGGTCCAGCTGTTGGCGACCGCCATGATCGCGTACAGGGACACGATGCAGAGCCCGAAGATGATCAGCGTCCGCAGCGGATGCGTGTGCTTTCTACTGGTCGTAACCACGTTTGTCCTTCTGGATGGCCGTTCGGCCGCCCGTCAGCGCTTGGCCGGGTCCTGGCCGGGCTGGCCCTGGTCACCGGGCTCGGCGGGCGGGACGGCGTCGTCCGCGGCCGGAGCGGCGAAGGAGGTTGGGGCCTCGTCGGACACCTCGTCCGGCTCCGCGGCGGGCTCCACGAGCGAGGCGTCGTCGTCGGCGTACTCGAACTCGTCGTCGCTGGCGGTGAGCACCTTGGCGATGGCGGCCTTGAAGATCGTCATCTCGACCCCGGGCGAGATCTCGATGATCGCCTGCCGCTCGCCGACGTGCTTGATGGTGCCCACGATGCCGGCGGTGATCATGACGCGGCTGCCGGGGGCGACGCTGTTCGTCATCGCAGCCTGCTCCTTGGCGCGCTTCTGCTGCGGCCGGATGAGCATGAAGTAGAAGACGGCGCCGAGGGCGACGAACATCAGGATGGAACTCAGATCGATGGGCATGATGCCGGATTTCCTTGCTCGAAGACACAGAACGTGGCGAGCGCTCGCCACCGCCAAACTCTAGCGCCAGCCCCGGGAACGAAGATTCGGCCACCCGGCGAGCCCTCAGGGCTCGTCGAAAGCCCCGGTTCGGTCTGCGGCGCCGCCAGGCCGAGGTGCCGCCAGCCCCGCGCTGTCGCGACCCGGCCACGCGGGGTGCGCATCAGGAAGCCCTGCCGGACCAGGAACGGCTCGGCTACCTCCTCGACGGTCTCGCGCTCCTCGCCGACCGCCATCGCGAGCGTCGACAGGCCCACCGGGCCCCCGCCGAAACGCTCGCACAGGGCCTGCAGCACCGATCGGTCGAGTCGGTCCAGCCCGAGTTCGTCCACCTCGTACAGTTCCAGCGCGGCCGCGGCGACCGCCGGGGTGAGGACGCCGTCGGAGCGCACCTGGGCGTAGTCGCGGACGCGGCGCAGCAGCCGGTTGGCGATGCGGGGCGTGCCCCGGGACCGCGACGCGATCTCGGCAGCCGTCCCGGGGCGCAGGACGATGCCGAGCAGCCCCGCCGAACGCTGGACGATCCGCTCCAGGGCGTCCGCGGCGTAGAAGTCGAGCTGGGCGGTGAACCCGAACCGGTCCCGCAGGGGCCCGGNCAGCAGACCCGCGCGGGTGGTGGCCCCGACCAGGGTGAACGGCGGGATCTCCAGCGGAATCGCGGTCGCCCCTGGGCCCTTGCCGACGACCACGTCGACCCGGAAGTCCTCCATGGCGAGGTAGAGCATCTCCTCCGCCGGACGGCTCATCCGGTGGATCTCGTCGAGGAAGAACACCTCGCCCTCGGTGAGCCCGGACAGGATCGCCGCCAGGTCGCCGGCGTGCTGGATGGCGGGACCGGACGAGATCCGCAGCGGCGAGCCGAGTTCGGCGGCGATGATCATCGCCAGCGTCGTCTTGCCCAGCCCCGGCGGTCCGGACAGCAGGACGTGATCGGGCACCGTGCCCCGATGCTTCGCGGCGTCCAGCACCAGCCCCAGCTGGTCGCTGACCCGCGGCTGCCCGGCGAACTCGGCCAGGGTCCCCGGACGAAGGGCGGATTCGGCCTGACTGTCCTCGCCGTGGGCGTGCGGATCCAGGGGTCGTCGGCGAGCCGGGTCATTTCGCCAGACTCCGCAGCGCCGCCCGCATCAACGCGGCCACCGGGGTCGCGGGGTCGTCCGCCACCAGGCCCGCGACGGCTTCACAGGCCCGTTCGGCGTCCCGGGACGACCAGCCGAGGCCCTCCAGCCCACCCTTGACCTGGTCGCGCCAGCCGGCCGCGGCCGGCGCTGCGGTCGCGCTCGCGGCCGCCATCGCGGGCACCTTGTCCTTCAGTTCCAGGATCAGCCGCTGCGCGCCCTGGCCCCGATGCCGGGCACCTTGGTCAGGGCGGGCACGCTGCCGGCGGCAATCGCGGCCCGCAGGTCGTCCGGCGGGAGTACGGACACGATGGCCTGGGCGATCTTGGGGCCGATCCCGCTGACGGACTGCACCATCTCGAAGCAATCCCGCTCGTCGGTGTCCGCGAACCCATAAAGGGTCAGCGAGTCCTCCCGGACGATCAGCGATGTGACCAGGGTCGTCCGCTGGCCGACTCGCACGCCGGCCGCCGTGGCCGGCGTGCACCAGGCCTTGACCCCGAACCCGTGCACGTCGACGACGACCCAGGTGGTGCCGGCGGCCACGACGGTCCCCGACAGTAGCGCGATCATCCGTACCTCCGCAGGGCGGTCTCCAGTCGCGCCTGGGCGGCGCCGCGCCACAGCTGGCAGATGGCCAGGGCCACCGCGTCGGCGGCGTCGGCGGGCTTGGGGGTCTCGGTCAGGCGCAGGATCCGGGTGACCATTGTGCCCACCTGGGCCTTGTCGGCCCGGCCGGAGCCGGAGATGGCCGCCTTGACCTCGGTCGGGGTGTGCTGGACGACCCGTAAGCCGGCCCGGGTTCCGACCAGGAGGATCACCCCGGTCGCCTGCAGGGTGCCGCCGATGGTCGTCACGTCGCGTCTGGCGAAGGGCCGCTCCACGGCCATCGCGTCGGGCCGATGGGTCTCGATGACCTCGATCAGGCCGCGTTCCAGCATCGCCAGCCGCTGCCCGATCTCGGCGTCGGCCGGGGTGCGGATCACGTCCGCCAGGACCAGCGAGGNGGTTCGTCCGGGCTCGCCGTTTACGATGCCAATGCCGCAGCGGGTCAGGCCGGGATCGACCCCGAGCACGCGCATCTCGACTCCCGCGGTAGGCGAACAGATGTTCGGATACTAGTTCGGCCGCCCGGCGGTATCCGGGAGGCGCGCAGGGTCACTCGTCCAGTTGCGCGAGGACCGAGTCCGGGACGTCCTCGTTGGAGTAGACGCTCTGTACGTCGTCCACGTCCTCGATCGCCTCCAGCAGCTTGAACAGCTTCTCGGCGGCCTCGACGGACTCCACCCCTGGGTGTACTGCGGGACGAACTGGACCTCGGCCGACTCGTAGTCGTAGCCGGCCGCCTGGACGGCCTTGCGGACCTCGACCACGTCGCTGGGATCGGACACGACCCGCAGCGTCTCGCCCTCGTCGGTGACGTCCTCGGGGCCGGCGTCGATCGTCGCCTCCAGCAGATCGTCCTCGCCGATGTCCTTGCCGCCCTGGGCCTTGCCGACCTCGACGATGCCCTTGCGGTCGAAGATCCGCGACACCGAGCCGACGTCGGCCATCGTCCCACCGTTGCGGGTGACGGCGACCTTCACGTCGGAGGCCGACCGGTTGCGGTTGTCGGTGAGGCATTCGATCAGGATCGCCACGCCGGCCGGGCCGTACGCCTCGTACATGATCGTGATGTAGTCGGCTCCGTCCCCGCCCTCGCCGGAGCCGCGCTTGACGGCGCGGTCGATGTTGTCGATCGGGACGGAGTTCTTGCGTGCCTTCTGGATCGCGTCGTAGAGGGTCGGGTTCCCCGCGGGGTCACCGCCACCGGTGCGGGCCGCGACCTCGATGTTCTTGATCAGCTTGGCGAACAGCTTGCCGCGCTTGGCATCGATCGCTGCCTTCTTGTGCTTGGTGGTGGCCCACTTGGAGTGGCCGCTCATCTAGTTCCTCCGTCAGGTCTTGCCGGGCGTGCGGAGAACACTGTAGCTGGCCGGTTCCCGGCGGACGTACCAGGCGACCGTGCCGACCACCCCGTAGCCGAGCCCCTGGTAGGGCAGCACGGCCGAGGGCGAGTCGGCGTCCACACCCACGCCGGCCCCGGCGAGCCCGGCCTCACGGAAGGTGTTGAGGCTGGACGCGAGAAGGCCGCGCAGCAGTCCCCGGTTGCGCCAGGCGGGCAGCGCCGCGACGCGCTCGGTCCAGCCGATCGGCTCGCCCGGCAGCTGCGCGTTGAGCGCGAACCCGACGACCCGCCCGCCGTCCAGCGCCATCCAGGACAACTCCGGACGGGCGGACTGATCGGTCAACGCGAGTTCCCAGGTGTGGCCGTCCTGGAGCACCGCCCACTGCCGGTGCTCCTCGCTGAGGTTGTGGACGAGCCGGGCCTGCTCGGCCAGTTCCGGACGCCAGCCGACGAGTTCGACCCCGTCGATGGGGGCGAGGTGCCAGGGCTCGGCAGCCGGATCGAAGTTCTGGTGCAGGCTGTACACCCAGCGCTGGGGGACGAAGCCGGCGGCGGCCAGGAGGCCGGTCTNCGCGCTGGTTCCCCCGTCCGCCAGCGCGACGAGTTCGAGGGGTCCAAAGCCCGTGCGGCGGGTCTCCGCGTCCCACTCGGACGCTCGCGCGGCGAGGTACTCCAGGATCGTCGCGCCCACGCCGCGGTTGCGCCAGGACGGGTGNNCGACCCCGGACAGGAACACCCGCCGGACGGGATCGGTAGGGGCCGGGCATTGGTTCCAGCCATAGCCGACGACCGTGCCCTCCTCGTCCCGCAGCAGCACGGTATCGGGCGCCACGTCCTGAGCCGGATCGGCCAGGGCCATGGCCAGTTCGTCCAGCCCGTGATGCTGGACCGCGTTGTCGAGGTATTCGATCGCCGACACCAGGTCGGCCAACTCGGGAAGGTCCCGTGGGGTCACCGGCTTCCACGAACACCCGAAGGTCCGTTCCGGGACCGCCATGTCGCGCCTCCGGTGCTAGTTCCCCGTCTGCCCAATCTACCCGTTGTCAACCGCCCGCGACCGCGAGCGCGTCAGCAAGGCTGAAATTGCCCACGTACAAGGCGGTTCCGATGATGGCGCCGGTCACGCCGAGGGGACGAAGAGCGCGCAGCGCCGCCAGATCCTCCAAGCGGGCGATCCCGCCGGAGGCGATGATCTGGGCGTCGGTGCGGGCGCACACAGCCCGCAGGAGCTCGAGGTTGGGACCGGTCAACATGCCGTCGGAGGCGACATCGGTGACCACGAAGGTCGTGCAGCCGGCCGCCGTGAGCCGCTCGACGGCCTCCGCCCAGTCGCCGCCCTCGCGCACCCAGCCGCGCGCGGCCAGCCGCGAGCCCTTCACGTCGATCGAGATCCCGATCCGGTCGCCGTGCTCGGCGATGATCCGCTCGCACCAGGCGGGGTTCTCCAGCGCGGCGGTGCCGATGTTGACCCGGGTACAGCCGGTGGCCAGCGCCCGCTCGAGGCTGGCGTCGTCGCGGATGCCGCCGGAGAGTTCGACCTGAAGGCTCATCGAGGCGACGATGTCGGCGATGACCGCGGCGTTGGACCCGCGGCCGAAGGCGGCGTCGAGGTCGACCAGGTGCAGCCACCGGGCGCCTTCGTCCTGCCACCGCAGGGCGGCGGCGAGCGGGTCGCCGAAGGTCTTCTCGCTGCCGGCGACCCCTTGGACGAGTTGAACGGCCTGCCCGTTCTGGACGTCGACGGCGGGCAGCAGATCCAAGGTGGTCAGTGGTGCGGTCACGGGGCCTGAGCCTAGCGGGGCGGCGCGAGGGGACCGCCGCGGATGAGATCGGCCCTGCGGCCAATCGCAGCGCGGTCCGCCCCGACCGTGGGGCCCACGGCCCTGTCCCGATCCGACCACCCGTCGCGGCCCAGGCCCTGGTGACAAGGGCCGCCGTTGACGCCCCGATCCGGTGGTCAGGCGGGGTCGGTGCGCGCGGCCGCGTCCGTCCCACCGAGCCCGCTGACCCAGTTGCGCAGCAGCCGNGGCCCCGCGGCGCCGGACTTCTCGGGGTGGAACTGGGTCGAGCTGAGCAGCCCGTGCTCGACGGCGGCCACGAACCGNGGCGCCCTCGTGCTCACACCAGGTGACCCGCGCGCCTGTCGGCCACGCCGGGCCGGGCAGCACGCCGAAGGAATGGACGAAGTAGAAGCGCTCGTCGCGCACCCCGGCGAACAGCGCCGAATCCTCCGGCGCCGCCACGGTGTTCCAGCCCATGTGCGGCAGCCGGGTGGCGGGCAGTTGCTCGACCATGCCCGGCAGGAGGGCCAGGCCGGCCGCGTCGTGGCCGTGCTCGGTGCCGTGGTGGAACAGGACCTGGTGGCCCACGCAGATGCCCAACACCGGGATGCCACGGGCGAGACAGCCGCGGATCAGTTCCGGGCCGCCGACCGAGACCAGCCCGTCCATGCAGGCGGCGAACGCCCCCACGCCCGGCACCACCAGGCCGTCGGCGGCGGTGACATCCTCGGCGCAGGCGCTGAGCACGATGTCGGCACCGGCGGCCGCGAGGGCGCGGGTGGCCGAGTGCAGGTTGCCCGAGCCGTAGTCGAGCACCACCACGCGGGGGCAGGGGTCACAGCGAACCCTTGGTGGAGGGCACGGTGTCGGCGATCCGCGGATCGAGTGCCACCGCGTCGCGCAGGGCACGCGCCAGCGCCTTGTACTGGGCCTCGACGATGTGGTGCGGGTCGCGTCCCGCGAGCACCCGCAGGTGGATGCAGATCCGTGCGTTGAGCGCGATGGATTCGATGACGTGCCGGGTCAGCGACCCGGTGTAGGGCACCCCGGACCCGCCGATCTGGACGTACTCCTGGCCGTCCGGCTCACCGGTGTGCACGCAGTAGGGCCGGCCGGCGACGTCGACCACGCACTGCGCGAGTGCCTCGTCCAGGGGCACGGTGGCGTCGCCGAAGCGGCGGATGCCGCGCTTGTCGCCGAGCGCCTGCGCGAGCGCCACCCCGAGCGCGATCGCGGTGTCCTCCACGCTGTGGTGGGCGTCGATGTGCACGTCGCCGCTGGTGGTGATGTTCAGGTCGATCAGCGAGTGCCGGGCCAGCGCGGTGAGCATGTGGTCGTAGAAGCCCACCCCGGTGGAGATCGTCGACTCCCNCGTCCCGTCGAGGTTCACCTCGACGCGGACCGACGATTCGCTGGTGGTGCGTTCGACGACGGCCCGCCGGCTCTCGTCCATCGCCCGCTTCGCGGCCATCACAACTCCTTCAGCACCGCTTCGAGGGCGGCGTAGAACACCTCGGTCTCCTCCGGGGTTCCGGCGGAGACCCGCAGCCAGCCCGCCGGACCGGTCTCGCGGACGAGAACCCNCTTGTCCAGCAGGCGTTGCCAGACATCATGCCGGTCGGCGAACGGCCCGAACAAACAGAAGTTCGCATCCGAGTCGATCACCTCGACCCCCAGTCGAGGCAGCCGGACGAGCAGCTCGTCGCGGACGGCCCGCAACTGATCGACCTGGCCCAGCATGAAGTCGGCGTGGGCGAGGGCGACCTCCGCTATCGCCTGCGTCTGCGCCGACAGGTGGTAGGGCAACCGGACGATCCGGCAGGCGTCCACTATCGCCGGCGCGGCAGCGAGATAGCCGAGCCGTCCGCCGGCCAGGGCGAAGGCCTTGCTCATCGTCCGGCTGACGATGAGGTTGCCGTGCCGCGACAACAGGGTGAGCGCCGTCCGCTCGGGGTGCCGGGCGAACTCCTGGTAGGCCTCGTCGACCACCACCAGCGCGTCGGTGCCGTTCAGGATCGCCTCGATCACCGCCAGCGGCGTCGTCGTACCCGTGGGGTTGTTGGGGGTGGTTATCAGCACGACGCTCGGGGCATGCTCCGCGATCGCGCCGAGCACGAGGTCGGCGTCCAGGGTGAAGTCGGCGTGCCGCGGCACCGTGACCCAGCAGGTGTGGGTGTTGCGGGCGTACTCGGGGTACATCGAGTAGGTGGGGCTGAACGACAGCGCCGTTCGTCCGGGGCCGCCGAACGCGCCCAGCACGTGGGTCATGACCTCGTTGGAGCCGTTCGCGGCCCAGATGTTGGCAGCGGTCAGCCCGTGGCCAAGATACCCCGCGAGGGCGGTCCGCAGGGCCAGGGCCTCCCGGTCCGGGTACCGGTTCACCTGCCCCGCGGCGCCGGCGACGGCCGCGGCCATCTCGGCCGCGATCTCGGCGGAGGGCGGGTAGGGGTTCTCGTTCACGTTCAGCCGGACGGGCACGTCCAACTGCGGCGCCCCGTAGGGCTCCTCCCCCACCAGTTCGGGCCGCAGCGGCAGGTCGCCCAGACTCGGATCGGGCCTCANTGGCCGGCGCACCGTGACGGCCGCACCGTGGGCGGGCAGGTCCTCGGCCGCGGCGAAGGTCTCGACCACGTCCGCCACCTCCAGCAACGCGTCCCGTTCGTAGGAGATGACGTGGACGGCCTTGAGGAAGCTCTTCACGTTCAGCCCGGACGAGTGGCACGCGCAGCCGGCGGTGGGGAGCACGTGCGTGCTGCCCGCGCAGTAGTCGCCCAGGGACACCGGCGACCAGGGGCCCACGAAGATCGCGCCCGCGTTGTGCACCCGGTCGGCCACGGCGGCGGCGTCGCGCGTGTGGATCTCCAGGTGTTCGGCGGCGTAGGCGTCCACGACGGCGAGGCCCTGGTCGAGATCGTCGACCAGCACGATCGCCGACTGCTCTCCCGACAAGGCCTGGCGGATCCGTTCGGCGTGCTTGGTGGCCGTGACCAAGGGCTCCAGCTCGGCCCGGACGGCCTCGGCGAGAGCCACCGAGTCGGTCACCAGCACCGAGCCCGCCATCGGGTCGTGCTCGGCTTGGGAGATGAGGTCGGCGGCAACGAACCGCGGGTCGGCCGAATCGTCGGCCAGGATGGCGATCTCGGTGGGCCCGGCTTCGGAATCGATCCCGATGACCCCGCGCAGCAGCCGCTTCGCGGCCACCACGTAGATGTTCCCGGGCCCTGTGACGAGGTCGACCGGCTCACACACGTCCGGCACCCCGTAGGCGAACATGGCGATCGCCTGGGCACCGCCGACGGCGTACACCTCCTCGACGCCGAGCAGCGCGCACATCGCCAGGATCGTGGGATGCGGCAAGCCGCCGTGCTCCCGTTGCGGCGGGGACGTGACCGCCAGGGACGAGACGCCGGCCACCTGGGCGGGGACCACGTTCATCAGCACCGAGGAGGCCAATGGGGCCAGCCCGCCGGGCACGTAGAGGCCCACCCGCTGGACGGGAATCGCCTTCTGCTCAACCACCGCACCGGGGGCCGGTTCGACCCGCACGCGAGACTCCCCGCCTCGGCCGCTGCGACNCAGCCGGCGACGCCGGATCGCCTCCACGAACGCCGCCCGCAGGTCGGGATCGAGGGACCGTTCGGCCTCGGCCAGCGCCTCCGGTGGAACCCGGAACGACGTGGGAACACACCGGTCGAAGCGTTCGGAGAACTCTCGCAGGGCCTCCGCGCCACGTTCGGCGACGGCCCGGCACACCGGACGGACGGCCTCGACGGCAGCGTCCACGTCCATGGGCGCACGCGGTACCACGCTGCGGTAGTCACCGCGGCGGCCACGCAGATCGAGGGTCCTCAGCACGGTGGGGATTCTAAGGGGCGCACGCCTGGGCACCTCGCGGCGTTCACGCCAGCCGCTGCAGCAACTCCCAGCCGGCCCGGACGTGCTCACGTTGGGTGCGCACCCCGCCCACGCAGAAGCGCAGCGCGACCCGTCCGTCGAGCACGGTGCGGGTGAACAGCGCTTCGCCGCTGGCATTGGCGGCCGCGACGAGGGCGTCGGTCCGCCGGTCCCCGGACGCCGGATCGGGGTCGACCAGCCGGAAGCAGACGAGGTTCAGGGGATGCGGCGCCACGATCTCGAACCGGTCGTCGCCCGCGACCCAGAGGGCCAGTTCCTGCGTCAGGGCCACGTGCCGGCGGATCATCTCCTGGGCCGGTGCGACCCCGTCGGTCCGCAGCGTGAACCAGAGCTTCAGGGCGCGGAAGCGGCGACCGAGGGGCACCTGCCAATCGCGGTAGTCGATCGCTGCTCCCGATTCGGCCGCGGCGGACCGCAGGTACTCCGGGAGAATGCTCAGCGCACCCAGCAGCGCGCGGCGGTCGGCGACGTAGAACAGGTCGCAGTCGAAGGCGACGCCCATCCACTTGTGCGGGTTGGTGCAGTAGCTGTCGGCCAGTTCCAGGCCGTCGTTGACCCAGCGATGCTCCTCGACCAGCGCCGCCACCCCGGACATCGCCAGGTCGACGTGGAGCCACAGCCNCTCGCGGCGGGCGATCGCTCCGATCTGGGTCAGGGGATCGAACGCCATGGAACTCGTGGTGCCACGGGTGCCACACACCCAGAACGGGACGAGCCCCGCGGCGCGGTCGGCCGCGATCTGCCGTTCGAGGTCGTCCGGCCGCATCGCGAACGTCTCGTCGTGCGCCACCACGCGCAGCTGATCGGTGCCGATCCCGGCGACCCGCAGACCCTTCTCGACGCTTGAATGCGCTTGGGACGTGGCGTAGGCCACCAGCTTCGAGGTGTCCCCGTCGTGGTTGACCCGGCCCTGGGTGATCCGCCACCGGGCGGCCAGAATGGAGGCCAGCGTCGCCTCCGACGCCGAGCCGTGGATCACCCCGCCGCCGTTCTCGCTGGTGCTGCGGAAGGTCTCCGGGAGGCCGAGCAGGTCGGCCATCCAGTCCATCATCCGGGTCTCGAGCTCGGTGACCACCGGGCCCGTCACCCAACTCATCCCCTGCGCGCCCAGGCCGGTGGACAGCATGTCGGCCAGGACCGACGGGTAGCCGGTGTTGGCCGGGAAATAGGCGAAGAAGCTCGGGTGCTGCCAGTGGGTGAGGCCCGGGACGACGATCTCGTCCAGGTCGGCCAGGATGGCCTGGAAGCCGTCCGGTTCCGCCGGCGGGTGGGCCGGCAGCTTGGCCGCGGTCTCCCNCGGTGCGACCTGGGCCCCGACCGGGAACCGGGCGATCCCCTCCTGATAGTCGACGATCCAGTCGACGAGTTGGTGCGCGGCGGTGCGGAATTCCTCGGGCTTCACCCTCGCACCGTACTCCGGACGCCTTCTGGGGCCGCCCCGGTCGCGGGCGTTGAGCCGGCCCGGGTCGGATAGCGTGGCCTGGTGGTCCGCACCAGCGCCGGCGGCACGCCCGCCACCCAGGCACTGACGGCTGCCGGGATCTCGTACACGCTGCACCCGTACACCCACCGCGACGACGCCCGGAACTTCGGGGACGAAGCGGCTCGCGAACTCGGCGTCGATCCGTTGCGCATCTTCAAGACCCTGGTGGTGGACGTCGGAACGGCCAAGCTCGAACTCGCCGTCGGCATCGTCCCGGTCGCTGCGCAACTGGATCTGAAGGCGATGGCTGCCGCGCTCGGCGCCAAGCGGGCCACCATGGCCAAGCCGGACGACGCGGCCCGCAGTTCCGGCTACGTCGTGGGCGGGATCTCNCCCATCGGTCAGCGCACGCCGCTGCCCACGCTGCTGGACGAGACCGCCGAACTGTTCGACACGATCTACGTGTCCGCCGGCAAGCGCGGACTGCAGGTCGAACTCAGCCCGGACGATCTGCTGGCCGTCACGGCCGGACGGATCGCCGACATCGCCCGTTGAGGCACCGCGGCCCCCGCGGTAGCAGGTTCAGCCCTCGAGGATCGTCGCGGTCGGCAGCGTGAGCGCTGCCGCGAGGTTCTCCCGACCCCGCTGGAGCGCCTGCTCCCGCAGCGCCAGCTCTCCCGCCTCGAGGACCAGGTAGGTGTCGGTCGGCTCCCCGGACTGCTGTGCCTTCGCGGCCTCGCGGACGATCACCTGCTCGGCCACCACGCTGTCCTGGACCGCGCCGAACGCCTCGGTGACCTTCTCCCACGCCTTTGCCAGGCTCTTGGCGCCCGCGCCGAACTCGTCCACGAGCCCCTCGGAGCAGTAGCGGGCCGCCTTCGCCGCCTTGCGCACCTCGTGCCAGTGGGTGAGGTCGGAGGGCAGGTCTTCGGCCCGGCGGGCGAGTTCCTCGACGTGCGCCAGCGCGGCGCCCAGCAGCCGCGGCAGCACGTGTGCGGGTGACTTCGACGCCTTCGTCCGGAAGGGCGGGTCGGCGACGAAGCCGTCCAACTGCTCGCGGAGCTCGCGGTAGCGCTGGCTCTGCATGGACGTCACCAGCCGGGCGTGTGCCTCGGTGTGGGTCGTGGCGAGCCCGTCGGCGATCCGTTCGCGCACCGGGCCGTGCACCGCGCCCGGGTCCAGCGCGTCCAGCGCGCCGAGGAGGCGATCACGCGGCACCTCCGCGTCGCGCGGCGCACCCAGGAGATCCGCGTGCCACGCCAGCTCGTCCCGGAGCCNCCGGACCACCCTGGTGTCGAACAGGCGGCGGAACGTCCGCAGCGCGCTGCGTGCCCGGCGGGTGGCGACCCGCGAGCGGTGGACGGCGTCCGGTGCGTCCGCGAGTACGTCGAGTTCGCGGACGGCGAGCACGTCGCGCTGGGTGATCAGGTAGGCGATCACGACATCGCCGGCAGTGTTCATGGGGCGGTGCTTTCTGCTGTCTGGTCGGCCGGCGACTCGGTGAGCACACCGCGGTCGTCGACCTGCTCTGCGGGAACCTCGTCGGGGCTTGCCGGCGCCGGCGAGGAGCCCGGGGCGCCTCCTCGTCCCGGCCCAGCGAGGAGGCCAGGAGCACCGGCGCCACGGCCGCGAAGGCCCACACCGCCAGGGCGCTGTACGAGCGCAGCTCCAGCGCGATCGGCACCTGGTCGGTGGGGCGGGCCGCAGCCATCCGCTCGTCGAAGGCCCCGGGCCGAACAGCTGACCCAGTTGCCAACACGCCAGCCCGGCCAGCAGGCCGGCCCCGGCGGCCACGAGCGCCACCGGCCAGCCCAGTTGTTTGAACAGCCGCCAGGAGACGATGCCGAGAGCCAGCCCCACGACGGCGCCGCAGACGACGAACCATGCGTCGGCGCAGAAGAACTCGGTCAGTCCGCGCTCCGACATCGTCGCCGAACCGTCGGGGAGCACGGTGTAGCTGGGCAGCACCGCGACCCGGGACCAGACCAGGCCGGTCAACCCCCAGCGACCAACGACGCCAGCCCCAGGATCGCCAGCCGGACCGCGCTCGGACGAGCCGGTTCCGCGGGCACCGCAGGAG
This sequence comes from Micropruina sp., assembly GCA_013693855.1. Taxonomy (GTDB): domain Bacteria; phylum Actinomycetota; class Actinomycetes; order Propionibacteriales; family Propionibacteriaceae; genus Micropruina. Next base: position 1,924,857 of record CP059261.1, read on the forward strand.
TCTCGACGGTCGGCGGGCTGGTCACGCCGCCAACCCTAGACGCTCACGCATGAGGGCCCCAACAAGGCCTTCAGGTCGGCCATCAGCGGTGGCGAGGGCATCACGCGCAGGCGTTCCTCGAGTTTCCAGGTGGTGACCTTGTTGCCGGTGGTCAGCAGCCGTACCCGCACCTCGGTCGCCCCCGNGTGGTTACTGAGGACCGCGCGCAACTGCTGGACGACGGCCGGGGTGCACCGGGCCGCCGGCAACGAGATCACCACCGGGCCGCCGGGCCCCTCGGAGACGTCCGGGAACACCACGTCGTTGCCCTGCATCTCGACGCTCTCGTCCTTGGTGCGCACGCGCCCTTTGATCTTGACGATGGTGTCGGTGGCCAGGCTGAGGGCGACCAGTTGGTACACCTTCGGGAACAACAGCACCTCCAGCGAGGCCTCCAGATCCTCGACGGTGACCACCGCCCACAAGTCGCCGTTGCGGGTCTGCTTGCGCTGGACGGAGGTGATCATCCCGGCGATCGTGACCGTCGTGTCCCGCGGGCCGTCGTCGGCCAGCAGCCCGCCGATGGACACGTCCCGGTTGGCGTGCAGGACGTGTTCGAGCCCCAGCAGCGGATGGTCGCTCACGTACAGACCGAGCATCTCGCGCTCGAAGGCGAGCCGGACGCGCTTCTCCCACTCCTCGGTGGCGGGCACCGGGCTGCTCACCACCGTCCCACCGGTGTCGCCGAGCAGATCGGCGAACAGGTCGTCCTGACCGTTGGCCTGGTTCCGCTTGAGGTCGATGACCTCGTCGACCTTCTGCTCGAAGCACTCCATCAGTCCGCGCCGCGAGTGGCCCAGGGAGTCGAAGGCACCGGCCTTGATCAGCGACTCGATGACCCGCTTGTTGCACACCACCAGCGGCACGTTGGCGAGGANATCGTTGAAGTCGTGCGCCTTGCCGAACTCCGTCCGTGCCCCGACGATCCCTCGGACGACGTTCTCGCCCACGTTGCGGATCGCGGCGAGGCCGTAGCGGATGTCGGTGCCGACCGGGGTGAACATCGACTCGGACTCGTTCACGTCCGGCGGCAGCACCCGGATGCCCATGCGGCGGCACTCGGCCAGGTAGATCGCGGACTTGTCCTTGTCGTCCTTCACCGACTGCAACAGCGCGGCCATGAACTCGGCCGGATAGTTGGCCTTGAGGTACGCCGTCCAGTACGAGATCAGCCCGTACGCGGCGGTGTGGGCCTTGTTGAAGGCATAGTCGGAGAACGGGACGAGGATGTCCCACAAGGCCTTGACGGCGCCTGCGGAGAAGCCGTTGGCGTGCATCCCCGCGGCGAACTTGCCGTACTCCTTCTCCAGCACCTCCTTCTTCTTCTTGCCCATCGCCCGGCGCAGCTCGTCCGCCGCGCCCAGGGTGTAGTTCGCGACCTTCACCGCGATCTGCTGCACCTGCTCCTGGTAGACGATCAGGCCGTAGGTCAGGTCGAGGATGTCGGCCAGCGGCTCGGCCAGTTCCGGGTGGATCGGGACGATCGGCTGCTTGCCGGTCTTGCGCAGCGCGTAGTTGGTGTGGCTGTCGGCCCCCATCGGGCCGGGACGGTACAGCGCCAAGGCGGCGGAGATGTCCTCGAAGTTGTCCGGCTGCATCAGTTTCAGCAGCACCCGCATGCCGCTGCCGTCCAGCTGGAAGATGCCGAGGGTGTCGCCGGTGGCCAGCAGTTCGTAGGTGGCCTTGTCGGTGGGGTCCTTGCTGAGCGCGTCCAGGTCGAGATCGATGCCCCGGTTCGCCTTCACGTTGGCGATCGCGTCGTCGAGGATCGTAAGGTTGCGCAGGCCCAGGAAATCCATCTTGACCAGGCCGAGCGCCTCGCAGCTGGGGTAGTCGAACTGCGTGATGATCTGGCCGTCCGATTCCCGCTTCATGATCGGGACGATGTCGAGCAGCGGTTCGGACGACATGATCACCCCGGCCGCGTGCACCCNCCACTGGCGCTTGAGGTTCTCGATGCCCCGAGCGGTGTCGACGACCTCCTGCACCTCGGTGTCGGACTCGTAGAGCGCGCGGAACTCACCGCCCTCGGCGTAGCGCGCGTGCTGGGNGTCGAACACATCGGCGATGCTGACGTCCTTGCCCATCACCGCGGGGGTGTAGGCCTTGGTGAGCTTCTCGCCGAGCTGGAACGGTTTGCCGAGCACCCGGGCGGCGTCCTTGATCGCCTGCTTGGCCTTGATCGTCCCGTAGGTGACGATCTGGCAGACCCGGTCGTCGCCGTACTTCTCGGTGACGTAGCGGATCACCTCGCCGCGCCGGCGCTCGTCGAAGTCGATGTCGAAGTCCGGCATCGACGGACGTTCCGGGTTGAGGAAGCGCTCGAAGATCAGCCCGTGCGGCACCGGGTCGAGGTCGGTGATCCGCAGCGCGTAGGCGCACATCGACCCCGCACCCGAGCCACGTCCGGGACCGACCCGGATGCCGTGGTCCTTGGCCCAGGTGATGAAGTCGGCGACCACCAGGAAGTAGCCGGCGTAGCCCTTGCCGATGATCACGTCCTGCTCGAAGCGCGCCTGGGTGGTGGCGTAGTCGGGCACCCCACCGGGGAAGCGCTCGCGCAGCCCGCGCTCGACCTCCTTGACGAACCAGGAGGCCTCGGTCTCCCNCGCCGGGACGTCGAAACGGGCCATGAACGTGCCGGTGCCCTCGTCGAAGTGGGTCTGGCAGCGCTCGGCGATCGCGAGGGTGTTGTCGCAGGCCTCGGGCAGTTCGGCCCACAGGTTCCGCATCTCCTCCGGCGACTTCAGGTAGTAGCCGTTGCCGTCGAAGCGGAAGCGGTTCGGGGTGTCCCGGTTGGAGCCGGACGAGACGCACAGCAGCGTGTCGTGGGCCACCGCGTCCTCGGCGTGCACGTAGTGCAGGTCGTTGGTGGCCACCAGCGGCAGGTTCAGGTCCTTCGCGATCCGCAGCAGGTCGCGGCGGACCCGGGTCTCGATGTCGAGGCCGTGATCCATCAGCTCCACGTAGAAGTTGCCGGCGCCGAAGATGTCCCGGAACTCCGCGGCCGAGGCGAGCGCCTCGGCGTATTGGCCCAGCCGCAGGTAGGTCTGCACCTCGCCTGAGGGACAGCCGGTGGTCGCGATCAGGCCGGAGGCGTAGCGGTGCAGCAGTTCCCGGTCGGCCCGCGGCTTGTAGAAGAACCCTTCCAGCGAGCTCATGGAACTCAGCCGGAACAGGTTGTGCATGCCCTCGGTGTTCTCGGCCCACACGGTCATGTGCGTGTAGGCGCCCTTGGCGGACACGTCGTCGCCGGTGCCGTCCCCGAACTGGATCCGCTTGCGCTCCGAGCGGTGGGTCTTGGGCGTGAGGTAGGCCTCCAGCCCGATGATCGGCTTGACCGCACTGCCCTTGGCGACCTTGTAGAACTCGTAGGCGCCGAACAGGTTGCCGTGGTCGGTGATCGCCAGCGCCGGCATGCCCATGCGTTCGCTCTGGGTCACCAGATCCTTCAGCCGGGCGGCACCGTCGAGCATCGAGTACTCGGAGTGGCAGTGCAGGTGCACGAAGCCGTCCGGCATGACAGGTCGCCTCCAAACGAGCGCGGTGGTTTCCAGGGGCCGCCGGGGAAGTTCAGCGAAGAGGACCACCCTAGCGCCGGGCGCGGACAGAACCGTTCAGCGAAACGCGCGCCGCGCTCGCCCCGGCGTGTCGCGATCACCCGCCCAGCAACGCGGCCAGCCGGCTGCAGGTGCGCAGATTCCGCGCCGTGCACACGCGGCGTCCGACCAGCTTCGGCAAGGTGGCCGCCAGCTTCGAGGACGCCTGTCCGTCCGGCAGGTGCAGGTGGAGTTCCCGTCCGGCGACCCGGACGACCTCGGTCGGTCCGGCCGCGTCCATCAGCGCGCGGACAGCCTTGTCGGAGGGCGGTTGGTCGAGGAAGCAGACCAGCACCCGGGAAGGGTCGCCGTCGGCGAACGGGCTGGCCGCGACCGCCTTGGCCAAATCCGCTGCGCTGCGGACCGCCACCGGGATGTCGCCCCGAACTGCTTGGCCAAGGCGGCCTCCAGGTTCCTCACCACCGTCGGCTCTCGCGCGTCCGCGGCGAAGAGCAGGTTGCCCGAGTTGAGAAAGGTGGACACGTCCGTGAACCCGAGGTCTTCGCCGAGCGCCTTGAGCGCGGGCATCGCCACGCGCCGGTTGGGTCCTAGGTTCACCCCGCGCAGCAGCGCCACGAATCTGGTCGGCATGGGGTCACTGTACGAATCGTGCCCGGCCGCCAGCACGGTTGCCACCGCGCAGCACTCCTGGTTGCATGTGCGAGGACAGCAACCACGGACGAAGGAACACCATGCCGCAGCACGTCAGCCTGATCGGCGTCCCGACCGACATCGGTGCCTCCACCGTAGGCTGCCGGCTCGGNCCCCAGGCGCTGCGGGTGGCGGGCATCCAGCAGGCGCTGGAGGGTTTCGGCTGCGTCGTCCGCGACACCGGCGACCTGTCCGGCCCGGCGAACCCGCAGCTCCCTCCCGTGGACGGCTACCGCCACTTGGAGCAGGTCGCCGAGTGGAACCAGATCGTGTTCGACGCCGTCTCGACCGAACTGGAGGCGGGGCAGTTCCCGCTCGTGCTGGGCGGGGACCACTCGCTGGCCATCGGTTCGATCAGCGCGGTGGCCAAGTACTGCCGGCACAACGGCAAGGCGCTGCGCGTGATCTGGGTGGACGCCCACGCCGACTTCAACACCGCCGAACTGACCCCCTCGGGCAACATCCACGGGATGCCTGTGGCCTGCCTCACCGGCCACGGACCTCAGGAGCTGATCTCGCTGGCGGGCGTGGTGCCTGCCATGCACCACGACGAGATCCGGCAGATCGGGCTCCGCAGCGTCGACTCCGGCGAGAAGCGGTTCCTGCACACGGCGGGGATCGAGGTCTTCGACATGCGCTTCCTGGACGAGATCGGCATGCGCCGGACCATGGTGCGGGCCCTGGCCGGGGTGGACGAGAACACCCACGTCCACCTGTCGCTCGACCTCGACTTCGTGGATCCCCAGATCGCNCCCGGGGTGGGCACGCCGGTGCAGGGAGGCCCCACCTACCGGGAGGCCCACCTCTGCATGGAGATGCTGGCCGACACCGGCCGGCTCGGCTCGGTGGACCTGGTGGAGTTGAATCCGGCCCTCGACGTCCGGAACGCCACTGCCGAACTGGCCGTGGACCTGGTCGAGTCCCTGTTCGGCAAGAGCACGCTGTTGCGGGTGCACGAGGAGATCGACGGCTGAGGGCATGGGTGGGAGCGGAGCAGCACCCCTCAGGTCCGGGGTCCCGACACGCACGACCGCCGAGAAACCCCGCACGACGCGGTCCCGACACGCACGACCACCGGGAAACCCCGCAGGGCGCGGTCCCGACACGCTCGACCACCGCAGAACCACCACCGACGACCGGGGTCCCGACAGGCTCGACCGCCGGGAAAGCCCCGCAGGGCGCGGTCCCGACACGCTCGACTGCCGGTAAAGCCGAGCCGGCCTTGGAAGCGACGACCTCCGAGGTGCGTGGGAGGGCCCTGGACGAAGCCGCCTGGCGGCCCTCGCCGCGGCCCACCAGCGGCGGGTCGACGCCTTGGTCGCGGACCATCTGCGGCGCCGCTCCCGCGGCGAGCGGCACCCGATCGAGGATTTCTTGTTCGAGTACTACTCCTATCGGCCCGGGGCACTGCGCCGCTGGCACCCCGGGTGGGGCGTCCGCCTGGCCGGCGACGTGACGGCGTTCGGGTCGATCCGCGGCTTCGCGGTCGCCGAGACACACGCCCACGTCGACCCTCGGCTGGCCGAGTCCCGCAGCGACGAGGTCGCCTGGATCCGCGACCTGCTGGTCGCCACCCAGAACCGTCCGGCCGCCCTGGGCTGCTTCGGCCTGCACGAGTGGGCGATGGTCTACCGGCTGCCCGCGGACGAACTGAGGCACCGACAGCTGCCCTTGCGTCTCGGCTCCGCGGGGACGGACGAGGTCGTCGAGCGGCACCGGATCGCCTGCACCCACTACGACGCTTACCGCTTCTTCACCCCCGAAGCCGTCGGGCTCAACACACGCCGGCCCACCCTCACGACCCGGATCGACAACGAACAACCGGGCTGCCTACATGCGGCCATGGACACGTACAAGTGGGCCTACAAGCTCGCCCCGTTCACCCCGGCTGCGCTGGTCGTCGACTGCTTCGTCCTGGCTCGCGAGATCCGGGTGATCGACATGCGGGCCTCGCCCTACGACGTCACCGCCCTCGGCCACTCTCCCATCGCCATCGAAACCCCGGCCGGCAAGTCCGAATACCTCCACGCCCAGCGCCATTTCGCGGACGCCGCCGCGGTGCTGCGCCGTCGTCTCATCGAGGTGTGCGACGCCGTCCTCGCCTGAACCCGGTCAGCCGGCCAGGTCCGCCTCCACGATCTCCCGCCGGCTGCGGCCCCGCTCAGGCGTCGGTGGCAGGGCGAACGAGCCCAGGTGGTAGCCCCGCTGCATCAGCGAGGAAGTGCGCAGCGCCCTGGATCTGCCGAACACCGGACGAGCCACTTCGGGTCTGGTGAACTCCACCGCACCGATCTTCAGGCTGCGCGCGAACGGCATCATCAGCAGGATGATCCCGAGCGCGACGACGGTCGTCCGGATCGCGTCCGACGGCGGACCCGGCAGGGTCCCGGTGAGCCCCAGGGCGCCGACGAGCGCCCCGACCACGACCAACGCCAGGTTCTGGGCCCGCTGGCGCCACTGGAAGCTGCGGTGGGCGTTCAGCAGGTCCTCCAGCCGGGCGGCCTCGTCCTGGTCGAACGCGTGCCCGGCGCGATGCCACGCGGCCGCCAGCGCACCGCGCGGGCGGCGGCAGCAGGGCCGGGTGACCTGCCGCAGCTGGTCAAGCAGCGCGGTGGCGTCGGCGCGCAGCCTCCGGTCGCCGCGCAGCGACAGCCGGTCGAGTTCCTCCTGGGCCAGGATCGCGGCGTGCAGGCCGCGGCGGCACACCTCCTCGTACATGCGTGGTGCGAGGGGTTCCGACCCGATCGGACCGCGCGGGGTGCCGCTGACGAGGTAGTGCCGCGTGGAGCAGTGCAGGTCGGCGGCCAACCGGTAATCGGCCACCGCCTGGATCAGGAGTTGGGCGTTCTCGGCCGACTCGTCGCCGCCCTCGGCCGAGCGGTTGGCCAGCGTCGTCTCGAACTCGCACTCGGCCTTCACGACCCGGGCCACCAGGTGCAGCGGCATGCTCTCGGTACAGGCGATGGCTTCGGCCAGCGCGGTCTGGTGCTCATCGCCCAGCAGCGCCGCCTGGGCGTGCAGGATGCGCAGGTCCACGTCGTGACGGCGCGAGCTCAGGACCTTGCCGAGCGTCTCCGCCGCTTCGGCGTCCCGGCCGCACCGCAGGGCCAGCACGGCGGCGAGCACGCGCAACGGCCACGGGTCGTCCTTGCCCAGCGGATTCTTGTCCAGCAGCCGGGCCGCGGTCCGGTCGTCCCCGGCGAGCAGCGCCAGGCGGAGTCGCTGCCCCAGATCCAACTGCTTGCCGCCGCGGGCCAGTAGCGCTCGCGCGGCCACCTGGCCTTTCAACCGGGCATCGGCGAGGTACTTCTCGTCCGGGTCCTCGGGTTCGTCCAGCGACCGGACGACCGAGGTCGCCTCGTTGCCCCACTGGGCCGAGGCCCACAGGGCGGCGTCGACGAACGTCGCATACGCCTCGTCGGTGTCCTGCTCCGCGGCCAGTGCCTCCAACTCGCGCAAGGTGGCTGCCGCGCGGGCGTGGTCGGCGAGCATCAGCCGTAATCGCAGCGCAGAGCGCCGGAGGTCCGGGGATTCGGTGTCGTCGTCGGACGCGGCCCGGAAGTGCTCCCAGCCCTCGGCGAACCGGCCCTGGAGGTGGGCCAGCCGACCGGCCATGATCTCGTACACATGCGCCCAGTGTCCGGTGGGGTCGTCGTCGAGCCCCTCGGGATCGAGCGGCTTGCCGCCCGCCCGCGCCTCCTCCCGCCGCACCCGGATGAGTTCGCGGGTCGTCGTGCACACCCGTTCGGCCCCGCCGAAGCGTCCGGTCTCCGCCATCGACTGCACCCACTGGAACCGGTCGTCCAGGTGCAGGTCAAGCGGGCCGTGGCCCCACAACCGCTCCAGGTAGTCGAACTGCCGCGCCGCCTCCTCGTGCTCCCCCAGTTCGCAGTGGGCGCTGGCGCGCACCAGCACCCCACCGAGACTGTCGTCGGCGCTCGCGACGACCTCCAGCGCCTTCGCCGGGTTCGTCGCGGTGAGCAGGTTAGCCGCGGCCAGGGCGGAGCGGGGCCCAGCGCGCCCGAACGCCTCCAACGCGGTCTCGTACTCCTCGTAGTAGCCGATGGCCGGGTCGAACGCATTGCCCACTGCGTACTGCTCGGCCAGCCGCCGGATCAGGTCGACGCCCTGGTCGTCGTTGTCCGCTCCCGGGATCACCGCGCACAACGTGGTGGCCCACGCCTTGCGGGCTAGCTCGGCGTCGCGGCTGCCGTCGCCGGACGACATCGTCCAGAACGTGTCGGACGCGAACGCCAGGAAGCCCGGCTCCTCGCTGAAGCGATCGACCATCGCGCTCAGCGCGCTCTCGAGCGCGACGGGGTCGCCCTTGGCGACGAGCGCCGCCACCTGTCGCTGCGCCGCGGCAAGGTCACCCGGTCGCGCCCGGGTGGTGCCCGGCAGCCATTTGTCGAGCGCTTCGCCGGGCTGATCCAGGAGATCGGCGGACGCCGCGGGGACGCGGGCCTGCTTCGCGAGCGTGGTCCTCGCCGCGGATCCCTTCGGCTCGGCGGTCTTTTGTCCGGACGCCTTCGCGACCGACGCCTTCCTGGTCGAGGCAGTGCGCGCCGCGATCGCCGGCTTCCCGGTGGCGACGGGTGATGCCGCCTCGACCGCGCCCTCGTCCAGCGTCTCGAGCTTCTCCATGTGCACCGCCCCTCGTGTCATGGCATTCAAGAGCGATGGGCAGCCCCGTTTCGGACAGCCACGCCTCCGATGCCCACCGAGGGGAAGTGTGGGGCCCCGCCCTGGGACGGGCAATCAGCAGAATTGCCGAGGGCGCGATCAGCCCTCGTCGTCGACGAGTTCGGCTGCAGCCACCTCGGCGGCGGAGGGGCCGCCCAGGTAGCTGGCGGGGTCAGCCGCCCGTCCTGGGACAGCAGAGTGTCGGCGGCTGCGGCGATGTCGGTGTTCTGGAAACTCACGGCCAGCCACGAGCCGTCCTCCAGGCGGATCAGGGTCGCGCTGATCACCCNCCGCCGGGNGTCGGCGTCTTCGCCGGACGGACTGAGCTGGCCGGTCATCCGCCACCGGGCATGGACGACCGCAACATCCTCGCCCAGCCGCCGCTCGGCCACCTTCTCGATGGCCAGTTTGGCCTTGTCGTAGATCCGGTCGAAGCCGTACTGGTGGGCCTTGCGGATCGAGGTGCGGCTCGTCCACCACAGCCCGACCACGTTGACGAAGTCGGCATCCTCGGCGAACAGGGCCGCGAGCGCGTCGGCGTCCTCGTCCTCCCAGGCCTCGACGAACGCCTGGACCAGATCCAGCGGCTCCAACAACCGGACCGGGGCCGACGAGGGCAGCGGCAGCCGTTCGGTCAGCTCGGCGAGCCGCCTCAGCTTCTTGAACTTCTTCTTGCTAGACAACCAGCGGCCTGTCGGTGGGCTGGATCGGCTTGGGCAACCGGGAGGAGCCCTGCAGATAGGCGTCCACGCCGTTGGCGCAGGAGCGGCCCTCCGCGATCGCCCACACGATCAGCGACTGCCCTCGTCCGGCGTCCCCGCAAACGAACACCCCGGGCACCGAGGTGGCGAAGTTCTCGTCTCGGGCAACGTTCCCCCGTGGGTCGAGGTCGACTCCGAGCTGCTCGACGACCCCTGCCCGCTCCGGACCCACGAACCCCATGGCGAGCAGGACGAGCTGGGCCGGCAGCTCCCGTTCGGTTCCCGGGACGGGTTCGAACCGTCCGTCCTTGAAGGCCACCTCGGAGAGCCGCAGCGACCCCACGTTGCCGGCGCCGTCGTCCAGGAACTCGCTGGTGGACACCGAATAGACCCGCTCGCCGGCCTCCTCGTGAGCCGAGGAGACCCGGAAGATCATCGGGTAGGTGGGCCACGGCTGGTTCGCCGGACGCTGCTTCGGCGGGGTCGGCAGGATCTCCAGCTGGGTCACTGAGCGGGCGCCCTGCCGGATGGACGTGCCGAGGCAATCGGCGCCGGTGTCGCCGCCGCCGATGATGACCACGTCCTTGCCGGTGGCGGTGATCTGGCCTTCCGGCTCGTTGCCGAGCGCGGCGCGGTTCGCCTGCGGCAGGAACTCCATGGCCTGGTGGATCCCGTTGAGCTCCCGGCCGGGGATCGGCAGGTCGCGAGCAGCCGTCGAGCCGATGGCCAGCACGACGGCGTCGAAGCGGTCGAGGAGATCCTCGCCGGTGAGATCCGTGCCGATGGCGACGCCGGTCTTGAACACCGTCCCCTCCAGCCGCATCTGCTTCAGCCGGCGGTCCAGGACCGCCTTCTCCATCTTGAACTCAGGGATGCCGTAGCGCAGCAGCCCACCCGGGGCGTCGGCCCGCTCGTACACGACCACCGTGTGCCCCGCCCGGGTCAGTTGCTGGGCGACGGCCAGCCCGGCCGGACCGGAGCCGACCACGGCCACCGTCTTGCCGGTGTGCCACTCGGGCATCACCGCTGTCACGCGGCTGTCGTTCCAGGCGCGGTCGATGATCGCGACCTCGACGTTCTTGATCGTCACCGGGTCGCGGTTGATCCCGACCACGCAGGCGGTCTCACACGGGGCCGGGCAGAGCCGTCCGGTGAACTCGGGGAAGTTGTTGGTCGCGTGCAGCCGGTCGGTTGCACCGCGCCAGTCGCCCCGCCAGACCAGGTCGTTCCACTCGGGGATGAGGTTGCCCAGCGGGCAGCCCGAGTGGCAGAACGGGATGCCGCAGTCCATGCAGCGGCCCGCCTGGGTGCGGATGATCGGCAGCACCGCGGCGCCCGGGGACACCGGGTACACCTCGTTCCAGTCGTGCACCCGCTCGGCCACCGGACGACGCTCGGCAACCTCCCGGGGGTCGTCATGAAGCCCCTTGGATCAGCCATGAGCGGCCTCCATCATCTTCTTGGTGATCGCGTCCTCGTCCAGTCCGGCGGCCTCGGCCTCGCTGCGTGCGGCGAGCACCCGCGCGTAGTCGCGCGGCATGACCTTGGTGAACCGCTCGGCGATCCGGCCCTCGTCCAGCAGCCGGGTGGCCACCTCGGAGCCGGTCTCCTCGGCGTGCCGCTGCAGCAACTCGGTCACCCGGTGCACGTCCGCCTCGTCCAGGTCGATCGGGTCGACCATCTCGGTGTTCAGCCGTTGGCTGTTCAGGTCGAGGACGTAGGCGACGCCGCCCGACATGCCGGCCGCGAAGTTGCGACCGGTCGGGCCGATGACCAGCGCCTCGCCGCCGGTCATGTACTCGCAACCGTGGTCGCCGACCCNCTCGACAACGGCTGTCGCGCCGGAGTTGCGGACGCAGAACCGCTCCCNCACCTTGCCGCGGATGAACAGCTCGCCCGAGGTCGCACCGTAGGCGATGACGTTGCCGGCGATGATCTGTTCCTCGGCCTTGAACGACGCATCCTCGGCGGGACGGACGATCAGCCGTCCACCGGACAGGCCCTTGCCGAAGTAGTCGTTGCTGTCGCCGACCAGTCGCAGGGTGACCCNCGCCGGCAGGAACGCCCCGAAGCTCTGCCCAGCGGTGCCGCGCAGGGTGATGTCGATGGTGTCCTCCGGCAGGCCCCGGCCCTCGGTGGCCTTGGTGACCTCGTGGCCCAGCATCGTCCCCACCGTCCGGTCGACGTTACGGACGCTCAGGTCCGCCCGCACCAGTTCGCCGGACTCCAGCGCCGGCCCCGCCAACTCGATGAGCCGGACGTCCAGCTTGTCGGCCAAGCCGTGATCCTGGGCCGTCGTCTGCCGCAGCGGCGTGCCCTTGGGCACGTCGACGGCGTACAGCANGGGCTCCAGGTCCAGGCCCTGGGCCTTCCAGTGGTCGATCGCCTTCCGCGCCTGCAGCACCTCGACGTGACCCACCGCCTCGGCCAGCGTGCGGAAGCCCAGCGACGCCAGGATCTCGCGCACCTCCTCGGCGATGTACTCGAAGAAGGTCACCACGAAGTCGGCGTGCCCGTTGAACTTGGCCCGCAGGTCCGGGTTCTGGGTGGCGACGCCCACCGGGCAGGTGTCGAGGTGGCAGACCCGCATCATCACGCAGCCGGAGACGACCAGCGGCGCGGTGGCGAAGCCGAACTCCTCGGCCCCCAGCAACGCGGCGATCACCACGTCCCGGCCGGTCTTGAGCTGGCCGTCGGTCTGGACGACGATCCGGTCGCGCAGGCCGTTGAGCAGCAGGGTCTGCTGGGTCTCGGCGAGGCCGAGTTCCCACGGCCCGCCCGCGTGCTTGAGCGAGGTGAGGGGCGCCGCACCGGTGCCGCCGTCGTGGCCGGAGATCAGGACGACATCCGCCTTCGCCTTCGACACCCCCGCCGCGACCGTGCCGACGCCGACCTCGGCCACCAGCTTGACGTGGATCCGGGCCGCCGGGTTCGCGCACTTCAGGTCGTGGATCAGTTGCTTGAGATCCTCGATCGAGTAGATGTCGTGGTGCGGCGGCGGGCTGATCAGCCCCACGCCCGGCGTCGAGTGCCGGGTCTTGGCCACCCACGGGTACACCTTCTGGCCGGGCAGCTGCCCGCCCTCGCCGGGCTTGGCGCCCTGGGCCATCTTGATCTGGATGTCGTCGGCGTTGGTCAGGTAGTCGCTGGTGACGCCGAAGCGGCCCGAGGCGACCTGCTTGATGGCCGACCGGCGTTCCGGGTCGTGCAGCCGGTCGCTGTCCTCGCCGCCCTCGCCGGTGTTGGACTTGCCGCCCAGCCGGTTCATCGCGATCGCGAGCGTCTCATGGGCCTCCCGGGAGATCGACCCGTACGACATGGCACCGGTGGAGAACCGTTTCACGATCTCGGCGACGGGCTCGACCTCCTCGATCGGGATCGGCCGGCGGTCTGAGGTGAACTCCATCAGCCCGCGCAGCGTCATCAGGCGCCTGCTCTGGTCGTTGACCCGCTCGGTGTAGGCCTTGAAGATGTCGTAGCGCTTGGCCCGGGTGGCGTGCTGCAGCCGGAACACGGTGTCGGGATCGAACAGGTGCGGCGGTCCCTCGCGGCGCCACTGGTACTCCCCGCCGACGCTGAGCGTCCGGTGCGGCAGGGTGATCCGGTCCGGCGGGTAGGCGATCGCATGTCGCGCGGCGATGCCCGCGGCGATCTCGTCCAGCCCGATGCCCTCGATTTTGGACGTGGTGCCGGTGAAGTAGGCGTCCACGAGCTCCGACGACAGCCCGAGCGCCTCGAAGATCTGCGCGCCGGTGTAGGAGGCGATCGTGGAGACGCCCATCTTCGACATCACCTTGAGCACGCCTTTGCCCAGCGCCTTGCGGACGTTCTTGACCGCGTCCTCCGGATCGAGCTTGACCAGCCACTCGCGGCGGGCGAGATCCTCGACGCTCTCGAAGGCCAGATACGGGTTGACCGCGGCCGCACCGTACCCGATCAGGGTCGCGACGTGATGCACTTCGCGGACGTCACCGGCCTCCACGATCAGCCCCACCTGCGTGCGCTGCTTGGTCCGGACGAGGTGCTGGTGCACCGCCGCCGTCAGCAGCAACGAGGGGATCGGGGCCAAGTCCGCGGTGGAGTGCCGGTCGGAGAGGATGATCGTCCGGCAACCCCTCTCGATGGAGGCCGAGACCTCCTGGCACAGCTCGTCCAACTTCGCCTTGAGCGCCGCTCCCCCGCCCTCCACGTCGTAGAGGCCCCGGACGACGTGGGTGTCGTACTGGGGCATGGAGCCGTCGCGGTTGATCCGGACGAGCTTGGCCAACTGATCGGAGTCGAGGATCGGATACGGGATCACGATCTGCCGGCAGGACCCCGGTCCCGGCTCCAGCAGGTTCGCCTCGGGGCCGAACGTCGCCGACAGGGAGGTGACTAGCTCCTCGCGGATCGCGTCCAGCGGCGGGTTGGTGACCTGGGCGAACAGCTGGGCGAAGTAGTCGAACAGCAGCCGCGGCCGGTCCGACAACACCGCCAGCGGAGTGTCGGAGCCCATCGACCCGATCGGCTCGTAGCCGCTTTGGGCCATCGGGGCGAGGATCAGCTTCAGTTCTTCATGGGTGTAGCCGAACACCTGCTGGCGCCGGGTGACCGAGGCGTGGCTATGGACGACGTGCTGGCGCTCGGGCAGATCGTTCAGGTCGACCCGGCCGGCCGCCAGCCACTCGGCGTACGGATGCTCCGCCGCGAGGGTGGCCTTGATCTCGTCGTCGTCGATCAGCCGGTGCTCGGCGAGGTCGGCCAGCAGCATCCGGCCCGGCTGCAGCCGGCCCTTCGCGACGACCTTGCTCTGCGGGATGTCCAGCACGCCGGCCTCGGAGGCGAAAACGACCAGGCCGTCGTCGGTCACCCAGTAGCGGCCGGGACGCAAGCCGTTGCGGTCCAAGGTGGCGCCGATCAGCGTCCCGTCGGTGAAGGTCACCGCCGCCGGCCCGTCCCAGGGCTCGATGAGCGAGGAGTGGAAGCTGTAGAACGCGCGGCGCGCGTCGTCCATCTCGGCGTGGTTCTCCCACGCCTCGGGGATCATCATCAGCACCGCGTGCGGCAGCGACCGGCCGCCCAGGTGCAGGAGTTCGAGCACCTCGTCGAAAGACGCGGAGTCGGATCCGCCGGNGGTGCAGATGGGGTAGATCCGCTCCAGGTCGCCGGAGATCTTGTCGGTGGCCAGCAGCGCCTCGCGTGCCCGCATCCAGTTCCGGTTGCCGCGGACGGTGTTGATCTCGCCGTTGTGGGCGAGCAGCCGGTACGGGTGGGCCAGCTCCCAGGCCGGGAAGGTGTTGGTCGAGAACCGGGAATGCACCAGCACGAGCGCGGAGGCGATCCGCTCGTCGGTCAGGTCGGGGAACACCTCGGCCAGTTGCTGGGTGGTCAACATGCCCTTGTAGACGGTCGTCCGCGACGAGAGGGAGGCGAAGTACACCCCCGCCTCGTTGCGCGACCGCTGCCGCAGCGGGTAGGCCATCCGGTCCAGGTCGATGCCGGTCTCACCGCTGGTCGACTGGACGAAGAGCTGCTCGAAGTGCGGCATGTTCTCCCGCGAAATCGGGCTCAGGGTGCCGGGCTCGGCCGGAACGACCCGCCAGCCGAGCACCTCCAGGCCCTCCTCGACGGCGATGTACTCGATCGTCCGCTTGGCCGTGGCGCGCTTCACCGGGGACGTGGGCAGGAACGCCATGCCCATCGCGTAGTGGCCGGCCTCGGGCAGGTCGAAGTCGACCACCGCGCGCAGGAACGCGTCCGGCACCTGCAGCAGCATCCCCGCTCCGTCGCCCGCGGCGGCATCGGCGCCGGTCGCGCCACGGTGGTCGAGGTTCTCCAACGCCGTCAGACCCTTGGCGACGATGTCGTGGCTGGCCTCGCCGCTCAGTCGGGCGACGAAGGCGACGCCGCAGGCGTCATGCTCGTAGGCAGGGTCGTAGAGACCCTGCGCCGGGCGTGCGGGCATGGACATCGAGGCCATGGAGAACGTCTCCTCTTCTGCGCGCGGTCGGTGCGACGCGCCGGACGAAGGGATGGGCGCCAAGCGCCAGTCCCGGGACGCGACGCTGCACGCGGGGGCAGCCTACCCGAGAACGTCTTGGCTTTCGGGAGCATCCGTCTGCATGGTGGACGAGGCCGATTGGCCCGCCGAGCACCCCTCGTCGCCCCGTGGCGCCACCCGGCCCGAGCGTCGCCGGGGGCAGATCAGGATCCAAGGGTTTCTGGCCCTCGTCCGAAATCCCCGACAGGCACCCTCCCAGTGGAGGAGGCCCCGGTGCGGAGTTCGGGCCCCGGTTCTCGACGTTCGTCCGTCGCGTCCCTCCAACGGGTCGCTGCCCGCGTGGATCACGGCTGTTGGGGTGGCGCCTCCTGGTCGTGCGCGACATCTGGATCCTGCGGGGTATCCGACTCCGGCTCGTCGCTGGCCGGCTCGTCAGGTGCGTCCTCACCCTCTGGGGTTGCCTGTTCGGCGGTGACCGGCCGGAGCTCGACCGACGGTTCGCGTCCGGGTCGGAACTTGACCAGCCACACCAGCAGGGCCACCCCGGCCAGGCAGATCAGGCCCGCTACGAACTGATTGAATCTGATCGGACCGAAGGTGTCGTAGGAGTAGTCGAGCCGGATCCCCTCGGTGAAGAAGCGGCCGAAGCCGTACAAGGCCAGGTAGAGCGCGAAGACCTTGCCCCGGCCCAGGGTGTATTTCCGGTCGGCCCACAGCAGGATCCCCGCGACCAGCAGGTTCCACAGCGACTCGTACGCGAAGGTGGGGTGGAAGGTCGCGTACTGCTCGAACCCCTTCACCCGGTGCGCCGGGTCGATCTCCAACCCCACGGTAGGTCCGTGGGTTGCCCGTACAGCTCCTGGTTGAACCAGTTGCCGAAGCGTCCCAGAGCCTGGCCGACGGCGATGCCCGGGGCGAGCGAGTCCGCCAACGAGGAGAAGCGGACGCCCAGACGCCGGCACACCAGCCAGGCACCCAAGGCGCCGAAGCCGACGGCCCCGTAGATCGCGATGCCGCCCTCCCAGATGAAGAAGGCCGACCAAGGGTTGATGCCGGGCCCGAAGTAGTCCCCAGATGGGTCATCACGTGGTAGAAGCGCGCCCCGATGATGCCGATCGGGATGGCCCAGATCACGGCGTTCTCGAAGTCGTCCGGCTTCCCGCCGCGCGCCCGCCAGCGCCGCGCGCCGATCAGCCAGGCGGCGATCATGCCTGTGATCAGGCACAACGCGTAGATGTGAAGGAACACCGGCCCGACCTGCCAGCCGTTGATGGACGGACTCGGAATCGACAGCAGCACCAGCCCATCTTCGCCCAAACCACCAAGGGTGGAAAACCGAGCCCCTGGTAGCAGCGCAGCTGGTCCCCGCTGCAGGTCCTCGGCGGCGTTGGACCCCGCTCAACAGCGCGGCAGGCCCGGCGAGGGCGTCCCATCCCCGACCGGCGACCCCGGGCGACCTCGCCGTCCGAGCACTTTGCTTGCGAAACCCGACTTTGCTGTCGAAGCTTCAACAGCAAGGTCGGGTTTCGGCAGCAAAGTCCGGTTTCGGCAGCAAAGTCGGGCCAGCAGGGGCGCATCGTCCGACCTTCCCCTGCTCGATCACGCAGCGGTGGGTAGGAGTCGGTGAATCGTCGTCACTACTCGCAGCACGACCTGCCGACACGGTTCGGACCGCTAAACTGACCCACTGTCGGCCGGGACCTACGATGCCTCGGGGCAGCACCGGCCGCCCTTGTCGACATCAGGAGGAGGCCGCCGTGCCAGCAGTGTTCCCCGCCATCCCAGACCCCTCCGCGATTCCCACCGGGGACATGCCCGGCGATCAGGTGCGGATCGACGAATCGCACGTCGCCAAGGCCGCCGGCATCTTCCCGGCCCTGTGGGAGGCGCTCGAGCCGGTGCTGGCGGCGTCGCCGCACCACCGTGCCGTGGTGGCGGTCCATGGGGGCTCNGGGGTCGGCAAGTCGGAGATCGGCAGCCTGCTCGCCCATGCCCTGCGGACGAACGGCATCGGCGCCTACGTGCTGTCCGGCGACAACTACCCGCATCGGATTCCGAGCGAGAACGACGCTGAGCGACGGCGCCGCTTCGTCGAGGCCGGCACCGCCTCGGTGGCCCCCGAGCACGCGGACGAACTCGCCGGGCTGCAGGCGACCGGCGACGACGCCGACCCCGCCCGCGTTGCGGACGCCCCGTGGCTGGCGGGCTACCAGCAGGCCGGGCGGGCGGCCCTGGAGGCCTACCTCGGCACCGACGAAGAGGCGGATTTCGAGCAGGTCAACGCCATCCTGGCCGCGTTCCACGACGGAGCCCCGACCCTGCGGCTGAAGCGGATGGGCCGCTCGCCCGGCGAGCAATGGCACGACGACGTGGACGTCCGTGACGTCGGAGTCCTCGTGATTGAGTGGACGCACGGCAACAACCCGAACGTCCGGGGCGTCGACATCCCGATCCTGCTCAACAGCACCCCCGAGGAGACGCTGGCGCACCGCCGCTCCCGCGCCCGGGACGGCGCGGTCGACAGCCCGTTCACGTCGATGGTTCTCGGCATCGAACAGGAGCGGCTGCGGGCCGGCGCCTCGCGGGCCCGGATCATCGTCGCCAAGGACGGCAGCCTGCTCGACTACCCCGCCTACCTGGCGTCCATGGGCGAGAAGACGATCGACGCCGGACCGATGCTCAACGTGTACCCCGACAGCATCGCCGGCAACCTGGCCGGGCTCGTCGACTTCGTGACGCAACCGTCGGCGGCCGGGGTGTTCAGCGACGCCTACCTGCTGCCCAGCATCTTCAACAGCGACCTCGACCGCGGGTTCTCCGTCATCGACTACTCGCTGAACGACCTCTACGCCACCCCGGCCGACCTGGCCGCCCTCACCGAGGCCGGCATCTCGTTCAAGTTCGACTTCATCCTCAACCACGCCTCGGTGCTGTCCCCGCAGTTCCAGGACATCGTGGCCAACGGCGAGGCGTCCGACTACGCCGACTTCTTCATCGACTGGAACAAGTTCTGGGCAGGCTGCGGNGAGTTGACGGACGANGGGTACATCCAGCCCCGCGAGGACCTCATCAAGGACATGTTTTTCCGCAAGCCCGGGCTGCCGATCCTCATGGTGCGGTTGCCGGACGGCACGGAGAAGCCCTACTGGAACACCTTCTACCAGGAGGTCCGCTACCCCCGTCCGGACGCCCAGGACCTGATGACCACCGGTCTGCAGTACTCGTCCGCCGACGCGCTGGCCGCCCGGGTGAACGCCGCCCTGGACGCCGGCACCCGGCCGGCCGACATCGATTTCACCGGCTTCGAGGCCTCCCGGGACGCGGTGATCGAGTGGCTTGAGTCGCGGCGCCGCTACCTGGGTCAGATGGACCTCAACATCAAGTCCCCGCTCGTTTGGGAGTTCTACGCCGGCGTCCTCGATCGGCTGGCCGGCTACGGGGCGAAGATCGTCCGGCTCGACGCGTTCGCCTACGCCCCCAAAGAGCCCGGCGCCCAGAACTTCCTCAACGACCCCGGCACCTGGGACCTGCTGGAGCAAGTGCGCCAACTGGCCGCCGCCCGCGGGCTGCGGCTGCTGCCCGAGATCCACTCCCGCTACGAGGAGAAGATCCACGAGCTGATCAGCGAGAAGGGGTTCCTCACCTACGACTTCTTCCTGCCCGGCCTGCTCATCGACGCGTTCGAGCGCGCCGACTCGACCACGCTGAAGCGCTGGATCGGTGATCTCACCGGCAAGAACATCAAGGCCGTGAACATGCTCGGCTGCCACGACGGCATCCCGCTGCTCGACCTCAAGGGCCTGCTGGACGAGGAGCAGATCGACGCCCTGATCGCGACCGTCAAGGGCCGGGGCGGCTACGTCAAGGACCTGCACGGCGAGAAGAAGATGTACTACCAGGTCAACGCGACCTACTACAGCGCCCTCGGGGAATCCGACGATCGGCTGCTCGCCGCCCGGGCGATCCAGCTGTTCATGCCCGGCAAGCCGCAGGTGTGGTACCTCGACCTGTTCGCCGGCAAGAACAACCTCGCCGCGGTGGAGAGGGCGGGGTCCGGCGGTCACAAGGAGATCAACCGGACGAACCTGTCGGCTGCCGACGTTGCCGAAGCGCTCACCCAGCCGGTCGTGCAGCGGCAGTTGGACCTGCTCCGGTTCCGCCGGGAGTGTCCCGCCTTCGGCTTCGACGCCGCCTGCGAGGTCCTCGACCTGCCCACCGACCAGCTCGGGCTGGTGTGGACGGCCCGCGGCCACCGCGCCGAACTGCGCGTGGACCTGCCGACCTCCGCGGTCACGATCGTCGCCACGGGGCCGGACGGGGCCAGAACCTTCGCGTTCACGTCCTGAGGCCCGGAGCGGGTCTGCTAGGACCGCCCGGTCTCCCGCTCGGCCGCTGTGCCGGCCCGGGTCAGCGACGGACGCCGGCCGCCAGGTCGGCGACCAGAGCGCGCAGCGCCGTCAGATCGTCCGGACGTCCGGCGTCGTCGGCGGCCAGCAGGGTCTTGACCAGCGCCGACCCGACGATCACGCCGTCCGCGTAGCCCGCGATCCCGGCTGACTGATCGCCGTTGGAGACGCCCAGGCCCACCCCGATCAACACGTCGGGGTTGAGTTCCCGGATCCGTCGCACCAGTTCGGGGGCTGCGGACGACGACGTCTCGCGAGTGCCTGTGACCCCCATGACCGCGGTAGCGTACACCCAGCCCCGGCACGCCGCGGTTGTGGCGACGATCCGCTCGTCGGTGGACGACGGGGACACCAGGAAGATCCGGTCCAGGTCGTGGGCGTCGGAGGCGGCGAACCAGTCCCCCGCCTCGTCCGGCACCAGGTNCGGGGTGATCAGGCCCGCGCCGCCGGCATTGGCCAGGTCACGGGCGAACGCGTCCGGTCCGTACCGGTCTACCAGGTTCCAGTAGGTCATCACCACCGCCGGGGTACCGGTCGCGGCCACGGCCTCCACCGCCCCGAAGACGTCCCGGGTGCGGACGCCGCGCTCCAGCGCGCGGGTGCCGGCCCGCTGGATCACGACGCCGTCCAGCACCGGATCGGAGTACGGCAGCCCGATCTCCACCAGGTCGACCCCTGGGTGCTCCCCGTCGCCGCACAACGCCGCCAGGGCCGCGTAGGACGTCGGCACGTCCGGGTAGCCCACCGGCAGGTAACCGACCAGGGCGGCCCTCCCCTGCTGCCGCGCGGTGCGGAACGCCCCGCCGGAGCGGCCNNCTGGGCGTTCACTGCTCGCCGCCCTGGCTCGCATCGGCCGNNAACCGTCCAGGCCGAACCATTCGATCGCGGTGTCGACGTCCTTGTCCCCTCGGCCCGACAGCGTGACCACGATCAGTGGCCGCGCTCCGGGGTCCTGCTCGGCGATCCGCCGACCCAGCCGCATCGCCCCCGCCACCGCGTGCGCGGACTCGATCGCCGGCATGATCCCCTCGGTACGGGTGAGCAGCCGGAAGGCCTCCATCGCCTCGGCGTCGGTGACCGGTTCGTAGGTGGCCCGGCCGGTCGCGGCCAGCCAGCTGTGCTCCGGGCCGACGCCCGGGTAGTCCAGGCCCGCGGAGATCGAGTGCGATTCGCGGGTCTGGCCGTCCTCGTCCTGCAGGATGAACGTCCGCATGCCGTGCAGCACGCCGATCGAGCCGCCCACGATCGCCGAGGCGTGCCGGCCGGTCTCCACCCCGTCCCCACCGGCCTCGAATCCGTAGAGGGCCACGCCCGGCTCGTCGATGAAGTCGGCGAACATCCCCATGGCGTTGCTGCCGCCGCCGACGCAGGCGGTCACGGCGTCCGGCAGGCGGCCGCAACGGGCCAGCACCTGCGCTTTGGTCTCGGTCGAGATGACCCGCTGGAACTCGCGGACGAGCTTGGGGAACGGATGTGGCCCGGCCACCGTCCCGATCAGGTAGTGCGTCGAATCGACGCTGGCCACCCAGTCCCGCATCGCGTCGTTCATCGCGTCCTTGAGGGTCTGGCTGCCCGACTCGACAGCGATCACCTCGGCTCCCAGCAGCTGCATCCGGGCCACGTTGAGCGCCTGACGTTCGGTGTCCACCTTGCCCATGTAGACCCGGCACTCCAGGCCCAGGAGCGCCGCCGCCGTCGCCGTAGCGACCCCGTGTTGCCCGGCGCCGGTCTCGGCAATCACCCGCGTCTTGCCCATCCGGCGGGTCAGCAGGGCCTGCCCCAGCACGTTGTTGATCTTGTGGGAGCCCGTGTGGTTGAGGTCCTCCCGCTTCAGCAGGATGGTGGCGTTGCCGCAGTGCCGGGCGAACCGCGGCGCCTCGGTCAGCGGGGTCGGACGACCGGAGTAGTCGCGCCGCAACCCGTCGAGTTCGGACCAGAACTGCGGATCCCTCATGGCCAGGTCGAACTCGGCTTCGAGTTGGGCGAGGGCCGCGTACAGCGCCTCGGGGACGTACTTGCCCCCGAAGACGTCGAAGTGCCCGGCAGGGTCGGGGAGTCGGGTGGGATCCACCCGGTCAGGGTAGCCGCTGGCCGCCTCGGCACCGGCGGGTCTCGGCCGCGATCGGGACCTTCAGTGCCGGTAGCGCGCTTCGGTGCCGACCGCGATGAACTCGGCCACGGCGGCCGCCGGGTCGGGATGCCGGACGAGCGCCTCCCNCACCAGGATCGCGTCCGCGCCCGCCTCCGCCGACCGGACAACGTCGGGGGTGGTGAGGATGCCGGATTCGGCGACCTTGACCGCCTCGTCGGGGATCAACCGGGCCAACCGTTCGAACTGGGCGAGATCGACCTCCAGGGTCTGGAGGTTGCGGTTGTTGACCCCGATCAACTCCGCCCCCGCGTCGACGGCCCGCCTGGTCTCGTCCTCGGTGTGCACTTCGACGAGCGGGGTGAGCCCCAGTCCGGTGGCCTGGGTCAGCAGCGCGGCCAGCTGGTCGTCGTCCAGCGCGGCGACGATGAGCAGGGCGAGGTCGGCTCCGGCGGCGCGCGCCTCCCACAACTGGTAGGNGGTGACGATGAAGTCCTTGCGCAGCAATGGCGTCGGCACCGCCCGCCGCACAGCCACCAGATCGTCGAGGGAACCACCGAAGCGGCGGGCCTCGGTCAGCACCGAGATCGCCGTGGCACCGCCGGAGGCGTAGGCCGCGGCCAGCGCGGCCGGGTCGTCGATGGCGGCGAGAGCGCCCTTGCTGGGACTGCTGCGCTTCACCTCCGCGATGACCGACAGCCGCGGCGTGCGGAACGCCGGCATCGGGTCGAGGGGCGCCGGAGCCGCTGCGGCCGCGCGTGCCACCTCGTCCAAGGGACGGCGGGCCTCGCGCTCGGCCAGGTCTTCGCGAACCCCGACGATGATGTCGTCGAGCACGCCCATCGGTTCAGGCCTGCCCGTAGCCGATCTTGCGGAGCACGCCCCCGACCACCAGCGACACCACGAGCAGGCCGGTCGCGATCCAGATCAGGGTCCAGTTCGGCCCGGTGATCGCGGCCACCGCCCCGAGGACGAACGCCACCGCGGCGATGATGGAACCCGCCCACGCGGCGGGGTCTTGCCGTGGTGGTACTGCTTGCTCATCCGGGCTCCTTGTCAGCGTGGCCAGCGTCGTCCCATTCTGGCCCGCCCGGGCGGTCCCCGCCACTGCCGACACCCTCGGTGGGATCCAGCCCGGCGTCGAGCGCCTGCCAATCGTCCAGGCGCCGGTCCACGCCGGTGCGTCCCGTTCGGGTGCCGGGTCGTAGCAGCGCGGCTGCCAGCCCGGCCAGTGCGCCCAGCCCCGCCGCGCCCCGGAAGACCGGCGGCCACCAGGTGCCCCAGGTGACATCGCTGTCGGGTGCCAGCGAGTGGATCACGTCGGCGGCCGGGACGAAACATCCGAGCAGGAACACCCCGGTGGTCAGCGCGGCGACCAGCCGGGAGCCCCAGCCGCGCAGCCATCCGGCCAGCAACGCCCCCGTCACGCCCGCCAGCGCCACCGCCTGCGCGGCCCCGCCGGTGGCCTGGACGCCGGACAGGGTCTGACTCCCTTGGACGACCCACGGCTGGTTCGCCGCCAGCAGGCAGCCCAACCCGGCCGCTCCGGCCAACAGCAGTGCCGCCCTACGCATCGGTGAGGCGTTGCATCCGCTCGGCCTGCTGGACGGCCCGGACGACCGCGGCGGCCTTGTTCACCGACTCCTCGTCCTCCCGGGCGGGCACCGAGTCGGCCACGATCCCCGCCCCGGCCTGGATGTAGGCGGTGCCGTCCTTCAGCAGCGCGGTGCGGATCGCGATCGCCATGTCGGAGTTGCCCGCGAAGTCGAAGTAGCCGACCACCCCGCCGTACAAGCCGCGGCGACTCACCTCCAGGCCGTCGATGATCTCCATGGCGCGCACCTTCGGGGCTCCCGACAAGGTGCCGGCGGGGAAGCAGGAGAGCGTCACGTCTACCGCGGTACGGCCGGGCGCGAGGGTGCCGGTCACCGCCGCCTCCAGATGCATGATGTGGCTGTAGCGGCGCACCTTCATGAACTCGATCACCTCGACGGTGCCCGGCTCGCACACCCGGCCGAGGTCGTTGCGGCCCAGGTCGACCAGCATCAGGTGCTCGGCCTTCTCCTTCGGATCGGCGAGCAGTTCGGCCTCCAGTGCCGCGTCCTCGGACGGGGTCGCGCCCCGCGGCCGGGAGCCGGCGATCGGGTGCGTGACCGCCCGTCCGTCGTCCACGGTGACCAGCGCCTCGGGGCTCGACCCGACGATCGCCAGCCCGGGCAACCGGAGCAGGTACAGGTACGGGCTCGGGTTCGTCCGGCGCAGCACGCGGTAGACGTCCAGCGGATCGGCCGTGCAGGGCACCTCGAACCGCTGGCTGACCACGATCTGGAAGGCCTCGCCGGCCTTGATCTCCTCCACCGCCGCCGCCACGGCGGCCTCGTACTGCTCCGGGGTGCGCTGCCGGACGACGGACGCTGCGGCTCCCTCACCGCGCACCGCGACCAGCGGTTCGGCGGGCTCGCGCAGCCGGTCCATCATCGCCTGGACGCGTCCGCAGGCGTCGGCGTAGGCTTCGTCGACGCGTTCCGCGGTGTCGTCGAAGTTGACCGCCGTGGCCACCAACCACACCTCGCCGGTGTGGTGGTCGAGCACGGCCATGTCGGTCGCCAGCAGCAGGGCCAGTTCGGGGATGGCCAGGTCGTCGGGGTTCCCGTCCGGCAGCACCTCCAGCCGCCGGACGACGTCGTAGCCCAGGTAGCCCACCATCCCCGAGACCAGCGGCGGCAGGTCGGGGTCGCGCGGGTGTGCAGCGCGTCNGAGGGTCGCCGCAAGGACGGCCAGCGGGTCGCCGCCGCTCGGCAGGCCGACGATCTCCCGGCCCGACCACGTCCAGGTGGCTTGGCCGGCGGTCTCGCTGAGTGTCGCCGCCGCCGACACCCCGACGAAGGAGTAACGCGACCACATTCCGTTGTCTGCAGACTCCAGCAGGAACGTGCCCGGCCGCTCGCCGCACAACTGGTGATAGAGCCCGACCGGGGTGAAGTCGTCGGCCAGCAGTCGCGTGTGCACCGAGATCACGCGGCGGGAGCGGGCCTGTTCGCGGAAGCCGTCCAGGTCCGGGCTGATCATGCGTCCGCCTTCAGCACGTGGTTGTCGAAACAGGTTGTGGCGCCGGTGTGGCACGCGGGACCGGCCTGATCGACGATCAGCAGCACGGTGTCGGCGTCGCAGTCCAGCCGCACCTCGCGGACGTGCTGGACGTTGCCGCTGGTCTCNCCCTTCACCCAGTACTGCTGCCGGCTGCGCGACCAGTAGGTGCCGCGGCCCGTGGCCAGCGTGCGCGCCAGCGCCTCGTCGTCCATCCAGGCGAGCATCAGCACTCGGCCGCTCCCGGCGTCCTGGACGATGGCCGGCAGCAGCCCGTCGGCGCTGCGCTTGAGCACGGCGGCGATCGCGGGGTCGAGGGTCATCGGGCCATTGTGGCAGCGCCGGTGACTAGGCTGCGGGCATGTCCCATGCCCAGTTCCAACGGGCGACGTGCTGCGACGCCCTGGCGGCGGCCGGCCCCGGCGCATCGACCCTGTGCGAAGGCTGGACGGCCCACGACCTGGCCGCGCACCTGTGGGTGCGCGAGAACGACGTCGTCGGCGCCCTCGGCATCGGGGCGCCCGTCCTGGCGCGGCTCACCCGGCAACGCATGGACGAGGTCAAGCGACTGCTGAGCTTCACCGAACTGGTCGCCGCCCTGCGCGGCGGCCCACCGCGGATGTCGGTCTTCGCCGTCCCCGGGGTCGACGAGGCCGCCAACGCCCTGGAGTTCTTCGTCCACGGGGTCGACGTTCGGCGGGCGGGGGCGGGCCTCGGCGATCCGGCCGTCCAACCCGGCTGGGAGGACCTGGTCTGGCGGAGATTGGGCGCGTTGGGCCGGCTGCTGTTCCGCAAGGCTCCGGTCGGGATCGTGCTCGAGCGCGACGACGTGCCGGACGCCCCAACCCGCCGCCTCCGTCCCGGTTCGGACACGGTCACCCTGGTGGGGCCGCCCTCGGAACTCGCCCTGTACGGCTTCGGCCGGAGGTCGGTGGCGCGCGTCCGGGTGATCGCCGCCCCGGCCACCCGCGCCCAGTTCGAAGCGCTGGACCTGGGGATCTGAGCACCGGCAGCGGGTTCGCATCCGCGCCGCCCTGGCTCTTGGGTCCGCAAAGGCAGCCATGGGGTCCGCCCTGCCTGGGACCGTCGGGACCTTGTCGGTCGGTGGTGAAAGAATCGCTGCATGCGCGTCTACAACTTCTCCGCCGGTCCCGCGATGATGCCCCTGGAGGTGCTCGAACAGGCTCGCGACGAGCTGCTCGACTGGGGCGGCTCCGGCATGTCGGTCATGGAGGTGTCCCACCGCGGCAAGGCGTTCGTCGAGTGCGCGGCGGCCGCGGAGGCGGCGTTGCGCGAGATCATGGCGATCCCCGACAACTACAAGTGCCTGTTCCTGCAGGGTGGTGCCTTCGGCGAGTTCGCCGCTGTGCCGATGAACCTCGCCGCGCCCGATGCGACGATCGACTTCCTCAACACCGGTGACTGGTCGGCCAAGGCGATCACGGAGGCCAAGAAGTACGCGAACGTGGCGGTGATCGCGGACGAGAAGCCCGGCAACTACGTGAAGGTGCCGGCGGCTGGCTCCTTCACCGTCACCCCCGGCGCCGCCTACCTGCACTACACGCCCAACGAGACGATCCGGGGCGTCGAGTTCGGCTACGTGCCGGAGTCCGGTGACGTGCCGCTGGTGGCCGACATGAGCTCGACGATCCTGTCCCGTCCGGTGGACGTGTCGAAGTACGGCCTGATCTTCGCCGGTGCCCAGAAGAACATGGGTCCCTCGGGCCTCGTCGTCGTGATCGTCCGGGAGGACCTGCTGGGCCGGGCCCGTCCGGAGACCCCGACGGTGTGGAACTTCGAGACCCAGGCCGCCAACGATTCCATGATCAACACCCCGCCGACCTTCGGCTGGTACCTGCTCGGTCTCGTCCTGGGCTGGGTGAAGGCGAACGGTGGGCTGGCCGGGATGGCGGAACGGAATCGGGCGAAGGCTGAGGCGCTGTACGGCTTCATCGACTCCTCCGGCTTCTACTCCAATCCGGTGCAGCCGGATTCCCGTTCGTGGATGAACGTCCCCTTCCTGGTCGCCGACCCGGCGCTGGAGAAGCCGTTCGTCGCCGAGGCGACCGCCGCCGGTCTCACGAACCTGGCCGGTCACCGGTCGGTGGGTGGGATGCGGGCTAGCATCTACAACGCCATGCCCCTTGAAGGCGTGCACGCCCTGATCGAGTTCATGAAGGAGTTCGAGCGCACCCGCNNGGATGAGGCAGGCGGGGCGCCAATAAACGCGATGACCTTCCGGATCCGCACCCTCAACGCCATCAGCCCGTCCGGCACCTCCCGGCTGCCCAAGGACGCGTACGAGGTCGGCCACGACGTGACCGACCCGCATGCGCTGCTCGTCCGTTCGGCGAGCCTGCACGGGCAGGAGATCCCTGGTTCCGTGCTCGCGGTAGCCCGCGCCGGTGCGGGGACCAACAACATCCCCGTGGCCGAGTTCTCCAAGCGAGGCATCCCCGTGTTCAACACCCCGGGCGCCAACGCGAACGCGGTGAAGGAGCTGGTGGTGGCCGGGATCTTCCTCGCCGCCCGGAACATCGTGGACGCGGCGGCCTTCGCCCATCGGCTGGACGGTGACCACGACTCGATGGACAAGGCCGTCGAGGCCGGCAAGAAGGCCTTCGTTGGCTTCGAGTTGCCCGGACGCACCCTCGGGGTGATCGGCCTGGGCGCCATCGGGGTCGAAGTGGCCAACGTGGCGATCTCGCTCGGCATGCGGGTCCTGGGCTACGACCCGGCGATCACGGTCGATCATGCCTGGCAACTGTCCAGCAAGGTCGAGCGGGTCACCACGCTGGAGCAGGTGCTCAAGCGTTCCGACATCGTGACCCTGCACGTCCCGTTGGTCGAGGGCACCCGGGGCCTGATCGGCGCGGACGCGTTCAAGGCGATGCGCAAGTCCGCGGTCCTGATCAACTTCGCCCGGGGGCCGATCGTGGACGAGGCGGCCCTCATCGAGGCCTTGGAGAGCGGCCAACTGCGTGGGTACGTGTGCGATTTCCCGACCCCGACGCTGAACAAGCGTCCCAAGGTCGTGACCCTGCCGCACCTGGGCGCGTCCACCGCCGAGGCCGAGGAGAACTGCGCGGTCATGGCGGCCGACGAGCTGCGCTCCTACCTCGAGGACGGGACGATCCTGAACTCGGTGAACTTCCCCAACGCGGAGTTGCCGCGCGCGGAGGGCACCCACCGCCTGGCCATCGCGAACGCCAACGTGCCGAACATGGTCGGTCAGATCTCGACGGTGCTGGCCAACGCCGGACTGAACATCGCGGACCTGTTGAACAAGTCGCGCGGCGACCTTGCCTATTCGCTGATCGACGTGGAGGGCGAGATCCCCTCCGAGGTCGTCGCCCAGATCGCCGCGATCGAAGGAGTACTGGCGACCCGGGCCCTGTAAACCCCTGGGGCCCGACGCTAGACTCCCCAACGAACGATCGCCGGTGCTCAGGCGGAGGTGCTGCCCCGGCGCTCGCGAAGGAGCAGGCACATGGGAATCTGGGACGGGATCGTCGACGCCCTCAGCACCGACGACGGCGAGCGGGCCGACAAGGCCTACGCCGACTACCAGAAGGCTCAGGCGGAGGCCGACAAGATCTACGCCGAACTCGAGGCCGCCGGCCATCCGACGCAGGGGATCTGGATCGCCTCGCCCGCGCCCAGGCCGCGGCCGCAGCAGCGGGTGCCGCCGCCAATGCCGCGTCGGCGAAGGCCAACCGGCCCCCGGTGTACCAGGACCCGACCGCCCAGGCTCCGGCCGACCCGCAGCCGGCCGTCGTGGAGGAGGCGCCGCAGCAGCCGGCAGAGCCCGCGGCGCCGGCCGAGGCCGAGGCGCCTGCGGAACCTCCCGCCGCGAAGGTGGAGGTTCCGTCCGCCGGCGGCGGACACGCGGACAAGCCGAAGCCCAAGCCGAAGAAGCCCGAGGGTCCGCACTACCGGACCTACACCGTGAAGAAGGGCGACACGCTGTCCGAGATCGGGCAGCGGTTCGGCGTGAACTGGCGCGAGATCGCCAAGCTCAACCACATCAAGAACCCCGACCTGATCTTCCCCGGCCAGGAGTTCAAGATCCCGAACGACTGACTCTGCCAGCGGAGGGTCCCGGCTTCGGCCGGGGCCCTTTGCCGTCCCAGCGGGTGTCCCGGACGTGCGAGGCTGAGGCTCAGGAGGTGCGATGTTCAGCCTGCGGGAGTTGGTCCGGCCAGTGATCGCCGCCCCGATGGCCGGCGGCATCTCGACCCCGGCGTTGGCGGCGGCCGCGGGTGCCGCGGGCGGAATCGGATTCCTCGCGGCCGGCTACCGGAGCGTGGCCGACGTGGCCGCCGAGGTGGCGGCGGTGCGCGCCCGGTGGACGGGGCCATTCGGGGTGAACCTGTTCGTTCCCGGGCCACCGGTGGATCTCGCCGCAGCGCGGCGCTACGCCGACCGGCTCGCGCCGCTGGCCCACGACCTCGGGGTCGTTCTCCCCGAGCCCCGCGACGACGACGACGCGTACCAAGCCAAACTGACCCTGCTGCTGGACGACCCCGTCCCGGCCGTGTCGTTCACCTTCGGCTGCCCGGACGCGGCGGTCGCCCGGCTGCGTGGTGTCGGCACCTGGACCCTCGCCACAGTCACCAGCGCCGCCGAGGCCGAAGCTGCGGTCGCGGCCGGGGTCGACGCACTGGTGGCGCAGGGCCCGGACGCAGGCGGGCACCGGGCCACCTGGGATCCGCTGGCGAACCCACCNCGCGCTCCCCTGGACGACCTGCTGGCTGAGATCCGGTCGGCGGTCACCGCGCCGGTCGTCGCCTCCGGGGGCTTGGGCACGGTCGCGGCGATCCGGTCGGTCCTGAGCAGGGCGGACGCCGTACAGGTGGGCACCGCCCTGCTGGACGCGGACGAGGCCGGCACCTCCCTCCCCTACCGGCGCGCGCTGCGCGANCCGCGATTCGCCGAGACGGTGCTCACCCGCGCCTTCTCCGGCCGGTGGGCCCGCGGTCTGCGCAACGGCTTCACCGACCAGTTCGGTGACCATGCCCCGGCCGCCTACCCCGCGGTGAACCAGCTCACCGGACCCCTGCGGCGCGCGGCGACACTGGCCGACGACCCCGACCTGCTCTCGCTGTGGGCCGGAACGGGCTGGCGGACCCTGCCCCGTGGGCCGGTCCGGCGGATCCTGGAGGCGCTGGTCCCCTGAGGAGCCGACCTAAGCCTGACCCAGTTGCTCCAGGACGAGCTCGCGCACCCGCGCGGCGTCGGCCTGGCCGCGCAGCTCCTTCATGACCGCGCCGATCAGCGCCCCGGCGGCCTGCACCTTGCCCTCGCGGATCCGCTGCGCCACGTCCGGGTTCGCCTCGATGGCCCGGTCCACGGCCGCGGCCAGCGCACCCTCGTCCGACACCACCGCGAGCCCACGGGCGGCCACCACGTCGGCGGGCTCGCCCTCGCCGGCCAACACGCCGTCGAACACCTGGCGGGCCAGCTTGTCGTTGACCGTCCCTGCCTCGACGAGGGCCTGCACGGCGGCGACCTGCGCCGGGGTCACGGCGAGGTCGGCCAGTGCCACTCCCGCGTCGTTGGCCCGGCGGGCCAGGTCCGAGAGCCACCACTTGCGGGCGGCCGCAGGGCTGCACCCGGCCAGCACGGTGGCCTCGATGAGGTCCAGCGAGCCCTCGTTGCCGAGCACGTCGCGCATCTCCAGGTCCGTGTAGCCGTACTCTGCCTGCAGGCGTCGCCGCTTGTCGGCGGGCGGTTCGGGGAGCGTGGCCCGGAGCTGCTCGACCCATTCGGGGCTCGGCGCCACCGGGACGAGGTCGGGCTCGGGGAAGTAGCGGTAGTCCTCGGCCTGTTCCTTGTTGCGGCCCGGCGAGGTGTAGCCCTCCTCGTGCCAGTGCCGGGTCTCCTGGGTGACCTTGCCGCCCGAGGTCAGGATGGCCGCCTGCCGCTGGATCTCGAACCGCAGCGCCCCCTCGACCGAGCGCAGCGAGTTGACGTTCTTGGTCTCGGTGCGGGTGCCGAGTTCGTCGGTCCCCTTGGGCATCAGCGACACGTTGGCGTCGCAGCGCAGGTTCCCGGCCTCCATCCGCGCGTCGGAGACCCNCAGTGCCCGCATCAGGTCCCGCAACATCGCCATGTAGGCCGCGCCCACCGCGGGCGCTTGGTCGCCCAGCCCGCGAACGGGCTTGGTGACGATCTCCATCAGCGGCACGCCGGCCCGGTTGTAGTCGACCAGCGAATACTCCGCGTCATGAATGCGGCCGGNTGCCGCCCCGGCATGGGTCAGCTTGCCGGCGTCCTCCTCCATGTGGACGCGCTCGATCTCGATGCGGTACGTGCGGCCGTCCACCGCGACGTCGACGTGCCCGTGGTGACAGATCGGCTCGTCGTACTGGCTGACTTGGAAGTCCTTGGGCATGTCGGGGTAGAAGTAGTTCTTCCGTGCGAAGCGGCACCACGGGGCGATCTCGCAGTTGAGGGCCAAGCCGATCCGGATCACCGACTCGATCGCCTTCGCGTTGACCACCGGCAGCGAGCCCGGCAGGCCCAGACAGACCGGACAGGTCTGGGTGTTCGGTTCGGCCCCGAACGCCGTCGAGCAGCCGCAGAACATCTTCGACTTCGTGTTCAGCTCGACGTGCACCTCCAGCCCCAGGACGGGGTCGAACGCGGCCATCGCCTCGTCGTAGTCCAGCAGGCTGTCGGTCATCGCAGCGCCCTTCCGATCAACTGGCCGGTCAGCGGACCGCCCCAGGACGAGGCCAGCTCGCGCTCCAGCGCGGCCCCGACCCGGTAGACCCGGTCGTCCGCGAGCACCGGGGCCATCACCTGGAAGCCGACCGGCAGGCCGTCCTCGGGGGCGAGCCCGCACGGGAACGACCCGGCAGCGTTGCCCGCCATGTTGGACGGGATCGTGCACAGGTCCGCCTTGTACATCGCCAGCGGATCGTCCACCCGTTCCCCGATCCTGAACGCGGTCGTGGGCGTGGACGGTGATACCAGGACGTCACAGGTGGCGAACGCGGCATCGAAATCGCGGGCGATCAGCGTNGCGCACCTTCTGCGCCGAGCCGTAGTAGGCGTCGTAGTAGCCGGACGACAGCGCGAAGGTGCCGATGATGATCCGGCGCTTCGCCTCGTCCCCGAACCCGGCACCGCGGGTGACGTTCATGACCTCCTCGGTGCTCCGCACCCCGTCGTCGCCGACGCGCAGGCCGTAGCGCATGGCGTCGAACCGGGCGAGGTTGCTCGACACCTCGCTCGGCATGATCAGGTAGTAGGCGCCCAGCGCGTTGTCGAAGTGGGGGCAGGAGACCTCGACGATCTCGGCCCCGGCGTTCGCCAAGAGGTCGAGCGCTTCGGTGAAACGCTGTTCCACGCCCGGCTGATAGCCCTCGCCGCCGAGTTCCTTGACGACTCCGATGCGCATGCCGCGGACGTCGCCGGTGCGCGCCGCGCCCACCACGTCCGGGACGGGCGCGTTGATCGAGGTGGAGTCGCGCGGGTCCCAGCCCGCGATGACCTGATGCAGCAACGCGGTGTCCAACACCGTCCGGGCGCAGGGGCCGGGCTGGTCGAGGGAGGACGCCATGGCCACGACCCCGTAACGGGACGTGCCGCCGTAGGTCGGCTTGACGCCCACCGTGCCGGTGACGGACGCCGGCTGGCGGATTGAGCCGCCCGTGTCGGTGCCCATCGCCAGCGGCGTCTCGAAGGCCGCGAGCGCCGCCGCGGAGCCGCCGCCGGAGCCGCCCGGGATCCTGGTCAGGTCCCAGGGATTGTGGGTGGTCTGGTACCCGGAGTTCTCGGTCGAGGAGCCCATCGCGAACTCATCCATGTTGGTCTTGCCGAGCACCACGATGTCGGCGGCCAGGATCCGCTGCGTCACGGTGGCGTCGTAGGGGGCATNCCAGCCTTCCAGGATGCGGGAGCCGCACGTGGTGGGGGCGCCGCGCATCGTGAAGATGTCCTTCAGCGCCAACGGCACCCCGGCCAAGGGGCCCAGTTGTTCCCCAGCCGCGCGCTTCGCGTCGATCCGGTCGGCGGCGGCCACGGCGCGCTCGCCATCGACGTACAGGAACGCCTTCACGGCCGGGTCGGCCTCGGCGATGCGGTCCAGATGCGCCTGGGTGACCTCGCGGGCGCTGACCTCCCCACCGGCGATGCGCCCGGCCAGCTGGACAGCCGTTGAGTGGATCAGTTCGTTCATGCCTCCTCCCCTAGGATGCGCGGCACGCGGAAGCGTCCGTCCTCGGCGGCGGGGGCTCCGGCCAACACGTCGGCGACGGGCAGCGACGGCTGCACCTCGTCGTCCCGGAAGACGTTGGTGAGCGGGAGCGCGTGCGAGGTGGGCGGGATGTCGTCGGTGGCCACCGTCGACACCTGGGCGACCGCCTCCAAGATCACGTCCAGCTGCGGCGCCAATCGGGTCAGCTCCTCATCGGTCAGCTCGATCCGCGCCAGCGCGCCGAGCCGCGCCACGTCCTCGCGCGTCAAAGACACCGGTCATCACTCCTCAGGTCAGGCCGCCCATCCTAGGGTTTGCGGGACGACCACCCTGCCGGGAGGTCCAGCATGCGCGTACCCCGGGTGGCACACACCTCGCAACGGACGGTGGTGACGCGGCGCTGGACGCGGGGGCTCACGCCCAGCCGCGTGTCGAGAGGACCAGGGGCCGGCGGACGCGAACGCGTGCCGTGCGACCGGTTGTAACAATCATCGGCCAGACTGACGGGGTGTTCCTGCTGAGAGTCGCCCTTCCGGACCGCCCCGGCTCGCTCGGTGCCGTCGCCACTGCCCTGGGCGCGGTGCAGGCCGACATCAACGCGGTCGCCATCGTCGAGAAGGCGGACGGCTTCGCCGTTGACGACTTCCACATCGGCCTACCGCAAGGCGCTCAGCCCGACGCGCTGGTGAGCGCCTGCACATCGATCGANGGGGTCGAGGTGCTCTGGATGTCATTCTGGCCAGGCGACTGNGGGTTGCAGGCCGACGTCGGGGTCTTGAACGACATGACCGAGCATCCGCAGGCAGCGGCCCGCACCCTCACCGAGCAGGCTCCCGCGGTGTTCCACGCGCACTGGGCCGTGCAGTTGCGCACCGATGACGGACGGGTACTGACCCGCACCGACTACGCCCCCGAGGAGCCCGAGCTGCCGATGGCCGTGCTGGGCGACCTGCGCGGCCCACGGACGGCCGAGCTGGCCGAGGACTGGCTGCCTGGCTGGCCTGAGACGTGGGTCGCGACCGCCCCGTTCCGGGACGGTTCGGTCATCCTGATCGCCCGCAAGGGCGGACCGGAATTNCTCGCCTCCGAGCTCGCGCGATTGCGTCACCTGGCGGCCCTCGCCCAGTAACGCGTGCGACATTTCGCCCAGTAGCCCCGCCGCATCTCGCCCGGCAATGCCTGGGGCATGTCCCCCAGGAGCCCGGGGCAGCGTTCAGTGCTCGTGGGCCCTGCCGGTCGCGTGGTCGTATTCGTGGGTGAGCTCGTCGATCATCGTCCAGGTGTCCCCGTCGAGGGTCACCGCGGTGGCCGGGAACAGCCCGTTCTCCTCCTGGTCGATGTGATGGCGCAGCGTGATCTCGAACTCACCGATCACGGCCCAGTCGCCGGCCTCGATGCGGGCCAGTTGGTCCTTCATCAGCGCATGTTGTTCGACCAGGCCTGCCACGGTCGCCCCGTAGTACTCGCAGTACTCGGGTTGGCAGAGCCCCTTGAACAGCCCGGCCTCCTCGCACCCGTTGTGGGGGAACAGATGGCTGGTCATAGCGCGGATCGCTCGAGCGACCTCGTCCGCGTCCTTCGCCTCGATCGCGCGCCGGAGGCCGCCTAGGGCGTTCACCGCGCCGTAGTGCTCCTCGGACAACCGTCCGATGAGGGCGATGTCCCGGCAGCCGCAGTATTCGCACATGGCGCCACCCTAACCCCGGGACGCGCCGCTGCGACCACCCGAACGTGCCTCCTCGGATCGGTCGGTCAGCCCCCGCATCATCATCAGGATGTACCAGCCGTAGAGGAACAGCGCCACCAGCGCGCCCACGAAGGCGAGCGACACCCACCAGCGCAGCTTCTTCTTCTGCCGGGTCGCAGGCACCTGCTCGGGACCCCATTCCCCAACCGCGGCTGCACCCGCGGCGGCGCGCCGGCGTTCAGGTTCAGGTTGCTGTTGAGGCCCTCCACGGGCTCAGTGTAGAAGCTCGTGAGGCCGGAGGGCCTGGCGCCCTGCGTGCGAGGACGAGGGGCGGTGGGCAAGTGGCTAGTGGGCGAGAAGTCGCCTGGCGCCCTGCGCGCAGGGACGAGGGCGGGCGCGCACGCCCGCGGCGGAGGTCGACCCCGGGGTTTCGACAAGCTCAACCGCCGGGGTGTGCCCAGCCCGCGGACGAGCCAGTCGAGCTCGCGACACCTCCACTCAACGTCGGAGTGCTGCTCATCAGGCACCGACACTCGAGATCCCGACGAGCTCAACGGTCGGCGTGCTGCTCGTCCGGCGATCAAGGTGGTCGAGAGTGCGGACACCAGCTGGCCGGCGCCCCCGTGTCAGGAGTCCTTCGCCACTGCCCGCGCAGCCTCCGGGCCCTCGTTGAGCAGGACGTCGAAACCTGCGGCGTCCAGGATCGGACGCTTCAGCGCCACCGCCTTGTCGTATTTGGAGCCGGCGTTCTCGCCGACCACGACGAAGTCGGTCTTCGCCGAGACCGAGCCGGCGGCCTTGCCGCCGCGGCTGGTGATCGCCTCGCTCGCCCCGTCCCGGGTGTAGCCGGGCAGGGAGCCGGTGACCACCACGGTCAGTCCGGCCAGGGTCTGCGGTGTCGCGGACGTCGCGGGCGCCTCGTCGGCCAGCCGGACGCCCGCCGCCCGCCAGCGCTCGACGATGTCGCGGTGCCAGTCGCGATCCGCGCCGTCGAACCACTCCCGGATCGCCGCGGCAATGGTGGGACCCACCCCGTCGACAGCCGACAACTCGTCCGCGGACGCGGCGATGATCGCGTCGAGGTTACGGAAATGATCCGCGAGCGCCCGGGCCGCGGTAGGGCCGACGTGTCGGATCGACAGAGCCACGAGCACTCGCCACAGGGGCTGGGACTTGGCCTTGTCGAGCTCCCGGAACAGCACGTTCGTGGTCTCGCGCGGCACCGGTGGTTTCTTCGGGGCGCCCTTGGTGAAGAAGTACGGCTCCAAAGCAGCCGCCTGCGGCACGCCGTCCTTCTTGCGCCGGCGCCACACCTCCACGCCTGCCAGCGCCTCGGNGGTGAGCTCGAAGAACCCGGCCTCCGAGTCGAGCACCGGGGTCTGAGGCGGGGTCACCGCGTCGTCGGGGCGTCCGAACTCGGGGTCGGTGAGCGCGATCGCCGCCTCCCAACCCAGCGCCTCGATGTCGAAGGCCCCGCGGGAAGCCAGCGCGAAGACCCGCTCGCGCAGTTGCGCAGGGCATGACCGGGCGTTGGGGCAGCGGATGTCGGCGTCCCCCTCCTTTTCCGGACGAAGCTCCCACCCGCAGGCCGGACAGGTCGTCGGCATGACGAAGGCCCGCTCGGTGCCGTCGCGCAGTTCCACGACCGGCCCGAGGACTTCGGGGATCACGTCGCCGGCCTTGCGCAGCACCACCGTGTCGCCGATCAGCACGCCCTTCCGGACGACCTCGGACGCGTTGTGCAGCGTCGCCATCTCGACGGTCGACCCCGCCACGACAACGGGCTTCATCACCGCGTAAGNGGTGACCCGGCCGGTGCGGCCCACGTTCACCCGGATGTCGAGCAGTTTGGTGGTGACCTCCTCGGGCGGGTACTTGAACGCGATCGCCCAGCGCGGCGCCCGCGAGGTGTTGCCGAGCCGGGCCTGCGTGACGCGGTCATCGACCTTGATCACCACGCCGTCGATCTCGTGTTCGACCGAGTGCCGGTGCTCGCCGAAGTGCTCGATGTAGGCCCAGACCGCGTCCAGGTCGGGCAGCACCCGGTAGTGGCTACTGACCGGCAGCCCCCACGCCTTCAGCAGCTCGTAGCCCTCGGACTGGCGCGAGATCTCGACCCCGTGACNCTCACCGAGCCCGTGGCACAGGAAGGTCAGGTTGCGCGAAGCGGTGACCCGTGGGTCCTTCTGCCGCAACGACCCGGCCGCGGAGTTGCGCGGGTTGGCGAACGGGGACTTGCCGGCTGCGACCAGCCCCTCGTTGAGGGTGGCGAAATCGTCCGGGGTCATGAACACCTCGCCGCGCACCTCGACCACCTCGGGCACGTCGCCGTGCAGCCGCTGCGGGATCGCCGCGATCGTCTTGACGTTGGTGGTCACGTCCTCGCCGACGCGTCCGTCGCCCCGCGTGGCCGCACTGACCAGCCGGCCCGCCTCGTACACCAGATCCAGCGCCAGCCCGTCGATCTTGAGCTCGCACAGCCAGGCGTCGATCGGTTCGTCCTTCGCGACTCGGGTGGCCCACCGAACGAATTCCTCGTGGCTGAACGCGTTGTCGAGGCTCATCAGCGGTTGCCGGTGGGTCACCGGAGCGAACGTGGCGGACGGAGCACCGCCGACCCGCTGGGTGGGCGAGTCGGNGGTGCGCAGTTCGGGGTGCTCCTCCTCGATCGCCTCAAGTTCGCGCATCAGCGCGTCGAACTCGCCGTCGCTGACCGTGGGGGCGTCCTGGACGTAGTAGCGCCAGCGGTGATCTTCGATCTCGGCGCTCAGTTCGGCATGCCTGGCCTGGGAGAAGACGCGTTCACGAGCGTGAATCTACCCCCGCCACCGACACGACTTCAGCGGGCGAAGAACCCCGTGGCTGCGGCGACGAGACCGCCGGCGGCCATCAGGATCCCGAAGAACTGCATCGGGATGAAGAACAGCGTGTGCCGGTTGAACATGAGCGAACGGACGTGCTGGCTCTCCCCGCAAGCACCGCCTCGGCCAGCTGCTGCGGCGGCAGGGGCGCCCGGCCCGCAGCGGCGGACGGATCCAGGTGGGCCAGTTGGCCCGCGTGGGCGAGGTGCATGAGCTCCCCCAGCGGCCCTGATGCCAGTGCTTGAACTGCTCCTCGGGACGCTGTTTGTTGACCCACTGGCCGAAGAACCAGGCGCCCACGCCGGCCAGCAGGAACGCGATACCGATCGGCACCTGCTGGTGCCCCTTCGAGCCCAGCGAACTGCCGACGGCGATCGCCAGACCGGCGAACAGCACCGTAAGAATTCCCCACCCACGCCAGATGATCATGGCGACGACGCTAGCCGAACGACGGACCACCACGCCCCTTCGCGGATGGGGAGCGCTCCCCTCAGCCGCGCCGAAGGTCGTCCTCCAGGCGCGCCGCGATCCGGCGCAGCGTCGCGAACAGGCCGGTGGGGACGTCGGCAGCCACGCCCGCCAGGCCGCAGGCGGGGGTCAGGACGAGGCGGTCGGCCAGGGCGTCGCCGAGTTCCAGCGGCTGCAGTCGCGCCAACGTCCGGGCGGCCAATCGTCAGGGGCGGGCCGGGTGCCCGTGGGCACCACACCGAGGTACAGCTCATGGCCGGCGTCCACCGCGCCCGCGACCGCGTCCCAGGACGGGCGGTCGAGTTGGTCGGCGTCCACGCTCACCGCGTCGAATCCGGCGCGATCGGGCCCGGCCCCCAGCAGCGGCGTCACCGGCAGGCCCGGCGCGCAGCAGTGGATCAGCGTCGCGACGTCCCGGCCCCGCAGCGGCGCGGTCACCGTCTGCAGCGATTCGACCGCGTCGGCCAACGCCACCGCGCGGTGCCGGAAGTAGCCGCCCTCGGTGGGGACGGTTCCGGCGAGCACTGCCGGCAAGCCGGGCTCGTCCACCTGGACGCCCCACCGGGCTGCGGGGACGAGGCCGGTCAGCGTCCCGACCAACTCCCCACCCCTCGGCCACGGACTGGGCCACGTCGCGCCGGGCGCCCCGGTCGGCCAGCACCCGCCCGCCCAGCGGACGAAAGACGGCGGCCGCCAGCGTCAGCGGCCCCGCCACACTCACCCGCACCCGGCCGGCGAACCCCTCGGCGACCTCGGCGAACCGCTCGCAGTCGTCGCGTAGCGTCGCTCTGGCCCGGCGGTGATCCACCCCGGGGTCGCGCTCAGCCGCCACTGGCCCGCCTCGAGCGACACCGCCAGCCCGCTCAACAGCCCCGCGGACCGCCCGATCATCGTCGCCCACGGACCCCGCGCCGGCAGCTCGGGGACGTAGGGCAGCTCGGGGCAGTCCTCGAACACCCGCCGGGCCGCCGCCACGAAGTCGGTGCCCGGCAGCGAGCCGAGTCCGGTGACCGCCACCACGTCAGGTCACCTCGCCGCCGCGATCGTCGCGCTGCCCACCACGCGGGAGCCGTCGTAGCACACCGCGGCCTGACCAGGGGCGATGCCGTGCGCCGGGGCATCGAGCTCCACAGCGATCCGGTCGGCCGCACCGTGCACGGTGGCCGGCAGCGCGTCCCCGTGCGCCCGCACCTGGACCTGGCCGCGCCAAGTGCCGAGCCGGGGCGTGCCCGTCCAAGTGGGCCGGATCCCCTCGATCCGCGTGACCGCCAGGCGTTCGCGCGGCCCTACGGTCACGGTGTTGGTTGCCGGGGAGATGCCCAGCACGTACCGCGGGCGACCGTCGGCGGCCGGAACGCTGAGGTGCAGGCCGCGCCGTTGTCCGACGGTGAACCGGTAGGCGCCGGCGTGGGCGCCGACCACCTCGCCGCGCTCGTCCACGATGTCCCCGGGCCGGGAGCCCAGTTGTCCGGCCAGGTAGCCGCCGGTGTCGCCGGTGGGGATGAAGCAGATGTCGTGCGAGTCGGGCTTGCGGGCGACGAACAGGCCGCGCGCCGCGGCCTCGGCCCGCACGTCGGCCTTGGCACTGTCGTGTCCCAACGGGAACAGCGAGTGTCGCAATTGCGCCTGATTGAGGACGCCGAGCACGTAGGACTGGTCCTTGGCAGCCTCCGCAGACCGGTGCAGTTCGACCTGGTCGTCCGCCTCCCGAAGGATCGCGTAGTGGCCGGTGGCGATGGCCTCGAAACCGAGGGCGAGACCCCGTTCGAGCACGGCGGCGAACTTGATCCGCTCGTTGCAGCGCAGGCACGGGTTCGGGGTCCGGCCGGCGCCGTACTCGGCCACGAAGTCCTCGACCACGTCGGCGGCGAACCGTTCGGCGAAGTCCCACACGTAGAACGGGATGCCAAGGACGTCCGCGGCCCGGCGCGCGTCGTGGGAGTCCTCCAGCGAACAGCAGCCGCGGGCCCCGGAACGGTAGGTCTCGGGATTCTTCGACAGGGCCAGGTGCACCCCGGTGACCTCGTGACCGGCGTCGACGAGGCGCGCCGCGGCCACGGCGGAGTCGACTCCGCCGGACAGGGCAGCCAGCACGCGCANTCGGACGATTCTAGTGAAACGCCGCCCGCGCCCTGGCCACGGCGCCGGGCAGGACGGCGAGCAGCCGGTCCACCTCGGCCGCCGTCGTCGTGGGCCCGAACGAGAACCGCAGCGACGCCGACGCCGCGGCCAGGGTGCTGCCCATGGCCAGCAGGANNCGTGGCTCGGCTGATGCACCCCGGCCGAGCAGGCCGAGCCGGTGGACGCGTCGATGCCCTCGGCATCGAGCAGGAGCAGCAGGTCGTCGGCGCGGAGGCCGTCGAACGTGGCGTTCAGGATCGCCGGGCTCACCTCTCCGGCGCCGTTGACCCGCACCCCGGCAACAGCGGCGAGGCCGTCGGCCAGCCGGCTCCGGAGAGCGCCGAGCCTGCCAGCCTCGTCCACCAGCGCGGCGACGGCTGCCTCCAGCGCGGCGGCGAACCCCGCTGCCAGGACGAACGGCACCGTGCCCGAGCGCAGCTTGCGCTCCTGGCCGCCGCCGAAACCGAGGGGAGCCAGCGGGACGTCTCGGCGCACCACCAGCGCCCCGATCCCCACCGGACCACCCACCTTGTGCGCCGACACGCTCATCGCGTCCAGCCCCCACCCGGCGAAATCGACGCCCACGTGCCCGAGCGCCTGGGCTGCGTCGCTGTGCACCCAGCACCCGGCGCGACGCGCCGCGTCGGCCACCTCCGCCACGGGCTGCACCACCCCGGTCTCGTTGTTCACCGCCATCACCGACACCAGCGCGACCGCCTCGTCCACCAGCGGCGTGCCTGCCGCGACATCGACGCGGCCGGCGGCGGTGGTCGGCAGCACGTCGACCCGTTCGGGCCAGCGGGCCCGGCACGCGTCCACGGACGGGTGTTCGACGCCGGAGATCACGAGCCGGCGCCGTTGCGGGTCCCGGGCGCGGTGTCCGGCGAGACCACCGAGGATCGCCAGGTTGTTCGCCTCGGTGCCCCCGGCGGTGAAGACCACCTCGCCAGGATGGGCGCCGAGGGCCGCGGCGATCGTCTCCCGTGATTCCTCAAGCACCCGGCGGACGGCGCGTCCGGAGCCGTGCAGCGAGTGCGGATTGCCGGCGAGGTCCCAGGAGGCAGCCATCGCCTGCCTCGCCGCTGGCGCCAACGGGGCGCTCGCCGCGTGGTCGAGGTAGACCCGCCGATGCATGCAGAAACTTGCCTTTTCGTGAGCTAAATGGTTTTATCGAATGTCCCCGCGATCCGAAGCGATGGCTTCGGCGGAACCTCGGGCACAATGGGCAGGCTTTGTGTCCGTTGGACCCGATTCCTGAAGGTAGCTTATGACCGAGCCCGTGCTGGCAGCACCGGCCCAATCCCCGTTCTGGGCGCGCATCCGCGCCACGACGGCACCGACTTCTCGCTGTGGTCCCCGCGGGCCACGCGGGTCGAGTTGGCGCTCGTGGACGCCCAACGGCGCCAAACCAACGTCGAGATGTCCCGCGACGACGAAGGCATCTGGCGGGTGTTCGTCCCCGGCGTGCGCGGCGGCCAGCAGTACGGCTTCCGGGTACACGGCGACTGGAACCCCGACGAGGGCCAGCGATTCAACCCGGCCCGCCTGCTGCTGGACCCCTACGCCCGCGCGATCACCGGCGGCGTCGACTACAGCGGCCCGATCCTCGACCACACCCCCGCCTCCAACTTCCAGCCGGACACCACCGATTCGTTCGCGGCCGTCCCGCTCAGCGTGGTGGTGGATCCCACCGCGCCGCCGGAGCCGCTGGCCCAGCCGGTGCCGTTGTCGGAGATGGTCATCTACGAGACCCACCTGAGGGGCTACACCCGCCAGCACCCGGCCGTGCCCGAGCATCTGCGCGGCACCTACGCCGGGTTCGCCTACCGG
Organism: Micropruina sp.; assembly: GCA_013693855.1. Taxonomy (GTDB): domain Bacteria; phylum Actinomycetota; class Actinomycetes; order Propionibacteriales; family Propionibacteriaceae; genus Micropruina. The sequence goes on from CP059261.1 coordinate 1,967,265, forward strand.
GCCGTCATCGAGCACCTCAAGGAACTCGGCATCAACGCGGTCGAGTTCCTGCCGCTGCACCACTTCGTGTCCGAGCCGTTCGTGGTGGGCCGCGGGCTGACCAACTATTGNGGGTACAACACCCTCGGCTTCTTCGCGCCGCACGGCCCGTACTCCAGCTCCGGCACCCAGGGCCAGCAGGTCCAGGAGTTCAAGGACATGGTGACCGCGCTGCACCGGGCCGGGATCGCGGTGATCCTGGACGTGGTCTACAACCACACCGGCGAAGGCGGCCACGACGGCCCGACCCTGTCGTTCCGCGGCATCGACCACCTGGCCTACTACCGGTTGACCGACGATCGCCGCAACGACTACGACGTGACCGGCTGCGGGAACGCCGTCAACACGTCCAGCCCGATGGTGCTGAACCTGGTGCTGGACTCGCTGCGCTACTGGGTCACCGAGATGGGCGTCGACGGCTTCCGGTTCGACCTCAACACCACCCTGATCCGCAACGAGCACCACCACGTCGACCAGAACCACCGGTTCAAGCAGCTCATCGCCGCGGATCCGGTGCTGCACGACAAGGTGATGATCTCCGAGCCGTGGGATCTGGGGCCGTACGGCTACCAGGTGGGCCGCTGGGGCGTCGGCTGGTCGGAGTGGAACGACCGGTTCCGCGGGTACACCAGGGACTTCTGGCGTGGTGCCGTGGGCGGGGTGCAGGAACTGGCCACCCGGCTGTCGGGCTCGTCCGACATCTTCGACCAGGCCGGCCGGGCTGCGACCTCGTCCATCAACTTCGTGACGGCGCACGACGGCTTCACGCTGCGCGACGTGGTCACCTACGACCTGAAGCACAACGAGGCCAACGCCGAGCGCAACCGGGACGGGACGGACGACAACCGCTCCTGGAACCACGGGTACGAGGGCGAGACCACCGACCCCGACGTCATCGCCCGGCGGCATCGGACGGTGCGCAACATGATGGCGGCGCTGCTGCTGTCGGCGGGCGTGCCGATGATCACGGCCGGCGACGAGATGGGCCGGACCCAGGGCGGCAACAACAACGCCTACTGCCAGGACTCGCCCACGTCCTGGGTGAACTGGCTCACCCGGGACGAATGGGCCGACCTGTTCGACCTGACCCGCACCCTGATCGCGTTGCGGCGCGATCACCCGGTGCTGCGGCCCACGAACTTCCAGTACCACAGCGAACTGACCGACGCCGAGGGCCGCGGCCTGGGCCGTCCGGCGGTGGCCTGGTTCGCCGAGACGGGCCTGGAGATGGGTGTCGAACAGTGGCACGATCCGGGCCGGAACACGCTGGGCCGCTACGTCTCCGACGCCACGTCGGCGTTCCTGATCTTCGTCCACGCGGGCTGGGACCCCATCGAGCTCACGCTGCCGGGCCAGCCCTGGGCTCGGCAGTGGCGGGTCGCAGCGCACACGGGCCTTGCCGGCGAGCTCCCCGGCAAGGACCTGCTGCCCGGCGTGACCATCCTCGTGCCCGGGCGGACAACGCTGCTCCTGCAGGCCGCGGTTGACTCCGCCCGCCCTCCGATCACGGCGGTCACGCCGATCAATGACTGAGCGACGGCGCAGCGGCGGGGCCGCCGACGCTGGGGGACGAAACCCTCGCGAGGGCTCACCCGAACCGTCGCGGCCCGATAGGTTGAGCCACGTGACAACCACGAACAGCCCTGCCGTCGACGCGGCCCCGGCCGCGGGCGAACCCGCCACGATCAAGGTCGACCTGACCCCGCCCCCGGACCCGCGTTCGGGATCGGTCGCATCCCGGTGGTCAAGGTGTCCCCCGTGATCGAGGGCGGCGCCTACCCGGCGAAGGCGTCGGTCGGCGAACTCGTGCCGATCCGGGCCAAGGTGTTCCGCGAGGGGCACGACGCGGTCAACGCCTCGGTGATCCTCACCAGCCCCACCGGCGTCGAGACCAGGGTCGACATGACCCCGCTCGAACCGCGCGGCCTCGACCCCTGGGAGGCGTGGGTGCGCCCCGACAGCGAGGGCCTGTGGACGTTCCGCGTGGAGGGCTGGTCCGACCCGTGGGGCACGTGGCACCACAACGCCGAGGCGAAACTGCCCGCCGGCGTCGACATCGAACTGGTCTGCCTGGAAGGGCGCGCCCTGCTGGAGCGCACCGCGCTGACCGCGGACGAGGCCGGTGACCCGGTCGAGGCCTCGATCCTGCGCGCCACCGCGCAACTGCTGATCCCGCAGCGCAAGGCGTCCGACCTGCTCGACGTGGCCAACAACGCCGGCTTGGCGGCGGCGATGAAGAAGTACGGGCCGCGCGAACTCGTCTCGCCCAGCCCCGACTTCCCGCTGTTCGTCGACCGCAAGCGCGCCCTCTTCGGCTCTTGGTACGAGTTCTTNCCCCGCTCCCAGGGCGCGACCTACGACGCCGCTACCGACACGTGGACCTCCGGCACCTTCGACTCCAGCCACGAGCGGCTCGAAGCGGCCGCGGCGATGAGCTTCGACGTGATCTACCTGCCCCCGATCCACCCGATCGGCGAGGCGTTCAAGAAGGGCAAGAACAACACCCTCAACGCGACCGAGAAGGATCCGGGCTCGCCGTGGGCGATCGGCAACGCCGCCGGCGGTCACGACGCGATCCATCCCGATCTGGGCGACTGGGAGTCGTTCGACCGGTTCGTGGCGAAGGCCAACGAGTTGGGCATGGAGGTCGCCCTCGACTTCGCCCTGCAGGCCTCGCCCGACCACCCGTGGGTGCAGCAGCACCCGGAGTGGTTCACCACCCGGCTCGACGGGACGATCGCCTACGCCGAGAACCCGCCGAAGAAGTACCAGGACATCTACCCCATCAACTTCGACAACGACCGCGAGGGCATCTACAACGAGGTGCTGCGGATCCTGAAGCTGTGGATGAGCCATGGCGTCCGGATCTTCCGGGTGGACAACCCTCACACCAAGCCGGTCGAGTTCTGGGGCTGGATCATGCGCCAGTTGCGCGAGACCGACCCGGACGTGCTGTTCCTCGCCGAGGCGTTCACCAAGCCGGAGATGATGCACGCGCTCGGCAAGGTGGGCTTCCACCAGTCATACACGTACTTCACCTGGCGCAACGCGAAGTGGGAGTTGGAGGAGTACCTCACCGAACTCAGCCAGGAGATGGACGCGTTCTATCGTCCGAACTTCTTCGTGAACACCCCCGACATCAACCCGACCTACCTGCAGACCGGCAATCCGGCGGCGTTCGCGATCCGAGCCATCCTGGCCGCGACCCTGTCCCCGACCTGGGGTNNCTACTCCGGCTTCGAACTGTTCGAGCACGAGCCGCTGAAGCCGGGCGGGGAGGAGTACCGCAACTCCGAGAAGTACGAGTACCGGCCCCGCGACTACTCCGCCGAGCCCAACCTCAACATGCTGATGGGCACGCTCAACGCGATCCGGCGGGCGCATCCGGCGCTGCAGCAGTTGCGGCAGATCGAGTTCCACCACGCCCCGCACGAGGGCTGCATCGCCTTCTCCAAGCGGGACGGCGACGACCAGGTGATCGTGATCTGCAGCCTCGACCAGCACGGCACGGTGGAGTCGGACGTGTTCCTCGACATGGAGAAGCTGGGCCTGGCGGGCCACGAGACCATCCACCTGCGCGACGAGCTCACCGGGGCCACCTTCACCTGGGGGCAGCGCAACTTCGTCCGGCTCACCCCGGGCAACCCCGCCCACATCCTGCACGTCCTCACGGAAGGCTGACCCGACCTTGACCATGGACTCCGACTGGTTCAAGCGCGCCGTCTTCTACGAGGTCCTGGTCAGGTCGTTCGCCGACTCCAACGGCGACGGCACCGGCGACTTCGCGGGGTTGGCCGGGAAGCTGGACTACCTGAAGTGGCTCGGGGTGGATTGCCTCTGGCTGCCGCCGTTCTTCCCCTCGCCGCTGCGCGACGGCGGCTACGACGTGGCCGAGTACACCAGCGTCCAGCCCAACCTCGGCACCGTGGACGACGTGAAGGCGTTGCTGGCCGCCGCCCGGGAGCGCGGCATCCGGGTCATCACCGACTTCGTCATGAACCACACCTCCGACGAACACCCGTGGTTCCAGGCGTCCCGCACCGACCCGGACGGGCCGTACGGCGACTTCTACGTCTGGCGCGACAGCCCTGACGTGTATCTGGACGCCCGGGTGATCTTCTACGACTACTTCAACACCGAGCGTCCGGACGACCCGCCCAACTGGTCGTACGACGAGGTCCGCGGACAGTGGTTCTACCACCGGTTCTACGAGTTCCAGCCCGACCTGAACTTCGAGAACCCGAAGGTGCTGGCGGCCATCCTCGACGCGATCCGGTTCTGGCTCGACCTGGGCGTGGACGGCTTCCGGCTGGACGCCGTCCCCTACCTCATCGAACAGGACGGGACGAACTGCGAGAACCTGCCGGGGACGCACGCGATCCTCAAGCAGGTGAGGGCCATGGTCGACGCCGAGTACCCCGGGCGCATCCTGCTCTGCGAGGCGAACCAGTGGCCCGCGGACGTGATCGAGTACTTCGGCGACGGCGACGAATGCCAGATGGCCTTCCACTTCCCGGTGATGCCGCGGCTCTACATGGGGTTGCGGCAGGCCGACCGCACCTGCATCTCCACGATCCTCGCCGAAACCCCGCCGATCCCGGACGGCTGCCAGTGGGGCACGTTCCTGCGCAACCACGACGAGCTGACCCTGGAGATGGTGACCCCGGCCGAACGCGAGTGGATGTGGCGNGAGTACGCCCCCGACCCGCGCGCCAGGCTCAACGACGGCATCCGCCGCCGGCTCGCCCCGCTGCTGGACGGCGACCGGAACCGGATCGAGTTGCTGCACGGCCTGCTGCTGGGACTGCCCGGCTCNCCCGTTTTGTACTACGGCGACGAGATCGGGATGGGCGACGACATCTGGTTGCCCGACCGCGACGGCGTCCGCACCCCGATGCAGTGGACGAGCGGCCCCGGCGCCGGCTTCTCGACCGGCCCCGCGGAGACGTTCCCCTACCCGCTGATCGCCACCCCGGGGTACACGCCGGCGGAGGTCAACGTGGCCGATCAGCAGGCCGACCGTGACTCGTTCCTGCACTGGCTACGGGAGATCCTCGGCCTGCGCAAGCTGCACCCGGTGCTGGGCACCGGCGAGTTCCTCGACCTCGGCGGGGAGAACCTGCACGTGTTCAGTTTCCTGCGCCGGACCACGGACGAGGCGATCCTCTGCGTCAACAACCTGGCCGGATCGCCGCAGACCGTCGAACTCGACCTCGCGGAGTTGGGGCTCGGGGAGCCGGTGGTGCTGCACGGATCGCCGGTGGAGGTGACCGCCACGCGCGGCGGCGTGCGGATCACGCTCGACGGTCACCGTTTCTGCTGGCTCGACGTCCGTCCGCCCACCCATGCATAAGGCGTGGTGGCCGCTGGTCAGCCAGGCGCGGTGGTTCTCGGGCAAGGGCCTGGCGGCCGAACTCACGGCGCTGACCCCGCTGCCCTGGTACTGCGAGCCGGGCGAACAGCCCGGGGTCCGCTCGGAGATCGCGACCGTCACCTACGCCGACGGACGCGAGGAGTTCTACCACCTGCTCGTCGGCTACGTCCGGGAGACCGCCGGCGCGCTGATGGTCCTCGACGACCCCGACCACGGCCGGCTGGGCGTGGTGGACGCCACCGGCCACCCGGACGCGATGCGGGCCCTGTTGACCGCCCTGCGCGGCGGCCATCCCGCGATGCGGTGGTTCGACGCGGCCGCCGTCGACCCCGGCGACCGCACGTCGGTGTGGGCCGGCGAGCAGAGCAACACGACCGTCTGCGTCGGGTCGGCGGTGCTGTTCAAGGTGTTCCGCAAGGTCGAAGCCGGGGTGAACCTGGACGTGGAGGTGCTGGAGGCGCTCAACGGCTCGGGCACCACCCCGGCCCTGTACGGGTGCTCGACGGCACGTTGCCCGACGGTGGGACGGCCGATCTCGGCATGGCCGTCCAGCGGATGGCCGTGGTCACGGACGGCTGGCAGTGGGCCTGCCGGGCCTGCGCCGAGAACCGGACGATCGCGGCCGAGGCCCGGCAACTCGGGGTCCGGCTGGCCGAGGTGCACGCCCGGCTGGCCGAGGCGTTCGGCACCTCGTCCGCCTCCGGGGACGAGATCGCCGACCGGATGCGGCAGCGTCTGGACGAGGCCATCGCCCAGGCCCACGAACTGGCCGACTACCGGTCGTCGCTGCGGCTCAGCCTGTCGGCTGTCGAAGGCCGGCGGCTGCCGACCCAGCGGGTGCACGGCGACTTCCACCTCGGCCAGGTGCTCCGTTCGTCCGACGACTGGACGATCATCGACTTCGAGGGCGAGCCCTCAAACCGCTGGCGGAGCGGCGGCACCCCGACTCGGTGTGGCGGGACGTCGCGGGGATGCTCCGCTCGTTCGACTACGTCCGCGGGTCGCACGACGCCCCGACGTCCGAGGCCGCGCGGGCATGGGCCGGCGAGGCCCAACGCAGCTTCCTGGAGGGCTACGCCGGCGGGCGCGACATCGACACCGCCGCCTTGGCCGCCTACCAGGTCGACAAGGCCATCTACGAGGTGGTGTACGAGATCCGTAACCGTCCGAACTGGGCACACATACCCCTCGAGGCGGTCCATGATGAGGCTAGGCGGGTCGCGCTGCACCCGCCCGGACATGACAAGGGAGAGAACTGATGGCACACGACCCCGCGGGCGGGCTCACCGGATGGCACCTCGAGGGATTCCACAACGGCGGCGACACCGAGTGCTGGAAGCGCCTCGGCTCGCACGTGGTGACGATCCACGACGATGAGCGCGGCGACATCACCGGCACCCGGTTCGCGGTGTGGGCCCCCAACGCCCAGGCCGTCCGGCTCAACGCCGACTTCAACTGGTGGACCGGCGACGCGATGCAGCTCGTCCCGGGCTCCGGGGTGTGGGCGCTGTTCGTCGAGGGCGTCGGCGANGGGGTGCTCTACAAGTTCAACATCCTCGGTGCCGATGGGGTGTGGCGCGAGAAGGTCGACCCGATGGCGCGCTTCGCCGAGCAGGCGCCCTCCAACGCCTCGATCGTGTACGAGAGCAAGTACGCCTGGTCGGACGACGCATGGATGGCCAAGCGTGCCGCCACCGCCCCGCACACCGCCCCGATGTCGGTCTACGAGGTGCACCTGGGTTCGTGGCGCAAGGGCAAGACGTACCTGGAACTGGCCGAGGAACTCGTCGAGTACGTCTCGTGGCAGGGGTTCACCCACGTTGAGTTCCTGCCGGTCACCGAGCACCCGTTCGAGCCGTCCTGGGGATACCAGGTGACCAACTACTTCGCGCCGCAGTCCCGCCTCGGCCGGCCGGATGAGTTCCGCTACCTCGTCGACCGGCTGCACCAGGCCGGCATCGGCGTGATCCTGGACTGGGTGCCGGGTCACTTCCCGAAGGACGAGTGGGCCCTGGGCCGTTTCGACGGCACCGCGCTCTATGAGCACGCCGACCCGCGGCAGGGCGAACACAAGGACTGGGGCACCTACATCTTCAACTACGGCCGCAACGAGGTGAAGTCGTTCCTGGTCTCCAACGCCCTCTACTGGGTGTCGGAGTTCCACCTCGACGGCCTCCGGGTCGACGCGGTGGCGTCCATGCTCTACCTCGACTACTCGCGCAACGACGGCGAGTGGGTGCCCAACATCTACGGCGGCAACGAGAACCTCGAAGCGATCGACTTCCTGCGTTACGTCAACAAGCACATCTACGAGCGGGTGCCGGGCGTGGTGATGATCGCCGAGGAGTCCACCTCGTTCGGCGGAGTGACCAAGCCGACGGACGCGGGCGGTCTCGGCTTCGGGTTCAAGTGGAACATGGGCTGGATGAACGACTCGCTGCGCTACCTGGCGCTGGAGCCGATCTACCGGCAGTACCACCACAACGAGATGACCTTCGCGATGGTCTACCAGTACTCGGAGAACTTCGTGCTGCCGATCAGCCACGACGAGGTCGTGCACGGCAANGGGTCGATGATCAACAAGATCCCGCAGGACTCCTGGCGCCAGTTCGCCACGTTGCGCGCGTTCTACTCCTACATGTGGGGCTTCCCGGGCAAGCAGTTGCTGTTCATGGGCTGCGAGTTCGGCCAGCGGACGGAGTTCAACGAAGCCACCAGCCTCGAGTGGTGGGTGTCGGACCTGTGGGGCCACCACGGCCTGCAGCGGATGATCAAGGACCTGAACGACCTGTACCGGGAGCATCCGGCGTTCTGGGAGCTCGACAGCGATCCCGCCGGCTTCCGGTGGATCAACGCCGACGACGCCGGGGCGAACACGTTCAGCTGGGTCCGGTTCTCCACCGGCGGGGAGAAGATCGCCTGCGTGGTGAACTTCTCCTCCGAACCGTGGACGCACTACCGGATCGGTCTGCCCGCGGTGGGCGCCTGGAAGGAGATCTTCAACTCCGACTCCGGCACCTACGACGGCTCGGACGCCCACGGCAACCTCGGTGAGGTCATCGCGCACCCCGACCCCTGGAACGGCTTCGACGCCAGCGCGACGGTCGTGGTGCCGCCCCTGGGCGCGGTGTTCTTCCGGCACGAGGGTTGAGCGGCCCCGTCGTCTGGCACGTGAGTGAGGGCGTGGCCGTCCTCACTCTCGGCCCGGCGGCGCCCGGCACGTTGACTCCGCCGTTCGCGCGGCGGTGGCCGCCGCGTTGGCCGATCCCGGAGTCCACCGGGTGGAGGTGCGCCTGGCCGCCGATGANTCGCCGGGGCGGCGCGCGCTGCACCGGTCGGGCTTCCGCTACGAGGGGACGCGGCGGGCCGCTTGGGCGCTGCCGTCCGGCGAGTGGGGCGACGAGGCGCTCTACGCGCTGCTGGCCCTGGACGTCCGCCACGGCCCCGAGTCGTTCACGGCGGTCATGAACGCCGTCCTGCCCCGCAAGCGGCTCATCGCCCACGTCCTGCTCACCGACGAGGCCGGGCGGGTGTGCGTCGTCGAGACGACGTTCAAGGACGATTGGGAGTTGCCCGGCGGCATCGTGGACGAGGGAGAGAGCCCGGTCGCCGGCGCTCTGCGGGAACTGGACGAGGAACTCGGCGTCACCGTCGACCTCGGCGGCATCCTCGTCGCGGACTGGCTGCGACCCCATCTGGGCTGGGAGGACGCGCTGGAACTGATCTTCGCCGCTCCGGTGGTGGGCGAGGACCTCAAAGCCCGGATGCGCCCGGATCCGTTCGAGATCGCGGCCATCCACTGGCTCCTCCCTGCCGACGCGGCCGTCCGGCTGGCACCGTTCGCCCGCGGTCGGCTGGAGGCGGCGCTGGCGGCCACCCGGGACGGCCGGACCCGCTACCTGGAGGGCGGCTCGGTCGTCTGGTGAGGGGTTCCCTCCCCTGAGGCGGCGGATTAGCGTGAGCAGTGTGCGTGGGGTGATTTAGCCCCTCGGTTGCCCGCGCGAAAGGAATGAGTCATGGGCGCCTTCTTCCACCTCCTCCAACCCATCACCGTGGCTGGGTTGACCCTGCCGAACCGCCTCCTCATGACCCCCATGGGGACCGAAATGGGGACCACGGACGGCAAGTCGACNCCCGCCGAAGCCGCGTACTACGCGGCGCGGGCGAAGGGCGGCACCGGTCTGGTGATGACCGGCATCAACTTCGTCTCGGGCACCTTCGACCCGATCGCGCCGGGGCTGGCCCGGATCGACACCGACGCCCACACCCCGGGCATCAAGGCGATCGCCGACGCCGTCCACGCGGCCGGCGGGTACCTGGCCCTGCAACTGACGATGGGGTTGGGCCGCAACAACCAGTACTGCCAGAGCCTCGGCATGGAGCCGCGATCCAGTTCTCACAACACCTGGTTCTTCGACCCCTCGGTCATCTGCCGTCCGTTAACCACCGACGAGATCGCCGAGATCGTCGCCGACACCGGCCAGGCTGCCCGACGCGCCGCCGAGGCGGGTGTCGACGTCATCGACGTCCACGGGCACACCGGCTACCTCGTCGACCAGTTCATGAGCGCCTGCTGGAACCGGCGCACCGACTCCTACGGCGGCAGCGTCGAGAACCGGTGCCGCTTCGCTGCCGAGGTGATCGCCGCCATCAAGGCCAACGCNCCCGGCCTGCCGGTCAGCTTCCGGATCTCGGTCAATCACCGCTTCCCCGGCGGCCGGACGATCGACGAGACGCGCCAGATCGTCCGCGAACTCGAGCGGGCCGGCGTCGACCTGCTGATCTGCGACGACGGGTCGTACGAGGCGATGGACTATGTGTTCCCGCCCTACTACCTGGGCGACGACTGCATGGCCTCGGCTGCCGAGTCGGTCAAACCGGAGGTCTCGATCCCCGTCGTGGCGTGCGGGAACATCACCCCGGCCAACGGGGAGGCGATCCTGGCGCGTGGCGGTGCGGACATGATCGGCATCGGCCGCGGGTTGATCGCCGACCCCGACATCATCGCCAAGATCAAGGCCGGCCGGCCCGACCGGATCCGTCCGTGCATCCGCTGCAACCAACTGTGCACGGGCAACGCGTTCAACGGACGGGCGATCGGCTGCGCGGTGAACCCGGAGGTCGCGCACGAGGCGGACCGGATCATCGGCCCTGCCGCCGAACGCAAGCACCTCGTCGTCGTGGGCGCTGGACCGGCGGGGCTCGAGGCCGCCCGGGTCGCCGGGCTGCGCGGGCATGCGGTGGACGTGTACGAGAAGGAGGGCCGCATCGGTGGCGTCCTGTTCCCCGCCGCAACGCCGGACTTCAAGCGCGAACTGCGCAAGATGATGGACTGGTGGGCGGTGGAACTCGCTGAGTTGCCCAACGTCCGGATCCACCTCGACCACCCGATCACCGCGGACTCGCCTGAGCTGGCCGACGCCGACCAACTCGTCGTCGCCACCGGCTCGCTGCCGCTGCTNCCCCCGATCGAGGGCATCGACAAGCCGATCGTGATGCCCGTCATCGAGGCGCACACCGGCGGCGAGCCCGGCCACCGGGTGGTCGTCTGCGGCGGTGGCCTGTCCGGGTGCGATCTTGCCCTGGAACTCGCCGAGGCCGGGCATGAGGTGACCATCGTGGAGATGCTGGACGAGGTGGCCCGCGACATGCTGTTCCTGAACCGGACCTCGCTGCTGCGTTCCCTGGTGCAGTACCACGTCCGGATCCTGACCGGTCACCGGGTGACCGAGGTCACCGACACCGGGGTCGTCCTCGCCGGTCCCGACGGTTCGACGACGCTGGAGTGCGACACCGTGGTCGCGGCCTTCGGCGTCGTCCCCGATCGCACGCTGGCCGACGAACTCACCGCCGCCGGGAAGCCGATCCACATCGTCGGGGACTGCGCCGAACCGCGGAAGGTGGGCGATGCGATCAACGACGCCTACGAACTCGCCCTGAGCCTGTGAGACGCCCGCCGAGTCCCGGCCCCACCGACGGAGGCCGGGCCGAAGCGGCGGCCACAGCCTTCAACACTTCGATTGATCTTTAGCCCCGGACCGGAGGCTCCGGGGCTGGGGCGACCTACCGTCGAGGTTGTGACGTCCGTCCGCCGGCACAACCTGCCCGTGATCATGGCCCTCTACCTGCTGGGCATCTTCATGGGCGCCATCGACACCGGCATCGTCACCCCCGCCCGCACGATCATCCAGAACGACCTCGGGGTCGACGACCAGACCGGCATCTGGATGATCACGATCTACACCCTCGCCTACGCCGCGAGCATCCCGGTGATGGGCAAGCTCGCCGACCGGTTCGGGCGCAAACCCGTCTACCTGGTCTCGATCCTCCTGTTCGGTCTCGGCTCGTTGCTGTGCGGCCTGTCCGAGGCCACGGGCAGCTTCGCGTTCCTGGTCGCCGCGCGGGCGATCCAGGCGGTCGGTGGTGGCGGCATCCTCCCCATCGCCACCGCCGAGTTCGGCACCGAGGTGCCGGTGGAGAAGCGCGGCATGGCGCTGGGCCTGGTGGGCGGGGTGTTCGGGGTGGCGAACATCTTCGGCTCGTCCGCGGGCAGCCTGATCCTGGACGTCTTCGGCGCCCACCAATGGCAGTACATCTTCTACGTCAACCTGCCCATCTCCGTGGTGATCATCGCCGGCGGCCTGGTGTTCCTGCCCAACCATCGCACCACCAGCGTCGCGAAGATCGACCTCCTCGGCATCGCGCTCCTGGTCGGCATGGTGCTCTCACTGCTGTACGGGCTGCGCAACCTGGACTTCTTCGATCTCGCCGGCAGCCTCGCCTCCACGGACGTCTACCCGTTCCTGATCGCATTCGCCGTGCTGCTGCCGCTGTTCATCCTCGCGGAACGGCGCGCGGAGGATCCGGTCACCAACCTCCACTTCTTCCGCAGCCGCCCGATCGTGCTGACTCTCGGCATTGCGTTCCTCACCGGCTTCATCCTGATGGGGACGGTGTTCGTCCCCAGTTCGCCGAGAACGCGCTGCACGTCCCCTCGGGCAAGGGCGGTTACTTCGTCATCATCCTGGGCCTGGCCTCGGGCATCGGCGCCCCGCTCAGCGGCCGGCTCACCGACGCGCTCGGCCCCAAACGCGTCCTCGGCTTCGGGTTGGGCGCGTCGATCGTCGGCGCCCTCGTCCTGATCCTGTGGACGATCCCGCAACCCTCCATGCTCAGCGTCGTGGTGGCGCTGGCGCTGCTGGGGCTCGGCCTGGGGTTCAGCGTGGGTTCCCCGCTGAACTACATGATGTTGGAGCAGACCCGGACGGAGGAGTCCAACTCGGCCCTCGCGACACTGTCCCTGATCCGGTCGATCGGGACGACGATCGCCCCGCGATCATGGTCGGGTTCCTCGCGCACTCCGGCACCCTCGTGCAGGACCAGCTCACCTCCCTGCTGCCCACGCAGGTGACGGCCCTGCAACTCCCCTACGCCGCGGAACTGCAGGCAAAGATCGAGCAGTTGCGCTCCGACGAGAACATGAAGGACAAGCTGGCCGGCGTCGAGTTCCCCGACCTGACCGCGCATCGGACGATCGAGATCGACCCGAAGGGCGGCGGCACGCTGCCCGACGACCTGGTGGAACTGCTCAAGACCGCGGACGTCACCACCATCACCGACCGGACGAAGACCGTGGCGGTGCGGATGTTCGAGGTCAACACGCCGGCCACCATCGCCGACATCCAGTCCGGCGTCCAGCAGGGCATCGACGGGATGCGCTCCGGGGTCGCCGAGATGGACGACGGGCTGGCCAAGCTCGCCAAGACCATCAGGAAGATGACGGACGGGATCGACGGCCAGACCGAGGGCATCGCCGGCATGACCAAGGGCATCGCGGGCCAGACGGCCGCGATCAACAAGATGGCCACCGGCATTGCGGGCCAGACCAGGGCGATCAACGGCATCTCCGCCGGGATCAAGGGCATGACCGCCGCGGTCGGCGGCATGACCAAGGGCGTGGCCGGGCTGGACGCCGCTCTCGCCGGGCAGCGGTCCGGCCTGGCCTCGCTGCGCCAGTTCCGGACGATGATCGCCGCCCAACTGCCGCCCGGGGTCACCAGCACGCCGACGGACTTCCTGGAGTTGCTGCCGCCCGCGGTGAGGTCGCAACTGCCGGCGTCGGTCACCCGCCTGCTGACCGGGGTGAACAGCCTCGCCGAACTGGACGCCACGATCGCCGACCTGCAGTCGAGCATCGGGAGCACCCAGCGCGAACACGACACCCTGGCCGCCAAGCTCGCGAGCACCACCGCGAAGCTGGCCAAAGCCAAGGCCGACCGGGCGAAGCTCGTCGCCGCCCGCGCCCAGTTGACCAAGGCCCGCGCGTCCCTCATCGCCGCGCGCGCGAAACTGATCGCCCAGCGGGCCGACCTCATCGCCGCCCGGGCGAAGCTCACCAAGGCCCGCGACAAGGTCGTCAAGGCCCGGGAGGACCTGGCGGCCGCCCGCACGGACCTGCTCGACACCATCGGCAAGATGACGATCCTGCGCGACGCCGTCCCCGGCGCGTTCGAGCAGGCCAAGCAGGACTACCTCGCCCAGATCGAGGCCCTGCGCCCCCGCATCGAGGCCACGTTCGCGGCCACGCTCAACACGGGCTTCCGGGACGTCTACCTCACCACGGCCATCGCCTGCCTGCTGGGCCTGCTGCTGATCGCGGCCTACCCGGCCCGGGCACCCCGCACCAGCCGGGCGCCCGAAGCCGCGGTCGTTCCGGCCTGAGCCGTCGCCCGGGCCCGTCCGGCGCCCCCACAAGTGCCGGTTGCGCCGCCCTCATCGGTCCCAGGACGCCGCCGCGTCCGGTCGGTCAGAACAGCGCGGCCATCAGGTCGCGCCGGGCCTTGAGCACCGCGGGGTCGCTCGTCCCGACCGTCTCGAACAACTCCAGCAGGCGCACCCGCACTCGCTCCCGGTCGGCGCCGGTGGTGTTGCGCACCAGCTCGATCAACCGCGCGAACCCGGCTTCGGCGTGCCCCGAGATGACCTCCAGGTCGGCCGCGGCCTGCTGTGCCTCGAGGTCGTCCGGCGCCTGCGCGGCCCGCGCCATGATCGCGTGCGGGTCGGNCGCCCCCACCCGGGCCAGCAGGGCGGCCTGGGCCCGTCCGGCGATCGCCTCCGGATCGTTGGGGGTCTGGGCGAGAATCTTGTCGAACTCGTCCCGCGCCGCAGCGAAGTCGCCGCGCTCCAGCGCCTCGTCGGCGGCGACGAACCGCGGGTCCGGCTCGTCCGGCTTCTCCCNCGCGCCACCGGCGACCGGCTCGGCTCGTCCGACGACCCCGTTGGCGGTAGCCGCCGCCAGCAGTTGCTCGATGATCGCCTCGGCCTCACCCTTGGTCTTGGTGCCCTGGAACAGCGGCGCCAGCTGGCCTGCCACCACCCCGATCACCGTCGGCACGGCCTGGATCCCCAGCGCCTGCGGGATGCCGCGGGCGACGTCGACGTTCACCCGGGCCAGCAGGTAGCGTCCGGCCGCCGCGTTCGCGAGCTCGATCAAGGCCTGCGACAGCGCCTCCGCGTTCGCCCGGGGCGAGTGCAGTTCCACCACGACCGGGTGCTTAAGGGACAGCTGCATCACGGCCTCGAAGTTCCGCTCGTCGGTCTCGACGACGAAGCTGCTGCCGGGCGGGACGGGCGGAGCCTTGGCCGCCGCGGCGATGCCGGACAGGTCGATGGCGCGGGAGGCGTGGAACTGGGCAGACGTCATAGGTGCATTGTGTCAAAGCGCCCTAGCCTTGGTCGCATGGCCCGGCCCCGGATCGTCTTCGTCGAGCACCAGCCGAGTTGTCCNCCCGCCCTGTTCGCCGGCTGGGCGGGCGACCTCGGCGCCGAGACGTCGGTGTGCCGGCCGTACGCGGGGACGACCTGCCGGCCGCTACCGGGNCACGCCCTGGTGATCCTCGGCGGCTCGATGGGCGCGAACGACGACCTGCCGTGGTTCGCCCCGCTCGCGAGCCTGATCCGCGACGCCCACCAGGCAGGCACCCCGACGCTCGGCATCTGCCTTGGCCACCAGTTGATCGCCCGGGCCCTGGGCGGCCGGGTCACGACCAACCCCGCCGGCATCCAGTTGGGCGTCCGCGACGTGGGCTGGACGGACGAGGCCCGCCAGGACGTCCTGTTCCGCCGCCTCGCCGGCGAGCCGGCCCGCGCGGTGCACTGGAACGACGATGTCGTGTCGTCCGTCCCGGCGGGCTCGGTGGTGCTGGCCCGCAGCGAGGGCGCCGTGCAGGCCCTGCGCCACGGGTCGGCGATGTGGGGCGTCCAGTGGCACCCGGAGGCCGACGACGCCGTCGTGGGGCGCTGGGCGGCCTTGGACGAACCACGCCTGTTGGCTCAGGGCCTCGACGCTGCGGCGGCCGCGGCCGCGGTCGCGGCCGAACGGACGACCCTGGACGACGGCGCCCACCGGTTGGTGGCGGGCTTCGTGGAACTCGTTCGGCAATCGGACGGACCTGCTGCCACGGGCCAGGAGCGTTGGCATGATGACGCTATGGTTCACGAACGCGCCGGCCAGGTAGCCCTGCCCGAAGACCTCATCGACGTCGACGCCCTGATCGGCGCCTATTACGACCTCGTGCCCGACCCGGCCAACATCGACCAGCGGGTGGTGTTCGGCACGTCCGGCCACCGGGGCTCCAGCCTCAAGACGTCCTTCAACGACCTGCACATCGCGGCGACCACCCAGGCGATCGTCGAGTACCGCGCGTCCCAGGGCATCGACGGGCCGCTGTTCATCGGCAAGGACACCCATGGCCTCTCGCTGCCGGCGTGGAAGACCGCGTTGGAGGTGCTCGTCGCCAACGGGGTGGACGTCCGCGCCGAGCGCGAGGACGAGTACACCCCGACNCCCGCGGTGTCGCGCGCGATCATCGTCCACAACCGCGATCACACCGGTCCGCGGGCCGACGGCATCGTGGTCACCCCGTCCCACAACCCGCCCACCGACGGCGGCTTCAANGTACAACCCGCCGCACGGCGGCCCGCCGACACCGACGCGACCTCGGTCATCGCCGCCCGCGCCAACGAGCTGATGGGGGCCCCAGAGGGCATCAAGCGGGACAAGCCGTACGACGAACTGGCCGACGGGATCCAGCGCCACGACTACCGCAGCGCCTACTGCGAGGACCTGAAGAACGCCATCGACCTGGAGGCGATCCGCCAGGCGCGGGTGCACATCGGGGCCGATCCGATGGGCGGCGCGTCGGTGCAGTACTGGCAGTACATCTCCGAGAACCTCGGCATCGACCTCACCGTGATCAACCCGCTCGTCGATCCCACCTGGCGGTTCATGACCCTGGACTGGGACGGCAAGATCCGGATGGACTGCTCCAGCCCCAACGCCATGGCCTCGCTGATCAAGAACAAGGACGCCTACGACATCTCCACCGGCAACGACGCCGACGCCGACCGGCACGGCATCGTCACNCCCGACCACGGGCTGATGAACCCCAACCACTTCCTCGCGGTGGCGATCTGGTACCTGTACAACCACCGCCCCGGCTGGAAGGCCGACGCNGGGGTCGGCAAGACCCTGGTGTCCTCGTCGTTCATCGACAAGGTGGCCGCGGATCTGGGCCGGACGCTGGTCGAGGTGCCGGTGGGGTTCAAGTGGTTCGTCCCCGGCTTGATGAGCGGCGACATCGGCTTCGGCGGCGAGGAGTCCGCAGGGGCCTCGTTCCTCACCCTCGACGGCCAGACCTGGACCACCGACAAGGACGGCATCCTGCTGTGCCTGCTGGCGAGCGAGATCAAGGCCGTCACCGGCAAGTCGCCATCGCAGATCTACGCCGAGATGGAAGCGAAATACGGCACCTCGGCCTATGCCCGGGTGGACGCCCCGGCAAACCGGGAGCAGAAGGCGAAGCTGGCCAAGCTCTCGCCCGGGGACGTCACCGCGACCGAGTTGGCCGGCGAGCCGATCGTGGCGAAGCTCACCAACGCCCCGGGCAACGGCGCGCCGATCGGTGGCCTCAAGGTGACGACCGAGCACGCGTGGTTCGCCGCTCGTCCGTCCGGCACCGAGGACGTGTACAAGATCTACGCCGAATCCCTGCTGGGCCCTGAGCACCTGGCCCGGGTGCAGGCCGAGGCGCGGGACGTGGTCAGCGCGGCACTGGGCTGAACTCACAACGGCGGCACCTGGGGAGTCCCTCAGGTGCCGCTGCTGTACTCGCTGTCGCGGTCCATCGGCTGGCCTTTGCCGTGGCGCAGGATCGCGATCTGCATCAGCCGCTGGCGCCGCTCGGCGTCGGGGACGAACTTGATCTCCCGGACGGCCTGCTCCTGCGCGGCGTTCTCGATCTCCAGGTGCCCGTAGCCGAGCACCTGGCCCCAGAAGGGCTGCCGCATCGCGATGTCGAGGACCCGCGACAGGGGCATCATGCCGAACCGCTGGTCGATGACCCCGTGCACCCGGAAGACCCGGAAGTTGGTCACCACGAAGCGGTCCATGAACTCCACGTGCATCCGCCAGAAGCCATGAATCCCCAGGCACAGCCCGACCATCAGCGGCAGCCACCACACATGGCCCGCCAGCGGCAGCAGCAGGAACAACCCCATGCCCGCGACGATCTCGGTGACGGGGACGATGCGCGTCACCCAGTGCCGACGGACCTCGTCCACGAGCTGCTCGCCCTCGCCGAAGAGGATCCGCTCCGCGACGTGGGGATCCAGAAAACGCGCCAGCCCCAGGGACACGGCTACTTGGCCAGTTGGATGAAGAAGCGTCCGATCGCGTCGAACGCGTTGAAGAAGGTCTTGACCGCGTCGGCGGCCGCCTCGGGACGCGTGAACAGGTAGAACAGCGCGAACGCGACGACGAGGACCAGCAGGATCGTCTTGACCCACTTACCCATCTCGATCCTCCGGGGAAGGTTGGCGGACGTCGGTTACCTGCCCATCTTGGTGCAGCCGGACGACGCCGTTGCTCTGCCACGCCGGGGGCGACGCCGGATTCGCCAAACCCTCAAGGAGCGGTTCAGCGTGTGAAAAGCTGGACGCATGCAGAATGACGACCTGTTTGTGTGCATCGACCACGTCGGCCTCGCCGTCCCCAACCTCGACGACGCCATCAAGTTCCACACCGAGGTGATGGGTTGGCGGGTGCTCCACCGCGAACGCAACGACGAGCAGGGAGTCGAGGAGGCGATGATCGGCACGGGCGAGCAGGGCCCCGAGAACGCCCAGATCCAGCTCCTCGCTCCGCTCAGCGAGACCTCCACCATCGCGAAGTTCATCGACCGCAACGGTCCGGGCATGCAGCAACTGGCCTACCGCGTCAAGGATCTCGACGCGGTGAGCGCGACGCTGCGCGAGCGTGGGGTCCGGCTGTTGTACCCCGAGCCGAAGCGCGGCACCCATGGCTCCCGGATCAACTTCGCCCACCCCAAGGACGTGGGCGGGGTCCTGCTGGAGTTGGTGGAGCCGGCCGCCCACTAACCCTTCGTCGGTGTCTTGGGGGTGCCTCACGGGTACCATCGTGGACGACTGAAAGCGGAAGGAGTTCCCGGTGAGCCACCCCGGAAGAGACCGTCGGCCTCGATCTGTTCGATGAGACTGCGAGCGCGGCCGGAAGCTTCCCCATGCCATGCGCGGGTACGAACGAGGCGCCGTCGATGCCTACGTGCGCGACGTCGAGCGCATGCTCGCGTCGACGAAGCGGAAGCTGCGGCAGGCCCAGCGCGCACTGCAGACCAGGGCCGAGGAGACCGATTACGGGCGCCTGGGCACGCATACCAGGGACCTCCTCCGCACCGCCGAGGCGCAGGCCGCCGAACTGCTGAAGTCGGCCGAGAACGAGGCTCAGCGGATCCGCTCCGGCGCCCACAGCGACGCCAACCGGCTCGTCGTCGACGCCCGCGAGGGCGCGGCGGCCGCCCGGGAGAACGGCGTGGGCGAGCTCCGGCGCCTCCGGGGCGAACTCGCCGAGCAGACCCAGGCCGAACTAACCAGCGCCAACGAGCACGCGGCGGCGATCCGGCGGTCCGCCGAACAGCATCGCGACATGCTGATGGCCGAGGCCGAACGCGCCGCCGCGGCCGTGCGCGAGGCGGCGCGCCTGGACGCCGAGCGGCTGCGGGCCGAAGCCGAGCGGGAGGTCGCCGACCTCCGCAGCCAGGTGGCCAAGGAACGCGAGGACATGCTCAACGCCGCGCGCGCACGTCGAGGAGGTGTCCAGGTCGATGGAACAGCTCGTCGCCACCTCCCGGCAGCAGTCCGAGGACTTCGGCGCCAAGCTGGCGGCCGACGCCGAACTCTGGAACAACCGTCGCCAGGCATCGCTTGCCGAAGCCGACCAGGCGCGGCTGCAGGCGGAAGCCGAGGCCAACGCCATGATCGAGCAGGCGAAGGCCCGGGCCGACGCGATCCTCAACCAGGCCCAGGCGGACGCCAGAGCCCGCAACGAGCAACTCGTCCGCGAAGCGGACCTGCTGCAGCAACGCAAGCAGGCGATCGTGGCGCAGTTGGCCGGGCTGTCGTCCCTGGCCGGGCGCAGCATCGAAGAGTTCCCCGATCTGGGATCCGACGCCGCCGAGCGTCCCGGACGCGACGCAGCAACGGACGAGACCGCCGTGGACGCCACGCTGATCCAGGAACCGGGGCCCGCTGACCCGACCCAGGTCCACGAGGCAGCAACGGACGCCACCCTGGTTCAGGACACCCTCGCTCCCGGAGCACCGGCGCCGGGCGAGTCCTACTCTCCCCGACCAACGCACCCGGCCCTCCACCCGGAAGCCGCGGGGGTTGCCGACCCGATGACCCCCGACCCGGGCGTGCCGCCGGTGTCGTCCGCTGCGGACGACACCGCTGGCGCNCGGCCCGCCGGCGGCGGCTCGTCAGCCGGCATCGGGAGCCACTCCCACGGTGAGCCGCCCGCCCGCGTCGGCCCCGACCCCGACCGGCCCCCGCAGNNCTGGCTGCGCCGCATCCGCCGCTCCGCACAGGCCACGCCGACCGAGGCCGACTATCCGGTCGTCGATCCCGTCGAGGGACGCCGGGCGAGCCTGTTGAACCGGCACCCGTTCACGACTGGGTTCCTGCTGACCCTCGGCGCCCTCACTGCCTACGCGCTGCTCACCTCGCTGGTGCAGATCCGCTGGGTGATCTTCCTGGTGATCCTCGCCCTCTTCCTCGCCCTGGGCCTGAACCCGGCCGTGGAGTGGCTGCATCGGCGCGGCCTGCGTCGCGGGCTCTCGGTGGCCCTCGTGGCGGTCGTCGTGCTGGCGCTCCTCGCACTGGCCGGCTGGGCGATCATCCCCATCGCCGGCCAACAGATCACCGTCCTCGTCCAGAACGCGCCGTCGTTCCTCAACGAACTGCGCCAGAACCCGCAGATCGCGGAGCTGGACCAGCGGTACAACATCATCAACCGGGTCAACGAGTACCTGACCTCGAACAACTTGATCAACTCGCTGTTCGGCGGCCTGCTCGGGGCAGGCCAGGCGGTCGTCAACGGCATGGTGAGCACGATCATCACCGTCGTGCTGACCTTGTACTTCCTGGCCTCGATGCCTTCACTGAAGGACTTCATCTACCAGCTGGCGCCGGCGTCGCGGCGGCCCCGCGTCCGTTACCTCGCGAACGAGATCTTCGGTCGGATCGGNGGTTACCTGACGGGGCTGTTCGTGATCGTGACGTGCACGACGACGTGTGCGTTCCTGTTCATGATGGTGATCGGTCTTGGCCAATACGCGCTCGCGCTGGGCGTCATCGTGGCGCTGTGCGCGTTCATCCCACTGGTCGGCCTGACGATCTCGATGACCATCGTCTCGATCGTGGCCTTCGCGGTCTCNCCCACCACGGGCCTGATCACGTTGATCTACTTCCTGCTTTACATGCAGCTCGACAGCTACCTGATCCAACCCCGGGTCTACCAGCGCTCGGTCGCCCTGCCCGGCGTGGTGGCGATCCTCGCCGCGGTCTCCGGNGGTGCCCTGTACGGCCTGATGGGAGCCATCCTCGCCGTCCCGACCGCCGCTGCGCTGACCGTCCTCTACCAGGAAGTCCTCGTCCCGGCGCTCAACAAGGCATGACTGATTCGGTGCGTCAGAACAAGCGGTCCTCGGCGTTGTCGAAGCCCCGCAGGAGGTCGTAGTCGACGGTCAGGCAGTCGATGCCCCGGGTTGCGGCCAGCACCTTCGCCTGCGGCTTGATCTGCTGCGCGGCGAAGACCCCNNGGACCCCACCGAGCCGCGGGTCGGCGTTGAGGAGGTTGAGGTAACGGGTGAGCTGCTCCACCCCATCGATTTCGCCGCGGCGCTTCACCTCGACCGCCACCAGCGCTCCGCCGGCGTCGCGGAACAGCAGGTCCACCGGCCCGATGGGCGTCGGGTACTCGCGCTGGACGAGGGTCCAGCCCTCCCCGAAGGTCGCCGGATGCTCGGCCAGGAGCGCCTGGAGGTGCGCCTCCACCCCGTCCTTGACCAGCCCCGGATCGGTGCCCAGCTCGTGCTCGGAATCGTGCAGCACCTCGGCGATCGAGATCACCAGCGAGTCGGCGTCGCGGTTGCGGATCTCCCAGACCTCGACCAGGTCGTCCGCGTCGGCGGGCCGGACGCTGACCGTGCACGGCGGGTTCATCCAGTTCAGCGGCTTGTACGCCCGGTCGTCCGCGTGGACCGACACCGACCCGTCCGCCTTCACCAGGATCAACCGGTTGGCCATCGGGAGGTGCGCCGAGAGCCGGCCCGCGTAGTCGACCTGGCACCGGGCAATGAGCAACCGCACCCGGTCACGTTATCGTGGTCGTCGTGCCCAAACGACCCAGCAAACACCTGCGCCCGCCGCGGCCCTTGCTGGCCAGTCACGCAAGCGCCAGCGACAAGGCCGACGGCCGCTGGATGACCCAGTCGATGCCGTCCGGTTCGGCGGTGAAGTCCTACCGCTGCCCCGGCTGCCAACAGACGATCGCCGCCGGAACTCCGCACGTGGTCGTCTGGCCGTACGAGCCGGGCTGGCTTTCGGAGCGGGCCGTGGACGAGCGCCGGCACTGGCACACCTCCTGCTGGGCGAGGCGGCGCTGATGCGGTTGCACAGTCAGTTGGTCGGCCATGGGCGGCCCGACGTGGTCTTTCTCCACGGCCTGTTCGGCCGCGGCAAGAACTGGAACGGGATCGCCCGCGAACTCGCGGCCGAGGACCACGCCAGCGTGCTGGTGGACCTGCCCAACCACGGCCGCTCGTCGTGGACCGAGTCGTTCGACTATGTCACGATCGCCGACCAGGTCGCCGAGGAGCTGGAGCTGCGGTTGGGCTCGGCGGCTGCGGTCAACCTCGTAGGCCACTCGATGGGCGGCAAGGTGGCCATGCTGGTCGCCTTGCGCCACCCCGAATTGGTCACCCGGCTCGCGGTGGTCGACATCGCCCCGGCCGTCTCCGAGCAGGTCGTCACGTCGGTTCCGCTCGTGCGCGCGATGCGCTCGCTCGACCTCGTCGGCACTCGGGATCGGGCCGGCGCCGACGCCGCACTCGCCGCCGATGTGGACGATCCGGCGGTGCGGGCGTTCCTGCTGCAGAACCTCAAGCACGTGCGCCATCCGGAGCCCGGCGAGGCCCGCTGGCGCTGGGAGGTCAACCTGGACCTGCTCGGCGACGCGTTGCCCGACGTGGCGGCATGGCCCGACGTCCACGGCACCTACCCGGGGCCGGTGCTGTGGCTGGCCGGGGAACTCTCCCCGTACGTCCGTGTCGAGCATCAGGCCACGATGAGCCGGCTGTTCCCCCGGGTCGAGCTCGTCCGCGTGCCCGGAGCGGGGCACTGGGTGCACGCGGACGCCCCCGAGGCCACCGTGGCCGCCCTCCGGCGCTTGCTGCAGCGGCGCGTCCGCTCCTGACCGCGACGGCGGCGGTGGGCCGCGCATCGCTCGCTCAGGCTCGCCGCTAGGGTGAACGCATGGTCAGGCTCACCAGGATCTACACCCGCACCGGCGACGCCGGCACGACCCGGCTCTCGGACAACAGCGAGGCCCCCAAGACCGACCTGCGGGTGGAGGCGTACGGCGACACCGACGAGGCGAACTCGGCCCTCGGCGTGGTCACCTCGTCCGGGGCTCTGCCGGAGCACCTGCAGGCGATGCTGCGGCACGTCCAGAACGAGCTGTTCGACGTCGGTGCGGACCTGTCCAACCCCATCGATCCCGCGCCCGCCTGGGAGCCGCTGCGCATCGTCCAGCCCTGCATCGACCGGCTGGAGGGCTGGTGCGACGAGTTGTCGGACGAGGTGGGCACGTTGAACAGCTTCATCCTGCCCGGCGGGACGCCGGCGGCCGCCCAGCTCCACGTCGTCCGGACGATCGTGCGCCGCGCCGAGCGCACCGCCTGGCGCGCCGCCGAGAAGTACGGGCTGGACGTCCCCGGCGGCCTCAACCCGCTGGCCATCACCTACCTGAACCGGCTGTCGGACCTGTTGTTCCTGGCCGCCCGCCGGGCCAACGTGGACGTGGGCGACGTGCTCTGGGTGCCGGGCACCGACCGCTCACCGGAGGAGCCGAAGGCAGCCCGGCGTCGCCGCCGGATCACCGAGCGGAACGCCTAACGCAACCTGGCGCGGTAGGCCGTACCGGGCGGCGCGGCCTCCAGCCAGCTCAACAGCCCGGTCAATGAATCCGGGGCCATCGCCAGCTCCCAGGTGCCGCGCTCGGACATCAGTTCCACGATCCGCTGGCCATCGAACAGGACCACCGCCTCGACGGGCGTGGGCGGCCGCTGGGCGCCGGCCCGCACCTCGGCGCGCTCGAAGGTCAGGCCCGGCCGGAACGAGAGCCCCAGGGCCCGGAACCACTGCAACGATTCGCCCCGATAACGAGCGACTCCGAGCACCCAACCGGTGCCCGGAGTCCCATGGCCGAGTCGAACCGCACAGTCGAACATCCCTCCCTGGCGCGACAGCCACCGGCGGCGCGCCGTGAGCCACGCCACCGGGACGACGACCACGACGAGTAGGATCGCGAGCAGCACCTCCGCCGAGGTCAGCACCGCGTCCATCGCCAACCTCGCCCGTCAGTGGCTCTGGGCTCGCTGGGCGGCGCGCAACTGCGCGCTGGCCCGCAGGTAATGCTGGTAGTTCTCGGTCTCGATGTCGCCGGCGTTGAGGTGCTTCTCCGCCTCGGCCAGTTCGTGCTCGGCGTCGCGGATCGAGATCTCCCTGGCGAGCCTGCCGAACTGGCTGAGCACGGCCACCCGGTTCTGGGCGACCGAGAGGAAGCCGCCGTCGACCGCGATGATCTCGCGGGTGCCCTCGGTGGTGAGGATCTCCACGACGCAGGGCACCAGGACGGCCAGGAACGGCTCGTGGCCGACCAGGATGCCCACGTCACCCTCGCTCGTGCGCGCGATGACCGACGTGGCCGGCCCCTCCCACACCCGGCGGTCGGCGGCCACCACGTCGACGTGCAGCGCGTCGCCCTCGGCCATGGATCAGCCTTCCTTCTGGATCTTGTCCCAGTTCTCCATGACCATGTCCATGCCGCCCACGTTGAAGAACGCCTGTTCGGCGATGTGGTCGACCTCACCGTCGCAGATCATCTTGAACGACTCGATGGTGTCGGCCAGCGGCACCGTGGAACCGGGGACGTTGGTGAACTTCTCGGCCATGTAGGTGTTCTGGCTGAGGAACTGCTGGATCCGCCGTGCCCGGGCGACGATGATCTTGTCCTCTTCGCTCAGTTCGTCGACGCCGAGGATCGCGATGATGTCCTGCAGTTCCTTGTTGCGCTGCAGGATCTGCTTCACGCGCACCGCGGTGTCGTAGTGCTCCTGGCCGATGAACTGGGNGTCGAGGATCCGGGACGAGGAGGTCAGCGGGTCGACGGCCGGGTACAGGCCCCGGGAGGCGACCTCGCGGGACAACTCGGTGGTCGCGTCCAGGTGCGCGAACGTGGTGGCCGGGGCGGGATCGGTGTAGTCGTCCGCCGGCACGTAGATGGCCTGCATCGAGGTGATCGAGTGGCCGCGGGTCGAGGTGATCCGCTCCTGCAACTGGCCCATCTCGTCCGCCAGGTTCGGCTGGTAGCCCACCGCGGAGGGCATCCGGCCCAGCAGGGTGGAGACCTCCGAGCCGGCCTGGGTGAACCGGAAGATGTTGTCGATGAACAGCAGCACGTCCTGGTTCTGGACGTCGCGGAAGTACTCCGCCATCGTCAGCGCCGACAGCGCGACCCGCAGCCGGGTGCCCGGCGGTTCGTCCATCTGGCCGAAGACGAGCGCAGTGTCCTTCATGACCCCGGCCTCGATCATCTCGTGGATCAGGTCGTTGCCCTCGCGGGTGCGCTCCCNCACGCCCGCGAACACCGAGGTGCCGCCGAAGTTATGGGCGATGCGGTAGATCATCTCCTGGATGAGCACGGTCTTGCCGACGCCGGCGCCGCCAAACAGGCCGATCTTGCCGCCCTCGACGTACGGGGTGAGCAGGTCCAGCACCTTGATGCCGGTCTCCAGCATTTTGGTCTTGGGCTCCAGCGCGTCGAACTTGGGAGCCGGACGATGGATGGGCCAGCGCTCCTTGATCTCGATCCCGGAAATGTCCTCGTTCAGGCACTCGCCGGTCACGTTCCACACCCGGCCCTTGGTGACGTCGCCGACCGGCACCGAGATCGGGCCGCCGGTGTTGATCACGTTGGCGCCGCGCCGCATGCCATCGGTGGGCTTGAGCGAGATCGCCCGCACCATGTTGTCGCCGATGTGCAAGGCGACCTCGGCGTAGATCGTCCGCTTCTCCTCCTCGGCGTTGCCCTCGATCTCGATGAGCAGCGCATTGAGGATGTCGGGCATCTGGTCGGCCGGGAACTCGATGTCCACGACGGGGCCGATGACCCGGGCCACGCGGCCGGTGCCCGCCGTCTCGGAGGGGGCGTTGGCTTCAACTGTCAGCGTCATTGGTCTGTCTCTTTCATCCGGCCTAGGACTGGGCGGTGGCTTCGGCCAGCGCGCTGGCCCCACCGACGATTTCACTGATTTCCTGGGTGATCTCGGCCTGGCGGGCCTGGTTGGCCTCGCGGGTGAGCCGTTCGATCAATTGCTGGGCGTTGTCGGTCGCCGACTTCATGGCCCGCTGCTGGCTGGCCAGCTGGGCGGCCGCAGCCTGCTGGAGGTAGAACCACACGCGGCTGCGGACGTAGAGGGGCAGCAGTTCGTCGAGCACCGTCTCGGGGTCGGGTTCGAACTCATACAGCGGCAGCTGCTCGCCCGCCTCCGGGGCGTGGACGCCCTCGACGACCTCCAAGGGCAGCAGCCGGCGGGTGCGCACCTCCTGGTTGATCATCGAGAACATCCGGGTGTAGACGCCGTAGATCTCGTCCACTCCCCCTCCTCGTAAGGGGTGAGCAGATCCTCGATCAGGGCGTCCGCGATCTCGACCGCGTGCGCGTAGGTCGGGGAGTCGGAGAAGCCGTCCCACGAGCGCCGGATCGGCAGCCCGCGGAACCTCACGTAGCTGATCGGCTTGCGGCCCACCATGTACCGGACGACCTCGACGCCCTCCTCCTCCAGGCGCGCCCGCAGCCGTGCGGCCACCTTGTTGACGTTGGAGGTGTAAGCGCCGTTCATTCCCCGGTCGGAGGCGATCACGAGCATCGCGACCCGGCGAACCTTCGCCGGCTGGGTGGTCAGCGGGTGGTCGGCGTGCGACTGCGCGGCCACCGTCGACACCGCGCGGATCAGTTCGGTGATGTACGGCTCGCCGGCCTGGGCGGCCTGCTGGGCCCTGACCACCCGGGAGGCGGCGATGAGTTCCATCGCCCGGGTGATCTTCTTGGTCGCCATCACCGACTTCCGCCGCTGACGCAACTCGCGCAAACTCGCCGGCATGGATCAGCCCCGCTTCTGGGTCACGATCTTCTCGGAGTCGACTTCGTCGTCGCCGAGGGGCCGGGCGTGCTTCTCGTCGTCACGGCCCAGGATGGTGCCGTCGGACGTGGTGAACTGCTTCTTGAAGTCGTCGATCGCCTTCGTGACCGTGGCGGCCGTGTCGTCGTCCCACTGGCCGGTCTCGCCGATCGTGGTCAACACGTTGGTGTTGTGCTTCAGGTAGTCGAGCAGTTCGCGCTCGAACCGCAGCACGTCCTTGACCGGGACGTCGTCGAAGTGACCGTTGGTGCCCGCCCACACGCTGACCACCTGATCGGCCACCGGGTAGGGGCTGTACTGCGGCTGGCGCAGCAGTTCCACCAGGCGGGCGCCGCGCTCGAGCTGGCGACGGGAGGCCGCGTCGAGGTCGGAGGCGAACATGGCGAACGCCTCCATGTCGCGGTACTGGGCCAAGCCGAGCTTCAAGGTGCCCGACACCTGCTTCATGGCCTTCACCTGAGCAGCGCCGCCGACGCGGGACACCGAGATGCCCACGTCGATGGCCGGACGCTGGTTGGCGTTGAACAGGTCGGACTGCAGGAAGATCTGGCCGTCGGTGATCGAGATCACGTTGGTCGGGATGTAGGCCGACACGTCGTTGGCCTTTGTCTCGATGACGGGCAGGCCGGTCATCGAGCCACCGCCCAACTCGTCCGAGAGCTTCGCGCAGCGCTCCAGCAGGCGGCTGTGCAGGTAGAACACATCGCCCGGGTACGCCTCGCGGCCCGGCGGACGACGCAGCAGCAGCGACATGGCGCGGTACGCCTCGGCCTGCTTGGTCAGGTCGTCGAAGACGATCAGGACGTGCTTGCCCTCATACATCCAGTGCTGGCCGATGGCCGAGCCGGTGTACGGGGCGATGTACTTGAAGCCCGCAGGATCGGACGCCGGGGCGTGCACGATGGTGGTGTAGGCCATCGCGCCGGCCTCCTCCAGCACCGTCCGCAGGGCCGCGATCGTGGAACCTTTCTGGCCGACCGCCACGTAGATGCAACGCACCTGCTTCTTGGGGTCGCCGGTCTCCCAGAACGCCTTCTGGTTGATGATCGTGTCGACCGCGATGGCGGTCTTGCCGGTCTTGCGGTCGCCGATGATCAGCTGGCGCTGGCCGCGGCCGATCGGGGTCATCGCGTCGATGGCCTTGATGCCGGTCTGCAGCGGCTCGTTGACCGACTGGCGCTCCATCACGCCGGCGGCCTGCAGTTCGAGGGCTCGCCGGCCCTCCAGGTTGGTGATCTCGCCGAGGCCATCGATGGGGTTGCCCATCGCGTCCACCACGCGGCCGAGGTAGCCGTCGCCGACGGGGACGCTCAGGATGTCGCCGGTGCGACGGACCGAGGAGCCCTCCTCGATGCCCTCGGAATCGCCGAGCACCACGACGCCGATCTCGCGGACGTCGAGGTTCAGCGCGATGCCGCGCGTCCCGTTCTCGAACTCGAGCAGCTCGTTGGCCATCGCCGACGGCAGGCCCTCGACCCGGGCGATGCCGTCACCGGACACGACGACCGTGCCGATCTCTTCGCGGGAGGCCGTCGCCGGGGCGAAGTTGGTGACGAACCGGTCGAGCGCGTCCCGGATCTCCTCGGGACGAATGGTCAGTTCCGCCATGGTGGGCACCTGTTCTTTTCGTGTCTGGTGTTAGCTGATCTGTCGTTCGGCGTCGGTGAGCCGCTTGCTCACCGTTCCTTCGATCACTTCGTCGCCGACGCTGACCCGGACCCCGCCGAGTACGTTCGGGTCGATCGTGACCTGAAGGGTGAGGTCGCGGCCGAGCTGCTTGCTCAGCGCGGCGCGCAACCGGTCGGTCTGTTCCGCGGTGAGCGGACGGGCGACCACCACGTGGGCGATCTGCCGTGCGCGGAGGGCCGCCGCGATCTTGAGGTAGTCGGCAACGGTGAGGTCATAGGTGCGACGCCGGGCCGCCACCGCTCGCTGCGCCAGCTCGACGGTCTCGGGCCGGGCCTTGCCTGCGAGCAGTTCGGCGACCAGTTGACGGCGGGCCGCCAGGTCGGTGGTCCGATCGGCCAGGGCGCTGCGCAGTGCGGGATCTCCGGCCACCACGCGGCCGAAGCGGAAGAGCTCGTCCTCGACCTCGTCCAGCCGCCCGGTCTCCTGCGCCGCCGACAGCAGCGCCCGGACGGCCTGCCGTTCGATGGCGTCGGCCAGGCCGCCGGTCGAGCCCCACCGAAGCTTGGCGGCCTCGATGAGCACCGTCTGGGCGGCCTTCGACACCTTGCCGCCGAACAGCGCCTCCACGAGGGCGCTGAGCCCCCGCTCGGCGGTGCTCGGATCGGTCAGCGCACGGCGCAACGCGGGCTGGCGCTCGATCACGTCCACGATCGCGAACAGCTCCCCGGCCAAGTCGGCCGTCGGCTGCTGCGCGTCGAGGACGCCGTCGAGTTCGTTCAGCCGTGCTTGCGTCGTCGCGTTCATACCCGCTCGCCCTGGCTTTCCAGGTCGGCGATGAAGCGGTCGACCGTGCGCTGGGCGCGGGCGTCGTCGTCCAACGACTCACCGACGATGCGTCCGGCGAGTTGGGTGGCCAGGCCACCGACCTCGGCGCGCAGTTGGCTGATGGCCTGGACGCGCTCGGCCTCGATCTGCGCCTTGGCGCTGGCCAGGAGGCGCGCGGACTCCTCCTGCGCCTGCGACCGCATCTCGGCAACGATCGATGCCCCCTGGGACTTGGCCTCCTCGCGGATGCGGGCAGCCTCCTCACGGGCGGTGGCGAGCTGGGCTCGGTAGTCCGCGAGCGCCGCCGCAGCCTCTTCCTGCGCCTTCTCGGCCTTCTCGATGCCGCCCGCGATCGCGGCCGTCCGCTCGGCGTAGGTCTCCTCGAACTTCGGGACGACGAACTTCGAGATGGCCCACCACACCAGCAGGAACAGCACGACGCCGGCGATCATCTCCGGGATGGCGGGGATGAGCGGGATGTCACCTTCCAGGATCATCTTCATGAGAAGACGATCCTCACTGAATGGCGAAGGCCAGCGCGATGCCGATGATCGCCAGGGCCTCGACCACCGCGAAGCCGATCCACGCGGTGCCCATCATGGCGCCGCGGGCCTCAGGCTGACGGGCGGTGCCGTTGATGACGGAGGCGAAGATCCAGGCCACGCCCAGCGCCGGGCCGAGGGTGGCCAGGCCGTAGCCGAGCATGTTGAGCGAGCCGCTGATCTCCATGATGGGGAGCATTGTGTTTCCTTTCGGGCGGTTTCTTCTGGCAGAAGTCGGTGGGGTCAGTGCTCCTCGGCAATGGCCGAGGCGACGTATTGGGCGGTCAGGACGGTGAAGATGTAGGCCTGCAGGGCGCCGACGAACAACTCCAGGGCGAAGATCGCGAAGGTCATCAGCAAGGCGGCGCCACCGGCCACCTTGTAGAGGAAGTTCGCCTGCTGCAGCAGCAGTTCACCGCCCACGATGAACACGAGCACCACCAGGTGACCCGCGAACAGGTTGGCGAACAGACGCAGGGCCAGCGTGACCGGCCGGACGATGAAGTTCGACGCGAATTCGAGCGGGATGATGACCGGCCAAAGGAAGACCGGCACACCCGGCGGGATCGTCATGCGCTTGAGGTAGTTGCCCACCCCGAACTTGGCGATGCCGGCGCCGTTGTAGAGCAGGAAGGACAGGATCGCCAGGCCGTACGCGTAGCCGACCCGGGAGAACGTCGGGAACATGAACAAGAAGAACTGGCCGAACAGGTTGTTGACCAGGATGAAACTGAAGATCGCCACCAGGTACGGCAGGAACTTGCGGTAATCGTGACCGAGCACGTCGCGGGCGATGCTGTTGCGCAGCAGGTTGTACAACTGTTCGCCGATGAACTGCTTCTTCCCGGGGACGACCTTGTGGTCGCGGGCCAGCCAGATCCACGCGGCCACCACGATGATGGCGCCCAGGACGGCTTGCAGCAGGTAGGTGTTCAGCCACTCCGGCGCGCCCGGGTAGAGGGGGCGGGGATCGAAGCTGTGCACGCCCGNGGGCCAGTGACCGCCCTCTTCGGTGCCGCCTTCCAGCGGAATGATCAGGCCAAGCAGCCGCATCGCCCCTCCTGGTCCGATCTCATGTCCGTCCGTACCGTCTGATGATCACATACATGCCAGCCACCGCGCCGACGATGATGCCCGTTGGGAAGAAGAAACCCGTCTTGAGCCACCAGTCGAGCAGCCAACCGATGCCGCCGTAGAGGAGCAGACCGGCCACCAGATAGCTGATGATCGTCATGCCCTGATCGATGCCTCGTCGCTCATCCATGGCGGTGAGGACTCTAACAGGCAACCCCGCCGCGGAGCCACTTTCAACGCCCGTGCTGGGACGATTCATCGGGCTCGTCGAACACGGGGATCCGCAGGCGCGAGAAGGCCAGGATTTCGGCGGCCAGCCAGCCCAGGACGACGACGATGGTCGTGATCGCAACCGACGGACGATCGAAGCTGAACCTGGCCGGATTTGCCTCCAGCGCGATCAGCATGACGGTGGGCACGGAGACCCTGATGGCGTAGCTGATCAGGGCCCCGAGCAGCAGGTTGCGGGGCTCCGCGTCGGCCATGCGCACCTGGACGTACTGGCCGATCCCCATGAACGCCAGGACCCCGACGGCAGTGACGAGGGCCGTCACACCCGGCTCCCACCCCGCGCGAGGAACAGGACGGGCACGACGATCAGCGCGGCGGCGTGTCCCCCTGCCGCCCCGGCGGCCAGCAACCGGCGGGCGCGCAGCGCGGTGGGACTAGCCATGCCGCACCTCGCGCGGCATCGCCCGGGTCTGATCGTCGTCGATGGGCAGCTTCCGGCGGCCCCAGGTGAGCCAGGCGGCGAGCCCCACCCCGATGACGAACCCGGCGATCGCGAGCGGGCTGCCGGTGATGCCGATGACGACGGCACCGAAGGCCAGTAGACCCGACCACAACCAGAACAGGAAGACCGCCCCGCGGTGACTGTGCCCCAGGCCGAGCATCCGGTGGTGCAGATGCTGTTTGTCGGCCTGGTACCAGAGCTTGCCGGCCATCGTCCGCCGGACGTAGGCGAGGATCAGGTCCCCGAACGGGAACGCCATCACCGCGACCGGCAATACCAGCGGCAGGTAGGCGTTCAGCAGCCCGGAACCCTCGGCGGTGATCTGGGAGGGATCCAACTGCCCGGTGAGCGACACCATCGCCGTCGCGAGCAGGAAGCCCAGCAGCATGGCCCCGGAGTCGCCCATGAACATCCGCGCCTTGTGGACGTTGTAGGGCAGGAATCCCAGGCACACCCCGACGGTGGCCATCGTGACCAGACTGGAGGTGGTGGCCCGAACGAGTTCCTGCTCGTAGCTCAGCACGTAGGCGTAGGTGAAGAACGCCCCCGCCCCGATCGCGACGACACCGGCGGCGAGGCCGTCCAGGCCGTCGATGAGGTTGATCGCGTTCACGCAGAAGAAGATCAGCACGACGGTCACCACCACGCTGGTCGCGTCGTCGAGGGAGATGATCGTGTCCGGCAGCGGGATCCAGTAAACCTTCACGCCGTTGAGGACGGCGATGCCCGCCGCCAGGATCTGGCCGGCGATCTTGGCCAGCGCGTTGAGCTCGACCATGTCGTCCACGACCCCGACGAAGCAGATCACCGCTCCGGCGAGGAGTACGGCCCGGGTGTCGTGGCTGACCAGTTCGAACGAGCCCAGCCAGGGCATCTGGCTCGCCACCAGGAAGGCGGCGGTCAGCCCCGCCAGCATCGCGATGCCGCCGAAGTACGGGATGGGCTTGGTGTGGACGTCCCGGTCGCGCACCATCGCGACGGCGTTGAAGCGGAATGCCAACCGGCGGCACAGGCCGCCCAACAGGTAGGTCACCCCGGCGGCGACCAGTAGGATCAGCAGGTACTCACGCATCGTCGCCGAACAGCCCGGGAACGACGGCGTTGAGTTCCGCGCGGGTCAACCGGCCCTCGCGAAGGATGCGGGGTCGTCCNNCCGAGAGGTCCACGATGGTGGAGGGGACGGGGCCAGCCGCAGGGCCCGCGTCGAGGTACACCGCCACGCGGTCCCCCAGTTGGTCGATGGCCTCGTCGACCGAGAGGGCCGCCTCGCGGCCGCTAACGTTGGCGCTGCTGACCGCCAGCGGGCCCGTCCGGCGGAGCAGTTCGCGGGTGAACGCATGATCCGGCACCCGGACGGCGACCGTCTCGTCCCGATCGCCCAGGTCGAGGGTCAGCTCCGGCTGTGCGGTGACCACGATCGTGAGGGCGCCGGGCCAGCAGCCGCGGGCCAGTTGCAGGGTCTCGGCGGTGATGCCCGAGCCCAGCGAGCGCAGCATGGACGGCTCGGCGATCAGCACCGGCGGAGGCATGTCCCGGCCCCGCTCCTTGGCGTCCAGGAGGCGTTGGACGGCCGCTGTGGAGAAGGCGTCGGCCCCGATTCCGTAAACCGTATCGGTGGGCAGGACGATGCACTCGCCGGCGCGGATCGCGGCCGCCGCGGCGTCCAGCGCCTCTGCGGGCTGGGTGGCGACGTCGAAGCGCACGGAACCGGGGGTCACGCCAGTCATCCTGCCACTTCGCCGCGACGGCGTGCCGTCACGAACCGCGGGCGCTCGTTGAGGTCGACGTGATCCCGGACGGTGTCGAAGCCCCCGTGGTCGACGAACACGCGGGGGCGTCCTCGCCCTGGGCGTCCGCATGCTCGGTGGTCACCCAGCCGCCTGGGCGGAGCAGTCGGGCGGCGACGTCAGCGACCACCCGGATGGCGTCCAAGCCGTCCTCGCCGGAGAACAGGGCCAGGGTGGGCTCGTGGTCCCTCACCTCCGCCGGGATCGAGGCGAACACGTCCAGCGGGATGTAGGGCGGGTTGGCGATCACCAGGTCGACGGTGCCGTCGAGGTCGGCGAACGCGGCGGCCATATCCCCTTGTCGCAGGTCCACCCCGGTGCCTGCGAGGTTCCGCTCGGCGTAGCTGAGCGCCACGTCGCTCAACTCCACGGCGTACTGCTCCAGCCCGGGGTTCGGTCGCCAGCGCCAGCGAGATCGCCCCACTGCCCGCGCAGAGTTCGACCACCCGCGGACGTTCGACCGGCATGCCGCGCAAGCGGGCGATGGCCCAGCCCGTCATCACCTCGGTCTCCGAGCGGGGATGAACACGCCGCGCCCCACGGCCACCTCGACGGTTCGGAACGGCGCCCGTCCGGTCAGGTACTGCACCGGCGTGCCCGACCGCCGCGCCGCGACCAGCTCGGCGAACCGGGCGGACTGGACGGCGGACGGGTCCGGGGCCAGCAGCAACCGGCCCAGCGAGACGCCCAGGACGTGAGCCAACAGGATGCGGGCCTCCCCGGCCGGGATGCGCTCCCCTGCCCAGCGGACGAGGTTCTGCACCGCGCTCACCGGGGTTCTCCAGCCGTTCGGCCAGGTCCGCGGCCTGGAGGGCCTCGATCACCGCGCTGAGGTCCCCGGCCAGGACCGCGTCGAGGTTGTAGGCCTTGAACCCGATCCGGTGGTCGGCGATCCGGTTCTCGGGGAAGTTGTAGGTGCGGATCCGCTCGGAGCGGTCCACCGTCCGGACCTGCGAACGACGCGCCGCCGAGGCCTCGCTGGCCGCCTGCTCCTCGGCGGCGGCGACCAGCCGGGCGCGCAGCATCCGCAGCGCCTGCTCCTTGTTCTGCAGCTGCGAGCGCTCGTTCTGGCAGCTCACCACGATGCCGGTGGGCAGGTGGGTGATCCGGACGGCCGAGTCGGTGGTGTTGACGCCCTGGCCGCCGGGACCGGAGCTGCGGTAGACGTCCACGCGGAGGTCGTCGGGGTTGATCTCGACCTCGGTCTCCTCGGCCTCGGGCATGACCAGCACACCGGCCGCCGAGGTGTGGATGCGGCCCTGGGTCTCGGTGACCGGGACCCGCTGCACGCGATGCACGCCGCCCTCGAACTTCAGCACGCCATAGGNGGCGTGCTCCGGGTCGGGCGTGCCCGCTGCCTTCACGGCCACGGTGATCGACTTGAAGCCACCGAGGTCGGTCTCTTGGGCGTCCAGAACCTCGAGCTTCCAGCCGCGGGATTCCGCGTAGCGGCTGTACATGCGGAACAGGTCGGCGGCGAACAGCGCCGACTCCTCCCCGCCCTCGCCGGACTTGATCTCCAGCAGCGCGTCGGCGGAGTCGTGCGGATCGCGCGGCGCCAGCAGCCGGGTCAACCGCTCGGTGACGGCTTCCAGGCGTTCCTCCAGGCCGGGGATCTCCGCGGCGAACGACTCGTCCTCGGCGGCCAGTTCGCGGGCGGCGGCCAGGTCGTCGCTCAGCCGGTCGTACTCGGCCAGCCCCTTCACGATCGGGGTCAGCTCGGCGTACCGGCGGCCGATCCGGCGCGCCTTCGCCAGGTCGGCATGGGTCGAGGGATCGGCCAACTGGGACTCCAACTGGCCGAATTCCTCCCGTAGGCCGGCCGCGGCTTCGAACATGATCCTCGCTTCGTGGCAGTGGTGGTTTCGACAGGCTCAACCACCGATGGTGGCCAGTGGTCTCGACAAGCTCAACCACCAGGGATTGGCCGGCGGTTCGACAAGGCTCGACCACCGAAGTTGGCCAGTGGTCTCGACAAGCTCAACCACCGACGTTTGGCCCGTGGTCTCGACAAGCTCAACCACCGAAGTTGGCCAGTGGTCTCGACAAGCTCAACCACCAGGGATTGGCCCGTGGGCTCGACAAGCTGCACCCCGTGGGCCCTCGCGGATAAGCGAAACGCCGGGGTCCAGGTCGTCCCTGGCGCCCCGGCGTCCGGTGTCGCTACTTGCCCTTGGCGGCGGTGGTCTTGGCGTACCGCTTCTCGAAGCGGGCGACGCGGCCACCGGTGTCCAGGATCTTCTGCTTGCCGGTGTAGAACGGGTGGCAGGCCGCGCAGACCTCGGCGTGGATGGTGCCGGACTTCGCGGTGCTGCGGGTGGTGAAGGTGTTACCGCAGGTGCACGTGACCTGGGTCTCCTTGTACTCGGGGTGGGTCCCCTGCTTCATGGCTGCTCCTCATCGTTTGCGCCGGGTCGCCCTCATGGAACGGAGGCTGGATGGGCCTCGGGCGTGAACCGGCACCGACTGCCTAGTCTGCCCGATCGGTTCGGGCTTCTCCAAAACGCCGCGGGCTCGTCCGGCATTCCCGCCCCTACCATGGCTCCTCGTGGGTCACGTGGAACTGTCGGGGATCGGGTACGACCTGCCCGATGGTCGTCCGTTGCTGACCGACGTCTCGTTCCGGGCCGCGGACGGCGCTGTGGTGGCGCTCGTCGGGGCGAACGGGTCGGGCAAGACGACCCTGCTGCGGATGATCGCCGGCGACCTCGACCCCACGACNGGGACCATCTCGCGCTCGGGCGGGCTCGGCGTGATGCGCCAGTTCATCGGCAGTATCCGGGACGATACGACCGTCCGCGAGCTGCTGTTCTCGCTGGCGCCGCCCAGGATCCGCGACGCGGCCGCGGCGGTCGACGCCCTCGAACTGCGGCTGATGGACGACGACTCCGAGGCTGCCCACCTCCGCTATGCCGAGGCGCTGGCCGAATACGCCGACGCCGGCGGCTACGACGCCGAGGTGACCTTCGACGCGTGCTGCACCGCGGCGCTGGGCATCGGCTGGGACACCGCGAAGTGGCGCGAGGTGAACACACTGTCCGGNGGTGAGCAGAAGCGGCTGGCGCTGGAGGCCCTGCTCCGCGGCCCGGACGAGGTGCTGCTGCTCGACGAGCCCGACAACTACCTGGACGTGCCGGGCAAGCGCTGGCTGGAGGACCAGTTGCGCGCGACCCGCAAGACCGTGCTGCTGGTGAGCCACGACCGGGAACTGCTGGCGCGGGCCGCCACGTCCATCGCCGCGCTCGAACTCGGTGCGGCCGGGAACACCCTCTGGGTGCACGGTCGGGGCTTCGACACCTTCGCCGAGGCCAGGCGGGAGCGGTTCGAGCGCTTCGAGGAGTTGCGCCGGCGCTGGGACGAGCAGCACGCGCGGCTGCGCCAGCTCATGTTCATGTACAAGCAGAAGGCCGCGTACAACTCCGACATGGCCTCCCGATACCAGTCGGCCCAGACCCGGCTGGCGAAGTTCGAGCAGGCCGGGCCGCCCCAGGCGGTGCCGCTGCGCCAACAGGTGTCGATGCGGCTGACCGGCGGCCGGACGGGCAAACGCGCGATCGTCTGCGAGGACCTTGAGTTGACCGGCCTGATGCGGCCGTTCTCGACCGAGATCTGGTTCGGCGACCGGGTCGCGGTGCTGGGCTCGAACGGGTCGGGCAAGTCCCACTTCCTGCGGCTGCTGGGGCGCGGCGGCTCCAGCCCGGATGCCGCCAACACCTCGGTCGACCACGCGATCATCGAGCCCGTCCGGTTCACCGGGGTGGCGCGGCTGGGCGCGCGCGTCCGTCCCGGCTGGTTCGCCCAGACCAACCAGCACCCCGAACTGCTCGACCGGACGCTGCTGGAGATCCTGCACCGCGGCGACGACCACCGCGCCGGGATGGGACGCGAAGGCGCCTCCCGGGCGCTGGACCGCTACGAGTTGGCCGGGGCGGCGGAGCAGCGGTACGAGACGCTGTCGGGCGGGCAGCAGGCCCGGCTGCAGATCCTGCTGCTGGAACTGGGCGGCGCCACCCTGTTGCTGTTGGACGAGCCGACCGACAACCTCGACATCGAGTCCGCCGAGGCCCTCGAACACGGCCTGGCCGCCTTCGAGGGCACGGTGATCGCCGTCACCCATGACCGCTGGTTCGCCCGCGGCTTCGACCGCTTCCTGGTCTTCGGGGCCGACGGCTCGGTCTACGAGTCGGACGAGCCCGTCTGGGACGAGGCCCGGGTCGTCCGGAAGAGCTGACGCGGGCGACGGCGGGCGGCACCGCCCGGCCTCGTCCGGCGCGCAACAAACGTTACGGTGAGGCGTGGAGATCGTCTCGCTCGCCGACCGTCCCGACCTGGTCGATGCGGTCGCTCGGTTGCGCTGGGTCGAGTGGGGCGACGAGCAGTCACTGGACGACTGGGCCGCGGTCGCGAGGCTGGAGGCCGGGCGCGACACGCTGCCGATCACGCTCGTCGCGGTGTCCGCCCCCGACGGCGGGGTGCTGGGCTGCCTCGCGCTGGGACCCGCCGACGACGCGATGACCGAGTCGGAACGGGACGGTCGGATGCCCTGGCTCATGGGCATGGTCACCAGCCGCGGGCACCGGGGACGNGGCATTGGCAGGCCCCTCCTGACCGCAGCGGAAGCACTCGCTGCCCGTCACGGGTTCGCGGAGACCTGGGTACTCACGGGCGGCG
Source organism: Micropruina sp. (assembly GCA_013693855.1). GTDB lineage: Bacteria > Actinomycetota > Actinomycetes > Propionibacteriales > Propionibacteriaceae > Micropruina. The sequence goes on from CP059261.1 coordinate 2,005,778, forward strand.
AACCGGTCGGGTTCTACGAGGCCTGCGGCTGGCGACGTGTCCAGGAGTTGGTCCCCGCGCGGGATCGCGACGAAACCACCGTGCTGCACAAACGGATCNNGCCCGCCGGTCGTAGGGCGCGGGCGACCAGGATCAGCCGGCCAGTTCGGCAGGCAGCGGGCGCTCGTGGACGACGGTCAGGCTGCTCACCGCGCGGGTCAGGCACACGTACAGCCGGCGCAGGCCGGTGACCCGGTCCGGTTCCCCGGCCACCAGCGCGGCGGGCTCGAACAGCACCACGTGGTCGAACTCCAGGCCCTTGGCCAGGTCGGCTGGGACGAGGTCGACCCGTTTGTCGAACACCGTGGTCCCGGTGCCGAGTTCCTCGTACGGGATGCCGGCGGCCGCCAGCGCCGCATGGGCGGCGGCCAGGTGCTCGCGGGCGACGATGACGCCCACGGTGCCTTCCCGCTCCTGCGTGTCGCGGACGGCCCGGGCCACCTCGTCCGGTCCCCGGGANNAGGACGCGGAAGTCGCCCGGCTGCGCCGCACCGAATGCGGCGGGGTCAGGCTGGGAGCGATGGAGGGCAGCAGCCGGGCCGCGTAGTCGATCACCGAGCCGGGCACCCGGAACCCGGCGACGAGTTCGGTGACCTCGGTGGCCGGCTTGCCGAGGTGGTCCAGCGACGCGGCCCACGACGTCGGCGCCCACGGCGTGGTGGCCTGGGCGAGGTCGCCGAGCAGGGTCACCGATCCGGTGCTCGCGCGCCGGCCCACCGCACGCAACTGCATCGCCGACAGGTCCTGCGCCTCGTCGATGATGACGTGGCCGAGGCTCGGCGTCCGGTTCAGCAGGTCGGACACCTCGTCCACCAGGACGACGTCGGCGGGCGTCGGCCGCCACGCGCGCGGGCTGCGCGGCGCAGGACGCAACGCCAGCAGCGTCTGCTCGTCGTCGCCGAGGATGCCCTCGGCCGCATCGGCCAGCGCGGCCGGGTCGGTCAGCAGCGTCCACACGAGCCGGACGGGATCGAGGGCAGGCCAGTGCGCATCCACGAACGCCTTCACCGGACGGGACCGCGACACGGCCTGCTGCACCCGGTCGTCCGGGGACTCCCNCGCCGCCTCCATCCGCAGCAGCACCTGATGGGCCAGCCGCTGGGCGAGCATCTGTCTTCCCGCGGCGTAGCGAACCCCGCGCGTCCGCAGTTCGTCGATCACCTCGACGAGCCGGTGCGCAGGGATGCGCCACTGCGCCGACCNCCGCGGCACCACCAGGGTTTCCGTGGNGCGGCCGCAGGCTCCCCACACCGCCCTGTGCAGCACCTGGGCCATCCTGACGTCGCCCTTCAACACCGAGACGGCCGCCGGTTCGGTGCCGGTGGCAACTAGGCCCGTCGTCCGGCTGACGAGAGAGTCGACGGTCTCCTGCACCGCGTCGATCTCGCCCAGCGCCGGGAGCACGTCGCCGATGTAGGACAGGAACGAGGCGTTGGGGCCGACCACCATCACCCCGCTGCGGCTCAACTGCTCGCGGAAGGCGTAGAGCAAGTAGGCGGCACGGTGCAGTCCGACCGCGGTCTTGCCCGTCCCCGGAGCCCCCTGGACGGCCAGGGAGCGCTCCAGCGGGGCCCGGACGATGACGTCCTGCTCGGGCTGGATGGTCGCCACGATGTCCCGCATCGGCCCGGTCCGGGGCCGTTCGATCTCGGCCTCCAGGATCGCCGAATGGCCGAACGCCTCACCAGGCGCGCCCTGTTCGCGGCCGAGCCGCTCGTCCTCGAACGCGGTCAGCTGACCGCCGTGGAAGCCGAACCGGCGGCGCAGGTCCACCCNCATCGGCTCGCTGCGGCTGGCCTGGTAGAACGGCAGCGAGATCGGCGCCCGCCAGTCGTAGACCAGCGGCTCGGAGCCGGATTCACGGGTCACGTGGAGGCGGCCGATGTAGCAGTCCTCGTCCTCCTCCGCCCCGAGCCGCGCCCGGTAGTCGATGCGTCCGAAGAACAGGGGCACCGACGGGTCGTCCCGAAGCGCCAGCATGCGCCGATAAAGCGCCTGCTTGAGGTACTCCCCGCTCAACCGGTCGCCGGCCAGCGCTTCGAGCGACGCCGTGTGCTCGCGCATCTCGGCGAGCGCCTGCCGCGACTTGAGGAGGTGCGTCCGAGCCCCGTCGAGAACCGCCTCGTCGTCGCTCATCTCTCACCTCCGACCCGTCCAGGCACGAAGGGAGAGCCTAACCCCTGGTCTGGGCGGAGCCTAGGCTGGGCGGCATGAGGCGCTTCCTGCTGACGCTGCTGAAGGTGGTGGGGTGCTCGTGCTGGGGCTGGCGCTGCTCCTCGGCGCCGGACGACTGACCGCCGCCTGGCTCTTCCCGCCCCCAACACCGCCGCCGTGGGTTCGACGGACGCGGCCGTCCTCCCGTCGGTGCCGCCCGGGGTGACCGCCACCCGGGTGAACGAGGGTTCCGTCCAGGGCTTCCACCTGGTCCCTGCCCAACGGCTGCATCCGGGGCTCGTCGTGGTCTTCGGTGGGTCGGAGGGCAGCGCGAACCCGATGGCTGCGGGAAAGATCGCGGANGCAGGGTTCGAGGTGCTGGCGCTGTTCTTCTTCGGACAGGCCAACCAGCCGGCGCAGCTNTTCCGCGTGCCCCTGGAGTTCTTCGGCGAGGTCCTCGCGTGGAGCCAGCGCACGGTGNNACCTCCCCACCCCTTGACCGTCCTCGGGGTGTCCAAGGGCGCCGAACTCGCACTGCTCTTGCCGACCTACTATCCGCAGATCACGAATGTCGTCGCCTACGCCCCTGCCGACCACGTCTACCAGGGGCTGGATTACAGCCGGCCCACGTCGAGCTGGACCTGGCAAGGGACGGACGTGCCGTACGTCGCCTTCACCGGGGCCGACCCCGCCGCCTCCACCAGCATGTTCGCCGCCTTGCTGGTCGGCTGGCCCGCCCACCTGCGGGCGACGTACGCCAGCGCCCTCGCCCACGCCACCAACGCCGAGGCTGCACGGATCAAGGTGGACGGGTACGGCGCGAAGCTGCTGCTGTTCGCCGGNGGGCTGGACGCCATGTGGCCAAGCGATGAGGCCGCCCGCGCGATTCAGGCCCGCCGTCCGGACAGCAGGGTGGTGATCTACCCCGACGCGGGCCACGTGTTCGCCCTCAACGGCTACGCGGGGTCGTTCGCCCTGGGTGGGACGCAGGCGGGCAATGACGCCGCCCGGAGCGACAGCAACCGGATCCTGACCGAGCAACTGATCAGCTGGCACGGCACGGGCTGACCGGACTCTGCAGGCTCACTCCAGACCCTGAACCCAGTTCCCCGATGCCGCGCTGACAGGACACGGAGCAGGCCGCCATCTGGAAGAACAGCACGAACTCGCTGGGCTGAGCGGCCCGCGGCAGCGGACGGGTCGGAACGTCCGGACGGACGCTCCGACCGCTCAGCCGTTCGCGGACGGGGTCGTCCGGGTGACCTGGATCAGGAACTCCCGGTTCGACTCCGTCTTGCGCATCCGCGCCAGCAGGGTCTCCAGGGCCGCCTGCGGTTCCAGGCTGGCCAGAACGCGGCGCAGCTTCCAGATGATCTGCAGTTCCTCGCGGCCGAACAGCATCTCCTCGCGCCGGGTGCCGGAGGCGTCCACGTCGATGGCGGGGAAGATCCGCTTGTCGGCGAGATCGCGGCGCAGGCGCAGTTCCATGTTGCCGGTGCCCTTGAACTCCTCGAAGATCACCTCGTCCATCTTCGACCCGGTCTCGATCAGGGCGGTGGCGAGGATGGTCAGCGAACNCCCGTCCTCGATGTTGCGGGCGGCGCCGAAGAACTTCTTCGGCGGGTAGAGCGCGGCGGAGTCGACACCGCCGGACAGGATGCGCCCGGACGCGGGCGCGGCCAGGTTGTACGCCCGGCCGAGGCGGGTGATGCCGTCGAGGAGGATGACCACGTCCCGTCCGGATTCGACCAGGCGCTTGGCGCGCTCGATGGCCAACTCGGCGACCGTCGTGTGGTCGTCGGCGGGACGGTCGAAGGTGGACGCGATGACCTCGCCCTTGACCGAGCGCTGGAAGTCCGTGACCTCCTCGGGCCGCTCGTCCACGAGGACGACCATGAGGTGCACCTCGGGGTTGTTGGTGGTGATCGCGTTGGCGATCGCCTGCATGATGAGGGTCTTGCCGGCCTTCGGCGGCGAGACGATCAGGCCGCGCTGACCCTTGCCGACCGGGGCGATCAGGTCGATGATCCGTCCGATCATGCCGACCGCGGAGGTTTCGAGCTTCAGCTTCTCCTGCGGGTAGAGCGGGGTCAGCTTGGCGAACTCGGGCCGCTCCTTGGCCTTCTCGGNGGTGTCGCCGTTGACCGTGTCGAGCCGGACGAGCGGGTTGTACTTCTCCTTGCGCTCCCNCTCGCGCGGCTGCCGGATGGCGCCGGTGACGATGTCGCCCTTGCGCAGGCCGAACCGCTTGACCATCGACAGCGACACGTAGGCGTCGTTGGGGCCGGGCAGGTAGCCGCTCGTGCGGACGAAGGCGTAGTTGTCCAGGACGTCGAGGATGCCGCGGCAGTTGACGAGGACATCGTCCTCGCCGACGACGGGTTCGGCGTCCAGGCTGGGCAGGCCGCTCTGGCCGCCCCGGTTGCGCCGGTTCTGGCGGTCGCGGTTGCGCCGGCGGCGCGACCGGCGGCCNNATTGCCGTAGTCATCGTCGGCGTCGAGACGGGGCTGCTGTTGCTGCTGCGGCTGCGCCTGGCTCTGGCGGGCCTCGGAACGCTCCGGCTCGGCGCCCGGGGTCGGGGCCTCGGCGGCCCCTCGGACTCGCCGCGCTGCCGGCGGCGGCGGTNNTGCGGGAGCCCTCCAGTGCTTCGAGCCGCGCGGCAACGTCGTCTTGTCCATCGCCGGTGTCTGAAGGGGTGGTCACCGGCGCGGGCGCGGCGACCGCGTCCTCGGACGGGGCGGCCTGCCGGCGGGTCCGGGCGGGGCGTTCGCTGCGCTCGCCACCCCCGCTCTGGGCGGCCTGGATGGCTTCGATCAGTTGGCCCTTGCGCATCGCGCCCGTGCCCTTGAGGCCCAGGGAGGCTCCGAGTTGCTTCAACTCGGGCAGCAGCATGGCGGTGAGCCCCTTGCCCTGGCCGGCGGCCGGGGTGGGGGCTTCGATCGTGTCGGTCACGTGGGTCCTTTCGGATTGGCCCGGGGCGCCCTTCGCGTCGGTGCGTCCGAGCCTGCTCAGAATGAGCGACCTGGCGGTACTGGGTCGGATCCCAGACGGGTGGCATCGCAGAAACACAAGATGCGTGGTCTTCGACGAGTAAGGATCGTCCCGCCCGATCCGTGGGGCGGTGCGCTGAGCGCGGCCCCCACCATAGCACCTCGTCCGGATAGCGACGAGTGGCACGCTCAGCGAGCGGGTTGGTCCTGCACTTCCCGGACGAGTTGGTCCTGCGCGGCCCGGCGCTGCCTCCCCACGGGCTCAACGCGGCGACGATGCTGCCCACCAGCAGCGCCACCCCGGCGAACACGCCGATGTTGTCGACGATCATGTGGAACGGCGGGTAGGTCAGTTCGACGTTGTGGTCGCCCGGCAACTGCTTGAAGGGGGCGAAGGCCGTCCAGATCGCGTAGAACAGCCCCGTCACCCGGAGGTAGAGCGGCAGTCGCTGATCCTTGAGCAGCACCACTCCGAGCGGCAGGATCCAGACGTAGTGGTGCGACCAGGAGATCGGCGACCCGAGCAGGCTGGCGAGGCCCGCCAGGCACAGGGCCAGCGATACCTCGCCGAGCCGATGCATCAGTACCGCCGCGACGATCCCGATCACCACGACCACCGCGCTGGCGATCAAGCCGCCGCGGCTGGCCTCGCCGAACGAACGCGTCCACACGCCCAGCACCGACTGGTTGGTCTTGAACACGATGCCGGTGTTCAGCCCCGAGTCGCCCGCCAGCAGCCGTCCCCAGTAGAACAGCGACGGCCCCCAGAGCACCACCAGGGCCAGCATGCTCGCCGCGAGGAAGGTGAGGAAGCTCACGATTCCCTCGCGGCGCTTGCCCGCGAAGAAGTTGTAGACCGCGATCACGGCGGGAGTCAGCTTGACCGCGGTGGCGATGCCCGTGAGCCAGCCCTCGGGCAGCAGACGCCGGGAGAAGACCCGCGGGCCGGGCATCGAATCGAGGACGGCGGCGCCGACCAGGAACACGCCCAGTTGCCCGAACCCGAGCGTCTCCCGGACGGGTTCCACCAGCCAGATCGCCGCGGTTGCCGCCACACTCAACTGCCAGCCCTTCAGGCCGAGCCGGTAGAGCATCGCCATCACGACGACGGTGTTCAGCGCGAGCCAGGACACCTCCGCGACCTGGGTGGACACGATCGCGAACGGAATGGTCAGCAGGGCCGGGAACGGCGGGTAGATCCAGGGCAACCATGCCTCGACGGTGTAGAAGTCCTTGCCCTGCAGCAACAACTCGCCGGTGCGGCGGTAGACGTCGAGGTCGATCATCGCCGGATCCCACGGCTCGAACCAGCCCCCAGGAATCGTGGTGCCGCCGGCCCACAAAGCCGCCAGCATGGGCCCGATGAACAGCAGCAGCCCGTACCCGCCGCGGCGCAGCAACTGGTTCACGGGCTTCCTTTCCTGGGCGTGGACGGCCTTCACGCTAGCGGATCGGCTCGGTGCCGCCGAATCCCAGGGTGTGCACCGGACCCCTGGTGGGCACCCATTCTCACCGTGCGCACCGATCCCTCGGGGGTACCGTTTCGCAGGGTGTTCGCCGAGTCCCGGGCGCGGTGTCAAACCTCGGGATGCGTCCCGGATCCCAGTACGCACGGAGTTTCGGTTGGGCACCGACTCTCCGGATGAACACCGAATCTCCGGTTGGACGCCGAATCTCCTGTTCGGTACCGAGTCTCCTGTTGGGCACCGAGTCTCCGGTTGGGTACCGAATCTCGCCGGGGCCGGCGAGAGTGGCTACCGGAGCCGAGAGTGGATGTGGGGTCACCGCGCAGGTTCGTGGATGGTGGTGCCCCGCCCGTTCGGGGCCGCGGTGCTGCGCATATCACCCGAGAGCGCGCTGATGGGCGGCCAGCAGGATCTCCCGCAGCTGATCCACCATGCCCGGCTGCCGAACCGACCTGGCGGTGACCTTCAACATCGTCTCCCGGCCTCCCGAGCACATGAGGCCCGTGGCGGTCGACGGATCCGCGGGATCGGTAATCACCCAGGTCGTGGTGCCAGCCGGCGCGCCCTGGAGTTCCAGGCTGAGCCCGGCAAGCCGGCACCCCTCCTCGGGAGTTGCCTTCCCGTCCGACTGGGCCTGGGCCAGCGCCTCGCGGAGTGCGGCCAATCGGGGATCCCCTTGAACCGGGCCGATGTCTCGTACTGCCGGATCAGATTCGGGAACGTCTCGACCACTATGTCCGCCGGGATGCTCGCCACCGTCACCGAGGCCGGACTACCGGACCACATGCACCTCGAATCCCCGTACATCGACAGCTTCCTCATCACCTGCACCCCCATCAACCCCTTGAGTTCGTCGTCGGTGAGCAGGGTGCAAGCGCCTTGAGCGGGCTTCAGCGGCGGTGACGCGGCCCCGACCGGCGCTGCGGACGACGGGGAGGCCGATACCGTCGCGCCGGACGAGGAAGGCGCGCCGGCCGTCTGGTCGGCCGACGGAGAGGCTGGTCCGCCCGCACAGCCGGCGGCGACGAACAGGCCGTCGACGGCCAGCGACAGGCCCGGGAGCACTCGGCGGTTCACGTACCCGATTGTCACACGCCGGGTCCGCGGAGGTGCCCCCGGCCAGGCGTCCAGGTCAGGCCAAGGCGGTGGCGGCGCGCTCGAACTCGGCGCGCANATGGTCGTAGTCGAGTGCCACCGGGAACTGGGNGAACTCGGCGATGACATTAGCGGGCGGCCTGAACAGGATCCCCGCGTCGGCCTCGGCGAGCATGTTGGTGTCGTTGTAGGAATCGCCGGCGGCGATCACCTGGAAGTTCAACTTGTGGAAGCCACGGACGCATTCGCGCTTCTGGTTGGGCATGCGCAGGACGTAGTCGACGATCCGGTCGTCCGTCACGGCCAGCCTGTGGCACAGCAGGGTCGGGTAGCCCAGTTGGGCCATCAGCGGCATCCCGAACTCGTAGAAGGTGTCGGACAAGATGATCACCTGGAACCGCTCCCTGAGCCAGTCGATCATCTCCCGCGCGCCCGGCAGGGGGCCCAGACCCGCGATCACCCGCTGAATGTCGGACAACGTCAGGCCGTGTTCGTCCAGAATCCGCAGCCGGTAGCGCATCAGTTCGTCGTAGTCGGGGACGTCGCGGGTGGTCAACCGCAACTCCTCCAGCCCCGTCCGTTCGGCCACGTTGATCCAGATCTCCGGGACGAACACCCCTTCGAGGTCGAGGCAGGCGAGCAGCACCTCAGCTCCTCCACGCGCATCACCGTCACGGAGTTGACGAAGTCCAGGCCCCGCAGCTCGACGACAGCGGCGTCCAGGTCGGCCACGCGCGCCGTGTGGGTCATGATCGCGAGCCGGGCGCCACCGCCATCGGGTGCCTCCTCGGTCTCGTCCGTGGTCTGCCGGACGGCTTGGATCGACACCTTGTGCTGCGCGAACGCCTGTGCGATCCGGGCGAGCACACCCGGTTCGTCGGCCACCAGCAACGACAGGTAGAACCTGGAAGAGGTCCTGGCGGCACCGGCGATCCGGCGCGCCGAGTNGGGTCGACTCCCCGGCCCGGCGACGCCACGGACGACATTGCGCGCGGCCGTGACCACGTCGCCCAGCACCGCCGAGGCCGTCGGCGAACCGCCCGCTCCCGGCCCCATGAACATCAGTTGGCCCGCGTTGCGCGACTCGATGAAGATCGCATTGAACGCGTCCGACACGCTGGCCAGCGGATGCTTCACCGGCACCAGCGTGGGATGCACCCCACNCGCGATGCCGTTGCCGGCCAGGGACGCCTTGGCGATCAGCTTGATCACGTAGCCGAGTTCGGTGGCGGTCGCCACATCGTCCGCGGTGACGCCGGTGATCCCCTCCCGGTCGACGTCGTCGATGGTCACCGNGGTGTGGAAGGCCAGGCTGGCCAGGATCGCCGCCTTCGCGGCGGCGTCGAAGCCCTCGACGTCCGCGGTCGGGTCGGCTTCGGCGAAGCCGAGGCGCTGGGCCTCGGCTAGCGCCTCGTCGAACGACCACCCTTCGGTGTGCATCTTGTCGAGAATGAAGTTGGTCGTCCCGTTGACGATGCCGCTGACCGCGGTCACCTCGTCGCCGACCAGCGACTCGCGCAGGGGACGAATGATGGGGATCGCACCCGCGACCGCCGCCTCGTAGTAGAGGTCGACCCCGGCGGCGTCGGCGGCCTTGAAGATCGCCGGCTCACTGGCCAACAGCGCCTTGTTCGCGGTCACCACCGACGCGCCGTTCGCGATCGCGGCGTTGATCAGGGTGCGGGCGGGTTCGATCCCACCCATCACCTCGATGACGAGGTCGACGTCCGGGCCGACCAGGGCGTCGAGGTCGGTGGTCAGCAAGGCGGGGTCGATGCCGGGACGCTCGACTCCCGTCCGTCGGACGCCGATGCCGATCAGTTCCAGCGGCCGACCGATCCGCGCCGTGAACTCCGCGGCGTTCTCCAGCAGCAGCCGGGCCACGTGGGATCCGACGACCCCGCAGCCGAGCAGGGCGACCTTGAGGGCTCCTCGTCCGACATCACTGTTCTTTCTGCGCATCGAGGCCGGCGTCCAGCGCCAGCAGGTCGTCCAGCGTCTCGCGGCNNGGATCAGCGTGGTCAATTCGCCGTCGCGGACGGCCACCACCGGCGGCCGCGGCGTGTGGTTGTAGTTCGACGCCATCGACCGGCTGTAGGCACCGGCCGCCGGGACCGCGAGCAGGTCGCCGGGACGGACGTCCCCGGGCAGGAACACGTCCCGGACGAGAATGTCGCCGCCCTCGCAGTGCAGGCCCACCACCCGGGACAGCGTCGGCGCGGCGACCGACGTCCGATTGGCCAGCACGGCGGAGTACTCCGCCCCGTAGAGCGCCGGACGGATGTTGTCGCTCATCCNCCCGTCGACGCTGACATAGCGGCGCGACTGGCCGCCGCCGAGTTCGACGGTCTTGACCGTCCCGACGGTGTAGAGCGCCGTGCCCGCCGGGCCGCTGATCGCGCGGCCGGGTTCGACCGACAGCCGGGGCACGTCCAGGCCGAAGGCGCGGCATTCGTGGGCCACGATCTCCTTCAGCCCCCGAGCCAGCTGGCCAGACGTCGCCGGGTCGTCGCCCGTGGTGTAGGCGATGCCGAAGCCGCCACCCAGGTCGAGTTCGGGCAAGGTGACCGAGGTGGCCTCCTTGAACTGGGAGAGCAGCCGCAGGGTGCGCCGGGCCGCGACCTCGAAGCCGTTGGTGTCGAAGATCTGGCTGCCGATGTGGGAGTGGATGCCCAGCAGGTCGATCCGGGGCTGTGGTAGCACCGCACCATCGCCACGAGNGGCGGCGCCGCTGGCGATCGAGAACCCGAACTTCTGATCCTCGTGCGCGGTGGCGATGTACTCGTGGGTGTGCGCCTCCACGCCGGTGGTCACCCGGATCAGCACCTGGGCGCGGGTGTCCAGTTCGGCGGCGAGCCGCTCCAGGCGGCTGATCTCGTCCGGCGAATCGACGATGATGCGGCCCACTCCGGAGGTCAGCGCGAGGCGGAGCTCGGTCTCGCTCTTGTTGTTGCCGTGCATCGCCAGCCGGGCCGGATCGAAGCCGGCCCGCAGGGCGACGGTCAGCTCACCCAGCGAGGCCACGTCGAGGTTCAGGCCCTCCTCGTCCAACCATCGGGCCACCGACGAGCAGAGGAAGCTCTTGCCTGCGTAGAACACGTCCCAGCCGTCGAAGGCCTGCTTCCAGGACAGGGCCCGGCCCCGGAAGTCGAGCTCGTCCACCACGTAGACCGGGGAGCCGGCTTGGGCGACGATCTGCGTCGCGGTCAGGCCGCCGATGCTCAACTCCTCGCCGTCGACCCGTGCGACGGTGTCGCTCCAGAGGCGCTCGTCCAGCGCGTTGGCGTCGTTGGGCTTGACCAGCCAATGCGGCGCCGGAGACGTGGCATCGGCATGGATCGAGCCTGCAACGTGCATGTGGGTCATGGCGTCCAACCTTGCCAGAACGGGTCTGGGCGAGGCACCGGCTCCCAGCGGTCGAAACGCCGGTCAGGTGGTCGGCTTGAGCGGGCCGGCCGGACCGGCGCCGGAGCCCGTGCGCGGGGCACCGACCGGATGCGGTACAGTGTCCTTCGGCCCACTGGCCCGGGCCCCCGTAGCTCAGGGGATAGAGCGCCGCCCTCCGGAGGCGGGTGCAGAGGTTCGAATCCTCTCGGGGCGCCACCGAAACCCCTTGTCAACGCGCTTGTCGACAAGGGGTTTTCGCATTGAATGGGGTCAGCATGGGGCCCGGCCGTGGACGCCTTCACGCATCAGGCCCACCGCCTGAGTGGCCGCCGGCCGCCGGCCCCGGTGGATCAGCCCCGGTCGACGCCGACGCGGGATCGGTGGCCGCGGACACCGCGTCGATCCAGACCGCAGCAACTCGTCAAGCGCCTGCCAGTCCGGTCCCTCGTCCGATCGCGCCCAGCGGCACCGGATGGCCGGTCGGATTGGGCGCGGCGACGCGACGTTCCGGCGGGTCGCCCGCCGGAACGTGCACCGCAGCACCCACAAGGCCGTCCGAGGGTCTCGGGGCAGCGCCAGGGTTACGGCTTGATCTCCGAATGTCCTCAGTTGCTGACACGGTGGGCTCCGGCGTGATTAGCTGCCCCAGTCCCGCGCCGGATACCGTCCGGCCCGTACCACGAGGGGATCCATGAGGACTCGATTCACGATCGCCGCCACCGGGCTGGGCCTGGCGGCGTTGTTCACGGCGTGCAGCGCGCCCGCCGCCACCACCGCGCCCGCCGCGTCCGGCTCGGCCAGTTCCAGTTCCTCCGCCACGGGCACCGCGGGAGGCGACTGGATCCTGGGCACCACCGAGACGATCACCGCTCTCGACCCGGCCGGCGCGTACGACGTCGCGTCCTGGAACCTGCAGTACAGCATGTTCCAGCAACTCGTCGTGATCCCAGCCGGCCAGGCCACCGAGGTCGGCGACGCCGCGCAGAGCTGCGCCTACTCCGATTCGAAGACCCTCACCTGCAAGCTGCGGCCCGGGCTGAAGTTCTCCAACGGCCACTCCCTGACCTCCTCGGACGTGAAGTTCAGCTTCGAGCGCAACCTCAAGATCGCCGATCCGAACGGTGCGTCGGTCCTGCTGGCCTCCATCGGCAACGGGGACGAGAAGAGCCCCGGCATGAAGGCCGGTGCCATCGAGACNCCCGACGACGCGACCGTCACCTTCCACCTGAACAATCCCGACACCACCTTCGTCAAGGTGCTGACCACCGCGGCCGCGTCCATCGTGGACGAGGAGGTCTTCCCAGCCGACAAGCTGCTGGCCGACGACCAGGTCGTGGGTTCCGGGCCGTACGCGCTGGCGGGCTACACCAAGGGTCAGCAGGCGGTCTTCAAGGCCAACGACAACTACACCGGTGACCGGATGGGCAAGGCCAAGCAGGTCTTCATCCAGTTCTACAAGGAGGCCGGCCCGCTCAAGCAGGCCGTGGAGAACGGCGAGGTCGACGTGGCGTGGCGCGAACTCAGCCCCACCGACTACAACGACATCAAGTCCAAGGGCCAGCTGGACGTCCTGGAGGGCCAGGGTTCCTCGTTCCGCTACTGGGTGTGGCAGTTCGGCACCGACATCGGCAAGCAGAAGGCCATCCGGCAGGCCGTCGCCCAGCTGATCGACCGCGACGCGATCGTCAAGAACGCCTACGACGGCACCGTCACCCCGTCCTACTCGATCGTGCCGCCGACGTTCGCGGGCGCCAAGGAATCCTTCAAGGCCAAGTACGGGACNCCCGACAAGGGCAAGGCGAAGGCGATCCTCGACGCCGCAGGCATCAAGGCGCCGGTCGCCATCAAGGTGGGCTACACGCCGAGTCACTACGGCCCCAACGCGGTCGACGAGGCGAACGAGCTCAAGGGCCAGCTGGAAGCCTCCGGCCTGTTCAACGTCAAGGTCGATTCCGCTGAGTGGGAGCAGTACCAGACCCTGTACAAGCAGAAGGCCTACGACCTGTTCATCCTGGGCTGGTACCCCGACTTCCTGGACGCCGACAACTACCTGGCACCCTTCGTGGTCAACGGCGGCTTCTACCAGAACGGCTACAAGTCCACCAAGGCGAACCAACTCGTCACCGCCGAGCAGGGCGAGACCGACACGACCAAGCGCGAGGCCCTCATCGGGCAGTTGCAGGATCTGGTGGCCGACGACGTGCCGTTGATCCCGTCCTGGAACGGCAAGAACGTGGCCGTCGCCAGCAAGAAGATGAGTGGGGTCATGGAGACCCTCGATCCCACCTACATCTTCCGGTTCTGGACGATCTCGAAGAACGCCTGAGCGTTCCGGCGACCCCGGTTGCCGCAACGCGCGGCACCCGGGCGTCGTGTGGCGCTCGACCCAGGAGGTGACCGGTGGCCGCAGCCGGACGAGGGTCGCTGCCCCGCTACGTGGGACAGCGGCTGTTGCTCGTCGTCCCGATGATGCTGGTGCTGCTGACGATGGTGTTCCTGCTGCTCCGGGTGGCGCCTGGTGACCCGATCTCGGCGGCGGTGGGCGGCAAGCTCGACCCGGCGATCATCGAGGCGCGGCGGGAGCGGCTGGGGCTCAACCGGCCGCTGATCGTGCAGTACCTGGAGTACCTGGGCCAGGTGCTGCGGTTCGACTTCGGCCAGACGATCTCCGACAACCGTCCGGTGCTCGACATCGTCCGCGACAACGGAGGGGCCACGCTGACGCTGACGATCGGCGCGTTCGCCTTCGCCCTGCTGCTGGGCATTCCGCTCGGCCTGTTCTCCGGCCGGATCCGCGATTCGATCCCCGACGTCGTCATCCGCGCGTTCGGCATCGTCACCTACGCCGCCCCCATCTTCTTCGTTGGCCTGCTCATGCAGTTGTGGGTCGCCCGTCCGCTCGGCCTGCCCACGTCCGGCATCGCGGGGCCGCGGACGATGTTCAGCCTCGGCAGCAAACCGGTGACCCACATCCTCTTGATCGACGCGTTCCTGTCCGGGAACTCCCAGGCGATCTGGGACGTCGTGCTCCACCACGTGCTGCCCTGCTTCACCCTCGGCCTGCTGATCTGCGGGGTGTTCATTCGGCTGGTCCGGGTGAACATCCTGCAGACGCTGCAGTCCGACTACGTCGAGGCCGCCCGCGCCCGCGGCATCGCCGAGAGCCGGGTGCTGCGCCACCATGCGTTCCGCAACGCCCTCGTCCCGGTGGTCACCGTGATCGGCCTGCAGGCCGCGATCACGCTCGGCGGCGCGGTGCTCACCGAGAACACGTTCAACTGGCCGGGCCTGGGCACCCAGCTCATCCACTACATCACCGCCCGCGACTACATCGGCGTGCAGGGCATCGTCACCTTCTTCGCCGTCGTCGTGGTGGTGATCAGCGTGATCGTGGACATCGTCAACGCCCTGATCGACCCGAGGGTGAGGTACTGATGCTGCGCTGGCTGCTCGCGCCGTTCCGCACCACCAGCGGCCTGGCCCGCTGGATCCTGGTCACGGGGCTGGTGATCACCGCGGTGTTCGTGGTCTTCGCGATCCTCGCNCCCTGGATCGCNCCCTACGGGTTCGCCCAGGTCTCGGCCTACGGCATCCGCTTCGACAAGCTGGCCGGGCCCAGCGCGGCGCATCCGTTCGGCACCAACGACCAGTTCTTCGACATCCTGTCCCGGGTCATCTGGGGCAGTCGGACGGCGATCCTCGTCGTCCTGCTCTCGGTGTTCCTGTCCGCGGCTCTCGGCGTACCCCTGGGCCTGCTGTCGGGCTACGTGGGCGGCTGGACGGACAAGATCCTGGTCTTCGTCATGGACGCCCTGTACGCGTTCCCGTCGCTGCTGTTGGCGATCGTGTTCGCCTTCCTGCTGCAGGGCAAGATCGACAACGGCGTGGTGTCGGCGGCCCTGTCGCTGACCGTGATCTACATCCCGCAGTACTACCGGGTCGTCCGGAACACGACGGTGTCGGCACGCGAGGCGACCTACGTCGAAGCGGCCCGAGCCATCGGGGCCCGCAACACCACGATCATGGGCCGTTACCTGTTCGGCAACGTCGTCCAGTCCGTACCGGTGATCGGGACGCTCAACGCCGCCGACGCGATCTCCACCCTCGCCGCGCTGGGCTTCCTCGGCCTCGGCATCCAGCCGCAGGACGCCGCCGAGTGGGGCTACGACCTCTCCCGGGCGCTGGACGACGCCGCCGCCGGCATCTGGTGGTCGGGCCTGTTCCCCGGCCTGGCGATCGTCGCCCTGGTGACCGGGCTGACCCTGGTCGGCGAAGGCCTCAACGAGACCATCAACCCGACGCTGCGCAAGCGNGCGGTTCCGCAAGGTCGTCCTGCCCCCGCGCGAGGAGGTCGCCGCGTGAGCACCACCGCCACCAGCACCCCGGTGATCGAGGCCCGGGACCTGCGGGTCTGGTACGGCACCGACGCAGGACCCGTCCGGGCCGTCGACGGGGTGTCGTTCACCCTTGCCAAGGGCGAGATCCTCGGACTGGTCGGCGAGTCCGGGTGTGGCAAGTCGACGCTGGGCCGCGCCCTGCTGGGGCTGCTGCCCCCGGCNGCCGCCATGGACGGCGAACTCGACTTCGGCGGCGCCGACCTGCTGGCCAAGTCACGCCGGGAACTGATCGCGCACCGGGGCAAGGACCTCGGGATGATCTTCCAGGAGCCGCTGACCCGGCTGAACCCGCTGATGCGGATCCGCGAGCACTTCGTCGAGACTCTGCGTACCCACCACCCGAAGCAGCCCGCCGCCGAGATCGACGCCCGTGCCCTGGAGGTGCTGCGGCTCATGGGCATCCCGCCCTCGCGGTACCGGGCCTACCCGCACGAGTTCTCCGGNGGGATGCGGCAGCGGCTGATGATCGCGTTGGCGCTCGTCCTTCGTCCGGCGTTCGTGGTGGCGGACGAGCCGACCACCGCCCTGGACGTCCTGGTCGAGGCGCAGATCATCCGGATCCTGCACGACCTGCGCAACAACTTCGACACCTCCCTGCTGCTGATCACCCACAACCTCGGGATCATCGCCGAGGCCTGCGACCGGGTCGCGGTGATGTACGCCGGACGGATCGTCGAACTCGGGGACGCGCGGACGGTCTTCGCCGATCCGCGGCACCCCTACACCCGGGAGCTGTTGCGTTCGACCATCTCGCTGGAGACCACCGGGCTGCACTACATCCCCGGCGCCCCGCCCCACCTCGTGGACCCGCCGTCCGGGTGTCACTTCCACCCCGGTGCCCCGACGCGATGGCGATCTGCCCCACCCGCGACCCGCGGATGATGCCGGCCTGTTTCGCCGCCGCGGAGCGGTCCGGCCGGCTGGTCCTCACCGAGGAAGAGCGGGCCCCTCTGGTGCAGGAGGTGATCGCCGATGCTGACGAGGCCTGATCCGATCGTCGCGCTGGAAGCGGTCGACATCCACTTCCACCTCCAGGGCAGTGCGCTGGCGCGGCTGCTGGGCCGGGACACCGCGGTGGTCAAAGCGGTGGACGGCATCGACCTGGCGGTCGAGCGCGGCGAGGTGCTGGGCCTGGTGGGCGAGTCGGGGTCGGGGAAGACCACGCTGGGCCGGGCCCTACTGGGGCTGGTGGACGTGACCGGNGGGCGGATCACCTACCACCCCGGGGACGGGTCGGGTGCCCGCGAGATCTCGGCGCTGCGCGGCGACGCCCTGCGGCGGCTGCGGACCAGACTCCAGATGGTGTTCCAGGATCCGCACGCTGCCCTGAACCCGTCCATGACCATCGAAACAGCCGTCGGGCACCCGCTGCGGATCCACAAGGTGGTCACGGGCCCGCAGGTGCGCGAGCGGGTCGCCGAAGCCCTGGAGACCGTGGGTCTCTCCCCGCCNGCCCAGTTCCTCGACAAGTACCCCTCCGACCTTTCCGGCGGCCAGAAACAGCGGGCGGTGCTGGCACGGGCGATCATCCTGGGCCCCGAACTCCTGGTCGCCGACGAACCGGTGTCGATGCTCGACATGAGCGTGCGGGCCAAGATCCTGGAGTTGATGCTGGAGCTCAAGCAGGAGCTCGGGCTCACGTACGTCTACATCACCCACGACCTGGCCACGGCGAAGTTCTTCTGCGACCGGGTGGCGATCATGTACCTGGGCAAGGTGGTCGAGATCGGACCGACGTCGGAGATCTTCGCCAACCCGCGGCACCCGTACACCAAGGCGCTCTTGAAGGCGATTCCCGAGCCGGACCCCAGCCGGGTGGTGCCCCGCGACCTGCCCCGCGGCGAGATCCCCGACGCCGCCCGGCCGCCGCTGGGCTGTTCTTTCCACCCCCGCTGCCCGGTCGCGACGGCACGGTGCGGCTGGGAGGCCAGGGATGTGAAAGCCGCCGTCGAGGAGCACTGGACGCGGGTCGCCGCCGATCAGTACGAGCGCGACCGGACGATCCTGGGCGACCTTGCCGACCTGGAGCGGCTGCCCACCGACGGAGGCAGCGTGCTCCTGCGCACCCCAGGCCCACCGGAGGAAGCCGCAGCGATCCTGGAGCGCGTCCGCACCGAGCACCCCGACTCCGCGCTCTGGGCCGCCGCCACCGTCGCGCGGCGCACCGACGGCCTGGCCTTCACCTTCGCCGAACCTGCCCCCATCCGGCTGGTGGCCGCCGGTAGTTGCGACGTGGCCTGCGTCCACTACGACCCGGCCGAGATGCCCGACGACCTGCGCTGACCGCGTCCTCGCCGCCCCGATAAGGGCTGTGACAAGCCCGGACGGCCCTCAAAGCCTGTTCCACCCGCGCAGGTGTGGCAGCGGCTGCCCGCGGTCGCCGAGAGTGGGGGCGGCAGCACGCCCGCCTGCCCAGGAGGATCGATGACGCAGCCCGGCGCCGAGCAGACCGCCGATGACAAGGCCGCCACCGCACCGGCGCCCGACGATCCGGCAAAGCCCGCCTCGCCCGGCCAGCTGCAACCACGCACCTGGAAGTTCATCGCGCGCAACGCCCTGGCGGAGTTCAGCCAGGACCAGTGCACCGATCTCGCCGCAGCCCTGACCTACTTCGCGGTGTTGGCGGTCTTCCCGGGGCTGGTGGCGGTGGTGTCGCTGCTCGGGGTCGTCGGCCAGGCGGAGGCCACGACCCGGGCGATGCTGGACCTCCTCGGCGCGGTCGCGCCCGCCGACATGGTGGCCCAGTTGCGCGGACCCATCGAGGAGATGGCACGCAACTCCTCGTCCGGCTTCGGGTTGGTCGTGGGCATCGTCGGCGCCCTGTGGTCGGCCAGCGGCTACATCGGCGGCTTCAGCCGGGCGACGAACCGCATCTACGAGGTGGACGAAGGCCGCCCCACGCTGATCCTGCGGGCCCAGCAACTCGGTCTCACCGTGGCTGCCGTCGGCCTGGCGTGCCTGATCCTGCTGGGCCTGGTCGTCAGCGGCCCGGTCGCCGATCAGGCGGGCGCCATGCTCGACGTGGGCGACACCGGGCAGTTGATCTTCGGCATCGTCAAGTGGCCGGTGATCCTGGGTGCCGTGGTGCTGCTGGTGGCACTGCTCTACTACGCCGCCCCCAACGTGAAGCAGCCGAAGTTCCGCTGGATGAGCATCGGCGCTCTCGTCGCGATCCTGGCGTGGATCGTGCTGTCTCTCGGGTTCGGCTTCTACGTGGCCTCGTTCGGCAACTACAACAAGACCTACGGCACCCTCGGCGGGGTGGTGGTCTTCCTGTTGTGGCTGTGGATCACCAACTGCGCCCTCCTGTTCGGTGCCGAACTCGACGCCGAGATCGAGCGCGGCCGCCAACTGCAGGCCGGGATCGCCGCGGAGGAGAGCATCCAGCTTCCGCCGCGGGACACCAAGCAGAGCGAGAAGGCTCAGGCCAAGGAGGCCGAGCGGGTGGACGAGGCCACCGGTATCCGGCTGGAGCACGCGCCCGAGAGCGCCGGCGACCCGGTGCCGGGCCGGGACGGGCCCTCCTCGGCCGCCGCCGGCGAAGAGCCGCGGCGGGCCGGTCCCGCCGGACGGGACGATCCCACGGCCCTCGACCGGCCCGGCCCGGAGCAGCAGCCCGTCCGGAAGGCAACCGCCGGCCCCGAGGAGGTCCCTGTCCTGCAAAGGCCTTGTCGAACGCCCGCCGGCCCGGTCCGCTGGGCCGGCTGCTGGCGCGCCTGCGCCGGCCCTGATCCCTCGCCTCCAAGGTGCATCCGGATCCTGACATACCACTCGCAGCCCCGCTGTCAGCCGAGGATCGATGAGTTAGCATGGACGGCTAGACGAGCGCGGGTGCTTGTGCTGGATCATGGAAGAGGGCAGTGACGTGGCCATCGCGCCTGACAACCTGTCGACGGACAACGCAGGCGACTTCGGAGCCAACGACTGGCTGATCGAAGAGATGCATGAGGCCTACCTCGCCGATCCGGACTCGGTCGACGATGTGTGGCGCCGTTTCTTCGAGGCCGAGCCCGCCGCGACCGCACCGGCGTCTGCTCCACCGGTCGCCGCCATCACCCCACCGGCCGCCGCGGCCCCGCAATCGAGCCCGACCCCTCAAGCGCCGGCCGCGCCGTCCCCGGCAGCGGCCACGCCGTCCGGTGCGCGTACGTCCGTCCCGGCGGCCCCCGCTCCCGCCCCGTCCGCCCCGGCCGGGCCGGCTCCGCAGGGGAGGCCGTCCGGGGCCCCAGGTCGAGGAGGAGCCCGAGCCCGTGGCGGAGTCCTACTCGGTCGTCAGCGACACCCCGGCGCAGCCCGAGGCACCGCAACCTCCCGAGGCCCAGACCACCCCGGTGGCCGAGCCCCGGCCCAAGCGGAACGCTCCGGTCGACCAGGCGCCGGAGCGGCCCGGTTCCGGCATGGGCCTGTCGGCCAACCGGCCGAACCTGGCAGTCCGTCCCGAAATCAAGGCCGACGAGCCGACGCGCATCCCGCTGCGGGGCGCCTCCGCCCGCACCGCCAAGAACATGGACGTCTCGCTGTCGATGCCGACCGCGACCAGCGTCCGCAACGTGCCGATGAAGCTGGCCATCGACCAGCGGCAGATGATCAACGCCCACCTGGCCCGGACGACCGGCGGCAAGATCTCCTTCACCCACCTCATCGGGTACGCGATGGTGCAGGCCCTGAAGCAGATCCCCGCGATGAACAACTCGTACGAGGAGATCGACGGCAAGGCGTTCCTCGTCGAGCCGAACGTCGTCAACCTGGGCATCGCGATCGATACGGCGAAGGCGGACGGCACCCGCCAACTGCTGGTGCCCAACATCAAGGACTGCGAGGACCTGAACTTCGCCCAGTTCTGGGCCGCGTACGAGGTGGTCGTGCGCAAGGCCCGGGCCGGTGACCTCACCGTGGACGATTTCAAGGACACCACCGCGACCCTGACCAACCCCGGCGGAATCGGCACCAACCACTCGGTGCCGCGGCTGATGACGGGTCAAGGGGTGATCCTCGGCGTCGGGTCGATCGACTACCCGCCGGAGTTCCAGGGCGCCTCGGTGTCGCGGATCAACGAGTTGGGCGTGTCGAAGATCACGACGCTGACCTCGACCTACGATCACCGGATCATCCAGGGCGCCCAATCCGGCGAATTCCTCAAAGTGATACACGAACTGCTGATCGGGCAGCACGGCTTCTACGACGAGATCTTCGCATCCCTGCGGGTGCCGTACACGCCGATCCGGTGGTCGATCGACGTCTCCGACGCCAAGCTCAACCAGATCCCGCGGACGGCCCGGATCTTCTCNCTGATCAACGCGTACCGCAACTTCGGCCACCTGATGGCCGACCTCGACCCGCTGGAGTACCGGCAGCGGACCCACCCCGAGCTGGCCGTCGAGCACCACGGCCTGACCCTGTGGGATCTCGACCGGGAATTCCCCGTCGGCAGCTTCGGCGGCCACGAGGGCGAGGTCATGACGATGCGGCAGATCCTGGCGATGCTGCGCGACTCGTACTGCCGCAGCGTGGGCATCGAGTACATGCACATCCAGGACAACGAGCAGCGCAGCTGGATCCAGGAGCGGTTCGAGCGGCCGCACGTCCCTTGGCCGCGCGAGGAACACCTACGGATCCTCGACAAGCTGAACGAGGCCGAGATCTTCGAGACGTTCCTGCAGACCAAGTTCGTGGGCCAGAAGCGGTTCAGCCTGGAGGGCGGCGAATCCACCATCGTCCTGCTGGACGAGATCTGCGACGCGGCGGCCAACGGCGACCTCGCCGAGGTCTGCATCGGCATGCCGCACCGCGGCCGGTTGAACGTGCTGGCCAACATCGTCGGCAAGAGCTTCGGCCAGATCTTCCAGGAGTTCGACGGCAACGTCGANCCCCGCCAGGCCCAGGGCACCGGCGACGTCAAGTACCACCTCGGCGCGGAGGGCGAGTTCACCGCCTTGTCCGGCAAGACCATCAAGACCTCCGTCGCCGCCAACCCCAGCCACCTCGAGGCGGTCAACCCCGTCCTGGAGGGCATCGCGCGGGCGAAGCTCGACCAGATCGGGCCGCCCGGGTTCCCGGTGCTGCCCGTGCTGCTGCACGGCGACGCCTCGTTCGCGGGGCAGGGCGTGGTGTACGAGACCCTGCAGATGAGCCAGTTGAAGGCCTACCGGACGGGCGGGACGATCCACGTCGTCGTCAACAACCAGGTGGGCTTCACCACCGGTCCGACCGATTCGCGGACGTCGGTGTACTGCACGGACGTGGCCAAGACCATCCAGGCTCCCATCCTGCACGTCAACGGTGACGACCCCGAGGCCGTGGCCCGCAGTGCCCGGCTGGCGTTCGAGTACCGGATGCGGTTCAACAAGGATGTCGTGCTCGACCTGGTGTGCTACCGGCGGCGCGGCCACAACGAGGGCGACGACCCGAGCTTCACCCAGCCGCAGATGTACGACCTGATCGAGCAGAAGCGCAGCGTCCGCAAGCTGTACACCGAGGCGCTGATCGGCCGCGGCGACATCAGTACCGAGGACGCCGAGGCGGTCATCGCCAAGTTCCGCGAAGGCCTCGAGAGCGTGTTCAAGCGGGCCCGCGAGGAGTCCGCGGACGACGAGAGCTACCGCAGGGTCCCCTACTACCCGCCCAAACTCGGTAAGAGCCAGGGCACCGCGATCACCGCCGAGGTGATGGACAAGGTCGCCAAGGCCCACCTCACCTACCCCGACGGCTACCACGTGCACCCGAAGGTGCTGCCGCAGATGCAGCGGCGCGCCGAATCGATCGCCACGGGGCCGATCGACTGGGCGACTGGGGAGCTGCTGGCGTTCGGCTCGCTGCTGCTGGAGGGCCGGCCGGTACGGCTGGTGGGCCAGGACAGCCGGCGGGGCACGTTCTCCCAGCGGTTCGCGGCCGTCGTCGACCGCGAGACCGCGAAGTACTACGTGCCGCTGAACCACATGGCCGAGCAGCAGGGGCACTTCCACGTCTACGACTCCCTGCTGAGCGAATACGCGGCGATGGGCTTCGAATACGGCTACTCGGTGGCCGCCCCGGACGCGCTGGTGTGCTGGGAGGCCCAGTTCGGCGACTTCGCCAACGGCGCCCAGACCATCGCGGACGAGTTCATCGCGTCCGGCAACGCCAAGTGGACGCAGAAGTCGGGCGTGGTGCTCCTGCTCCCCCACGGGTACGAGGGTCAGGGCCCCGACCACTCGTCGGCGCGCATCGAGCGCTGGCTGTCGCTGTGCAGCGAGGGGGCGCTGGCGGTCTGCCAGCCCTCCACCCCCGCCAGCTACTTCCACCTGCTGCGCACCCACGCGTACGTGAACTGGCATCGTCCGGTGGTCATCGCGACGCCGAAGTCGATGCTGCGCAACAAACAGGCGGTCTCCATGCCGTCCGACTTCACCCAGGGCCGCTGGGAGCCCGCGACCGGTGATCCCTCCATCACCGACCCCGCCGCGGTCGAGCGGATCGTCCTGTGTTCGGGCAAGGTGCGCTGGGATCTGGTCACCGCTCGCGCGGAGGCCGGGCTGGACGGCAAGGTCGCGATCCTCGCCCTTGAGCGGCTCTACCCGCTGCCGGCCAAAGAGCTCGCCGCCGAGCTGGCGCGCTACCCGCAGGTGACCGACATCCGCTACGTCCAGGACGAGCCGGAGAACCAGGGCGCCTGGTGGTTCCTGCAGGGTCAGTTGCCCGGCGCGATCGCGGCGTTCCTGCCTGGCTACGAGCTGCGGATGACCGGGATCAACCGGACGGCCGCCTCCGCGCCGTCCGTCGGCTCGCTGAAAGTGCACCTGGTGCAGCAGGACGACCTGATGGCCCGCGCGCTGGCCCCCAGCCCTAGGGGGAGGGGTGTACTTCACCGACCGGGGCATCGAAGAACTGGCGGACCGGCGCGGCGAGGAGACCGTCACGCTGGCCTGGCTGGCCGAGCAGTTGCAGGTGTTCGTCGACTTGAACCCCGATTTCGAGGTGCCCGTCGAACGGCTCGCGACATGGCTGGCGCGACTCGACGACGAGGACGACTGACCGCCCCAATGACGACTGGCCCAACGACCAGGACGGCTATCGTCGCGCCTAGTCGTCGGAGGCGGGCGGGTTCTCCCGAGCGTTCAACACCGACGCCCAAACGCCGCAGGCCACCGTGATGGCGCTGGCCACGAGAAGGACCCAGGCGAGCGGCTGATCCGGATACTGCCCGGCGACGAAGCCGTTCAGCAGCGCCAGCGCGGTCACCCTCCCCGCGCGCTGGTCGCTCCGCGCCACAGCAGGATTCCGCCGGCGATCAGGAGCAACCCGTAGCAGGCCAGCATGGCCGCGATCTGCCAGCTGAAGCTGCCATGACCCGACAGCACGCTCGGGACGGCCATGGCCACGAAGGCCAGCCCCGAGAACGCGCTGAGCACCGCAGCCAGCCGCATCAAGCTGCGCTGGGAAACGCCGGTCACCGGTTCAGAATAGGGGCGATTTCGTTAACCGAAGCTGTGGCCTGCGCACGAATCCGTGCAAATGCCGCCGCGGCCCTTGTGGATGGTTGTTAGAGTTGCGAGGCTTGTCACTGACAAACCCGAACAGGAGTGAAACACGCATGGATTGGCGCCATCGGGCCGCCTGCCTCACCGAGGATCCGGAGCTCTTCTTCCCCGTTGGCAACACCGGGCCGGCGCTCATGCAGATCGCGGAGGCGAAAAAGGTGTGCAAGCGCTGCGAGGTGCGTGAAGCCTGCCTGCAGTGGGCCCTCGATGCCGGCCAGGACCATGGGGTCTGGGGTGGGCTCAGCGAGGATGAGCGCCGGGCGCTGAAGCGCCGTGCCGCTCGCTCCCGGGTCCGGGGGCACTGATCCTCTCGTCCGTCCCCCGATCACGCCAAGGGGATCCGCACCCGGGCGACCGNTGCCCCGGCCGGGTCGTTGTCGAGGCTGAACTCCCCGTCCAGGTCGGCGACCAGCGTGGTCACGATCGACAAACCCAGGCTGGTCGAGGACGCCAGGGAGAACTGCGGCGGCAGCGGGGCACCGTCGTTGCCCACTTCCACGGTCAGCCGGCCCGCCTCCTGGATCGGGTGGATGAGCACCTCGCCCGTCCCGTAGTGCAGGCCGTGCTCGATCGCGTTCTGGCACAGCTCGGTGAGCACTAGCGACAAGCTGGTCGCCACCTCGGCGGGGACGAAGCCGAAACTGCCCACCCGGCGCATCACGACCGGGCCGCGGGTGGCGGTGACGTCCACCACCATCTTCAGCAGCCGGTCGGCCACGTCGTCGAACTTCACCGAGGAGTCGAACGCCTGGGACAGGATTTCGTGGACGACCGCGATCGCGCCGACCCGCTTCATCGCATCGATCAGCGCATCCTTGGCCTCCACCGAGGAGATGCGGCGGGCCTGGAGGCGCAGCAGCGCCGCCACTGTCTGCAGGTTGTTCTTCACCCGGTGGTGGATCTCCCGGATGGTGGCATCCTTGGTGACCAGTTGCCGCTCCCGGCTGCGTAGCTCGGTGGTGTCGCGGCACAGGACGAGCAGCCCGTCCGGGCCCGCCTCGTCCCGCAACGGCAGGATGCGCAGCCGCAGTTGCACCGCCGCGGTCTCGAACTCGACCTCCCGCGGACCGCGGCCCCGCAGGACGGCGGACAAGGGCATCTCAACCGGTGCCCGCCGCGGCAGCAGCGACTGGGTGATCTGAACGAGGTCCTCCCNCATCAGATCGGCCGCCAGCCCGAGGCGCCGGTAGGCGCTGACCGCGTTCGG
Source organism: Micropruina sp. (assembly GCA_013693855.1). GTDB lineage: Bacteria > Actinomycetota > Actinomycetes > Propionibacteriales > Propionibacteriaceae > Micropruina. Next base: position 2,031,029 of record CP059261.1, read on the forward strand.
GCTCGCGAAGGTCACGGTGCCCTCGGTGTCGACCCGCATCATCCCGTCGCCGACCCGCGGGGACACCCAGGGCACNNCCCTTGTCGTCGGGGTGGGGAACTCGGCGCGGTGCACCATCCCGGACAGGACGTCCGCCGCCTCAAGGTAGGCGTCCTCCAGCGCGCCGGGTGCGCGAACGCCCATCCGGTTGGTGTGCATCTCGACGATGCCGATGACCTGCTCGTCCATGAGCACCGGGATCGCGTGCACGTCCACGGGAATGCCGGCGTGCAGCTTGTTGCCGCTGGTCCGGGCGATCTCCTGCGACAGGTAGGCCTCGGTCACTAGGTGTTCGGGGTCGTAGGCGATCTCCTCCCNCACTACATCGTCCTCCAGCGCCGTCGGCCCGGTCGTCGGACGGATCTGTGCCGCGGCCCAGAACACGTTGTCGTCGGCGTCGGGCACCCAGAGGATCAGGTCGGAGAAGGCGAGATCCGCGAGCAGATGCCATTCGTCGACCAGATGCGCCAGCCATTGGCGATGATCTTCGGCCAGGACGGTGTGGTCGTCGACGACCTGGCCCATGGACAGCACGGCGACCACCCTATGGCAGAATGAGAGGTCGCGCCGTCAGGCGCCATCGGCAGACGCAAGGAGACAACAGTGGCAAAGGGTGGACGGAAGCGTCGTTCCCGTCGTAAGAACAAGGCGAACCACGGCAAGCGTCCGAACGCCTGAGCTGGTTCCACGTCGACCCTCCGATCCTGCGGGACGGGGGTCGCTTCGCGTCCCGGCTCAGACCGGCTGATCGCCCTGGGTGTAGATGACGGTGCTGCTGATGTGGGTGACCACGCGCATCCGCAGGGTGTCAGGGGCCTTCGCGGCGCAACTGCGCTTCACGATGGCGCGCAGCGCCTCCTCGACCCCGAAGGCGTCGAAACACGGCTCACAGGCGTCGAGGTGGGCCCGGATCGCGTCGGCGTCGGCCTCGTCCAGTTCATGGTCGAGAAACTCGTAGAGCCGCTGGATCGCGTTCAGGCACTCCCGGTCCTCACTCATCGCCGGCCCGCTTCCCCAAACCGTGTTCGCGGGCGTAGTCGGCGAGCAGTGCGCGGAGCTGGTTGCGGCCCCGGTTGAGGCGCGACATCACGGTGCCGATCGGGGTGCCCATGATCTCGGCGATCTCCTTGTAGGAGAAGCCTTCGACGTCTGCCAAGTAGACCGCCAACCGGAAGTCGGGGGCCAGCGCGGCCATCGCGTCGGTGACCACGGAGTCCGGCATCCGGTCGAGGGCGTCCATCTCCGCCGACCGCAGCCCGTCGGAGGTGTGCGCCTCAGCCCGGGCCAGCTGCCAGTCCTCGATCGTGTCGCCACCCGACAGCTGCGGCTGGCGCTGCTTCTTGCGGTAGCTGTTGATGTAGGTGTTGGTCAGGATCCGGTACAGCCAGGCCTTGAGGTTCGTGCCCGGGGTGAACTGCTTGAACGACGCGAACGCCTTGACGAACGTCTCTTGGACCAAGTCCTCGGCGTCGGCCGGATTGCGGGTCATCCGCAGCGCAGCCCCGTACAACTGGTCGAGGTGAGCCAGCGCGTCGCGCTCGAACCGGGCCGAACGTTCGGCGTCGGTCTCGGCGTCGAGGTCGACGGGCACGTCAAAATCGCTGTCAACAGGAAGGGTCATCAGGTACGAGCCTAGCGGGTGGTTCGCCAGGCGAACCCCACCCGGGGTTGCCCTCGATCAGCGCCGCGCTCGTCACACCGGTGTCAACGAGGCGGACCCGGACGATATTCCGTCCCGGCACGGTGGTGCGGGTGAGGCGCTGTCCCCGCCAGGGGCAGGTGCCGGCGCGGCCGGGGATCGTCCAGCACTCCGCCAGCCACTACGGCCCGACCTCGACGAGCCGGACGTAGCGAGGTGCGCCGCTCACCCCTCACTCAACGGTTCGATCAGGGCCGGGCCGTCGTTGGCCACCTTGTTCACCAGCGTCGACACTGCATAGACCTCCAGGTCGGTGCCGTGGACGCTCAGCAGGTCGGTCGCTCCCGTGGTGAGCGCGGGGTCGAGCCAGGCGTCCCAGTGGGCGGGGTCGACGACCATCGGCATCCGGTCGTGGACGTGCCCGACGGCGTCGCTGGCCTGGGTGGTGATCACCGCGCAGGTCGAGAGCCACTCCCCGTCCGGCGACTTCCAGAACTCGTACAGCCCGGCCATGACGAACAGCCCGCCGTCCGCGGGGCGGATGAAGAACGGCTGCTTGATCGGCTTGCCGCGCGCATCGGTCGCGGACGAGGCGTACCACTCGTAGAACCCGTCGGCGGGCAGGAGGCACCGCCGACTCGCGAGCGCCCTGCGGAAGGCGGGCTTGGTGGCAGCGGTCTCGAAGCGGGCGTTGATCATCCGGGCCCCGCCCTTGGGATCCTTCGACCAGGAGGACGAGCCCCACCGGAGGCCCACGAGTTTGCGGACGGGGTCGGCGCCCGGATCGTCCTTGTTGGCCCGTTCGAGCACTGCCGGCACCGGGTCGGTCGGCGCGACGTTGAACTTCGGGGGTGGCGNGGGCCCAGCCACCTCGTCGATCTCGAACACCTCTTCCAGCAGTTCCTGGCTGGCCGAGGCGGCGTAGCGTCCGCACATGCGCCCACCCTATGTCGAGGCGCCGACAGGGAGTTCATCCGGCGGTATCACCCTCTTGTGGCTTGGCAGTTCGTCCCCGCGCGCTACAAAAGGGGCATGAGCCTGCTCCGCTTCGCCGCCCGCACCATGCTGGCCAGCTTCTTCGTCGTCAACGGCGTCAAGTCGTTCCGCGACCCCGAGCCGCTCGTGCCCGCGGCCGAACCGATCGCCGACAAGGTGCTGCCGCTCGCCGAGCAGGTGCTGCCGCCCGCTGCCGCCGCGTACCTGCCCGAGGACACCAAGGGCTTGGTGCGCCTCTCGGGGCTGGCCCAGATCCTCGGCGGGATCAGCCTGGCCACCGGGATCGGGCGACGCCTGGGCGCCGGGGTCCTGGCGGTGTCCATGCTNCCCCACATCGTCGCCGGCAACCCGCTGAAGGCCCCCGCCGCCGAGCGGAGCGCCGCGCGGGCGATCCTGCTGCGCAACGTCGCCCTGACCGGCGGTGTCCTGCTCGCCGCGCAGGACACCGAGGGCCTGCCGAGCCTCGGCTGGCGGGCGCGCGCGCAGAAGGAAGCCATGGAGAAGGGCGCCGAGCGGCTGAAGGCCCAGATCGCCCGTGATGCGGCCAAGGCCGCGAAGAAGGCCAAGTCGGTCGCCCGCAGCGCCGGCAAGAGCATCGAGAGCGCGCTGTCTTGACCCCTGGGACGCTCCGGTCGCCGCCGGCCCGATCGACGCGACCCTGAGCGTTCCCGGTTCCAAGTCCGCTTCCGCACGCGCCCTCGTCCTGGCGGCGCTGGCCGACGGCCCCGGCGAGATCCACGGGCTGCTGGACGCCCGCGACACCCGGCTCATGCGGGCCGCCATCGAAAGCCTCGGTGCGGAGGTGACAGACCTCGGCCGGGACGCCGTGCGGGTCGAGCCGCCGGCCTCCTTCCATGCGGGACGGACGATCGACTGCGGCCTGTCAGGGACGGTGATGCGGTTCGTGCCGCCACTGGCCGCGCTGGCCGACGGCACCACGGACTTCGTCGGCGACCCGGCCGCCACCGATCGTCCGGTNGGCCCCCTGTTGGCCGCGCTCGGGAGTCTCGGCGCNCGGGATCGCGGGGATGCGATCCCGTTCTCGGTGACCGGCCCGCTCTCCGGCGGGGACCTNGTGCAGCTCGACGCCTCCGGCTCCAGTCAGTTCGTGTCGGCCCTGCTGCTGGTCGGCAGCCGGGTTCCCGGCGGGCTCACCGTGCGCCACGTTGGCCCGCCGCTGCCGTCCCGTCCGCACATCGAGATGACGGTGACCATGCTCGTGGCCCGTGGCGTCGCGGTCGCGGAACCGGACCCCTGCACCTGGATCGTCCACGCCGGACCCATCCGGGCCTCCGTCGACCGGATCGAGCCGGACCTCACCAACGCCGCCTCGCTCGCCGCGGCAGCGCTGGTCACCGGNGGCCGCGTCCGGACCGCCTGGCCGGAATCGTCCACTCAGGCCGGGGACGCCCTGCTCGGGATCCTGCGGGCCTTCGGCGCGGTCGTCCGGCGGCATGGGGGCATGGTCGAGGTGTCCGGGGAGCGGGGTCTAAGAGGCGCCGAGGTGGACCTGCACGCGGTCAGCGAGATCACCTGCGTGGCCGCCGCCCTGGCCGCCCTGGCGCCCTCCCCCAGCCGGATCGGTGGCGTCGGCCACATCCGGGGCCATGAGACCGACCGGCTCGCCGCCCTGCGCACCGGGCTCGGCGGGCTGGGGGCCGCCGTGATCGAGACCACGGACGGACTGGCGATCGACCCGGCGCCCCTGCACGGAGGCGCGTTCGCCACCCACGCCGATCACCGGCTCGCCCACGCGGGGGCCCTGCTCGGCCTGGCCGTCCCCGGCGTCCGGCTCGACGACGTGGCGTGTACCACCAAGACCCTGCCCGACTTCCCCGGCTGTGGACCGAACTGCTCGGACGCGTCGAGTGAGCCGCCGGTTGCGCGGGGCGATCACCGANNCGACGACCATGCCGGCTGGGGCCGTCCGGCCCGCCGGACGCGGCCGCGCACCAAGGACCGTCCCGACTACTCCGACGCGGCGACCGGGTTGGTGCTGACCGTCGACCGGGGCCGGTACCGCTGCCGGCTGGACGCCGACGACTCCGAGGTCCTGGCCACCAAGGCCCGGACGCTAGGGCGCAAGGGTGTGATCGTCGGCGACCACGTCCGGCTCGTCGGGGACCTGTCCGGCGCCGAGGGGACGCTCGCCCGGATCGTCGAGGTGCTCGACCGGACGACCGTGCTGCGCCGCACCGCCGACGACGACGATCCGTTCGAGCGGCCGATCGTCGCCAACGCCGACCAGCTCGTGATCGTCACCGCGCTGGCCGATCCGCCGCCGCGGATGGGCATGATCGACCGGATCCTCGTCGCCGCGTACGACGCCGGGCTCGATCCGCTGCTCTGCCTGACCAAGGAGGATCTGGCCTCGGCCGACGAACTGGTGGCGGCCTACGCGCCCCTCGATCTGCCGATCGTCACCGTGTCNCCCGGCTCGGATCTCACCGAGTTTCGCGGCCTGCTCGCCGACCGGATCAGCGTGTTCGTCGGTCACTCCGGGGTGGGTAAGTCGACGCTGGTCAACGCGCTCATCCCAGGGGCCGAGCGGGCCACCGGCGAGGTCAACGAGGTCACCGGACGCGGCCGGCACACCTCCACGTCCGCCATCGCCCTGGAGTTGCCCGCCCCGGGCGGTTGGGTGATCGACACNCCCGGCGTCCGGTCGTTCGGGCTCAGCCACGTCACCATCGACTCGATCGTGGGCGCCTTCGGTGACCTGGAGCGGTTCACCGAGGATTGCCCGCGGGGTTGCCGGCACGACTCGACGGCACCCGAGTGCGGCCTGGACGAGGCGGTCGCGAAGGGGCTGCTGGCCTCCGACCGGCTGGAGTCGTTCCGCCGCATGGAACGGGCCNNTGGGCCACGCCGACCTACTGACACGCCGTTTCCGGCGCGGCAGCCGTAGATTGGGCCCATGGCCGATCAGAGCTTCGTCGACGACCTCCGCCTCGCGCACATCCTGGCCGACAACGCCGACTCCCTCACGATGAGCCGGTTCAAGGCCGTCGACCTCCAGGTGACCGCGAAACCTGATCTGACCCCGGTCAGCGATGCCGACACCGCCGTCGAGGACGCGATCAGGCGGACCCTCGGAACCGCGCGNCCCCGGGACGCGGTGCACGGTGAGGAACGCGAAGACACCGGTTTCGGGCCGCGGCGCTGGGTCATCGACCCGATCGACGGGACGAAGAACTTCGTCCGCGGGGTGCCGGTCTGGGCGACCCTGATCGCGCTGATGCAGGGCGACGAGGTCGTCGTNGGGGTCGTGTCCGCGCCAGCCCTGAACCGGCGCTGGTGGGCCAGCAAGGGCGGCGGCGCGTTCACCGGCAAGAGCCTGCTACAGGGCACCCCCTGCCGGGTATCGAAGGTCGCCTCGATCGAGGATTCGTCGCTGTCGTACTCGTCCGTGCACGGGTGGGTGGAGGCGGGGCGCGGCCAGCGGTTCGTCGATCTGATGCGGCGGTGCTGGCGCACCCGCGCCTACGGCGACTTCTGGAGCTACATGCTGGTCGCCGAGGGCGCGGTCGACATCGCCTGCGAGCCCGAGTTGGCGCTGCACGACATGGCGGCCCTGGACGTGATCGTCCGCGAGGCGGGCGGGAAGTTCACCTCCATCGACGGCGCCGACGGGCCCGTCGGTCCGGGCGCGCTGGCCAGCAACCCGGTGCTGCATCCACTCGCCTTGGTGGCCCTGGCCCCTGAGCGGCCCCGGAACTGCCTCGCCACACAGACGCCTGCGAGGCACTCCCGAGAGGTGTCGGCCCCGTCTACCGGGGCGGGGTGACCGGCACCGTGGAGGAGGTCGGCCCGTGGATCGGGTTCGCGACGCCCGTGGCAAGGTGGGGTTCCGCGGAGGGTGGTCGGATCGCAACGGCCACCTCCAGCGACACGATCCCGGACGGGGATAGGGGTCAGTCCTGCTCAGCTCGTCCGGATTCGCGGGATGGCGGCGAGGAGCGCCTTGGTGTAGTNCGGCTTGGGGTGCTCGAACAGCTCGGCCGCCGGGCCGCGTTCCACGATCTCGCCGGCGCGCATCACGATCACCGAGTCGCACAGGTGCCGGACCACCATCAGGTCGTGGCTGACGAAGATCAGCGTCAGGCCGAGCGACGCAACCAGGTCGGTGAGCAGGTTCAACACCTGCGCGCGGACGGAGACGTCGAGCGCCGAGACCGGCTCGTCCGCGATCAGCACCTCGGGTTTGGGTGCCAGCGCCCGGGCGATCGCGATCCGCTGCCGCTGCCCTCCGGAGAACTCGTGCGGGTAGCGATCGGCGGACCCCGAAGGCAGGTCGACGGCCTCGAGCACCTCGGCCAGCCGCTCCTCGTGGTCGACCGCGCCGGAAAGGTGCCGGCGCAGCAGCCGGGAGCGCAACGGCTCGGTCACGATGTCGCGGACGGTCATCCGGGGTTNCAGCGACGAGCGGGGATCCTGGAACACCAGTTGCACCGCCGAGCGCAGGAATCCCAGGTCGCGCTCGCGCAGCGTCGTGATCTCCTGGCCGCGGAACCGGATCGACCCCTGCGTCGGACGATCCAGGGCCGCGAGCAGCCGGATCAGGGTGGACTTGCCCGAGCCGGACTCCCNCACGATGCCCAGCCGCTGGCCTGCCGTGACCGTCAGATCCGCGCCGGCCAGCGCCACCACCTCGTGGGATGGACGGCCGAACACCCGACGCAGCCGGTTCGCCTCGTACAGCACCTNCGGTCATCGCTCCGCCTCGGCGTAGAAGTCCTCGACGACCGGCAGCCGGGCGCCGGGCTCGACCAGATCCAGGCGGGCCGTGGCGACAAGACCGCGGGTGTACGGGTGGTCGGGGTTGTCGAACAGCTTCGCCACCGGACCGGCCTCGACGATTTGTCCGTCCAGCATCACCAGGACGTCCGAGCACACCTGCGACACCACCGCCAGGTCGTGGCTGATGAACAGGCAGGCCGCCCCCGCCTCGTCCAGAACCCGGTCGAGGACGGCCAGCACCCGCGCCTGCACGGTCACATCCAGCGCGGTGGTGGGCTCGTCGCAGATCACCAGATCCGNGGAGTTGATCAGCGCCATGGCCAGCAGCGCCCGCTGCCGCTGCCCGCCGGACAGCTGGTGCGGGTAGGCGTCCGCGACCCGCGCCGGGTCAGAAAGACCCACCTCACCGAGCATCGCGATCACCCGCTCGCGGGCATGTCCGGGCTCGGCCCCGGCGTGCAGCCGCAGCACCTCGGCGACCTGGCGTCCGACGGTCATCGTCGGGTCGAGCGCGGTCATCGGCTCCTGGAACACCATGCTCATCGCGTCCCCGCGCAGCCGGGCCAGGTCGCGTTCGGGCGACCCCACGAGCTCGCGTCCGGCCAGCGTGATCGACCCGGACACGTGCGCGTTCTCCGGCAGCAGCCCCATCACCGCCAGCGTGGTCACCGTCTTACCGGAGCCGGACTCGCCGATCAGGCCCAGCCGCTGCCCAGGCTCAAGGTCGAACGACACACCCCGGACGGCCTCGACTCGGCGGCGACCGAAGCTCACCGTCAACTCACGGACGCTCAGCAGGCTCANCGAGACCTCCCGCAGCCGCGGGTCCAACTGGTCGCGCAGGCCGTCGCCCAGCAGGTTGAACCCGAGGACGGCCAGGGCGATCGCCAGCCCCGGCCACAGCGCCTGCACCGGCGCGATCCACAGCACGCCCTGCGCGTCCTTCAACATCCGGCCCCACGTGGNGGTCAGCGCCGGCGCCGACAACCCCAGGTAGCTCAAGGCCGCCTCGGCGAGGATCGCCAGCGCGAACGTCACCGACGCCTGGACGCCTATCAGGGNGGCGATGTTCGGCAGGACGTGCCGCGCCGAGATCCCCGTCCACCCGGTCCCCGACGCCCGGGCGGCCAGGACGAAGTCGCTCGCCATCACCTGCAACGTGCCTGCACGCGCGATCCGGGCGAACGCCGGGATCGTGGCCAGCCCGATCGCGGTCATCGCGGTCAGCGTGGAGGCCCCGAAGGCTCCCGCGAGCAGGATCGCCAGCAGCAGAGCCGGGAACGCGTAGGCGACGTCGGTGGCCCGCATCACGACCTCGTCGACCCACCCGCCGGCCTGGCCGGCCAACAGGCCCAGCGGCACGCCGAGGGCTGCGGCGATCGTGACCGAGATGATCCCGACGAACAGGCACGTCTGGGCGCCCACCATGATGCGGCTCAACACGTCGATGCCCATGTGGTCGGTGCCGAGCAGATGCGCCCAACTCGGCCCCTGCAGCCGTTGCCCGGCCACGACCCGTTGCGGGTCGTACGGCGTCCAGACCAACGACACCAGGGCGGTCAGGACGACGGCTGCGATCAGCGCCCCGCCCACGTACAGCGGCAACCGCTTCACAGCCGCTCACCCCCGCGGTACGCAACCGGGGTCGATCCACGCGTAGGAGAGGTCGACCAGGGTGTTGATCACCAGCACCGACGCCGAGAGGAACATGACCGTCCCCTGGACGACCATCAGGTCCCGCTGCTGCACCGAGGTGAGCAGCTGGCTGCCCAGCCCGGGCAGGGCGAACACCGATTCGATGACGATGGCGCCCACCAGCACCGCCGCCAATGCAGTCCCAGCACGGTCACCAAGGACAGCGCCGCGTTGCGCAGCCCGTGCCGCAGCAGTCCGCGCAGCGGCGTCCAGCCGATCGCGCGCGCCGTCCGGTAGTAGTCCTCCCCAGCACCTCGATGAACGCGCTGCGGACGTAACGGACGAGCACCGCGCTCTGCACCAGCGCCAGCGAGACCACCGGCAGCACGAGATGGGACGCCCAGCCGGCGGGGTCGGACGTGAGTGGCACGTACCCGTTGGCCGGCAGCCAGCGCAGCAGCACCGCGAACACGATCACCAGGACGATCGCCGCCCAGAACGCCGGGATCGCCATGCCCACCTGGGCCAGCGCGGAGGCGGTGAAGCCGATCCAGTCGCGGCGCCGCATGGCGGCCACCATCCCCGCGGGAACGGCCAGCACCACCGCGAGCACAAGGGCGAACACCACGAGCCACAGCGTCACCGCGATCCGGGGCGCCAGCAGCGACGACACGGGAAGCCGGTGAAGTAGGACACCCCAAGATCGCCGTGCAGGAGACCGCCCAGCCATTCGGCGTAGCGCACCACGAGCGGCCGGTCCAGGCCCCATTTCGCCCGCAAGGCCGTCAGTTGGTCGGGGTGGCGCCCTCCCCAGCAGGACCTCGGCCGCATCCCCGGGCAGTGCCGAGCAGACCAGGAAGATCAGCACCGAGGCGGCCAGCAAACTCAGCAGGAAGATCCCCAGCCGCCGCAGGCTGTAACGGACGATGCTCATCGCCGGTTGGCTAGCGACTGGCGACCGTGGTCAGGTCGAAGCTCAACGCTGCGGAGTTCTGCCCGACCCCGGTGATCCCGGCCCTGGTCACAACCAGGTTCGGCAGGTCGAACAGCCACACCGCGGCGGCATCCGCCGCCAGCGTCCGGGTCGCGATCTTCATGTCCGCCACGAAATCGGCCTCCGGGGCCTGATCGGCCTTGGTGAACTGCTCGACGAACTCCGGATTGTCGTAGTGGAAGTAGTAGTTCTTGTCGGTGAAACGCCGGATGTCGCGGGCCTCGACGTGCGCCACGATCGAGAGGTCATAGTCCCCACCGTTGTGCACCTCGTTGAGCCAGGTGGTGAAGTCGAGCTCCTGCACGCTGACCTTGATGCCCACTTCGTTCAGCGCGCTCGCCACGAACTGGGCGGACTTGGTGGCGTAGGCGGTCGTGGGCACGCGCAGCCTCAGCGACAGCCCCTTGTCCTGCCCGGCCTCCTTCAGCAGCGTCTTCGCGGCCGCCGGATCGTACGGGTTCACGCCGGTCAGATCCTCGTACCACGGGTCGGTCGGGACGGCCATCGAGCCGATCAGCGTCCCCTTGCCGTTCCACACCGTGTCGACCAGGGCGCGCTTGTCGATCGCCATCGAGATGGCCCGCCGCACCTTCACGTTCTTCAGCGCGGGCCGGGAGTTGTTGATCGCCATCACCACTTCGCCGGTGGTCGTCCCTTCGATCACGCTGTAGCGGCCGGGGTCGGCGAACTGAACAATCGCGTCCGGGGCCTGCAGGTTCGAGATGATGTCGATCTCGCCTGAGAGCAGGGCCGCGTTCATCGCGTTGGGGTCGGCGAAATAGCGGAACGTCGCGGTGTCGAAGCGGGCCGGGGTGCCCCAGTAGCGGGCGTTCTTCTCCAGCACCACCGACTGGCCCCGGTTCCACTTCTGCAACTGGAACGGGCCCGAACCGGCCGTCGCCGTGGCGAGACTCCNCAGCCCGTCCGGGTCGTACACGATGCCCGCGGTCGAACTGATGTCCTGCAGCCACAGGTTGGAGGGGTGGGTGAGCGTGACGCGGACGGTGTGGTCGTCCACGGCCTCGGTACTCTTCACCACCGACATCACGGCCTGGATCGGGGCGGCGACCCCGGACGACTTGGCCCGGTCGAAGCTGGTGACCACGGCCGCGGCGGTCACGGGTTTCCCGCTGGCGAACGTGGCGGCCGGATTGAGCCGGAACGTGTAGGTCAGCCGGTCGGTGCTCTGCTCCCACTCCTGGGCCAGCAGGGGACGCAGCCGTCCATCCGCGTCCATCTTCACCAGGGTCTCGTACACGTTGTAGAGCATCGCCTGCGGCACGGACGCGGCCGGGGTGGCGCTCGGATCCATGGTCTGGGGCTCCAAGGTGGCCCCCACGGTCAGAGCCTTGACCGGCGCCCGAGCGGCGTTCGTCGCGCCGGGGGCCTGGGTCGTGCAGGCGGTGAGGGTCAACAGCGCCGCCGCCATCCCGACCGCGAGGGTGCGCACTGCCCGGCCGTGGTGCCGGTCGCGGACGGCCTGGACCATGGGGCCTCCTGTCAAGGACCTCCCCGCCGTGCGAGGAGAGCCCGCACAGTCTAACCGAGGCCGAGCCGTCGGCAGCGGGCGCGCCTGGACGACACGGCCGGATTTGGCCCGTGCGCAGCCAGCGCCTACAGTGGTAGCACCGACGCGGGGTGGAGCAGCTCGGTAGCTCGCTGGGCTCATAACCCAGAGGTCACAGGTTCAAATCCTGTCCCCGCTACGAATCGATCGCCCCGGCCCATGGTTGGGGCGATCGCCTTCCCGGCCAGCATGCTTCCCGCACCACTGCCCAGCCAAGCGGCGATGTCGCCTTTGGGGGTCCTGTGTAGGCTGAGTTCCTGCCTGTTCTGGGGGAAATGGCTGAGGTTCGGGGACTGGGGTGTGGTCCGGCGCCCTGGCCTGCCTGGTGCTCAGTGCCGTGGCCTTCGTCAGTGCCGGATCGGCCCTCGCCGACGTTCCCGCGCCCGCCGTGGCTACCCCTCCCCCACCCCGGGCGGTAGCGCGACCGACGTCCAGCGTCCCCAGGCCGCCCGTGTGCCCGCCGCCACGCCGACGGTCCGCCCCTCTGTTCCCTCCAGCCGTCCGACCGTCCACCCCACCGCCACCCGGACCACCAAGCCGGCTCCCACGCCATCGCCCCCGAAGCCCACGAGCAAGCCCTCCACCCCACGGGCCTGCCCCACCCCGTCCGTGGCACCGAATCACGGCACGACTCCCCGGCGAACCCGAACACCTGCCGGACCCCGGGCTCCCAGCCCACCCATCAGGTCACCTCGCCGAGCGTTCCCGGCGACCAGGTCGACGACACGGCGTCCGCCCAACCCACCACCACCGCGTCCCCCGGGCGACCGCGACCACCGCTCATCCCCAGGGCTCCGGGTCGACCCGGACCCGGCCCGCGTCGGGTGCGGCGTCCGGCTCGAACCCACCGCCGATCTACCCCTCCAGCATGGTCTCGGACCTCGGCCCGCTGGACCGCCTGCAACCCGGCCTGCCGCTGGTGGGCGGGGCGGCCCTGGTCGGTGGCCTTACCCTCCTCATCCTGCCGATCAAGCCTCCCAAACGCTGATTTCGGCTGCGCCTGTGGTGAGATAGCCGGGTGACGACCCGTGGCGCACTGGCCTATCCCCTGTACCAGCACCGCCTCGACAACGGGCTGCGCGTCGTGGTCAACCCCGATCACTCGGCCCCCGTCGTAGCGGTCAACCTGTGGTACGACGTTGGCAGCCGGGACGAGGCGGCCGGGGCCACCGGCCTCGCCCACCTCTTCGAGCACCTGATGTTCCAGGGCTCGGCGCACGTCGGCTCCGGAGAACACCTCGCGGCGCTCCAGGCGGTCGGCGGCAGCGTCAACGCGACGACGTGGTTCGACCGGACGAACTACTTCGAGGCGGTTCCGACCGGAGCGCTCGACCTCGCACTCTGGCTGGAGGCGGACCGGCTCGGCACCCTGCTCGACGCGCTGACGATCGAGAACCTGAACAACCAGCGGGACGTCGTGAAGGAGGAGAAGCGGCAGCGCTACGACAACCCGCCGTACGGGGACGTGATCGAGCACCTGGTCGGGCTGGGGTTCCCAGCGGGGCACCCGTACGGGCACCCGACGATCGGCTCGATGGCGGACCTGGACGCGGCCAGCCTCGAGGCGGTGCGCGACTTCTTCACCACCCACTACGCGCCCAACAACGCTGTGCTTACCCTGGTCGGTGACATCGATCCAGGTGAGGGGTTCGCCAAGGCCGCCAAGGCGTTCGGGCACCTGCCGCGGCGTGAGGTGCCCGTCCGTCCGGTGCAGACGGCGCTGCCGCCCCACGAAGGGGTGCCGGCCCGGGTTGTGACCGCCGACGTGCCCGCTGACGCCGTCTACGCCACCTGGCGCCTCCCCGCCCGGGACACCCGCGATTTCGACTGCCTCGACCTCGCGCTCGCCGTGCTGGGCGACGGGCAGGCGTCCCGGCTGTACCGCCGCCTCGTCCGCGACGACGGAATCGCCGAAGCGGCCGGCGCCTCGACGATGGGGTTGATCGGCGGCAACTCGTTCGGCTTCGCCTTCGCCCGCGCCCTGCCCGGCGTCGCCCCCACGACCCTGGAAGAGGCGATCGTGGCCGAGATCGACGCGTTCTGCGCCGACGGCCCGACCGAGGACGAACTCGATCGGGCCAAGGCCCAGTTCGAACGCGCCTGGCTGAGCGAACTGGCCCGCTTCGACAGCCGGGCCGACCAGTTCGGCTGCTACGCAACCCTCTTGGGAGATCCTGCCCTGGTGAACACCAGGATCAACGAGATCGCGTTCATCGGGGTGGACGAGGTGATCGACACCGCACGAAGCTTGCTGCGCAGCGACCAGCGGGCGATGCTGCGCTACCTGCGCACGGCGACGGAGGTTCAGGCATGAAGCGTCCGAAAGTCCGGCCGCCGCATCCGTGGTCCTTCCCGGTGCCGTTGCGGGCCCGGCTCGACAACGGCCTGCAGGTGCTGGCGTTCCGGCGTCCTGGCCAGTACGTGGTCAGCGCCGCGCTCGTCCTGGACATTCCGCTGACCGCCGAGCCGCGGGATCTGGAAGGCGTTGCCGCGCTCACCCTGCGCACGCTGGACGAGGGCACCCGGACGCATCCGGGCCTGTCGTTCACCGAAACCCTGGAGCGCGATGGCGCGGCGCTGGGCGGGACCGTCGGTCACGACGCGCCCCAGCTCTTCCTCGACGTCCCCGCCTCCCGGCTGTCCCGGGCGCTGCCGCTGCTCGCCGAGGCCGTCGGCGAACCGACCCTGGCGAAGGCGGACGTGGCCCGCCAGCAGGCCCTGCGGCTCGCGGAGATCGAACAGACCCAGGCGCATCCCGGGCAGCGGGCAACGCTGGAGTTCCGGCGCCTCAGCATCGCCGAGCGGTACCGGTCGGCCCGGCCGGCGGCTGGTGAGGCCCGCACGGTCGCCACCGTCACCGCTGCGGACGTCCAGGCGTTCCATGCCCGCCACTACGGACCCGCCGGCTCCACGCTGATCCTGGCCGGGGATTTCGAGGGCGACCCGCTGCAGCAGGCGGACGAGGCCTTCTCGGCCTGGACTGCTCCAGGACGGGACGTGGCCCCCGAGACGCCCGCCCCGGCGCCGCGCGCCTGCCTCGTCCTCGACCGGCCCGGTTCGGTGCAGGCGGACGTCCGGCTGGGCAGGTTCGGGATCGACCGGACCGACCCCGCNTGGCCGGATCTGCAGATGGGCGCCTACGCGCTCGGCGGGGCGTTCTTGTCCCGGCTCAACCGGGTGCTGCGGGAGGAACGGGGTTACACCTACGGGGTGCACCTGGTGAATCATCCGATGCGGACCGGCGGCCTGATCAGCCTCCAGGGTTCGTTCCGAACCGAGGTGGCGGCCGCGGCGATCCTGGAAGCGTCCGGGCTGCTCTCGATCGGCGAGGAGGGGTTCACAGCCACGGAGATTGCGGACGCGGTGAACTATGCGACCGGGGTCACACCGCTGCGGTACGCCACCGCGGAAGGGGTGGCCGAGCAGGTGGCGGCCTTGGTGGCGGTGGGGCTTTCGTCCGACTACGTGGACGCCTACGCCGCCGCGTTGCGTCGGGTCACGCCCGCCTCGGCCACGCAGGCGACCCGGCAATTGTTGGACGGCGCCCTGAACCTCGTCGTCGTCGGCGATGCCGGCACGGTGGCACCACCGCTCGTCGACGCCGGCTGGCCGGTGGAGGTGCGTCCCTTCGAGGGTGAACCGCCACGACCGGACGTACGATGGCGTATGGCCTGGTTCCTGCTGGGCGGAGCGGTCGTGCTCACGGCTGCCCTGGTGTTGCGTCGACTGCTGGCCGTGCTGCCGCCCGGCCCGGACGACGAGCGGCAGCCCGTCCCGGCTGGCTGGGCCGGGGCTGGGCGGACGACCCCGGCGCGCTCGCCGAGACGCTGAGCCGGCTCCGGGCCCGTGGCGTCCCGGTGCGGGCGGTCTCCCCGACCGCCGCGTTCGCGACGTTCATCGTCCGGTTCGCCGACGGCACTGACCTGCTCGTCCGCGTCCCGCGGGCGCAGGTGGGGACGTTCCGGGTCGCCGCCCGACTGCATCCGATCGCCGCCACGGTGGGCCCCGCCGGTGCGCTCACCCTCACCTGGCCCGGCGGGGGTACCCCCGTCAGCCTTCTTGCCGCTACCGCCCCGGTCACCGTCCGCGGCTAGGTCCCGGAGGTTTCGACAGGCTCAACCGCCGGATGCACCGGGTTTCGACAGGCTCAAACGCCGGATGCACTCCCCTACCCGGGGTTTGGACAGGCTCAACCGCCGGGATCATGGTCCCCCGGCCGGGGTTTCGACAGGCTCAACCGCCGGATGCACTCCCCTACCCGGGGTTTGGACAGGCTCAACCGCCGGGATCATGGTCCCCACGGCCGGGGTTTCGACAGGCTCAACCGCCGGGTGCACGCCCTTGCCCGGGGTTTCGACGGGCTCAACCGCCGGATGCACCGGGGTTTCGACAGGCTCAATCACCGGGATCCGGTCCCCACGGCCGGGGTTTCGACAGGCTCAACCGCCGGATGCCCCCGCCGGAGGTTCGACAAGCTCAACCGCCGGGTAGATCCCACCCCCGGGGCTAGCGGCCCATCGACTTCAGCGCCTGGGCCAGCGCGGCCCGGGCGGCGTCGATCTGCTTCTGATACTCGGCCAGATCGCCGCGCTTGAGAGCCGCCTCGGCGGCGTCGAACGAGGCCGAGGCCTTCTGCAGCAGCGAGACCACCTCCGGGCTGGCCGTGGCCGACGAGGTCGGTTGTTGGCTCGGGCTCGCGCTCGGCGAGCCGGAGGGCGACGCCGTCGGCCCCTCCCNCGTGGTCGCTCCGGCGTCCCCGGCGAACACCGAGTCCAGCGCCTCCTGCAGGGTGGCCCCGATGCCCACGTGCTCGCCGAACCGGACCACCACGAACCGCAGGGCCGGGTAGGAGCCGGTCGTCCCTTGTCGCATCGTGTAGACCGGCGCGACGTAGAGCAGGCCGTTGCCCATCGGCAGCGTCAGCAGGTTGCCGTAGGTGGCCGCCGACGAGCCCTGATTCAGGAACGGCCGCAGCATCTCCGCGACCGTCTGATCGTTGTTGATCGCGTTGAACGTCTGGCCGGGACCGTCGATCTGGTGGCTGTCGGACATCCGCAGCACCCGCAGTTTGCCGTAGTCAGGGCTGCTGGCCTCCGCGACCACCGCCAGATAGCTGGCCAGGTTCGAGCGGCCCTTCGGCACGAACACCGCGGTCTGGCTGAACACCGGCTGGGTGTCGCCTGGCCACTTGATGCTCAGGTAGTAGGGCGGCTCCTTGGCCGTGTCACCGGGCTTGATCGGATCGGCCGGGATCTGCCACAGGTCCGACTGGGCGTACCAGGTGTGCGGGTTGGTCATGTGGTAGCGGCCCAGGATCTCCCGTTGCACTTTGAACAGGTCCTCGGGGTAGCGCAGGTGGCTGAGCAGGTCCGGGCTGATCGCGCTGCGGGGCAGGACGGTGCCCGGGAACGCCGCGGCGTAAGCCTTGAGCACGGGGTCCTGCTCGTCCCAGGCGTACAGCGAGACCGTGCCGTCGTAGGCGTCCACCACGGCCTTGACCGAGTTGCGGATGTAGTTGACGTTCTCGTCGACCTGGGCCCCGATGACCCGGGACTGGGTGTCGGTCGCGGACTGACGCAGGTTCACCAGTTCGCTGTTGGGGTAGCTCTGGGACGTGGTGTAGGCGTCCACGATCCACACCAGCCGGCCGTCCACGATCGCCGGGTAGACGTTGGAGTCGGTGGTCAGCCACGGCGCGACCTGCTGCACCCGCTCCTTGGGCGTGCGGTCGTAGAGGAGTTTGGAGGCGGACGAGACCCGATCCGACAACAGCAGGTTGAGGTCCACGAAACGGGTTGCGTAGAGAGCGCGGGTGAACCAGTCGCCGATCGGCACGCCCCNCTTGCCCTTGTAGACGTTGAGCCGCTCCCGGCCGCCCTCGCCGCCGCCAGNGGTGTCCAGTTCCAGCGGCGCCTGGCCGGCCTCGCGTCCGGCGATCACGAACTGGGTACTCTGTTCGCCGTAGTAGATGCGGGATTCGTTGGCCTTCAGCACCCCGGTCGGCGGAATCTCCTGGGACAGCCACTCGGGGTCGCCCATCGTCTGGCGGCGGTTGCCGTAGGAGGCGACCAGGCCGTACCCGTGGGTGTACACGGTGTGCACGTTGTTCCAGTTCTGGTCGGGCAGGCCGCCCAGGTTCAACTCGCGCGCGGCGACGACCACGTCGGTCTCGACGCCGTTGATGACGTAGCGGTCGACGTCGAGGACGTCGGGGAAGGTGTAGTAGCCGCGGACCTGCTGAAGCTGGTCGAAGGTCGGCCCGACGACGGCCGGGTCCATCAGCCGGATGCCGGGCAGCGCCTCCGCGTCCTGCTTCAGCTGCCCAGGACGGACCTGGGTGACGGCCGCGTACTCCTCGATCTGGACGTGGTCGATCCCGAAGGCCTGCCGGGTGGCATCCACGTGCCGCTGGATGTAGGGGCTCTCCTTGTCCGGCTCGTTGGGACGGACGACGAAGGATTGGATCGCCGCCGGGTAGATCAGCGACAAGATCAGGTTGGTGACGATCATCAGCACCAGGCCGACCATCGGGAACAGCCAGCGGCGCATCACGGCGGTGGCGAAGAAGAGGGCTGCGACGATGAAGGCGACGACGGCCACGATCAGCTTCGCGCCCACCCGGGCGTGCTCGTCGGTGTAGTGCAGGCCCGTGAACAGGGTGCCGGTGTTCAACAGCAGCCCGTACCGGTCGAGCAGGTTCTGCAGGCCGTAGACGACCAGGATCAGGCCGATCAGCACCGCCAGGTGCCGCCGGGTGGGCGCCGGCATGGTGGCGCCGCGGCCTCGTCCGGGGATCAGGGCACCCATCGCGAAATGCACGACGAGGGCGGCGATCAGGCTGAAACTCAGCGCGGTCAGCAGGAACGAAACCACCAGTTGCCAGATGGGGTACTCGAAGACGTAGAAGCCCGCGTCCAGCCCGAACGTCGGATCGGGCGTGCCGAAGGGGACGCGGTGCAACCAGGCCAGCACAGGCAGGGTGGCCGTCGTGGCCGACATCCCCGCCAAGACGCCGATCGCGACGGCGGGCACCACCATCGCCACCCAGAACCGCGATTCGAGCAGTTCCCGGTAGCGGTCGAGAACCTCGCTTTGGGAACTGCGCCGCACCCGCGGACGCAGGCGGTGCGCCAGCCACATGTTGCCCGCGATGCACAGCGCCATCGCGAGGCCGAAGATCGTGAACAGGGCGACCCGGGCGAGGAGTTCGGTGCTGAACACCGTCGAGAAGCCGACCGCGTCGAACCACAGCTTGTCGGTCCAGATCTGGGTGAAGATCAGGTACGAGATCACCACCCCGGCGACGATGGCAACGGTCGGCAGGAACGGGGATCGGCGGGCCAGGAACATCGCGCTCACGCGCCACTCCTCGGATGCTTGACGGTCACGGGGCAGGTCACTCCAATGTACGCGCCAGGACAGCGGCCAGTGCCGGCACGAGCTCGGGGTCGGAGAACAGCTCGCCGCTGGCCCGGTGCCGGCCCAGCCCGTGGCGGGCCCCGTCGCGGGTCACCCCGACGATGACCCGCAGGTCCTGACGGGCCGGGTGCTCGGCGACGAGGCGGGCCGCCTCGGCGGGATCGTCCGGCAACGCGGCATCGTCCCCGGACAGGAACGACCGCTCCACCACGATGGCGCAGCCGTGGACCCCGGGCCCCCAGGTGATGGTAGCCAGTCCACTCAGCAGATCCTCGCCGGTGGCGGTGCGGAGTTCACCGTCGTCCTGCTCGATCGAGGACAGGGCGTCCGGCTGCGCGGGATCGAGGCGGAGTTGCCCGGCCAGGGAGGGTTCCGCGGCCAGCAGCTCCCCGGTCGGAACGAGGGCGAACAGCCTGGCCGACTGATCCCAGCCGCCGCGGCCGACATGCCGCTCGATCTCCAACAGGCACGCCACCAGGGCGTCGGCGCTCACTGGCATCCCGGCACGGACGCCTCGCGGGACGGGTCGCCCAGGGCGTCCAGCGCCGCCACGGCATCGTTGAGCGAGGCCACGCGCACCAGCCGCATGCTGGTCGCGACACCTGCGAGGTCGGGGCAGTTCTGGGCCGGGACGAGGAAGATGGACGCTCCGGCCCGCTCGGCCCCGGCCACCTTCTCCTGGATGCCGCCGATGGCGCCGACCTGACCGGCACCGGTCAACTCACCGGTCCCGGCGACCGATCGTCCGTTAACCAGGTCGCCCGGTGTCACCTTGTCGTACACGGCCAGGGCGAACATGAGACCCGCACTCGGCCCGCCGATCTCGGGGCTGATGTGGAACGTGACCGAGGGGCCGTACACGTACCCGGTGGTCATCCGGATGCCCACGACGGGGGTGTTCGGGGCGCTGTTGGCCGCGATGGTGGCCACGGTCACGTTCTGCTCGACCCCGTCGCGCCGGATGCCGAAGACGACCGAATCGCCCACCTGATGCGCCTGCACCGCCTTCTGGACGTCGGTGACGGTGCTGACCTTCTTCCGGTCAACGCTGAGCACGAAGTCCCCGGGCTTGAGCTTGTCGCTGGCCGGTCCGGTGGGCGACACGCTCGCGATCTGGGGCACCTCGGTGACCGGCAGCTTCGCTGCCCGCAGCGCCGCGGCGATCGCCTGATCCTGCGAGTTGTCCATCATCAGGGTCTCGCGCCGGCGCACCTGGTCGGCGCTGAGACNCGGCGGGTACACCGCGCCGCGCGGCAGGACCTCGCGGGAGGACAGCCAGTAGGACAGGATCGCCTCGGGCAGGGTCAGCGGCGCGTCCACTCGGGTGACCGACACGGTCGTCAGGCGTAGTTGACCGGTGACGGGGTACGTCTGAACGCCGGAGATCTCGACCCGGTCGCGGCCGTCGTCCTGGCTCAGCAAGTCGGTGGTCAGACCCGCCGACCAGCTCACGTACGGCACCGGGACGAGCGCGATGATCGCGGCCAGCAGGACGAAAAGGGCGGCCGAGACCGTCGCCGTCCAGGTCTGCTTGGTCACTGGTCGAGCGTACACAAGGGTTGTCGGGGTATTGGACAATGGGGGTCCACGAAACGAGGAGTTGCCCCATGGCCGACGACCGCGATCCCTTCGCCAACGGCCCCGATCCCGCAGACCCCGACAACCCGCTGAACCAGTTCTTCGCCCAGTTCGGGATCACNCCCGGCCCAGACGGCGAGTTCGACCTCAACCAGCTCGTCGGCCGCCTCCAGGGCGCGATGCAGCAGTTCTCCGCCCAGATGGCCCGGATGGGCCCCACCGACCCCGACAGCGGGATGAACTGGTCGTTCACCAAGGACGTCGCGCGCAAGGTGACGGCCAGCAAGGGCAGCGACAGCACCCCGACCCCGGCCGAGGCGGGGCGGATCCGCGACGCGGTGGGCCTGGCCGACCTGTGGCTCGATTCCGAGATCGCGTTCCCCCGGTTGGCGAGCGCCCCGGCCGCGTGGAGCAGGGCCGACTGGGTGGAGCAGACGTTCGCCACCTGGCAGCGGCTGGCTCGGCCCATCGTGACCAGCCTTGCCCAGGCCCTCGGCACGCTCCTCAACCGGGAGGGCGTGGCCGAGGTGCCCGGCGCCGAGCTGATGCAGCCGATGATGCGCGCCGCGGCCTCGGGCATGTTCGGCGCACAGGTCGGCCAGTCGCTGGGCAGCCTCGCCACCGAGGTGGTGAGCCTGTCCGACATCGGCCTGCCGCTGACCGACACGCCGCGGGTCGCGCTGCTGCCCACCAACGTCGCCGCGTTCGCCGAGGGGCTGGAGCAGCCCGCTTCGGACGTGTTGCTGTTCCTCGCCCTGCGCGAGGCCGCCCGGCAGCGGCTGTTCGCCGCGGTGGGGTGGCTCGGGCCGCAGCTGCACGCCCTGGTCGAGCACTACGCGCGCGACATCACGATCGATGCTGGGGCGCTGGAGCAGGCGATCGAGAGCCAGCTGTCGGCGTCCATGAGCGCGGAGGAGATCGAACAGGCCGGGCTGGCGTTGGCGGGCAAGCTGTTCGAGCCTGCGGTCACGCAGGAACAGAAGGAGGTCCTCGCCCGCCTGGAGACCCTGCTGGCGCTGGTCGAGGGCTGGGTGGACGAGGTCGTGGCCCACACGCTGAGCAAGTGGATGCCGAACGCGTCCGCGCTCACCGAGGTCGTCCGGCGCCGCCGCGCGGCCGGCGGCCCCGCCGAGAACGCCCTGCAATCCCTGGTCGGACTGGAGTTGCGACCCCGGCGAACCCGGGACGCGGCGAACCTGTGGGCGGCCACCCGGGCCGCACGCGGCGAGCAGGCCCGGGACGACGCCTGGGCGCACCCCGACCTGATCCCGACCGCCGCCGACCTGGACGATCCGCTCGGCTACGCCCAGCACGGCCACGCCCAGGCGGCGCCGGACGACCTGGACGCCGAGTTGGCCAAGCTGCTGGACGAAGCGGACGGGACCCCGAAAGCTAGGGGGTCCCCAAATCGTGCCCCGTCCCGCGCGAGGGTGGGGGCCTTTCGCGGATCCAGGCGCTCTCAGCCGCAGCGTGGGATCTGATCGAGAGCCTCACGCCGTCCTCGGACGGGCGGCGGGGCCGCCGGTTCTCGGATCACCGTCTGGTGGTCGAGGGCGTCATCCACCGGTGCCGGACCGGGTTCGCCTGGCGTGACCTCCCGACGACGTTCNNCGGTCCGTGGCAGAGGGTGTGGAAGCGGCACCGTCGTTTCGCCGGCGACGACACCGGNGACCAGGTGCTGACCGGCCTGTTGACCNNCAGAGCTGACGTCGCGGGCGCGGTCGATTGGGACGTCGCGCTCGGCTCGGCGATTGCGCGCGCCTTCGCGCTCATGCCGATGTGCGCCTCATTGCTCCCCTGTCTGAACCCCGACTGAGCCCCGGTTTCAGCTGAGGTCGGGCTGTAGCCAGACCACCGGGCGACGCTGTGATGGCCTCGGACCTGAACATAAGTTGAGATGCAAAGAAGAAGGCCACGCCATCTGCGGCCCGATGGTAGTCTGGAGGTTGGCACAACACACGTGGATTAGTTGCGATTACACCCCAGGAATTCCTTTCGCCTCTAGCCAGTACCTCGGGCCGCACAAAGGAGTGCCGCGCGCAAGTCCCTCTGCATGAAGGAGGATTACCCGTGCCCCCTGCACTTACGCCGACCGACTTCATTACGAACCCCGGCAGGGGCGATCAAGAAGTGGCGCCCACCAAGAAGGTCACCCTTTCGTTCAAGATGCCGCTCGATCCGGCAACAGTGAACGCTCAGAACATTCTGCTTCGCGACGGGGAGAATGGCCTTGTTGACACCGTCGTAAACTACGATGAAGGCACTAGGACCGTCACGCTGACACCAAATCAGCCCCTACACGATTCGAGTCGCCACGAAGCAACCGTGACCACTTCTCTAAGAAGCCTGGCGGGCGAGTCTCTTGAAGAGCCCTTCACGTGGGACTTCACCACGGCCGATCGCACTCCACCTGTAGTGTCCTCGCACGAACCTCCAAAGGATGCTGAGAAGGTGCAGCGAAGTGCAGCGGTGAGCGCAACATTCAGTGAGCCGCTGCTTCCGGCATCAGTTTCCGCCTCGGCGGTGACCCTTGCAGATTCGAACGGCAGCGTAGATGCGGAAGTCGACTACATCGCCGAGAAGCGGCAGGTCACACTTACTCCGAAGAAGCCGCTAGCTGAAGGCACCAAGTACACCGTGACCGTCAAGGGCGGCGATAAAGGTGTCAAGGACTTGAGCGGCAATCCGATGGGAGGTGACGCAAGCTGGAGCTTCACAACAGCGAGGTCTGCAACGCCCACTACTCCGGTAAGCCAAGCCCGGCTAGTCACGTGTCTTGCAAGCGCAATGTACTGGGAGAAGTACCTGGTGACTTACGCCGACAAGAAGCAGTGGTGGGCTAACTTTTGGGCGATCGGTGCTGCCATCTTGGCCGCGATCACCAATGTTGCAATCTGGCAGGAATTCACTGATGCGGGTGGGCTGACGGCAAAGATCGCAGGGTCAGTGGTGACGGTGCTTGCCGGCCTCTGCGCCACGATCCCTCGAATCCTGAATCATGGTGAACTCGCCGGGGCCGCGCGGACCTTGCGGCCTCAATATGGAGCCATGATCGGTAACTTGGTTGACCTTATAAAGATCGCCCCGAACTTCGACCGCGAGGAGGCGGCGTCCGTAGTTCACGACTTCCAGCTGATCAAGGAGAAGAAGGATCAACTCCAGGATCTGTCGCACAAGCTGCTTGGTGAAGACGGGACGGATCTTACGGGCGTCGATGACCTCGAGTACGCCGAGACACGAATCCTGAAGACCGCTGACGCCGTCAAGTCCATCGAGGAAGCGTTGAGGCGCCAATAGCTCCTGGAAGCCGTGCGGATTTGGGTGCGGCTACCCTCCGCAGCCAACCGCAGGATCGGGTTCTGAGTCTACTGGCACGAACTGGAATGGGTGGTCACTCGTGCCGAGTCAAGCGGCCTCGGCGCGTCCCACAGACGACCGATCATGCCGCCGTCGGCGCGGTCGATCATGCCGATGAGAGCGCACTGGTTCGGCCACTCTGTGCGCAGCCTCCGGATACCCGGAGCCTGCTTGCCCCAGGATGAGTGAGCGCGCTGATCCCAAGGCCGGGATGGACTCTGGCAGGCTGCACACATAGAACCTCTCCCGCCCCCGAGCGCTGATCTGGGGCGGCGCAAGCCAGTTGAGCGTCGCAGGCCAACAGCTCGCTTGGACGGCCGCTGAACCGAGCTTCGGCCAAGGCCGGATCTGGGGTGGGACCGCCGCATGAGGAGATGACGCTTGATCTGTGAGGTCCCAAGGGATTCGAACCCATGACGTTCTGGGTCGGCCTCCGTCATACCCTTTCCTGTGTGAGAAGGTTCGAGGTCGCGACGGGGCGGACCGCCTTGTTGGGCCATTGCGGATGGATTTCGCGGCAACGCGCGCCGCGGTCGGGCAAGCTAGCGCGCCGACGTCACCATCACGACCGCAACCCGATCGACGTGGACAGCATTGCCGGCGAGGTCGTGACCTGCATCCATGCTGACCCCGTATTCCTGGCACAAATAGCGGGTCAGGTGCGCGGGGATGACTGAGCCCGTGTCGACATCTGAGGACCGGCCGGCTCGGATTACTGACTGGCTGGACGAGAAGCGTCCTGATTTGGCCAGCATGCATCGGACAGCTCGCCAGTTGCTGGCGAGTACAGCAAAGCCCGGCGACGAGAGGGCGCGCGTTTCGCTCATCTGTCACTCCATGCGCGAGTTGATGAAGCACCTTCCTGAGGTCATCTCAGGGGTGATCGCGATTCCGGAGGTCCGCGAAGCGATGACTACATCCGGCAACTCCCCAGCATTGCGGCGAAGTACCCGGCGCTCGACCTCTCTCAGGATGCGGAGAACGTCCCGGTCCCACAGGAGATTGCCCGTTTCCTCGCTGATCTGATCAAGGCCGCCATCTCCGAGGATGGGAGATTCCTTTCCGACATTGCGACGTTTCTCACAGATGATGGCAACACGGCTCTTCATACCTGCGGTGGGTCGAGGGTGAGTCCGCCGCCGATGAGGAGCATCCGTAGCCGGTAGTTGTTGTGGTTGCGGAAGCCGCGGGCGATGCGGCGGTGGAGCTCGATGAGGCCGTTGATGGATTCTGTCCCGCCGTTGGATGCTCGGCCTGTGTCGAAGTAGGCCAGGAACGCGTCCTTCCACTGGCGCAGGGTCCGACCCAGTCGGGCGATCTCGGGGATCGGGCAGGTGGGGAAGCTGGCGACGACCTGCTCGGCAAGTTCCCGTCCCTGGGCTGGGTCGGGGTGGGCGTAAGCGGCCCGAACGCGTTGGGCGCACTGCCACGCGACATGGACGGCATCATGACGTTCATCAGCAGCGATCGCCGCCGCGAGGCGGGCGTGTTGCTTGTCGGTGAGCCGTTCAGCCGCACAGCGCAGGATGTTCCGGATCCCGTACAAGGGGTTGCCGGAACGACCCCGGTGGCCGTGGATCTCCTGCTGGATGCGGCGACGGATCTCATCGACAGCCCTACCGGCCAGAGCGACCACATGAAACGCATCAAGGACAGCAGTGGCGTCAGCGAGTTTGTCGTCGATGGCGTTCTTGTACCCGCGGAACGGATCCAGGGTCGCGACCTCCACCCCAGCCTTGAACGTCTTGCCGCGCTGGTCGAGCCACGTCTTGTACACCGTCCCCGAACGTCCTGGCACCAGGTCGAGCAATCGTGCGCGGACGCGTCCGTCCTTGTCACGAGTGAGATCAACCATGCCCGTCAACTCCTTGGGACCTCGCCGGCGGGGTCGACGTGGTGCCAGAGGTGTTCGTCCACGCCGAGGGTGGTCACGCCGGCGAACCGGGACTCATCGGCGGCGGCACGGGTCAGGATCGGCTCGATGCTGGTCCACACCGTTCGCCAGGTGGTGCCCAACTGGCGGGCCAGCCCGGCGATGGAGGCGTGCTCGCGGCGGACTTGTTCGGTCGCCCACCGGCACGCTCGGGTGGTGAGCATCGCGCGGGGCTTGGCGACCTGCCCGTCCTGCTCGGTGAACACTCCGACCGGACACGACGGCTCCGAACACGTCCACGTGCGCTTGCGCCACCACACCACGGTCGACGCACCGAAACAGGGGATGTCGACCAGTCGGACCATCCGTCGGCCGTGGGAGCCGGCCACGACCCCGCACGAGGGACAGCCCATCACCGTTGACGGCGACTCGACGGTGATCTGCAATCGGCCCGGCTCGCGCTCCACCCCGATCACATGCAGGCCCGGAAGGCCCACCAACAGGTCGCAGCGGTCACAGTAGGCATCGGGCGCGTGGCAGCACGTCGTGCAGCCCGTAGGCTGGATCATCGTCGAGGTCCTCGTGGGCAGGGAGTGTGGTAACTCCTGATCCTGAGGGCCTCGACCCCTACCTCACCCCACCAGCCTCACCCGGCGTGTCGCCCCACCCCACCGCAAGTACGAAGAGCCGGCAACACCAAGCATCCAGCGGTCCGCGAGTGGCATCGGACCTACAACTCCTTCGTCAAATGGGCCCACCTTCACGGCCATCAAAGCGACGTGCACTCGATTCCGTCGGACGACGAGTTGCGCCGCTGGGTCGAGATAGCTGAAGCACACGTGGACGGCGTCAGAGCCGAGTTCTTTGACAGTCTCCACGCAATCGAAGACCTTCTCGCTGAGGCCAACCGACTCGTCGATGGAGGTGCGAACGATGGCTGAGTACCAAGCCCCCACTGCGGAGCAGGTCCAGGCAGCGATGCGCCGACTGACGTCCTTCCAACTGCGTCGAGCCTTTTTGAGGGGCCGGAACCCGCTGTGGGTCCGGCCTCTCGCTGATGCCGGAGCCTTCAGCGCGCCGCCTGAACCAGAGGTTGGAAGCGACGGTTCGGTCCGCGAGATGTACTGGCCGGAGGCCAGTTACCTAAGCGCGATGGCCGAGCAGGCGCCGTCCGACGTTGCCGACGTGCTCGTCACCTTCTCGGGCAGCAGCAACTCCTGGGTACGCAGGATCCTCTTCGCCGCGGGCGCACACATGCCCGCGGAAGTTGCGGCCAGATTGAAGCCTGTCATTGAGTCGTGGGCGGACAGTGGCTTCGGATGGCGCACCGACCCGAGGGATCTCGTGTCGTTCGCCGTCAACTTGCTTGAGGGAGGCCAGACGAAGTTCGGGCTGTCGTTTGTCAACAAGCTGTTCCGCCCGACCGTCGACGAGGGAACCCCGGGTGACCCAGTCACGGAGTTGAAGGCACATTGGTACTCAGACGAACTGCCGCGGGTGAGCCGCGCACTTGGAAACAGCGCGTTGAAGAGTTGAGTCCCGCATAGTGGTGTAGCGCGGTTCCCGTGATCGTCGCTGTCGGCATGTCGCCGGGACGTGGACGCGGTCATCGCGTGATCCTTCGAGTGAACCTCTCACAGCACTCTCGAAAGGAAAGCAACCACGATGACCGCTCCTCATATTGTCGATCCCGCGCGCCTGTTGGGCCAAGCGTTGGGTGATGCGTCGCCGGACCTGATGCGCCAGTTGCTGGGCACGGTGATCAACGCACTGCTCAGCGCGGACGCTGACGCGGTGTGTGGCGCCGAGTACGGCCAGCAGTCGGTCGAGCGGGTCACGCAGCGCAATGGGTACCGGCACCGCGATCTCGATACCCGGGTCGGCACGATCGACGTCGCGGTTCCCAAGCTCCGGCAGGGCACGTACTTCCCGGAGTGGCTGCTCGAGCGCCGCAAACGGGCCGAGACGGCGCTGATCAGCGTGGTGGCGACCTGCTACCTGCTGGGGTCTCGACCCGGCGGATGGACAAGCTGGTCTCCACGCTGGGGATCGACAGCTTGTCCAAGTCGCAGGTGTCGCGGATGGCCGCCGACCTGGACGCTCAGGTGTCGGCGTTCCGGACCCGCTCCTGACCGATGCCGGCCCGTTCACGTTCCTGGCCGCCGACGCCTTGACGATGAAAGTCCGCGAGAACGGCCGGGTCCTGAACGCTGTCGTGCTGGTCGCGACCGGCGTCAACCATGACGGCTACCGCGAGGTCCTCGGCGTCCAGGTCGCCACCTCCGAAACCCGCGAGGCGTGGAACGTGTTCTTCGCCGATCTGGTCGCCCGCGGCTTGCACGGGGTGATGCTGGTCACCTCCGACGCCCACGCCGGCCTGGTGGAGGCGATCGCGGCGAACCTTCCGGGTGCTGCCTGGCAGCGCTGCCGTACCCACTACGCGGCGAACCTGATGTCGGTGTGCCCGAAGAACTCCTGGGGCGCGGTCAAGGCCATGCTCCACTCGGTTTACGACCAGCCCGACGCCGCCGCGGTCCACGCCCAGTACGACAAGATGCTCGACACCCTCGCCGGGAAGCTCCCCGCCGTCGTCGACCACCTCGACGCCGCCCGCGCCGACATCCTCCCGACCGCGGCAGCATCATCCGGCTCGTCGGCGCCGTGCTCGCCGAGCAACACGACGAATGGGCCGAAGGCCGCCGCTACCTCGGCCCCGACGTCCTGGCCCGCTCACGCATGAAGCCCGTCCCCACCGACGCCACCACCGAGGTGGCCCTGCCCGAGCTGGAGACCGCAGCATGACCCGCCTGCGCGACATCTATGGGCCCGGCTTCACCCAGGCCGAATACCTCCGCGCGCTCGCCGCCGGCCACGAAACCGGCTGGTGGGACGAACACGGCGTCCCCGCCCCTGGCCCGACGACATCCTCAACCCCAACAGCGGCTGGCACTGCTACGACGGCAGCACCGACGACCCCATGCCCCTCAACCCAGGAGAACAACCCTTCTAACCCAAACTTCTCCAAGGATCAGCGGCTACACCACTTCCCGGGACTTGACCCGTTGAAGACCATCCTTCCGTGGCTCGTCCTACACGAGACGCAGGAGGGAACCCTTGGCGAAGACTACGACCACAGCGGCTTCGGCCGGTCATCGATCTCGGAGAGGTCGAACTCATATCACGAGGTGCAGGATGCGCTGATCGACGCGGTGCGCGACGCCGCGGTTGAGCAACTAGTGAAGGACCCAGCGGGCGCGTGGGCCGATCTTGATCGAACTCCGATCCTCATCGTGCGCCGCATTTGTCTGCACTCGGTCGCTGAGATCTTGCAGCGCCAAGTAGCCCAAGGGCAGGTCAACACCGATCTACTGTCCATCGCCAGAGAACTGATGCTCGACGTCAAGTCGCGGGAGCAGCTCGCCACCGCGGACTTCATCAGACTGCTCCGGGCGCTAGGTGCTGTGTCTCGCACCGAACTTGGCCCGCTTGCAGATGTGATGGCCATCGGGCATGTCACAGACGAGGCTGCAGAGCGAATCACTCGAAACCTGAGCGAGCAAGGCAACTCCAGCGAGGAGATTCGAAGCCAGATCGCCGAATGGGACCGACGGTGGCGGCACCGCGTGCTGGCGGGTGTCGGCCGAGACCTTCTACCAAGCGCGCTGCAGCAGGAACTCGACTTGCTCGACACCGAGGACGGGGGATCGATGACCCGATGCGCCTTCCATTTGAGACTTCTGGCTGGACTGGCCCGAACAGCCCCATCACCCAGGAGGAAATGGCTGCCCTTGCGCCCATGGAGTTGGTCGCGCACCTCGAGGGTTGGCACTACGAAGGCGACGGATGGGGGCCCAATCCTTCGCATGAAGGCCAGGCAAGGGTGTTGGAGGCCCTCCTCACTAGTAAGCCGCTTGCACTCGAAGGTCAGCAGGATCTGTCCCAGCGTCTTCGTCCGACGTACGTTCGAGCTGCGCTCAGCGGCTGGGATGGTGCGCTAAAGGCGGACCTCGAACTCCCCTGGGGGCAGGTGCTGTCGCTGGCTGCCGACGTTCTCGAACACTCGGACGAGTCCCCCTTCCCTGTTGAAGGACGGAGCTTTGACGACGACCCCGACTACACAGAGGCAAAGAAGGTGGCGATTCGCCTCCTGACGCACCTGGCAGCCAAGGCTTCCGCGGAGCGCATTCCCGACGCTCAACGCAACCGACTCGCCGATCTGCTCCTCGCGGCCGCTTCCGACGCTGCCGCGTGGCGTGACTACATCGCAACAGTCGGAGACGAGGATTCTGGCTCGGACCCGCTCATGGTCTCCCTCAACTGGAAGTGGCCCATCCTGCTTCGCGGACTCGTCAACCTTGTTGGACTCGGCGGTAGCCCTGAGCGCCAAGACAGGGCACTCGAGACTCTGGGCCGAAATCTCGCACTCGACTACCCTCGGGGCGCCTCGCGGGCGGTCCTTGGAGAGGGCTCGGGAAACTCTTCAACCACGCCCACGACTGGCTACTGGCGAACCTTCGCACGTACTTCGGCACGCGAGGGGCAATCGACAGGAATCAGCAGATCGCTCTGACGACCGCCATCGCAATCCACTATTACCACCCAGATCTCTACCGGCTCCTGTCCGGCCCGATGGCGGCCACTCTCCACAGTCACGAACAGATCGAAGTCGGGTGGGGGAACCGAGTTACGCCTCACGAGAGGATCGGCCAATGGGTCATCGAGGCCATCATCCGGGGGCACATCGGCGACGATGACTCTCTGCGTGCCGAGTTCTATACAACGGCCGACCCGGAGATTCGCGGGGATGCCATCGGCCACACCGCTTGGTCGTTCATGCACGCCGAAGTCGTCGATGACGCCATTCGTGACCGCCTGGCTGAGCTGTGGGACGAACGTGTCGCCCACGTCAGGTCACGCCCTGAAGACAAGGCCGAACTAAAGGACTTCTACTGGTTCATTCGTTGTGAGAAGTTCCCGGCTTCATGGTGGCTCCCAAGGCTCGTGGAGGCTCTCGAGCTTGATGCTGATCTACGAACGCGCGGGATGATCGGTGAGCAACTTGCTTCGGCTGCCGAGGAGCTACCAGAGGCTGCACTGAGGGCCCTGACGCTGCTCCTTGCTCAAGAGGAAACTTCCGCCCGTGACAACTACGATCTGCGAACCCACGCGCTCGCCCCTGTCATTGCAGCTGCGATGAGGTCGACCGATGACAAGCTCCACGCAGGTGCGGGCGCCCTCATGAACCAAATGGGCGCACGGGGCGAGACCGATCTCGACAAGCGGGTCGCAGCCCTTCTCACCGATGCGACGAAGGACTGAACCGCCCTCAGTAGCCGCGGCGCGTTTGGTTCACCTGGGGCGTTGCAGATCTCTGGTCGAGTACCTGCCGGACAATGGCGTCATGGTCGAAATTGATCCCGAGCGCTTCGAAGCGATGGTCGCTGAAGCGCTCGACGGGCTACCCGCGGACCTGGCCGGCCTGCTGAGCAACGTNGCCGTGACCGTTGACCACACCGGCGGGCCGGCGGGCCTGCTGGGGCTCTACCGCGGCATTCCGTTGACCCGCCGCACGACGGCATACGCCGGGGTCCTGCCTGACCAGATCATCATCTATCACCGTGCCATCTGCGCGGTCTGTCGCAGCGACCTCGAGGTCGCGGAGCAGGTGCGCCGCACCGTGATCCACGAGGTTGGTCACCACTTCAGAATCGACGACGCGCGCCTACGCGAACTGGGATGGTGATGCGGCGACCAAGATCGTCCGCTCGTGCCGCCGACCGCGCGGCGCTTCGCTGCAGTGGGTCTCTACTCCATTGAGCCGCTGGACGCCGTTCGGCAGGTGTAGCGTTGAAATGCGGTGGTTTGCCGTGACGTTTCTTGGCCCCAGGCCCGGCTGCAGACCTGACGGTGTTCGCTTATGCGAGCCGAACGACCGACTGCACCCGGAATCTTCCTGGCTCTGGTGGTGAGGGGACAGGCGGTCATTCTCAGCCTCCGACGTCAGAGGTTTGCGTGCCGCAGAGGAGGTCAAAGTGCCTTTCGTGTTCACCGCCCGCTCGTTGCCAACCTTGGCCAGGGTCACCGGCGGGCTGTATGTGCTCTACATGGTTGCGTCGGTGGCGGCGAACGCGCTGGCCAGCATCGGTTTGGGCAACGCTGACCAAGTCTTCGCCGCACTCACCACAAACCCTGTGTCGTTCCGGCTCGGCCTACTCGTCGCCTTCGTCTCGTCGTTCCTGTTCCTCGCCACTGCCTGGGGTCTCTACGTCGTCCTGCAGAGGGTCAGCCGGGAGTGGTCGCTACTGTTCCTGCTGCTCAACGCGGTCGGTGTCGCGCTCCACTGTGCCAGCATGCTNTCCCTGGTCGCCGCCCTGCAGTTGGCGGATCCTGCCGGCGCGGGACTGCACGACTTCACGGCTGCGCAGGTGGACGCCCTCGCGCTGTGGTCGATCGGTGTGTACAAGACCGGCTTCGTCACTTCTCAGCTGTTCTTCGGTACATGGCTGTTCCCGCTCGGCTACCTGGTCTACCGGTCCGGGTTCCTNCCCCGGCTGTTGGGGGTGCTGCTCGTCCTGGACGGCGTCGCCGAAATGATCTGGCTGGTTCAGGCGCTCGTCCTGCCTGCTCACCCCGAGCTCAAGACNCCCGGGACCTACGTGAGCCTGCTTGCCGAAGTGGGACTCGCCCTGTGGCTGCTGGTGCGAGGCGTGAAGGTCGTGGAGGAGGGGTCCGGCACTCCGCAGGCAATGGCGCCGTCTGCTGAAACCCTGTAGACCGCCCCCAAATGGACACGTCGTCGGCGCCACCGCATGGGTACACCAACCGGTGGGCCGGCTGGGCGGTCCTGACCCTGGTAGGCGGGGCAGCGTTCTGGGCGGCGAACTTCATGATCTCCCTGAC
The DNA here is from genome assembly GCA_013693855.1 of Micropruina sp. Lineage (GTDB taxonomy): Bacteria > Actinomycetota > Actinomycetes > Propionibacteriales > Propionibacteriaceae > Micropruina. Next base: position 2,063,766 of record CP059261.1, read on the forward strand.
TCCCGTTGCCGCTGACTATCGCACTGGGTTGTCGATCTCCTACGTCCCGATGCTGCTGGAGGCGCTGGTGGGCGGCCTGATTCTTGCGGGCGGACTGAGCGTCGCCCTGATCCGCTTCCCCGACCGAGTGCCAGGGCGTGGCCCGCTCACCAAGTCAATCCTCTTGAGCACCATCGTGCTCGTCGCCGTGACACTGACAATCGAGATCCCCGCCAAGCTGCTCAGTAGCATCCCCGACGCCGTGCGCTACTTCGTCACCGGCGCCCTGTTCAACGCCATCCGGATCCTCGCCATGGGCGTTGCGGTCGGCGCCGTGGCCACACGCCTCCACGCAACGGGGCAGCCCGCAAACCCCGAAACCAACCCCGCCCCTGATCACTCTCAGGGCACGCCGCGCCTGGCCCGATGCGGAAGGTACCTCGACTGCTTGGCCGAGCTCACCGGACGCTCAGCCGAACCAGTATCCATCCGACTTTGCCGTCGTCGGTGTGTGGCCGTTGGACCAGGTCGCCGGTCTTGCCGCCCGAGATTTTCGTTATACGATTTGGTTGTGGTGGGTGATGAGCAGATCCAGAAGTGGGCCGAGGAAGCCGATGCCGGCTACGACGTCGCCGAGCTGACGCGACGCGGGCGTGGGCGTCCGGGGCGTGGGGCGGAACCGGCCCAGGTGGTTGCGGTGCGGCTGACCGCCGAGGAGTTGGAAGCTTTGGACGCTGCCGCGCAGCGCCACGACCTGAGCCGCTCGGAGGCGATCCGGGCCGCACTGGCGCATTTCGCGGCGTGAAGGTCCACCCCAGCGCTCTCAAGCACGGCGTGGTTGCTGAGGACGTCGAGCAGGCCGCTGAGTGGGCGCTTTGGGTTGAGCCTCTGGACGATGGTCCGCCCCTTCGCGAGCTTCGGCTCGGCTTCGACACCCATGCCCGGTTGCTGGAGACCGTGGTGCTGGTGTTCGAAGGTGGCGAGGAGATGGTCATCCACGCGATGCCTGCCCGCAAGCAGTACTGGGATCTGCTCCCTAACACTGCGCCCCCTGCGGCGGGACGATCCGGGGATGAGTACTCAGCGTGTTCTGTTTCCGGTGTTGCTCGCAGCCGATACCGATCCGTTGGTTCGGGCAGTGGCTGCCTATCTGGCCAGGTTCAAGGACGCCACCCGCGTCCACACCGAGTCTGACCTGCGCGCGTTCCTGATCTGGTGCACCGAGCGACGGCTNACCCCGCTCGCGGCGCAGCGGGTGCACATCGAGTTGTACGTCCGGTGGATGCAGGAAGTCCGCCGGCTGAAGCCCTCGACGGTGTCGCGACGGATGTCGGTCGTCGCCGGCTTCTACCGGACATGCGTGATCGACCAGGTCCTGGCCGTCTCCCCGGCCGACTACGTGCGCCGCCCGAACGTGCCACCCGAATCCCCAACCCTGGGACTGTCACACCTTCAGTTCGAGGCGATGCTGGCCGCAGCACGCGACTCCACCAACCAGAATGACTTCGCCTTGGTCGCCATGCTCGGACTCCTCGGCTTGCGGATCTTCGAAGCTTGCGGGGCCGACATCACGGACCTCGGTGAGGAACACGGCCACCGAGTCCTGAAGGTCCGAGGCAAAGGTGGAAAGGTCGTGCTCACCCCGCTCCCGCCCGCGGTCTCCCGCGCCGTGGAACGCGCCGTCGCTGGTCGTGAGCAGGGCCCGATCCTTCTCAACCGGCGCGGCGCACGAATGGACCGCCACGCCGCCACCCGCCGGCTACGCAGGCTCGCCATCGCCGCGAACGTCAAGCTGCCCAGGATGCATCCGCACATGCTGCGGCACACCTTCGTCACGACCATGCTCGACGCCGGGGTCGACCTGCGCGACGTCCAGATCGCCGCCCGACACGCCGACCCNCGCACCACCATGCGCTACGACCGAGCCCGAAAGAACCTCGACAGACACCCCAACTACATCCTCGCCGCTTACATGGCTTCAGGCACCTAACCATCCTGATCTGCCGCGCCGCGGACGGTAGCCTCCCGGCTGCCCGGCCGCGACCTCATCTGCCGCGGTGTGCGAGGGTAGCCTTCCGGCTGGCCGCGGCCCGAGCACAACCGCCCTCAATTGCCGCGCCGCGGACGGTAGCCTCCGGCTGCCCGGCCGCGACCTCATCTGCCGCGAGCTGCTAGGACGGGCCAATGTGCACGGGGCTAGATGCACCAGTCAAGGTCGCCCGCGTGGATGATCTCTGGGTCGCCGGCTTTCTCGGCGGGAATGAGAAAGACGCCGGCGGCGAACCAGGCGTTCATGTGCTCGAGTCCACCGCCGTCAGGGTATTTCGCCTTGAGCTGCTTCAGGGTCAGCCCGAACGGGATTGACGGGTCTAGGCGGAGACCGTCTTGCTGTGAAGCTGTCATGCGTGCATCCCACGACTGCAAGGTGCGAGGCGACTTGGACAAGTTGTCCTTCGCCGCGAACCGCACTGTGAGCCTGCCGAAGTCGGCATAGTTCTGGTAGCCGAACCCTGCGGCCTCACAGCCGCCCACGCCACCGGACAGGTGAGGCTTTCCGAGCCTTGCGGTCAGTGCTGCCAGGACATCCTTCTCGGATGCTCCGAACCTATAGGGACCAAGGCCATCCGCCGACAGAGTCAGGGCAGCTGGAGCGACCGGGGTTGGGAACACGTTGACGGTGTGCGCGGAGTCCGGAAGGCTCCGCTCTGCCCAGTAGTTCATCCCGGAAAAGACTGGTCCGATCAGGGCGAGGTACACGGTCAGCTTGCCGATGATTCGGCCGGCCAACTTCCCTGCGTCGGCGACCCCGCGCTTGAGCAGGTACGTCCCCAGCTGCCGGGCGACCTGTTCATCAAGGCCTGAGACGCATGAGACGGCTGCTTTGATGGCCGAGCCCTCATCCTTGGCGCGGCGCAGGTCGTTCCCGCATTTAGCCAGCGCCATTACCGCCGCAACGTATCCGTCCGCCTTGAGCATCATGTCGGTACCGACGAGCTGGGCGAGTGTTGTCTCCAGGAACGGCAGGACCGGCTGGGGCGACATGCGCAGCACAACGTTGTCCTTCAGCTTACGCACTTGTGTTTCCGACACTCCGATGGAGTACTCCTCCCCAGGGCCGGTCATCCGGCCGTCAGCTGTAAGTTCACGAACGCTGGCGGCCAGAGTCTGGTCCAGCTCTGCCGCCACGTTGATCGCGGCGGCCAGTTCGTCTTTGTCGAATGTGGAGTTGTAGCTCCAAGACAGTGACCCGAACAGCTCCGCACTGAACCCGAATCCGGCTCTTCATACCTGCGGTGGGTCGAGGGTGAGTCCGCCGCCGATGAGGAGCATCCGTAGCCGGTAGTTGTTGTGGTTGCGGAAGCCGCGGGCGATGCGGCGGTGGAGCTCGATGAGGCCGTTGATGGATTCTGTCCCGCCGTTGGATGCTCGGCCTGTGTCGAAGTAGGCCAGGAACGCGTCCTTCCACTGGCGCAGGGTCCGACCCAGTCGGGCGATCTCGGGGATCGGGCAGGTGGGGAAGCTGGCGACGACCTGCTCGGCAAGTTCCCGTCCCTGGGCTGGGTCGGGGTGGGCGTAAGCGGCCCGAACGCGTTGGGCGCACTGCCACGCGACATGGACGGCATCATGACGTTCATCAGCAGCGATCGCCGCCGCGAGGCGGGCGTGTTGCTTGTCGGTGAGCCGTTCAGCCGCACAGCGCAGGATGTTCCGGATCCCGTACAAGGGGTTGCCGGAACGACCCCGGTGGCCGTGGATCTCCTGCTGGATGCGGCGACGGATCTCATCGACAGCCCTACCGGCCAGAGCGACCACATGAAACGCATCAAGGACAGCAGTGGCGTCAGCGAGTTTGTCGTCGATGGCGTTCTTGTACCCGCGGAACGGATCCAGGGTCGCGACCTCCACCCCAGCCTTGAACGTCTTGCCGCGCTGGTCGAGCCACGTCTTGTACACCGTCCCCGAACGTCCTGGCACCAGGTCGAGCAATCGTGCGCGGACGCGTCCGTCCTTGTCACGAGTGAGATCAACCATGCCCGTCAACTCCTTGGGACCTCGCCGGCGGGGGTCGACGTGGTGCCAGAGGTGTTCGTCCACGCCGAGGGTGGTCACGCCGGCGAACCGGGACTCATCGGCGGCGGCACGGGTCAGGATCGGCTCGATGCTGGTCCACACCGTTCGCCAGGTGGTGCCCAACTGGCGGGCCAGCCCGGCGATGGAGGCGTGCTCGCGGCGGACTTGTTCGGTCGCCCACCGGCACGCTCGGGTGGTGAGCATCGCGCGGGGCTTGGCGACCTGCCCGTCCTGCTCGGTGAACACTCCGACCGGACACGACGGCTCCGAACACGTCCACGTGCGCTTGCGCCACCACACCACGGTCGACGCACCGAAACAGGGGATGTCGACCAGTCGGACCATCCGTCGGCCGTGGGAGCCGGCCACGACCCCGCACGAGGGACAGCCCATCACCGTTGACGGCGACTCGACGGTGATCTGCAATCGGCCCGGCTCGCGCTCCACCCCGATCACATGCAGGCCCGGAAGGCCCACCAACAGGTCGCAGCGGTCACAGTAGGCATCGGGCGCGTGGCAGCACGTCGTGCAGCCCGTAGGCTGGATCATCGTCGAGGTCCTCGTGGGCAGGGAGTGTGGTAACTCCTGATCCTGAGGGCCTCGACCCCTACCTCACCCCACCAGCCTCACCCGGCGTGTCGCCCCACCCCCACCGCAAGTACGAAGAGCCCCGAATCCGCGGTTAATCCGTGCTTTGATGGTGAGGAGCTTGGGCTGTTTAGCATCGATTCCGGTACAGAAGAGAACGGGATTGTTGCGTTGGGTGTCGATGAAGACAGTGCTGTTGACCCACGCGGGCTTATCGCCGCTGCATTGTGGTGGGTCGACACGAGTGTCGAACAGCTTTCCCACCTCGTAGTATGCCCAGTCGGCCGCATCTGCGACGCTGCTCTGGATCGACGACATGATGTCCTGGCTGCCACTAACGAAGTCTGTCCACAGCGAGAGATGGTGCACCACTGCAGAGACGTTCCGCCGATCCGGCGAGAGTTTTGAGGGCACGGCCCGCCACGCGCCAAGCCCTGTATCAAAGAAGGCAAGAGTGGCCACGGCGCCTGCCGGCAATGGGTGCAGATACGACCGCGTCAGTTGGAGTCCACCGGAAGGAATATCGCCGACCACCCCGATCTGCGACGGCACGCCGATTGCCATCGGGGAGTCACCCCAGTCACGCAACGTCTCTTGGGGTCACCGGTCAGGTCGGCGGGCGCAACAAAGATCTGTTCGTCTGAACTACCTAGAGCGACTACGCCAGTACGACCGGAGGAAACCTGTCCCGACCCTTCAACCGCGCCCGGTGGCAATGTCGAACCTGCTGATGAGGGCGAAGGCGTTCCTGAACCCGTGCACCCAGCGAGCTCGACAGCGAGAACCAGCAACAGCAGCAGTAAGTTCTGTGAGCTTCGGGGCATGAGGCAATCTTCGCAGCGGCGCAATGGCTGTGACATGCGTTCGCATGCCGAGCGCAGCCCTCATGGAGGTTGCCCGCCACCTGCGGCTCCGGTTCCCGAGCGCACGACCGCTTCTGCCGCGCCAAGAGCGCAGACAGCGTGCTTCGCCCCGGGAGATGCTGCGCACTTGGTAGAGGCGATGTGTGCGACTCGCTGAGGATCGGCCCCCTTTGGGCACGGTGCGTGAAAGGGGCCGCGGTGAGTGGGAGCATCCGAGCATGGAAATGACGCAGTGGCTGCCTCTTGTGGGGTCTTTATAGGTGCAGGGCTCTCATTCGGAACCGCCTTCTGGACGGATCGGGCTCGGTACACCAGAGACGAAAGGTCTAATTGGCGGCGGGAACGGCTCACCGCGTTCGGGGACTTCGTCATCGCAACGAAGGCATACATGGCCGTTCTCTTTCGGATTGCCGAGTTGAGTCCAGCAGAGTGGTGTACGGCTCGGTGGCCGTGTCGGTCCTGATGTAGGCGCGGTCATCGGGTGATTCTTCGAGAGATCTCTCACAACCGATCGAAGAAAGGCACTACCGATGACCGCTCCATCCAGTATCGACGACCCTGCCGAGTTCTTGAACCAGTTGTTGGGTCAGTCCTCGCCCGACCTGCTGCGGCAGCTGTTGGANGGGTTCGTGAACACCATCTTGTCCGCCCATGCCGACCGAGTGTGCGGTGCCCCTTATGGCGTCCGGGACGAGGCACGCACGAACCAGCGCAACGGGTACCGGCACCGCGATCTCGACACCCGGATCGGCACTGTGGATGTGGCGGTACCGAAGCTGCGTCAAGGCAGTTTCTTCCCCGACTGGCTGCTGGCCCGGCAGCGGCGCTCGGAGCAAGCGCTGATCAGTGTGGTTGCGACCTGTTACCTGCTCGGTGTCTCGACCCGCCGGATGGACAAGCTCGTCCAAGCGTTGGGGATCACCGGGTTGTCGAAGTCGCAGGTGTCGGTGATGGCCGGCGAGCTCGACCAGCTCGTCGCCGAGTTCCGCAACCGGCCCCTCGATGCCGGGCCGTACACGTTCGTCGCCGCCGACGCGCTCACGATGCGGGTTCGTGAAGGGGGCCGGGTGGTGAAGGTGGCGGTCATGGTCGCTACCGGCGTCAACAACGACGGATACCGCGAGGTACTAGGCGTTTCGGTGTCGACCAGCGAGTCCGGCGCTGGCTGGTTGACCTTCTTCAAAGACCTTGTCGCCCGCGGCCTGTCCGGTGTCGCGCTGGTCACCTCCGATGCCCACACCGGCCTGGTCGACGCGATCGGCGCCACCCTCCCAGGCGCCTCCTGGCAACGCTGCCGCACCCACTACACCGTGAACCTGATGAGTGTGTGTCCCAAGCACGCCTGGCCAGCGGTCAAGGTGTGGCTGCACTCGGTGTTCGAACAAGTCGACTCCAGGGCCGTCCGGGCCCAGTACGACCGGCTCCTCGCCGAGGTCGACCGCAACCAGCTCCCCGCCGTCCACGAACACCTCGAAACCGCCCGCGACGAGGTCCTGGCCTTCACCGCCTACCCCCAAGGAGTGTGGCGACAGATCTGGTCGAACAACCCCAACGAACGGCTCAACAAAGAGATCCGTCGCCGCACCGACGTCGTCGGCATCTTCCCCACCCGCGAAGCGATCATCCGACTCGTCGGCGCCGTCCTAGCCGAACAACACGACGAATGGGCCGAAGGACGCCGCTACCTCGGCCTCGAACTCCTCACCAAAGCCCGACTCACCCTCATCACCACCAACACCGAAAGCGAGGAACCAACCAGCCTCACCGCATAACCCGAGGAATCACTCGTACACCACCCCGGTGGACTTGACCGATTGCCGCCGCTCGCGGCTTGGATGACCAGACTGAACTGCTGTCCCCGCTGGAAGCAGAGCCGCTGCTCGCCGCGGCCTTCCAGGATTGAGACGCTGCCTTCGAAAGGGTTCCGCTTGTTTCCGGCACAGAGGTTGTAAGAGCAGCACGGGAGTGGGTAAGGCTCGTCTACGCCATGCGAAACGCCCTGGCCGATGACACTCTCCATCGACCTCGCTGGGCGTCATGTGAATCGCCCCGACTTTGGTGGAGGCTCGGTTATCTGGTTCCGGCCTCGGTGAGGGCCGGGTTCTTACGGTAGTGCTGGCTGGGCTGGGATGCCCAGTAGGTGGCCTCGTATTCGGCTGGTGGCAGGAGCCCGAGTTCGCCGTGGAGACGGCGGTGGTTGAACCAGTCGATGTACTCGGCGACGGCGATCTCGATGTCGGTCAGGTTCCTCCAGCCACCGGCAGGCCGCATGATCGGGTTGCGGATGCACTCGGCCTTGAACAGCGAGTTCAGCGCCTCGGCCATGGCGTTGTCGTAGCTGTCGCCCTTGGAACCGACCGAGGCGACGGCCTCGGCTTCGGCGAGCCGCTCGGTGTAGCGGATCGCTCGATACTGACCGGATTCAACCGGTCGTTGCAACACCGACTTGTTGGAGGGAGCGTAGCTGTTCGTCGAAGACCTCGGCTGGTGTGCGCCAGCCCAGGGTCTTGCGGGGCCGGTTGTTGAGTGCCAGGGCGACGGCTTCGAGGTCGTCGGCGGACCATCTGGATAGGTCGGTGCCTTTGGGGAAGTACTGGCGCAGGAGCCCATTGGTGTTCTCATTCGTCGGCCGTTGCCAGGGCGAGTGCGGGTCGGCGAAGAACACCTTCGTGCCGGTGTCGAGCGCGAACTGGGCGTGGCTGGAGAGTTCCTTTCCGCGGTCCCAGGTGAGTGTCTTGCGCAGCTGCTCGGGCAGGCGGGTCATCGAGGCGGCCAGTGCGGTGTTCATCGCGGTCGCGCCGTAGCCGCCGAGCGCAGGCCCGTTCTTCANCCGGGGTGTCTCGCCCCAACCCTCCAGCCGGGGAAGGTGAACCAGCAGTGTCGAGCGGCTGGCGCGTTCCACGATGGTGCCGATCGCCGAACGGCCGGTGCCGATGATCAGGTCGCCTTCCCAGTGCCCGGGCACGGCGCGGTCGGCGGCCTCGGCCGGCCGCTGGCTGATGACCACGTCCGTGGTGACGTGACCCTGCGGCCTGTTCCGGGACCGGGCCCGCGGCTCGCGCAACGCGCGTCCGGTGCGCAGGCAGGCGACCAGTTCCCGTTTGAGCGCGCCACGACCCTGGATGAACAGCGCCTGATAGATCGCCTCGTGGCTGATCCGCATGGACTCATCATCGGGGAAGTCGAGCCTGATCCGGTGGGAGATCTGTTCCGGACTCCACGCCAGCACCCACCGCCGATCCTGCCGGTGCGGCTTGTTCAGTCCCTTCCAGGCAGGCGGCTCGGGCCCGGCGACGACCGTCCCGTCGGGCCGACGGACGCTGCCACTCAGCCGCTCCTGCACGTACTCCCGCAGCCGCGGGTTCGAGACCAGCTTGGCGGTCTTGGGTCGTTTGGCCGCCTGCTGCGCCTTCCACTGCGCCACCGTGGCCCTGTACTCGGCCCTGCCGCTCCTGGTCGCGGCGTTACGGCGCAGCTCACGAGAGATCGTGCCCGGGTTCCGTCCGAGGCTGCCGGCAATCGCCCGCACGCCCTTGCCCTGCGCACGCAGGATCGCGATCTCCTCCCGTTCCTCGAACGACAGATACCGGCCCGAGGGCTCATCCAGGCTGATCGGCGGCATCCCGCCAGCGTGACGAAACCACCGCGCCCCGACCGGCCACGACACGCCGACCGCCAACGACGCCTCCGCCGTCGTCACCCCCGTGGCGATCAGCCGCCAGAACTGACGCTGCACCACCCGTGACGGATCCGGCCGCCCAGGCGAGCGCATCGCCGGCCGAAGCGCACGATCAGCACGCCACTGCCGACGCAAACCCTCCGGCACATCGCTGGTCCTCTTCTTCCAATCCGCGGTAACCACGCACACCCCCATNNGATCGAGGCGTTGCGACGACCAGTTGAATCCGCCCTGCACTCCTCGGTCGCTGTGGTGGATGAGGCCGGTGACGTCGTGGCCGGCCCGGCTGCGGGCCCACAGGCCCATGTCGAGGGCATCCAGGGCCAGATCGGTACGCAGGCTGGTGGAGACCTGCCAGCCCACGACCATCCGGGAGAACACATCGAGCACGAACGCGACGTAGGTCCAGCCGGCGTGGGTCCGGACATAGGTCAGGTCAGCGACCCATAGCTGGTTGGGGCAGGTGGCGACAAAGTGTCGCTGCACCCGGTCCAGCGGCTGGGGTGTCTCAGCCCNCTCGGCGAGGGTGGTCTTGCGGGACTTCTCCCTGGCGATCCCGCGCAGCCCGGCGGTGCGCATCAGCCGCTCGACGGTGCAGCGGGCCACCCGATCCTGCCGATCCTGTCGTTCCCGGTTCACGGCGGCGTGGATCTTCCTGGCCCCATACACACCCAGGTTGTCGGCGTGCACGCTGGTGATCTCGGCCAGCAGCGCCGCGTCACGCACCGCCCTGGCCGAGGGCGGCCTGCTGCGGGCGGCGTAGTAGGTGCTCGGGGCGATCCGGACTCCTGACTCAGTCAGGACCTCACAGATCGGCTCGACCCCGAGCGGGCGGCCCTCCACGACCCGGTCACGGTGGGCGTCGATGTAGTCGACCACCACCGCGACCGGAACCTGCCGGCCTACTTGATCCTGCGGTCGAGCTCCGCGGCCGCGAAAACGCTGCAGAGGTCTTCAAGATCTCGTTCGCCCGCCGCAACTCACGGTTCTCCCGCTCCAACTCAGCGATCCGGGCGGTGTCATCACTGGTCGTGCCCGGCCGGACCCCGTCGTCGATCTCGGCCTGACGGACCCAGTTCCGCAACGCCTCGGGATGGATCCCCAACTGGTCCGCGATCCGTCTGATCGCCCCCGTCGCCGTCACCGGATCCCGACGGGCGTCCAACGCCATCCTCGTCGCCCGATCACGCAACTCCTGGCTGTACTTCTTCGGTGCTGCCACAACTCTCATCCTCCCTGGAATGAGAGCCTCCACAGAACCCGGGGCGATTCACTTGCGGGCCACTGGTGGGCACGGTTGATCGTAGAGTCCACACTCACCGCCCTGTCGATCCGGCCGGCGGCATCGGCCTCGGTGAGCAGCACGGCGAGCACCTTGCCCGAGTGCCGTGGCCGCTGTAATGGCGGTGCCGCTTGCACATGGGTTGCCACGGCCCGAACTCGGCCGGTGCTTCCTGCCGGGGCGTCCCGACCCGGTCGGTCAGCCCGGCTGCGGGTCGGTGGCGACCACCTTCTCGACGCGTCGGTCGGGCACGAACCAGAGCACCGCGACCCCGGCGATGCCGAGGCCCGAGACCCNCACCCCGGCCTCGCCGAAGAACGGGGCGATGATCGCGACCACGTACACGGCGATGGACAGCATGCCCTTGGCGTCGGTGCCGGCGGCACGGGCGGCGCGGGCGTTGCTCTCGTGCGCGCGCACGGCGACCTTCTGGAGGATCGAGTAGCTCACCGCGGCGAGCAGGGCCACCGCGGCGTAGCAGGTCATCGGCACCGCGGCGAAGTGGCTCTCCCNCGCCCAGGCCGTGACGAACGGGAACAACGACAGCCACAGCAGCAGGTTCAGGTTCGCCCAGAGCACGGCCCCGTTGACGCGCTCGACCAGCTGGAACAGGTGGTGGTGGTTGTTCCAGTAGATGCCCACGTAGACGAAGCTGATCAGGTAGCTCAGCACCTTCGGCCACAGGGCCAGCAGGTCGCTCCACTCATGGCCGGAGGGGACGGCCAGCTCCAGCACCATGATCGTGATCACGATCGCCAGCACACCGTCGGAGAATGCCTCGAGTCGCGAACTCGACATCGGCGTGCTCCTCCTGGATGTCCTCAGCCTAGAACGCCCTACAGACTGCCTCCCCGCTGGCAACTATCCACCCGTGGTGGTCAACCGCCGACTACGACAGGCTAAGCGATACCCGCGCGGCTCAGCGGACGATCTTGAAGTTGAAGGTCGCAGTACCCAGTGCGCCCATCAGGCGCAGCCACATGGGCAGGAGCATCTCTGTGCCACGGGCGCTGGTGATGTCGCCCAGGTCGATCACGTCGGTGTGGCCAAACTCGGCGAGGATCGCCGTCACGGTCGACTTGGCGTCCGGGTCGTTGCCCGAGACGAACACGCTGGTGCCCTCCGGGAGCAGGTCGGGGTGGACCATCAGGGCGGCGTTGAGCGTGTTCAGGGACTTGACCACACGCGAGAGCGGGAAGGCCCGTTGGATCTGTTCGCCGAGCGAGTCGGTGTCCTTGACGAAGAGCGTCGGCGGCATCCCGTGGGAGAAGTCGAGCGGGTTGGCGATGTCGAGGATCACCTTGCCGGCCAGGTGTTCGGCACCGGCCAGGGTTAGCGCTTCCAGCGCGGCGCTCCCGTTGGTGGCGTTGACGACGAGCTCGGAGCCGGCGACTGCGTCGGCGAACGTGGCCAGCTGGACGGCAGGGTGTTCCGCGGCCCAGGCCTGGTAGGAAGGATTGCCCATGCGATCACCGTCGGTTCGGGCAAGCGTCGCGTCCGGATTGCGGGTGCCGATGATCACGGCGTGACCGAGCTGGCTGAGACGACCCGCGATCGCGCGGCCGACCATGCCGGTGCCGAGGACAGCAATGTTCATGGTGTATCCATCTCCTTCATCAACAGACAGGTCTGTCTGGGTGACACTAACAGACAGGTCTGTCTGTCACAAGGTACGATGCTGCCATGGCCGAGGCCCCGACGTCCCCGACGCAACCCACTCAACCGATCCGTCCGGCACGGGAGCGGATCCTGGCGACGGCGTTCCGGCTCTTCTATGCGCACGGCATTCGGGCCGTCGGAGTCGACCGGATCATCGCGGAGTCCGGGGTGGCGAAGGCGACGTTCTACAGCCACTTCCCGGCGAAGGATGACCTGGTCATCGCCTACCTGGATCAGGTCGGCGAGACCTGGACNGGGCAGCTTCGGGCCGCGGCGGAGGCTGCCGGGCCGGGTCCTCGCGACCAGCTTGTCGGGATGTTCGACGCGCTCGCCAACGCCTGCCGAGGGGACGGCTACCGGGGTTGCGGGTTCATCAACGCGGCCGCGGAGAATGCGCCGGGCACGCGCGTGCACGACCGGATCCTCGCCCACAAGGACGCTGTCCGGGCCTGGGTCCGCTCGCTGGCTGTCACTGCGGGCGCTCGCGAGCCCGACAACCTCGCCCGGATGCTCACTCTCGTGCTCGACGGNGGTCTGGCCAGCGGGTCTGTCGACGCGCGTCCCGACGCGCCCTCGCCGCGAAGGCTGCGGCCCGGTCCCTCGTCGACGCCGCCCTGGCTCCGGCCTGAGCCAGGCGGAGCCTCCTCGTATCGATCCGACTCACCCGGCAGGAGAAAACACCGTGAACATTGCAGACAGCGTCGTGGTCCTCACCGGGGCCAGCTCAGGTATTGGCCTCGCCACCGCTCGGCACCTGTCCGGCCTCGGTGCGAGGCTCATCCTGGTGGCCAGGGACGCGGACGCCCTGCAGGCCCTGGCACGAGAGCTNCCCGGGTCGCTCGCCATCCCCGCCGACGTCACCGACACCGGCGACGCAGTGCGCCTGGTCGAGGCAGCCGCCGCCCGCCACGGACGAATCGACGTCCTGATCAACAACGCCGGACGGGCGATGGCAAGGGCAGTCGAAGACGTCGACCTCGCCGAATTTCGTGACCTCATCGAACTCAACGTCGTCGCACCGTTGCGCCTCATGCAGCTGGTAATACCGGGGATGCGCGCCCGGGGCGGCGGGCACATCGTCAACATCAGCTCCCAGGCGTCCACGAAACACATCCCGCGGATCGCCGGCTACGCCTCGACCAAGTCCGCCCTAAACACGCTCTCCCTCACCGCCCGCGCCGAACTCGCCAACGACGGCATCATCGTCAGCCTGGTCAAGCCCGGCATCGTCGACACCGGCTTNCGGCCGCAACACACCCAGCCCCGAGCCCGCCGCGCTCCGGCACGACCCCAGGGCAACCTGCTGCCCCACGTCATCACACCCCAGGCAGTCGCCCGCGGCGTTGCCGAGATCCTCGGGACCGGGGACGCCGAACTCGACATCCTGGGAGCCTGACCGCGGACCGCCCTCCCTGGTCGGCCGGACCCGGGCGGGCGATCCTAGACTTCTGGGGTGGACGCATCGGGGCTGGACGACCTGGCCCTCGAGTGGTGCCGTGCCACTCTGGGCGCAATTCCGCTGACGACCTTCTTCGGCGCCGACTCGATGTCGTCAGTGCGCGGCGTGGCGCTCAGCGATGGCCGACGGATCGCACTGAAACGACGCCGCGCCTCGGATCGGGTGCTTGCGTGCGCGCAGGCCCAGACGATCGCCCGGCAGGCCGGCATCGACGGACCGGCGCTGATCGCCGGTCCGTCTATGTTGGAGGACGGATTCTGGCTGAGCGCCGAGCTGTGGCGCCCGGAAGGCGTCCCGGAGGCACCCGGCGACGCCGCCGCCGGTTACGTCTCGCTTCTGCGGGCACTGGTCAGTGCTCTGCGTGGCTGTGATCCAGTCAGTTTCGATCCGCCTCCTCCGTGGGCCTGCTACGACCACGCGAGCAGCGCGCGGGTGTGGCCCGAGGTGACGGATGCCCGATGGGATCCCGAGTCGCCGATCGTGCCCGGCGGCCTGCGCCGGCTGGCGGTGGCCGCACGGGAGCGGCTGACGGCCGAACAGCTGCCGCTCGTGGTGGGCCACACCGACCTGAACGGCCTGAACGTGCGGTGGGCCGGGAGACCGGTGGTGCACGACTGGGACTCCCTGGCCGGTCGGCCAGAGTGCGTCCTCGCGGGAATCCTTGCCGTCAACCANCGTGGAGCTCCCCGGGTGGGCGCCATCACCGACGTTGCGGGAACCCGTCGGACTCTCGAGTTGTACCAGGAGGCGCGCACCTTCACCTCGACCGAGATCGAATGCGCCTGGGCCGCCGGGATCTGGGTCGCCGCCTACAACGCGGCGTTCGAGCACCTCCACGGCACCGGAGCCGCGGTCAGCCGGCAGCTTGCTAGCGACGGGGCCGAACGCCTCAGGTTGGCCGGTTGTTGAGTCGCCCGGCCGTCACGCTCGGGCCAGTTGCGCTCCCCAGGCTGCGGCACGTTCGGTCTCGCCGGGACGCAGTGTCGGCGGTTCGCCGGCGACCAGGAAGCCGGTGCCGACCCGGGCGTCGATCCGACGGGTGCGGAGCCGCCTGCGGATGGCCTTCGCGGCCGACCCGGAGAAGCCGGAGACATGGGTGTCGAAAGGGAGGATCTGCGGGGTGCCGTCGAGTCGAACCTGGTCGATCCACTCCGCGACGCCCGGGCCGGTGGTGGGCGCGCCCCGGGTTGCGGCGATCCGCCGGGTGGACGGGCCGGGTAGTCCCATGTTGTGGGTGGGGGCGCCGATCAGCAGCAGCGCGACCGTGGCCGGGACGACCTCGGGTGCGTCCTGCGCGCTGACCACGGTGACGTCGATGCCCTCGGCCCGCAGGGCGTCGGCGACAGTCCGGCCGATCGTCGCGGTGTTGCCCCAGCACGACTCCACCACGACAAGCGCCGAGGCGGGATTCATGCGGTCACCCACACGGCGGCGAGGGCGAGGACGACGGTGTAGGCCGTGCCGGCCACCAGCGCCAGCCCGGCGACGACGAGCGCCACGACGGTCACTGCGCCGAAGCGTCGTCGCTGCCCGCCGGGCGGGAGGAGCCACCCCGCTAGCGGGCACGAACGGCACGCCGTAGAAGGCCACCGGGATGGTGCTCACGCCCTTCAGTGCCCGGTTGGCCGAACGCTTCGGCCGTCGCGGAGGACTGAACGACATCCCGCGGCCGACAACCACGGGCGGAAGCCGCCCTGTGGACCGGCCTCGACCGCGTTCGTGCTGCCCGGATCGCGTACTCGCCTCCCCTGCGTCGACCCGTCTCACGGGTGCCCAAGGACGTCCGCCTCTGCCGCACTTCGCGCTCAGTTTCAGACTGCTGCGAGGGGCTCGATCTGGTCGAGGGTGTCGCCGAGTTGGTCCTTCTCGACCTCAAGGTCGTAGCGGGTCTGGAGATTCAGCCAGAACCGGTCCGTGGTCCCGAAGTAGCGAGCGAGCCGCAAGGCGGTATCGGCGGTGATGCGACGCTTGCCGTGCACGATCTCGTTGATCCGCCGAGGCGGAACTCCGATCGCGACGGCGAGCCGGTTCTGGCTGATGGCGAGCGGCTCGAGGAACTCCTCCATCAGGATCTCGCCGGGGTGGATTGGAGCGATAGTCGTCATGGCTGGCACCTCCTGTCAGTGGTAGTCGACGATCTCGAGGTCGGCGGGCCCGGCATCGGTCCAGGTGAAGCAGATCCGCCACTGCTGGTTGACCCGGATGCTGTACTGGCCCGCCCGGTCACCACGCAGGGCCTCCAGTCGGTTGCCGGGCGGCACCCGCAGGTCCTCCAACGTCTCGGCGGCGTCCAACATCACCAACTTGCGTAGGGCGGCGCGTTCGATCCGGGGATCGATGCTCTCGACTCGTTGCCGTGACCAGAGGCGTTCGGTGGCCGGGTCCCGAAAGGATCTGATCACTCACCCACTATAACGCTTCACGTCATACTCGCTCATGGCGCGCCTCGCGTACTTCGAGTGCTGGGAGGCGCCGTCGCTCCTTGGGGTCGGTGGTTGTGCGCCAATCAGGCATCGTCCCGATCGCCACGCACGGGATCACCGACTATCCCGGCTTCGCTGAGCCAACGACTCGGAAAGCGCCGTTGCGCTTCGGTGTCAGGCACGGCCAAGTGACGGGCGGCAGAGATGCGCCGGTACGCCTCGGCCGGCGGCACGCCCTCCACCGCCAAGACTGAGGCGGCGAGGAGGGAGGAGCGGCCGATACCGGCGCGACAGTGGATTGCCACGTGAGCGCCAGCCCGCAACTTATCCACCAAGGGACGGATCAGATCCACAGCCTTCGCCTCGTCGGGAGTCTCCCGGTCACGAGTGGGCAGCGCGTAGTACCGCAGTCCGGCGTCCTCAGCTGCGCGCCGCTCATCCTCGAGGTCCAGCTCCCGCTCCTCAGCAGCAGTGAGCATGCTGACCAGGCCATCCACACCCAAGGACCGGAGCGCCGTCATCTCCTCAGCGATCCACTCACCACCGCGCGGCGCCGCCATCGTGGAGAGCCGTCCGCCACCCACCCGATCAATCGTGAACAAGCGCGGGCCAAGCACCCTCCGCCTCCCATCCCGTCGGTACCAAGGAATACATGTGTGACGCCTTTCGCGCCACAGCGTCTACGAGTGTGCCCGCGCGCAACGTCCGGATCTGCCGCGGCCAGCTGGCCGCGGTCGTGTGCTGCAGGGAGGATGGGTCCATGAGTTCGGTCTCGATACTGGGAATCAAGGTTGATTCCGACACCCTCGCTCGATGGGCGACCTTCTACGCACCCGAGGCCCAGCCTTTCCCGAGCGCTCTCCTTCCCAGTTCCTTCGCGCGAAACGAGCACAGCGCGCTCAGGCCTNNGATGCCGAACTCATCCGCGTTCTTCCTCTACTCGCCCGGCCCGTGGTCGTGGCTCAACGAGGACGAGTATCGGTCCCTCGAACAGTCGTTGCGNGGGGCCTTGCGAGCGGACCAACTGCGCCGTATGTCACCGAAACCTGCACCGGTCTGGCGATCCGACCCCATGCTCCTCGCCAGGATGGTGCGTTGGATCGAGATCGGTGCTCGACCTAGCCTGCATGCCCTAGCGAGCGACCAGCTGCGACAGGTGTCATCCTCGGTGCTGCCGCGCGCCGCCGAGCTCGCCGGGCACTTTCCACTGCGTTCCGGGCCCAACTGCTTCGGGGCTGTCATGGCCGCCGCCGGCGAACCCGTCGAGAACGAGTGGGTCCAGCTCGACGAATTCCAGGGTTGGCTAGACAGGCACGCCCGCCCAACCAGCCAGTGGGACAACTCAACAGCAGGTCTGGTCCTGGTCTGGCGGGAACATGGCCAGTTGGCGCACGCGGCGGTCACGATCGGAGGCGGATGGGTGATGCAGAAGCAGTCGCAGGCCTGGTGCAGCCCCGTTGCGGTGTGCCCGGCGACCGAAGTCATCAAATCCTGGCGACTCCCCGCGGTACGTCTCTCGCGTTACGATCTGATCTGACCGACCCAACGCACTCTCCTGCCGCACTCAGTGCCAGCTGGTGAGGGCAGCGGCGAGGGCTTCGATCTGGGTGGTTGTGCCGCTCGCGATCGCGATGACGAGGTCGTAGGCGTGGTCGTCGGGGGCGTTGAGGGTGACGCCGTTGAGTCCGTGGAACACCACGGTGGCCAGCCAGCCGAGCCGCTTGTTCCCATCGACCAGTGCATGGTTGCGCACGATCGAGTCGAGCAGTGCGGCCGCCTTGGCGTCCAGACTGGGATAGGCATCGCGTCCCCACAGGTTGGTGGCGGGCCGCAGGACGGCCGACTCGAGCAGGCCCAGGTCGCGTACCGGCCCCACCCTGAGATCGTCGACCAGGATCAGCAGGTCCTCCAGCGTCAGGTGGACGGTCACCGACCGAGCCGGTCGAGTAGGTCGGCGTACCGGTCGCGGGCAGCGGCGGACAGGGTCCGGACGTCGCGTTCGTGACCGCGGCGGGCGGCCACTTCGTGGATGGCCCGAATGGTGGCTTCCTGTCGGCTGATCCCGTCCTCGGCCGCCAACGCGGCCAGGACCCGCTCGTCATCGGGGGTCAGCCGCAGAGTCATCGCCATGTCCAGGACGATACCACTCTGGTATCACGCACGCACCTGCTGGCGACTTGTCGGTGCCGCGTCGGTCAGTGATGGCGATCAGACGCCTCCCGCCCACCGACCTGTCGAACCCGAACCCCGGCCGTTCGGGTCGAGAGCCGCACCCTCGGCGGTCCAGTCTGTCGAGAGCCCGCCCAACAAGCTTTCAATACGCCTCCCCGCTCCCTCGCCGTCACTGGCGTGGCTGAACCCCTCGAGATAGCCGCGCGCCCGCTCGGCGAGCGGATACCGGGCCACCAGGGCCCAGAACCGCTTGGTGTGGTTGGTCTCCAGCATGTGGGCCAGTTCGTGGACGAGCACGTAGTCGCCGACCCAGGCCGGCATCGTCCGCAGCCGCTCGGAGATCCGGATCGTCCCACTGGCCGTGGTCGCTGATCCCCACCGCCGCTCCATCCGGCCCGACCAGCGAACGCTGAACACCGGCTCGAACCCCTCGGCCGCCGGACGAAGATGCGCGGCGAACAACCGCTTGGCCCGCTCCTGCAGCTCCGTGTCGGCCACTGGCAGCCGGCGTGCCGCTTCCTTGGCGAGGAAGCCGCGGACGAACCCCGGGACCAGCTGGCGCTCCTGGGTGGCACTCATCCGAGCGGGCACCGTCACGACCAGGCGGCCGGCCTGCCGGGAAATGCTCATCGTCCGGCGCCGCCGGGCGCTGCGCCGAACCTCGTAGCTGGCCGTCTCCATGGCCGCCACCATAGGCGACACCCCCGACGTTTTCGTTCCGCTTGACCCAGCGTGGGCGCCCGCTACCGTCGCTTCCGCGGGATCCTCGAAGGTCCGGTCCGCTCGCAGGGGAAGGCAAGCGGTCACCGGTTCGACGGGGATCCCGCACCGTTACCGGGCCGGTCTCGGCCGCGGGGCGTCGACCGTGGCTTTGCCCTATGCTGGGCCAGCAAGTGCGCGCTCACCCCGCGCGGAAACAACGAGGAGGAATGACGTGGCCGACGAGACCTACAGCGGTTCGTTCTACTGCGTGAAGTGCAAGGACCATCAGGATGCCGAGGGCAACGTGGTGGTGAACGCAAAGGGAACGCGGATCGCCAAGGCGAAGTGCCCCAAGTGCGGCACCAACCTCACCCGGTTCCTGCCGAAGGCCTGAACACGACGTCAGCGCCGGACCCTCGGGTCCGGCGCTTTGTCGTTCCCGCAACCACCCGCCCCGGCTTGAGCCCCTGGCCCCCGCTCGCCCAGCGGTCGGGTGTTGTCCCCGTCGCGGCCGGTGTTGTCGGTACCCGGGAAGCCCTTCCCCAACGGACGCGCGTGGCCGACGCTGGCCGGGTGACGATCGATCCGCGCTGCAGTTGGCGATTGCTACGTCCCGTGGTGGCGGTGTGGCGGTGGCGAGACGCGCTGCAGATCGACCGGACGCTGGTCGTGTCACCCGCCCCGGCGCGAGCCCCGGCGGTACTGGCGGCGCTGTCCCGGCCGGCAACCGCGGCCTCGCTGGACGCCGCGTTCCCTGAACTGGGGATGGCGTGGCTCACCGGTTTCCTGAGCGCCCTGCTGGACGCCGGACTGTTGGGGTGGCCCGGATGCCAGCGCCCACCGCCGCGACGGTCGTCGGCCGGGACGCGGTCGCCACCGCGCTGTGCTCCGGTCTGCGGGCCGATGGGCTGACCGTCACTCAGCTCGCCTGGCCCACCGAACCCGACGCTTGGCCCTCGAACCCGCAACGGGGAACGAGCCGGGTGCGCGGGGTCACCGGTCGTCCTCGTTCCGGCCGCGTGCGAGCCGGATCGGCCCCTGACCGACGCGCTCCGGCTGGCTGGGGTCACGCACCTGATCGTGCGCCGTGAGGGCGGCCGCGGGATCGTCGGCCCCTGGTCCTGCCCGGCCGCAGCCCCTGCGTGCGCTGCGACGACCTGCACCGTCGCGACCGGGACCCGGCCTGGCCGCGTATCGTCGCCCAACTGGCCGGCCACCGCGGCGAGGCCGGCCGGGCGGTGACGGACTGGGTGCTCGCCACCGCCCGCCTCCAGGTGAAGGCGCTGGTGGCAGGGGCTTCGCCGGACGCCCTGGGCAACGTCGTGGAGGTGGACCCCGCGGGTGTGCTGCACGCCCGGGCAGTCGCCGCTCACCCCGGGTGCGGCTGCCTGGTCGACGAGGCGGGAGTGACGGGCCTTGGCACAATGGCTGCGTGACCAACCACCCCGACGCCACCGACGACGGCCGAGACCCCGTTCCCACCACGTCGCTGGCCCGGGGCGCCCGCATAATGTCGATTCCCCTCGGGGTCGCCGGACGNAGGGCCGTCGGGCTGGGCAGGCGCCTGCTCGGCGCCGACGCAGACGAGGTGTCCGCCACCTTGCGCACCCAGGCGGCCGAACAGTTGTTCGCCGTGCTCGGCGAGCTCAAGGGTGGGGCGATGAAGTTCGGGCAGGTGCTGAGCCTGTTCGAGGCGGTGCTGCCCGACGACATCGCGCAGCCGTTCCGCCAGCACCTGTCCCGGCTGCAGGACAGCGCACCGCCGATGCCGGCCGCCCGGGTGCANGGGGTGCTGCGCAACGAGCTCGGCCCGTCCTGGCGATCGGCCTTCACGTCCTTCGAGCCCAGGCCCGCAGCGGCCGCGTCGATCGGCCAGGTGCACCGGGCGATCTGGGCCGCCACCGGCGAGCCGGTCGCCGTGAAGGTGCAGTACCCGGGCGCGGATGCGGCGCTTCGGTCCGACCTGCGCCAGATCGAGCGACTGGCCGGCGCCGTCGCGCCGCTCACCGGCGGGGTGGACGTGGTGTCGCTCAGCCGGGAGATCGCCGCCCGGATCAGCGAGGAGGTGGACTACCAGCTGGAGGCGGAGAACCAGAGCCGGGCGGCCGCCGCGTTCGCCGACGATCCCGAGTTCGTGGTGCCGCAGGTCCGGGCCGCGACGTCCCGGGTGCTGGTGTCGCAGTGGGTCGAGGGCACCAAGCTGGGCGCGGTCTCATCCTGGGCCGACGCCGATCGCAACCGGGTGGGGCTGGCCTACGTCCGGTGGCTGTTCTCCGGCCCCGCCCGGGCCGGGATCCTGCACGCCGATCCGCACCCGGGGAACTACCTGGTCACCACCGATGGCCGGCTCGGCGTGGTCGACTTCGGCCTGGTCGCCAAGCTGCCCGACGGTCTGCCCGAGGCGATGGGCCGGCTGATCCGGCTCGCTTGTGCCAACGAGGCGGACGCGATGACCGCCGGGCTGACCCAGGAACGATTCATCGCCGCCCCCATCGACGCCGCCGAACTCCTGGAGTACCTGGAGCCGTTCGTCGAGCCCGCCCGGGTCGAGGAGTTCCATTTCACCCGGGACTGGATGCGCGGCCAGTTCCAGCGCGTCAAGGCCAGCACGGGCCGGGACGGGGTCGCGATGCGGCTGAACATTCCGCCCGTCTACGCACTGATCTACCGTGTGTGGATNGGGGGTATCGCGGTGTTGGCCCAGTTGGACGTCCGGGCACGGTTCGCCGACGTGCTCACCGAGTTCCTGCCGGGGTTCGCTCAGCCGCCGAGCGCCAGCAACCCGAGCACGGCTTCGCCGTAGCGGTCGGCCTTCACCCGGCCCACCCCCGCAATGCCCAGCAGTTCAGCCTCGTTGGCGGGTCGGCGCTCGGCGATCGCCATCAGTGTGGCGTCGGTGAACACGCAGAACGCCGGCAGGCCGGCCTCGTCCGCCTCCTGCTTGCGCCACTCACGCAACAGCTGCCAGGTGTGCTCGGAGTAGCCGGCGGGACAATCCACGTGCCGGCCCAGCTTGTGCTCGGCGCCGGTCTGGAGCCGCTTGCCGCACGTCCGGCACACCTCGGACTGCTGCGTCCGGGCCTTCGGACGACGGCCGCGGCGCGGCTGGACGGGGGTGTCGGGCCGGATGCCGTCCAGGAACCGGGAGGGGTTGCGGCGTTGCCCGGAGCCGGTGCGGGTGGTGGCCCACGAGATGCGCAGCCGCGTACGGGCGCGGGTGACCCNCACGTAGAGCAGGCGGCGCTCCTCGGCCTGCTGCTCAGGACTGGTGGCGAGCACGAACGGCAGCGTGCCCTCCTGGGCGCCGACGATCGCGACGCCCTCCCACTCCAGACCCTTGGCCGCGTGCAGGGTCGACAGGGTGACCCCACNGCCGCCGGGCGCGTGTTCGGCCTGCGCCCGCTGGGCCAGTTCCTCATTGAGTTCCGCCAGGCCCGCCTCCGGGTGCTGGCCGGCGAACTCCTCGGCCAGGGCAAGCAGTGCCGACCACGACTCCCAGCGCTCGCGCGAACTGCCCTGGCCCGCCGGCGGATCCTGGCTCCAGCCCAGCCCGCCGAGGACACCCCGGACCGCGTCGGCGAGTCCCTCGTCCGGGGTTTCGGCCGCCGGGCTGCGCAGCCGCAGCAGCGCCTGCTTCACCTCGGCCCGGTCGAAGAATCNCTCCGAGCCCCGGATGGTGAACGGGATTCCGGCGCGGCTCAGGGCGGCCTCGTACGCCGGCGACTGGGCATGGATCCGATACAGCACGGCCAGCTCGGGGTAGGCGATCCCCGCGGCATGCTGCTCGGCCAGCCAGTCGGCGACCCCCTTCGCCTCGTCGGCCTCGCTGTCGTGGCCTGCGAAGGTGGGCTCGGGGCCTTCGCGGCCCATCGCCCGCAACCGGACGGCCTCCAGACCGCTGCCACGCGGGCGGAGCAGCCGGTTGGCGACCGCGACCACCTGCGGGCTGGACCGGTAGTCGCGATCCAGGTGCAGGATCGTGGCCTGGCGATGCGCGAGCGCGAACCCGGTCAGGTACGACGCGCGCGCCCNCGCGAAGGAGTGAATGGTCTGGGCCGGATCGCCCACGACGCACAGGTCGGCCTCCGGCCCCGTCCACAGCTCCAGCAACCGGTGTTGCAGGGGGCTGACGTCCTGGAACTCGTCGACCAGCAGGTGACGGTAGATCCGGCGCACCTCGGCCAGCGCCGACGGCTGGTCGCTGAGCACCGCGACCGCGCACAGCAGCACGTCGTCGAAGTCGATCAGGCTGCGGTCGGCCTTGAGTTGTTCGTAGCGGGCATACACCCGCCCGACCATCGTGGCGTCGACGCCGTCGACCTCCCGTCCCGCGGCCTCGGCGACCTCGGCGTAGTCGGGCGGCAGGACGTTGCTCACCTTGGCCCACGAGATCTCGGTCGTCAGGTCGCGCAACCGGCCGGTGTCCACCCCGCCGGGCACCAAGCGGTGGGCCGCGTCGGCGACGATCCCGATCCGGTTGTCGGCGACCCGGGGCAGTTCGCTGCCGTAGGCCTTGGGCCAGAAGTACTGCGCCTGGCGCAGCGCCGCGGAATGGAACGTGCGCGCCTGGACCTTCGGCACGCCCAGGCTGCGCAGCCGCCCACGCAACTCCCNCGCGGCGCGGGTCGTGAAGGTCACCGCAAGCACCGCCCCGGCACTGTACGCACCGGTGGCCACTCCATAGGCGATCCGGTGGGTGATCGCGCGGGTCTTGCCGCTGCCTGCGCCGGCGATCACCGCGACCGGACACCCGAACGTGGTCGCCACGACCCGCTGCTCGGGATCGAGCGCCGCCAGGAGGTCGTCGGGGTCGATGCGCACGTCGAACACTGTAGGCAACCCCGGCGACAAAACTGTCGGCGCGGCCCCTAGGGTGTTGCCCGAGATGAACGGAATCTGGCGACACCGGGCCGCGACGGCGACGACGCTGGCCGACGGCCTGGCGGCTCAGCTGGCCGGCGCGCGGCAGGATCCGTTCGCCGCCGACGTGGTGGTGGTGCCCCACGCGGGCCTGCAACGCTGGCTGGCGCAAGCACTGGGGCGGCGGCTGGGCTCNCCCGGCGAAGGCATCTGTGCCGGGGTCGACTTCGTCAGCCTGGGCGGGCTGCGGCGGCGCCTGCGTCGCCTGGTCAGCGACGCGCCGGACCCGTGGCAGCCCGACCGGCTGGCCTGGTCGCTGTTGCGGGTGGTCGACCAGCACCCCGGCGAGCCCGCACTGGCCCGGCTGCGGGCGCACCTGGCCGCCTCCCGCGAACGGGTCTCGGTGGCCCGGCGGCTGGCCGGGCTGTACGCCCGCTACGCGGCGTGGCGGCCCGAGCTCCTGCGGGGCTGGCTGGCCGGAGCGGACGCTGCCGAGACGGGGGAACCGCTCGGGCAGGACGCCTGGCAGGCCGTGCTGTTCCGGCTGCTGGCCGAGCAGCTCGGCAGTGATCCCGTCGGGGAGCACGACCGGCTCCTGGGTGTTCTCCGAGCCGCGCCGGAGGTCTTCGAGGCGCCGGACGAACTGTCCCTGTTCGCTCCCCGCCGNCTGACCCCGGGAGACGTGGCCCTGCTGGAGGCCGTGGCCGAACACCGCGGCGTGCACCTGTGGCTTCCCGGTACGGCCGCGGGGTCCGATCCCCGCCACATGCTGAATCGCCGGCTCGGCCGGCAGTCCGCCGCGGCGTTGCTCCCCGCGGGGCCGGACGAGTGGCTCGAGACCGGCGACCTCGGCCACCCGGCCGCCGGGGTGGCGAGCCCCGGGACGGTCCTGGCGTGGCTTCGCTCGGACCTGGCCCACGACATGCCGCCCGCACCGGGACGCGTGGCGGCTTCGTCCGATGCCTCGGTGCAGGTGCACGCCTGCCACGGCCTGGATCGCCAGGTGGAGGTGCTGCGGGATGCGATCACGGGCCTGCTGGCCGACGATCCGTCCCTCGAACCCCGCGACGTCGTGATCGGGTGCGCCGATCTGGCCGCCGCCACCCCGCTCATCACCGCGGCCTTCTCGCTACCGGACGCNGCTGCGGGGCGCCACCCGGCCTGCGATTTCCGGGTGCAGGTGGCCGACCGGACCGCGGCCGAGGTCAACCCGCTCGTCGGCGTCCTGCGCCGGGTGCTGGGTCTGGTCACGTCCCGGGCCGAGACCGCTGACCTGCTCGACCTGTGCGCCCAGCCAGGAGTGGCACGCCGGTTCGGTATCCACCCCGACGACACCGAGCGGCTCGCCGAACTGGTCGAACGGGCCGGCATCCGGTGGGGGCTTGGCCAGCGGCACCGGGCCCGGTTCGGGTTGGGCCGCTTCCCGCACAACACCTGGTTCGCGGGGTTGCAACGGCTGTTGTTGGGCATCGCGGTGAGCGAGGACGGCCTGCCGACCGTGGGCACCACCTTGCCGGTCGACGACGTCGATTCCTCCGACGTGCCGCTGATCGGTGCTCTGTGCGAGCTGATCGGGCGGTTGTCGCGGCTGGCCGAGGAGTTCGACCGGCCCACCACCCCGGCCGGCTGGGCGGAGCGGTTGCGCCGCGCGCTGG
Source organism: Micropruina sp. (assembly GCA_013693855.1). Classification (GTDB taxonomy): domain Bacteria; phylum Actinomycetota; class Actinomycetes; order Propionibacteriales; family Propionibacteriaceae; genus Micropruina. The sequence goes on from CP059261.1 coordinate 2,089,158, forward strand.
ATCTGCTCAGCCTCACCGGCCCGGACGAGGCCTGGCAGCGCACCCACGCGTGGCTGGGCTTGGGGACGCTCGCCGAGCGGGGCGGCGACACCGCCGTGCTCAGCCTGGCCGAGGCCGAGCGCGCGGTCCTGGACGAGTTCGCGCAGACCCCCGCCCGTCCGGCGTTCGGCAACGGGTCGCTGACGGTGTGCTCGCTGTCGTCGCTGCGGCACGTCCCCCACCGGGTGGTGTGCCTGCTCGGCCTGGACGACGGGGTGTTCCCGCGCCGGCCCGACCACGACGGGGACGACCTGCTGCTGCGCAGTCCGCGGCCGGGCGAGCCGGATCCGCCGGCGGCCGACCGGCAACTGCTGCTCGACGCGATCCTGGCCGCCGAGCAGCGGCTGGTCATCACCTATCAGGGCCGCAACGCGGCGACCAACGAGCCCCTGGACCCGCCCGCCCCGCTCGCCGACCTGCTGGAGGCCCTCGATGAGACCGCCAGCGCGCAGCGCGGCGGTTCGCTGCGGGCACAGGTGGTCACCGAGCACCGGCTCCAGCCCTTCGACCCGTGGTATTTCCAGGCCGAGCCCATCAGCTTCGACCCGCTGGCGCTGCGCGGTGCCCGTGCGCTGAACGATCCGCCGCCGGTCTCCCCGGCGAGGCGGCGNATCCCGGAACTTCCTGCCCCGACCGACGTGGCGGTGGACGACCTGGTCGCGTTCCTGACGCACCCGGCCCGGTACTTCCTGCGGCACCGAACGGGCCTGTTCCTGGGTGAACGGAGCGAGGTCGGCGACGAGATCCCGATCGAGCTGGACTTCCTGCAACGCTGGCAACTGGGTGCGCGGGAACTGCGCCTGGTGCGCTCGGGCCAGCCGCTGGAACGGGTCACGCAGGCCGAGTGGCTGCGGGGCCTGGTCCCGCCCGGGCAACTGGGGTCGCGGGTGCTGGACGACGTCGGCCGGGAGGTCTCCCGGATCGTGGGCAACCTGCCCGCCGAGGCTCAGGAGCCACCGCAGGTGGACGATGTGGTGGTCGACGCCGGCGGAGTCCGGGTGGCCGGTCGGATCCGCCTGCACGGCGGACTGGTGCTCGCCGCCGACTTCTCCCGGGTCGGCGCCCGGCAGCGGCTGGCCCTCTGGGTGCGGCTGGTCGTCGCCGCGGTTGCCGGACTGCCGGCCGAGGCCGGGGTCGTGGTCGGCCGAGCCAGCCGCGCCAGGCTGGCGTCCCCGTCCCCGGACGAGGCCGCGGCCGTCCTCCGGACCCTGCTGGCGGTGCACGCCGCCGGGCTCAACCGGGCCCTGCCGCTGCCTCCGCGGGTCGCCGAGGCCATCGCCATCGCCCGAGCCGAGCGCGCCGACCCCTTCGATCCGAGGCTGCGCCGCCTCGACGACCCGTGGCGCNNTTCGACAGCGACGCGTCCTGGAAGCTGTTCTACCCCGACCTCGCCGCCCTGCTGGAGNCCGCGCTACGAAGGACAACCCGACTTGCCGGCCTCCGGGGAGGCCTGCCTGGCGGCCGCCCTGGCCCGAGCCGTGTGGGATCCGCTGCTGGCCCGGGAGGTNGGCGGGATGAACGAGTTCGATCCGGCAGGCCCGCTGCCCAGTGGCACCGTCGTCCTCGAAGCGTCAGCGGGCACCGGCAAGACCCACACCATCGCCACCCTCGCCGCGCGCTACCTGGCCGAGGGCCGCTGCACGATCGAGCAGTTGATGGTCGTGACGTTCTCGCGCGAGGCCTCCCGGGAACTGCGCTCCCGGGTCCGCGCCCGCTTCACCGAACTGGCGGCCGGCGACGAACTGCCGTCCGACCAGCGGGAACGCCTGCGCGCCGCGCTCGTCGGGGTGGACAAGGCGACGATCATGACGATCCACGAGTTCTGCCAGGCCATGTTCGCCGGGCTCGGGGTACTCGCCTCCCAGGATCCCCGGGCGACGCTGATCGACGACGCCCAACCGCTGCTCCGCGAGATCGCCCAGGACCTGTACCTGGCCCGTTACGCCTACGAGGAGCGGGAACCGCCGTTCCCGTTTCATGACATCCGGGGCAGGCACGCGACCGAGGAGACCGGGGCGCTCCGCCTCGCGATCGACGCCCTGTTCGAACCCGACTCCCCGATCGTGCCCGAGATCAGCGACGGCCGGGTCGCCCAGCGGGTCGGTTTCGCCCGGGAGGTCCGCGAGGAGGCCACCCGCCGCAAACACACTCAGGGGCTGATGACGTTCGACGACCAACTGCTGCGGCTGCGGGACAACCTCACCGACCCCGACACCGGGCCGGCAAGCTGCGCGCGGCTGCGGGAACGGTTCGCCGTGGTGCTGGTGGACGAGTTCCAGGACACCGACCCCGTCCAGTGGGAGATCCTGCGCCGCGCTTTCAACGGCCACGGNGCCCTGGTCCTGATCGGAGACCCGAAGCAGGCCATCTACGGTTTCCGCGGCGCGGACGTGCGCTCGTACCTGGCGGCCTGCCAGGCCTCCGACGAGCGGCTGACGCTCAGCACCAACCATCGCGCCGACGGTCCTCTGGTCGAGGCGGTCGACGCCCTGTTGGACGGGCTCGCGCTCGGTTCGGGCATCCAGGTGCGCCCGGTGCGGGCCAGCCACGGCGAGTCACGGTTGCACTACCCGGACGGCACGGCGCTGCGGCCCGTCCGGCTGCGCGTGCTGGACGACCGGAGCCCCGAGGGCCGGCTGCCGGCTCCCCGCCAGGCGCGGGCAGGGGTGATCGCCGACGTGGTCGCCCAGGTCCAGCGGCTCCTGACCTCGGGGGCGACCTTCGGCCCACCCGGGGCGCAGCGACCCCTGGAATACTCCGACGTCGCGGTGCTGGTGCGCAGCAACCGCACCGGCCGCGAGGTGACCGAGGCGCTGCGCCGTGCCGGGGTGCCGGTCGCGTTCAGCGGCTCCGACAGCATCTTCACCTCTGAGGCCGCCACCGCCTGGGCGGTGTTGCTGGAGGCGATNGGCGAACCCCGCGCGGCCGCCGTGCGCGCCGCGATGCGCAGTGCGTTCTTCGGTCGCAGCCTCGCCGACCTCGCTCGGGCGGACGAGGACACCCTCGGCGAGTGGACGGCCGACATCCGGCGCTGGGAGCGGCGGCTGGCCCACGATGGCGTGGCTGCGCTGTTCGCCACCGTCACCGGTGAGACCGACTTCACCACCCGGGTGCTCGCCGCGCCCGGTGGTGAGCGGCTGATGACCGACGTGCGGCACCTGGCGCAGTTGTTGCACGAGGCGGCCCAGACCGGCCAGCAGTCGGCGGCGTGGCTGCGCGAATGGCTGGCCGAGGCGGGAGCCTCCGGCGACGGCGGGGCCGAACGCACCCGGCGCCTGGAAACCGACTCCCAGGCGGTGCAGGTGAAGACGATCCACAAGGCCAAGGGCCTGCAGTTCCCGGTCGTCCTGCTGCCCGACCTCGCCGACCGGAACGTGCGCGACGACGAGGACGGCCGGCTGGTCTTCCACGACGAGACCGGGCGCCGGGTGGTCGACCTGGGTGGCCGTCACGCGCCCGGGCGGCCCCAACGGTTCGCCGCCCACCAGCTCGAGGAGGCCGAGGACTCGCTGCGGACGCTGTACGTGGCCCTGACCCGGGCACAGAGTCAGGTCGTCGCCTGGTGGACCCGGACGACCTGGAACACCCCCGCCTCGCCGTTGCACCGCATCCTGTTCCGGGATCGCGGGCGCGCGGAGGCCGAGCCGGCCTACCCCGTGGACGCCCCGCCGGGCGACGGCGAGCCGAAGGATCTGGCCTGGCTTCGCGAACATCCGGGCATCGCCGTCGAGCCGGTGCTGGCCGACACCCCACGGGCGCTGCCCGTCCGTCCGCCGGGGCCGGTGGAGCTCCGTCGCCGGACGTTCGAGCGCACGGTCGANCCCGCCTGGCGGCGCACGTCCTACACGGGGTTGACCGCCGCCGCCCACGCGGACGGCCGGTGGCTGGGCGCCGCCGAGATCGCCGGGCTCGTGGAGGACGAGCCCGAGCCCGAGGTCGTTCCCCAGGCCGAGGCGCCGCGCTCACCGCTGGCCGATCTGCCCGGAGGCACCCAGTTCGGCACCCTCGTGCACGCACTGCTGGAGGATCTCGACCCGTACGTCCAGCCGGGGAACTCGCCGGTGGAGATCCTCGCGCCCCGGCTGCTGCGGCTCACCACCGAGTTGTTGCCGCGGTTCCCGCTGCCGGGCGTCACGCCCGAGGCGCTGGCCGAGGCGCTGTTGCCGTGCCTGGTCACCCCGCTCGGGCCGCTGGCGGCCAGACGCCGCCTCTGCGACCTGGCGCTGACCGACCGGCTGGCCGAACTCGACTTCGAGATGCCCCTGGCGGACGCCGGTGGCATCACGCTCACCGAACTGGCCGACCTGCTGGCCCACCACCTCGCCCCGGACGACCCGCTGGCCGACTACCCGGACCGGCTGCGGGAACCCGAACTCGCCGGTCAGCCGCTGCGCGGGTTCCTCACCGGCAGCATCGACGCGGTGCTGCGGATCCGGGCCGAGGACAGCCGGTTCCTCGTGGTCGACTACAAGACCAACCGGCTCTCCCCGACCGGTGACCTGAGCGTCGGCCACTACGGGATGGACGCCATGGCCCAGGCGATGATGGACAGCCACTACCCGCTGCAGGCGCTGCTGTACTGCGTCGCCCTGCACCGGTTCCTCGGCGTCCGGCTGGCCGGCTACGACCCGGCCCGGCACCTCGGCGGCGTGCTGTACCTGTTCGTCCGCGGGATGGCCGGGGAATCCAAGACCAGCGACACCCCCACCGGCGTGTTCGCGTGGGCACCGCCGGCGGACCTGGTGGTGGCTGCCTCGGCACTGCTGGCCGGGAAAGGGGGAGCCCATGACGTCCGGGGTCTTCGATCCGGCCCTGTCGGTGGCCGCGACCGGGCTGGTGGGCGATTTCCATGCCGCGGGCGCCCTGGCCTGGGGCGACGTGCACGCTGCCCGGCACCTGTGCCGCCTCTACGGGGAGCAGGCCGAGACCGTGGCGCTGGCGGTGGCCCTCACCGTCCGGGCGCTGCGGGTGGGGTCCGTTTGCCTGGACCTGGCTCGCGTGCGCGAGGCCGTGGCGTCCGAGGACGAGGCCGTGAGCGTCCCCGACGAGCTCTGGCCCGCCCCCGTCCCCTGGCGGGAGTCGCTGAGCGCGAGCCCNCTGATCGCCCAAGGCGCCGAAGGGGACGCCCGTGCGCTCCGCCTGGTCGGGGACCGGCTGTACCTGGAGCGCTACTGGCAGGAGGAGGAGCAGGTGCGGCGAGCGCTGCTCGCCCGGTGGCGCACCGCCCTGCCCGGGCCCGACCCCGCCAGGCTGGCCGCCACCTTGGCCGCCGCCTTCCCGACCCAAGCGGAGGCCTCCCAGCGGGCGGCGGCGCGGAGCTGCCTGACCTCGGCCCTGACCGTGATCGCCGGTGGTCCCGGCACGGGCAAGACGACGACGATCGCCCGGATCCTGGACCTGCTGCTCGCCGAGGACCCGCACCGGCGGATCGCCCTGGCGGCCCCGACCGGCAAGGCGGCCGCCCGGATGGACGAGGCATTGCGCGCCGCCCGGGCCGACCTGCCGGCCGCCTCCTCGGCACGCCTCGCGCAGGTGAGCGCGCGAACGATCCACAAACTGCTGGGGTGGACCCCGGAGAACCGCAACCGGTTCGTCCACGACGGGGAGAACCCGCTNCCCCACGACGTGGCGGTGGTCGACGAGACCTCGATGGTCTCGCTCACGCTGATGGCGCGACTCCTGGAGGCGGTGGGGCCGCAGACCCGGCTGATCCTCGTGGGCGACCCCGATCAGCTGGCCTCGGTGGAAGCCGGGGCGGTCCTCTCCGACATCACCCGGGCCGGCTGGCGCGCCGCCGAGCACGAGGATCGTCCCGCCCCGGTGGCGGTGCTGCGACACAACTTCCGCTTCGACGGACGAATCGGCGACCTCGCCGCGGCCATCCGCGACGGCGACGCCGATGCCGCGCTGACGCTGCTCCGCGCCGGCGACGAGGTGGGCCTGACCGAGCCAGGCACGTCTTTGGTGCGGTTGCGCGAGGCGATCGTGGCGGCGGGTCGTGGGGTGGACGCCGCCGCCCGGACCGGCGACCTGGCCGGAGCCCTGGCAGCCTTGGACAGTCATCGGCTGCTGTGTGCCCATCGCCAGGGGCCGTTCGGCGTGCAGCGCTGGGGCCGGATCGCCGAGGCCTGGCTGCGGGAAGCGATCGAGGGTTTCGGGGCCGACGGCGAGTGGTACACGGGCCGGCCGCTGCTGATGACGACCAACCTCAACGACCTGGGCCTGTACAACGGCGATACCGGGGTCGTGATCCGCGGGGCCGACCACAGACCCCGGGTCTACTTCTCGTCCGGCTCCGGGGTGCGGTCGTTCTCGCCGTACCTGCTCGAAGGTGCGCAGACCGTGTTCGCGATGACGGTGCACAAGGCCCAGGGCAGCCAGTTCGAGGCGGTCAGCGTCGTCCTGCCGCCCGAGGATTCGCCCCTGCTCACCCGCGAACTGCTCTACACCGCGGTGACGCGGGCCAGCCGGCGGGTGGATCTGATCGGCCCGGAGGCCTCGGTGCGGCGGGCCATCGCCCAGCGGGCCCGGCGGGCCAGCGGGCTGCGCGACCGGCTCTAGCCAGCCGGACCGGGGGCCTGTCCCCCGCGCCGCGCCTGGCAGCCGGATGCCTTCCCGGGGCGTCCACCCCTCGGCCCCCGAACGGGTCGCTCAGTCCGGAGCGGGCAGGGCTCCGCGGCGCCAGCTGTCGATGATCCGGTAGGCGATGGAGACGGGCATCGGCAGGCTGATCCGGCCGGCGGCAAGCTCAGCCTCCAGTTCGTCGACGCTGAACCAGCGGGCCTCGACGATCTCGACGCCATCGATGGCGATGTCCGTGCCGCCTGCGCGGGCGCTGAACCCCAGCATCAGCGAGCGTGGGAACGGCCACGGCTGGCTGGCCAGGTAGCGGACGGACGTGACCGGCACCCCGACTCCTCAGCGACCTCGCGGCGCACCGCCTGTTCGAGCGACTCCCCGGCGGCCACGAACCCCGCCAGCAGCGACATGCGGCCCGCCGCCCACCGGCCCTGGCGGCCCAGCAACAGCCGTCCCGCGTCGTCGACGACGGCCACGATCACGGCCGGGTCGGTGCGCGGGAAGGCGTCCCGCCCGCACTCGGTGCACCGCCGGACGAAACCGCCCCCGTGCGCCCGGCTGCGCCCGCCGCACCACCCGCAGTGGCCGGCTGACTCATGCCAGGCGGCCAGGGCCGCCGCGGCGGTCACGAGTTCCAGGTCGGCCTGCGGTAGCCCGTCCGGCAACTCCCGGACGGTGCGGCCGGCAGCGACAGCAGCGGCCACGGCGAAGCGGGCGCTGCCGTCCGGGGCCAGGCCCAGCAGCCAGTTATGCTCCGGGTCGTACTTGCCCGAGGGCCGGTGCAACTCCGGGCCGTCGTCGGCCCAGGCGACCGAGCCGCTCTCGTCCACCCGCACGGCCAGGCTGCCGGGGTCGTCCACAGGCCGGCCACCCACGACTCGTCGCCGCGCCTGTCCTCCACCCGGTCGAAGCTGCCCGGTGCCGCCCACGTGTCCACCCGCACAGGTTAGGCACCCAGCCCGGAGCTCCGCAGNCAGGCGCACCAGACCCTCGCGATCCGGCAGGTCGTCGGGCAGCACCAGTTCGTCGGCGAGCACGTCGAAGAAGCCGGCGCGGACGGCGTCCAGCGGCAAGCCCTGCAGTTCGGCCCAGGCCACCTTGTAGATCGCGAGCTGCAGCGGGTCTGCCCTGCGCGCCGGCCCGGTCTTCCAGTCCACGACCAGGGTTTCGGGGCCGTCGTCGAAGACCGCGTCGATCCGGCCCCGGACGAGCACCCCGCCCAGCACCATCGAGAACGGCACCTCGACCGCGCGGGGCCGTCGGGTCGCGAACCGGCCCCGTTCGAACGCGGCGCTGAGCTTGGCGAAGTCGGCGTCCTCGGCGTCGTCGTCCGGCTCCCAGGACGCGTCGAGTTGTGGCGTCAGCGAGAAGCGGCGTTCCAGCCAGCGGTGGAAGCGGCTGCCCTGGAGCTGGGAGCGGCCGCTCAACCGGGGCATCGGACGAGCCAGTTCCGCGGCGAACGCGGCGGGTTCCCGCGCCGCGCGCACCAGCCCGGTGGCCGACAGGTAGGTCGGCGCCGGTGTGGTCGCGGCCGGCTCCGCCGCGGCCAGCAACTGGGCCAGGGCACTGTCCCACCGGGCCACCCGCGCCGCGTCGTCGATCGTTTCGGTGGTGTCGTCCGGCTTCTCCCCGCGTCCCAGCGCGTCCATCGCCTCGGCGACCGCGGTCGCGGCCGCGATCCGACGGGCCCGGGCCTCGACATCGCCGGCGGCCGGCCAGGACATCGATCCCGCACTGCCCGCCAGCGGATTCTCCGGCGCCGGCGGCGAGGCGGTCGCCAGCGTGTTCCCGTGACCGGACAGGGTCGTGAAGTACGCCGACGGTGCCCGCGGCTTGATCAGCGTCGGCGCCCACGTGTGGGTGGTGGCCACCAGATGCCGCCGGGCTCGGGTCGCGGCGACGTACACCAGGCGGTCCTCGGCGAACTGAGCCTCCGCGTNCAACGCCTGCGCGTACTCGGTCGCGGCCCCGTCGGTCACGTCGGCCAACTGCGGGATGGCGTCGGCGTCCCNCCGCAAGTCCGCCGGTACCGCGGCAGCCGCCTTCAGCCAGTTCGACGTCACGCGCAGGCTGGGGAACACGTCCGCGGCGAGCCCGGGCAGGAACACCAGTTCCCACTCCAGCCCCTTCGCCTTGTGGACGGTGAGGAGTTTCACCGAATCCGCGGCGCTGACCACCGCCTGTTCCAGGCCGACCCCGTGGTCGGCCTCGGCCTCCAGGTAGGCCAGCAGGCCGGTGAGCGACGCGTCGCCGTCCACGTCGACGTAGCCGGCCACCGCGTCGACGAACGCGCCGAGCTGGCTCGGGCTGCCCGCGTTGCTGGTCAGCTCGATCTCCAGCCCGAGGCTCGCGATCACCCGTCGGACGAGGTCGAGGACCGGTTCGGCGCTGTGTGCGCGCAAGGCCCGGANTTCGGCCGCGAACCGCGCGAACCTGGCCCTGGCCTCGGGGGTGTAGGGCAGGTCACCGGGATGTTCGGCGGCCTCCAACAGGCTCACCGCGACGGTCGCGTCGGTGCGCGCGAGCGCGCGGTCCAGATCGGCGGCCAGTCCGGCGCCGGGCTCGTCGGCGGCCCCGGCCAGCTGCACCGCCCGGCGGCCGAGCAGCACCAGATCGGAGAGCCCGATCGCCCAGCGCGGACCGTTCAGCAGCCGGATGACCGCCGGGTTGGCCGTCACGTCGTCGAGCAGGGCTAGGGTGCTGGTGACGTCCACGATCTCGGGCAGGTTCAGCAGGCCGCCCAGGCCGACGATCTCGACCGGCACGTCGCGTTCGACCAGGGCGCCATACAAGGGCCCGATGTGGGCGTTTCGCCTGGTCAGCACCGCGATGTCGGACCAGCGTGGCACCTCCCCGGCGGCGTGGGCGGCGACGATCCGGTCGGCGATCCACCCGACCTCGTCGGGCCAGGTGTCGAACGACGCCGTGGCGACCGTGCCGTCAGNGGTGCCCGGCGGCGCCACCAACTGCCACTGGTTGCCGTCGAATTCCATCGCCGGGTCGGCCCGCAGGTTGCGCGCCAGGTCGTTGGCCGCGGCCAGGATCGCCGGCCCGCTGCGCCGGTTGACGGTGAGCGCGTACCGGGCGGCCGGCCGTCCCGACGCCTCGGGAAACTCGGCGGCGAACGCGAGGATGTTGCTGGCTGCGGCCCNCCGCCAGCCGTAGATGGCCTGGAAGGGGTCGCCGACCGCGGTGACCGGATGGCCGCGGCCCCGCGCCGGATCCGGGCCGGAGAACAGCCCGCGCAGCAGGGCGGCCTGAGCCGAGGAGGTGTCCTGGTACTCGTCCAGCAACACGACGGCGAACCGCTGCCGCAGCATCGCCGCGACCTCCGGGGCGGCCTGCACCAGTCGCGCCGCCACCGCCATCTGATCGGCGAACTCCACGTAGCCGAGCCGCCGTTTCAAGGCGGCGTACTCCTCGGCCAGCGCCGCCAGTTCCAGCCGTTCCTCGGCCGCCGCGCGCGCGGTGCGCAGTGACGCATACAGCGCCCGCAGCCGGTTCCGGGGCGCCTGCTCCAGGGCCAGCAGGAACTCCCGGGTCTGGCGTTCGAGGTCGTCCCTGGTGACCAGGTGGGCGGTCAGTTGGGCGTCCAGTTCCAGCAGCCGCTGCGTGATCGAGTCCGGCCGCAGCCGGGACAGGTGCTCGAATGGACCTGCCGCGTCGGCGACCACCCGGCTCGCCAACCGGAACCGGGACGCGCCGGTGATCATCAGCGGATCGCTCTCGACGCCGATGCGCAGCCCGTGCTCACCCACCAGGCGGGCCGCGAACGCGTCGTAGGTCAGGACGAGTTGCTCCCCGGCCTCGTCGATCCCCGAGGAGTCGATCACGGCGGCGCGTTCGAGCGCCCCGCGGATCCGGCTGGACAACTCCGCCGCTGCCTTGCGGGTGAACGTCAGCCCCAGCACCTGCTCAGGCGTCACCTGACCAGTGCCCACTAGCCACACCACCCGGGCGGCCATGACGGTGGTCTTGCCGGAGCCCGCGCCGGCGATGATCACCCCGGGCGCCAAGGGTGCGGTGATCGCGGCCAGCTGTTCGTCCGAGAACTGCAGCCCGAGAGCGGCGCCGAGGTCGCCGGCGTCCCGCAGCAGCCTGGTCATCACACCACCTGCCCGCCACCGGGCCCTGCCGGGCAGCTGGACGAGAACGCGCACCACCGGCAGCCCTCACCCGGCGTCGCCGGGTAGCTGCCCTGGCGCACGATGCGGGCCGCCCGGGCGATCCGGTGGTGCACCCAGGTCGGGTAGCCCGCCGCGTCGGGATCGTCGACCGGATGCGGGGTGTCCCGCAGCGCCGCCTGGTGCAGTTGTTTGGGGTAGTCCTCGGCCGAATCCGGCTGCCGCAGGTAGACCAGGACCGCCCCGGCGCTGCCCGTCGGGCCGCCCGCGACCTCGTTGAACGCCCCGCNGTCGGCGGCCAGCTGGTAGACCCCCAACTGCTCCTGCACCTGTGCCTGCGCCCGGGTCGGCAACCGGCGGCCGGTCTTAAAATCCACGATCCGCAGCCCCGCGGCGGTCCGTTCCAGCCGGTCCACCGAGCCGGTCAGGGTCACCGGCTCCCCGTCCACGTCGACCTGCACCTCGAAGCCGACCTCCACCCCCACCACGTCGGTGTGTTCGTTGGCCTCCTGCCAGTTGACGAACCGGGCGAGGGCCGACTCGGCCTCCTCCCGCTCGCTGGCCGACATCCAGGTCGCATCGAACGGGATCTGCTCCCACACCCGATCCAGTTCGGCGAGCAGGTCGTCCGCGGTCAGGCCGTCGGTCCGCGCGTGTTCGGCCAGCACGTGGATCACCGAACCGAGCCCGGCGGCGCTGCTGCGTGCCGGTTCCGCGTGCGACCGGCGAGCGAGCACGTACTGCCGGGGACACTGAAGCACCTGGGTCAACTGGGTCGCGCTGAGCCGGACCTGGCCGGTCGCCGCAAGGGGCCCGCCCGTCGGTTCCAGCACGCCCCACCACCGCTCGGGGTTCGCCTGCGGGGCCACCGGACGATCATGGGCGTCCCGCAGCATCGCCAGGGCGGCCAGGCGGGCCACGGCTGCGCGCCGTAGCGCGGGCGAGGCCTCGAGCGAAGCCGCGGTACGGCGCAGTTCCGCGGTCAGGGCGGCGAAGGTCAGCAGCCGCTCATCGGGAGTGTGCGGACGGACGGCGACGCCCAGCTCATCCAGGAACCGTGAGGGCTGGTTCGCCTCGCCGTCGGAGCCGGCCACCGCGGTCACCAGCAAGCGCCGCGAGGCACGGCTGCACGCCACGTGGAACAGCCGCCGCTCCTCGGCCAGAGCCGCCCGCGGGTCGGGCCGTCCGACCAGGCCGTCGCTGATCAGCTCGTCCGGGCGCAGCGCCGCGCCCTGCCGGCCGAGGTCGGGCCAGATGCCCTCCTGCACCCCGGCCACCACCACCAGCGGCCATTGCCTGCCCTTGGCCCGGTGCGCGGTCAGCAGCCGCACGCCGCGACCGCGGACTTCGGCCTCCCGTTCGGTATCGGCGGGGATCTCCTGCGCGGCCACCTCGGCGAGGAAGCCCCGGATCCCTCGGGCGCCGCCCGGCTGCGCGCTGGCCGCTGCCACCTCGAACAGGGCGGTTACGCCATCCAGCGCCCGGTCCGCGCGCCGACCGGTCTCCCCGCCCGCCGCACTGTCGGCCTGCAGCCGTTGCGGCCAGCCGGTGCCCGTCCACAGCGTCCAGAGCACGTCGCCGACGGTCGAGCCAGGCTTGCGCATGACGCCCCGGGCGGCTGCGACCAGCTCCGCCAGCCCCCGCAGCGCCGCCACCTCACCGGTCTGCGAGTCCCCGGGCAATCGCCCCGGATCGTGCAGGCCGGCGGCCATCAACTCCGCCCCGGTCGGCACTTGAACGCTCTCGCCCAGCGCTGCGGCCTCCTCGGCCTGCAAAGTCCTCGCCAGCGCCCGCAGCGATACCGCGTCCAGTTCCGNCCAGGGGGAGGTGAGCAGCCGCCGGGCCTCGTCCGGCCGACCTGCCTCCTCGCGCTGAACCAGGTCGAGCGCCAGCAGCAACGGACGGACGGCCGGCTCGGCCGACAGCGGGATCTCGTCGCCGGCGACCTCCACCGGAACACCGGCCGCGGCCAGTGCTCGCGCGACCGGGGCCAGCTGCCGACGCCCCGACCGAACGATGACCGCCATGTCCCCATACGGCAGCCGCTCGTCCAGATGCGCGGCCCGGACGGTGTCGGCGATCAGCTTCGCCTGCTCAGCCTCCGACCCGCACACCCGGACGGCCACCGCGGGCGCCGCGCCGCCCCAGCCGGCCCGAGACCCGACCGGCCGGCCTGCCTCCCCGACGGCGGGGCGCAGCACCCTCCCGGCCTCCTCGCCCAGCACCGGCAACGGCAACCGCCGGACGAGGTGCGCCAGCGCCTCGGCCACCGCAGGAGGATGCCGGTGGTTGCCACCCAGGACCGCCACCGGCGCCGGCGACCCGTCCGCCGTCGGGAACGTGGCGGGGAAGTCGCCGAGCGCCCGCGGGTGGGCACCGCGGAACCCGAAGACCGCCTGGTCCGGGTCGCCGAGTGCCAGCACGGCACCCCNCGGCGGCACCAGAGCGCGCAAGAGGCCGATCTGGGAGGGATCCAGTTCCGGGTACTCGTCCACGATCACCGGCCCGATCAGCTCGGCCAGTTCCGCGCGAACCGCCTCGTCGGTGAGCAGGATCCGCGCCCGGTGGATCAGTTCGGCATAGTCGAGCGACCCCTCGTGGCCCAGCACGTCCAGATACTCGTCGAAGAAGTGGCCCACCGCCGACCACTCCGGGCGACGGGCGTCGAGCCCGTACGCGACCAGATCCTCCGGGTCGAGGCCCAGCTGCCTGGTCCGGGCGAGCGCGTCGCGCACTTGCCGCGCGAACGCCCGCGTCCCGTGCGCCGCGGTCAGCCCCTCGGGCCACCGCCCCGGACCCGCCCCCAGCAGCAGTTCCCGCACCCGGAATTCCTGCTCCGGCGCGGTCAGCAGACGCAGTTCCCNGGAGTCGGCGTCGGCGAACCGGACGAGCAGCCAGCGCGCGAACGCGTGCGGGGTCATGACCAACGGAGGGGCCGTGGTGCGCCCCAGCGACCTGGTGATCCGGTTGCGCAGTTCGCTGGCCGCCCGTCGCGAGAAGGTCCACACCAGCGGTTGGGCGCCGTGCCCGCCCGGGCGTTGCAGGGCCGACACCGCCGCCGCCACGACCAGCGTCGTCTTGCCCGAACCCGGCCCGCCGACCACGAGCAGCGGACCGTCGGCGCGCGCCAGCGCGGCCTCTTGCCAGGCGTCGAGCCGCGGCTCCCGGGCACCGATTGCGGTCATGGGGCCATGCAACCATCCGCCACCGACAAAGTGCCCGTCCGGTTGCCGAGACACCCGGACCGTGTCGTCATGGGACGGGTGACAGCGCCTGCGCTTTGTGCAAGGGTGGCCCTACTGCCGCTGAACGACGCGGCAGGGTGATGCCCCGCACGGTCGGGGCGGCAACGTTAGGAGAAGTACATGGCGCAGGGAACCGTCAAATGGTTCAGTGCCGAAAAGGGATACGGCTTCATCGAGGTGGACGGGGGACCCAAGACGTCTTCGTCCACTACAGCGCCATCGACAGCAGCGGCTTCCGCTCGCTGAACGAGGGTCAGAAGGTGGAGTTCGAGATCACCACCGGCCCCAAGGGCCCGCAGGCGGATCACGTCCGCCCTCTGTAGGCAATCATCACGCGGCCGGGCCGTCCCTCTGGGACGCGCCCGGTCGCTTGTTTTCCCGGGCAGGTTTCCCGACGGACCAGCCGTTTTGGGGAAACCCTGACCATGACCAGGCTGCCGGGGGAACTGGCGCCCGCTAGATTGGTCAGCACTTGTCAAAGACCGAGAGGCACCCCATGACCGAGACCCCGCAGCCGGGTTCCGGCGCGGCCGCGCAGGCCGCCCCCTGGCTCCGCCGAGCATGCTGACGCTCAACGCGCCGGACGCTCCCGCCGCCGTCACGACCACGCAGGCCCCCAGNATGGCGCCCCAGGTCGAGGCTGCGCAGGTGCCCGTCCTCGACGCCAAAGTGGACGAGTTCATGAAGGCCCTCGACACCGCCGAGGTGAAGTCCCCGACCTTCTCCGCGCAGGCCGACGCGGTGCGCACCATGGGCGATTCCGACATCCGGAAGGCCGCCGAGACCTCCAACCGGCTGCTGAACACCCCGGTCCGCGCGCTCAAGGAAGGCGGCATCGCCGAGGGCTCCAAGGTGGGCCAGACCCTCATCCAGCTCCGCCGGACGATCGAGGATCTCGACCCCAGCGCCCAGCACGGTGTGAAGAAGTGGCTCGGCATCTTCCCCGTGGGCGGCCAGATCACCGACTATTTCCGCAAGTACCAGTCCTCTCAGGCGCAGTTGAACGGGATTCTCCACGCGCTGCGCAACGGCCAGGACGAGCTCACCCGCGACAACGTGGCGCTCAACATGGAGAAGCAGAACCTGTGGACGGTGATGGGCCGGCTCAACCAGTACGTCTACATCGCCGAACGGCTGGACGCGCGGCTGGCCGCCCAGGTCGCCGAACTCAACATCGCCGACCCGGAGAAGGCGAAGGCGCTGAGCCAGGACGTGCTGTTCTACGTCCGGCAGAAGCACCAGGACCTGCTCACCCAGCTGGCGGTCAGCATCCAGAGCTACCTGGCGATCGACATCATCATCAAGAACAACATCGAGTTGATCAAGGGTGTCGACCGGGCCTCGACGACCACGATCTCCGCGCTCCGGACGGCCGTCATCGTCGCCCAGGCGCTGGGCAACCAGAAGCTGGTCCTCGACCAGATCACCGCCCTCAACACGACCACGTCGGCGATGATCCAGCGCACCTCGGAGATGCTGCGGGACAACTCGGCGGCCATCCAGGAGCAGGCGGCGTCCTCGACCATCGGCCTGGAGCAACTGCAGGCGGCCTTCGCGAACGTCTACCAGACCATGGATCAGATCGATCAGTTCAAGCTGAAGGCCCTGGACACGATGGCGCAGACCATCGGCGTGCTGGAGAACGAGGTCGTGAAGTCCAAGGAGTACCTGGAGCGGGTCTCCCAGCAGGACACCCGCGCGCAGACGTTGCCGCAGATCAGCCTCGGCTGAGAGGCGGTCGGGAGATCGATGGGTTTTGGGACTGGTTGACCGGGAAGCCGGAGGCTGAGCCCGCGCCGGTGGCCGTTCCCGAGGTGGCGAGCGCCCCGACCGAGGCCGACATCCTGACCTCGCTGGGTTCGGTCGAGGCGATGGTCACCAGTTCGGGGTGCCCGCGGTGGTGAAGTCGCGGGCCCTGAAGGTGACCCGGGTCGTCCGGGCCACCCTGCCCCGGCTGGCCAACCTGGGCCTGGGCAGTTACGACGCCTACTCGGTGGTCGCCACGGCCACCGACTACCTGCCCGAGGCGATCGGGGCGTACCTGCGGTTGCCGCGCGACTGGGCCGACTCGCGTCCGGTCGAGAAGGGCAAGACTGCGTTGCTGCTCTTGGTCGATCAGCTGGACCTGCTCGGGACGACCATGGACAAGATCTACGACGCGGCGAACTCCACCGATGCGAGCGCCCTGATCGCCCACGGCCGGTTCCTGCAGGAGAAGTTCGGCCACGCCCCGCCGGCCACCGACCTCACCGCTCCGCCGGCCTCGCCCGGGACCGGGATCGCTCCCCTGCCGCGTCCGCTGCCCCGGCAGCGTCGCCCCTGGCTGCACCGTCGGCCACCACCCCGCCCCCGCCGGCCGCGCCGGCCAACCCCTCGACGTGGAGTAACCATGACCCCGGACCTGCCAGCCACCCTCGACGACCTCGTCAAGGCCGCCGAAGCCGCCGGGCTGCCCGGCGAGGAGGCCCGCGCGGAAGGCGAGATCCTCGCCGCCGCCGTGGCCGAATCGTCCGTTGGCGCGTTCGTCGACTGGTGCACCGCCACCGGCCGGGCGATCAGCGCCGAGACGTTCATCACCGCGGCGATGAAGGGACGCAAGTTTCGTTCGTCCGCCACTCCNCTGCTGTCGCAGCTGGTCAACACCCGCTCCGCGCAGGCGGCCGGCTACGCCGCCGCGTTGTCCGAGGTGGCCACCGCTGCCGCGCTGTTNGGGGATCCGACCCCGCAAAGCACCGGCGCCGCGCAGTTGGCCGCCGCCGCGCAGCTGAGCGCCGCCCACCCGGGCCCCGGTACGTCGAGCCTCGGGTCGTTGCCGGGCGGCTCGGTGCCTCCATCCGTGGACGCCGAGTTCGTCAAGAACGCGCCCCACGTGCTCACCTCCGTCCTGGAGCGGCTGAGCCAGAGCCAGCAGCGGCTGCTGGATCTCCACCAGCTGGATCCCTTCGGCGCCGGGGCGATCCCCGGGTTGCCCGGCACCCTCTTCGGGCAGCAGCCCCCGCGGTCCCGTCCGGCNCCTACCGCGCCCGGCACCGCCCCCGCCGAGCAGCCGCCCGTCGCCGCCGCGCCCCCGCCCGAGGGTGAGGCCACCAAGCCCGCCGAGCCGGAGAAGCCCACCGCACCCGAGAAGACCCTCGAGGAACTGCTCGCCGAATTGGACGGCCTGGTCGGCTTGACCAAGGTGAAGGCCGAGATCCACCGCCAGACGGCGACCCTCCGGGTGGAGACGCTGCGCGCCAAGGCCGGGCTGAAGAGCCCGACCATCACCCGGCACCTGGTGTTCGTCGGCAACCCGGGCACCGGCAAGACCACGGTCGCGCGCCTGGTGGCGGGCATCTACCGCGCCGTCGGCCTGCTCTCGAAGGGCCAACTGATCGAGGTCGACCGTTCCGAACTGGTCGCCGGCTACCTCGGCCAGACCGCGATGAAGACCGCCGAGGTGTGCGCCAAGGCCAAGGGTGGCGTGCTGTTCATCGACGAGGCGTACTCGCTCAGCGGCGACCAGTACGGCGAAGAGGCGATCAACACCCTGGTCAAGGAGATGGAGGACAACCGGGACGACCTGGTCGTCATCGTGGCCGGCTATCCGATGCCGATGGAGATCTTCGTCGCCCAGAACCCGGGCCTGGCCAGCCGCTTCCGCACCACGATCAACTTCGACGACTACACCGACGAGGAGTTGGTGGGCATCTTCACCGGCATGGTCGCCAAAGCCGACTACGACCTCGGCGAGGGCAGCCTGGACGCGTTCAAGGCGCTGCTCGCCCAGCAGGTGCGGAACGAGACCTTCGGCAACGGACGGTTCGCCCGCAACGTCCTCGAAGCCGCGATCGGCAAGCACGCCTGGCGCCTGCGCGAGGTGGACGAGCCCTCGCTCGAACAGCTGCGGATGCTGCTGCCCGAGGACGTCACCCCGGATCCGTCGACGGTTGTGGACTGGCAGGCCGCGCCCGGCGCCGTGGCGTCGGAGGAGCGGCAACCTGCCGACGGCGACGGACCGTCCTCCAACGCGTCGGATGAACCCGCCCCGGCCGCTCCCGCGGAGGAACCGTGACGACCGCCCCGGGAGCCCGGCAGGTCACCAGTACCCCGTGCCGGGCGTTGCCCAGGCCGCGATGCTCCCGACGCGGACGGCCGCGCCCCAGCCGATGACGCGCGCGTCCCGGGGAACTCCGCGTTTCCTGCGCTGGCTGCAGACCGTCGCCGTGGCGGTCTGCGTCGCCTGCGGGATCGCGCTGGTCACCTCGCTCACCATCGCCTACGGCCAGGTCGCGCTCGCCGGACGACTGAACACCTCGCTCGCCTCGGCGGAACAGGCCGCGGCGAAGCTGAACGCCGTCGACATCGCCGCCACCGGCTGGGCGGCCGATCCGTCCGCCGCCAACAAGTCCGCGCTCACGTCCGCCCTGCACGACCTCGGTCCGGAACTGGCTGGCCTGCAGACCGACGGCGGACCTTCCAGCAAGGACGTGGTGAACGGCGTCCTCGACTACGCGATGTTGGTGCAGACCGGCCTGGACGCCTCCCAGCCCGCCGCGGCCGTCCGGCAGATCGTGGCTGCCCACGAGGCGCTCGGCAAGACCGTCCGGCCGGCGCTGAGCGCGTTCGTCGGCGACGCCGAACAGGCCCGGGAAGTCGCGCTGTCCACCCGGAGCACCCTGCTGGCCGACATCGCGACCGGTGCGGCGGTCCTCGTCCTGCTGCTTCTGGGCATCGCCCTGGCCCGGCGGACGCGACGACTCCTGAACTTCGGCCTCGCGCTGTCGGTGTTGTTGTTGATCGGCTCCTGGCTAGGCGTGACGGCCGCGGCCGGCGCCCAGCCGATGCGTGACGCGGTGGCCGAGGCGACCGCGAGCGACCTGCCGACGGTCCGCGCCGAGACCGCGCTGGCGATGGCCAGCCAGAACCTGACCCTGGCGCTGAAGGACCCCTCCAGCACCTATGCCGGCGACACCGAGATCCGGCTCAACCGCGCCGCGACCCTGCTGGCGAACGTCGAGAACGCGACGCTGAACGACCAGATCGCCAGCCTGCGCCGCGCCACCCGGACCGTCGGCGCCGCGGTGACCAAGGGCGACTGGACGCTGGCGGCGACGAGCGCGAAGACGAGCGCCTCGGCGTACACCAAGTTCGAGGGCACCCTGACCTCGGTCGAAGGGCGCCTCGCGACCGGTCCGTCGACCGCCGCGTCGAACGCCCAGGCCTGGTTGCTCACCGCCGGGGTGGGCGCGACCCTGGCCGCCCTGGTCGCGGCGGCCGCAGCGGCGCTGGGCATCAACCAACGGCTGCGGGAGTACCGATGAGCCCCGTCACCGCCCCCAGGCCCCCGGCAAGCTGGGGTCGCCNGTCCAGCCCCAGGCGATGCTGGCCTACCTGGGCGCGCTGGACGCCTGGATCGCCGGCCGCCGCAGCGAACTGGGCGCGCTCGACGCCGAGATCCTCGCCAACCCCGGCTACGCGCCGCTCACCTCGGACATGGCCTTGTCGATGGCCCTGTGGCAGGCGGTGAAGAACCGCTACGACCTGCTCCTGGTCACCTGGGACTCCGGACGGGTGGGTCCCGCCGAATGCGAACGGCTCTCCTCGTTGATCTGGGGCCGCCTGGACACGACCTCGTCCAACGCCCAACTGGGCGGCATGTCGGTCTCGCTGCCCGAGGCCTGCCGGCTCTCCGACGCCCTGGTCGCCCAGCTGCGCACCCGGCTCAACCTCGACCCCGCCGGGGAGCAGCAGGTGTCCCGGCTGCGCGACCTGCGCGCCCAACTGGAACGCATCCGCGATCAGATCCGGGCCGAGCCGCCGCCCTCGCCACAGGCTGCTGCGGCCCAGGTGGCGCAGTTGGCCGCCCGGGTCGAGGATCTGAGCGCCAGACGGGAACGCGGCGGCGACATCGGGGGTCTGCTCGGACCGCTGGAGATCGATGCCGCCCGCTACGAGCGGGACCTGATCGTCGGCGGCGCCCAGCGCCGCGAGAACCGCGATGTCCTCGCCCGGGCCCGGGAACTCCAGGCCGATCTGGCCGTCCGCGAGCAGGCGCTGCGGCAACTGGTGGACAAGACCGTGGCGGCGGTCTCGCCGGCCCCCAAGTACGCGGTGCCGGACGTGGCCGCGCTCGGCCCGATGCCCAATACCCGCTCCGGCCTCGACGGCTACGTGGCCAAGCTGGCCCAAGTCGGCAAGGCCATGCAGGTCGTGCAGGACGCCTACGGTCATGCCCTGGCCGAACGCGACCAGCTGGTGGCCTTCGTCGACGCCCTGGTGGTGAAGGCGTCCGCACTGGGTCACGCCGACGACCCGGACTTCACCGACCTCACCGGGCTGGCCCGGCGGCTGCTCGACCGCACCCCCGCGCCGATCGTGGTCGTCCGGCAGGTCGTGGCGGCCGGCCAGGCCCAACTCGACTGGCTCAGCAATGCCGAAGGAGGCCGCGCATGAAGTGCCGCCAGCCCGGATGCACCGGCAAGATCGTCGACGGCTACTGCGACGTGTGCGGCATGCCCGGCGGGGCCGCGACCATGCCCGTCGGCGCCGGCACNCCCGGACGCAAGCCGTCGGCCGCCCCGTCCGGTCCCTGCCGCCAGCCCGGGTGCAACGGACGCATCGTGGACGGCTACTGCGACACCTGCGGCCTGCCNCCGGAGTCGGCCGCGGGCAAGGCCTTGTCGGGCATCACCAAGGCGTCGGTCCAGCTCGGTTCGACCGCCCTCGGTTCGGCCCGGGCCGCCTCGTTCGGCAGCCGACCCCAGCCGCGCCGCAACGGCAGCGCCGGACGGCTCCGGATGGGCCGGATCGGTCAGGGCCTGACCCAGGTCCCGCCGGCCCCGGCGGTCGATCCGGCCAAGGCGATCATGGTCGACCCGGAAGTCCCCGAGGACAAGCGGTTCTGCCCCAACTGCGGCACCCCGGTCGGTCGCTCCCACGGCGAGGGGACGGGCCGCTCCGANGGGTTCTGCCCCAAGTGCCGGGCGCCTTACTCGTTCACCCCCAAGCTGAAGTCGGGCGACCTGGTCGCCAACCAGTACCGGGTCGAGGGCGCGCTCGCACACGGCGGCATGGGTTGGATCTACCTGGCCCGCGACAAGAACGTCTCCGACCGCTGGGTGGTGCTCAAGGGCTTGCTCAACACCGGGGACGCCGACGCGCTCAAGGCGACTATTTCCGAGCAGCAGTTCCTGGCCCAGGTCGAGCATCCGCTGATCGTCGAGATCTACAACTTCGTCACCCATGATGACGAGGGCTACATCGTCATGGAGTGGGTGGGCGGCCGCTCGCTCAAGCAACTGCTGAAGCAGCGGATGGTGGCCAACAACGGCGAATACAGCCCGTTGCCGGTCGACCAGGCGCTGGCTTTCCTCATCGAGATCCTGCCCGCTTTCAGCTACCTGCACGACCTGGGGCTGGTCTACTGCGACTTCAAGCCCGACAACGTGATCCAGGTCGCCGACTCGCTGAAGCTGATCGACCTCGGCGGCGTGCGCCGGATCACCGACGACGAGTCGGCGATCTACGGGACGGTCGGCTACCAGGCNCCCGAGGTGGCCGAGCACGGCGCCAGCGTCGCCTCCGACATCTTCACGATCGGCCGGACGCTGATGGTGCTCTGCGCGGACGTCCCGGGCTACCAGTCCAACTACGAGTTCACGATCCCGCCCGCCGAGGAGATGCCGCAGTTCGCCGAGAACGACTCGCTGTACCGGCTGTTGCTCAAGTGCTGCGCCCGCGATCCCGGTGACCGGTTCGCCACGGCCGAGGAACTGCGCGTCCAGATGCTCGGGGTGCTGCGGGAGGTTGTGGGCGTCAAGTCCGGCGGGGTGGCCTCCACCTCGGTGGCCTCGGCGCTGTTCGAGGCGCCGACGCTGGCCGGCGACGCCGTCGATTGGCAGCAGTTGCCGCAGCTGCGGCCCGACCTGGGAGACCCGCAGGCCGGCTGGCTGTCCGGCGTCGACATCGACGACCCCGTGGAGCGCCTCGCAACGCTCGACACCGCACCCGGATCGTCGCCGGAAGTGCTGCTGGCGCGCTGCGTGGCCGCCCTGGAGTCGGGCAACACCCGGCTGCTGGACGACTGCATCCACCGCCTGCTGGCCGACGACCCCTGGGAGTGGCGGGCGGTCTGGATGGCCGGCCTCGGGGCGCTGCTCACCAACGACGACCGCACCGCCCAGTCGTCCTTCAACGCCGTGTACGGCCAGCTGCCGGGCGANGCTCGCCCCAAGCTGGCGCTCGCGGTGGCCTGCGAACGCGGCGGCCAGCCGGACGTCGCCGAGAACCTCTACCGGACGTGCGCGGCCACCGACGCCAACTACGTCACCCCGGCAGCCTTCGGGATCGCCCGGATCCGCGCCAAGCGNGGGGACCTGCCGGGCGCGATGGCCGCGCTCGAACTGGTGCCGCAGACCTCGCGCGGCTACCAGGACTCCCAGCGGCTCAAGGCCGAGCACCTGATCGCTCTGGGCCACGACCCGGCCCAGCTCAGCGAGGCGCTCAAGGTGCTCGCCCACGCGCGGCTGGACGTGAAGACGCAGTCCACCTACGAGGCCGCGATCTTCGCCAAGGCCCTCACCCTGGCCGGAAACGGCGCGGTCAGGCTGGGCCAGACCTCGGTCACCGCGTCGGCGCTCCGCGACCGGCTGGAGGCCACCTACCGACGGCTCGCCTCGCTCACCGCGGACCCGGACGAGCGGGCCGACCTCATCGACCGGGCCAACGCGATCAGACCCTGGAGCCTGCTGTGACGGACGACAAGACCGACAAGAGCGACGCCTGGCCGCTGTGGACCACCGATGACGAGCCGCCGCCACCCGGCCTGATCGAGTGGACCCCGGTCCGGCCGCCGCCTCGGCGGCCGCCGAGGCACCGCCCACCCCGCCCACACCCCCGCGGACGCCCGCCGCGGACACCTCGACGGTCAAACTGCGTCCGGCCCGCCGCCCGACCTGCCTCGACTGCGGTGGCAACACCGACGACGACGGCTACTGCGAGCGGTGCGGCACCAANGGTGCCGANCCCCGGGAGCACTTCGAAGCCGCCCCCAACGCCTGGGTGGGCGGGGTCTGCGACCGGGGCATGACGCACCCGCGCAACGAGGACGCGATGGCCCTGTGGGCCGCCCCGGAGCCTGAGGTGCGCGCGGTGCTGGTGGTGTGCGACGGCGTGTCGTCCTCGTCCGGCTCGGACGTGGCGGCGCTGGCGGCGGCCGAGGCGGCCCGGGAGGTTCTCATCGCCGCCCACCCCGACGGCCTGGGAGTGCCGGCCAGCCATGATGCGGCGATGGCCGAAGCCCTGACGAAGGCGGCCGCCGAGGCCAACGCCGCGGTCGTGGCCGGAACCGCGGCCGACTCCCCGACNGCGGCTGCGTGCACGTTCGTCGCGGCGGTCGTCCACGACCGGGCCGTCCACTACGGCAACCTCGGTGACTCCCGGATCTACTGGATCGGGCAGACCAAACGCGTCCAGCTCTCCACCGATCACTCGATGGCCGAGGAACTGATCCAGGCCGGCCAGACGCGCATCCAGGCGGAGACCAGCGACCAGGCCCACGCCATCACCAAGTGGCTGGGCCGGGACGCCGAGGATCTGGTTCCGGCCACCGGCAGCCTCGTCCTCGACGAGCCCGGCTGGGTCGTGGTCTGTTCGGACGGGCTGTGGAATTACGCCTCCGAGGCCAGCGCGATCGCCGAGCGGCTGGAAGCCGCCCTCAACGACGGGGACGAACCGGTCGCCGTGGCCCGCCGCCTCGTTTCCTGGGCCAACGCCCAGGGCGGCAAGGACAACATCACCGTGGCTTTGGCGCGCGTCCCGGCTACGCTGCAAGGGTCGCGCGACGAGACGACGAAAGGCAGTTGAGCGC
The DNA here is from genome assembly GCA_013693855.1 of Micropruina sp. Taxonomy (GTDB): domain Bacteria; phylum Actinomycetota; class Actinomycetes; order Propionibacteriales; family Propionibacteriaceae; genus Micropruina. The sequence continues at coordinate 2,112,992 of CP059261.1, forward strand.
ATGGCCCTGTTCACCTCCGCGGTGTACCAGAACGAATTCCTCCCCGACGGCGGCACCGACGTCAACGCGATCGTGACGATCTCCTGCTCGGGCGCGGGCGCGGCCGGCCAGACCGGCAGCGGCGACGCCGGCGAGATCGTGATCGTCGACACGTCCGGTTCGATGGGGAANGCCAACATGCTCGCGGCCAAGCAGGCGGCGATGGTGGCCCTCGACCACATCCTCGATGGCACCTACTTCGCGGTCGTGGCCGGCAACCACAAGGCGTACCTGGCCTACCCGATGGTGCAGACCGGTGCCGGCATGGTGCGGATGGACAACCAGACCCGCGCCGAAGCCCGACGCGCGATCAGCTACTTCCGCTCCGACGGCGGCACGGCGATGGGCAACTGGCTGAACCTGGCCAAGGCCCTGTTCGAGTCGGTCGGGCCGCTCGCGCAGAAGCACGCGATCCTGCTCACCGACGGCGAGAACCACAACGAGACNCCCCAGCAGTTGGATGCCGCCATACGCAACTGCGTCGGGTCGTTCCAGGTGGACGCTCGCGGCGTCGGGGTCGACTGGAAGGTCGCCGAGATCCGCAAGATCGCCCAGGCGCTGCTCGGGACGGTCGACATCATCCCCAACCCCGGCCAGATGGGGCAGGTGTTCGCCGAGCTGATGGCGCGCTCCATGAGCCGCGGCGTGGCCCAGGCGGACCTGCGGGTGTGGATCCCCCAGGGTGCGCAGGTGTTGTTCGTGCGGCAAGTGTCGCCGACGGTGGAGGATCTCACCCAGCGTGGGGTGCCGATCAATCAGCTGACCCAGTCGTACCCCACCGGCTCGTGGGGCGACGAGGAGCGCGACTACCACATCCAGATCCGGCTGGCCGCCCGCTCGGTCGGTCAGGAACAGCTGGCCGCCCGCGTCCAGCTCGCCGTCCGGGACGAGGTGCTGACCCAGGGCCTGGTGAAGGCGAAGTGGTCGTCCGACACCAACCTCACGGCGCAGATCAACCCCGAAGTGGCCCACTACACCGGCCAGGCCGAACTCGCCCAGGCGATCCAGGAAGGGCTGGCGGCCAAGGCCGTCGGGGACGAGCGGACGGCGACCACCAAGCTCGGCCGCGCCGTCCAGTTGGCGAGCCAGACCGGCAACGCCGAAGCCACCGCGAAGCTGCGCAAGGTGGTCGACATCGACAACGCCGATACCGGTACCGTACGGCTCAAGCGCGGCGTGGACAAGGCCGACGAGATGGCCCTGGACACCTCCTCCACGAAGACGACACGGATCAGGGGCTGACATGCCGATGTGCCCGGCCGGCCACGCGAGCACGGCCACCGACTACTGCGACATCTGCGGCGCGCCGATGCCCGGCGAGGTGCTCAACCTCCCCGACGCCGCGCCGGCCGGACCGGCCCCGGTGCCGCCGTCGTCCCGCCCGGCCCGCGAGGCGTTGATCTGCCCGAGCTGTGGGGCGACCAACAGCCCCGACGCCCTGTTCTGCGAGGCATGCGGCTACGACTACACCACCGGCACCCCGCCGCGGGGCGCCCAGCCGCCCGTTGCCCAGGCGTCCCCACACGAGCAGGCCGCCACCGAGGTGCCCTCGCCGGAGCCGGCCTCCCCGAGTTGCCCCAGGCTGCCGGGGACGATGAAGGAATCACTGCGCCGGAGGGCAACCCGGCACCCGAGGCTCCCCGGCCTCCGAGGAACTCGCTGCGGACCCCGTCGCCGACGCGGGGCACGCCCTGCCCGGCCTGAGCGGCGGGGTGGCCGCCTCCGCCCCTGGACCCGAGACCGCCGGCTCCCTGGACGTCCCCGTCGCCGAGGCACCGGCGTCGCCGGACGTCCCGGTCACCGAGACCCCGGCACCCGCTGCTTCTCCCGCCGGCCCGGCTCCCGCTCCAGCGCCGGTTGCGCCCCCGCCGAGGCCCCCGGCGCCGGGCGCGCCGTCCCCAGCCCCGGCAAGCCGGTCGAATGGGTCGCCGAGATCTGGATCGATCCCGACTGGTACGCCACCCAGGGCTCGTCCGATCCGCTGCCCTCGCCGGGGCTGCCGGACGTGGTGCCGCTGCGACGCACGTCGGTGCTGGTCGGACGCGTCTCCATCAGCCGCAACATCCACCCCGACATCGACTGCGAGCTCGATTCGGGAGTCAGCCGGCGACACGCGCAGCTGAGCACCGACGGCACCCGGTGGTGGATCGAGGACCTGGATTCGGCCAACGGCACGTTCGTCGCGCCGGCGTCCGGCCCGCTGCCGTCCATGCCGATCCCCCGCGGCCGGGTCGAGGTCGCCGCCGACCAGCGGATCTACGTGGGCGCCTGGACCCGGATCGTGATCCGTCGCGCCACCGAGGACGAACAGCAGGCCTTCGCCTGAGCTCAGCCGGCTTGCGGCGGCTCATTACGCCCACCGCGAAGCCTGCGGGCCCGCGTACCGCTGGCGGCTAGGGTGGCGGACAGACCCGAACAGGAGGACGCAATGGAAGTCAAGGTCGGCATCGTCCACGCGGCGCGTGAGGTGACCGTGGAGACCGAGGAGTCGGCCGAGGCGATCGCCAAGGCATTCGCGGACGCGCTGGACGGCGGTGTGCTGACCCTGACCGACGAACGCGGCCGCAGGGTCCTGATCCCGGGCGACAAGATCGCGTACCTCGACCTCGGCCAGGAGCACGCCCGCCGAGTGGGGTTCGGCTCGGTCTGAGCCCGGACCCCCGCCGAGCGAGGCCGGGGGCCGACCCGCTAGACTGTCGGCGACGCCCACTTGGGTGCGTCCTTGCGCTGCACGCTGGCTTGCCACGCGGTGCGGCCCGAGTACCCACCGGCCACCACGCCGGACGACGTAAGGCACACCGCTGACCGAGACCCTGTCCACCGACGTACCAACCGCTGACGCCGAGCACACCTTCACCGATCTGGGCGTGATCCCCGAGATCGTCGAGGCGCTCGCCGCCGTCGGCATCGAGCACCCCTTCCCCATTCAGTCGCTCGCCATCCCTATCGCCATCAACGGCACCGACATGATCGGCCAGGCCCGGACGGGCACCGGCAAGACCCTCGCCTTCGGGGTGAGCCTGCTGCAGCGCATCACCGTCCCGTCCGACGAGGCGTACAAGACCATGGAGCACCGCGGCCAGCCGCAGGCCCTGGTGATGTGCCCCACCCGGGAGCTCGCCCTGCAGGTCGCCGAGGACCTGGAGGTCGCCTCGTCCGTCCGCAAGGCGCGGGTGTTGACCGTGTACGGCGGCGTCGGCTACGACACCCAACTCGACCGGCTCACCACCGGCGTGGACGTGGTCGTCGGCACCCCTGGCCGGCTGCTCGACCTGGTCACGCGGCGCTCGCTGAACCTGGGCAACGTCAAGGTCCTCGTCCTGGACGAGGCGGACGAGATGCTCGACATGGGCTTTTTGCCGGACGTGGAGCGGCTCATCTCCAAGACCCCGCCGACCCGGCAGACCATGCTGTTCTCGGCGACCATGCCGTCCGCGATCGTGTCGTTGGCCCGGATGCACCTCAACCAGCCGGTGAACGTGCGCGCGGAGACCATCGACGCGTCCATGACCGTCCCGGACACCGAGCAGCATGTCTTCCAGGCCCACGACCTGGACAAGCCCGAGATCGTCGGGCGCATCCTGCAGGCCGAGGGTTGCACGAAGACGATGATCTTCACCCGGACGAAGCGCTCCGCGCAGCGGCTGGCCGATGAGCTTGTCGACCGCGGCTTCAACGCCGCCCCGATCCACGGCGACCTCAACCAGGCCGCCCGGGAGAAGGCGCTCAAGCGGTTCCACGCCGGCAAGGTGGACGTGCTCGTCGCCACCGATGTCGCCGCCCGCGGCATCGACGTCACCGGGGTCAGCCACGTCATCAACTACGAGTGCCCCGACGATGACAAGACCTACGTGCACCGGATCGGCCGCACGGGCCGGGCCGGGGCCAAGGGCGTGGCGATTACCTTGGTCGACTGGGCGGACCTCACGCGCTGGAAGGTGATCAACCGCACCCTCAACCTCGATTTCCCCGAGCCCGCCGAGACCTACTCGACCTCGCACCACCTGTTCACCGAACTCGGCATCGCCCCGGGCACCCGCGGCCGGATCGCCGATCCCAAGCCCCGTGAGGAGGCCCCGCGGCCCCAGCGTGAGCGCGGTCCCCGGGCCGAGCGCGTCGAGACCGAGGACGGACGGGTCCGCCGCCAGCGCCGGCGCCGCTCGGGCGGACGCGCGGCTCCGGAGGCGGGCGCCTCGACCGAAACCTCGTCGTCGGCCTCTGCCGAAGGCGCGGAAACGGCCTCCGACAAGCCGCGTCGCCGGCGGCGTCGGCGTCCGTCCGGACCGAAGGCGGAGTAGTCGCGGCGGCCTCGCTGGTTGAACCCGTCGAAACCAGCCTCCCTGCCCCGGTGGTTGAGCCCGTCGAAATCAGCCTCGCCCTCCGGTCGTCGAGCCTGTCGACCAGCCCCGCCTCCGATGGTCGAGCCTGTCGACCAGCCCCGCCTCCGATGGTTGAGCCTGTCGACCAGCCCCGCCTCCGATGGTTGAGCCTGTCGACCAGCCCCGCCTCCGATGGTTGAGCCTGTCGACCAGCCCCGCCTCCGATGGTTGAGCCTGTCGACCAGCCCGGCCTCCGATGGTTGAGCCTGTCGAACCACCCTCACCCTCCGGTGGTTGAGCCAGTGAATCGCCCGGCGAACCTCGTCCGGACCCGACCGAAGCCGGGGCTACGGTGCTGCCATGAACCAGACCGACGGCAGCCTCGTGCTTGGCGAGGCGGATGCCGGCGAGATCTTGACCCTGCAGCGGGCCGCGTACGTCACCGAGGCGCAACTTCACGGCGATCTCCGGATGCCACCGCTCGCCCAGAGCCTGCCGGAGTTGCTGGCCGAACTCGCCGATCCCGACGTGACCGCGTTCGGGTACCGGGAGGCGGGTCGCCTGGTCGCGGCGGTCCGGGTACGGATCCTTGGTCCGGTCGCGCGGATCGGACGCCTCTGCGTCGTCCCCGACCTCCAGGGCCGGGGCCTCGGGACCGCGCTGTTGAACGCCGTGCACGCACGGCTGCCCGCCGAGGTTACACGCATCGAGCTCTTCACCGGTGAGCACAGTGCGGCCAACCTGCGGCTCTACGCCCGCCTGGGCTACGTCGAGACTCACCGGCAAGACCTGGGCGGCTACCAACTCGTCTTCATGAGCCGGTCGCGACGTTGAATCCTGGTTCGCGGCCCACGCAGGCCGCGCTACGGGTCACCGCCCACTGAGTCGGACGCCTCACGGTGGCGTACCCTCGCTTCGCGCGAACGCTCCTAAGGTGGTCGCATGCTGCCTGAGCCCACGGAGCGCCTCACGTTTCGCAGGATGACCGGTGCCGATCTCGAGGCCATGGCCGAACTGCTGGGCAACCCGGACGTCATGCGCTACTACCCTCGTCCGAAGTCCCGGGCGGAGGCACAGGCCTGGATCGACTGGAACCTGGCCAACTATGCCAATGACGGGTTCGGACTGTGGGTTCTGCACACCACGTCCGACGGATCGTTCGTCGGCGACTGCGGGCTGACCTGGCAGGAGGTCGACGGCCGGCGCGTGCTGGAGATCGGCTACCACGTCCTGCCCGCCCATCAGGGAAAGGGTTACGCGACCGAGGCGGCCCGGGCGTGCCTGGACCTGGCCTTGGGACCGATCGGGGCAACCCACGTGACGGCCATCGTCAACCCCGACAACCTGCCCTCGCGGCGGGTGGCAGAGCACGTGGGCATGAACGTGGAAACCATGACGCTCGATCGCGATGGCCGTCCGATCGTGGTCTACGCTCTGCAACGTCCGGTCCGATCTGTTTCGGGCAGCTGAGGTCCTCGACGCGGACCGCCGAGGAGCGCCGGCCTCAACGGCGGTCTCAACCCCCACCCCCGCACCGGGACGAGCGACCCGTGAGTGCGCGCCGACATCGGTCCAAGCTCGCAAAGGACGCCGCAGCGCTGCGGCCTCACCGATCGGCTTCGCCCGCGGAACTTGCACGATCGAGGGCAGCCAGCCCAAGTCCCGGACGCGTGGGAGCGCTGGCCGGGACACGACCGACCCACCCTGGCGGTAGGCGACGCGGCAGCCCCGCACCTCCCTTCAGGTCCGGTAGCGGTGGTGTTGTCGCACGATGCGGGTGGTGGCGCCGGGCGTCAGGGGCGCGGTGAACAGGGGCTTGCCCCGGGCGTCGAAGGTGATCGTCCAGTTCCGATCGGGTGGTGTGGCCGGGTTGGGTTCGATCAGGTGGTGATGGTGCGGGCAGAGCAGGATCCCGTTCGCGAGGTTGGATTCGCCGCCGTCCCACCAGGGCCGCACATGGTGGGCCTCGCAGTCGGACGGTGGGCGGTCGCAGGCGGGGAAGGCGCAGCCGCCGTCCCGCTGCGCCAGGGCCGCTCGTTGTGCGTTGGTGAAGAGGCGCTGTTCGCGGCCGACGTCCAACGGTTGGCCGGCCCCGCCCAGGACCATCGGCAGAATGCCGGCGTCGCATGCGAGCCGACGGGCCTGGCCGGCGCTGATCGTTTCGCCGGAGCCGACGAGCGTCGCCGCCCCCAGACCACTAACCAGCTGCTCCAAGCCCACGGTGACGACCAGCCGGACCGGCTCCCCGCCGCGCGAGGGTGCCCCCTGGCAACGGGCGTGATGCGTGACGAGCTGGACGAGCGCGTCCGCGGCCGCCTGGCCGGGGCTGGTCTCGAGGCCGGAGAGGGCGTCGACCGCACGTTGCCGGGCGGCCAGCGCGGTCAGGTGACCGATCACCGCCTCGCCGGCGACTGGCGGCAGCTTCCCGGCGAGCAGGATGCACCCGTCGTGGTCGCGCCGCCAGGACAGGTGCCGGTCGCGCTGCTGCTGGCGCTCCAGCCGCTCCAACGCGGCCGCGTCGGCGGCGTCCGCCACCTCGGGGTCGACCACGCTCACCGCATGGTCGACCAGCCGGCGCAGGCCGGCCGGGTTGAAGTCGCCGGCCCATTCGACCAACTGCCGCGCGACCTCGTCCCGATCGGCGGCGGGCAGGCTGTCGGGCAGCCGGTCCAGGCCGTGCACGATCGTGGCCGCCTGCTCGGTCGACANGTGCCCCTGGGCGTACGCCTGCGCCACCGGAGCGCACTCCGCGACCCGGGTGGCGAGCAGCACCTCCGCCCGCGCCGTGCGGGCGGTGTGGCTGTTGTGGATCGCCAGCCAGGACGCCGTCGGCAGCGCCGTGGCTTGCAGGGTGGCGTTCCGGCGTTCGGCCTCGGCCAGCAACGCCAGCCATTGCGCATGCGCCGCGGCCGCGGTCCGTTGCGCGTCCCGCAGCAGGTCCAGCAGCTGGGAGTCCGCGAGTTGCCACGGCTCACCATGCGTCTGCGCGTCCCAGCCGTCGTCGGGCGGCGGCTCGTCCGGCAACTCGTCGACGGCGTTCAGCAGGATGAAACCGGGCTGCAAGCCCTCGATCATCCACGCTGTGCTCATGCCTCGATTATACATCTGACAACGGCATACGTCCATATATTCGAACGTATTTTCGATGCTTGACAACCTGTGAGGCTGGTCGTCCAGACCATGGGGATCGCGGCCGCGACGAAATGCGGCCCCCGGTCAGTGATCGAAATTCGGCACGATTGAGCTTCATCGCCGCTGGCGCAGGCAGCGCACCGCGCAGGAGCGTCGATTTTCGTTCACCCCCGAGCCTGGAGGGCATGGTCGCCCTGAGTCTCTCGACGGTCGCCCCAGGCGAGATACGCCATGGTGAGCGCGGCAGCGTCCAGCACGTGCCAGGCCGCGTGCCCTTGGAGCCACGAGGTCGGGTCGCACCACGCGCGGTTCTCGTCCAGAAGCCACAGGGCGAACGCGACCCCGAACGACACCAGACCGGCCAGTAGCCACCGGTAGCGGCCCCGGCGGGACGCACNAGCCAGGATCTGTAGCAGAGCCCCGGCTACGAGGGTCACCGCGAAGACCGTCCGCCGCCGGTCCGGAGCCACCAGTAGTGCCACCCCTGGTGCGGCGACCAGGGCCACGAACACCCCCACCTGAAGCGCCCGGCTCACCGGAGCCAGCCACCCCAAGGCCTCCGCGACGAGGAAGGCGGCGATCAGGTACATGCCCAGCACGTCGACGAACTGGCCGGCCAGCGTCAGCGACCCGTGCAGCAGCGCGCTGCCCAGCCCGGTCAGCACCACGAACGCTCCATAGGCGACCCCGTCGCCCCGCCGCAGAAACGGACGTGCGGCCCGCGCCGAATGAACCGCGATCACCGTGCCCACCGGCACGAACACCAGGGACGACCAGGCGTTGGCCCCTGCGCCACCNNCCGGACGAACGGCCTCGCAGAAGCAGTGCGGCACACACGTGGCCGGGGCCGTCCCCAGCCAAGCCGAGCCCGTCAGGAGCAGGACCACCCCGAACCCAAGCAGCCCCGGCGACCACCCGAGCGCCGCTGGGACCCAGCCACGCGAGGCCGTCACCTCACCAGCCGCGAGCCCGCCACTCCGGCAACTTGGGCCGCTCGGCCCCCAGCGTCGTCGGTAGCCCGTGGCCCGGCCAGACGACGGTGTCGTCGGGGTACACGTCGAAGATCCGGGCCACCACGTCGTCGTACAGAGAGGTGAAGTTGGCCGGGGAGGTCGTCTTGCCCACCCCGCCGGGGAATAGCGAGTCCCNCGTGAACAGCTGCACCGGGTGTCCCTCGACGGCCAGCGCGAGGGCCGTCGAGCCCGGGGTGTGGCCGCGCAGCCCGATCGCGGTCAGGTCGAAGCCGGGGAAGCTGCCGACGTCGCCGTCGTCCACGGTGAAGTCCATGGGCACGTCGATGGCGGCCTCGTCCGCGCTTCCACAAGCGGTTTTGGCCCCGGTCGCGGCCTTCACCTGGCTCAGCGCGCGGACGTGATCCCAGTGCGCGTGGGTGGTGAAGATCATCAGCAGGGTCGCCGACACCCCGCCGGCGACATCGGCCGCCCCGTCCTCGATCAGCCGCATGATCTCCAGCGCCTCGTCCGCGGCGTCGATCAGCACCTGGGCGCCGGTGCTGGTGTGGGTCAGCAGGTACACATTGTTCGCCATGTCGGAGACCGCGATGTGCCGCAGGGTGAGGGGGCCGAGCTCGATCTGCGCCGAAGCCGTCATGCCGCCAGCCTACGGCCGTCGTGCCCACCCGGGCAGCCCCCAAGGGCTCAGGGACGCAGCCGCTCCGCGACCCGCCCGCTGGGCCGAGCGGCGCCCGCTCCTTGGCGGCTACCGCTGGCAGGATGGACCGCATGCGCATCGACACCCACGTCCATTCCAACGTGTCGGACGGGACGGACACNCCCACCCGGTTGGTGCGCAAGGCCGCGGAGCAGGGCGTCGACGTGATCGGGCTGACCGACCACGACACCTTCGACGGGCTGCGCGAAGCGAAGCTGGCCGCGACCGAGGCGGGGATCGAGGCCCTGCCCGGCATCGAGATCTCCTGCCAGGCGGACGGCCAGAGCGTCCATCTGCTGGGGTACGGCTGCGATCCGCACTTCGAGCCCTTGCTGGACGAACTGGCCCGCGTCCGGGTGGGCCGGACGGGCCGGCTGCCCGACATGCTCGCCAAGCTCGCCTCCTTGGGCATGCCGCTGACCGAGGACGACGTCCTGCACCAGGTGGGTGGCAGTCCGTCGGTGGGCCGACCCCACGTCGCGGACGCGCTGGTCGCGAAGGGCTACGTGGCCGACCGGCAGGAGGCGTTCGACAAGCTGCTCTACGACGGTGGCCCGGCCTACTCCCACCGCTACTCGATGGACATCCGGCTCGGCATCGAGCTCGTCCGGCAGGCGAACGGGGTGCCCGTTCTCGCCCACCCGTGGGGCCGCGGACGCGAACACGTCCTGACCCCGCCGGTGCTCACCGAACTCACGCTGGAATACCGTCTTGAAGGCGTCGAGGTCGACCATCCCGACCACGACGAGGCCACCCGCGCCGAACTCCGGCCGCTGGCCGATCGGCTCGGGCTGCTGGCGTTCGGATCCTCCGATCACCACGGGCTGGGCAAGGTCGACCACGAACTGGCCTGCAACACCACCGCCCCGGACGTGTACGACGAACTCCTCCGGCGGGTGCGGGCGCGCGGCGGCCACCTCTGAGCCCTCGTCGCCCCCGCCGGCACCTGGGCCCGACACCGCCCGCCCTGCAGCGAACCAGCCACCGGGCGGGCGCTGCTACGCTGCTGCCATGCATCAACCGAACTCCTGGTGGCCGTCCGCGTGACGGCGTGATGCATCTATGACCATGGCCGTCCCGCTGGGCGGCCATCGTGCTGTCACGGGTCGGCATGAACGAAGAAAGTGAACCGATGAGCATCGACATCGACGCGGGCGACGAACTCGCGGCTTCGGTATCCGACGCGTCCCTGCGGCGCAGCGAGGCGCGCAGCGCCGAGATCGAGCGGGAGATCGCCGAAGACCCCTCGAAGTTCCGGATCATGACCGGCGATCGCCCGACCGGGGCGCTGCACATCGGCCACTACTTCGGCTCGCTGGCCAACCGGGTCCGGTTGCAGGACGCCGGCGTCGAGACCATCGTCCTGATCGCCGACTACCAGGTCATCACCGACCGGGACGGCACCGGGCCGATTCGCGAGCGAGCCCTGGGCATGGTCGCCGACTACCTCGCCATCGGGATCGACCCGGCCCGCAGCACGATCTACGCCCACTCCGCGGTGCCGGCGCTCAACCAGCTGCTGCTGCCGTTCCTGTCCCTGGTGACCGACTCCGAACTGCGCCGCAACCCCACGGTGAAGGCCGAGCAGGAGGCGACCGGGGGCCGGCCGATGTCGGGGTTGCTGCTCACCTACCCGGTCCACCAGGCCGCCGACATCCTCTTCTGCAAGGCCAACCTGGTCCCCGTCGGCAAGGACCAACTNCCCCACCTCGAACAGACCCGGGTCATCGCCCGTCGCTTCGACGAACGCTACGGCCGGGCGAACCCGGATCGTCCGGTGTTCCCACAGGCGGAAGCCCTGCTATCCGCGGCTCCGACCGTCCTCGGCATGGACGGCACCAAGATGAGCAAGTCCAAGGGCAACGTGATCGAGCTCGGCATGGACGCCGACACCACCGCCCGGCTGATCAAGAAGGCCGTCACCGACTCCGACCGGCACATCACCTACGATCCGGTCAACCGTCCCGAGGTCGCGAACCTGCTGCTGCTCGCCGGGCTGTGCACCGACCGCGATCCGGTCGAGATCGCGGACGCGATCGGCGACGGGGGCGGCGGCGGCCTGAAGCGGGTCGTGACCGAGGCCGTGAACGAACGGTTCGCCCCGATCCGGGCCCGGCGCGCGGAGTTGGTGGGCGATCCGGGTTACCTGCTGCAGATCCTGCGCGACGGCAACGCCCGCGCCAACGAGATCGCCGACGCGACCCTCGCCGAGGTGCAGGCCGCCATGGGGATGGTCTACTGAACCGGGTCGAGCTCCAGCCGGAAGGTCAGCAACTCGAAGCCGGCCGGTGAGACCCAGTCCCGTTCCGGGGTCCGGACGAACCCGGCCTCCTCGAGCCGATAGTGCGCGGCGCGCATCCACGGGGCGCTGGACACGACCACGGCGTGGCAGCCCTCCTCGCGGGCCCGGTCGACGCAGGCGCGGATGAGCACCTTGCCGACCCCGCGGCCCTGTTCGTCGGGATCGACGGCGAGCATCCGGAACTCACCCTCGCCCGGCTCCCCGATCTCCCGATAGGGCGAATCCACCGGGCAGTAGGTGACCGAACCGACGACCCGCCCGGCGTCGAGGGCCACCAGCAGCACGGCTTGATCGGCGCGGTCGGCGCAGTCGCGCAGCTTCGCGTAGAGCGGCTGGTTCGTCCGCTGCCCGCTGGGCAGATAGGCGCGGACGCAGAGCGCGCCGATCTCGTCGTACTCGTCCGGCATCGCCGGACGCACCTGCAACGTCATGCCCACACCCTACGTGGACGGCGGCGTCACGGCAGCAGCGCGCGGACTTGCCGGACACCCACGCTCATCCGGGCGACATCGGGCTCCTCGCACAGTTGCCGGATGATCGCGGTGCGTTCGGCAGTCCCGGGCGCCGCAGCCAGCCAGTCGGCGACCAACGTCTCCGGGTCGGACGAGCCGGACGCTAGCACCGCCGCGGCCAGTTCGCCGTGCACCGCGAGGAGGTCGTCGCGCAGGGCGGCGCGCGCCATCGTGTCCCAGCGGTCCAGTTGCGGCAGGTTCACGATCGACTCCAGCAGCAGGTCCAGGCCGAGTGCCTCGGCGAGCCGGAAGTAGACCTCGGCCGCCCGACGGGGCTCGACCCCTGCTTNCTGCGCGATCTCCACGATCGTCAGCGAGTAGTGCGCGTAGTTGCCTTCGGCGATCTCCCGGGCGAGTTCGGCCGGGACGCCCTTGTCGGTCCATTGGGCCACCGTTGCCGCCGCCCGCGCCCCTTGCCTCGTCGTGACCAGCGAACCCAGGTGCGCGCGCAGGTCGGCCACCCCGGCGGTGAACTGGGCGGTCGTGGCCACGACGTCCAGCGGGGCCTTCCGGTTCGCCAGCAGCCAGCGGGTGGCCCGCTCCACCATGCGGCGCAACCGCACCCGCAACTCCGTGACCACTTGAGCGTCCAGGCCGTGCATCCGGCCCAGGGCCACCTCCGTCCGTCCGACGGCGAAGATCGAGCGCGCCGCCAGCTGCGCCCGGATGACCTCCATGGGCGACGCACCGGTTTCGCCGCTGAGCCGGTGGAACGCGCTGATCCCCTGGGAGTTGACGAACCGATTCACCGCCACGGTGGCGATGATCTCCTGGCCAGCCGGTGTTTGGGCATGTCCGCTGCGTACCGCTCGCGCAGCGCGCGGGAAGTAGCCGATGAGCCGGTCCGCCAGGTACGGGTCGTCCGGCAGTTCGGAGGCAAGCACCCGGTCCTTCAGGAAGATCTTGGTGTACGCCAGCAGGGTCGCCAGTTCCGGACGGGTCAGGCCCCGGCCCCNGGCGATCCGGGCGCTCATGTCGGCGGTGCTGGGCAGCGCCTCCAACTCCCGGTCGAGGTAGCCGGCCTGTTCGAGCGAGCGCATCCACCCCTCGTGGGAGCCGGCCAGTTCGACAGCCCGGAACACCGAGTTCGACAGCGCCAGGTTCTGGTCGATGTTGTGCGCCAACACCAGAGCCGCCACTTCGTCGGTCATCTGGGCGAGCAGTTCGTTGCGATCCTCCTGGGTGAGCGTGCCCGCAGCCGCCTGGTCTGCCAACAGGATCTTGATGTTCACCTCATGGTCGGAGGTGTCCACGCCGGCGGAGTTGTCGATGAAGTCGGTGTTGAGCCGGCCGCCCCGTTGGGCGTACTCGACGCGGCCCAACTGGGTCATCCCGAGGTTGCCGCCCTCCCCACGCANCAACGCCCGCAGCTCACTGCCGTCGACCCGGACCGCGTCGTTGGCTTTGTCGCCCGCGTCCGCGTGCGTCTCGGCGGACGACTTCACGTAGGTGCCGATGCCGCCGTTCCACAGCAGGTCGACCGGCGCCTGCAGCATCGCGTGGATCAACTCGGCGGGGGTGAGTTTGGTCACCCCGTCCGCGATCCCCAGCACGGCACGCACCTCGGGACTGATCGGGATCGACTTCGCCGTCCGCGGATACACCCCACCACCGGTCGAGATCAGCTTCGCGTCGTAGTCGGCCCAGCTGGAACGCGGCAGCCGGAAGAGCCGCTCCCGCTCGGCGAAGCTCGCCTCCGGGTCCGGGTCCGGGTCGGGGTCGAGGAACACATGCGCGTGGTTGAACGCCCCCACCAGCTTCAGGTGCCGGCTCAGCAGCATCCCGTTGCCGAACACGTCGCCGGCCATGTCGCCGATGCCGACGCACGTGAAGTCCTCGTTCTGGCAGTCGCGGCCGAGCTCGGTGAAGTGCCGCTTGACCGACTCCCACGCACCCCGCGCCGTGATCCCCATGCCCTTGTGGTCGTAGCCGGCCGAACCGCCGGACGCGAACGCGTCGCCCAGCCAGTGCCCGCGCTCGATCGAGATCTGGTTGGCGATGTCGCTGAACGTCGCGGTGCCCTTGTCGGCGGCCACGACCAGGTACGGATCGTCGCTGTCATGGCGGACGACNNCCTCCGGAGGGACCACGACCCCGTCCACGATGTTGTCGGTCACCGACAGCAGCGAGGAGACGAAGATCTGGTAACAGGCCACGCCCTCGGCCAGCCAGGCGGCCCGGTCCAGCGCCGGGTCGGGCAGGTGCTGCGGGACGAAGCCGCCCTTCGCACCGGTCGGCACGATCACGGTGTTCTTCACCATCTGCGCCTTGACCAGGCCCAACACCTCGGTCCGGAAGTCCTCCCGGCGATCCGACCAGCGCAACCCGCCCCGGGCGACCGTGCCGAACCGCAGGTGCACGCCTTGGACCCGCGGCGAGTAGACGAAGATCTCGAACAGCGGCCTCGGCTCGGGCAACAGCGACAGCTCCCGCGGGCGCAGCTTGAACGCCAGCGCGGGCGCGTCGGGGGCGAACGCGTTCGTCCGGATCATCGCCTTGAGGACGGCCATGAAGTGCCGCAGGATCCGATCCTGGTCGAGGCTGGCCACGTCCGCGAGCTGCCGCTCGATGTCGGCGTACACCTCCGCGACCGCCTGCTCGCGGGCGCTCTGATCGCTTGCCTGCACCCCGGGTCNGAACTTGGCCTCGAACGCCCGGACGAGGGCCGCGGCGATGGGCGGGTTCTCGTTCAGCGCCGTGGCGATGTACGGCTGGCTGTAGGGCACCCCGGCCTGCACGAGGTAACGGGACATGCCGCGCAGCCACGTGATCTGCCGCCAGGTCAGCCCGCCGGTCATGACCAGCTTGTTGAACTTGCCCGATTCCGCCTTCCCCGAGTAGGTCGCGTCGAACGCCTCGATGAACCGATGCCGCGCCTCGTCGCCCCAGCCGGCCAGGGACTCCCGGCCCCCGGCCAGCCGCAGGCCGAAGTCGTAGAGATACATCGGTTTCCCGCGCAGGTCCCACTCGTAGGGGCGCTCGTCCACGACGTCGACCCCGAGCACCGACAGGTGCGGCATGACGTCCGTCAGCGACATGGGCGCCTGGGTGAAGACCTTGAACCGGACGTCCGCCTCGTCCCCGGACCAGGTCGGTTCATACAGGTCGTAGGCCCGCTCGCCCCGCTCGACGGCACGGTTGGCCAGTTCCAGGTCGCGGACGGCGGCCGCAGGGCTGAACTCCTCTTCGTAGGCGTCGGAGAACTCCACGCCCCGTTCGTGGGCATCGAAGCCGCGAGCCGCCTCGTCGAACTCGTCGTCCCAGCTCCGGGTCGCCAGGGCGATCCGGGCCTGCAGCGCCGGCACGTCCACGGTGCCGGTGAACGGGTCGCCGTCGGGCCGCTTGATCACGTAGTACAGCCGCGCCAGCACGGACTCGGTCACCGAGGTCTGGTACTCCAGGCTCTCCCCGCCGAGGGCCTCCATCAGGATGTGCTGGATCCGCAACCGCACCTCGGTGTTGAACCGCTCCCTGGGCAGGTAGACCAAGCAGGACAGGAATCGGCCGTACCGGCCGGGGCGGACGAACAGCCGCACCTGCCGGCGGCCCGGAANCTCGGCGATCTGGCCGATCGTGTCCTGCAGTTCGGCCGCTCCGGCCTGGAACAACTCATCCCTCGGATAGGTCGAAATCGCTTGCCACACGGCACTTCCGCCGTGGCTGTGCCGGTCGTACCCGGACGAATCGAGCAGCGCGGCCGCCTTCGCCGCGATACCGGGCACGCGCGCCACGTCCTCGCTGTAGGCGGCGGCCGACCACAGGCCCAGGAACCGCCGCTCGCCGGTCAGTTCCCCGCGCCGGTCGTAGAGCCGCACCCCGACGTAGTCGAGGTACGCCGGACGGTGCACCGGCGAGCGCCGCGAATCCTTCAGGATGACCAGCAATTCGGGCTCATCCGAGAGCGGGACGGCGTGGAACGCGGTCTCGTCACCGGCGTCGCCGGTGAGGATGCCGAGGCCCGTGCCGGGTACCGTGCGGTAGCCCCCGTCGCGGTACCCGAACTCGCGGTAGCCCAGGAACACGAAGTGCTGCCGACTCATCCACTCCAGCAGTTCGGTCGCGTGTCGCACCTCGGCCGGGCTGACCGGCTGGGNGTTGTCGTTCAGCCAGTCAATGGTCTGATGGAGGCGCTGACGCATCGCCTCCCGGTCGGCGACCGCGCGCTCCACCCAGCCGAGCGCCTCGGTAAGCGCGGACGCGAGCGCCGGTGCCAACTCCTCGGCGCTGCGGCCCAGCGGCGGAAACGCCTCGACGCAGATCCACGACTCGGGTAGACCCGCCGCGCCGTCGTCCAGGACGTCGGTGAGGCGGCCCGAAGCGTCCCGGCGGACGACCAACTGGGGGTGGAAGAGGGTGCGGATGCTCCAGTTGCCGCGGTTGAGTTCCATGCTGACCGTGTCGACGAGGAACGCCTTGTCGTCGGTGACGATCCGGACGACGGTCGATCCGCCGTGATCGGCCGCGGCGGGCGGCGTGACCGTGATCGANNGGTCCCCCGGCAGTCGCTGGGCCCCCTGAGCGAGGTGGGCGGCGGCGAGGCCGGCCAGATCGTCCGCGGACCGTTCGGCGAGATCGTCCGCCGGTGCGTGCCGGAAGTAGCCGTCGAGGAACCGGCGAAACGCCTCCGGCGGGAGTGTCTGCGGTTCACTCACCGGTGTGGCAGCGATTCTCTCGGCGAACCGCTGGTGGAACTCAGGACTTGTGGTCACGGCCGTCCTCCCCGCACACGTCGTTGTGGGATGAGACGACTCTAGCGAGCGGCGGCCGGATTGGCTCGCGCCGGGGTTGCGCTACTGCGGCGGAACGACCCGCCAGAATGGCGGCATGCAGATCACCGCCACGAACGATTTCGCCGCGGACGTGGAGTCCGTGCACGCCATGCTCACCGACGAGGACTTCCTGGCGCAGGTGTGCGTGGCCAGCGGCGCGGCGCGCCACCGGGTGGCGGCGAACGCCGACCGGGCGGCCATCGAACGCGATCTGCCGTCCCCATCGTCGGTGAAACGCTTCGTGGGCGAGACCCTGACCACACTGGAGGTGATGGAGTGGTCCCCGACGTCACCGGACGGGTCCCGCATGGCCACCCTGACGGGCTCGGTGCAGGGCATGCCGGTGTCCATGAATGCGAACGTCACCCTGCGTCCCGGNGGACGAGGTGCGGTGCTGCGCTACGACGGCACCGTGGAGGTGCACATCCCCTTCCTGGGCAAGCGCCTGGAGGAGCAGGCCGCCCCCGCGATGTTGGAGGCCATCGATGTCCAGCAGCGCGTCGGCGACGAGTGGCTGGCCCGCTGAGCGTCACCGGGCTCAGCCCGGTCACCGGAGTTCGTCGTCCCAGGCCACCGTGATCGACCACGACCCCACGTCCTTTCCACTGTGCGCCTCGGTGACCTTGCAGGTGAAAGTGACCGTCTCCGACTTCGTCGTGAACGTGCGGGTGGACTCGCCCGGCTGCTCGTCAATGCCGGGTAGCGTCCCGCTCCTGCCGTGATCGGTGGTGTAACTCCAGGAGTAGAGCGGCAACTGCCCGGGTGCTGCTTCCACGAGCCGCATGGTCACGAAGACGGGCGTGCGGCCGACCAGACGCCGGCCCGGCGTCACCTGGCCCAGTGAGGTCGCCGCGCTGATCTGGAAATCCAGCGGGGTGGCGGGTTGGCTCGCCACGACGACGGCGGTGCCTGTGGCGACCGCCTCGACGCTCTGGTACGGGTCGGTCACCGTAGCCGTGATGGTCACCGGGCCGGTATCGGACGGGCGGATGCGGCCGAGGCAGCCCTCGCCGTCCACGTCGCCACCGGTACCGCTCCACGTGACCTGCGCACATCCCGCCGGTTTGCCCAGGATGCCGGACCGGACGCTGGCCTGGACCTGAGCCCACCGTCCGACGGGAAGTTGGTCGGGAGCCAACTCCGTCCCCTGGCTGTCGGTGAACCCACCGAGCGTGACCTCCAACAGCGGGGCCACGACCCTGATGTGCCGGACGGCGAAGCCTTCCCCGCCCCGTTCCCGGCCCTGGCCTCGATCGTGTAATCCCCGGGCTTGGCCGGCGCCCAGAGAATCGGCTCGTTCGAGGCCACCACCTTGAGGACCTCGCCGTTGATCTTCCAGGTGATCGGCAGCGGCCCGTGCTCGTCCCACGCCTTGGCGCGCAGCGTCAGCCCGAGCCCACCCGAGGAGACCTCGGCGCCTTCGGGCGGGGACAGCATCTCGAAGCTGGGTGGGGTGAGCGTCCGGCAGACGAAGTCGAGGCTCTCGCTGAGGATCTCCTTCGGCCCCCAGGTGCCTTCCCAGAACCCGACATCGAGGTGGAACCCGACCCCGAGTCCGATCACCGCACCCATGCACTCCCTGGAGTCATCGAGAGAGGGGTTCTGGTCTGGTGCAACATGATCGACAGGTCGACCTCCGGACCCACGATCTTGTAGAGCATCCCGCGGAAGGCGAACGAGACGCCCAGCCCCTTCAGTTCGGTCCGGAAGTCGAGGCCGTGGCTCTCGGTCCCGCTGTCGCGTCCGTAGGCCGTCCACACCCCTTGCCGGTCCGGTAGTGGATGCTGGCGTTGGCGTTGAACCACTCCGATGTCCCCACCTTCAACGAGGTCGTGACGTTGCCCTTGATATCGACGTAGATCCCCAGATCGAAATCGATGACCACCGGCACCGGGCCGACCATGAACAAGAGCGTGTCGAGGGTCACCTCGTCGATCAGAATCCGGCCGTCGCTCGCCCCGTAACCGGCGGTGACCTCGAACCCGGCACGTTGCTCGACTCCGCAGCCCAGGTCGAACCAGAGGCCTGCTGGAACGACGTAATGCTTCCAGACGATGCCTCCGTCGGCCTCGCAGTAGATCTTCAGCGCGAGGTTCCGTTTCACCTTCACCCCGTTGACGACCTTGGTGCCGTCGAGGGTGAAGTTGAACCACCCTCGGCTCGAGGGATCGCCTTGCCCTTCTCACCGATCTTCGGGGCGCCTTCCAGCGTGACCCCCTTGGCGGGCTTGTGGGAGCGGACGTCGGCGACACCCAACTCCCGGCCGGCGAAGAACGACATCTCCTTGAAGGCGTCGCCCCAGGTCGCCTCCACGGCCAGCCCGTGGGTTCCGTCCACCGTCGTGACCTTCGCGAGCAACCCATGGGGCGCGGTCTTGGACCGCCCTGCCGCCAGCACCGACCCGACCTTCACGTCCGAGGGCATCGGATCGAGGACGAACGCGAAGCGGCACTTCGCACGCTGGTCGGAGGCGACCTGGCAGGCCTTTTCGTTCAGCATCGTCCACTTCGTGAGGCCGTTGAGGTCCGCCTCCGACAGCACGCGGGTTTCGGGCTTGACCACCGGCTCGACCTTCGGGAAGTTCGGGAACCCGAACCGCGAGTTCGGGTTGACGCCCTCGAACTCCTGCTGGGCCCCTGGAACGGGTCCTGCGGGGTGGGCGTGCACCCGACGAGGGGCACGGCCAGCGCCGCCGCCGTCACGACCGCCACCAGCCTCGAACGAGCCGTCATCACCGACCACCACCTCCGGTGACCCGGCGGCGTGGCCCTTTGCCACGCTCGCCGGCCCTCACTATCAGGATGCGCCGATCCGTCGCAAAATACGAGGGGTGGCGGGGGATCACGAGGGTTCCATCCGGCCGAGGGCACTCCGTCCGATCCTGGGACGGGGATGCCTCCCGCCGCCGCTCACCGCATGTGGGGGTAGTCGGTGGCGGCCGGCGGCACCAGGGTCTCCTTGACGGCGCGGGGGCTGGCCCAGCGGATGAGGTTCCACATCGACCCAGCCTTGTCGTTCGTCCCGGACGCGCGGGCGCCGCCGAACGGCTGCTGCCCCACGACCGCCCCCGTGGGCTTGTCGTTGATGTAGAAGTTGCCGGCGGTGAACCGCAGCCGCTCCATGGTGTGGTTGATGGCCGCGCGGTCGGTGGCGAAGACCGAGCCGGTGAGGGCGTACGGCGACGCGGTGTCGACGAGGTCGAGCATCTTGTCGTAGTCGCGGTCGGGGTAGACGAACACGCCCAGGATCGGCCCGAAGTACTCGGTGACGAAGATGTCCTGGTGCGGGTTGTCGGAGGTGATCACGGTCGGCCGCACGTACCAGCCTTCGCTGTCGTCGTACGTGCCGCCGGCGACGACCTCCGCATCACCGGACGAGCGCGCCCGCTCGATCGCCCCCGACAGCTTGGCGAACGCCCGTTCGTCGATGACGGCAGAGGTGAAGTTGGCCAGGTCCCGGACGTCGCCGACCTTGAGCGCCTCGGTCTGTTCGATCAGCGCCGGGCCGATCACCTTCCACAGGCTCTTGGGGAGGTAGGTGCGCGAGGCCGCCGAGCACTTCTGGCCGGAGTACTCGAACGCACCCCGGACGAGGGCGGTCACGACGGCCGTCGGGTCGGCCGAGGGGTGGACGACGACGAAGTCCTTGCCGCCGGTCTCCCNCACGATCCGCGGGTAACTGCGGTAACCGGCGATGTTGGCGCCGACCTGGGCCCACAGCCNCTGGAACACCCNCGTGGAGCCGGTGAAGTGGATGCCGGCCAGATGGGGGCTGGCCAGAGCGATGTCGCTGACCTCCTTGCCGTGGCCGGGGACGAGGTTGATCACCCCGTCCGGCAACCCCGCGCGACGCAGGATTTCGACCAGGAATTGCGCGGCGAAGCTCTGGGTGAGCGCCGGCTTCCACAGCACCGGGTTGCCCATCAGCGCGGCCGAAGTGGGCAGGTTCCCCGCGATCGCGGTGAAGTTGAACGGCGTGATCGCGTAGACGAAACCCTCCAGCGGCCGGTAGTCCATGCGGTTCCACACCCCGGGGCTACTCACGGGCTGGTCGGCGTAGATCCGCTGCGCGAACGCCACGTTGAAGCGCAGGAAGTCGATCAGCTCGCACGCCGAATCGATCTCGGCCTGCTGGACGGTCTTGCCCTGGCCCAGCATCGTGGCCGCGTTCAGTGTGGCCCGCTCCGGTCCGGCGATCAGGTCCGCGGCCCGCAGAAAGATCGCCGCCCGTTGGTCGAACGGCAGCGCCGCCCAGGCCGGAGCGGCGGCCATCGCCGCATCGATCGCCTGCCGGGTGTCGGCGTGCGAAGCCTGCTGGACGTAGCCCAGGACGTGGGCATGGTCGGACGGCATGGGCACGGCGAGCCTCGCCTTGCCCGTCCCGGGGCGACGTTCGGCGCCGAACCAGCCGGTGATCTCGATGGGACCGGCCCCGGCCAACTGAGCCAGCCGCAGTTCGAGGGCCGCCCGTTCGGGGCTGCCCGGCGCGTAGCCCTTGACCGGCTCGTTGACGGGGGNCGGTACGGCGGTGATGGCGTCCATGCGGTCAGGATACTCAGCCCGTTGACGAAAACCGAACACGAGAAGCAGCCGCCACCAGGCTCATTGACCGCATGATTTGCGGCCGATCAGCCGGCTTTCGCGGCTTCTTCCCGACGTTTCTTCGCCGCCTCGACCGAGGCGCGGAGTGCCGCGACGAGATCGACCACCTCGGCGTCCTTGGGCGTGATCCCTGCCTCCTCGGGGATGGGGACACCTTCCAGCTTGGCCTGGACAACCTTCTCCAAGGCCTCGCGATAGGCGTCGGTGTACTGGCTGGGGTCGAAGTCGCCTGACAGTTGTTCGATGAACATCTCGGCCATCTTGACCTCGGCGTCGCCCACCTTCACATCGTCCGCGGGCGCTGCGAACTGCCCGTCGCGCAACTCGTCCGGCCACAGCATGGTGTGCATGAGCAGCAGGTCGTCCTTGGGCCGGATCAGGGCCAGCGACTCCCGCGACCGCAGCGCCACCTTCACCAGGGCCGCCTTGTCGGTCTTGGCCAGCGCCTCACGCAACAGGACGTACGGCTTCGCGCCCGGGCCGTCGGCCTCCAGGAAGTAGGTGCGCTCGAAGTAGGTGGGGTCGATCTGCTCGGAATCGACGAACTGGACGACCTCGACGCTCTTGGCGCTGGACAGGGGCAGATCCTCGAAATCGGACGCCTCGAGGATCGCGAGCCGCCCGTCCGAGGTCTCGTAGCCCTTGGCGATCTCGGCGTAGGGGATCTCCTTGCCGCAGACCTCGCACACCCGCTTGTACTTGATCCGTCCGCCGTCCTCGGGGTGCACCTGCCGGAACGAGATGTCCTTGGCCTCGGTCGCCCCGTAGACCTTGATGGGGATGGTCACCAACCCGAACGAGATGGCGCCCTTCCAGATCGATCGCGGCACTGGCAACCCCTTTCGCCCGCGTGGTCAGACCAGCGTGCCCCATTCGCTGACGTCGTGCCAGAGCAGCGACCCTTCCGAGAGCAGACTCTCGACCCGCGGGTCATCCCACGCCTCGGCCACGGTGACGCCCACCAGTGCCGAACGGACCGGGCCGGCCAGTTCGGCCGAGCCCTCGGCGAAGAGCGCGGTCACGCCCGCCCAATCCAGGCCACCGGGCGCCACCTCACCGAACTCGTCGGCGGTGTCGGCGACCACCGCGTCGGCCACCGCGACCAGACGCTCCCCGCCGGCCAGCAGGGCGGCCAGCCCCGCGATGTTCATGACGGTGTACTCGGCATCCTCGGTGTCCGCGGGGGCGGCGAAGCCGAACGCGGTCCGCAGCCCAGAGGTCACCGCGAAGGCCCGGGCGGGCGTGAGGCTACCCGATCGTGCCCAGCCCGCGAGATCGTCCCGGGTGAGCGGGACGAAGACCAGGCTCATCGACCGGCCCCGCTGAGCCGCCCCAACTCGTCGGCGACGCTGCGGGCGAAGCCGTGCAAGGGGGCCAGGGCGGTGGCCGTGATCGTCACCTGGTCGCCGTAGCTGGTGATGCCCACGCTGATCCGCTGGGTGTCGACGGTGGAATCCACGCTGTGCACGCCGACCACCCGGCGCTCGCCGAGGAAGCGGGGCCGGTCCGGGCCCGGCGCGTTCACGACCAGCACCGAATGCGGCCGTCCGGCGGTGACCGTGGCGGCGCCCAGGGCATGCAGCGTGGGCGGCGTGAACCCGGCGACGTCCACCAGGTCCCGGCCGGGGACCGTGCGCTCGGTGTCGATCCGGGCCTGGGTCAAGGTGGCGATCGTGGCGAGCCGGTCCGCCGGACGAGCGGCAGCGACCGGCAGCGAGATCCACTGCGGGGCCACCCGGCAGCCGACCGCGCTCGACTCCTCCTCGTCCACCACGGCCAGCGGGACGAGCGCGATCGGGTCCTCCAAGGGCCCACCCTGCCCGACCAGCCAGTCGCGGACACCCGCGGTGGCCAGCGCGAGCAGGATGTCGTGGGTGGTGCAGGCGTTCGCGGTGCGGGCGCGGCGGACCTGGCCCAGATCGACCTGCACCCCGGCGACGAAGCGCTGTTCGGTCTCGGTGGCCGCTTGGCGCAAGCCGGCGTCGGCCAGCGCGGTCAACCCAGCCGCGGCTTCCCGCAACGCCTTCAGGGGTTCGCNCAGGGCACCGGCGAGCCCCGCCTCGGACTCGGCCGCCGGGTGCCACGCCGGCGCCGGACCCGTGATCGGCGTGGGCTGGTCGTCGAGCAGTTCCTGCAACAGGTGGACGTGGGCATCACCGTCCACCAGCGCTGGGTTCACCCGGAACACCACCGCGGTGTGCTGCCCGGCCAGTCCGTCCACGATCTGGCAATCCCAGAGCGGGTGCAACCGGTCGATCCGCCGCCCGAGGTCCTGCGCGAGCCAGTCCTCGAAGCGCTGATCGGGCGTCAGCGTGACCTGCCGGACGTGACCGGCGATCCGCAGCCCGGTGTCGTCGCTCCAGCCGGGCGTCGCTCNCCCGCTGATCTTCTGCCGGAACCGCGGCGCGTAGGCGATCCGCTCGGCGATGCGGACGGCCAGGTCCGCCTTGGCCACCGGGCCGTCCAACTGCAGCACGGTCGCCACGTGCCACGGCTGGGCCTCCTGGTCGCGGGCGATCAGCCCGGCTTCGCGCAGCGTCAACGCCTCGGCCACGAACACTCCTGTCGTCGGGGATGCAGCCAAGGGTAGCCGGATGCCGCGGACGGTTATCCACAGATCGGGCCCTCGGCCCTTCCGCCGCCGCGCCACTCCCGGCCAGGCTGGAGCCGTCGAAGGAGAGCCGTGCCCATCCCCCTGTTCGTCACCGCCGCGCCCAGCTTCGCCGGCGCACCCATCCGCCTGCTGGCGCCGTACGCACCGCGCGCGGCGACACACCCCACCCTGCCCCTGCCACCGGCGGAGCCACCGCCGGACACAGACGCGATCGGCGAGGTCCTGCGAGGCCGGACGGTGCGCTACGTGCGCGCCCTGATCGACGCCATCGGTGGCCGGCGGGCGCTCCCCAGCCGCGACACCCCGGTGAGGAGGTGCCGTTCCTGCGGCTGGCCGCCCTGCGGACGGAGGTCGGCGGACAACGCCCCACCCTGCGGTCGGTCCGGCTGCAGAGTCCCGCCGGCGGGGTCGTTGAGGTGGCTGCGGTCGTCCAGCTGGGTACCCGTGTCGGTGCGTTGGCCCTGCGCCTGCTGGAGGCGCCGGACGGGTTCGCCTGCGTGGCCCTGCAGGCCTCCCTACGGCTCAGTTGCCGCCCGGGCGCCCATGGCAGACCTTGAATTTCCTCCCCGACCCGCAGGGACAGGGCGCGTTGCGCCCCACGCCCGCGTACGGGTCGGCCTGCGCCGGGCCCGACTTCACCGCGGCGCCCGACTCGCTCGGAGCCGAGTAGCTCAGCGGTCGCTGTTGCGGCTTGCCGCCCAGGCCCTTCGCCTTCAACTCGGGCCGCTTGGTCGCCTCGGGCTCGGCCGGCAGCGGCTTGCTCGGCTTGCTGGGCTTGCTGGGCTGGAGGGGGTGCTGTTNCCACCCCGGGCCGTCGGGATCGGGGCCGGAGGCGATGAGCTGCTCCAGCACCTCCTCCGACATCGGGACGGCCTTGCCGTCCGGGCCGGGCTGCAGGCCGACCTGCGGCTGCGGCGCCACCTGCACCTCCAGGTTGAACAGGTAGCCGACGACCTCCTCCATGAAGGCCTCCATCATGGCGTTGAACATCTCGCCGCCCTCGCGCTGGTACTCCACCAGCGGGTCGCGCTGCGCCATGGCGCGCAGGCCGATGCCCTCGCGCAGGTAGTCCATCTCGTACAGGTGCTCGCGCCACTTGCGATCCAGCACGGTCAGCAGCACCTGGCGTTCCAGTTCCCGCATCAGATCGGTGCCGAGCTCCTCTTCGCGCTTGTCATAGGCCTTTTGGGCGTCGTCGCGGAAGTCCTCGACGAGTTGCTCTTGGGTCAGGCTGTGGTCGTCCTCATAGGTGCCGCGATCCAGTGAGACCGGGTACAGGGTGCGCATCTGGGTCCACAGCTGCTCCAGATCCCAGTCCTCGACGAAGCCCTCGGTCGCCCCCATCACGTACTCGGTCACGACCTTGTCGACCGTCGAGCGGAGCTGTGCCTCCACGTCCGCGCCCTCCAGCACCTTGCGCCGGTCGCCGTAGATCGCGTGCCGCTGCCGGTTCATGACATCGTCGTACTTGAGGACGTTCTTGCGCATCTCGAAGTTCTGCGCCTCGACCTGCTCCTGCGCCGACTGGACGGACGCACTGACCCGCTTGTTCTCGATCGGCACGTCGTCGGGCACCTTCAGCGCCTGCATCACCCAGTCGATGATGTCGGACTTGAACAGCCGCATCAGGTCGTCCTGGAGCGACAGGTAGAACCGGCTCTCCCCGGGGTCGCCCTGGCGGCCCGACCGGCCGCGCAACTGGTTGTCGATGCGCCGGGACTCGTGCCGCTCCGAGCCGATCACGTACAGCCCGCCGAGTTCGACGACCTCGTCGTGCTCGTCGGCGACCTGCTGCTCGATGTCGGCCAGCACGTCGGGCCAGGCGGCCTCGTACTCGTCCGGGCTCTCCACGGGGTCCAGCCCGCGCTTGCGCAACTGGGCGTCGGTCAGGAACTCGGGGTTGCCGCCCAGGATGATGTCGGTGCCGCGGCCGGCCATGTTGGTGGCGACGGTGACCGCGCCCTTGCGTCCGGCGAGCGCGACGATCGCTGCCTCCCGGGCGTGGTTCTTCGCGTTCAGCACCTCGTGCGGCACGCCGGCCCGCTTGAGCAGCTTGCTCAGCACCTCCGACTTGGCCACCGACGCGGTGCCGATCAGCATCGGCTGGCCCTTCTCATGCCGTTCGACGATGTCCTCGACGATCGCGATGAACTTCGCCTCCTCGGTGCGGTAGATCAGGTCCTTCTGGTCGGTGCGGATCATCGGCTTGTTGGTCTCGATCGGCAGCACCTGCAGGCCGTAGATCTTCTGGAACTCCGATTCCTCGGTCTTCGCGGT
Organism: Micropruina sp.; assembly: GCA_013693855.1. GTDB lineage: Bacteria > Actinomycetota > Actinomycetes > Propionibacteriales > Propionibacteriaceae > Micropruina. Next base: position 2,139,228 of record CP059261.1, read on the forward strand.
GCCCGTCATGCCCGCGAGCTTGGTGTACATCCGGAAGTAGTTCTGCAGCGTGATCGTCGCCAGCGTCTGGTACTCCGACTTGATCTCGACGCCCTCCTTGGCCTCCAACGCCTGGTGCAGGCCCTCGTTGTAGCGACGCCCGATCAAGGTCCGGCCGGTGTGCTCGTCGACGATCAGCACCTCGCCGTCGAGGATCACGTAGTCCTTGTCGCGCTTGAACAGCTCCTTGGCCTTGATCGCGTTGTTGAGGTAGCTGATCAGCGGGGTGTTGGCGGACTCGTACAGATTCTCGATGCCGAGCCGGTCCTCGACCGCGGTGATGCCCGGTTCGAGGACGGCGACCGTCCGCTTCTTCTCGTCCACCTCGTAGTGGGTGTCGCGGACGAGCGTGCGCGCCAGCCGGGCGAACTCGGGGTACCACTGGTGGTTGTCCTCGGCGGGGCCGGAGATGATCAGCGGCGTCCGCGCCTCGTCGATGAGGATCGAGTCGACCTCGTCCACGATCGCGTAGTGGTGGCCACGCTGCACGCAGTCCTCCAGCGACAGGGCCATGTTGTCGCGCAGGTAGTCGAAGCCGAACTCGTTGTTCGTGCCGTAGGTGATGTCGGCGGCGTAGGCGACCCGGCGCTCGGCCGGGGTCATGTGCGCCAGGATCGCCCCGACGGTCATGCCCAGAAAGTGGTGCACCCGGCCCATCTGCTCGGACTGGAACTGCGCCAGGTAGTCGTTGACGGTCACGATGTGGACGCCCTTGCCGCTGAGCGCGTTCAGGTAGGACGGGAGGACGGCGACCAGGGTCTTGCCCTCACCGGTCTTCATCTCGGCGATCGACTTGTTGTGCAACGCCGCCCCGCCCATGATCTGCACGTCGAAGGGACGCTTGCCCAGCACCCGCCACGACGCCTCCCTGGCGGTGGCGAACGCCTCGGGCAGGAGGGCGTCCAGCGACTCGCCGTTCTCGAGGCGCTTCTTGAACTCTGCGGTCTGGCCGCGCAGTTCCTCGTCGGACATCGCCTGGAAGTCGGGTTCGATGAGGTTGACCTGGCGTGCGATCTTGCGCAGCTCGTTGATCTTGGCGCCCTCGCCGATGTGCAGCAGTCTGTCCAGGAGACCCACGCGAACAATCCTTCGTCTTCAACGGTGTGCCCGGACGAACCCGGGCGATCGTGCCAATCCTAGAGGGTCACGCTCAGCCGTCGCCCTGCGGGGCCGGTGCGCCCGCTGTGCCGGACGGGACAGGTTCGGCCGGGGCGGCGTCGTCCGGGGACGGGGCGGGCTGGGCTCCGCGCAGCGCCTCGGCGATGTCGGTGACGAACTGCTCGATCTCGTCCACCCCGGCGACGGGCCNCCCGGCGACGAGTCCGTCGGCCCCGAGCAGGACCGCAGCCGGGGTGTCGCTCAGCCCCAGCGCGCGGTAGCTGAGCCCGCCATGGTCGTACCAGGCCTCGACCGGGTCGCCTTCGGCCGGGTCGTGGCGGCGGTCCGTGGTGATCGGAATCACGTCGACCAGCGGCGCCAGCTGCTGACGCCACGCCGGCAGACGCTCCAGGCTGCGCGCGGTCGAACCGCAGCCGCAGGTGGTGAACACCAGGACCTGGGCCCGCGGGACGGCCAACTCGGCAAGCAGCCGCACCTCCCCGGTCGGAGCCTGGACGGTGCCCGCCGGGATGGCCACCCGCACGTACTCGTCCGGGTCGTCGGACGCCGCGGTGGGCGGCTCCGGCAGCCGGGGATGCGCTGACGCCTTCGGGGCGGGGGTGGCCACGATCANGGACCCCACCCAGACGGCGATCCCGGCCAGCACCAGCCACCACAGGTCGGTCAAGGTGAACCGGGCCAGTGCAGTCCAGGCGGTGTGGCCGCTCCACGCCCAGAGCGCGAACAGCACAGCCACGGCCACCAGCACGGTGTTGCGCAGCAGGGTCCGCGGCGTGACGGTCTGGTTGCCGATCCGTCCGAAGCAGCCGCAGTCGGGCGCCGGATCGAACCGCAACGCCCGCGCGATCACGACCCAGTAGGCGACGAACAGGACGACGCCGGCGAGCGCCGCCAGTCCGACCAGCCAGGACCAGGGGGCGAACATGGTCGCCACCAGGACGAGTTCGCCGATCGGCAGCAGGGTCGGCACCACGGGGTGCGCCAGCACCTTCGGCAGCCGGAGCAGCCGGATAGCGGTCGCGGTGGAGTCCCGTTCGCGCAATTTCGCGATCGCGCTGACCGTGAGCACGATGCCGAGCAGCAGGGGCAGTGCCACGAGCGCCGGGGAGTCCATCTGCGCATCATAGGGCGCCCCGCCCCCAGCGTCGGTCAGCCGACCACGCGCGCCAGCGGAGCGGCCAGGGAGCCCTGCGGCCGGACCTCCACCTCGCTGAGGCCGAGCCAGGAGGCCATGAGGCGCAGTTCGCCGGCCAGCCGGCGGGCGACCTCGTCCGTCGCGGGGGCGTGGTCCTCCACCCAGGCCGCCTGCACCACGAGCCGCGCCCCGGGACGATCGGCCTTGAGGTCCACGCGCGCGACGACCTCGGAATCCATCACGAACAGGTAGACGTAGTAGCCGAACCGGCGTTTGGCCGCCGGCACGTAGATCTCGATGCGGTAGTCCACGTCGAACAGGGCCAGCAGGCGGTCGCGCTGGAACACCAGCGAGTCGAACGGGCTGACCAGCGCCTGGCCACTGATCCGCCGCGGGATCGTGGCGTCCGTCCACAGCCAGTGGGTGCCCGGCAGGCCGCTCACCTCGACCTCGGCCACCGCACCGGCGGCGCCGAGTCGGCCCAGCGCCTCGAAGACCGGCGCCTTGCGCAGGTAGAAGTAGTCGGCGATCGCGCCCAGATCGGCCACCCCGAGGGCGCGGACGGCCCGGGCCACCAACTGGTCGTAGCACTCGTCGTCGCTCAGGTCCGGGCTGCGCAGCACCGGCGCCGGGATCACCCGCTCCGGCAGGTCGTAGAGGCGCTCGAACGCTCGGTTCCGGCCGGCCACGCTGACCTCGCCACAGGAGAACAGGTACTCCAGGACGTGTTTGGCCTCCGACCAGTTCCAGCCCCAGTTGTCCTTGCGACGCTCCTCGGCGTTGTCGATGTCGCGAGCGGTGAGGGGGCCCGAACGCGCCAGGTCGTCCAGGATCTGCTGCCGCAAGTGCGGCTTGTCGGTCAGCACCCGCTCGACGCCGGCCCAACTGGACTCGCGGTGGCGGGCCATCCGCAGCCGCAGGGCGGGTTCGAGGGTGACGTCCAGCAGGCACGCCGCGTGCCCCCAGTATTCGAAGAGGCGGCGCGGGGCGCTGCGGCTGGCCCGGACGAGCAGCGCGGGGTCGTAGGGCCCCAGCCTGGCGAACAGCGGCATCAGGTGCGCCCGGACGGCGACGTCGACCGAGTCGATCTGGAACTGCGCCACCGCGTCGACGACGCCCTGCAGGTGCCGCATCGTGACGCTCGTCGGGCGCGGCCGGCCGAATCCCTGGGCGGCCAGACCGAGCCGCCGAGCCTGCGCCCGGGTCAGTGCCCGGCGCACCTCAGGCCGTCTGCTCCGCGGCTGCGTCCTCGACCTCGAGATGGATCACGCCGTAGTCGTAGGCCTTGCGGCGGTACACCGCGCTGGGCCTGCCGGAATCGGCGTCGACGTAGAGGAAGAAGTCGTGACCGACGAGTTCCATCTCGTCCAGCGCCTGAGCCAGGGTGAGCGGAACCGCCTTGAACAGCTTCTCCCGGACGACCAGAGGCCCGTCACCGTGCACCTCGAGGCCGGCGATCTTGCGGATCTCCGGGCGCTCGTCGTCGGCGGGACCGTCCGCAGGTGCCGTCTCCGCCACCACCGGCATCTCGTCCAGCGAGGCGGGGCCACGGAGTCCGCGGTGCACCTTGCGCCGATCGGCGGCGCGCCGCAGTTGCGCCTTCAACCGATCCAGGGCGTGTTCGAACGCCACCGTCTTTTCGTCCGCCGACGCCTCGGCCCGGACCACGGGACCGCGGCTGCGCAGCGTGATCTCGACCCGGGTGGACTGGTCGGGTTGCCGTTTGTGCGGGAAGGCCGACACCTGGACCTCGACCCGAATCACCCGATCCTGGAGCCTCTCCACACCCGCGAGCCGCTCGACCACGCGAGCTCGGAAGTCGTCGGAGATCTGGCAGTGGCGGCCGGTGACGATGACGTCCATGACTACCCCTTTCGATCGGGTCCGGGCCGTCCCGGACGATGGATGGCGATGGCACCGCCTCCGGCCTTGAGGGAACGCCCCGTCGGTCTGGCAAACGGTGCCATGCCTCAAACGTAGCCCGGGCCCGCGGCCTTTGTCAGGTGGTTCACCACCTCCGTCGTCCGCGCCCTCCCGGGTGAGGCGACCGACCGCCCAGGCCGGGACGAAGCCAGCCCGGCCACCGTGGCCGGCAACAAGGCTGTAACGCGCGGCAACAGACCCGTAACACGGACACAACGCGGGCGAAACACCGACTGGGGATCGTTTCCCACATGGAAATCCTGGAAATCAACGCTGGCGATACCGCCTGGGTGTTGGTGAGCGCCGCCCTGGTGCTCGTCATGACNCCCGCGCTCGCCTTCTTCTACGGTGGCATGGTGCGGGCCAAAGGCGTCCTGAACATGATGATGATGAGCTTCGTGACCTTGGGCACGGTGGGCGTCATCTGGGTGCTGTACGGCTACAGCATGGCTTTCGGCAACTCGATCGGCGGAGTCGTCGGGGATCCGTTGCAGTTCGCCGGGCTACGTGGGCTGATGAGCCCTGACGCTGCCGTCTTCACCATTCCCTCACTCGTCTTCGTCGGGTTCCAGGCGGCCTTCGCGATCATCGCGGTGGCGCTGGTGTCCGGTGCGATCGCCGAACGGGCGACGTTCCTGGGCTGGACGGTGTTCTCGATCGTCTGGGCGACCCTGGTCTACTTCCCGGCCGCCCACTGGGTGTTCGCATTCGACGGCGCGGCCGCCGAGCACGGCGGTTGGATCGCCAACGGCATCAAGGCGCTCGACTTCGCCGGTGGCACCGCCATTCACATCAACGCGGGCGCGGCGGGTCTGGCCCTGGCGCTCGTCCTCGGCCCCCGGTTCGGGTTCGGCACCAAGCCGATGCGTCCCCACAACATGACCCTGGTCATGCTGGGCGCGGGTCTGCTGTGGTTCGGCTGGTTCGGCTTCAATGCGGGCTCGGCGCTGGGCGCCGGGACCCTGGCCGGCCTGGCCTGGATCAACACCCTTGCGGCCCCGGCCGCGGCGATGATCGGCTGGCTCGCGGTGGAGCGGATCCGCGACGGGCACGCGACCACGCTGGGCGCGGCGTCCGGCGTCGTGGCCGGCCTGGTGGCCGTCACCCCGGCCGCCGGCTCGGTCGANTCCCCTGGGCGCCATCGCCATCGGTCTCCTCGCGGGGTCGGCTGCGCCTACGCCGTGGGCCTGAAGTACAAGTTCGGCTACGACGACTCCCTGGACGTCGTGGGCGTGCACCTCATCGGTGGGCTCATCGGCACCCTGGCCATCGGCCTGTTCGCCAGCCCCGACACCCCCGCCAAGGTCGCGGGCCTGTTCTACGGCGGCGGCGTCGACCAGCTGTGGCGGCAGGCCGTGGGCGCGTTCGCGGTGCTCGTGTTCTCGTTCGTGGTCTCCTACGGCATCGGCTGGGCCATCGACAAGACGGTCGGGTTCCGCGCCGAGGCCTCGTCCGAGCACGGCGGCATCGACCTGGCCGAGCACTCCGAGATCGGCTACGACCTCACCCCGGTGCAGCACTCGGCCTACCGCGGCGTCCGCCAGACCCTGCTGCTCGGACCGTCCGATCTGCCGGTCAAGGACGGCGAGGAGGTGGCCGCATGAAGCTCGTCACCGCCATCGTCCAGCCCGAAATGATGGAGGACGTCCAGCGCGCCCTCGTCCGGTACGGCATCCACGGCATGACCATCAGCGAAGTCAGCGGCTACGGCCGGCAGCGGGGCCACAGTGAGGTCTACCGCGGCGCGGAGTTCACCATCGACTTCATCCTGAAGGTGCGCATCGAGGTTCTCGTCGAGGACACCGACACCGAAGCAGTCACCCAGATCATCGTCAACAGCGCCCGGACCGGTCAGGTCGGGGACGGGAAGGTCTGGGTGGTCCCGGTCGACACCGTCGTCCGGGTCCGCACCGGCGAAAGCGGATCGGCGGCCCTCTGAGGCCCCGATCGACCACCCCAGGACGGCCCGATACCGGCTCAGCCGGTGTCGGGCCGTCACGCGTCCCCACCTCCCTCCAGCAGCGCGGCCCGGCGCAACCGCGTGTCGGCGAGGACGACAGCCCCGAGCACCCGGAAGCCGGCGGACGTCGCCGCGCGATCGGCTTGGCCGAGGGTGGCGCCGGTGGTGACGATGTCGTCCACCAGGANGCACCCCTCTCCCCGACCCTGCCGCCGGGCGTGCAGCGCCCCGACCAGGTTCGTCCGCCGTTCCTCGGCACCCAACCCGCCCTGATCCCGCACCCGCCGCCGCTGAACGAGCAGCCCCTCGGCGCGCACCCCGACCCCGGCCTCCCGCAGCCGCCTGGCCAGCCGGGCGGCCAACATCCCGGTCACGTCGAAACCGCGCTCACGGACGCGGGCCGGCGCGCTGGGAATGGGGACGACGAACGACGGCACGACCGCGCCCGCCGCGGCTCCGTCCGGCTCGGCCCCGTCGAGCAGCAACGCCGCCGCAGCCGGTAGGAGGGCGTCGCCCAGCAGAGGGGTCAGGCCGAGACCCTGGCGCTCCTTGAACGCCAGGATCAGGTCGCGCAACCGGCCCCGATACGGTCCCCGTGCCCAAGTGGGCGGGAGCGGGCCCGGCCGGCGGACCGGCAGCACGGGCAAGGAGCCCAGCCAGGCCCGACAACCGGGACAGGCCCCCAGGCCGGGGCCGCCGCAGCCGGGGCAGCGCGCACCCAGGAACAGATCGGCCCCGGCAGCCATCACCCGCGCGATCGTCACATCCGCAGTGTCGGACCGACGCCGCCCCGAGTGTTCACCTCAGTCCGGGAAGGCCAGCCCCTGGACGTTGTTGAGCACCAAACCCCACGTGAACTCCCCATACAGCCGCAGCGCCGACCCGTCACTGCTCAGCGCCATCGCGGNGGTACCGGGGTTGACGGTGAGTTGAGTGAGCGTGGTGGCGTCGCCGGGACCGATGTCGGTGGCCGCGACCCCCTCGGTGTCGAGGCTCAACACCCGGGTCAGTTGCTGGTTCGACACCAGGGCGAGCAACGTGCTCGAATCGCTCCACGCCACGTCGAGCAGTTGCAGCGGGTCGGTGCTGGCGTCGGTGGGCGAGATGTCCCGCCACGACTCGACGCGGATGGCCCCCTCGCTACGGACGATGCGCGCCAGGCCCAGGCGGCTGCCGGCGCGGTCCTCCAGGACGATGGCGATCCGCACCCCGTCCGCCGACAGCCGGAAGGCACGCACCGAACCCTGCGGGAGGGCGCTGGCCACCACCGGCACCGCCTTGCCCTCGGCGATCACCGCGAGCGGGGGCCGGTCGGTGCGGTCGCTCGCCACCCACAACTCGCCGGACCGGCTGTACTGGGGACGCTCCAGACCGACCGACGTCAGCTCCACCTTGGCCGGGCCACCGTCCTCGCCCGCGGTCTTCAGCTTCGTCCGGTTGTCCGTGACGGCGGCGAACTGCGCGGTGTCGTGACGGACGGCGAACGAGGTCACTTTGGTCAGCGCCGGCGCGGTGGCGACCAGTTGCGCCCCGGCTGAGGCGTCACTGACCCGGTTGACGGTATGCCTTGCCAGGGCGAACAGGCGGTCGCTCTGGTCCGTCCGGACAGGACCCCGATCGGCGAAATCGGCCAGCGTCACCATGTCCGAACTGCCGCGCACCCAGGTTGTCGTGCCCGACCGAACCCGCAGGCCGGTGACCCCGTCCACCGCCCGCAGCGACCACATCAGCTCGGCGAGCAGCCGCGACCGCGTTTCCTGGCCGGGCGGCTCGGGCTGGTGCAACTGCACGGTCACCACCCCGGTCGTGCCCAGCGCGACCGAATCGGCCGCCTGATCCTCCGCCGCGGGTCCCCGCACCGCGGGCGCGAGCCAGGCGGACGGCCCCGCGAGGACGGCCCCCACGGCCGCGGTCAATTGACGCGGCCCCTTCGGGAAGTAGCGCGGGTCAGGCACGAGCGCGTTGTACCCGGGATCCCAGAAACACAGTTCGGTACGGACGAACGTCGAGGTGAACAGGTACTCCGAGATCAGCAACCCGTCCGGTGGATGCGAAATGCGCCACTGGCCCTGGTCGTCGCGGACGAGTCCGAAGTCGTGGTGGAAGGTCGTGCCGCCCGGCGTGAACACCCCTTGCGGATCCAGGCTGCCCGCCAGCGGAGCAGCGATCACCGCGCTGTTGTCGGTGACGGTCGGGGNGTAACCCTCGGCGTACACCTGCACCCCGGACTCGGGGCGCCAGGCCTGGTTGGCGGGCGCGGTGAGGAACTGCCTGGCCACGGCGTAGTCGCGTTGGTAGGTGGCCATGGCGTGCAGGAAGCCCTCGACGATCAGCGAGGGGCTGGCCCCGGNGGCGGGCGGAACGGGAGCGATCTCGACGCCCGGGTTGGCCTGCTGCTGCTGGGGAGCATGGTGTTCCACCGGACCGCTGACCGGCACCGACACGCACCCGGCCAGCGCCACCAGGACCCAAAGCAGGCAGGCCAGCTGTCTCATGACACCACCTCGGTCTCCGCCGGCACCACCGGCCAGGGCGAGGAGTCGAACGGAACCCCGTGCTTGCGCGGCACGGTCAGCCGGAACTGGGCGCCCCGGTTGGGCCGTCCCCACGCGTTCAACCAGCCACCGTGCAGCCGCGCGTCCTCCAAGGCGATCGAAAGGCCCAGCCCCGTCCCGCCGACCTTCCGGTTGCGCGCCGGATCGGCACGCCAGAAGCGGTTGAACACCTGGTGGGCCTGGGCGGCGGAGAACCCCACCCCGTGGTCGCGCACCGCGACCGCCACCGCCGAGTCGTTGGACCGGACGTGGATCGCGATCGGACGGCCTTCGCCGTGCTCGATCGCGTTCGTGATGAGGTTGCGCAGGATGCGCCGGATGCGGCGGATGTCCACCTCGGCGACACACGGCTCCGGTGCGTCCAACAGCAACTCCGAGCCGAACTCGGCGGCGAAGGGCCGCTGGGCCGCCAGTTCCTCGGCAACGACCTTGACCAGGTCCACCTCGTCCAGCGCCAGTTCGGCAGCGCCGGCGTCGAAGCGCGAGATCTCCAGGAGATCGGTCAGCAACTCCTCGAACCGGTCCAGCTCCGCGGTCAGCAACTCCGTCGAGCGCGCCGGCAAGGTGGCGAACTCGGCCCGGTGGCTGTAGAGCATGTCGGCGGCCATCCGGACCGTCGTGAGCGGGGTCCGCAGCTCGTGGGACACGTCGGAGACGAATTGCTGCTGGACCAGCGACAGGTTCTGCAACTGGGTGATCTTGCGGTCCAGTTCCTCGGCCATGTGGTTCATCGACCGCGCGAGGCTGGCCAGGTCCTGGGTGCCGACCACCGCCATCCGATCGTCCAGATGGCCCGCTGCGAGCCGTTCGGCCGCCTTGCGCGCGGCACGGATGGGCCGGATGACCAGCAGCGAGATCAGGTACACCGTGGCGACCAGGCCGGCCAGCACGATCAGGCCGGTCACCAGCGAGGCCTGCTGGACGACGTCCAGGGTCTGCTGCTCAGGCTTGGTGGTGAACAGGAAGTAAACCGGATAGCGGTCCCCCGCGGGCCCCACCAGCGTCGAGCCGATCGCCAGCCCCGGCTGCGGCTCGCGGGAGTCTGTGAACCGGATCTGCGTGGGCGCCGACCACAACCCGTCACCGGAGCGCACGGCCTGACGGACGTTGTCGGGGATGCTGTCGTAGGCCAGGCCGACCGATCCGATGTCGGACACCGGTCCGTCCACCACCACGTAGTACTGGTTGCCCACGCTCCCGCGGTAGGCGGCCTCCCGGGCCAGCTGGGTGAGCCGTTCGCTGATCGAGGCCGTCCGGAGGTTGGTGGCGCGCAGTTCCCGCTGCAAGGCGTCGAGCACCACCGACGCCTCGGCGAGGCTGGCCTGCTTCTTCCCGTCCAGAATGCCCCGCGCGGACTGGTTCATCAGGAACCAGCCGGTGGCTGCCAGCAGCGTGAGGGTGGCCGCCACGGTACTGACCACCACCCGGAACGGCAGGGAACGCGACCANNCCAGCGCAGCGGAGTGTGTTCGGCCAGGAACCGTCTCATGGGGCCGGTTTGGGCTCCCCGCCCGGTAGCCGACGCCGCGGACGGTCACGATGATCTCCGGACGCTCGGGATCGTGCTCGATCTTGCTGCGCAGCCGCTGGACGTGGACGTTGACCAGCCGGGTGTCGGACGCATGCCGGTAGCCCCAGACCTCCTCCAGCAGCACCTCGCGCGTGAACGCCTGCCGGGGTTTGCGGGCCAGCGCCAGCAGCAGGTCGAACTCGAGCGGGGTGAGGCTGATGGGCTTGGAGCCGCGTCGCACGGTGTGCTCGGAGACATTGATCACGAGATCCCCGATGTGCAACAGATCGGCATCTTCGGCCACCACGTGGCGGCGCAGCCGGGTCTTGATGCGAGCGACGAGCTCCTTGGTCTTGAAGGGCTTGGGGACGTAGTCGTCCGCCCCGGCCTCGAGGCCTTCCACCACGTCGTGGGTGTCCGACTTGGCGGTCAGCATGACGACCGGCACCCCGGACTCGGCCCGGATGTCTCGGCAGACGTCGACGCCGTCGCGGCCGGGCAGCATCAGATCCAGCAGCACCAGGTCGGGTCGGTAGTCGCGGAACGACGCCAGGGCGCGATCGCCGCTGTGGCATAGCTGTGCGTCGAAGCCCTCCGAGCGCAGCACCAACTGCAGCATCTCCGACAGCGCGGCGTCGTCGTCGACCACCAGGATGCGCGGCCGGGCGGGCTTGCCGGGATCGGACACGGTGCACACCTCACTTGGGACGATGCCCCTCGACGTGCAGCGAGTCTAGTCGTCAGTTGCGTTCGGGCGTCGAGGTCCAGCTGGCCAGGATGGCCAGATCGCCGCCCTGCCGGCGCAGGACGCGGCGCCACANGCTCGTCGGGATGGGGGTGAAGACGTCGCTGTAGCGGCTGTCGACGACGTGCCACATGCCGTGGGCGAGCTCGTTGGCCAGTTGCCCCGGACCCCAGCCTGCGTAGCCGGCGAAGATGCGCAGGTCGGCGTAGGCGCCCTCGGCGATCTCGACCGGGGTGTCGAGGTGGAGCAGGCCGATGCCGTCGAACAGCGGTCGCCAGCCCGGTGGTTCCTCGGCGGGCCGTAGCGGCGCGGCCAGGCAGATGGCCCCCTCCTGCGAGACCGGACCGCCCTCGAATAGCACCCGGGGTTCGCTCACCAGCGCCGCCCAGCCGGGCAGGGCACTGGCCAGGTCATGCGCGGCCTCGCGATTGAGCACCACGCCGAGGGTGCCGGAATCGTCGGCGTCCAGGATCACCACGACGGTCTGATCGAACACCCCGTCCGAAAGCCCCACGCCGGCGACCAACAGCGCCCCGGGTCGCGGAGTCGTCGTGGCCATGTCGTGCCTCCCGTCGTGCTCCAGCCAGCATGCCAGCACCGCTGCGGAACGCGAACACCCGGACGGCGCGTGCCGTCCGGGTGTGCGTCAGGGGTGGAGGTGGCGGGAGTCGAACCCGCGTCCTCAAGCGGTGAACCAGGACTTCTCCGGGCGCAGCTGACTGGTCGTTCTGCTCGGCTCCCACCCTCGCGTCAGCACGTGGCGGACGAGCCCAGTTCCAGTAACGTCCCGCGGGAGCCCTGGAACCCAGCGCCCGCGGCAAGCCTTCTAGATGAGGCCAGGGACCGGACGGAAGGCTACGTCCGGGCTGACCCTTCGGTTACTGCTCAGGCAGCAAGAGCGAAGTCAGTGCGAGTTTCGGCACTTATTGGTTTCCAGGAATCGTTAACGAGATGTCCCTGGATCCTCGGCCCGCTTCTCCTGGGACTACCGTCCCAAGTCGAAACCAGTCACCCCCTGTTGAGTTGTCATCCCGCATCGAGCGGGTGCGCCGGCGTGCCCGCACAGCCTACCTAGCTTACACCGTTCTCAACGCGGCCGCTCGGCCAGAACTTCCCAGCCGAAGCGTGCCCGCAGCGGGTTCGTCCAGTCGCGACCCTTGGCGGCCATCACGGCCCCCACGATGGTCAGCAACGCCCAGATCGCGGTCCAGATGCGGGACACGACCTCACCTGCGTCACCAAGGACGATCCCGGCCACGATGCTCACCCCGATCCCGATGAGCAGCGCCAGCAGTTGCCAGTTGAACGCCTTGGCAGCCTCGCGCTTGGCGGTCGTGCCCGGCCGGGCCAGCCCCCAGGCGATCAGCGGCCCGAACAGCCACAGGAAGAACGGGGACACGTGCGCGAACACGGCCAGCCCGTTCCCCTGCTGCACGAACGGCCGGCGGACGTTGTCGACGACACCGGCGAAGACCGGCTCGGCGGCGGCGCGCCAGGCGTTCGCCGGGGCGTGGACGGGGCCGAACTGTGCGTCGGCGAGGGCGGCGGGGCTCTGCGCGACGTAGACCTGGCCGAGCCGCTCGTTGAACTCCTCGCTGCTCAGTCGCCCGGCCGCGAACTCCTCCCGCAACGAGGCCTCGGCCTGGTCGCGGTCGGCTTTGGTGACCTCTTCGGTCAGAACGAACGGATCGTAACTGCTCATGTCTCCAGCCTGTCCAACCGCCCCGTCCGCCGCCATCGGGCGCTGCCCGCATCCGACCCTTAGGCACCCTGCCCGCCACCCTGAGGGCGCCCCTAGGCTGGGGCGATGCCTGCCAGCCTTGCGTTCGAGACCTACGGCGAAGCACTTGGCGACGCCACTGCCGTGATCCGCAACAACGCCGCAGCGGCCGGGCTGACCGCCCCGGTTCCGACCTGTCCCGGCTGGACGGTGCGGGACCTCGTCGTCCACCAGGGCGTCGTGCACCGCTGGGCGACCGCGATCCTCTCGGGACGCAGCGACTTCGACGAACCCATCGCCGAGGCGTCCGGCAGGGCCGCCGCCGACCTGCTCGAATGGCTGGACGACGGGCTGGTCGACCTGCTGAACGCGCTGGCGCCCGCGCCGGAGGATCTCGACGTGTGGTTCTTCCTGATGGACGCCGGACGGCCCCGGGACGCCTGGGCCCGTCGCCAGGCTCACGAGACCACCATGCACGCCGTGGACGCGATGTCCGCCCGGCTCGGCCGGCCCCCGGCCGCCAGGGAACTCTGGTTCACCCCCAGCTTCGCCGCTGACGGCTTGGACGAACTGTTGTTCGGGTTCCTGCCTCGTCCGAAGACCCAACTGCGCACGGCGAAACCCTCGCGGATCGCCTTCCGCACCACCGACGTGCCCGGCGGGTGGACCGTCGAGGTGACCGAGGACTCCGCCCGGACCCGGGCCGGTGCGGACTCCGACGCCGACCTGACGGTGAGCGGAACCGCCCGTGAGCTCTACCTGGCCGCGTGGAACCGCGGCGACGAGATGGCGCTGTCGGGCGATCTCACCTTGTGGGCGACCTGGCGGGACCTGATGACCGTCATCTGGTGACCGGCCCCGGCAGGGCACCCGCTAGGCTGCACAGCCATGGACAAGCCTTTCGTCGACTTCCCGGACGGCCCGCCGCCCGCCTCGCTGCTGATCGAGGACCTCGAGACCGGCACCGGCCCTGAGGCCGTCGCCGGCAAGCGGGTGGCCGTGCACTACGTCGGGGTCGCCTACTCCACCGGTGAGGAGTTCGACTCCAGCTACGACCGCGGGGAACCCATCGTCTTCCCGCTGGGCGCCCGGCGCGTGATCGCCGGCTGGGACCAGGGCATCGCGGGCATGCGGGTCGGCGGCCGCCGGAAGCTGACCATTCCNCCACAGCTCGCCTACGGGGACCGCGGGGCGGGAGGGGTCATCAAGCCCGGCGAGACCCTGATCTTCGTCTGCGACCTGGTCGGCGTGGCCTGAGGCCATCCCGGATCTCAGCGGGGCTCACCAGCTCCCGCCGCCGCCTCCGCCGCCACCGCCACCGGAGAAGCCGCCTCCGCCACCGAAGCTGGAGCCCCCACCGAATCCCGTGCCGGACGAGAAGTCCGGTGCCGGGGTGGCGGCGTGCCCGACGGAGGTGTTGAGGTTGCCCATGTTGATGTAGGCGTAGTTCCAGTTCCACGAGCTGCCGTAGTACCAGTACGGGGCATCGGCCGACAGCCGGCCCATCGCCACGAGTTGCTCGCAGACCTTCGTCCAGCGCTCGGTGAGGTCGAACAGGATCGCCCACGGCAGGTAGCGGGAGAAGATGTCCTCGCCCTCCTCGAACCGCAACTGATCCGCCTCCGCCGTGGCCAGGTACGTCCGGAAGCCCTCCACCTGGTCGGTCAGGGCCCTGCCCACGCCGGAGCGTTGCCCGCGGCGCAGCTTGCGCGCCAGCACCGAGCCGGTGATCAGCAGCGACAAGAACAGCGGCGCCGCCAGCAGGACCGCCGGCCCGAGGACGAAGAAGCCGCCGACGCCCGCCATGAGCAGCGGGCCGGTGACGAGGGCGACGCCACGGGCGGGGTTGCGGTCGAAGAACCACCGACCCTGCCGGGCGTCCTCGGCCGCCGCCGCCACGATCTGTTCGTGCGCGTCGGTCATCACGCCCTGCTCGTCGAGCGCCACGACGTCCTCACCGCCGGAGAACAGTTCCCGCACCAGCAGTGCCTTTTGTTCATCGGACGCCGCCCGCGGGTTCACCAGCGTTGCCTCGGCATGCTCGTCGCTGCGCAGCCGGATGGCGCCGTCGACCGCGAGCCCGACCAGGGTCGCCGTCGTGTGTCGGACGTCGGGCTGACCCTCCAGCAGCAGCCCCGCGTCGGCCAGCGGCAGCCGGGGCGGCGCAAAGGCGACCGGAACCTCGTAGCCCGGGTCCGCCACCTCCTGGGCGGGCTGATTGGCCGTGGGGACGGTGCCGGGAGGCAGGCCCACGAACCGCCGGTCGCGGGAGTGACGCCGGTAGTAGAACCAGCCGAGCACCGGGACGATGGCCGCCGCCACCCCGGACCCGATCAGCACGCCGAAGCCCAGCCGCTGGTTGGCCGCGTCGGCGTTCTCGACCAGGTGCGGCTTGTTGTCGCTGATCAGGCCGGGCTTGATCTTCGCCGAGACGGTCAGGATGTCGCCGGGTGGGATGTCGGAGGCGCTGAACTCGGCCCGGCCGGCGTTGATCGTGGCGCTGGCGCAGGCGCCCTGCTGCCCGCCGGCCGCCACCGAGCAGGTCTGGTCCTGCACCCCGCCGGGCACGGTGACGCTCACCGTGGCCTTGGTGATCGTCGGGAACTGGCTTCCCGTCACGTCCCAGTAGAACTCGTCGTAGCCGCTGAACGAGCGCATCGCTCCGACCACGTCGTAGCTGAGCACGTACGTAGCCGTGGGCGCGTAGATCGTGCGATTGGGATCCCCGACCCGCAACCGTTTCGACAGCTCGCGGCCCGACCCGGTGTCCTCCACCGAGGTCTGGGTGGACACCCCGGATGGGCTGGTCACCTTGATGTTGCGCACGTCGTACACGACGTCCTGGTTGTCGTCGTACGGCTCCCGGGTGACCCAGTAGCGCTCCAGGCCGTGCCGTCCCGACGAACTGCCGAACCGCAGGACGATCGTCTCCTGCACGTGCAGGACGCCGTCGGTGCCGATGTCGTAGACCACGTCGAAGGAGTCGAACACGTCCCCGCTGGCGGCCCGTGCGGGCGGGGCGGCCCACGCCAGCCCGATCAGGGCCAGCACCAACGCCGCCAGGACCGACGCCAGGCGCCGCATCATGCCCTCCGGTTCCGGCTCGCCAGCTCGCGCTGGGTGTCCCGCTGGGCGTCGCGCTCGGCGATGGTCTGACGCTTGTCCCACGCCTTCTTGCCGGTGGCGACGGCGATCTCGACCTTGGCGTAGCCGTCGGAGAAGTAGATGGCCAGCGGGACGATCGTGCGCCCCGACCCCTCGGTCTCTCGGGCCAGTTTGGCGATCTCCTTGCGGTGCAGCAGCAGCTTCCGCGTCCGGCGCGCGGCATGGTTGGTCCACGTGCCGAAGGCGTACTCGGGGATGTGGGCGTTGCGCAGCCACACCTCGCCGTCATCGACCGTCGCGAACGCGTCGGCCAGCGAGGCGCGGCCCTGGCGCAGGGACTTGACCTCGGTGCCGGTCAGCACGAGGCCGGCCTCGAAGCGGTCACCGATGTGATAGTCGTGACGCGCCTTGCGATTCTGGGCGACCATGATGCGCCCCTGTGGTCGCGGCATGCTTCGCTCCTGTCCAGCCGGGTTCGACGTACGTTACCAAGGTACGTGGTCGCACCCACGAGCCGGAATCAGAGGTAGCTCATCGGGTTGACCACGCCGCCGTTCACGTAGACCTGGAAGTGCAGGTGGCAGCCGGTGGACAGCCCCGTGGTTCCCACGTGGCCGATCACCTGTCCCTGCTTCACCCGCTCCCNCGCGCGCACGACGATGCGGGACTGGTGTGCGTAGCCGACCGAGACGTACCGGCCGCCGATGAATCCCACGTCGAGCACGGTGTAGTTGCCGAAGCCGCCCTGGCGGCCCGCCGAGGCCACCCTCCCGTCCGCAACGGCGAACAGGGGCGCCCCACAGGCAGCACCGAAGTCCTGCCCACGATGCATCCGCCAGTAGTGCAGGATCGGGTGGAAGCGCATGCCGAACGGGGACCCCGGCTGCGCGTTCACCGGGTAGATGAACCCCGGCTCGACTCCTGGGCAGGGACATAGGTCCTGTGTTGCTTCGCCGCGCGGGCCTTCGCCCGAGCGATCTCGGCCAGCCGCTGCTTACGGGCGATCTCGGCACGGCGCTTGATCTCGGCGCTGATCCGGTGTTCCTGGGCGACGTACTTGGCGTACTCCTTCTTGCTCGCGTCCAGGTCCGCCTCCGCCTGCGCCTTGTCGGCGCTGTTCTCGGCCACGAGCCGAGCCAGGGCGGATCGGGCCGCCGCAGCCTTCCGTTCGAGGGCCCGCACCGCAACGACCTGGCGCGCCGAGTCGGCCTTCTCCTTNCGCCACCTCCGCCTCGATCTGGTGCTGGGTGGCTCGCGCGGCCTCCAACGACGCCTGGATCTCCCGGAGGCGGCCCAGTTCGGCGGCCGAGGAGTCCATGATCGTGCTGGACCATTGGAGCCGCTGGGCCACCTCATCGGTGGTTTCCGAGCCCAGCACCACCGAATAGCCGACCAAGGCGGTCCGCTGCTGGTAGGCGGCGCGGACGGCTTCGCCGATCAGTTTCTGCTGCGCGGCAAGATCGGCCTCACCCTGCGCCACGGCGCTCTTGGCCAGTTGCAACCGGCGTTGGGCGTCCGCCAAGCGAATTCCCACTGCGCGGTCGACGGCTCGCGCTTCGTCCAATTGAGCGGTCACCAGATCGAGATTCCGCTTCGCTTGACTGAGCCGCACCTGGGAATTCTCAAGTTTCGCCGTGGTGGCCGCCACTTCCTTCTTTCCCGCGGCGACGTCGGCCTTCGCGTCGACGATGGCCTGGCGAGCTTCGTCGCGGCGGTCGGTGAGGTCGTCGGCGTGGGCCGGCAGGACGCTGAACACCAGACCGGCGGCGACGAGCACGGCACCGGCCCCGCTCGCGCGAATCAGCATGGACTTTCGCTTTCGACAGGTGGAGGAAGACACCTGGTTCACGTTGAGGTCCCCAATCGGTGGTGGCTGCGGAGCTACACCCGCAGGTACTTACGCGTTGCAATCAACGTCGGAATAATAGAAAGAACGACACCCACGATCACAACCCCCAAGAGGGTCAGGCCCACGTGGGACCAGTCGATCCACTCAACAGTCTGAATGGCAGGTTTAGCCTTTCGCCGGATCACGAACTCCTCGATGGCCGCCAGCGACGCGCTGGCGAGCAGGGCTCCGATCAGGGCCGCGATGAGCGACTCCAACAGGAACGGCAGCATGATGTACCAGTTCGAAGCCCCCACCAGACGCATGATGCCCAGCTCGCGACGCCGCGAGAAGGCGGCCATCCGAATGGTGTTCCCGATCTGGAGAGCGGCTGCCAGCAGCAGCAGGGCGCTGGCGCTGATGGTCGCCCAGGTGGCGAGGTTCAACCAGTCGAACAATGGCTTGAGATATTGGCGCAGATCCTGGACGGCCTGAACTCCCGGCATTCCCGAGACCGCGGAAACAACGCCTTCGTATTGCTCTGGATTCTTCAGTTTGACCCGGTATGAATCCTGCATCATCTCCACGGTCATCGATTCAAGAATCGGCGAATCCTTGTACACGCGCTGGAATTCGGCGAACGTTTCGTCCTTCGATTCGTAGTAGACGGTCGCGACCTCGGGGTTGGACTCCAGCGTTGCCCGGATGGCGTCCTTCTGCGCCTGCGTCGTGTCGGTCCCCGGGTCGCAGTTGCGGCCCTTGGAGTCGGCGGTGCACAGGAACACGGTGATCTCGATCTTGTCGTACCAGCGTCCCTTGAGCAGCTCGACCTGCTGGGTGGCCATCAGCCNCGCCCCGAACAGGGTCAGCGAGACCCACATGGTCACGATGACCGCCAGCGCCATGGAGAGGTTGCGCCGCAGCCCCGACCAGGTCTCGCGCAGTGTGTGTCGCATTACTCGGCTCCGCCCTTGCTCGTCGACCCGGTCTCACTGGTAGCCATAGACGCCCTTGCTCTGGTCCCGGACGATCGCCCCGTCGTCCAACTCGATCACGCGCTTGCGCATCTGGTCGACGATGGTGGAGTCGTGGGTGGCCATGACGACAGTGGTGTCGGTCCGGTTGATGCGATCCAGCAGCTTCATGATCCCGACGCTGGTGGCGGGGTCGAGGTTGCCGGTCGGCTCGTCCGCCAGCAGGATGGCCGGCCGGTTGACGAACGCCCGCGCGATCGCGACGCGCTGCTGCTCGCCGCCGGAGAGTTCGTCGGNGAGACGATCGCCCTTGCCGTCCAGCCCGACCATCTCGAGGGTCTCCGGAACGACCTTGCGGATCATCGATGTCGGCTTGCCGATCACCTGCAGGGCGAAGGCGACGTTCTCGGTGACGGTCTTGCCGGGCAGCAGCCGGAAGTCCTGGAACACGGTGCCGATCTGGCGACGCAGCGCCGGGATCTTCCAGCTGTGCAGCCGGCCCAGGTCCCGGCCGGCCACGAGGATCCGTCCCTCGGAGGGCCGGTACTCGCGCAGGACCAGGCGCATGAACGTGGATTTGCCGGAGCCGGAGCTGCCGACGAGGAAGACGAACTCGCCCTTCTCGATGTTCACGCTGACGTGCGACAGGGCGGCTCGACGCTGGCCTTCGTAGGTCTTGGAGACGTCTTCGAACCTGATCACGTTGACTCCGGGCCGGGCTAGACGACGGGGAAGATGCCTGAGAAAACTCAGCCGACCGTCAGCGAGTCTAGGTCACGATCGGCCTCGGACCCCACCGCCACACGCCGGTCAGCGCTCTCCTTGCTNNGACGGCGCCACCGGATTCCGGCGTCCAGGAAGCCGTCCAGATCGCCGTCGAAGACCGCATCCGGGTTGCCCACCTCGTACTCGGTGCGCAGGTCCTTGACCATCTGGTACGGGTGCAGGACGTAGCTGCGCATCTGGTCGCCCCAGGACGCCTTCACGTCACCGGCGAGCTGTTTCTTCTTCGCGTCCTCCTCCTGCTTCTTCATCAGCAGCAGGCGCGATTGCAGGACGCGCAGCGCGGCGGCCTTGTTCTGGAGCTGGCTCTTCTCGTCCTGCATCGAGACGACCAGCCCGGTGGGCAGGTGGGTGATCCGGACGGCGGAGTCGGTGGTGTTGACGCTCTGCCCGCCGGGGCCGGACGAGCGGAACACGTCCACCCGGATGTCGGATTCGGGGACGTCGATGTGGTCGGTGGACTCGATCAGCGGGATCACCTCGACCGCGGCGAACGAGGTCTGCCGGCGGCCCTGGTTGTCGAACGGGCTGATCCGGACGAGCCGGTGCGTCCCGCCTTCGACCGAGAGCGTCCCGTACGCGAAGGGGGCACTGACCTCGAACGTCACCGACTTCAGGCCCGCCTCTTCGGCGTAGGAGGTGTCGAGGACCTTCACCGGGTAGCCGTGGCGTTCGGCCCAGCGCAGATACATCCGCAGCAGCATCTCGGCGAAGTCCGCGGCGTCCACTCNCCCGGCCCCGGAGCGAATCGAGACTACAGCGTCGCGTTCGTCGTACTCGCCGTTCAGGAGGGTCCGGATCTCCAGCGCCTCGATCTCGCCGGCCAACTTCTTGGTGTCGCGTTCGGCCTCGGCGAGCGTCGCGGCGTCGTCCTCCTCCACCGCGAGTTCGACCAGCACGCCCAGGTCGTCGACCCGCGACCGCAGGCCCGCGACCCGGTCGACCTCGGCCTGCAACCGGGAGAGTCGCGAGGTGACCCGCTGGGCGTTCTCCTGGTCGTCCCACAGATCCGGAGCGGCCACCTGTTCCTGCAACGCGGCGATCTCGGCCTTCTTGGCGGCAGGGTCGAGGACGGCCTCGATCGAGGTCATGGTGCGATCGAGCCCGGCCAGGTCGGAGAGGATGTCAGCGGCTGCCACGAGGGATCACTGTACCCGTTCGGCCTGCCCGCCCGGAGCGGCCCTTGGGGCGCGGCTGGTGGCACGTGCCTTCTGGCTCGACTGGGCGGGGCGATCTTCGGCGCGGAGGAATCTCGTCATCGGGCACTGGACTGGCTCGACCCGGCCCGTCCCTCTCGCAGCCGTAAGCACGAGGCCAGTCGCCGCCCCGGAATGCCACGGCGGGCGCACCTGATGTCAGAATGGGGAGCCGAGCGCGTCAGTTTCCGACAAGACAGACACGTTCTCGGGCGCATAGCTCAGCTGGCAGAGCACCTCCCTTACAAGGAGGCGGTCACGTGTTCAAGTCACGTTGCGCCCACCGCGTAGTCACCGCAGGATTGGTCCTAGTCAGGCTGGGTTTTCGACCTTCAGGCGCTCCGCCATTGTCGCGCATCATCGCGCACCCTGACGCGCTTTCAGCATGTACCGGGTACATATCCGACTAGGGGCGATGCTGCGATCTGCCGCCCTGATATGTACCGGAGATGTACCACGAGGTGCGAGAGTGCTCTCGCTCTGCCTGCTCGGACGCGGCCCACTCGTCGCGGTACGCTGCCGCCATGACCACGAAGTCATCCCTCGCCCTGATCGCAGCCCTGGCCCTGCTGGGAGGCTGCTCAGCACCGACCGCGGCCCATGTCTCCACGGCTCCCGCAAGCTCTGCGGCTGTCGCCTCGACGGCCGCCGCGCCAAGCGCCTCCGCGTCCGAGGAGCCCGAGACGTACACCCCATCCAAGGGCGACTGGGAAGTGAAGCTCAAGGTTCTCAACAAGGAGTGCTTCGGCTCGGCAGGCTGCAACGTCAAGGTGCGGGCATCCCTGAGCTACGGAGGACTTGAGGAGGTGCCACAGGAGGGCACCGTAGAGGTGTCGTTCCGGATCAAGGGTGCCGAGGATCCCTACGAGTCGACCTTCGAGGTGACCGAGGGCGGCAGCTACAGTCCCGATGAGGTCATGGTCTCGACCCGATCTAGCAAGGCCAAGCTGACCGCTGAAGTCACCGACGTGGAGTACTCGCCCTAACAGCGGGGGCCAAGTAGGTATGAGGACCACTTCCACCGACAACCGCCATGAGCGGACGGCATGGTCAGATGCTGTTGCCCGCCAGATCGCCGCTGAGCGCGCTTATCGGCGCTGGACTCAGGCCGAGATGGTGGAGAGGTCGGGCATCCCGCGCTCTACCTACATCCGGTTGGAGAACGGGACCCGCGTTGCGGACGTCTCGCAGATCTTTCGGATCTGCGAGGCACTGGGGATCAAGCACTCCGAGTTCACTCAGCGCGTGGAGGAGCGCCTGACGGCCTAGGAGCCTGCTGAACAAGGCGTCTATGTGAAGCCACGTTGAGCGTTGGCGACGGGCGGGACGCCGCCAATGGCCGTGTGTGCGGCGAGTTTGTGTCAGCACTCGAGAGTGCGACAACGGGGTCGTCTCGCCCGTCTGAGGACCTTGGTGGCCGCTGTTGGCTGGGGTTCAGTGCCCCCGGTGGTCTGTCAGGCGATCGCCCAGCCATTCGGTCCGTGGGTGAGGCCGAGGGCCAGGAGTCGGCGCAGGTTGATCGCGGCGATCCGGTTGTGGAGCCAGTGGTTGTTCTTGGTCACGCCCCGGTAGGGCACCTTGCGGTTGCCGCGGGTCAGCCACGCGATTGTCCGCTCGACCATGGGCCGGTGCTGCCGGTACGTGGCCTGGAAGCCCTCGTCGGCGGCCCGTTCGCGGTGGCGGCGTTGCAGCAGGTCCTGGGGTGCAGCATGACCTTGCGGCCCCGGTTCGCGGTGGTGCACTGCTCGGCCAGGGCGCACCCGCGGCAGGCAGCACCGAACGTGGCCCGCCCGTTCCCACTGATTGGGCGGCTGACCCCGGCCGGGCAGGTGAGCGTTGCCGCGCCAGGATCGTGGGTGAAGTCGTCGATCGTGAACCCGCCGGCGACGGCGGGCCGGGTCGGCCACGGTTTGACCAGCGGATCCCATTGTTTGGCGTCGAGGACCGCGAGCATGACGCCGGTGGCGTAGGCCGAGTCACCCAACACCTCGACCGGCCCGGTGATGGTCGGGTCGGTGATCACCAGCCGGGCTCCGACGGTGGCGTCGCTGTTGGCCGGGCCAGCGGCTTTGGTGAGTTCGGCCACGGTGGTCAGGCCAGTGTCGGGTTCGATCACCACGTGGGCCTTGAACCCGTCCTGGCGACGCTCCACCGTCTTGTGCGCATGCCGCGCCTCGGGATCGACGGTGGAGATGATCCGCTCCGGCGCGACCCGCCGGGCGATCCGCCAGCGGCCATCGGTACCGTCGGAACCCTCGACCGGCTCGACATCCTGCCCGGCCACCAACGCCAACAACGCGACCGCTTCGGCCGGTCGCCCGCCAGCCGCGGTGATCGCCCCGGTATCGAGCCCGCCCAGCAAGGCGAGCGCGTCGTTCACGAGCGCGGTCACCAACTCGTCACGGGCCTGGCGGTCGTCCCACGCGATCCGCGGCTTCGCGGTGCTGTCATAACCCTGCCCTGTGAGGGCGGCCAGCCGGGTGCAGCGTTCGGTGATCACCGGCTGGGCGCCGGGCACTTCCCGGCCCACCCGGCGGACCTGCGCGACCAGCTGGGTGACCGTGTCCTGACGGGCCACCGCATCATCAAGGATCGTCGAGTCCAACGCCCGCCGCTGCCGGCCCTTCACCGCACCGGTCTCGGCGATCACATCCCGGACCACCTCGAAGATCCGCTGCGGCCGATCCGAGGCGGCGAGCCGGGCCCGCCACACCGTCAACGACGACGCATCAAACGCTTTGGCGTCGACCGGGTACCCGCACGCCGCCTTCCACCGCAGGTCGAAGGTGAGCGCATCAGTCGCTTCCCGATCCGACAGACCGTGCAGGGATTGCAACACGATCACCGACGCGACCACCCCCGCCGGGATCGAGGGCCGGCCCCGGCCCGAGGGAAACAGATCGGCGAACAACACGTCCGGGAACAACCGCCCGCGATGCTCGGCCAAGAACCTGAACACGCTGCCCGCCGGCAACAAATGGCCCGCGAGCGACTCCACGTCCAACACATCCCGTTGCGGACTCGACTCACCCTGCACAACCCAACAATTCCAGTCGACCGGCCATCAGACCGGACGGCACGCAGGCGGATTGTTCAGCAGGCTCCTAGAGGAGCGCGTTCACCCGCTGGGCCACGTCATCCAGCCGCCGATTGAAGTGCCCGGCGTACAGGTCGAGAGTCATCGCGGCCGACTTGTGGCCGAGTGCGGCCTGGACGTCCTTGGGGTTGCGCCAGCGTCGATCATGATCGACGCGGCCGTGTGCCGAAGGTCGTGGACGTGGAGATCGGGGAACCCTGCGCGCTCGCGGGCCGGTCGCCAGACGCGGGCCGACCAGCGGTTGCGGTCGAGCCGGTAGCCGGCGGACGACACGAACAGCGGCTCGTCGCGGTCCCGGTCGAGGTCGAGCATGGCGAGCACCTTCGCGGGGATCGGCACGTCCCGAGGCTCGCCGTTCTTCGACTCCCGCACCCGGAGTCGCCTGGTGCGCCGATTCACGTCGCCCACATTGAGCGCCACGCACTCGCCGATGCGCGGGCCGCAGGTCGCCAGAAGCCACACCATGGGGGCGTAGGCGCCGCACTCCCCGCCACCTTCGCCACCTGGGCCACGTCGAGGAAGTGGGCGTCACGGGTGCGGCCCTTGGCGATCGTCACCCCGTCGCACGGGTTGGACTCGCTGGCACCTGACTGCACGGCTACCTTCATGGCGCCGGCGAGGGCCTGGAGGATCTTGTGTTTCGACGCCTGCCCGAGCGGGTGACCTGCGATCCATGCCTGAACTTCGTAGGGCCGCACATCCTGGGCCTTCTCCAGCTCCCAGCGGGCGCGGACGTGTGCGGCGGCGTTGGCGGCCGCCTCGTACCCACGAGGCCGCAACCCCTTCTTGCCAGCCAGCCACATCTCCAAGGCTTCGCCGACCGTCATGGCGACCGATGCCCGCGGCTTCTCGGTGCGCATCCTGGCCTCGGCAAGCAGCGCGGCATCGCGGGTGCGGAAGGACTTCGCGGGGTGACCGGGGACGCGGACCCGGTAGCGCAGGCCCTTGCCGTAGCGGTCGGTGCGCTGCTTGGTGCGCTTGCTGATCCACAGGTCGTCCACGGCCATCGGGGGCTCCATTTCACTGGCTCACATGGGCCATCGTCGGCCGGTGAGGGCGAGAAATGGCACAGATGAAATGTACCACAAATGTACTGTGTGGCTCTGACTAGGGGTGTCGCCTCCCTCACAAGGAGGCGGTCACGTGTTCAAGTCACGTTGCGCCCACCCGGGAGCCGCGGACGACGAGGCTGTGCACTTCACCACCGAACTCGGTGGTCAACCGCAGCGTCCTCACATTCCGAAGGTGTAGACCTTCGCGCCGATCGGGGTGTTCTTGAAGAACCAGATGGCGTCCTTCAGGCTGCCCACGTTCACGCAGCCATGGCTGGACCGGGAGTAGCCCCAGCGATGGAAATCCGGCGAGTAGTGCACGTACATGTCGGGGTAGAACATCACGCTGTACGGCATGGCGCCCGGCCCGTAGTTCTCCGAGGGCGGGCTGACCATCTTGTTGTAGACCTTCCAGGTGCCGTTCGCCGTGGGGAACACGCGCCACTGCTTGGTCTTGGGGTGGGAGTTGAAGCCGCCGACGCGGATCTTGATCTCCTTGATGACCTTGCCGCTCTTCAGGTAAGTCAGTCGCCGGTGCGCCTCGTCCACGCAGAGCACGACACCCTTGGTCAGGCACTGCTTGGGCAGCACCTTGGGGAGGGCCGGCTGCTTGGTGGCGAGCGCCGTCCAGGTCAGCTTCGCGACCACCCCGGTGCCGCGGATGCCCCGCGACCTCTGGTAGTTGATCAGCGCGTTGATGGTGCTGACACCGTAGGTGCCGTTCACCGGGCCGGAGTAGAACTTCAGCTTCCTGAGTTGCTTCTGCACCAGGGTCACGCACGCGCCCCGGGCCCAGAAGTTGATGGTCTTGTTCAGGCAGGAGCCGTACACCTTCTTGGCAGCCGGGCTGATGGTCGGCTTGGTCTGCGTAGGCGTCGGCGTGGGCGTCGCCTTCGGGCTCGCGCTCTGGCTGACGGGAGCGGACGTCGCCAGGCTCGGGGTGCTCGCGACAGCGGAGGGCGAGGCCGAGACCGGGACCAGGGACGACGGCGTCGGCCCTGCGGCGACCTGCGGCGGCGGAACGGCGGCGCAGCCGGCCAGCACCAGCGCGAGGGTCGCGGCGGTTGCAGCAGCCAGCGAGCCGGTGGTGCGGCGTCGGATCGTCGGGTTCCTCATGGAGCCTCCGGGAGCGGTGGCCGGACGAACCGTCCGGTCGGGGTGGTGGGCGGTGCTTGCGCGGGGAACAGAGCCCGCTGTCGCGGGATCACGAAACAGCGTCTCGGCATGCCTGCGCCTTACCAGTGTGCGTCATGGAGGGTCCGGGAACCAAAGCGGCGCGTCGCCATCTCGCGGATCGACACGTTCAGGCAGACGCTCAGCTCCTGCCCGCTTCGCTGGGACGCGCGTTCAGCGACGGCTCCCCTTGGGGCGCACGAGCTTTTGGGCCTGCCAGTCGCGCGACACGGACGCGGNGTTCGCCAGAGCCAGCCCGGCGGTCAACGCACCCTCGGCCAGATCGGTCGGATCGACGTACCCTGCCCGTCCGACCTTGGGGGTCAGCAGCCACAGGTAGCCGTTGGGGGCGAGGTCGGTCAGCGCGTCGACCAGGCCGTCCACGACGTCGCCGTCGCTGTCGCGCCACCACAGCAGGACCACGTCGACCGCTTCGACTGCGTCATAGACCAGGTCGCCGTCGATGGCCTCCATGATCGCGTCCCGGAGCGCCTCGTCCACATCGGCGTCCCAGCCGAGCTCCTGCACCGCCTGCCCTGCGCCCAGCCCCAGCGCGGCGACGGTGCTGCTCGCCTTCCCCGGCCCAGCCGTGGTCGACACGGTCACTCCCTTTCGCACTGACTGCTGGTGCTCAAAGCCTGCCAGAAAACCGCGGCGATCAGAAACGGGGCCGAACGGGCCCCGCTCCTGCCCTTCGGGCGCGCGCAGCAGGCCCCCGCGGCACGGTTCGGCGGCGTCCGGTGGGGCTAGCCGCCCCCGCCGAGCAGGACCGAACGCAGGTCAGCCACGCTGTGGCAGGTCACGTCAGGGCCTGCGGCGGCGATGTCCTCGGGGCGGCCCGCACCCCAGGTGACCGCGACGCAGGCCATCCCGGCGTTGCGGGCGGCCTGGACGTCCACCGCCGCGTCACCCACATAGACGCAGTCAGCCGCCTCGACGCCGAGCCGTTGGGCGCCCAACAGCAGCGGCTCGGGAGAGGGCTTGTGCTGCTCGACGTCGTCGTGCGAGACCAGCACGGGGACCTGCCCGTCCAGTCCCACCAGCTCCAGCGCCCACTCCGCCGGTTGCTGCCGCTTCGACGTGACGACACCGGTGCGTACGCCGGTCTGCACAATCGAACGCACCAGTTCCGGGATCCCCGGGTACGCCTTCACCATCCGGGGCGTGTTCGCCACGTTCCACTCGGTGTAGACCCGGAAGATCTCGTCCGCCTCGGCCGGAGCGACACGCTTCATCGCCCCGTACAGGGACTGGCCGATCCAACTCTTGATCTCGTCCTCGTCCCACGGGTGGCCGAGGACGGTCGTGAACGCGTGCTGGTAGGACGCGACGATGAGCCCGATCGTGTCGACCAGCGTGCCGTCCAAGTCCCACAGCACGACCGGCCAGCGCGGTGCCGGACCGGTCGAGCCGGGGTCAGGCATCCCCGCCCGCGTTACCGGACGCTCCCGCACTGACGTCGAGCAACCGGTACTTCTCGGCAGCCTGCGCGGGCCAGGACGGGTCGATCTCGCCGTTCTTGGCCAACACCTGCAGGGCCTTGACGACCATCGACGGCCCGTCGATGTGGAAGTACCGGCGCGCGGCGGCCCGGGTGTCGGAGAACCCGAACCCGTCCGCGCCCAGCGAGTGGTACTCCCNCGGCACCCAGTTGAGGATCTGGTCCTGGACCGCGCGCATGTAGTCCGACGTGGCGATGACCGGACCGGGACGGCCCTGCAGTTGCTGCGTCACCCAGGGGACGCGCTGCTCCTGCTCGGGATGCAGGAACGCCTGCTCGTCGCACTCCAAGCCGTCGCGGCGCAACTCGTTCCACGAGGTGACGCTCCACACGTCGGCCACGATCCNCCAGTCGTCGTGCAGCAGCTGCTGGGCTTCCAGCGCCCACGGCACACCCACGCCCGACGCCAGCAACTGGGCCCGGCGCGCATCAGGGTTCACCCCGTCGAACGAGCCCTCCTTCAGCAGGTACATGCCCCGCAGGATGCCCTCGGCGTCCACGTTCTCCGGCTGCGCCGGCTGGACGATCGGCTCGTTGTAGACGGTCAGGTAGTAGATGACGTTCTCGGGGTTCTCGCCGAACATCCGGCGCAGGCCGTCCTCCATGATGTGGGCGATCTCGTAGGCGTAGGCCGGGTCGTAGGCGACGATCGCCGGGTTGGTCGCGGCCAGCAGATGGCTGTGCCCGTCCATGTGCTGGGTGCCCTCGCCGGTCAGCGTCGTCCGTCCGGCGGTGGCGCCGATGAAGAAACCGCGGGCCAGCTGGTCGGCCGCCTGCCACATCGAGTCGCCCGTCCGCTGGAAGCCGAACATCGAGTAGAAGACGTAGATCGGGACCATCGGCACGCCGTGGGTGGCGTACGAGGTGCCGACCGCGTTGAAGGACGCCACCGAGCCGGCCTCGTTGATGCCGGTGTGGATGATCTGGCCGTTCTTCGCCTCGCGGTAGGCCAGCATCAGCTCGTGGTCCACCGGGGTGTAGTTCTGACCGTGCGGTGAGTAGATCTTGATCGTCGGGAAGAACGAGTCCATGCCGAAGGTGCGGGCCTCGTCCGGAATGATCGGGACGACGTGCGGCGCGAACTCCTTGTCGCGCATGAGGTCCTTGAGGAGCCGGACCCACGCCATGGTGGTCGCGATCTGCTGCTGGCCGGACCCCTTCTTCACCGACGCGTACGCGGCGGTGTCGGGCAGCTTGATCGGCTTGGCCTGGTCGCGGCGCTCGGGCAGTGGGCCGCCGAGTTCGCGGCGACGGTCCAAGGCGTAGCGGATCCGCTCGTCGGAGGCGTCGGGGCGGATGTAGGGCGGCTGGTAGGGGTTCTCCTCCAGCACCGCGTCCGTGATGGGCATGTCGAGGCGGTCGCGGAACTGCTTGAGATCGTCCAGCGCCATCTTCTTCATCTGATGGGTGGCGTTGCGACCCGCGAAGTGCGTACCCAGGAAGTAGCCCTTGATCGTGTGGGCGAGGATGACCGTCGGCGCGCCGGTGAACTCCATGGCGGCGTGGTAGGCCGCGTACACCTTGTGGTAGTCGTGCCCGCCGCGGGTGAGCCGCCAGATCCGGTCGGCGTCCCAGTCGGCGACCATCTTCGCCACCCGCGGGTCGCGGCCGAAGAAGTGCTCGCGGACGTAGTCGCCGTCATTGGCCTTGAAGGTCTGGTAGTCGCCGTCGGNGGTGGAGTTCATGACGTTGACCAGGGCGCCGTCGCGATCGGCCGCCAGCAGCGGATCCCAGCCGCGTCCCCAGACGACCTTGATCACGTTCCAGCCGGCGCCGCGGAAGAAGCCTTCCAGTTCCTGCATGATCTTGCCGTTGCCGCGGACGGGGCCGTCCAGGCGCTGCAGGTTGCAGTTGACGACGAAGGTCAGGTTGTCGAGCTCCTCGAAGGCTGCGGTCTGCAACGCGCCGCGGCTCTCGACCTCGTCCATCTCGCCGTCGCCGAGGAAGGCCCACACATGCTGCTGCGAGGTGTCCTTGATGCCCCGGTTGTGCAGGTACTTGTTGAAGTGGGCCTGCCAGATCGCGCCGAGCGGGCCCAGGCCCATCGAGACGGTCGGGAACTCCCAGAAGCTCGGCATCTGCCGCGGGTGGGNGTAGGACGGCAGCGCGCGAATCCGTCCGTCGACCACGTGGGAGTGCTCCTGGCGGAACCCGTCCAGGTCGTCGGGCTGCAGCCGTCCCTCGAGGAAGGCGCGGGCGTACATGCCGGGCGAGGCGTGACCCTGGTAGAAGATCTGGTCGCCGCCGCCGGGGTGGTCCTTGCCGCGGAAGAAGTGGTTGAAGCCCACCTCGTACAAGGTGGCCGAGGACGCGTAGGACGAGATGTGGCCGCCCACGCCCAGGCCCGGGCGCTGCGCCCGGTGCACCATGATCGCGGCGTTCCAACGCACCAGCCGGCGGAACTGCCGCTCCAGCGCCACGTCGCCGGGGTACCAAGGCTCGCGCTCCGGCGGGATCGTGTTGATGTGGTCGGTGACTGTCAGCGAGGGCACGCCCAGGTGGCGATCCCGGGAGCGCTCCAGCAGTTTCAGCATGACGTAGCGGGCACGGTTCCTGCCGGCCTCATCGATCAGGCCGTCCAGCGACTCCAGCCACTCCGCGGTCTCTTCTGAGTCGATGTCGGGGAGGTTGGTCGGCAGCCCGTTGAGGATGGGCCCCTGGTCGTGCTTCGCCACGGCATGTCCTTTCTTCTACGTCCGTCACACCTTAGACCGAGCGCCCTGGGTCGCAACCGACCCTCAGCGGACGAGACCCATCCTCCCCGCCGGACGCTGCCTTGTCACCGGGATCGGCAAGGTCAGGGCCGGGTCCACGCCAACAGCCGCTCCAGCGGCCAGGTGGTCACGATCCGGTCGGCGGCGATGCTCGCCTCGGTGGCGCGGGCGGCTCCGTAGTCGAGGAACTCCAACTGCCCGGGAGCGTGCGCGTCGGTGTCGATGCTGAACAGGCAGCCGACCTCGTTCGCCAAGCTGAGCAGCCGCATGGGCGGATCGCGGCGTTCGGGACGGGAGTTGATCTCGACGGCCACGTCGAACGCCCGGCACGCCTCGAAGACGACCTCGGCGTCGAAGCGGCTCTCACCGCGGGTGCCCCGGCCACCCCNGACCATGCGGCCGGTGCAATGGCCGAGCACGTTGACCAGCGGGTTCGCGACCGCCGCCACCATGCGATGGGTCATGGTCTCGGCATCGGAGTTCAGCTTCGAATGGACGCTGGCCACGACCACGTCCAGCCGTTTGAGCAGGAACGGGGACTGGTCGAGCGACCCGTCGTCGAGGATGTCCACCTCGATCCCCTTCAGGATCCGGAACGGTGCCAGGTCCTCGTTCAAGGCGTCGATGAGGTCCAGTTGCTCGGCGAGCCGCTCGGCAGACAGGCCGCGAGCCACCGTGAGCCGCGGGGAGTGGTCGGTGACGGCGCAGTACTCGTGCCCGAGCGCCTGCGCCGACCGCATCATCTCCTCGACCGGGCTGCCCCCGTCCGACCATGTGGAATGGGTGTGCAGGTCGCCGCGCAGCAACGGCCGCAGCGGGGACGGCTTGTCCACCAGGGGTTTCACCTCGGCCCGGCGGGCCGCCAGGTAGTCCGGCACCCGGCCCGCCAGCGCCTGGGTGACGATCGCCGCAGTGGTGGCCCCGAGGCCGCGCACGCTCGTCCAGGAACCGGTGCGCTGCAGGTTGTCGCGCTCGTCGGCGCCCAGGGCCGCGACGATGTCGGCGGCCGTCCGGAACGCCCGTACGCGGTAGGTGTCGGCGCGGGCCCGCTCCATGAGATAGGCGACCTCGCGCAGGGCGGCAACCGGATCGAGTGGTTGGCTCACAGCGGCCACCCTATGCGCGCTCGGACCCATCCCCGCACCTGTCGCCGGGTTGTGCGGCAGCCGGGCGACACGGGTCACTACGCTGGCGACGGACGAAGGAGGCGACGTGCCGCAGCCGTCGGAGTGGTGGCCGAGTTGGCGGACGCGACGTGCCCTCGGCAAGCGCCTCGCGGCCGCTGCCGCGGACCTCACCACCGCGGCGCTGGGCGAGATCGAGCGCCGGCACGCGTGGTTCGCCGAACTGGATGCCGAGCACCGGTCCTGGATCACGCTGGTCGCCCGGGCCGGGATCGACGGCTTCGTCGACTGGTTCGCCGAGAACGGGACCCCGGTGGATCCCCGGCACATCTTCGACGAGGCGCCCCGCGCGCTCACCCGCCGGATCACCCTCGCCCAGACCGTCGACCTGGTCCGGGCGACCATCGACACCGTCGAGCAGCACATCGACAAGCTGCCCCGCGGCGACCGCTCGACGCTGAACCTCGCGATCATGCAGTACTCCCGCGAGGTCGCCTTCGCCGCCGCCGAGGTGTACGCCCGGGCCGCCGAGGAACGGGGCGGCTGGGATGCCCGGATCGAGGCTCTCGTCGTGGATGCGGTCATCCGCGGCGAGGTGGACGAGACGGTGATCGCACGTGCCGCCACCCTGGGATGGCGCCCCGGNAAGGGAATCGTGGTGGCGATCGGCTACGCGCCGGAACACCCGGCCGAAGCCATCGAGACGATGCGGGCCCAGGCCACGACAGTCGGGGCCGAACTGCTCGCCGCCCCGCAGGGCGACCGACTGGTGGCCGTCCTCGGGGGCCGNGTGGCCACCCCGGAAGCGGCGGTCGGCACGGTCGGCAAGCTCGCCGGCTGCTTCGGACCCGGGCACCTCGTCGTGGGCCCCGTGGTGGGCGACCTGACCGAGGCGGCCGCCAGCGCGCGAGCCGCCCTGTCCGGAATGCGCGCGGCCGACGCCTGGCCGGGCGCNCCCCGTCCGGTGGCTGCGGAGGATCTCCTGCCCGAACGGGCGCTCGCCGGTGACGGCCACGCGCGGCGGACTCTGGCCCGCGAGGTGTACCAGCCGTTGAAGGACGCCGGCACCGACCTGTTGGAGACGCTCGTCCAGTTCGCCGATCAGGGCGGTTCGATCGAAGCGACGGCCCGGGCGTTGTTCGTCCATCCGAACACCGTGCGGTACCGGTTGCGCCGGATAGCGGAGGTCTCGGGATACCACCCGGCCGACCCGCGNGGGGCCTACGTGCTCCGGCTGGCGGTCACCCTGGGCTGCCTGCTGACGTAAGCCGACAAAGCAAACCTCACTCGGGCTTCGTGACGAGGACGCGGCGTTTGTCGTGTTCCTACAAAAGGGTCTGTGGCATTTTCGTGATGTCCGGCTTCACACGGCCCGCCCGGACACGGGAGAGTAGGAGCCGTGTTAGCGATCGTGGCGCCCGGGCAGGGCGCGCANGACCCCGGCTTCCTCGCCCCGTGGCTCGAGGATGCCGCCTTCGAATCCCAGCTCGCGGAGCTTTCCGGCGTCGCCGATCTCGACCTCGCCGGCTACGGCACCTCGGCGGA
This sequence comes from Micropruina sp., assembly GCA_013693855.1. Classification (GTDB taxonomy): domain Bacteria; phylum Actinomycetota; class Actinomycetes; order Propionibacteriales; family Propionibacteriaceae; genus Micropruina. Next base: position 2,172,026 of record CP059261.1, read on the forward strand.
CGCCGAGACCATCCGGCAGACCGACATCGCGCAGCCGCTGCTGGTCGCCGCCGGCCTGGCCACCGCCGCGGCGCTGCTCGGGACGGCAACGGACGCCCTGCGCGGCGTCGGCGTGGTCGCCGGGCATTCCGTGGGCGAGATCACCGCAGCCGCGGTGACCGGCGTGCTGAGCGACCGGGATGCGATGACCTTCGTCCGGGAACGCGGGCGGGGCATGGCCGAGGCCAGCAACGCCCGTCCCACGTCGATGATGGCCGTTGTCGGTGGAGACCCCACCGAAGTGCTCGCCGCGATCGAGGCCGCCGGGCTCACCCCGGCCAACAACAACGGCTCAGGACAGATCGTCGCGGCGGGCACGGTCGAGCAGTTGGCCGACCTCGTCGCGAATCCCCCGGCTCGGGCCCGCCTGGTGCAGCTCAGCGTCGCGGGCGCCTTCCACACCGTCCACATGGAGCCCGCCGTCGAGCGCCTGGCCGCCCTCGCGCAGCGCATGCCCGCCAACGACCCGGCCACCCGGCTGCTCAGCAACGCCGACGGTGCGATCGTCGCGAACGGTGCCGAGTTCCTGACCCGGCTCGTGAAGCAGGTCGCCAACCCCGTCCGCTGGGACCTCTGCATGGCCACGATGGCCGACCTGGGCGTCACCGGCCTGCTCGAACTCACCCCGGCCGGCACCCTCACGGGGATCGCCAAGCGGAACCTCAAGGGCGTCGAACTGTTNCAGCCTGAACACCCCCGACCAGTTCGCCGACGCCCGCGAGTTCGTCGCCCGTCACGCCCAGAACAACCAGGAGACCGCCTCATGAGCTCGATCGCCGCCGCGACCGGCGCCCCTTTCGCCCGGCTGCTGAGCGTGGCCTCCTACGTGCCCTCGCGCGTGGTCGACAACGCCGAGATGTGCACCTACATCGACTCCTCCGACGAGTGGATCCAACAGCGTACCGGCATCGCCGAGCGCCGCTGGGTCGGCGAAGGCGAGGACGTCCACACGATGGCCCTCGCCGCCGGGCGGACGGCCCTCGAACGCGCCGGTCTGACCGGGGCGGACCTGGGCGCCATCATCGTGTCGACGGTGTCCCACTTCCACCAGACCCCGAGCATGGCCGCCGTCCTGGCCCACGAACTGGGCTCCACGGCGGCCGCCTACGACATCTCCGCGGCCTGCGCGGGCTTCTGCTACGGCGTCGCCCAGGGCGAGGCCCTGGTGCGCTCCGGCGCGGCGAAGTTCGTTCTGGTCATCGGGGTGGAGGAACTGTCCAAGATCACCAACCTGGAAGACCGCGGCACCGCGTTCCTGTTCGCCGACGGCGCCGGGGCCGCCGTCGTGGGCCCGAGCGAGGTCAACGGGATCGGTCCGGTCGTGTGGGGCTCGGACGGCTCCCAGGCGGACGCGATCAACCAGACCGCGGAGTGGTCCGAAGCGGTGGCCGAGAACAAGTGGCCCTACATCGCGATGGATGGCCGAGCCGTGTTCAAGTGGGCCACCGGCTTCGTCACCGAGGCGGCGAAAGCCACCCTGGAGGCCTCCGGGCTGACNCCCGAAGAACTGGACGTGTTCATCCCCCACCAGGCCAACAACCGGATCACCGACGCGATGTTGCGGCACCTGAAGCTGCCCGAGCACGTGACCGTCGCCCGCACGATCCGCACCTTCGGCAACAACTCCGCCGCCTCGGTTCCGATGGCCATGGACGCGTTGCTGGCCTCCGGTGAGGCCAAGAGCGGCCAGACCGCGCTGATCATCGGGTTCGGCGCCGGCCTGGTGTACGCCGGGCAGGTCGTCACCCTTCCCTGAATGCTTGCCCGGGCGGCCGTCCGGGCTGGAAAACCCTACCACAAGGAGAAACACAATGGCCACCACCGAAGAGATCCGGGCCCAGCTCGCCGAACTCGTGAACGACGTCGCCGGCGTGCCGGTCGAGGACGTTCAGCTCGACAAGTCCTTCGTCGACGACCTGGACGTCGACTCGCTCGCGATGGTCGAGATCATCGTCGGCTGCGAGGAGAAGTTCGGCGTGAGCATCCCCGACGAGGATTCCAAGAACCTGAAGACCGTGGGCGACGCCGTCGCCTACATCGAAGCGCATCAGTGAGCGCTTGAGTCACCGGACGGCCTGCCGTCCACCCGGTGCGGGGCCTGTCCGGGCCCCGCACCAAGCCCAGCCCCTCCCCGTCCTGGAAGAGAACCATGACCGACATCGTCATCACCGGCCTCGGTGCGACCTCNCCCCTCGGTGGGGACATCGCCTCCACGTGGGCCGGCCTGATCGCCGGACAATCCGGCGTCTCGCTGATCACGGAGGAATGGGCCGCTGACCTGCCGGCCCGGATCGCCGCCTTCGTCAAGGTCGATCCGTCCGAGGTGATCGAGCGCGTCCGGGCTCGCCGGCTCGACCGTTCGACCCAGCTGGCGATCGTCGCCGCCCAGGAGGCCTGGGCCGATGCAGGCTTCACCCTCGACGGTGAGAACAACCTCGACGCCCACCGTGTNGGGGTTGCTCTCGCGTCCGGTATCGGCGGCCTGCACTCGCTGCTCGACAACTGGGACGTCCAGAAGGACAAGGGACCCCGCCGGGTGAGCCCCTTCACGATCCCCATGCTGATGGCCAACGCCCCGGCGGCCAATATCGGGCTCCTCGTCGGCGCCAAGGCGGGCGTGCACGCCCCTGTGTCCGCCTGCGCCTCGTCCAACGAGGCGATCTCACTCGGGGTCGACATGATCCGGCTCGGCCGCGCCGACCTCGTGGTTGTCGGCGGCACCGAGTCGACCATCCACCCGCTGCCGATGGCCGGGTTCGCCAACATGCAGGCGCTGTCGCGCCGCAACGACGACCCCGAGGGCGCCTCGCGTCCGTGGGACCGGGGGCGCGACGGGTTCGTGATGGGCGAGGGCGCAGCCGTGCTCGTCCTGGAGTCCCTGGAGCACGCCAAGGCGCGCGGGGCCAAGCACATCTACGGCACCCTGGCCGGGGCCGGCATCACCGCCGACAGCCACGATATGGTGCAGCCCGACCCGACCGGCGAGGGCCAGTACACGGCGATGCTCAAGGCGATCAAGGACGCCGGGCTGAGCACCGCCGACATCAAGCACGTGAACGCCCACGGCACCTCGACTCCCCAGGGCGACTTGACCGAGGCCGGCTCGATCCGGACGGCCCTGGGCGACGACACAGACGATTGCGTGGTGACCAGCACCAAGTCCATGACCGGCCACCTACTGGGCGGGGCGGGGGCGCTGGAGACTGTGGCGACCACGCTGGCGCTCTATCACCGGACGGTGCCGCCGACGATCAACCTGGAGGATCCCGAGCCGGATCTGGGCATCGACATCGCCGCCAACACGGCGCGGTCGCTGCCCGAGGGCGACCTGGCCGCGATCAACAACTCGTTCGGCTTCGGCGGCCACAACGTGGCCATCCTGGTCACGAATCAGCACGCTTCCTGAGCCAGACCACAGCGACGCGGGCCGCGTTCACCGGACGGGGACCTTCTGGGTCCCGAACCGGAACGCGACCCGCGTCGCGTGTTCGCGGACGACCCGAGCCGGACACCCGCCGGCGTCGCCTACACCACCTGGTGCAGCCAGCGCACCGGCGCCCCCTCGCCAGCCGCGCGGAAGATGTCGAGTTCGTCGTCCCAGGGGACGCCCAGCAACTCGGCGATCGCTGCCGCCAGGGGCGTACCGCCGAGGGCGTCCGCCGCCACAACGCGCTTGAGCCGGTCCTCCCCGATGAGGATGTCCCCGTGCAGGCCCGTCTGGGCGTGGAAGACGCCGAGGTTCGGGGTGTAGGAGTAGCGAACCCNCTCCGACGAGGCGGTGGGCTGTTCGGTCACCTCGAACCGAAGCCGCTGCCAGCCCTTCAGCGCGCTCGCCAGGCGGGCGGACGAGCCCACCGGACCGGTCCAGGCGTACTCCGCCCGATGGGCGTTGCGTTCGGCCGGCTGCGGCAGCCACGAAAGATGGACGGGGACGCCGAAGACACCGCCCACGGCCCACTCGATGTGGGGGCAGAGCGCGGACGGCGCCGAATGAATGTGCACCACGCCATGCGTCGTGGCCATGTTGTCCTCCTCAACCGAGTCTGCCTTCCCCTGCATCTCGGCTCGTCGAGGAGATGTCCCATTGTGCACCAGCGGGCGGGTCGCCACAAAGGGCCCCTTGGAACCGGCCCGACGCGTGGGGCTGAGCGGCGACCGGCGAAGTGCCCGGGCGCCCGTCCCCGCGCCGGGCCACGGACTGCGGAAGGTCGCCTACGGCCGGGGTGCGGGCCGCTCCCCGAAGATCGCCCGGCCGATCCGCACGCAGGTCGCTCCGTGCGCGATGGCGAGCTCGAAATCGTCCGACATCCCCATGCTCAACTCGTCGAACGAGCCCGGGCAGCCGTCGTCCCGCAGCCGCCGCTGCACCTGACGCATGCGATCGAAGCAGGCGCCCACCATCACCGGATCCGGACTGGGCAGCGCCAGCGTCATCAGCCCCTTGACGCGCAGGGTGTCGAACGCCGCCAGGTGCCGGACGAAATCGGGAGCCTCCTGCGGCGGCAACCCGAACTTGCTGTCCTCCCCGGAGGAGTTGACCTCGACCAGCACGTCCAGCTGGCGTCCCGCGGCCTGCAGCCGTTTGTCGAGCTCCCGGGCCAGCCCGAGGGAATCGAGGGCCTGGGATTCGCTCGCCAGCCCCGCCACCACCTTCGCCTTGTTGGTCTGGAGGTGGCCCACGACGGCCCAGCTGAGCTCCGGCAGATCCGCCAGCTCACCCGCCTTCGCGGCGAGTTCCTGCACACGGTTCTCCCCGAACCGCCGGCAGCCGGCCGCGTACGCGTCGCGCAGTCGCTGTGCGGCCACGGTCTTGGTGATCGGCAACAGCCGGACCTCGCCCGGCTCACGACCGGCGCCGCGGCACGCGGCCTCGATCCGTGCCCGCACGATCTCCAGCGCGCCCGCGATGCTCATGACCGGTAGCTAAGCACACCGCGCTGCTCAGGGCCGCGATGTCCTCGACCAGCCCGATCGGTCACGCAGCGGCGTGCCCACACCCGGGGCTGGCAGCGGGTGGCCGGAGTGACGAAGATGGGCTGCATGACCCGGGTGCTGACCGAACGCCTAGGCTCCCTCTGGCTCATGGGGCTCAACCGGCCGGAGAAGCGGAACGCTGCCGATCTGGCGATGCTGCACGATTTGGCAAGGGCCTACGCGGTCCTGCACACCGACCGCGACCTGCGCGTGGGGGTGCTGTACGGGGTCGGCGACCATTTCACCGGCGGCCTGGACCTGGCGGACGTGGGGCCCGGGCTGGCGTCGGGCGACCTCGCCCTGGTGCCGCCGGGCGGGATCGATCCGTGGGGCCTGCACACCGAACCGGTGGCGAAACCGGTGGTGATGGCGGTCCAGGGCACCTGTTTGACCCTCGGGGTGGAACTGGCCCTGGCCGCCGACGTCGTGGTGGCCGCCGCGGGCACGCGGTTCGCCCAGCTCGAAGTGGCGCGGGGCATCATGGCGTTCGGCGGGGCAACCGTCCGGTTCCCGCGGCTGGGGTGGGGCGACGCGATGCGCTGGCTGCTGACCGGCGACTTCTTCGACGCGGCCGAGGCGCACCGGATCGGTCTCGTCCAGGACGTGGTGCCGGACGGAACCCAGCTGGAGCGCGCCCTGGAGGTCGCCGGACGGATCGCCGCGCAGGCGCCGCTAGCGGTGCAGGCGACCCTGGCCAACGCCCGGCAGGCCCGCACGGATGCCGCGGTGGCCTCCTCGCGGCTGCTGCAGACCGTCCGAATGCTCGCCGGCACCCAGGACGCGCGGCGCGCCATGGCTGCCTATCTGAGCAAGCAACCGGTGGAGTTCACCGGCGAGTAGCGCGCACGCGCATCTCCGTCCCGGCCGGCTCAGACCACCATCGCCCCGCCCGGTCAGGGCCAGCGGGCACCGAGCGAGATCACGGCCAGCGAGGCCAGGAGGGCGAACGCCAGCGCGTACCCGGTGTAGGTCTCGGTGACCTCCTGATCGACCTTCATGTAGCCGATCTGCTGGGCGATGTTGCGGTACACATCTTGCAGTTCCCCCGACGAGCCCGCAGAGAACTTCTTGCCGCCGGAGATCCGGGCGATCTCGGACAGCTCCTGATGGTTCACCGGGACCGGCTGCTGGCGACCCTGGTCGATCACATACCCGTTGGGAGTGCCGTACGCGATCGCGTAGATCGGGATCTTCTGCTTCGCGGCATCGGCCGCCGCGACCGCGGACTTCCGGCCGATGTTGGTGTAGCCGTCCGACAGCAGGACGATGGCGCCGGGCGCTGGATCGTTGGGATGGTCGGGATCGGGCGGAGCGAGCGCCATGGCGTCCAGCGAGGAGTAGATCCCCTCACCGATGGCCGTCGACGGGGCCAGGACGAGGTTGTCGACGGCCCGGGACACGAGGCCGCGGTCGACCGTGGGGGCCACCACCACCGACGCCGAACCCGCGAACGCGACCAGGGCCACGTTGAACCGCTCGGGCAGCATGCCGAGGAAGTCCTTGGCTGCCGCCTTCGCTGCGTCGAGCCGGCTGGGTGACACGTCGGTGGCCATCATCGAGCGGGAGACGTCGATCGCGAGCACGATCGTGGCCCGGTCGCGGGGCACGTCCACCTGGTCCTTCGGTTGCGCGTAGGCCACGTTGAGCGCGGCGAGGCTCAGCACGGCCGCCCCCACCGCGACGTGACGCTTCCACGCCTGCTGTTTGGGAAGCAGGCGGCTGAGATTCGAGATCCCGCGATCGCGGCTGCGGGCGGCCTTCCGGCCGAGCAGGACGACGTACAGCAGCACCAGGAGGGGGATCAGGGCGAGCCACCACAGCCGCTCGGGCCGGAGGAACTCGATCATTGGAACTAGGGCCATCTCGCCCCCAAGGAGACTGCGGCCAGTGCGGCCAGAACGGCGAAGGCCAGCCCGTACCCGGCCCACAGGGCCGTGGTCTCCTTCTTCACCTCTTCGTAGCCGACCTGGCTCTTGATGTTCTTGTACACGGTGTCGAGCTGGCCGAGGTTCTCAGCAGTGTAGGCCTGGCCTTGGGTCACGCTGGCGATCCGCTGCAGCAGCGCGCGGTCGGGCGGGACCCGTTCGCGCTTGCCGTCCAGGTCCACGTAGCCGTTCTCGGTGCCGTACGCGATCGTGTACACGGGCACCTTCGACTTCAACGCCTCCGCGGCCGCCTGTTGCGGCGACCGTCCGGCGGTGTTCTGCCCGTCGGAGAGCAGGACGATGGCGCCCGGCGCGATCGAACCGTCCGGCGCCTTGGGGGCCGCTTGCAGGGTCTGCAGGGCCACGAAGATGGCCTCCCNCACCGCTGTCGACTCCTGGAGCTTCAAGGCGTCGATGGCCCGGTTCACCTGCCCGCGATCGGTCGTCGGGGGCATCCGGGAGGCCGGGTTGCCCGAGAGGCTGACCAGCGCCACGTTGTAAGGCGCCGGCAGGTCCTTCACGAAGTTCTTGGCGGCCTCCTTCGCCGCATCCAGCCGGTTCGGCTTCACGTCGGTGGCCTGCATCGACAGCGAGATGTCGATGACCAGGACGACGGTCGCCCGCTCGCGGGGCACCTGCTCCACCCCGTTGGGCCGGGCCCAGGCCAGACCGAGGGTGATCAGGCTGGCCAGGGACAGGGCCACCGCCAGGTGCCGCCGCCACTGCGACTGCACGGGGACGACCGCGCCCAGCACCCCGGTGTTGGTGAACCGCATGCCGGCGCGGTTCTTGCGCCGGGTCAGCCAGATGTAGAGGGCCAGCAGCAGCGGTACGACGAGCAGCGTCCACAGCCGTCCCGGGTCCAGGAACATGGCGTCGAGGTTCACTTGCTCACCCCCTGCGGCGGTTGGTGCAGCATGCCCGCCACCCGGCGGTAGGCGAGCACGAAGCGGGCGATGTCCTGCACCCAGTCTCTGTCGGTACGCAACTGGATGTGAGCGACGCCCGCGCGACGCAGCGCGATCCGGATGCGTTCGCGCTGCGCGGCACTCGCGGCGTCCATGCGTTCGCGGGCCGCGGCGTCGCTGGTGTTGATGTAGCGCTGGAAGTCGGTCTCGGGATCGCGGATGAGCAGGTCGCCGACGTCGGGGAACTCGATCTCGCGCTTGTCGACGACCTCGACCGCCAGCACCTGGTTGCGCACCGCCAGTCGGCGCAGGGGCCGTTCCCAGGGNNGTTCGACGTTGGGATCGAGTTCGGAGTCGCCGGGGCTGAGGAAGTCCGAGACCACCAGCCGCATGCCCCGGCGGCGCTCGGTCCGGGTCAGTTGCTCGATGCCCGCACCGAGGTCCATGGGCCCCGTCGTCCGGTCGTGGACGATGGGCTCGGTCAGCATCTTGCGCAGCAGCCCGTACAGCGCCGTCCGTCCGGACCGGGCGGGCAGCCGCTTGATCCCCTCGGGGCGCATGATCAGGCCGCCGAACCGGTCGCCCATCTTCTGCGACAGGAACCCGATGGTCGCGATGGCCGCGATGCCGAGGTCGCGCTTGGTAACCCCTCNGGTCCCCCAGTTCATGGATGGGGTGACGTCCAGCAGCGCCCAGACCTCCAACTCACGGTCGGCGATGGTGTCGCGGACGTGCGGCACCTGGGTGCGCGCCGTGACCGCCCAGTCGATCTTGCGGACGTCGTCCTGGCCGGGCACGTACGGCCGGGCGTCGTTGGTGTCGGAGCCGGGGCCGGGCAGCAGGCCCTGGTGGTCACCGTGCAGGAACCCCTCCAGCCGCCGGACGATGGTGAGCTCCAGCCGCCGCAACGCCGCCTCAGGGGCCAGCTTGTTCAGCGGCAGCGTGGCCTGGGTGGGCTCGGCCAGCACCGAGGCCACCGCCCCGAGGTCCTCGGGCGGTGGGGTGAAGGCGACCTGCTGGCTCACGCTGGGAAGGCTCAGTTGCGGAACTCGGGGCTGTGCCGGTGCTGGGTGTGGGCGGTCTGCCGCTGCTGCTGGCTCCACACCGGCGTGGGCGGGGGCACCATCGCGACGATCCGTTCGATGACCTGGGCCGGGGCGATGTTGTCGGCCACCGCGTCGAACCCCAGGACGAGCCGGTGCGACATGACGTCCTTGGCCACGGCCTGGACGTCGGTGGGCAGCACGTAGTCGCGCCCGTGGATCAGCGCCAGCGCGCGGGAGGCGGCGACCAGGCCCAGGGTCGCGCGCGGCGAGCAGCCGATCTGGATCACCGAGGCGAGGTCGGGCATTCCGAACTCGGCCGGCGTCCGGGTCGCCAGGACGAGCCGGACGATGTACTCGGCGACCAGGTTGTGCACGAACACGTTGGCGGCCTGGTTCTGCAGTTCGAGAACCTTCTCCGGGTTCAGCACGTTGGCCGGCTCGGGTGGGCTGACGCTCATACGGCGCAGGATCTCGAACTCCTCGTTGCCGCGCGGGTACGGCACGTCCACCTTGAGCAGGAACCGGTCACGCTGCGCTTCCGGCAGCGGGTAGACGCCCTCGGACTCGATCGGGTTCTGGGTGGCGATGACGATGAACGGCTTGGGCGCAGGGTAGGTGTGGCCGCCGATGGAGACCTGCTTCTCGGCCATCAGTTCGAGCATGGCCGACTGCACCTTGGCGGGTGCGCGGTTGATCTCGTCGGCGAGGACGAAGTTCACGAACACCGGGCCGAGCGCGATGTCGAACTTCTCCTGGCTGGCCGAGTAGATCCGGGTGCCGATGATGTCGGAGGGGACCAGGTCCGGGGTGAACTGGATTCGGGCGAAGTCGCCACCGACCACGGTCGCGAACGAGCGGACGGCCAGGGTCTTGGCCACGCCGGGAACACCCTCGAGCAGGCAGTGACCCTTGGCCAGCAGCGACACCATCAACTGTTCGACCATGTGCTCCTGGCCGACGATGACCCGCTGCACCTGCGCGATCGCGTCGCCGAGCAGCTTGGCGGCCTCCCGCGTCTCGGGCGAGCCCTGGGTNNGGCCGGTGGCTGGGCGGGCTGCTGGGTAGCGGGCACGACCGCGGCAACCTGAGCCTGCGCGGGGACTGCGATCGGCCCCGGGCGATACCCTCCGGCGGTGCCCCCTGGACGGGGTTCATGCCCGGCGGCGGGGGCGGGAAGCCCTGGGGAGGGATCGAGTTGCTCACTCCGGTCTCCTGTGTGGTACGTCGGGCTCGCACCCGCGGTCTGGACAGAACCTTACAAGCAGGCCCGGTCCCGGCCGGTCGGCTCATCCGGCCACGGCCGTGCCGTGGGGCACAATGGACCTGGCCGCCAGCCGACGAGAGGAACCCATGTCCGCATCGACACCGCCCCCGGGGACGGGCCGGTGGCCGGTGGCATCCCTCCGGACCCTGCTGCGGCTGCTCCGCCACCCCCGCCCGATTGGGGGACGACGACGGCCTCGACACCCCGCTGGTGCCGCTCAGCCCACTGCTGCCGGAGGACCCGCCGAAGGTCGGCGACTTCTGGCTGGACGCCCGGCTGACGGCCTCCCCGTCCGGCATCGCGTACGCCGGCCACGACGCGGGGAACACCCCGGTCATGTTGATCATGCTGTCCGAGGGCGCGTCCGCCGACCCTGCGGCCCGCGACCGGCTCGCCGGGGTCGTCAACAAGATGCACATCGACACCGTGATCGCCCGCGGCGGTCACGGACAGGACGAGGGCAGGCTGGGCCGCCGCTTCCGCGACGAATCGGACGACCCGGTCGACCCCGACGACGCCCCGCTGGCCCCGTGGGTGGCACTGGCGTATGACGGCAGCGCAGCGGCGGTCGCCGAGGCGGATCGGATCCTCGCGGAGGTCGATCTGTCCAGGGTGCCGCTGCAGGGCTCTCCCACCGGTCCGGACTATCGGCTCCATTGGATCGACGAGACCAGGCCCGGCATCGCCCGGCTCTGGCCCCTGCCCTGGCCGGGCCGCCACGACCGTTCCAGCTGGGTGTCGATCCTGGCCTCGTGGCTGTTGATGCTGTTGCTGGCCGCGCTGGCGATCCTGATCGCCATTCTGATCTTCGACCAGGCTCCCCAGCAGAGCCCGCCGCCCCCGGTTCCGCCCACCGCGTNCGCCGCCCCCTCGGGGTCACCCCCGCCGCAGTCGAGTTCCCCGTCACCCAATTCGGCCTCGCCGTCGCCGCAGTCGGCGTCGCCATCGCCGCAATCGGGATCCCCGTCCCCGCAGTCGGGATCCCCGTCCCCACAGTCGGGCTCACCGTCGCCGGCCAGCGCGTCCCCGTCCGGGCTCGGCTCGCCGACGCCGAACTCGAAGTTGTGACCCGGCCCCGGCTCATCGCCACGGATCTGGACGGGACCTTCCTGGCCGCCGACGGGTCGGTGTCCGCGCCGAACGCCCGGGCGGTCGCGCGCGCCGCGGAGTTGGGCATCCCCTTCGTCGCGGTGACCGGCCGGCCCAGCCGATGGCTGGGCCCCGTCGCAGGTCTGCCCGGCCTCCATCCCACCGTGATCGTCAGCAACGGGGCCGCGTGTTTCGACCTGTCAAGCGGCCGGCATCGACGGGTCCGGGGCATCGATCCGGCGGCGGCACTCTCTCTGGCCGCCGACCTGCGCGAGGCCGTGCCGGGCATCCAGTTCGGCGTGGAGAACGGCGACTCCTTCGGGTGCGAACCNCGACTGCCCGAGTGCCGAGCGGGAAGTCCCGGCACGGCCGTGGGCGCGCTGACGACGTTGCTGGANCGGGGTGCGCCGGTGCTGAAGCTGCTCGGGTATCACGACGACCTGGAGTCCGAGGCGCTGGCCCTGCGTGCGGCTGCCGCCTGCGCCGGCCGGCTCACCCTGACGCACTCCACCTGGCGCGGCCGGCCCGGCTTGATCGAGTTCAGCGCCGCCGGGACCGACAAGGGCGCCGCGTTGCGCGATCTCTGCGCGGACCTGGACATCGCCGCCGCGGACGTCGCGGCCTTCGGCGACATGCCCAACGACGCGTCGATGCTGGCCTGGTCCGGACACCCGTTCGTGGTCGCCAACGCCCATCCGTCTCTCCTGATGGACGCCTACCAAGTGGTAGAAGATAACGATTCGTCCGGCGTCGGACGGACTGTGCGGCGGTTGCTGAGGTGAACCCCACGCGGTCGTCGCCCGCGGTGTGGACTTTGGTTGTGGTTCTCGCTCCCACACAACCGGCACCTCCATGTTGACCCCGGGCGGCGGGCCGGCGCCTGCGTCCGGTCGAAGCCAACCGGAACCACAGGTTCGCCCCAGCGGTGTCGTCCGTCCCCGGCGTCACCTGGAACGGGAACGCAACATTCCAACAAACCGGCGGTCCGAGTGCCTGGTTTCACCTGCCGCAACAGAACCACACCGAGCCGACCCGGATCGTTGACCAATGCCGCGCGACGCCTAGAGCCAATGGACTCGAGCGTTCCCATGCCACACGCACGTTGCATTTCTCTGTTGGATCCAACACAAAAACAGCTAATGACGGTTGTATTGGAATTGTTTGCTAATCCCGCTCGGCCGGCGGCACGAGGCGCTAGATTCCCCCAGATACACAGGGGTATCTCGTCACGAAAGGCTCCGCCTATGTACATCAAGCGCGCTGCGGTCCTCGCACTCGCTGTTCCGTTGATCGCCGCCTGCAGCTCGGGCGGCACCACCAGCGCCGCCCCCGCCGCTTCGGGAAGCGCCCCCGCCGCTGGCGGCCAGATCGTCGTCGGCCTCATCACCAAGACCGAGACCAACCCCTTCTTCGTCAAGATGAAGGAAGGCGCCCAGGCAAAGGCCGACGAACTGGGTGTCAAGCTGCTCACCGGCGCCGGCGCGAAGGACGGTGACAACGAGGGCCAGGTCACCGCGATGGAGAACATGATCAACGCGGGCGCCAAGGGCATCCTGATCACCCCGTCCGACACCAAGGCCATCGTCCCCTCGATCGAGAAGGCCCGGGCCAAGGGCGTCGTCGTGATCGCGCTCGACACTGCCACCGATCCGGCCTCCGCGGTCGACGCACTGTTCGCGACCAACAACTTCAAGGCCGGCATCCTGATCGGCGAGTGGTCGAAGGCCGCCATGAACGGCAAGACCCCGTCNATCGCCACCCTCGACCTGCAGCCCGGTGTGACCGTCGGCGCCCAGCGTCACAACGGCTTCCTCCAGGGCATGGGCCTGGTCACCGGCCAGTCCGAGACCTCGACCGACCTCGCGACCGCGAGCCAGGTGGTCTGCGCGCAGGACACCCACGGTGACCAGACCGAGGGCCAGACCGCCATGGAGAACTGCCTGAGCAAGAACCCGAACATCAACCTCGTCTACACGATCAACGAGCCCGCGGCGTTCGGCGCCTACACCGCGCTGAAGAACGCCGGCAAGGACAAGGACGTCACGATCGTGTCGGTCGACGGCGGCTGCCAGGGCGTCCAGGGCGTCGTGGACGGCAAGATCGCGGCCACCTCGCAGCAGTACCCGCTGAAGATGGCGTCGATGGGTGTCGAGGCGATCGTCAAGTACGCCAAGGACGGCACCAAGCCGACCGGCTACACCGACACCGGCGTGACCCTGATCACCGACAAGGCCATGAGCGGCGTCGATGCCAAGGATTCCGCCTACGGCCTCCAGAACTGCTGGGGCACCAAGTAACTGATCCGGCGCTGACGGACGGCGGCAACCCGACGCGGTTGCCGCCGTCCAGCCACAGGAAGGGGAAAGATCCATGAGTGCCCTGGCCACCCAACTCACCAAGTCACGGGCTTCCATCGTCAAGACCATCGTCGGGTCGCCGATCATCGGGCCGCTGGCGGCCCTGCTGCTGGCCTGCATCTTCTTCGCCGTGATGAGCCGCCAGTTCCTCACCGGCCCCAACTTCTCCCTCATCATGCAGCAGGTGATGGTGGTGGGCGTCCTGGCCATCGGCCAGACCCTGGTCATCCTGACCGCCGGCATCGACCTGTCCAACGGCGCCGTGATGGCGCTGGCGGGCGTGCTGATGGCCTCCTTTGCTGCCCAGCTGAAGTGGAACCCGTTCCTCGCGGTCCTGATCGGGATCGGCGTCGCGGTCGTGTTCGGCATCGTCAACGGCGGCCTGCTCACCGCGATCAACCTGCCACCGTTCATCGTGACCCTGGGCACGTACTCGATCGCGTACGCCCTGACGCGCATCTACACCACCGCGACCATCGACAAGCTGCCCACCGAACTCACGGCGCTGGGCAACACGTTCAACATCGCGGGCACGGAGATCACGTACGGCACGATCCTGATGCTGCTCATGTACGTGGCGACCTGGTTCGCGCTCAAATACACCGCTGCGGGGCGCGCCGTTTTCGCCGTGGGCGACAACCCCGAGGCGGCCCGGCTGGCCGGCATCAAGACCAACCGCGTCCTGGTCGGGGTGTACACGATCGCAGCGCTCACCTACGGCATCGCCGCCCTGCTGCTGGTCTCCCGGACCGGCGTGGGCGACCCGAACGCCGGCGCCACCGCGAACATGGACTCGATCACCGCCGTCGTGGTGGGCGGCACCTCGATGTTCGGTGGCCGCGGCTCGATCGTCGGCACCTTCATCGGCGCCCTGATCGTGGGCGTGTTCCGCAACGGCCTGCAGTTGATGGGCGTCCCCGCCATCTACCAGGTGCTGATCACCGGCATCCTCGTGATCGCGGCTGTCTCCATCGACCAGCTGACCCATCGCAACNNAAGAAGTGAGGTCGCCATGGCGGTGAACGAGAACACCGGCGCCGCACCCCGCCAGCCGGTCGACACCTCCGACCGACCCGTCATCTTGGAGATGAAGGGCATCGGCAAGACCTTCCCCGGCGTCAAGGCGCTGGAAGGGGTGAGCCTGTCGATCCGCAAGGGCCAGGTGCACGCCCTGCTCGGCGAGAACGGGGCCGGGAAGTCGACGCTGATCAAGATCCTGTCGGGGGCCTACACCCGCGACGAGGGCGACATCTTCGTCGACGGCGAGAAGGTCGACATCCGCAACCCCTCCGACGCCGAGAAGCTGGGGATCTCGACGATCTACCAGGAGTTCAACCTCGGCAAGAGCCTCACCATCGCCGAGAACATCTTCCTGGGCCACCTGCCCAAGAAGGGGGCCGTCATCGACTGGGCGCACGTGCACGCGCGCTCCCGGGAGATCCTTGACTCCCTCGGGGTGAACCTGCCCACCGACAAGATCGCCGGTGAGCTGTCGGTGGCCCAGCAGCAGATGGTCGAGATCGCCAAGGCGCTGAACCGGGACACCCGGATCCTCATCATGGACGAACCGTCCGCGGTGCTGTCGGAGAAGGATCTGGACAACCTGTTCGACGTCGTCCGCAACCTGCAGGCGCGTGGCATCGGCATCGTCTACATCAGCCACCGGATGAAGGAGATCTTCGCCCTGGCCGACGAGGTCACCGTCCTCAAGGACGGACGCTACGTGGCGACCAAACAGCTCAAGGACGTCACGATGGACGACCTCGTCCGGCTGATGATCGGCCGGGATCTGGAGGACGTCTACCCGAACCGGACGCCCAAGCCGGGCGACGTGGTGCTGGAGGTGTCGCACCTGGCCCAGCATCATCTGGCCAAGGACGTCAGCTTCTCGCTGCGCGCCGGGGAGATCGTCGGGTTCGCCGGCATCACGGGTTCCGGACGGACCGAGGTGGCCCGCGTCATCTTCGGTGCCGACCCCGCCACTAACGGGGAGATGAAGCTGTTCGGCAAGCCGTACCAGCCTCGCTCCCCGCGCGACGCCATCGACCACGGCGTGGCCCTGGTCACCGAGGACCGGAAGCGACAGGGGTTGTTGCTCAAGCTGCAGGTGTTCTTCAACACCACGGTGTCGGGCCTGAAGCGGCTGTCCAAGGGCGGGGTCCTGCAGTTGAAGGACGAAGCCAAGCTCGTCCAGGAATGGATCCAGAACCTGCGGATCAAGACGCCCTCGGCGGACTTCCTAGTGGTGAACATGTCCGGCGGCAACCAGCAGAAGGTCGTCCTGGCCCGCTGGCTGAGCCTCGGCATCAAGGTGTTCATCATGGACGAGCCGACCCGCGGCATCGACGTGGGCAGCAAGGCCGAGATCTACCAGATCATGGCCGACCTGGCCGAACAGGGTGTGGGCATCATCATGATCTCCTCCGAGCTGCCCGAGGTGTTGGGCATGAGCGATCGGGTGATGGTCATGCGCGAGGGCCGCATCGTCAAGGAACTGAGCCGCGACGAGGCCACCGAAGAGTCGATCATGCTGTACGCGGTGGGCACCGAGGCGGCCTGAGGAGGGTGATGACATGGCAGTGGTGACGATTTCCCGGCAGATGGGCAGCTGGGGCGGCAAGGTCGCCCGGCTCGCCGCGAAGCAGCTGGGCTACGCCGTGGCTGACAAGGACACCATCGAGAAGGTGTTCCGGCAGTACGGGCTCACCAAGCTGGGTGACCTGTACTCCAAGCCGCCCAGCATCTGGGAGCTGTTCAACTACGACAGCATGCTGACGGTCTCGATGCTCAACGAGGTGATCCAGGCGCTCGCCAAGCGCGGGAACGTGGTGATCCTCGGCCGGGGCGGCTTCGGGGTCCTGGANGGGGTCGCGGGGGTGCTGGACGTGCGCGTCGAAGCCCCCAGCGACA
The DNA here is from genome assembly GCA_013693855.1 of Micropruina sp. Classification (GTDB taxonomy): domain Bacteria; phylum Actinomycetota; class Actinomycetes; order Propionibacteriales; family Propionibacteriaceae; genus Micropruina. The sequence goes on from CP059261.1 coordinate 2,188,538, forward strand.
TCCGGGCGCAGCGCGTCGCGACGCGTTCGAAGGTCGATGCCGCGCGTGCAGCCAGCCGCGTGGGGGCCGACGACGAAGCGCGCGCCAAGTTCGTCAAGCTGTTCTACGGCAAGGACGCCGGCGATCATGACGCGTTCGACCTCGTCCTGGACACCGGTGAGCTGAGCATCGAGGAAGCTGCCCAGAAGATCGTGGCAGCGGTGGCCGCCCTCGGCACGGGTGCCGAGCAGCCCACCGCCGATTCCCTCGAGGTGGATCCGGTGCTCGCCGAGGCCGTCGGAAGAGCACTTGGCTGATCTGTAGCCGTGAGCCCCAACGCCGCTCTATTGTTTCCATGTTAGGACATATAGGGCGGCGTTCGGCTTACCGGGTCGCCTTCGACCCCAGCAGGAGGACCGCATGGCAACCGTGACAATTTCCCGCGAGTTGGGCAGCTACGGCGCCCGGGTGGCCGAAGGCGTCGCCGCGGCGCTGGGCTGGACCCTCGTGGACAAGGGCCGGCTCGACCGGGTCTTCCGCCAGTACGGCCTGAGCCTGTTCAGCGACCTGTACGACAAGAAGCCCACGATTTGGGACTTCTTCAACGCCGATGCCAAGACGACGCTGGAGATGTACCACAAGGTCGTCCAGGCCTTCGCCAAGGCCGGCAACGTCGTCCTGCTCGGCCGCGGCGGGTTCGCGGTGCTCGGGCACCGGGACGACACCGTCGACGTGCGGGTCAACGCCCCGTTGGAGACCCGCATCGAGCGTGTCGTCGCCCGCCGGAAGGGCCGGACGCCCGAAGATGCGGCAGCCCGGATCGCCGCCCAGGATGAGGTGCGGGAGCGGTTCGTCAAGCAGTTCTACGGTCGCACCTGGAATGATCCCGAGAACTTCGACCTGGTCATCGACACCGGGACCACCAGTGTCGAGGACGCCGTCGCGCAGGTCGTCGCGGCCGTCAAGGCGATCCCCGCCGACGCTCACGAGACCCAGGAACTGCCGGTCGATCCCGTCCTGGCGAAGACGATCGACGAGGTGCTGGGCCGGGCATGAACGCACTTCCCGAGCCGGTGGAGGTCGACCTCGACGCGCTGACCCAGCGGCTGGTGGGTCTGGCGGACGGGCGGTCCCGTGCCATCGTGGGCCTCTGCGGGGCCCCGGGGGCCGGGAAGTCGACCCTGGCGTCGGCGCTGCTGGAGCGGCTGCTGGCGGTCCGTCCGGGGATCGCCGCCGTGGTGCCCATGGACGGGTTCCACCTGGCCGCGTCCGTGATCGCAGGGGACGACCGGGCCACTCGCCGCGGGGCCCCCGACACGTTCGACCCGGACGGGTTCGCGGCCCTGCTGCGACGGCTGCGCAGCGCCGATGAGGAGATCGTGTACGCACCGGAGTACCGGCGCGAGATCGAGGACCCCGTGGCAGGAGCCATCGCCGTGCGCCGGGACTGCCCCATCGTGCTCACCGAGGGCAACTACCTCCTGCACCCCGACCCCGCCTGGCGACGGGTGCGCGAATGCCTCGACGAGGTGTGGTTCCTGCAGGCACCGGACGAGAACGTCCGCGTCACCGCCCTGATCGAGCGTCACGAACGGTTCGGCAAGACCGCCGACCACGCGAGATCCCACGTCCTGGGCTCCGACGAAGCCAACGCGGCCCTCGTCGCCGGGCACGCCGACGCCGCCGACTTGGTGTTGCGCTGGCGCTCCTGGTGGGGCGCCCCGGTTCACGCCCGGCAGCCGCAGGAGTTCCGATGCGCGAGCGAGGGTGACAACCGGACCAGCTGCGGCGGTGCGAGCGCGTCGTTCAGCCGCTGCTCCAGTAGAGAAACGGCCGTCGTCCCGATCCTGCGGTTCGGCTGGGCGATGGCGGTCAGCCGTGGCTCGAACAGCCCCGCCCACGGGTGGTCGTCGAAACACACCAGGCCAAGGTCTGCCGGGACCTTCAGCCCATGGGCGGCGACCGCCTGAAGCGCGAAGATGGTCATGCAGTTGTTGGAGACGAACACCGCGGTGGGCCGGTCAGGCAGGCGCAACAGCCCGTCCATGGCCCTGGCGCCACCGTTCACGGTCGAATAGCCGCAACTGAGGAGCGCGGGATCCACATCGAGGTCGCGAGCGTTCAGCGCCTGAATGTAGCCCGCAGTGCGCTCGGCGGTCGTGGAGACGCCGTCGCGGCCGGTGACGATCCCGATCCGCCGGTGTCCCAGGTCGATGAGATGCTCGACCAACGTGCGAACGGGCTGGGTGTTTTCCACGCCCACCTGGTCGACACGGAGCCTCTCGAACCGGTCCATGAGCACGTAGGGGACGGGATGCTCGCGCAGGATGGGGAGCACGCGCCGGCGCCACGTGGGCGACGGGGTCATGATCAGGCCGTCCACATGCCGGGCAAGAAGGTTCGAGATCACGCGGAGCTCGCGCTCCTCCTCGTCCATCGTGTCGACGATGACGAGCTGCAGCCCGGCCTGCGCCGCCGCCTCGTCCACCGCGGCGACCAGGTCCATCCAGTACGGATTCGAGGTGACCGTCACCGCCAACCCGACGGTGCGTCCAGTGCCGGCGCCCAACGACCGGGCCACCGGGTGATGCACATATCCCAGCCGCTCCATCGCCGCACGGACCCGGTCGCGTTCGGCCGAGATCTGGCGAGTTCCGTTAACGAAATGTGAAACCGTACTAACGGAAACTCCGGCCGCGCGAGCCACGGCACTCATGGGGCTCATCACAATCGAGGGTGTAGTGCGGGTGTGAGCGGGGGCGGCGCGTCGGTGCGGGGATGAGGGTCGAGGCCTTCCGATGATGGAGGTTCCTACACCGATCCATCCGAAAGACCTCGACGTGCCCCACGCTACCTTCACACGCCCTGACCTGACCACGTTCACTCGTCTTGATGAGCTCGGCCTGGTAGTCGTGGGCCAACGTCTCGAGCCGAGGCGGGCGGTGTTGGCCTGCCGGATCGTCGATGATGACCGATGGTGCCACCGGTGCGGTGGTGAGGGCACCCCGCGTGGCACGGTGGTCCGCCGGTTGGCGCACGAGCCGTTCGGTTGGCGTCCCACCGTCCTGCTGGTCACGGTGCGCCGCTACCGGTGTGTCGAGTGTGGGCATGTGTGGCGCCAGGACATGAGCAAGGCTGCTGAGCCGCGGGCGAAGTTGTCCCGCCGGGCGTTGCGGTGGGCGCTGGAAGGCCTCGTGCTGGCCCACCTCACCATTGCGCGGATCGCTGAAGGACTCGCGGTGTCGTGGAACACCGCCAACACCGCCGTCCTGGCCGAGGGGCAGCGAGCTCTGATCAACGACCCCACCCGGTTCGACGGCGTCCAAGTGATCGGTGTCGATGAGCATGTCTGGCGGCACACCCGCAAGGGCGACAAATACGTGACCGTGATCATCGACCTGACTCCGGTCAGGGATGACACCGGTCCGGCCCGCTTGTTGGACATGGTCGAGGGTCGCTCCAAACAGGCGTTCAAAACCTGGCTGGCCAGCCGCCCCAAAGGCTGGCGGGACGGGATCGAGGTCGTCGCGATGGACGGGTTCGCTGGCTTCAAGACCGCCACCAGCGAGGAACTCCCCGACGCCACCGCGGTCATGGATCCCTTCCACGTCGTGCGGCTGGCCGGCGACGCCCTGGACCGCTGTCGCCGCCGGGTCCAGCAGACACTGCACGGCCATCGTGGCCGCGCGACCGACCCGCTGTACCGCGCTCGTCGGACCCTGCACACCGGTCTGGACTTGCTCACGAGCCGGCAGAAGACACGACTGGAGGCGTTGTTCGCCGGCGATGAGCACGTCGAGGTCGAAGCCACCTGGGGCATCTACCAACGCATGGTCGCCGCCTACCGCGAACCCGATCCCGCCAAGGGACGCGCACTCATGCAGGCCCTGATCAACGCCATCAGCAGCGGTGTCCCTGCTGCGCTCGCCGAGGTCATCGTGCTGGGTCGCACCCTGAAGAAGCGCGTTGCTGACGTGCTCGCGTACTTCGACCGACCCGGCACGTCGAATGGGCCGACCGAAGCGCTCAACGGTCGCCTGGAACACCTCCGCGGCAGTGCGCTGGGCTTCCGGAACCTCACCCACTACATCGCCAGATCCCTACTCGAAGCCGGTGGATTCAGACCGCGTCTACACCGTGGATTGTGAAGAGCCACTCATGGTCGGGCCGGACACGTGAGCCACCTCCTGGGGGCGAGTAGCAGGGGTTATTCCAGGGTCCCCCGGAAGGTCACGATTCACAAATCCCATGCGCAAAGCCCGCCGCCTTGCCACCCGCCTCCCTAGCGTGAGGTCGAAGCACCCCACAAGACTTCTCAAGGCAGAGAAGCCCACCCATCCCAGCCCACCGTGCTATATCGTCACAGCGCTTCGGGAGGCAGTATCCATGCAGAATGCCGATGTCATTTTGGAGATGCACGACATTTCCAAGTCATTTCCCGGTGTCCTCGCTCTGAAGAATGCATCATTCGAGTTGCGCCGAGGTGAGGTGCACGCGCTGGTGGGCGAGAACGGGGCCGGGAAGTCCACACTCGTCAAGATCATGACCGGGATCTACGGCGAGTANCTGGGTGACTACCGGTTCGCCGGCGAGCCGGCGCAGTTCAAGTCGATCCGCGATGCCCAGCACGCCGGCATATCGATCGTCCATCAGGAACTCAACATGATGAACGACCTGACCGTGGCACAGAACATCTTCATCGGGCGCGAGTCGGCGGGCTTCCTGGTCTCCGACGCCGAGTTGAATCGACGCGCCCAGGACCTGATCGACCAATTCGGGATCAACGTCTCNCCCACCGCGTTGTTGCGCGACCTCACCGTGGGCAAGTCCCAGATGGTGGAGATCGCCCGGGCGATGTCGTTCCCGGCAACCAAGGTGCTCATTCTAGACGAACCCACCGCGGCGCTTTCCGAGGCCGAGACCGAGGAACAGCTGGAAAAGATCGGTGAATTACGTCAGCACGGGGTCGCGGTCGTCTACATCTCCCACCGGATGGGCGAGATAATGCGGATCGCCGATCGGGTCACCGTGTTCCGCGACGGGCAGTACATCGACACCCTGGAGATCCCGTCGACCACGGTGGACGAGATCATCAAGCGCATGGTCGGCCGCGAAGTGGTCAACGCCCCGAAAGAGTCGAGCACCGTGCCGGCGGACGCCGAGGTCGTCCTGAAAGCCGAGGGATTGACCACCCACGAGGTTCACGACGTTTCCTTCGAGCTGCGACGTGGGGAAATCCTGGGTTTCGCGGGCCTGGTGGGGGCCGGACGAACCGAAACCATGCGGCTGGTGTGCGGGGCCGACCAACCCCGGTCCGGCACGCTCACCGTGCACGGTCGGGCGCGCGTGTTGCACACCCCGCGGGACGGCATCCGCGCCGGCATCGCCTACCTGTCGGAGGACCGCAAGCGCTACGGCCTGGTCCTCAACCTGAGCGTCACCGACAACACCGTCCTGCCCAGCTACGACCGGCTGGCCCGGGGTTGGGTCGTGCTGGAGGCGCAGTGCCGCGAGAAGGCGCAGCACTTCGTCAACCTCCTCCGCATCAAGACCCCGAACGTCGGCCAAGTGGTGAAGAACCTGTCCGGCGGCAACCAGCAGAAGGTGGTGCTGGCCAAATGGTTGTTGCGCGATGTCGACATCCTCATTTTCGACGAACCCACCCGCGGCATCGACATCGGCGCACGCGCAGAGATCTATGCCCTCATGCAGGAGCTCGTCGGAGCCGGCAAGTCCATCATTCTCGTGTCCTCGGATCTCAATGAGATCCTCCACCTGTCGGATCGGATCGTCGTCATGTGCGAAGGTTCCAAGACCGGCGAACTGAATATTTCGGAAGCCAATCAGGTGAACATCATGGAGTTGGCGACCACGCACGTCGCGAAGGAGCAGAAATGACTCAGGCCAGCCTCTGGAAGAATCTGACCACGGGCGCTGCCATGCAGAAGATAATGGCCGTCGCCGCCTTGATCGTGTTGTACATCTTCTTCAGCATTTTCGGCAACTATTTCCTGACCGGAGATACCTTCGTCAGCATTCTCAACTCCTCGTACTACATCGGATTCCTCGCCATCGGGATGACGTTCGTCATCATCACCGGGGGCATCGATCTGTCGTCCGGCACTGTGATGGTCGGTGCGGCGCTGGTGGGCGGCGTCGCCTACAACGTGTGGAAGTTCCCGATCGCCTTGGCACTGCTCGTCGTCGTGCTCACCGGCATCGCGTTCGGGCTCGGGAACGGCCTGCTCGTCGGACGCTTGGGGCTACCGCCGTTCATCGCAACGCTGGGCATGCAGTTCGTCTCGCTGGGCCTGTGCTCGGTGGTCGCCAAGGTCCAGACCCAGACCTACCCGAGCCTCGGCACCCCGGACGGAGCCTTCAAGACGATCCTGTACAAGAACGGGGACATCCCGATGGGAGCGCTCTGGCTGGCCCTCAGCTTCGGCGCCGCCTGGTTCCTCCTGAACAAGACCAAGCTGGGCCGCTACACCTACGCGATCGGTTCCAACGAGGAGGCCGTGCACCTGTCCGGCATCGTGGCCTCCAACTGGAAGATCGTCTTCTACGCCGTCAACGGCCTGTTCTGCGGTCTGGCCGGCGTCATCTACGCGGCGACGTTCAGTTCGATCACGCCGCAGACCGGGAACGGTCAGGAGATGTACGCGATCGCCGCCTGTGTGATCGGCGGCACCTCNCTGGCCGGAGGCATCGGCTCACTGTTCGGCACCATCCTCGGTGTCTTCGTCAGCGTGCTGAAGACCGGCCTGCTGTCGATGGGCCTGCCCGTGCAGTGGCAGCAGGTGCTCATCGGCGGCGTANNGGACGGGCTCGCCGTCCTGCTCGACGTCGCCCGCACGCATCGGCTCAAGCGCGCCTGAGCCACCCCGACCCTCAGACACCTACCCGACAACCGAATGGAGGAGACATGAAGAAGTTCACGTCAGTGGCGCTGCTGGCGCTGCTCTCCACCGCTGCCTTGGGGGCCTGCTCGTCCGGCACCCCAGCGGCCACCACCTCAGCGTCTGCGGCCGCGTCCACATCCGCCTCGGCGGCCGGCGGCGGCGAGAAGAAGATCGTCATCATCAGCAAGAGCTACCAGAACCAGTTCTACCAAGCCTCCTTCAAGGGCGCGGAGGACGCCGCCAAGGAACTCGGGGTCTCGCTGACCACCAACGGCCCGGACGCCGAGAGCAACGTTGCGCAACAGGTCGAACAACTCGCCGCCGCGATCAACCAGAAGCCGGCGGCCGTCATCCTCGCCGCCAGCGACCCCAACGCGGTCCAGGACACCTTGGCGACGGCCAAGACCAACGGCATCCCGGTCATCGGCTTCGACTCCGGCGTCCCGGGCGACAAGTCGGGCGCCGTCGTGGCCACCGCTGCCACCGACAACACCACGGCGGGCGCCAATGTGGCCACCAACCTGGCCGCCGACAAGGGCTTCCAGGCCGCNCTCGCCAAGGGCACGGCCGACAAGCCGACGGTCGTGGGCGTGCTCGCCCAGGACTCGACGTCGGGGTCGATCGTGCTGCGGGTGAACGGGTTCGTGGACGAGTTGGTCGCGCAACTGGAGAAACTGCCCGGGCTCGCCGGCGCTGTCGACGTGTCCGGTCAGGAGAAGTGGACGAAGAACTCGGCCAACCCCGCGAAGGTGAAGATCGTCGTCACCGTTCCCCCGACGACGAGCGAGGCGGACATTCAGGCTGCTGCGAGCGCGATTCTGGCCACCGACAACCTCGTTGCCGCCTTCGCGGCGAACCANGGGGCGGTCAATGGCTTCATCACCGCCACCAACGAAGCCAGCGACCTGAACAAGCAGACCGGCAAGTACAAGGATCTGTTCGTGGTGGGCTTCCACGCCGGCAAGCTGCAGAAGGACGCCATCCGGTCCGGGGCCTTCCTCGGTTCGGTCAGCCAGGATCCGTACCAGATGGGCTACCAAGCCGTGAAGCTGGCCGTGGCGGCCGCCAGCGGCCAGACCGTCAAGGACGTCGACACCGGGTCCAAGTGGTACAACAAGGACAACATGGACAACGCCAACATCAAGATCCTGCTCTACGACTGAGCGGAGCCTCCGGTGACGACCCTGGACCATGTCGCGCTGAACGTCACGTCCCTTGATCGGACGGCCGACTTCTACTGCTCACTGCTGGGACTGGTGCGGTTGAACCGTGTGGACATGGGTGATCACACGATTCAGTACCTCACCAGCGGGACCGAAGTCCTGTTCGGGTTGATCGAGTACGCCGAAGGCGTCGAACCCGCGTGGTCGGGGACGCGTCAACAGGCGGCTCCCCGGCATCTCGCCTGGCGCGTGGCCGATGTGGCCGCACTGGAGCCGGACGTGTCTCGATTGGGNAGGGTGGTCGTCACCCAGCCCAGCTACGTGCCCAACCTCGATTTCAACAACATGCTGATCCGGGATCCGGACGGGATCGAGGTGGAACTGGTGGAGCGGGCACCGACACACCGGCTCGGCTGAGAGCAACGCTGGGGCCCGGGGAACCCGGGCCCCGGTTCGTTTCGGAGCCACGCTGGTGCGTCCGGCGCCGCCGAAGGCGTTCGACCCTGGGTTCAGGGCGCGAACGGGCCCAGCGTCTCGCCGATGGGCGCCTGGATCACCAGCGTGGCCGCGGAGTCGAGCCTGGTCGGCTCCTTGTTGATGAGGACCAGCTGGTCGCCTGCGAAGGCGCGCACCAGGCCGGCGGCCGGGTAGACCACCAGCGATGTGCCGCCCACGATCAGCGTGTCCGCGGCGCGCAGCGCCTCCAGGGAGGCATCGATGACGCGTTCGTCCAGGCCCTCCTCGAAGAGCACCACGTCGGGCCGGATCGTCCCGCTGCACTCGCAGCGGGGCACGCCGGCGGCCTCCAGCACCGTCGCCAGGGGGTACCGGCGTCCGCAACTCAGGCAGAAGTTCCGATGCACGCTGCCGTGCAGTTCCAGCACCCGGCTCGAGCCGGCGGCCTGGTGCAGGCCGTCGATGTTCTGGGTGATGACCGCGGTCAATCGGCCCTCGCGCTCCCAGTGCGCAATCGCGCGGTGCCCGGCGTTCGGCCGCGCGTCCGGGTGGAGCAGATGGGTCCGGTAGTAGTCGAAGAAGTCGGCCGGATGGGCGACGAAGAAGCTGTGACTGAGGATTTCCTCGGGGTGAACCGGAGGCCGGANCGCCCGGTGGTACAGCCCGTGCCNGGACCGGAAGTCCGGGATACCGCTCTCGGTGGACACCCCGGCACCGCCGAAGAACACGATGCGGCGGCTGCCCGCCACGATCCGGGCGAGTTCGGCGTTCATCCGTCCGTCCCCGCGTGGTGGGCATCGCCGGGCATATGCCTGGTGGCCGTCTGGATCGCCTCGTCCGTCCCCGCGGGGTGGGCGTAGCTGTGGGGACGTGAGGACTCGCCCCTAGGATCCGCCAGGTCGAGACCGAGCGCGGCACCGAGGTGCGCGTACGCCTGGTCGATCGTCGCGTAGTTCTCCGCCGCGGGATGGGCGCAGACGAGGTCATGGCCCAGCCGGTCGCCGGCCGGGATCGTGTGGACGCGCAGCCGCTCGTCCGGCACCAGGCGGCGGACGAACGATTCCACGTACGACGCGTCCAGGAACGGATCGCCGTCGTTGCGAACGAGGACGACCTCGCCGGCGATCGGACGCCGCCGGGCCCGGCGGGCGGCCCACCGGGTCAGCGAGAGCATGGCCGCCAATCCCTTCAGCGAGAGCCGCGGGTAGGCGTAGAGCTTGGGCCCGGTGTCCTTGCCCACCGGATCCCACCACCGGTACACGTCCACCGGCGAAGCCCGCAGGAGCCGGGCGAGCACACCCGCCTGCCACGGGGCGACACCGGTCGGCAGCAACAGGGGCGAGAGCAGCGCGGTGTGGCTGACTTCCGACCGCGCGACGGACGCCCAGATGCAGAGGGAACCGCCGACAGACAGGCCGACGACGGTCACGTGCTCCCCGAGCCCCGCGGCGATGTCGACATGGCGGTCGGCGAAGTCCCGGAGCAGTTCGGCGGTGAGCCGGGAAGGGTTGCGGGTCAGTCGGTTGGTCTCGCCGTGGAACGGCAGCCGGGGTACCCACACGTTGTGGCCCCGGTCGGCGTACGCACGGGCCAGGTGCTCGAACTGGGCCGGCACGGTGGTGAAGCCGTGGAAGATCAGCACCGCCTCAGGGGTCCGATGGCCCTTCAAGTGGGCGATGCTCGCCGCCTCGGGGATCAGCGGCAGCCGCGCCTCGTCGGTGCGGATGGCCTCGATCCGGGCGACCGCAGCGGCGTAGTCGCGCGCGGGGTCCGGGTGCGGATCGAGTCGGGGTTGGCGCAGGGGTCCGAACGGACCCAGGTGCGCGCCGGTCGGGACTTCGGGCACGCGTCGCCTTTCCGCGGCGAACCCGGCCGCCCGGGCGCGGGCCGCGTCGTCCGCCGCGCTCCCTACCCTACGTCGCCCGTTCGGGCGTCAGGCGGGAGCGGCGCCAAGGTCGGCGGTGTCGTCGTGCTGGCAGTGTGAACACGTGCAGTTCTGGCATGCGCACGTCTCGCACTGGCAATCCGGGCCGCAACTCGCGCACTCGCAGGCCGTCGGCATGGCTTCGTGGGTGTCTTGGGACATGGTGCACCTCCTCCCCGGAGGTTACCCGCGGGACGGCGGTAGCGCCCCACCCGTAGGGAGGGTCCTCTCGCGGCCCCGCGGGACACCGCTCCTGATCGGCCCTGGCTCGATCTCGCCAGTGGATCGGCACCCCTGACAAGAAAGCCCTGGTGGGAAGCGGCGACAGATCCCCGGGATGTGCCCCCGACCACCCCGAGGGGGTTGACGGAAGCAGCGGACCCAAGGAGGCGTCGTGGACGTAGTCGTGGTGGTGGGAGCGGGCCTGATCGGTCAGGCCATCGCGCGCCGGGTCGGACCCGGCAGGAAGATCGTGCTGGCGGACCTGCGCCGCGAGAACGCCGACGCCGCGGTGGAGGTCTTCCTCAACGCCGGCTTCGATGCCGAGGCGGCGACGGTGGACGCGGCCTCGCGCGAGTCCGTTCAGGCCCTGGCGACGCTGGCGGCGGGGATGGGCGACGTGAAGGCCGTGATCCACGCNGCCGGGGTCTCGCCCTCGCAGGCTCCGGTGGCGGTCATCCTGCGCGTCGACCTCTACGGCACCGCTCTGGTGCTGGAGGAGTTCCGCCGGGTGATCGCTCCTGGCGGCGCGGCCGTGGTGATCTCGTCGCAGTCCGGCTACCGGTTGCCCGCCCTGACCCCGGACGAGAACCGCGCGCTGGCCACGACGCCGGTGGAGGAACTGCTGGCGCTGCCGATGCTGGCGCCGGACGCGATCACCGATCCACTGCACGCCTACCAGGTGTCGAAGCGCGGCAACGTGCTGCGCGTCATGGCCGAGGCGGTTCTGTGGGGCGAGAAGGGCGCGCGGGTGAACTCGATCAGCCCCGGGATCGTCGTCACNCCNCTGGCGCGGGACGAGTTGACGGGCCCACGCGGCGCCGGCTACCGCCGCATGCTCGAACTGGCGCCGGCGGGGCGCGCCGGCACTCCGGACGAGATCGGCACCATCGGCGCCCTGCTGCTGGGGCAGGACGGAGCCTGGATCTCCGGCTCGGACTTCCTGGTGGACGGGGGCGTGACCGCGTCCTGGTACTACGGCCCGCTGGCCCCAGGCTCCTGAGCGTGCGGACGATGGCCGCGGAGCACGTCCGCGGGGGCCGCAACCACTAGCGTGGACGCCAAGGCAAAGCCCGCCCCGGGCCTGCCCGCACCTCCTGAGGAAGAGCCATGGCCTTCGACATCGCCCGGATCGCCGACCCGGGATTCTTCGCCGAGAACCGGATTCCCGCTCATTCCGACCACCGCTGGTTCGCCTCCACCGAGGAGGCCGCNGGGGGCCTCAGCAGCTTCGAACAGAACCTGAGCGGGCGCTGGCGCTTCCACTACGCACCGTCTCCCGCCGAGCTCCCGGACGGCTGGGTGGAGCCCGGNTTCGATACCGCCGGCTGGGACGAGATCACCGTGCCGGGTCACCTTCAACTCCAGGGTTACGGACACCCGCAGTACACCAATACCCAGTACCCGTGGGACGGCCACGAACAGGTCCTGCCGGGCGAGGTGCCACAACGCTTCAACCCGGTCGGCTGTTACCGGACGAGCTTCACCCTCGACCAGCCACTCGGCCCGCGCGAGCGGTTGAGCGTGAGCTTCCACGGGGCGGAGAGCGCGGTGGCGTGCTGGCTCAACGGTCGCTACGTCGGCTACGGCGCCGACTCGTTCACCCCGTCGGAGTTCGACCTCACCGAGCACCTGGTCGACGGCGAGAACGTCCTGGCCGCGGCCGTGTTCCGGTTCACGTCCGGTTCATGGCTGGAGGATCAGGACTTCTACCGGTTCTCCGGGCTGTTCCGGGATGTGGTGCTTTACCGGCGCCCGTCCGTCCACGTCGAGAACCTGCGCATCACCACCGTGGTCGCGGACGATCTGGCGTCGGCGACGCTCACGCTGCGCGCCGATCTCACCGGTGAGGGCCGCGTCCGGGCGCGCCTGGAGGGGTTGGGCGACCTGGAGCCGGGCGACGACGGCACCCTCACCCTGACCCTCGACCGGCCGCGACTGTGGAGCGCCGAGGATCCGTACCTGTATCAACTCTCGATCGAGGTTTCCGGCCCGGAGGGGGAACTGACCGAGGTCATCCCGCAGCGCGTCGGGGTGCGCCGCTTCGGCATCGAGGACGGGCTGCTGCGGCTCAACGGGCGCCGGCTCGTGTTCAACGGGGTCAACCGCCACGAGTTCGGCCTCAACGGCCGGGTCATGACCCGCGAACAGACCGAGACCGACCTGCGGCTCTGCAAGGCGAACAACATCAACGCCGTCCGCACCAGCCACTACCCCAACAACTCGTTCTTCTACGCGCTGTGCGACGAGATCGGGCTCTACGTCATCGACGAGATGAACCTCGAAACCCATGGCCTGTGGGACCGGCTGCGCTTCGAGAACCTCGACATCGAGGCCGAAGCGGTGCCCGGTGACAAGCCCGAGTGGCTGCCCGTCCTGCTCGACCGGGCGAACAACATGTTCGCCCGCGACGTGAACCACCCGTCCATCCTGCTGTGGTCGTGCGGCAACGAGTCGTTCGGCGGGACGGACCTGCTCGCCGTCGGCGACTGGTTCCGCGCCCACGACACCCGTCCGGTGCACTACGAGGGCGTGTTCTGGGATCCGCGCTACCCGCAGACCACGGACGTGGTGAGCCAGATGTACACCCCCGCCGCCACCATCGAGGCGTTCCTGGCCGAGCACCGCGACAAGCCGTTCGTCCTGTGCGAGTACGCCCACGCGATGGGCAACTCGTTCGGCGCGGTGGATCGCTACGTCGACCTCGCCTACCGCGAGCCGCTGTTCCAGGGCGGGTTCATCTGGGACTTCGCCGATCAGGCGATCGCGCTGACCGACCGGCACGGCACGCCGTTCTTCGGCTACGGCGGCGACTGCGGCGAGGCGCCCACCGACTACGACTTCAGCGCCAACGGGCTGCTGTATGCCGACCACACGCCCACGCCGAAACTGGCCGAGGCCCGCTACCTGTACCAGCCGCTGCGGATCTCGATCACGCGTGCGGAGATCACGGTCGAAAACCGCTACGTCTTCACCGACGCCGAATCCCTCGACGGCCTCGTGACCCTGGCCCGGCAAGGGGAAACGCTCGACGAACAGCCGCTGAACTGCTCGGTTGCTCCGGGGAAGACCGCAATGTTCGCCCTCCCGGTGGCGCTGCCCGACGAGCCCGGNGAGTACACCGTCGACGTCTCGTTCAGGTTGAGGGACGCGAACTCCTGGGGGCCGGCGGGCCACGAGGTCGCCTGGGAACAGGCCGTGTTNCGAGGCTCCGGGGCAGCCCCGCGCCGGGCGGCCGGGCGGCCACGGGTCGTGCACGGCATCCACAACATCGGCGCGCACGGCGACGGCTTCGGCGTCCTGTTCTCGAAGCTGTACGGCGGTCTGGTCTCCTACCGGCGCGGCGACCGCGAACTGCTGCGCGACCTGCCGAAGCCGAGCTTCTGGCACGCGCCGACGGCGAACGAGCGGGGCTGGGGCATGCCCTTCGAGAACGGCCAGTGGCTGCTGGCCAGCCGCTANCGCGAAGGCGACCGGCTTCCCGAGGTGGTCGAGACCGACGAGGCGGTGGAGGTCCGCTACACCTACCTGCTGCCCAGCGTCCCCGCCGGACAGTGCGATGTCACCTACATGGTGGAGGCGGACGGCTACGTCGGCGTCACCGTCGTGCTGCGCCCCGGNGAGGGGCTGCCCGACGTGCCCGAGTTCGGGATGCGGTTCACCGCCGACGCCTCGCTGGCGCACCTGCGCTGGTACGGGGAGGGGCCGCACGAGTGCTACGTGGACCGCCGCGGCTCGGCGCGGCTGGGCGTCCATGCCGCCCGGGTGGACGATCAGCTGACGCCGTACGTCCGGCCGCAGGAGTCGGGCAGCCACACCGGCGTCCGGTGGGCCGAGGTGACCGACGACAACGGGGTCGGCCTCCGCTTCGACTGCGCCGACGGCATGGAGTTCTCGGCCCTGCCCTGGACCCCGTACGAGATCGAGAACGCCCGCCACCCGAACGACCTGCCGCCCGTCCAGCACACGGTTTTGCGGCCGGCCCTGATGAGGCGCGGGGTCGGCGGGGACGACTCGTGNGGGGCGCGGACGCTGCCGGACTTCCTGCTCCCGACCGGCGAGCTGACGTTCAGCTTCGGCTTCCGCGGGATCGGTTGACCGTTCTCCGGTCCGGCTCCCGGGGTATGGCCGAACGGCCGGTCGCCGATCGTCCGGGCGGACCGGTCAGCGCGCCCGGTCGCCGAGCATCCAGCGCAGCGTCCGAGCGTTGTGGACGGCGTAGCCGTGGCCGTCGTTGTTGAAGTAGCCGTACACTTCGCGGCCCTGGGCGAGCCACTCGCCGATCCGGTCGGCCCACCAGCCCAGGTCGGCGTCGGAGTAGCTGCCGGCGTACAGGTGGTCATGGCTGGGGCCGTGGAAGCGGACGTACGCGATGTCGCTGGTCGCGACCATGTGACAGGGCAGCTGGGCACCGCTGAGCACCACGTACGCAGCCCCGTGGCGCTCCAGGATCGACCAGACGGCCGGATCCTGCCAGGAGGGGTGGCGCAACTCCATGGCCGCCCGCACGCTCCGGGGCAGGTGCCCCAGGAACCAGTCGAGCCGGGCGTCGTCGCGTTCCTGGCGCGGGTCGAGCTGCACCAACAGCGGACCGGCGTGGGCTCCCAGCGCGGCGAACGCCTCGGTGAAGCGCGGATACCAGGGCTCGGGCGCGTACAGCCGCCGCGCGTGGGTGAGCCCGCGCGGGGCCTTGACGGCCATCCGGAAGCCGTCGGGCAGCTTGCGTCCCCAGCTCCGGAACGACGCCACGCCGGGCCAGCGGTAGAAGCTGGCGTTCAGTTCGACCGTGTCGAACTCGGCGGCGTACACGTCGCGGCGCTCACCCGCAGGCAGTCCGTGCGGGTAGAGGATGCCGTGCCAGTGGTCGTAGCTCCAACCCGACGTCCCGATCCAGGCGCGGGCCACTCAGCGTCCGTTCCCGCGGGAGGACGCGAGCAGGTCACTCGCCGATCTCAACGCCGTACCGCTTCGCGGCGGCCCTGATCCGGGCCTGGATCCGTTCGACCTCCTCGGCGGTGTACGGGGCCGCGTTCGAGTCCTTGTGGATGTAGGACCAGGCGGCCCGGACGTGCGCCTCGGTGTCGATCGGGTACTTGTTGTTGACCGGGTCGGCGAACTCGACATCGCCGTACTTGCGTTCGCCCTCCTCCGGCGTCGTGTCGTCCCGCTTGTGGATGCGCTTGCTCACCGGGCCACCCTAGGCGGACGCGTCAGCGCCGGGCTTCCTCGAACGGGTGGTTCCCACCCCGGGGTCAAGGGACCGCTCGGGCGCAGCTTTCCCGTCCGGGAACGCCGGCCCGGGCCCTCGGCGTCAGGAACCGCTCACGCGCCACGGGTTACGGGTGTTGACTGGGGGTACACCCGGTGCGACCTCCGCCGGGCCCTTAGAGCGGGGTTCCCGCAGGGACCGGCACTCCCCGCGCCCGGATCAGGAGGACGACATGACAAGCTGGCCGGCGACCGTCCTCGCCGAGATCGATCGGGCGGACGATCTGAAGGTGTCACCGTTGCGCGCCGACGGGGTCACCCACGGCACNCCCACCTGGATCTGGTGCGTGGTCGTCGATGGCGACCTCTTCGTGCGGGGCTACCACGGCAGGTCGTCTCGGTGGTACGCCGCCGCGATGGCCCGACCGCAAGGCCGCATCCACGCCGCTGGACAGGTGTTCGAGGTCGTGTTCGAGCCTGCACCTGACGAGCTCGCGGACGCCATCGACGCCGCCTACCGGGCGAAGTACGCTCGCAGTCCGTACCTGTCACCGATGATCGGCGCCGGCGCGCGTGCCGCGGGCGTCCGGATCCGACCCGTCCCGAGGAGGGAACCATGAGCGAATCCACCGCACCTGCGGGCGGGCGACCGACGGCAGGCCGCTGCACCGCCCACCCAGCCGTTCGGTGGCGAGGCGTTCGAGGCCGGCCCNGAACACGGTCCGAACACGGTGCTGCGCTGGCTGGGGATGGCCGGGTTCCTCATCAACAGCCGAGGGACGATCCTGACCGTCGACGCCGTGCTGCGCGGGTTCGATATGCCCCTGCTCATCGAGCTGCCGCTGGCCGCCGCGGACGTACCGCGGGTGGACGCCTTCCTGGCCACGCACAGCGACAACGACCACTTCAGCGTCCCCACCGGCCAGGACCTCGCCCCGGTCACCCGCAGCTACCACTTGACCCACTACGTCGCGAGNCTGATGACCGCCGCCGGCATGCCTGGGCAGGGCCACGACATCGGGGAAGCNTTCGACGTCGGCCCCGTGCGCGTCAAGCTCACGCCTGCCGATCACGCCTGGCAGAACGCGNNCGGCCCGCGTCCCGGCCAGCGGGTGTTCNNGCCGGACGAGGACGCCTGCGGCTTCTGGATCGAGACNCCCGACGGCACCATCTGGGCACCCGGCGACTCCCGGCTCATCCCCGATCACCACCTCACCATGCCCGCGCCGGACGCCATGCTGTTCGACTTCTCCGACAACGCCTGGCACTTCACGTTCGANGGGGCGGTGCGGATGGCGAACGCGTACCCGTCCGCCGACCTGCTGCTGCACCACTGGGGTTCGGTCGACGCACCCGACTTCTCCCCGTTCAACGCCAACCCGGACGACCTGTACGGACGCGTGGACCGGCCCGAGCGGATCCGTGTCCTCGCCCCCGGNGAGCCGTTCGTCCTGGTAAAGAAGTAGGCGGCCCCCGGAGGCTGCGTAGTGCCTCGTCAGGCGGAGGTTCGGAGGCGTTCCAGCGCACCCAGGACGAGATCCAGGCCGAAGTCGAACTCCTGGGCCGGGACGTACCCGACGGCGGCCAGTTCCGCGGCCGACTCGTTGAGGTAGGNGAATTCCTTGACCGGAAGCTGGGGCAGGAACACCTCCTCGACCACGTCGGTGAGTTCGCTGGCGGTGTCGAAGGGCAGGGCGGCTTCCTGCAGGGCGAAGCCGTAGACGTAGCAGTCGAGCAGCCAGTTGGCGTGCGTGGCCATCAGCACCGAGAAACCCGCGCGACGTAGGCAGGCGGTGACCGCTTCGCGGTGGCGGAGGTTCGCCGGTCCTGGCGTCGTCCGCGACTCCATGAGGCCGATTGCCCAGCGATGGCGCGCGAGTACCTGACGGGCGGCGATCGCCCGCGCTCGGATCGCCGACTGCCAGTCGGTGTCGTCCGGCGGGAGGTCGATCTCGTGGAACACGACGTCGATCATGGCGTCCAGCAACTCGTCCTTGCTTGCCACGTAGTGGTAGAGCGACATCGCGCCGGCGCCCAACTCGCCGGCCAACCGGCGCATGGTCAGCCCGTGGACGCCCTCGCGGTCGGCGAGCCGGATCGCCTCGGCCACCACCCGCTGCTTGCTCAGTCCTGCTTCCGACGGGTGCTCTCGCGCTGGCACGGGTTCCCTCCTCGCTCCACTGGCTTGACAACCGTACCGCGTACGATCATAGTACGGCGTACGCGTACAACGTACGAATCGGAAGCCGGCGAGAAACCCCACTTCGACCCCGGCGACCGGGACCGACTCACTCCAAGGAGACCCATGACCACCCGGACGACAACCCGTCCCCTGCTCGATAGCCCGCCGATCCCGGTCCAGGCCAAGCTGGCCGCCGCCTGGACCAGCTTCATGTTCTTCTACATCTACGTCGACTACCTGCACCTGTACAAGCCCGGTGTCGTCAGCGACATCCTGAACGGCATCGTCTTCGTGTTCCCGATCAGCGTGACGTTCGTGGTGACCACGCTCGCATTGCTGGCGGTGCCGATGTTCATGGTCCTGCTGTCGGCAGCCTTGCCGCCTCGTGCCAACCGGATCACCAACCTCGTTGTGGCAACGCTGTACGTCCCGTTCACCGTGTACAACGTGTCCGGGGCGGGATCCTGGTGGCCTTTCTACGTGCTCGCCATCGTGCTCGAGTGTGTGCTCTTGGCGTTCATCCTGCGGACCGCCTGGACCTGGCCTCGAACCCTTGCGACTCCTGCCGATCTCACTGCGGCCGGACGGCACGTCGAGCCGATCGAGGCGAACCGCTGAGGCACGTGGCGTGGCGGGTGGGGCCCGAACCCCTGAGCTGCACTTGACCCTGGGTCTTCAGATACCCCATGGGGCCTTTGCTCGGGGCTGGGGCATTCGGTCCACGAGACCCCGCGGACGGGCCCTCGCGCTGGGCGTGGCGACGGAGCGCCCGCCTCGCAAAGGTGGGGATGCTAGCATTGCTGTCAGGAGGTAGGTCCCATGGGTACCTTGACGATCAGGCAACTTGACGAGCGGACGCATGCTCGCTTGCGGAGACGGGCAGCCAAGCACGGCCGCTCTGTCGAGGCCGAAGTGCGCGCCATTCTTGATGCCACCGTCGACCTGCCCAAGGAGAACTTCCTGCTGGCTCTGCGCGCCGCGATGTCCGACATCGGCGGGGTCGATCTGCCGCTGGATTCGCGAACCGATCTACCGCGTTCGGTGGACCTGTCGTGATCATCGCCGACACCAACGTGGTGTCGGAGTTCATGCGAGATGAACCCGATCCCGCGGTGCTGTCCTGGGCTAGCTCGCTGGGTCCCTCGGACCTCACGATCTGTGTGGTGACGGTGGAGGAGATCGAGCGCGGTATCCGTCGGCTGCCGACGGGCAAGCCGCGGCGCCAACTCCAACAGCGATGGCAGCGCCTGGTGGCCGCGTTCCACGAGGTCATCGTGGTGTACGACGTGGAGGCCGCTGAGGCGACGGCAGCGGTGCTCGTGTCGAGCGAGGCCGCTGGGAGACCGATGGCCCTGGCCGACGCACAGATCGCTGGTATCTGCGTAGCTGGCGGACACCGTTTGGCTACCCGCAACGTCCGCGACTTCGAGAGCGTCTCCGATCTAGCGGTACTCAACCCCTTCGACTGAGCTCAGCGAAGCGCCGCTGCGGGTGCCACGTGTACGGCTTCAGCTGAAGGGAATCTGAAGTTCTACGGACGACGCTGCCCGCGTAACTCAAGTTGTTCAAGAGGCCGCAACGCCCATTGTGAGCCGTTTGGGACTGCTGCACCTTTAGGTGACAGGTTGGGTTAGGCGGCCTGGGTGGCCGGTGTGGTCATGATGGTCTCGTATTCGATGGGGGTCAATCGGCCGAGGCTGGCTTGTCTGCGTCGGCGGTGGTAGGTGCGTTCGATCCAGGTGATGATCGCGAGTCGGAGCTCGTGGCGGGTGTGCCAGCGGTGCCGGTCGAGGACGTTCTTCTGGAGCAGGGCGAAGAAGGATTCCATGGCGGCGTTGTCGCCGGCGGAGGCGACCTGGCCCATCGATCCGGTGAGCTGGTGGTGGCGGAGCGCGGCCAGGAATCTTCTGGATCGGAATTGCGATCCTCGGTCGGAGTGGACGATGCAGCCGGCGACCTGGCCGCGGCGGGCGACGGCCATGTTGAGTGCGTCGACGGCGATCCTGGATTTCATCCGGTCACTGATCGAGTAGCCGACGATCCGGTTCGACCATTCGTCCTTGATCGCGCACAGGTACACCTTTCCCTGACCGGTCCGGTGTTCGGTGATGTCGGTCAGCCACAGCTGGTTCGGACCCTTGGCGGTGAAGTCCCGCTTGACCAGGTCGTCGTGGGCCGGTGGCCCGGGCCGCTTGCCGTTGCGGCCGCGTGGCTTGCCGAACACGCTCCACCACCGGTTCTCCGCACAGATCCGCCACACCGTCCGGTCACAACGCTTGTGGCCGGCTTCGCGGGCCTCATCGGCCAGCAGCCGGTAGCCGAACTCCGGATCATCGGCGTGGGCGTCGAAGATCGCGTTCGCCAGGTACGCCTCGTCGAGTTCACGACTTCCGATGGGGTGGGTAAGCCAGCGGTAGTAGGGCTGGCGGGCGAGCTTCAGCACCCGGCACGCGACCACGACGGGTATCCCGTCGGCGGCCAGCTCTTTGACGAGCGGGTACATCATTTNTCCCGGCAGGTTCGCCTGCGACAGATACGCCGCAGCCCTGCGCAGGACCTCGTTCTCCTGCTCCAGCAGCCGGTTGCGCCGCTTCAACTCCCGCAACTCGGCCGACTCCGACGGCGTGACGCCGGGGCGGACGCCGTCCTCCACGTCGGCCGCGTGCAGCCAGTTCCGCAGGCACGACTCACTGATCCCGAAGTCCTTCGCGGCCTGGCTGATCGACGCCTCGCCCTTGCGGGCCACCGCCACAACATCGTCCCGGAACTCTCTTGGATGGGGTCTCGGCATGGTGCACATCCTTCCAGCAGGGCCTACAGGCCCCACAGATCGAATGTCACCTACTCATGCAGCAGTCCCCTGCGATGTCCGGCGTTGCTGGGGTGGATCTGCCGTCGGAGCTGCGAACAGGCCTGCCGCGCCCGGTGGGTCTGTCGTGATGTCTGCGGGCGTTGTGCGCTCCTCAAACTCTGGCCGAGCTGGTGCTCCACCGCGTCGACGTTCAGGTGAAGACGTGCGTCAGTCTGTAAGGCTGTAAGGCCTGGACGGGGACTTCTTCAGGGAGCTGTGAGGTATCTGGGCGCGATACTATCGCAGCGTGATACTATCGCGACGTGATCCAGTCATTCGCTGACGAGACCACGCGCAAGGTCTGGGAGCTGGAACGAGCGCCCCGCCTGGGGGCGGACGTGCAGCGTGCCGCGCACAGGCGGTTGCAGATGCTCGACGTCGCCCGCACCGTCAACGACCTGCGCGTCCCTCCCGGCAACCGGCTGGAGAAACTCGTCGGTGACCGGGCAGGTCAGTACTCCGTCCGGGTCAACGACCAGTACCGCATCTGCTTCACCTGGACCGACACCGGACCGATCGATGTCGAGATCGTCGACTACCACTGACAGGAGGCCAAGCCATGACGACACCAGCGCACGATCCGATCGCNCCCGGGGAAATCCTGGCTGAGGAGTTCCTCGGACCCCTGGGCATCAGCCAGTACCGGCTGGCGCAGGCCACCGGGCTGAGCCAGACCCACATCGGCGAGATCGTTCGGGGCAAGCGCCGGATCACCCCTGACGCAGGGCTTCGGATCGCCCGGGCGCTCGGGGTCAGCGACCGCTACTGGATCGATCTCCAGACCAACTACGACACCCTCGTCGCCAAGATCGCCCACGCCGCAGAACTCGCCGCCATCGAGCCCATCGTCGCGGCCTGATGCTCCACACTGGCCGAGTTCGAGGCCGCCGCGACGGCGTGGGGGTCGCAACTGGCGACGGGCGGGGTCGATCGGCCAGACTCCCGGCGACGAACGAGGCCGTCGGGTCTTGCCCGACTGGACGCGCGCGAGTGACCTAAAGGGAAACTGTAGTTTGACGGTCCCAGGCGGCCGTCAAAGTCAAGATCCGCGGCTCGTCGCGTCCACTCTCACCTGGGCGGGGCCGCACTTGGCCCACTCCTTGGCCGCGCTTCGTCAGGATCCCTCTGGAAACGGAACTCCGACCGGCCAGCCTTCCGGGATGCCGAAGAGGTCGGGATGCGATCGGCGTGCTTCTCGGCGGACCATCTGACCATTTGTGGGGTCCATGACGCTCCAGACCTCCGGCGGAACCATTGGCCGCGCCGGTTCCGGGTGCAGCCATAGTGTCGGGCTCGCGCTCGCGAACAATGCAGGCTGGAGGTTGTTGACCTGAAGCACGCCGGTCACATGAGTGCGCAGCCAACGGTCCCCACCGAACCAAAAGCCGTCGCCCGCACGAGTGTGTCGTGTCGCACCCGTTGCTGGTGAGAACTGCAGTTGCGAGGTACCAAACAGCGCACCGGTGATGTCGAAGTCATCTCGCGCCGTGAACCAGTCAACACCGAGTGCGATGATGAACGGCCTTTCCAGCGCGCCGTACGCATTGCCCTTCTCGAGGAGCGCGCGCTTGAGCGGGCCGACGCCGTCCACAACGTCAACGTCAAGGCCGCCGAACATCCCAAGCGGTCGGATGCCATCGTGCCCACGTGCCGGCAGCGACTTGGGAATGGCTCGAAAGCTGACTGTCCAACCACGATCGCTCCACTCGAACTGCTTGAGGACGTAGAGGGTGGTGTACCGGGTGAGGCGCTCTTGCTCCTCGTCGGGGTTCAGGGTCGCGAGCCACCGCTCGAGGGCCCGGACCAACGGACGTTTGGGAAGGTCGTCCGGCCCGATCTCCTGGACATCAATCCAGAGGAAGAAGTTCGGGCTGTTGAGAGCTTGGAGGGCGTCATAGAGCGCGGCTTGCCGGCCACCCTTCGCCCGGTCAGCGTCGCTCTGCTGCAGGATGCTCCGGGCCTCGACGTAGAACTCCTGAACGTCGTCCCGGACCAGGAAATCGGGATGGCGTCCGCTCGGAGTGTCCGGGTGGATGAGCACTTCACCGCCGAGCCGCAGGAACGACTCATGAAGGTACAGCTCTAGGTACGCACCGTTGAACTGACCGTCGTTGCCGCTGGCCAACCGCTCCCGCAAGTCCTTCCGATGTGGATGGGGAACGTGGGACAACCACATCTCCATCTCGTCGCGAACCTGCCGCCAGTAGGGCGATGAAACTCGATTCAGGAACCGATAGGTCCCTTCGAGGAACCTCGCCGGTTGTGGGTCGGTCCGATCCATCGCCTCGAATAGCTCGGGTACCTGAGGGATCATGCCACGAGCCTCTCAGGCCCCACCGACAGTGAGAAGGTTGGCGTGGCGCTCTGGTCCGATCATCCGTTTGTGTTCTGGACCTGACTGCTACCAGACACATCCCATAGTTGCCGATGGCACTGAGAGCCGTGGTGGAGTTCGGGGACACGTGGGCCAGGGTGCAGCAGGGCGCGCTGCAAGGCTTCCCGGGCCTTCGTACCTCTATGCGATCCTCAATGACCCGCGAGCGCGACAGTCCAAGGAAGGCGCGTCACATGCGGCGGATGTCTTCGCCGCCCATCTGCGCCCCGTAATCACTGGTGGTTGGCAGCGCCCGCTTAATGTCACCAGCTTCAAGACGGGGCGGCTATGACACCTCCAGTGCCAAGTAGCGGAACTCGCCTCGGCGGCCTTCGAGGTGGGAGTACGGCTTCCACATGCACAGGTACCTCCCGGTCAGGACGAGGTCCTCAGTCCGGTTCTTCTTCGTGCCATCCCCGGTCAGCGCGCCCCACGCACGCGTGCCTTCGAGTACCGTCCCTTCGCGCAGCCTGAACTGGCTCGCGTTGGTCTCTCGATCGTGCGTGACAGGCCGCCAGTAGGAAGGGTCGTTGGAGAGAACCACCACCAGACCCATGGCGGAGTGGTGGGACTTGACGAACTGCTCGACCCGGACCACATCCTTGACGCAGTCGTATCCCCGGATGTCCTGGGCGCCTTGATTCAGCAGATGTAGCTTCTCGCCCTTGTCCGCTCCGTCCCAAGCGGCGGTGAGATACTTCAACTCGATCGCCAGTTCACGGCCGTCCTCTCGCATGAGCGCGTCCAGGTGTTGGCCCGGCGTCGGTCGGGTTTCTAGGCGAATCTGCGCACCTGGGTGTTGGCGCTGGAGTTCCCAAGCGAACGCAAGCTGGAAGTCGGCCTCGGAATGAAACGCCCCGCGTTCCTCGCTCAGCTTCGACATGAGGTTCGTAACGTCGATCGCCATGTTCCCAAGTACATCGCAGTGTGAGCCGGACGGCTACGTGATGACTTCCGACGGCATAACGACCACCCGAACCCCCGCTGAGCGATGCCGTCTTCGAAGATCAGATCGTCACCCGCGGCCCCCGGACTGCGCGACCGCCGGCTCGGAGAAGGGATGCCACGGCCAGACCAAGAACCTCCACACACCCGCTACACACTTGGACTGGTTACGTCGTCGGCAACCTCCCCCGGCTGTGGATAACCCTCCCCGAAAGGTCGGCAAGCCGCTGCGCCAGCCACTCGCCGCTCTGTTTGCCGCCCACCGCGGCGAGTCAGGGTGATCTACCGAATCGTCGACCAGTGCTTGGTCATCGAGGTCGTCTCGGGCGTCCACCGCCGCGACGCCTGCCACCTCTGAAGCTCTCCGCGTTCCTGAAGATCTCCAGAATCTTGGCTGTCGGGTGTCCGGATACGGCGGTTCTGGCGGCTTAAGGCAATGAGAGGCCGCAGAAACCCACGCCTGCTCTGTCCCGATCGCCCCTAGTCCTGGGCCTATGGAAGGTGAGAAGACCTGCGCCTTTGTGGCCTCCCACGCGTCCCGATCGCCCGTTCCGTGGGCTTAGGGAGAGTGCCCAGGTCTCGCCGGAGAGGAGGTGAATGGTGACGATCAGCCTGAAGAAGGTCACGGCCGGGTCCGGCTACGACTACCTGACCCGACAGGTCGCGGCCCAGGACGGCCTGGTCAGGACCGGGCTCGCCGCCTACTACGAGGAGAAGGGCGAGGCGCCCGGCGTCTGGATGGGCTCAGGACTGGACGGGCTGGACGGCATCGCCGCCGGCGACCCAGTCACCGAAGCGCAGATGAGGGCCCTCTTCGGCAACGGCCAGCATCCGCTCGCCGACCAGATCCGGCAGGCGGCCCTCGACGCCGGCCTGAGCGAGCGCGATGCCGACAAGGCCTGCCGGCTCGGCCGCCCCTTCGCTGTCCGGACGAATGGCTCACCCGAGTTCCACCAGGAACTCAAGCGCCGTTACGTCGCCGCCAACCTCGCCGCCGGACGTCCAGCCAACACCAAGCTCGACCCGGACCAACTCGTCCAGATCCGCAGCGAAGTAGCGACGGAGTTCTTCACCAGACAGTTCGGCCGAGCCCCGAAGACGCCGCTCGAACTTCACCGCGCGGTCGCCATCTGGTCCCGTCCCGTGGCGGCCACCATCGCCGGCGTGGACCTCACCGTCTCCCCGACCAAGTCGTTCTCCACCCTGTGGGCACTCGCCCCGCTCGCCACCAGCCAGCAGCTCGAGGAGCTACACCGCCAGGCCGTCGCCAAGGTCGTCGAGTACCTCGAGACCCAGGCATTCAGCCGCGTAGGGCCGCACGGCGTCCGCAACGTCGAGACCCGCGGCCTGGTCGCGGTCGCCTTCACCCATCGCGACTCCCGTGCGGGCGACCCCGACCTGCACACCCACCTCGTCGTCGCCAACAAGGTGCAGAGCACCGACGGACGCTGGTACGCGCTCAACACCAACCTGATCTACAAGGCGAAGGTAGCCGCGTCCGAGCTGTACTCCGCCACCCTCGAGGCCTCCCTGGCCGAAACCTTCGGCATCCGCTTCGTCGAGCGCAGTACTGGTGCCGGCAAGCGATCCGTCCGTGAGATCGACGGCGTCGACCTCCGCCTCACCGCCCGCTGGTCCACCCGACGCGGACAGATCGAACACCGCCGCGACGAGCTCGCCGGCGCCTTCCTCGCCGACCACGGCCGCCCACCCACCGAGGCCGAGATGATCGCTCTCGCCCAACGCGCCAACCTGGAGACCCGCGAGGCCAAGCACGAGCCGCGGTCACTCGCTGAACAACGCGCCTCCTGGCGCGGGCAGGCGGAGCAGGTTCTCGGCGCCAGGGCGGTGGACGGCATGCTCGCCGCCGTCTTCAGCCGACCGGCCGTCCAGCCGAAGACGCCGAGCACCGACTGGCTCATCGACACCTCTGCCCGCGTGATCGCGGTCCTGGAGAGCGAGCGCTCGAACTGGCAGAGCTGGCACATCCGCGCCGAAGCCCTGCGGCAGACCCGCGCCGCCGGCGTCCCTGCCGAACTGCTCGACCGGGTCGTCGACATCATCGTCGACCTGGCGCTGGAGACCCGCTCGATCCGGCTCAGCGCCGACGACCCAATCCAGGAGCCGGACGCTCTACGCCGGTCGGACGGCCGGAGCGTCTACACGATCCCCGGCGTGGACTGGTACACCTCCAGCCGCATCCTCGAGGCAGAACAGCGCATCGTCGCCAACGCCGGGCGCACCGATGGACGCGCCCTCGACCCGAGCCTCGTCGATCTCGCGCAGCTCGAGGCCCTCGCCAACGGGACCCAGCTGACACCTGGCCAGAGCGACCTCGTTCGCGACATGGCCTGCTCGGGGCGCCGAGTCCAGCTCGCCATCGCCCCGGCCGGCACGGGCAAGACCACCGCCATGCGCGTCCTCGGTTCGGCGTGGACGGAGTCGGGTGGCACGGTCATAGGGCTGGCGCCGTCCGCGGCCGCCGCGAAGGCCCTCGCCGACCAGCTCGACGTGCCCTGCGACACGCTCGCGAAGCTCACCTGGAGCCTCGACCACCCCGAGCAGCCCGCGCCCGCCTGGATGGCCGCCATCGGCCCGAGGAGCCTGGTCATCATCGACGAAGCAGGCATGGCCGACACCCTCAGCCTCGACCGGGCGATCGCCGAAGTGATGACCCGCGGCGGCAGCGTCCGCCTCATCGGCGACAACCGCCAGCTGTCCGCGATCGGCGCCGGCGGCGTCCTGCGGGACATTGAAGCCGAGCACGGCGCCTGTCGGCTCACCGAGATCCTCCGGTTCGACGATCCGGCCGAGGCGGCTGCGTCCGCGGCGCTGCGGGAGGGACGGGCCGAAGCGCTGGGCTACTACCTCGACCACGACCGCATCCACGTCGGCGATCTGGTGACCATGGCGCACGCGGTACTGGACGCGTGGACGCAAGACCACGCGAACGGTCTGGACGCCCTCATGCTCGCGCCGACGCGAGACCTCGTTGCCAGACTCAATCGGATCGCCCAACGGCGTCACCACGAAGGCCACATCATGCTCGGCCGCGGTGCGGGTCTGGCTGACGAAAACATCGCGGTAGCCGGTGACATCGTGATAACCCGCCACAACGAGCGCCGGCTGCCGGTGGGCAGTCGCGACTGGGTGAAGAACGGTGACCGCTGGCGGGTCGCGTCCGTCTCAGCGGACGGCAGTGTGCGCGTCCAGAGCTTGCGCTCGAAGCACGCGGTGACACTGCCCGCCGACTACGTCCGTGAGTGGGTCGATCTCGGCTACGCCACCACGATCCACGGCGCCCAGGGCCTCACCGCTGACACCATGCACGGCCTTTCGACGGGGAGGAGTCGCGCGAACAGCTGTATACGATGCTCACCCGCGGGCGGCAGGCCAACCATGTCTACCTCCAGGTGGTCGGCGACGGCGATCCGCACGGACTGGCGCACACCGACTCGGTGTACCTGCTCACCGGCGTCGAGCGGCTCGAGCGCATCCTTGCGCACGACGACGCGCCGGTCTCCGCCAGCACGGAACTGCGCGAGCAGGACAACCCGGCACGGCTGCTCGCTCCGGCTGTGGCCCGCTACACCGATGCGCTTGCCGTCGCGGCCGAGGAAGTCGTGGGGGCGGACGCCGTCCGGCGACTCGACGACGAAGCCGACCAGATCGTGTTGTGGCTGACCGAGTGCCCCGCATGGGAGACCCTCCGCGCAGACCTCCTCAGCCTGGCCGCGGACGGCCACGACCCGGTGGCGCTGCTACGGCAGGCCGCGAACCTGGATGAACTCGACACGGCCCGCGACCCAGCCGCCGTGCTGGACCGTCGCCTCCAGCTCTTGGTGCCCGAGAAGGCGCCTGGGCCGTTGCCGTGGCTGCGGGGCATTTCGTCCCGGGTGGCAGAGGACGAGGTGTGGGGTCCCTACCTGCAAGCCCGAGCCGACAGGATCGATGGCCTTGCAGACGGTCTGCGGAGGTAGGTCCGCTCACACCACCTCCCCCGAGCTGGCTAGGGCCGATGTCACTCACGCCTCGGATGTTCGAGAACGGAATCCTGCTCGGCGACATCGCTGTCTGGCGTGCGGTGATGGAGATCCCGACGTCCGACGCCCGTGCTACCGGAGCACCGGCCATCGGGGACGCGGCGGCCCGCTGGCAGCGCGACCTCGACGCCCGGCTCGATCGAGCCCTCGGTACGGGCGAGTGGGGACGGCTGCTCCCGACGCTCGATCCGGCACTCGCACACGACCCGGAGCGGCTCGTGATCGCCCGGCGGCTCCACGGGCTCGAGGAGAAGGGCCTTGACGTGGGTGACCTGATCGAGCATGCGCTCGGGAAAGGGCCGCTGCCCATAGAGCGCCCCGCCTCGGCGCTCTGGTGGCGTGTCGCAGGCATCGCCAAGGTCTGGCAGGGCTGGCCGCCTGCTCCGCGGGCCAAGGACGTGTGGGAGACCGTCACGCCGCCACCTCGACGCAGGCCGGAGCACGAACACCTACCCGGCTACGGCCACGACCGCCACGGCCCCAGCATCGGCTTCTGAACACCACCTACCGAGAAGGAGCAACCATGTCCGCCATCGAGAGCACCAAGCCGGGCGCCTTCATCTCTCTGTCCGCGGCCGCCGACATGCTCGGTATCGGCGTCCACACACTGCGTCGCCGCATCGCGGCCGGGGAACTCCCTGCCTTCCGGACCGGGAAGCGCATAATCCGCGTCCGTGTGACCGATCTAGAAAAGCTGTTGCGACGTGTGCCCGCAACGCAATCTTGGTGAGTCAGGCAACATCGGGGTCGCCGGGCCCTCTGGCGTTGCGCCTGGGCCGGATTCACTTGGCGCGTAGTCGCGAGGGTGCGGGAGCCCGAGCGCGGCGTAGACGAGCTGTCGCGCGCCAGCGCAACTCGACCACTTGTCATTCTCAACCACGTGCACAACCCACTCTGGCCCGTGGCCTCCTGCCGACTTTATGAACGACTCCATCTGTCCGACCGGCACGACATGGACGCCAAGCTCCGCCAACTGTGAGAGCAGCGCTTCCGCGGACGCGGATGCGTCGCCCGCGGGCACAGCGTGGAGGCCTTGGTTCTTCGCGCCCGACCAGCCATTTGTGGGTAGGAGCTCCTTGTCGAAGGCGTCCCGGTCCATCTTCGTCCACTCTTGACCGGGTTCCTTGCCGAGACTATCGAGCGCAGCGCGCGCGTCTTGGTGAGTTGCGGGTTTGCGTCCGGCTCGTAGGGCCATATCGAGGATCTTCCAGTGCCGGGTCATCTCGGCCGACCATGTACCTCCGACCGACTCCACGATGCGCGTCATCAAGCCCTTGTCATTCAAAGCATCGAAATCCACTATTACACTGACAGGCACTTCGACGGCGGTAAGCGCTCTCGCGATCTTGTGCACACGGTGCTTCGCTCCCGCATATGTGAACATCGGGTGTGCTCCACGAATGTCTCGGGCGAACAGTGAATAGAATGCAGCGTCAGAATCACCCTCGCAGACGATTGCGCGGTCGTGAAACATTCCGTCCAGTGCCTTACCGAACCTCAGCAACGGGTCCGACCTGATTTGATCAAGCTGCCCAGGGTCGAGGATGGCGCAAGACGTCTGAGCATCCTCGCGGAAGAGCCGCACGATCTGTACGCGCCGGCTCCCGGACGCTTCCAGGACGCCGAGTAAAACGTCCAGGCTGTGAGTAGCGATGAAGACCTGTTGGGAGTCGGGCAGGCTTGCGAGCTGGCGCCCGATCTCGCGAGCCTGCGGAGGGTGTAGGAATGCCTCGGGTTCATCGAGCAAGTAGACCGGATACTCCGACGCCAAGACGGTCAACATGATCCCGACAAAGGCACGAACCCCGTCGCTCTGTTGTTCAACAAGAGGAATGCTGTCGAACTCCAGACGCTTCTCAGGCGGGAGTGTTCCGTCACTAGATTCGTAGCTCAGAGCGGCTTGGGTTAGCGTCGGATGCATCCGCAGGCGAATGTTCGTACCCCATGAGTCGGCGAGGAGGTGTTGCCCGAAGGCTCGTTCAACAGATGCCGCCAGTCTCGTCATGAGGTCGGGGTTTGTGGCCAACACCTGAATTGGGTGATCTGGATGCTGATTGTAGTCGAGCCGTTGTGGCGATCCGACGTATCCGAGTCGCTCGCCACAAGTTAAGTTGCGCAGGAGGAACGGGGCGAGCGAAGCGATTCGGTCATGTTGAAATCCCCATGCAACCTGATTCTCATGAATATCCCCAACCCCTGCATGGTGAATCCGCCGATATTGCTCGCCGCTAACCTGGTAGACAGTTCGATTAGCCTCGAGCCATTTCACAAGTCCGTCCGCGTCCACACGTCTTTCCATGCCGACCGCCGAGAGCGCAAATAGGTCAGTAAGCAAGGCGCCGGGACTGCGGCTGAGGGTAAAGAAGATCTCAGACAGTGTCCGCGACTTACCCGTGTTATTGGCGCCGACCAGTACAACAACGTCCGCGTCGACGTTGATCTCCTGGCCCGAGTTGAAGGTGAGAGACGTGATGCGAATCGGTGGCTCCATGGGCGGCAGCCTACTCAGCACGCATCCTCGGGGATGTTCCTGCTAGCAGCGTCGGCCAAGAGCTGTCACCGCCTCAGCTACTCCACATCGTTGAACGTAGTGAGCGCCGGAAGGACGGTGATGAGGTTTGAGAGGCTCTCGGCAATGAGCTGGTCGCGACCTTTCGCGGTGTGCTGGTACAGCAGCGCGGCGTTTGCTGTCGAGTGCCCGAGCCGAGCCTGAAGGTCGGCAAGGGTCGCACCCTGCTGTGCTGCCATCACGGCGCCGGTGTGGCGCAGGTCGTGGAAGCGGAGATCAGAGCGTCCGGCGATCGTCGCAGCCTTCTTGAAGTAGCTGCTGATCGTGGAGGGCCACTGCTGGCGCCCGTTGGCGGCGGGGAAGACGAGGCCCTCCTGACCGGGCGCCGCGAAGGTCTCCAGGTGCTCCTTGATGATCGGGATCAGGTGCGGCGGGATTGCCACGTCGCGGATTCCGGCTTCCGACTTCGGCGGCTCGACCTGGATCTTGCGGTTCACCCACACCACGCCGCGGCGCACCTGGATCACGCCGGTCCAGCGACCGCCCACATGCCGGAGCTTGATGTCCTTGCGCCGCAGTTCCGCGATCTCGCCGTAGCGCAGGGCGCACCAGGACGCGAGCAGCACCATCAGCTTCCACCGCTCGGGCATGTTCTCCACGATCACATCGAGTTCCTCGATCGAGGCCGGCTCGAGCCGGCGCCGCTTCGGCTGGTATCCGGCACCGCGGATGTGCACCGGGCTGGCTTCGATCAAGTCCTCATCGACGGCGCTGTTCATGATCGCCCGCAGCAGGCCGTACGCCTTCGAGTTCGCCCTTGGGGTGTCGCCGTTGCCCTCCAGTGTGTCCTCGTACCAGCGGCGCACGGCGCCCTTAGTGATGTCGCGCAGCCGCATCCGTCCGAACGTCGGCACCAGATGGTGCTCCAGCGTCGCCTCATAGTTGGCCCTGGTGGACGCCCGCAGCGGCTCGCCCTTATCGGTGCGGCGCTTCGCGATCCACTTCTTCGCGTAGGTCTCGAAGTCGGGCGTGGTCGCCACCGCCCGCGCCTTCTCGGCCCGGTGCTTCGNGGGAGACCACTCGTTCGCCTCGATCAGCTTGCGCTCCTCGTGGAGCCAGCCTTCGGCGTCGATCTTGGCCTGGAAGGTGGTCGGCGCCACGTGTCGCAGAAGGTCCGGGCCGGTGTAGACGGCCTGGTGGCGACCCGAAGCAAGCTTGCGGATCGACCCGAACTCCCGGCGTTCGCGGCCCATCGGAGCCTCCGATCCTTATTGCACGACGTACGCATATCGTGCAATAAGAGGGGTCTGACGTGCAACCTCCTGGCCTGTTGCGGCCTGGTCGCCCGACGGTAAGATACCTAGTGAACGAGCAGTAATCTGCGGGTGGGGCGGGCGGGGCTCGAACCCGCGACCCAGGGATTATGAGTCCCCTGCTCTGACCGGCTGAGCTACCGCCCCTGAGCGCGTCCAACTGTAGCGTCCCCTCGCGGGACCAGGACACCTATTGACAGGACAATCTATTGTCCTTACATTTAACTCACCTCGACGACAGGGTGGTCAGTGAGAATGAACCAGGACGTCCCTCCAACCATGCGAGCCGCCGTGTTGGTGGCCCCGGGCGAACCGCTCCAGATCAAGACGATCCGGACTCCGGAGCCGCGCTCCGGCGAGGTCCTCGTCAAGGTGATCGCTTGCGGACTGTGCCACTCCGACCTGCATGTGATGGCCGGCAAGATCCCCTTCCCCACCCCGGCGGTCCTCGGTCACGAGGTGTCCGGCACGATAGTCGCCTTCGGACCCAACACCGCGCACAGCGGCTTGGAAGTTGGTGACCGTGTCTGCGGCGCGTTCCTCATGCCGTGCGGTCAATGCGTCGACTGCGCCCGCGGACGAGACGACCTGTGCAAGCCGTTCTTCCAGTTCAACCGCCTCAGGGGCCAACTGTTCGACGGGACGAGCAGGTTGGCCGATCTGGACGGCTCGGTGATCGCCCAGTACTCGATGGCGGGACTGGCGGAATACTGTGTGATNCCCCTGACGGCCGTCGCGCCGATGGCGCCGACGATGGATCCGGTGGCCGCCGCGATCCTCGGCTGCGCCGCCATGACCGCCTACGGCGCTGTCCGGCGCGGCGCCGACCTGAACTACGGCGAGTCGGTCGCTGTCATCGGCATCGGCGGGGTGGGCTCGAGCATCATCCAGGTCGCGCACGAGTTGGGCGCCCGCACGCTCATCGCCATCGACATCGACGACGAGAAGCTCGCCGCCGCGCACCAGTACGGCGCGTCGGACGTCATCAACGCGCGGACGGCGGACGCCCGCGAACGCGTCTGGGAGATCACCGGCGGACGTGGTGTCGACGTTGCCATCGAGGCGCTCGGCTTCCCGAAAACGTTCGAGCAGGCGCTCTCCCTGCTGGCGGACGGGGGCCGCATGGTGCCCGTGGGCCTGGCGGCGGGCTCGCAGGCGGCCGCGGTTGAGATCAACCGGCTCGTCCGGCGCGGCCAGCAGATCTGCGGCTCCTACGGGGCGCGGACCCGGACAGATTTGCCCACTGTCGTCGACTTGGCTGCGCGCGGTGTCCTCGACTACCGCAGCGTGGTGTCGGAGCGGGTCGCGCTGGCTGACGCGGAGGCCACCTACCGCCGCCTGGAGCACGGCGCGGTGTCCGGACGGGCTGTCGTGGAGATGGCGCTCGGCTGACCTCCGACGAGTGAAAGAGCTTGTCGCGACCCGATTGACAGGGTTAGTGAGGGTGTGAGCGGTGGGGCTGTCACCGATGGCTCCCCACCTGGACTCAAACCAAGACCCTGCCAGACGCTTCCACCGCCTGGACACCACCTGGAACCGGTACCTGTCGGACCTCACCGGCGGCCTCGCCATCGATATCGGCGACACCGGCACAGCCGTCCTCCAGTTGGCGAACCTGCACGGCGACAGCGTCGCCGCCACACCCTCGGCCAAGCGGGCATCGACAACTACACCGAAGCCGACGACTACGGCCACCCGAGACCACCACCTCCGGCGCCGCCCGCTACGGCTGGCTCGGCACCCACCAACGCGACAACTCAGCTGTCGGCGGGCTCACTCTCATGGGCGCCAGGCTCTACAACCCCACTTCCGGAAGATTCTTGTCGATCGACCCGGTGGATGCTGGTAATGATAACCGCTACGTTTACCCGCCCGATCCTATCGGGAAGACCGATCTTTCTGGGCTCTTCTTCATGGCTTGGCTCAATGGCACTCTCGCCCCGTCGCAACCCAAGGAATTTGGCTCCGCTTTAGCGGGCGTCAGTTGTTCCTGCTATCTCACGGGAACTTCACTGGTCTCGTTATAGAGTATCTTGGCCGCAAGTTCACTGGCGTACCGGGTACTCAAGCTGCTTTCGTCCGAAGGTTCATTGGGCGTTTAGTTGAGGCGGCCAAGTTGGCCATAATCCGGAATCAGTCGCCTTTGCGTACGTTCATTTCGGCTGGATCCCATGGACAAACACCATGTGGGGCTTCTGTAGTATCTGGCGCGTCCGACTCTAGTATGGTCCCCGTCATGACAGACGTGATCATCGTTGGAGCGGGGCTCGGCGGGCTGAGTGTCGCGCGTCGGCTCCGAGACCGCGGTATTGCGGTGCTAGTTCTTGAGGCTAGCGATGAGGTTGGAGGCCTATGTCGTTCAGGGAACGTGAACGGGTTCCTGTGCGACGAGGGGTTCCATGTCGTGAACATGGCACGTCTGCGTCGGCTCCTACCCGCCTTGTCCTCTCCGACGGTCGCCTTGCCCGACGGCATCATTGCCACGGCGAGCGAAGCAGAGCGGCGAGTCCATGGCGGCAGGGAGGAGGGCGAACCGCCCTACCTGGATGAATGGTTCAACGGGGCTGTCGAGCCTGAACGGACTTGGCTTAGTGTGAACGATCGGCGGTGGCGGTCAAGTCAAGTCCCCCTATCGTGGGCGCCTGGGCATGGCACGATGGGTGCGGATTCGTTCAAGGGTGCAGTCGTCGATCCGCTTTACGCCAGTGTGACCTGGGACCTTAGCGGAAGGGCCGGCTTCACAAGTTCAAATGCGACTGCTCAGGACTGGCTGCTGCAGGGATCGCTCTTCATTGACGGGATTTCTTCGTTGGCCAAATTTCTGGCTCACGGGGTTGACGTACATACCGGGTCCCGTGTGCTGTCGTTGGACGGTGGGAGTAACCCATGGGTCCGTACGGAACGTGGCGAGTTTAGAGCGTTTGCGATTGTTGTCGCGGCCGGAAGCGCTACTNNTTCTCTCGTGGGCAGGGAGTCTCCTTTCATGCTCCAATACGCCACGTCCTTTTGGTTCGCCGCTGGCGATAAGCCTTCTGAATCGAGCAGGATCCATCTCGGAGTGGCGACGTTCGGAAGGGTGCTCCACTCCATCGTAATAAGTAATGCTGTTCCGACTCGCGCGCCTGCTGGTTGGCTTGTTGAAGCTACTGTGCTGAGACGGCCTGGCATGGAGATCGATGTCGCAAGCGTGCTAGATGATCTTTCGAAGATGTTCGAGGTGCCGACAAAGGATTGGCACTTGCTGCGACGCTACGACATGTCCGCCGTGAGGTCACTAGTTCCAGCGATCAGTGTGCCTGTGTCGTCATCGCCGACGCCAGGACTGCATGTTCTCGACAGCCGGCCCGGCCATGCCGATGTGATCGCCAACGGTTTCGCGGCTCTTCACGAAAGAGAGTGGATGAGGGGTCTGAATCCGCCGGCTTCGAGGAGTGATCTGAGGCGGTAGTTGATCAGGTTGCGGAAGCCGAGGGCGATGCCGCGGAGGTGTTCGAGGCGGCCGTTGCTGGAGCCGGGGTGGTCGAAGAAGGCGAGGATGTCGGCACGCCGTTGCTGCAGGGTCCGGCCGAGTTGCGCGAGCTCGTCGAGTCCGGCCGGCACGCCGGTCTTGATCCGGTCGATCACCGTGGCCAGGAGCTTCTTGCCGAGCGCTGGTTCGGGGTGCCGGTATGCGTCGATGAGGTCTTGGTAGACACANCCAGGTGACCTCGACCGCAGCCAGGTCATCGATGGCCCAGAGCGCCTCGAGGCGGGTCTTCTGCTTGTCGGTGAGCAGGGCGCGGCCGGTGCGCAGGGTGCGTCTGGCCCGGTAGAGAGGGTCGTCCCGGCGGCCGCGGCTGCCGGTGAGGTCGCGTTGGACGCGTTGTCGGGTCTGGTTGAGTTTGTCTCCGGCCAACGCGACGACGTGGAAGGGATCCATGACGGCGGTCGCTTCAGGGACGGCTTCGGCGGCGGCGGTCTTGAAGCCGGTGAACCCGTNCCATCGCGNACGATCTGCACGTGAGCGCGGAAGTCCTCGTCCTGGGCGTCGAGCCAGGTCTTNGAACGCTTTCTTGGAGCGGCCTTCGACGAGGTCCAGCAGGCGGGCCGGGCCGGTGCCGTCGCGGATCGGGGTCAGGTCGATGATGACGGTGACGTACTTGTCGCCCTTGCGGGTGTGTCGCCAGGCGTGTTCGTCCACGCCGATCACCTCGACGCCGTCCAGGCGGCCGGGATGCTCGATCAGCACGCG
Organism: Micropruina sp.; assembly: GCA_013693855.1. Taxonomy (GTDB): domain Bacteria; phylum Actinomycetota; class Actinomycetes; order Propionibacteriales; family Propionibacteriaceae; genus Micropruina. Next base: position 2,224,837 of record CP059261.1, read on the forward strand.
GGTGCCGACCTCGCTGACAGCGGTGTTCGCCGTGTCCCAGCTGACGCCGAGCACCGCGGCCACACCGCTGATCGGAGCGTGGTCGAGCACCACCTGGCACAAGGCCCACCAGTCCGCCGCCCGGGTCAACTTCGAGCGTGGCCGCGCCACCGTGGTGAGCGGGTGCCGCCACAGCCGCCCACATTCGGCGCAGCGGAACCGCGGCACCATCACGTGCAGCCACGTCGCCCGACGACCGACGGGAAGATGGGTGAAACGTCGCCGCACCCGATCATGCGGTTGGCCGGGTATGCCGCAGGCCGGGCAGCGGTCATCGATCGCGGCGAGCTCGCAGAACAAGACGGCCCGGTCCGGCCACACCTGCTGGGCGACCACCTCCAGGCCGAGGACATCAACCCGGGCGAAGCTCGTCAGATCCGGCGCAGTGACCAGAGGGCGCGCCGGCGTCGTTGAGGTAGCGTCGTACATGAGCCTTGTTGTTGCTGGATGGGACGTAGAACACCCACATCCTTGCGACGACAAGGCTCCTCAACACTCACCCCACGCCGACACCCCACCCACCCTCGATTGGGAAGAGCCGGTTTCGCTCTGGCTGATCAAGTTGCTCGCGAGGTACGCCGACGCCGCCGGCCGTGGTCGCGCGCGTGAATCTGCGAACGGCAGTTGCGAGTCGACTCTGAGGGTCGGCTGACGAGCGGGCGCAGCAAATGCCAGGCGGTTGCGGCTGGTGGTGCCGGTCGCGAGAGGGTCGTAAGCATCCAGAATGCTCATGATCTTCTCGGCAAACTTCAAGACGTCCCTTCCTCGGGTGGTCGACAGGCGCATCAGCACCGCCAATCGAACCCGAGGAAGGCCCACACTACACAAGCGCGGCCGGGCACAGGGCGGATTCAACTGGTCGTCGCAACGCCTCGATCATGGGGGTGTGCGTGGTTACCGCGGATTGGAAGAAGAGGACCAGCGATGTGCCGGAGGGTTTGCGTCGGCAGTGGCGTGCTGATCGTGCGCTTCGGCCGGCGATGCGCTCGCCTGGGCGGCCGGATCCGTCACGGGTGGTGCAGCGTCAGTTCTGGCGGCTGATCGCCACGGGGGTGACGACGGCGGAGGCGTCGTTGGCGGTCGGCGTGTCGTGGCCGGTCGGGGCGCGGTGGTTTCGTCACGCTGGCGGGATGCCGCCGATCAGCCTGGATGAGCCCTCGGGCCGGTATCTGTCGTTCGAGGAACGGGAGGAGATCGCGATCCTGCGTGCGCAGGGCAAGGGCGTGCGGGCGATTGCCGGCAGCCTCGGACGGAACCCGGGCACGATCTCTCGTGAGCTGCGCCGTAACGCCGCGACCAGGAGCGGCAGGGCCGAGTACAGGGCCACGGTGGCGCAGTGGAAGGCGCAGCAGGCGGCCAAACGACCCAAGACCGCCAAGCTGGTCTCGAACCCGCGGCTGCGGGAGTACGTGCAGGAGCGGCTGAGTGGCAGCGTCCGTCGGCCCGACGGGACGGTCGTCGCCGGGCCCGAGCCGCCTGCCTGGAAGGGACTGAACAAGCCGCACCGGCAGGATCGGCGGTGGGTGCTGGCGTGGAGTCCGGAACAGATCTCCCACCGGATCAGGCTCGACTTCCCCGATGATGAGTCCATGCGGATCAGCCACGAGGCGATCTATCAGGCGCTGTTCATCCAGGGTCGTGGCGCGCTCAAACGGGAACTGGTCGCCTGCCTGCGCACCGGACGCGCGTTGCGCGAGCCGCGGGCCCGGTCCCGGAACAGGCCGCAGGGTCACGTCACCACGGACGTGGTCATCAGCCAGCGGCCGGCCGAGGCCGCCGACCGCGCCGTGCCCGGGCACTGGGAAGGCGACCTGATCATCGGCACCGGCCGTTCGGCGATCGGCACCATCGTGGAACGCGCCAGCCGCTCGACACTGCTGGTTCACCTTCCCCGGCTGGAGGGTTGGGGCGAGACNACCCCGGTGAAGAACGGGCCTGCGCTCGGCGGCTACGGCGCGACCGCGATGAACACCGCACTGGCCGCCTCGATGACCCGCCTGCCCGAGCAGCTGCGCAAGACACTCACCTGGGACCGCGGAAAGGAACTCTCCAGCCACGCCCAGTTCGCGCTCGACACCGGCACGAAGGTGTTCTTCGCCGACCCGCACTCGCCCTGGCAACGGCCGACGAATGAGAACACCAATGGGCTCCTGCGCCAGTACTTCCCCAAAGGCACCGACCTATCCAGATGGTCCGCCGACGACCTCGAAGCCGTCGCCCTGGCACTCAACAACCGGCCCCGCAAGACCCTGGGCTGGCGCACACCAGCCGAGGTCTTCGACGAACAGCTACGCTCCCTCCAACAAGTCGGTGTTGCAACGACCGGTTGAATCCGGTCAGGTCACATCCCGGCAGATCCCATGACCGCCACCGGGCAAGACTCACGACCGCCAGCGGGCACTTTCGTGGCCGTCACTGGGCCGTTTCTCGTGGCCGCCGACAAACCTCACCTAGGTCCCTTGATGAGACAATATTTCCCGTAGCCAGAAGGTGTTTCTGCTCTGTGCCGGGAAGGGGAGTCGACCCTCCGGCTTGGGAAGCTTCACCAACCGACCAGACGAAGCAGTGGGCGAATCGCCGCGGCGGATCCCGATTGTGTTCGGTCCGGGGGCGGCTGGACGGGTCGCCGGGCTTGGTGCACGCTGGTGCACGAGGGGAGCGGATCATCCCCTTTGCGCTTGATGAAATACCTAGTCAAACCCAAGTTGGACATTGGCTCCCCACCTGGACTCGAACCAGGAACCTGCGGATTAACAGTCCGACGCTCTGCCAATTGAGCTATGGGGGATCGCGCTCACGCGAGGAAACGTTACCAGAACGATCAGGCGATGTCGTATTCGGTCCTCAGCCGGGCCACCTCCGCGTCGAGGACGCGACGCTGGTCGGCGCCGAGTTCGCCAGGCGGCAGCGCGACCCGCCATTCGATCGGCCCGGACGCGACTCCCGGGTCACGGCGGGCCGTGATGGTAGCCCGCTTCCGACCGCCCAGTTCGACCGTTTGCTGCAACACGATGCTGGCCGCGACACGCTCCCGGAACAGGTCGGGCAGCCTGCCGATCTCGGTCAGGTGCACGCTCCCTCCACNCCCGCCGCAGGTCCAGCGCAGTTCGGCCGTGGCCGGATCCCAACCGCCGCGGTCGATGGCCTGCCAGGCCACACAGCGCCAGCCGTCCGGGTTCCGGATCGCCAGCCGGTCGGGCAGCCCGGCCACCGGGCGATCGCCGTCGGTCCGGCCCACCGCGAGGACGCGTGGCACCCCGCCGACGGCGTCGGCCAGATCGGCGCGCTCGGCGGCGCTCAGCCCGCCGCGGTCGAACAGTCCCATGCGGGCATTGTTTCAGGCCACGGACGCGGCACCTGCGGCCATCGTCCGCAGCCGTGCGAGCCCGCGTTGCTCGGTGCGCCGGACCGTGCTCAGCGACACCCCAACCGGTCGGCNCACCGCCTGCTGGGAGACCGGTTGCCCGGTCGCGAACCCCAGCCGTAGGCGCAGAACGTGCCGCTCCACCCGGGGCAGGCGGCCCATCGCCGCGAGCAGGGCGGCAAGCGCGGGATGGGGTTCGTCGGACGGTTCCAGCGGCACATCGACCTCCAGCGGCGTCACCTTCGCGTGGGCCAGCAGCTGTTCGACCCTCGCGAGGGGCTCACCCACGCTCTCGGCGACCTCCGCCGGGGCCACCGGTCGTCCGCGCTCCTGGACGAGCCGTGCCTCCCGCGCCCGAAGCCGGCGGGCCCGCATCGCGGTCTTGCCCGACATCTCCAGCCAGCCGCACCGCGTTGCCGCGGCATCGGCGACGTACTGGCGCACCCAGAACATCGCGAACGTCGAGAAGCGCAGCCCACGCCGGTAGTCCCACCGCTGCAGGGCGGTCGCCAGGCCGAGAAATCCCTCCTGGACCAGCTCGTCGGACGGCAGGCAGGTGCGGCGCGCCTCCTGATGGGCGACCATCTGCACCAAACGAAGGTTCGCCGTCAGGAAACGCTGCCACGCCTGACGGCCCTGCCGCTCCACGACGAGGAGTTCCTCGGCGGTGCCCAGCCGGAAATCGGCTGCGGCGAGGGCCTGCCCGGCGAGAAGGCCGGCTTCGATCTGTTTGGCGAGGGCGACCTCGTCCGCTCCGGTGAGTAGGGCGTTCGCAGTAGGCATGCGCCAACCCTCCGCCGCCCAGCCCAGCTCACGCCAGCGTCGGGCAAGCACGGGCAACACCCGGACAACACCCGGGACGGCCAGGGGTGATTGCGGCGCGCTCGGAGCGCACCGTGATTGTCAGTGTGACCGAATCGAGTGCAGCTTCGGGCTCGCGACTCCCGGTCAGCGGACGACAGCCTGGCGCGGCCGGCAGCACACTGCCGAACCGGCACCTCGGGAGACACCGGGCCGCAGCGGACGGGACCCGCGAGGGCGTTCCTCAGTCGGCGGGCCCCGCAGCGATCAGGGCCAGTTCGTGGCGCTCCTTCTCCAACTCCAGCAGCTTGGCGAACATCCGGTTGTAGCTCGCCTGCTCCTCGACCGGGTTGGTGCGCTGCAACCGGGACTTCAGGTCCCCGATCCGCCGGACGACGCTCAGCAGCCGCAACCGCGCCACGTACTCGGCGGCGTAGGACGGGCTCGCCGGCCGCAGCAACGGCTCGTTGGCCAGCGCTGCGATCACCTGCAAGAGGGTCGGGTCGTCCACCACCGCGGACACCGGCTGCGGCCAGTCGTCGAAGGTACGCCCGGCCGACACGACCCCGTCGAACAGCGCCCGGTAGGTCGGGTGCGTGAAGTCGTCCGCCACCACCTGGTTCCAGTCGTCGGAGAACACCTCCGGCGAGCGCACCATCAGCCGCAGCGTGCCCCGCTCGACCTCCAACCGTCGGTCCCGCGGGTTCGGGAACGGCAACCCCAGCGTTGGCTGGAATTCCTCGTCGTGAAGGGGACCGGGATCGTGGAGGTCGGGCGGCGGCTCGTGGTCGTAGGAGTCCGGGGTTCATCCCTGCCTCCGATACGAAACGGCCGGTCTCGGGCGATGGCGTCCCCGTGCGGCCCGNNACACAGGACCGGGCTGATGTCGTCCGACCCCTCGTGCGCGGCCCGCGCTCACCTTGCGGCGGCCCGCCGCCGACACCTCCCGGCGGACCTCCTCAACGTCCATCCCGATCAGCTTCGCCAACTCGTGGACGTACCCGGTCACCAGGGACGAATCGCGCACCGACCCCACCAGCGGCGCCGCGGCGCGGAGCGCGGCCAACCGTCCGTCCACCCGGTCGAGGTCGAAGCCCTCGACCACGTTCTTCATCACGAACCGGTACAGCGGCACCCGCCGGCCGACCAGTTCGCGCACCGCGGCGTCCCCGTGCTGCAACCGCAGATCGCACGGGTCCAGACCGGTCGGCTCGATCGCGACGTAGGTCTGGGAGATGAAGTTCTGGTCGCCGTTGAACACCTTCAGCGCCGCCGCCTGCCCGGCCGCATCCCCGTCGAAGGTGAAGATCACCTCGCCGTGCAGGGCATCCCCGCCGATCAGCCGTTGCAGCAACCGGGCGTGCTCGTCGCCGAACGCGGTGCCGCACGAGGCCACCGCCGTGTCCACCCCGGACAGGTGCGCGGCCATCACGTCGGTGTACCCCTCGACCACCACAGCCTGGTTCTTCTTGCCGATCTGCTGGCGGGCCAGGTCCAGGCCGTAGAGCACCTGCGACTTCTTGTAGACCAGGGTCTCGGNGGTGTTGAGGTACTTCGCGGGCATCCGGTCGTCGTCGAACAGCCGCCGCGCCCCGAACCCCAGCACCGATCGTCCGGCGTCCCGGATGGGCCACAGCACGCGGCCCTGGAAGAAGTCCCAGCCGCTCTCCCGGACGAGGCCGGCCTTCACCAGGTCGGCGTCGGCGAACCCCTTGGCCCGCAGGTGCTGGTGGAGTTCCTTGCCCCCTTGCGGGGCATAGCCGACCCCGAACCGCTCGGCGGCGTCCCGGTCGAAGCCGCGGCCGTCGAGGANTTGCCGCGCCACCAGGGCATCCGGTGCGGTGAGCCGGTCGGCGAAGAACTCCTCGGCCAACTTGTTGGCCTCGAGGATCTTCAGCCGCAGCCCCGGCTCCACTCGTCCGGCGCCGCCGGAGTCGGTGTGCCGCAACTGGACGCCCACCCGGTCGGCCAGGAACTCCACCGCCTCGGTGAACGACACGTTGTTGATCTTCTGGACGAACCCGATGACGTCCCCGCCGGTGTTGCAGCCGAAGCAGTAGAAGAAACCCCGCGCCGGCGTGACCCGGAAGGAGGGGGTCTTCTCGTCGTGAAAGGGGCACAGCCCCACTAGCGCGCCGCCGCCACCAGGCCGCAGGGTCACGTAGCTGCCGACGATCTCCTCGATCCGGGCGCGCTCGCGGACGGTCGCGAGGTCCTCCTCCACGATCAGCCCGGGCACGTGGCCGATCTTACGCACCGGGACGGACGGTCGCGCGGCCCCGCCCGTCCGTGCAGCCGGAGGCCGAACGCCGGGGTCTTGGGCAGGCGCCGCCGGGACTTCGACCGGCCGCACCACAAGGCCGGACGCGTCAGGCGCCGCGTCCGATCCCCTTCGGCAGCCGCGCGGGATCCCAGCCGAGGAGCGCCTGAGCGGTGTCGAAGGCGAACCGGTCGGTCATGCCGCCGACGTACGCCACGGCCTGCCGCACCGGGTCGAGACCGGGAGCCGGGTCGGGCAACTGATCGGGATGCGCGAGGTAGAACTCGACCAGCGCGCGCAGGACCGCGATCACCGCCTCGGACTGGGCCAGGGAATCCGGCCTCGTGTAGATCCGCTCGTAGTTGAACGCGCGCAAGGAAGCCAACGCCCCGGCGGTCTCGTGGCGCATGCCGATCTCGCCGGTCGCGGCCGTGGTCTCGATGACTTCCCGGATGAAGGTGCGCAACTGCTCCCGACGGGTCGAGCCGGCGACCTCCACGATCTGGGCGGGCACGTCCCCACCGCTCACAATGCCGGCGCTGACCGCGTCCTCCAGGTCGTGGGCGCAGTAGGCGATCCGGTCGGACCAGCTCACGATCTCACCCTCGATCGTCGCCGGCGCCGGCCGCGACCACGAGTGGTTGCGCACCCCATCCAGGGTCTCGGCGCACAGGTTGAGCGGGGCCAACACCACGTCCGCCCNCCACGGACCGTGGTCGTAGCCCTCGGACAGGAAGGCGTCGAAGGCGTCCTCGCTGGCGTGCCCGCCCGGGCCGTGGCCGCAGTCGTGGCCGAGCGCGATCGCCTCGGCCAGGGTCGCGTTCGCCCCCACCCNCCGGGCGATGGACGTGGCCACCTGCGCGACCTCCAACGCGTGGCTCAGCCTCGTCCGCTGATGATCGGTGGGGAACACCACCACCTGGGTCTTGCCCGCGAGCCGCCGAAACGCCGTGGAGTGGACGATCCGGTCCCGGTCGCGCTCGAAGCAGGTCCGCTCCGAGTCCGGCTCTTCCGGACGAGCCCGGTTCCCCGCCCTCGACGCCAGCGTCGCGCCCGGACGAAGCCGCGCCGCCTCCGCCGCCTCCCGCTCCTCGCGCAGCACCGGACGGGTGGTCGCGATGTGCGCGGACGAATCCGCGTGCGCCCGGACGAGATCGTCGGCGGCATGTCCGGCCATCGTGTGCGCCCAGGCGATCGCGCGGGGGTNCAGCTCGTCGGACATGGCCTCATCATGGCATTCCGGACCGCCGTCCCTGTGGGTGGTGCGTGTCATCATGGACACCGACCTGAGCGTGAAAGGACGGCCATGGCCGACAACTCCCAAAGCCCCGGCCAGTGGCCGACCCAGCAGCAGTGGGGGCGGGCCCGTCAGGCTCCCAGGGCTCCCCATCGGGGTCGAGCCAGGGCGGCAACCCCTACGGCCAGCAGTACCCACAAAGCAGCGCCCAGACCCCTGGGTCGGGCAACAGAGCCAGCCCGGGTACGCCGGACAGCAGAACCAGCCCGGATACGCCGCCGGCCAGTCGCCCTACGGCCAATCGTCCAGCCAGTACGGCTACGGCCAACCGGCGGCCTACCCCCAGCAGCCCTACCCCAGCAGGGCTCCGGGCAGCAGGTCTACGCGGTCCAGCCGGGCTACGGCAGCGCGCAGACCGCCTACCAGGCCCAGCCGGCCACCCGCTCACCCCTGCTGGGCATGATCAGCCTCGGCGTGGTCGTGGTGTGCGGCGTCCTGATGGCCTACTTGTTCTACCGCGCCGGGGACATCGCGGGAGGGCTGATGGCCACCAGCGGCCCGCGTCTCGACCAGGAACAACTCCAAGCCGAGTTGATGGCCCGCATGAGCACTGTCGAACTCATGCTCTGGAACTTCACGATGCTGGGCGGCATGGCCGCGTGGATCTGCGGGATCGTGGCGACGGCGACCAAACGCGGCCGCGGCTACGGCATCTGGGCGATCGTCCTCGGCGTCCTCGCCCCCATCGCCGCGATCGCGGCGATGTTCGTGTCCCTCATGCCGTACCTCAACCGGTGACGTCTGCTCACCGCCGCGTCGACGCGTCGCACGCGCGGCGTCCGACGTAGGTAATCCTGCGTACTGACTGCGGGGTACGGGCCACCCATGATGGGGCGATGGCCGAGCCAACCCCGCAAGCCGCGCCCGATCAACCGCCCACGAAGACCGAACCGGAGCCCAGGAAGGGCCGGGTCACCGAGTTCATGACGTCCCTGGGTGGGCTCCTGACCGCCGTGGCGACCCTGATCACCGCGGGCGTGGGCATCTGGGCGCTGCTCCCCACCGCGACAGTCCAGCGGGAGCAGCCACCACGGCAGCGGCGGCCGCCCCGGCCCCTGCCGGTTCGGATGCCCGCGCCGGCCAGGGCTCCGCGCCGGGCGCCAGCGACGGCGTGGCACGCTCCGGCTCGCTGCGGCTGGGCCGTGACGAGTTCGTCAACCTCGCCGGGGCGTCGTCTCCAACAGCCGGGACGGCACCTCCGACTTCTACCTCGATGCGCTGCCCACCGGCTACCAACTGACCGCCGCCATCCTGCAGCACTTCGCGGCCGGGACGAATGCGACGAAAGCCGACTGCGTCAGCGCGTTGAGCACGCGGGCGGACAACACCGCCGACCTGTCCAAGCAGTCCGTGGGGAGCGTGCTGTGCCTCACCATCTCCGATGACCGCGTGGCTGCCCTGACCTTCACCGCGCTGCCCTCGGTCGGCTCGCCGGCAGTGGCGTTCGACTACGTGCTGTGGAACTGATCAGCCGCCCGAGGCGTCGGATTCCGCGTCGCTGAGGTCGGCCTCGCCGGCCGATTGGGAGTCGAGCCACCCATACGGCAGGACGACCTTGTCGCGCGGCGATCCCTGGCGCCCTCGTGGGCTGCCCAGTTCGGCCGCAGGGAACGGCTCGTCCGGTGGCAGTTGGGCGAGCAGCGCGTCGAGCTCGGCCAGGGACGAGACCATCGCCAGGGCGCGCCGCACCTCGCCGCCGATCGGGAACCCCTTGAAGTACCAGGCCATGTGCTTGCGCAGGTCGGTCAGGCCGTAGCGTTCCCCGTCCAGTTCGGCGAGCAGTTCGGCGTGCCGCCGCACCATCGCCGCCACCTCGCCCAGGGTCGGCAGCGAGGGCGGCGGTTCGCCCGCGAACGCGGCCGCCAGGTCGCGGAACAGCCACGGACGGCCCAGGCAGCCTCGTCCGATGACCACGCCGGCGCAGCCCGTCGCGGCCATCATCGAGAGCGCGTCGGCAGCCTCCCAGACATCGCCGTTGCCGAGCACGGGGATGGGCACGGCCCGCACGAGTTCGGCGATCCGGCTCCAGTCCGNCCTCCCCGCGTAGGCCTGTTTGACCGTCCGGGCGTGCAGGGCGATCGCCGCGCACCCGGCCTCCGCGGCGATCCGTCCGGCATCGAGGAAGGTCTCGTGCTCGGGATCGATGCCGATCCGGGTCTTGATCGTCACCGGGACGCCGTACGGCTCCGCGGCCCGCACGGTCGCCTCCAGGATCGCGGCCAACCGGTCCCGCTTCCACGGCAGCGCTCNCCCGCCGCCGCGCCTGGTCACCTTCGGCACCGGGCAGCCGAAGTTGAGGTCGATGTGCCCGACGCCGAACTGCGCGCACAGGATCGTGGCCGCCTTGGCCATCACGTCCGCGTCCACCCCGTACAACTGCACCGAGCGGATCTCCTCGCCCGGGTCGAAGCGCAGCATGTCGAACGTCTTGGGGATGCGTTCGACGATCCCGCGGGAGGTGATCATCTCGCACACGTAGAGCCCCGCGCCCTGCTCGCGGCAGAGCTGCCGGTAAGCGGCGTTCGTGATGCCGGCCATGGGCGCCAGGACGACCGGCGGGTCGACCTGCAGCGGTCCGAGGCGCAGCGTGGGCACCGGACGAGGGTACTCCGCGCCAACCGCCGTCCCGGGCGTCCCCGCTGGGCGATGCCTTGATCGGCCGCGGTTGCGGCATGCTTGCACGAACGACCATCACACCCGGGAGTCCTGATGTTCGACAAGCTGACCGCGATGCTGGGCGGGGACCGCCCGAGTGGCGCCCTCCGCGACGCTCTGCGACCGATCGCGGCGCACTCCGAAGACCTGTTCCAGCGCTGCGTGGGGTTCGTTCACGCAGGCACCGACCCGGTGGTCCTGACAGAACTCCACAACCTCGCCGGGAGCGACCTCGACGACCTGCTGATGCAACCCGGGCAGCTGATCCCCTGGCCGCGCACGTCGCAGCCCGGCCAGCTTCGGCTCGGCCGGCTGGGCATCTCGCGGACGACGAACGTCGCCCACTACCGCGACCTGCTCTACCGGTCGGCGTCNGTTGGCCCCGAGCAGTGGATCCGGCTGGGCAGGGTGCTGGCCGAGGCGGGCAAGGGGCCCAACCGNGACCGCCCAGGGGTTCCCGACTGGTTGGTGGCACTGGTCAACGACGTCCTGGTCAGCGCCGGTTCGCACAACAAGGCGACGTTCTGGCCAAGCTGCGTTCTCTCCTGGACCCCGGACCTCCTGGCGCGACTCCTGGCGGTGGACGGGATGCCCCATGCGACGATTCCGGCTGCCGTCGTGCTCGTCCTGTTCCAGGTCGACGGCCANTCTCTACGGCCGCAACGCCCCTACGAGTTGCCGGGCGTGGCCGAGTTCCTGACCGCCAACGGCCGCTGGGTGCCACCGGATGGCCTGGGGTCGCTCACCGCCGCGGCGAAAGTCAACCTGGCGGAATGGGCGGCCAAACGTCCTGCCGTGGGGGCGGCGATCGTCCATGTGCTCGCCCGGTTCAGCGTGGACGGCGCCAAGACCGCCCGGTCGGCCGCGATCGCCGCCTTGGCGAAGCTGCCCTGGGAGGCCCAACGCGACCTGCTGAGGGATGCGCTGACCGCTGCCCCCGCGACGCGCGCCAGGGAACTGCTGACCTACCTGTCCCATGCCGACGAAGGTGCCGCGGTGCTCGCCGAGGCGCGGGCGGCGGGGGCGAAGGCCACCGACCTCATCGACAAGGCCGGGGAACGCCGGGCGGCACTGGCCGAAGCGGCGCCCGTGGAAGCCGAAACCCCGTTGGGGCTGCCCGACTACCCGCCGGTCAGGGCCTCNGTCGGATCCCGCACGCCTGACCGCGGGGTTCGGCGATTCCTCGACAAACAACTGGCCAACGCCACGTCCGAGAACCGATGGGTGCGGGAACAGGCCGCGAAGGCCCGCGGCATCAGCGACGCCGACATCGCCGATTTCGTGGCCAGGGCCCTGGGCGAGCACCGTCGCAAGACCAAGATCGAGAGCACCTACGCGTGCTATTCGCTGCTGCACATGGTGCCCGAACTATCGCTGGTGGAGGCGCTACGACTGCTCCCCCACAAAGCNGCCAACTACTGGGCCATCCGGGATCGGGTCGACCCCGACACCGACCTGCGTCACGTCGAGGACGCCTTCCGCGTGGCCGGTCATCCGACCGACGAGGTGCACAGCCTGATCAGGGANGGCGCCCTGACGCCCGCCGCCAAGTGGCCCTGGCTGGCCCAGCACCCCGACCTGGCCCAGCAGTGGCTCACCGCCGGATCGGAACGGGCCATCCCGGTGCTCGAGGCGCTGGCCCATTTCCCGCGGATTCCGGCGAGCCTCGCCCCCACGGTCGCGGGCCTGGCGCTCGGTGAGGCGAAGGTGACCCGGCGGCTGGCGCAACGCGCCCTGGCCCAGCACCCCGCGGCGCGGTCGTTGGCCGAGCAGGGCCTCGGCGACGGTAAGGGCGAGATCCGCGCGACCGCCGCCGACTGGCTCGCCTCGATCGGAGACCCGGCCGCCGTCCCGGCGCTGCGGGCGGCGCTGAAGAAGGAGTCGCGCGAGGTCGTCCGGGCCTCGCTGCTGACGGCCCTGGAGACGTTGGGGGACGACATCAGCGCGGATCTCTCNCCCACAACGCTGCTCGCCGAGGCGCGCAAGGGGCTGCGTGCCAAGCCACCGGCGTCGATGTCCTGGTTCCCGCTGGACCAGCTACCGACCGTGCAGTGGGCCAACGGCACTCCGGTGGAGCCCGACATCGTCCGCTGGTGGGTGGTCCTGGCCGACAAGCTGAAGACACCCGACGGCTCCGGCCTGCTCGATCGCTACCTCAGCCTGCTGGAAACCGACGACGCCGCGGCGCTCGGTTCGTTCGTCCTGCGGTCGTGGATCGCGCAGGACACCCAGGGCCCCGACGAGGCCGCCAGCCGCGCCTACGCGGCGACGGAGGGACCCCAGCGCTACCAGCGGGCCCAACAGTGGCTGACATCGGCGCGTCAAGACCCGCGGTTCAGCCACTACCTGGCCGCGGCGGAGGAGGCAGCCCGAGTGCCGCTGGAGACCCACGTCGCCAATGCGTTTCGGGAACACCAAGGGTTCTACCTGGGCTCTGCCGTCGCCGACAAGGGGCTCCTGGCGCTCACGACGCGGGTGCCGGGCATCGAGCTCGCCAACGCCGTACAGGGCTACATCCGTAACCACGGTTCCCGCCGGGCGCAGGTCGACACGCTCGTCCACACCCTGGCCGCCAACGGTCAGGACGCCGCCACCCAACTGCTGCTGGGCATCTCGCGGCGGTTCAAGCAGGCCTCGGTGCAAGCGACCGCGGCCCGGCTCGTGGAGGAGCTCGCGGACCGCCGCGGCTGGACCGCCGACGAACTCGCGGACCGGACGATCCCCGCGGCAGGTTTCGCCGAGGACGGGTTGCTGCACCTGGGTTACGGCCCGCGGGAGTTCCTCGGTCGGCTCAGCGCCGCCGGCACGATCGAGCTCACCAACCCCGAGGGCGCGGTGGTGAAGGCACTCCCCGACGCCCGGACGAGCGACGACCCCGACGCCGTGGCCGAGGCGAAGAAGCAGCTCACCGCGTCCCGCAAAGAGGTCAAGGCCGTGCTGGCCGCGCAGACCGCCCGGCTGTACGAGGCCATGTGCGTCGGCCGGGAGTGGGCGGCGGCGGACTGGCGGTCCTACCTCGCGGGACATCCGCTGCTCGCCCAGATCGTCGTCCGCCTGATCTGGACGGCCACGGACGCCGCCGGCACCCGCACGTTCCGGCCCACCGGGGACGGCTCGCTGATCGACGCGACCGACTCCGACGTCGAGGTGCCCGACGACGCGGTCGTCCGGCTCACCCACCGGACGCTGCTGGACGAACCGGCCGCGGCCGCCTGGGCGATCCACCTGGCCGACTACGCCGTCACCCCGCTGTTCGACCAGCTCACCAACACCCTGCCGGCGATTCCNCCGGACGCCACGGAACTCACCAACCTGGCGGGCCATCTCACCGACACGTTCTCGATCCGGGGCGTGTCCACCAAACGCGGCTACCAGCGAGCCCCGGCCGAGGATGGCACCTGGTTCAACGAATACCTCAAGTCGTTCCCGGGCGCCTCGCTGACCGCGGTGCTGGAGTTCACCGGCTCCTACCTGCCCGAGGAGAACTTGTCGGCGGCGGCTGAGACGCTGCTCTTCAGGCGACGCAACCGCGTGGTGCCGCTCGCGGAGGTGCCACCGGTCCTGCTCGCCGAGTGCTACGCCGACTACGCCGCCCTGGCCGCCCTCGGTCCCTACGACCCCGACTACCACACCAAGACGTTCTTCTGAACGGAGGCCCCGATGAGCCAGCCCATCAGCCCGGTCGAGGGCGAGCTCCGTCCGCCCGCCGAACTGCGCTACGCCGCCGAACTGGCCGCCCTGGCCCAGGCGGACGCGGCGTCGGGGGCGCCGGTCCCGCCCGGGTGGCGGCTGAGCCCACGGGCCGTGCGGGCGTTCGTCCTGGGGGCCCCGGAACTCGGGGTGAGCCGCAAGTTCTTCGGCGACGATCCACTCGTCGACCGAGCGATCGTGTCGTTGCTGGGCCGGCAAGGGCTGATGCTCGTCGGCGAGCCCGGCACGGCCAAGTCGATGCTGTCCGAACTGCTGGCGGCGGCGATCAGCGGCACATCGAACCTAACCATCCAGGGGTCGGCTGGCACGACCGAGGATCACATCCGCTACTCGTGGAACTACGCGATGCTCATCGCCGAAGGGCCGAGCCAGCGGGCGCTCGTGCCCTCNCCCGTCTACGAGGCGATGCGGCGGGGCTGCATCGCCCGGTTCGAGGAGGTCACCCGGTGCCCGCCCGAGATCCAGGACACCCTGGTCTCGATCCTCTCGGAGAAGCAGCTGATGATCCCCGAGTTGGGCGAGGAGGCGCGAATGGCCGCCCGGCCGGGATTCAACGTGATCGCCACGGCGAACCTGCGCGATCGCGGTGTCCACGAGATGTCGGCGGCCCTCAAGCGCCGGTTCAACTTCGAGCACGTCCGTCCGATCGCCGACCGCGCGTTCGAGGCCGAACTGATCACCCGGCAGTTGGACGCCGAACTCGGCGCCGAGCGTCCCGTGGTCGCCCCGCCGGTGCTTGACGTCCTGGTCACGGCGTTCTCCGACCTGCGTACGGGCGTGACCAGCGGTGGAACGCCGGTGAAACGACCCGACGCGGTGATGTCGACCGCGGAGGCCGTCAACGTGGCGATCGCGGCGTCGATGGCCGCCCGCTACTTCGGAGACGGCCGGGTCCGCTCGTCCGACATCGCCCGGCAACTGGTCGGGATCGCCCTCAAGGGCGAGGAGGAGGACGCCCGCCGGGTCCGCCACTACGTCGACAACGTCGTCCGCGAGCGTGCCCGCAACAGCCCCGAATGGCACGAGTTCTACGGGGCGGCGGACGGGCTGTGGCGCTGACATGACCGCCACCCAGCGCGGGAGCCCCGGGCCCGCGCCGGTCCCCNGACCGGCTGGTGCGCGGCCTGGAGGCGTTGCGCCGCTGGCGCGCCGCGGGCGTCGTCCTGGTGCCCGTCCGGCACCACTCNCCCGGGTGCGCGGCCGCCCTGACCCGGTTGCTGGAGGACGTCCGGCCGGCCCGGGTGCTGATCGAGGGCCCGCGGGAGTACACGGCCCTGCTGCCGGCGCTGGGCGACGAACGGACGAAGCCGCCGGTCGCGGTGCTCTCGACCGGCAATGGGCGCGCTGCGTTCTACCCGCTGGCCGCGTTCTCGCCGGAGTGGGTGGCGCTGCGCTGGGGACTGTCGGCGGGCGCCGTCGTCGACTTCATCGATCAGTCCTACGCCGACCAGGTCGAACCCCGCGACGCCGGGGTGCGCACCCTGCAGGCCGAAACCCACCTGGGCCGGTCGGCGTCCATCGCCGCGCTGGCGGCGCGGCTGGGTTGCCGCGATCACGACGAGGTGTGGGAGCACCTGTTCGAGGTCCGGACCCCCGACCAGGTACGGCAGTGGCCCGGTTTCTTCGACGACGTGTTCGCCTGGAGTGCCCTGGCCCGGTTGGACAGCGACCGGGAACTGCTCGACGCCGACGGCACCCACGCTCGGGAGGCCGTCATGGGCGCGCTGCTGGAGCGGCACCGGCCGGCCGGCGACGGACCGATCGTGGTCGTCACGGGCGGTTTCCACACGCTGGCGCTGCTGGATGTCCTGGACGGCACCCCGGAAGCCGAGTGGGTGCGGGCCCAGCGTCCGGCGGAGCTGGATCCGCAGCGCCCCGCCTACCTGATCCGCTACGACTACGCCCGACTCGACGGCCTGCGCGGATACGGTGCCGGGATGCCCGCGCCGGGGTTCTGGCAGCGGGTCTGGCGCGCCCGTACGGCCGTCGAGCCGGCCGGACCGCGCAGTCTGGTCACCGACGTCCTGCTGGACGTGGCGGCGCGGCTGCGCCAGGACGGCGAGCCGCTCGGCGCCGCCACCGTCCAGGCGGCCGCCGAGCAGGCGTTGCGGCTGGCGGCGTTGCGGGATCGTCCGTGGCCGGGGCGGACCGACGTCCTCGACGCGATGCTCAGCTGCTTCGCCAAGGACGACTCGGGCTTCTCCGGCGCCCTCGGGGCGGCCATCGCCGGGGTGTTCGGCGGCACGGCGCTGGGCGAGGTGCCNCCGGGCCTGGCCAGCCCACCGCTGGTCGCCGAGGTGCGCCGCGGTGCCGAACGGCTGCACTTCAACGTGTCCGACGCCGAGGTCCGGACGGTCTCGCTCGACACCCAGCGCCGGCCCGCCCATGTCCGGCGCCGGGAGTTCCTGGCCCGCGTCCGCTTCACCGGCTGCGGCTTCGCGCGCCAGACCGGCGGGGCGGACCTGGTCACCGGAACGGCTCTGGGCCAGCTGTTCGAGGAGTGGCAGTACGCCTGGACCCCGCTGGTCGAGGCTGCGCTGATTGAGGCCAGCCTGACCGGCCCGACGCTCGACGCGGTCGTCCGGGCTCGGTTCGCCCAGCGCCTCGCCGAGCCACAGGCGGGCAGCGCGCAGCTGGCCACGCTGATCGCGGAGATCCTCGTGATGGGGCTGCCCGACCTGCTGCCGGAGGCGCTGGATGCGCTGGCGGCGCGCTACGACCAGGAGCCGTCGCTGGCGGCGCTGGTCGCCAGCCTCCACGCCCTGGCCAACCTGCGCCTCGGCGGCCGGCTCGACCTGGGCGGCCACGCGGATGCGTTGCGGCGCACCCTGGACACGGGGCTGGCGGCCACGTCCTACCAGGTGGCACAGCTGGGCGGGGTGGGACCGGACGAGGCCCCGGCGACCTGCTCGGCGCTGGTGTCGCTGCGCGACCTCATGGTCCGGCTGGAGGCGGACGATCATTCCGACGATCGCGCCGCGGCCGGGGCCATCCGACGCGAGTTGGCTCGTCTGCGCTCCCGCCGCGACGTCCAGGCCCGGGTGCGGGGTTGCCTGGTGGGCCTCGGCTTCGCCGACCGAGAACTGACCGACGCCGACCTCGAACGCGAGATCGCGGGGCACCTGTCCCCGGCACGGTCGCCGAGGATNGTCGCGGCCTTCCTTCAAGGGGCGCTCGAGGCCTCCCCNGACCTGCTGCTCCACAACCCCGATCTGCTGGTGATCGTCGACCAACGGCTGGCGGCCCTGGACGAGAAGGCCTTCCTGGCGATCCTGCCCGACTTGCGCCAGGCGTTCACCTTCCTCAAGCCGACCGAAACCCACCGGCTGGCCACCCTCGTGGCCCGGCACCTCGGCGTGTCGGCGGACGAACTCGACACTGTCGTCGCGGTCGACCCGGCGCTGGCCGCGGTCGCCGTGGAGATCGAGCGCGAGCTCGTGGCCTCACTGCGCCGCGACGGGCTCGGCTCCTGGGTGGCGACATGACCGCCGCGAACGCGCGTCGCTGGCGGCTCGTCCTGGGCCGCTACGCCGAGGGCCAACTGCCCACCGGTCGCTCCGACGCCGGCTTGGAGACCACCCTGGCCTACCTGTACGACCGCGAGTACACCGCCCGCGGACACCGGCACGCCAAGGGCGGTGGGAGCCTCGACCCGTCCGCCCTCACCGCGATCAACTGGCTCGGCAGGGCCCAACGCCTCTTCCCCACCTCGACCCTGCAACGGATGCAGAGAGACGCCGTCACCCGCTACGGCCTGGACGAACTGCTGGCCGACAGAGGCACGGTCGAGTCGCTGGAGCCCAGCAAGGAGCTGGCCTCGGCACTGCTGCGGGTGCGCGGCTCGCTGAGCCCGGCGACGGCCGACGGCCTACGGATGCTGATCCGCAAGGTGGTCGACGACATCGTGGCGCGCCTGAAACCCCGGTTCGAGACCGCGTTCACCGGCGCTCGGCAGCGCACCCGGCGCTCGCGGCACAAGTCCGCCCGCAACTTCGACTGGCGGCGCACGATCGCGGCCAACCTGGGCAACCTCGACCCGGCGACCGGCAAGCTGCTGGTCGACGACGTCCGGTTCCTGGCCCGGCAGCGGCGGCGCAACCTGCACTGGCAGGTGATCGTGCTGGTCGACCAGTCGGGGTCGATGGCCGCCTCGCTGCTGCACTCGGCGGTGTCGGCGTCGATCCTCGCCGGGCTGCCCGGGACGACGGTACGGCTGGTGCTGTTCGACACCAGCGTCGTCGACCTCAGCCACCTCGCCCACGATCCGGTGGAGGTGCTGCTGACGGCTCAGTTGGGCGGCGGCACCGACATCGCCAAGGCCATGCGTTACGCCGAGACCCTGGTCAACCAGCCCACCCGGACCGTGGTCGCGCTCGTCAGCGACTTCGAGGAGGGCGGGTCGGTCAGCGCGCTGCTCGGGTCGGTGCGGCGGCTGGCCGCCTCCGGGTACACNCTGCTCGGCCTGGCCTCCCTGGCGGACGAGGGCGAGCCCTGGTTCGACCGGGCGATGGCCGGACGATTGGCCACTGCGGGGATGGAGATCGCCGCGATGACGCCCGACCGGTTCGCCGAGTGGCTGGCCGAGGTGATGACATGACCGGGCTGCCTGGGTGGCTCGCGGTCTACGCGAACCTGGACGACACCGCGCTGGCGGCACTGGCCAACCCGGGGCTGGTGCGGCGGGCCGTCCGTGAGGTCGGTGCGGGAGCGGTCACGTTGGCCTCGACGAGCGCGGACGAGGTGGCGCTGACCTGGGCCGGCCCGCCGTCGGTGCTCGTCCGGCTCACCGCGAAGGGGCCTACCCAGGCCCGCTGCCCCTGCCCGGTGGCCGGGGTGTGCGTGCACGTGGTCGCCGCGTGCGTGTGGGCCCGTTCGACGGTCACTGGGGGCAGGGACGAGGACGGCGAGGCCGCCGCCGACCCGCTGGCCGAGATGCTCTCGTGGGAACCGGCCGCGATCAACCGCGCTGCCGGAATAGCCGCGGTGCGCCGCGTCGCGGCCACGGACCTGGCTGGCGACACCAGCGTGCAGGTCTCCGGCGGCCGTGCGTCGATCAGCTGGCCCGGTTCCCCGAGCGTCGTCGCGGTGGCCGGGACGGGCTTCGCCGGCCTGTTGGTGAGCGGCACGCACAGTGACGTGGCCGAGCGGGCGATCCGGCTGGAGGCCGTCGTCCGGGTGTTCCAGCGCGAGGGCCGGTCTTGGCCGTGGCCGGAGCGCGTCGCCGAGCCGGGCACCCTGCAGCCGGGACAGTCCGAAGCGCTGTCGGGCCTGGTCGACGGGATCGAGTTCGCGCTGCAGGCGGGGCTGTCCCATCTGGACGAGGCTGCCGCCGACCGGTTGGACGGCTCAGCCCAGCGTGCCCGGCTCGAGGCGCTGCCGTTGCTTGCCCGCCTGACCGCCTCCGCCGCCGGGCGTGTCCGCAACCTCGGCCGGCGCGACGACGACACGGCCGAAAGTCAGGTCCTGGCGGCGCTGGCCCGCGCCTGGGGACTCGCTCAGGCGCTGCGGGCGCCCCGGGCGCTGGACCAGGAGGCCCTCGTCGGGCGCGAAGGCGGCCCGGTGTCCCTGGGCGTGCTCGTCCCCTTGTCAGCGGCGTGGTGGACGGCCCCGTCCGGCGCCCGNGGGATGACCGTCCGACTGTGGGACACCGGGTCCCGACGGGTCGAGACGGTCACCACCGGACGGGCCGCNGGGGCCGATCCGTCATTCGTCCGGTCCTGGGAGGCGCCGCTGCTGTGGGGCGTCTCCGCGTCGTACCTGTGCGGCGGGCCGGTGCGGCTGGACGGGGCCGAACGTCGCGACGACGGCACCCTCAGCCCGACGACACGCACGCGCGTCGTCCGGGAACGTGGTTGGGCGGGGCTCGATCTCGCCGACCTGGCCCGTGACGTGAACGCTGCCGCAGTGAGCGGCTCGGTCGGTTTCGGCCGGACGCCCGAACAGGTCCGGCTGATCCGGCCCCGCCACCTGTTGGGGGTCGGCCCGATGGAGGTCGACGAGGTGGCCCAGGAGATCGTCTGGGAGATCCGTACCGCCTCCGGGACCGAGTTGCTCCGACTGGACGCGGCCGGGCCGGCGTTCCAGACCGCCACCAGTCTCCTGGCCGGTGGCGACAAGCTGGCCGCGCTGGCGGTTGTCGGCGACCGTCTTGAGGCGGCGTTCGTCGAGCGATCGACCGGACTGGGGCTGATCTCTCTCAGCCTCACCCCCGTCCGTCAGTCCAGCAGCTCCTTCCGGCAGCTGCAGCGGCGCCTGGAGCGGGTCGCCAAGACCGCCCGAGCGCATCGCAGCGAGCCCCGCCGCGGACCGATCGGGAGACTGTGCGCCGCGGCGGTGGAGGTGCTGGAGGCGATGGCGTCCACCGGCCGGCTGGCTCCGACCCCTCGGCAAGCCGACGCGCTGCGCCAGCGGGCTGATCAGGCCGATGAACTCGGGCTCGCCGTCCTGGCCGGGGCGCTGCGACCGCTGGCCGCCGGGTCGGCGGGCGTGGATCAGGTGCTCCGCGCAGCCGTGATCGTCGACCGGGTGGGCGCCCTGGCCGAGGTCCGGCGCACCTGACCGGCACCCGCCCGCGCCCACGTCGTCCGGCCTAGGATCGAGCCATGAGTTTCGCCGTCCACTTCGTTCCCGCCGATCGGGTCGGGCAACCCGTCCCGCCGGCCGCCACCGCCGAGCACGAGCAACTGACTGCCGACGAGCGGGCGACCTGGCAGGGGCTGGAGCCGAAGCTGGTCGCCCTGCTGGGGAGCCAGGTGCACGAACTGGCCGAGACGCCCTACGCGGCCCAACTCGTCCACGAGCCGTTGGGGCTGCTGGTGACGTGGATGCACGGGGACTACCAGTTGTCCATCCCCTTCTGGACGGGCAATGCGAACGCCGCGACGTTCGAGCTGCTCGGCCGAATCGTCCGGCTCATCGAGGACGAGACGGGCCTTGTCGGGATCGACTCGATCGAACACCGCCGCTTCAGCGACGATCCGACGGCGGTCAGCGAGGACTTCGCGGGCATCGCCCAGGGCTACGCCGGGGCCAGCGACCAGCAGTCCCTGCTCGGCTGGCTGCTGCACAAGCTGCGCCGCTGAGCCCCAGCGATCGCGCCGAACCACCGCGGCGGTCGAGCCTGCGAGACCCCGCCAACCCCGCGGCGGTCGAGCACCGCGCCGGAACCCGCAACCCCGCGGCGGTCGAGCCTGTCAAGACCCCACGACACCACAACCGCGGCGGTCGAGCCTGTCGAGACCCCGCGGCTCTGCGGCGGTCGAGCCTGTCGAGACCCCGCGGCCACCCCAACCGCGGTGGTCGAGCACCGCGCGGGCACCCGCGACCCCTGCGGCGGTCGAGCCTGTCAAGACCCACGACACCACAACCGCGGCGGTCGAGCCTGTCGAGACCCCGCCAACCCCGCGGCGGTCGAGCACCGCGCCGGAACCCGCAACCCCGCGGCGGTCGAGCCTGTCAAGACCCCACGACACCACAACCGCGGCGGTCGAGCCTGTCGAGACCCCGCGGCTCTGCGGCGGTCGACCTGTCGAGACCCCGCGGCCACCGCGCCGGAACCCGCAACCCCGCGGCGGTCGAGCCTGTCAAGACCCCACGACACCACAACCGCGGCGGTCGAGCCTGTCGAGACCCCGCGGCTCTGCGGCGGTCGAGCCTGTCGAGACCCCGCGGCCACCGCGCCGGAACTCGCGACCTCGCGACCGTCGAGCCTGTCGAGCCCATGCCCTTCCCGCGGGCGCTGGTCGGAACTCCCAACCCCGCGGCGGTCGAGCCTGTCGAGACCCCGCGACAACCGCGAGCCCAGGGCGGCGCTGCTGAAACGCCTCATTGGAGCACATTTCCCGCAACGCGACCCGGATTCTCTGCGTTCAGCGCGAGGCGCCGGGGACGCGCTTCAGTCGCCGGACGGCCGCCCCACCTCGATCACGCGCCCGACCTCAGCAGCCGGGGAGCCGCGCCGCCAGGTAGTCCTTGACCTGGGTCAGCGCCACCCGCTCCTGGGTCATCGTGTCCCGCTCGCGGACGGTCACTGCCTGGTCGTCCAGGGTGTCGAAGTCGACGGTGACGCAGAACGGGGTACCGATCTCGTCCTGCCGGCGGTAGCGACGCCCGATCGCCTGGGCGTCGTCGAAGTCGACGTTCCAGTACCGGCGCAGCTCCTTGGCCAGGTCGCGGGCCTTCGGCGACAGTGCCTCGTTGCGCGACAACGGCAGCACCGCGGCCTTCACCGGCGAGAGCCGCGGATCGAGCTTCAGCACCGTCCGGACGTCCATGCCGCCCTTGGTGTTGGGCGCCTGGTCCTCGGTATAAGCCTCGATGAGGAAGGCCATCAGCGAACGGGTCAGGCCCGCCGCCGGCTCGATCACGTAGGGCACGTACCGTTCGCCCTTGGCCTGGTCGAAGTAGCTCAGGTCCGTCCCGGAGTGCTGCGAATGCGTGCCCAGATCGAAGTCGGTCCGGTTGGCGATGCCCTCCAGTTCGCCCCAGCCGTCGCCGCCGGCGAACCCGAAGTTGTACTCGATGTCGACGGTCCGCTTGGAGTAGTGCGACAGCTTCTCCTTCGGATGCTCGAAATGCCGCAGGTTCTCCGGGTTGATGCCCAGATCGACGTACCAGTTGGTGCGCTCGTCGATCCAGTGTTGGTGCCATTCCTCGTCGGTCCCCGGCTCGACGAAGAACTCCATCTCCATCTGCTCGAACTCGCGCGTCCGGAAGATGAAGTTGCCGGGCGTGATCTCGTTGCGGAAGCTCTTACCCACCTGGCCGATGCCGAACGGCACCTTCATCCGCGAGGTGTTCTCGACGTTCTTGAAGTTCACGAAGATGCCCTGCGCCGTCTCCGGACGAAGGTAGTGCAGGCCGGATTCGTCCTCGATGACGCCGAGGTAGGTCTTGAGCATCATGTTGAAGTCGCGCGGTTCGGTGAACCGGCCGAGGGTGCCGCACTCGGGGCAGTTGATCTCGGTCAGCCCGGACGGCTTGCGGCCCTTCTTGAACTCGAACGCCTCCTCCAACTGGTCGGCGCGGAACCGCTTGTGGCAGCTCAGGCACTCGGTCAGCGGGTCGGAGAACACCCNCACGTGACCCGAGGCGACCCAGACCTGACGGGGCAGGATGATCGAGGAGTCGATACCGACGACGTCGTCGCGACCCTGGACGACCGAGCGCCACCACTGGCGCTTGATGTTCTCCTTGAGCTCGACGCCGAAGGGACCGTAGTCCCAGGCCGCCCGGGTTCNCCCGTAGATCTCGCCGCACGGGTACACGAACCCGCGGCGCTTGGTGAGGCTGATGACGTTCTCGAGGCGGCTGGCCACGTAACACTCCTAGTGAGTAAGCGTCTGCCCGGCTGGCAGACGGCCCGCCCTAGGTTACCGCCGACCGCGGCAGGTTCTCGCCCACGTCGTCCGGGGTGGCGTAGGCCCCAGGCTCGTCGATCGCCTCGCTCAGCAGGACGGTCAGGATCACCTTGCCGTCGTAGCCGTTGAAGGCGCGCCGGTAGGAGCCCACGTTGTCCCAGTGGCTGACCAGCGCCCACAGCTCCGGGTCGTCGAGGTTCCGGACGACCTCGGCGCTGCGGCAGCCCGTCCGGGTGCGCATGAAGTCGGCCGCCATTCCCGCCCGCGCGGCGAACGCCTCCGGGGTTCGTCGGTGACCCGGAACCTGCTGACCGCCCACATGCGTCCATCGTCCCACTCCGGACCGCCGGACCACACCGTCAGCGAGCCCGACCCGCCGGCGCCCCGTCCTGGCGGCGACACCCACCCGACCGTCCCGCACCCTGCCGCGGAACTTCCTCCCCAGCCGCACCTGCAGCCGACCCCTTCCCAGCCCGCATACCACTGCCAAGCCGCACCCAGCCGCGTACCACTCCCCGACGCACTTTGCTGTCGAAACCCGACTTTGCTGCTGAAGCTTGGGCAGCAAAGTCGGGCTTCGGCAGCAGAGTGGGAGCCGGAGGACGGAGGCGGCTCGACTCCCACGTTGCGGCGAGCCGAGCCGCGCCCCCAGTTGATTTGAATCCCACCCGGGCCTGGATGAGAATGGTTATCATGTTCATGTGGGGTCGGCGGAGGCCGAGGCGGGCGACCGCCCTAGTCGCGGCACTGCTGACCGTCGCGGCGCTGGCCGGCTGCACCGCCCCGCCNCCCAGCCCGGCTGGACTCCGGATCGTGGCGGCCTTCTACCCCTATCAGTTCGTTGCCGAACGCGTGCTGGGCACCCTGGGGACGGTGACCAACCTGACCAGGCCGGGCGCCGAGCCGCACGACCTGGAACTCACCCCGAGGCAACTGGCGGCGATGGTCACCGCAGACTTGGTGGTGTACCAGAGCGGCTTCCAGCCGGCTGTCGACACCGGCGTCGCCCAAGCCGACCCGGGGCGCGTTCTCGACGTGACCTCGGTGGTCCCCCTCACNGAGCCGGACGAGCACGCCGGCACCGATCCGGACACCGACCCTGCCGGCACCGATCGAGGCACCAACCCTGCCGACGACGGCCACGACCACGGCAGCGCCGACCCGCACCTGTGGCTGGATCCCACCAACCTCGAACCGGTGGCCCGGGAAGTGGCGAACCGGCTCGCCGCGGCCGCCCCCGAGCATGCGGCCACCTTCAGGGACAACGCCGACCGCCTGACCGCGGACCTGGCGGCGCTCGACACCGCCTTCCGGACGGGCCTCACCGGGTGCGCCCGCACGGTCTTCGTCACCTCCCACGACGCGTTCGGCTATCTGGCCGAGCGCTATCACCTCGAACAGGTGGGGATCGCCGGCCTCGACCCGTCCGCCGAGCCGTCCCCGGCGCGCGTCGCCGAGGTCCACGCGGTGGTGGAGCGTTACGGCGTCACCACGGTCTTCTTCGAGACCCTGGCCAGCGATGCGGTCGCCCGTTCCCTGGCCACCGACCTCGGCCTCGC
Source organism: Micropruina sp. (assembly GCA_013693855.1). Classification (GTDB taxonomy): domain Bacteria; phylum Actinomycetota; class Actinomycetes; order Propionibacteriales; family Propionibacteriaceae; genus Micropruina. The sequence continues at coordinate 2,249,882 of CP059261.1, forward strand.
GACCGACGTCCTCGATCCGCTGGAAGGCCTCACCGAGGCCTCCCGCGGCGGTGACTACCTGCAGGTGATGTCGGCCAATCTGGCCGCCCTCCGAAAGGCGAACCAATGCCACTGAATCCCGCTAGCGCGCCCGCCGGCCCTCTGGTCTCAGCCGCCGGCGTCTCCGTCCTGCTGGGCGGCGTGCCCGTGCTGCGCGATCTCAGCTTCACCATCGACCGCGGCGAGACCGTGGCCCTGATGGGCGGCAACGGGTCGGGCAAGACGACGCTCGTCCGGACCCTGCTGAACCTGATCCCGCACCAGCACGGGCGCATCGAGCTGTTCGGCACCCCCGTGGGTGACTTCCGGGAATGGTGGCGCGTCGGCTACGTGCCCCAGCGGACGGCGCCGACGCTGCGCCAGGCAACGGTCGGTGAAGTGACGGCCACCGGTCGGCTGGGACGACGCCGGCCACTCACCCCCGCTTCACGTCAGGACCGCGCGACCGTCACGGGCGCGCTGCAACGCGTTGGCATGGCGGACCGCGCGCGGAGCTTGTTCGCCGAGCTGTCCGGNGGGCAGCAGCAGCGCGTCCTGATCGCCCGGGCGCTGGCCAGCGAGGCGGAGTTCCTGGTGCTGGACGAACCGCTCGCCGGGGTGGATCTCGCTACCCAGCAGACCCTGGCCGACCTCCTGCGCGACCTGCGCGACGAGGGACTCACCTCGCTGATCGTCCTGCATGAACTCGGCCCGCTNGGAACCGCTGCTGACCAGGGCCATCGTGTTGCGCGNAGGGCCGAATCCTCTCCGACGGGGCCCCCGAGCACCAGCACGGCCACGGCCACGAGGTGAGCGAGGATTCGACGCCGCCGCTGCTCGCCGGCGCCTGGGACGAGGAGCGTTGACATGGAACTGCTGAGCCTGCCCTTCATGGTCCGCGCGCTGGTCGCGGCGATGCTCGCCGGGCTGATCGCGCCCGCGATCGGCACCTACATCGTGCAGCGGCGCCTCAGCCTGCTGGGCGACGGCCTCGGCCACGTCGCCATCGCCGGCGTCGGCCTGGCACTGGCGACCGGCACCGCTCCCCTGCCTTTGGCGGTGCTGGTCTGCGTCGCGGGCGCCGTCGTCGTCGAGCTGCTCCGCCAAGCCGGCAAAGCCACCGGGGACGTGGGGCTGGCGATCCTGTTCTACGGNGGCCTGGCGGCCGGTGTCCTGCTCGCGGGGCTGGCCGGCCAGGGGCCCGGCACGTTGTCGCAGTTCCTGTTCGGGTCGCTCATGACGGTGAGCGCCGCCGACTTGTGGGTGATCGCCGCGTTGGCCGTCGTCGTGGGCGTGGCAGCCCTCGGGCTGCTGCCCCAGCTCTTCGCCGTCTGCGGGGACGAGGAGTACGCCCGCACCCTGGGCCTGCCGGTCCGGTTCTATAACCTGCTCATCGTCGTGCTGGCGGCGATCACCGTCACCGTGTCGATGCGCACGGTGGGCCTGCTGCTGGTGAGCGCCCTGATGGTCGTCCCGGTAGCCACGTCGAACAACCTGTTCCGCGGGTTCCGGACGGCGATGCTCGGCGCCATGGCGCTGGGCGTCCTGGCGTCCGTCACCGGCGTGCTCGGGGCCTTCTACCTTGACACCGCATCAGGCTCGCTGATCGTCCTGATCGCGATCGCGGCGTTCGTCGTCTCGATCCCGGTCGGCGCGGCGCTGGCCCGGCGTCACCAGGTCCCGGCCCTGGCGGTGCTGGACGACGCCCCGGTCCCCCACGCGGTGACCGAGAACCCGCACGCGGGCCACGTGCACGGCCCCGGCTGCGGCCACCTGGCGGTCGTCCACGGCGAGCACACCGACTACGTCCACGACGGCCACCTGCACGCCCCGCATGGCGACCACTACGACGAGCACTGAGGAGGCGCCGTGACCGAACAACCCCGCCGGACCCGGCAGCGGGCCGCCGTCGAGCAACTGCTTCAGGAGGCGGACGGCTTCCGCACCGCCCAGGAACTCCACGACGCGCTGCGGCACCAGGGCGCCACGGTCGGGCTCGCGACCGTGTACCGGACGCTGCAGGCGCTGGCCGATGCCGGCGAGGTCGACGTCCTACGCACCCCCGATGGCCAGGCGGCCTACCGCTCCTGCTCCTCCGGCCACCATCACCACCTGGTCTGCCGCCGCTGCGGACGGACGGTCGAAGTGGCTGCCCCAGAGATCGAGGCGTGGGCGCGCCGGATGGCCGCCGAACACGGTTTCTCCGAGATCGGCCACGAGGTGGAGCTGTCCGGCGTCTGCGCCGACTGCTGACCCTCGGCGTGCGGCATCCGCGCCACGCACGGAACCTCCACGATGCACTCCCGAGAACTCGACCAGCCAAGCAGCCCGACCAGCCCCCGCGCGCCCACCCCTGAGCCCTCAGCCCCGTAGGCCGGGCCGGTCCCGGCACAGACCACGCACGCGCGCCCAGCGCGCGAGGCGACCACCCGCGCGCCCAGCGCGCGAGGCGACCACCCGCGCGCCCACCCCTGAGCGCCCAGCGCGCGAGGCAACCACCCACGCGCCCACCCCAGAGCCCCCAGCCCCACAAGCCCACCAGCCCAAAGCCCCTGAGCCCACCAGTCCGGGAGCACCGAACTCCGAGCGGCCAGCGCCAGGAAAGCCCAACGGGCGACCCGCGACCAACGGACCCAGAAACGCCGAACGGCGGATCCGCAGCGAATGCGGACCCGCCGTTGCGGGATGTGGAGCTACTTCTGGCTGTCCTCGGCGTCCGCGGCGTTGCCGACCGGCGCCTGGGCGGAGGTGTCGGCCATGCCGCCGGCCCCCACGGCCAGCGAGCCGGAATCGGCGGCCATGGCGGCCTGCCGGCCCGCGAAGGCCTTCATCACCTGGCTGACGAAGCTCGTCCCGCCGCGCCGCTTGCTCAACACGTCGAACGCGACGGCACCCAGGAGCACCAGACCCTTGATGATCTGGATCCAGTTCTGGTCGACCGACAGGTTGGCCAGGCCCAGGTTCAGCACGCCCATGACCAGGCCACCGACCATCGACCCGATGACCGTGCCGACACCGCCGGCCACGGCCGCGCCACCGATGAACACGGCGGCGATGGCGTCCAGTTCGAAGCCCACGCCGTCCTTCGGGTTGGCCGCGTTCAGGTAGGCGGTGAACACCATGCCGGCGATGGCCGCCAGCACCGCCATGTTGACCATGACGAAGAAGTCGACCTTCTTGGTGTCGACGCCGGACAGCTGGGCCGCGTGCCGGTTGCCGCCGACGGCGTAGATGTGCCGGCCGATGACGGTCCGCTGGGTCAGGAACGTGTAGAACAGGATCAGTGCGAACAGGATGATCGCCACGACCGGGATGCCCTTGTAGGAGGCCAGCAGCAGGCCGAACACCAGGATGATCGCGCCGAGCACGACCAGCTTGGCGACCGCGCCCACCATGGAGCCCGGATCCATGTCGTGCTTGCGCAGGTCGGCCCGCTTGCGGAACTCCAGCCACACCAGGGCGCCGATCGCGATCAGGGTCAGCAGCAGCGTCGGGTTGTGGTAGCCGGTATTCGGCCCCATCTCGGGGATGTAGCCGTTGGCGATCTTCTGGAACTCATCGGGAACCGGGATCGACTCGGCGTTCAGGATCAGCAGGTCCATACCGCGGAACAGCAGCATGCCGGCCAGGGTGACGATGAACGCCGGGATGCCCACGTAGGCCGTCCAGTAGCCCTGCCAGGCCCCCACCAGGATGCCCAGGAAGATGCCGAACAGGATCGCCACCGGCCAAGGCAGGTTCCAGTCGCGCATCGACAACGCCACGGTGGCGCCCACGAACGCGCAGACCGAGCCGACCGACAGGTCGATGTGACCGGCGATGATGACCATCACCATGCCGATGGCCAGGATCAGGATGTACCCGTTCTGCACCAACAGCGAGGTGACGTTGCGCGGCTGGAGGAACAGGCCCTGGGTGAGGATCTGGAACAGCAGCATGAGGGCGCCGAGGGCGATCATCATGCCGTACTGGCGCAGTCCACCACCGGACATGGACGCCCGGAGCTGGCTCAGCACGGAGTCTTTCTTTGCAGCCTCGGTCGACATCACTGGGCCTTNTCGTTGGGTCATATAGCGCATGAGGGTTTCCTGGTCCGCCTGGTCCTTGGGGACGTCCGCGGTGATCACGCCGGCGGAGAGCGTGTAGATGCGGTCGCAGATGCCCAGCAGCTCGGGCAGCTCGGACGAGATCACCAGCACGCCCTTGCCCGCGTCGGCCAGGGAGTTGATGATCTCGTAGATCTCGTACTTGGCGCCCACATCGATGCCGCGGGTGGGCTCGTCGAGGATCAGGATCTNCGGTTCGGTGAACATCCACTTGCCGAGGACGACCTTCTGCTGGTTGCCGCCGGACAGCTTGGAGACGCCCTCTTCGATCGTCGGCGCCTTGATCCGCATCGCCTTGCGGTAGTGCTCGGCGGCCTTGATCTCGGCGTTGGCGTCGTAGACGAGGTTCTTGCTGATCTTCTTCAGCTTGGCCGAGGTGGTCGCCACCCGGATGGTGTCGAGCAGGTTCAACCCGAGCACCTTGCGGTCCTCGGTGACGTAGGCCAGCCCGGCGTCGATCGCCTGTTCGACGTTCTTGAGCTTGAGGGTTCGACCGTTGAGGCTCACCTCACCGGACACCTTGTTGCCGTAGCTCTGCCCGAACACGCTGCGGGCCAGCTCGGTCCGTCCGGCGCCCATCAGGCCCGCCAGACCGACGATCTCGCCGCGGCGGATGGTCAGGTTCGCGTTGCGGATCACGAACCGGTTGTGGTCGTCGGGGTGCATGACCGTCCAGTTCTTCACCTCGAACATGACCTCACCGGGGTGGGACTCGTGGAGCGGGTAGCGGTGGTCGAGGTCGCGGCCGACCATGCCGCGGATGATCCGGTCCTCGTTGACCTCGCCGGCGGCGGTGTGCAGGGTCTCGATGGTCTGACCGTCGCGGATGATCGTGATCGCGTCGGAGATCTGCTCGATCTCGTTGAGCTTGTGGCTGATCATGATGCAGGTGATGCCGCGATCGCGGAGCGCCTTCATCAGCCCGAGCAGGTTCTGGCTGTCGGTGTCGTTAAGGGCGGCCGTCGGCTCGTCCAGGATCAGCAGCTTGACGTCCTTGCTGAGCGCCTTCGCGATCTCGACCAGCTGTTGCTTGCCGACGCCGATGTTCTTGATCTGGGTGTTGGGATCCTCGTGCAGCCCCACCATCTCCAGCAGGTCCCGAGCCTTGCGCTCGTTGACCCGCCAGTCGATGACGCCGGCCTTGGCGCCCTCGTTGCCCAGGAACAGGTTCTCGGTGATCGTCAGTTCGGGGATCAGGGCGAGTTCCTGGTGGATGATGACGATGCCGGCATGCTCGGAGTCCCGGATGTTGCGGAACTTGCAGAGCTTGCCCTCGTAGTAGATCTCGCCGTCGTAGGTGCCATAGGGCCACACGCCCGACAGCACCTTCATGAGGGTCGATTTGCCCGCCCCGTTCTCGCCGCAGATCGCGTGGATCTCGCCCCGCTCGACGTCGAAGTTGACGTTGGAGAGGGCCTTGACGCCGGGGAACTCCTTGGTGATCGAGCGCATCGACAAGATTGTGTCGGCCATGCGGCGACTCCTTTGTCTGCTGTTGTACGGAGGTCAGCGGTGGGGCGGGTCGCCCCGCCCCACCGCCGTTACCGGACCAGATCAGCCGTTGAGCTGGGCCTCGGTGTAGTAGTTGGCCTTGAGCAGGATGTCCTTGATGTTGCTCTTGTCGCAGGACACCGGCTCCAGCAGCTCGGTCGGGACGACCTTGATGCCGTTGTCGTAGGTCTTGGTGTCGTTGACGGTCACGGTCTTGCCGCTCGCGATCTCGTCCACCATCTTGACCGTGGCCTTGGCCAGCTCGCGGGTGTCCTTGAACACCGTGGAGTACTGCTCGCCCTTGAGGATCATCTTGACGCTCTCGAGCTCGGCGTCCTGGCCGGTGACGACCGGGAGAGCCTTGCCGCCGCTGCCGTAGCCCGAGCCCTTGAGGGCCGCGATGATGCCGCGGGAGAGGCCGTCGTACGGGGCGAGGACGCCGTTGACGTCCTTGTCGGCGTAGGACTTGGTCAGGATGTTCTCCATGCGCTTCTTGGCCACGGCGGCGTCCCAACGCAGGGTGGCGACCTTGTTGAACTCGGTCTCACCGGACTGGATCTTGATGTCGCCGGAGTCGATGAGCGGCTTGAGGACGCTCATGGCGCCGTTGAAGAAGAAGGTCGCGTTGTTGTCGTCGGNGGAACCGGCGAACAGCTCGACGTTCCACGGCTTGGCCTTGCCGGAGGCCTTCAGGCCGTCGACCAGCGAGGTGCCCTGCAGCACGCCGACCTTGAAGTTGTCGAACGTGGTGTAGTACGACACCGCGTCGGTCTCACGCAGCAGGCGGTCGTAGGCGATGACCGGGATGTTGGCTTCCTTGGCCTGAGCGAGGACGCCCTTGAGGGCGACACCGTCGATGGAGGCCAGGACGATCATCTGGTTCTTCTTGGTGACCATGTCGTTGACCTGCGTCACCTGGGTGGGGATGTCGTCGTTGGCGTACTGCAGGTTGACGGTGTAGCCCGCAGCCTCCAGCTGCTGCTTCATGAAGTCGCCGTCCTTGATCCACCGTTCGGAGGTCTTGGTCGGCATGGCGACGCCGATGGTGCCCTTCGTGGCGGCGGCGCCGGAAGCACCGGAGGCGGCCGGGGACGCGGTGTCCTGCCGGCCACAGGCGCTGACGGTCAGCGCCAGAGCTGCAGCTGCGGCGACTGCAACCAGTTTGCGCATTTCTGCTCACTTTCTGATCTGCCCGCGCGCGCTAGGCAGACCGTGGTTGTTGCCCGGCCGGGAAGCCCCGAACCCGACGGTTATGAAGTTGTCTGCCTCAGTAAACCACCAACTAACGAAGGATCAAAACCCATCGCGAGCCGGTGGTAGGCGTTGTTCCACCGGAGCTCCTTGGCGAACTCCCGCGGGGTGGTCGAGTCTTGAATGTATACGAGCTCGACCCCGATCATTTCTGCCAAGTCATGAAGGTGCTCCCCGTNCAGCGCGGTCGACAGCACGGTGTGGTGCGGCCCGCCCGCGGTCAGCCAGCACTCGGTCGAGGTGGCGAAGTCGGGCTTGGGCTCCCAGACCGCCCGGGCCACGGGGAGCTTGGGCATCTCGGCCAGCGGCGAGACCACGGTGACCTCGTTGCCCACGAAGCGGAACCGGTCGCCCAGGTCGCAGACGCCGAGGATGACCGCGGCGCCCGGAGCGGCGTCGAAGACCAGCCGGACGGGGTCGGAGCGGTTGCCGATGCCCAGCGGATGGATCTCCAGCTTGGGCTTCGCCGCGGCGATCGACGGGCAGACCTCGAGCATGTGGGCGCCCAGGATCAGCTGGCGCCCCGGTTCGAGGTGGTAGGTGTAGTCCTCCATGAACGACGTGCCCCNGGGCAAGCCGGCGGCCATGGTCTTGAGCGTCCGTCCGATGACCGCGGTCTTCCAGTCGCCCTCGCCGCCGAAGCCGATCCCGTCGGCCATCAGCCGCTGGACGGCGAGGCCGGGCAGCTGCTGCAGCCCGCCGAGGTCCTCGAAGTTGGTGGTGAAGGCGCCGTAGCCGCCGTCGACGACGAAGCTGCGCAGGGCGGCTTCGATGCGGGCGCCGTAACGCAGCGCCTCGTGCCGATCTGCCCCGGGACGAAGCTCCGGCGCCACGTCATAGGCGTCCAGATACTCCTCGATCAGGGCATCGATCGCCGCGTCCTCGATCCCGTCCACCACGTCGACCAGGTCGTTGACCCCGTAGGTGTTGACCGACACCCCGAAGCGGCGCTCGGCCTCGACCTTGTCGCCCTCGGTGACGGCGACGTTGCGCATGTTGTCGCCGAACCGGACGAGCCGGAGTTGGGCCAGGTCGGCACGGGCGAGCGCGGCGCGCGCCCAGGTCTCGATGCGTCCGACCACGGCCGGGTCGCTGATGTGGCCGGAGACGGTCTTGCGGGCGACCCNCAGCCGGGTCTGGATGTAGCCGAACTCCCGGTCGCCGTGGGCGGCCTGGTTCAGGTTCATGAAGTCCATGTCGATGGTGGCCCACGGCAGGTCGCGGTTCACCTGGGTGTGCAGGTGCAGCAGCGGCTTACGCAGCAGGTCCAGCCCCGAGATCCACATCTTGGCCGGCGAGAACGTGTGCATCCAGGCGATGAGGCCGATGCAGTCGTCGTCGGCGTTGGCCTCGATCATCACCCGGCGGATCGCCGCGGCGTCGGTCAGCACGGGCTTGGCCACGACGTCGGCGACCATGCCCTCGTCCTTGGCCAGCACGTCCGAAATCGTCGCCGACTGGTCGGCGACCTGCTGCAGGACCTCCGGGCCGTACAGGTGCTGACTGCCGGTGAGGAACCAGATCTGCTTACGCGTCATTCCGAACTCCCTTGTCCATAGACGTTCTGATAGCGGTCGAAGAGCGAATCGATGTCCGCTTGGGGGATCTGCACNGGGCTCGCCCAGCAGCCGGGCGAGGTGGACGGTGCGGGCCACGTCCTCGACCATCACGGCGGCCTTGACCGCGGCGACGGCATCCCGTCCGACGGTGAACGGACCGTGGTTGGCCATGAGGACGGCCTTGGAGCGGCTCGCGCGCAGGGTCTCGACGATACCGCGGCCGATCGAGTCGTCACCGATCAGGGCGAACGGCCCGACGGGGATGTCGCCGCCGAACTCGTCGCCGATCATGGTCAGCACGCACGGGATCGGCTCCCGCCGCGCCGCCCAGGCCGTCGCATAGTCCGAATGCGTGTGCACGACGCCACCGACCTCTGGCATGTGCTGATACACGTAACCGTGCGCGAAGGTGTCGGACGAAGGTGAGTGCTCACCCTCGACGAGGTTTCCCGCGAAGTCGGTGACAACCATGTTCTGCGGGGTCAGGTCCTTGTNAGAACACCCCGACGGCTTGATCACCATCAGATCCGCGCCGGGCACCCGGGCGGACACGTTGCCGGCGGTCCACACCACCAGGCGGTTGGTCACCAGTTCGGCGTGCAGGTCGCACACCAGTTCGCGCAGCCGGACGACCTCGTCGCGCACTTCAGTAGGAATCCCGTTCATGACATGCCCCCTTCACGAGGATGCTAAACCGGTCGGAGCCGCCGGCCGGGGAGAACCGGCCACCGCGCCACACGTTTCGTGGCGCATCGGCACTGCCGTCAGATCCATCGGCTGATCCTCACCGTTGAGAGCGGAGTCAGCCGGCGCTGGCAACCCGCATCACGAAGAATGTTTACGCAAACATTGCTCTCTCGCCTCTACGCTCGCAGGCCGGCCGGCGAGTGTCAAGCACGACGCGATAACAGAATGATTACGTCACCATCACGTGACCGGTGCCCTCGCCGCCAGCGCGCCTGTGCCAGGATGCCCGCATGAGCGCACTGCTGCCCTCCTGGGACGCCATCGAAGGCGCCCACCACGCGACACAACTGTTCACCACCGCCTTCGGAACCGAACCGGACGGCGTCTGGGCCGCCCCGGGCCGGGTCAACCTGATCGGGGAGCACACCGACTACAACGCGGGCCTCTGCCTACCCATCGCGCTNCCCCATCGCACCTTCGTGGCGCTGCGACGCCGCAACGACGACCAGGTACGGCTGGTGTCGTCCCTCAACCCGGCGAGCGTGTGGTCTGGGTCGGTGACCGAGATCGTTCCCGGTGGCGTGCGCGGTTGGGTCTCCTACGCCGGCGGGCCGGCCTGGGCGTTGCGGGACGCCGGACACCAGGTGGGCGGATTCGATGCCGCATTCACCTCGTGCGTGCCGCTCGGTGCCGGTTTGTCGTCCTCGGCCGCGATCGAGTGTGCTGCCGCCCTCGCGATCAACGACACCTTCGATCTGGGAATCGGCCTGGACGATGCAGGTCGCGCGGAGCTGGCCAGGTTGTGCGTCCGAGCCGAGAACGAGGTGTCCAAGGCGCCCACCGGGGGCCTGGATCAGGCCGCGTCGCTGCGCTGNCACCCCGGGCACGCGCTGCTGCTGGACGCCCGGGACTCCTCGGTCGCCCAGGTCGCGTTCGACCTGCCGCCCGCGGGCCTGGCGCTGCTCGTGATCGACACCCGCGCGCACCACTCGCTGGTCGACGGCCAGTACGGGGCGCGCCGGGCCACCTGCGACGCCGCCGCGGCGACGCTGGGCATCCCGTCCCTGCGCGAGGTCGACGATCTGGACGAAGCCCTGTCGCGACTCGACGACGACTTGATGCGCCGCCGGGTGCGCCACGTCGTCACCGAGATCCGCCGGGTGGAGGAGTTCGCGGCCCTGGTATCGGACGGGCGGGTGCGGGAGGTCGGGCCGCTCATGGACGCCTCCCACGCGTCCCTGCGGGACGACTACGAGGTCAGCTGCGTCGAACTGGACGTGGCGGTCGACACGGCACGACAGGCCGGCGCTCTCGGTGCGCGGATGACCGGGGGCGGCTTCGGCGGGTCGGCCATCGCGCTGATCCCCAGCGATGCGGTCGAGTCGATCAGCGCGGCCGTGACCGCCGCCTTCGCCGAGCAAGGGTTCGACGCCCCGCACTTCCTGGTGGCGGTGGCGGCGGCTCCCGGCGATCGGGTGGCCTGACCGCAGCCGGCTTCGCGCGCCCAGGGTGGCCTGGGTCCCGGCGGGGCCGATCGCTCGCCGATGTTCCAGTGCGACACATGTGGTCGAGTACGAACCCATGTGTCGCGGTGAGTGACCACTCACCGCCGCGCCGCCCACCGACCGGGACCTCGTCCGCGATGGCGGGCCCGACCGGACCTTCCCGGTCAGGCGGGCGGAGCCGTGCTGGCCCGGACCACGAGCCGCGCCGGGATCAGGACATGGCTCTGGGCCGACTCCGTGCCTCGGATCCGCCCCAACAGGACGCGCACGAGCTCGGCGCCGATCGCCTCGAAGTCCTGCGCGACCGAGGTCAGCGGCGGCCACAGGTACTCGGCGAGGACGTCGTCGAACCCGACCACGGAGATGTCGTCGGGGACCTTGCGGCCCACTTCCGCCAGCGCCCGGTACACCCCGGCGGCCATTTCGTCGTTGGCGCAGTAGATCGCGGTGATCGAATCGTCCGCCGCAATGCGCAGACCCTCCCGGTAGCCCGATTCCGGCGTCCAGTCCCCGCGGAACACCGGCGGCACCGGCCGGCCCGCCCGCCGCAGGGCCTCCTCCCAGGCCTGCTCGCGCTGGGCCGCCTGGACGGTGTCGTCCGGTCCCCGCAGGTGGTGGACGGTGTGGTGGCCCAGCCCCAGCAGGTGCTCGACGGCCAGCCTCGAACCACCCAGGTCGTCGCAGCCAACCGAGGCGTGCAGGTCGGAGAAGCGCGAGTCCGCGACCACCACGGGAAGCCGCTTGGGCATCCATTCCCAGGCGCCGGACGAGGTTCCGGCACGCACCACGATCAGGCCGTCCACCGNCTCGAGCTCCGGCCCCCGGATCGCCGCGTCGAAGCCGATGTCGTCCTCGACGTCGAACAGGCTGACCCGGTAGCCCTCGTCCCGGGCGGCGCCGACGATGGCCTGGACCAGGTGCGACACGCCTGTCCGGACGAATTGGTTGGCCACGACGCCGATGGTGTTGAAGGTGCCGTAGCGCAGGGCGCGGGCGGCGCTGTTGGGCAGGTAGCCCAGTTCGTCCATTGCCGCCTGGACGCGATCCCGGGTCTCCGGACGGACGTTGGGGGCCCNCATCGAGACCCGGGAGACCGTCTGCGCCGAGACCCCGGCGAGCGCGGCCACGTCGGCCATGGCCGGCCGTCGCCGGCGGCGGGCACCCTGCGACGTCGCGTCCGGCCCGGTCATGGGGCGAGCATATCGCCGGGGACCGGGGTCACCGCTCGACGTGTCCCAGGGCTCGCAGGCCACGGTCGGTGTGCCACGCGGCGAACGCGCTGACCAACCCGCTGCCGGCCCGCTGAACGGTCTCGTCCGCGTCGCGGGTGGCCGGCCAGTCGCCCGACAGCAACGCCGCCAAGTACTCTCCCACTCCGGGCCGGACCCAAGCCGCGCCCGGCGGGCGGCAGTTCCCACACACCACGCCGCCCACCTGCGGCGAGAACGCGGTGTGCGGCCCCGGTGCGGCGCAGCGAGCGCACTCGGACAACGTGGGCGCGTACCCCGCGACGGCCACCGCCCGCAGCAGGTAGGAGTCCATGATCATCGTCGGCGGCCGGGGCCCGTCCGCGGTGCCCGCGGTGAGCGCGTTGAGGGCACCCACCAGCAGCAGGAACTGCTGCAGGGCGGGCTCCCGCTCCTCGGTGACGAGCCGGTCGGCGGTCTCGAGAATCACCTGGCCGGTGGTGTACCTGGCGTAGTCGGTGCCGAGGGGCTGGGAGAACGCGTGCAGCGTGACCGCCTGGGTCACGATGTCCAGGGTGCGGCCGTTGGCGAATTGCAGATCGACGTGGCTGAACGGTTCGAGCCGGCCGCCGAACTTCGACGAGGTGCGCCGGATGCCGCGGGCCACCGCCCGGATCTTGCCGTGCCGGCGCGACAGCAGCGTGAGGATGCGGTCGACCTCGCCCAGTTTGTGGGTTCGCAGGACGACCGCCTCGTCACGATAGGTCGGCACCCGCACATTGTCCCGCAGTCGTCAGGGGTGGACCGCCGACACCCGGCAAGGCGAAGGGCCCGCGAAGCGAGTATGAGTCGTTCCGCAGGCCCTTCTGGTTGACCGGCGAAGTGGTGACGCTGCCGGTCTATCCGACTCGCCGAACTCCGGCCCCAACGCCCCCGTCACCCGAGCGCCGCGGCGGGTTGCCCCACCGGAAAGGCCGACTCTTTGAGTCTTCCCGCGAACCCCGAAAGGATCGCGTAAGAGATTTCTACTAGACCCGGAAGAGCAGCGCAACTCCTAGTCAGAAACTACTTCGGCGTAGTTCGTCGATCCACAGAAGAGGGTCCGTCGCCCACAGCGGAAGGGCTGATCTCCACATCGATCCACACTGTTGTACACAGTCCTGGGCACCGGGGCCAGGCCTCCCGAGCGCCGCCCGGCCGGCGGCAGGGCTCCCAGCCCGGGGTGCTCAGGCCTCGTCCGCGCTGAACCTCGCCTGGACCGTCACCGACACTGTGATGTCCTCCGGCGCGATCTCGATGCCTTGGACGTCCATGGCCGACTTGCTGCGCATCAACCCGGCGGACGCCGGCGCCCCGTAGGCCAGGTCGCGAGCCGAGCGGTCGCCCAGCAGGCCCGGGTCGGCCACGGAGAGGAATCGGACGTCGCCCGCGCCCGCGGCCTTCGCCATCGTCGCCGCCCGGTCCTTCGCGGCCAGCACCGCCGCGGCCACGCACTGGGCCTCGACGGCGAGCCTGGTCTCGTCGGTCAGGCGCCACTCGACGTAGGTGAGGTTGAGGTGGTCGGTGGCGCCGAATGCAGCCGCGATGTCGGCCAACGCGGCGAAGTCGGTGAAGTCGGCCTGGGCGCTGGCGTTGGCGGTGAAGATCGGCGGCTGCATCTTTCCGCGGTTCACCGGCCGCCAGGACGACGTCGTGATCGGACGCACCACCACCTCCCGCAAGGGAGGTTCGTCCAGGGCCTCCAGGCGGCGCAGTTCGTCCCCGAAAGCGGTCACGACGGCGGTGACCTTGGCCAGTACGTCGTCCTTGGTGTTGGCCTCGGCCTGGACGGTCGCGTGCAACCGTCCGACCTCAGGACGCAGGGACTTCTCGCTGAAGCCCTGGACGGTGATCTCCATGGTTCTCCTTCGTTGCAGCAGACGCATCGAGGTTACGCGGGGCGAGCAGCCAGCGCGCCGTCGCTCGCCGTTATGGTGGGGCCATGACAACGCGCATCGGCAAAACGAAGGTGTTCCCGCTGTGCCTGGGCGGCAACGTGTTCGGATGGACCGCGGACCACGACACCTCGCTCGCCATCCTGGACGCCTTCATCGCGGGCGGCGGGAACTTCATCGACACCGCCGATGTGTATTCGGCCTGGGTGCCGGGCAACTCCGGTGGGGAGTCCGAGCGGATCATCGGAGCCTGGCTGGCCACCGGGGTCGACCGGGACAAGCTGGTCATCGCCACCAAGGTGGCCAAGCATCCGCGGTATCGCGGCTTGTCCGCGCACAACGTCCGGATCGCGCTGGACGGATCCCGCCGGCGTCTCGGCGTCGATCGGATCGACCTCTACTACGCCCACGAGGACGACGAGCACGTGCGGCTGGAGGAGTGGCTGGAGGTGTTCAACGGGTGGGTGGTCGCGGGGACGATCGGCGGCTACGGCCTGTCGAACTTCTCCGTTGAGCGCACCGAGGCCGTCCTCGCGACCGTCGCGCGTGAGGGCTGGGCCGCGCCGGTCGCCCTGCAGCCGCCCTACAACCTGGTGAACCGGACGACGGTCGAAGCCGGGCTCGGCGACCTGGCGGTGGCGCACCACCTGGCCCTGGTGCCCTACTACGGGCTCGCCTCCGGCTTCCTGACCGGCAAGTACGCACGGGACGAGGCGGCCCACGGCGCCCGCGCACAGGCGGTGAGCAAGTACTTCACCGACGCCGGTTGGGCGGTCCGCGATGCGGTGGTGGACATCGCGACAGAGCACGACTGCGAGCCGGGGACCGTCGCGCTCGCGTGGCTCCTGACCCGNCCCGGGGTTGCCGCGCCGATCGCGTCCGCGTCGGTCCCCGAACAGGTTCCCGCCCTGTTGGCGGCGGCCTCGCTCAAGCTCAGCCGCGCCCAGGTGAAGCGACTGGACGCCGCGTCGGCTGCGTTCGCGCCCCAGCCCGCGTAGCCCCACAGACGCCGACGGGCGGGTGGCTGGTCGGCCACCCACCCGTTGCGGTGTGCACTGGTTCCGCGCATCTCCCCTTGTCGGGGGCCTGGCGGGCCGGTTCGGCGAGGGTCAGTTGCCCTCGCCCCGGTCGTCCTCGCCGGTCCGGTCGGGCTCGACACTGCCCTCGATCTGCGTGGGCCCACCGGTGTGGGTCACGCTGATCTTGCGCGGCTTGGCCTCCTCGGCGACGGGGATGTGCAGGGTCAGCACACCGTCGCGGTACTCGGCCTCGATCCGGTCCAGCGCGACACCGTAGCCAAGCGTCAGCTGACGGGCGAACGTGCCGCTCGGGCGTTCGCGGACGAGCCACTGCTGGTCGGCGTCGGTGACGTCGGCCTTGCGCTCGGCGCGGATCGTCAGCGTCCGCTCCTCGACGTCCACGTCGATGGTCGACGGGTCGACACCGGGCAGGTCGACGCGCGCGACGAACGCGTCGCCGGCGCGGTACAGGTCCATGGCCATGGCGGCGCTGGCCGGCGTCCGAGCGACGTCGGAGAACCAGCGGTCCATCTCACGGAACGGGTCAAAGGTGCGTGCCATGTGAGTCACTCCTTCGGGTCGATGGTTAGCACTCTCAGTCTACGAGTGCTAACACCAGGCCCCAAGGGGGTATTCCCACTAGGCTCAGGCTCGTGGTGAAGACCCCTCGTCCGCCCATCCCGCATCCCAGCGCCCGGCCGCCGGCGATCCCCGCAAGNCTGCTGCCCGCCCACGTCGCGATCGTGATGGACGGCAACGGACGCTGGGCCAAGGAACGCAACCTNCCCCGCACCGAGGGCCACGCGCGGGGCGAGGGTGCCCTGTTCGACGTGATCGAGGGCGCGATCGAGATCGGGGTGAAGTACCTCAGCGCCTACGCGTTCTCGACCGAGAACTGGCGCCGCTCGCCGGAGGAGGTGCGCTGGCTGATGGGGTTCAACCGCGACGTCATCCACCGCCGCCGCGACCAGTTGGACGAGATGGGCGTGCGGGTCCGCTGGGCCGGCCGCCGGCCGCGGCTGTGGGCCTCGGTCATCAAGGAGCTCGAGACGGCCGAGGAGCAGAGCCGCGACAACACCGTCCTGACCCTGCAGTTCTGCGTCAACTATGGGGGCCGCGCCGAGATCGTGGACGCCGCCCGGGCGATCGCCGAGGCCGCCCGCCGCGGCGAGCTGGATCCCTCCCGGCTCACCGAGGAACGCTTCCGCCGATTCCTGGACGAGCCGGAGATCCCGGACGTGGACCTGTTCGTCCGATCGTCCGGGGAACAACGGACGTCGAACTTCCTGGTCTGGCAATCGGCCTACGCCGAACTGGTGTTCCTCGACCGGCTGTGGCCCGACTTCGACCGCCGGGACCTGTGGCGGGCCATCGAGCTCTACGCCGCCCGGGATCGCCGCTACGGCGGCGCCATCCCGAACGAGGTGCGGCCGGACACCCGCTGACCGGACCCTGTTCCCGCCCGCGCGACCCTGAAAGGATCACCACCATGGACTACCGTCACCTGGTCGACGTTCCCGCCGACTTCCTGTGGGGCGCGTCCACCTCGGCCTATCAGGTCGAGGGCGGCTGGGACGCCGACGGCAAGGGCCCGTCCGTCATCGACGTCCGGACCCACTTCCCCGCGGGCACCACCGACTACAAGGTCGCCTCCGACCACTACTACCGGTTCGAGGCCGACGTGGAGCTGTTCGCCGAGCTCGGCCTCAAGGCGTACCGGTTCTCGATCGCGTGGACGAGGATCCTGCCGACCGGCACGGGCGAGGTCAACCGGGCCGGGGTGGACTTCTACCATCGCCTCCTCGACGCCCTGCTCGCCAAGGGGATCGAGCCGGTCGTCACGATGTACCACTTCGACCTGCCCGCGGCGCTGGACGCCCAGGGCGGCTGGGGCAACCGGGCGACCATCGACGCCTTCGTCGAGTACGCCCGCATCCTGTTCACCGAGTACGGCGACAAGGTGCGCTACTGGCTGACCATCAACGAGCAGAACATGATGGTCCTGCACGGCGACGCGGTCGGGACCACCGGCTCCGCCGGCGCCGATGGCGGCAAGAAGGGCGTCTACCAGCAGAGCCACCACATGTTCCTGGCCGCCGCGCGGGCGTCCGCGCTGCTGCACGAGCTGGTGCCCGGGGCCAAGATCGGTCCCGCACCCAACATCGTGTCGGTTTATCCGGCGAGCCCCGCGCCCGAGGACGTCCTGGCCGCGGACGACTGGGACGCCGTCCGCAACCTGATGTACCTCGACGTGGCCGTCCACGGCCGGTACCACCCGCTGGCGTGGCGGTACCTGACCGAGCGCGGCTGGGAGCCCGACGTCGCGGACTGCGACGCCGAAGTGCTGGCGGCGGCCAAGCCCGACGTCATCGCCTTCAACTACTACTCCACCCAGACCGTCGGGGCCTCCCGCGGGGACGCCTCCGATCTGGCGTCCCGCGACGGCGACCAGCAGCTCGTCCGCGGCGAGATCGGGCTCTACCGGGCGGTGAAGAACGAGTTCCTGCCGACCAACGCGTTCGGCTGGGAGATCGATCCGGTCGGGCTGCGGACGACCCTGCGGCGGCTGCGCGACCGGTACGGCCTCCCGCTGATCATCACCGAGAACGGGATCGGCGGGTTCGACACGCTGGAGGACGGCCGGGTGCACGACGCCTACCGGATCGACTACTACCGCCGGCACATCGAGCAGCTCCGGCTCGCGCTCACCGACGGGGTCGAGTTGTTCGGCTACTGNCCCTGGTCGGCGATCGACCTGGTGTCGACGCATTCGGGGGCCTCCAAGCGGTACGGGTTCATCTACGTCGACCGCGACGAGTTCGACCTCAAGAGCCTCGACCGGGTGAAGAAGGACAGCTTCGACTGGTACCGCCGGGTCATCGCCAGCAACGGCACCGACCTCGGCTGACGCTCACCCGGTGAGGCCGCGCAGCCACGCCAGGGAGTCCAGCGCCCAGTGCGGCGTCTCCTCGGCGGTCGCGCCAACCACCAGGGTCGCCAGGTGGGCCAACGGCTCGTCGGCGGTCAACTCGTCCGGATCGAACGGGACGCCGCGGGCAGCGGCGAGGGTGCCGTACTCGTCCAGGAACACCGCCGCGGCCTGCTCCGACAGCGACACCGTCACGTTGCGGACGTCGGCGGCCCGGGGCCCCGCGCCCAGCAGGTTGAGGTCGAACATGAGCGCGGCCGTGCCGTCGGTGGCCACCGCCAGGTTGGTGTACCAGAAGTCGTTGTAGGTCAGCGTGCGGGGCAACCGGCGGTACCCGGCCCGCCAGGCCGGCAACCGGCCCTGGGCCGCGGCGACCTGCAGGGCCAGCTCCGGCCAGCGGCCGGCGAGCGCGGCGATCGTGTCTGGCGCCACCAGATCGGCCTCGCTGTACAGCCGGTCCAGTTCCGCCGCCGCGAGGGTCCCTCCGGCGGCGTGTAGCCGGTCGTACCAGCGGGCCAGCAGCCGGGCGACATGCGGGTCGTGCAGGTCGTCCGGCGTGCCGCGCCGCCAGCCCTCGTCCGACAGGTCGGCCAGGACGATCCAGTCGGGCCCAGCGGCGAGCACCGGCAGCGTGGGCACACCGAGCCGCCGCAGCAGGTCGTAGGCCGCGATTTCGCGCCGGTGCGGGACGGAGGCAAACCGCTTCACCACCACCGGACGCCCGTCCAGTTCGGCCCGCATCACCAGGGTGCCGTCGTCGTCGGAGACGACGTCCCNCCAGGTCAGGTCGGCCAGTTCCACCCGCGTCAGTCGGCGCCGAGATCCATGCCCGAGCGGGCCTGGGCGTCCTCGATCGCCGGGTCGGGATCGCCCATGTGATCGGTCAGGTAGCGCTGCGCGAGCCCGGACTCCAGCTCGCCGACCAGCCCCGACACCGTCCCGCCGACCAGGCCGAGCTGGGCGTACTGCTCCAGCCGGGTGCGCGAGTCGGCGATGTCCAGGTTGCGCATGGTCAACTGCCCGATCCGATCGACCGGGCCGAAGGCGGCGTCCTCGACCCGCTCCATCGACAGCTTCTCGGGGTGGTAGGACAGCGCCGGGCCCTGGGTGTCGAGGATCGTGTAGTCCCAGCCGCGGCGCAGGCGGACCGTCACCGTCCCGGTGATCGCCGAGCCGACCCATTGCTGGATCGACGTGCGGATCATCAGCGCCTGCGGGTCGAGCCAGCGGCCCTCGTACAGCAACCGGCCCAGCTTGCGGCCCTCGTTGTGGTAGGCCGCGACGGTGTCCTCGTTGTGGATCGCGTTGACGAGCCGCTCGTAGCCGATGTGCAGCAGCGCCATCCCGGGCGCCTCGTAGATGCCGCGGGACTTGGCTTCGATGATCCGGTTCTCGATCTGGTCGGTCATGCCCAGGCCGTGTCGTCCGCCGATCTCGTTGGCCTTGTACACCAGATCGACCGGACCGAGACGTTCGCCATTGATCGCCACGGGCAGGCCCTGCTCGAACGTGATCGAGACCACCTCAGGATCGATCCGGACGTCGGAGCGCCAGTGCGCGACGCCCATGATGGGGTCGACGATATCCATCGACTCGTTCAGGTGCTCCAGGGTCTTGGCCTCGTGGGTGGCCCNCCAGATGTTCGCGTCGGTGGAGTACGCCTTCTCGACCGGATCCCGGTACGGCAGGTCCCGCTCGGCCAGCCAGACGCTCATCTCGTGGCGGCCGCCGAGTTCGTTGACGAAATCGGTGTCGAGCCAGGGCTTGTAGATCCGCAGTTCGGGGTTGGCCAGCAGTCCGTAGCGGTAGAACCGCTCGATGTCGTTGCCCTTGTAGGTCGAGCCGTCGCCCCACACGTTCACCCCGTCGGCGAACATGGCGTTGACCAGCATCGTTCCGGCCACGGCGCGGCCCAGCGGCGTGGTGTTGAAGTAGGGCAGGCCGGCGCTGCGGATGTGGAACGCCCCGCACGCCAGGGCAACCAGCCNCTCGGCGACGAGCTCGGCCCGGCAGTCCACGAGCCGGGAGATCTCGGCGCCGTACTGCTCGGCCCGACCGGGGACCGAGGCGATGTCCGGCTCGTCGTACTGGCCGATGTCGGCGGTGTAGGTGCAGGGAATGGCGCCCTTCTCGCGCATCCAGGCGACCGCCACCGAGGTGTCGAGGCCGCCGGAGAACGCGAGGCCGACCTTCTCCCNCACCGGGAGCTTCATCAGGACCTTGGACATGGCCTCAGCCTAGGGAACGCCCCGGCGATCACCGGCCGGTCTCAGGCGACCCGGCTCTCATCACCATTGAGACCCCACTTCCCTTGACATCGGCGAGTCACCCGTTAGGGTGTAGGCAACCGCTTGGGGGTCGGGAAGCACCTCTGTGCTTCTTGGCGACCCGACAACAGGGCGAAGGCCCGACCCAAGGAGTTCCCATGGACCAAGACAAGCCCGCGCGCCTCAAGCGCCGTACGCTGGTGGCCGGCGTCGCCTGGGCCACCCCGGCCGTCATGACCGTCAGCGCCGCCCCGGCACACGCCCTGTCGGGCGTCTGCATCCCGAAGGTCACTGAGACCTCCACGAACTGGGTCGTGGACAACGCGGCGTTCCCAGGGTGTAAGCTGCCCTGCCATCGGGACGTGGTGCTGAAGTTCACCCTGGCCGGCGGTTGCACCCAACGCGTCAAGATCGAGGTGCAGCCCATCAGCGGCCGCGCCTACTGGTGCGCCTGGGGCGGCACCGGGATCGGCAGCGCCACCCTGACCGGCAGCGGCTCGGCATCCCTCCCGACCGTCGGAGAGAACTACGGCTCTTGCAACCACACGGCCTACCCGAGCGTCAACGACGGCATCCACGTCAACCCGTGCGGGAGCGGGGCTCACATTCAGTACCGGTTCACGATCGGGACCCAGCCGCCCGGCGCCTGGCAGACCTTCACCGCCGCCTCCATCACACGCTGCCCCTGAGCCGCTCCGGGCACCGAGGTCCCGGTCAGGGCGCCAGGCGCTCGCGGATCCACGAACCGTCGACGAGGCGGTAGCGCAGGCGGTCGTGGAGCCGCGACTTGCGTCCCTGCCAGAACTCCCAGACGTCGGGGACGAGCCGGTAGCCGCCCCAGTGCGGGGGCCGGGGCGGGTTGAGCCCGTGCCGCGCGGCCTCCCTCCCGGCGTTGGCCACCAGCACGCCGCGATTGGCGATGACCTCTGACTGCGGCGAGGCCCAGGCGCCGATCCGCGAATCCAGCGGACGAACGGCGAAGTACGCGTCCGACTCCTCCGCCGGCACCTGGCTCACCCGTCCCTCGATCCGAACGACCCGCTCCTGGGCGACCCAGTGGAACTGCAGTGCCGCATATGGGTTGGCCGCCAGCTCCCGCCCCTTGCGGGAGCGGTAGTTGGTGAACCAGACGATCCCCGCCTCGTCGAACGACTTGACCAGGACCACGCGGGTCGAGGGCCGTCCGTCGGCGCCGACCGTGGCCAGCGTCATCGCGTTCGGCTCGGCCACCCCAGCCGCCACCGCCTCCCGGTACCAGCGCTCGAACAGCGCCAGCGGGGCGCTCGTGGCGACCGACTCGTCCAGTTCACCGCGCTCGTAACTGATCCGCTGGCCTCGCAGGTCCATGCGCGCAGTTTAGAGCTCCGAACTCCTCACTTCGGCGGGTTGGCATCGGCTTCGTGCTCAGCCGGCTGAGGCGCCGCGTCCGCGATGTCCGCCGCCTGGTCCGTGCCCAGAGCGGCCTTCCGGGCCGCTCGATCGCCCGCNGGAGCCGGCGAACCGCAGATAGATGGACGGCAGGACGAAGAGATTGAGCAGCGTGGAGGTGATGAGTCCACCCACGATGACCACCGCCATCGGGTACTCGATCTCATGCCCCGGCTGGTTGCCGGAGAGGACCAGCGGGACCAGGGCAAGCCCAGTCGCCGAGGCCGTCATCAGGATCGGTGCGAGGCGCTCGCTGGCGCCCTGCACGACCAGATCCCGACCGAAGGGCAGTCCCTCGACCTTCTCCAGATGCTGGAAGTGGCTGATCATCAAGATCCCGTTGCGCGCAGCGATCCCATAGACGGTGAGGAACCCGACGAGCGAACCCAGCGAGACGATGCCGCCGCCGATCCAGGCCGCCACGACCCCACCGACCAGCGCGACCGGGAGGGTGAGGAAGTGGAGGACGCTGAGGCCCAGCTTCCCGAACGCCGCGTAGAGCAGCAGGAAGACCACCAGCATCGACAGCAGCCCGAACATGAGCATCGTGCGTCCGGCGGCCGCCAGTTCATCGGCTTCACCGATGACCGACAGGTGCACCGCGGAGGGCAGCGGTACCCCGGCCACCCGCCGTTGCACCTCCGCGACCACGGCGGCCATGTTCGCGCCACTGGCGAGGTTGCCGCCGACATCGAGGTAGCGCGTGCCCTGAACGCGGGTCACAGCACTCGGGGTGGGGGCGATGGTGATGGTCGCCACGTCCGACAACTTCACCTGACCGCCGCCAGGGGTGTTGAGGAGCAGCCCCTTCAGCGCGCTGATGCTGTTGCGGTACTCGGGCTTGCTCCACACGTGGACGTCGTACGCCCGCCCGCCCTGGAACAGGTCGGCGACCTCTTCGCTGGCGATCATGGTCGCCGCCTGCCGGCGGATGTCGCCGGGTTTGAGGCCGTAGGTCAACGCAGCCGCTTCGTTGACTTCGACGTTGATCTGCGCCACCGGCTCCTGAACCGATGCGTGCGGATCCTTCAAGCCGGGTACGTCGTGGATCGCCGCCGCGACCGCGTCGGCCGTCGCCTTAATGTCATTGAGGTCGTCACCGCTGACCCGCACGACGATCGACTCGCTGCCACCGGTGAGGACTTCCTTGACGCGCTCCCGCAGGTAGGTCTGCACGTCTCGATACATGCCGGGGTATCCCTCCACCAGCGCCTCGACCTTGTGCAACGTGGCGTCGTAGGGAGCCGACTTGTCGACGCTGATCCAGTTCTCGCCGAAGTTCACGCCGTACACCTCGTCGGCCAACAGGGCCTGGCCGATGTGGGAACCGCAGTTCCTCACTCCCTCGATCTTGCGCAGCGCACGACAGGCGTCGACCGAGATGCGGGTCTCCTCCGACAGTGAGGTCGCCGGCTTGGTCACCCAGTGCATGAGGAAGTCCCGCTCCTTGAAGTTCGGCAGCAGGTTCGTGCCCAGCAGGGNGATCATCAAGGCGCCCACGAGCAGCAGCACGCCGACGCCGATGAAGGCGGGCAGCGGGGTCCGAATGATCGGCGCGATCGCCTTCACGTAGGCCCGCTTCAGCGTCGCCAGCAGCCACGGGTCCCGCGTCTCCAGCTTGGCCTTCCGCAACATCACCAGGCACATCGCCGGAGTGATGGTGGTCGCGACGACCATCGAGGCGAGCACGGCAATCCCGTAGGCGAGGACCAACGGCTGGAAGAACGCACCCGACAGGCCCTCCAGCAGGAATACCGGAAGAATCGCGACGACATCGATCAGTGTGGCGTAGATGATCGCACTGCGAACTTCCACCGAGCCGTCGACGACGATCCGGAATACATCGGCGAAAGTGCGTTCCCCAGGATGTTGTCGAAGGCGTCGCACGATGTTTTCGGTGTCGATGATTGCGTCGTCCACGACCACCCCGATGGAAACCACCAACCCCGCGATCACCATGACGTTCAGGGTGACGTCATTGGCCTGCAGCACGGTCACGGCTGCCACCAAAGACAAGGGAATCGACACCAGGCTGATCACTGTCGTGCGCCATTGCATGAGGAACGCGACCAGGATCAGAATCACCAAGGCGATGCCGATGAAGAGCGACCAGCCCAGGTTCTCGATCGCGGTTTCGATGAAGGTGGCCGGACGGAAGATCGTCGTGTCCACTTGGATACCCGGCAGGCTGGGCTGCAGTTCGCGCATCGCCTGTTCGATGCCTTCGGTCACCTGCAACGTATTCGAGTCGGGGAACTTCTGGACCACGAGCAGAATGCCGGGCCCGTCGTTGACCACACCGTCGCCCCACATCGGCATGTAGGTGGTCTTGACCTCACCGATGTCGGACATTCTCGTGGTCGGGCCTTTGCGGTGTTCATCACGGGTGATGACCACCTGCGCCAGGCCCTTCTCATCGGTGATGGATTGCAGGCTGCGGACACTGAGCCGCACCTTTCCGTCCTCGACGAACCCGCCGGTACCGATGAGGGAACCGTCGGTGTACTTGAGCACCTGGGCATCCAGCGCCTCGGCGGTGGAATCCATCACTTCTTCGAGCGTGACGTCGAACTTCTTCAGGAGCTTGGGGTCCACCTGGACGTGTAGCTGCTGCAGCTGCTCGCCCCAGATCGCCACCTGTGCCACCCCGGGCACGCGCAACAGCCGCTGACGGATGCTCCAGTACGCGATGCGGGAGAGTTCCATCTGGGACACCGTGGGCGAAGTGAGCCCGATCTTCATGACGCGGCTCGTGGACGACAGGGGCGGCATGATGACCGGCGGAGACGCCCACGTCGGCAGGGACGGGGTCACCTGAGCGATCCGTTCCGCCACCAGTTGGCGGGCACGCTCCTGGTTGGTGCCGCGTTTGAAGATCATGACGATCGAGGACAGGTCACCGACCGACTTGGAGCGCAGTTCCTCGACACCATCGACGCCCGCCAGTTGCTCCTCAAGCGGCGCCGTGATCAACTCCTCGACTTCGGTCGATGAATTACCCACGGCGATGGTCTGAATCTCAATGCGCAGCGGGGCGAACTCGGGGAAGACGTCGACGCTGGCATGTCGAACCTGGAACAGGCCGAACGAAAGGATGGCCGCGCCCACGAACAGGACGAGCCAGCGGAAGCGGAGGCTACCCGAAACGATCGAACGCATCATGAGACGACTCACTTCCCGATCTTGAACTCGGTGCCGTAGATCAGGCTGACCCCTGCACGACGATCAGGGTGCCTGCTTGCGGACCCTCCGTGAGCTGGGCCACACCGCCTGAGTCGTCGGCCACGGTCACTGCCGCGCGCACATAGGTGTAGGGCCGCACCTCGGCGTAGACCCAGGCCGTGCCTTCGGGCCGATAGATGACGGCCGACGTCGGCACCGTCAGGACACTCCCCTGGGCTCGCACGGGCTCCGTCCGGACACCGATGTTCTGCGCGACCTCACTGGTGAGCGTCACCTCGGTGAGCCCGTTCCCGAGCGGGGTCAACTTCTCGGCCGGATGACTCGCAGCCGGCGCGGACTTCAGCGAGGCACATCCCGCCGTCAGCACCAGCGCCACGATGGCAACCAGTGCCATGGGGACCCGAGTGCGCATCATGACTTCCCTCCCGCCGCATGCAGGGCCGCGGTGGGTAGCGCCAGCGCCGCGACGAGCGTGGTGATCAACCCGACCAGGACTGTCCAGGAGAAGATGCCCAGGACTTCCAATCCGGGTCGGCTCGACATGATGGCGGCGGGAAGCACGAAGACCGCAGCAGCCACCGTGGCGCCCACGATCGCGCCCCGCGCTGCCACCCCCTCGGCGGGTTCGCCCAGTTCGCCCCCAGCGCGTTGCAGCGTCCACAGCGCGAACCGTGCACCGATCGCAAGCAGCACCAGCAGGCCGAGCAGCGTTCCGAGGGAGACCCCGAAGACCGCGGCGACCACCGCCCCGCCGGACACGGACGCCAGCGTCGACACGAAGGCGAGCAGGCCGTTGCGCCAGCTCGCTGCCCCCGCCTGGAGGAGCAGGAAGATGCCCACGAGAGCGGCCAAACCGACCCAGACGGCCGTGGACAGTCCCATCTCGGTCCCGGTGGATTGGGTCAGGACCTCGGCGTGGTGCTCCAGCGGGAACGTCACGGAGGCGACTGCCTTCCGCGCGCCTTCCGCCGCCGAGGACGCGTCGCCACTCACGTCCGCCACCACGTCGACGTAGCGCGCCACCGCGTCCCGCTGGATGACGACGGGGACCTTGCGAATGGCCACGTCAGCGACATCCCCGAGCTTCACGTGGCCGCCGGCGGGAGCGTCGATCCAGAGGTTCTTGATCGCCTCGACGCTCGCGCGGGTCGACTTGTCACCGAGCACGATGACGTCGAAGACCTTCTGGCCTTCGAAGACGCTGCCGACCTGAATCCCCTGAACCAGGATCGCCTCGGCCCGCCGGACGTCCCCGGGCTTGATCCCATGGGCCCGCGCCTTCTGAAGGTCGACTGTGATCTCCACCCCGTCCTGGGTCGGAGGAACCACGACCGTCGGCGAGACGATCCCCGACACCGAGGTCAGTGCCTGTTGGATCTCTGTCGCCTTGGCGTTGAGCACCTCCTGGCTCTCGCCATAGACGCGAACCACCAGTGGGTGATCGATGCCGGTGACGAGGTCCAGGCCCGCGATGCTCGGCGCGCGCCCGCCCAACAGGGTGCCCACCGCACGAAGCCGCGACGCGGAGTAGCTGTCGACGCTCACCGTCACCCCGGCCAGGTTCTTGCCGATGTTCGCGATGTCCTGGATGGCCCGCGTGGCGTCGGCGTCAGGGGTGAGGCGAACCCACAGCTGAGCCGAGTTCACGTCCACGATCTGATCGCCGGTGATCGCGCGTCCGACGTGGCCCAGGACCGTCTGCACGCCGGNGGTCGTCCGGATACGCGTGGTGGCTTCATTCACCGAGGCGCTCATGGCCGGGAGCGAAGTGCCGGGCGCCGCGTCGAGCGAGACGACGACGTCCCGTCCGACGAAGGCGGGGGCGAGTGCCTTGGGAGCCAGCCCGACCCCAGNCAACGCGACGATCGCCAGCGCGCCCAGCCCCACCCGCGCGACGGTCCCACTCACCTTCGCAAGCGGTCCCTCAACGGCCGCCGGAACCCGCAGCTCACGCCCGACAGGGCCCAGCAGACCGGCCAGCGCCCCGGACATCAGGGCCGATACCAACCAGGACGCGACCGCCGTGGCGGCGAACGCCAGCGGCACCCACCGCAGGAGAGCGCCGGGACGCCCCTGCAAGGCGAACAGGGGTATCACGGTCAGCAGTCCGATCATGGTTGCGAGCCCCACTGCGCCACGGGACGGGGAACGCAGCGTGTCCGAGCCGGACCCGGATCGAGCGCTGGCCCCGGCGGCGTCCACCGCCAGCACGACGCTGCCTGCGGCGACCCCGCTCAAGGACAGCAGGTTCTGCTCCTGGCCGACGAAGTGGAGGATGAGGGCCGCCAGACTGGTTCCAGTGGCGACCGAGACGGCCGTCAGGACCGAGGCGCGCCAATCACGGAACACCAGCCCGACCGCCGCCACCACGAGGACGAAGCCCAACAGGAACGCCAGCGCCAGGTTCTGCAGCCCACCCGCCACGTAGTCGCTGGCCCGGAAGTGGTCCGCGTCGATCTTCACTCCGACCAGACCGGGCTTCATCTCGTCCAGTGCCGCCTGGACCGCGTTGGTGACCTCGACGGTGTTCGCGCCGGCGAATTTCTCCACGACGATCAGCAGGCTGCNCGGGCTTGCCCCCGTCACCGCGTCGCCGATCAGCGGCTGGTGATCCTCGACCACCGTCGCCACGTCCTTCACCTGCACGTTGTCGGCCTCGACGATGGGGATCCTGGCCATCTGCTCGGGCGTCGCGAGCTTGTCGAAGACGTGACGGACCTGAAGCCGTTNGCTGGGGGTCTCGATGAACCCGCCGGTTCCGGNGGTCGACGCCTCCAGGAACGTGAGGGNGGACACGATCTGCGCGTTGCCCACCGACTCCACGATCTGCGTGAGGGTGACGCCCTTGCTCTTGAGCTGCTCGGGGTTCACCTGCACCTGCAACTGACGCTCACGGTTGCCCCACACGGCCACGTTCGCAACGCCCGGGATTCCCAGGAGCCGGGGCCTGACCGTCCAGCGAGCGAGCACGGACGTTTCGATCGGGGTGATCGTCTCCGGCTCCATCGTGAACATCATCAGCCGGCTCTCGGTTGCCAGCGGCTGGAGCATCGTCGGGGGCTTCGACACCTGCGGCAGGGCGGCCGACTGGGTGAGCTTCTCCTGCACCCTGGCGCGTGCCACGTATTCGTCGATGCCGTCCTTGAAGACCATGACGATGCGCGAAAGGCCCGTCAGCGACTGGGATCGGATCACCGATACGTCCTGGACGCCATTCAGCAGGTCAGCCTCCAGAGGGACGGTCACCATTTGCTCGACTTCGTTCGCCGATAGCCCGAGCGCCTCGGTCTGCACCTCGACATAGGTGGGAGTGAATTCGGGAAGTGCCTCTGCAACCGATCTCGGAACGATCAGGGCGGCGGCCCCGATCACGATGGCGCCCACCGTGAGAACCAGGAACTTCAGCCGCATCGTGGCAGCCGCGAGCGAGTTGATCATCTTGCCTCCAGGGAGGGTGGGGGCCGTCTTGAGGGTAAGTGTCCCCGGAAGGGGTCTAGATACGCCTCGAATAGTGCTTAATTGCGGAAGCGGTTCCAGAGTTGGCGGGTCATCGAACTCGCTGAATCCTTTTCATAAGGACGGTAATGCTGCGAAACGATTGCACGAAACGGGACGGAATCTCAGCCTTGGCGGGGTGGTGTCGCGTTCGATGCCAGCGCGGTGAACGTTCGTTTCCAGCGCGGTGAAGGCGGCGAGCCGCGCCACTGCGCGTCGGGATCCTCCTCGGGCTCGACGGGGCCGGGCTCCTGTGGCTCGGCGACGGGACGCCAAGATGCGGACGTGCCGTCGCGGTCGGCCACACCCCACCGGGCACCGGGAGGCGGCACACCTGGGCGTGGAGGCGGTCGGGAGGCGCGCCCCGCACGTCCTTCCGCTGGGCTCGCTCAGCTGACGAAGGCCAGCGCGGCGTCGGCTGCGAACCGGTTCAGGTGCGGCAGGACGGCCGCCACCGCTCGCTGCGGGTCGCCGGCCAGCAGCGGCTCGCGCAGCGCCTGCTCGCAGCCGAACGCCGCCCGGGGATCAGGCCGACGATCCGGGGATGCTGAAGGCGTTGCCCACCACCAGCCGGACGACGTAGGTGTCGGTGGTCACCAACCGCAACCCGTCGAACTCGCCGTGGACCACCAGGGCCAGGGCCTCGTCCCCAGGGTCAGGGCGTTGCGCAGTTCGCCGTCGTCCCGGTCGTCGGAGAACTCCGTGGGCGGCCGGACGAGGATGTCGACCCCGAACACCGGGGTTCGAGGAAGCTGTGCCGGCTGACCAGTTGGCTCTTGTTGGCCACGGGCGCGATGGACGGGTAGGAGGTCCGGTTCGCCAGCCGCCGGGAGTCCTCGAACAGCCTGGTCAGCGCGCGAACGTCGACGGCCTTGCTGCCGCCGAGCTTGTCCAGCAGGGCGGCCTCGCTGACCAGCTCCGGCTTCCACTCCAGCCGCCCGTCGGGATGCCGGAGGAGCAGCCGCAGCAACATCTTGGCCGCCTTGTCCTGCGCCCCGGGGACCACGCAGTTCGCGAAGTCCCCGGGGTCGATGAGGCCGTTCGTCCGGCGCAGCCCGTCGTTGATGGCCTGCCGCAGGGCCCGCTGAAGCTCCGGGTAGGGGTTCGTCCACTCGGTCATGCCGCGGGTCCGTCCGGGTCAGTCGTCCGCGCGGGCGTCCCGGTTCAGGGCGCAGATGATCGCCTTCTGCGCCGCCGTGGCGATCGACTCGTGGGTGCCGACACCCCACACGATGTGCGCGTCCTCGCCCTCGCCCAGCTCGCACTCGACGTACGCGACCGCCCCCGCATCGCTACCGGAGGCCAGCGCGTGAGACGTGTAGTCCAGCACGCGGACGTGGTAGCCCTCCAGGGACAGGGCGTCGGCGAACGCGTCCAGCGCCCCGTTGCCCTCGCCGACGAGTTCCTTCTCAACCCCGTCCACCTTCACCTTGGCGGTGACCCGGTAGCCGCCGTTGCTGTGGATGTCGGGCACGCTGACCAGTTCCAACGGCGCCTGCTCGCCCAGGTACTCGGCGTGGAAGATCTCCCACAGCTGCTCGGGCGTGACCTCGCCGCCGGCGGTGTCGGTGTGCCGCTGGACGACCCGGCTGAAGTCGATCTGGAGCCGACGCGGCAGATCCAGGTGATGCTCGGTCTTCATCAGGTAGGCCATGCCGCCCTTGCCCGACTGGCTGTTCACCCGGATGACCGCCTCGTAGCTGCGACCCACGTCATGGGGGTCGATCGGCAGGTACGGCGCCTCCCACGGGATCTCGTGAATCCCCTTGCCGGCGGCATGCGCCTGCTTCTCCAGGGCCTCCAGTCCCTTCTTGATGGCGTCCTGGTGGGAGCCCGAGAAGGCGGTGTAGACCAGGTCGCCCGCGTACGGGTGGCGCGGGTGCACCGGCAGGTTGGTGCAGTACTCGACCGTCCGGCGGATCTCGTCGATGTCGGAGAAGTCGATCTGCGGGTCGACGCCCTGGCTGAACAGGTTCATCCCCAGGGTCACCAGGCAGACGTTGCCCGTCCGCTCGCCGTGGCCGAACAGGCAGCCCTCGACCCGGTCCGCGCCGCCCATCAGGGCCAGTTCGGTGGCCGCGACGGCCGTCCCGCGGTCGTTGTGCGGGTGCAGCGAGATCGCGACGTACGGACGGTTGCGGACGTGCCGGCCGAAGTACTCGATCTGGTCGGCGTAGGTGTTGGGCGTCGAACGCTCCACGGTGGCCGGCAGGTTCAGGATGATCTCGCGGCCCTCGCTCGGCTGCCAGCGATCCATCACCGCGTTGCACACCTCGATCGCGAAGTCGGTCGGGGTCTGGGTGAAGATCTCCGGGGAGTACTGGTAGCCGAACTCGACGTCGCCCAGGTTCTGCTCGGCGTACTTCATGACCAGTTCGGTGCCGCGGGTCGCCATCGCGATGCACTGGGCCTCGTCGATGCCGAACACCACCCGCCGGAACAGTTCGGCAGTCGCGTTGTACAGGTGGATGGTCGCCCGCTTGGCCCCGACCAGCGACTGGGCCGTGCGGTCGATCAGGTCCTCGCGCGCCTGGGTCAGCACCGAGATCGTGACGTCGTCGGGGATGTGGTCGCCCACGATCAGGCTGCGGACGAAGTCGAAGTCAGTCTGCGACGCCGACGGGAAGCCGACCTCGATCTCCTTGTAGCCCATGCCGACCAGCAGGTCGAACATCTTCTTCTTGCGCGAGGGCGTCATCGGATCGATGAGCGCCTGGTTGCCGTCGCGCAGATCGGTGGACAGCCAGCGCGGGGCCTTGGTGATCTTCTTCGTCGGCCAGGTCCGGTCGGGCAGGTCGACGGGGACGAACGGGGTGTAGCGGTCGTGCGGCATCGGGGACGGTTGTTGCACCGGCTTGGGCTGGACGCGCGTCCCGAACGGGTTGGTGATGGTCATGGCGATTCCTCGTGTGGTTGGGAGGGGTCAGGCGCGTGGGAAACTCCGCAACGAGGAAGCCTGAACTACTTCGAGGCCTCGCTGCGGCGGCCAAGCAGCAGGCTCGCCCATGCCATGGCGGACACTCTAGCCGCCCGGGGCGCGATTCGTCATCGTCCGTCCACTCCCCAGACCGCCGAGGGCCCCTCCTCGGTCATCGTCGGGGCGTCCCGGGTCGGTTCGGGATCGTCCACGTCCGGCAGGTGGGCACGCGCTTGCGCGCGGGACAAGCCGGTGGCCTGAAGGGCGTCGATCGCGATCGAACGCATCAGCGACACCAGCACCGAGCCCCGCCAGTCGCTGTCGGGGACGGCACCGGGAGCACAGGCGTCCGCGAGTTGGACGGCCAGGCGTCGCGCCAGGTCGGGCCGCTGCCAGTGGGCGAGCGCCGTCGAATGGGCCCGCATGGTAGTGGCGGCGATGCCCACCAGGGCCGCCGCGTTCGGCTGCCGTCCGGCTTCGAGGATCACGCCGCGCCCCTGCCGGATCAGCATGTCCAGGGTGCGGGCCAGACGCATCGCCAGTGCCCGTTGCCGGCCACATTCATCCAGCACCGGACGATCGGCGCGCAGGATCGGGTTCAGCCGCGCAATCTGTTGGGCGGACGCGATCACCTCGCTCGCTCCGTCGATGACGGACTCCACGCCTCTGAGTTCGGTGGCGGCGTCGCCCATCGTGGTGGCGTTGCCGTCCCGGAGCGCCCGCTGAATCGTGCCCAGGCAGGTGGCGATCTCGCCGTACACCCCGCGCAGGTAGCGCTTGGGCCTCCGGGCGAGGTTGCGCGGCAGCAGCACGCTGAACACGAACGCCACGAAGGCGCCGATCAGTGCGTCGCCCATGCGAGCGAACCCCGGCCGACGCGCCCGCCGTCCCGCCCATACCGATGACCACCATCGCGTTCACCCCGCTCTGCATGGTGAACAGATCGCCACGGTCAAGCAGGCGACCCAGCGTGGCCCCGACCGTCAGCCCGAGCGCGATCTGGAGCGCGCCGGAGCCGAGCAGGCTCAGGATCGCCTCGCCCAGGGCGACGCCGAGGACGGCGCCCAGGCCCAGCTCGACGACCTTGCGGGGCACCCGGTTGAACGTGAAACCAAGGCAGACCCACGCCGCGATGGGGGCGAAGAACGGCTGCTGATGCCCGAAGACGTTGTGGGCGATCAGGTACGAGGCGAACGCCGCCAACGTCGCCCACAGCACCGGCGCCAAGGCCCCGGAGGCGCGGCGATAACCCTGGCGCGCGGCCTGCCGGAGGGCGACCACCCAGCGGTGCGGATCGAGCAGCCGGGCCGTCCCGTCTGCCCCGGAATCGGCCGGGGGTGCTCAGCCATGGGGCCAGAATAGGACGCGCGGCACCCGACTCACACGAACTGCCAGGACCGCTTCGAGAGCCCGTACCAGAATCCCTCGACCGTGGTGTCGCTCTCGAGGCTGCCGGACGATGCCGCGCCCAGCGCGACGTACAGCGGGGCCCAGTGCTCGGTGCGCGGGTGCGCCTCGTGGGCAGCCGGAGCCACCTTCTCGAAGTCGAGGATCGCGTCGACGTCCTTGGCCGCGACCGCCTCGGCGGCCCAGTGGTCGAACTCCGCGGAGGCCTGCGGCGGGGTGCCGTCCGGCCCGGCGGACGGGTCGAACCAGCGCAGGTTGTGGGTGGTGAACCCCGAACCGACGATGAGGGTGCCCTCGTCGCGCAACGGGGCCAGGCGCGTGCCGAGCTCGAACAGCCCGCGTGGATCCAGGGTGGGCAGCGACAACTGCAACACCGGGACGTCAGCGGCCGGGAACAGCTCGACCAGGGGCACGTAGGCGCCGTGGTCGAGGCCTCGTCCGGGATCCTGGTAGACGTCACCGGGTACGAGGCCGGCGACGCGCTGGGCCAGTTCGGGAGCGACCGGCGCGTCGTAGGTGACCTCGTAGTACTTCTTCGGAAAGCCCCAGAAGTCGTAGACCAGCGGCGTGTGCGGGGTCGTGGAACTCACCGTGACCGGCGCATTCTCCCAGTGGGCGGACACGATCAGGATGTTCTTCGGCTTCGCCAGTCGCGCCGACCAGGTCGCGAGCTCCGCGGTCCAGGTGCGATCGTCCGCGAGCGGCGGGGCGCCGTGGCTGAGGTAGAGGACGGGTTGGGTCTCGTGGTCCGGCATGGCCCTAGTCTAACTCGTTGATCAAAGTTTCAACAACCTCTCAGCGGGTCCGCAGCATTCGCACAGGTTCCCCACAGGCAGTCGACGAAGGGTGGCGCCATGACGACGACCTTCACCGACCAGGGACACCTCAGCCCGTCCAGCGTTGCCGGCTACGCACCGCCCCAGACGTGGGGGCCAGCGCGGCCGATCCAACCTCCGCCCCGTCGTCGGGCCCGGGCCGGGCTGATCGTCGCCACCGGCGCCCTGTCGGCCCTCATCGGGGCGGGTGCCGGCGTGGGCGGCTACGCCCTCGTGGCCGGGTCGCACCCAGCGCTGGCCGTGAGCAGCGCGACGGCTCCGGTGTCCGCCACCCTCGACGGGACGGTGGCCGCCGCCGCGGCCGCCATCAGCCCCTCGGTGGTGACGATCACCGTCCAGTCCGCACGGGCCGGCGAGATCGGGACCGGCGTGATCATCGACACGGCGGGCCACGTCCTGACCAACAACCACGTCGTCGCCGACGCCCAGGGCGCCACCCTCACCGTCACCCTGGCCGACGGGCGGACGGTCGACGCCACCATCACCGGCACCGCACCGGCCACGGATCTGGCCGTGCTGAAGCTCGGATCCGGGGTCGAGGCGGCGTCACTGAAGCCCGCCACGTTCGCGACGTCGTCCAGCCTCTCGGTGGGTCAGACGGTGGTGGCGGTCGGCGCCCCGTTGGGGCTGTCGGAGACCGTCACCAGCGGAATCGTGTCGGCCACCGCCCGTCCGGTGCGGTCGGGCAACGACGACACCGCGGTCTACCAGGCCGTGCAAACCGACGCCGCGATCAACCCAGGGAACTCCGGCGGCCCGTTGGTGAACCTCAACGGGGAGATCGTCGGCGTCAACTCCTCCATCGCCTCGGTGGGCCAGTCGTCCAGCCAGTCTGGCAACATCGGCATCGGCTTCGCGATCCCGGCGGACGTGGCGGCGCGCGTGGCGACGAACCTCATCGCCTCGGGCAAGTCCACCGACGCGACGCTCGGCGTCCGCGTGCAGAGCGGGGACTCGCTGCTCGCGGAGACCACCTCGACCGGGGTCACCCTGGGCGTCGTCGAGCCTGGACGGGCGGCGGCGACCGCCGGTCTGCAAGCAGGGGACGTCGTCACCAAGCTGGGTCAGTTCCGGACGACCACCCCCGACGGGCTGATCGCCGCCGTCCGGTTCTACGCCCCGGGCACGTCCGTCCCGGTGACCTTCGAACGCGCCGGGACGAGCCGCACCGTGGACGTGACGTTGGGGTGAGCGGCCCACCGCGGCGCTTGAGCCTGTCGAACGCCCCGCCGATCACCGCGGCCGTTGGACCGCCGCGGCGGTTGAGCCTGTCGAAACCCGGCAGACCGGACCGCTGCGGCGGTTGAGCCTGTCGACACCCCGCGGCGTCCACCCCAGCCCTGCCCGGGATCTCGACAAGCTCGATCGCCGTAGGTCCCACGCGGCGGTTGAGCTTGTCGAAACCCCGCGGCGCTCACTCCTTCCCGGGATCTCGACAAGCTCGATCGCCGGGCCGCACTCACTCCCGACAGGAACTCGACAAGCTCCATCGCCGGAGGTCCCACGCAGCCCTGTCGGGATGTCGAGAAACCCGATCGCCGCTGAAACCGCTCAGAAGCCCAGGCGGTTGAGGTGCTTGGGGTTGCGCTGCCAGTCCTTGAGCACCTTGACGCGCAGGTCCAGGTGGACCGGCGTCCCGAGCAGCTTGGCGATCTGGAGCCTGGCCGCCCGGCCCACCTCCTTCAGCCGCTGGCCCTTGTGGCCGATCACGATGCCCTTCTGCGAATCCCGCTCAACGACCATGGAGGCGAAGATGTCCAGCAGTGGCTTGTCGGCCGGTCGTCCCGCGCGCAGCCCCATCTCCTCGATCGTCACGGTGATCGAATGCGGCAGTTCGTCGCGGACGCCCTCCAGTGCCGCCTCACGGATCAGTTCGGCGACGAGGGTCTCGGTCGGCTCGTCGGTCACCTCGCCGTCGGGGTAGAACCGTGGTCCCTCGGGCAGCAGTTTCACCAGCTCGTCGGTCACCACGTCGACCTGCTCGCCGGTGAGGGCCGACACGGGGATGATCTCCGCCCACCGGATGCCCAGCTCGGCCTCCAGCGACTGGGTCTTCAGCAGGTGCTCCGCCATCCGTTGGGGGCTCACGAGATCGGACTTGGTGGCCAGCGCCACCAGGGCGGGTCGCTTCGGCAAGGCGGCGAGTTCGCCGACGAGGTAGGTGTCGCCGGGCCCGATCCGCTGGTCGGCCGGCAGGCACACCCCGACGATGTCCACCTCGGTCCAGGTCTCACGGACGAGGTCGTTGAGCCGCTCCCNCAGCAGGGTGCGCGGCCGGTGCAGCCCGGGCGTGTCGATGAGGACGAGCTCGGCATCCGGACGGTGGACGATCCNCCGGATCGCGTGCCGGGTCGTCTGTGGCTTCGACGAGGCGATCGCGATCTTCTGGCCCACGATCGCGTTGGTCAGGGTGGACTTGCCGGCGTTGGGCCGTCCGACGAAGCACACGAAGCCCGAGCGATGCGCGGTCATCAGGTGCTCCGCTTCGCCGACTCCGACGCCAATTCGGCCGCAGCGGCCGCCGCTGCATCGGAGGGGTCCTCCGCGTCGTCCTCGATCCGGGTCGCCACGACGGTCTGGATCGCGTTGCGCCGTCCGGTGCCGCGTTCGGCGACCAGCTCGATGCCCTCCCAGCGGACGACCGAGCCCGGGATAGGCACCTTGTCGAGCTCCTTGGCCATCACGCCGAGGACGGAGTCGACATCGTCGTCGTCCAGCCGCAGCCCGAACAACTCGCCGAGATCCTCCACGTTCAGCCGTGCCGACACCCGGTACCGGTTCGGCCCGATCTCGACGGCACTGGGCACCTCGGTGTCGTACTCGTCCACGATCTCGCCGACGATCTCCTCCAGGATGTCCTCGATGGTGGCCAGGCCTGCGGTACCACCGAACTCGTCCACCACGATGACCACGTGCGAACGGGTGAGTTGCATCTCGCGCAACAACTCGTCCACGGGCTTGCTGTCGGGGCACAGGGTCGGCTTGCGCATCAGCTTGTCGACAGTCTCGGTGGCCTGGGCCTTGGGGTTGTCGTAGATGCGCCGGATCGCGTCCTTGAGGTAGAGGACGCCGATCACGTCGTCCAGATCCTCGCCGATCACTGGAATCCTGCTGAAGCCCGATCGCAGGGCCAGCGACACGGCCTGCCGGACGGTCTTGCCCTGCTCGATGTAGACCATCGAGGTGCGCGGGACCATGACCTCCTTGACGATGGTGTCGCCGAGTTCGAAGACCGAGTGGATCATCTTGCGTTCGTCGTCCTCGATCAGGTCGCTCGCCTCGGCCATGTCGACCAGTTCACGTAGCTCGGCCTCGGACGAAAACGGGCCGTCGACGAACCCGCGTCCCGGAGTCAGCACGTTGCCCACCCAGATCATCAGCTGCGGGATGGGGCCGAGGACGCTGGTCATCGCCGTCAGGGGTCCCGCCGCGGCCAGCGCGACCCGCTCGGCGTGCTGCCGGCCCAGGGTGCGTGGCGCGACCCNCAGGACGATGAACGACACGAGCACCATGGACACGACCGCGTACGTCACCCGCTCCCACGTGGCCTCGAAGTGCTGGAAGATCACCAGCGCGGTCAAGACGATGGCGACGATCTCGAGCAGGGTGCGCATGAACAGCGTCGTGTTCAGGAACGGCGCGGGGTCCTGGGTGATCGCGAACAGGCCGCGGGCTCCGCTGCGCCCCTCGTCGGCCAGCCGCTCGGCCCGGCTCTTGGAGAACGACTGCAGGGCGGCCTCCGCGGCGGTGAGCAGGGCCGCCACCACGACGCAGACCCCGGCGATGACCAGTTCGAACCACTCGGATTGGGTCAACAGGGCGCTCACATCATTTCGGGTCGCGGAACGCCCGCGATTCTATCCGCATCCGTGCCGGTCAACCACGGACGGCTCGGCACCGACCCGCCGGCCGGAGGGCGTACCGGCACTCGCCCGCGGCGCCGGCGTTCGCGCCGAGCTACCGGCCCGCCGCGCTGCCGGGTCCGTACTCGTCCGGGAGCGACGGCCAGCGCTCGGAGGCCCAATGCGACCAGGTGCGATAGCCGTGGGGGACGGACGGAATCGCCGCGCCCCGCAGTTCGGCCTCGTCCGGCTCCTGGAACTGGGCGCGCCAGGCGACCAGCTCGGCCTCGGACATGGGCAGCGTGGTGTGCGCCGCGGTGTCCGCACGGTACCGGACGCGGCGACGTTGCTCCTCGTGCTCGACGGGCTGATAGACGACCTGAGCTCGCGCACCGACGGACGCGGCGATCTCGCGCAGCGCCGAACGTTCGTCCGTGCCCCAGAAGCCGAGGTCGAGCACCACGTTCGTGCCGAGTTGCGCGGCCCGCATGCCG
The DNA here is from genome assembly GCA_013693855.1 of Micropruina sp. Classification (GTDB taxonomy): domain Bacteria; phylum Actinomycetota; class Actinomycetes; order Propionibacteriales; family Propionibacteriaceae; genus Micropruina. The sequence goes on from CP059261.1 coordinate 2,287,437, forward strand.
ATCTGAACGAGCTTGCCCTCGACGAGGTCGCGCAGGTCCGGGGNTTCGCGTCGCCNGAACAGCATGATCTGCCATTCGTCCGGGGTCAGTCGCAGGGCGCGCTCGGAGACCTCCAGCTCCTTGGCCCGGGTCGTCTTCCCGGCGCCGGGGAGCCCCACGATGAGGTAGACCGTGGCGCACTCGGCGCTGCGGGGATCGGGCATGGGGCATGGGGCAAGCCTCTCAGGGCGCGGTGGCCGGCTCAGCCCTGAGCGCTCCACGCCTCGATCAGCCGGTCGTTGAGGTCGAACATGACCTTCTTCTCGGCCGGCTCGGCGTGGTCGTAGCCGAGCAGGTGCAGCAGCCCGTGGACGAGCAGGTAGTCGGCCTCCTGCTCCGGGGTGCGTTGCGAGGCGGCCGCCTGGGCGGCGGTCACCGCCGGGCACAGGACGATGTCGCCGAGCAGGCCCAGCGGCGGCTCCTCCCCGTCCCGGCCGGGCCGCAGTTCGTCCATCGGGAAGCTCAGCACGTCGGTGGGGCCCGGTTCGTCCATCCACTTCTCGTGATAGGCGGCCATGGTCGGCTCGTCGACCAGCAGGATCGACAACTCCGATTGCGGGTGGATGCGCAGTTGGTCGAGGGCGAACGTGGCCAGCCGGATCAGCCGCTGCTCGTCCACGGCGACGCCGGACTCGTTGTTCAGTTCGATCACGGGGCTCCTCAGCGGTCGCGGCGCGGCTGGGTGGATTCGTAGCGGTCGTAGGCGGCGACGATGCGCCCCACCAGCTTGTGCCGGACGACGTCGTGGTTGGTCAGGGTGCAGAACGCGATGTCGGTCACCCCGTCCAGGATCTGCTCGACCATCTTCAGGCCCGACTTGGTGCCCGTCGGCAGGTCGATCTGGGTGACGTCGCCGGTGACGACGATCTTGGACCCGAAGCCGAGCCGGGTCAGGAACATCTTCATCTGCTCCATCGAGGTGTTCTGCGCCTCGTCGAGGATGATGAACGCGTCGTTGAGGGTCCGGCCGCGCATGTAGGCCAGCGGCGCCACCTCGATCGTCCCGGCGGTCAGCAGCCGGGGCACCGAATCGGGGTCGATCATGTCGTGCAGTGCGTCGTACAGCGGCCGCAGGTAGGGGTCGATCTTGTCGTTGAGCGTCCCGGGCAGGAAGCCGAGCCGCTCACCGGCCTCGATCGCCGGACGGGTCAGGATGATCCGGTTGACCTGCTTGGCCTGCAGTGCCTGGACCGCCTTGGCGACGGCGAGGTACGTCTTCCCGGTGCCGGCCGGGCCGATCCCGAACACCACGGTGTGGGCGTCGATCGCGTCCACGTACCGTTTCTGGTTGAGCGTCTTGGCGCGGATCGTCTTGCCGCGGGTGGACAGGATGTTGTGGGTCAGCACCTCGGCCGGACGGATCTCCTCGGCGGCGGACGACATGCCCACCACCCGCTCCACGGCGTCGGCGCTGAGCCNCTGGCCGGTCCGCAGGATCGTGACGAGTTCGGTGAAGACCTCGGCGGCGCCGGCGACGTCGTCCGCGCTCCCGGTCAGGGTCACCTCGTTGCCGCGGACGTGGATCTCAGCCCCCAGTTGCTCCTCCAGGAGCTTCAGGAACTCGTCACGGGGGCCGAGGATGCTCACCATGTTGATGGACGGCGGCACGGTGAACCGACGCGTCGCCAGTTGAGCGTTGGCGTTCAGGATTCCTCCCAGTCTTCGATACCCCCGACATCGTAGTCAGGGCCGTCCACTCGCTGCCCGCCCCGGTGCGGGAGGGGGTCCCGGGGCTCACCCAGGACGGTCCCGTCCACGCCGGCGTGGCCCCGGGGTCTCGACAAGCCCGACCGCCGGGAACCTGGCCGGGGCCCGAAGCCCCGAACGCAACACCGGGAGCTTGGCCGGCGCCTGGGCTCTCGACAAGCTCGACCGCCGGAAAACCTGGCTGACAACCAAGGTCCCGACAAGCTCGTCCGCCGGGGAACCTGGGCTGACGCCCGGGGTCTCGACAAGCTCGACCGCCGGGGAACCTCGCTGGGGCCCGAGATCCCCCGACGCCCGGGGACTCGACAAGCTCGACCGCCAGAGCCTGGTTGGGGCCCGCGGTCTCGACAAGCTCGACCGCCGGGAACCTGGCCGGGGCCCGAGATCCCCCGAACGCAACACCGGAGCTTGGGCTGGGCGCCCGGGGTCTCGACAAGCTCACCACCGCCGGAGCCTGGTTGGGGCCCTGGGTCTCGACAAGCTCGACCGCCGGGGAACCTGGGCTGACGCCCGGGGACTCGACAAGCCCGACCGCCGGGAAGCCTGTGCCGGCGCACCCATGGTGGGGCGCGCGTCTCGATGTCGGATTTCTGCTAGTTCGACGTCGGTCCAGGCGGCACGATGGGGACGTGATCCTTCCTGACCGGGACGCCTGCCTGCGGGCCGTCGCCAGCCGCGACGCCCGCTTCGATGGCATGTTCTTCACGGCGGTCACGAGCACCGGCATCTACTGCCGGCCGAGCTGTCCGGCGATNGACCCCAAGCCCCGGCACACCCGCTTCTACCCCAGCGCGGCGGCCGCCCAGGATGCCGGGTTCCGCGCGTGCAAGCGGTGCCGTCCGGACGCGAGCCCCGGTTCGTCGGCCTGGGACACCCGCGCCGACCTCGCCGGACGGGCCTTGCGGCTCATCGCTGACGGCGTCGTCGACCGCGATGGGGTCGCCGGCTTGGCGGCCCGGGTGGGCTACTCGGCCCGCCAGCTCGAGCGCCTGCTGTCGGCCGAAGTGGGCGCCGGCCCACTCGCGCTGGCCCGGAGCCGGCGCGCGCACGCCGCCCGGGTGCTGATCGAGAGCTCCGACCTGCCGTTGACGGACGTGGCCTACGCTTCCGGGTTCGGCTCGCTGCGCTCGTTCAACGAGACCGTGCGGGCCACGTACGCCAGCACGCCGAGAGAGCTGCGCACCGGGCGGCGCGGCAGATCCGACGGGGACGCTGGCCGCTGGCACCGGCTCGACCTGCGGCTGGCGTTCCGGGCGCCGTTCGAGCCGTCCAACGTGTTCGGCCACCTCGCCGCCACGATGACTCCGGGCGTGGAGGAGTGGCGCGAGGGCCACTACCGCCGCACGCTGGCCCTNCCCCACGGGCCCGGGATCGTCGCGCTGGCGCCCCGTCCCGACCACGTGGCGGCCACCGTGTGGCTCACCGACCACCGGGATCTGACCCCGGCCGTCCAACGCTGCCGCCGGCTGCTCGACCTCGACGCCGATCCCGTCGCGGTCGCCGACGCACTGTCGGACGACCCCGCGCTGGCCCCGAGGTCGNNCCCGGGCCCCGGACGACGAATCCCGCGCACCACCGACGGCACCGAACTCGCCCTGCGGGTGGTCCTGGGCCAGCAGATCTCCACCGCCGCGGCCGCCACCCACGCCGGCCGCCTCGCCGAACGCTACGGCGAGCCGGTGGACGATCCCGCGGGAGGTCTGACCCGGGCGTTCCCCACCCCGGAAGCCCTCACCAGGGCCGATCCGGCCCACCTGGCCATGCCTCGCGCCCGGGTCGCGACCGTCCTCGACCTGGCGCGCGCCCTGGCTGAGGGCGCCATCGACCTGTCNCCCGGCGCCGACTGGGCAGAAACCCGGACCAGGCTGTCCGCCGTGCCCGGTGTCGGCCCCTGGACCGTGGAGCTGATCGCCATGCGGGGTCTCGGCGACCCGGACGCGTTCCCCGCCACCGACCTCGGGGTCGCGCGGGCGCTCGGCCGCCTCGGCCTGACCGCCGATGAGGCGTCCCGGTGGCGGCCCTGGCGCTCGTACGCCGTCCAGTACCTCTGGGCCACCTCCGACCATCCGATCAACCACCTGCCGAAGGAGCAAACATGACCTACCGCATCGCACCGACCCGACTCGGCGACATCATCCTGGCCACCGACGACNGACGGCGCACTACGGGGCCTGTGGTTCGCCGACCAGCGGCACCTGCCGAGCGCCGCCAGCCTGGGTGAGCGGGACGACACCGTGGCCGACGCCGCCCTGCGCCAGTTCCAGGAGTACCTCGACGGCACCCGGACGAGCTTCGACGTCCCTCTCGCGCCGCAGGGCACCCCGTTCCAGCGGCGGGTGTGGGAGGCCCTGCGCGACATCCCGTACGGCGAAACCTCCACCTACGGCCGGCTCGCGCAGACCCTGGGCAGCTCGGCCCGCGCCGTCGGCAGCGCGGTGGGTCGCAACCCGATCTCGGTGCTGGTCCCCTGCCACCGGGTCGTGGGCACCGACGGCGGACTCACCGGGTACGCGGGCGGCCTCGACCGGAAGACGGCCTTGCTGGCGCTGGAGAACTCGCCACGCCAGGGGTGATTTCACGAATCTTTCGGACGTTCGGTCCGCCGACTACTAGCGTCTGTAGTAGTGATGCGCCCCGCCCGCGGGCGCCACGGAGGTCCACGAGAATCATGGTCGATTCCAATACCGTCTTGTGGGGCCAGACGATCATCTACACCTGCTACTGCCTGGCCATTCTGGCCGTCATCGGCTGGTTCGCGATGAAGATCACCCGCCCCGCGAACGCCCAACCCGCCGTCAAACCGGCGCTCTTCTATGGCTTCGTCGCGTTCCTGACCGTGACGGGTGTCTCCCTGCACCTGGTCACGTTCAACACGATCCCCTGGGTGCCGGACGACCTGAACGCCCACCAGGTCGGCAAGAACGCACCCACGTACGAGTTCAGCGTGGCCAAGCACGTCTACTCGTACAAGGGCCAGCCGATGCCCGCCGTCGTCCCCGACGGCCAGCAGATCAACGTGCCCTGCAACACGCTGGTCAAGTTCTCGGTCACGACCGAGGACAACACCTACGGGTTCGGCCTGTTCCGGGCGAACAACTCGATGCTGATGCAGATGCAGGTCGTCCCCGGCCACCCCAACGAGCTGGTCTGGACCTTCCGCAAGAACGGGGTCTACACGATCCGTTCGACCGAATACTCCGGGCCGGAAGGCAACAACCTGATGGTCAAGAACGCGATCGCAGTCACCGGCTGCACCCAGGGGGAATGAGCCATGTCGACCTTCACCACCACCCTGCTGGAGGGCAACGAGAAGGCCTTCAAGCCCGAAACCCTCACCCCGATGCAGAAGCTGACGTTGAAGTACGTGGTGTTCGGCCTGATCTACTACGCCTTCGCTGCCATCGAGGGCATGCTGATGCGCGTCTACGAGGTCAACCCGGTCGACCTGATCAGCCCCAACCAGTTCTTCGCGATCATGACCGCGCACCCGCTGGTGGGTATCTTCGGCTCGTCCTACCTGCTGGTGTTCGGGGCGTTCACCTTCGTGTTCCCGTTCCTGCTGAAGAAGCCCCTCTGGTCGTTCAAGGTCGCCACCTGGACGCTGTGGCTGATCGTCGTCGGCGTGTTCACCTTCTGGTTCGCCGGTTTCGTCTCCCACTACTCGCCGATGTACACGCTGTACTGGCCCCTGCCGGCCGACAGCACCCAGTTCAGCACGCTGGGCGGGGTGTTCTTCATCGTCGGCGTCGCACTGGTCATGGTCGGCACGTTGCTGTTCGTCCTCAACATGTTCAAGACCCTCACCTACACCCCGGAGGGCTTCGAGAAGGTGGACGGCAAGGCCATGCTCGGCGACGCGCTCGGGCTCACCACCTGGAAGCGCCTGTTCACCGGCAAGTTCCGCCAGGACCGGGAGATCGACCACCCGGTGCCGCTGCCGGCGGCGTCCATCGCCCGCGGCACCGTCGACGTCCTGCTCAACGCCATGATCATCACGTTCTCCGGGGTCCTGATCCTGGTGTACCTGATCGCCGAACTCACCGGGAACTCGCTGAAGACCAGCTGGGTCGACGCCCTGCTGTACAAGAACTGGTACTGGTGGGGTCTGGACCTGGTCGCCGACGGCCTCGTCCTGATCTTCGTGGCGGGGACGTGGTACCTGCTGGCCTCGATGATGACCGGCAAGAACGTGTTCATGGCCAAGTGGGCCCGGCTCGCTCTCGGCGTCGAGCTGGTCGTCAGTTGGACGGTGTGGAGCCACCACCTGTTGTCGGACCAGGCGCAGCCGGAGATGCTGAAGATGGCGTCCGGTGAGATGGTGACCGCCTTCGAGCTGATCACGCAGGGCTTGGCGTTCTTCATCACCCTGGCGACCCTATGGCAGGCCCGTCCGTTGAAGATGACGAACGAGCTGAAGTTCCTGATCGGCGGCTTGACCGGCTTCGCGCTGGCGGTACCGGCGGGGATCATGCAGGCCGACGTGGGCCTCAACCGGATCCTGCACAACACCCAGTGGGTCGTGGGGCCGCACGTGCACGTCGCGATCCTGGTCGGACTCACGATGACCCTGTACTCGGCGGTCTATCTGCTGCTGCCGCTGCTCACCAACGGGGCGAAGCTGTGGAGCCAGAAGCTGGCCAGCCTGCACTTCTGGTGCCACCTGATCGGGGGCATCGGGATGGGCGCGTTCATGGGGATGGCCGGGCTGCAGGGCATGCTGCGCCGGACGATCTACGTCAACTTCGAGTACGGGCCGTACATGGTGCTGGCGGCGCTGTCCGGGGCGTTGCTGCTGGTGGCCCTCGGCGCGTTCCTGCTGAACATCGTCATGACGCTGGGCCTGAAGGGCGCCCTGGGCCTGTTCACCCGGAGCAACCTGCCGGAGAAGGACCTGCTGCCCGCTCAGCAGTAGCGGCTCCGCACGACGCACGTCGCCGCCTCGGGAACCAGTGGACGGCGACGTGCGCGGCGGAACGGGAACCTACTTCTGGGCGCCTCCGTCCGACGATGGCTCCTCCGCCTGCTCGTGGAGCATCTGTTGCGCCTTCTCGTCCGAGACCGGACCTGGCTGGGTGTCGTCCCCGAAGCCGGAGGCGATGTCTCCGCCATCGGGCTCGGTCGGTCGCTGTTCCTGCGTCATCTCGGCTCCTTCCGTAAGGCGAGTCAACACGACTTCCGGGGGCGTCGGCACCACCCCTTTGGCGGCTCTCGCGAGGCCGGGCCCTGTTAGGCTCGCCGCGTCGTGACAGAAAGGGCGGGGTCGATGCGCTGGTTGTTCCTCGGGGCCGGAGCCATCGGCACCTACGTCGGCGGGTCGCTGGCCGCCTTGGGCGAGGATGTCACGTTCATCGAGCAGCCCGCGGCCGCAGAGGCGATCCGTGCGCAGGGACTGGTGCTCCACAACGCCGCCGGCACCCGGCAGGTCCGGGACTTCACGATCCACGACTCCGCCACCGACGCCCTGGCGGCGGGGCCGTACGACGTGGGCGTCTTCGCGCTCAAGTCGTTCGACACCGCCACCGCGGTCGATCAGCTGGTCGCGACCGGCCAGCCCGTGCCGCCGATCCTGTCGCTGCAGAACGGGGTAGACAACGAACGGGCCATTGCCGACCGGCTGGGCTCCGGGAGCGTGATCACCGGCACGGTGACCACCGCGGTGGGCAAGCCGGGCCTCGGCGAGGTCGTCGAGGAGAAGCGACGCGGCATGGGGGTCGCCCTGGGGCACCCCCTGTCGGAGCGGATCGTGGCGGCCCTCGACGCCGCCGGGCTGGCCGCGAGGGCATTCCCAAGNGCCGGGCCGATGAAATGGTCGAAGCTGCTGACCAACCTCACCGGCAACGCGACCTCGGCGATCCTGGACCTGCCGGTGGGTGCCCTGTTCGCCGACCGGCGGTTGTACGAGGTCGAGGTGGCTGTGCTGCGCGAGTGCCTCGCGGTGATGAAGGCCCTCGGNGTACCCCCGGTGGACCTGCCCGGCACGCCCGTCCGGCTGCTCGGCTTCGCCGCTCAGCGGCTGCCCCGATTCATCGCCCAGCCTGCGCTGACCCGCGCCCTCGGGTCGGGCCGGGGCGACAAGATGCCGTCGTTCCACATCGATCTGCATGCGGGCCGCGGCAAGTCCGAGGTCGCCTGGCTCAACGGCGCGGTCGCCCGGATCGGCGCCGAGCACGGGGTGGACGCCCCCATCAACCGGGTGCTCACCCAGGTGCTGGAGGCGCTGACCGATGGCTCGGAGAGCATCGAGGACTACCGCGGCAAGCCCCAGGCCCTGCTGGCCCGGCTGGGCCGGCCCAACTGAGGAGGAACGTATGAGCGAACTACGGCTGCGGACGCAGGTCGTCCCGTTCGGCCCCGCGGCGGCGATCATCCTGACCGACGAGCAGGTGACGGCGCTCGGTCAGGGCAAGAACCCTCCCGTCCTGGTCACCATCGGCGACCGGTCGGCGCGGCTGCGGATCGCACGCATGGGCGGCCAGAACTGCCTGGGCTTCAGCAAGGCGGCCCGTGCGCAGTTGGGCATCGACATCGGGGACGAGGTGGAGGCCGTGATCGGTCTCGACGCCGCGGAGCGGACGGTGGAGGTGCCGGACGACTTGGCGGCCGCGCTGGCCGCCGATCCGGCCGTCAAGGCGGCCTTCGAGGCCTGGTCGTACACGCGGCGCAAGGAGGCCGCGGTGGCGCTGTCGTCCGCCAAACAGGAAGCTACCCGGGCACGGCGGCTGAGCAAGATCCTGGACGAACTGGGCTGACGCCCCTCGCTTGGGCCGGGGTGTCGACAAACCCACCCCGGCCCTGGACCCGCGCCGGGCGGTTGGTGAACTCCGTCCGCGGGGCATCCGCCCCACCCCCAGAAACTCCACTTTGCTGCCGAGCCTCGACTTTGCTGTTGATGCTTGGGCAGCAAAGTCGGGTTTCGGCAGCAAAGGGCGGATCGGAGAGGGGACGGGCGCCGTTTCGGCAGCAAAGTCCGGATCGGGGACGGGAGGGCCGGCCGCCCGTCCGGGCAGCGTCCGGCCCTCAACCGCCGGCGGCGGCGAAGCGATCGGTGGCGGCGACGAGTTCGGCCACGATCGCGGGCTCGGACGAAGCGTGGCCGGCCAGCACCAGCCGGTAATCGGCCTCCGGCCAGGCCCGATGCAGGTCGTAGGCGGTCACCTGAGGGCACGGGATGTCGTAGCTGCCTTGGACGATGACCCNCGGCACCTGCCGGATCCGGGCCACCCCGGCGATCAGCTGGCCCTCGGTGAACCAGCCCCCGTGGACGAAGAAGTGGTTCTCGATCCGCGCGAACGCCAGGGCGAACTCGGGATCGGAGAACTCGTCCACCAGGTCCTGGGAGAACTCCAGGGTCGAGGTGGCCGCCTCCCAGGTCGTCCACGCCACGCCGGCCGGGCCGTGCACTGCGGGATCCGGGTCGAACAGCAACTCGTGGTAGGCGGCGATGCAGTCGAAACGCCCCTCGCCAAGGCCGAGCGGGCCGTCCACCGCGTCCCCGAACCGCGCCCGCAACGGGCCCAGGAACCGCTGCCACCACTGGGGAGCGAGGTTGCCCGCCCCGCCGTTGTAGTACCAGTCCAACTCGGTGCGACGCAGCGTGAAGATGCCGCGCAGCACCAGTTCGCTCACCCGGTCCGGGTGCGCCTGTGCGGAGGCCAGGGCCAGCGAACTCCNCCACGACCCACCGAACACGAGCCACCGATCGATCCNCCGGTCCTCGCGCAGCCGCTCCAGATCGGCCACCAAGTGCCCGGTGGTGTTGGTGCCGAGATCCGCGTCGGGCTCGCTGGCGTGCGGGGTGCTTCGGCCACACATCCGTTGATCGAAGAGCACCACCCGGTAGCGATCGGGGTCGAAGAATCGCCGGTAGGCCGGCACGACACNCCCGCCCGGGCCGCCGTGGACGAACACCGCGGGCTTGCCGTGGGGATTGCCGCACTCCTCCCAGTACAGGACGTGGCCGTCGCCGACGGCCAGCGTGCCGGACGCGTAGGGCTCGATGGGTGGGTAGCGGGGATCCTCAGTCGTCATCGTCTTCGTAGTCGTCGATGACGTGCATGGCGGCCTCCTCGGCGCTCGCCGCGCCGCCGTCGATGCCGACCTCGTGGCCCATCGTGTCGCTGGAGTCGGCGACCAGCCGTCCCGCCCGGTGGTTCCCGACCTGCCGCATACCCTCGGGATCGGTGTTCCACGGGGTGTCGTCGGCGGGCTGTTCTGGTTGCTCCTGGGCGATCCGCTGCTCCAGCGTCTCGCCGCGCCGCATCTCCGCCTGGGTGTTGCCGTAGCCCTGGGCGGGCGACCAGTGCTCGGGGTGACGTAGCCCTCGTCCAGGACGTCGCTGACCCCGCGATCGAGCAACGTCTCGTCGGGCTGCAACTGGTCGAGTTGCTCCGCTTCGTCCGGGAGCGACGGGTCATAGTCGGTCATGTGCCTAGCCTGCCACGCGACACTGGGACGGGCACCGGATGACCTCGAAAACGCCGACGCCGCCTAAGATGCCCACTCGTGACCGATTCCAGGGCCCGATTCGCGAGCGTCGGACGAGGCAACTACGACCTCGTCGTGGCCTTCTTCTGCGGGCTGCTGCTGATCTCCAACGTCGGTGCCACCAAGCTCATCCAGTTCGGCCCGTCNCTGGACCGTCGGGGTTACCCGGTGCTGCCGATCATCACCGACGGCGGCGCGTTCCTGTTCCCGCTCACCTACATCCTGGGCGATGTCCTCGCCGAGGTGTACGGCCTGGCCCGGGCCCGGCGGGCGATCGTCGTCGGGTTCATCCTGGCCGCGCTGATGTCGGTGACGTTCCTGGCCGTCACCGCGGCGCCGCCCGCCGATGGCTGGCCCAACCAGGAGGCGTGGGCGGCGGTGCTCGGCTTCGTNCCCCGGATCGTGGTCGCGTCCCTGCTGGGCTACCTCGCCGGCCAGTTCCTCAACGCCCACGTCCTGGTGGCGATCAAACGCCGGACGGCCGAGCGCGGGCTCTGGGTCCGGCTGATCGGCTCGACCGTCGTGGGCGAACTGGCCGACACCGTGGTGTTCTGCTCGATCGCCTTCGGCGCTCCCGGGGCGTTCCTGGGCGGGCCGAGCATCGGGTTGCCCGAACTGCTGAACTACATCGTCGTGGGCTGGGTCTACAAGACCCTCGTCGAGGTGGTGTGCCTGCCGCTGACCTACCGGGTCATCGCGTGGGTGAAGCGGCACGAGCCCGGCTACGCGGCCGCGGTCTGATCCCGCTGTCGGCCCGGCCGGCGCGCGACAGCAGCGAGCGCAGGCTCAGCCGGCCGCGCAGCCCCGGACGAACCCGCTCTGCTTCAGCNNATCCCCGGCGCGCCTGGTCGACGCCCGTCCAATAGTCGCGGACCTGGTCGGCGGTCACGTCCCCGCGCCCGAACACCGCCCGGTTGGCCTGCGTGGCGAGGGTGGTCAGTTCGGCACCGCCCAGGGTGCGGCTCTGTTCCAGCCGGGTCTGCCCCGGCGGCACCGGACGACCCAGGTCACGCGCCTGATCCAGGAGTTCCTGCCAGCCGCGGGCGATCCGGGTCGTGAACGCCCCCTTCGTCCGTCGCCGGCGGCGGCGCAGCGCCTTGACCAGCAGGATCGTCGAGGCGATCAGCAGGATCGCAGCCAGTGGTGGCACCACCCAGCGGAGCACCAGCAGCAGGGTCTCCAGCCACGGGTTGTCGTCGGTCGCCTCGATCCTGGCCGACGCGGGTTGGGAGTCCGACATCTCGTCGGTGCTCGCCGGTGGGCGGACGGGGTTGGGCGGCGGCACCTTGGTGGCGGCCTTCTGGTCGTCGGGGTGTTNCGTGGTCTGCTTCGGCGGCCTGTTGCGGTCGGGGGTGAACACCGAATCCGGCACCGTGATCCACTGCCCGTCGTCGACCTGGAGTTCGACCCAGACGTGGATGTCCTTGCCCTGCACCTGGCCGCCATCGGGGACCACCGCGCCGAACACGACCCGGGACGGGAACCCCACGATGTTGGCCAGCAGGGCGAACGCCGAGGCGTACTGCTCGTCGCTGCCGANCGATCTGGGGGCCTGCAGCATCCGGGTCAGCCGGTACACGCCGTGGCCTGGCAGGTAGTGCTGCTCGTCCGCCTTTGTCCCGTCCGACCAGGCACCGTCCTTCAGCGTCTCGGCGATCGCCTTGAGCCGCTCCAGCGGCGCGTTGCTCGGACCACCCAGTTTCTGGGCGTAGCTGTTGAGGAAGGAGGTGGACGCGTCGCCAAGCAGCGACCCGGGACCGGGCGCCAGCGTCTCGGTGCCGGGATCGTAAACCGGGAGCGGGGCTCCGGAGACGGTCACCACGTCGCCACCGGCGAGGCGATCGGACACTAGGCCCTGATCGGTGGCCAGGTTGAACCGGAACAGGCTCTGGTGAGCCCGGGCCGCGGCGCCCTCGAAGACCACCGAAGCGGTCTTGCCGACGCCGGGCAGCCACAGGTTGAGGTCGTTGTTGCCCGCATAGGCGGGCAGGACCTCGATGCGGGCCTGTTCGATCCCGGTCAGGGGCGGGTTGGGCACCTGGGAACCGAGGCGCTGGAAGCCGGTGCCGTCCAGTGCGCCGCCGTTGGCGCTCCAGGCCGCGCCGGAATAGGCGTCCAGGACGGCCAGCCGCAGCCGGCTCCCCGCCGTCAACCCGGAGACGGCCAGCAACGGCTGGTCGTGGTAGAGGTTCAGCGTCTTGCTCGAGAACGTCCGGAAGCCGGCCAGCGGCGTGGGGTACTGGTTGATCTCCAGCGGAGGTTGGACGTAGCTGCGCAGCACCTGGCGCGAGCCCGAGACGCCGGGCAGGGCGGGGGCCAGGAACACCCCGGCCAGCATCGAGACGGCCAGGACGGCGGCCCCGATCGCGGCCTGCACGCCGCGGGCGCGGCCGGTGCCGACGAGCCGCTGCCGCCGCCGGGTCCGCAGCATGACCCACAGGAACGCCTCGACGGCGAACCCGAGCCCCTGCGCGAGCAGCGCGGCAGGCTGCATGGTGCCCAGCGCGAGGCCCAGGACGAGGACGAGGGCCGGCACCGGCACGGGCGCCCAGCCCGGGCGCGTCCGGCGGGCCAGGCTGTGGGCGAACACGCCGGCCAGCAGCCCGATGAGCAGCAGCAGCGCCACGTACTCGCTGTCGCCGCTCACGGNGGGCAGGGTCGTGAGCAATTCCATCCACCCGCCGACGGCCAGCCCGACCAGGTGCCGCAACGCCGCCACGCTGGGCAGGAAACCCGCCACGGCGTCCGCGGGCACGGCCAGGGCCGGCCCGAGCAGGAAGTACGCCAGCACGGCCATGCCCACGGCGAGCAGCCAGTGCCAGCGCAACGCGGTCGCCAGATGCGCGAACAGGACGCCCAGCGCGAGGCCCACGGCCCCCACCGCCAGGAACCGCAGGTGGTCGAAGGTGGTCAGCCAGCCCAGCAGCGCCACCACGCCGGTCAACAGGACGAAGCCGGCGTCGACGAGGTCGCCGTTCCCCGGCCGCAGCGCCTGGAGGGCGGCGGTGAGCGTCCGGCTCGTCGGGGTGCCGGGGTGTGCGGACGGACGACCCTCACTGGATCTGCCCTCCCTGCAGGACCCGCGGCAGGTCGGCGAGGTTGCCGATCGTCAGCAGGGTCAGGCCGAGGGCCTGGCGCATCGTCATCGGGCCGCCCTCGCTCACCTGGACGACGAAGGTGTTCACCTCCGGCGGCAGGTACGCCCGGGATTGCTGCAGCGCCTCGAACGTTTGGCGAGACCCGGTGACGAGCACGACGACGCTGGCGTCGGGGGCGAGGGAGTTGAGCTTGCCCGTGGCCGCGGGCAGCGTCCAGTGGCTCCAGGCGGCGCGCGCGTAGGTGTCGAGGGTGAGGTAGGGCGGCGGTTCGGAGGCCGCATGCTCCCCGCAGACGATCGTGAGATCCATCTCGTCGGCCAGCGTGCGCAGCGCGATCGAGGCGGCGGCCGAAACCGCCAGTTCGAACTCCGGCTCCCNCGCGTAGGAGGTTTCGTCGACGTCGGTGACAACCGCGATGTGGGAGCGCCGCGTGTCCAGGAACTGCCGGACGAGGAACGTCCCGGTGCCCGCTGCGGCTGTCGCCTTCGCCGAGGAGCGCCAGTGGATGTAGCGGCGGTCGTCGCCCGGCGCGTACTCACGCAGGGTGTGGAAGGCGAGATCGCTCATCGAGACGTCGTTGGTGGTGTGGCCCTCCAAGTCCCGCAGCAGACCCGAGCCGACTGGGGCCAGCGGCACCGTCCGCGGGTGGACGAACAGCTCCAGCTGCTCGGTCCAGGCCAGTTCGCGCCGGACGATCCCGAACGGGTCGCCCCGCAGGGTGCGGACCGGTCCCACCGGCACCANCCCGCGCCGCGAGGTCGGGATGACCATGACCTCCTCGTGCGTGGCCCCGCCGGCCAGGGGCGGCAGGGTGAACCGGGCCACCGAGACGCCCACCCGGCACTCGATCGCGAGCGGCAACAGCCGCAGCCCCGCGACGTTGCGGACACCGATCCGGCCCGCGGNCGGACTCCCCACGACCACCCGTCGCGGGTCGACGGCCAGGTCGAAGTCCAGGTTCGTCCGGCCGATCGTGAACAGGCAGCTGATCGCGAACAGGACGAGGAGGGTGGCGGCGGAGATCGCCGCCTCCTGCCAGCCGAACCGGGCGGCCAGGACCCAGCCGATCAGGGCCATCGCCAGGACCGTCCAGCCCAACGGGGTGACCGAGGCGAGCACCCCCGGGTCGCCGTCCACGCCGGACGCAGGGCCTCCAGCCGCGGCTCGAGGAACGCCCGTGCCCTCGTCCGCCAGGCCCGCAACCGGACGCGCCAGGGGACCCGACGCCGCGGCGGCCGGGGCGGAACCGGTGCCGGCGGCGCCGACTCCTCCGCCCGGGGCGCGCGCATCCGCGCGCAGGTCCCTGCGGCGGATGGTGGCGTCCGGGTCGATCGACATGTCAGGCGCGGCGATCCACCGGTGCGGACACGTGGGCGATCAGGTCGTCGATGACCCGCTCGGTGGTGACGCCGGAGAACTGGGCCTCGGCGTTCAGGATCAGCCGGTGGCTCATGATCGGCACCGCCAGGTCTCGGATGTCGTCCGGGATCACGTACGCCCGGCCCTGCGAGATCGCCCAGGTCTTCGCCGCCCGGACATAGGCCAGGCAGCCGCGCATGGAGAGTCCCAACTTCACGTGGGTGTGCCGCCGCGACTCGTCGGCGAGCTGGCTGACGTAGCCGAGGATCGAATCGTCCACGTGCACCTCGTTGGCGAAGTTCGCCATCTGTGCCACCGCGTGCGCGGCGATGACCGGGTTCACCTGGGCGGCCCGGTCCCGGTTGGCGGCCTGAGCCATCAGTTCGATGGCCACCTCCGCCTCGGGGTAGCCGATGGCGCTCTTCATCAGGAAGCGGTCCAGCTGCGCCTCGGGCAACCGGTAGGTGCCCGCCTGCTCGATCGGGTTCTGGGTGGCGATCACCATGAACGGACGGCCCACGTTGTGCCGGATCCCGTCGACGGTGACCTTCGACTCCTCCATCACCTCCAGCAGCGCGGACTGGGTCTTGGGCGAGGCGCGGTTGATCTCGTCCGCGAGCACCACGGTGGCGAAGATCGGGCCCTTGTGGAACTCGAAGGTCTGCTTGTGCTGGTCGTAGACGGTGACCCCGATCACGTCCGACGGGAGCAGGTCGGGGGTGAACTGGATCCGGCTGTGGGTGCCCTGCACGGTGTTGGCGATCGACTTGGCCAGCACGGTCTTGCCGGTGCCGGGGTTGTCCTCCAGCAGCAGGTGGCCCTCGCTCAGCATGCAGGTCAGCGCGAGCCGGATGATCCCGGTCTTGCCGCGGATCGCCAGTTCCACGTTGGCGACCAGTTTGCCGAACGTGTCGGCGAACCAGGTGGCCTGTTCGTCGGTGATGCTCATCGTGAACCTCTCTGCCTATGGTGGCCAGTCGAACTTGGGCGAAGGGACGCCCCCGCAGACCGCCCAGACGTTGTTGTCGAAGTAGCCGTAGTACGCGGTCATGTCCCGGTCGATGTTGCCCGTGAAGCTGTAGCTGCGGAACACGTGGTCGCCGCCGTTGTCGGCCCAGATGTTGCAGGTGTAGCTCTCCCCGGCGAACCCGGTGGTCTTGACGTGGATGTAGTAGCACCGGTTGTTGCAGCCGGGCGCGTTGTAGATCGCAGCACCCGTGGAGACCCGGACGGTCTTGGCCGGCGGCGGCGGATCCTCCGAGCGGAGGGTGACGCTGTCGCTGGCCGACCGGCTGGAGTCCTTGACGACCACGTTGAACGTGCGGCTGGTGCTGAAGGCGCCCAGGTCGTAGGTGAAGCTGCGGCTCCAGGTGCCGTCCCGGTCGTCGGTGGTGGCCTCCTGGTTGCCGTTGACGAAGACGTTCAGGGCCCGGCCATTGGGGTTGACGCTCACCGTCAGCGTCACCTTCGTGCCGTTGGCGCCGCCGTTTCCGGCGCTCAGGCCTTGGATATCGCCGAACGGGGTTGCGGTGTCGGCGGCCGAGCGGGAGCCGCAGCGGGTCTCGTTGCACAACTGGACCGCGAAGGAGTGCTGGGCCCCGTCCGGCGCCGCGCTGAGCACGAGGTCGTAGCCGTCGCCGCGAGGGTTGACGCTCTGGGATTTCACCTGCGTCCCGTCGACGAAGAACCGCAGGGTGCCCTGGGCGCCGCGGGAATCCGGGACGCCCCCGGCGATCCGCACCTGGTGGTCGCTGCCGGTCGGCCGGGCGACAGGGGCCGGCGGCGTCTCGGGGTGCCGACCGCCTTCCAGGTCCCNCGACGCCGACGAGGAGAACCCGGCGCCGTTGGTGGCGGTCACCTGGTAGGTGTGGCTGGCTCCCGTGAAGGCCACCGAATCGTCGGTGCAGGACGTGCCCTGGGTGCCGGCGCAGATCGTCTNTCCGCCGTCGCGGACGACCTTGTAGGTCAGGTCGGTCGGCCCGTTCTTGTCCGCCGGCGACCAGGAGACCCGCAACGACGTGTCGGCGCCCACCAGGTCGGCCGGGGTGAAGGTCGGGCTGCCCAGCCCCAACGGTTTGCCCGCCGACTGGCCCTTGATGCTGCTGCTCGGACCGAGTTCGGGGTAGTCGTTCTTGGCGGCGATCGTGATCGTGTAGATGGTGTTGTTGTCCATCCCGGTGAGCACCTTCGAGGTGGCGCTGCCCGACGCGGTGGTCTCGATGCCGCCGTAGCTGATGTAGTACGTCCGCACCGGGGTGCCGTCCACGACGACCTTGTTCCACGACAGGGTCAGCGTGTGGTCCTGGGGATTGCTCACCCGCAGCCCGCCGACGGCCGGCGGCGGCTGGTCGGNGGTGATGCTCCGCGAGGGCGCACTCGGCTCGCCGAACCCGGCCCGGTTGTGCGCCCGGACGGTGAACCGGACGGGAACCCCGTTGTCCAGCCCGGTGATCTGGCAGGTGGTCTGGGAGCACCGCTGGGTCTTGCCGGTCGAGGTCCGCACCTCGTAGTAGTCGATCGCGGCGCCGTTGTCGTCCGGGGCGGTCCAGGTCAGTGTCTCCGCGTGGCTCTGGGCGCGCAGCCCGGGCTGCGGCGTCCCCGGCTTGCCCGGCACTCCATAGACGACCAGGGTGACGACCGCGGTCACCTGCCGGTCGGTCCGCCCCGGATCCGCCACGTCGCTGCCGGTCACCTCGAACGACATGCGGCCGTNCGACGTTCCCGTCGGGGTGATCGTCAGCACCGAGCCCTGCGTGGACACGCTCGCTCCCGGGCCGGAGATCTGCCGGACCTTGACGATGGTGGGCCGGGCATCCAGCAGCGGCGACGAGATCCCCATCGGGATCCGGACGGGAGTGCCCTGCTTCACGTCCGTGATCGTCCGGCCGCGCATGGTGGGCGGCGGGGCTTCGAGCACCTTCACCCGCAGTTGCTGGGTCTTGGCCGGCGTGCCCTCGACCCCGATGGTGAGCACCCCCACCGAGTCCGGCACCGCCGCGCCGGACGCCTGCAGGATCACCTCGTGACCGGGCCGGGCCTCGACCCCGCCGATGCCCTGCGCCCACGTGGCGGAGAACACCAGGTTGCCGATCTGGGCCGGATCCGGGGACCAGACGTGGCACAGGGAGGCGATGTCGAGGGTCTTCGGACGGCCTCCGGCGAGCACGGTCTGCACCGTGTCGGGGCAGCGCAGGACGGGCGTCCGCGGTCCGACCTGGACCGGGATCGTCACGAAGCCGACGGCCACGTCGGGGTCGGTCTGCGAGCTCGAATCCATGACCTCGAAGGTCACCGATCCCGGGCCCACGTACCCGTTGCCGGCGGTGACCTTGAAATGGGTCGCGTCCACCCGCTCCACGCGGAGTTGGCCGGGAGCGGCGGCGAAGCTGTCGTTGCCGGTGAACCGGACGGGCCNGCTCCTGGGCGAGGTCACGTAATCGCCCAGCGCCACCGTGACCGAGGAATCTTGGTCGACGCTGATCTCGCCGTCGACCTTGAGTTGCGGCGCACCCACGCCCATCGCGGGAACCACCACGACGGCCGCGTTGGCCGCCCCGCCGGNATCCGACACCTGGTAGGCGATGACCTGCGGGTGGTCGGTCATCGGCACCGTGAGGGTGCCGCCGACCAGGGTCGCCTTCTCGGGAGCGTTGTGGATGCTGGCCACGAGTTGGGCGTCGATGCCGTCCGGATCCCACGCGCCCTTGAGCAGATCGACGCTGGCGGAGGTTCCCGAGACCTCGGCGGTCAGGTCGGCGATCACCGGCGGGTTCTGGTAGCCCTCCTGAGAGATGACCTTCACCGTGGCCGGCGCCCCGGTGCCCCGTTGCCCTGCAANCGCGTAATCGATGAGCAGCG
Source organism: Micropruina sp. (assembly GCA_013693855.1). Lineage (GTDB taxonomy): Bacteria > Actinomycetota > Actinomycetes > Propionibacteriales > Propionibacteriaceae > Micropruina. The sequence continues at coordinate 2,305,982 of CP059261.1, forward strand.
GCTGGCTGTCGGCTGCCGGGGACTGCAGGACGATCGGTCCCGCCGCGTCGGCCAGACTGACTCCGGCCGGCAGCGGATCGTTCAGTTCCTTGAGGTCGGCGATACCCACCCGGTCGGTGCGCGAGAACAGGTCGTTGGCGACCGCGTCGACCCGCACCTTCGCGTTCGGCGAGGCGGTCACCCGGTCCTCGATGGCGACCGGCGGCTGGGTCTGGCCCGGCGGCACCACGGCGATCCGGACGGCGGCCACCCCGGTCTTGCCGTACCGGTCGGCGACCAGCACGCCGAAGGTGTCCGTGCCCACCGCGTCCTCGTTCGGGAACGCCTCGTAGGTGAAGCCCGCCGGGTTGTAGCCGACCACGCGGCCCAGCTTCGGCGCCGAGGCGATGCCGGTGACGGTGACGGAGTCGCCGTCGGGATCCTGCCCCGAGATGGGCACCCCGACGACCACGCGGTCGCCGGACGTCACCCGGGTCTCGACCGGCTCCGGGGCGGGCGCCCGGTCGGCGTCGGGGTTGGCGGGCTGGGGTTTGATCGTGACCAGCACTTGGCCGGGGGCGCTTTGGCCATCGGCGTTACGGGCGGCGTACTCGATGATCACCTGGCGCTCGGCGGCGACCTTGGCGGGCGCGATGTAGCGGATCCGGTCGCCGTGGACGAAGGCGCGGCCCACGTCGGTGGCCTGGCCGGACTTGTCCTCGGGATCGATGATGGGCAGCTCACCGGGGTTCGGCCCGATGTTGTTGGTCACCAGGGTCAGCGGCGTCCCGTCCTGGGAGCTGTCGTTGGACAGCACCGGGATCAGCAGGGAGTCGTTGTCGCGGACGAGGGCCAGGTCATTGCGGACGATCGGCCGGTTGTCCTTCAGCGCCTTCAGCACCGTCACCTTGACGTCGCCCGAGGCGGTCATCACCCCGTTGGTGACGGTGTAGCGAATGACCTGCGGGCTGGGCCGGACCTCCGGGACCCGGGGAGTGATCAGCAGCCATCGTCCCGATACCACGGCGACGCTGAGCTGCCGGGCGTCGTGGGGCACCGCTTCCTGGACGGTGAGCATCCCGCCGAGCGGGTCGTAGTCGTTGGCGATCGCGTCGATCAGGACGCTGCCGGAGCCGCGGATGGCGGCCTGGTCGGGCATGGCGACCGGCTGGTTGCTCGTCTGTTCCCGGACGACGTCGACGCGGATCCGCGACTTGGAGGCGCGGGAGGACCCGAACGTGGCCGTGTACTCCAGGGTGTAGGTGCCGGCCTTGGCGGCGGTGACCGTCAGCCGGCCGCTCTTCTCGTCCGTGACCACCTTGAGGCCGGGCTGGGGCGCTGGTGGACCGCCCAGCGCGAGCCGGGCCTGCGGGTTGCGCGGATCCGACCCGGGAGNATCGTTCGCGAGCGGGTAGACGACGATCGGCGAGCCCGCTTNCCCGCGCACGGCGTCGGGCTGGGCAACCGGCGGCGCCCCGACCACCGAGGTGGACTTGAGCACCTTGACCGAGACCGTTCCGGCAACGTCCTCGCCCGAATCGGTGACGCGGTAGCTCAGCTTGCGGCGGACGTCGGAATTCTCCTTGCCGGGGCTGTACAAGACCCGCCCGTCCGGGGTGATCGGCAGTGGCTCATCGCCCACGGTCGCCTCGGTGAGCGCGATCGGGTCGCCGTCGGGGTCGCGCCAGTCGGCGGTGATCGGCAGTTCCAAGGTCCCCCAGGAGGCCACGGAGTAGTCGGGCTGGCTGTACCCCTCCCGCAGGTGCGGCTTGCCGTTCTGCTCGGGCCGGCGGACGACCACGTGCGCATCCCCGGTGTCGGAGTTGTAGCCGTTGGAGATCGTGTACTGGAAGGAGAAGTTCGTGGCGGTCCTGCCCAGGGCCAGCTTGACGGTCTGGCCGTCGGCGGACACGTCGGCCTGGACCCNCGACGGCAGCCCCGCGACCCTGGTGATCATCAGGATGCCGGAGGCCGAGTCGGTGTCGTTGTCGAGCAGGTAGGCGGTCGTCGTCCGGTCCGGCCGCACGCCGACGGTGTCGGGGTTCGCCTTGGGCCGCGACTCGCGGATGTCCTGCTCGCGGTTCTTCGGGTCGTTGTTGGTGGGGTCNNGGTGTTCTTGGGGGCGCACCTTGTCCCAGTTGTCCAGCCGCAACTGGGCGTCGAGGTCGAAGATCCGTCCGTCCGCGGAGTCGTTCAGGACGATGACGTTGCGGTTCACCCGGAACACCGGACGCTGCAGCGGCTGCGCCTTCGCGAGGACCGCCATGGACTCATACGGCCCCTGGTCGCACCCACGGACGGCCTGCGCACTCGCCCCGCCCCAGGCGGCGAAGTCGCACGCGCCCAGCCGGACGGGGGCGGCCGGGGCACCGGACGCCTCGAACGCGGTCGCCGTCTCCCCGTCCGTCAACCGGACCTTCACCAGTCCGGTCGAAGTCCCCACGAGCACCGACGCGGTATCGGGGCCGGGCTGCTGGAGCACCGCGGCGGGGTCCGCGGTCAGCTGCTTGGTCTGCCCGCCGGGCAGCACCAACAGCCCCGCCTCCGCATCCAGGACCACCGCGCCGGGACCGACCGCGGTCAGTTGCACACTGGCCAGCGGTGAACCGACCTTGCCGTAGCTGGGCTCCCNCAGCTGGTCGCCCTGGACGGCGAGCGTGGCGGTGGTGCCGTTCGCGCTCACCGCGTGCACGGTGCCGTCCACCCCGACCGCGATGGCCACAGNGGTAGGCGACCCCACGGGGGCGGCGCCGAGGTCGGCCAGCGGCTTGTTCGCCGGGTCGAGTCCCCGCACGTCGACGCTGCGCCGGGCCGGGTCGTAGCGGGTCGCCCACACCTTGCCGTCGGGCGAGATCGCCGCCGCCGTCCCGCCCCGCAGGTCGACGCGGCTGCCAGGCAGCAACTGCACCGCCGCATCGCCCTGGTTGGTGACGGCCATCGAGTCGATGGGCACCAGCACCTGGGTGCTGGGGTCGACCTCGACGACGGCCTGGGCGTCCTGCAGGACGTCCAACGGCTGCACGCTGCCACCGGAACCGGGTGGCTCCAGGTAGGCGTCCAGCCCGCGTGCCGCCTTGTTGAGGCGCCCGTACGAGCGGGCCATGTCGTTGGTCACCCAGACGCCGGAGTCGTTCAACTCGAGGGTCCGGACGGGGAAGCCCTGCGACCACGCGGCCAGCGTCGCCACCACGGCCAGGCACACGACGACCGCCACCGGCGGCAGCAGGCGCGACAACAGGCGAGTGGGCACGAGCGGGGCCTTCGGGCAGGGGCACGGGAATCGTCGAGCCCCCAGCGTAACCCGAGGCTGGCCCACACCCCGGCGGGCCTACCTCGGCGGCAGCAGGTCCAGATCCTCCAGCGTCACGATGCGTGAGGCCATCGCGTACTCCACGAGCCGCGCCTTGCGGCTGGAGGCCGACCGGGTCACGCNCCCGTGGAGGCCGCGGACGCCGAGGTCGGCCAGCTTGCCGCACACGTTGTCGAGCTTGCGGTTGAACTTCGTGGTCGTCCAGCCGAGCCGGGCCGCCGCCACCGCGGACTGCGGCACGAGCCCTGCGCCCCGGTCACCGCGGCGCAGGACGTCCTCGCAGAGCGCCACGATCAGCAGCTTCTGGTCCGGGGTCAGGCTCACCCGGCCGATGGTGGCGTCCGCGTCCGATTCCCCCGGCTCCAAGCCGATGCGTTGGTAGGCCGAGTCGGCGAGCAGGATCTCGAACTCGTAGGTGGTGGGGCCGGCCGTGAACCACACCGCCGTCCGGGCGAACACCAGCGGCAGCGAGCCGCCCGGGGACAGCCAGGCCTGCATCCCGCCGTCCGCGTCCGACACGGTGGCGGTCAGCTGGGTGCCGGTGTTGGCGAGCCACCATAGGCCCTCGTGCTGGCTGATCAACAGGAACTGACGGTGCAGGAAAGGATTGTCGTCGTCGAGGACGAGGTCGGCCTCGCGCCCGATCGTCAGGCGCCCGTCGACCGGGTGGTGCAGTTCGCCGCAGAAGTCGACGGTGATCGGGTGGCTCATGACGTGCACTTCCTCGTGTAGTCGCTGGCGTCGTCGCCCGAAGCCCGGTGCACCTTCACCGACAGGCAGACCTGAGCGCCAGGGCTCGCCTTGGTCTGCACGAACGTCTCCTTGGTCACCCGGTAGGTCTTCTCGTCACCGAAGTAGTACCAGAATTCATCGCTGGCCAGGCCATTGGTGTAGCGCCAGGAGAACCGGACGACCTGGCCGTTGCGGGCGACGTCCACGGTGAGCGGGCCGGGGGCAGCGGGGCCGTGAGATCCGGCGGCGGGGTGCTGATCGTCTCGGTGGGTTTCGGCCCCACCGTCCGTTGGCCCGAGGCCAGGGCCCAGCCGACGACGGCGACGACCAGGGCCCCAGCACCGCCAGCCCGAACACCAGCCCCGGCGCGACCCGGCCGGCTGGGCGTCGGCGGGGCCCCGGCGTGTCCTTGGCCTGCGAGATTGTGGCCTCGTGCACCGGCTGCCCTTGAAGCGCGGGGTGCGTCGCCTCGTCCCCGGGTCATCGGACGGGGTCTGCGCGCTCACCCGTTGCGCGCCCTGCATCCGGGTCTCGTCCACCAAGGTCGNNCCGGCACGTACTGGGAGCGGTCCTCCGACGCCAGCACCACCTCGGTGCGCGGCAACCGGAGTTCGGCCTCGATCGTCTGGAGCGAGCGGGCCAGTTCCAGCGCTGTCGCCGGCCGCATCGCGGGATCCTTCGCCATCGCCGAGCGCAGCAGCCGGTCCAGGGATTGCGGGACGTCGGCCCGTCCCGTGGACGGGGGCGGGACGTCCCGGATCCGCCGCATCAGCGCGTACTGGCCGTTGTCCCCGCCGACCACTTCGAACGGCGACCGGCCCACCAACAGGTGCCACAAGGTGGCGCCCAGGGAATAGACGTCGGAGCGGGCGCTGGGCGGCGCAGTGACGAACAGGGTCTCCGGCGGCGACCAGGGCACGGACACCCCCATGTCGTCGTCCGCCGCCGCGGCGGCATCCGCGGCGATGCCGAAGTCGGTGAGGCCGGGGGTGCCGTACTGGCTGGCCAGGACGTTGGCCGGCTTGATGTCGCGGTGCAGCAGCCCCGCCCGGTGGGCCGTCTCGACGGCGCTGCACAGCTGGATCCCGATCCGCAACGCCTCGGCCACGGTGAGCCGCTCGTGTTTGACCCGCTCCGACAGGCTGGCGCGCGGGTAGTACATCATCACCAGGTAGGGCCGCTGGTCGGCGGTGACCCCGGCCGAGTACACCGGCACGATGTGCGGATGCTCCAGCAGCGCCATCGCGTTGGCCTCGCTGCGGAACCGGGCCTCCTGCTCGCTGGACAGGCTGGTCTCGCGGAGGACCTTCACCGCGACCCGCCGCGAGGGCATGGCCTGCTGGTACAGGTAGACGTCGGCGTAACCGCCGGCGCCAAGCTTCTTCAGGTAGGTGAGTCCGGCGATCTCGGGGGTGGCAAGACCGCAGGGCTCACCCGACCACCTCGAACGTGAAGCTCAGGACGCCGGCGAGGACGACGGTGGAGCCGGGCTCGATGGTAACCGGATCGTCCGGCCGCAGCGAGAGCGGAGGTTCGCCGGGCGCGACCAGTTCGGTCCCGTTCGTCGAGCCGAGATCCTTGACGGTCACGTGCCAGAAGTCGATCCCGACCTCCAGGTGCTGGCTGGAGATGTCCTTGTCGGGGTCGGCCAACCGGACGAGGTTGGGCTGGGAGTTGGTGTAGCCGGCCGGCACCCGCGGGTTGCGGCCCAGGATGCAGGGGCGATCCAGCAGGACCACTTCCCCGTTGGAGAACCGCAACTGGCCCAGCGGCGGACGCGGGGTTTCGAAGGGCTGCTGGGGCGGCAGCGAATCGCCGCAGACCCGGCAGACGCCGGCGTAGGCCGGGCTGAGGTGGCCGCGCCCGCACCGCACCGCCACGACGGTCGGCACACCGGGTTGCGCCGCCCGGGGTCGGGCAGGTCGGCGCGGTTGATGGTCAGGTCCGGCGCGGGGGCGACCGGCGGGGCGGCCATCGTGGCGTCGGCCGGGCCGGCCTCGGGGTCGACCACGGGATCGAGTCGATGAATGCGCCCGTGGGCGGCGGCGCGGGCTGCCTGGGCGGCGGGACCGGGGTCGCCGGCGCGGTCGCGGCCGCGGGCACCAACATGGCAGGCAGGGTGTGCCCGCGCGGGATCTCCGCGGCAACCGGACGGTCGAACGCCGGAACTCCCGCGGGAGGGGATCGGCCGGCTGGGGCGCCGGCTCGTCGGGAGCGGGCACCGGCTCGGCCACGGCTGGTGCCGCTTCGGGCAGCGGTTCGGCGGTCGCCTCCTGCTCCGGGGGCGTCGCGGGCTCGTCCGCGTCGTCGGGCAGGGACGCGGGCTCCGTGGACTCCGGCTCCGTGGACTCCGGCTCGGCGGCCTCGGCGCCGGGTGAGGCCTCGGGGCGGACGTCCCCGAGACGGGCACGGCGTCGCCGTGGTCGTCCTCCCCCTCCCCGGACGGGGCCGGCGCCTCCTGCGGCTCGTCCGAGACCTCCGCGGCGATTGCCGCGTCCGCCTCGGCACCCGCCGCGGACTCGTCGGACTCACCCATCCGCAGGCTGCCGGCGCGGACGACCGCCTGAGCCACCGGCAGCGACTCGGCGCTGGGATCGGCGGTGGGATCGACCAGTTCGACGCTCCCGCCGGGAGCCATCTGGTCGTTCCAGAGTCCGCGGCCGGTGACCGGCTCGGCGGGATCGCCGAACCGCGCCGCGAACCGGCCACGCACCACCGCGCGGACGCCGTCGTCCTGCCACTCGGCGACGGCGAAGTCGGCGATCGCCCGGAGCCCCCGGCTGACCAGGACCTCCAGGACCTCATCGACGCTGCTCGCGGAATCGGAAACAACGGTGAAGAGATCCGCGACCAGTTGATCGTCGGACGGCAGGTCGACGAGGACCGCGAGCCTCGGCCCGCATACGCCGAGGGCTGGGCCGGGCCGGTAGCTGTTGCTCATGCGGGTTCTTTCTCTAGGAGGTGCCCACGGGGTTGGTGGGGGTGTCGACGAGTTCTGACCCGGCGACATCAACGACGATCACAGACACATTGTCCCGGGCGGCGGTTCTCAACACCGCGGCCACCAGTGCCTCGCACGCGAACATCGGGTCGTCGGTCGCAGCGAGCATCGCCTCGATCTGCTCGTCGGACAGTTCGGAGGTCAGTCCGTCCGAGCACAGCAGGAACCGTTCGCCCGGCGAACACGGGACGACCCAGACGTCCACCAGCGGCGGCGGACGGGTGCCCACCGAACGCGTGATCACGTGCCGGAGCGCGTGGGTGCCGGCCTCCGCCGGCGTGAGCAGCCCCGNATCGATCAGCTCCTGGGTTTCGGAGTGGTCGATCGTGGCGCGGCGCAGCCGATGCCCGGTGAAGCGGTAGACCCGTGAGTCGCCGACGTTGAAGATCGCCCAGTGCGGTTCGCCGCCGACGAGGCATTCCACCAGGCCGGTGACCGCGCTGCCCATCCCCCAGGCCTCGGGGTGACGCTGCGCGTGCGCCAGCACGTCCTCGTTGGCCCGGATGACAACCGCGGCCACGTCGGCGGGGCGGACGACCGGCATCGCGTCGAACTCGGTCAGCCGGCGGATCACCAGCGCGGCGGCGACGTCCCCCGCCGCATGCCCGCCCATCCCGTCCGCCACCGCCCAGACGCGGTTGCCGACCAGCATCCGGTCCTCGTTGAAGGCACGCAGACGGCCCGTATCGGTACGGAAGCCGACCGTCGTGCTCGCCATGAACGCACCTCGCGGGGGACTGGGCCTTCGGCCACACAAGCGCAATGGCGACACCTTAGCAATCCCCCTCCGCGGGGCTCGCCGGGCATGGTCAGCGCTCACAGACGCGCCACAGCAACCTCCCAGTTCGGGCACGGACGTGCTTCGTAGCGTCGACGACATCCACCAACGACAAGGAACCCGATCATGAACAAGCCCTCTGTGAAGAACCTCCGGCTCTGGCTCACCAGCGGCGTGGCAGCCCTCGCCATCGGCCTGACGGGCTGCGCCAGCGTCGCCAGCGCCCTCGGCACCGCCAGCAGCACCGCCACGAGCACCGGCACGGTCGCCGCCAGCACCACCACAACCCTGGCCCTGGCCGCCGACCACGACGACAGCGCAGACTACAGCTACGACGCCGGATCGGTCGTCGCCATCGACGTGTCCAACCCGACCGCCACCGACGGCGTGACCGTGGCCGACGGGGTCATCACGATCACCAAGGCCGGCGCCTACCGGCTGAGCGGCACCCTCTCCGACGGGCAGGTCGTGGTGAACACTGAGGACGGCGGCACCGTCCACCTGATCCTCGACAACGTCTCGATCACCAACGCCGACGGCTCCGCGCTGGCCGTCCTGCAGTCGAAGCTCACCATCGTCCATCTGGCCGCCGGCAGCACGAACACCCTGGTGGACGGGAAGACCTACGCCGACACCTCCGACGACGCGCCCAGCGCGGCCCTATTCTCCGCCGACGACCTCACCATCACCGGCACCGGCACCCTGAACGTCACCGGCAACCACAACGACGGCATCGCGGGCAAGGACGGGGTGGTCATCTCGTCCGGAACCGTCACGGTCACGGCTGTCGACGACGGCATCCGCGGTAAGGACTACCTCGTCATCAAGGGCGGCAAGGTGAGCGTGACCTCCGGCGGCGACTCACTCAAGTCCGACAACGACAGCGACCAGTCGCTGGGCTATGTGTCGATCACCGGAGGCACGGTTTCGCTCTCGTCCGGAGACGACGGGGTGGACGCCTGGACGGCGATCGGCCTCTCCGGTGGCACCACAACGGTCACCAAGTCGGTCGAAGGCCTGGAGGCCAGGGTCATCACCGTGAGCGGCGGCACCACCACCGTCACCGCGAGCGACGACGGCGTGAACGCCACCGACTCGGCCCGGACGGGCGGCGACATGGCGGCCCAGACCAACACCCTGCTGTCGATCACCGGCGGCAAGCTGACGGTCAACGCCGACGGCGACGGGCTGGACTCCAACGGCTCCATCGCGATGAGCGGCGGGACCGTGGTGGTCAGCGGCCCGACGATGAACGGCAACGGTGCGCTGGACTACAACGGCACCTTCGTGGTGACCGGCGGCAGCCTGCTGGCCGGCGGGAGTGCCGGGATGGCCCAGGTCCCCTCGGACACCTCGTCGTTGAAGTCGCTCAAGGCCACGGTCAACGCGGCGGCCGGCGCGACGATCGAGGTCAAGGATTCCTCCGGTACCGTCGTCGCGACCTTCAAGGCCACCAAGCAGACCGCGACCCTGGTCGTCACCAACGACAAGATCAAGGCTGGCGAGACCTACACCGTGTACGTGAACGGCACCGCCACCGGCACCACCGACACCACCCAGGCCACCTCGGCCGGGATGGGCGGGCCGCGCCGCTGAGCCTGCACGGACGAACCCGGGACCGCTGGTCCCGGGCGTCCGACGTCCGGGACCGGTCGAGCGTCGGACGTTCAGGTTCCGGGTTCGTCGCGTCCCAGGCCCAGCGTGGCCAGCAGGTCCTCGTGCAGTTCCATCCAGATCAGGTGCGCCGAGGGCAGCCCCGGATCATCCACCCAGCGGTGATCGCCCGCCCGGGCGCGGGCGAGGGCGGACGAGAGCCGAGCCGGGTAGCCACCCATCCGTTCCAGGGCCGCCGCCAGGCGATCCGCCACCGGGACCAGGCCCGCCACGACTTCGCCCAGATGCCGCAGCACCCGCTCGTCCCACTCCGGGTCGTCGTGGCTGTTGGGGAGGCGCACTCCCCACGGCGCACNGAGTTGCCAGTCGGTCGCCGCCTCCTGGAAAGCCGCGTTCAATGGCAGGAACTCGCCGTGGCACGCCACGATGGCGTCGCGGGCTCCGGTCGCAACCAGTTCGGCTGNCAGCCGGCGCGCCGCCTCGTCCCGGCCGCGCTCGGTCAGCGACCACCCCGAGGACTCGCCGAACGCGTCGCGGCGCACCCACCCGAACGCCTCGAAATCCAGCAGCAACTCGGCGACGGTCGACTCGGCCAGGGCGAACCGCTCGGCGATTCGAGCGGGAGTGGTGAACCNCTGGATCCGGACGCCGTGCAGGACGAGCAGCTCGGGCTCGGAGCAGTGCGGCACCCGGCCAGCCTAGGATCACGGCGGATGCCCGGACGGTCGTCCCGCCGGGGCCCCATGCTTGATGTCGGACACATCCATCACGCTAAGGACGGCCTCCGACATTTAGCCAGAGACCCGCCACCACTGCGCGGCGCTTCTCTCGCGAGGCCTGAGGGTGTTGGCTGGGGGCATGCGAGGAGCCGTCATCCATGCCCCCGGCGACGTCCGTTTCGAGGAGCGCGCCGACCCCGTCATCGTCGAGCCCACCGATGCTGTCATCAGGACCGTCGCGGCCTGCGTGTGCGGGTCGGATCTGTGGCGCTACCGGGGCATCGCTCCGGTGCCCAAGCCGACCCCGATCGGCCACGAGTACGTCGGGGTGGTCGAAGCGGTCGGGGCCGAGGTGCGCACGGTCAAGGCCGGTGACTTCGTGGTCGGCGGCTTCCTGCACAGCGACAACACCTGCGTGCTCTGCGGCAAAGGCGCCCACGCCAACTGCCTGCACGGCGGCGGCTACGACGGTTGTCAGGCCGAGAAGATCCGCATCCCCAACGCCGACGGGACGCTGGTCGCGACCCCGGGACAGCCGGACGACGACCTGATCCCCAGCCTGCTGACGCTCTCGGACGTCATGTGCACGGGCTGGCACGCGGCGGTGTGCGCNGGGGTCGGCCCAGGGTCGTCCGTGGTCGTGGTCGGTGACGGGGCCGTTGGCCTGTCCGGAGTGCTGGCTGCCGCCCAACTGGGCGCGACGACCGTGATCGCCATGAGCCGCCACGCCGACCGGCAACAGGTCGCCCGCGACTTCGGCGCCACCCACATCGTCGCCGAGCGCGGCGAGGCCGGGATCGCGGCGGTCAAGGAGTTGACCGACGGGGTGGGCGCCGACTGCGTCCTGGAGTGCGTGGGCACCGAAGGCGCCCGCTACCAGGCGGTCGGCTGCGTCCGTCCCGGCGGCCAGATCGGGCTGGTCGGCATCCCCCACGGCGGGCTGCCGATGGACGACCTGTTCTGGCGCAATGTGGGCGTGAAGGGCGGTCCGGCACCCGTCCGGGCCTACGTGGAACACCTGATGGGGCTGGTCTGGGACCGCACCATCGACCCCGGCAAGGTGTTCGACCTGGAGTTGCCGCTGGCGGAGGTCGCCGAGGCCTACGCGGCAATGGACGAGCGGCGCGCCATCAAGGTGCTGCTGCGCCCTGACCGGCTCGCTGGGTTCGGCGCACCCGAAGGTGCGGAGGGCGCGCTCACTCGGGGAGCCGCACCAGCACCCGGGCCCGCTGACCGGCGTCGACCGCGTCATGGGCGGCGGCGACCTGCTCCAGCGGGAACGGCTCGCCGATCGCGATCCGGAGCGCTCCCGCTGCGGCCGCCCGGGTCAGGTCGGCCGCGGCCTGCCGGACCGCCGTGTGCGGGAAGTCGTCGCTGCCCAGCAGCCGGATCGTCACGTTGTCGAACAGCAGCGGCCAGAACGGGAAGCTCGGCCGGTCGTCCCGGGCGGCGTAGGCACTGATGCACGTGCCGAGGTGGGCCACCGCGGCGTCGAGGTCGATGTTGTCGGAGAAGGCGACCTCGACGATCCGGTCCACCCCACCGCCCGCGGCGGCACGGATCACGGCCGTCGGATCCAGGGCGTCGAGCGCCACCACAGCATGCAATCCCAGTGCCTGCGCCGCGGGCACGTCCGCCTCCCGCCGGACGGTGCCGATCACCCGCGCCCCGCCCCACCGGGCCAGCTGCGCCGCCATCGAGCCCACCGCTCCCAGCACGCCGTGGACGAGCACCGCCAGCCCCCNGACCGGGCCTTCGACGAACACGCAGCGGTGAGCGGTGATGCCGGGGATGCCGAGGCAGGCGCCGATCTCGTCCGGGACCGCCTCGGNGAGGTCTACGGCCTGGTCGGAGGGGACGCAGGTGAACTGCGCCGCCGTGCCGAACGGACGATACGACTGGGCGTGGTAGACCCACACCCGTCGTCCGATCCGGCCCTGGTCCACGCCGGGGCCGACCGCGTCGATGATCCCCGCCCCGTCGCTGTGCGGGATCACCCGCGGGTACGGCATCGACGAGCCGAGCCAGCCGCGGCGCTTCTTGGTTTCGCCGGGGTTGACCCCTGACAGCCGCAGCCGGACGCGGACCTCGCCCTGCTGCGGTTCGGGGTCGGGCAACTCGCCGAGGGTGAGCACCTCGGCCGCCGGGCCCTGCCGGTCGTACCACGTTGCACGCATGTCGTCCTCCTGAGGTCGGAGTCATCTTTCCCCGGGTGCCCGGGCACCGGCCAGCCCCGGGACGGCGAACTCAGCCGTAGTAGCGGCCGAGGAACTCGTCCCGGAACGCCGCGAAGTCGCCGTTGGCGATGCTGGCCCGAATCTGATCGACCAAACCGACGATGAACCGCTCGTTGTGGATCGTGGCCAGCGTTGAGGCCAGCATCTCCTTGGCCTTGAATAGGTGGTGCAGGTACGCCCGGGTGTAGTGCGCGCAGGTGTAGCAGTCGCAGCCGGGGTCGATCGGCTCGAACGCACGGCGGTGCGGCGCGGTGTTGATGTTGATCCGCCCCGTCGGGGTGTACACGGCGGCGTTGCGCGCGACCCGGGAGGGCATCACGCAGTCGAAGGTGTCCGCCCCGGCGGCGACGGCGGCGAAGAAGTCATCCGGTTCCGCGATCCCCAGCAGGTGTCGTGGCTTGTCGAAAGGCAGTTCGTCGCTCACCCAGGACACGATCGTGCCGAGGTTCTCCTTCTCCAGCGCCCCGCCGATGCCGAACCCGTCGAAGCGCTGCCCGTCCACCTCCAGAGCGGCCAGGTCGCGGGCGGCCTTGCGGCGCAGGTCCTCGTACTGGGCCCNCTGGACGACCCCGAACAGCGCCTGGTACGGCTTGCCGGCCCGTTCGGCGGTCAGCGCCGCGTGCGCGGCGAGGCAGCGGGCGGCCCAGGCCTGCGTCCGGTCCAGGGACCGTTCCTGGTAGCCGCGGGTGTTCATCAAGGTCGTGCACTCGTCGAAGGCGAACATGATGTCGGCGCCCAGTTCGTGCTGGATCCGCATCGACACCTCCGGGGTGAACCGGTGCACGTCGCCGTTGAGGTGGCTGGTGAACGTCACCCCGTCGTCGTCCACGTGCGCCAGCCGGTTCTTGCCCTCGGCGATCACGTCGTCGTCGGCGAGCCCGGCGGTGTCCATGGCGAGCACCTTCTTGAACCCCACCCCGAGGCTCATCACCTGGAAGCCGCCGGAGTCGGTGAGCGTCGGGCCGGGCCAGTTCATGAACGCCCCCAGCCCGCCGGCCGCGTCGACGATGTCCGAACCGGGCTGCAGGTAGAGGTGGTAGGCGTTCGCGAGCACCGCCTGCGCGCCGACGCCCGCCACGGCCTCGGGGACGACGGCCTTGACCGTGGCCTTCGTCCCGACGACCACGAAGGCGGGGGTGGCGATGTCGCCGTGCGGGGTGTGGATCACCCCGGTGCGGCCCCGTCCGGCCGGCAGCGTGGTGCCCGGGGTGAAGCCGAACCCGTCGCTGGTCACCGGGACCGGGTCAGCCACGCGCGGCCAGCGCCTGCACCTGCGACAACCCGACCACACCGGCGGTCGAGGTGCGCAGCACCGCGTCCGCCACCAGCACCGGACGCCCGCCCGCGGCGGTGAACTTCTCCAACTCGGCCGGAGTCAGCCCGCCCTCAGGACCGACGATCAGCATGACCTCGCCCTGCCCGGGCAGCTCGACCCGGGCAATGTGCTGGGTGGCCGATTCGTGCAGCACCAGGGTCAGCGCGGGCTCGGGGATCCGGAGCGCCAGTTCGGCCGTGGTCAGCGGGTGGCTCACCCGAGGCACCCGGAACCGGCGCGACTGCTTGGTGGCCTCGCGCGCCGTCGTCCGCCACCGGTGCAGGGCGCGCTCGACCCGATCCGGGGCCCACCGGACGATCGACCGCTCCGCCTGCCACGGGACGATCTCGTCCACGCCCAGCTCGGTGAGCATCTCGACCGCGAGTTCGGCCCGGTCGCCCTTGGCCAGGGCCTGGACGACGGTGAACCGCAGCGCCCGCTCGGGCGCGGTGAGCACCTCGGCGACCTCGACGGTCAGCCCGTTCACGTCGGCGACCGCCACGGTGCCACGGACGGCCGTACCCACCCCGTCGCTGACCAGGACGACCTCGCCCTTCTTGATCCGCCGGACGATGACGGCGTGCCGCCNCTCGTCCCCGGTGACGAGCACCTGCGAGCCCACCGTCGGCGAATCCAGGTCCGCCAGGAACATTGCCTCGGTCATTGTGTGAACGCGTCCTTCAACCAGCCGAAAACACCCTTGTGCTGCCGCTCCACCTGGATCTCCGGACGGGATTCCCCGCGCGCCTCCGCGAGCCTGCGCAGCAGGTCGCGCTGGTGTTCGTCCAGCTTCCCGGNGGTCTGCACCAACAGGGTAACGCCGAGGTCGCCGCGGCCGGCGCCACGCAGCCGTGGCACGCCCTTTCCGGCGACGGTCAGTCTGGTGCCTGACTGGGTCCCGGTGGGAATCGTGAGCGTCACCGTGGCGGGGGTGTCCAGGTCGTCGCGTTCGGCCTCCAGCGTCGGCAAGGTGACCTCGGTGCCCAATGCGGCCGCGGTCATCGGCACCTTGACGACGACCTCCAGGTCGTCGCCGTTGCGCTTGAACACCTCGTGCGGGGTCACGTTCAACTCCACGTACAGGTCGCCGGCCGGTCNCCCGCCCGGGCCGACCTCGCCCTGGGAATCCAGATGGATCCGGTTTCCCGAGCTCACCCCCGCCGGGATCTTCACGTTGATCGTCCGCTGACTGCGCACCCGGCCCTCGCCGGAGCACTNCCCGCAGGGGCGCGGGATGATCGTCCCGTACCCGCGACAGGTGGGGCACGGCTGGGTCGTCCGGATGTCGCCGAGGAACGAGCGCTGCACCTGGGTGATGTCGCCCCGACCCTGGCACGTGCCGCACGTGACCGGTTCACTGCCCTCGTTGGCGCCCGAGCCGTTGCAGCGCGGGCAGACCACGGCGGTGTCGACCTTCAGCGGCTTGGTGATGCCGAACGCCGCCTCGGCGAGGCTCAGGTCGAGCCGGACGAGCGCGTCCTGGCCCCGCCGCACCCGCGACCGCGGTCCCCGGGAGTNTGCCCCGCCGAACATCGCGTCCACGAGGTTGGTGAAGTCGAACCCGGCCGCCCCACCGGGAAGCCGAACCCGCCCGCGCCGAANGCCACCGCCCAGCGGATCGCCACCGCGGTCGTACATGGCCCGCTTGTTGGGGTCGTGCAGCACCTCGTACGCCTCGCCGATCTGCTTGAACTTCTCGGCAGCGTCGGGCGCCTCGGCGACGTCGGGGTGGTACTGCATCGCGAGCTTGCGGTAGGCCTTCTTGATCTGCTCCGTCGACGCGTCGCGGGNGACCCCGAGGACCTCGTAGTAATCAGTGCTCACGCATCATCCTTCTGCCAGGAATCGGCTCACGTAGCGGGCGACGGCACGAACCGAGGCGATCGTGCTCGGGTAGTCCATCCGGGTCGGGCCGACGATACCGAGGGTGGCCCACACATCGCCTGCCTGACCGTAGGTGCTGGCCACCAGCGAGGTGGTCCGGAGCGGCTCGTACGGGTTCTCGTGCCCGATGCGGACGGTGACGTCGCCAGGACCCGAGACCTCGCCGAGCAGCCGCAGCAGGACGACCTGCTCCTCCAAGGCCTCCAGCACCGGCTTGACCGTGGTCTCGAACTGGTCGCCGAAGCGGGTCAGGTTCGGCANCCCGCCGACCACGACCCGAGTGGACGGGTCGGCGGTGGCCATGTCCAGCAACGAGGCGATGACGATGGCCCCGAGCGGGCGCAGGTCGGGCGGCAGGTCGTCCAGCAGGCTGGAGAGCCGGTCCACCGCCTGGGTGGGCGGCAGCCCGACGACGGCCGCGCTGACCCGGCCGCGCAGGTCGGCGACCTGCTCGGGCGTGGTCGTCCCGAGATCGACGGGGCGCTGGTCGACCTTGCCGGTGGAGTTCACCAGGATCACCAGCCCGCGCTCGGCGCCCAGCGGCACGACCTCGACGTGCCGCAGCGTGGCCCCGGACATCACCGGGTACTGGACGATGGCCACCTGATGGGTGATCTGCGCGAGCAGCCGCACCGTCCGTCGGACGACGTCGTCCACGTCCAACGCCCCGGCCATGAACACCTGGATGGCGCGGCGCTCTGGTGCGGACAACGGCTTGACCGCACCCAACCGGTCGACGAAGAGCCGATAGCCCTTGTCGGTGGGGATCCGGCCGGCGCTGGTGTGGGGCTGGGTGATGTACCCCTCCTCCTCCAGCGCCGCCATGTCGTTGCGGACGGTCGCCGGCGAGACGTTCAGGTTGTGCCGCTCGACCAGCGCCCGCGACCCCACCGGCTCCTGGCTGGACACGTAGTCGGTGACGATGGCCCGCAGGATTTCGAGCTTGCGATCGTCCAGCATGGGCCACCTCCTCTGGCACTCGGCACCGCGGAGTGCCAGTCTACGCCGAAGCGCCCGGCTATGCTCCGGGGCATGCGGCTGCGACCGGTGACCGCGGCCGACCTGCGCGTCGTGGTCGGGTGGCTGGATTCGCCGGAGGCGGTGCGGCGCTGGTCGGGGCCCGGGTTCGAGTGGCCGCTGACGTTCGATGCGCTGCAGCTGGCCACGTTCGGGGTGCGAACGCCATCGTGTGGGCGGCCGAACTGGACGGCAGGCTGGCCGGCATCGCGCGGCTGCGGATGCTGCCGGAGCCCGGTCGGGGCCGCTACGGCTGGGTGCTGCTGGATCCCGCGCTGCGCGGCCGTGGCCTGGGCACCGACCTGGTGCGCGCCACGGTGCGGGCGGGCTTCGCCGAGCACGGCCTGCTGCGGATGGATCTGGGGGTCTACGCCCACAACACCGCGGCCCGCCGGGTCTACGAAGCCCTGGGCTTCGCCCGCACCGAACCGGGCGGCGATGAGGGACCGTGGGCCAACCTGGAACACTCCCTCGACCGGGACACCGCCACGACGACCCTGGACCTGGGGGCCGACCCGATCTTCTCCGACCTCCGCGGCGCCGCCTTGTACGACCCGCTGGATCCCGACCGCAGCGACCTCGACCACTACGCGGCGCTGCTGGACGAACTGGGCGCCCGGTCGGTGCTGGACGTGGGCTGCGGCACCGGCACCTTCGCGCTCCTGCTCGCTGGGCGCGGGCTCGCCGTGACCGGCGTCGACCCGGCGGCGGCCTCGCTCGCCGTGGCTCGTGCCAAGCCGGGCGCCGAGCGGATGAGGTGGGTGCACGGGCGGGTCGCGGATGCNGCTGCCCTGCAGGTCGATGCCGCGACCATGACCGGCAACGTGGCCCAGGTGTTCCTCACCGACACGGGCTGGGCGGCGACCCTGCGCGGCTGCGCGGCCGCTCTTCGTCCCGGNGGTCATCTGGTGTTCGAGACCCGCCGCCCCGAGCGCCGCGCCTGGGAAGAGTGGACGACGCCGTTCGAGACGGTGGCCATCCCCGGGGTCGGGAGGATCAGCACCCGCGACGAGGTGACCCGCGTGGACGGACCGCTGGTCACGTTCCGATGGACGATCCGCTTCCCCGACGGTGACGAGCTGGTCTCCTACAGCACCCTGCGCTTCCGCTCCCGTCCGGAGGTCGAGGAGAGCCTGCGCGACGCGGGATTCGAGGTCGTCGACGTCCGCGACGCCCCGGACCGGCCCGGCAANGGGTGGGTGTTCGTCGCCCGGCGCCGCACCTGACGTCCTGCCGTCTGAGCAGCGTCAGGGTGGCGGGGTGATGCCGGCCGCGCCTGGGTGGCCCGGGCGTACCGGCGCGGGGTGTTGGTGTCGCGCCGAGGTCCGGCCGCGGCCGGCCGCCGCCGACCGTCCGCGGAGGTCGCCGCGTCATCCGGTTCCACGGACCCGCCGAGTACCCAAACCCTGAAGTTCCCCTCCCGCCGGGTGGCCGAACGCGGTAAATTGCCTGGTCGCCACGCAACCGTGGGGCAGCCAGGGGTCACCGGGATGATCGATCACGAGCCGCCTGCCTCGAGCGTCGAGCAGGAGTTCCGCGCCGTCCTCAGCGCGCACGAGAGCCTGCAACGGCGTCCGGCCATCGACTACGACACCGAGCCGCACCGCGACCACTGGATCTTCAAGGCGATCCAGGCGGCGACGCCCGGGCTCACGTTCCTGACCAAGCACTTCCGCAAGGAGTGGCTGCGCACCGACATCGTGGCCGGCCTCGCGGTCGGTGCGTACATGATCCCGCAGGTGATCGCCTACACGTCGATCGTGCACGTGCCGCCGATCGTGGGGCTCTGGACGGCGCTGATCGGCATGATCGCCTACGCGATCATGGGCGGCTCGCGCCTGCTGTCGATCGGCCCGGAGTCGACCATCGCGCTGATGGCGGGCGTGGCGATCGCGCCGATGTCGCAGGGCGACCCGGCCAAGACCGTCGAACTGGCGGCCGCGCTCAGTCTGATCGTGGGCGGCTGGTGCCTGGTCGGACGGCTGTTCCGGCTCGGAGTCGCCGCGGATCTGCTGTCCCAGCCGCTGCTCATCGGCTACCTGGCCGCGGCCGCCGTGCTGATGGTCGCCGGCCAGCTCGGCGGCCTCACCGGGACGAAGGTCGGCGGCGACTCCATCGTCGATCAGGTGCTGTCCTTCCTGCANGGTCGCCCCCAGACGCACCTCCCCACCCTGGCCGTGGCGGCCGCCACGCTGGTGCTGATCTTCGGCATCCACGCGTTCGCCCCCAAGTGGCCGTCCACCCTGATCGCCGTCGCGGTCGCCTCGATCGCCACGGCGGTCTTCCGGCTGCAGGACTACGGCATCGCGGCCGTGGGGGCCGTCCCCAGCGGCCTGGTCACCCCGCGGCTGCCCAACATCACCTCCCAGGAGCTGCAGGTGCTGGCCGTGGCGGGCCTGGGCGTGGCCCTGATGGCCTA
The DNA here is from genome assembly GCA_013693855.1 of Micropruina sp. Classification (GTDB taxonomy): domain Bacteria; phylum Actinomycetota; class Actinomycetes; order Propionibacteriales; family Propionibacteriaceae; genus Micropruina. The sequence goes on from CP059261.1 coordinate 2,324,987, forward strand.
CAGCGACAACATGCTCAACTGCCGGGCGTTCCCGCCGCCGCTGCTGCCGGGCGAGCGTCCGTCCGACCGCGAGGTCGACCCGCAGAAGGAGATGGTGGCCCTCGGTGGGGTGTCGATCGCGGTGGGGCTGTTCGGCGGGTTCCCCGTGTCGTCCTCGATGTCCCGGACGGCCCTGGCCCAGACCAGTCGCGCCCAGACCCAGCTGTACTCGCTCACCGCGGCGGGGCTCCTGGTCCTGGTGCTGCTGGTCGCCGGGCCGGTGATGGAGTTCCTGCCCAAGGCGGCGCTGGCCGCCGTGGTCGTCTATGCCGCCACCAAACTGGTGAAGTTCAAGGAGTTCCGCCGGCTCGCCAAGTTCCGCAGCCGCGAACTGCTGCTGGCCCTGGTGGCGCTGATCGGGACGGTGGTGTACGGGATCCTGGCCGGCGTGCTGATCGCGATCACCTTGTCGCTGCTGGAAATGGGGCAGCGGCTGGCCCGGCCGCGCGACGCGGTGCTGGGCCGGGTGCCCGGGCTGGCGGGCATGCATGACGTGAGCGACTACAAGGCTGCCCAGACCCTGCCCGGGCTGGTGATCTACCGGTACGAGGCACCGCTGTTCTTCGCCAACATCGGCGACCTGCGGCGCCGCGTCCAGAAGGTCATCGACATCGAAACCAAGGCCTACCCCGAGGCGCCGCCACGCTGGTTCCTGCTCAACGCCGAGGCCAACACCCAGGTCGACATCACGGCCACGGACGGCCTGCGCTCGCTGTGCGAGGACCTCCAGGCCCAGGGTGTCAAACTCGGCATCGTCCGGATCAAGCGGGATCTGTACACCGAACTCGACCGCGCCGGCGTGGTCGAGTTGATCGGCGAGGACATGCTGTTCCCGACCCTGCCGGTCGCGGAGGAGGCCTACCTGGACTGGGCCGAGTTGCATCCCTACGTTCCGCCGGAACCCGCCGCAGCGCAACCGGAGGAAGCGGCGGCGCCGTTCGGCCGCCTCGACACGGTGCGCTCGATCGCGTCGGCCTCAGCGCGCGGGCAGCAGCCGGTCGACGATGCGGTCCCACAGGGCGGGGGTCGCGGCGGCAACCAGTGATCGTCCGGTGACCCCGGCGGCGTAGTCGCGTCCTTCGCGCGTCGCCACCCGCCCGCCGACTTCGGTGACCAGCAGCGCCCCCGGCAGGTGGTCCCACGGCTTGGTGGAGCGGAACCCGAGGAAGTCCATGCCCCCGGTCGCGACCAGCGGGTATTCGACCCCGCAGCAGCGCAGGCTCGGCACGTACCTCANCGCCGCGTGGCGGGTGGGCGGACGGTCCCGCTGCATCGTGCCGTGCACCTCGTCGCCGCGCGGCACCGCCGCCAGTTGACGATCGTTGCACCATGCCCCCTCGCCCCGGACGGCGACGAACAGCCGCTCGTGGACGGGCTGCCAGATCCAGGCCCGTTCGGTGACCCCGTGCCGCACCTCGGCCAGCATCACCGCGAAGTCGGCGCTGCCACGGGCGAAGTTGGCGGTGCCGTCGACGGGGTCGATGACCCAGGCGTGGGCGGCCGTCGGTANGCTCCCCAGCGCGGTCACGTCCGCGGCGATCCCCTCCTCGCCGATGACCAGCGTCCCCGGACGGGCCAGAGCCGCGCCCAGTTCGGCCTCGGCCTCTCGGTCGGCGATCGTGACGATGTCCCCCTGTCCCTTCTGGAACACCTCGTCGCCGGCCAGTCGCCGCCAGCGTGGCAGGACGATCCGCGCGGCCACGTCCTGGAGGAGGGCCGATACCTCGGCGGTGTCCATCAGCCCTCCAGGTGGTCGGCCGTCACGAAGTCGATGAGCTTCTCGACCTCGGTGAGCAGGGCCGGATCGAGGTCGGTCCAGGTCCGCACCCGGCCCAGGATCCGCTTCCAGGCGGCTGCGGTGTCGGCCTGGGTGGCCGATGGCCAGCCGAGGGCCGCGCAGATCCCCTTCTTGTAGTCCACTCCGCGCGGCACCGTCGGCCAGGCGGGCAGGCCCAGGGTCGCGGGTTTGACCGCCGTCCAGATGTCGACGAAGCGGTGCCCGGTGACCATCACGTAGTCACCGGTCACCTGCTCGGCGATCCGGCTCTCCTTGCTGCCGGGGACGAGATGGTCCACCAGCACCCNCAGCCGGCGGCCCGGTTCGGGGCCGAACGCGGCCACGATGGCCGGCAGGTCGTCGATGCCGCCGAGGTACTCCACGACGACCCCGACGTGCCGCAGGTCGTCGCCCCACACCTTCTCGACGAGTTCGGCGTCGTGGCGCCCCTCGACATAGAGCCGGCTGGGCAGCGCGACTTTCGCGGGGGCAGTGGGTCCGACCCGCGAGCCGGACGCCGTGTGGGTACGGGTGGNCCGGAGTCGCCCGCCGGGGGCGACGAGCGCGACCGGTCGTCCGTCGAGCCAGAAGCCGGGGCCGAGGGNGAAGCTGCGCCGCTTGCCGTGCCGGTCCTCCAGGACGACCAGGCCGTTCTCCCAGCGCAGGACCGCGCCGACGAACCCGGAGGTCGGATCCTCCAGGACCATTCCCAACTCGGCGGGCACCTCCGTGGTCGTCGGCCTGCCGGCCCGCTGCCAGCCCGGGGCCAGCACGTCGTCGGCATAGCGGCTCACCCCGGCAGGCTAGCCGCGCGGGCCCCGGGGCACCCAGCGGACGCGCGGGCCGCTCGTCCGGTGGCGCGCCGTTCCGCGCGGAGTGGGCGTGCGGGTCGCTCGCCCGGTGGCGCGCCGTTCCGCGCGGAGTGGGCGCGCGAGACGCTCGTCCGGTTCGCCAAGCCTCGCGCGTGGGCGGGCACGCCACCGCGCGCCCAGCTCGGCGCCCGCACCCTGCCAAGCCTCGCGCGAGGCACGCGCATCCGGTGTCGCGGCGGTCCGCGCCGCGTGCGACGCAAGGGATGTGCAGTGCGCCCGCCAGGCGGCCTGCGATACCCTGACCCCGTGACACAACGACTTCTGCTTCGACAGCCGCGCTGACGCATCGTCGACGCGGCGCCCCTCCATGGTCGAGGGGCGTTTTCATGCCCGGAGCAGAACGAACAGAGGAACCCATGAGCGACACCGAGACCCCTTTCCGCTACACCGCCGAGGTGGCCGGACGGATCGAAACCGCCTGGCAGGACCGGTGGGCGGCCGAAGGCACCTTCCACGCGCCCAACCCCGCCGGGGTGTGGGCCGAGCCGGACGCCGTCGCGGGCCGGGACAAGCTGTTCGTCCTCGACATGTTCCCCTACCCCAGCGGCGCCGGCCTGCACGTCGGGCACCCGCTGGGCTACATCGCCACCGACAGCTACGCCCGCTTCCAGCGGATGCTGGGCCGCAACGTCCTGCACGCGCTGGGCTACGACGCGTTCGGCCTGCCGGCCGAGCAGTACGCCGTCCAGACCGGGCAGCACCCGCGGGTGACCACCGAGCAGAACATCGCCACCATGCGCCGCCAGCTGCGCCGGCTGGGGCTGGCCCACGACGACCGGCGCAGCGTCGCCACGACCGACGTCGAGTTCTACCGCTGGACGCAGTGGATCTTCCTGCAGGTGTTCAACTCCTGGTACGACCCGCAGGCCGACAAGGCGCGGCCCATCGCCGAGTTGATCGCGCAGTTCGAGGCCGGCGAGCGGCCGACCCCGGACGGCCGTGACTGGGCCGAGTTGTCGTCGGACGAACGCGCCACGGTCGTCGACGGGTACCGGCTGGCCTACCTGTCGGAGGCGCCGGTGAACTGGTGTCCCGGGCTGGGCACCGTCCTGGCCAACGAGGAGGTCACCGCCGAGGGCCGCAGCGACATCGGCAACTTCCCGGTGTTCCGCCGCAGCATGAAGCAGTGGATGATGCGGATCACCGCGTACGCCGACCGGCTGCTGGCCGACCTGGACCGGCTGGACTGGCCCGACAAGGTCAAGGCGATGCAGCGGAACTGGATCGGCCGGTCGACCGGCGCCAACGTCCGCTTCCCCGTGGTGGGGCACGACGCGCAGATCGAGGTGTTCACCACCCGTCCGGACACCCTGTTCGGGGCCACCTTCATGGTGCTGGCCCCCGAGCATCCGCTGGTGGCGCGGATCACCCCGTCCGGTGACTGGCCAGACGGCACGAACCCGGCCTGGACCCACGGTGCGGCCACCCCAGGCGAGGCGGTCGCGGCCTACCAGGCGCAGGCGGCCCGGAAGACCGAACTGGAGCGGCAGGAGAACAAGGACAAGTCCGGCGTCTTCACCGGCGCGTTCGCGATCAACCCGACCAACGGCAAGCACGTCCCGGTGTTCATCGCCGACTACGTGCTCTCCGGCTACGGCACGGGCGCGATCATGGCCGTCCCCGCCCAGGATCAGCGCGACTGGGACTTCGCGATCGCGTACGGCCTGCCGATCGTCCGGACCGTCCAGCCGACGCCGGACCACGACGAAGCGACCGCGTTCACCGGGGACGGTCCCGCGATCAACTCCGCCAACGACGAGGTGTCCCTGAACGGGCTGCACGTCGCCGAGGCGAAGGCCGCGATCACCGCCTGGCTGGAAGCCAAGGGGTACGGGTTCGGGACGGTCACCTATAAGCTGCGCGACTGGCTGTTCAGCCGCCAGCGCTACTGGGGCGAGCCGTTCCCGATCGTCTACGACGAGGCCGGCCACCCGATCGCGCTGCCGGAGTCGATGCTGCCGGTGGAGTTGCCGGACGTGGACGACTACAGCCCCCAGGCCCTGGACCCGGACGACGCGAACTCCGAGCCCGTACCGCCGCTGGCGCGGGCGACTGAGTGGGCGCACGTCACCCTGGACCTGGGCGACGGCCCGAAGACCTACCGCCGTGAGCTGAATGTGATGCCGCAGTGGGCGGGCTCGTGCTGGTACGAGATCCGCTACCTGGATCCGGCCAACCACGAGCGGTTCGTGGACATCGACGTCGAGCGCTACTGGATGGGGCCACGGGACGCCGCGGACGTCGGCGGTGCCGACGTCGCCGATGTCGGCGGGGTGGACCTGTACGTCGGCGGGGTCGAGCACGCGGTGTTGCACCTGCTGTACGCGCGTTTCTGGCACAAGGTGCTGTTCGACCTGGGCCAGGTCAGCTCGGCCGAGCCGTACCGCCGGCTGTACAACCAGGGCTACATCCAGGCCTACGCGTTCCGCGACTCNCGCGGCCAGACCGTCCCGGCTGACGAGGTGGTCGAGGAAGCCGGGGCGGACGGCGAGGTGCATTACTCCTGGCAGGGCCAACCGGTGGCTCGCGAGTACGGGAAGATGGGCAAGTCGCTGAAGAACATCGTCACCCCCGACGACATGTACCGCGACTACGGCGCCGACACCTTCCGCATCTACGAGATGAGCATGGGTCCGCTGGACCAGTCCAAGCCGTGGGAGACCCGGGCCGTGGTCGGTTCGCAGCGGCTGCTGCAGCGGCTGTGGCGCAACGTGGTGGACGAGGCCACCGGTGAGGTGTGGGTGGTGGACGAGCCGATGGACGCCGCCACCGAGCGGCTGCTGCACAAGACGATCGCTGCCGTGCGGGCGGACTACACCGACCTGAGCTTCAACACCGCGATCGCCCGGCTGACGGAGTTCAACAACCACCTGACCAGGCTGGACGCGGTTCCTCGGGCTGCCGTCGAGCCGCTGGTGCTGATGTTCGCCCCGTTGACCCCGCACATCGCCGAGGAGCTGTGGGCCCGGCTGGGCCACCCGGCGTCGCTGGCGTTCGAGCCGTTCCCGGTGGCGGATCCGGCCCTGGCCGCGGACGAGACGGTGACTTGTGTCGTCCAGGTGCGCGGCAAGGTGCGGGCACGGCTGGAGGTGCCGGCGGACATCAGCGCCGACGAGCTGGAGGCTCAGGCGCTGGCCCTGCCCCGGATCGCCGAGGAGACCACCGGCGGGGTGCGCAAGTTGATCGTCGTGGCCCCGAAGCTGGTCAACGTCCTGCCCCTGTGAGTTGCGCCGAACCCGCGAGCGCCCTGCTCGTCGGCCCGCACCCTGGTGGTGGGCGCCGTTCTCGAGATCGGTGCACGCTCTCGGGATGGTCTCCCGAGGCCGGCGTGCGCACTCGGGTTAGTCACCGTTCTCGAGACCGGCGGACGCGCAGTCTGGGCACCGTTCTCGAGATCGGTGACGCGCTCTCGGGTTCGGTACGCACTCTCGGGTTCGGTACGCACTCTCGGGTTCGGTACGCACTCGCCGCCGACAGCGAGATTGCGTACCCACGGTGAGAGTGCGCACCGGAGGCGAGATTCGCCGCAGCGCCCGCAAGGAGCCAACCGCGCCACGTCGGCAGGGCGGGCTCAGGTTGGGCCGGGTCCTGGGACGGGCCCACCCTCGGGGCAAGCATCGCTCTTGCCTTTGGTCCCCGCAGGTTCGGTGCGTCCCGGCTCGGCGTCGACTTCCCGGTTCGGCATCCACCCCGACCCGGTACGCACTCTCGGGTTCGGTACGCACTCTCGGGTTCGGTACGCACTCTCGCCTCCGACAGCGAGATTGCGTACCCAAGGTGAGAGTCGGTACCGAAGGCGAGATTCGGTGCTGCTGACGCAGGGAGCCAGCCGCGCCACGTCGCCGGGCGCTGATGCCGGGCGGGCCTTCCTCAACAGGCGCGGCGAACCGCCACAACGGGCACGACAGCGAATCGGGTCGACCCCGGACAGCGCGCAGGAACTCAGTCCAGAAGTTCCCGGACGACGGCGTCGGCGAGCAGCCGGCCGCGCAGGGTCAACACCAGCGCGCCGTTCTCGAGCACCACGAGCGGATCCGGGCGAGCGGCCATGACCCTGGCCCGTCGGACCTCGGCCTCGTCCAGCACCGACAGCGCCAGCCCCTCGCGCAACCGCGACTCCAACAGGATCCGCTCGATCCGCCGGGTGGGTTCGTCCAGCACCTCGCGGGCCTCGGCGGGCGAGATCCCGGCGGCCAGGCGCGCACTGTAATCGCGGGGGTGCCGGACGTTCCACCAGCGCACCCCGCCGGCGTGCGAGTGGGCGCCCGGCCCGATCCNCCACCAGGTGTCGCCGCGCCAGTAGGCCAGGTTGTGGCGGCACTCGTGCCCGGGCTTTGCCCAGTTGCTCAACTCATACCATTCCAACCCGGCCGCGCTCAGCACCCCATCGGCCAGCAGGTACGCATCGGCCTGCAGATCGTTGTCGGGGGCCGGCAACTCCCCGCGACGGATCCGGGCGGCCAACCGGGTCCCGTCCTCCACGATCAGCGCGTACGCGCTCACGTGGTCGGGTTGGCACGCCAGAGCGGCGTTCAGCGATGCGCGCCAGTCGTCCAGCGACTCCCNCGGCGCCCCGTAGATCAGGTCCAGGCTGACCGAGCCGAACCCGGCCTCCCGTGCCCACCCCACCACCTGGGGCACCCGGCCCGGGGTGTGCACGCGATCCAGGGTCGCCAGCACGTGCGGCACGGCGGATTGCATCCCGAAGGAGATCCGGTTGATCCCCGCCGCCCGCATTCCGGCCAGGGAGGCAGGCGTCACCGACTCAGGGTTCGCCTCGGTCGTCACCTCCACGTCGCGGACGAGGTCGAACCGCCGCCGGATGGCGTTCATCACCCCGCCGAGCTCGTCCGCGCTCAACAGTGTGGGCGTGCCCCCGCCGAAGAACACCGTCGAGACCGGACGACCCTCGCCCAGCATCCGGGCCGCCAGGTCGAGTTCGGCCTCGACCGCCGCGAGGTAGGCGGTCCGGCTCGCACCGGGAGCCGACCCCAACTCGGCCGCGGTGTAGGTGTTGAAGTCGCAGTAGCCGCACCGGGTCGCACAAAACGGCACGTGCACGTACACGGACAACGGACGGCCCGCGGCTTCGGCGAGCGCGGGCTCGGGCAGGCGCCCGTNCCGCGGGGCGGGCTCACCTGCTGGCGGGCGCGCCCCATCAGACCGTCCTTCCCTACCCGGCTGCCTTGTTGGCGGCGTCCTCGGCCTTCTTCAGCCCGGCCGCGACCTCGGTGCGACCCAGGAAGATCTCGTCGAAGATCGGCTTCCAGGCACCGAAGGCGGCTCCGTAGTTCTCACCGGTGGGCGCGCCGATGGCCGGCATCGCCCNCTGCTTCGCGAACTGGGACGGGTCGACGTTCTTGGCCTTCCAGTAGTCGTTGAACGCCGACTGCGCGCTCTGCACCGCCGGCATCGCCGCGCCGGAGGAGCCGATGAACTTGGCACCCTCGGTCGAGCCGAGCCACTGGAGCACCTTCTTGGTCTCCTCCGGGGTGTCGCTCTTGGCGTTGCCGCAGACGATCACCGAGTTGACCACCGACACCGCGCCCTTGGGCCCGGCCGGCATCGGCGCGATGCCCCACTCGAACTTCGCCCCGTCCGAGACGTTCTTGAGGTTGTAGACGCCGGACTGGAACAGCGCGATCTTGCCCTGCAGGAACTGGTCGCGGGTGAAGTCGCCGTTGTTGTTGGTGTTCGAGGCCGCCGGGGAGACCTTGTACTTGTTGATCAGATCGACCAGGTACTGGAACGCCCCCACCGACTCGGCGGACGAGAAGATGAACTTGCCCGAGGCGGCGTCCTGGAACTGACCGCCGTTGGAGCCGATGAAGTTGTAGTAGATGCCCTGCAGATCCTGGGCGGCGGAGTAACCCCACTGCTTGGGCTTGCCGCCGTTGAAGCCCGACTCGTCACCGCGCTTGCCGGCCGCGTCCACCGTCAGCTTCTGGGCGATCGGCAAGAAGGTGTCGGACGATCNCCCGCCCGGCGCCCAGGTGAGCCCACTGAGCTGCTCGGGGGTGATCCCGGCGTCGTCCAGGAGCTTCTTGTTGTAGTAGACCGCGATGCCGCCGTCGGTGAGCTGCGGGACCCNCCACAGCTTGCCGTCCACGGTGTACTGCTCGACCGCCGCGGGGACCCAGTCGGCCTTCTCGGAAGCGAAGTCGGAGCCGATCTCCAGCAGCGAACCGGACGACACGTACGGCTTGAGGTAGGAGCCGTTCATCATGAAGATGTCGTCGGCGTTGCCGCCGGACACATCGGTGCGCAGCTTGGTGAAGTAGTCCGACCACGGCACCAGCACCGTCTTGACGGTGATGTTCGGGTTCTGCTTGGTGAACTCGGCGAAGGACGCGTCGTAGGCCTTCTGCACCTGCTCGTCCCAGAGGCGGACGGTGACCGTCTTGGCGGCACCGGAGGCGCTGGCGGTGGCCTGCGACTGTTGCTGCTGGGCCGCCGGCGAGCAGGCGGTGATGCCGAGCGCGACGGCACCGGCCACGCCGGTCACGAGCATGCGTCGAATGATCGAACGGGGTGATCTCACGGGTCCTCCTTGGGTCGTTAGGCCAACTGTCCAACATGGCACTGACAGTTCACAACAGCCGTTCCGAATCGTGCTACTTGAATCCGGTCAGCGAGATCGAGTTCACGATGTTGCGCTGGAAGACCGCGAAGATCACCAGCAGCGGCGCCATCGCCACCGTGGTCGCGGCCATCACCAGCGTCCAGTTCGCGTTGTACTGGCTCTGCAGGTTCGCCGTCGCGACCGTGATGACCTGCCAGTCCCGTCCGGTGGTGATGATCAGCGGCCACATGAAGTTGTTCCAGTGGCTCACCACGGTGATGATCGCCAGGGTGGCGATGATCCCGCGCGACATGGGCGCGACGATCTGCCACAGGATGCGCCAGTCCCCCGCCCCGTCGATGCGGGCGGCGGCGATCAGGTCGTCCGGCACCGACCGGAAGTGCTCGCGCAGCAGGAACACCGCGTACGGGGAGCCGAACATGAACGGCAGCACCAGCGCCCAGAACGTGTTCCGCAGCCCGGCGGCCGACATCATCGCGTAGAGCGGGATGACGGTGACCACCTGCGGGATCATCAGCGTGGCCAGGTAGAGCCAGAACAGCCCGTCCCGGCCCCGGAAGGTGAGCTTGGCGAACGCGTACGCGGCCATGATCGAGAAGACGAGTTGCCCGACCAGGACGACCGCCACCATCTGCGCGGTGACCGCGATCGGCGAGATGAACCCGTAGGCGCCGCCGAAGAGCTTGGCGAAGTTCACGGTGGTCACCGGGTTGGGCGGGTTGAGGGCGGGCTCGGACGCGAACTGCTGCGGCGACTTGAACGCGGTCATGAAACTCAGCACGAACGGTCCGAGGGTCAGCAACGCCCCCGCGATCAGGACGAGGTAGGTCAGCCCGCCGCTCACCCACCGCCCNNCACGCCCGGCCCCGAACGCCGGACGACAGGCCGCGCCGGCGTCTCAACTGAGGTCATAGGTCACCCGCCTGGCGAAGAAGCGCTGCTGCAGCAACGTGATGACCACGAGGATTGCGAACAGGACCAGGGCCATCGCCGACGCGCGACCCAGGTTGAAGCCACCCTGGAACGCCTCGAGGTAGATCCGGCTGGCGATGACGTCGGTGGTGCTCTGCGGGCCGCCGTTGGGGGTCAGCGCGTAGATCTGGTCGAACGCCTGGAACGCCGAGATCACCCCGGTGACCAGGACGAAGAACATCGTCGGCCCCAGCAGCGGCAGCTTGATCCGCCAGAAGACCTGCCAGGCGTCCGCCCCGTCCAACTGCGCGGCCTCGACGACCTGAGCCGGGATCGCCGACAGGCCGGCCAGGAAGAACAGGGTCGTGTAGCCCACCTGCGACCAGATCGTGACCCCGGCGACGGCGGGCATCGCCAGCTCCGGGCTCGACAGCCACTCCGTCGACGTGCCCATCAGGTTGTTCAGCGCCCCGTCGTAAGGGGCGAGGATCCACTTCCACACCACGCCCAGGGCCAGCGGTGCGCAGATCCACGGGATCACGTAGATCACCCGGAACAGGCCCGAGCCCGGCAGCCCCCGGGACAACAGGACGGCCAGGAACAGCCCCAGCGCGGTCTGGAGGGGGATCACCGAGGCCACGAACAGCACCGTCCGGAACATCGAGTTACCGAACGTCTCGTCGGTGAGGACATCCACCCAGTTGGCCAGACCGACGAATCGCATCGGGGCGAGGAGGTCCCAGTGGTTCAGCGAGAGCCAGATCACGATCAGGATCGGCAGCAGCAGGAAGGCCGTCAGCCCGAACAGGCTGGGCGCGAGCAGCAGGGCGGCCAGCCGTCCCTGGCGTCGGCGCCAGGTCGCGGTGACGGGGTAGCTCGGCGGCACCTTCGCGAGCCTAGTTCGCGACGAACGGCTCCGACAGACCCCGGACACCACCGGGCGCGCCGCGTCCGGACCCATCGGCGGGCGGTCTCCCGAACGTCCCCGACAGACCGCCCATCTCGGTGCACTCGGCGGGTCTGGCGAACCTTTCCGGCAGACCAGCGCCTCAGAGCATGGCTGCGTTCTCGCGAAGGCCCTTGACAGAGCGGCATCTCGGGTGCGCTCTGCGTGGGGTCCGGTGACCGCCCCGGCCACCCAGTGCCTCGTGCCAGCGGCTGCGCGGCCACCCACCCCTCCGCCTCGTAGTGGTCGTCGCATCTGCCCGCCTCCGCCGCGAGCGGGCGCCACTGGGCAGCGACGAAAGTCAGACCCGGGCTGAGGTCCGGTCCTGGGTGGTCCGATCGCCGCACCGCTCCCCGCGGCCGCCACGTGGTGATCAAAACAGCGACTATTAACTATTGAACTACTTGCGCGTCGCAGCTTTACTTGAGAGATGCTCCTCCCACTCGAAGGCATCTTCGACCGGGTCGCTGGTCTTCCGGTCCATCCCTTGGTCGTGCACGCGGTGGTGATCCTGATTCCGCTCGCCTCGATCGGCTTGCTGATCTGCCTGCTGAGTCGTCCGCTGCGGACCCGTTACGCCGGCTTGGTGGCGCTCGGACTCGCCGCCGGCGCAGGAGCCGCCCTTGTCGCGAAGGAGTCCGGTGAGCAACTCGCCGAGCGGGTCGGCCTGCCGGAGCAGCACGCGACGTACGGACAGTGGCTGGCTCCGGTTGCCGGTGTCGCGGCTGTGCTCACGATCGTCTGGTGGGTGCTGCAGCGCCGGCACCGGGAGAAGACCCCCTCCTCGGTCGCGATCGTCGGAGGCGTGGCCGCCGTTGCCGGACTGGCCGCCACCGTCCTCACCGTCCTGGTTGGCCACTCCGGGGCCACGGCAGTGTGGACGAGCGCGCTGGCGCGCGACACACCCACGGTCGGGTCCACGGCGCCGTCCACCGGTACGGTCGCATCGCCCAGCGGCAACGCGCCGGGCACGGCCCACACCCTGGCCGAGGTTCGCCAGCACGCCTCCACCTCGTCGTGCTGGGTCGCCGTCGACGGCAGCGTGTACGACCTCACGGGGTGGATCAGCCGTCACCCCGGCGGTCCGGACAGAATCGTCCCCTTGTGCGGCACGGACGCCTCGGGCGCGTTCCACGCCCAGCACGGCAACCAGGCCGAGCCCAACCAGCGGCTCGCCGAGTTCCGGATCGGGCGGCTGGACGGCTGACGGTTCCGATGACTCCGCGCCCGCCCTCGGAGGACGGCGCAGTGCGACCCAGCGCCTGGATCGACTTCGCCGCCGAAAACCCCCTTCGCTGCAGAAGCTGAGCGCCGAAGTCGAGGCTCGACAGCGAAGTGAGTAGTCGCCCTGACCGGCGGGCGGCCCCCGTGTCGCCCCTCCCGAGCCGCCTTAAGGACGTCTTGACGTAGGGTTGAAATTCTCACTCCCACTGGGGTGTTTACTGATTCCATGCGCTTTCTCGTGCCCGCCGAAGGCGGGGCCTGTTCGATCAATTCGGAGGCCTCCCCGTCCATCCGCTAGTCGTCCACTTCGCCGTCGTCCTGCTCCCGGTCGCCGCGTTGGGGCTCATCCTGTGCGTGATCTTNCCCAAGCTGCGTCGCAGCTACACCTGGCTGGCCGTCCTGGGCTTGGCGGGTGGGACCGTCGCCGCGTTCGCCGCCAAGGAGTCCGGCGAGGCCCTCGCCACCCACGTCGGCCTGCCGCAGCACGCGTTCTACGGCGACCTCGTCGTGCCCGTGGCGGTCGTCACCACGGTGCTCGCCGCGGTGTGGTTCCTGCTGCAGCGCGGCAAGAACGCCACGGGAGCCTTGACCGGCCTGCTGGGCTGGGTGGCCGCGCTGGGGGCCCTGATCAGCCTCGTCCTGACCGTCCTGGTCGGTCACAGCGGTGCCACCGCGGTCTGGGAGGGCCGGTTGGCCCCCGCCGAGGCCACGCCTCCCGCAGCCACCAGCACCTCCTCCGCCGCGCTCGGGATGGCCGAGGTGGCCAAGCACAACACGGCTGCTGACTGCTGGTCGGTCGTGGACGGCAGTGTGTACAACCTGACCGAGTGGGTCAACAAGCACCCGGGCGGGCCGGCTGTGATCACCGACATGTGCGGCAAGGACGGGACTGCCTCCTTCCACGGCCAGCACGGCACGCAGCGCGAACCGGCCTCCATCCTGGCCGGGTACCTGGTCGGGAAGCTGTCGGGCGTCACCGGCACGCGCGTCTCCCCGAGCGCCGCGAGCTCGTCAGCGACCGCCGCCCCGACGAGCGCCAAGCCCTCCCCGAAGCCGAGCACGTTCTCGTTGGCCGAGGTGCGTCAGCACAACTCGCAGAGCTCCTGCTGGTCGGCGATCGACGGCAACGTCTACGACCTCACCAAGTGGATCTCCCGACACCCCGGCGGTCAGCGGGACATCCTGCGGCTGTGCGGCACCGATGGGACCAAGACGTTCCACGACGAGCACCACACCGAGAAGCAGCCGAACCAGATCCTGGGCGGCTTCGAGATCGGCACTCTGGCCGGCTGAGGCCGGCCGTCGGCGCGCCGGCCCCGCTGGACGGATCGGCCGGCGCGCCGCAACCGTGTTCCGGCCGGAGGTGCGTGGCCTCCAGCCATGGCTCGCGGGCGGCTTGGCTCCGTCCGCCAGACTGGCGGTGTGACCTCCACCCTGCGCACCCGGACGACCCGGCCCACGGCCACCTTCGCGGCGATCGTGATGGGAGGCTGGCTGGCGCTGCTGTGGGTGCTGGAACTCATCGATCAACTCACCGCCCATGCGCTCGACCGCTACGGCATCGTCCCGCGCGAGGTGGATTCGTTGCCGAGCGTCTACGCGGCTCCGTTCCTGCACGCCGGGTGGAACCATCTGATCGCCAACTCCGTTCCGTTCGTGGTGCTGGGCTTCCTGGTGCTGCTCGGCGGGCTGGCCCGATGGCTGTGGAGCACCCTCACCTCGGTGACGGCGAGCGGCCTGTTCGCCTGGCTGCTGAGTCCGCCGAACACGGTCACCATCGGGGCCAGCGGGCTCATTTTCGGCTGGCTCACCTACCTGCTCGCCCGCGGCTGGCTCACCCGGGACACCCGCCAGATGCTGATCGCCGCTGCGGTCCTGGTGGTGTACGGCGGCGTGCTGTGNGGGGTGCTTCCAGGTGCGGCCGGGGTGTCCTGGCAGGGACACCTGGGTGGTGCGCTCGGCGGCATCCTGGCGGCCTACCTCCTGCATCGGCGGTCTCGTCCGCGACCGGCGGCCTGAGCGCCGTCCGCGATCCCGCTAGGCTGCCCAGGTGAAGCCGAGCCACCCCTGGGCCCGCGCAGCCTGCGCGCTGGTCGCTTCACTCGTGGCCGCGGGCAGCTGGGCCGGCGGGGCGGCCACCGCCTCGGCTCAGGTGCCGGACCCGGCGAATCCCTCGTCCTGCTACGCGGCCAAGGACACCCGGACGAGTCACGCCCGCCCCTTCCAGCCCTGTGGGGTCCTGGTGATCTCCAAGTGGCACCGGGTCACCCGCGGCTACGTGCCGCACGTCGTCGATCCGGCGGCCATCCCCGGGCACCACAAGATGACCGCCGAGACCGGCAAGGCACTGGCCGCGCTCTTCGCAGCGGCGGAGCGGGCCGGCTACCGGCTGGTCGTGCGTTCGGCCTACCGGTCCTGGCGCGAGCAGGGCCTGTTGCCGAAGGTCGCGACCACTGCGCCGCAGGGAGCGAGCGAACATCAGTCCGGCACCTCGATCGACCTGGCCCTGCAGGTCGGCTACCGGCAGGTCCGTGGGGCTGCTTTCGGACGCCACCCGGCGGGCCGTTGGGTGCGGGAGGACGCTTGGCGCTACGGGTTCATCCTGCGGTACCCCCAGGGCAGACAGGGCTCCACCGGTATTCCGTACGAGCCGTGGCATCTCCGCTACGTCGGCCCCGGTCATTCCGTCGCGTTCAAGGGACGGCCGAGCCTCACCCTGGAGCAGTACCTGGGGCTCGGTGGGGCACATCGCGCGTTGTCCACCACCTCGAATCGCGACACCGGGAGACTCCGGCTCGGCAACGGGTTACTTGCGCTCGCGTGACTCCCCGGTCGACAGCGCAGCGACGAAAGCCTCCTGCGGGACCTCCACGCGGCCGACCATCTTCATCCGCTTCTTGCCCTCTTTCTGCTTCTCGAGCAGTTTGCGCTTGCGGGTGATGTCACCGCCGTAGCACTTGGCCAGGACGTCCTTGCGCATGGCGCGGACGGTCTCGCGGGCGATCACCCGGGAGCCGATCGCCGCCTGGATCGGCACCTCGAACTGCTGCCGCGGGATCAGCTCCTTGAGCTTCTTGGACATCGCCACGCCGTAGGAATAGGCGGCGTCGGTGTGGACGATCGCGCTGAACGCGTCCACCGGGTCGCCGTGCAGCAGGATGTCGACCTTGACCAGCTTCGCCATCTGCTCGCCGGCCTCGTCGTAGTCGAGGGAGGCGTAGCCCTTCGTCCTCGATTTCAGGGCGTCGAAGAAGTCGAACACGATCTCCGCCAGCGGCAACTCGTAGCGGATCTCAACGCGGTCCTCGCTGAGGTAGTCCATGCCGGTCTGGGTGCCGCGCCGGGCCTGGCACAGTTCCATGATCGTCCCGATGTACTCCGCGGGGCTCAGGATCGTTGCCTTCACGATCGGCTCCCAGACCTCGGCGACCTTCCCGTCCGGGTATTCGGACGGGTTGGTGACGACGCGCTCGGTGCCGTCCTCCATCACCACCCGGTAGACGACGTTCGGCGCGGTGGAGATGAGGTCGAGGTTGAACTCCCGTTCCAGGCGTTCGCGGACGATCTCCATGTGCAGCAGGCCGAGGAAGCCGACCCGGAAGCCGAAGCCGAGGGCGCCTGAGGTCTCGGGCTCATACACCAGTGCGGCGTCGTTGAGTTGCAGCTTGTCCAGCGCCTCGCGCAGTTCGGNGAAGTCGGCGCCGTCGATCGGGTACAGGCCCGCGTACACCATCGGGTGCGGCTGGCGATAGCCGCCGAGGTTCTTCTTCGCGGGCTTCGCCGCGAGGGTCACCGTGTCGCCCACCCGGGACTGGCGGACGTCCTTCACCCCCGTGATCAGGTAGCCGACCTCGCCCACGCCGAGCCCCCGGCCGGGGACGGGCTCGGGCGAGATGACCCCGACCTCGAGCACCTCGTGGGTGGCGCGGGTCGACATCATCAAGATCCGGTCGCGGTGCGAGAGGTGGCCGTCTACCACGCGGACGTAGGTGACCACGCCGCGGTAGGTGTCGTAGACGGAGTCGAAGATCAGTGCCCTGGCCGCCGCGTTGGGCTCACCGACCGGGGCGGGGACCTGGGCGACGATCTCGTCCAGCAGTTCGCGGACGCCCTCGCCGGTCTTGGCCGACACCTTGAAGACCTCGCTGGGGTCGCAGCCGACCAGGTGGGCGATCTCGGCCGCGTACTTCTCCGGCTGGGCGCTGGGCAGGTCGATCTTGTTCAGGACGGGGATGATGTGCAGATCCGCGTCCAGGGCCAGGTAGAGGTTGGCCAGCGTCTGTGCCTCGATGCCCTGGGCCGCGTCGACGAGCAGGATCGCGCCTTCGCAGGCCGCCAGTGAGCGGGAGACCTCGTAAGTGAAATCGACGTGACCAGGGGTGTCGATCATGTTGAGGACGTGGTCGACTCCGTCCTTGCGCCACGGCATGCGGACGGCCTGGGACTTGATCGTGATGCCCCGCTCGCGTTCGATGTCCATCCGGTCGAGGTACTGGGCCCGCATCGACCGTTCGTCCACCACCCCGGTGAGCTGCAGCATCCGGTCGGCCAGCGTCGACTTGCCGTGGTCGATGTGGGCGATGATGCAGAAATTGCGGATGAGGTCGGCGTCGGTGTGGCCGGGCTTGTGCGCGGTCATGCCACCTCTCGAAACGGACGGGTCATCGGGACAAGCCATCTTCTCACGGGTTGCCCGATGGTCGCGCACCCCGGTTCGCCGTCGCACTCGGCCGGCCGCGGCGCGTAGGTGGGCCTGGAGCACGACGTCCACACCCGGGATCTTCGCGACCAGCCGCGGCACGACGGTGGGACTGGAGCGCGACGTCCACACCCGGGATCTTCGCGACCAGCCGCCGCACGACGGTGGGACTGGAGCGCGACGTCCACACCCGGGATCTTCGCGACCAGCCGCCGCACGACGGTGGGACTGGAGCGCGACGTCCACACCCGGGACATCTTCGCGACCAGCCGCCGCACGACGGTGGGACTGGAGCGCGACGTCCACACCCGGGACATCTTCGCGACCAGCCGCCGCACGACGGTGGGACTGGAGCGCGACGTCCACACCCGGGACATCTTCGCGACCAGCCGCGGCGCGACGGTGGCCCGTCGGCGAGCCGCGGTGTGCCAGCGAGTTCGAGGCACGAGCGGGCTGGGTGGTGCGTGGACCACCGTCGTCAGTGGGCTACGCGACAGTCTCCGCGGCGCTTGGGCTCACACCGGACGGGCGAGGTAGCAGACGGTGAACGGCAGGTGCGGGTAGTCGGCCGTCCGCTCCTCGACGAAGCCCTGGCCCTCGCACCAGGCCTTGAGGCGGGTGTCGTCGTCGATGATGGCGATCCCGAGGCTTTCCGCGCCGGCCAGGCGCGCCTCGGCGATGACCCGCTGGACCAGCGTGCGCCCGATCCCGCCCTGGCGGTGGGCGGGAAGCACCGCGAGCTTCTGCAGCGTGGGCCGATCCGCTCGTCGTCCGGGCGCAAGCACCACGCAACCGGCCGGCTGGTCGTCCACGCGCGCCAGGAAGAAGCGCGCACCACGAGCCTGCAGCTGTTCCAGGTCGAGCCGACTGGTGTAGGCGGTGTGGTCGGGCACCGTGGCCTCGGTGAATCCGCGCTCTTCGGCCACGGTCGCGAAGGCGCTCCGGATGAGATCGAGGCAGAGGTCCAGCTCCGATTCAGCGCTAGCCTCGGTCATGGCGATGTGCGTCACCTGGCACCCCCTTCCGGCGTCGCCGCCCGATTTGGGCCACGTTGGTGGTTGTTGGTAAAGTCGGCAATCGCGTCCGCCGTGGGCGCGCGCCCACATCACCACCAAGACAGAAGGCTGCCACGTGGCGAACATCAAGTCCCAGATGAAGCGGATCCGGACCAACGAGAAGGCTCGGCTGCGCAACAAGGCCGTGAAGTCCGCGCTGCGCACGCACGTTCGTCGGTTCCGTGAGGCCGCCGAGGCCGGCGACGCCGACAAGGCTCACGAGCTCGCCCGCAAGGCGTGCCGCGCACTGGACAAGGCCGCGTCCAAGGGTGTCATCCACGCCAACCAGGCCGCGAACCGCAAGTCCGCCATCGCCGCCAAGGCCGCCACTTTGTGAGGTGAACGGCCGCCCGCCGTCCGTACACTCTCGCTGACGCCGCCCCCACGGGGCGGCGTTTCGCATGTCCGCGTGCGCCGACCGAGTTGCCGGCATCGATTCGCCGACATTCCGCGCCCCAGGCGGCAGTACGCACCGCCTCATTCCGCCGCTCGCCGGGGCGGGACTAGGTGATGACCGCCGCATTTCCTGAGGCGTGCCCATTCCGCCGCCCGCCGGGGCGGGATGCCGTCCGGAACGCTCCGGTCAGCGCCCCGGACCCCGCTCTCAGCGGACGTCGGCGACCCGGCGCCCGCGGCTGCCGATGACGGACAGGACCGCCCGCTCCAAGGCGAAGCCCGGGTCTCCGGAGGCCCNCTTGACCTGGGCGTCCGCGAGCGCCACCGCCTGAAGCCCGCGGGCCACGCCAGCCGGCGTCCAGTCGCGGGCCTGCCTCGACAGATCCTTGATCTTCCACGNGGGCACACCCAGCGTGCGGGCCAGGTCGACGTCCCGCTGGCGGACGTCGCGGACGTCCAGATACTTGCCCAGGTTGCGTAGCGCGGCGGCGAGGGCGCTGGTGACCAGGACTGGAGCGACCCCCGTCGAGAGCGCCCACCGCAGCTTGCCCAGGGCCCCCTCGACGTTGCCTTGCAGCACATCGTCGGCCACGGAGAAGCTGGTGACCTCGGCCCGGCCCCCGAAATAGCGCCGGACAGCAGCCTGGGTGATGGTGGCGTTGTCGCCCTGGTCGGCGAGGAGTTGCCCGACCGCCGCCGCCAGTGACCTGAGATCCGAGCCGACGGCCTCGACGAGGAACGCGGCGGTGGGCTGGTCGATGGAGCCCCGGCCACGCCGAGCCTCGGTGGCGACGAACTGCGGCAGTTCCCACGCCTTGACCGCAGGACACTCGGTAACCTCCACGCCGGCCTTGGTGAGCCGGTCGACCAGGCCCTTGCCCTTCGCACTGCCGTTGTGCACCAGCACCAGGCAGAGCTCGGGTATGTGCTGAGCGGCGAGCGCCACCAGGTCGTCGAACAGGTCCGCCGGGCATTCCGACAGGTGGTCGATGACGACGGCCGAGGCAGCGGCGAAAAGCGACCCGCCGCAGGCCTCGGCGAGAGATCCGCGGTTGAGCTCTGCTGCCTCGAGGCGTCGCACGCCCACGGTGGGATCTTCGCGCTGGGCAAGGTTCACCAGCGCGTTCACGGCTCGCTCGGCGAGCAGGCTCTCCGGGCCGACGATCAGCACCGTCCTGCCGAAAGCGCTGGTGGTGGTCACGAGGACAGCATGCCAGCCCGCACCGACAGCCACCCATCCCGCCCCTGGGACGGCCCGCCCAGCCCGGACGCAGGGCGTCTGACCGGCCGGCCCGGGCCGCGGGGCGCCTGCTGCTCAGCTCCGCAGGCGGGTCAGGTCGTCGGTCTGGTTTCCATGAGGTGTCGCCGTTGCGGCCGGCATTCCCTGAGGGCCGTTCGCGTCTTGTGAAGGGCAGCACGCCCTGACACGGTCTCAAGCAACAGGGTGTCCCGATCAGGCTCCTGCCGGCCGGCGACCTGCACCGGTGGTTCACCGACAGGTCGCTTCGATCGGGTTCACCGCTGGCTGGTGACGACCAGCCGGCCCGTTTCGTCCCTCGACACCGCGAGGCTGCCCTGCAGGTCCGTCCGTGCCACGGGGAGGCCCAGTTGGCCGACCGCCCGCAGCGTCCGCTGGGCTGGGTGCCCGTAGTCGTTGTCCTTGCCCACGCTGAAGACCGCGACGCTCGCACCCACAGCCGCCAGGTACCCGGGATCCTGATGGCTGGAGCCGTGGTGAGGCACCAGCAGCACATCGGCACGCAGGTCCCCACCGTTGGCCACCGCGTTGGCCTGCCCGGCTTCCTGCACGTCGCCTCCCAGGAGAACCGAGACTCCTCCGCTGGCGGCCCGCAGAACCAACGAGCCGTCGTTCTCCGCCGCGGATTCGCCCTCGTCCGCGCCGCCCGGGAGCGTTGCCGTGTCCACAGCCAGCACTTGAAGGGTTGCCTCCCCGACGACCAGTGACGTCCCAGGACCTGCCGGCGTGCGTGCGAGGTTCCCGGCCGCCGTGAGCACTCCACGGACCCCGTAGTCGGGAGTCGTGGCGAATGAGGTGACCAGCCGGGCAGGATCGTGCGCGAGAGCCGCTGCGAGCCCACCGATGTGGTCGGCGTGGAAGTGGGTGAGGACCACCACAGGCACCTGATCCACGCCCGCCTCCAGAAGGCATCGGGCCAGGGCCCTGGGTTCAGGCCCGGCGTCGATCAGGACCGCGGCGTGGGGACCGGCACGGATCAGCGTGGCGTCCCNCTGCCCGACATCGCACATGGCGATCGCCCATTGGGCGGGAGGCCAGCCCGGCGGACCGGGCGGCCGCACCAGGGCCGCCACCAGGCCGATGCCGGCCGCGACGCAGAGCCAGGGTCGGAGCAGGAGCGATCGCATCAGCAGCCCCAGACCCAGGCTGGCCGCAGCGACGACCGCAATGCCAGGAGGGGTCGCGGGCCAGCTGACCTGCGCCCCGGGCAACAACTCGCCCAGCCTCGCGATCCAGCACAGTCCCTGCGCGCACCAACCCGCCAACCACCCCGCGGCCACCGCCGGCGGCATCCAGACCTGCGACACCCCGGCGGCGGTGAATCCGAGGACGGTCGCGGGACCCACCAAGGGACCCGCTGCGACGTTGGCGAGCAGGCCGACGAGACTCACCTTGCCTGAAATCGCCGAGACGAGCGGCTGCGTGGCCAACTGGGCCGCCAGCGGCACCGCCAAGGCTTCGGCGAGCCAGCGCGGTAGCCAGCGGACGAGGGCGTCCACCCAACGCCCGGCCCAGAAGATGATCCCACCGCTGGCCAGCACCGAGAGCGCGAACCCGATCGACCGCGCCAGGAACGGGTCGAACAACACCAGGCCGATCACCGCGACGCACAACGGACGAAGACCAGCCCGACCGCGCCCCGACCAGCCCAACGCCGCCAGCCCCACGAGACCCATCGCCGCGGCCCGAACGACGCTCGGCTCGGCCCGGCACAGCAGCACGAACCACGCGACGGCCAGGACCATGACGCCGCGCAACCNACCACCCCGCAGCCCCACGGTTCGCGCGAGCGCACCGAGGAACCCGAGGAGCAGCACCAGGTTCGCCCCCGACACAGCCGTCAAATGGGTGAGACCCGTCAGCTTGAAGCGTGCGGTCAAGTCGTCCGGCATCGCGGAGGTGTCCCCCACCACCAGGGCAGGCACGAGCGAACGGGGCTCCGGGTCCAACCCGGCCACCGCGTCTCTGAGACCCTGGCGCACCGACTCGACGGCCACCTCGAGCGGCGTCGGCCCGGCCAGGAACACGGGCGGTTCCCGGGCGCGAGCTCGCGCTGCCGTGGCGTCACCGGGCTCGGCCGGCTCGAGCCGTACGGTGGCCCGAACGAGAGTGCCGGAGCGCAGGCCCGCCCAGGCGGCAATCTCGTGACCGGTCGCACTCAGTTGCACCCCTTCCCCACTCATCCAGGAGCCTCCCCGGCCATCGATCGAGGTGAGCCGGAGGGTGCTGCTCCACCACGNGGGCCGCACCCCGTGACCTTCGGCTGCGCGGGNGCTACCTTCCAGGCGCCCTTCGACGACAGCCACCGCGTGCTGGTCGGCCAGGGCTCGCACCTGATCCTGTCCGGCCAGCCAGCCGCGGAGGCCACCGCCCGCGACGCACGCCACCACCACCACGCCGACGGCGGCCACGGGCCAGGAGCGGCGCCGCCAACCGATCGCGCAGATGACCACGCCCGCCGACCCGGCGACCAGCAGCAGCCAGGGCTGTCCCGACGTGGCGATCCACATGCCCGCCCAGGCCGCCAGCGCAGCCGGCAGCAGGCGCAGGTCAGCGGTGTCGGGTTCAGACGCTGACATGCGGGGCCAGATCCGCGTACGTCTTGGGACCGATCCCGTCGACCTCCTGCAACTCCTGGACCCGCGAGAACCGGCCGTGGGCGGACCGCCAGTCGAGGATCTTCTGGGCCGTCACGGGACCCACCCCGGGCAGGGTGTCCAGTTGGGCCAGCGTCGCCGTGTTGAGGTTGATCGCCGCCGCCGAGGAGGGCGACGTCGCCCCCGCCTGCTCGCCGGCCTGGCGGATCTCGCCCCGCGGCCGACCCCGCCGTCCGATCACGATCTGCGAACCGTCGCTGACCACGGCTGCGAGGTTCAGCTCGGCTGGAGCCGCGTCGCTGGCCAGGCCGCCTGCCGCCTTGATGGCGTCGGCCACCCGTGACCCGGAAGCCAAGGAGACGACGCCCGGTTTCCGGACGGCCCCGAGGACGTGCACCAGGACCGTAGCGGCNNCGGCGACGCCGACCCCGGCGCGTGAGCCGGGGCGGACACCGGTTGCGACCCGGCAGGGGTCGGGGACGAGGCCGCGGCCGGTGTCGTCAGGGCCACCGCCACGGGGTGCTGCGTGNNCCTGGACCAGTCCGTATCCGGTCCACAGGGCCCCAGCGAGCACGATCACCGCCACCGCGACCAGGTGTTCACGGGCGAACGCGAGGCCGCGCCTGGCCGCGCCGGCGACCGTGCCGGCTTCCCGGCGGGCGGTACCGGCGTCGGTGGCGAGGGCGTCAGGCTCGCCGACGATCCCGGCACCCCCGCCCTTCCGCGGGTCCGCCGCATCGTCTGGCGAGTCCGGGGCACGGCGGACGACCCGCGTGGCGTCCCCGTGCTCACCAAGGCCCTCCGAGCGGCGCGGCGGCACCTCGGCCAGGAGGGCCCGGAGGCGCTCGCGGACGATCTCACTCAACTCCGCAGCGGGAAGGGCACGACGAGCGGTCATACCCGCAGCTTCGGACCGGACCGGGGACAACTGTTCGGCCTCGCGGTGACTGTGGACAAGCCCTCCCCTACGTCCCACTTATCCACACCATCGGATACCCTGGCCGGGTATCTCGTCGTGAGGAGAGCCATGAAGTCCAACCTGACCTTGACGATGCCCGGGGCACCGACCGCTGACGCCGGTCACGGCTGCGGCTGCGGGTGCGGCGGCGCCGCCCAGGCGGTCCCCAGCCTGCGGGTCACGGACCTGCCCAAGGTGATTCGCCACGGGGCTCTCGTGGGCGGCCTGACGAGTCTCCCCAGCGGGAGTCAAGTGGTGCTGATCGCCCCCATGACCCGAAGCCGCTGCTCGCCGCGCTGGCAGCGGCCGCGCCCGACCAGTTCGCCGTCGAGTATCTCGACAACGGGCCGGACGAGTGGCGTCTGCAGTTCACCCGAACCAGCTGAACCGGCTCTCACCAGGCCCAACGGTTGCTGCCGACGTGCCCAGCGGGAGGTCGGCAACCCCTTTGGTAAGCCTTCCCTTGCTTGCGGGATCGGGCAGGGCGGCGCATGGTTACGCCATGAGCGAAGCCCCCGCCAAGAAGACCTTCGATACCACGTTCGCCGCCAAGCTGAACTGGCTGCGAGCCGGTGTGCTCGGGGCGAACGACGGCATCGTGTCCACCGCCGGCCTGGTCTTCGGCGTCGCCGGCGCCACCACCGACAGCGTGGCGCTCTTCATCGCCGGTCTCGCGGGCTTGGTGGCCGGCGCCTTGTCGATGGCGGGAGGCGAGTACGTGTCGGTCTCCAGCCAGCGGGACACGGAGCGGGCCGCCCTCGCCAACGAGCGGGTCGAACTCGAGCGCGATCCCGAGGGCAAGTTGCAGCAACTCGCCGACTTCTACGCCGCCCGTGGGATGTCGGACGAACTCGCGCGACAGGTCGCCGAGGAACTGACCGAGCACGACGCGCTGGACGCCCATGCCCGCACCAACCTCGGCATCGATTCCGAGGAGCAGACCAGCCCGTGGCACGCGGCGTGGGCTTCAATGATCGCGTTCACGATCGGCGCCCTCATCCCCTTACTCAGCATCGTCCTCNNACCCCCGGCCGTCCGCCTGCCCGCGACGCTGGTGGCCGTGCTGATCGCCTTGATGCTCACCGGCTACACCAGCGCGCGACTGGGCGGCGGGTCACCCCTCCGGCCGATGGCGCGCAACGTGATCGTCGGCAGCCTCGCCATGGGGCTGACCTACGCCGTCGGCACGTTCGTCGGCACCCAGCTCTGACTCCTCCGCCGCCAAGGCCCGCCGGAGCAGGGGCCACTCCTCGGGTGCCACCATCGCCTCGTTGAGGACGTCCAGCAAGGTGGCCAACTCCAAGCCGGGGCACAGCTCCTTGGCACGTTCGGCACACACGTTCTGCAACGCCCCGTCCCCGTCCACCCAGGCGGCCAGGCCCAGCAGGCCGAGGGCCCCGGCACGCCAGGGCTCCTCGGTCCNCCGGACGACCGCCGTCCATACCCGTTGTAGGCCCGCCGCATTGTCCGCCGACGTATGGAGCGCGGCGGCGCGCCTCGGCACGGCCTCGGCCGCCAGCACCGCCAGAAGGGCCAGGTCCGCACCCGAGGTCGCCGGGAGCGTGACCGCCTCGTCCAGCAGCCCCAGCATCCGATCGCAGCGCTGCGTCACCGACCAGGCATCGACGAGCCGCTGCGCCGCAGGCAGCGCGAACATCAGCGCTTGACGTTCCTCTGGCCCACCGTCGAGCGAAGCCACCAGTTCCGCCCGGCATGCGCGGGCCACCATCCCTTGCACGGTGGCCTCCGCCGCCGACACCGTCCCCGNCGGACGGTACGGGCCCCCAGCTCCTCNCGGTGACAGCCACCAGTTCTCCCCGTCCACCAGCAGGGCCTCGAGGAGCGAGCTGCCCAGCACCGAGACGCCTGCGTCGAGCACCCGCCAGGCCGCGCGCGGCGACGCACTGTAGGCCACCAGCAGCCCCGCGCTGCCGGGGAAGCGGTCGATGACCCGCTCGACGAAGTCCGCGACGTGCGCTGCCGTGGGCAGCCCGGCCAGGTCGACCCGCGCGGTCAGCCGCAACCTGCCGCCCTGGAGCGCCATCAGCACCAGCGACTCCTCGGGATGGAACCCGATCAGGTGGGGCACCAGGCCCAGCAGTTCTTCCAGCGATCGGATCGGCGAGATCCGTTCCGGTGTCGTTGTTCCCATGCCCGTAGCGTCGGACCGACCTACCGNCCCAGCGCTCACCATCCACAGGCGAGCCGAACCCGGGCTCGNTTGTCCACACCCCGGGCAGGTAGCCTTGGGGGACGATGAGTCAGCAGCCCGGCACCCCAGGCTGGCCGGGCGAGCCGCCTCCGGCCGGTTCCACCCCACCCGTCCCTGGCGGGTGGCAACAGGGCGCGGCCCCGCAGCAGCCCTGGTCCCCGCAGGCTGAGCAGCCCTGGTCCCCGCAGGCTCAGCAGCCCTGGTCCCCGCAGGCTCAGCAGCCCTGGCAGCCCGCGGGCGTCCCGCCGAACCCGCGCCCGTGGCAGCAATCCCAGCCAGGGCAGCTTCCGTACGGCCAGCAGCCCCAGCCCGGAGGCCCCGCGGGGACCGGACCGGGATCCCCGGCAGTCGTTCGGGGAACCTCCGCCCGCTGCCGTCCACATCGAATCGTTCGCACCGCCGAAGAACTCCACCGCCACCATGGTCACCATCGGCCTGATCGTCGTGCTCGTGTTGGTCGTGGTCGGCGGGCTGTTCTTCCGGGGCGGTCCGCCCACGCCGTCCCCCACCCCGAGCCCCAAGGCGACGGTCGCACCGACCAGCACCCAGCCGGGCCAGCCGTTCGAAACCCCGGACGGACAAGCGAACGGCCGCTGGGAGATCCTGGGGTCGAAGTGGACCGGCGAGGGCTCAGCGTCAGCGTGCGGATCACGGCCGACAACGGCCCGCTCACGTACGCCTTCCTCGCGTTCTCCAACCAGGGCGCGGACGTGGTGGATGCCGAAGCCGGCCCCGACCAGCCGGCGCTGCTGCGCGGCACCCTGCGCGACGACCAGACGGTCCAAGGGTGGGTCTATTTCGTCACGCCGAAGGCCGACACGACCGTGATCCTCACCACAATGGGCGGCAAGCAGATGTCCGCTCTCGTGGTGAAGGGCTGAGGTTCCCCGCGCGCTCGCCGCCGTACCGCCGGCAGCCGGGAGCGGGCTCCTGGGACGCCTCAGCCCGGCCCGCAATCCTTTGGACGTCTCAGCCCGGCCCCGGATCCGCCAGCAGCCCTACGGGGCCTCGCCGAGAGCGTCGGGATGATAACGCGACAACAGGACGACGCCGCCGACGGCGGCCACGGCTCCGACCGCCATACCGAGGGCGTNGCCAGGGGTGATCTCGGCGGCCTCGCCCAGAATCAACAGGCCGAACGTCACCCCGACGATCGGGTCGGTGGTCGTCATCGACCCCACCGTGACCTCGGCCGGTCCGTTCGCGAGCCCCTGCTGAACCATCCAGCCGCCCACCCCGTAGGAGGCCATCAGGAACGGCAGGACGATCCAGAAGATCGGCCGGCCCGCGAAATCGCCGTGCCGCACGATCTCGGACGTGGTCTTGACCATCGCGGCCGACAGACCGTAGAAGAACGACCCGCCGGACGCCCACGCCAGGCACCGCCACCGCGCGGGCCCGCGCGCCCCGATCGTCCCCAGCGTGGCCCCGATGCCCATCGTCACCAGGCAGCCGATCACGATGGAGGGCAGTTCGAGCCGCGTGTGCTTGGCCGCGGAACTGGCCGACATGGCCGTGAACAGCACGATGCCACCGATCGTCGTCGCGATCGCGGCGATCATCGCACGCGACACATGGTGCTTATGGATGCGGGCGGCCAGCATCACCGCCCAGGGGACAGCCAGGATGCCGACCGGCTGGACGACGGTCACCGGAGCCAGCATCAGCCCGACGATGTGGGCAGAAGCACCGATGAAGATCAGAAACAGCCCGAGCAGCCAGCGGGGCTTGCGGATCAACGCCCAGATCTGGGCCCAGGACATCGTCCGGTTCTCCGCGTGCGGGTCCACCGTCGTCCCGACCGCCAGATGCTGCAGGGTCGAGCCGCTCGCGTACAGGAACGACGACACCACCACGATGCCGATGGCGAGCGGGACGTTCTGCTCGAACATCGGCGCGCCAGGGGCGAACATCGGGATCACGGGCGGCCGTTCTGTGGGCGGGTGGCCAGAGGCCGGAGTGTGCGCCAGCCTACCGGGCGCCTCGCCGACGCCGGCGCAAGGGCTCCCGGCGTGAACGTCCGGCGCGTGGGGGCCGGCGGGTGGGCGCGCGTCGTGCTACGGACGGCGGGCCGCCGCCCGGTGGATGAAGTGAACGACCGCGGCCGTCACCGCCGCCACCCCGAGGCCCGTGAAGAACATCACCGGCAGGTCACTGCGGCCTACGAGGATCATCAACAGGAACAGGCACGGCAGGGCCATGGCGCCCAGCACGCCGAGCAACACGTCCACGGCCACCGCCAGCGACGAGCGGAGCGACGGGGTGGCGCGGGACCCGGCCGGTGCGGGGAAGTTGTCCCACAGGGGTCGCAGATCGAAGGTGAGTTGCTCGACATCCGCGGCCGTCTGCGCCGACGTCGCCGCCTGCAGGCGCTCGACCAGTTGCGACTCGCTGAGCCGGCCGGCGACGTAGTGCTCGGTCAATTGGGCACGGAGCCGGGACCTTTCGGCGTCCCCGACGATCGCGGGGCGGGGGCTGGGGGCAATCGTCATGAGGGCAGTATTCGTTCGCCGCGGCGGCCCTGCCAGGGCGGCTGCACGGCTGGCGACCCTCGTCCGGCCCCTTCGCCGCAGCGATGGACTCCAGCGGTACGTGGCCATCCTCCTGTGGGTGGACTAACGTGGCCGCTGCCATGAGCAGCCGGCCGATGAACGCGACCCAGGCCATCCAGCAGGGCCTGCACGTGCTGTTCGGTGTCCTGGTGACGGTCAGCGTTGCGTTCATCACCATCCGGCGCGAATGGACGGGCGGACTGGCGGTCGCGGTGGCGATCCTCGCGGCCTGGTACGGGGTGGGGATCGTGCTGGCGAACCGCTTCGAGAACACNCCCGGGGCCCGGCGGGTCTCCTGGCAGGGCGTGGCCTGGCTGATCGGGCTCATCGCCAGCTGGGCGGTGTGCACCTGGCTCAACCGCATCTTCGTGTGGACCTCGATCAACGTCTTCCTGCTCGCGCTGCTGCTGCTGCCGACGGTCCTCGGCGTCGTCGTCGTCGCGGTGGTGGACGTGTTCATCATCGCCGTCCAGTTGGCCGGCAGCCCCGCTGCCGACCCGGTGGGGATGATCGCCGGTCCGACCCTGGGTGCCGCGGTGGCCGTCGGGATCGCGGCGGGCTACCGCGTCATCGTCCGGGAATCGGCGGAGCGCGCACGCCTGATCACCGAACTCACCGAGGCCCGCGACGACCTGGTCGCCCTGCAGGACACCCTGGCCGCGACCCAACGGGAGGCCGGCGCTCTGACCGAACGGGCCCGGCTGGCCCGCGACATCCACGACACGCTCGCCCAGGGGTTCTCGTCCATCCTGCTGCTGGCCCGGGCGGGCCTGGCCCGCACCGGCACCGACGAGCGCCCGCTGCTCGGCCAGATCGCGGAGGTCGCCAACGAGAACCTGGACGAAGCCCGCCGGGTCGTCCATGCCCTCGCCCCCACCGACCTGGAGGCCGCCGGGCTGCCGGACGCCATCGGCCGCCAGTTGACCCGGCTCGGCGAACAGGCGGGCCTCCGAACCGAACTGGCCGTGGACGGCGAGCCGGTCACGCTGCCCACCGGCGTCGAGGTGGCCCTGCTCCGGGTCGCGCAGGGCGCCCTGTCCAACGTCCGGCGGCACGCGCACGCGACCCGGGTCCACGTGACGCTCACCTACGAGCCGGACGAGGTGCGCCTGGACGTCGTGGACGATGGCCGCGGCTTCCAGCCGGCCGACGCCGGCACCCGCCCCGACGGCAGCGGGTTCGGGCTGCGCTCGATCCAGGAACGGGTCCGCGGGCTGGGCGGCCAGGTCAGCATCGAATCGGCTCCCGGGGACGGCAGCGCGCTGGTGGCCACCGTCCCCCTCGGAGCCAGGCGAGAGGANGCAGCCGTGACGATCCGCGTCGTGCTGGTCGACGACCACCCGGTCGTCCGGGCCGGCCTGAAAGCCCTGCTGACCACGACGGGGACGGTCGAGGTGGTGGCCGAAGCCGCCACCGGCGAGGCGGCGATCGAGGTGGTCAACCACGCCGACCCCGACGTCGTACTGATGGATCTGCAGCTCGGCGGCGGCATGGACGGGGTGAGCGCCACCCGCCAACTCATCGAGGACAACCCGCACCGGCGAGTGCTCATCGTGACCACGTACGACACTGACGCCGACATCCTGCGCGCGATCGAGGCCGGCGCCTGTGGCTACCTGTTGAAGGATTCCGACCCCGACGCCCTCGCCACCGCGGTGGCCTCCGCGGCCCGCGGCGAGACCGTGCTGGCCCCGCTGGTCGCGGACCGGCTGGTCTCCCGGCTGAACTCCCCGGGACGAGCCGACCGCNNCCGCGAGCTGGAGGTGCTGGTGCTGGCGGCGGACGGCCTCAGCAACAAACAGATCGCCAAGCGGCTGTTCGTCAGCGAGGCCACGGTGAAAACCCATCTGGTGCACCTGTTCGCCAAGCTGGCGGTCGACTCCCGCACCGCCGCCGTGGCCGCTGCCCGCAATCGGGGCCTGATCCGCTGAGCGGTCGCGGGAGCCCGCGCTGCGGCCGGTTAGGGTTGCCGCATGCCCTCCTTGTTCGACCCCTTCGACCTGGCCGGCCTGACCCTGCGCAACCGGGCCTGGCTGTCGCCGATGTGCATGTACGCGTGCGGGCCGGACGGGGTGCCGAGCGACTGGCACCTGATGCACCTGGGGGCCCGCGCGGCCGGNGGGTTCGGGCTGGTGATGACCGAGGCCACGGCGGTCGTGCCCGAGGGCCGGATCAGCCCGCAGGACGCGGGCCTGTGGAACGACACCCAGCGGGATGCCTGGGCGCGCGTGGTCGCGTTCTGCCGTGCCCAGGGGGCCGCGGTCGGCGTCCAGCTGGCGCACGCCGGCCGGAAGGCGTCCACCTACCGNGGGTTCCCGGGAGAACCGGCCGGCGTCGTGGCNGCCCCGGACGGTGGCTGGACGCCCGTCGCACCCTCGGCTGTCCCCCACCGGAGGCTGGCCGAACCGCAGGCCCTGGACGAAGCCGGGATCGCCGCCCTCGTGGATGCGTTCGCCGCAGCGACCCGCCGGGCTCGCGAAGCCGGTTTCGACGTCGTGGAGATCCACGCGGCCCATGGCTACCTGCTGCACGAGTTCGCCTCCCCGCTGTCGAACCTGCGCACCGACGGCTACGGCGGATCGTTCGCCGGACGCACCCGGCTGCTGCTGGAGATCGTGGATGCGGTGCGCTCCGAGTGGGACCGCGAGCGGCCCCTGTTCGTCCGGATCTCGGCGACGGACTGGGCCGAGGGCGGCTGGAGCATCGAGGATTCGGTGGCGCTCGCCCCGCTGCTGCGCGAGCGCGGCGTGGACCTGATCGACACGTCCGCGGGCGGGCTCGTCCCCGTCCGCGTCACCCCGGGCCCGGGCTACCTGGTCGACTACGCCCGTCAGGTCCGCGCCACCGGCGTCCCCGTCGCGGCCGTGGGGCTCATCACCGAGCCCGCGCAGGCCGCGGCGATCGTCGAGGCCGGGGACGCCGACGCGGTCATGCTGGCGCGGGCCGCGCTGCGTGACCCTGCCTGGCCGCAGCGGGCCGCGCATGAACTCGGCGTGCCGTTCACACCGCCGCCCGCCTACCACCGGGGCGCCTGGTGAGGCGGACGCTGGCTGGCCTCGCGGTGGCGGCGGCGCTGCTGAGCGGCTGCTCCGCCTCACCGTCCGACGCCCCGACGGTCGGTGACCAGCAGCTGCTGTGTGGACGGGTGCCCCGCGCCCTCGCCGAGAAGGCGGTGGGCCGGGCCGTCGACCAACTCGTCCTGCTCAACGGCTTCGCGCCGAAGTCCAAGGACGGCGAGTGCGCGCTCAGCGACGATTCCGGCGCGCTGCTGGACGTGTCGGTGGTGAAGAGCTCCGACAACGAGCTGGAGATGAAGCTGCGCGAACTGGCACCGATCGCGAACTACTCCGGCGATCAGGTCTCCGCGGTCGCCGGCGAAGGGCCCCGCACCGACGCCTACGTCGCCGTGGACGATCACCACTACGTCTGGGTGCAGCTGAACACCGGGTCCTCCGACGAGCAGCGGGCGGCGTGCCTCGCGATCGGCTTCGAGGTCGCCGCCACCACCCGAACCTTGGGCTGACCGCCGCCACCGAAACCGTGGGCTGACCGGCGCCGGCCACCGATGGGCGCAAGCGCTGGGCGAACGCCGCCCAGGACCAGCAGCAACCAGCCCGAGGGGTCAGCCCGGCGCCACCGCGTCCAGCAACCGTGCCCCCATCGCGACGTAGCCCGCCTCGTCGAAGTCGTCGAACATCGCGCGCTGGACGGCGAACCCGACCACCAGCCCCGCGATCGTCTCGGCGAGGGCGTGGGCATCGGCCTCCACCCCGTGTTCCCGGCACCAGGCGCCGATGAAGAGGGCGACCGCGGTGTGCAGTCCCGCGATCTCGCGCATCAGGTACCGCTTGAGGTCCGGGTCGGCGACGGCCCCCGACCACACCTGGACCATCAACTCGGCCGTGCCTTGTTCCCGGGCGACATGCCGTGTCGCCGCCACGAACAGCGACGCCGGCGACACCGCCTCGGTCCCGGGCTCACGCATGGCTGAGGCAAGGGATTTGGCCACCGAACGCTGCGCGACGGCCAGCACGACCCCGTGCTTGTTGCCGAAATGGTGGTAGATCGCCCCGGCCGAGGTACCCGAGACGGCGATGACGTCGGCGATGGAGGTGCCGTCCACGCCGCGGGTCCGGATCAACTCGGCGGCGGCCTCAAGGATGGCCTCCCTGCTCGGCGACGGCCGGACTCGGCTGCTCACCCCCAGACTCTAGTACGACAACTCGTAGTAGTTCCGCTAGGGTAGGGACCAGAACGTTCGTTCTGTCTGAGGAGACCTCCGGATGACTGAGCTGAAACTGGGCCTCGATGTCGGCTCGACCACGGTCAAGGCCGCGGTCCTGGACGGCGAGCGCCTGGTCTTCAGCGACTACCGCCGCCACAACGCCGACGTGCGTGGCGAGGTGCGCAACCTGCTGGCCGATCTGGCCGAGCGGTTCGGCGACACCCCGCTCCAGGTGGCGGTGACCGGCTCGGGTGGGTTGACCGTGGCCCAGTTGATGGACGTCCAGTTCGTCCAGGAGGTCATCGCCGGCACCGAGGCCATCGGACGGTTAAACCCCGAGGCCGACGTGATCATCGAGCTCGGCGGCGAGGACGCCAAGATCACCTACCTGCATCCGGTCCCCGAGCAGCGGATGAACGGCACCTGTGCGGGCGGCACCGGCGCCTTCATCGACCAGATGGCGACCCTGCTGCACACTGACGCCAAAGGACTGGACGACCTGGCCGCCCAGTACCGGCACCTCTACCCGATCGCCTCCCGCTGCGGGGTGTTCGCCAAGTCGGACCTGCAGCCGCTGCTGAACCAGGGCGCCGCGCACACCGACCTGGCCGCTTCGGTCTTCCAGGCCGTCGCCACGCAGACGATCGCCGGGCTGGCCTGCGGGCACCCGATCCGCGGCAACCTGGTCTTCCTGGGCGGGCCGCTGCACTTCCTGCCCCAGCTGCGCAAGGCGTACGAACGCGCCCTGGCCACCCAGGTCGACTCCTTCACCACCCCGGCCAACGCCCAGCTCTACGTGGCGATCGGTGCCGCCCTGCTCGCCGAGGGCACCGCGGTCACCGCCGGTCGCCTGCGCGGCAACCTGAGCCCGACCACGCTGCTGCCGCTGGTCACCACCACCTTGCGTCCGTTGTTCGCGGACGAGGCCGAACGCGCCGCGTTCGACGATCGCCACGCCCAGGCGACCATCCCCCAGCGGGGCATCGCCGACGCCGTCGGGCCCTGCTTCCTGGGAGTGGACGCCGGTTCCACCACCATCAAGGCGGTGCTGATCAACGGCGACGCCGAAATCCTGTTCTCCCACTACGCCGGCAACGCCGGTGATCCGGTGTCGGCCGCGGTCGACATCGTCCGGCGGGTCCGGGCGGAGTTGCCAAGCACCGCCTGGATCGGCCGCTCCTGCGTCACCGGCTACGGCGAGGGCCTCATCCAGGCGGCGCTGCGCTTCGACGCCGGCGAGATCGAGACCATGGCCCACTACCGGGCGGCCGAGCGGGTGTGCCCCGGGGTCACCTCCGTGATCGACATCGGCGGCCAGGACATGAAGTACCTGCGGATCCGCAACGGGGCGCTGGATTCGATCGCGGTCAACGAGGCGTGCTCGTCCGGCTGCGGGTCGTTCCTGCAGACGTTCGCCGAAACGATGGGCACCGACGTGCGCAGCTTCGCCAAGCTGGCGCTGGACTCCGCGGCACCGGTCGACCTCGGCAGCCGCTGCACGGTGTTCATGAACTCCTCGGTCAAGCAGGCCCAGAAGGAGGGGGCGGCGGTCGCCGACATCTCCGCCGGGCTGTCGTACTCGGTCGTCCGCAACGCCCTGTACAAGGTGATCAAGCTCAAGGACGCCGGCCAGCTCGGCGACAAGGTGGTCGTCCAGGGCGGCACCTTCCTCAACGACGCGGTGCTGCGGGCGTTCGAGCTGCTCACGGGCACCCGGGTCGTCCGTCCCGACATCGCCGGGCTGATGGGCGCCTACGGGGCCGCCCTGACAGCGCAACGGCAGTACCGCACCGGGGACCGCTCCGAACTGCTCGGCGCCGACGAACTGGATTCGTTCAGCGTGCAGACCGCGCTGAAGACCTGCCAGCTGTGCCAGAACCACTGCCAGCTGACGATCTCCACCTTCAACGACGGCACCCGGCACGTGTCGGGGAACCGGTGCGAGCGCGGGGCCAGCGAGGAACGGGCNCCCAAGCGCTCGGAGATCCCGAACCTGTACGACTACAAGTACCGCCGCATCTTCGGCTACCGCCGGCTCACCGAGGCCAAGACCACCCGCGGCGACATGGGCATCCCNCGGGTCCTGAACATGTACGAGAACTACCCGTTCTGGTTCACGGTGCTCACCCAGCTCGGCTTCCGGGTCATGCTGTCGGGCCGCTCCAACCACGACATGTTCGAGCGCGGCATGGAGTCGATCCCGTCCGAGAACGTGTGTTACCCCGCCAAACTCGCCCACGGCCACGTCGAATGGCTGCTCGACAAGGGCATTCGGACGATCTTCTACCCCTGCGTGGTGTACGAGCAGGACGCCGTGGACGGCAGCGACAACCACTTCAACTGCCCGATCGTCGCCTTCTACCCCCAGGTCATCGAGAAGAACCTGGACCGGCTGCGCGAGCCGGGTGTCCGCTACCTGGACCCGTTCCTCAACCTCAACGAGCCGGAGAAGCTGGCCTCCGAACTGGTCGCGACCTTCGAGGATTTCGGAGTCACCCTCGCCGAGGCGCGGGCCGCGGTCGAGGCGGGCTTCGTCGAGGACGCGGCCGCCAAGGCCGACATCCGGGCCGAGGGCGTCCGAGCCCTGGCGTATGTCGCCGAGCACGGCCTGCGCGGCATCGTCCTGGCCGGCCGGCCCTACCACGTCGACCCGGAGATCAACCACGGCATCCCCGAGCTCATCACCGGCCTGGGCATGGCCGTCCTCACCGAGGACGCGATCGCCGACCCGCCGCCGCTGCGCCGGCCGCTGCGCGTCCGCGACCAGTGGGCCTACCACTCCCGGCTCTACCAGGCGGCCGGGTTCGTGACCGGCCAGCCGCGGCTCAACCTCGTCCAACTCAACTCGTTCGGCTGCGGGGTGGACGCCGTCACCACCGACCAGGTCCAGGAGATCCTAGAGGCCGCCGACGACGTCTACACCGTGCTGAAGATCGACGAGGTGTCCAACCTCGGGGCGGCCCGGATCCGGCTGCGGTCGCTGAAGGCCGCCACCGCCGAGCGCCGGCCGAGCACTGAGATCGTCACCTACGCCGCGGACGGGGACCGCGCCTACTACACCAAGGAGGCGAAGGGCACCCACACGGTGTGGGCGCCCCAGATGGCCCCGATCCACTTCCGATTCATCGAACCCACGTTCCGCCGGCTGGGCTACGACTTCCGGGTGCTGGAGACCGTCGGTCCGGACGACATCGAGGTCGGTCTCAAGTACGTCAACAACGACGCCTGTTACCCCGCGATCGTCGTGGTGGGCCAGTTGGTGAACAACTTCGTGAACGGCACCGCCGACCCCGATCGGTCCACGGTGGCGATCACCCAGACCGGCGGCATGTGCCGGGCCACCAACTACGCCGGGCTGCTGCGCAAGGCGCTCAAGGACGCCGGCTANCCCCAGGTCCCGGTGCTGGCCCTCTCGGCCCAGGGGCTGGAGTCGAACCCGGGGTTCACGCTCAGCGCCTCGCTGGTGCACCGGGGCATCCAGGCGCTCGTCCTGGGCGACCTGATCCAGAACGTGCTGCTGCGGGTCCGTCCCTACGAGGCGGTGCCGGGCAGCGCCGCCGACCTGTACGCCCGGTGGGACACCATCGTCACCGAGTTCTTCGAACACCTCGGCTACTCNCCCACCCTGGACCGCCGGATCGGCTACGGGTGGCTGATCGAGCACATCGTCGCCGAGTTCGACGCGCTGCCGCTGCGCGACATNCCCCGCAAGCCCCGGGTGGGGATCGTCGGGGAGATCCTGGTGAAGTTCCATCCCGACGCCAACAACCACGCCGTCGACGTGGTGGAGGCCGAAGGATGCGAGGCCGTCCTGCCAGGGTTGCTGGAGTTCTTCTTGATGAAGCTGTACACGGGCGAGTTCAAGTGGGAACACCTGGGCATCGGACGGAAGTCCCGGCACGCCAAGAAGCTGGGCCTGTGGCTGTTCGACCAGTACCTGCGCCCGGCGCAGCGTGCGTTGCGGCGGGTCGGCGGCAAGTTCAGCGTCGCCGACGACATCGACACCATCGCCCGGCGGGCCTCGACGGTGATCTCGTTGGGCACCAACGCGGGCGAGGGCTGGCTGCTCACCGGCGAGATGATGGAACTGATCGAACACGGCGCGCCGAACATCATCTGCGCGCAGCCGTTCGCCTGCCTGCCCAATCACGTCGTGGGCAAGGGCATGTTCCGCGAACTGCGCCGGCTCTACCCGCAGGCGAACATCGTGTCGATCGACTACGACCCGGGCGCCTCGGAGGTCAACCAGCTCAACCGGATCAAGCTGATGGTCGCAACCGCCCACAAGAACCACGCGGCCGGCCCGGACCATGCCAGGACGGGGGTCCGGTGCGGGCGTCGCTGGTCGACACCGCGACCTGACTCATGCGTCCGGAGCGGCGGCCAGGAGGGGAGTAGCCCGCTCCGCCGGGCCCGCCGGTAGCCTCGGAGCAGACGCGCGAAGGAGCCGCCATGAGCCACGAGATCACCGCCAANCCCCTGCCCGGCGTCGAGGCCCACCCGGGCGCCGGCCACTACGGCGTCTATGACCACGGCGCGCACGTGTGGGCCTGGCAGCCCGACGGCGCCGAACCGGTCATCTGGGTGAGCGCCGCCACCAGCTACGAGCCCGGCCGGGCGATCCGCGGCGGCGTGCCGGTCTGCTTCCCGTGGTTCGGGGGCGGCCCGCAGGGCGACAAGTCNCCCGCGCACGGCTTCGCCCGCATCACCGACTGGCGACTGGAGCACGTGGACGACATCGACGGCCAACTGGTCGTCCGTTACCGGCTCGACGACACCATGGTCGGCGAGCAGCCGAACTTCCCGTATTCGTTCGAGGCCGCGCTGCGGGTCGACTTCAGCGCCGACGCCCTCCACATCGCCCTNGGGGTGACCAACACCGGCGCCGAGCCGTTCACGTTCGAGGAGGCGCTGCACACCTACGTGGCCGTCGGGGACATCCGTCAGGTCATGCTCAGCGGCCTCGAGGGCGCCACCTACCTCGACAAGACCGCTGACGGGGTCGAGGTCGTCCAGGAGCGCCGGGTGCGGGTCAAGGCCGAGACCGACCGGGTGTACCGCAGCGACGGGGCGGTCGTGGTGGTCGACCCCGTCCTGGGCCGGCTGATCCGGATCGAGAAGTCCGGGTCGGCGAACACCGTGGTGTGGAACCCGTGGGCCGAGAAGGCGAAGGCGATGGCCGACTTCGGGGACGAGGAGTGGCGGGGCATGGTGTGCGTCGAGGCGGCCAACGCCCTCGACGACGCGGTCACCCTCGCCCCCGGCGAGACCCACGTCCTCACCCAGCGGATCTCGCTCGGCTGAGCGGCACGCGCGGCTGCCCGGGGCACGCCGGCCGACAGCTGGCCAGGGGCCGCCGTCCCGGATCGGAAGCACGCCCACCCGGGCGGTTGGCCGGCGCCCACGCTGCGGCTAGCGTGTTCCCCGTGACCCAGAGTGAAGCCCGGCCCGGCCCCCGCTGGCTCACGAGCAACCTCGTCGTCCTGACCGCGATCTCGTTCTTCCAGGACGCCGCCAGCGAACTGCTCTACCCGCTGCTGCCGCTGCTGGTCACCGGGGCGCTGGCGGCCCCGCCGGTCATCCTGGGCGTCATCGAGGGACTGGCGGACGCTACCGCCGGGCTCACCAAATACCTGGCCGGGCGCTGGTCGGACCGCCATGGCCGCAAGCCGTTCATCGGGGCCGGGTATGGTCTGGCCGCGTTGGGCAAGGTGCTGGTCGCCGCGGCCACGGCCTGGCCGCTGGTGCTGTTCGGACGGGTGGTGGACCGCTTCGGCAAGGGCCTGCGCAGCGCNCCNCGCGACGCCCTGATCGCCGGTTCGGTGCCGGAGGCGGCGCTGGGCCGGGCCTTCGGCTTCCATCGGATGGGTGATTCCGCGGGTGCGGTCATCGGGCCGTTGCTCGGGCTGTGGGCGCTGTCGGCGATGGGCGGGGACCTGCATGCGACCCTCTGGTGGGCGGTGATACCGGCGACGATCTCGGCGCTGCTGGTCGTCGCCGTCCGCGATCACCGACGAGGCGCGACCACCAGCACCGCCCCGGGGCACCGGCAGCCGCCTCCGAACGGCCGCCGGAGGCCGCGCATCCANCCTCTGCCCCGCGCGTTCTGGCGGGTCACGACCGCCCTGGTGCTGGTCTCCCTGGTGAACTTCTCCGACGCTCTGCTGCTGCTGCGGATCGCCGAACTGGGCTTCGGGACCACCGAGGTGGTGCTGGCCTACGTCCTGTTCAACCTCGTGTACACCCTCGGCTCGTATCCGGCGGGAGCCCTGACCGACCGCTGGCCGGCGGGCCGCAGCTACGCCCTGGGCCTGGTGGCGTTCGCGATCGGATACGTNGGGGTGGGTCTGGTCAGCGCCGGACCGTGGGTGTTCGTCCTGGTCGCGGTGTACGGCCTGTTCCCCGCCCTCACCGATGGGGTGGGCAAGGCGTGGATCTCCAGCCTCGTGCCCGCCGGACGCCGGGGCCACGCCCAGGGCGTGTTCCAGGGGCTCACCGCCGGCGCCGTCCTGGTGGCGGGGCTCTGGGCGGGCCTGCTCTGGTCCGTCGGCCCGGGCAAGGGGTCGTCCCCTGGTCGTCGCGGGGTCGCGGCCCTGGCTGCGGCCGTCCATGTGGCGCGGATCGCCCGCACCGCCGGCCGGTAGGTCCCTGGCCCGGCGGGCCGCCCGACGACCGGCAGGACCCCGTGCGCGGCCCACCCACATGGCCCTGGGAGGCCCTCGCACGACCCCGCCCAGGCCCGGGGAGCACTCCCCGGCCCGGACGACCGGCGCCTCGGCAGCCGTAGACTGCCAGGGACGCCATCAGCCGCACCAGCCCCCATCCGGCCCGGATCTTCGAGAGGATCTCGTGCAACTCAAGCTCGACCTCGCCGCCCGCAACGGGTCCCGCATCCCCATTGCGATCACCGCCGAAGCGACCGCCACGATCTCGGACGTGGCCGCGGCGATCCGGGCGGGAGAAACGCAGGTTCCGGCACCGGCCGATCCGATCCTGACCCTGCAGACGCTGGCCGACAACGGCGCCCGGATCGCCGTCCTGCCGCCGCGGTCGCTCCTGACCGAAACCACGCTGCGCTCGGGGCAGCGGGTCCAGGTGGTGGAGTGGCTCGATTCGCGCCAGGTGCCCGAGGACGCGGCGCCGGCCAGGCTGCGGGTGCTTGCCGGGCCGCAGGCCGGGGACAGCTTCCCGCTGCACGCCGGACCAAACTTCCTCGGCCGGGGATCTGACTGCGACGTCGTCCTGCACGACCAGCTGATCTCGCGCTGGCACGCCCGGGTGACCGTCGCCGAGCGCATCGAGATCAGCGATCTCAACTCGGCCAACGGCATCGTGATCGGGGACGAACAGGTCGGGCACGCCGTACTGGGGCCCAAGGACCGGGCGGTCCTGGGCGACTCCGTGGTGGCTGTCGAGTGGAACCCCGCGCTGGTGCTCCCCGCCGCCCAGGGCAGCACCGAGTTCAACCGGTCNCCCCTGGTCCGGCGCACGTACGAGGGCCGCCAGTTCGACGCCCCGCGGACGCCCGAACGCCCGAAACCGAGCAAGTTCCCCCTCATCGCGATGGCCGCCCCGCTGGTGATGGGCGTGATCATGTACGCGATCAGCCACAACCTCCTGAGCATCGTGTTCGTCGCGCTCAGNCCCCTGATCGCCCTCGGCACCTACATCGACCGCAAGTGGACCGACGGCAAGTCCGTGAAGGCCGAGCGGCAACGCTACGCCGACGACCTGGAACAGTTGACCAAGGACATCGACGATGGCCTGGCCGAGGAGCGNGAGGCCCGCCGCGCCGAGGTGCTCACGCTGGACAACGTGGTCCGCGCCGGGTTCGAACTGACCCAGGACCTGTGGCACCGCCGGCCCGAGGACGAGGCCTTCCTCACCCTCAACCTCGGCTACGGCCGCAGCGCCTCCCGGCATTCGATGAAGTTGCCCGAACGCGGCGACGCCGACGCCGAGACGTGGAACCAGTTGTTGCAGGCGCGGGACCGTTCCGCGTTCGTCGACGAGGTGCCCATCATGGCCAACCTGCGCCGGTGCGGGAACCTGGGCGTCGCCGGCCCCCTCGCCTGGCAGGGGCCCATCGCGCGCAACCTGGTGGCCCAACTGACCTGCCTGCACTCNCCCGCCGAGCTGGTCATGGCGGCGATCGCGTCGGTCGAATCGGCGCCGCGGTGGGACTGGCTCATGTGGCTGCCCCACGTCGGCTCCCCGTACTCGCCGATCAGCGGGCCGCACCTGGCCTCGGCCACCGGTGCGGTCTCCGCACTGGTGTCGGGGCTGGAGGAGCTCATGGCCGCCCGGCGGGAGAAGGGCACGCGCGAGATGCACGTGCCGGCCATCGTCCTGCTGGTCGAGGACGACGCGCCGGTCGAACGCGGCCGCCTGGTCGCCCTGGCCGAGGACGGACCTGAGGTCGGCATCCACCTGCTGTGGCTGGCGGATGTCCACGAGAAGCTGCCCGCCGCCTGCCAGGCCTACCTGATCCGGGACACCCTGGACGGCCCCGCGCTCGCCGGGTTCGTGAAGGAGCACGAGACCGTCGAGATCGGCACCGTCGAGAACCTTGAGGCAGGCCGGGCCATCGAACTCGCCAGGCACCTGTCCCCCATCCAGGACGCCGGAGCTCCCGTGCTCGACGCGTCCGGCATNCCCCG
Organism: Micropruina sp.; assembly: GCA_013693855.1. Lineage (GTDB taxonomy): Bacteria > Actinomycetota > Actinomycetes > Propionibacteriales > Propionibacteriaceae > Micropruina. Next base: position 2,365,952 of record CP059261.1, read on the forward strand.
GTCTGTGTCCTACCTGGCGCTCGCCGGCACGTCGCTGGCCAGCGACCCTCGTCCGACGGTCGAACGGTGGCAGGAGAACGGTTCCCTGCTGGGCCGCGCCCGTCCCCGCAGCAAGACCCCTGCCACCTTGCGCGCACTGGTCGGTCAGGGCGCCCAGGGTGAGTTCACCCTCGACCTGCGCGCCCAGGGTCCGCACGCGCTGGTCGGCGGCACGTCCGGCGCCGGCAAGTCCGAGTTCCTGCAGTCGTGGATCCTGGGCATGGCGTCGGGCCACAGCCCGCAGCGCGTGACGTTCCTCTTCGTCGACTACAAGGGCGGTTCGGCGTTCGCCGACTGCGTGAAACTGCCCCACTGCGTCGGCCTGGTCACCGACCTCTCCCCGCACCTGGTGCGTCGCGCGCTCACCTCGCTGCGCGCCGAACTGCGGCACCGCGAGCACCTGCTCAACCGCAAGAACGCCAAGGACCTGATCTCNCTCGAACGCACCGGCGACCCCGAGTGCCCGCCGGCGCTGGTGATCGTGGTGGACGAGTTCGCCGCCCTCGTCACCGATGTGCCCGAGTTCCTCGACGGAATGGTGGACGTGGCTCAGCGCGGCCGGTCGCTCGGGCTGCACTTGATCCTCGCCACCCAACGGCCCACCGGCGTGATCAAGGGGAACCTGCGGGCCAACACGGCCCTGCGGGTCGCCCTGCGGATGGCGGACGAGGCCGACTCGACCGACGTCATCGACTCCGAACTGGCCGCCCAATTCGACCCGCGGATCCCCGGGCGCGGGGCCGTGCGCACCGGACCGGGCCGGATCTCGCTGTTCCAGGCCGGCTATGCGGGCGGGCGCACCTCGTCCGAGCCCGAACCGGCGCGGATCGACATCGAGACCCTCACCTTCGGCCCGGGTCTGCCATGGGAGATCCCCTCCAGCCGGCAGGCGGCCGACGACACCAAGGACGAGGGGCCCACCGACATCGCCCGGATCGTCGACACCATCGCGACCGCCGCGGCGGCCTGCCGGCTGCCGGCGCCGCGCAAGCCGTGGCTGCCCGAACTGGAGGCCACCTACGATCTGGAGGCCCTGCTGGAGAGCCACCAGACGGCCGCTGCCGCCGGCAAGTTCCTGCTCGGGGTTGCCGACGACCCCAGCAACCAGGCCCAGCACCCCGTCTTCTGGGATCCCGACCTCGAAGGGAACCTGGCCGTTTACGGGGCCAGCGGCGCCGGCAAGTCCACCGTGCTGCGGACCCTGGCAACGGTGTCCGCGGCGAACGCCGACGTCTCCCGGACTGAGGTGTACGGGCTCGACTTCGGCACCGGCGGGCTGGCGATGCTGCAACCGTTACCCCTGGTNGGGGCCGTGATCGAGGGGCGNGACAAGGAGCGCGCGGACCGGCTGCTGCGCCGCCTCACCGACATCCTCAACGCGCGTGCCACCGCCTACGCCGCGGCACGGGCCGGGTCCATCTCCGAGTACCGCCAGGCGACCGGACGAACCGACGAGGCCCGGATCGTCCTGCTGGTCGACGGCTTCGCCGCGTTCCGCGAGGAGTTCGAGGCCACAGCTTCCCTGCTTCCGTCGTACGCGCGGCTGTCCCGGCTGATGACCGAGGGCCGCGCGGCGGGCATCCACGTCGTGGTCTCGGCGGAGCGGCCGAACGCGCTGCCCTCGTCCCTGGCCGCCACCGTCCAGCGCCGGCTGGTGCTGCGGCAGGCGGACGAGAACGGGTACAACAGCCTCAACATCCCCAAGGACATCCTCGGCGCCGCACCGCCGGGCAGGGCCGTGTTCTCGGGCGAGACCAACGAGTTGCAGGTGGCAGTTCCCGGCGGCTCCACCACCCCGGCCGACCAGTCCCTCGCGATCGACCGGCTGGCCGAGCGGCTGCGCGGGCGACGGGTCCGTCCCGCCGAGCCGGTGCGCCGACTCGCCACCCACGTGGACGAAGCCGACCTGCCCAGCCAGGTGGGTGGCCTGCCCGTGCTGGGCATCAACGAGACCGACCTGGCACCCATCGGCTTCCAGCCCCANGGGGCCTTCCTCATCGCGGGCATGCCCGGGTCGGGCCGGACGACGTCCCTGCGGGCCGTGTGCCGCTCGCTGCGGCGCTGGCAGCCCACGCTGCCCATGTACTACATCGGCCCGCGGCGTTCGGTGGTGCACACCGACCCGGTCTGGACCTCCGCGGCCCTCGACCAGGACGCGATCAAGGAGCTTGCCGCCACCCTCAAGCCGCTGGCCGACAAGGCCCCGATCAGCGACGTGGTGCCCGGCTTCGTCCTCGTGATCGAGGGGGTCGGCGAACTCGTAAGCACCCCCGTCGAGCAGTCGGTGCTCGAGATCATCAAGGCAGCCCGCCGCAACGGCCACCTGATCGTGGGCGAACAGGAGACCTCCTCGTGGGCGGCCGGCTGGCCGATCATCTCCGAGATCCGCAACAACCGGCACGGCATCGTCGTCCAGCCCGATCCTGGCGACGGGGACATCCTGTTCAAGGTCGCGCTGCCGCGGGTGAAGCGGGCCGACTATCCGCCGGGCCGGGCCGTCTACGTCCGGTCGGGCAAGATGTGGACGGTCCAGCTGCCGTTCGCGCAGTAGCCGCTCAGGCGCCGGAGCCGGCCTCGTCGGGGTACACGAACCGGCCGCCGAGCACCAGGGTGTCGGTCATCGCCACGATCGCGTCCGAGGCCGGCACATGCGGGCTGGAGACCGCCACTTGAGCGAGGCTGGTCGAGTTCGGGACGGCGATCCAGTAGTCAACGAGCAACAGCGGGATCGCCGCGCCGCCCACCTCGGCCGAGCCGGACCGCACGCGGCGGTGCCGGAGCACCTCGTCGCCCTCCACCCGGAGCCGGACGATCTCGTCACCGGTCTGCGCCGAGGAAGTGAGGTGCCGGGCGACCTGGTCGAGGTGGTGGGCCCCAGGCCCCAGATCGTGCCAGTGGTTGACCAGGCTGACCGCGGCCGCAGCCTGCTGCACCTGGGTGATGAGGAAGGCGAACTGGCGGCCGCCCGCCGACTGGGCCTGCGTCGCCGTCCGCTTGAGCCAAACGCGCATGTCGTGCCTGAGCCCGGCGCCGCGGTCGGACAGTTGCCGGGTCTGTCGCTTCACCAGCTCGCGGATCTGCTGCTCGCGGACGTCTTGACGCGCGAGGTCCAGGACCGCCCAGTGCCTGGTCAGCGGGAGTTCGAAGGCGACCGGCTCGCCCGGTGGCGGCTCGGCCTCCTCGATCTCCCACTCCCNCTCGTCGTCCAGCGCTGCGCTGACGATGGCGGCCAGCTGCCCGGCGGGCAGGGTGAACGGATGCTCGCTGCCGGCGTCGAACACGAGGTTGTCCAGGTCGTCCACGCGCCGCGCCACGAACTCGGCGACCGCCGCCCCGTGCCGGATCACGAAGAGCCGGTCCGGATCGGCCCCCAGGAACTCGGCCAGGCGCGCGGCGGACGAGAACAGCTGAAGGTCGGCCCGCCCGCCCGCACCGGGGAAACTGCGGGCCTCGAACCGTCCGTCCACCTCCACGACCGGGACCACCACGAAGTCGAAGGCGAGCGCCTCCAGCACCGCGGCGAGCTGCCCGCTGCGGAGCGCTGCGGCCAGAGCCGGGGACCCGAGATCCTCCAATGGCGCCACGGGAAGACCTCGGCCGACACCGGCGAGATCGGCGCGGGGGTCAGCGTCGGCTCGTCGAAGGTGCCGAANGAGGCGGAAGACCAACTCGTCCTTGACGACCAGTTGGCCATCGGCGACGCCTGTTTGCGCCGGGTCGGCGGGGACGATGAACGAAGCCCCGGGACCCAGGCCCTGGGGCAGATCGCCCAGTCCGGTCGCCGGGGCGTAGGTGTCACTCATGAACGGTGGAGGCTTTCACTCGACCATGGGCTTCTTGCCGCCCCCACCGCCGCCACCGGAGCCGTTGAGGACGTCGGCACCCTGCTTGTCGAGATCGACCCAGTTGTCGGCGACCGTCGTGGCCGCGTCACCGAGCGCCTTCAGCCNCTCGACCATCTCCGCCCGGGTGTCGTCCCACTTGTGCGCGAAGTCGCGTACGGTCTCGGCAAGACCGCCGTGGCCCACCGCAGCGGCGATGCCGTCGCTGTTGGCGTTGGCGCCCTCGAACTCCGTCGCGACGGCCTTCAGATCCGTCCCGAGCGTGCGAATGGCATCAACTTCGACGATGAGGGTCGACATGGGTTCTCCTTCGTGTGGGCTCAGTCGACGCGGCTACCGGGCCGCAGCCGACGAATCTGCTCGATGACGGTGCCGGTGGCCGCCGACCCCACCGAGAGGATCCCGCGGCGCGGATCCGGACGGACGACGAGCCCGAGTCGTCCCTCCATGGTGGCGATCACGACGGCCAGCACGCTTTGGCCCAGGAACGGCTCCAGCCCCGGGGCGAGGTCGATGATGTCCCGCCAATCCAGGACGACCACCGGGACGCCCCGGCGCGGGTCGAGCACCTGCAGGCCGTCGCGGTTGGCCGCCAGAATCACCTCGCCGCGCTTGGGGTGCGGTAGCGCGACGTTGCGGAACTCGGCTGAGGTCAGGTAACCACCGACCACCAGGTCGTAGCGTCCCGTCTCGGCGAGGGTCCGCAGCGTCCTGGCGAAGGTCTGGTTGTCCCAGACCCACGCCAGGAGCAGGACGAGCAGGCACGCAACGACCCCGATCACCACCATGCTCACGATGCCCCACGCCCCGGTGAGGGCGCGGTACAGGAGCAACCCGAGGGCTCCCATCCCGACGAGGATGGGAGCCCAAGGCGCGGGGTGCGCTTCATGCCTGCCGGCGGGGTGGGTCAGCCGCGCAGGGCGGAGCCCATCTGGTTGTCCATGTCGACAACAGCCTGGGCGTACTGGACGAGGAAGTTACCGAGGGGCTCCATGTTCTCCGATACCGAACGCAGGCCCTCGGAGAGCTTGCCGAACTGCTCGGAGTACGCGCCGGAGGCAGCCTGGGTGGAGAAGCCGGAGCCGATGAGGCCGTCCACCGCGGTCTTCGCCTCGGTGATCTTGCCGTCGATCTCGTGGCGGATGGCGATCAGCTTCTTGCCGATCGTATCCATCTCGGCCGGGGTGTAACCGTACGTGTTGGACATGATGGGGGTTCCTCTCTGGCGAGGCCTCTGCCCCGCTTCGTCTTGGACGCTAGCACAGGGCAAGACCTCCGTCAGTGGGGAGCACTCCCCGTGGTGGACGGACCCGGACGCCCGTAAACTGCAGTGGAATCGTGAACATCAGCCCTTGCCAACAGGGCAACGCACTCCCGAGGAGCAGCTTGTGAGGCCGACCGATTGGTCACCGCTGGGATTGGGTGCTGATCCCACCCCAGGTGATCCCACGGTGGTTCGCACCGGTGGCCAGAAGTACACCAACATCGCCGACGCGATCGCCCGCGCGGCCAGCACCCTGCGCCGCCTCGACGCGGGCGCGTCCAACGCCGACTCGGTCAAAGCCCTCCTCGAGAGCCGCGACGACATGACCAACAACGTCGCCAAGGCCGAAGGCCGCTACCGGGCCACCGGTGAAGCGCTCACCACCTACGCGACCACCCTCGACCGGGTCCAGGGCGAAACCCTCCAAGCGCTCACCCGGGCCCGGACGGCCGCCGCCGACCTGGCCGACGCGAACAAGATGGCCCAGTACTACGGCGATCAGGCCAACAGCGCCAGCGACCCCACTCAGGCCGCCGACAAGGCCGACTACCAGAAGAAGCAACAGCAACAGCAAGACGCCGCCACCACCGCCCACACTGCCATCACCACCGAACAAGGCAACGTCCAGCAATCCATCGCCGACCGGGACAGCGCCGCCCAAACGGCGATCGACAAGATCCACAACATCACCGAAAGCGACGGGCTCAACGACTCCTGGTGGGACGACTGGGGCGCCAAACTCACCGAATGGATCGCCACCATCGCTGAAGCGATCTCGACCATCGCCGGCATCCTCGCCCTTCTCGTCTGCTGGATCCCCGTCATCGGCCAAGCCCTCGCCGGCATCCTCCTCATCGTCGCCGCCGTCGCCGCCGTCGTGGCGGCACTGGCCAACATCGCCCTCGCCGCCACCGGCAAGAAGTCCTGGACCGAAGCCATCGTCTCCGTCGTCTGCGCCGTCCTGAGTTGCGTGGGCCTGGGCGGAGCCGGCAAGGCCGGCGCTGCCATGTTCAAGGCGATGATGAAGCAGGGCGCCAAGATGGCCGGCAAGGAGGGCGGCTCCCTGTTGGGGACGCTCGGGATGAAGACGCTGCTGCGGCCCGGAGCGATGGCCCGCATGGCCACCGGGAAGACCTTCAACGGGATCAAGGGCGCCCTCGGCGAGNNGATCATCAACGTCGAGGCGTTCGCGTCGAAGAACACGTTCAAGGTGTTCGACCCCAAGACCGGGCTGTCCCGGCTCGCGGCCGAGCCGGACGCCACCTTGCAGTTCTTCAACAAGCTCTTCGTCGGCGACGCCAAGAACGTGGCCAGTCAGTCCCTGACCCGTCAGGTCCGGGAGTACGCGAACCTGGCAGCCACCAACGGCACGCGGTTCCGGCTGTTCGTCAACGAGGGCACCAAAGTGGCCAGCACCATCGCCAACTACGAGACCAAGATCGTCGTGAACACCTTCGACAACGTTCTGGGCACCAAGCTCAACACCTACTTCCAGTTGCCCATCTCCTTCATGGAGGGCTTGAGCATCGGCAACTGAGTAGGGTTTCCGCATGGCGTCCGATCTCACCGTCTACTGCCGGAAACCGCTGCCTGCAGCCCGCCTGCGCGGCTTGTTCGACGCGGACGTGGACGTGGATGTCGAATCCGTCGACGACCAGCGGGTGCTCCTGCGCGCCGGCTCGGGGACGGTGACCATCGACGGACCGTCGGCGGTCCCCGTCGAGGACGTGCCGGCCGACGCCCGAACATCCGTTTCGGGAGGCCACAGCTATCTGGTCACNGTCCCGGGGTCACCGGTGACGTTCACGAGGCCCTCGCGCGCCGGATCGCCGAGGCGGCGCGGGGTGTTGCACAGCGTCGAGGGCGTCTTGTGGCCGGCACCCAAAGCGACCCGTCCCGCCCGCGACAGCGTCGTGGAGCGCATCACCCTGGCCTGGTACGGGCAGAGCGCGGCGGGCCCGAACCCCTTGGCCGCCCTGTGGGAACAGGCNCGAAGGCAACTTCCCGAGGCTCGACCGCGGCGGTTCGGGGAGTGGGAGCCCTTGAAGGGCAACGCCACCGAGACAGGCCTGGCCGGCATGGAGCAGGCACGCGAAGCCGCCACCCAGACGCGGCTGTTCTTCACCTGTGCTGGCTACCCTGCCACCGAGGGGTTCGTCAGCACCCGGAGCGGGGTCGACGGAAACAGCCGGCACCACTGGATGCTCCAGCTGGAGGTCGTCGGTGAACCGTTCGCCGATCCGACCTGGCGTCGGCGGTTGGAGGCGTTCTTCCGCGGGGTCGCCCAGGCCACGTCCACGCTCTACGCCAAGGCCGAGGTGACCGGCGGGGCCATCTTCTCCGGCGGCCGGATGGCGTCCAACGCCGCCACCGAGAAGGCGGGCGTCGAGTGGTCGAAGGAGGACGGGTTCCTCGGCCTACCGCAGGCACCGGTCTGGTGGTCGTGGTTCAGCCCCGGCTACCGCCCTCTCATCGCTGGCGACCTGGCGTCGCCGCCGCGCGGGTGGCGCGTCGCTGACGCGCCGTCCGGCACCTTCGTCGGCCTGGCGGAAGCGCCGGCCACCGTCCGGGAACTCCGTCCGCATGTCTTCGGTAAGCCGGTGCCCGGCGGTTGGTTTGCGAGCAATCTGCTGACGCGCGGCAGCGGGAGAGCCTGTTCGGCAAGCTGTGCCCGGCCCGCGTCCTTCCCTGAACCCAGAACGGAGATCCCGATGCAGGATGCGCTTCTCGACGGTCTGCCGGAGCACGCCGCCGAGGACACCAACACCCTGCTGGGGGCCGTCGGCCCCTTCGCTCAGCAGATGCTGGAGAAGAACCGCGGGTTCCACCCGTTCGGCGCCGCTATCGGTCGCGACGGCGAACTGACGCTGCTCGGAGCCGAGAACGACCAGACGCGGACGGCGGACGAGTTGTACGGCTTCCTGCTGGAGTCACTGCGGGCTGAGCGGGGGCGTGGCGCTCCGGCTGCCTGGCGGTCGATACGACCCACCCCGAGTTCGGTGACACGGTGGTGTTCACGCTGGACTTCACCGAGGGCGCGCACGGCCTGGTGGCCCTGATGCCCTACCGCCCCGGCGGGTTGTGGCGAGCGACGCGCTTCGAGGACCTGCGGGTCGGCACGGCTCCGTCAGTCATCTGGGGCGAGCGACGGGACGATCCGGTCCTCTAGCCTCGCGTGACAAGCCACGACGCCGCCCACTGCGGCGGTGGGCTCGGCCCGCCTCCACACTCCTCGCAGCCGCGCCTGCGGCCTCCCCGGTCGGGCGGGTCACTGGGTCCCGCGTGCCCGCGTCAAGGCACGGCCCGATGCGGCACGATGGCCCCGTGGCGTGGTTCACGCGAAAGAAGTCCCGCACCCCACGGGAGCAGAAACTCGACTTCCTTCGTCGGTACGCGATGGGCGAGGGCGACCTGGACGTCCTCGAAGGGCCCGTGGACGGGGCCGCCGACGTGCCTCGTTGGTGGCGGAACCTGCACGCCCAACCGCCCGCGCAGCGCGTCCAGGCAGCCCTGGCGCCCTGGCGGGCCACGGTCGCGCGTCAACTCAGCAACACCATCGCCTACCTCGGCGCCTTCGCCTCCGACGTGGAGGTGCTGCGGCTTGGCCAGCGCTACTACCTGCTGTACACGATCAACAACCGGCAGGGCGGCACCGAGTACTACGCCGGCGGCAACCCACGGGTGCCCGTCTTCGCCGCAGAGGGCAGCATCCAACCGCGGTGGCACGAGGTGCCGGTGGTGCTGCGCGCCTTCTACGAGCAGGTGCACGACGGGTTCTTCCACTTCCCCAGCCGCGCGCTCGGCCTGGAGGCCCTGGAGGACGTTTCGTGCCTGAACCTGCTGGAGGCCCACTACCCCCTGCAGTTGGACGTCGACTCCACCTACAACTTCTTCAGCAACATGATGGGGAGCTACGTGGTGATCGATCTGTCCGACTCCGCCGAGGACAAGGCGGCCCTGTGGTGGCAGGCCGATCCGCCCGAGTACGGGATCAACTTCTGGGATGTCGTCGACGAGTGGATCGTGATCGGCTTCGAGCCCCAGTAACGTGCGCCTCGCGCCCCTGGGCTGGGTTGGGGAACGGTCGGTCCCGCCGTCTCGGGGAGACTCGACGACCCGCCGCCGGAATCGTGCCGTTGGTGTTCGCCCCTAGGTCGTCGGGTCTGCGACCGGACGACCTTGGCCGAGGTGAAGTCCGGCAGAGCTCTGCTCACGACGGGCAGGCCGCTCCGACGCGGAGCCAACGATCGACGCCGACGCCTCGCCACTCAAGCGGCTTCGCGGCACCGGGGAGTCCGATCGTCAGGTCGACCGTGGTGGCAGCCCCAGCCCGAACCGAGCGACCGGCTCCGCTCCGCCTGCGTAGCCGGCGGACGCGGCGATCTGCGTCCGGCCGAGCAGTGCCGACTCCTGCCCGAGCGCCCCCGCCCGGTAGACCGACACCTCCGCTCCCACCCCCGCAGAGCCCGCCTTGCCGACCTCGACGACCAGCCAATGCCCGCGGGTACCCGTGACCGACAGCAGCAGGCTCGGCTTGGTCGGGTACCACTCGCCCAGGAAGATCTCGGCAGCCCCGTCGTGGTCGGCGTCCAGCGTCGTTCCGGTGACCCAATACGCGGGCCCACCCGGCGCGGCCACGGGTTCGAAGCGGAAACTGCCAGGCGTGCTGACATTGCGGAACACGACCGGACTCGTGGGGCCGGCGACCGCCGTGGTCACCAGATCGGGCCGGCCGTCGGCGTCCACGTCCGTGACCTCGACGTGGGGCGACTTGGTCCTCAGCCCGACGAGCCCCGCCGTGTCGGTCACGTCCTCGAACCGCACCGCCCGTCCATCGCCGGGGCCACGGTTGGCGTACACCCGGACCGGCACCGCCCGTCCGCCGTCGATGGTGCTGTTGAAGTGCTGACCGATCACCAGGTCGATGCGGCCGTCGCCATCGAGATCCCATGCGGAGACGCCGGCTGGGTCGTCCTCGTTGCCGTACAGCGTCCAGGTGAACTCCTGCCCGCCTGCCTCGCTGAAACGGCCGCCGGTGTTCAGGAAGAGCCGGTTCGAACCGGCGACGAAGAGATCGGGCCGGTGATCCCCGTCCAGGTCGGCGGTGCTGACGCCCAGACCGTTGAGCCCGGACGGCAACCCCGCCGTCGCGGTCGCGTCCTCGAACCTCAGCCCCCGGTGTTGCGGTAGAGCACCGAGGACCCGCCCGTCCAGCGGTCCTCGGCGATGAACAGGTCCAGTCGGCCGTCGCCGTCGTAGTCGAGCACCCCCACCGAGCGGAAGCCACGGGCCGTGTCGAGGACGGTCGCCTGGGCGAACCGGCCCCCGTCGTTGCGCAGCACCACCGTGGGGGCCGCGCTCCGCCCCGGACGTGGGTTGCGGCTGATCACCAGGTCGAGGTCGCCGTCGGCGTCCAGGTCGGCGAAAGCGGCGCCCGACGTGCGGCCACGGACGGCCGGGAAGGAGTCGTCCAGGACGAAGCCGTGGGCCGACCCGAGCAGCAGCCGGTCCGGGGCCGGCCCGCTGGCGCCACGAACCGCGTACTCGGCGTCGGGACGGTCGGCGAACCCGCCCACGAACAGATCCGTCCAGCCGTCATCGTTGACGTCGCCGGCGGCGACGGCGTGCACCATCATCCCGGCGAGGGGCGTGATCAGCCCGAGGGGCCCGGTCCGGTCGGTGAACCCCAACGTGCCGGTACCCGCCGCGGGCGCGCTCCAGCAGGTCGCCGGCCCGTCGGACGGGTCCACAGCGGACGGCGTCGAAGCCGGGCTCGGCGTGGATGTCGTCGGCACCGAACTGGCCGGCGGGGACGGGCTGGCGGGCTGGGTCGGCGGCACCGTGGCACAGCCGGACGAGAGCCCAACCGCGAGGAGGAAGGCCAGGGCCCTGCTCCGGGAGCGGCTCACGGTTCCACCACGGCCAGGACCACCTCGCCCCACGGCTTGTCCTTGCCCACGCCCGCGTTCAGCCCCACGAACACCCGGCCCGTCGTGCGATCCACCGCGACGTCGTAACTGCCGTTGGCGACGAGGCCGAGCCGCTGCTGGACCAGCGGACCGAGCCGCACCACTTCCCGCTCATGGCCGGTCTTGACGTCCACGGCCACGAGCGGGGTGCCGCGCTGCCAGGCGACTCCGTGCGCGTCCGGTACGACGTAGAACTCGTTCTCGGCGGGCGCGAGCGCCATGGACGCCACATAGCCACTGGCCGGCCCAAGGTCGTCGATCCGTCCGTCGGATCGGATCGCCACGTAGCGCTCCGGCTCCCGAGTCACTGCGTACACCGTGCCGTCGCGGGCAGGGGACGTGCTGGCCCGCAACCACCCGGCAGGCAGCCGGGCCGAATGGACGCTCAGCTCGCCGCCCGGGTCGTAGCGCAGCAGTCCACCGTCCGCCATGGCCAGGAACGCTCGACCCGCCGCGTCGACGGCCAGGTTGCGGAAGCCGAGGTGACGCTGGTCGTCGCTGCGATAGATAACCTTCTGACTACGGGTGTCGTAGACGAAGAACGCACCGCTGTCGCCCTTCTGACCCTGCGGCCGGCCCTGTGGATCAACCGCTTCGCCGTAGATTAACCCGTCGTGACCGGCAAGGGAGGGCAAGCCACGGCCCGGTACAGGCACCCCGAGATCGCGGACCCGAAGGGTTGCCACATGGATCGAGAGCAGGTGGTCGCCGGTGTAGGGGCCGCCGTAGGTGAGCCCGGTACGGGTGCCCCAGTAGGTGCCGAACACGACCTCACCGCAGGAGACGCGCACCATCTGCGCGTGGATCTTGCCGTAGCCGTAGCTGCCCGCAGGCCGGCTCAAGATCGCCGACACGTCCGCGAATCTGGTCAGCTTGCCGGTCTCGGGTTCGAAGACGAAGACGTAGGAGTTGCCGTCGATCCCGAGATGGTCGCCCATGCCGGAGAGGAACCGACCATCCGGCAGCACGATCCCTTGGCCCCACTGGGACCACGGATTGCCGGGATGATCGGGCCGCGGGTAGACCGCGGCGCTCACCTTCGGGGTGCCGTCCGATTTCTCGGCGAGCACTTGGACGGTGGCCGCGGGCCCTTCTGGAGCCGACGGGGTGATCGATGGGCAATCGCCGGCAGCGGTCGCTGTGGTCATCGGGCTTCCCGTACCGGACACGGCCGGTGAACTGGTCGCCGGCGGGCTGCTCACCGGCGACGACGATGGTGCCGTCGGGACTTCAGCCGGCGGGCGTTGCGCGCACCCAACGGCCAGCAGGACGATCGCCAGCACGCCCATCGTCCGCTGGNAACCGGGACGCCCCCAGCTCGTCTTCCGCATCGCTGCTCCTTTCCTGCCCGACCCTACGTCACGCCACCGACAGGAACGCTGCACACGCCTCCGCCGCGGTCGCGTAGGGTGCTGGCATGGCCGCCACGGACGACGTCACCAAGCTGGCGTTCGCGGCGGCCCGGGGCGATCGACCCGCCCTCGCCGAGTTCATCCGGCGTACCCAAGACGATGTGTGGCGCTACGTGGCGCGTCTCGGGGACCCTGCGTGGGCGGACGATCTGACCCAGGAGACCTACCTGCGAGTGCTGAGCTCACTGGCCGGCTTCGAGGGTCGCTCGGAGGCGCGAACGTGGCTGTTGGCCATCGCCCGCCGGGTCGTGGTCGATCGGATCCGCCACGAACGCGTCCGTCCCCGGATGGCCGGTGGCGCGCAGTGGACGGCGGTCACCGACTCCCTCCGGGCGGCCACGCTGCCCTCGACCGACCTGGAGGCCGAGGAACTGCTCGGCCTCCTCGATCCCGACCGCCGGGAGGCGCTCATCCTGACCCAGCTGATGGGGTTCAGCTACGCCGAAGCGGCACAGATCGCCGGGTGCGCGGTCGGGACGATCAGATCACGCGTCGCCCGGGCGCGCGCCGAACTCGTGGCCGCCGTGCGCCGGCAGAACGCCGACTCGCGGGTGGGCTGAGTCGGATCGCGGGACGCTCCCGCAGGGCCGACCGCCGGGCCGTCCGCCCGGCCCGCCGCCGTTCGCGGACGACCAGCACGGTCAGCAGCAACACGCCGCCCAGCGCCAAGCCGACCAGGGCCACCATCCACGGCTCCAGGCTCAGGTGGACGCCTCCGGGAGCGGCCTGTGGGCTCAGCTGGGCGTCGTACGGCACTCGATGACCCCGCACGAGCAGCCGGTGGGTGTTGATCGCGTAGGGGTGCACGTGAACAGTGTCAGCAGGTCCTGACCAGTAGTCGTCGGAGCGCTGAGGCTCAGAAGGCGAACCAGGCGAAGAACGGCAGCAACGCGACCATCAGGCCGGTGCTCATCCAGAACATCCCGAAGTTCATCGCGAAGGCGGCCAGCGATTCAAGCCGGAACTTGAGCGAGCCCGCGGGTCGCACCTCGTGGCAACTGTGGGTGGTGGCAACGGTCTGGGCCACCGGCGCGGCGGTCGAGCGTCCGCCGACCGCAACCAGGTCGGGCGCAATCACCCTGGCCACGGGATGCCCCGCCTGGCACGAACACTCCGGACCGCACGTGCAGCCCGGCCCACAGGGGCAACTGCCGGCGGCGAGCGGCTTCGGGGTCTGGAACGCGTGCCACAACGACCGCAGGCTCGACACCAGCAGGTACGTCATGAAAGGAACACCGACAAGCGCAAACACCCACAGCGTCCCGCCAGGCATGCTCTGTTGTTTCATCCATTGGGTCATGTCCGTGCCGCCTCCGGGCATCGGGGTCCCCATCCCCTGCGTCATCGCCGAGTGCTTGGCCGCCATGGCCGCGAGGTGCCAGGTCATCGCCCCGAACATCGCGGCGTGGCCGATGAAATGCAGCGTCCCCGACCGGTCGTCGGCCCGTCGCGCGTCGGCGGCGAGCCAGCCGAACCAGGCGGTCGAGGCCCCGAAGACCGCCACCCAGACCATGGTCGGGATAACGGCGGTGAGGGCCTTCCAGGTGAGCGGCGACACCATCAGGAGCATCACCACCGACATCGCCAGGTGCAGCGCGTTGGAGACCCGCTGCCTGACGTCCTGCGGCCGGGTGATCTCGTGGGCGCTGCAGGCCGTGCAGAAGGCGTACAGGATCAACAAGACGACGAACTTCACCGGCGTCTGGGCGAACGTGAACATGGCATCCCTTCGAGTCTCCCGGGCGGAGGCGCCCAGGCGCCCCACCACACACGTCGGATGGCCGTGGCGAAAAGTTCCCGGACGCGGGCGACTTCGTCCGGGGAATGACGCGTACCCTGTGGACGTGACCACCCCGCACCGCTTCGAGGACGAGTGGCGCGCCGCCCTGTCCGCGCTGCTCGACGGCGAGGAACCTGCGGTTGAGGTGAGCGACCTCATGGTGCACCTCGGCGAGTGTGCGGAGTGCTCGACTTGGCTCGACCATGCAGCCGAGGTGAACTCGGGGCTGCGGACTCTGCCGATCGTTCAGCCACCGCTCGGTGAGCGCGTCGTCAACCGGGTCGACGTGCAGCTGTGCGGTTGCCACATCGGCCAGGCGTGCCTCTGCGCCGACTGCCAGTGCGGCCCGTGGTGCACGTGTCACAGTCCTGCCGGAGCGCCTACCTAGCCACCGGGCCGTGGGATTGTTCGTTCTGACCGAACGAATGGCGTTTTGGGGGCCCAGGAGGGCCATTTCGAGCCGTTGATTCGGTCGGATCGGACAACACCCTGTCCCGAGCCGGTTCCCCAGCCGCCCACTGGCGCTCGTCGCCACGGCGCCCACGCCGGACCGCTGAGTCCGGGCATGCTCGGCGGGTCGGTTCGGGCCACCCAGGCACCGCATTTCCCCTAGTCGACGTCGTACCCGGTCAGGCACAGCGGTGAGTCGCTTTGCGCACTTTGAACCACTCATCAGGGGTAGCCGACGACACGAAATGCCTCGTCATTGGGGTTTGATCGGCGTAGTGCCTAGTCAGATAGTGGTGCGGTCATCCAGACCTTATGCACACTCAGAGCCCTAGCCAAAGCCTCCGCCAACTGTCCGGGTCGCGCGATAGCTGAGACCAAGCGGGGATGTCGGCGACATCGGCCAGATCGACGGCGTGTACGGCGGCCGAGGCGTGCACCCGGAACACGGAGGTTCAGACGTCAAGGCTCCTTCGGCGCCCCGCGCTGCCACCAGTCGACAGTTGGGCGGTCGCTGATGAGTGCGGCGGTGAGCTGTGGATCGCCAAGGTTGCAGAACTTCCAAAGTGCCTTCGCCGATCGCGAGTACTGGAAGATCGCGTGGTCGGCTTCGAAGGCATCCAGTTCGCCACTGCGGAACTGGTCGACGGCGGAGGCGACATGCGCGACCAAGCGAGCCAGCTCCGCCTCGTGGTAAGCAGCCACGGCGTCTCGGGCAGCCTGCCAGTCGGTCTTCGCGGTCACGAGATGAAGGCTAACCCCACGGCATCAACCGCGCGATGGGCGGCAGATTCGTGCGTTGAAGCTTGCGGTGGCGAAGTTCAGCCTTGGACCCGTGGATTCACGGCATCGGCCCCTCCGCTGCGGCCCGGCTGCTGGTCGAGGTCGGCGACATCCACCGCTTCCCGACCGTAACCACTTCGCCTCCTGGAACGGCACCGCCCCTTTGGATGCCTCCTCCGGTGACCAGACCAGGCATCGGCTGTCCCGGGCCGGGAACCGGCAAATCAACCGAGCCCTGCACGTGATGGCCGTCGTCCAGCTCCGCAACCCCACCGAAGGCCGGGCCTATTTCGACCGGCGCACAGCCGCCGGGAAGACCTCGATGGAAGCGATGCGCAGCCTCAAACGCCGACTCTCCGACATCGTCTTCCGGACCATGCTCGCCGACGCCCAAGCCAAGGCGGCAGGCCCGGGAGGGCAACAGGGAGCGTCACTCACATCCAGCGCGGCCGGCTCACATCCCCACACCGACACTTGGGATCAGCCACTTCCCGGACCCGCCACACCAAGCCTACGACCAGCCCTCCCCGCCGCCTCTTGACACACAGGGGAGCCATGTCCGGATGGCACGCGGCCACGCCGCCTGGCCTACGTTGGGCTTGTGACGATCCGAGGTCCTGAGGAACCACAGATAGTCTTCGCCCAACCTGAGCTTCCCCTTCCAGGGCTCGAGGCGTTGAACTCGATCCAGAGCATCGAGTTGTGGCTAGCTCGAAACCAAGAGAGCGGCGATGACCTCAACTTGGTCACGGCGCAGCTCTACCTTGCTGACACTGACACACGGCTCTTGCGGGCGAGGCGTTGGCTGCTAGTGCGAGAGATCAACCAGCGGTGCATGCAAGAGTGGGGGTCTTGGTCCACGGCGGAACAGAGAGCGTTTGGTTGCTCGATGAGGCCGCCCACGCGTTGGTCAACGGGCTCTGGCTGGCTTCCTTGCTCTGCAGCCATTCTGCCTGCGAGCGGCATCTCGCTGGGATCCTGAGTCTCTACGAGGAGTCACTACACCCGTCATGGACCCGTTGGGGGCTCGGGCGCCTCCTTGAGGAAGCGGAGACGCGCGGCATCGTGCCATCGGACCTTCGGGAGCCGCTCAACCAGATGAACGAAGCACGTAAGGCATCGGCACATTATAAGCCTCCCTCTACGACGGATCCTTGATGCGTCGGGTCATGGCGAACAGTGTCGAGCCTGTAATGGAGTCGCTGGACGAACTCGCCCAGGAGGACGCGTTCGCCGCCTACCGCACGGCTAGATCGCTAATCCACAGAGCCGGGATGTGACGACGCTCGTTGCCCGGCACACGGCATTGGTCGCGGCAAGACCGGATGTTGCCTGTGGTGGATCCGGCTTGCCAAGACACTGCTCAGAAGAGTGCCCTGTTGGGGCTCCATGTCGGCGTAGCCGACCCGGCTTCGTCAACGCGGTAGCTCACTTCATTACGGCATCCGCTTCTTGATTCTCGAACATCCCAAGCTGCCTCCCGGTCTAAGGCATCGGCCACCACGGTTACGCCCAGGCGGCAGTCAAACCCTCGCCTGCTCTCCCGATGAGCCTTCGGCCAGTCAACTTCCTGGGCGGCGGCAGCGCACTCCGTCGGCTTCCCAAACTGTGTTGTTGTTCCCATCGGTTACTGCGTGGTGTCCCTCCGTCTCCTTGCAGACTGTGTCGGGCGGACCGGGTGGCGCGCCCGCCACCAACGAGATCACGATCGCGGCGCCGAGGATCGGCAGGAACCCAAGCAGCAGCACATCCCCACCGGCTACCCCGACCTGGATCGTGGATCTCATCGCCTCGGCGTTGAGAACGGAGTCCCAGCCCAGGCCCAGAGAGTTGTCGTAATAGCCTTCGTCATGCCAGTCGTCATCTCGGGATCCGACTGATAGGGATCCGTGGGTGGTACCCGAGTGTGAGGCGCCGAGCGCGGTCGTCGTCCCATGAAGCTTGAGCGCGGAGGCGACGGTGTAGGACAGGCCGATGAGCCCGCTGTTGTGAAAGTGCCCGCGGTACTCGAATGTGCCGGCGCTGGTGAGCGTTAGCTGCACCTCACCGCCGACCGCCGAGACACCGAAGTGGCTGGACCTGAACACCCGTCGGGCCGGAAACTCCACGACGGATCCATCCAGCGCGATCCACTCGATCGCACCTCGTTCGAAATGGCTGATCCTCCCCGGAAGGCCACGGTCAGCGTCGGTGATGTCNNTCTCTTCGGTGACTGGAAGGCCGAGGTAGCTCTTGTCTGCCCCGAGTTCCATCCAACGTGTCCGGATTGGGCCCAGCACGGCGAAGGCGCCGGTCTCCGGCGACCAGTAGATAGAATTTTCCGCGCCGCTCCCGGCGGGACCGAATACGGTCGCTGTTGGGCCGAGCTGGACAAACTGCTGGCTGCGGCCGATGCGCACCGACAACACGTCCTCATCGGAGACCGGATAACCGAACGTTTCGGCGCCCAGCCCGTTCCAACAGTCGTAAATAGCGCCGGCGATCGCGTGTGCGCCAGTGGCTGGGTGCCAGGAGATGGAGCCGTGCTCGAAGTGACTGAACCGGCCAACGCCGTCGCTGGTCGAGGTCTCGTCGGTGGTTGGGAAGCCGAGCGCGGGCTGAACCACATACTTTTGATAGATGGCGCCGAGCACCCAGAACGCACCGATGCCGGCCTTCCAGTAGATCGCACTGCTGAGATAGCGCTGGACGAATCNCCCGTTCGAGGCCTCCACGCCGCCCACTGCGTCCCCGGGAGCGCCATCGAGAGCGGCGTACTTCGCTTTGATCGCCTCGGCGGCGACCGCCTTGGCCAGTAGAGGTTGGGGGTGATCGGGGTTGAAGAACCCAGGCAGCGGCGCCCCGACCACCAGCTGCGAGGGAACGGTCGGGTCGAACGCGCCACTTGCGTGAAACAGCACGGCCTCAGCGTGCTTAGCCTGCGGCGCAAAGTCATCGCCGGTTACCAAGGAGCCAAGATCATGCAGCGCGGCCAGACCATTCCTGCGGCGGGTGGTGAGGTCAGCGACTGTGATGGCCGTGGACACCGCCTGGTTCACTTGCGCCACTGTTGATCCGGGCGTTGCGATCCTGGGGACCTCCACGCCCGATTCCTGGCTCAGCGCGGCGGCGGCGACCTGTCGTGCCTGCGCCGCGAGATCAGGCAGGCCGCCTGCGGACAGGCCGTCAGCGATCGCCAGCAAACTGGCCGCCCTCGAGTTCAGCTCGGTCCGCACCGTCGCCAGGACGTCGGCGTAGGTGTCGATTGATTCGTCGGCAGTGGCCCCTGCGTCGGTGCGCCGCTGCACGTCCACCAACCTCGCTGTCAGGGTGAACAGGGCGTCCGCAAGAAGAATCCGGCGCGCTCCCACCGGATCGCTTGACACAGGGGTGCGCAGCATATCGACCGCAGCCTGTTGCGCCTCAACGGCTCCTGGAAGGTCCGCCAGAGCAGACAGCAGCTTGTTGAGTATCGTCAGATTCGCGGCGAGCCATTCGACCCTCGTCTGTCCCAGCGCGGCACTCTGCCGATAACCCGCAATCGCTTCGTGAGCTGCTGCACGTGCCTCGTCCGAATGGTCGGCGGCATCTAACCGAAAGGCCAGGTTGTGCAACTCCTCCGCCAACCTCAGACAATGATCCGGGTCCGTCCCGCTGAGCGGATCGAACTTCGTTAGCACCTCAACACAAGCTCGCTGAGCCGAAACTGCATCCTCTCCCGACAATTGTGACGACAGCGAGCGAAGCCGGACGGCGATCGCGGCAATATCTGCACCCGGCGCGGTCGCCGATTGGTGAAGCGCTTGGATCTGCTCTTCTGCCGTACTCGACATGAGACGACGCTACGCGTACCCATACACAGATTGGAAGCCGTTGTGGTCACGCCGCCACCCCGGCGACTAGGGACCAACTGCGGCGGCCGGAACACCACCCACTACTGGTTCTGAATGCCCCCAATCACACACATGAACGACATACCGGCCCGGCGCGCGCGGGCGGCTCCCGTGCTCCAGCCGGCAGGCTTACCTCAAGGACTGCGGCAAGGTCGGACGCCCCCGGCATCGACGCCTGGGACCTCCCAGGTGCCTTAGGCTCGTTGCCATGGATGAGTTCAGGACTTCGATCATGGCGTGAACTACCGGGAGCCTCCTGATGTTCCGGAGGATCTTGCCCCAGCCCTCGGCGGGCTCCGTGTACCACTACACGAACCCTGAAGGACTGTTTGGCCTCGTCGACCAATGGGAGACGTTCGCCTCGCGCGCCCAGACTATGAATGTGGAACGCCACGCTTAGAAACCTCTCCACACCACCGCCGGCAACTAGGGTCGACAACCCAGTAGCGCTGCCTTCTTCCTTCGGTGACTAGGGCGAGCCACCCCCGGCCACTGGGCTTGCATAATAGACTTGGATGCATGCAGGCTGCAGAAGTCGCCCAGATACTTGGCGCGGAACCGTGTGTGCTGTTCGTCGGTTCGGGGATTTCGATCCCTGCTCCAAGTGACTTGCCCTCGGCCTCGGCGGCCGCCGGCGCATTCGTACGGAGACTATCTGCGGGAATCGTCAACCCTCTACTCCTGGACGAGCTTTTTGATGTACGCGGGATTTTGCCAGAGTTTATATATGGCCTCGCTGAGCGACACTTCGGCGATGGCGTTTACGACGTGTGGAAGTGCCTTGAGCTTTGGCGCAACCAGCGTGATGTGTTTTCGGCAAATGCCGGACATCTAGCCGCTATTCACGTGGCCGCGCGGTGGCATACACCAGTCTTGACACCGAATTTTGACAGTTATCTGGAGGATGCAGCAGAGCGACTAGGTCTGGAACCACGTGTTACGGTTGCTATGCCCGGGACTGTGTTCGAGCCACTCACAGTAGGCGCCGGTCAAGTTGGAATCTGGAAGCTTCACGGCACCGCCCTGACGCCAGCGACCGTCTTCTCTAGCGTGCGTACGCTTACGATGCCGGTGCGGGGACTGCGAGAACATCTGCGGGCCGCAGTGCCGCCCGAAACCCGTCTAGTGCTGGCCGGCTACTCGGGAAGGGACCTCGACCTATTTCCGGTGCTAGCGGCAGGAGCATCCCGAACACTGCCTGTGTGGGTCGATCTGCACTTCGGTGTTGATCATCGTTCCCGCCTTCTCAACCCTGCGGCCGCCCAAGTGGTGGCGTCGTTTGACGACGTGGCACGCTGCTACTCGCGCAGTGTAAACGGCGCACTGAGGGCGGCAGTCGATTCGTCAGACCGATTGTCACAGGCTGCCGGGCATGCTGCCTCCGCCAAGCAACTTAGGGCGGAAATCGCCGCTTGCTTCGACAAGGCGGCCGCTCAACTGAGCGACGAAGCTAGCCGCCGACTACTTTTGGGCGAGCTACTCATCAATGGTGGCATGTCGAAAGAGGCCGTGAAGGTACTGAAGGGGGCAAAGTGCAACGGCGCGGCTGAAAGTGAGCGGGCGCGGCTGCTCGCCAAAGCTGAGTGGGAACTCGGGAGGTTCCACACGTCTGCGGAAATAGCTACTAGGCGCTTGCGCGACCCCATCGCTCCTGGCGAGCGCGACACGCTCAACTTCGCTGTCACGGCAGCGCGGATGCGTGCGGTCGTGCCTCCTAGAGGCTTGCCTGGAGTAGGTTCGGTGCGCCGCACTGACATTATTAAGATCGGGCTGTCCGCAGGAGTCAGCTTTCTGAGGGCGGCTCCGCGAGCGCTATTCCCATCGCACGTTGCGGAGCCCACTCGAACGCCTTTGGTCGAGAACTGGGTGGAGCACGGTATACGGCTCCTGGCTACGCTACACCTATTTGCGACTCCAGCGAACGGTCGAATGCCGCGCCCGCTCGCAGGGATATTTGCCTTCGCTTGGAGGGCAATTCGCGCTCAAGCTATTAGAGTTGGGTACGCTGAAGGCATTGGCAACTCGGGTAGATACATGGCTCGCCTTGGCATTCATGACCCTGACGGGATTCTCGCAGCACACGAGTTCTTAGGTCATTCGCTCGGCGTTGGGATTGCGCACCGCGATGCGGCTGCCGCCGCGATCGCCGCTGGCGACGCCGCGTTGGCTATTGAGGAATATATGCGTGGTCTCGAGATAGCAAAGCTACAGGATGACCCAGTGCTGATGCTCACGTTTATTCCGTTAGCCAAGAAGCTTGGAATCGAGTTGCGGTTGGATCCGACCGTCGTCGCAGGCATCGAGGCGGGTTGGGCATCGAACTACCTAGACTGGCTGAGCAAAGAGAACACAACTGCGACGGCACAGAGTGACTAGGCGCAGGGCGGTTCATCTTTTGCCTACCGAGCCCTTGTCGCGATCAGGGGTAGGCGTCCTGGCTCGACGTTGGGCAAGCTCGTTGAGCGAGCTGCAATGGGAAGTTGCTTTGAGTCGACCCCCGGAGCGAGGGCGGGTTGGTCACGCCGTCAACTCTGCCTTGTCACGGGCTGCACATAACGGGGCTACGCTCGTGGTCCTCGGACTGCCATTTGAGAGGCGCGACGCACAATCCGTCGTGGATGCACTGGGGTCCGGTGGGCGTCGTTGTGCTGTGTTGTGGGATCGTACGGGCCATGCACCCGAGCGTTCCGCACAGGGCATGACGAGGCTTGAAAGCGTTGCCCATTGCTTGGTCTTGAATCCGCTGCATGTCGCCACTACTCAACGGACGCTGCCCAATGCTCAAGTGAGGGTTGCGCCGCTTGCAGTTCCCGACGTTTTTCCAAACGCAGCCACGAGGGCGTTCGCAGATCACGCGAGCGGTCTTTATCGGCCGCTTTGCTCCCTCCAAAGGTGCCTACATGCTCGCGGAACGTTGGATCGACGAGGTGTGGCCCACCACGCGCCTGCAGCTCACGCTCGCCGGACGTGGCTTAGGCAGTGTGGCGGATGAGGTGGCGATTGCCCGACTTGAACAAAGAGTGTGGCCATCCGCACAATACGCTTGATGTCCGAGAAGGCGCGCGCTCGCTATCTGGCCAATGCGGCAGTTGCGATTTTTCCGGCGACACATGACTATATGCCACAGGCCCTTGCGGAGACCGTCGCGGTAGGCACCCCGTGGTAGCAACGGACATTGATGGGCACCGACCCCTAGCTCCTCCGCATGTCGTGTCAATGGTGCTGCAGCCGGACATGGGAAATCTGACGCAGGCGGTTGTCGACGTGCTGAATCATCCGGAAGCAGCATTAAAACGTGCAGTGGCCGGCCGGGAACTCCTATGGGATGTTCATTCCATCGATGAATCCGGTCGGCGGTTAAGCTCATTGCTTGCTACTATTTAGACGGCTAGGCCCCTCTCAGCTGCGTGTTGTCGCGCGCCTCTAGAACAGTCTGGGCAACGTCCTGCCAGGTCAACTCAGGCGAGAGGAGGGGGTAGACCANTAGGCGAGCGTAGCCACATTGAAGCGGGAGAAAGTCGCTGAGCAGAGTGGCCCCACCAGTTCTTATGACTAGGTCGACGCGCTCAGGTACCCAGAGTGCTGTGATGAGCTCATTCATCGCGTTGAGCCCCGGACGCCAACATGCAGCCAACTCTTCGGCGGGGCTGTATGCGATGAGCAAGTAGATACGACGCGATGCACTGGCGTTTCGTGTCGACTGTACTAGCGAATGGATTGAGGATCTGTACGTTTCAGGGACTGACGCGGAATCGCCGGCCAGGGTGAAGCTGACGTTATAGTCGTTGGCGAGCGACACTGCACTGCTTGATAGGAACTGTGCGGTCGCTTCGAAAACGGCTGCCAGGTCGGCCTCCGAGCGCTGGAGGTTGTCACGACTTAGCAGGTAAAGTGACACCGCAGCGACGCCGTTGTCGAACATCCGTCGAACGAGGTCGTCAGCACGATCCAAAGCTATGCCATAAGCATGCTGCAATGGAACAGCTTCACGACGCCCCCATCGGCGAGCGCCATCCACTATTAGTCCAACATGCATTGCTGACCTCCTGATTGGACGCGAACTTTTACTACGTATTATTGGACGACTGCTGCGAAACGGGCAGCTAATATCTTAGCTTGTTTCTGCGCCCGTCTGCTCCCGCACTGTATCGAGACGTGCCTCATTCATAGAGCCAACCTTACGAGCGCCCGCGGTGGTAACGCCAGGTTGATGCGGGCAGTCGCACCGATAAAGACTCGCCTTATAAAGCAGATCCAACAGAAAGCTCCAAGGTTGTTGAATCCCGTTTTGAGCGCGGTGAGCCATGAACGCTACGACTGGCTCGCTGATGTTCTGCAAAGGATGATGCCACGCTCGCATGACTGTCGCCTCGTCGACTAGTCCTTGAAAGATGTAACCCCGAGGGTGTCGTACAGTGCCAATGAATAATTGACCTCGTCCCAGTCTGAGTGATCAGGCGCTGGAAACTCCATGAGGCGTGCCGCCATGAATAGCTTGCGACGTCCACGAGCTGCGGCGGGATCCACCAAGGCTTCGTGTAAACGTTGGTAGGTTCCCGCTTGAGCGGCCTGATGAGCTTCTGCGAGCGCCATTGAACTCGTCTCCCGAGCCACGCGGACGGTGTACCAAGCTGACCAGACCGCCACGCCGACGGCAAGCGCAGCTATGATGAATGACAGCCAATCGACGTCTAGTTCAACAACCATCCCCGTAAGTCCTCCTAACTCTAGATGCCTGTTACTACTATCACCTCGTGCGCTCCCGCGCGCCGCGTTTGCCCCGCACGTGTCCCTCGGTATGTCGTGCTTCGATCGCCCTTCGATTCAAGTCTTGGCGCCTGACTCCAGCCCGGGCCGCTCTTGTGTCCAGAGAGACTTCGAGCTGTCATCGGCAGATCCGGTCGAATCACGTGCATATGCCCGACGAGCGTGCGCACGTCGGCTGCCGGTGTGGCGATCCTCTGACTCCGCCTTCGGTTACTCGTGGCGACGACGGCAGAGCCCTTGCCCCTGCAAGCGGTGGGGTTGTCCGGGGAGTCGGGTCCGCTGCGTCGCGACCAACTAGTTGCCCGAGGGCGGGCCTATTGCCCGTTAGTTGCCCGAGGCTTCCGAATGTGCCTCTGACTAGGTGGAGCTAACGGGATTCGAATGTGCCAGTTGGCTTCTTCTCCAAATCGACCTGACAAGCTATTCTTGTGCCTGTGACTACGGGTTTCGCGCTTCAAGAGTGACCCGAAAATACGGACAAGAATAGACCAATCTGGACTCTCGGTGACACTCGTTAACGCACGACAAGGGCACGGGAATCCCTACGGGAAAGTGAGGGTGCGCATGTCGCAGGCGAATGTTGTTCCGCTGCATCGTCCTGAGGCCACGCCGGCACGGCCCGAGCAGGGAGGCGCCGACGGCGTGGGTTCGGGACGATCCGTGCCTTGCCGTCCGGCCGGTACCAGGCGAGCTACCTGGATCGGGACGGTCAGCGTCACTTGGCTCCTGTTACGTTCCTCACCAAGGGTGACGCCGGAGCCTGGATCGACATGCGCCACGCCGAGTTGCTGGAGTACCGCTGGAAGCCGGCGCCACCCGCAGAGCCGGAGAACATCACGTTCGCCGCGTACGCGGCCCGCTGGCTCGCCGAACGGGAGATCAAGCCGCGGACACGGAGTGAGTACCAGAGATTCCTTGACCGAAGACTGATCCCCGCCTTCGGAAGCGCACAACTCCGCCTAATCCAGTCGTCCCACGTTCGGGACTGGTACCGATCCCTTGACCCGTCCAGGCCGACCGAGCGCGCGCATTCCTACCAACTACTGAGCGCCATACTCAACGGCGCGGTGCTCGACGAGCTGGTGGACGTGAATCCCTGCCGCATCAAGGGCGCCGCCGTCGTGAGGCGCGCCCACAAGATCGAGCCGGCGTCGGTGACCGAACTCGATGCCATCGCCCATGCGATGCCTGAGCGTCTGCAACTTGCGGTGCTGCTGGGCGGGTGGTTGGCCCTTCGCTACGGAGAGATCGCCGAGTTGCGACGCAAGGATGTGGATGTGCGCAGGGGAGTCGTCAGGGTGCGCCGCGGCGTGACGTGGCCCAACGGTGTCGCCACGATCGGCACNCCCAAGAGCATGGCCGGCATCAGGGACGTGCACATCCCGCCCCACGTGATCGGGACCGTGTCGGCCCATCTGGATCGCCACACGGGCCCTGGTCCGGACGCTCTGCTCTTCCCGGCCACACGGGGTGGCAACATGCACCCTCGCACCTTCGGCAAGCTTTACGACAAAGCTCGCAAAGCGGTCGGTCGTCCGGATCTTCGCTTCCACGACCTCCGCCACACCGGCGCCGTCATGGCAGCGCGAGCAGGAGCCACCCTGGCCGAGTTGCAGGCGCGCCTCGGCCACTCCACCGCGACCGCAGCAATGCGCTACCAGCACGCCTCCAGCGACCGAGACGCCGAGATCGCCAGGCGGCTGTCGACAATGGCTGGCGCGGAGTAGCGCTACGAGATGGGACAAGCGCTCGATCATGCCGATGTGCGCCTCATTGCTCCCCTGTCTGAACCCCGACTGAGCCCCGGTTTCAGCTGAGTTCGGGCTGTAGCCAGACCACCGGGCGACGCTGTGATGGCCTCGGACCTGAACATAAGTTGAGATGCAAAGAAGAAGGCCACGCCATCTGCGGCCCGATGGTAGTCTGGAGGTTGGCACAACACACGTGGATTAGTTGCGATGACACCCCAGGAATTCCTTTCGCCTCTAGCTAGTACCTCGGGCCGCACAAAGGAGTGCCGCGCGCAAGTCCCTCTGCATGAAGGAGGATTACCGTGCCCCCTGCACTTACGCCGACCGACTTCATTACGAACCCCGGCAGGGGCGATCAAGAAGTGGCGCCCACCAAGAAGGTCACCCTTTCGTTCAAGATGCCGCTCGATCCGGCAACAGTGAACGCTCAGAACATTCTGCTTCGCGACGGGGAGAATGGCCTTGTTGACACCGTCGTAAACTACGATGAAGGCACTAGGACCGTCACGCTGACACCAAATCAGCCCCTACACGATTCGAGTCGCCACGAAGCAACCGTGACCACTTCTCTAAGAAGCCTGGCGGGCGAGTCTCTTGAAGAGCCCTTCACGTGGGACTTCACCACGGCCGATCGCACTCCACCTGTAGTGTCCTCGCACGAACCTCCAAAGGATGCTGAGAAGGTGCAGCGAAGTGCAGCGGTGAGCGCAACATTCAGTGAGCCGCTGCTTCCGGCATCAGTTTCCGCCTCGGCGGTGACCCTTGCAGATTCGAACGGCAGCGTAGATGCGGAAGTCGACTACATCGCCGAGAAGCGGCAGGTCACACTTACTCCGAAGAAGCCGCTAGCTGAAGGCACCAAGTACACCGTGACCGTCAAGGGCGGCGATAAAGGTGTCAAGGACTTGAGCGGCAATCCGATGGGAGGTGACGCAAGCTGGAGCTTCACAACAGCGAGGTCTGCAACGCCCACTACTCCGGTAAGCCAAGCCCGGCTAGTCATGTGTCTTGCAAGCGCAATGTACTGGGAGAAGTACCTGGTGACTTACGCCGACAAGAAGCAGTGGTGGGCTAACTTTTGGGCGATCGGTGCTGCCATCTTGGCCGCGACCACCAATGTTGCAATCTGGCAGGAATTCACTGATGCGGGTGGGCTGACGGCAAAGATCGCAGGGTCAGTGGTGACGGTGCTTGCCGGCCTCTGCGCCACGATCCCTCGAATCCTGAATCATGGTGAACTCGCCGGGGCCGCGCGGACCTTGCGGCCTCAATATGGAGCCATGATCGGTAACTTGGTTGACCTTATAAAGATCGCCCCGAACTTCGACCGCGAGGAGGCGGCGTCCGTAGTTCACGACTTCCAGCTGATCAAGGAGAAGAAGGATCAACTCCAGGATCTGTCGCACAAGCTGCTTGGTGAAGACGGGACGGATCTTACGGGCGTCGATGACCTCGAGTACGCCGAGACACGAATCCTGAAGACCGCTGACGCCGTCAAGTCCATCGAGGAGGCGTTGAGGCGCCAATAGCTCCTGGAAGCCGTGCGGATTTGGGTGCGGCTACCCTCCGCAGCCAACCGCAGGATCGGGTTCTGAGTCTACTGGCACGAACTGGAATGGGTGGTCACTCGTGCCGAGTCAAGCGGCCTCGGCGCGTCCCACAGACGACCGATCATGCCGCAGCTGGCGCGGTCTAGCTTTGCCGATGATCGGGTCCCCTGCAGTGGCCGGTTCCTCATCACGACGGCACGATCCCGCCTCAACCGTCGCGAACGCCTCAGCGCAGGATTTCGCGCGCAAACCCGAGGTAGCTGCTGCCTTCCCACTCCAGACGGCCCTCATCGCCGACGATGAGCATGCCTGCCTCGGATGCCGGGACGGCGAGTTCGACGCGATTGCCGTCGGGGAACTGGAACGTCACGTAGCAGCGCTGGTCAACGGAGGCGCCACCCCCGCGATCAGGGAGCGCTTATCGACTACCCGAGCCTCGACGTGCATCCGCGAGACGGATCGGACGGACCGTCGCCGGCGCAAAGCCAGGATGATCGCCAGGACGATGAGAATGCCGACCAGGACCACAACCGTCCCTACGGTCATCAGCAGGAGAACGCCCCATCCGCCCATACCTTGCACAGTACAGATCGCGTGACGACGCTACTGAACCGCCCCGGCGTGTCCGGAGACTCAGTTCTTTGACTCCTCAGCTTGCTGCTGCGGGTTGTTGTTGAGCGTAGTGGACCTGCTCGAGGACNGACCGGTGGCATGTCCCCGCAGTACTCGTTGAGGCGGCGGTGGTTGTACCAGTCGGCCCACTTCGCGGTGGCGATCTCGACGGCATCCACGTTCCTCCAGGGTCCCTGGCGGCGGATGACCTCGGTCTTGTACAGCCCGTTGATGCTCTCGGCCAGCGCATTGTCATAGCTGGAACCGACCGCCCCGACCGACGGCTGGATACCGGCGTCGGCGAGCCGCTGGCTGTGCGCCAACGAGAGGTACTGGCTGCCGTGATCGTGATGGGCGACCAGGGCAGTGAAGTCGGCCCGGTCCTCCCGCTCACGGACCCAGATGGCTTGCTCGACAGCGTCGAGGACGAGGTCGGCGGTCATGGTGGTGGCGGTGCGCCAGCCCAGGATGCGGCGGGCGTAGGCGTCGATCACGAACGCGACGTAGGTCCAGCCGGCCCAGGTGGAGACGTAGGTGAAGTCGGCCACCCACAGCCGGTTAGGCGCCAACGGTTCGAAGTTGCGCTTCACCAGGTCAGCCGGCTTGGGCCCGGCCCCGGCGATCGTGGTGCGTTTGGTCTTGCCACGGACCGCGCCGGCCAGGCCGTCGGCTCTCATCAGCCGCTCGATCGTGCAGCGGGCTACGCCGATGCCTTCCCGGTTCAGGACCAGCCACACCTTCCGTGGCCCGTACACCCCGAAGTTGTCGGCATGGACCCGGCGGATGTGTTCCAGCAGCACGGCGTCGCGTTCCTGTCGTTTCGAGGGGAGCTTGTCTTTCCACTCGTAGTAGGTCGACGGGGCGATCTTCACACCATGCTCGGACAGCACGGCACAGATCGGCTCCACACCCCATCGCAGCCCGCCGGTGGCGGGCTGGTGGTCGGCGTTCTCGCGGATGAAGTCCACGATCACTGCCCGGGCCGGTCGAGCTCGGCCGCGAAGAAAGCCGAGGCCGCCTTCAGGATCGCGTTCGCACGTCGCAGCTCCGCGTTCTCCCGCTTCAACCGCTTCACCTCAGCCGACTCTTCGCTGGTGACACCGGGCCGGGCGCCTTGGTCGACCTCGGCCTGCCGGACCCACTTGCGGACGGTCTCGCACGTGGCGATCCCGAGCAACTCCGCGACCCGGGTCATCGCGGCCGTGTCCGTGTCCTGATCGGGCCTGATCTCGCCATACATCCGGACCGCACGCTGCTTCAGCTCAGCCGGATACCTCTTCGATGTGTTCCCTGCCATGACTCCAACCTTCCCAAGGATTGGAGTCTCCGGACACGCCGGGGCGGTTCATACTGAAGACGACCCAGGCCGGCAGCTGCATGCATCCGCTCGTGCCGCCCTGTGCGTGTCGATCTTGCCGAAGACCGCGACCCCGTTTCCTTCTCCCCGACGCCCAACCCGTCCCGTCCTCCTTCTCGACGCCCAATCCGCCCCGTTCTTCTTCTCGACTCCTCCGTCCTGCACCCTCCCGACTCCTTCTTTCGCCCTCTTCTCCGCGAACCTCCTTCAACCGCAACACACAATGTGCATTGCCGGTTGGTGACGTCCCCGGAACGTCCGCGCAAGGTCAGGCGACGGGGTCGAGGCGGGTGACCTTGGGCAGGCCAGCGGCGCGTTCGGCTGCGAGGTCATGGGCGGACTGCATGGCCAGCCAGGCGCGGGCCGTGCCCACGCCAGCCTCCTCGAGGCGGACGGCGAGGTTGGGGCTGATCCGAGCATGACCGTGCAGGACGCGGCTCAGGGTGACCCGGGAGATGCCGAGCCGGGAGGCCGCTTCGCCGACGCTCAGCCCGAGGTCGGCCAGGACGTCCTCGCGGAGGATTTCGCCGGGATGTACCGGGTTGTTCATTGCCATCGTGTTCACCTCCTCAGTGGTAATCCTGGTAGTCGACGAGTTCGACATCGCTGTCGATGAACCTGAACGTGATCCGCCAGTTCCCGTTGACCCAGATGGACCAGTAGCCGGCCAGATCCGCCTTCAGTGGGTGGGTCCGGAAGCCCGGGATGGCCAGGTCGTCGGGTCCTTGAGCCACGTCGAGCAACGACAGGATGCGGAGCAGCTTGGGGACGTGGGCGGCCTGGACGCCCCTCTTCGATCCCGTCCGGTAGAGCTGCTCCAGCCCCTTGTGGCGGAAGCTGACGATCACAGTTTCCAGCGTATCGCGTAGCGCTACACGATACAACGGCAGGGTGTCTCGATCTGAGATTCACGGTCCTTCTGCGTCCCGATCGCCGACCTCTTTGGCCTAGGGAAGGTATGGGCACGAACTCAGTCCGTGACGGGTCCGCCAAGGCCGGCCTATCGGCTTATGGGAAGTGAGGGTCCTGTTCGGGCGAGGGCCCCGATCGGGGTCATGGAACTGGGAGGACTTCAGAAGATTCGAAGAATCCGAGGTCTGCGGCGTCCCGATCGCGGAACTCCCGGGCCTAGGGAGGTGACAGGAGATTTCAGCGAGTCGGTGGCCGGACGCGGCCGGCTCGCTGGCTCAAGAAGAAGAAAGTCGCGGGTTCGGTGTCCGAATACGGCCCGTTCGCCGGCTTAAGGAGGTTGAGAGTCCCGCCCGGTCGTCCGGACCGGGGTCTGCTCGTCGGCTTGGTGGCTTGGGAGGAGGTGACTAGCACGGTGATGAGTCTGAAGAAGCTGGCGGCCGGGTCGGCGTACGACTACCTGACACGCCAGGTCGCCGTGCAGGACGCCGCGGTGCCAGCAGGCGGCCTGAGCTCCTACTACACCGAGCGGGGCGAAGCGCCTGGCACCTGGGTCGGTACCGGTCTGGCAGGGCTGGGCATTCGGCCGGGCGAGGTGGTGACCGAGGAGCAGATGCAGCACCTGTTCGGTATCGGGAGCATCCGCTGGCCGACCAGCTTCGTGCAGCGGCCTTGGCGACAGGGTTGTCGCCGGTCGAGGTGGAGGCGGCGGGCAGGCTGGGGGCACCGTTCCGCGTCCGCACCAGCCCCGGCCTGGAGACCTTCCGGGGAGAGTTTGCGGCCAGTTGCCAAGGGTGGAACATCGCGGCCGGACGGCCTGCACGGTCGGCCGTGCCGGATGAGGTGAAGGCCCAGCTGCGAACCGAGCTTGGGCGTGAGTTCTTCGTACACGAGTTCGGCCGACAGCCGACCTCGGAGCGGGAACTGTTGGGTGCGATCGTTCGCTGGTCCAAGGCTGCACCGGTGACCGTGGCCGGGTTCGACCTGTCCTTCTCGCCATCGAAGTCCGTCTCAACGCTGTGGGCGCTGGCCGATCCGCAAGTGGCGGCTTTGATCGAGCGCTGTCACCAAGCCGCCGTGCGAGCGAGCCTGGACCACCTCGAGCACCACGCGCTGTACACCCGGCTCGGCACGGACGGGGTGCAACAGGTCGACGTGCAGGGCATGGTCGGGGTGTGGTTCACCCACCGTGATTCCCGCGCCGGCGATCCCGACCTGCATGCGCATGTCGCGATCGCGAACAAGGTCCAGACCCTCGACGGCCGGTGGCGCGCGGTAGACGCCCGCCTGCTGTACCAGGCGCACGTTGCGGCCTCAGAGGTCTACGACACGACGCTGATGGCCCAGCTCGGCGAGGTCCTCGGCGTGCGGCTAGTGCCCAGGCAAGGCAGAGGGAAGAACCCGGTGTGGGAGATCGACGGGGTCGATCCGGAGCTATGCAAGGCATGGTCGTCCCGTCGCACCGAGATCACCCAGGCGGCGACGGAGTTGGCAGCGACGTTCCGCGCCAATCACGGCCGTCAGCCGACCCAGCTGGAGATGATCCATCTGGCCCAGCAGGCGAACCTGGACACACGTCAGGCCAAGCACGAACCCCGGACGCTGGCCGAGCAACGCGCCACCTGGCGGCAACAGGCCGAAGCCCTACTTAGCGCCGGCGGCATCGAGGAGATGCTGGGCCGCACCTTCCGGCGCGCCCCGGTCGCCACGTTCCAACCCACCCCGGCCTGGACCGAGCAGGTCGCCACCACCGTGGTGGAAGCGCTGGAGGCCAGCCGCGCGACGTGGAGGGAGACGCACGTCCGCGCCGAGGTTCTACGCCAGATCCGCGGCCTCCCGATCCCCACAGACCAGCTCACGAGCGTCGTTGACCGGCTGGTCGACGCCGTCCTCACCGGGCACTCGTGGTCGCTGGAGCCAGCCAGCGATGGCGTCGACGAACCGGCGGTGCTGCGTCGCCTTGACGGCCAGAGCGTCTACACCGTGGCCGGGTCGATCACCTACAGTTCAGGCCGAATCATGGCCGCCGAGCAACGTCTGCTCGCCACCGCGGCCCGCACCGATGGACGCCGGATCGACCCCGCCCTCGTCGACCTCGCGCTGCTCGAATCCACCGCCAACGGCGTCACGCTCAACCACGGACAGGCCGACCTCGTCCGCGACATGGCCACCTCAGGCCGCCGCATCCAGCTCGCCATCGCGCCCGCCGGGACCGGCAAGACCACCGCCCTCGCGGTGCTGAGGCAGTCGTGGGCCGCGAGCGGTGGCCAAGTGGTCGGGCTCGCCCCATCTGCGGCCGCCGCCGACGTGCTGCGAGAGCACCTGGGCGGCACCTGCGACACCCTCGCCAAACTCGCCCACTCCCTGACCCATCCGGAGACCGCCCCCGCCTGGGTGCGGACCATCGGACCGGACACACTGGTGATCATCGACGAGGCCGGCATGGCCGACACACCCACCCTCGACCTGGTCACAAGCCACGTCGCCAGCCTCGGCGGCAGCGTCCGCCTCGTCGGGGACGACCACCAACTCACCGCCGTCGCAGCCGGCGGCATCCTCGCCGACATCGCAACCACCCACGGCGCACTCCGACTGGACGAGGTGCTCCGTTTCGACGACCCCGGCGAGGCCGCTGCCACCCTCGCCCTGCGCCGCGGCGACCCGAACGCGATCGGGTTCTACGCCGACAACAACCGGCTCCACCCCGCCGACGCAGCCAACATCGGCAGCCAGGTCCTCACCGCCTGGTACGCCGACCGCCACCGCGGGTTGGACGCGATCATGCTTGCCCCCACCCGGGACCTCGTCGCCCAGCTCAACCAAGCCGCGCGCGCCGCCGCCTCAACGGCCAGCAGGCAGGCCGTGAAGTCGCGCTGGCCGACGGCAACCACGCCAGCGCTGGCGACGTGGTCATCACCAGACGCAACAACCGTCAACTCCGCACCGGGCCCAACGAGTGGGTCAAGAACGGCGACCGATGGCAGGTCACCACGGTCCACCGGGACGGCTCGATCAACGCTCGGCACCTTCGCAACAACAGGTCAGTCCACGTGCCGCCGGACTATGTCGAGGCCTGGTGTGAGCTGGGCTACGCCACGACGATTCACACCGCACAAGGCGTCACAGCCGACACCTGCCATGGCCTTCTCGCCGGCAACGAGACCCGGCAGCAGGTGTACACCATGGCCACCCGCGGCCGGCAAGCCAACCACCTGCACGTCCAGACCACCGGCGACGGCCAACCCGACCCGCTCGACCTCGACTCGGTCACGGACCGAACCGTCACCGAGATTCTCGAACGCATCCTCGCCCACGACGAGCAGGCCATCTCGGCCACCACTACGCGCAGGCAGACCGCCGACCCTGCCACCCAGCTGGCCCCCGCCGTGGCGCGCTATTCAGACACACTCGGCGTCGCCGCCGAGCAGCTCCTGGGCGCGGGGGCCGTCAAGAAGATCGAGGAGTGCGCGGATCAGCTCGTGCTGTGGCTCACCACCGAACCTGCCTGGCCCACCCTCAAAGGCCACCTGCTCCAGCTGGCCGCGGCCGGACACGACCCGGTCGCCGTTCTTCGCGACGCCGTCCGCCAAGGCGGCCTCGACGAGGCCCAGGACGTGGCCGCTGTCCTCGTTTGGCGCATCGACCACGCACGGCACCTCCCGGCCGGGCCTCTGCCGTGGCTGCCAGGCATCCCCGCTCGGCTCGCCGACGATGCCGTGTGGGGGTTCACCTCACCGCACGCGCCAACCTCGTCCGAAACCTCGACCAGGCGCTCCGCGGTGGCGTCGAGGCCGACCGGCCGCTGTGGCAGGGCCACGCCGACATTCCTGAAGCACTTGCCGCCGACGTCCGCGCGTGGCGCGCAGCTAACGGCATCCCCGAGTACGACCTTCGTCCGACTGGGCCGCCGGCAGGCACGACCGCCGGCATTCGCTGGCAACGCCGCCTCGACGCACAGCTCGCCGAGACGAGCCTGCCCGACATCACGGAATGGTGGGACCAGCTCGCACCGATGGCCCCACACATCGCCAACGACCCGCAGATCCGCGTTCTCGCCTCCCACCTCAACCGCATGGCCATCGACGGCGTTGACGTCCGCGCCACCCTCGCCGACGCCATCAAGGACGGACCCCTGCCGGTCGAGCACACCCTCGGCGCCCTGGCGTACCGGCTCGAACGACACCGCCCAAAGCACGCCAGGATCCCGCCCGGCTGGCCGCCGATCGTCGAGTCGCGCACGGTCCGGCGGCGGCCCGAAGACGAGCCCGGCTACCACCGGGGCCGCAGCCGCGACCGCGGCATTGACATCTGATGACCCAGTAGAAGATAGGAGAACCGCGATGACCGTCCAGGAGCGCACTCAACCCACGGAGTACCTCACCCTCAAGGAAGCGGCCGCACGCTTCAAGGTCAGTGAGAAGACCCTGCGGCGACGCATCAGCACTGGTGATCTCCCGGCACTCCACAGTGGGTCACGGATAATCCGAATCGCGGCGACGGAGCTGGTGGCGATGTTCGAGCCGATTCCGAACGCAAGGTCCGTCGGCCTTTGAGTACAGGCCGAGTGTGCCCGGGTTCCACGGGCGTCGGAACCTTGCCGGGCAATGGGCTTGGGCTCGAATCGATGCACATTGCGGACCGGGTGGTCGCGAGGAATCAACCCCTAGTCGCGGACCTTCTGCTCCACTTCTGTCCATGAGCCGTCCTCTGGCAGTGACCTAAGGTCCTCTGGAGTCGCCAACCGACGGGTGAGGCGCTGATCCACGACATCCCACGTGTCCAGCCGCTCATCGGCCTTCCGACGGTCAGGTTGGCTCAGGATGCCGAAGAAGCTATCCACCAGAAAGCCGAGTCGCAGCTCGGCATTCTGGCTTCTGAAGCCCCACGGAGTCAGTCGGGCGAACTCCACGCGATCCCCGACGTTCAGCCCGAGAGCGGGGAGCTGGACTTGCGGCACCGTTGCGAAGAAGTCCACGCCTCTGGCCAGTTGGGATGCCTGCCAAATGCCGTCCAGGTCGCCCTCACTCAAGGCCTCTGGGTCAGGCATCCGAATCGGTTCGGCAGTGAGGTCTTGCAGG
Organism: Micropruina sp.; assembly: GCA_013693855.1. GTDB lineage: Bacteria > Actinomycetota > Actinomycetes > Propionibacteriales > Propionibacteriaceae > Micropruina. The sequence continues at coordinate 2,401,384 of CP059261.1, forward strand.
GCCGCGAGGCATTCTGCGACCTCGAGCAACCACTCGATTCCCTCCGACGGTGGCTGGGGAATCGGCGTCGATTCGGTTGGAATAGGCCCGAACCTCCCGGCGAGGGTGAAGTGGTTCGGCGCGCCGAAGGCAGCGAGGAACCTAAGCGACGGCAGCAACTCGACGGCGAGGCGGTCACGAACATCGCCGGTGGTGAAGTTCACGTTCATCTTGCCGTCGGGCAGATCGAAACGGAATCGGATTAAGGTGCCGTCCTCCGCCCTGAACAGGGTCTCCGCGCCCCGGATCTCACCCTCGTGTGGTTGTCCCTGAACTGAGTACACCCGCCTCACGACGAGGGTGTGCAGGATTCCCCGTTGGGCCGAGAACAANNCCAATCGTGTCAGCTCGCTTTGGCCTTCAGGAGTTGCGGGAGGCCCGAACCCTCCGCGGCCCGAGCTGAAGGCGCCGCCTAGTCCAGCGGGTGCCCGAAGTTCACTGAGGCTTATGTCGATCCCCGACATCGGGCTGCCATACCTTGCGAAGTCCTCGAGCGCCTGAGCCTCCGGACTTCCGATCTTCGCCGAGAACTCAACTCGGCCATTGATGGNGGACAGCTCCAAAGCGACGCTGTTCTTCGGGAAGACGCCGACCTCCACATGGATGCTCTCGTTGCTCCATGAAGTCAACAGGACGCAACCGGGTTCCGTCAGCGGCTGTCCAGTCGCAAGGTGGGCCGCAAGATCTGGAGCAGGCCCTGGGGAGACGTGGATCGAGTAGCGGTAGAACGGATCTTCGTCGTTGAGGTACCGCATGCTCCGGCCGAGAGAGTCCGACACACCGCTCACCTGCAGGTTCGCAGCGTCTGTCTCGGAGAGCCCCTTCAACCCTGCCAGGTTGATGAGGTTACCGGCCGCTGTTGTGATCCGTTCTCGGCCGCCATGAATGTAGTAGTCAACGATGTATGGGTACTTGGCCGCCCAGAGGTCACAGCGGGTGAGGCCGTCCCACACCGGCTCCGGCAGGCCCCTGTTTGTGACCAGTCCGGACAGCCAGCGCTTATTCTCCAAAGTCGGATCGCGAGGCATGACTAGGTGCCATTCGGTGATCACCATGCCCTCGAGCCGTGGATCCGACGCGACACGGTCAACCGAACCCGCAATCTGGGCCTTCCTGCCAGCGGTCAGCGGACCGGTGAAGCTCTTCACCTGATAGATGCGCGATCCGCTCTGCTCGCGGACCAGCACGTCGATTCCTCCATCACCCCGCGATGGCGTAATCCGCTCAGCTTGAGGGAACTCAGCGCTCAGGAAGAGCGCGATAGTTGCTTCGACGTCGTCGGCGCTCTGCCGCGTCCACTCAAGTCGGCTCACCGTGCTCCCAACCACTAGACGAGATACATGGCGCACGCTATCTGAACGAACCGCCGCCGATCCTGGCGACGCGAGTCCTCGCCGATGGTCCGGCTCTGACGGGAAGTTCGGAGCAGGTTCGGTGCCGCTGGAGCGCCGTGCCCTTAAGTCTCACAGGAGGCTAAGGGCACGCGCCTGAGCTAAGGGCACGATAAGGGCACGTGGCTGTTCTTGGGGAGACCCAATGTGCCCCTGACTAGGGAAACACTTGGTGGAGCTAACGGGATTCGAACCCGTGGCCTCTTCCATGCCATGTGCTCGGAACCCCTAGTCAGGGCCTGGTCGGTACGAATCCGGTAACGAGGCGATCCATCCGCGTTCCCACGTCGTCCAGGTGGCCGTCGAAACGGTGACCGTAGAGATCCAGCGTCATCGTTGCCGAGGCATGCCCCAACGCGGCCTGCACATCCTTGATCGTCGCTCCGCTCGCGATCATCAGCGAGGCCGCCGTGTGTCGCAGGTCGTGCGGCCGCAGCCCTCNCAGCCCGGCCGCCTTGACCGCCCGGGCGAACTGCCGGCGCCGCCAGTGGTCGGGGTCCACCGGGCCACCCTCGCGGCCCACCAGCAGCCGGTCTCCCGGTGGCCGATCCAGCGACAACATCCCGAGCACCGAGTCGGGGATCGGCACATCCCGCGCGCGCCCGCTCTTGGCCAGGCGCACCCGCAGCCGCCGGCGCCTGGCATCGACATCCCGCACCCGCAGCGCCACCGCCTCCCCGATCCGTATCCCCGTGGTGCCCATCAGCCAGACCATCGGCGACCAGTGCGGGCCCATCGCCTCCGCGAGATCACGCAACTCCCNCACGTCCAGATAGCGCGTGTCGTGCCGCACCTGACGCCCGGCCCGAGCCTTGTCCGCCGGATTGGCTGCCAGATCACCACACTCCACCGCGATCGCCAAGGCACCGCGCAGCGCCGACAGGGCCTTGACCTTGGTCGCCACCGACGCCGGCGTCAGGGCCGCACGCCGGCCGCGCCGGACCTGCAGCGAGGCCAGCCACTCCTGCACCTCGTGCGCCCGCACCTCGACGGCCGGGACGGAGCCCCAGCGGGTCCGCACCTGCGCCGCCGCCGCCTTCGCCGCGTCACGCCCGCCCCGGGACAGCGAGGCCTTGCCGGCCAACCAGCGGTCGACCAGATCCCCGACCGTCACCGTCGAGGCCTCCCGGATAGGACCCTCGGTCAGCATCTGCGCCTCGCGTCGCCGCGCCGCGTCCTTCGTCCGGTACGACTCCGACGGATGTCCCGGCACCGACACCCGGTAGCGCCTGCCCCGGCCGTAGCGGGCCGAGTGTGAGCCGTCCGCCTTGATCCACAGATCCTGCACGGCCATGGCTCAGGGCCTCCACTGCCGTCGGCGGGCGGCCTTGTCGATCCCCTGCCGCTCCCGCAGCACGCGGGTCTGCCTCGGGTAGCCGGCGATCACCTGCGGGTCGTGGATCAGGCGTAGCGCCTCCTGGGTCAGCCTGGGCACCGAGACCCCGGTGTCGATCGACAGCAGCCGCAGCCGGTAGCCGATGCAGGCGTCCAGCAGCAGCCCGACGTCGACCGCGGACAGAGCGTCGGGGTGCTATCGGGTGTGGTCGTCATGCTCCAGCCTCCGTATCAGGTAGTGCCGCTCCGAGGGGTGCAGGTGGTCGAGCCGGGCGCGTAGGGTCGCCAGGTCGACCCAGAGCTCGTCGGCCGCCTCGTCGAGGGTGTGCGCCCAGGCCAGCGCCTCGCCGAGGGCGCGCAGCGGGATCAGCGCGCGGGCGACCAGTCTCTCGATCGCCGCCTCCTCCTTGGCCATCAGCACCGGGTCGTCAGCAAAGACGCCCCGCTTAGCGTGCAGGATCTCGTGGAGCACCGTGCAGCGCCGCTCCGGCTGCCGCAGCCGAGAGTCGAGGGTGATGACGCGGGCTTCCCAGTCGCAGACCCCGAGGACGCCGCGGGGCAGGCGTTCCCAGTCGAGCGTCCAGTCGTCCATCGCTCGGAGTTCGCGCCACGGGTGCATGGGCTACATCGTGACGGTCGCCTCAGACAAAACTGTCAGGTGGACGCCTTGCAGGTCACGATCGCGTATCGCCCGCTGCTGGTGTTCTGCGCGATCACCTTGCCGTCGAGCTCGATGCGGCAGGTCAGATCGCCGCTCCCGTTGTTCTGCGCAGAGATGTAGGCGAATCCGGGGACGGCTGGTCCGTAGTAGTGCAGGCCGGCCTCGCCGTTCTTGTTCATCAGCGGCACGTCGACGCCCTGCTGCTGGCTAGTGCCCGACGCGGTGCTCACCGTGATGTCGGCCGACTCGGCGTCACCCTCCAGGTAGTAGGCCAGGTGGGCCCGATAGGGGTGGTCGACGCGGTGCTCGTAGCCGAGCATCCGACCAGCGCCAGGCAGGCCATCGCGACAGCCAGGCTATGCCTCATGTCCATCATCGTCCTCGTGATCTGCGGCCTTCGCCCCGCGACGCGCGGCGCGCGCTCGACCCTCCAGCGCCGGCGATCGGAGCTGTCGCACATTTCCAGGGGCTGCGGGCCCCGCCGATCTTCTGCTCGTCAGCCGACCGGGCATCACGGCCTCCCTTCACGATGGCCCGGATCAGCCCGTCCAGCGCCTCCCTGGTCGGGCCGTCCAGCAGGTGTGCATCGCGGGGTGGGTCCCATGGGCCGAGATCGTGGCCGCCGGATATCCGGGCCAGCCTGGCGATCTCATCCTGGGTCACCCCGAGCGAGTCGGCCACCATGCGCAGCGTCTTCGGGCTGGTCCTGCCCTCGAAGATCAGGCGTGTGATCGTCGTGGTGGCCAGGCCGGTCGCGGTCGCTATGCCTCGTGCGGAGGGCGGGATTCCCTTTCGGGTTGCCAGCTTCTCCCACTCAGCGGGTAGCTGCCTCATGTCTACCTACTTTCGGACCGCATCGGCTCACCTGTCACGCGCGATTGTAGACAGGATGTCTACAAATCACATCAGAGTGATTCCTTCCACGCCTAGACAGCAGGTCACCTCCGTAGACGCCGTGTAGACAAGACCGTCTAACCCCGTTGCATTTCTCGCGCAACGTGCTACGGTTGTCTACATGAACTACCCGCCCAACGACGGCCGGCTCGAAGTCCGGCTGATCTCCAGGCAGGCGCTCGCCCAGTACATGAGCTTCCGCGGCCACACCGTGCGATCCCTCGCCCGCAAGGTCAACCGCTCCTCGTCGCTGATCGGGCACCTGCGATCGGGCAAGCGTCACACGTGCAGCCCCGAGGTCGCCCGCGCGATCGAGAAGGCGCTCGACGCCCCCAGCGGGTCTCTTTTTGTGGCCAAGGTGTATCACGTTGCGAGCAACCCGAGCCGGGAGCGTGTCGCATGACCCGCCCACTGAGCACGAAGCAGGCCGCCGACGAGCTCGGATGCTCGGTCCGGACCGTCCTGAGCCTGATCGGAGCTCGCGAGCTGGACGCCTGGCCCCAGGTGACGCCCGGCGGCTACGTGCACGCCTGGAAGGTCCCCCGGCCTCCATCGAGGCCTACATCGCCCGGCAGCGACGCCGGGTCGCCTAGAGCCCCAAACAACAAGAAGCGCGGCCGTCGAACCCTAGCCGAGTCACGACAGCCGCACAACCGAAAGGAAGCGTATCCAATGACGCGCTACTCCCGCTATCGCGACCCGGCCGCCTGCGCCGGGTGTGAGAACGGCATCGACTACCTGTGCGACGACTGCGAGACGGCCCGCGAGTCCGCGCTCGACCTCATGGCCCAGGGTGACCCAATCGACCTTCCCATCGTGGAGTTCGCCGACGGCACCGTGGGGTACCTCCGGATCGACGTCGCGGCCGAGATCGACCACCTGATCGAGGACTACACGCGGCGCATCGCCGAGACCGGGGAGCAGGTGGCGGCATGAGCGACCTGCCCACCCTGACCAACGGCGGCGGCTTCCTGCTGATCGTCCTCCTCGTCGCGATCCTGGCGCTCCTGGTCGCGCTCGGGAGGGCTGTGCGATGACCACCCAGACAGTCACTACCCAGAAGGACCTCGACGCCGCGCTTGCCGATCCGTCAATCACTAGCATCGTCATCGACTCGCCGCGTGGAGTGTGGCTATCCATTGACAGCAACGGCGTCAGCTCGGCCACCGTCTATGCGTGGGACTCGGCCACCGTCTATGCGTCAGACTCGGCCACCGTCTATGCGTGGGACTCGGCCACCGTCTATGCGTCAGACTCGGCCACCGTCTATGCGTCAGACTCGGCCACCGTCTATGCGTGGGACTCGGCCACCGTCTATGCGTCAGGCTCGGCCACCGTCTATGCGTCAGGCTCGGCCACCGTCTATGCGTGGGACTCGGCCACCGTCCGTGCGTGGGGATCGGCCACCGTCCATGCGTCGGATTGGCCACCGTCTATGCGTGGGACTCGGCCACCGTCTATGCGTGGGACTCGGCCACTGTCTATGCCACACCGTACGTCGTGGTGCATCTCCACTCGGCGAAAGCGCGCGTCAGCGGAGGGCACATCATCGACGTGGCGGACCTCGATCTCAGCGACCCCGCCACCTGGTGCGAGCATCACGGTGTCACGGTCGTCGATGGCATCGCCACCGTCTACAAGGCCGTGGACAACCACTGGACCACCAGCCGGGGCATCGACTACAGCCCGGGCTCTACCCCATCGGCCCCGGACTGGCGCGCCGATGGCCGCCGTGGCGGCGGCCTGCACTTCTCCCCGACTCCGTGGCTGTCCCAGACCTACTATCCCGAGGCCACCCGCTACGTCTCCTGCGGCGTCTCCATCGAGACGCTCATGCCGATCCTTGGGGCCGGGGCGGCGAAGTGCAAGGCGCCCGCCGTGGTGCGCGGATGCGTTGAGGTCGACATCGACGGCAGGGAGGTCGTGCGATGAGCGACCAGACCATCACCGTCACCATCCCCGCCTCCGGGGTGCGCAAGGGAGACAGGATCGACATCGGCGGGATCGCCCACGAGGTGCTGGCGACCCTGGCACATGACGCCACCTCCGCCATCTACGTCGGCATAGATGGCGAGCAGTGGGGCTCCCTGTACCTCCCGTCCGACGCCAAGCTCACCGTCGCCAGCCCCGACCCGGACGCCGAGCTGGTGGAGACCGTGGCGGAGGCCCTGTGTCTCGGCAACTTCGGGCGCTCACTCGACGACGACGAAACGGCCGCCGCCTGCCGCTCCGAGGCACGCCTCGTCATCGCCGCCCTCCGTGAGAAGGGGGCGCTCAAGTGACCGACCCGACCCACGCCTTCAAGGTCCCCGGCAAGGGCCGGTGGTATCGGCACCCGATCACGGGTGAGGAGTGGCCGAGCGTGACCAACGTACTCGACACCTCCGTCGCCAAGCAGGCACTCGTGCCATGGGCAGCCAAGGAGACCGCGGCCGCCGCGTGGCGGCTGCTGCCCCGCATGGTCGCGCTGTCCCGCAAGCCCGGGACCGACTGCGAGAAGCGTCGCGTCGGCGACCGCTGCGGAGACTGCCGATTCTGCCTGACCTCCGAGATCAAGCAGGCGCACATCGCCGCCCGCGACGCCGCCGCCGACCTCGGCACCCGCGTCCACGACCAGGCCGAGGCNAAAGTACTCGGCCGGCCCATCGTCGCCGACCCCGACGCCGAGCCCTTCGTGCGGGCCCTGCTGACCTTCTGGACACACTTCGGAGTCAACCCCGCCGAGGACTACGTGATGACCGAGGCGACCGTCATCAATCGCCGCGTCGGCTACGCGGGCACCCTCGACGCGCTGCTGTACCTCGACTGGCCGGACGGCCGCTACCTGACCCTCATCGACTACAAGTCGAGCCAGACCCGGGCAGCCGACTCGGTGTACCCGGAGAACGGACTACAGGTGTCTGCCCTCGCCAAAGCCGAGGCCGTGCTACTCGACGACGGCACCGAGGAGCCCTGCCCACGCCTNGAGCGGCTGGCAATCCTCAATCTCCGCGAGGACGACTACGCCCTCATTCCCATGCCCGTCGCAGGTACCCCCGAGGATGCCTTCGCGGCCTTCGTCGGGGCCCTGCGCAATGCCACATACCTGCACCGCTGCTACGGCATCAAGCCTGAGCGCGTCACCCCTCAGTCACAAAAGGCGGCCTGAATATGCCCATCATCGACATCCAGAAGCGCGCCCGCGAGCTCGGACGCATCCGCATTGGCCAAGTCGTCGGCGGGACCAACGGACGCCGTGGGCGGCCCGAGAAGCTCGACCGCTTCCGCTTCACCAGCGCCAGCAAGCCGCTCCTCGACAAGGTGGCCGCGCTCTACGGCGGCACCGTCCGCGAGTGGACGCCGGCCAACGGCGGCCCTCAGCAGTGGGAAGTCGTCACAAACTCCAACCGAATCCCGGTAATGGTNCCCCCGCAGCCCGTAACCCAGTGGATGGAGTTGTGGGCTGGTGGCGGCTGCAAGCGCCGATGCGACGGCCAGCACGAGCAGTTGTCCGACTCGCCGTGCCTGTGCGCTCGCGAGGACGAGCAGGTCTGCAAGCCCACCACGCGGCTCAACGTCGTGCTCTCAGACGTTGAGGGCATCGGCGTGTGGAGGCTCGAATCGCATGGATGGTACGCCGCGATGGAGCTCCCGCAGCTGGCCGAGTTTCTGGCGAATGCCGGNGGCTATGTGAATGCCCACCTCGGCCTGGAAGAGCGGATCATCAAGCGCGAGGGCGAGCAGACCCGTCGATTCATGGTCCCCACGCTGGAGATCGACGTGACTCCGTCCGAGCTCATGGCCGGCCGCGGCGTGGTGTCGATCGAGGCGCGCAAGCAGGATGCCCCAGCGCTGGAGGCCGGCCCGGTCGTCGACTACGTGGCGATGGCCGAGCAGGCCGCCGACCTCGACGCCTGGCGCGCGATCTGGGAGCAGGCCAAGGGCGCCGGGCATCTGACGCCCGACCTCAAGGGTGCGCTGACCGCCATCGGGCAGCGACTCAAGCCCGCCGCGGCCGAGGCGTCGTCGTCCGAGGTGGTCGAGGCCGAGCCTGACGCCGACTCGGTGTGGCAGGAGATTATCACCGTCGCCGGGCGGGCCGGGATGGAGCTACCCGACCTGGAGGCCGACTTCGTGCAGTGGTCCAAGGGCATCGAGGCCTCCGACGCCGACGGCCGGACGCTCGTCGCCTACCTCGACGAGATCAAGGGCGGGGGTGCGGCGGCATGAGCGCGAGCCCTCACCCAGAGCGACCGGGTCAATCACCCGGACCACTACACCAACCATCCCAGCGGCGTGGAGTGCATCGAGATCACCGAGCACATGGGCTTCTGCCTGGGCAACGCCGTCAAGTACATCTGGCGGGCCGACCTCAAGAACGACGCCATCGAAGACCTTCGCAAGGCCCGATGGTACATCGACCGCGAGATCACTCGGCGTCAGGAGGCCTCCGATGTCCTGGCGTGACCGGCCCTTCCTGGCCTTCGATACCGAGACCAGCGGCGTCTCGACCGAGACTGACCGCATCGTCACCGCCTGCCTCGGACTCGCCGGCGGACCCCAGCGGTGGAGCCCCCGCAACTGGCTCTTCACCCAGGCCCAGCCCATCCCCGACGAGGCGACCGCAGTCCACCACATCACGACCGACTTCGCCAACGAATACGGCACCGACCCGGCCCACAACCTCCGCGAGATCGTGGACGACCTCTACCGAGGCTGGGCCGCCGGTATGCCGGTCGTGATCTACAACGCGCCCTTCGACCTCACGATCCTCGACCGCGAGCTGACCCGGCACGGGCTCGACCCGCTCGACATCCGGGGACCTGTGATCGACCCGCTGGTGCTCGACAAGGCCACGGACCCGTACCGCAAGGGCTCGCGGAAGCTCGTCGACGTGGCCCGGCACTACGGGATCACCCTCGACGACGCCGACGCCCACGGGGCCGAGGCCGACGCCCTCACCGCCGCCCGGGTCGCATGGAAGATCGGCGCCGGATTCCTCGACCTCGACTACGCCATGGAGTACCAGGCCCAGCAGTACCGGGCCCAGCGCGAGAGCTTCGCCCGCTACCTCGCCAAGCAGGGCAAAACCCTGGACGACCCCTCCACCGAGTGGCCGATCCGCACCCTATCCCCACCACGAAGACCGCGACCGCGGCCTGAAAGGAAGCACGATGCACGTCCTCATCCCCGACCCCGCGGCGCTCGCCGACGCCGCCACCTGGGTCTCTCGCATCATCGGCACCAGACCCGGCATCCCCATCCTCGCCGGCATGAAACTCACCGCCAGTGACGGCGGGCTGACCCTCTCGGCCACCGACTACGACAGTTCTGCCGAGTGCGTGGTCGACGCCGAGGTCAAGGCGCCCGGGAATGCGCTGGTGCCCGGCCGCCTCTTCGCCCAGATCGCCACCAGCGCCCGGATCGGCTCGCTGCACCTGCAGGGCCCCCGCCTCGACGTCGTGGCCGGACGCCTCCGCTCGTCGCTGACCGTGCTCGACCTCGCCGAGTACCCCGACCTGCCCCCGCTGCCGGAGACCACGCACGAGGTCGATACCCTGGCCTTCGCGTCCGCCATCTCCCGGCTCGCCCCGCTGCTCGACCGCGACAGCGGCGAGGCCAACCCCGGCTTCATGGGCGTCGACATCACGACCGACCAGGCCAGCCGCGACCTGGTGCTGCGGGCCGGCAGCCGGTACGCCCTGGCCGAGATCCGCGTGCCATACAAGGGGACCGGCGATCTGGCAGCACTGCCTCCCTGGCCGGCCTGTCGGAGCTGATGCGCGGCCTACCTGCCGGCACCCTGTCGCTCGGCGCCGACGGGAGCGCGCTGGCGCTCGACCTCGGAGTGCGGACCGCGCTGCTGCGCATGATCGCCACGCCGATGGTCGACGTCACCCGGGTGCTGGGAGCCGTTCCGCCAGAGCGGCTGACCGTCGACGGCGCCGACCTGCTCGACGCCCTCAAGGCCTCCGCGATGTTCAGCGACCGCGTGCGGCTGGAAGTGACGCGCGACAGCCTGACGGTCTCCACCTACGCCCCGCAGGGCAAGGGCTATGCCGAGGCCGACTCGGAGATCCCTCTGCCGTGCGAGGCCACGGCCGACCGGACGATCGTGCTCGCTCTCGACAAGATCACGCCCTGTCTCAAGGTCGTCGACACCGGGCCGGTCAACCTGGGCTACTACTCCGACCACCGGCAGATGGTGCGGATCACCACGGAAAACGGTGGCGCGCTGTCATCCCTTATGGCGATCGACGCCACGCGCGCCCTGGCGGCAGCGAAGGGGAAGGCGGCATGAGCGACAAAGGAGGAATCATCGAGGTCGAGCTGCTCGACGGCACCGTCGCCGAGCTGGACCTGTCCAAGCTGGTGGGCGAGAGCTGGGACGACGTATGGGGAGAGGTCGAGCACCTACTCAGCCCCGAGGATCGGTTTGAGGTCGCCTCTCAATTGCACACCGAGGCGCTGATCGACCTCGTGGTCGACCGCGGCGTCAAGCTGGCCACGGACAGGCATCTCGGCATCGAGTCCGAGCTGCTCAAGCGCCACATCCTCGAGCACAGCGGCACGATCCGGGTCTGCCGGGACGAGATCTGCGACCTGCTGGTTCGGTTGGGCGGTGGGCGATGAGCAAGCAGCATCCCCATGCCCCCGTGTCTCCCAAGCTCGCCATCGGTGCGCTGATCGGGCTCGTGGGCGTCGTCGTCGCCGTCGTGATCCTCCTCGTCGCATGCGAGGGGGTGGGCTGACCATGGCTGAACCTGAACGCGTCATGACTCCCCACCCCTGCGACTGGACAGCCGGCGAGCTGCTGGCCCTCGGCGCGATCGCTTCCACCAGCAGAGCAGCAGGCGGCCCACGGCTCTCCGACAAGTGCTTCGAGCACGTCAAGCAACACCAGACACCAACTACCGAAGGAGACCTGCGATGACCACAACCCCCAACTTCACCGACCTGAACGAAGCATTCGGGAAGGCGCTGCTCACCCAGTTCTTCGAGCCGGTCATCGTCGGCCGTGGGTCCAATGGGGAGCCCTTTTACCAGCAATCCGGCGTATCACTCTTGGCGCAGGCGATCTATCGCCAGTACGCCGACCAGATCAAGGCCGAGTTGTGGTCACAGATCGACATGGACGACTTCGCTCAGAAGATCGCTGATCGCCTCGTCGCCGACCTCACCGCCAAGCCAGGCTACGGGCAGCCAGTCTCACCCGAGATGAGGACGCTCACGCAGCGAGTGATGGAAATCGTCGCCCAGACGCTTGGGCAGCGCGTGGTCGACCAGATGGACCTGCACCTCAGTAGTCGCCCCCAGGTCGAACAACACCCGACACCGAAAGAGAGCAACGATGAGTGACGCCCTGACCCTCGAAGCCCTCGACCGCCTCGAAGGGCTTGCGAAGGATCGCCGTCGAGTACAGCGCAACGCCGCCGTCATAGCCCTGATCGGCCGCGTGCAGGCGCTGGAGGCCCAGCGCGAAGACCTGCGGGGGCGCATGGAGCGGGCCCGCGAAGAAATCCGGCGCAAGGCTGGGGAGACGCCCCTGATGGGCGAGTCCACCCGCCTCTTCGGCAAGGCCGAAGGCATCTCCCTGTGTCTCGACTACATGCGGGGGATGGAGTGATGGCCACCCGAATCACCATCGGGGAGCTGTCCGCCGAGCACACGATCCGACCGCATCGGGGCATGGCTATGACCGACCAGCAGATCACCACGGCAGCCGAACTGGAAGCGCTGCCCATCTACGAGATTGTCTTTGACCGCACCGGCGAGCCGTGGATTCGGACCCACGACGGATTGTCCTGCATTCCCGATTCAGTCTGGTCAACCGAGGATATATCGGAGCGCTGGGGAACTTCACGCGACTTTCCGAACCCTATGCCGAGTTGCATCGGGTGAAGCCCAGCCGGGAAGAGGTCGCGCGGGCGATCAGGCTGGCCGGCGACACGGGCAACAACTCTGCTCGGCTGATCGCCGAATCCGAGCGACAGGCCGACGCCATCCTCGCCCTGCTCGACGCACAGCCCACCGTGGCCGAAGTACGGGCGGATGAGGCACCGATGAGCACCGAAACCGCACTGCCCACCGGCGACCTCGTGCGCGGCTGGGACCAGGGCTACGCGGCCGCCATCGCGGACGTGGCCGAAGGCACCCGCACGCTGAATCCCCACCGGAGCGCGCTGCTGGACGAGATGGCGCGGATTCCGGCGCAGAGCGAAACCGACGCCTTTCCGCGCTGCCCGCGCGAGGAGTGCGAAGCGGGCTACCACCACTGGCACTACAAGTTGGATGGGATGCCGTCCAGCCGCGCCGCCCTCGATCTTCACCTATGCCGCGATGAGTTCGAGCACCAAGAGGCCGACGATTGCACCCGCTGCTACGGGCCGAGGGTCGTGCGATGACCATGCTCAAGATCGGCCACAGTCCGGAATCAAACGGTTTGAAAACTATGGGCGGTTCCGAGACCCGCTGCTACGGGCCGAGGGCTGACCGATGAGCCGCCTCATGAGTGTCTCCATGACGAATCCCGAGAACGGGGGCAGACTGCCGTGAACTACGCCGCACCCTTCCCATACTTCGGCGGAAAGCGCCGCGCCGCACACCTCATCTGGCAGGCATTCGGTGACCCGTCCGGGTATGTCGAGCCGTTCGCCGGATCTGCGGCCGTGCTGCTCGCTCGGCCAGCATTCACTGGTCGCAGGGTGGAGACGATCAACGACGCGGACGGGTGGCTGGTCAACACCTGGCGTGCCATTCAACACGACCCGGCTTCTGTGGCTAGCCACGCTCTCGGCCCCGTATCGGAGATCGACTACCATGCTCGCCTCGCATGGCTCCAGGAGCGCCGCACACCCGAACTCCCAGCATGGCTGGAGGGTGATCCTGAGGCGTTCGACGCGAAGGCCGCCGGGTGGTGGCTGTATGTGCTGTCATGCGGCATCGGTGATCCGTTCGGCCCAGGACCGTGGCGCGTCATCGAAGGAGCCCTCACCGACACTCGCAAGCTTCCCCACCTCGGGGACGCCGGGAAGGGCATCAACCGTGAGCTTCCCCACCTCGGGGACGCCGGGCAGGGCATCAACCGCAAGCTTCCCCACCTCGGGGACGCCGGGAAGGGCGACCTGGGCCGACTTTCCGCGTACCTCCAGGCCCTAGCCGACAGACTGCGCCGCGTCCGCATCACCTGCGGCGACTGGCGGCGCGTCTGCACTCCGTCCGTAACCCGTGCAGGCTGCGGCGGGGACGGCGGCAGGGCGATCTTCCTTGACCCTCCATACGCCACCAGTGGCGACCTGTATGCACACAAGGACGGGCACCAGACTGTCGCTGCCGAAGTACGCGACTGGTGTACATCGAGGGAAGCGCAAGGGCTCCTGCTGGCCCTATGTGGCTACGACGACGAGCACAACGACCTGCTCAACGCCGGTTGGTCCGTGATCAAGGGCAAGTCTGGTAGTGGGGCAGGCTACTCAACCCGCAGCGACAATGGACGCCGGGAGCGGATCTGGCTGAGTCCCGAGTGTCACATAGCGCAGCCCGACCTGTTCGGGTGTGTAGAGGCCGAGGGCTGACCGATGACCAGACTGCTCGCGATAGACCCCGGGAACGAACTCAGCGCCTACGTCGTGATCGACGCCGACTACAGACCCGTCGCCCTGGGCAAGGTGCCCAACGACGAGTTGCTGGACGCGCTCGGCATGCTCGACCTCGACGTCCTCGGCGGCGCCGTCCCCACGGCATTCGCCATCGAGATGGTCGCCAGCTACGGCATGCCCGTCGGCCGCGAGGTCTTCGAGACCTGCTACTGGATCGGCCGCTTCTCCGAGGCCATCCGCGCCCAGGACTTCCGCCACCCCCTGCCCGAGTTGGTGTACCGGCGCGAGGTCAAGCTCAACATCTGCGGCTCGGCCAAGGCCAAGGACGGCAACATCAGGCAGGCACTCGTCGACCGATTCGCNCCCGGGAGGCCCAACCACGGCAAGGGCACCAAGGCCGCGCCCGGATGGTTCTACGGCTTCTCGGCCGACATCTGGCAGGCCTACGCGCTGGCCGTCACCCACCTCGACCACCTCACCCGGCGCGACGAGCGCGCGCCCTTCTGAAAGGCACTCCATTGAGCACCGACAGCCCCGGCGAGCACTGGGACTTCGCCCAGTTCCTGGCCGACAAGTACCCCAAGATGACCTCCGCCGAGATCATCCGGTGCCTCGACCTCGCCCACGTCAGAAACCCGATCCACCTGGACCTGCGGCACTGGAAGCCCTACCCGGCCTTCAAGGAGCGCGTGCGTGAGCTGCGGAAACTCTATTACAAGGTGCTGGGAGAGGCCTGTGCCATCGCCTGGGCCGAGCGCGACGAGGCCCGCGAGCGCGAGCAGGGAGACGTGCGATGAAGGGACCTCGGCCCCCGCAGCCCCGGCGCGATCCGGGCTATGCCGTCACCGGCCCGACCGGCCGGCAGACCGTCACCTGCACCCACCCCGGCTGTCCCTGGCAGGTGACGCAGGTCCGATCCCAGGTCGACGCCGTGATGCTCGGCAACCGTCACCGGGTGATGTGGCACGGGGGCGGCAATCATGAGCCTACGACTCGTCGACTGGTTCTGTGGCGCCGGCGGCTCCACACAGGGCGCCGCGGCGATCCCCGGTGTCGAGCCGATCCTGGCCGCCAACCACGACCAACTCGCCATCGACAGCCACGCCGCCAACTTCCCCGGTGTCGAGCACTTCCGCGGCGACATCAAAGACCTGGACGTGTCCGGCCACCCCTACGGGGAGTTGTACTGGGCCTCGCCCGAGTGCACCAACTGGACNCCCGCGAAGGGCAAGCCGCAGGACTTCGCCCACCCCACCGAAGACCTGTTCGGCGAGCGCGAGGTGGCCGAGGACGTGCAACGCTCCCGGGCGCTGATGGAGGACGTGATCCGCTACCTGCGCGGCATGCACCTGCGGCAGCGACCCGTCCTGGCCGGCGTCGTCGAGAACGTCGTCGATATCCGCAAGTGGGTGCACTGGGACAGATGGCTGGGCGAGATCAAGGCGCTCGGCTACCGGACCCGGCTGATCGCGTTCAACTCGATGCACGCGGCACCNCGTGCGGTCCGCCCGGGCCCCCAGTCGCGCGATCGGTTGTATGTGGCGTACTGGCACGAATCCCTCAGGCGCGACCCGGACTGGGACCGTTACCTGCGGCCTGACTGCTGGTGCTCCTCGTGCGAGCAGATCGTCTCCGGGGTCCAGACGTGGAAGCGTCCGGGTGGGGACATGGGCCGCTACGGCTCCCAGTACTACTACCGATGCCCCAAACTTTCCTGCCGAGGCCAGCGGGTCGAGCCGTTCTACCTGCCCGCACGCGAGGCCATCGACTGGACCCTGCCCGGCCAGCGCATCGGCGACCGCGAGCGGCCNCTCTCACCCAAGACCATGGCCCGGATCCAGGCGGCGCTGCTGCGCTGGGGGCCGGCCATCGTCGAGGCCGGCGGCAACCAGTACGACCGGCACGACCCGAAGCACCCGCAGTACGGCCAGGAGGGCGGCTACAGCCGCTCATGGCCACTCACCGACCCGCTGCGCACCCTGGACACCACGCCCACCAAGGCGCTGCTCGTACCCGTCGAGGGCCGGGCGGGCAAGCGGGCCGCGTCCGACCTGGCGCCGCTGCGCACGCAGACCACCAGGAACGACCTCGGCCTGCTGGTGATGCTGCGCGGCCAGAACGCCGCCAAGAGCGTCGGGGAGCCGCTCGACACCGTGGCGGCCGCGGGCAACCACCACGCGCTGCTCGTCCCCTCCGGCGGGACGTGGCACGACCAGGCGTACCCCGACAGCGACCCCATGCGCACCGTGACCACCCGAGAGAACCACGGCCTGCTCGTCCCATACTACGGCAGGACCGGGTCTGGGCTGACCACCAGCCACCCCCTCGGCGCCATCACCACCCACGATCGCTACGCGCTGGTCAGTGGCCGGATCGACCCGATGGACTGCCTGTTCCGGATGCTCGAACCCCACGAGATCGGGCGCGGCATGGCCTTCCAGCCCGACTACGTGGTGCTCGGCTCCAAGCGCGAGCGGGTGAAGCAGTACGGCAATGCCGTGACCCCGCCGGTCTCGGAAATCCTGATGAGCGCGCTGGTCGAGTGCATCCAGGGGCACGACATCAAGTGGGAGGCAGTCGCATGAGCGCCGATCTCGTTGCCCGGAGGGGCCGGTACGCATTCGGCGACCGGGTCGGGTCGATGACGATCGTGGACCGCGATACAAAATCGGGGGCATGGATCCTGGAGTGCGAGCGCGGGCACTTTACCCGGCGGCGCTCGCCCCTGCTGGATGAGAATCCAGACCTTCCCTGCCGCAAGTGCCTAGGTGAAGATTCCCCGTGGGCCCGGCCAGCCTCTGTGTCCGCGGCGCCGATCCCTCAGCCGATCGACGCGCATCTCCTGGAAAGTCTCGACCTCAGGTTGAGGGTTTCGGCCCGGGCGATCGCGGAAAGCCTCGACTACCCGAGCGTCCGGAGCCTCGCCCACCACCTGGCACGCACCGGGCACGCACCGCTCGGGCGGCTGCTGGCGGCGATGGAGAAGGGCGGACAGCCGTGACCCTCGGACGCAGGCCGCGCATCGCCAAGAACCCGGCGACCGGGATATGGGAGGTCGACTGCCACTGCGGCTTCACCTGGCACTCGGCCTTCTACACCGTGGCCGCCCGCATGGCGGTCCACCACACCCACCTCGACGAGCTGCCAGAGGCAAAACAGGTGCGGATCCTCGCCCGACACCAGCCTCCAGGGGTGACATGTGACCGACACGCTCGACCGTACGCCCCCGCACGACGCCGACGCCGAGCAGGCGACGCTCGGCAGCGTCATGATGAGCCCGTCCTTGCTGCCCGACCTCCGGGCCGTGCTCGACCCCGCCGACTTCTACCGCCCCGCCCACGAGCAGATCTGGGCGGCAATCCTCGCCCTGGCCGACCGCGGCCACCCCTTCGACATGATCGCCGTCGGCAATGAGCTGCGCATCCGGGGCAGGTCGACAAGGTGGGCGGGCCGCTGTACCTGCACGACCTGGTCTCCGGCGTGGCGGTGGTATCCAATGCCCCGCACTACGCGACCATTATCCGCGAGCACGCCGAGCGCCGCCGGCTGATCGAGCGACTGACCCGACTCCAGCAGGAGGCCCTGTCCGGGCGCGACCTGACGGTTCTGCGTGAGCAGATCCAGACCATCGCCGACGACCAGCCACGGACATCCGCGGGCACGACACTGGAGCGCTATCCTGCGCTCGATCTGGCCGACCTGCTCAATCCCGACCGGCCGCCGCGCGAATGGGTCGTCGCCGGCCTGCTCCCAGCCCGTGCCAGCACGGCCCTCGTAGCTCCCGCCGGGACGGCGAAGTCGCTCCTAAGCCTCGGCCTCGCCATCCACGTCAGCCAAGGCCGCCGCCACTTCGCAGGCTTCGACATTCCATCCAGGCGTCAAGTCCTGTACATCGACATGGAAAACACCCCGACGACCTGGCCGAGCGATTCGAGGACTACGGGCTCGGACCAACCGACACCCTCGCCGGCCTGCACTACCTATCCCTGCCACGGCTCCCCGCCCTCGACACTCCTGAGGGTGGCCACGAACTCCGGAGCATCCTCGACGCCTACCAACTCACTCCAGGAGACCTCGTCATCCTCGACAGTCTCCAGCGGGTCACCGAAGGAGAGGAGAACAAATCCGATACGCTTCGCGCCTTCTACGCCCACGCGGGCATCGAGTTGAAACGCCGTGGCCTGACCGTCCTCCGTCTCGACAACACCGGCAAGGACACCACGAAGGGAAGCCGTGGTACCAGTTCCAAGAAGGACGATGTCGATGTCGAGCTCGTCATGATCCGAGACGCCGACGACCCGCACAAGTTCCACATCGAAGTCACCAAGGGCCGTCTCGGGGACTTTGCCAGCAGGCTCACCATCACCCGCGACGCCGACGCCAAGCACATCACCTGGTCCACCGCCGCCGATCCCCAACGAGCATCTATCCAGGAGTGCAAGAGGTTCCTCGATGACAACCTGTTCCCCACCGCCGGCCGCGGATCCGGAGTCCATGAAGCGTTCGCATTCACCCAGCAACAGGGGCGCCGATTCGTCCGGGAAACCGTCCGGATGGCGCAGAAGGAACGCAAGACTCCTACCCCCAACACTGCCGTACAAGTGTTCGATATTGCTGTGCCGGACGCCTCGGCACAGCAGTCCGAAACCAGCTGTGCCGCCGACCCACGGCACAGCACGGCACAGTTTGACACCGCACCACCAGAAACCCAGCCCGACAAGGGGAAACGCACGAACATAACTGTGCCGAACCACAACGGCACACCCCGCACGGCCCAACTGGGGCTGCTGTGCCGTCTGTGCCCAGACCTATAGGTCTGGCACAGCAGCCCGAGGGCGACCAAAAATCAATCAATACAAGCGGCCAAGTACCGGGCGGAAGCCGACTCCTCGAACCCGCTGCACCATCTGCCAAGGCCCCATGATCGACCTTGGCGACGGGGCCACCACTCATCCCGGCTGCACCGAACCCGAGCCACCAGCACATGCACGACCGACCAGACGACCAGCCCAACTCGAGGAGGACCCCGATGCCTGCCCGTTCTGATATGACAGGCCAAGACGGCAATAAACGCCGTGACACCGAACCGGACCCTCGCTACTGCAACGCCAAGAAACGTCAGGGCGAAGGAACATGCACCAGGCCGGCTGGATGGGGAACGACCCACCTCGGGCGCGGACTGTGCAAGCTGCACGGTGGTTGTTTGCCGGCCCACATCAAGCGATACGAGCGCGAGATCGAGGAGGAGCTCATGGCGAAGGATATGGCGGCTGTAGCGCTGTGGGGTGGGCGCACCGACATTCACCCGTCGGTGGCGCTGCTGGAGCTCGTGCAGTGGAAGGCCGCTGAGGTCGCCTATTGGCGGGGCCGGGTGTCGGAGCTTGACGAGAAGTCGATGACGTGNGGGGTGACCAAGCGCGAGAAGGGTACGGAAAAGGGCGAGCACACCGATATCAAGACCTTCGAGTCCCGCCGGCACGTCCTGCTCCAACTGCTGCGCGACGCCGAGCAGGATCTCGCCACCTACGCCGCGGCCAGCCTGCGCGCCGGCGTGGATCAGCAGTTGGTCACCATCGCCAAGTCTCATGCTGTGCGCATGCTTGACGTGATCCGGACCGTCGTCGCCGATCCTCGGCTTGGTGTGAGAGTCCCCGACTCCACGGCCGACCAAGTGATCGCCGACGCCGTGAGGGGGCGATCGTATCGTGAGCCGGATCGACGGCCTGCTGGCCCCACTTGTCCGGCACGGCGGTGAGCGGCCGCAGGTGCGCAAACCGTGGGCCGAGCCAACACCGGAGTACACCACCTGTCCGCCGGAGCACACCCAGCACAGCCGGGCCGCCATCTGCGGCGCGTGCGACGCGTACCTGGGGCGGCTGCTGTCCGACCTGCCGGAGATGACCCGGCACCTGCTGGAGTCGATCCGCAAGGATGTGAGGTTCGCTCCCCGCGGGTGGAAGCGGGGCGACGTCGAGCGGCCGGACGAGTCGCCGATCCCGTGGAATCCGGCGGCCGCCCGCTGTCTGGCCGACCTGCGGCGCATCGTCAATGACCAGCGTTTCCGTGTCGCCTCAGGGCGGGCTGCGCTGCTGGCCGAGCTGTCCCGGGCTATGGAGCGCGCGCATCGGGTGATCGACAGGCCGAAGGACGTGGCGCTGACGATGTGCCCCCGATGCCGGGCCGAGATGCGACTGACCCCGGGTCTTCCGTGTCCTGCGAGTGCGGGTATGCCGCCGACTGGGCGACGCATCAGACCGACATCCTCGACGCAAATGGCGACGCGCTGCTGACCATGGCCGACCTGGTGGTGGTGCTGACCAGGGCCGGTGAGCCGGTCGACCGGAATCGCATCAACTACCTGATCCGCCGGCACGGTCTCCCTCGCGAGCAGATCACGAGCGCCGAATGGCGGGACGGTGGTCTGGTGTCGCGGTCGGTGTGGGTGTACCGGCTGCGCGACGTCCGGGAGATGCAGTCCCAACTCGCCGCGTCGCGTGTCTCAGGTGTTGCATAGTGCGCGCTACGTGCTACACTCAACATCAAACCCGAGGCGACCGCATCCCCTGTGCGTCTAGGATGTTTCGCGGCGATGCTCGATAAGCGACTGCTTGCCTTGGAACTCTCAACCTGTACCATGTTGTTCAATACCGCCCGATCCCTCTGGGGTCGGGTTTTCTCGTGCGAGCTACCGGCTAACCCGGGGGTGAGCCCAGGTGATCCTCCCTGACCCGTTCGCCGAACTGCTCGCCCTCGTCACCGGCGGTCGCCGCTGGGCCACCCCGCTCGACTTGGCCTGCGAGCTCGACCCGCGCATCGTCCGCACGCCAGCCCTCGAGCTCATCAACTCCGCGCTCGTCCAGGCGTTCGACACCCCCGACGCCAGACTGGCCATCTCCATGCCCCCACAGGAGGGCAAGACGACGCTCGTCGTCCAGTACTTCATCCCGTGGTGCCTGAGCCAGCGCCCCGACCTGCCGATCATCCTCGGCACCTACAATCAGTCGCTTGCCAACCGGGGCGGGCGCATCGTCCGCAACGTGATCGAGAGCAACCCGCAGATCGGTCTCGCGATCGCCCCCGACAATGGCGCGAAGCACGAGTGGTCGATCGCCGAACGTGAAGGCGGCCTGGTCTCAGCCGGTCGCGGCGTCGGCATCTCCGGCCGCCCTGCCGGCCTGGTCATCATCGACGACCCTTTCAAGGAGGGCGAGGCTCAGTCTCAGGTCGTCCGCGAGGATGCGTGGGACTGGTACACCGAGGCCATCTCGGCCCGGCTCGCACCCAGCGCGGCCATGGTGGTTGTCCACACCCGCTGGCACCAGGACGACCTGATCGGCCGACTGCTCGAACGCGATGCGCATGCCGGCTGGACGTACCTGAATATCCCTGCGGAGTGCGAGGACCCGGCTACCGACCCACTAGGCCGGACGCAGGTCGGGCAGTTCATGATCTCGGCCCGCGGCCGCTCGCAGCGGCAATGGGAGATGCGCAAGCGCACGGCCGGATCGCGCGTGTGGAATGCGCTCTACCAGGGCCGCCCGGCCCCGGCCGAGGGTGGGCTGATCAAGCGCGACTGGTTCCGCCGCTACCAGGTGTGGCCGTGGGAGGAGCGCCCGGACGGCAGCCGCTGGGCCACCGGGTTCACCGAGGTGCTGATCTCGGCCGACCTGGCATTCAAGGGCACCAGCGGGTCAGACTATGTGGCGCTCGGTGTGTGGGGCGGGCGCGGTAATGACGCGTGGCTGCTCGACCAGGTGCGCGGCTGGTTCGACTTCATCACCACCATTCGGGAGTTCGTGGCGCTGGCCGGACGCTGGCCGCAGGCGACACTCAAGCTCGTCGAGGACAAGGCCAACGGGCCGGCCCTGATCTCCATGCTGTCCAAGCGTGTGGTCGGGATCGTGCCGATCACCCCACAGGCCGGCAAGGTTCAGCGGGCGATGGCATGGGCGCCGCTGGCCGAGTCCGGGCACGTGTGGATCCCAGACGACTCCCTGTGCTCATGGGTTGGTGACTTCGTCGAGGAGTGCGCCGCTTTCCCGAATGGCGCCCACGACGACCAGGTGGACCAGTCCTCTATGGCGCTAGACCGGCTGCTGCTGCGGCCTCTTGCCCAGCAGTTGGAGCAGGCTCAGGCCGATGACGACCTCGACGACTACCGGATCGGCTACTGACGCAGCAAGGGGTGCCAGTGACCGAAGCGACCCACACCCGCGACCTGTCCGCCGAACTGGCCGCATCCGAGGCGACGCTGGATCTGATGCGCGAGTCCTTCGCCGACCTGCGGCGGATCATGGACCGGGACGAGTCCGGATGGGCCCCGTACGGCATCGGCATCCTCGGCGATGACCTCCGAGGTTTCGACGCTACCTTCCGCCGGCGGGCAGCGCTGCGGAACTTGATCGCCAGCATGGCGGACCCGCTGATCAAGCGGGGTCTCAATCTGCGTGCCGCGTACATCTGGGGCGGCGGTGTCACCATCGCGGTCCGCGACGAGCCGGGCACCGGGCAGGACATCAACGCTGTCGTGCAGTCATTCCTCGACGATCACGACAATCTCGGGACCTTCGTCGATACGACGGCCCGTATCGAGCTGGAGCGGTCCCTCGGCATCGTCGGAGAGGTTGCGCTTTGCCTGCCGACGGACCCAGTGTCCGGCCGTGTCCGGGTCCGTGTCCTGCCGCCCGAGCAGATCACCCGGATCGCGAAGGACCCCGAGGACGCAGCATCTGAGCAGCTGTACCTTCGCGAGTGGGCGGACTCCTCCGGGCAGCCAGTCAAGGCATGGTATCCGGCGCTCGGCTACCGCCCCTCCCAGCGCGACCGCTACCGCGACGAGGTAGAGATCCGGTGGGACCACCCGATCAAGCTGGTGCGGGTCAACCGTGTCGGTGACCGCGGGGTGGGCGACGTGTTCGCCGCTGTACCATGGGCGGCCGCCTACAAACGCTTCCTCGAAGCATGGTCTCAGCTGACCGCGTCACTGTCGCGCTTCGCCTACCAGGTCCGCACCCGTGGCGACCGGGTGGCCGATGCGGCTGCGAAGCTGGCGCGGGCCAATGCCGAGGCCGGGCAGAACATCACGACCGACCCGAACACCTACCTGGAGGCGGTCGGAAAGTCCGGGGCCACGATCGACAGCGAGTCGGGCCGGCCCCTGGCCGCCATGGTGGCTGCGGCGCTCGACCTGCCGGTCACGACCCTGCTGGGCGACCCCGGGGTGACCGGTGCCCGGGCGACCGCCGAAAGTGTCACGGATGCCTCCTGGCCGGTCTTCGATGTCCGCCAGCAGATGTGGGGTTCCGTCCTGCGCGACGTGTGCTCGTGGGTGATCGACTCTGCTGTCATCTCCCCCGCCGGGCCCCTGCGTGGCACCATCGCCCGCGACGGCGACCGCATGTATGCCGTGCTGCCTGATGGCGACGGCCGCACGATCGAGGTCGTATGGCCCGAGCGGGACGACACGGGCACGCTCGACCGGATCAAGGCAATCCAGCTTGCCGACCAGATGGAGCGGATCCCTCCGCTGACGATCGCCAAGATGATCCTCGACGCTCTCGACGTGAAGGACTCCGACGAGGTGCTGGACATCATCACCGACGACCAGGGCAACTTTGTGCCCCTCGACGTGATCGACGCCCGCGTCCGTCAGCGGCTGGGCGACCAGGGCGAGCAGGCGTAGGGCCGTGGCCCTCACCAAGGCCGCGATCCGCAAGGCCCGGGCGGTCCGCATCGCGCTCGCGGCGGCAGTGGATGCGACGACCGCAGCCCTGACACTGGCCTGGGCGAGCGCCTGGGAGGAGATCGTCGCCGAGTGGGCGGCAGCGGTCGACGAGCTACTGGTGCTCGGCGCCGGCGAGTGGCCCACCAGGGCGCAGATCAGCCGTGCTACCCGTGCGACGAATGCGCTGCGCGTGACAGCTGAGCGGCTGTCCGAGCTGGCCAAGCGCTCCGGGGTCACCATCTCCGGTGACATGCAGACAATCGTCCGGGCCGCCGGCGAGTGGGAGCGTGGCGTGATCACCACCCAGCTACCCACAGGAATATCCTTCTCGTGGGCCGAGGTCGACGAGACCGCGCTGGATGCGATCGTCAAGCGGTCTACCGGCCGCATCGAGTCGAGCCTGCGCCCCTTGCCCCGCGAGCAGTCGGCCGTCATGCGGCACACGCTGATCCGCGGTGTTGCCGTCGGCGATAATCCGAATGCGGTCGCGTCGCTGATGCTGAAGCGACTGCGGGGGTTTTCGACGGTGGGCTGGTCCGGGCCCGGCTGATCGCCCGGACGGAGATGCACGACGCCCAGCGGGCCTCCGCTCTCCAGTCCCGGAAGGCCAACGCCGAGGTGGTCGAGGGCTGGCGGTGGATGTCCACCCAGTCGTCCCGTACGTGCCCGGCCTGCCTGGCGATGGACGGATCGCTGCATCCGGTCGACGAACTCGGGCCGGCTGGACACCCCAACTGCCGCTGCTGCGCGGTGCCGGTCACCAAGTCGTGGCGGGCGCTCGGTATCGACCTGGACGAACCGGCCGACACCTACCAGGACGGCCGCGCGTGGTTCGCCGAGCAGCCCCAATCGGTTCAGGTGCAGATCATGGGCCGCGACCGGCTGGACCGGCTCAACTCCGGGCTTCTGACCTGGGATCAGATTCCGATGATCCGGCAGTCGCCTGACTGGCGGGACTCCGTCGTGGTCCGCCCCCTGGCGGCGTAGCGGTCATCACCCCGCACCTCGGGCACTCCCACTCCTGCATCGTCCCGTCCAGCCCGAGCGTCAGCGCACGCACCTTCCAGACGTGCTCGACGCAGACCATCTGCCCATCCTAGGAGACGGAGGCCCCATGAGCGTCCTGGTCCACGAGGTACGGGACCGCAGCAGCGTCGCCGAGGCGGGCAAGCCCGGCCGGTTCCTGATCCAGCTGATCGACGTCGGCCGCGGCTCGTCCGGCTACTACCCGGCGGAAACCCTGGAGTCGGCAGCCCGCGACCGGGTGTTCCCGGCCGGAACGCACATGTACATGGACCATGCCGCCGCCATCAGACGGGGGCCCAGCGGTGAGCGGTCCATCCGCGACCTGGCCGCGGTGACAGTCGAGGACGCCCGGTGGAATGCCGACACTCAGGCGCTGGAGGCTGAGGCGCAGGTCTTCTCCGGCTATGTCGACGTGCTGCGGGAGATGAAGGACTCCATCGGCGTGTCGATATCCGCATGGGCCGAGCATGCCGCACCCAAACCTGGGCAGGCGCGCACCATTTCCCGCATCACCGAGGCCGAGTCCGTCGACTTCGTCGCCAAGGCCGGCCGCGGCGGAAAGATCCTGTCGATCCTCGAATCGCGGACCGCGTCGTCCGAGGCGACCGCACGTGATCGGCGCGAGCAGCTGGACCAGGCCGTGACCGACGCCTACGCCGACCCGCAGGCGAGCGTGTGGGCCGGGGTTAGCGACTACGACGAAACCGACCATCTGGTCTGGTTCTACGTCGGGGATGCCCTCTACCAGCAGGCCTACGCGGTCGCCGACGACGACCTGACCGTCACCCTCATCGACACGCCCCAGGAAGTGCGGCGGGTCACCACCTACGTCCCTGTCCAGTCCGGCGGGGAGTCCACCACCAATCAGGAGGCATCCATGCCCGAGATCTCGCAGCAGGAGCTCGATCAGCTCCGGGAGTCTGCCAGCAAGGTGGCCACGCTGGAATCTGAGCGTGACGCCGCCACCAAGCGCGCCGAGGAGGCCGAGGCCCGTGCGGCCGAAGCCGACCGGGTGCAGAGGGTCGCCGAGGCCAAGGCTCAGGCGTCCGCCAAGGTCGTCGAGTCCACCAAGGGCGAGCACCCGGCGATCGCGTCCCGCGTTTCCCGGCTCATCGTCGACAGCATCGCCGAGGCCGACCTGCCCGCCGACCTCGACGCCCGCATCGCCGAGGCGGTCAGGTCCGAGAAGGAATACCTGACCAGCATCACCGGCGGGAAGCTCACCGGCTTCGGCGAGTCCACCCCGTCACCGAGTCCATCAAGCAGCGGACCCACAGCCCCTTCGGCCGGCCGCTCAAGAGCGCCTGAGGAGGCACTGACCAATGAGCACCAACGAGATTTTCCGGCCCGACAAGGCCCGCTCCATGCCGGTCCCGGCCGGCACCAAGTCCGGTGACCCGGTCCGGGTCGGCATCATCAACGGCGTGTGCGTGACTGACCGGGCCAACACCAGCGTCAACCCGTTCAACGCCGACGGTTCGGTCAACTCGACCTACAACTACGGCGGCGGCAACCCCGACGGCTACGCCTCGGTGTGGACCTGGGGCGGGCATCGCATCAAGGTCAAGGCGGGCGCCAAGCCGGCCTTCGGCGACGCTGTCTACTTCGATCCCGCAGGGACCCCTGCAAGNCCGACCGTCACGGCCGGCTCGCTCTCCGTCTTCGGCGCCGTAGCCGACGACAATGCCACCGACAATGGCGATGGCAGCTGGAGCTGCATCGTCGACGTCGCCAGCCCCGTCAAGTGACCTGAGGAGGTCAACACCATGTCCGACATCACCATGCTCAGCGGTGACGCCGCGATCAANTCGGCCTCCGAATCGGAGTTCGCCGGGATGGTCTCGCCGCGCCGCTTCGCCATCGCGGAGTCCCTCAAGGACCATGCCGGCAGCCTCATGGAGGCCGCGTTCAAGGGCCAGTGGGGCGCCGACGTGAAGCTCGCCGAGGCGTTCTCGACCAGCGACTTCAAGTTGGCGGCCTTCGCCGAGATCGACACCGAGACTCTGGCGCTCTACGAGGCCCAGACCCCGGTATGGGAGCAGTACTGCGACCAGACGCTGGTCAACGACTTCCGCCCCAAGCGGATCGCCGCCCCGTGGGCCGACACCGACGCCTACCAGCGTGTGCCCGAGGGCACCGAGTACCCGGCGGCTGACGTGGTCGGCCAGACNCCCTACGGTATCGCGGTCTTCAAGTACGGCCGCCGCAAGTCGCTGAACTGGGAGGCGTGGAAGAACAACGAGGCGATCGGCGAACTGCAGGACCTGCCCGGCAAGCTGGCCGCTGCGGCCCGCAACACCGAGTCCCTGAACGCGGTGTCGACGCTGCTGTTGGTCGATCCCAAGACCAACACCGCCTCCGACGTCAACACGGCGTTCTTCAAGGCCGCGAACGGCAACGCGCCGACGGCGCTGCCGCTGACCCGGGACAATCTGACGACCGTGCTCAACGGCATGGCCACGAAGAAGGACCCGGTCAGCGGCCGCACCATCGTCCGGCCCGAAATGGTCCTGGTGATCCCGAAAGCCCTGGAGCCGACGGCAATCGCCATCGTCGCCCCGCGGACGATCCGCACCGAGGTTGTCAACGGATCAACCACCACGATCACCGAGATCGACAACCCGCTGGCGTCCCTGTCCTACGTCGTGGAGCCCATGCTCGACTACGTGAACGCCCACGCGAAGGCGGCGACCACGTGGTTCCTGGTGCCGAAGCCGCGCAGCCAGCGGCCGGCGCTGTGGACTGCGAAGCTCCGCGGCTACGAGCAGCCCGACCTGCGGGTCAAGGCTGACGCCGGGCAGCGGATCGGCGGCGGCATGATCTCCCCGCTGGAGGGTTCGTTCGAGATCGACGACATCCAGTTCCGGGGCCGTCACATCGTCGGCAACCAGACCGCTGACCCGCTGTTCACCTACGTGTCCCGCGGCGCCTGACATTGACAGATCGCCTGAGGAGGAGCCGGATATGAGCGTCACCGTCGCCAACGACGACATCGCCTATGTCCGGCTCCTCATCGGGGACGACTGCAAGATCCCCACCCAGCGGCTGTACACCGACGAGCAGCTGGCGATCCTGATCGGACGCACCACCGACTGCCGGCTGGCGGCCGCCGACGCGCTCGACCAGATCGCCTCCTCCGAGGCGCTGCTCAGCAAGAAGATCACGACCCAGGACCTGTCCACCGACGGCCCTGCGGTTGCCAAGTCGCTCCGGGAGCACGCCGCAGCGCTGCGCAGGCAGGTCGCCGACGCATCCGCCGCCTCAGCGGGTGAATGGGGTATGGAGATCACACGCGGTGTCGGATCCACCTGCGTCCCCGAGGGCACCGAGCGCCCGCTGTCCATCTGGTGACATCGTGGTCCGAATCCCCGTCGTGCCGGCCGGATGGGCCGAGCGTCACCGTGCGGTAGTGAATGGCTTCATGCCCGGTCATCAGGCCAAGGTCGAGCGGCCGAGCGGCGTCACGCGCGACGCCCTCAACACCGAGGCCACGATCTACACCCAGATCTACTCCGGACCCTTCCTCATCGAACTCCTGTCAGACGGGGTGCCGCTCGACAGCGCGGGCCGCCCGATCGTGGTCGCCGATCATGTGGGCCGTGCCCCGATCGGCTGCGATGTCGAGGTGGGGGATCGTGTCACCTGCACCCAGTCCACCGACCCCCGCCAGGTGGGTCGGATCTACACGGTCGCCTACGTCGAATCCCAGGGGTACGCCGTCGACCGGCAGACGCTGCTCAAGGGCGTCGATCAGATCGTCACCGGCCGCTAGGGGTCAAACGCCGGAAAGCCCGCGCGAAGCCCTCTACACCAGCGAAGGGCCATCGAGGAGAGTTCCAAACCGCTTGCGCGGGCGCGTCTCCTTTCCTCTCCGCACCGGTCGCCCCGCCAAGGGCACCGGGAAACAGATGCCCTGCCCCAGCGGCCCGCTCTCTTTGGCGAGGAGGTGCCTGTGCTGACCATTGACGCCTCCGAGCTCAATCAACTCCGGGCCGACCTCGGCATCGCCGGATACAAGGCGACGCGGGCCGCCCAGGTGGTGATCCGCAAGACCGCTGCGGATATCGCCGCTGAGGCTAAGCGGCTTGCCCCGGTCGACACCGGGATGCTGCGGGCAAGTATCGGCTACGACGTGTCAGCGTCAGGACTTGTTGCCATCATCGGTCCGACCGTCAGCTACGGCGCCTTCGTCGAGTTCGGCACCCGCCGCATGGCCCCGCACGCCTACATGGGCCCGGCCCTCGACCGATGCACCCCAGCCTACGTGTCCGCGATGGCGCAGATCGGACTCTGAGCCGTGGACTACACACCGACGATCATCGACGCATGCCAGGCAGCGGTCCCCTGGTCCTAGACGGCCGCACCCAGGGCGCCGATCCGGAGGCCGCGCATGCCATCGTGTACGGCGGCAATCACACCCCGCAGGACCGGGCGCTCGATGCGCTGTCCCGCAAGGCCCTGCACTCATGGCAGGTCCTGTACGTCTCCAACAACCCGCTCGGCTGCCGGACCGGCACCCACGTCCTGACTGTCATCCTCGACGGACTGCGCATCGGCACCGCCCATGTTGAGGTCGTGTCTGTGTCGGAGCCGATCGAGGACCGCGACGACCCGAGCGTGTGGCGCTGGACGGCGACCATTTCCGCACAACTGCTGACCAGCAACTGACCGAGGAGGTCCCCCAATGTTCGACTACGAGGCGTCAGACTTCGTCTGGGCAGTCGACAAGTACACCGGCCACGGCGCCCCCGCCACCGCTCGGCCCTGGACGCCCTGCCCGGCCGGTACAAGCCGGACGAGGATCACCCGGTGGTCGACTCGCGCGGCCGACTGCTGCCCCGGAGTACTCCACCAAGGGAGCGCGGCGTGCGCAGGCCGCACCCTCGGACCATGATCCGTCGCCCGCCGGCGACCAGCCCACCACCACGCCCGACGCTGAGCCTGAGGAGGCATCCGCATGAGCATGACCGTGTACGACCCCGACGAGACCCCGGCGGCCGGCAATGTCCTGATCGCCTTCGGCGCTGGATTCGCCAGCATCGCCGCCCCCAAGCTGTCCGAACTGACGATCAACGCCACCTGCTCGATCGAGCAGTTCGACACCTCGACCGACGTGTCCTACAAGTCAAAGCAAACCCTGTGCATGCTGGACGCGGAGGAGCAGGTCGACAAGCGCACGCGGAAGATCGCACCCTCACGATCAAGTCCGACAAGGCCAAGGAGACCGCACTGCGGGCGCTCCTAGTCGAGGATGCGCACATCTCAATCTTCGTCCGTCCCCAGGTGGCCTCGACGACCGCGTTGGCCGTTGCCGACAAGGGATGGGCTTTCAATGCGACGGTCGCAAAGTTCGATCCGCTGACGGTCTCCGTCGGCAATGACTTTGCATGGGTGATCGAGCTGTCCGAGGTGTCCCGCAACCTGAACGCCACCCTCACCGCGTAACCGACACGCCCCGGCCCGCGTCCCTGGGGGTCGATGCGGGCCGGGGCCCATCCGCCCAAAAACCCCTGACCGAAAGGGAACCCCACATGCCCTCAGTCGAATACCTACGCGAGAAGGCGCTACGGCACCGGCCCACCCTCGACTACTCGATCTGCCTCGATCCTGACCTGCGTCAGCAGGTGGATCTGGCGACCGCCGCACTCGTCCAACTTCAGGCCCGGCGCGCCACCCTGGCGGCGATTCCTGCTGAAGATCGAGGCGCGAAGTCGCTGGCGGATACCGACCCTCTCAAGCAGCTAGACGAGCAGATCGCCCAGGCTGAGCAGGCGGTCGCCGATGCCGAGGCCAGTGCCGCTGACGAGGTGGTCGTCCTGCACTTCGCCCGGCTCGCTCCGGATGCCCACGACGAGGTCAGCACGGCGCACGCCAGGCCGGACGGGATACTCAAGCCCGAGTACTACCCGGCGGTCTGCGCCGCTGCCTATGTCAATGCGACCACCAGTGACGGGCAGGACCTCGACATGGACTGGCCCCAGGCCTACGCCATGCTGAACACCGGCGACCGGGACCTCATCTTCATCGGCGTCCACAATCTCCACGCGCAGGCAGCCGTCATCCCTTTCAACCTGGCGAGCTCTGGGCGGCCCGGCACGAGCTCACTGCCTGCCTGAAACTCGGGCTCACCCCCGGCGAGTACAGCGGCCAGCGTCCCCGCGGGGGCAGGGTCGACTGGGTCGACCGGGCCATCATCACCGCATGGCTGCGCCTCACCGACGACGAGGCCCGCTGTGACAAGTGCGGTAGGCCTCGCGACGTCCACAAGGACGACTCCGAGGCCGACTATCACCCCGCGTACTTCACGTGCACCGCGATGAAGAAGCTTGATCGCGCCCAGCGGAAGCTCTCTGACAAGGAGAAACGCGATCGCGAGCGGGGACTCGATCCCGATCGTGCGCGTACCTGGTTCACGTTCACAGACGCCGAGGGTCCGCCTCGCTGACCGACCTGGAGGGTGGGCGTCAATGGCTGACCGTTCCGTCCGCGTGATCCTCGCCGCCCAGGTCGCGGGATTCGTCGCCGGCATGGCGCAGGCACAGGCCGCAGTCGATTCCACCACGGCCGCGATCGCGAAGAACAACGAGCAGGCCGACCGGATCGCCAGCGGCCTCGCCTCCGTCGGCGCGGTGGCAGCCCTGGGCTTCGGGGCAGCCGTCAAGGCCTTCGCCGACTACGATCAGGCGATGTCGGCCGTCATGGCCACGGGCGACGACGCGCGCGCCAACCAGGAAGCTCTGGGTGCTGCGGCACTGGAGGCCGGCCAGCGCACTGTCTACTCGGCGGTCGAGTCGGCCCAGGCCATCGAGTCGCTGATGAAGGCCGGTCTGAGCGCCCAGGAGGTTCTGGACGGCGGCCTCAATGGCGCGCTCGACCTGGCAGCCGCTGGCAGTATGGAGGTAGCCGAAGCCGCAGACGTCATGGCCACCTCGCTCGCACAGTTCAATCTGCAGGGTGCCCAGGCTGGCCACGTAGCCGACCTGCTGGCCGCCGGGGCGGGCAAGAGCGTCGGTGAGGTCCACGACCTGGCGATGGCGCTCAAGCAGTCGGGCACCGTGGCCAACCAGTTCGGTATCTCCGTGGAGGAGACAGTCGGCGGGCTCGCCCTCTTTGCAAAGAATGCGATCCAGGGATCGGATGCCGGCACCAGCCTGCGGCAGATGCTGCTCATGCTGGCCAAGCCGACCGACGACGCGCAGGCGATGCTCAACAAGTACAACATTCAGGCGTACGACGCCCGAGGGAACTTCGTCGGTCTGGCCGGACTGGCCGACCAGTTGCAGGAGAAGCTTGGCGGACTGTCCCAGGAGCAGCAGAACCTTGCGCTGAAGACGATTTTCGGCGCCGACGCGATCCGAACCTCGACTGTCCTGATGCGTGAGGGCGGCGATGCTGTCAGGCGCTGGACCAAGGACGTGTCCGACCAGGGATACGCGACCGAGATGGCGGCGACCAGGCTCGACAACCTCAAGGGCGACCTGGAGCAGTTGACGGGATCCCTGGAGACCTTCGGGGTCAAGATGGGGTCCCAGGCGGACGGGCCGATGCGGAGCTTCGTGCAGGGGCTGACGGCCCTGATCAATGTGGCTGCGGACGCCGACCCGGCCATACAAGGCGTCGCGATGGCGGCGCTCGGCTCGGTGGCAGCGGTTGGCCTGCTGGGTGGCGGGACCCTCAAGCTGGTGACGTCGCTCGGGCAGGCCAGNGAGGCTGCGCAGACTCTGGGATGGTCGCTCAAGGGCATCACCGCCAGCGCTGGGGCGATCGGTGTCGTCCTGACAGTGGCCGCCATCGCATTCGGACGCTTCGCCGAGGTGCAGGCCGATGCGCAGCAGGCCACCGATGACTATACCGCGGCCATCAAGGCCGATAGTGGGGCGCTTGCGGAGAACACGCGCCAGGCCGTCGCCAACCGGCTGGAGAAGTCCGGCGCACTCAAGGCGGCCCAGGATCTTGGTCTGAGCCTGCAGCTGGTGACCGACGCCGTGCTTGGCGAGGGTGACGCGATGGAAAGGGTGCGCGCGGTGACCNNGCGCCGTATGCCGAGGACTACCGGGACCTGTCCGCCGCGGCGCAGCAGAGGGCGCAGGCCGCCTCCGATCTGGAGAAGGCGCTGGGTAGCGAGGCGACGCATCTGCAGGACGGCGAGGAGAGCTATCGGCGGCAGGCCGAAGCCGCGAGGGATGGGGCCGACGCAANNCTGGCAATCTGGCCGCCAGCACAGATCTTGTCGGTGTCGCAACCCAGAACACCAGGAAATCCGTCGACGACTACGTGGCTAGTATCTACGGTCTGAAATCCGCCTACCTGGATTTGCTCGATTCGACCATCCAGTTCGAAGCGGCTCTGGACGATACCGCCACGGCGATCAAGCGAAATGGTGCTGGGCTGGACGACAACACCGAGAAGGGTCGGGCCAACCTTTCAGCGCTCAGCGCTCTGGCGCAGAAGACACAGGAGCACATCGGCAAGATGCTCGAGCAGGGGAGTCAGCCAAGTCCGTCGGAATCGAGATGGACCGCTCGCGTGCCGCATTCATCGCGTCCGCCATCGCCGCAGGAAAAAGCGCCACCGCGGCGGCCAAGATGGCCGACGACTTCGGGATGGTTGCCTCCTCCTCGTACAGCGCCAAGGCGAACCAAGACGCCGCCGCACGAGCGTTCAAAGATGCGGCCCAAAAGGCCGGGATCGGCGCAGATAAGGCCAGGGATCTCTGGCAGCAACTCAAGAAGATCCCGCCNGAAGACCCCGCCACAATCGAAGTGAAGATCAAGCAGCCCAACATCTCCGCCGAGCTCGCGTTGGTCCAGGCCCGCATCAACAAGAACCCGCTCTACATCCCCGCCCGCGTCTCGGGCAGGGTCTACGGTCTTTCAACCGGCGGGTGGGTGCGCGGACCGGGGACCACCACCAGCGACAGCATCCTGGCTGCACTGTCCGACCGCGAGTATGTGCTCCGTGCCTGGGCCGTCGACAAGATCGGCCTGTCCAGGCTCGACTTCATGAACCGGTACGGNGAAACTCCCCACTTCGCCGAAGGCGGATACACGGGGACCAGCTACGGACCCCAGATGCCGGCTCAGCCGCTGGTGATGCAGACCTCTGCCCCGGCGGCGACGACGGATGGCGCCGCTTTGCCGCCGCTGTCCGCTCCGGCATCAGGGAGGCGCTGAATGGCGCCGACATCCGCATCACTGGCGCCGACAAGATGGCCTCCTATGTGGAGGGCCGCATCGAACTTCGCGCGGGACGGGGTGAGTACTGATGGCGATCGGCGCCCCGCTGTATGCGACGGCCACCATCCCGTCCGGGAAAGGCACGGTGGCGTGGCCGTCCGGTGCTGCTGCCGGTCAGGTGGCGGTGCTCAATCTGGGTGGCACCACCACCTCGAAGCGGGTCGCCCCGGACGGCTGGCTGCTGGCGAAACACACCCCGTCGACGGACTCGTATTGGCGGGTGGTGACCGCCGCTGACCTGGCTGCGGCTGTGGCCGTCACCGCCTATGTGGCGCATTTGACCTGCTACAGCGGCGCCGGCCGGGTGGGTGCGGTGACCGACCTCGGCAACGTCAGCCCGGGTGTCACCACTACTGTGTCGGGTGCGGCTGCCCATGTCTGGGGGCGTGGCAAGTCCACCCTGACCCCGTCCGGGTCGCTGGGCGCCGACCTGATCAACGCCGCTTACAACAACCGGCGCTACAACTGCTGGGCCGTCCTCGGCACGACCCCGGATGGTATGGGCTGACGGGCTTCAACGGCACCGACTCCAACAGCTTTGAAATCGTCCCGATCGCGGGCCCTGGGGCACCTACGATCACCTCGCCCGCCTCAGGGTCGACGGTGTCGGCGTCGGCAGCGCTGACCGTCTCATGGGTGCACAACTCGGCCCAGAGTGGGGCGCAGGAGCAGTACCGGATCACCTCCGTGATCGGCGGCGTCACCAACTACCTCACCGCCGCAGGCACGTGGACGACGACCGCGACGGCCGTGTCCTCCTCGGCGCAGACGGCGACCATCGCCGCCGGCCAGCTCACGTCGGGCACCAACTACACGCTCACCGTCGAAACCTACGAGGCGGGCACCTGGTCGCCGGTGTCCCAGGTGACGATCAGTGCGATCACCCCGCCCACCGTCACCTCGGTGACCGGCTCCTCGACGGCGGGAAGTCTTGTGGCGGTTGTCACGTGGGCGGCGTCCACGACCGGCGGCCAGGTGGCCTACCAGGCGCGTGTCTGCCCTGCTGCTGACGTTTCCCGGCGAACCCGGTGTGGGACTCGGGCATCATCCCGGGGGCGGCGACGGACACCACCGATCCGCTGTCCACGTGGGTCAACGGAGGCTCCTACAAAGCGTGGGTGCGGGTCCAGCAGCCTGGCCTGTGGTCGGCCTGGGTGGCCTCGGCGGCCTTCGCCGTGTCGTGGACGGCTCCGGCGACCCCGACCGCGGTGACCCTGGCGCAGGACTCCCCGCCGCAGGTGACGGTGACGGGGATCGCTGCCGGGATGGATGCGCTGGAGGTGTCGTCGTCGCCGGATGGGACGACGTGGACTGTGATCGCCACCATCGCCAACCCGGGTGCGACGGCCACTGTGCCGATGCCTCTCGCCCCTACGGGGTGGCCTGGTGGTATCGGGCCCGGGTGATGGACACGGTATCCGGGGTGCCGCTGTGGTCGGCGTACCGGACGACCACCTCCGCTGTCGCCTCCACCGACACCGGGGCCTATCTGGTGGCCGATGACGGATCGTCATGGCTGGCGGTGTGCATCGACGAGGACCGGCAGCGCACACGCGCGCAGGATTTCGTCGTCAGCTACGGTCTGGGCGCCACACGACCCCGAGTTGACCGCTCCGAGCCCGCCGGATGGGTGGGCAGCGAGATGATCTGGTGCAGCACCCGCACCGAGAAGGACACGATCCTCGCATGGATCGACGCCCACCCGGTGTGGATCTGGCGCTGGCCGGCCGATCGCGCCGGGACCTACGCTGACGGCGGTCTGACGAGAGCATCCCTGGCCGATCGGGCGTCGACGGCTCGCATACACCAGGCCGGGCGGCCGGACCGGGATCTGCTGATCGCCTGGGTGGAGCAGTGACCACGCTCGCCGAGGCCATCGCGTCCCCGATCCGCACCGTCTCGTCCCGGGTGGAGCTGGTGGATGCTCTCGGCAACCCGGTCCGCGACATCGCCGTCGATTCGGCGACCGTCTCCTACAAGGGCGAGGCGGCGCAGATGTGGGGCGGCAGCCTCACCGTCTCTGATCGGTCCCTGGTGCCGACCGGCCCGGACTCGCCGCTGGACCCTAGGGCACGGCTGAGGGTGCGTCTGTGGTGGCGTATCTGGACCGGCGGCGCCTGGTCAGAGATCCCGGTGGGCACCATGTACCCGTCCGACATCGACGCGCGTGCGGTGCCGGCTGGGGCGTCGATGTCGATCCCTCTCCGGGATGTGCTGGAGGAGGCGCAGCGGGGCGGCTATCGGGGCTCGACCGTCCAACTGGGCGGTATGACCGTGGGGGCTGCGCTGCGTGCGATCTTCGAGCGGATCATGCCCGATGCGGTGCTGGAGATCGCCCCGTCCACTGTGGTGCTGCCCAGCCCGTACGAGGTGGGTGGTGGGGATCGGTCGCCGCAGCAGGACTGGACGGAGATCGCTTCCCTGGAACCGGGATGGAGGGTGTGGTCGGACCGGATGGGTGTGGTGCATGGCGGGCCGGTGCCGCAGCCTCAGACCTCGATCGACTGGACCGAGGGCCCTGGGTGTGTGGTGACCGAGCTGGGCCGGGATGTCACCTACAGCAGCATGGTCAACCGGGTGGTGTGCCGGTCCACTAGCCCTGAGGTGAATCCGCCGGTGGTGGGGGTGGCTGAGGATTCCGATCCCGGCTCATCTACCTATGTCGGTCGGGTCGTCTGGCAGGCCGACGACATCAGCAGTGACGCGGTGACGACGGTGGAAGCAGCCACGAACATGGCGCGCGCCACCTACGAGCGGTACAGGCGTCCGCTGGAGACGGTGCAGATCACGATCCCGCAGCGGGGCGACCTGGATTACCGGCAGCCGTGCTCGCTGGCCTCCGCTGCTGTGGGGGTTGCCGGTGACTATCTGGTGTCGTCGTGGGACCTGACCCTGTCACGGGAGCCCCGTCAAATGACGGTCACAATGATGCAGCGGAGCATTCAGTGAGTAGCAATGGTGATCTGGCGCGTCTGCTGGCCAAGCGTGGGGTGTCGGTCTCGACAACGGGATCGTCACCGAGGTGCACAGCAACGGGTGGGCGACTGTCGACCTCGGGGCGAAGCCGGTCCTAGCCAAGGTCCCCGGTCGCTGCGCGGCGTCGTGGCGAAAGGCAGCTTCACCGAGCTCATCGGCGTCGACAACGTGTGGTTCATCCTGTCAGTGCTGAGTGAGCCCAAGTGGGTGCGCGTAGGATTCACGGCGTCGTCGGGGTGGATGATCCCCACCGACGCGGATGGCAAGCTTCAGGCCGGATACCGGATGCAGGATGGCCCGTATATCACGGTCGCGGTGCGTCTCCAGCGCACCGGCAGCACGATCACCGCATCCTCGACCGGTCATCTGGCCGACGAGATTGTGGGCACCGTGCCGATGGAGGCCATGCCGAGCGGGTGGCCGCTCAACTCCATTCCTTTCGTGTGGCGGACCTCGTGGTCCATCGGCGGCGGCTTCCTCGGGCCGCTCACCGGGAATCTCGTCCTCACCGACCTGCACCCCAACGCGTCCATCACTGCGGGCGATCAGATGCAGATGCAACTCACCTATCCCGCCTGACCCATACAACCTAGGAGGAACCGACGATGCGACGCATCCTCGGGGCGCTGCTGTGCGCCCTCTCGCTGCTGGCCTCGGCCAGCGTCCCGGCCTCGGCCGGCGACTACCCGTCGTCGGCCGCATCGCGGCCACCTACACCGCCGCCGGCGGTGAGGCTGTCCTCGGTGCACCGACCGAGGCCGAGGTCAAGCTGACGCTGTCCGGGCGCAACCTCTACCACCAGCGCTTCAGTAAGGGGATCGTCTTCTGGTCCTCGTACGTGGGCGGCAAGACGGCGCTGTGGCCGAACATGCTCACCCTCTCCGGGGTGAGCAACGAACGCGACGCCCTGGCCCGCTCCGGGCTCAAGCCGGGCATGGTCTTCCGCAGCGCGAAGCTGTGCGGTGCCACCAGCAAGGACCGCCAGCTGATGCTCGCCCAGCTCCACGGCGGAAGCATCATCGACCTGCGGACCAGCGGTGCCGCGTCCTCGTGCCCCGATCCCAGCATCGGCGTGACCCGAGTGCGATACTCGGTCAGCTCGGATGCGGTCTATCCGCGCTACGTCACCGACTCGGCCCGCCGCGCCAGCTTCGCCAAGGCAATCCGGGCGATCCTCGCCAACGCCGAGCGGGGCGCCGGTTCCTGGGTGCACTGCACGGCCGGGAAGGATCGGACCGGCTGGACCATCACAATCCTGCTGTCGATCCTGGGCGCCGACCAGGCCGACATTTACGCCGAATACCTGCGCTCGTCGGGGGCCGACGAGGCCGACCTGGTCGACGGACTCGATCAGGTGGCGACCAGCTACGGCGGCGTCTTCGAGCACGGCGTCACCGGGGCCGGGATGTACCAGTACGTAACGAAGGGCCTCGGGATCACCGACGCCGAAATAGACGCCCTGCGAACGGCACTGCGGTGACCGATACTCCTCGCTCCCACCTTATGCATCCGTGGGCGGTGGCGATCCTGTCCTATTGGCTGCTCATGGGCGTGTCCCTGGTGGTGGCCCCTGGGTGCCTGGGTGGGTGCCGATCCTGTCCCTGGCGTACGTGGACGACATCGCCGGCCTGCTGATCGGGGGATTCATCGCAGTCGGGACCGTGCTCGCCCTGC
Organism: Micropruina sp.; assembly: GCA_013693855.1. Taxonomy (GTDB): domain Bacteria; phylum Actinomycetota; class Actinomycetes; order Propionibacteriales; family Propionibacteriaceae; genus Micropruina. The sequence goes on from CP059261.1 coordinate 2,439,918, forward strand.
TGTCGAACCGCGTCTGGCACTACCGGACGACCCGGTACACGCTCGAACTGCTGGGGCTCACTCTGCTGGCCGGCGGGTGGGTCGCCTATGTGGCGGCGACGACCGCGGCATTTCCATCGGCTCTGTCCGGCTGGGCTCAGGGGATCGCGTCGGCGCTGGCCTGCCTGCTGCGGATCGGTGAGGTGCGCAGAGCGGAACAGATCACGCGCGCCAACGTCCGGGCGGTGCGCAATGCCGAATGACATCACCACCCCGTCGTGGTGGCCCTCATCACCCTCATCGGCACCGCCGTCACCACGTGGGGCATCCTGCGTCAGCAGCGACGCAAGCAGCCGATCGAAGAGTCGACCGCGGCGTACGCCAACGCCAAGGTGCTGAGCGACGCCTCAGCAGACTGGGTGACGGCGGTGCGAGCCGACCTGAAGACCACCACGGAGCGGATCAGCCAGCTGGAGAAGCAGATCGCCGCGATCCGCTCCGAGAACGCCGAATTGCGCCGGGAGAACGCTCGGCTGCGGATCGAGAACGCCGAACTCCGCGACGACCTGGCCGCCCTGCATCTGCAACTCGGCCACTGACCTGAGGAGACCCCGTGGATGAGATGACCCCTGAGCAGATCGAGGCCGAGACTCTGGCCCGTCTGGACAACCTGGAGGCACCCGACTGGGGCGAGCTGGTGGGAGTGCGGTCGCTGGCGCTCGACCCGAAGATCGTGGGCGCACTCGCTCGCAACGCCGGCATCTACCGCGAGGCGATGCGGCTGGTGGCCGCACAGGGCTTCACCGTCCGCTACTGGGACGGCTGGGAGGGCAGATCGGCCTCGTACTCGCTGGCCAGGATCGTCGTACCTGCCGCGGTGATCAACCACCACACGGCGGGCAACGGCACCTCGACCAGCTACATTCGCAACGGTGACCCGCTGCGCGGCCTGAGCGGGCCGCTCGCCAACCTGCACGTCCTGCGGGATGGCACGGTGTGGGTGCTCGGTGTCGGCTATCAGAATCACGCGGGCAGCAACGACAAGGCCTGCTACGACCGCATCGCAGCGGGGACGGCACCGCTGGACCGCGACCTCATCCCCGGCCCGGATGGTACGTTCTCGGCGAACCGCACCGCGGTGGCGATCGAAGCCAACGGGGACGGGGGTTCTGACGACTGGACGCCGGAACAAACCGCGGTGATCATCGCCATCAACGCCGCCTTCGCCAAGGTGCTCGGCTGGGCGATGCCGCACACGGGCGCCCACAAGGAGTTGACCCGCCGCAAGCCGGGCGACCCGGTGATGAGCATGGGCACCCTACGGTCCCTCGTCGCCAAGGCGATGACTCCGGCCGACGTTCCGGTCACCCCGCCGCCGCCCCCGGTCCCGGCCTCGGTCGACTTCCGCTTGGGCTTGTGGAACGCCCACAGCTACGGGGCAGCGCGGACTACGCGGGCCGGGGTGACTGGCTTCGGCAGATGATCGGGGCGTCCATCCTGTGCCTCAGCGAGTGCTACTACGGCGCCCAGCGCGATACGCTCCGGGCCAGGCTCGGCGACTCGTGGAAGATTTGGACCCACTCGACCAGCCGGGGCCCGGTCGTCCTGTGGGACTCCAGCAAGTGGCTGCACCTCGACCGGGAAACCGTCGACTTCGGCGACAACTTCCACGGCGCGACCCGCGTCGCGCTCAAGCACATCGTCACGGGCCTGATCCTCGACGTGATTTCCGTGCACGTCCGTCCTGGTGCCGTCGCCACCGCCGAGCAGAAGGCGGCCGACGTGGCCAAGACGCTGACCTTGTACCGCGGCCGCCCCACCGTGATCGCCGGTGATTTCAACTTGTCCTCGCCGCCGCTGCCCGGCTGGACCCGGGTCACGCCGCGCATCGACACGCTGGACGCGGACGGCATCCAGGCCCTCGACTCGGCATGGATCAAGGGCCCCGGCATCACCGGCCGCTACGCCACGGCGCACGAGGCGCCCCTGTCGGATCACGACGGCTGGCGAGTCGGCCTGACGCTGGCGGCGCCTGACCTGACGTGACGATCTGGTGGTGGACGTGCCCGCCCGACCAAGGCGGGTGCGCCGACCGCATGCAGACCTCGACCGATCCGGCACAGGTCGAGCGAGACCGCGATGCCCACCTCGCCGCACAGCATCCCGGACTCGTCCTAGACGAGCGGCATCTAGACCTACAGCACTGGCCCGAGGAGGACCGATGAATCCGACCCAAGTCCGCTACCCCTGGCGGGCAGCGCTCCGCACCCTGCTGGCCTACGTCGTCACGGCCGCCGTCGTGCTGCCCATCGCCTACCAGATCGCCGAGGACGCACTGCGCGCCTACCTGTCGCCCGAGGTGCTGGCTGGCGTCGCATGGCTCGTCGGTCTGCTCGTCGCCATCTCGACGGCTGTCACCCGCATCATGGCGATCCCGCAGGTCAATGACTGGCTCACCCGCATGCTCGACTGGGGGCGGCGCCGCAGCTTGCCTACACCCCGCAGCACGCTGCGGAGACCGTCGAAGCCGAGCCGGTGATCCCGGCGGCCGTCTACCCGCTGGACGAGACTGACCCGGTGCTCGGACATGACGAGAACGGCCCCACGGCCACGGTTGGCGAGGTCGTCCGGTGACCTGCATCTACGGCGAGCCCGGCGGCCTCACCCAGGCCCCCATCCCAGCCGTCATCTACCTAGCCGAGGGCCGGGGGCGTCCATCGTCGCCGTCTCCACCTCCGGGGACTGGCCGGTGGGGACCGCGCTGGAGTGGCACACCGACCCGGTTCTGTCCATGCCCGCCATCATCGACGGCACAACGGCACGCTGGGATCTGACCGCATCCCAGGTCGCCCAGGTCTACGACTCGCGTCAGGCACGGGTGGTGGTCGACGGCGGGCTGCCCCGCATCGTCGCAGCGGTGCTGGTGGACTATGCGTGGACGGCCGGCGGGGTCAGGCGCTGGGTCAGGTGATCGTCGGCCCTCAGGGTGTGTCGGTCGAGTCGGCGACGGTTGTGTCCGGTCGGCTGATGCTGACCATGTCGTCCGGCGAGGTCATCGATGCCGGTCCGGTGAGCGGCGCCGGGTCGGTGTCGTGGCTGGACCTGACTGACTTGCCCACCGCTTTCCCGCCGACGGCTCACAACCACGATGATCGGTATTACACCGAGGCCGAGGTGACCACTGCTCTGGCCGGCAAGGAAGCGACCGGAGTCGCGGCGTCCCTGCTGTCCGCGCACACTGGTGCCACCGATCCACACCCGCAGTACACCACTTCGTCCGAGGCGGCTGCGGCTGCTCCGGTGCAGTCGGTGGCCGGCAAGACCGGCGACGTCACGCTCGCGGTCGAGGATGTGTCGGGCGCGGTCGCGTCCACGGACGGCAGGCTGTCCGACCCCCACCCCGCTCGCCCACAAGGCGACCCACCAATCCGGCGGGGCGGATGCGCTCACCCCGGCAGACATCGGAGCGGCCACGAGCGCGCAGGGTGCCAAGGCGGACGCCGCTCTCCCCGCAGTGTCGTACACGGCCGCAGACGTACTCGCCAAGGTCACGACGGTGGACGGCGCGGGCTCCGGGCTGGACGCCGACACGCTCGACGGGCAGCACGCGTCGGCATTCGCTACTGCATCCCACTCGCATACCCTCGACCAGACCACCGACACGGCGACCCGCGTCGCCATGACCCCGGCGGAGCGCACCAAGCTCGCGGCTCAGTCGGGCACCAACACGGGCGACCAGACCCTGCCGGTGTGGAGCACGCTCGCGGGCAAGCCGCCCGTCATCGCTGCGGGTGCGGACGCCGCAGCCGCCCGGACGGCCATCGGCGCCGGAACCTCGTCGCTGGTGATCGGCACCGCGGCGGGCACGGCGGCGGACGGCAAGGCCCTGGCGGATGAGATCACGCGGGCGACAGCAGCCGAGGCGACCAAGGCTGCGGCCTCGCGGCAGGTGATCGCCGGCACCGGTCTGACCGGTGGCGGTGACCTGACCGCCGACCGGACGCTCAGCGTGTCCTACGGCACGACGGCAGGCACCGCGGCGCAGGGCAATGATTCTCGTCTCAGTGACGCACGGACGCCGACCGCCCATGCTGGCTCGCACGCCAAGGCGGGAAGCGACGCCGTGACTGTCACGGCCCTCGCGGCCGGGAGTACGGACACGTCCAAGGTCCTATCCCCGGACGGTGCAGGCGGTTTGGCCTGGGCGACTCCTGCGGCTGCCGCAGGCGGGCTGCTCGGCTACCAGAAAATCCCCGCCGGCCGGTACGCCCATTCGTACGGCGCTGACCAGATCCAGGCCAACACGTGGACCCAGCTGGCGGAGATGAGGTTCGCTCCGCTCATCCTCGCCAAAACGAATGTCTTCTCGGCCGCAAATGTGGTGGTCGGGACCGCTCAGGAGGGTGCGACGGTCCGACTCGGCGTTTACGCAGCCGACGCCAATGGTGACCCTGGGGCGCTGGTACGTGAGTTTGGCACAGTGGACGCCTCCACCACGGGCACCAAGTCCCTCACCATCTCCGGTGGCATCACCCTGGCCCCGGGCCTGTATTTCATGGTGGCGGTCAATCAAGGATCGACTGCCGCTACGATCAGCCGCTACGGCTACACCACCTACAACCGTCCGGCGCTCCACGGCGACAACAACGTCGCATCCACTTACGGGATGATGGTCAGGAAACAGACGGGTGTGACCGGCGCACTGCCTGCCACCGCGACTCCCGTCATGGGCGATCAGGTCGCGGCCTTCATCAGCCTCACGGCCAGCTAGGAGGATCAATGGATTGGGATTGCACCGAGAACGGCGTCATCCGTGAGCGTGGCGTCGGCGCCACGCGGACCGTCAGCTACTACAGCGCCCAGGGCACACTGCTGGCGACCTGTCCCGCGGACGCCCGAGATTTCGCGACCCGGGATCTCATCCCGGCCGGCACCCCGTGCCCCCGGCCGTTCAGCGCAGCCGAGGTTGCGGCTTCCGATGCGGCCGCAGCACAGGCGGCCCTCGGCACCACCCGCGTCAGCCTCGACAGCAAGGTGCGGACGGCTGTCGCCGCAGGGGGCACCCTCGACGTGGACCTCGGCACCACCGACACCAAGTGGACGCCGGGAACGCCGCTCACCCTCCGGGGCCTCAAGGCGCTCACCAAGGCAGACTTGCAGACGGCCACCTACGGCAGCCTGCCTGCGCCGCTGGCCGAGCTCCTCGCCAAGCTCGCACCACTGCTGGTGGACATGGCGGTAGCCGAGCGCCGCGTTGGCAAGCTGACGGTCCAGGTGTACGACGACGCAAGCTGAACCCCACTCTGCACAGCGAAGCCCCCGCTTCCTCCCACATCGGGAGGGGCGGGGGCTTTCGTGCGTTCTCAGACGGGCCAGCGCCGGTACACCTTGCCGGGGTCCCATCCCAGCGCCTCGGCGATGGCGCGGCGCCCAAAGCCTCGCTCCAGCAGCCGCGGCGCCCACTGGTCTGGATCGGATCGCACTCGCTGGACGTCCTCAGGGGCCAGCCGGGGACGAGGTGCCGGCGCTTCGCCTGGGCAGCACACTCCGGCGAGCACGACTTGGGCCTGCCGCGATACTTGGCCCCGCAGACCGGGCAGGTCTTGACATCCCCGTCCCCCTCAGCGTCCGGGACACCTCGGCCCCCTTGATCGCGGCATGCCGGCGCACCGCTGGAGACCTCACCGCGTCCTCGTCTCGTGCGTGAGATGCGGCCACGGGGTCGCGCTTGGCTTCGAGTCGCTGCCACGCCGGAGACCCCACGCGCTCGCGCGCCCGCTCCGACTGCGTGCGCGACACTCCCAGCGACACCAGCCCCGCCGTGCGCGGCAGTCCGTGGGCGGCCCGATACTCGTCCGCGGTCATCTCGTGGGCGCGCCGCAGATGATAGGCGAGCGCCTCGAAGCGCTGGCCGCACTCATGGCACAGGATCGTGTACTCGTCCCGGTCGACCACCCCGTACCGTCCGAAGCCGGACGGGCTACCCTCCTCCGGCAGATCGGGGCCGAGGCGACCCCGCCGGGCCTGGGAGTAATGCTTGCGGCACAGGCCCTTGGCGATGGCATCGGTGTGACATCCGGGCTGGCGGCACTCGCCCAGCGTCTTCGGGGCGGCCATCATCGTCCTAGGGTCCTCGCCACGGTCACGCGGGTGACGGACGCCTGCCGGGCGATCTCCGACTGCGACAGCCCGGCCGCGTCGGAGGCGATCATCGCACCCTGGAGCATCGCCCACGCCTCGCGCTCGGACTCCAGCGCCCGCAGATATGCGGCAGCCAGCCCGGCTAGCGTGTCGTCGCCCAGCTGCACCTGGAGCGCCCCGTTCATCGCCCAGGTGCCCATCGGCCGGTCGTCGGCGGCCTCCGGATGCAGCCTGTCGATGCGCTCCACCATCGCGGCGAAGGCGTCGACCTCGCGGACGCTCATCTGCTCCAGCGCGGGGCCGAGCCAGGTCTCAAGATCGGTGCGGTTCATGGTGGGTGGATTCCTCTCAGTCCTCGAAGGGGTTGAAGTCGGCGTCCTCGCACAGTGCGCAATCGGCGACATGTGCGAGTTCGGGAGCGATGGTCTCGCCGCCCACAGCCTCGGCGAAGAGGTGGCCGGCCTCGGTGCGGTGGTGCTCCACGTCGTGGAAGCATTCAGCCTCGGCGTTCGCGGCCTCCCACAGCGCCCGGGCGTAGCCCTTGCGCTCGTGGCCATTGGCCGTCTCGACGTTGCAGACCTTGCGGGTCTCGGCATCGACGGTGAGGAAGGAGACGGTCTCGCCGTCGAGGATCATCGAGTAGGTGACTTCCTCGGTGCTGGCGGTCTTGGTGATCATTTCCCTGCTCCCTTCCTTCTGACTACTACTATACACCTGCGCATATCGCGATGCAAGAGGATTCGGGAGGAATCTTCACCGATTCTCAAGCAGGCTGTCGATGTACATAGAGGCCGAGGTCTTACTCATCCGGGCGACACCCTCGCGGGTCTCCGGGCCGTCGCACCAGCCGCCATCGCGGCAGCCGCGGGCGATCAGGCTCATGATGAAGTTGACCTGCCGCTCGGTGGCGAGGGACTCGGTCCGCGTCGGGGCGGTCTTGGCTGCGATGTACTCGCGGGCCTTCTCCGCGTCGGCCCACTTGATCGCGAAGACACGGTCGCCGTCGCCGTCGGTGCCGAAGCTGCCCAGCCCAGCGGCCTCAAGCTCGTCGGCGGTGATGCCTGCTGCGTCTGCCTCGGGGATGTAGCGGATCATTTCCTTGTCCTCTCTTGCCTGCCTTGTGACTACTACTATACATGAGCGCATAGCGATATGCAAGGGATTCGAAGGGGAAATGTCGAGAATCTCTTCAGCCAGGCCTTGTGTCCACGATCGTGATATGCAGGCCGGGCATCCGGATGGTACCATCCCGGTAGTCTGTTAGGGCGAGTACTCCACGTCGGTGACTTCAGCGGTCAGCTTGGCCTTGCTAGATCGGGTCGAGACCATGACCTCATCGGGACTGTAACTGCCGCCCTCGGTCACCTCGAAGGTCGACTCGTAGGGATCCTCGGCACCCTTGATCCGGAACGACACCTCTACGGTGCCCTCCTGTGGCACCTCCTCAAGTCCTCCGTAGCTCAGGGATGCCCGCACCTTGACGTTGCAGCCTGCCGAGCCGAAGCACTCCTTGTTGAGAACCTTGAGCGTCACTTCCCAGTCGCCCTTGGATGGGGTGTACGTCTCGGGCTCCTCGGACGCGGAGGCGCTTGGTGCGGCGGCCGTCGAGGCGACAGCCGCAGAGCTTGCGGGAGCCGTGGAGACATGGGCCGCGGTGGGCGCTGAGCAGCCGCCCAGCAGGGCCAGGGCTGCGATCAGGGCGAGGGCTGACTTCGTGGTCATGGCGGCAGCGTACCGCGACGAATGGGCCGCGTCCGAGCAGGCAGAGCGAGAGCACTCTCGCACCTCGTGGTACATCTCCGGTACATATCAGGGCGGCAGATCGCAGCATCGCCCCTAGTTGGGATATGTACCCGGTACATGCTGAAATCGCGTCAGGGTGCGCGATGATGCGCGACAGTGGCGGAGCGCCTGAAGGTCGAAAACCCAGCCTGACTAGGACCAATCCTGCGGTGACTACGCGGTGGGCGCAACGTGACTTGAACACGTGACCGCCTCCTTGTAAGGGAGGTGCTCTGCCAGCTGAGCTATGCGCCCGAGAACGTGTCTGTCTTGTCGGAAACTGACGCGCTCGGCTCCCCATTCTGACATCAGGTGCGCCCGCCGTGGCATTCCGGGGCGGCGACTGGCCTCGTGCTTACGGCTGCGAGAGGGACGGGCCGGGGTCGAGCCAGTCCAGTGCCCGATGACGAGATTCCTCCGCACCGAAGATCGCCCCGGCCGCGAGGCGATCCACTCCCTTACCGCCCCCTCGGTCCTGCCGGAGATGCCGAACCCCGGTACGGTTTGGGTACGATCTGGCCCAGCCGGTAGAGGCATCACCCCTAGTCGGCGCATACCGGGTACGGCTCAGCTGTCAGCGACTTTGCCGCACTTTCAGCCACAATCGAGGGCTGCCAGGACACGCGAAACACCTGGTCGCGGGGGTGATTCGAAGTAAAATGCCTTGTCAGGCAGCGGTGGAGCTAACGGGATTCGAACCCGTGGCCTCTTCCATGCCATGGAAGCGCGCTACCAACTGCGCCATAGCCCCAGCGTTCTTGCGAACGGCTCCACACTCTACCGGAACCCCTCGCCATGCGAAATCGGACGACAGCCGCAACCGGCCCCGCACCGCCCCGACGCCCGAGCCCCACGGCTGTCCCGGCCGGGAGTCGGCACCGCTAGAGTTCTGGCGTCGACGACGCCGAGGAGGACGCCCCATGGCCACACCGCACATCACCGCCGCTGAGGGCGAGATCGCCCCGCTGGTACTCATGCCGGGCGACCCGAGGCGGGCCGCGCGGATCGCCGAGGAGTTCCTCGCCGACGCGAAACTGGTCTCCGACGTCCGCGGCATCCCCTGTTTCACCGGCATCTACGAGGGCGTGCCCATGTCAGTGATGGCGTCGGGCATGGGCGTCCCGTCCATCTCGATCTACGCGACCGAGCTGTACCGCTTCTACGGCGTGAAGCGGATCATCCGCGTGGGCACCGCCGGGGCGATCCAGCCCAAGGTCAGGGTGCGGGACGTGATCGTCTCCACCGCGAGCCACTCCAACTCCTCCGCCCACGGGCTGATGATTCCGGGCCTCACGGTGTCCTTCGCGCCGACCTTCGACCTGCTGCGCGCGGCGGTGGCCGCGGCCGAACAGATCACGGACGTGACCGTCCACGTCGGCCCGACGTACTGCAGCGACCACTTCTACTTCTCCCAGCCCGGCTGGATCCAAGGGCTGGCCGACCTCGGCACGCTGGCGGTCGAGATGGAGGCCGTCGGCCTCTACGGCGCCGCGATGCGCGAGGGCCGGGAGGCCCTGGTCGTGCTCACGGCCTCCGACCACCTGCTGGACGCCGCCGGCGACATGACGGCCGAGGAGCGCGAGACGTCCTTCCGCAACATGGTCACCATCGCCGCCCGCGCCCTGATCAGCTGAGGCGCGGCCGATACCGAAGCCCAGCACGTGGTTTCGTCAGCCGCAGTGCGCCCCAGCCGTGGCATGCTGGGCCCGCCCTGGGTCCCACGCACCCCCAGTGGGCACGGCTTTGTTCGATCTGGTCGTGACATGACGCGCAGGCCCTGAGTCGCCGCGTGACGAAGGCTGTGCCGTCGCACCGGTGACCGAAATGCGCCACGATTTGGCCCACACCTGGCCGAAACCGCACTTGGGGCCTGAATCGCGTCACGTTTCGATCACCGGAGTCACGATCAAGCTGAACCTCCACGGCCCTCTCCGGCGATGGTTCGACAAGCCCAGCCGCCGACGCCCGGCGCATTCGATAACAAGGTGGTATCGACAAGGGCAACCACCCACGCGGGCGGCGCCACGGCCGAGCAGCGGGGGTAGCATTCCCGCTACCGGGCCGCGCGCCCCTGACACAGTGCGAAGGAGCACTCAGCATGTTCAAGAAGTCCCTGGGGCTGCTCACCGCGGCCCTGTTGCTGGTCGGCTGCGCCACCACGGCCAGCCCCTCTGCTTCGGCCCCGGCGTCGGGCTCGGCGGCTCCCGCCAGTTCGGCCGCGAGCAAGGGGTCCATCGTCAGCTTCATCAACGGCTCCCTGGGCGACGGCGCATTCTTCGACGACGCCGAGTCGGGCATCCAGAAGCTCAAGGCCGAGGGCTACACCACCCAGTCGATCCAGTCGACGGCCGGCAACCAGGTGCAGTACAAGTCGACCCTGGAGCAGTTGTCGGACGGCAAGTACAAGTACGTGATCTGCGGCTCCGCCGATCTCAAGGACATCCTCACCGACGTCGCCGACAAGTACCCGAACCAGAAGTACATCATGTACGACGAGACCGTCGACGCCCCCAACGTGGCCTCGATCATGTACCGCCAGAACGAGGGGTCGTTCCTCGCCGGCGTGCTGTCCGCCCTGGTCACGACCAACAAGGACAAGTTCCCGATGGCCACCGGCAAGAAGATCGTCGGCCTCGTCGCCGGCCAGGACGGCCCGGTCATCCAGGACTTCATCGTTGGCTTCAAGAAGGGTGTGGAGTCGGTCGACCCGGCCATCCAGGTGAAGGTGTCGTTCGTGGGCGCCTGGGACAACCCGAACAAGGGCTATGACCAGGCCAAGGTCATGTACGACGCGGGCGCCGATGTGGTCTACCAGGTCGCCGGCGGCTCGGGCATCGGGGTCCTCAAGGCGGCCGCCGCCACGAAGCGCTACGCGATCGGCGTCGACTCCAACCAGAACGCGGTGCAGAAGGGCTACGTCCTGGCGTCCATGCTGAAGCGGATCGGCGACTCGCTGGTCAAGGCCGTGCACGACGCGGACGCGGGCACGCTCGAGTTCGGCAAGGTCACCTGGTACGGGCTCGCGAACGAGGGCGTCGGCCTGACGTTCGAGAACAACGGCGACATCGTCCCGGCCGACATCCAGGCCAAGATCAAGGAACTCGGCGCCAAGGTCGCCAGCGGCGAGATCAAGGTGCCCTCGACGATCGGCTGAGACCTGGCGCGGCAGCGAGACAGGTCAACCGGTGGGGGTGCGGACGCGACGTTCGCACCCCACTAGTGTGTCCGCCATGCCCTTGCTGGAACTGCGCGGAATCACCAAGGCGTTCGGGGACAAGGTCGCCAACGACCACATCGATCTCGTGGTCGAGGCCGGCCGGGTGCACGCGCTGGTCGGTGAGAACGGGGCCGGCAAGACCACGCTCATGACGATGATCGCCGGCACCGCNGACCCCGATTCCGGCGAGATCCGGTTCGACGGACGGACGGTCTCGATCGACTCNCCGCAACGTGCCGCCGAGTTGGGCATCGGCATGGTGCACCAGCACTTCAAGCTCGTGGGCTCCCTGACGGTCGCCGCGAACGTGTTCCTCGGCCACGAACTGGTCAAGGCCGGTCAACTCGACACCGACGCGATGGAGATCCGGGTCGCGGAACTGAGCAAGCAGTACGGGCTCGAAATCGACCCAACGGCGATCATCAACGAGTTGTCGGTCGGCGAACGCCAGCGCGTCGAGGTGCTCAAGGCGCTGAGCCACGACACCCGGCTGCTGATCCTCGACGAGCCGACAGCCGTGCTCACCCCCGCCGAGGCCGACGACCTGTTCGTGGTGATCCGCGACCTCGTCGCCAAGGGCTGCGCGGTGCTGTTCATCAGCCACAAGCTGGACGAGGTCCTGGCGATCGCCGACGACGTGACGGTCATCCGGGACGGACGGATCGTCGGCACCCTGCCTGCCGCCGGCCTGACCAAGACCGACATCGCCACCATGATGGTCGGCCGGGAGGTGCTGCTGCGGATCGAGCACACCCCCGCCCACCCCGGGGACGTGGTGCTGGACGTCGCCGACCTGACCGTGATCGACGAGCGCGGGGTCACGGCCGTCAACAAGCTGTCGCTGAGCGTCCGGGCCGGCGAGATCGTCGGCATCGCCGGAGTCGAGGGCAACGGGCAGGCCGAACTGGCGCTGGCCGTCTCCGGGCTGGACAAGCCGGATGCCGGCACCGTTACCCTGCGCGGCCAGGACGTGACCCGCGCCTCGGTGAAGCATCGCCGCGAACTGGGGCTCGCGTACATCTCCGAGGACCGGTACGGGGTCGGGTCGGCGCCGAAGATGTCGGTGGCCGAGAACATCGTCGCCACCCACCTGGAGCCCCCGATCGCCCGCCTAGGCTGGATCTCGCAGCGGGCCATGCACGGCCTCGCCCAGGCGCTGATCAAGACCTTCGACATCCGCGGCGCCCGGACGACCACGCCGGTGGGCACCCTGTCGGGCGGCAACATGCAGAAGGTCGTGATCGCCCGGGAGTTCGAATCCGACCCGGCCGTCCTGCTGATCGCCCAACCCACCCGCGGCGTCGACGTGGGCGCCATGGAGTTCGTCCACAACGCGCTGGTGTCGGCCCGCGACCGNGGGGCGGGGATTCTGTTGATCTCGGCGGACCTGAACGAGGTGATGAGCCTGTCGGACCGGCTGCTGGTCATCCACCGCGGCGCGATCATCTCCGAGTTCACCCAGGAGACGATGAGCGAGACCGCGGTCGGCCTGGCCATGGCCGGGGTGGACGTGGACGACGACGCGGTCATGATGGCCGAACTCCACCACCAGAAGGTCGCCCAGCAGGTGGCAACCGAGGCGCAGGCGCCGGACGTGACGGCCGAGGTTGCGGCCGTCGTCCAGCACGCCAAGGAGGAGTTGGGCGACACCGAGGTCGCCGGCGTGGGTGTGGCGGGCCCGGTCGAGGTCGAGAAGGCGGCGGCGGTCCCGCGGCTGACCCCGGTCGCGCTGGTCAAGACCGTGTTCGCCGACAGCGTCGGACCCCTCACCGCGATCGTCGCCGCACTGGTGATCGGCGCGGTGATCATCGCCGCACTCGGGGTGAANCCCCTGGCGGCCTACCACGAACTGTTCGTCACCGCCCTCACCACCCCGCAGGGCATCGGCGGCGTGCTCGGCCAGGCGGTGCCGCTGCTGATCCTCACCGCCGCGGTCATCGTCAGCTTCCGCGCCGGGTTCTTCAACATCGGCGGCGAGGGCCAGCTCTACATCGGCGCCTTCTTCGGCGCCTGGGCCGGCTTCACGTTCAAGACCCTCCCCGGCCCGTTGCTGATGGTGCTGGTGATGATCGTGGGCTTCGCCGCCGCCGCGGTCTGGGGCTGGATCCCCGGTGCACTCCTGGCCGCCTGGCGGGTGGACATCGTCGTATCGACGCTGATGATGAGCTCGATCGCGGTCCTGCTGACCGCCTACCTGGTCACCGGCCCGTTCAAGGATCCGACGACCACCTCGTTGGCCACGGCCCGGGTGCCCCGCGACGCCCGGCTGCCCTACCTGAACACCCAGTACAGCGTGAACCTCGACCTGGTCATCGCGCTCGCGGTCGTGGTCGCGCTCGGTCTCGTCCTGGCCTACTCGACGTGGGGCCTGAAGGTGCGCGAGCTCGGCGAGATGAACGCGTTCGCCGACTACACCGGGGTGAGCCGCAAGTCGATGAGCCAGCAGGTGATGGCGATCTCGGGCGGGATCTCGGGGCTCGCCGGGGCGCTCTACGTCCTCGGGCCCAACGGCGGCCGCTTCCTGCAGACCTTCTCNCCCGGGTTCGGCTGGCTGGCCATCACGGTCGCGCTGCTGGCCCGGTTGAACCCGTGGTGGTCGATCCTCGCGGCGTTCTTCTACGCCGACATGATGGCCGGTTCGAGTCAGATGCAGATCAACACGTCCGTGCCGTTCCCCCTGGTCAACGTGTTGCAGGGCCTGATCATCCTGCTCATCACGGGCACCTACCTCTGGAAGCTCCGGAGGGGACGGACGAGCACGCCGGCGCCCGCCACCGGCGCCGTGGGCGCGAACGTGGTGGCCTCGGCGCCGCCACCCGAACCGTCCGTCCGCGACGCGACGGCGAGCACGCCCCAGCCTGACGCGGCCGTCCCCGACGCGACGCCAGCCCAGCCGCGGGCCAGCGAAGCTCAGCGTGAACCCGCCCCGTCGGAGCCGCCCGAACCTCAACCCGGGCCCGCCCAGCCGGACGCGGCCACCCCCGACGCTCCCGCCACAGCCTCCGAAGGGAGCCGGTCATGATCCTCGAACTCGACTTCTGGGCGGCGCTGATGACCGCGATCACGTCGGCCGGGCTACTCGGCGTGATCCTGATCAAGGTCGCTCCGATCCTGCTCGCGGCGATCGGTGGCGCGTTCACCCAGCAGGCCGACATCCTCAACATCGGCCTCGAAGGCAACATGCTGGTCGCCGCGTTCGCGGCGATCTGGGCCGGGTCGAGCACCCGCTCGGCCCTCGTGGGCGTGATCGTTGGTGTCGTGGCCTCCATGCTGCTGTCGCTGCTGTACGCCCTGTGCGCACTGGTGTTCAAGGCCGACTTCTTCGTCGTCGGCATCGGCGTGAACCTCCTTGCGGCGGGCCTGACGGTGTTCGTCATGCAGGTCCTCTACGGCAGCCAGGGCAGCACGCCGCCGGATGCCACGATCACCCTGCCGCGCATCGACCTCGGCCCGATCGCCTCGATCCCGGTGCTCGGGCCGGCGCTGAACCAGCAGACCCCGCTGGTGTGGCTCGCGCTGCTGTCGGTGCCGGTGTTCTGGTGGATCCTGTACCGCACCCGGTTCGGGGTGCAGTTGCGGGCCGTCGGAGAGGATCCGGGTGCGGCCACCGCCGCCGGCATCTCGCTGAACCGCAAGAAGTTCTGGGCGATCGTGTGGGCCGGGGTGTTGTGCGGCTTCGCGGGCGCCCAATTGTCGATGGCGACCCTCGGCGGCTTCACGGCCAACATGACCTCCGGACGGGGCTTCATCGCGGTCGCCGCACTGACCTTCGGGCGGGCTCGTCCGGTGCCGACGATGGTGGCGGCGTTCATCTTCGGCGCGGCGGACGCGATCGCCGACCAACTGACCGTCGCCGGCTTCAACTCCAACCTGGCGCTGATGATGCCGTATGTGATCACGATCCTGGCCCTCGTGGTCGTCGGCCTCGACATCAACAAGCGGTTCCGCCGGCGGGCCGCGGTGGCGGCGGCCTGACCCGTGCCGGCCTCGTCCCCTTCCCGGGCGTTCCCCAGCGTGACCGGGCTGCTCGCCGGCCTGGGGACGAACCTGCTGCTCGCCTACGGTGTGATCGCGTGGGGTGGGCGCCGGGCAACGTGTGGCTCACCTTCGCTCTCGAGAACGTCGCATTGTGGCTTCTCACCACCGCCCGCCTGCGGCGCAGTGCGGCCTCGGGCACCCGGGGCGGGATGCCGGCCGGGTTCTTCTTCCCTGGTACGGGACGTTCACGCTCGTCCACCTGATCTTCGTCTCGATCACCGCGGCGCTGTCGGGGATCGATCCCGGTCTGGCGTTGTGGCTCCCCATCGCGCTCGTGCTCGCCCGGGTCGGCGAGGACGCCCTCGCGCTCGTCGGACCGCTGCGCCGCAATGAGCCGCCCACCGCGCTGACCCCGGTGATCACCCGGATGCTGGTGTTGCACGTGGGCGTGATCGTCGGCATGGGGCTGGCGCTGTCGAGCGCTTCCGACCCCGGCTTCGGCTGGGCCAGCGTGTTCGGGCAGACCGTCGCCGTCCGCGCGCTGCCGCTGTTGGCCCTTCTGGGGCTCAAGACCGTTGCCGAACTCGGGGTGTACGCCGTGACCGCCTGGCGTGCGGGCGGCCCGGCACCACAGACGTCGCGGGAGAAGGAGTCATGAGCGGCTCGGCGGCGCCCCCTACGGGCATGGGCGCAGGAAACGTGAGCGTCCCCGTCGTCATCGACACCGACCCCGGCATCGACGACGCTCTCGCGATCCTGTTGGCGCTTGCCAGCCCGGAACTGCGGGTGCTCGGCATCACCACCGTGGGCGGCAACGTCGGGGTGGACAAGACGACCCGCAACGCGCTGGATCTGTTGGCGCTCCTGGGCCGCACGGACGTACCGGTCGGCGCGGGCGCGTCGCGACCCCTCGTCCGGGAGGCCGAACGCAACGCCGCCCTGGTCCACGGGGACGATGGCCTCGGCGGGGCGGGGCTGCCGCGCTCCCCTGCCGGCGTCGACCCGCGCGGGGCGGTGGGCCTGTTGCGCGACCTCATCGAGTCGACGGACGAGCCGGTCACGGTCATCGCGATCGGCCCGCTGACCAACCTCGCGCTGCTGGCCGGCACCCACCCGCGGACGTTCGCCAAGATCGCCCGGATCGTCCTGATNGGGGGCGGAGTGCGCGACCGGCTGGGCAACGTGACCCCGACCGCCGAGTTCAACATCTGGTTCGATCCCGAGGCGGCCTCGCGGGTCTTCGACGGCGGAGTGCCGATCACGATGATCGGGCTGAACGTGACGACTGCGGCGCTCGTCCACCCGTCCGCCTGGCAGCGGCTGCACGGGGGCGGTCCGGTCGCCCAGGCGGTGCTGCGGATGGTGGAGCACTACGGTCGGTGGTACACGGCCTACACGGGAGCGCCGGACACCGCCCAGCACGACGCGCTGGCCGTGGCGGTTGTCGTCCGTCCCTCGCTGGTGACGACCCGTCACGTTCGCGTGGACGTGGAGTGCGCAGGCACGTTCACCCGGGGCATGACCGTGGCCCGGCTGGACCCAACCGAGTTCGACGAGCCGGTGACCGAGAACGCCGACGTCGCCGTGGAGGTGGCAGCCGCCCAGTTCACCGAACTGCTGGTGAGCCGGATCGCGTCCCTGGATCGCTGAGCCTGCGGAGGGCCCGGAGCCTGGGATGACCACCCTCCGTACGGCCGCGCGCTGTCTGTGGGAGTTGTTAGCGTCTGTTCGCCAACCTCACCGCTCGGATCGTCATCGCCGCCAATCAGGAAGCCGGCTCTCCGCCGTTCCCGGCGTCGCTGACGCCCCGCCACATCAGGAGAAGCCCATGACAACGTTCACATCCCGACCGCGACGCCTACTGGTCGGCGTCATCGCCGGGTCACTGCCCTCGCCTTCGGCGCGAGCCTGCCGGCCCCGAAGGCCGCGGCGGCGGACCCCGTCCGGTTCGACCTCAACGCCCGCGTGCTGGACGGGGGCGAACAGGTGGTCGCGGTCACCCTCGACACCTCCGGGCTCGGCATCGACCCGGCGTCCCTGACCGCCGACACGTTCACCGTCCACGCCAAGGCGACCAGCCCCGTTCCGCTGGCATCGGGTGACGTCATGTACTCCCTCTACGACGCCGACCGGGTCGTCACAGGTGCCCGCCTCGTGAAGGGCGACCTCGTCCTCGATCTCAAGTCCGGGGAGGGCCAGCCGAACGCTGCCACGCTCGGCTATCTCGTCCCGGCCGGCCGGAACGTGTTGCTCGACCTCACCTACACGATCACCCAGAACGCNCCCCTGAAGCTGAAGGACGGCAGCCAGGTGACCCTCACCGAGTTCCGGCAAGGTCGGTTGCGCGACCCGGAGGTCGACGCGTTCTCGGCCGGGACCTCTGCGGACGGAATCCGCTACCGGCTCTTCCGCCCGACGAAGGGCAACGCCAAGCGCGCCCTGATCGTCTGGCTGCACGGCAACGGCGAGGGTGGGCTGCCCGGCTTCTACCAGAACGAGGCCCAATTGCGCGCCAACCGCGGCGCCCTCGGGGTCACCACGCCCACGGCACAGCGGATCTTCCGTGGTGCGTACGTGGTGGCACCGCAGGTCCCGGACACCTGGTACAGCATCGACAGCGCCGGCTACGACAAGTCGATCAAGGCGCTCATCGAAGCTGTCGTCAAGACCCACCGCATCGATCGCAACCGGGTGTACGTGATGGGCGCCTCCGCGGGCGGCATGATGACCGTCCAGATGGAATCGCGCTACCCGCACTTCTTCGCCGCAGGTGTGCCCACGGCACCGGCGCTGTTCCTCAACTGGACCGGCGAATACACGATGACCGCTGAGCAGGTGCTGGGCGCGNNCACCACCCCGACCTGGCTGATCCAGTCCAAGGACGACCCGACGGTGCCCTTCGACAAGGCGGCCGCGTGGGCGTACTCNCTGCTCAAGCCGTACGGCAAGGTCCTGTTGACCGCCTACGACCACGTGGTCTGGGACGGCTACACGTTCAACGGCCACTGGAGCTGGATCTACACCGCACGCAACGATCCCACGACCGACAAGGGCCGGACCCTGTGGGAGTGGCTGTCCCGGCAGAAGCTGCAAGTCCCACACATGAAGAAGTAGCCGCGAAGGGGTGCGGCGGGAGGATCAGGACGCCTGGTCCCTTCCGCCGCACCCCGGCTCACGCCTAGGGTGAGGGCAGCCCGACGAGAGGACGGATCCATGGCGCACGGCGACATCACCCACATCGACATCCCGGTCAGCGACACAGCGAAGGCGGCACAGTTCTATTCGAGCCTGTTCGGCTGGAAGATCGCGGAAGCTCCGGGCTTCGAGGGCTACCCCATGTGGCAGGCCCCGAACCAGATCAGCGGCGGCGGCCTCGCCCCGCGCCGTGACGACTTCACCCAGCCGCGCAGCTACGTGGAGGTCGACTCGATCGACGACACCCTCGCCAAGGTCGAGGAAAACGGCGGCAAGGTGCTGTTCGGCAAGTCGCCGATCACCGACACCAGTTGGTGGGCGTTCTTCACCGACCCCGACGGCAATGTGATCGGGCTCTACGAGGGCACCACCGAGGTCGGCGAGGGGTAGCCACCGCGAGCGGCCCGAACCGGGATCGGCTCGGACGTCCGGGACGGCCACGCCTGGCATCGGGCTGATACCGCGCGGGGACGGCGACCGCTCCCGTCAGCTGATGTTGTGGGCTCCGATCGAGGTGCCCACGTGGGGATGTGGTGGTTGTAGGCCTGCAGCCTCCAGTGATCGCCGGCGGGCTGCATGACCGTCCAGGCGCAGTTCCACAACCCGGAGAACAAGCGGTTGTGCGCGAAGTCCAAACCCATGAGCAGGGTGATTGCCACCCGCAGCGAGAACCCGTGCCCGACGGCCAGCAGCGTCTCCCCGTCCGGGGTGGCCTCGGCAGCGTCCAGGAGCGTCGTGGCGACGCGGGAGCCGGCTTCCGAGCCCGTCTCGCCGGTGTCGGAGCGGCGGAAGTCCCGGCCCTCGCGGAGCGCCTGCTTGAAGTCGGGTGAGAGCTCGAACACCTCCTCATTGGTGAGCCCCACCCAGGTGCCGACATTGATCTCCTGCAGGCCGGGCATCGGTTCGACCCGCACCCCGGTCAGCTCGCCGAGGATCTCGGCGGTCTGCAGCGCCCGGGAGAGGTCGGACGAGACGATCCGCGCCGGGCAGTAGGCGGCCAGGACGGGCGCGACCGTGCGGGCCTGCGCGAGGCCCGCGTCGTTGAGCGGGACGTCACCTTGCCCCTGGTAGCGGCCGGTGGCGTTCCAGTCGGTCTGGCCGTGGCGCCACAGGACGACCGTCGAGGCGGTCATGAGTGGGCGGCGCGGGCGCCGGCGTCGTCCAGGCGATCGCGGCGCTCGTCCACGTCCAACTCGATGCGCGGGCAGTCGCGCCACAGCCGCTCCAGCGCATACAGCCGCCGCTCTTCGGCGTGCTGCACGTGGACGACCAGATCCAGGTAGTCCAGCAGCACCCAGCGGTTCTCGCGGTCGCCCTCCCGCCGGGCGGGTTTGGCCTTGTGCTTGAGCAGTTCCTCCTCGATCGCGTCCACGACCGCGCCCACTTGGCGCTCGTTGGAGGCGGTGGCGATCAGGAAGACGTCGGTGATCGCCAGCTGTTCGGACACATCGAAGGCCACGAGGTCGGTGCCGAGCTTGTTCGCGGCCGCCTGCGCGGCGATGCGGGTGAGTTCGACGGCGTGGTCGGTCGCGGTCATGTAACNTCCTGGGTTGCGGCCCGATCAGGCCTGGTCGGCGCGGTAGAGGCCGCGTTTGGCGATGTACTGCACGATACCGTCCGGCACGAGGTACCAGATCGGCAGGCCCGCGGGCACCCGCTCCCGGATGGCCGTGGAGGAGATCGCCAGCGCCGGCACCTCCAGCAGGGTCACCTTGTCCTCGGGCAGGTGGGACACATCGTGTTCGCCCAGCGGGGTGCCCGGGCGGGACACGCCGATGAAGTGCGCGAGATCGAACAGTTCCTCCACCCCGCGCCAGGTGAGGATCTGGCTGAGCGCGTCGGCGCCCGTGATGAAGAACAGATCGACGTCCGGGCCGCGGTAGCGCCGCAGGTCCTTGAGGGTGTCGACGGTGTAGGTGTCGCCGGGCCGCTCGATGTCGACCCGGCTCACCGAGAACCGGGGATTGGACGCGGTGGCGATGGTCGTCATGAGGTAGCGGTCCTCGGCCTGCGAGACCCTGCGGTCGGCCTTCTGCCACGGTTGGCCGGTCGGGACGAAGACCACCTCGTCCAGCCCGAATCTGGCCTGCACCTCGCTGGCGGCGACCAGGTGGCCGTGGTGGATCGGGTCGAAGGTGCCACCCATGACCCCAGACGCTGCCGTCGCGTCCCCTCCCCGGCCAGGCGATGCCGGTGTCCATCAGCTGTGCGGACGCGACTTGCCGATCCCTCGCACGATGCGGAGCAGTCCCAGGAGGATCACCAGGGCCACCGCACCGACCATCCATCGGGCGTAAGGGTCGCTGACCGTCGCAGTCTCAAGAAGAAAACCCATGCGCGGATCCTAGCCTGGACGCCCCCGCCCGGGGCGATGGACGATCCCAGACCCGGCCGGTGGCGACTCGGCCCACCACGGAAGCCGACGGGGCCGTGACCGGCCGGCACTCCG
This sequence comes from Micropruina sp., assembly GCA_013693855.1. GTDB lineage: Bacteria > Actinomycetota > Actinomycetes > Propionibacteriales > Propionibacteriaceae > Micropruina. Next base: position 2,460,659 of record CP059261.1, read on the forward strand.
GCACGATCCGGCCCCCAACGTGAGCTGGCCGCGACTCCCCTGTGGCGGCAGGCGCCTCGACGAGCACTGGCCGCCGGGACACCCCGCCACCGATCGGGCCGTGCCCCACGGGGTGGCTGGCCACCATGTCCGCAGGACGCAGCCACGCCCGTGAGCGACGAACCGGTCCCCGAAATACCCACCAGGGTATAGTTTGTGCTAACAATTGTTCATGGAGAACTCGACACCGCAGCGCATCACCCACCTCATCGGCCACGAGTACTGGACCGGAGAGGCCGAGCGAACCGCTCCCGTGTTCAATCCCGCGACCGGCGTGCAGACCGGCGCGGTCGATCTCGCCTCGAAGGAACTCGTCGACGAGGTCGTGGCCCGCGCGGTCAAGGCTCAGCTGGCCTGGGGGCGNATGTCGATGACCCGCCGGGGCAAGGTGCTGTTCGCCTTCCGCGAGTTGTTGAACGCCAACAAGGAGCGGATCGCCGAGATCATCACGTCCGAGCACGGCAAGGTCGTCTCCGACGCTCTCGGCGAGGTGACCCGCGGCCTGGAGGTCGTCGAGTTCGCGTGCGGCATCCCGCACCTGTTGAAGGGCGGCCACTCCGAGAGCGTGTCGACCGGGGTGGATTCGTACTCGATGCTGCAGCCGCTCGGCGTGGTCGGGGTGATTTCGCCGTTCAATTTCCCCGCCATGGTGCCGATGTGGTTCGTCCCGATCGCGGTGGCCTGCGGCAACGCGGTCATCATCAAGCCGTCGGAGAAGGACCCGTCCGCGGTCAACGCCGTGGCCGAACTCTGGAGGCAGGCCGGCCTGCCCGCGGACGTGGTCAACGTCGTCCACGGCGATAAGGAGGCCGTCGACGCCCTGCTCGACAACCCCGACATCAGGGCGATCTCGTTCGTCGGCTCCACACCGATCGCGAAGTACGTCTACGAGCGCGGCACCGCCAACGGCAAGCGGATCCAGGCCCTCGGCGGCGCCAAGAACCACATGCTCGTCCTGCCCGACGCGGACCTGGACCTCGCCGCGGACGCGGCGATCAACGGTGGCTTCGGGTCGGCCGGCGAGCGGTGCATGGCGGTGTCGGTCGTCCTGGCCACCGAGTCGATCGCCGACGAGCTGATCGACAAGATCGTGTCCCGGATGAAGACCCTCAAGACCGGCGACGGCGCCACCGCGTGCGACATGGGCCCGATCGTGACCGAGCAGGCCCGCGACCGGATCACCGGCTACATCGAGGCCGGGGCGAAGGCCGGGGCCACCCTCGTGGTCGACGGGCGGGAAGGCCCCTTCCACGGCGAGGAGGGCGGCTATTTCGTCGGGCCGACCCTGTTCGACAACGTGGCCACGGACATGAGCATCTACACCGATGAGATCTTCGGTCCGGTGCTGTCGGTCGTCCGCGTGAAGGGCTTCGCCGACGGCCTGGAGCTGATCAACGCCAACCGCTACGGCAACGGCTCGGTCATCTTCACCAACGACGGCGGGGCGGCGAGACGGTTCGAGATCGAGGTGCAGGCAGGCATGGTCGGCATCAACGTGCCCGTTCCTGTCCCGATGGCGTACTACTCCTTCGGCGGCTGGAAGGACTCGCTGTTCGGCGACTCCCACGCCCACGGGACCGAGGGTGTGCACTTCTTCACGCGGTCGAAGGCCGTCACCCGGCGCTGGCCGGATCCGAGCCACCGCGGCCTCGCGCTGGGCTTCCCCAGAACACCTGAGCGGACGTCGGGGCCCCAGCAACTGCGGCGAATTGAGCCTGTCGAAATCACCGCCCAGACCACAGCACCCGGGGTCTCGACAAGCTCGACCGCCGGGGATACGCCGCTCACCGCCCAGGCGGGTGCCGGGGTCTCGACACACTCGATGGCCGGCTTGCCGCCCGGGGTCTCGACGAGCTCACCCGCAGCAACTGCGGCGATTGAGCCTGTCGAAATCACCGCAGGGACCACAGCACCCGGGGTCTCGACAAGCTCGACCGCCGGCTGGTCGGCCCGGGGTCTCGACAAGCTCGACCGCCGGAACTCTCCCGGGGTCTCGACAAGCTGGACCGCCGGGTTGGCGCCCGGGGTCTGGACAAGCTCGACCGCCGGGACCTTTCCCGGGTCTCGACAAGCTCGACTGCTGGGTCGCCTCAGCCGCGGATCTGGCCGTCCCCGGTGACGAGGTACTTGGTGGACGTCATCTCCGCCAGGCCCATGGGCCCGCGGGCATGCAGCTTCTGGGTGGAGATGCCGATCTCGGCGCCGAACCCGAACTCGCCGCCGTCCACGAAGCGCGACGAGGCATTCACCAGGACGGCCGCCGCGTCCACCTCATTGGCGAACCGGTTCGCCGACACCCGGTCGTTGGTGACGATGGTCTCGGAATGACCGGTGGAGTGGTGCCGGATGTGCTCCAGCGCCGCGTCCAGGGACGGGACGATGGCCGCCGCGATGTCGAGGGAGAGGTATTCGCCGTCGAACTCGGTGTCGGTGGCGGGCACAACGTCCGCCGAATAGGCGGCGACGCCCGGCGTCCCGTGCACGGTCACCCCGTGCGCGGCGAGCGAGGCGAGCGCCTTCGGCAGGAACTCGCCGGCGATCGCGGCGTGGACGAGCAGCGTCTCCGCGGCGTTACAGACGCTGGGCCGTTGCGCCTTCGCGTTGATGAGGATGTTCAGCGCCATCTCGTGATCGGCGGTGGCATCTACGAAGATGTGGCAGTTGCCCGTCCCGGTCTCGATGACCGGCACCTTGGAGCCCTCCACCACGGCGTTGATCAGCCCCGCACCCCCACGCGGGATCAGGACGTCGACCAGCCCGCGGGCCGCCATCAACTCGTCCGTGACCTCCCGCCCGCCCTCGACCAACTGGACGGCGTCGGCGGGCAGGCCCGCCGCGGCGAGGCCGTCGCGCAGCGCGGCGACGATGGCCCGGTTGGAGTGCAGGGCCGAGGACGAGCCCCGCAGCAGTGCCGCGTTGCCCGACTTCACGCAGATCCCGGCGGCGTCGGCGGTGACGTTGGGACGCGCCTCGTAGATGATGCCGACCACCCCGAAGGGCACCCGAACCTGCCGCACCTGAACGCCGTTCGCGTTCGTCCAGCCCCGGACGACGTCACCCACCGGGTCGGCGAGCTTCGCCAGATCGCGCAGCCCGTTCACCATGCCGGCGATCCGGTCCGGGTTCAGGCTCAGCCGATCGACCATCGCCTCCGCGACGCCGGACGAGCGCGCGGCCTCGACATCGGCCCGGTTGGCGTCCAGCACCGCGTCCTGGGCGGCGGCGAGCGCGTCGGCCATCGCCTGCAGCGCGGCGTCTTTGGCGCCCCGGTTGAGCGTGCCCAACGTGCGGCTCGCCTCTTTCGCGGCGCGAGCCTGATCGGTGAAGGTCATGGCCCGCATGCTAGTCCGACGGCCGGGGTCCTCTGGCTTACGTCCGCCCCCGGCCGACTCCGCCGCGGTCAGCCCGCCGGCGCGTCCTCCGGCGGGTTCGGTTCGGGGTCTCCCACCGCGGGGCGCACGACGAGCACGTCGCAGGTCGCCTTGCGGACGACCTCCTCGGCGACGGTTCCGAGCAGGCGGCCGACGATGCTCGTGTCGCGGATCGCGCCGATCACGAGCAGATCGGCCTTGCGCTCCTCGACCACATGCAGCAGGGCGGCGGCCGCGTCAGCCTCGACGAGTTGTGCCCCCGCCAGGCGGGCACCCTCGGCCACGGCGAGGGCCGTCGCCTGTTCGATCGCCGCTCGCGCGGAGGCCTCCCCACCACCTGATCGACCTTCGGATCCCCACCGAGGGTGAAGGTGTTCTCCGCGTCCGCGCGCCGCGACATGCCTGTGTAGGCGCACACGATCACCAGATCGGCGTCGGCGTTCGCCGCTTCCCGGGCGGCCTTGGTGACGGTCGGGGTCGCCAGCGACGAACCGTCGGCGCCGACGACGACGCAGGTGTAGCTCTTGGACATCTCTACCTCCCTCAGTGTCCGCCGCCGACCATGGGCGCATCGAGCACGTCATCGACGTTACGGACGATCGGCGGCTCGTTGATCCACAGCATCGTGATCCCGGCGATGCCGAGGAACGCTGCGGCGAACCACATCGCCAGGTTCGGGTCGCCGCCCAGCGGTCCCGCGAAGACCCACCCGAAGGTGAGGGTCTGGATCAGCATCGGGATGACGATCATCATGTTCACCAGGCCCATGTAGACGCCGTAGCGGCTGGAGGGCACCATGCGCACGATCATGATGTAGGGAACGCCCATGATCGACGCCCAGGCGATGCCCAAACCGATGATCGCGACCCACTTCAGCGGCAGCGTCTGCATCTGCGGCAGCAGGAACAGGCCCACGGTCGCGCACCAAAGACAGATCGCGTGGACCCACTTGGCACCCAGCCGACGCGCGAGCGCCACCAATCCGAACGCCACCGAGAACGTCACGATGTTGTAGACGGCGTTGATCGTGCCCGTGTTGGCGACCGCGAGCTGGTACTCGGTCGACTCCGCGTCGGTCGTCCCGTACAGCGACTTCGACACCGACAAGGAGACGTACTGCCAGTAGCAGTTCATGGCGTACCACTGGAAGAAATACACCAACGCCAGTTTGCGCATCTCGACGGGCATGTCGATGATCGCGTCCTTGATCTCGGCGAAGAACGTGCCGAGGCCGCCCTTCTTGGCCCGCAGCGCAGCGAGCTCCTCGGGGCTGGGTTCGATCTCGGGCGTCGACAGCACCGAGATCAGGACGGTCACGACGGACGAGATGGAGCCCAGGAAGAACGCGCCGTAGACCCAGTGTGGGATCCCGGCCCNCTCACCCAGGCCGAAGATCCACTGGAAGAAGGTCAGCGACAGGTTCGCCAGCGTGATCCCCAAGCCGGTGAAGAATGACTGCGCGAGGAAGCCCTTGCCCAATTGGGCGGGCGGCAGCTTGTCGGCGATGAACGCGCGGTAGGGCTCCATCGCGGTGTTGTTCGAGGCGTCGAGCAGCCACAGCAGCAGCGCCGCCATCCAGACCGCCCAGACCATCGGGAACAGGAACAGGCAGACCGCGCAGCCGATGGCACCCACCAGGAAGAACGGACGACGCCGGCCCCGGAAGAACCCCTTCTCAACCCAGGTGCGGTCCGACAGCGCGCCGATCAGCGGCTGAATGAACAGCCCGGTGATGGGCCCCGCGAGGTTCAGCAGCGGCAGTTCGGCCTCGGAGGCGCCGAGGAACTGGTAGATGGGGTTGATCGCGGTTTGCTGCATGCCGAAGCTGTACTGGATACCGAAGAAACCGAAGTTCATCAGCAGGATCTGGCGCATCGTCAGCATCGGCTTGTGCCGGATGATGGTCGCCTTCTTGGTCGTCGCGCGTCCCGCGGGGACGGCAGCCGCCTCGCTCATCGCTTGGCACCCCCGTCGTGGAGTCGAGGTAGTTCTGCAGGTGGTCCAGGATGCTTTCCCAGCCGTCGCTGTAGTCCACCGCGGCCTCGGGCGTGTACGGCCCCTGGATGATCCGCAGACTCGTGTTGTCGCGGCCGGTGCGCGTCAACTCCACCCTGAGTTCGACGGGCCGCGCGGCGTCGACGCCCTTGAACCCGGTGATCCGCTGCTTGGTGACCAGCACGTCGGGGTAGAAGACCTCGGTGTAGACACCGTCGACCACCCAGGTGCGGGTGGGGTCATCGTCGGCGACCTTGGTGTGGCGGAGCCGCCCACCCACCCGGGGATCGAGTTCGACCGAGTCGGGCAGGACGTGCCAGCCATCGGGAGCGAACCATGCCGCCAGCGCGGCCGGCTCGGTGAAGGCGCGGTAGACGACCCCGCGCGGATAAGGAAACTCCCGTTCCACTTCGAGGATCGTGTCAGGTTCAGCCATCGGGTAGCCTCCTCGCTGGGGTGCGGGGCGGACCCTGGAGGGCCGGCCCTCTTGCCGACATCATGCAACGCGAGCGAGTGGCGCGCACCCGTGTCGGTGAATTTACAGGTTCGGCACGGTGCGCTTCTCGGCGCGGCTCAGGTGGCGCGCGGACGGACCTTCACGATCAGCGCGTCGCGATGGACGACCTCGCGCTCGAACTCCGGGCCCCGCTCGTCGGCCAGTTCCCGGGTGCTGCGCCCCATCAGGAACGGTAAGTCGGCGGCGTCGTAGTTGACGATGCCGCGGGCGATCGTCCGTCCGTCGACGTCGACGAGCCGGACGGGTTCGCCGGCGACGAAGTCACCGTGGACGGCCGTGATCCCCGCCGGCAGCAGGGACGCCTTGCGTTCGGTCACCGCGTGGACCGCACCGGCGTCGAGGACGAGGTCGCCCTTGGCCTGGGAGGCGTACGCCAGCCACATCAGGCGACGCGCCCGGCGCTTGCCGGTGGGATGGAACAGGGTGCCGACATGGTCGCCGGCGAGAGCCTGCGTCAGGTCGGCGGCGGCGGCCAGCACCACCGGAATGCCCCNCGCGGTGGCGATGCGGGCCGCTTCGAGCTTGGTGGTCATGCCCCCGGTACCGACGTGGGCGCCGGCCCGCGAGGTGTCGATGTCGAGGTCGTCCACGTCGGCCACCTCGTCGATCCGGCGGGCCGCGGGATCGGACGGGTGCGCGGTGTAGAGCGCGTCGACATCCGAGAGCAGGACGAGGGCGTCGGCACCAACCAGGTGGGCCACCAAGGCAGCGAGCCGGTCGTTGTCCCCGAACCGGATCTCATGAGTCGCGACGGTGTCGTTCTCGTTGACGATGGGGACCGCGCCCAACTGCAGGAGCCGGGTGAACGTGCGCAGCGCGTTGCGATAGGACGACTGCCGGGTCATGTCGTCGACGGTCAGCAGCACCTGGCCGACCGGGATCCGGTGCCTGGCGAACAGGGAACCGTACCGCTCCACCAGCAGCCCCTGGCCCACGGACGCGGCCGCCTGCTGGCTGGCCAGGTCAGCGGGCCGGCGCTTCATCCGGAGCGCGGGCATCCCTGCCGCGACCGCTCCGGACGAGACGAGGACCACGTCCTGACCCCGCCCGCGCGCGGCCACCAGCGCCCCCACCAGCGTCTCGAGGCGTTCGGGATCGAGGCCCTTGGCGTTGGTCAGCGACGAGGAGCCGATCTTGACGACGATCCGCTGCGCACCCGTCACCTCCGGGCGCACCTGCTCCCCACGACCTCACTGGTCGTCATCGTCGTCCCATTCCGGCTCGTCGGCGTCGTACCCGTCCTGGGTCAGCCGGGTGAGGCGTTCCGCGTCCTTCGCCTCGTGGTAGGCGGCGTCCAGTTCACGGCGTCGCCGGACCGACGGACGTTCGGTGTGCAGGCGCTGATCGTCCCCGCGGCGGGACAGGATCTCGGCACCGATCTCGATCTGGGGAGCGAAGTCGAACACCACTGGATGGTCTCNCCCGCCGATGGCCACGGCGTCCCCGGCCTGGGCCCCCAGCGCCAACAACTCGTCCTCGATGCCGAGCCGGGCGAACCGGTCGGCCAGGTAGCCGACGGCCTCGGCGTTGGCGAAATCGGTCTGCCGCACCCAGCGTTCGGGCTTGTCGCCGCGTACCCGCCAGACGAAACCGCCCTCGCCGTCGCCCTGGCGGGCGATGGCGAACTCGGGCCCGCCTACGACCGGCTTGGGCCGCAGCACGATCCGGGCGGGCTTGGGCGGTGGCGCCGTGGCGCGTCGCGCGGCCACCAGGTGGGCCATCGCGAAGGTGAGCTCGTTCAGGCCTTCGCCGGTCTTGGTGGAGATGGCGAACACCCGCAGACCGCGGGCCTCCAGGTCGGGCCGGACGATCGCCGCCAGCTCGGCGGCGTCCGGGACGTCGACCTTGTTGAGCGCCACCAGGCGCGGCCGGTCCTCCAGGCCGCCGTGGGCGGCGAGTTCGGCCTCGATCACGTCGAGATCAGTCAGCGGGTCGCGTCCGGGCTCGTAGGTGGCGCAGTCGATGACGTGGACGATCGCCTGGCACCGCTCAATGTGCCGCAGGAAGTCGTGGCCAAGACCCCGGCCCTCGCTGGCACCTTCGATGAGCCCCGGCACGTCGGCCACGGTGAACGTGACCTCGCCCGCCACGACCACGCCGAGGTTGGGCACCAGCGTGGTGAACGGGTAGTCGGCGATCTTCGGACGGGCGCGGCTGATCGCCGCGATGAGGGAGGACTTGCCGGCGCTGGGGAACCCCACCAGGCCCACGTCGGCCAGCACCTTCAATTCCAGGACGACGGTCCGCGACTCACCCTCCTCGCCCAGCAGGGCGAAACCGGGAGCCTTCCGGGTGGCCGAGGCGAGGGCCGCGTTGCCGAGCCCACCCCGGCCGCCGGGGGCGACCACGACTTCGGCGTCGGCACCGATGAGGTCGGCAAGGATCTCGCCGGAGTCGGCGTCGGAGACGATCGTCCCGTCCGGCACCGCGAGGATCACGTCCGCGCCGTTGGCGCCGTTGGCGTTGTCGCCGCGTCCGGGCTGGCCGTTCTCGGCCCTGCGCTGCGACTGCCGGTGATACTCCACCAGCGTGGTCAGGCCCGGGTCGACGCGCAGGATGACCGAGCCGCCGTTACCACCGTTGCCGCCGTCGGGCCCGCCGANGGGCTTGAACTTCTCCCGGCGGACCGACGCGCAGCCGTGCCCGCCGTTGCCGCCAGCGACGCGCAGCGTCACCTGGTCGACGAAGGACGGGATGGCCATGAAGTCCCCTCAAGAAAGGGCTCGGAGCGCCTATGTTCCCATAGGCCGCGGAGCTCAAGCGAACGTGATGTGGGAGTAGACGGGGTTGTGGTCGGAGCCCATCGGCCCGTCGGCCTGGAACATGTAGGGCTGGCCGCCCACCTCGATGCTGCGCAGGCCCTGCCCGGGGCCGCCACCGAGGACGACCTGGCGTTCGTTCGCCACCGCGCTGGCGTTCGCGCAGATGTAGTCGATGTGGCGTCCGTCCGCCAGCACCGCCCGGTACTGCCACGCACCATCCACCTCCGCACCCATGCCGGAGAACGTGCTGGCGAAGGGGACCAGGCTCGTGTCACGCGCCGCCGACTGGGCGGTGTCGGCCAGTCCGAGGGCGGCGATCCCGAGCAGATGACTGTTGAAACCGTCCCGGGTCTCGTCGTTGTAGGCGTTGAAGTCGCCGCATAGCACCAGGGGTCGTCCGTCCCGCCGCGCTCGGCGATGCCTGCCTGCAACTCCTCCCACTCATGCGCACGCAGAGCGGCCCGGGCGGCCGAGGATTTGGCGGTCATGTGCGCCGTGAAGACCCGCACCTGCCGCTGGCTGGCTCGGTGCAGGAAGCGGCCCCAGACGCACCAGCGGTCCTTGGGTGCGCCGTTGAGGCCCTTGACGTTGATCTTGAACTTGCCCCCTCGAGGAACTCCAGGTATTCCTTCCGGAAGAGGATCTGGAGGGTGTCCTCGGCAACGGACGTCGGGAGCGTGGCGTAGCCGGGCAGTTGCTCGGCCAGCCCCGTGACCTGCTTGACGCCCGAGGCGGGCATTCCCTCGTTCTCCTGCAGGCAGACCACGTCCGGGTCGCGCACCTGAATGCGATCGACGACGGCCGGCATCCGGTTCTCCCACACCAGATCGGGCTCGGCCGAGGAGGAGGTTCGGGATCACGGTCTTCGCCGAGGTCATGATGTTGTAGGTCAGCACCCCGAGGCTGAGGTCGCCCGCAGCCGCCGAGACCGACGCCGTCGGGGAGGCAGTGGGGGTGGCCACCGGCCTCGGCGCGGTGCTGGGGCCGTTCGAGGGGCCGTGCAGGCCGCCAGGGTCGGTAACGCGGCAGAGAACGTCAACAGAAGCCGACGCCGACTGATCTGGGTCACTATCCGGACTTCCCCTCCGCTCGCCAATGCCAGCGGCCTACTCTACCCGCCGGATCCAAGGCCCCGTTCGTGGCCAGGGTGGGCAGCAGGAACCGCCGCCCGTGCGCGGTGCTGGGGAAGGCCAGCACGGCGGTCGACTCGAAGGCCGCCCGGTCCTGCTGGTGGTTGAGGCGTGCGTACAGACCGTCCAGTTCCATCAGTTCGGCATGGGTGCCACGCTCCACGATGCGGCCGGCCGACATGACCGCGATGCAGTCGGCGTCGCGGATGGTGCTGAGCCGGTGGGCGATGGTGATGGTCGTGCGTCCGACGATCAGCCGATCGAGAGCGAGCTGCAACTCACGCTCAGTCTCCTGGTCGAGGGCGCTGGTCGCTTCGTCAAGCACGAGGACCCGCGGGTTACGCAGCAGGGTACGAGCGATCGAGAGGCGTTGCCGTTCACCGCCGGAGAAGCGGTGGCCGCGGGCGCCGACGATCGTGTCCAGTCCCTCGGGCAGGCTGCGGATCACCCGGTCCACCTGGGCCGCTGCGAGGGCCGCCCACATCTCCTCGTCCGTCGCGTCGGGCTTGGCCTCCTGCAGGTTGCGCCGCAGCGACGCGTGGAGGAGGTACGGGTCCTGGGAGACGACGCCGATGACCTTGCGCAGGGTGACCGCCGGGATGTCCCGCAGATCCACGCCGTCGACGAGCACCCGTCCCGCGGTGGGATCCGCCAACCGGGCGGCCAACGCCCCGAGGGTCGACTTGCCCGATCCGGTCTCGCCCACGATCGCCAGGGAGGTACCCGGCGTGAGGCGCAGGTCGATGTCGATCAGGGCCGGCGCGTCTCCGTCCGGGTACCGGTAGTTGACCTTGTCGAAAACCACCTCGCCGCGCCAGGCGCCCTCAAGGACCGGGCCTGGCCGGACGGGTTCGGGCACATCGATGGGCAGATCCAAATAGCCGAAAATCCGACTCAGCAGGGCCAGGGACGCAATCCATTCCGCCCCGATGTTGAACAGCCCCATCAGCGGCCTGAACACGGTGACCTGGAGGGTCGTAAAGGCGATCAGGGTGCCGATCGTCATGCCTCCGCTGGTGGCATCGAATCCGGCCGCGAGGTAGATCAGGGCGGGCAGCGCGGCGAACACCAGGTTCATCGTCGCCATGCGCCACCGACCGGCCATGCGGGACTTCAGTTCCAACTCGGCCAAGGCCCCGGAGATGCGCTGGAACTCCGCCGCACGCCCCGGACCGGCGCCAAGGGTCTTCACCAGCGCCGCACCGCTGACCGTCAGCGACTCCTCGACCTGGCTCAGCAGGTCGGCCATCGCCTTCTGGCGCTGGGCCGTGACCCGTCGCCGCACGATCGCCACGCGCCGGGTCAGCAGCGCCGCCGGGGGCAGCACCGCCATCGACAGCAGGGTGAACCGCCAGTTGAGCGCCGCCATCGCAACGAACGTGGCCACCGTCGTAGTGAGATTGCTGGCGACGTTCGTGGCGGTCGAAGAAATGACCGACTGCATACCCGAAATGTCATTGGTGAGTCGAGACTGGATTTCTCCGCCACGCGTTTGCTTGAAGAACTGGACCGACTGACGCTGCAGGTGTTCGAAAACCCTGGTCCGCATACTGTGCATGAGTTGCTGGCCGAGGGAGGTCGCAATCCAGGTCTGCCACACCCCCAAGGCGCCGCTGGCCGCGGCGACGGCCACCATGCCGATGACGCACACGATCAACAGGGTCGTGTTGTGCAGCGGGAGAGCCTGGTCGATGGTGGCCCGAATGAGCAGGGGTTGCCCCAGCGCGACCACCGAGCTGACGAGGATGATCGCCGTCACCAGGGCGAGCTGACCGCCAAAGGGACGAAAGAGCGCGACAACGCGCCGCAACGGGACGGGAGCTTCCGCCAGCTGCGCCAGATCCTTCGGATCAATCGTCAGGGGTTTGGTAGCCATCAATTCATTCCTGGGGGCCATTCAAGGTCAAAGACATAATGCCACGTGTCGGGGCCAGCGGGACACCGGGTTCGGAATGCGATCGGCGTAGTCTTACGTACTCCGGCTCGATAACCGGACCTGCCACCAAGCCGGCCGACCCAGCACGTGGTGAATTCGTTCCGGCGGTCCCATGGAGCAGCCGCCCAGTGCTGCGCCACCCCCGATGAATTACGGCAGGCGCGGCCCGATCACGGGATGGGGCCGACCCTCGCGAGAGTTAGGGTCGACTCATGCGCACCCCAGGCATCACGATCGGGCCCTTGGCCCTCGTCGTGGGTCTGAGCCTGGCCTCCTGCAGCGTCCCCGCCACCGGCTCGACACCCCTTGGGGGTCCCCGCCGCGGCGTCCGGGGCTCCAGCGAGCACGATGGCCACGGCCCCGGCAAGCACGGGAGCAGCGCCGTCCGCGCCGGGCTTGGCGGAGGCGCAGGAAGCCATGAACGGCATCGTCGCCGGCTGGACGCGTGCGAACCAGCGCCAATGGGACCCCGGGGTCTGGGACGCCGTGGACGCGTACCCGAACCGGCTCACCGACACCCGGGCTCTCTCGAACGCGGCCCGGCTCAAGGAGCGGGGCACCTACGAGCCGGCCGGCGAGAGCGCTCCGTTCACCGTCATGAGGCTCTACGCCTACTCGAACCACGACGGCACTGAGGCCCTCGTGCTCGGGGGCTACTACACCAACCCCAGGGCGAGCCAGCCCCCGACGGCGACCAGGTGTGTCTGCTCACCAGGACGGCCGGCGGCGCCTGGAAGTTCACCGGTTTCGTGCCGGGGTCGGCCTTCCCGGGAAAAGCCCCGGGTGACCAGGGACCGCTGGTGTCGTTCACGCCCCTGACCCCGCTGCCCGGCGTCGACCTCGACGCCACGGGGAAGCAGGCAGCCGCGCTCCGCGCCGTCGCCACCGCCGCGAGCACCGGCCGAGCCAAGGGCGTCGTGGCCCAGAGCGGCAACGTCCGGGCCGGCAGCGCGGCCTGGGGTGGCAGCTACGAGGTGGTCACGGCCAGCAGGTGCACGGTCCCACAGGGCCCGGCGATCGCGACTTTCGAGGTCAAGAACAACAGCCTGAGCCTGATCCAGCTCGACTGCCAGGTGACGCTGAAGGCGAAGCCGAACAGCCGGCTCTATTGGGACGACCCGGTCTCCGGTCGGGTCTCGGGGACGCGCTTCTCGCTCCGAATCCTGTACGAGGCGCTCGTCAGGCAACGGGGCAACGGCTACGTCGTCCTCGCACACAACGACCACTGGATCAGCAATCCGACCCGGGGCTGAGGCAGGACCGGTCCAGCAGCCAGCGCCGCCGGCGACGTCGATCGTCAAAGCCAGTCCTTAACCGCGAAAGGGCGACCCGAAGGTCGCCCAGTGCGGTGGTTCGGCCGAGCTGCAGTGATCAGTTGACGGCGTCGTCCACCGCGACGTTGACGACTCGACGACCCCGGCGGGTGCCGAACTCGACCTTGCCCGCGCGGAGCGCGAACAGCGTGTCGTCGCCGCCGCGGCCCACGCCCTCACCGGGGTGGAAGTGGGTGCCGCGCTGCCGGACGAGGATCTCGCCCGCGTTGACCTGCTGGCCGCCGAAGCGCTTCACACCGAGCCGCTGGGCGTTGGAATCGCGACCGTTGCGCGAGCTGGACGCGCCCTTCTTGTGTGCCATCTCGTCCTACCTCAGCTCTCGATCCCGGTGACCTTGACCTGGGTGTACTGCTGACGGTGCCCCTGGCGCTTCTTGTAACCGGTCTTGTTCTTGTACTTCAGGATGCGGATCTTCGGACCCTTGGTCGCGGCCAGCACCTCGGCGCTGACGGTGACCTTGGCGAGCTTCTTGGCGTCGGCGGTGACCGCGTCACCGTCCACGACCAGAAGCGGGGTCAAAGCGACGCTGTCGCCGACCTTCGCCTCGACCTTGTCGATCTCAACGACGTCACCGACCGCAACCTTGTGCTGGCGGCCGCCACTGCGCACGATCGCGTACACGCTGACCCACTTTCCGATCTCTACGACTGCTTGGTGCACCTCGCCTCGCGACTCCACGGACGCGGACCTGCGCCGGCGGGCACCGAGGATCAAGAATACGGGGAGGTTCCGAAGAGGGTCAAACTGGGGCACGATGGCCGCCATGACCGACTCGCCCAGCACGTTCGACGTCCCTCGTACCGACGGCAGCCTACCGGTACTGCGCTGGACGCCGCCGTCCGGCGAGGGACCGGGGATCGTGGTGATCCAGGAGATCTTCGGGGTCAGCCCGTACGTCCGGAACCGCTGCGCGGACCTGGCCGCCGCGGGCTACGTCGTCCACTGCCCCGACCTCTACTTCCGGCTGGGTGAGGTGACCTTCGACGAGGGCGCCGACGACTACGTGCAGCAGGGCATCGCCGCCTCCCAGCGGCTGGATTGGGAGCAGACCCGCGACGACGCATCCGCGACCCTGGACGCGCTCCGGGCCGATTCGTCCGTGACCGGCGCAGTGGCGTTGCTCGGCTTCTGTTTCGGCGGCGGGCTCGCCTTCGACGTGGCGTCGCGCAACACCCCGGACGCGCTGGTCAGCTACTACGGCTCCGCGCTGCCGGGGCTGCTCGACCGGGCGCCGGAGGTGACCTGCCCGCAGTTGCACCATTTCGGGACGGCCGACGCGTTCTTCCCGATGGCGACGGTGGACACCATCCGCGACGCGGTCACCGCGGATCGGGACGATGTGACGTTCGTCCTGCATGCCGGGGCGAACCACGCCTTCGACAACCCCTATCCCCCGCTGCATCAGGCGCACGCTTCCGCCGTGGCGTGGCGGATCACCCTGGGCTGGCTGNNGAGCAGGCGCTCGCCGGACGATGAGGGGGCTCGGTCACCGGTCACAGCACCGGGTGGGAGATCCGACCAGGCTTCGCCGGTGGGCCGTTTCAGGCTAGGGAAACGTGCGGGGTGCCGTGTGAGTGGTCGAAGCGCGACGGCCGATCCGCGGTGACCGCTCAACGAGGGGTGCTATCGGGCGCCTGGGCGGGTCGTGCCGCACCCTGCCGCGGCAGTCCGGCCCGGGTGATCGGCGGGTTGAGCGTAGCCGCGTCACCGCGCCGGAACAGCTGAGCCGGCCGACCGGGCCCGGCATCGGACAGCCGGCCCACCGGCACCAGGAAACCCGGCGCACCGGTGACCTTGCGGTGAAAGTTCCGGGGATCCAGACNCGACCCCCACACTGCCTCGTACACCGCGCGCAGGTCGGCAACCGTGAACTCGGNGGNGCAGAAGGCCGCGCCCAACGGCGAGTACTCCAACTTGGCCCGGGCTCGCTCCAGCCCGTCGGCCAGGATGACGGCGTGGTCGAAGGCCAGCGGCGGCACCTCGTCCACACCGAACCAGCGGGCGGCCGCGGCGTCCGACCCGCCGACCGGCGCCGGCAGATCCGGGATCAGGCCCAAATAGGCGACCGTGACCGTCCGGCCCCGCGGGTCGCGGTCCGGATCCCCGTAGCTGGCCAACTGCTCCAGGTGGGCGGCGGCGAGGCTGACGGCGGTCTCCTCCTCGAGCTCCCTCCGGGCGGCGGCGGGCAGGTCCTCGTCGGGCTCCACCAGACCGCCAGGGAGCGCCCAGGAGCCCAGGAAGGGCTCCACGCCGCGTTGCACGAGCAGGACCTGCAGCCTGCCGGCGCGGATCGTGAAGAGCACGAGATCCACGGTCACGACGTAGCGAGGGGCTTCATGCCGCCCAGCCTAGCTCTAATCGTCACCTTGACTAAATACCGGTGGAGGAGATATTCTCGTCATACCGACGATAAAGGAGGACGACATGGCCGCCATCACCACCTACCCACTCGTGAGGCATCTGCGCGGCAGCGCGACAAGCCACGTCCAGCACCTCGTCAACGGCCGGGTGAAGCACGCCGGCACCGGTGCGGGGTTCTGGTTCCGTCCCCTGACGGCCGTGTTGAGCGAAGTGCCGGTGGACGACCGGGAGCTCAGCACCGTCCTCACCGGCCGGACCGCCGACCTGCAGCAGGTGAGCGCGACCGCCACCCTCACGTTCCGGTTCATCGAACCCGACCTGGCGGCACGCACGCTCGACTTCGGCATCGACCCCGGNACCGGGCAGTGGCTCGCCACGCCACTGGAGCAGATCGCCTCGGTGCTGTCCGAGACCGCCGCCGGCCACGCCACGCGGGTGCTCGCACGCCTCACCCTCGCCGAGGTCCTCGCCCACGGTATGGACGAGGTGGCCGGGGCCGTCCTCGCCGGCCTCGGCGCCAGCGATCAGTTGCGGTCCACCGGCGTGACCGTCCTCGGCTGCCGGATCTCGCTGTTCCGGCCCAGCCCGGATGTGGAGAAGGCGCTCGCCACGCCGGCCCGCGAACTGCTCCAGCAGGAAGCCGACCGTGCCACCTTCGAACGCCGCGCGCTGGCCGTCGAGCGTGAGGCCGCCATCGGCGAGAACGAGCTGGCCAATCAGATCGAACTCGCCCGGCGCGAGGAGCACCTGGTCGCCCAGCGCGGCGCCAACGCCCGGCGGGCGGCCGAGGAGGAGGCGGCCTCCGCCCGGATCGCTACGGCTGCCGAAGCCGACCGCGTCGAGCGGCTCGCGGCGGCGAACGCGGCGTCCACCAGGCTCGTCGGACAGGCTGAGGCGGACTCCGAACAGGCGCGCCTGGACGCCTACCGCGACCTGCCCGAGCAGATCCTCACGGGACTGGCCCTGCGCGAGCTGGCCACCGCCCTGGGGAACGTGGATCAGCTGGTGCTGACCCCCGACCTGCTGAGCCCGCTGCTGGCCCGGCTGAGCACCATGGGGTCCCGNATGACCGCCCCCAGGCTCGTCGTCGTGCACCGGACGAGCGAACTCGACCAGGCCGTCGCCCGGCACGCCAGCCACGGTCAGGCGGCGTTCTTCCTGCGCACGCGCGGGCGGGACATCGAGACCCTGGCCAGCGCGGACCGGGCGCAGCGCGACGCGCTGGCGGAGGTCGCCCGGACCACACCCGTCGACTGGCGCCGGGCAGGCGTGGAACGCGCCGACCTGCACCGGTTCCTGTTCGCCCCCGGGGACATCGTCGTCGCGGTCGGCCAGGACGGCCTGGTGGCCAACGTCGCGAAGTACCTCGACGGCCAGCCGGTGATCGGGATCGACCCGACCCCNGGTCTCAACCCAGGNGTGCTGGTGCCGCATCGGGTTGCCGCCATGCCCCGCCTGCTGGACGCGATCCGGCGTGACCGGGCCGACGTTCTCGAACGGACGATGGTGCGGGCGCGCACGGACGACGGCCAGACGCTGGAGGCCCTGAACGAGCTGTACCTCGGCCAGCCCACCCAGCAGACCGCCCGCTACACGCTACGCACCGGGACGGACGAAGAGCGGCAAGCCTCGTCCGGAGTGATCGTGAGCACGGGCACCGGGGCGACCGGCTGGTGCGCCTCGATCCACCGGGCGATCCACTCGCCGCTGCCCCTGCCGGCGCCCGGAGCGCGGGAACTGGCCTGGTTCGTCCGGGAGGCCTGGCCCTCCCCGTCGACCGGGACCTCGCTGGTGTCCGGTCTGCTGACCTCGGCCGAGCGGCTCGACGTGCGGGTCGAATCCGACAGCCTCGTGGTTGTCGGCGACGGCATCGAGGACGACCGGCTCACCCTCAGTTGGGGGCAAGCCGTGGAACTCGGGCTGTCCGGACGCCGACTCGTGCAGGTTCTCGGTTGATCCGCCGCCGTCACCAGCCGGGCGAGCGGCGGCGCTTCTCGTCCTTGGGCGGCGGGGGCGCGGTGAACGCCCGGAACTGGTCGGCGACCCAGTCGGCGGCCGAGTTCAGGCCGTCCCCACGTCCTGAACAGCCGGCCGAGCGCATCGTCGGCGCGGGAGAACTGGTCGGCGTAGCTGGCGGCCGCCGCCTGAGCCTCCTGGCTGAGGCTCGCCTCGGCGTCCTCGGAGCGCTTGGGGTAAGCGCCGGTCAGGATCCTCGCGTACTCGCCCGAGTCGACCCAGCGGCGCAACTCGCCGGCCCGGACGACAGCGAACGGGTGCGNAGAGCCCTCGACCAGCAGCACCCGCAGCAGCAGATCCCGGAAGTCGTCGGCGCCGTGGTACTCGGCGGCCTGCTCCAGGAAGGCGTCGGGATCCAGGTCATCGATGCGGCCGCCGCTGGCCAGCTTCATGTGGGTGCGCAGCGCGACCCCGGGGTCCTGGATCGCCAGCAGCCCGGCCCGGTCGGCCGACAGTTCCGACTTGCGCGACCACTCCAGCAGGGCCGCCATCAACGCGCGGGCGCCCAACGCGCCCAACGGGATCGCGAACAACGAGGCGGACAGGGCCATGAGGATCGCGAGGATCGTCCGGTAGACCGCGTGCCCGCTGAGCACGTGGCCCAGTTCGTGGCCGAGGACGAACCGCAGCTCGTCGTCGTCCAGCAGGTCCACCAGTTGGGAGTTCAGCACGATGACCGGCTTCTCCAGCCCGACCGTCATCGCGTTCAAGACGGGGTCGGCCTTCACGTACAGCTCGGGCAGTTCGGGAACGTCGAGGATCCGCGCCGCCTCCTTGTAGAGCCGGTCGATGCGGGCGAAGTTGCGCTCGGTCACCCGCACCGAGGAGCCGAGCAGCAGCATCCGCACCGCCCGCTCGCTGAGGAATCCGCTGATCCGCTTGGCGATGACGTCGAACCCGCGCAGTTTGCGCAGGGCCACGAGGGCGCCTCGGTCGGCGGGGTGCTCCCAGGCGCGCGAACTGATACCGGGGAGTGGAGTTGCTGAGAAGTCGGCCATGCCCCCAAGTGTGCCTGCCGGACGGTCAACTGGCTCTTCGCGGGCCCTCGGCGGTCAGTGAAGGCCGACAGCCGCGGTTCCCGTATGGACCGGCCGCCGCCCGGGCGGAGGGACGATCCACCCGGCCCGGTGGCAGAATTACGCACTTCCGGCCCGCCGTCCGCGACGGACGGCATCGAGGACTACCTTGTCCGGGAGCGCGGGGTTTCACCCACCGCCATTGCGTTTCTGCCTGCAATCTCAGACAGTCGGTATCAGAACGGGAGCCATTGGCTCCTGGGAAACGTGGGAACAAGGTCGCCGATGACAGGGTGCAATCCGCCGGTCGAGAACACGCCGAGGAGTCGGTGTGGGAGCGAGCCGCGGCCTCGTTCGCCGCGTGGCGCAGCGGCCGCCAAACGGCCCTGGACGACCTCGTCCGGGCGCTCACGCCCGTCCTGTGGCACGTGGTCCGTGCCTACGGGCTCACTGCCGCGGCCGCCGAGGACGTCGTCCAGAGCGCGTTCCTGACCCTCGTCCGGAATGCCCAGCAGATCAGCGAACCAGCCGCGGTCGGCGGCTGGCTGCTCACCACCGCCCGCCGGGCTGCTTGGCGTGCCCGGACCGCCGACGCCAAGACCGTGACCGTGGACGACGTGGAACTGGCTCCCCGGCTGGCCAGCACTCCGTCCGCCGAGTCGGTGGCGGTTGACCGGGTCAGCGCGGCCGACCTGTGGGCCTGGGTGGGGACGTTGGACGAGCGGTGCCAACGGTTGCTGCGCGTTGTGGCCTTCGACGACCGGCCCGACTACGCGGGGCTTGCCTCCGAACTCGGCATGCCCATCGGCAGCATCGGCCCGACGCGGCGCCGCTGCCTCGACAAACTCCGCACCGCGTTGCAGGAAGGTTGAGCAACGATGACCACCCAGAGCCCCGCCGAGCGACCCGACCGGGATCCGCTCTTCGACGCCCTGCGGGGCGTACGCGGAGATGGACCCGGTGCCGGACGGGCTGGCCGAGCGGGTGCTGATCGCGCTGGCGGTCGACGACCTCGACCTGGAATACGAGTTGCTGACCCTCGTTCACCGGTCCGAGCAGCTGGCCGGCGTCCGGGGCCGGGACGACACGAAGACCGTCCTGGAGTTCACCGCCGACGGACTGACCGTGATGCTGCGGATCAGCGGACTCGACACCGGCCACCGGCGGATCGATGGATGGGTGTCGCCTGCTCGTCCGTTGGTCGCGGCGCTGTGGCAGGAGTCGGCGACGCTGGAGGTCGAGGTCGCCGCCCACGGACGATTCGAGTTCACCAGCGTCCCGCGAGGACTCACCCGCCTCGACCTGCTGCAGCCGGACCGCACGACCGCCTTCCGAACCACCCTCTTCGAGATCTGAGGACCCCACATGACCGCCTCCGAGCGCCCGAACCAGCCGCCCAAGCAGCGCGACCCGATGGATCGCGACCCCGTCGCGCCGCCGCGCCAGGTCATCGAGCCCCTTGAGGGGCGCATCCTCGACCCCGCCACGGCCATGCGGATCAAGGGTGTCCTCCCTCGCCCGACCGTGTACGTCGGGCACCGCCTCCTCGTGGCGGCGGAGGGCTTCGCGACCGCCCTGGACCTGCTCAACCGGGCCGCCGAGGGCAAGGGGTGGCGGGTGATCGAGGACCCCACCTTCGAGCCGTGGTCGGTGGAGGTGCCGGATCTGGACCAGCCCGACCGCACCGTGCTGGTGGGGCGCCACCGGGTGCTGATCGAGGTCGTGGAGGGGCGGGCAGCCTCCGCCCCCGACGCCTGGGTCCTGCTGCAACTGGCTCGCGCTCTCGACACCACGGGCGCCGTCGTCGGGGTAAACCTCGACCACATCATGTTCGCGATGCCGACCCCCATGCACGACCCGTTCCCGATGCACGACCCGTTCCCCATGCACGACCCCTTCCCGATGCACGATCCGTTCGGCGCCACGTCGAGCTACGTCCGTCCAGGTAGCGGGGGCCGCCAACCCGTGGCGTTCGTGGGCCCGAAACCGTTCCGGGTCGACGACGACAAGCTCGACCGGCTTCGTCCGGTGGTGGCGATCCTGGACACCGGCTGCGCGCCGCACCCGTGGCTGAACCGGGCGGTCGACCAGTCGGTGACGATGGACGGGCCGATCGGCATCGCCGACCCCACGTCCGATCCCGAACTCATCGGCGACCAGGTGGGCGCGCTGGATGGCCAACTGGACACCAACTCCGGGCACGGCACCTTCATCGCCGGCCTGATCCACCAGGCCTGCCCGAACGCGACGATCCTGTCCTGGCGGCTGATGAACTCCGAGGGTCCGATCGCCGAATCGGACTGGGAGCGCGCGATCGGCAAGATCGTCAAGGTCGTGCAGGCCTATGTGGCGGGCACCGGCGGGCACCGGATCGACATCCTCAACCTGTCCATGGGCTACTTCCACGAGACCGCCGATGACGTCGACGCGACCATGACCGCCCGGCTGCTGCTCGGCGCGCTGGGCGCCATGGGGACGCTCGTCGTGTGCGCGGCCGGCAACGACTCGACCGCCCGGCCCCGGTTCCCCGCAGCCCTGGGCCCCTGGGAGGGCGGCCCCGCCCCCGCCGCCACGCGACTGCCGATCGTCTCGGTCGGCGCGCTCAACCCCAACGGCACCCAGGCGCTGTTCAGCAACGCCGGTCGCTGGGTGCGGGCCTGGGAGACCGGGGCGGCCCTGCTCAGCACGTTCCCGGCTTTCCAGGGCGGCTATGAGCCGATCGCCCGGGTCAGCTACGACGGAAAGATCCGCGAAGCGCTGGATCCGGACGATTTCAGCGGCCACTTCGCCCTCTGGAGCGGCACATCCTTCGCCGCGCCGCTGCTGGCCGGCCGGATCGCCAAGACGCTGTGGCGCACGATGCCGGCCGACGAGGACACCGCCCGGGCCACCGCGATCGACCGCGGCTGGGCGGCCCTCGGGACACACACCCCGATCGTCCCGGCGTGAAACTCGGCCCCCGTGGGGTGCCGTGCGACCATGAGGGTGGACGCCGCCGCTTTGCACGACCAGGCCAAGGACCTGATCCGGGCCGGGCGGTTGCGGGACGGCCGGCGCCTCCTCGACCGGGCCCTGTCGGGTGCCGGTGATCCTGACACGCGCGCCGCGCTCACCGGCACGTTGGGGTATGTGACCGCCGAACTGGGCGACTCCGCCGCCGGTCTGCGGTTGCTGGACGAGGCGCTCGCCGGCGACGGGGTCGCGAGTCACACGCGTGGCACCTTGCTCGCCCAGCGGTCGCTGCTGTGGTCGCGGCTGGGCCGTCCGAGGTCCGCGCTCGCGGATGTGACCGCGGCGCTGCCGCTGCTGCCCGAGGGCAGCGCAGACCGGGCGCGGGCCCTGCTGAACCGCGCGTCCATGTTCCTCGATCAGGGCAACGCCCTGTCGGCGGACGCCGACGCCCGCGAGGCGGCACGGGCGTTCGACGAACTGGGCCTTCCGGTGCAGAGCGCGAAGGCCCGCCACAACCTGGGCTACGCCGCCCTGCTGCGCGGCGACCTGGTGACGGCGATCCAGTTGCTCACCCAGGCCCGGGAGGTGCTCGCCACCTTATCGGAGCAGCTGTCGGCGATGTCCACCCAGGATCTGGGCGAGGCCCTGCTCACCGCGGGACTGGTCGCCGAGGGCACCGAGCTGCTGCAGGAGGCCCGGACGGCCTTTCGTCGCGCCCGGCTGCCGCGGCTCCAGGCCGAGGCCGAATTCGTGCTGGCCCGGCTGTTGAGCACCCAGGCCCCCGCNGAAGGGCTCGGCCTGGCGCGGGTGGCCGCCGCGCGCTTCGGCCGCCTCGGCTTGGACACCTGGCAGTTGCGCTGCGAGGCGGTCATGCTGGCCTGCCGCTGCGAGTTGCGGGCCGCCCATCCGGAGCAGGCGCGGCGGTTGGCGGCCCAACTCCGGGCCCGCGGCCTTTCGTCGGACGCTTTGATGGTGCTGCTGCTGGCGGCCCGGGCGTCGCTGCGCCGCGGGGAGCCGGTGACNGATCCCCGGTTGCCGCCGGCGTCCGCCCCCGGAGTGCGGCTCTTGGCCCTGGCCGTCCGCGCGGAACGGGCGCAAGTGCTGGGTCGCGACGCTCAGGCGCTGGCCATCCTGCGGCGTGGGGTCGAGGAACTGCTGCACTGGCAGTCCCAGCACGGCAGCCTCGACCTCCAGACCTCGCTCGCCGCGCACGCCGAACGGCTGTCCCGCCAGGGCCTCGACCTCGCCCTCGGCGGTGGCCGACGGTCGGCCGTCTACACCTGGGTGGAACGGACGGGCGCCCTGGCCAGCCGGGTCGCGCCGTTGCGGCCCCCGTCCGATCCCCAGGCGATGGCGGACCTCGCGGAACTGCGGACCCTGGCTCAGAGCGCACCCAAGCCCGGCACGGCCGAGGCGGTGCAGCAGCGGGAACTGTTCGAACGGGTACGGCGCCGGGCCTGGCAGGACGAGGGGTCCGCCCGGGTCAATCGGCTGGTGCCCCTGGGCCACGTACAGGACGAACTGGGCGCGACCGATTCCTGCTTGATCGCGCCGTTGACGGGCCTGGGCCGCGCCTGGGCCCTCGTGCTCGGGCACCGGCGCGCGACGCTGACCGATCTGGGCCCGGTGGACCGGGTCCGGCAGGAACTGGCCGGCCTGCCCGCCGACCTGGACCTGGCGGCGGCCGACCTGCCGGCGGGGCTGCACGAGACCGTCCGGGTGTCGCTGGGTGACCGGCTCGTCCGACTGGACTCCCTCGTCCTGGCCCCGGTGGCCCGACACCTGTCCGCCCGGCGCGTGGTGGTCAACCCGACCGGCATCTTCTCCGGNCTTCCCTGGACGTTGATGCCGACGCTGGCGGGCCGGCCGGTGACGATCCCCGGNAGCGCCTCGGCGTGGGTGAGCGGACGGGAGCGTCCCCACGAGTACGCCCTCGCCGGCTTCGCCGCAGGTCCTCGCCTGGCGCGAGCGGAGCCGGAGGTACGCCGGGCCGCGCGTTCCTGGCCCGGGGCCCGGACCCTGGTGGGCGGCGAGGCGACGGCCTCGGCGGTCGCGGACATCGCCGGCCGGGTCGACGTGCTGCACCTGGCCGCCCACGGCCGCCACGAACCCGACAACCCGTTGTTCTCGCACCTGGAGCTCGTGGACGGCCCCTGGTACGGCTACGACCTGGACCAGTTGGCCGATATCCCCGAGGTGGTGATCCTGTCCGCGTGCGAGGTGGGGGCGACCACGATCCGCCGCGGGGACGAACTTCTCGGCCTCACCACCGCCTGGCTGCACGCGGGGGCGCGGTGCGTCATCGCGTCNCCCGCCTCGGTGTCGGACGCGGTCGCCGAGGCGATCCTGCCCGACGTGCACCAGCGGCTCGCCCACGGGGTGATGCCCGCCGACGCCCTCGCCGAGGCGGCCGCCGGCCACCCCGGGCTCGTCTCGACCTTCCAGTGCTACGGGGCCGGCTGGTGAGGGCTACGTGACCGAACCGATCGAACTCGCGGCCGTGACCGCGGACTTGCTGGCGTGCCTGGTTCCGTTGACCGGACGACGGCTCGTCCTGGTCGACGGACGATCGGGCAGCGGCAAGACCACCACCGCAGCCCGACTCGCCGAACTGCTGGACGCGGTGGTCGTCCACACCGACGACGTCGCCTGGCACCTCCACCCCACCGACTGGGAGGACGAACTCGTCGCCGGCGTGCTCGACCCCTGGCGGCGCGGAGAGTCCGTCGACTACCGCCCGCCCGGCTGGATCGCCAAGGGCCGGCCCGGGTCGGTCGTGGTGCCGCCGACCCGCATTCTGGTTGTCGAGGGCGTCGGGGCGGCGCGGGCCTCGCTGGCCGCGGGCGCCGACCTGGTTGTGTGGGTGCATTCCGACGCGGCCGAGGCGCGCCGCCGCGGCGTCGCCCGCGACGTTGTCACCGAGGGCCGCAGCAGGGAGGAAGCAGAGCGCTTCTGGGACGAGTGGGCCGCCCACGAGGACCCGTTCCTCGCCGCCGAGCGGCCCCGGGAACGCGCCCACCTGATTGTCGACGGCACGCCATCGTCCGGCGGCTGAGGAGGCGGGTCGGTTGAGTTCGTCAAGCCCGACCACCGCGGGTCGGTTGGGCTCGTCGAGTCCGACCGCCGCATGAAGCGGGTCGGTTGAGCTTGTCGAAACCACCCGCGGGACGGCTCCCGGGGTCTCGACAGGCTCGACCGCCGGGAGGCGCGGGTCGGTTGAGCTTGTCGAAACCACCCGCCGGACGGCCCCAGGGTCTCGACAGGCTCGACCGCCGGGAGACGCTGTTGGATTGAGCCCGTCGAGAGACGCGGGCCGGTTGAGCTCGTCGAAACCACCCGGCGGACGACGCCCGGGAGACGCGGGGCCAGTTGATCCTGCGGCCCACGGGGTCTCGACAGGCTCGACCGCCGGAAGATGCGTGTCGGTTGAGCTTGTCGAAACCACCCGCCGGATGGCCCCGGGGTCCCGACAGGCTCCACCGCCGGGAGACGCGGGCGGTTGAGCTTGTCGAAACCACCCGCGGGTCGGCTCCGGGGTCTCGACAGGCACGACCGCCGGGACACGCGGGTCGGTTGAGCTCGTCGAAACCACCCGCCGACCAGCTCCCGGGTCTCGACAGGCTCGACCGCCGGGAGACGCGTGTCGGCTCAAGGGTCCCGACAGGCTCCACCGCCGGGAGACGGGTCGGTTGAGCCGTCGAACGGCCCGTCGTGATGCCGGATGCTCCGGAGGGTGATCGGAATGTGACGCGATTTGGCCCTTGAACACCGTTTCTGGCCGCTCAGGCCCGAATCGCGGCGAAAACCGATCACCTGCCGAGGGCAACCCCTGCCGTCAGCCCAGGTGCGCACGCACGAACCGGACGACCTCGTCGGCGAAGTGCCGGCGTAACTTGTCCGCACCAGCCCGCGCGGCCTTCGTACGCGGGCCGAAGGAGTGGGTGCCCGGCAGGCCCACGAGTGTGACCTCCGCCGAACCATCGGCAGCAGCCAGCGCCGCGCGCACCTCGTCCGGCGATCCGAACGGGTCCTGTTCGCCCTGCAGGACGAGCACCGGCCCTGCTACCCCGGCCAACTCCGCGACCCTGGACGAGGCAGGCTTACCGGGCGGGTGCAGCGGGAACGAGAGGCACACCACCCCGCGCGCCGGTGGCGCGAAGCAACGGCACGCGACCCGCGCCCCCGCCGACCGGCCGCCGACGAAGAGCGGGAGCCCCGGGAACTCACGGGCCACCAAGGCCAGGGCCCCGGCCCAGGCCTTGTCCAGACTCGCCGGCGGGCCGGCGACCTTCCGTCCAGCGGTCTTCCAGGGCTGCTCGAAACGGGCGACCGTGACCCCACGCGGCGGCAGCCCTCNCGCCACCGCGGCCAGATCGAACGCCTCCATTCCCCCACCGGCGCCATGTCCGAGCATCAGCACCGCCACGGGCTCGTCGGCCCGACTGGTCAGCATCCGACCCGGTCCGAGCACGGTCTCCACCGTCGCGGTCTCCATGTGCGGCACGCTAGCGCGACTTGTCACACTGGGTGCATGAACGTCGGTTCGCTCCTCTGGTTGGTCATCTTCGCGGTGTTCGTCGCCGCGATCATCTGGTCGTCGGCGCAGCGCCGCCGCGCCGCCACCGACGAGATCTTCGCGGGGCTGACCCCGGGGCTTCTCCCGGTGCCGCCGGATCCGGGCGTCCGAGAACTGGTCAAGCCCGGGCCGGAGTACGGCGGCCCCATCGCCGTCGCGTTCAACCCGCCGAANGGGGTGCGCGCGGGGCTGGCCGGCACGATCGTCGACAACCACCCCGAGAGCCGCGACGTCATGGCCACCATCGTCGACCTGGCCGCCCGCGGGTTCCTCACGATCAAGGTCGTGGAGTCCGCCACCACCCGCAACGGACGCGACTGGGAACTCGCGTCCACGACGCCCAAGCACGGCACCGCGCTGGAGCCCGGCGAGCAGGCGCTGCTGGGCGACCTGTTCGTCCACGGCTCGCCGGTACTGCTCTCGACCCTCCCGGCCACCGGCAATCAGGCGTTCAACAACGCCCAACAGCGCTTGTGGGACGAGTGCGCCGAGCGCGGTTGGTTCCGCGCCCCGGCGGCGAGCCGGATGCCGCGCAGCGCCGAGGGCACGGCCGTCCGGATCCAGACGCTGGGCTTCAAGCAGTACCTCGCCACCGCCGAGAAGGAGCAGTTCAGCTACGAGGAGGCCGCCGGCATCTTCAGCAAGTACCTGCCCTACGCGATCGTCCTCGGCGTCGCCGAGCATTGGACGAAGGTGTTCGGCGACCTGGCCGCCCAGGCGCAGGCGGACGGGATCGACGCCGATTTCGACCTGTTCTGGCTGAGCATGGCCGGCTGGGGAGTCGCCGACGCAATGTTCGACCTGGCCATGTTCGGCGCCCTGGCCGACGGCTTCGACGGCTTCGGTGGCGGTGACTTCTTCGGCGACGGCGCCATCGATTCCCTGGGCGCCGACGCCATGGGCGACTCCTCGTTCGACACCGGCCTCGGCGACTCCGGGCCCGGCGATTTCGGTTCTGGCGACTTCGGCGGCAACGACGTCGGCGGGGGCGACTCGGGTGGATCCTGGAGCGACTCGGGCGGGTCGTGGGCCGATTTCGGGGTGGGGATTTCGGCGGTGGTGACTTCGGGGAGGCTTCGGCGACTGATCGGCCACGGCGTCCTCCCCACCACCGGGCATCGTGCCCACCGCACCGCACCGATCTGGAATGCTGGCCCCCAAGGAGGTCGGCGATGGATTTCTTCAACCCGTATGCCCACGGTTTCGTCCGGGCTGCGGCGTGCACGCTGCTGATCACGATGGTCGANCCCCAGGCCAACGCGGCGGCGATCGCCGAGCAGGCCCGGGAGTGCGCGGACGANGGGGTCGCGCTCGCGGTATTCCCGGAACTGTGCCTGACTGGCTATTCCATCGAGGACCTGCTGCTGCAGGACGCGGTACTGGACGCGGCCGAGGCCGCCGTCGCCACCCTGGCCGAGGCGACCCAGGACCTGGCCACGGTGATCGTGGTCGGGGCGCCGTTGCGCAGCCTGCACCGGATCTACAACTGCGCGGTCGTCCTGCACCGCGGCGTGGTGCTGGGCGTGGTGCCCAAGTCGTACCTGCCGACCTACCGGGAGTTCTACGAACGCCGTCAGATCGCCCCCGGCGACGACGTGACCGGCGAGCTTCGGCTCAACGGGGTCGACGTGCCGTTCGGCCCCGATCTGCTGTTCGCCGCGGACGACCTGCCGCACTTCGTCCTGCACGTGGAGATCTGCGAGGACATGTGGGTGCCGATCCCGCCGTCGGCGGAGGCCGCGCTGGCGGGCGCGACGGTAATCGCCAACCTGTCCGGCTCCCCCATCACCGTGGCCAAGGCCGAGGACCGCAAGCTGCTGTGCAACTCCGCCTCGTCCCGCTGCCTGGCCGGCTACGTCTACAGCGCCGCCGGCGAGGGCGAATCGTCCACCGACCTGTCCTGGGACGGCCAGACCATGATCTGGGAGAACGGCACCCTGCTGGCCGAATCCGAGCGGTTCCCGGAGGACGCCCGGCGCAGTGTCGCCGACCTCGACCTGGCCCGGATGCTGCAGGAGCGCTACCGGCAGGGCACGTTCGACGACAACCGTCGCGCCCACGCCGACCGCGTCGAGGCGTTCCGGTGGATCCCGTTCACCCTCGACGCCCCGGACGAGGTGCGCGGGCTCCGCCGCAGCGTGGCCCGCTTCCCGTTCGTCCCCGCCGATGAGGCGCGGCTCGCCCAGGACTGCTACGAGGCGTACAACATCCAGGTCAGCGGGCTGGAGCAGCGGCTGCGGGCCATCGGCCAGCCGAAGATCGTCATCGGCGTTTCCGGNGGGCTCGACTCCACCCATGCCCTCATCGTCGCCGCGAAGGCGATGGACCGGCTGGACCGGCCGCGCACCGACATCCTCGCCTTCACGATGCCGGGCTTTGCCACCTCCGACCACACGAAGAACAACGCGACGGCGCTCGCGCAGTCGTTNGGGGTCAGCTTTGCCGTCCTCGACATCACGCAGACGGCCCGGACGATGCTGGCCGAGATGGACCATCCGTTCGCCGACGGCCACCCGGTCTACGACGTGACCTTCGAGAACGTGCAGGCGGGGCTGCGCACCGACTACCTGTTCCGGATCGCCAACCAGCGCGGCGGGATCGTGCTGGGCACCGGCGACCTGTCGGAACTCGCCCTCGGCTGGTGCACCTACGGCGTCGGCGACCAGATGAGTCACTACAACGTCAACGGCGGGGTGCCGAAGACCCTGATGCAGCACCTGATCCGTTGGGTGATCGCCTCGGGTCAGTTCAGCGACGAGGTCGGGACGGTGCTGCAGTCGATCCTCGACACCGAGATCACNCCCGAACTGGTCCCGACGACGCCGGGAGAGAAGCCGCAGTCGACGCAGGACACGATCGGCCCGTACAACCTGCAGGACTTCACGCTGTACCACGTCCTACGGCACGGGATGGTGCCCTCGAAGGTCGCGTTCCTCGCCCACCACGCGTGGTCGGACGCGGCCGCCGGCGACTGGCCGGGCGGCTACCCGGACGCCGATCGGGTCGCCTACGACCTGCCGACGATCAAGAAGTGGCTGGAGGTGTTCTGCAAGCGGTTCTACGGCTTCGCCCAGTTCAAGCGCTCGGCGCTGCCGAACGGCCCCAAGGTGGTCCGCGGCGGGTCGCTGTCCCCGCGCGGGGACTGGCGGATGCCGTCCGACACGTCGGCGAAGCTGTGGCTGGACGAGCTCGCCCGGAACGTCCCATGAGCGTCGAGGAACCGCGGCTGACGCCGCTCGCCCTGCCGCCGCTCATTGGGGCGATCCTGGAACCGCAGGCCCAAGGGGTGTCGTTCGACGAGGCGTCGCTGACCCTGTCCCACGACGAGTACGACGCCACCTTGTGCGAGTTCACCGACTGCGCGTTCGTGCGGGCGCACGCCGAGTTGCTCAAGCTGCGCCGGGTCCGGTTCACCGACGTCGCCTTCGAGTCCCCGCAGTTGACGAAGTTCGACACCGCCCGCGGGCTGTGGCGCGGCGTCGAGATCCGGGGCGGCAGCATCGCCGTCCTGGACGTCTCGGCCGGTTCGCTGGAGAACGTGTTGTTCGACGGGGTGCGGATCGGCTACCTCAACGCCCGGGACGCGCGGCTGTTCGATGTCGAGTTCCGCGACTGCCGGATCGGGACGTTCGACGCGCCCGGCGGAGTGGCGACCCGCGTCCGGTTCGCCTCCAGCCTGGTGGACGAACTGGAGCTGCGCAACCGCGTCCACACCGACACCGACCTGCGCGGGATCGACTTCGTGAGACTGTCCCGGCTGGACGGGGCGGAATCCCTCGGCGGCTCGGTGGTCACGCAGGACCAGGCACACTGGATAGGCCCGACGCTGGCGGCCGCGCTGAAGATGGTCGTGATCGGGGAACAGGAGGACGCATCGTGATCAGCGCCGTTATCTTCGACGTGGCGAACGTCATCGCCGACTGGGACCCGATGCGGGCCTTCGAGGGTGTCGTGAGCGCCGAGGAGGCCGCCCGGCTGTTCGAATCCGAGGCGTTCTGGGAGGTCAACGCCCAGACCGACGCCGGGCTGCTGCTGACCGACGGTCTGGTGGAGTTGGACGAGATCGCCCCCGAGCTCACCGACCTCTACCGGCTCTACCTCAAGAACTTCCCCGCNACCACCTCCGGTCCCGTGCCGGGGACCGCGGACGTGATCGACGCTCTGCTGAGCCGTGAGGTTCCGGTTTATGGGCTCAGCAACTGGTCGGCGGAGAACTTCAACGTCGCGCGCCGGGCGGCGCCCGCGATCGACCGGCTGGCGGACGTGATCGTGTCCGGTGAGGTCGGGATGGCCAAGCCGGATCCGGCGATCTTCCGCTACGCGCTGCACCGGTTCGGCCTCGTCGCCGGCGACACGCTGATGGTGGACGACACCGCCGAGAACCTGCACGCGGCCGCCTCGGTGGGCCTGCAGACCGTTCTCTTCACCAGTGCTGCGGCCCTGCGGGCGGACCTGGAGCGCCTGGGCCTGCTGTGAGCGACCTGCTGGCCACAAGCCCGGCTGACCTCGTCCGGCGCCGCCGGCTGCGGACGATGAAAGGCGTCGCGCTCGGGCTGCTGGCGCTGGCGGCCACGATCTACCTCGCCACGTTGAACCTGCCCCACGACGGGGTGTGGGGCTGGGTGAACACCGGCGCCGAGGCCGCGATGGTGGGCGCACTGGCCGACTGGTTCGCGGTGACCGCGTTGTTCCGCCGTCCGTTGGGGCTGCCGATCCCGCACACCGCGATCATCCCCACCCGGAAGGACGAGATCGCCCACAACATCCAGGACTTCTTCACCGAGAACTTCCTGACCGAGGAGATCGCGCGGGATCGGTTGGCCACAGCGAATGTGGGCACCCGGGCCGGCGAGTGGCTGCGGCGGGAGGAGAACGCCCGGCGGATCGTCCGCGAGGGCGCCCGGATCGCCCGGGTGGCGCTCGACCACGTCACCACCGACGACGTGGACACCTTCGCCAACGAGGTGATCCTGCCGCGCCTGGCCACCGAGCCGCTGGCCGGCATGATGGGCGACCTGCTCGACGCGATCGTCGGCGATGGCGCGCACCACGGCCTGTTCGACCTGTTGTTCGCCGAGGGCCATGACTGGCTGCGCCGCCATCCCGAGCAGTTCGCGGCCATCGTCGAGGAGCGTTCNCCCTGGTGGGCGCCAGGTTTCGCGGCCGACCGGGTCACCCAATGGCTCTATCAGAAGTCACTGGACTGGCTGTGGGACGTGCGCCGCGACCGCGCCCACCCGTCCCGGATCGCGATCGACACCTATCTGCGCCAAGTGGCCGACGACCTGCAGCACAACACCACCGTCGCCGAGCGGGCCGAGAAGCTGAAGGAACGGCTGCTCACCCACCCGCAGACCGCGGAGACGATCGTGAACCTGTGGTCCACCGCCAAGGAGGCGCTGACCAACGCCCTCGACGACGACCAGTCCCGGCTGTGGGCCCGCGCCCAGGCCGCCGTCCAGCGCTTCGGCGACTCGCTGCTCACCGACACCGACCTGCGAGAGCGCCTGGAGGCGCGGCTGGCCGACATCGTCGCGTTCTTCGTCACCCAGTACGGCCCGGAACTGTCCAACGTCATCAGCCACACCATCGAGCGGTGGGACGGCCGCGAGGCGGCGGACCGGATCGAGTTGCACGTCGGCAGGGACCTGCAGTTCATCCGGATCAACGGGACCGTGGTCGGCTGCCTGGCCGGCCTGGTGATCCACGGCATCAGCCTGCTGGTCCGCTGAAGCCGCTGACACGATCCGCCGCGACGCGTAGCGTGCGGGTGTCCCCTCTCGTCCGGTGACCCCGTGACGAGGCATCCGTACCGATCCGTGAGGAGCACTCCCGTGACCAAGCAGTTCCCCGACGGCTTCCTGTGGGGCGGCGCCACTGCCGCGAACCAGCTCGAAGGCGCCTATCTCGAAGGAGGGAAGGGCCTGACCGTCCAGGACGTGACGCCGAAGGGCGGCTTCGGCGCCCCGACCGAGGAACCGACCCCGGACAACCTGAAGCTGGAGGGCATCGACTTCTACCACCGCTACCCCGAGGACCTGAAGCTCATGGCGGGCATGAACTTCAAGGTGTTCCGCCTCTCGATCGCGTGGGCCCGGATCTTCCCCAACGGNCGACGAGGAGACCCCAACGAGGAGGGCCTGGCCTTCTACGACCGGCTGATCGACGAGATCATCGCCAACGGGATGACCCCGCTGATCACCCTGTCGCACTACGAACTTCAGCTGTATCTGGCCAAGAACTACAACGGCTGGGCCGACCGCCGGCTGATCGGGTTCTTCGAGCGCTACGCACGGGTGTGCTTCGAACGTTTCGGTGATCGGGTGAAGTACTGGCTGACGTTCAACGAGATCAACGCGCTGATCTTCATCCCGCTGTTCGGCGGCGGCCTGCTCACCCCGAACGACCAACTGCCCGCACAGGTGCGCTACCAGGCCATGCATCACCAATTGGTCGCCTCGGCGGCCGCGACCCGGATCGCCCANCGAGGTCAACCCCGACCTCAAGGTGGGGTGCATGATCGCCGCGGCCCCCTACTACCCGCTCACCCCGATCCCGCGGACGTGTGGGAGGCCCGGCACGCCGAGCACGAGAACTACGCCTTCGGGGACGTCCACTGCCGCGGCGCCTACCCGGGCTACTTCCTGCGCAAACTGCGGGAGGAAGGGGTCGAACTCGACATCACCGACGACGACCGGGAGACCCTGACCCACACCGTCGACTTCGTGTCGTTCAGCTACTACATGAGCTTCTGTTCCTCGGCCTCGGAGACCACCGACTCGGAGCTGGGCAACATCATGGGCGGGGTGCCGAACCCGACCCTGGAGAAGTCGGACTGGGGCTGGGCCATCGACCCGACCGGCCTGCGGATCATCGCCGAGGACTACTGGGAGCGCTGGCAGAAGCCGCTGTTCGTGGTCGAGAACGGCCTGGGCGCCAAGGACGAACTGGTCGAGGTCGACGGGGTGAAGACCGTCGTCGACGGCTACCGCAGCGACTACCTGATCGCCCACGTGAGGGCGCTGTACGAGGCCATCGAGGACGGCGTCGAGCTGTGGGGCTACACGTGGTGGGGGCCGATCGACATCGTGAGCGCGTCCACCGCCCAGTTGTCGAAGCGGTACGGGTTCATCTACGTCGACCGCAACGACGACGGGACGGGCAGCCTGAACCGCTACAAGAAGCAGTCCTACGACGTGTACGCGCAGATCATCGCGACCAACGGGGCGTCGGTCCTCGACGCGGAGTAGCGGCTGGCTCGGGAAGCGTCCCGGCGCTGGGCCACGCTCCGACGCTCGGGGCGCTCCCCAGTGCCGACGACCACCACGTCCGTGCGTCCCGGGCAGCCCGGTGCGCCCCAGCGATCTTCTCGGCCTGCGTCGTGGACGGACCCGAGCCTGTCTCGCAGCTAAGCTCCGCCCATGGCTCACCCCCGCCTTCGTCCACTGGTCGCCGCCGTGGCCACGCTCGCCGCGCTCAGTGGCTGCACCCCGCAACGGTCGAGTCGAGTGTTCCCACGCCGGCCTCCGTATCCCCAGCACCGCCCCGGCCACGCCGGCGCCGCTGATCGACGACTTGGCCGCGGTGGTTCGCGACGGCACCCCTACCTCGCTGCCGGGCCCGCGGGGATCCTGGTCCGCTACACGAAGGCCAAGAAGTCGGCCTGGGTGCTGTAACCTCGACGGCGTACGGGTGCAGGCCGGCGAGGGCGCGCCCGTCGCGCGGGCGACGCCGGACGGCTTCCTGCTGGAGACCTGCAAGGCCGGCAAGCCAGGGCTCCGCATGATGGGCGCGGACGGATCCACCACCCCGGTGCCGGTGAACACGAGGCCCACCTACTTCGAGGCCGGTGACGTGGACCTGTGGTGGACGTGCGGGGTGTGGACTTCCTGTACCGCCCCTCCGACAAGACCGTGCACCGCAAGAACCCCGGCTCAAGCACGCCTGGCTCGCCCCGGACGGTTCGCTGTGGCGGATGACCAAGCTGACCGCGGAGCGCTCCGGCGACCGCGGCCGCCGCTGGACGGCGTTCGGCCTGCCGGCCGCCGCCGGACAGGGCAGCGAAAGCGGGTTCATGGTGGTGGGCGGACTGTACTTCGTCCCGGTGTGGAAGGGGCAGCAATGGTCGTCCGCCGTCGTCCGGCCGACGACCGTCAGCGGGCCCTGGAGCACCCACAAGCTCCCCGCTCGTGCGCGCGACAACACGCTGGCCCTGTTCGCGTTCGACGACGGTCGGCTGCTGCTGGCGATGGGCCGGGACAGCATCGAGGCGGGAGCGCGCTGGTGGGTGCTCGACCCGGACTTCACCAACCGCAGGGCGCTGACGCCCACGGTGTACGCGGGCCCGTCCCGCTTCATCGCCTTCGGCAACCGCCTGTACCTGGTGCCCTCCACATCGGCAGCCACGCCACTGTGGTATTCCGAGGACGGCGGTCAGAACTGGACGAGCTTCGAGCGCTGAGGCCTCCACATCGACGGGGTCGTGCCGACGACCTCAGCCGCGGCGGCGGCGTCCGTTCTCGCGCTCGCCGCCGTCGGCGGNGGCCTGGGTCTCGACCGGGGTGTCGTGGCGGTGGTAGCCGCGGCCCTTGCAGGTCTCGCACTGCACGGTGAACGCCTCGGCCAGGCCCGTCCCGATCTTCTTGCGGGTCATCTGCACCAGGCCCAGCGAGGTGACCTCGGCGACCTGGTGGCGGGTGCGGTCGCGGCCGAGGCACTCGACCAGCCGGCGCAGCAGCAACTCGCGGTTGCTGGGCAGGACCATGTCGATGAAGTCGATGACGATGATGCCGCCGATGTCGCGCAGCCGTAGCTGCCGGACGATCTCCTCGGCCGCCTCCAGGTTGTTGGACGTCACCGTGGCCTCGAGGTTGCCGGAGGTGCCGGTGAACTTGCCCGTGTTGACGTCGATGACGGTCATCGCCTCGGTGCGGTCGATGATGAGCGAGCCGCCGGAGGGCAGGAACACCTTGCGTTCGAGGGCCTTGGCGATCTGCTCGTCGATCCGGTTGGCGGAGAACAGGTCGCCCGACTCCGCCCGGTTCCAATGCACCAGCCGCTCGCTAAGGTGCGGGGCCACGTGGGTGACGTAGGCCTGAACGGTGTCGAAGGCGTCCTCGCCGCGGCCGTTGCCGTCGACGACGAGCTGGGTGAAGTCCTCGGTGAACAGGTCCCGGACGATCCGGACGGTCAGGTCGGGCTCGGCGTAGAGGAGTTCGGGGGACTTACCGGCCTTGACCTTCTTCTCGATGACCTCCCACTGCGCCTTGAGCCGGTTGACGTCGCGGACGAGCTCCTCCTCCGACGCGCCCTCGGCCGCGGTGCGCACGATCACGCTGGACTCCTCACCGACCAGGCCGTCGAGGATGCCCTTGAGCCGGTTGCGTTCGGTCTCCGACAGCTTGCGCGAGATGCCGGACAGCTGGCCGCTCGGCGAGTACACGACGTAGCGACCGGGGATCGACACGTGGCCGGTGAGCCGCGCGCCCTTGGCGCCGACCGGGTCCTTGCTGACCTGGACGAGCACCGACTGGCCGGACTTGAAGACCTTCTCCATCTTGCGGTCGGTCCCCGTGACGCCGAACGCGTCCCAGTCGACCTCACCGGCGTAGAGGACGGCGTTGCGGCCCCGGCCGATGTCGATGAACGCGGCCTCCATGCTGGGCAGCACGTTCTGGACGCGGCCGAGGTACACGTTGCCGATCAGGGAGGTCGCCGAGGCGCGGTCGACATAGTGCTCGACGAGGATCCCGTCCTCCAGCACCGCGATCTGGGTGTAGTCGTCGCTCTGCCGGATCAGCATCCTGCGTTCGACCGATTCCCGGCGGGCCAGGAACTCGGCCTCGGACAGGATCGGCGCCCGGCGGCGCCCGGCGGCGCGGCCTTCGCGGCGGCGCTGGCGCTTGGCCTCCATGCGGGTGGAGCCCTCGATGCCGGTCACCTCGTCGGAGGTGTTGCGGGTGCGGCGCGGCTCGCGCACGCGGACGACGACGTCGCTCGGGTCGTCCTCGGCGGCGCTGGTGTCCTCCCTCGGCGACGCCGGCGACGCCGGCGCCGGGCCGTGGTCTCGCCAGGCTCCTCGCCGGCGGCCTCGGCGTCATCCTCGGCGGCTTCCGCGTCGGCCGCATCGCCCTCGGCCTCGTCGGCCGGGGATTCGTCGGCGGCCTCGCTCGCGGCACCCTTGCGGCGCCGGCGGCCACCCCGGCGCCGGCGCCGGCGCCGAGGACCCTCGCCCGGCTCCACCTCGCCGTCGCCTGCTTCGTCGGCTTCCTCGTCGTCGGGCTCGGCCACGTCCGGTGCCTGGTCGTCGTCCGCCATGGTCTCGGCCGGCGCGTCGCCCTCGGCGACGACCGGTTCGTCGGCCTCCTCGTCCGCCTCCGCCGTGGTGTCCGCGGCGATGGTGGCCGCCGCCTGCTCGGGCTCGGCCCCGCCGATGGCGGCGGCCAGGCTGTCCAGGGTCAGCGCTGCGTCGGCGGCAGCCGCCCGCCGGGACCGGCGGCGGCTGGTGCGCGCGAGTTCCTCCAGGCTCTGGCCGACCGCATCGTCCGCCGGGCCGGCAGCGGTGGCCGCGGCCGACTCGGAGTCGGTCTCAGATTCGGGGCCCGGGCCTTGCTGCGGGAGCGCTTGGCGCGGGCCGGCTTCGCCGCCTCGGCAGGGGCAACGTCCCCGTCCGGCTCGGCGGTTGCCCCCGCCGCGGCAACGTCCTCGACCGGGAGTTCCGGAGCGGGGCCGGCTCGGCCTCGTCGACCGGAGCCGCCTCCGCGGGCGCAGCCTCCGTGGCCAGCGACTCATCGGACGACACAGCCTCGACCGGCGCCGCGCCGGCAGGAGTCGCGTCGGGCGCGTCGGAGGTCTCGGCCGGACGCTGGGAAGGAGGGCCCGCCGGACGGCTCGCGGCGCGACGGCGGCGGGGCGGTGGGGTGGGCTCGGTGCCCTCGGCAGGGGTCTGATCGGGTGCGGAGGTGTCGTCGTCGAGCATGTGCTCTCCTTCGGCGGCTGAGGTGCGCCGCTGTGAGTGCCACCGTGGGTGGCAAAGCCTGTGATAGCCGATGGATCGCGCCCCCGCGGTCGTCGCCGTCGCGGTGTGGCTGCCGAGCTGTCACCTCGGTCGGGCCATCGGATCGGCGTGGATCGGCTCCACGCCTGGACGCCAGTATGCCACACCGGCGTCCGGCGGCGCGTCGCCGCGCCGCACCCACACCCAGATACCCGGCGCTGACAAGGCGTGTCGCTAGATCGTCCAGTCAGCCGAACCGAACGGGTCGAGGAGCCGGTCGCCGTCCCACAGCCCCTGGAAGCGCCGGTGGAACAGCGGCGTCCCGGCCGGGACGAAGTCCTGGTCGACCCGGGCCAGGGCCGCCATGACGTCGTCTGGTCGGACCAGCGGCACCTCGTGCCGCGACACCAGGCGCAGCGTCCGGTCGTCCCGGACCCGCAGGTCGAGGATCGCCCCGCGGGCGTCGAACTCGCGCAAGCCCGTCTTGGTCATCCGCTGCACCGGCAGCACGTCGACGGCCAGCAGCGCGTCGACGGCTCGCTGCAAGAGAGTCGCGTCGAGACCGGGGACATCGAGGTCCCAGACGGACGCGGTGAGCCGCTCGGCCAGCGAAGCGCCATCCGCCTCGACGACCTCCTTGATCTCCAGCCCGTCGGGCAGCGCTGCGTTGAGCCCTGGCGGACCGTCTCCGGCTCACGGTGTTCGGCCAGACCGATCTCGACGTACTCGGCGTCGGTCGCGGCTCCGGTCGGGCTCGCGTTGGCGTACGAGATCCGCGGGTGCGGGGAGAAGCCGGACGAGTACGCCATCGGCACCCCCGCGCGGCGCAGGGCGCGCTCGATGGCCCGCGAGAAGTCGCGATGGCTGGTGAAGCGGGCTCGTCCGGTCTTGGCGTAGCGCAGCCGCAACCGCTGGACCGGCGGCGCCTGCTGTTCCGGCTGAGGACGGGCTGGGCTCACGGGAGTTCACCCTAGCCCGTCCGCCCCGGCGAACCACCTGCCCGAGGGCCGGCGACGACCGCCGGGCCCCTCAGTCACCAAGGCCGCGGCTGCGACCCGGACCACGAGCAACGTCGGCGGGCCAGCCGCCGCGAGCCGCTCCTAGCCGATGCAGAACTCGTTGCCTTCGGGGTCGGCCATCGTGTACCAGCGGTGTGGACCCTCCGAGCCCTCCCACAGGAACCGTGCTCCGCGCCCCTCCAGCGACGCCCGCAGGGTGTCCAGGTCGTCCTCACCGGGTCGGACGTCGAGGTGGATCCGGTTCTTCACGGTCTTGGGCTCGCCGACCACCTGGAACAGGATGCGCTGCCGGGTCGGACTGCCCACCTGGTCGGCGGGGGTGATGGCGGCGGCCGACTTCCACACCAGGTTCCCGTTGTGGACGGTGGTGTGCGCCTCCTCGGCGTGGCCCTCGGCGATCATCTTCTTGATGAACTCGGCATCGGTCGGCTCCACCACCCAGTCGAGGGTCTCGGCCCACCAGTCGGCGAGGACGTGTGCGTCGGCGCAGTCGACGGCGATCTGGATCAGACGTGCGGTCATGCGACTCCTTTCGTCACTTGCAGCCTAGGGTTCGGGTCCGACGGTTCCATCCGGCAATCCGGACGGGCGCCGGCCGTGCGCCCCCGCGTACCAGTGCGCGTAAGCGGCGACGGCGGTCGGGAGGGTCGGGAAAATCCGGTCGGCTCCGACGAGCTCGACGATCCCTGCCGCCTCCAGGTCGTCGCGCAGGTCCATCTTGACCCGTGCCATCGCGAATTCGATTCCGCGCCGGGCGAGCTCGTCGTGCACCTCGGTCAAGGCGTCCATCGCGGTCAGGTCGACCTCCACGACCGCCTCGGCATTGAGGACGAACCACTCGCAGCCGCCCGCCTGCGCGTCCACCGCCGCCAGCGCCCGGGTCCGGAAGTCCTCGGCGTTGGCGAAGAACAGCGGGGAGTCGTAGCGGTAGACCAGCAGCCCGGGGACGAGCGTGGCGTCCGGGTAGTCGTCCACGTCGTGCATGCCGGCGACCCNCGGCACGTAGCCGAGGATCCCGTCGTGGGGGTGGACGATGCGGCGGATCAGATCGAGGATCGACAACGCGACCGCCAGCCCGATGCCGCCGAGGATGTCGAACACCAGCACCCCGGCCGTGGTGAGCCCGAGCAGGATCAACTCGCTGCGCCGGAAGGCCGCGATCCGCCGGATCTCGGCCACGTCCACCAGCCGCAGGGCCGCGTAGATGACGACCGCGCCGAGGGCGGCCACGGGGAACGACGCCAGCAGCGGCGCCAGGAACGACAGCGTCGCGACGACGGCACCCAAGGCGACGAGCGAGTGCAGCTGGCTCTTGCTGCCCATCGCGTCGCCCAGCACCGTCCGGCTCCCGGAGGAACTGACGGGGAACCCGTTGGCGAACCCGTTCGCGACGTTCACGACCCCGAGCGCCAGCAGTTCCTGGCCGGGGTCGATCCGCTGCCGGTGCTTGGCGGCGAACGCCCGGGCCGTGAGCACGTTGTCGGTGTAGCCCACCACCGCGATGCCCGCCGCGTAGGGCACCAACTCCAGCACCCGCACGTCGGCGAGGTTCGGCACGCGGGGCACCGGCAGGCCGGTCGGCACGGTCCCGATGATCTCGATCCCCTGACGCTGCAGCCCGAACGCGGCCACCGCCCNCGCCGCGGCGAGCATGCCGATCAGCGGGCCGGGCCAGGTCGGCGCCCAGGCCCGGAACGCGAACAGGGCGACCAGCACGGCCAGCGCGAGCGCGAAGGTCGGCCAGTGGACGTTGCCCGCCTGCCGCGCCAACGACCAGAGTTCGGCGCCGACGCTTTCGCCGTCGAGCTTCAGCCCCGTGACCTTGCCCAATTGGCTGACGATCATCAGCACCGCGATGCCGGCCATGTAGCCGACCAGCACCGGTCGGGACAGCAGGTTCGCCAGGAAGCCCGCCCGGGCCACCCAGCCGATCAGGCAGATCAGGCCCACCCCGATCGCCAGCAGGGCGGCCACATCGGCCCAGCGGCCGGGCCCCAGGGTGCCGGCGAGGGCACCGGCGCCCGCCGCGGTCATCAGCGCCGTGGTCGACTCCGGCCCCACGGACA
Organism: Micropruina sp.; assembly: GCA_013693855.1. Taxonomy (GTDB): domain Bacteria; phylum Actinomycetota; class Actinomycetes; order Propionibacteriales; family Propionibacteriaceae; genus Micropruina. The sequence goes on from CP059261.1 coordinate 2,500,745, forward strand.
GTTGCCGGGACGAGCCGAGCAGCGCGTACAGCGCCAGCGGGCACAGGATCGCCCAGAGGCCGGTGATCGCCGGCAGCCGCGCGATCTCGGCGTACGCCATGACCTGCGGGATGAGGTACGCCGCGACGGTCAGCCCGGCCAACAGATCTCCGCGCAACCAGGTCCGGTCGTAGTGCAGCAGGACGTCCAGTCCGGGCGCGAACCGCGCCCAGGCCGGCTGCGGCCGCGCCTGGCTCATGCGCGCACGTTACTCTCCGGCGCGGCCGGCCGAGCACCGGCAGCCGAGCGGGCGCGTGTCGCGGGTGCGGAGAGGGCGAAATCGGAACCGCGGAGCGACCCCGTCCACCGGGCGGCCGGGGTCGGGAACCCACCAGCCGGGGCTGGCACCGCCTCGCTCCGGCCGTGGGGCGGATCTTGTCGAGCGGGGACGGCGGGACGATCATGAGACCGAAGGAGGCTCCGATGGCCCAGCGACTCACCGATCTCGCGACCTCGTCCGCTCACCTCGGCGTGCTGGACGCCCTGGCTGTGACGGCCGATGCGACGACGTCCCGCGTTCTGGTCAACAACCCGCTGGTGCGGGTCGTCTACTTCGCGTTCGACACCGGCGAACTGCTGACCACCCACAGTTCCCCGCGCGCGGTCGTGGTGCATCTGCTCGACGGCGCGATCCGGTTCACCGTCGACGACACCGAACACCCGATGGCCCCCGGTGACGTGCTGTACCTGGCGCCGGGTGCCCAACACTCCCTCGTCGCGGACGCCCCCAGCCGGCTGAGCCTGGTGATGATCGATCCTGGGGCGGCGTAGCGGCTCCAGCACACTCGCCGGACGTCGGCTGGATCGGCCTTGCGGAAAGCTCAGCGCACGATCAGGGGCAGCAGGTTCTTCCCGGTCGGCCCGATCTGGATGTGGGTGTCCATCTGGGGGCACACCCCGCAGTCGTAGCACGGCGTCCAGCGGCAGTCCTCGACCTCGGTTTCGTCCAAGGCGTCCTGCCAGTCCTCCCACAGCCAGTCCCGGTCGAGCCCGGAGTCGAGGTGATCCCAGGGCAGCACCTCGGCGTAGTCGCGCTCGCGGGTCGTGTACCAGGCCAGGTCGACCCCGGTGCCCGCCAGCGCCTCCTCGGCGCAACGCACCCAGCGTTCGTAGCTGAAGTGCTCGCTCCAGCCGTCGAAGATCCCGCCGTCGCGGTAGACGGCCTCGATGATCGCCCCCACGCGCCGGTCGCCGCGGGACAGCAACCNCTCTATCTGACCAGGTTTGCCGTCGTGGTAGCGCATCCCGATGGCCCGGCCGTAGCGCCGGTCGGCGCGGATCTTGTCGCGCAACTTCGCCAGCCGGTCGTCGATCACCTCCGGCGAGGCCTGCCCGGCCCACTGGAACGGCGTGTGGGCCTTGGGCACAAAGCCGCCGATCGACACCGTGCAGCGGATGTCGCGCTGCCCCGAGACGGCTCGTCCGGTCTCGATCACCCGGGCGGCGAGGTCCGCGATCCCCAGCACGTCCTCGTCGGTCTCGGTCGGCAGGCCGCACATGAAGTAGAGCTTCACCTGCCGCCAGCCGTTGCCGAACGCGGCCGCGACGGTGTTGATCAGATCGTCCTCGCTGACCATCTTGTTGATCACCTTGCGCAGCCGCTCCGACCCGCCCTCGGGGGCGAAGGTCAGCCCGGATCGGCGGCCGTTGCGGGACAGTTCGTTGGCCAGGTCGATGTTGAACGCGTCGACCCTGGTCGAGGGCAGCGACAGCGACACGTTCGTCCCCTCGTAGCGGTCGGCGAGCTGCTTGGTGATCGGGGCGATCTCGGAGTGGTCGGCGGACGAGAGGCTCAGCAGGCCCACCTCCTCCAGCCCGGTCGCGGCCAGCCCGGCCTCGACCATCGCCCCCACCGTTTCGATGTTCCGTTCGCGGACGGGCCGGGTGATCATGCCCGCCTGGCAGAACCGGCAACCACGCGTGCAGCCACGGAAGATCTCCACCGAGTAGCGCTCGTGGACGGTCTCGGCCAGCGGCACCAGCGGCTGCTTCGGGTAAGGCCAGGCGTCGAGATCCATCAGGGTGTGCTTGGCGACCCGGAACGGCACCCCGGNACGGTTCGGTGCGACCTTCTGGATCCGGCCGTCGGGCAGGTAGCCGACGTCGTAGAAGCGCGGCACGTACGCGGCCCCGGACGAAGCGAGCCGGAACAGCAGGCCCTCGCGGCCGTCCGGGCGACCCTCGGCCTTCCAGTCCCGGACGATCTCGGAGATCCGCAGCGAGGCCTCCTCGCCGTCGCCCAGCACGGCGGCGTCGATGAAGTCGGCGATGGGTTCGGGGTTGAACGCGGCGTGCCCGCCGGCGATCACCACGGGGTCGTCCTCGCCCCGCTCGTCCGCGTGCAGCGGGATCCCTGCCAGATCGAGGGCGGCCAGCAGGTTCGTGTAGCCCAACTCGGTGGCGAAGCTGACCCCGAACAGGTCGAAGTCCCGCACGCTGCGGTGGGTGTCGAGGGTGAACTGCGGTACCGCGTGCTCGCGCATCAGGGCGGCCAGGTCCGGCCAGACCGCGTAGGTGCGCTCCGCGAGGATCCAGTCGCGCTCGTTGAGGATCTCGTACAGGATCGCGACGCCCTGGTTCGGCTGGCCCACCTCGTAGGCGTCCGGGTACATCAGCACCCAGCGCACCTCGACGTCCGTCCACGTCTTGACGACGGAGTTGACCTCGCCGCCCACGTACTGGATCGGTTTGCTCACCCTGGCCAGCAGGGGCTCCAGCCGGGNGAACAGCGAGGGTGAGGTGTCGGTGGTCATGATCGGCACAGCCTAACCCAGCGGGCGGCGGGCACCGCAGCCGGCGGCCGGCCGCACTACGGGGCGGCTGCCAGGAACACGAAGGCCACGAGCAGCACCAGGTGGATCGTGGCCTGCAGCCGCGTCGCTCGTCCGGGGACGACGGTCAGGACGCTCACCATCACCGTCAGGACGAGCAGGACGATGTGCAGCGGAGCCAACCCCAGGTGCAGCGGGGTCGCGATGAACATCGAGGCCAGCGCCATCACCGGGATCGTCAGCCCGATCGAGGCCATCGCCGAGCCCAGCGCGAGGTTCAGCGACGTCTGCACCCGGTCCCGCAGCGCGGATCGGACGGCCGCGATCGTCTCGGGCAGCAGCACCAGCAACGCGATGACGACGCCGACGAAGCTGTGCGGCAGACCCAGGGACGCGATCCCCGCCTCGATGGCCGGGGATTCGACCTTGGCCAGGCCGACGACGGCGATCAGCGATACCAGCAGCAGGCCGAGGCTGGTCAGGGCCGTCTTGTTGGAGGGCGGCGCGGCGTGCTCCTCGGTGACGGTCTCGCCGGCGGAGTTCAGGGGCAGGAAGAAGTCCCGGTGGGTCTGGGTCTGGGTGGACACGAAGACCACGTAGAGCACCAAGGAGGCGATGCCAGCGAACGCGAGCTGGGCGGGGCTGAGGGTCGGTCCGGGGTTGGTGGTGTAGTTGGGGACGACCAGGGTCAGCACCGCCAGCGCGGTCACGGTCGCCAGCGCGGCACCGGTGCCCTCGGGGTTGAACAGCGCGAACCCGCGCCGCCGGGCGTTGGCCAGCAGCGACAGCCCGACGATGCCGTTGCAGGTGATCATGAAGGCCGCGAACACCGTGTCGCGGGCCAGCGTGGCGCCCTTGTCGCCGGCCGAGAGCATCAAGGTCACGATCAGCGCCACCTCGATGATCGTCACGGCCACGGCGAGGACGAGGGACCCGAACGGCTNCCCCGCCCGCAGCGCCACCACCTCCGCGTGATGCACGGCCGCCAGGACCGCGGCACCCAGCAGAACGGCCACGAGGACCACCACCAGCGTCGGTAGGTCGCGGTTCCAGGTTGCCGCGAGCGCCACCAGGCCCACCAGCGGCGCCAGCGCCGTCCAGTCGCGGTACCAGGGGCGGGCGGGTCCTGCTGCCACGTGCACTCCTTCCAGGCGGGTTGACCTCCCAGCCTGCCAGCCCCGGCAAGCCAACGCATTCGGACGCCGGCGATCCGGCGTTTCGCGCGTCCGGTCAGCCTCCCGTCGCCATCCGGGGCGGACCTGCCCAGCGGGCCGCCTTCTGGGCTTCCTTCGCGCCGCACCCGCGAGGAGCTACGCGGCCTACGGCACCAACGCCCCCACGGTGCCCCGCACGCCGCCATCCGCGTGAGCTACGCGGCGCGGCGACACCATCCCGGCGAACTCCGACTCACACCGCCGGCGAGGGCTGACCGGGCTTCCCGGGAACTCACCCGTGACCCGCGCGCCGCCGCTGGCGGCCTGACCGGTTCGTGAAGACTGGCCGCCATGACGACGAGCGCACCCGCCCTCGCTCGGCTCGCCATGGTGACGATCGACTGCGCCGACCCACGGCAGGAGGGCGCCTTCTGGTCCGCTGTCCTCGGCTGGGACCTGGTCTATGACGACGGCACCTACGCCATGCTGCAGGGGCCGACCCAGGCACTCGGGTTCGGGCGTCAGGACGGCTACGAGGCGCCCGGCTGGCCGAACGACAACGGCACCAAGCAGTCCCATCTGGACCTGGCGGTGGACGACATCCCGGCGGTCGAGGCCCGCTGNCTCGAACTGGGGGCGACGCTGCCCGCTCCCCAGCCGGCCGAGGCCGAAGGCGGAACCTGGCGGGTTCTCCTCGACCCCGCCGGACACCCGTTCTGCCTGACCGAAGCCAAGAACTGGGGCTGAGCACCGGTTCCTGCCTGCTCCCCGTCCGCTACCGGCATCGATCCACACCGAACTGCCGGGCCCCACAGGGGGCGGACGATCTCGTGAGACGTCAGGGGGCCGGGTTCGTCCAGCCGGGGTTGCTCGCGGGGGCTCCTGCCAAGAAGGGGCGCCCGCGAGCCCGTCCGGCCCGCCCGGCGGCGCGTTCCCCGCGACCGGCCCGGCGGCGCCCTGCCACGGGGCGGACCAGTGCTGCGGACCGCGGGTCTGGCCGGCCACCCAGCCCAACGGGGCCGGTGGCGCTGCCTGCGGCCACTGGTTGATCGGCGGGGCGCCCCATGGCGGAGCCCCGGACGGCAGTGCGGCCGGCGCAGCCTCCCGCTGAATCCCCTGCCGCTTCGCCTGCCAGAGCACGAGCGCCACCGCGGCGAGCATCACGACGAGCTGGAAAAGCATCGTCGGGTCGCCCACCCCGGCCTGCCGGTCGAAGAGGTTCGAGATGTCGCGGAAGGGCAGGGTGACCATGCTGGTCAGGTTGTTGACCACGTGCATCGCGATCGCCGCCTCCAAGCCGCCGGTGCGCCACACGAGCAGCGAGGCCAGCAGTGCGAACACGATGTAGAAGAAGTTCAGCCACGGATCCTGGGCCATGTGCAGCGACATGAACACCACCGCCGACACGATGGCGGCCACGACCAGCCCGGCGGTCTTCGGCATCCAGCTCCCCACGACGCGGGTCAGCAACCCGCGGACGAGGAACTCCTCACCGGCCGATTGCAGCGGTGTGGTCAGCAGGATCACGACGGCCAGGAACCACGTGTTCGGGTTCACCGCCAGACCGTCGGTCCCGCTGAGGGCGAACTCGATCACCAGGGTGACCAGGTACACCGGGACGATGAAGGCGACCGCGCGCAGCAGCCAGCCCCAGCGGAATCGTCCGGCAACCGATGAGAGCCAGCGCGGCCGTTGACCGGTGCACGCCCATTGGCTCAGGTAGGCGGCCGGGATGCATCCGGCGAGGATCAGGTTGTTCGCCAGGAACAACACCGGGGTCATCTTGAGCTTGTCCAGGCTCGTGTAGTTCTCCAGCGTGGTGTTGCCCATCGCGATGTCGTAGGCCATCGCCCCAACCGAAAGCACCATGCTGATCGCGAACACGATGCCGCCGGTCATCAGCAGCGCGAGCAGTCCGCGCCACCAGCGGTAGCGGGNGGCCTTCCAGAACTCCTGGTACTCCCGCGGTACCACAGGCACNNCGCCGGGGCGGCGCGGCCGTGGCCGGGGCGGGCACCCACGGGTGAGTGGCCGGCGGTTGGCCGGCCCCGGGCGGGAACTGCGGGACGCTCATGAGGCGTCGAACCACAGCCCGATCTCACGCTCGGCCGAGGCGACCGAGTCCGACGCGTGGACCGCGTTCTCACGGTTCGACAACGCGTAGTCGCCCCGCACCGAGCCCGGGGCGGCGGTGATCCCGTCGGTGGCGCCGTGCATGGTGCGGACGGCTTCGACGGCCCCGGGGCCACTGAGCACCAGCGCCACCAGCGGGCCCGAGGTGATGTACCCGCGCAGCGGTGGATACCAGGACGCGTCCACGTGTTCGGCGTAGTGCCGGTCGGCGAACTCGCCGTCGATCGTCCGTAGCTGCAGCGCCTCGATCGCCAGCCCCTTGTTCTCGTACCGGGCCAGGATCGCCCCCACCAGGCCGCGCCGGACCGCGTCGGGCTTGATCAGGACGAACGTCCGTTGCACTTCGCTCATGGGCCTAGACGATACCCGGGCGCCTGGACCTTCAGGCGGCGGTGTCGCTGCGCTGGTCCAGGGCCCGGCCGAGCGCGAAGATCAGCACCCACAAGGCGGCGAAGATGCCGCCCACCCACCACATCATGTCGGTCGCCAGCCCGAGCCCCACCCCGACCGCCTGAGCCAGCCACCCGAGCGGCCACCCCACGGCCTTGCGCAGCAGGCCGGCCGCGACCACGGCGAGCACCGCGGCACCGCCGCCGGCGGCGAACGCGATCCCGGGGTGACTCCCGAGACCATGATCATCCCTGGGATGGCAAGGCCGAACACCACGGCCTCGAACAGCAGGTGGATCATCAGGACGCGGGCCATCGGGTTGCCGCGGGGAAGGGAGATCAGTCCCATCCGGCGTCCTCGTCCTGTTCCTGCGTCGGACGGACGAGCAACGCCCGCGCTTCCCCGGCCGCGATCACCGACCCCGCGATGAGCACCCCGGCGGAGGGCCCCGCCTCGTCGGCGAGGGCGACCGCGAGGTCGATGGCGTCGTCCAGCCGTGGGGCGACGCGCACCCGGTCGGCACCGAAGATGCCCGCGGCCCGCTCCCCCAACTCCTCGGCCGGCAGCCCTCGCTTCGTGGAGGCCACCTGGGTGCACACCACGGTGCCCATCGCCTCCTCGAAGACGCCCAGCACCCCGTCGACGTCCTTGTCGGCCATCAAGGCGACCACGCCGATCAAGGGCGTGAAGGCGAACGCCTCAGCGACTGCGTCGATCGTGGCGCGCGCCCCGTGGGGGTTGTGGCAGGTGTCCAGCAGCACCGTCGGGGAGCGCCGGACGACCTCCAGCCGGGCCGGCGCGTCGACCGACCCGAGCCCCTCGACGATCACGTCCGGGGGCAGCGGCTTGCCGCCGAGGAACGCTTCGACGGCTGCCACCGCGACCGCGGCGTTCTCGGCCATGTGCGCCCCGAACAGTGGCAGCAGAATGTCGCCCACCGCGCCCGAGGCGGTGTCCAGCCGCAGCACCTGGCCGCCGACCGCCGGCGTCCGCTCCAGCAGGGAGAACTCGATGCCCTCCCGGTACACCCGGGCGCCCACCTCGGCGCACCGGGCGAGCAGGACGCGCGCCGCCTCAGGACGCTGCGCGGCCAGCACCACGTGCGAACCCGGCTTGATGATCCCGGCCTTCTCGGTGGCGATCGCCTCCAGGGTGTTGCCCAGCAGGTGGGTGTGGTCGAAGTCGACCGGGCAGATCACCGCCACCTCGGCATCCATCACGTTCGTGGCATCGGTGATCCCGCCGAGCCCTACCTCGACCACTGCCACGTCCACCGGCGCCTGGGCGAACGCCTCGTACGCCAACGCCGTCATGACTTCGAAGAACGTCATCGGCACGCCGCCCAGGCGCTGCTCGTCCACCATCTCGACGAACGGGGCCGTCTCGCGCACCAGGTCGTCGAAGAACTCCGGCGCCATCGGTTCACCATCGATGCTGATTCGCTCGGTGAGATCGACCAGGTGCGGGCTGGCGTAGCGCCCCGTCCGCAGACCCAGGGCCCGCAGCAACGCCTCGATCATGATCGCGGTGCTGCCCTTGCCGTTGGTGCCGGCGACCTGGATCACCGGGTAGCCGCGCTGCGGATTGCCCAGCAGGTCACAGAGCGCGGCGACGCGTTCGGTCCCGGGTGCGATGCGGTGTTCGGGCCAGCGGCTGGTCAGCGCGCGGGCGATCTCGGCGTGGGTCTGGTTCATGGTGGGCCCAGCGTATTGGACCGCCGCCTCGTCGTCGGAATACCCGGTGAGGGTATGGCGGAGGCGCCCCTGTACACTCGGCGCCATGTCAGCCGCCGCGACCACCGCCCCGCGCCGCGCCCCGTGGCAGGGGTGGGTCACCCTCGGGGCCAGGATCATCCTGGGCGTCGTCCTGCTGATCGCCGGTGGGCTGAAGATCGGCAACCTGGAGGCCTCGGTGCTGGCCGTCCGCGCCTACCAACTGGTGCCCTTCGAGCTGACCCGTCCGCTGGGCTACGCGCTGCCCATCGTCGAGATCGCGGTGGGCCTGATGCTCATCGCGGGTGTGTTCACCCGGGTGGCCGCCCTGGCCGGGGCCGGCTTGATGCTCGCCTTCATCATCGGCATCGCGTCGGTTTGGGCCAGGGGCATCTCGATCGACTGCGGCTGCTTCGGCGGCGGCGGAGCGGTCGAGGCGAGCCTGACCCAGTACCCGCTCGAGATCGCCCGCGACGTGGGCCTGCTCGCCTGCGGCCTGTGGGCCGCCTGGCGTCCCACGGCTCCCTGGTCGATCGACACCTGGCTGTTCGCCGCACCCCAGCCCATCCCTGACCACGAACTCGAAACGGAGGATGTTCGATGAGCCAGTCCCGACGCGAGGTGCTGCGCCGGCAACAAGAGGCCCAGGCCCGGCAGAAGCGGCTGAACCGGATCGTCGCCGTCGGCGCCGGCATCGTCGCGCTCGTCCTGGTCGCCGTCTTCGCTGTCATCGCGTTCCAGCAATGGGGCGGCGGGTCGGGCGCGACCGGCGCCCCGCCCAACGCAACCGCGGCTCGGGACGGGATCACGGTGAATCCCGGAAGGCCAAGCCGGGCGCCCCGACGCTGCAGATCTACCTCGACTACCAGTGCCCCTGGTGCAAGACGCTCGAGGACACCCACGGCAAGACGATCGAGGAACTCGCCGCCGCTGGCGACATCAACCTCGTGTACAGCACGAAGACCTTCCTCGACCCCGGCCTCCGGAACGACGCGTCCTACCGGTCCGCCGTGGCTGCCGCGTGCGCGGACGTCGCCGGCGTCTACGCCGCCTACCACGACGAGGTGTTCGCCAACCAGCCGACCACCGAAGGCGAGGGCTACAGCACCGACCAGTTGCGCACCACGTTCGCTCAGGCGGCGGGGATCAACGGCGACAAGCTGACAGCCTTCCAGCAGTGCTACGACGCGCGCACCTTCGGCAACTTCGTGAAGGGGGTCGAGGAGGCGTCGGCGAAGGCCGGCGTCAACACCACCCCACGGTGAAGTTGAACGGCACGCCCCTGGACAACAACCAGCTGTTGAGCGCCACGCCCGAGCAACTGAAGACCCTGCTCACCGGCGGCTGAGACACCCCGGTTCGGTTCTGGGACGGACGCGCCGCAGCCGGCAACCGGCGGAGCGGGGAGTCCCTCACCCCGACCGGCGCTCCTCAGGTGCGCCGGCGAGGCGGTGCCGGGCCCACCCGCCTCGCCGGACGAAGATGACGACCCTTCCGCGCTGATGAAACAATGCACCCCATGACCACACAGCCTTCGTCGACCCTGCCTGCCGCGACCCCGTCCGGCGAGCAGGTAGCCGGGCTGCCCGAACGCCCGGCCCTGGAAGGGCTGGAGGCGAAGTGGTCCGCCGCATGGCGGGAGCAGGGCACGTACGCCTTCGTCCGTCCCAAGACCCGGGAGCAGGTGTTCAGCATCGACACCCCGCCGCCGACGGTGTCCGGATCGCTGCACGTGGGGCATGTGTTCTCCTACACCCACACCGACCTGGTGGCCCGCTACCAGCGGATGCGCGGCAAGCACGTGTTCTACCCGATGGGCTGGGACGACAACGGCCTGCCCACCGAGCGCCGGGTGCAGAACTTCTACGGGGTCAAGTGCGATCCGTCCCTGCACTACGACCCGGAGTTCACCCCGCCCGCGAACCCCGACCCCAAGCGCCAGGTCGCGATCAGCCGGCTCAACTTCATCGAGCTGTGCCACGAGCTCACGGCGGTGGACGAGCAAGCTTTCGAGAACCTGTGGCGCACCCTGGGGCTCAGCGTGGACTGGACCCAGCTGTACGCCACGATCTCGAAAGAGACGATCGCGGTGTCACAGCGCGCCTTCCTGCGCAACCATGCCCGGGGCGAGGCCTACCTCGCCGAGGCGCCGACGCTGTGGGACGTGACGTTCCAGACCGCGGTCGCCCAGGCCGAACTGGAGGCCCGCGACTACCCCGGTCACTACTACCGCGTGGCGTTCCGGAAGCCTGCGGGGATCCCGTGTACATCGAGACCACCCGGCCCGAGNCTGATCCCGTCCGTCTGCGCCCTGATCGCACACCCGGACGACACCCGCTACGCCGACCTGTTCGGCACCACGGTGTTCTCCCCGGTCTTCGGGGTGGAGATCCCCGTGCTCGCCCACTACGCCGCCGAACCCGACAANGGGGCCGGCATCGCCATGTGCTGCACGTTCGGCGACCTGACCGATGTGCAGTGGTGGCGCGAACTGCGGCTTCCCACCCGCACCGTGATCCAGCGGGACGGCCGGCTGGCCCACGAGACGCCCGAGTGGCTCACCAACGCCGAGCCGTACGCCGAACTGGCCGGCAAGACCCCGTTTTCGGCCCGCGAGGCCATGGTCGGCCTGCTGCGGTCGTCCGGTGACCTGGAGGGTGAGCCCAAGCCCACCCAGCGGATGGCGAACTTCTACGAGAAGGGCGACAAGCCGCTGGAGATCGTCTCCACGCGGCAGTGGTACATCCGCAACGGNGGGCGCGACGAGGAGCTCAAGCAGGCCCTCCTGGCCCGCGGCGAGGAACTCGCCTGGGTGCCCGACCACATGCGGCACCGGTTCGCCAACTGGGTGAACGGGCTCAACGGGGACTGGCTGGTGTCGCGGCAGCGGTTCTTCGGCGTCCCGTTCCCGGTGTGGTANCCCCTGAACGCGGACGGGGAACCCGACTACGACGCCCCGATCGTCGCGGACGAGGCGAGCCTGCCGATCGACCCGACCGACGCCTGCCCACCCGGCTACACCGAACAGCAGCGCGGCACGCCCGGCGGCTTCATCGGTGACCCCGACATCATGGACACCTGGGCCACCTCGTCGCTGACCCCGCAGATCGCCTGCGGCTGGGAGCGCGACCCCGAGTTGTGGCAGCTCACGTTCCCCATGGATCTGGCGCCGCAGGCCCACGACATCATCCGGACGTGGCTGTTCAGCCGCGTGGTGCGGGCCCACTTCGAGCACGGGATGCTGCCGTGGAAGCGGGCTGCGATCTCCGGGTTCGTGACCGACCCCGACCGCAAGAAGATGAGCAAGTCCAAGGGCAACGTGATCGTGCCGACCGACATCATCGACCGGTTCGGCGCCGACGCCGTCCGCTGGCGCTCGGCGATGGCCCGTCCGGGGATGGACTCGCCGTTCGACGAGACCCAGATGAAGGTCGGCCGGCGGCTGGCGATGAAGATCCTCAACGCCTCCCGCTTCGTGCTGGGCATCACCGGGACCTCGGACGTCACCCCTGCGGTGACCGAGCCGGTCGACCTGGCCATGCTGTCCGCGCTGCGCGAGGTGGTCACCGTGGCCACGGCGGCCTTCGAAGCCTTCGATTACACCGGGGCCTTGGAGAGTGCCGAACGCTTATTCTGGCAGTTCTGCGACGACTACCTCGAGCTGGTCAAGGAACGGGCCTACGGTTCGCAGGGCGAAGCCGCCGCCGCCTCCGCGCACGCGGCGCTCCGGCTGGCCCTTGACGTCCAACTGCGGCTGTTCGCCCCCTTCATGCCGTTCGTGACGGAGGAGGTCTGGTCGTGGGCCCATCCCGGTTCGATACACCATGCCTCGTGGCCGGTGCCGGACGAACTGCCCGCCGGTGGCGACCCCGCCGTACTGGCTGCGGTCGCTGAGGCCCTGATGGGCATCCGGGGCGCGAAGTCGAACGCCAAGGTGTCCATGAAGACGGAGGCGACGGCCTGCGATTTCGCCGCGGATCCGGCCGTCCTGGAGCGGCTCCGGCTCGCCCAGAGGGATCTGGCGGCGGTAGGCCGCCTGACTGGTAGCGTGACCTGGTCCCCGGTGCCGGGCCGGTGGTCGTGACCGTCCGCTTGGCCACGCCCGACCCCACATCCACCCCTGAAAGGAACCCCACCATGCGTCCCCTCCTCTCCATGATGGCTCTGAGCGCCCTGCTGGCCGTCACGGGCTGTTCCAGCGACGCCCCGCGCAACTCCGCCGGTGCGGTGACGGCGTCCGCCTCGGTCGACGCCTTCTCGATCAAGGTCGGCGACTGCACGGGCAAGCTCACCACCGGGACGATCGAAGGCACCGACCTGGTGCCTTGCGATGAGAAGCACTACTACGAGGTGTTCGGCAGCACCCAGATGACCGGGGACACCTTCCCCGGTGAGTCCGAGACCTCCAAGCAGGCCCAGAAGTTCTGCGATGCCGAGTTCACGAAGTTCGTGGGCATCCCCTCGACCAAGTCCAAGTACGGCGTGTTCTACCTGACTCCGATCGCCGACTCCTGGAAGGCCGGCGACCGCGAGATCCTCTGCCTGGTCGGCGACGACAACGGCGGGATCAAGGGCACCCTCAAGGGCGCCAAGAAGTAGGCCGTCGAACAACACGTGCGGGGCCGGTCGTCGACCGGCCCCGCACGTTGTTCGTCCGCTCAGAGCAGGTCGAGCAGGATCGGATCGGCCATGTCGAGCACGATCCGCTTCGCCTCCTGCGGGCCCACCGAGGCACGCGCCGCGGCGGCCATCTGCTGGCACTGCGCCAGATCGTGCAGCGCAAGCGCCGTCCGGACCGCGGGGACCTTGCTGGGTGCCATCGACAGGCTGGACACGCCCAGCCCCGCCAAGACGAGCGCCAGCGCCGGGTCGCCGCCGGCCTCGCCGCACACACCGACCGGGTGACCGGTCTTCGCGCCGCCGTCGCAGGCGTAGAAGATGATGTCCAGCAGGGCCGGCTGCCAGGGGTCCAGCAGTGTCGCCAGTTCTCCCTGCATCCGGTCCGCCGCCATCGTGTACTGGCCCAGATCGTTCGTGCCCAGGCTCGCGAAGTCGACCTCGCTCAGCACGTCGAACGACCGCAGCGCAGCCGCGGGCACCTCGATCATGACGCCGACCTTGGGCAGCCCGACGCCGCGGACCTTCTCGGCGAACCAACGGGCCTCCTGCCGGGTGGCGATCATGGGGGCCATCACCCGGACGTCCGCGCCGGTCGCCCGGTAGGCGGCGGCGAGGGCTTCGAGCTGGGTGTCGAGTAGGTCCGTCCGGATGGCGCCGAGGCGGATACCGCGCCGGCCGAGCGCCGGGTTCTCCTCGTGTCCGAGGTCGGCGAAGGCCAGCGGCTTGTCGGCGCCGGCATCGAGGGTACGGACGACCACGCGGCGGTCGCCGAACGCCTCGAACACCTCGATGTAGGTCCGGGTCTGCTCCTCCAGGGTGGGTGCAGTGTCACGATCGAGGAACAGGAACTCCGACCGGAACAGGCCGACGCCTTCGACGTCCTTCTCCGCGGCCTTGCGGGCATCGTCCGCCGTGCCGATGTTGGCCAGCAGCGCGATCGGATGACCGTCCTTGGTCATCCNCTTGCCCGAACCGACCGCCAGCGCCCGCTCACGGCGGGCCTTGCGTTCGGCCAGGTTGGCCTGATCGGCCTCGGTCGGGTCGACGATGACCTCCCCGACGCCGCCGTCGAGGGCGATGGTGGTGCCCGCGGGCACGTCGAGGATGCCGACGGCCTGGACGATCGCGGGGATCCCCAACTGAGCCGCCAGGATCGCGGTGTGGCTGGTGGGACCTCCGGCGGAGGTGATGATGCCGAGGCAGGTCTCGACGTTGAGGGTGGCCGTCTCGGCCGGGGCGAGGTCGACCGCGGCGAGGACGCTTGGCGTCTCCAGGCTGGGCACACCGGGTTCGGGCTTGCCCAGCAGCCTGGCCACGGTGCGGTCGCGCACGTCACGCAGGTCGGTCACCCGCTCGGCCATGTAGCCGCCGATCGACTCGAACATCGCGCAGTATTCCTCGACCGCCGCGGCCACGGCGTTGGTGATGCCCTTGCCGGCCTGCAGGTGGGTGTCGATGGCGCCCGCGAGCCCCGGATCCTGCGCCATCATGGCGCCGGCCTCCAGGATCGGCTTGGCATGGGCGTCCGCCTTCTCCGCCTTCGCGCTGAGGCTCGACGCCACCGCCGCGAGGGTGTCGCGGACGGTCGCCGACGCAGCGGCCGCGTCGGTGGTCGGCGGTTCGTCCGCCGGTGCCGTGGGGGTGGGGCCACGATCACNCAGCGGTCCGACCGCCACTCCCGCGCTGACGCCGATCCCGTGCAGAACGGTCGGATCGGCCATCGTCACTCGGCGTCGAGATCGCGTTCGAGCAGGGCCACCAGCGAATCCAGGGCCGCATCGGCACCGTCCCCCTCAGCGCTGAGGGTGACGACCTCGCCGTTCTTCGCGCCGAGTGCCATGACGGCCAGGATGCTGCGCGCATCGACCGCGTTGCCGCCCTCCTTGGCGATCGTCACCGGCAGCCCGGTGGCGGTCGCGGCCTGGACGAACAGGGAGGCGGGACGAGCGTGCAGGCCGACGGAGGAACCGATGGCGACTTGACGGCTGGGCATGGGGCTTACTCCTCATCAGAAGCTGATCGGGACCTCGACGCCGAAGCCCCGGACGGGCCCTGTCGCCCTGCCTTTCAGGGACGGTTCACGAAGAGGCCCGTGACTGGTGACTATATTCGCGTCGCCGCCCTCGAACAACGAACTCAAGGCATGGACCGGTGACAACTGCCCCGGCATGTATCAGGATTACCTAAGTCCTGCTCCTGGGGACATGTACGTGGTTAGGACGCGGCCGCAGGCACCCTCCTGCGCGCGGTTGAGGAATGGGAAGAGCTGCCGGGGAAGGACGCGCGTGGGCGACGACACGGATGCAGGCGTCGTGCTGGACATGCTGTCGGAGATGCTGCACAAGCTCACGACCGCGGGCACGTGCGATGACGTCCCGGTGCGCCGACTCGGCGCGGCGCTCGCGGCGGAGGCCGCGGTGACCCTCGCCCTCTCCCCGGCGACGCCCGCCGCGGTGTGCGCGGCCTACCCCGACCTGGAATCCGCCTCGGCGCTCAGCGCACGGCTGCTGACCTGGCTGGACGACGGCGACCTGCCCCACGTTCACCACCGCACCGACCCCCACCTCGGACACGTCGCGATCATCTCGATCCAAGGCGATGACGTCGACCTGGAGTCCCGCGGACACGCCCGGGTCCTGGCCTTCGCGCGCCCGGACGCGTTCGGCCCGCCGGAGCGGCAGCTGCTCGAACGGGCCTGCCGTCCGATCGCCGCCTTGTGGCCGCACGCCGCGCGGGCGACCCGAGCTGCCCTGGTGGCCTCGAACCACACCACCGGCAACGGCCCGAGGATGACGGAACGCGAACTGGAGGTGCTACGGCTGCTGGCCGAAGGGTTGCTGGCGACCTCGATCGCGTCGCGCTTGTCCCTCTCGCCGCGCACCGTCCACAAGCACCTGGGCAACATCTACCGCAAGCTGGGCGTGCACGACCGCCTCGTCGCGGTGAGCCTGGCGCGCCTGCACGGCATGCTGGGCGACGAACTCCCGCCCCTGACCGGGAGCTGACCGCTCGCCTCAGGCGCTCTTGTCCCGGCGGTCGGAGCGGGCGAGTTGCGCACGCGGCACCAACGTGGGCGACACGCCGTCCCGGACGACCGCAGCGGTGACCAGAACCTGCGCCACGTCGTCGTCGCTGGGCACGTGGTACATCACGTTCAGCAGGATCTCCTCAAGGATCGACCGCAGGCCGCGGGCGCCGATGCCACGGTGCAGGGCCATCTCGGCGATCGCCTCGATCGAATCCGGGGTGAACTCCAGATCGACCCCGTCCAACTCGAACAGCTTGCGGAACTGCTTGATCAGCGCGTTCTTCGGCTCCACGAGGATCCGGACGAGGGCCTGCCGGTCGAGCGAGGCCACCGTCGAGATCATCGGCAGCCGGCCGATGAACTCCGGGATCAGCCCGTACTTGTGCAGATCCTCGGGCCGAACCTCCTCGAACGGGTTGTCGGTCGCCGGACGACGTACCGCGGCGTCGTTGTTGAAGCCCAGCGGCCGCTTGCCGACCCGGGCGTTGATGATGTCCTCCAGGCCGGCGAACGCACCGCCGACGATGAACAAGATGTTGGTGGTGTCGATCTGGATGAAGTCCTGGTGCGGATGCTTACGGCCGCCCTGTGNGGGCACCGACGCCGTCGTCCCCTCCAGGATCTTCAGCAGCGCCTGCTGCACGCCCTCGCCGGAGACGTCCCTGGTGATCGACGGGTTCTCCGACTTCCTGGCGACCTTGTCGATCTCGTCGATGTAGATGATCCCGGTCTCGGCCTTCTTCACGTCGAAGTCGGCGGCCTGGATCAGCTTGAGCAGGATGTTCTCGACATCCTCGCCCACGTAGCCGGCCTCGGTGAGCGCGGTCGCGTCCGCCATCGCGAACGGCACGTTCAGCATGCGGGCCATCGTCTGGGCCAGGTAGGTCTTGCCGCAGCCGGTGGGCCCGATCAGGAGGATGTTGGACTTGCCGAGCTCGACCAGCTCCTCCTCGGCCGCCCGACGCGCCGGCGTGGAGGCCTGCGCCTGCACCCGCTTGTAGTGGTTGTAGACGGCCACTGACAGGGCCCGCTTGGCGGTCTCCTGGCCGATCACGTAGGAGTCGAGAAACGCGCAGATCTCGCGGGGCTTGGGCAGGTCGTCCAGCAGGCCGACGTCGGTGCCCTCGGAGAACTCCTCCTCGATGATCTCGTTACACAGATCGATGCACTCGTCGCAGATGTAGACGCCGGGCCCGGCGATGAGCTTCTTGACCTGCTTTTGGCTCTTGCCGCAGAACGAGCACTTCAGCAGCTCCGAGGTCTCGCCGATCCTCGCCACGTCGCCTCCTTCGGAGATCTGCCGGTGTTTGACTCACCCTAGCCGGACCCGGTGAACCTGCAAGGGATTGACCCCGACGAGTGTGTGTGGCTCGCCGGGGTCGTGGGTCAGTTCTGGACGTCCTTCAGTGAGGTGAGGATGTCGTCGACGATCCCGTACTCGACCGCCTCCTCAGCGGTGAGGTACTTGTCGCGCTCGATGTCGCGGCTCACCTGCTCGACGCTTTGGCCGGTGGAGTCGGCCAGCATCTGTTCCATCAGCGAGCGGATCCGCAGGATCTCCTTGGCCTGGATCTCCAGGTCGGAGGACTGCCCGTAGCCGCCCTCGGTGGCCGGCTGGTGGATCAGGATCCGGCTGTTGGGCAGCGCCAGCCGCTTGCCCTTCGTCCCCGCAGCGAGCAGGACGGCCGCCGCCGAGGCCGCCTGGCCCAGGCAGACGGTCTGCACGTCCGGCTTGATGTAGCGCATCGTGTCGTAGATCGCCGTGAGGGCGGTGAACGAGCCGCCCGGGGAGTTGATGTACATGCTGATCTGCCGCTCCGGGTCGAGCGACTGCAGGCACAGCAACTGGGCCATCACCGCGTTGGCGATGTCGTCGCTGATCGGGGTGCCGAGGAAGATGATCCGGTCCTCGAACAGCTTGGTGTAGGGGTCGACGCGGCGGACGCCGTAGCTCGTCCGCTCCTCCCACTGGGGGATGTAGTAGTCCATGGACGAGCCGGACGGGGCGAGCCCGCCGGGAAGCTGGGGCATGGTCATCGCGGTCCTCACTGGTTCGGAGCGGCGGTCTTGATCTGCGAGGCGCGCTCGTAGACGTGGTCGATGAAGCCGTACTCGAGCGCCTGCACTGCGGTGAACCAGCGGTCGCGGTCGGAATCGGCCTCGATCTGTTCGACGCTCTGGCCGGTGTGCTCGGCGATCAACTGCGCCATCTCGGCCTTGACGTGCAGGGACTGCTCGGCCTGGATGCGGATGTCGGACGCGGTGCCCCCGATGCCGGCGGACGGCTGGTGCATCATGATCCGGCTGTGCGGGAGGGCGAACCGCTTGCCCTTCGCCCCGGCGCTCAGCAGGAACTGCCCCATCGAGGCGGCCAAGCCCATCGCGACGGTGGCCACGTCGTTGCTGA
Organism: Micropruina sp.; assembly: GCA_013693855.1. Classification (GTDB taxonomy): domain Bacteria; phylum Actinomycetota; class Actinomycetes; order Propionibacteriales; family Propionibacteriaceae; genus Micropruina. The sequence goes on from CP059261.1 coordinate 2,518,999, forward strand.
TCCACTGCATGGTGTCGTAGATCGCCATGCCGGCGGTCACCGAGCCGCCCGGGGAATTGATGTAGAGGTAGATGTCCTTGTGGGGATCCTCGGCGTTGAGCAACAGCAACTGCGCGCAGATCGCGTTGGCGTTCTCGTCGCGCACCTCCGAGCCCAGGAAGATGATCCGGTTGGCGAGCAGAGCCTGGTAGACCGAGTCGGTCATGCCGAAGGGCTGGCCCCCACGGAGTTCATGCTCGGTGACAGCGGCAGGGTTTCGTTCACGGGAGCGAACCTACCTGGGCCGGAGGACAATTGGGGCGTTTGTGTTGCTGTTCGCTGACGGCGCAGCCGCCCCCTTCCGGGCTACTCGGCCTCGGGCTGCGGGGCCGGGGCCTTCACGTCCACGGGGTTCCCATCGGTGTCGGTGACGGTCGCCTCGTCCATGATCAGTTGCAGGGCCTTGCTCCGCCGCACCTCCTGCATCCACTGGGGCAGGTGGTTGTGCTCCATCATGTGCTGGGCCTCCTGCTCGGGCGTGGTGCCGTTCTCCATCGCCTTGCGGACGATCAGCTGGGTCAGTTCGTCCTGCTCCACACCGACCTCCCGCTCGTCGGCGACGGCGTCGAGCAGCACCTGCGCGCGCAGGCTCTTGGTCGTCCGGTCGTCGATGTCGGCCCAGAACTCCTCGGCGGTCTTGGCCTCCTCCTCGGCGTTCTCCAGGTAGCGATCGAGGGTGAGCCCCGCGCGGGCGAGCTGATCGGTGATCTGGGCGTGCCGGGCGTCCACCTCGGCGGCGACCAGCTTCTCGGGCAGGTCGAACGAGACCTCGGCGAGCAGCGCCTCCAGCACCTTGTCACGGGCCTGGGCCTGCTGGTCGCCGCGGGCCATGTCGGCGACCGCCTTGGCCAGGTCGGCGCGCATCTCGTCGACGGTGTCGAACTCGCTCACCAGTTGGGCGAACTCGTCGTCGACCTCCGGCAGTTGCTGCTCGGCCACCTTGGTGACCGTGACCGTGATGTCGGCCGGCTCGCCCTCGAGCGGGCCACCCACGAGGGTCGAGGTGAAGTCGGCGCTCTCGCCGGCCTTGAGGCCCTTCACCGCGTCGTCCAGACCGTCGAGCATGCCGCCCGACCCGACCTTGTAGGTGACGCCCTCGGCCTTGGCGTCGGNGAGTTCCTCGCCGTCGCGGGAACCGACCAGATCGATGGTGACCACGTCACCCTTCTTCGCCTTGCGGGTCACCTCGGTCGTGGTGGCGAAGCGCTCGCGGATCAGCTCGATCCGGCGCTCGACCTCGTCGTCGGTCACCGCGGCCGTCGGCACCGTCGCCGTGAGGGTCTTGAACGCCGGCAGCGTGATCTCCGGACGGACGTCGACCTCGGCCACGAACTCGACGACGTCGCCGTCCTCAAGCTTGGTGATCTCGACGTCCGGCTCCCNCAGCGGGACGACCTTCGCCTCGTCGACGGCCTTGCCGTAGGCGTTCGGCAGGGCGGCGTTGATCGCCTCCTGTAGCACCATGCCCCGCCCGAACCGCTGGTCGATCACCGCGGCCGGCACCTTGCCCTTGCGGAAGCCGGGGATCGTGACCTGCGACGCGATGTCGCGGTACGCCTTGTCCAGGTGGGGCTTGAGCTCGGCGAACGGGATCTCGACGGTCAGCTTGACGCGGGACGGGTTGACTTGCTCGACGGTGCTGGGCACGAAAGGGCTCCTGGGAGACGGCTGGTTGACAACCCGGCAATCCTAGCGAGCCAGGTCCGCTGGGCCGAAATGGCCCCGGCGGGGCCACGCGGAGCGGATGACGGGAATCGAACCCGCATGACCAGCTTGGAAGGCTGGGGCTCTGCCATTGAGCTACATCCGCAAGAGCACCCAGCCTATCGGGTCGCCACCGTCGGGACCGAACCGCGCCGCCGGGGACACAGACGAACCGCCCGGCCCCCGATCCGGCGCCCGCCGCGCGACCACCGGGCGCCGGAGGGCCGGCGGGTCAGCCGAGCGTCTCGGCCGCCAACCGGAGCAGCGAAAGGTACCCGTCCACCTGCCAGGCGGACCGGCCCACGAAGAGCCCGTTCACGCCCGGGACCCCGAGGGTCTCGACGGCGTTGCCCTGGTTCACCGAGCCGCCGTAGAGGATGCACCCGACCCGCCAGCCCCACTCCGCGTCCAGCGCCGCGAACACCGCGGCGATGTCGTCGGGGCGGGCCTCCCGGCCGTGCTCACCGATCGCCCAGATCGGCTCGTAGGCGATCAGGACGCGGTCCAGCGCGTCGGCACCTGCCAGCGCCGCCGCCACCTGACCCAGCACGTGGTCGACGCTGCCGCCCGCGGCGAACACGTCCGCCGACTCGCCCACGCACAGCAAGGGGCGCAACCCGTGGGCCAGGGTGACCAGCACCTTGCGGTTGACGGTCTCGTCCGTCTCGGCGAAGAACTCGCGGCGTTCGGAGTGCCCCAACTCGACCAGCTGCGCGCCCGCGTCGGCAGCTTGCGGCACCGAGATCTCCCNCGTCCACGCCCCGGCGTCGGCCCAGTGCGCGTTCTGGATGCCCAGTTGCACCGGCGAGTCGTCGCCGAGGATCTCGTGGACGGCCGCCAGGGCGGTCGCCGGCGGGATGATGAACGGCTGGACGCCGGGGGCGCCCCNGCCGGCGAGGGCGGCGGCGAGCCGCGTCGCGTAGTCGCGGGCCGACGCCAGCGTCCCGTTCATCTTCCAACTGGTGCCGACCCAGAGCATCAGGGCGCCTCGTAGCTGCAGATCGCCTCGACCTTCGGGCCGGAGGAGGAACTGGGGTCGAAGGTGTAGTCGAAGAACTCCTTCGCCAGCCGGCGGGCGAGTTCGATGCCGATCACCCGCGCGCCCAGGCACAGCACCTGGCCGTCGTTGGAGAGCACCAGCCGTTCGACCGAGAAGCTGTCGTGCGCGGTGCTGGCCCGGATCCCGGCCACCTTGTTGGCCGAGATCGCCATGCCCATGCCCGTCCCGCAGACGAGGATCGCTCGCTGGGCCTCGCCGTCGGCGACCTTCTTGGCCGCCGCCACCCCGACGTGAGGGTAGAAGGTGTCGTCCTCGGCGGACCCGACGCCGACGTCGATCACCTTGTCGATGCGCTCATCGGCTTCGAGATCGGCCTTGATCTTGTCCTTGTACGCCACGCCGGCGTTGTCCGCGCCGACGACCACGACCATTCCCATGCGTGTCTCCTTCCGTTGCCGGACGGGCGTTCCGTCCGCTGACGATCGGACCGAAACCGGGACGGGGCCCGGCACCGCCCCCGATCACGGACGGAACCGGGCACGTGCGTCAGGCGTTCGCCTCTTCTTCGGCCCGGGCCTTCGCCTTGTGGGCCATTCCGAGGGCCGCGTACTCGGCGGCCACCCGGGTGGACTCGATCATGCTGCCGCCGCTCGCCACGCCCTTGCCGGCGATGTCGAACGCGGTGCCGTGATCCACCGAACTGCGCATGAACGGCAGGCCCAAGGTGATGGTGACCGCCTTTTCGAAGTCGAGGGTCTTGCAGGCGATGTGCCCCTGGTCGTGGTACAGCGACAGGATGCAGTCGTGCCGGCCGTCGAGCGCGAAGGCGAAGATGGAGTCGCCGGGCAGCGGCCCGCGGGCGTTGATGCCCATGGCCTTGGCCTCCTCGACCGCCGGGATCAGGTGCTCGACCTCCTCGGTGCCGAACATGCCGCCCTCGCCCCCGTGCGGGTTGAGCGCGGCCACCGCGATCGACGGGTTCTCGAAGCCGAGGTCCCGCAGTTCGCGGTCGATGTGCTTGAGGTAGTCCAGCACCCGGTCCTTGGTGATGAGGTCGCAGGCCTGTCGCACCGACACGTGCCGGGTCACGAAGAACACCCGGAGCTTGTGGCAGTTGAACATCGTCAGCGCGTAGGGCGAGTTGGTGAGCTCCTCGAAGATCTCCGTGTGCCCGATGAACGGCACGTTGGCGGCCTTCAGGGCGGCCTTGTTGATCGGAGCCGTCGAGACCGCCTGCACCCGTCCGGCGAGGCCGAGCTCGATCGACTTCTCCAGGTAGGAGTAGGCCCGCACCGCCGCGTCCGCCTGCACCTCGCCGTAGACGATCTGCGCGCCCGGGGCGGCACCGGTGTCGAGCAGGTCGACCGTGCCGAACTCGAACTTCGCCTCCTCCGGCTCGCTGATCTCGTGGATGTTGAGGGTGACGCCCTTGAGCTTCGCCGCCTGCTCCAGGTGCTCCCGGGCACCGATGACGAACGGCTTGCACACCTCGTAGATCATCGGGGTCTGGACGGTGTCCAGGACGATCTCCGGCCCGACCCNCGCGGGGTCGCCCAGGGTGATCGCGGTCACGGGACGGATGGTTTCTGCCATTTCTCTGTTCACCTTTCGTCGAAAATCCGGTTGATGGCCTGGACGGCGGTCACCTCGTTGCCTGTCATGCCACCCTTGCACACCACGGGGACACCGGCCGACGGTCCGCCGACCAGCACTCCCTGATCGATCTGTGGGATCACGTAGTCGACCAGCTTGATGCCGCTGGCGCCCAGGGCGAAACAGGTGTTGACCATCACGTCACCGCCGGTCAGGTACACCCCGGCGAGCCGGTCGCCGAGCAGGTCGGCCACCTTACGGCCGAGCGCGCCCAGGCGCTGGGACACCAGCGAGGCCCCGTGGCCGGGCTGCATACCGGCCTCGACCTCCATCGCCGGCAGATCGATCATCTCGCCGGTGATCGTGGACTGCAGCGCCAGGACGAGCACCCGCGGGCCGCCTGCGTCCAGCAGCCGCTGGGTCTCGGCGGCGACCCGGTCCATCTCGGCCGCATAGCGATCGTCGCTGAGCACCAGTTCGCTGATCGGCACCTGGATGGTCTGTGTGCCGGCCACCTTGCGCAGTTCGTTGATCTGCACGGTGGTGACCTTCATCGCGCTGCCCGCCACCACGAGCACAGTGCCCTCGTCGGACTCCTTGGCCTCCAGGCGCAGCGTCCGTTGCGGCAGTTCCCCTGNGGTGACGATCCCGCGCTGCAGAGCCACCCGTTCGGTGAACGGCCCGGGATCGACGCACACGACGTCCCAGCCGAGTCCCACGACGGCCGCGGCGATGGCGTCCACGTCCTCGATCGAGGTGGCGTCGACCATGATCATCCGGGCGCCCGCATCCCGCTCGCGGCGCAGCGCACCGGCGAGAACCTCCCCGCCGGCGATCACGTCGCCGATGGCCACGTAGCCGACTCCCAGGTCGGTCTGGCCGGCCAGCAGGGTGGGGAGGTGGGACTCGTGCACCGGCGTCCGGACGTCCTGAGCCACCGCCGTGCGCGCCAGCAGGACCGAGTCGATGAGCGAGTAGCCCCNCACCACGATGCGGCGCGACTGGGGCATGGCCGGCACGACGACGGCGACGTGGTCGTCGCTCAGTTCGCCGAGCATCCCTTCGACCTCCGGGCCGATGCCGCCGCGGCAGGTCGTGTCGATGCGTTTGCTGAACTGGATCGCCCCGGCCGCCACCAGGTTGGCCGTGTCCCGGGCGACGGCGGCACGCGCCACCGCCGCCGGGAGCGGCCGGGAGTCGGAGTTCAGGATCACGGCCTCGTGGTCGGGGTCCAGCCCCGCCACGGCCTCGGTGTCGAAGATGACGGCCGTGTCGATGCCCACCCGGGCCAGCAGGGCGCCGACGGTGGTCGCCCNCGTGAGGTCATCGGCCACGATGCCGAGCTTGGGCATGACTCCTCCTCTTCGTCAGGTCGGATCGGTCACTTGGCGGGCAGGGCCTCGGCCTTGGGCTTGGCCTCGACCAGCGTGAAGATCACGAACAGGGCCAGGACGAGCACCACCACGAAGTAGCTGAAGGCCACCGAGTAGTTGCCGGCCGTCGCGTCCAGCAGCGCGCCGACGATCATCGGGGCGAAGAAGCCGCCGAGGTTGCCGCCGGAGTTGATCAGGCTGATCGCGAACGGGTAGGTCGTGGTGTTGGTGATGCCCATCGGGTACGCGGTGAACATCGGCCAGCCGATGTTGAGGAAGAAGCCGGTCAGCATGAGGCTCACCACGATCAGGGTCGTGTTCTGCGGGGCGTTGATGACCGCGACCAGCATGACCGCTGCGAAGAACGCGGTCAGCAGCATGGTCGGCTTGCGGCGCCCCTGGAACACCTTGTCCGACACATACCCACCGACGAGGGCGCCGACCAGACCGCCGACGGCCGGGGCGGCGGCGATGAAGCCGGTGGAGGTGAAGTCGAAGTGCCGGGCCTGGACGAGGTACAGGGGCACCCAGGTGAGCAGGCCGTAGTTCACGTTGTTCATGAAGAAGTAGGCCAGTGTGTCGCCCCAGACGTTCCAGGACTTCATGACGGCACCGTTGGTCTCGAGCTTCTCGACGTCCCGGAGCCGGATCAGCTTGTCGAGCCAGCCCATGGAGGTGAACTCGGTCCGCGTCGCGTCGACGGTCTTGTCGTAGATGTGCGCGACCTCGGCCTGGTTGACCCGGGTGCTCTCCTCGGGGCGGTTCCGGACGACCGGGTACCAGACGATGGCCATGATGACGCCGGGGATGGAGAACCAGATGAACACCGAGCGCCAGCCGGTCGCGGCCACGATGGCGAACACGATCGACGGGACGATGATCTCCGCCGTCGCCTGCGTGGCTAGCGTCGAGACATGCCAGCCAAACGCACCTCACCTGTCCGCAAGGCGCCCGCGGCCAACACGCAGCCGCCGCTGAAGTTCACCGTTCCCGGCATGACCCTGGCCGATGCGACCACGGTGACCAAGCTGCTGCAGGAGCGGCTCAACGCGCTCAACGACCTCGCGCTGACGCTCAAACACGTCCACTGGAACGTGGTGGGCCCGCACTTCATCGCCGTCCACAAGATGCTCGATCCACAGATCGACGCGATCCGCGCGATGGCCGACACCACCGCCGAACGGATTGCCACCCTGGGCGGCGTGCCGATCGGAACGCCTGGCGCGCTGGTCGACCAGCGCAACTGCGACGACTACTCGCTCGGCCGCGCCACGACCCAGGAACATCTCGGCGCGCTCGATCAGGTCTTCGGCGGCGTCATTGCCGACCATCGCGCGGCGCTGGACGAGGTCGAGAAGCCCGATCCGGTGTCCCACGACATGCTGATCGGCCAACTCGCAGACCTCGAACTCTTCCACTGGTTCATCCGCGCGCACTACAAGGACACCGCGGGCGCCCTCGCAACCACCGGCGCCGACACCGAGGTGGCGGCCGCCAAGGCGGCCGAGAAGGCCTTCCCCAGCTGATCCGCCTCCAGGACCTGCCGGGGCAGGACGGCGACCCGTCCGACCCCGGCTGCAAGCCCGCCCCTGCGTGGGACCGGAGCGGGTTCGCCTGAGGCCGGCGTTGTCCGTGCCATGGGCTGCGACGGGTGAACCTCGGCGGAATTCAGGCCGAGCCGACGGACCCGGCTAGGCACAATTGCCAGCCTGTTGCGCCTGCGTCGGCCGCTTGCGTCGCCCTTGGGTATCAAGAGGGGTGGCCGGGACCTCCTCTCCCCGACCAGGAGGACCCAATGAGCGATACCCGGGGAACAGCAACCTTCCGGGCGAGCGCGCAAGCCTATGACGCCTTCATGGGTCGCTACGCTCGCGCGCTGGCCACGACCTTCTTCGAGGTCTGTCGTCTCGCCGTGGGAGGCCGATTCCTCGATGTGGGCTGCGGGCCGGGGGCACTCACGACGGTGGCCGCGGCCCGGCTTGGTGCCGCAGCCGTGGCCGCCGTGGATCCCGCACCTCAGTTCGTGGCGGCGTGTCTCGAGCGACTCCCGGGCGTGGACGTGCGCTGTGCGCCTGCCGAGAACCTGCCCTTCGGGGACGGCATCTTCGCTGCCGCCGCCGCTCAGTTGGTCCTCCATTTCGTCAGCAATCCGACGCGGGCCGCGCTGGAGATGGCCCGGGTCGTTCGTCCGGGCGGCGTCGTCGCGGTCTGCGTCTGGGACATGGAGTACGGGATGGAGATGCTGCGCGCGTTCTGGGACGCTGCCCTCAGCATCGACCCCGGCGCGCCCGACGAGGAGCAGACGCTGCGGTTCGGTGGTCCGGACGAACTCGCCGGGCTGTTCGCGTCGTCCGGACTCGACGAGGTGGAAGAGGACACCGTGACCGTCACTGCGCACTACTCCGGCTTCAGCGAGCTGTGGTCCACCTTCCTCGGCGGGGTGGGCCCCGCCGGGAACTACGCCGTGACGCGCCCAGAGCCCGTTCAGGAGGCCCTCAAGGACGCGTTCGCCGAGCGCCTGGGTCGACCCGGCGGCGGGTTCAGCCTCTCGGGTGTGGCGCGGGTCGTCCGGGCGAAGGCACCGCGCTAGCACCGCTGACGGTCCGGGGACGGCGCCGGGGCCGGACGACGATCCGTCCGACCCCTGGTGCGGATCTCAGATGACGCCGCTCCGGACGAGCGCGTCCTGCAGCCGGCGCATGGCGACCAACGGCCGGGTCTCGTCGATCTCGACATCGTCGTAGGTGAGGGTGTCACCGGCCTCCAGGTCGCGCTTTAGCACGCAGCCCTGGACGAGCCCGATCGGAATCGCGTTCAGTTCCCGGGCGTCGTCGACGTCCAGCGTCCAGCCGTGGACGTGATGGCCGCCCATGCCCTCCAGGACGGTGCCCGCCTTGAGCGGGAACTTCGCCTTGGCGGTCACCTCGGAGCGCCACGTCTTGGACTGGAAGTCCGCCGAGCGGTTGAGAACGGCCTCGCTGATCGACAGGTGCGCCTCGATCGAGGCCAGGTGATGGGGCCGGTAAACGGCGTAGTAGGGCCCGGTGCCGAACTTCAGGTAGTCCAGTTCGTGAGTCACCACGGGATCCTCCGAGCGCACCACGACGAAGATGCCCGGCGCCACATCGCCCTCGACGGTGTACTCGACCGCGGNGGTGTTCGTCAGGACGCCGCCGTCCGAGGCCGGAATCAGCTTCACGGCGAGTTCGTCGATGCTGCAGGACGGGCCGTGCATGCCGGCGACATCGATCGGGATTCCGGTGGCGTTGGACAGGGCGCACATCTCCAGCTGGGTCTTGGTGCCGTCGGTGAACTCGCACAGCATGCGCGGGTTCATGCCCTTGCTGGCTGCCTCCTCGGCCACGTCTTCGGGCACGTCGGTGGGACGGTTCGGGTTGTTCTTGCCCTTGCCGGTGGCCACCACGGTCAGTCCCAGGTCCTCGGCGTACTCGACGAGCTTGAGGCACTCGACCGGCTCGTCGCCGCGGCAGATCGTGTACACCTGGTTGCCGGAGTTCGCCACGCTCGAAAGCAGCAGGCCGACGGTCACGTCCGCCTCGACAGTCATCAGCGCCACGTCCTTCTTGCCGAGCAGCGACGCGTACGCGATCTGGGCCGCGATCTCGGGCACGCCCGAGACCTCCAGCACGATGTCGACCGGCAGCTTCGGCATCTGCAGACCGTCGTCGATCACCACCGGGGTGCCGGCCTCGACCAGTTCGGCGGCCTTGGCGACATCGGACTCCACCACGACGTTCGTCCGACCGGCCTTGGTGTAGGCGTCCACACCGCGCTGGGNGGCGATGTCGGCGACCGCGGCCACCTCCATGCCCTTGGCCCGCTCGATCTGCGCGATCAGTCCGCTGCCCATCTGGCCTGCGCCGACGACGCCGACGCGCACCGGGTGGCCGACTTGCCGCTCCCGTTCGAGGAGGCGCTTGACGTAACTCATTCTTCGATCCCTTCTGCTGGTCCGCTGGCTACACCGATGTCTGGACGACCTGGACCGGCGGGGACCGGGTGGTGGCTCGGCCCGTCGGTCACTCTTCCGGCGTCATCGCTGACGCGCGGACTCCGCCGGGACGTCCGACGAAATTCCTCTGACCTTCCAGTATCTGCATAATATTGCGCATATTATTGCAACGCCTGAGAGTAGTATGCCTGCTCTGCCAGCCCGACTGCAAGGGCCTTCCCAGCCCCGCGGGACGCGGGGCCGCGCACACCAGCCGGGGTCCGGTCGTCCCGTTACGAGGGTGCCCAGCCGATGACGCGGCGACGGCATCCGTCCGCGAAATCCGGCGCACCCGGGGACCCGTCACGGCGATGCGAGGATCCGGCCATGGGGAACCCGGCACGCACATTCTTCAGCGAGCAGCTGAACCGGGCGCGTCTGGCTCGGCACATGTCCATCAGCCGGGCCGCAGCCCTTGCGGGGTTCCCAAGGCGACCGTCCAGGGCTGGCTCAACGGGCGGTACCTGCCCACTCCAGCCTTGCGGCCGAACTACCTCAGCCTCGTCCGGGAGCTCGGGCTGGAGGCGGAACTTCCGGCGGACCTGTGGACCGAGCGCGGCGCCGACAGCCCCGCCGGCTCGCGGTCGGGGCCGCGGCCGTACCTCGGCTTGCGTCCCTATTCCACCGCCGACCGCGAGTATTACTTCGGGCGCGAAAGCACGCTGCGGCGCCTCATCGAGGCGATCCAGACCGTCCGCCGGGGCGAAGGATCGGGCCTGGTCGTTCTGGTGGGAGCCTCCGGGAGCGGCAAGAGCTCTCTGCTGGCGGCCGGTATCGCCGCAGGCGCGTGCGTCGACGGGCCGCTGCAGGACGTTCCCGTCGGCTGGTTCTCCCCGGCACCGAGCCCGCAGCGGGGGCCGAACTGGTTCTGGTCGACCAGGTCGAGGACCTGCTGCGCCTGGCCCCGGACGCCCGCCGGGCGGCCCTGGACGCGGTCGTCGTGCTCTCCCTGCGCGCGGACGCCTGGGCCGATGCGCTGGCCGTCCCAGAGCTGGAGGGGCCCTGTCCCGGCCCGTCCTGCAGTCGGCCGATCTCACTGATCGCGACCGGCGGGTGATGGCGCCCTCACCACGATGGCGTCCACGAAGATCACCGGATAGAGCGGGTCCAGCGGCCGGCTGGACCATTCGGCCAGCTCACCGGCCACCTTCTCGGTGATCCGGCTGATCGTGTCCTTGGACACCCTGGCGCCGTACACCTCCTCGAAGTGGGCGGCGATCTCCCCGGTCGTCAATCCGCGGGCGGACAGCGACAACACGATCTGGTCGATCCCGTCCAGGCGCCGTTTCCGCTTCGGCACGATCACCGGTGTGAACGAGCCGTCCCGGTCCCGCGGCACCTCGATCTCGACCGGGCCGATCTCGGTCAACACCGTCTTCGACCGCGAGCCGTTACGCATGTTCATTCCCAGGGGCGCCGCGCCGTACTCGTGGCCCAGGTGCTCGGTCAGTTCCGCCTCCAGAGCGGACTCCAGCACCTGCTTGGTCAGCCCGGACAACAACCCGCCCGGGCCGACCAGGGACATCCCCTGAGCCTTCGCCTGGGCGAGTAGCTGCTCCGCAAGCTGCTTCTGATCGATGATCTCTCCCGTCACGGGGTCGATCATCTCCACCATCTCGGTCGTGTCAGTCACGGCCATCTCCTTTCGGATCAGGCCGGACCCCTACACACCGTTAATCCGACAGTCCCTCATCCGCATGGTCATCCACGACCTCGACATCACCATCATCAACGCCACCACCGGCGAAATACTCCGCGAACTCATCCTCGACCCCAACAGGCCTTACCAACCCAACGGAGGACCCCGCAAAACAAGCAACGGACCTGCATAACCGCAGGTCCGTCGACGCCGATGTCCTGAGACATCACACCGTCGGGGCGACAGGACTCGAACCTGCGGTCTCCTGCTCCCAAAGCAGGCGCGCTAGCCACTACGCTACGCCCCGGTTGACCGGTGCCGAGTGTACCGGGCGCAACCGTTGGGCGCTCATCCGGCCCTCCTGGCACGTCAGCCCGCGTCCATCAGTGCAGGCTGGCGTCCACGGCGAGCCAGGCCAGGGCCTCGTCGTCGGGCCGCTGGTGCAGCCAGGCGCGCAGCATCGTCCGGGTCTTGTCGGCGGCGCGGGCAGCTTCAGCCGCCTGCGGCCACTCCTCCGGACACAGCGCCAGCAGCCCGGCGTGGCGGGCCAGGTCGGCCACCTCCAGGTCCCACGGCTCACCAGGTAGGTCGCCGCCGACGGCGTTGATCACCGCCGCCAGCATCCCCGCCGCACCCTCGGCCGACCGCAGCGACAGCAGGCTGAGCTCGAAGTTCGCCAGCGTGCCGCCACGCCGGGCGAGCAACTCCGCGGCGCGGTCCCCGCCTCCACGCCGGACGAGAGACTCGCCAACCAGGCTCGCATCACGACCCGTCCGTACCCGGGTGTCACGGGCTGCCGCGCCAACTCGTCGAACACCCGCGCGATCTCGGGGCTGCCGCCCTCGAGCAGCGTCAGGTTCACCAGAGCGACGATGCCCAGCAGCCCCAGCGGTCGCCGGACGGCAGCGCGGAGGGCCCGGCGCGCCCCAGGGGTCGGCCACGAGGTTGCGGGTCAGCGCCTCGGCCACGACGCAGGCCTGCGCCCCGTCGAGCACGTCCTCCTCCAGCAGGTCATGAGCGCGACCGGTCAACAGCTCGTCCAGGGCCGGCCCGGAGGCAACCTCCAGCTCGGTGACTCCTCGCGGGGAATGGACGGCCACGCCGAGCAACCCGGGGCGCGGCTGCACGCTCACCCAGCCCTCCTCGGTCGCCGGCTGCAGCCCCTGAGCGGGCACGACGGCCCAGTCCGGGGCGTACACCTCGAACGGCTCGCCGGCCTCGAGCGTCAGCTCGGGCAGCCAGTCGGGCAGCGACGCGGCCACCTCAGTCAGGCTGGTGTGCTGCCGGCCCCGCAGGACGGTCACGAACCGCCCGCCGGGCGGCAGCGCCCCACCGGGCGCATCGCCAGGTGCTCGCCGCTGGCCCGCAACGCCCCCTGCTGCACGCGGAGCGCCAGCACCGGACGAGCCGCCTCGGCGGGGCTCAGCACGATCAGCCCCTCGGCCCCGGCAGCCCACACCCAGCAGTGGGCTCGCGACGACGCCTCCACGTGCAGCCGGACGGCAGGGTCGACAGCCTCAGCCGTCGGGTTCCGGAACGCCCAGCGGACCCCCACTGCTCGGCCACGGTGTGCCGGATGGCCAGCCGGGCCCGTCCGATCGTGAACGCGTGCTCCACCTCATCGGGGTCGTCGGTGAAGCGCCCCGCCGGCTGGGCCCCGTCCACCGTGAGCGTCGCCCACACCTCGTCCCCGTACGAGACCACGGTCCGCACGCCCGATTCGTCCGGCTCGATCCGGAACCGTCCCCACCGCATCGGACTACCTCTTCTGGCAGCGGGCGCACCAGTACAGGTTCCGCCCCTCCAACGGTTCGGTGCGCACCTCCCGGCCGCAGACCAGACAGGGCATGCCCGCCCGGCGGTACACGTACACCTCGCCGCCGTGCCGGTCGATGCGCGGCGCCCGCCCCATCGCCTCGGGCGTGTGATCCTCCCGCACACTGTCGATGCGACCCTCTTCGACCGCGTACGCCATCAGATCGACCAGGTCGGCCCAGATCAGGTTCCACTCCCGGCGACTGATCTGCTTGCCGGGCCGGTGCGGATCGATCCGGTGCCGGAACAGCACCTCGGCGCGGAAGATGTTGCCCACCCCGGCGGTCACGGCCTGATCCATCAGCAGCGATCCGATGCTCCGGTTCGAGCGGCTGATCTTCGCCCAGGCCCGCTCAGGATCCGCGTCCGAGCGCAACGGATCGGGCCCGAGCGCGGCGACGATCTCGTCCCGTGCCTCGTCGGCGATCAGCCGGCACCACTGCGGCCCACGCAGCTCCGCCACCCNACGGCCCCTGGCGATCCGCAGCCGCAGGTTCGACAGCGGGGCCGGCGAAGTGGACTCACCTTGGTAGAGCCACAGCTTGCCGATCAGTCCGAGGTGGATGTGCACCAGCCGGTCCGGCCCGAAATCGACGAACAGGTGCTTGCCGTGCGCCTCNNTGCCCTCCAGGACCTGGCCGTCCAGCAGCGCCGCTTCCTCGGCGAAACGCCCCTGCGGGCTGCTGACGCGCACGGCACAGCCGCCGAACGCCTCGGTGAGGCCGTCGGCGAGGCGGTGGATCACGTGACCTTCGGGCACCGGTCTTCCTGCTGGTCGAGTGCTGGTGGAGTGCTGAGTGCTGGTGGAGTCTACGCTGGAGCGGTGACACCCTCGGATCGGCACGGTGACTTCGACCGCGGCTTCGGACGGGACGGGATCTCCGGCCTCGTCACCCCCGATCGCGCCACCCGGGCCCGGGAGGTGTCGAAGCCCTCCGCCGAGGATCTGGCCGAGGCACGCCTCGCGGCGCAGCGGCTGACGCTCAACCAGCGCCGCCGTTGACCGTCCGGCTCACTTGTAGTGCTGCTCCTCGTACGCGCTGAGCTCGTTGATCCGGCGGACGTGACGCGGCTCGCCGGAGAACTTCGTCGTGAGGAACACCTTGGCGATGCTGAGGGCGTCCTCCAGCGACTGCATCCGGCCGCCCAGGGAGATGACGTTGCAGTTGTTGTGCTCCCGGGCCAGCCGGGCCATGACCGTGTTGTAGGCCAGCCCGGCACGGACCCNCTTCACCTTGTTGGCCGCGATCTGTTCCCCGTTGCCGGACCCTCCGAGGACGATGCCCAGGCTGCCCGGGTCGGCCGCGACCGCCTCGGCGGCGGGCAGGATGATGGGCGGGTAGTCATCGGTCGGGTCGTAGGTCTCGGCCCCATGGTCGACCACCTCGTAGCCCTGCGCGCGCAGTTCCTTGATCAGGAACTCCTTCAGGTCGAAAGCCGCATGGTCGGAGGCGATGTGGACGCGCATGGCAGAACTATCCCAGCCGGGGTCGGACGGCGCGAGACCTTGGCCGGCAAACACGCCGCGACCCCGGCACCGCTCCCTGGCATACTCCCGCTGTGACCCCACCCCGGCTTCGGCAGCGCCCGGCGGCGCCCCGGAACCGGACGGGATCGCTCCGGTGCACCCGCGGTTCGCCGCACCCCGAGGCGAGGCCACCGCGCCCGTGCCGGCGTCGCAGGACGACCCGGGCAACCCCTGGCCCCGGGTGCGGATGACGCAACCGGGACGGGTCAGCCCGACGCAACCGGGACGGCCGGGGCCGAGCAAGCCGAGCCGACTGGCGCGCTGCGGTTCGTCCTGCTGTTCAAGGACCTGCTCAAACCCCGCAACGTGCTGCTCGCCGCGGGTGCCCTGGTGGCAGGAATCCTGGCCCTGACCGGCGGCCTGAGCCAGATCGAGGGGTGGCCCAGGAGGTGCCCACCGCAGCCCCGGTGCGACCGTCACCGCCGCCCCCTTGGACGTCGTCGTCAAGCGGGCCTTCTGGGCCGAGGGACCGGACGACCCCATCGCCAAGGAGGCCCCGGGGCTGGGCAGGCTCCTGATCGTCATCGAGGTGACCGACCGCTCCCCCGGCCGGTCGACCTGCTCACCTTGCAGGACAGCTTCCGCATCGACGCGGACGGGCTGCGCTTCTACGGGCAGCCGCAGGCGAGCGAGCGGGCGACCCCGATGATCTACCGAGGCGCGGACCTGCTGCCGGCGCGTCCGGCCCAATCGGACCTGACGACGCCGCTGGTCCTCTCGTGGGATCAGGACGCCACCCAGCCGGTGCCGACGAGCCTTACCCTGCTCGTCCGGGGACACACGTGGCGCGCGTCGTCCCTGGACGGGGGCTTAGACTGGTTCGACCCGACGGACGTGGCCCGGATCAGCGTGCCCCTCCAGCGCTGGCGGTCGTGATGGCACTTGATCGCACCACGCTCGTCACCGGCGTGACCGTCCTCGCCGCGCTGGCCGTCGGCTCGGCCATCACCGCCCGGCTCCCCAGCCGGAGGCCGTCCGCGAAGCCCCGTTCGTCGTCGTCGGACGCGTCGGGCAAGGGCTGACGTTGCGCACCGGAACGGTGAGCGTGGAGGGCGTCGACGCGTCGACAAAGGTGACCGACGGCAGCTCTCACGCCGTGTCGGCCCATGGGGTGTTCGTCGTCCTCACGCTGACGTGGCAGCCGTCCAGCAAGCCCCTGCCGACCGCGGAGGGCACCGTGGTCGCCTCCGACGGTCGCCGTTACACCGGCGGCTCCCCGGTCACCGGCTCGTGCAGCACGACGCAGCCCACCCTGCGGATCCGCTGCCAACAGGTCTTCGAACTGCCCGGCGACGCGCTGGTGGGGGCACGGCTGGAACTGCCGGCGGACCCGTCCGGACGGACCGAGGGTGACCAGGTGGCCCAGGTCGATCTGGGCATCGACGACTCGCAGGCGGCCGCGTTGCGCGCGCGGACCGACGAGCTCACCATCCGGCGCAGCGCACCGGCGGGCCCGGCATGAGTACGCCCACATCGGTTCCCACACGCCCGGCCACCGGCTGGTGGCGGCGCAACCGGCTCGCCCTGATCGGCTTGGTCGTGCTGGTCCCGCTGGCGCTGCTGACCGCCTCCTTCCGGATGGTGGCGGTCTACGTCCCTGGTCATGGGTGATCGCACACCCTCCGACGGGGCGCCCGTCCGGCTCGTCCAGACCTATCCGGCGAACGAACGGACCTTCACGATCGACGTGACAGTGAGCCTGGCCGGGGTCCGCTCCGGCCCCGTGGCGGACGTCACGAGCGTTTCCGGCACCTCCTTGTGGCAGGCCGACTTCGGCTTCGAGGCCGATCCCGAGGCGGTGCTCGAAGCGTGCCGGGTGCGGTTCGTCGACGCCCAGGGCAGGGAGTACGACACCCACAGCGGGCTGGAGGTGGGCCTCGACGCCCCCATCCGCAGCCTGCAGACCTGCCTGCCGGAAGGCGCCGAGGGTCCGAGCTACGACTACTTCAGCGACCAGGTGACCCCGAGTGAACAGCCCCGTCCCCGGTCGTGGCGTTCGCTCGTCGTCGCCGCGCTGCCGCAGGGCGTGACCCCGGTGGCGGTGCGGATCGGGTTCCACCAACCCGACTACGTCGAGTTCCGGCTCAACCGGTGACCTGCGTCGCGGTCTCGCCGGCGGCACTCCGGCCGGCCTCGGCGGTCCCCTGGTCCGCCGCGCCAGGCGTCTGGACGGCAGGGTCCGCCTCGCCGGGGACCTCAGCAGCAGCCTGGGCGGCGACCACCGTGTGCACCGCCGCGGCCAGCATGGCCACCGTGACGACCAAGTAGACCGCTCGCTCCAGCAGGACGAGGTACGGGGTGATCGCGAGCTGCCACAACGCCTCCTGAGGCCCCAGGAACTGGCGGGCGATCCACGCCACCCCGACCTTCAGCTGGCTGGTGGTGGCGAACACGACGCAGAACACGACCATCGGGACGATGCCGGCGGCAGCCACCTTCTTGATGGCCTTCCAGGTGTCCTTCACCGGCGTGACGACGGGCTCGACCACGTGCGCTGCCGCCTCGCGCACCGGATGGAGGATCCGCTCGATCCGCTTGGTCTCCTCCTCGTGGGTGGGCGGGGCTTCTTCCTTGGCCAGCCTGCTGCCGTAGATGGTCGCGCCGATCGCCAGCCACGCGACCGGCAGGATCACCAGGTCCCCCATGCCGGTCAGCACCCCGCCCACGAATTCGACGGGCACCCGGATCCACGCCGACGCCCCCTCGACCCAGGCCCGTCCGGCGTCCCACCACTCCACGACGCCGGCGAAGATCCGGCGGGTCGACAGCCACGCGGCGATCTCGTCCAACTGTGCGGTGAACGACGCGGACAAGGTGACCATCCACAACGCCTCGACGTAGCCGCCCAGCGCCGCCCAGAACGAGTTCCTGGCCACCAGGTCGTAACCGGCGATCACCTTGCGCAGCACCATCGCGACCACCACGATGACGACCAGCATCCAGCCTTCGGCGATCAGGCTGCGCCCGTAGTTGGCGCGCAGGAAATGGCTCATCGCCTCGTCCAGGGTGTTGTCGCGGACGAAGCTGATCACGTCCTCCTTCAACAGGCCCTGCGAAGCGTAGACGGCCAGGAACGGGATCAGCACCTGGGCGGCAACGGCCAGGTGCGAGCGCAGCCGATCGCGGGTCCGGGCCGGCTCGAACAGGGCAGCGAAGCTGGGCAGCGACTCCCCGCAGACCCGCAGCATGAGCACGAGCGACAACAAGGTGGCCAGGGGCGCCAACGGCACCAGCAGGACCGCGAGCGTGCTGTTGGAGGCCGACAGCCAGACCGCGAGCCAGATGACGCCGAGCCGTCCGATCGATCCCAGCAGGAACAGGGCCAGCAGGGTCGGCCACGACCGGGCGAGGATCCGCAGGCCGTCACCGAAGATGGCGAGCAGGTCCCGTCCCGAGGCGACGAGCAGCTGCACGGCCCAGATGCTAGTGGAGGAGGAGTTCGGCGCCGCAGCGGGATCAATCGAAGATCGGGCCGACCGTCCGCGTCCGCTTGGCCTCGAAGAAGCCCGGGTACGCGGTGACCTTGACGAACCCGTCGAACAGGCTGCCCGCCTCTTCGCCCTTCGGCGCCGGGGAGATCACCGGCCCGAACAGCGCCATGCCGTTGATGTGCATGACCGGGGTGCCCACGTCGGCCCCGACCGGATCCATGCCCTCGTGGTGGCTGCGGCGCAAGGCGTCATCGTTGGCGTCGGTGTCGTAGGCCGCCAGCAGTTCGTCCACCATCGGGTCGTCGGCCGCGTTGCCGCCGGCCGTCGCGAGGTCGACCAGGGCCGCCCGGACGGTATCGCGGTTCTTCGGCTCGCCGCCCGGATGGAAGCGGGTACCGAGCAGCGTGTAGAAGTCGCGGANGCGCACCCTGCCCGTGGCGCTCCCCACCGCGAGCGCCACCCGCGCCGGACCCCACGCCGCGTCCATGGACGCGCGGTAGTCGGGATCGAGGTCGCGGCCCTCGTTGAGCACCGAGAGGCTCATGACGTGGAACACGGTGCGCACGTCGCGCACGTCCTCGACCTCGAGCATCCAGCGCGAGGTCATCCAGGCCCAGGGGCAGTGTGGATCGAACCAGAAGTCAACCTGTGTCACGGCCACACCCTAATGCCCGGCTCGGACAGTCCTGCGGCTGATCCCAGCCAGGCTCCCCGCCGCCCGAGGCGACGGGTCCGGGCGCTTGCGACGCAAGGGGTCGCGACGCGCGGTGGCCTGGGCTAGCCTGACCGGAAGCCACCCCGTGAGGAGATTATGTATCCCGCGAACATCACCCGAGCCGAGGCGGCGGCCCGTTCCGCATTGCTGCGGACCGACGCCTATCACGTCTTCATCGACCTGACCGGACGGGACGCCGAAGGGAACCCGCTGGCGGAGCCCGACGCCACCTTCCTGAGCACCTCGACCATCAGGTTCACCTCCGAGACGGGCGCGACCCACGTGGACCTGATCGTCGAGCAGCTCGTCGGCGCCACCCTGGACGGGGCACCGCTGGATCCCGCTGCGTTCACCGGCGAGCGGCTCCGGCTGCTGCTGGACGCCGGCGAGCACGAACTTGCGGTCACCGCCGTCTGCCGGTTCAGCAACACCGGCGAGGGGCTGCACCGCTTCGTCGACCCGGCGGACGGACGGGTGTACCTCTACACCCAGCTGGAGGTCGCCGACGCCCGCCGCGTCTACGCGTGCTTCGAGCAGCCGGACCTGAAGGCGTCCTTCGCGTTCTCGGTGCTGGCCCCGGCGGACTGGACCGTCTTGTCAAACTCGCCCGCCGTCGCACCCGAACCCGCCGGCGANGGGGTGGGCCGCTGGGATTTCGCCCCGACCGCGCCGATCTCGACCTACATCACCGCGCTGATCGCCGGCGAGTACCACACCGTCACCGACAGCCACGAGGTGCGCACTGGCGTCCTGCCGATGTCGGTTTCCTGCCGGCAGTCGATGCGCGAGTTCCTCGACGCCGACCGGATCTTCGCGACCACCAAGCACGGCTTCGACGTGTACGAGCGCCACTTCGGGGAGCCTTACCCGTTCGCCGACTACGCGCAGGTCTTCGTCCCGGAGTTCAACGCCGGCGCGATGGAGAACGCCGGCTGCGTGACCCTGCGCGATGAGTACCTGTTCCGCTCGCGCGTGACCGCCGCCAGCTACGCGGGACGGGACAACACGATCCTCCACGAGCTCGCGCACATGTGGTTCGGCGACCTCGTCACGATGACGTGGTGGGACGACCTGTGGCTCAACGAGTCGTTCGCCGAATGGGCCTCCCACTGGGCCCAGGACGAGATCCGCCGCGCCACCGGCACCGGCGACGANCCCTGGGTGACCTTCTGCAACCAGCGGAAGAACTGGGCCTACCGGGCCGACCAGCTGCCCTCGACACACCCCGTCGCGGCCGACATGGTCGATCTGGAGGCCGTCGAACTCAACTTCGACGGGATCACCTACGCGAAGGGGGCCTCGGTGCTGCGCCAGCTCGTGGCGTTCGTCGGGCTCGACGCCTTTCTCGCCGGCATCCGTGGCTACTTCGCCAAGCACCGCTTCGGCAACACCCGGCTCTCAGACCTGTTGGGCGAGTTGGAGGCCGCGTCGGGCCGCGACCTGTCCCGGTTCACCGCCGAATGGCTGCAGACCTCCGGCGTCAACACGCTGCGCAGTTCCTTCGACGCCGCCGACGGGGCGTTCACCCGCTTCGTGGTGCGCCAGTCCGCGCCGGAACAGTGGCCCACGCTGCGCCAGCACCGGATCGGCATCGGCTGCTACGACCCCGATTCGGAGGGACGGCTCCGGCTCGTCCACCGCGTCGAGGTCGACATCGACGGTCCCGAAACCGAAATCGGCGAACTGGTCGGCGTCGCGGTGCCGGCCGTCGTCCTGCTCAACGACGGCGATCTCAGCTACGCCAAGATCCGCCTCGACCACGGCATCGATACCGTCGTCGAGAGCATTCACGAGTTCGACGACGCGCTCGCTCGGGCGCTGTGCTGGGGCGCCGCCTGGGACATGTGCCGCGACGCGGAACTGCCCGCCGCCGACCACCTCGCGCTCGTGCTCCGCGGCGTCGCGGTCGAGGACGACCTGACCGCGGTCGGCCAGGTCCTCGGCCAGGCACAGGTGGACGTGGATCGCTACGCTCCNCCGGACGCCCGGGCCGCGCTCAACGCCCGCCTCACCGCCGGGCTGGCCCGGTTGCTGAAGGGCGCCGAGGCGGGCTCCGACCACCAGTTGGCGTTCGCGCGGGCACTGTCCGATTCGGTGTCCGACGAGGCGGGCGCCGCCGTGCTGCGCGCCTGGTTGGCCGCCGACGAAGTGCCCGAGGGCCTCTCCGTGGACGCCGACCTGCGCTGGCGGCTGCTCACCAATCTGGCCCGCGTCGGTGCTGCGGACCAGGCCGCCATCGACGCCGAACTGGAGCGCGATCCCACCGCCACCGGTGCCGAACGCGCGGCGGGCGCACGGGCGGCGCTGCCGGCACCGCTGGCGAAGGCGGCCGCCTGGCAGCGTGCGACCGCGGATCCGTCCATCGCCAACGAGACGCACTACCAGGTGTGTTCGCAGTTCTGGCAGCGCGGCCAGGAGGACGTCGTGCGGCCCTACGCCGAGGGCTACCTGGACGTGGCGCGCGCGATCTCCGAGCAGCGGGACGGGTGGGGTGGCCGCAGCCTGGCCATCCGCAAAAACGTCCTGGAACTGCTGTTCCCCTGGCCACTGGCCGACCGGGCGTTCCTGGACAGGCTGAGCGCGTGGATGGCCGCCGAACCGCTGGCCGACTCCGTGCAGCGCGTCCTCAAGGAACGCCGGGACGACGCCGAACGCGCCCTGCGCTGTCAGGCGGCGGCGGTCACTTCTTGACGAGCTCGGCCGAGGTCTCGGCCCGTCCCTGGGCGAACCAGGCCCGGCCCACGAGCCAGGCCGTCATCACCGCGCCGACGGCGAACGGGATGCCGAGCAGCAGGATGAACGTCTCCAGGCCGGTCGGATTCGGGGCGGCGGGCCAGCCGGGCAGCGTCTCCAGGGGCAACAGGTGGCTCAGTCCGAACATGGGGAAAGGGTAGAGCAAGTTCGGCTAGATTGGCGGTTCGAGACGGCCGCCTTCGCCCCCAGCCGGCGCCGCCCCGAACCACGAGGAGCACCCAGCGTGAGCGAACCCTCCGCCGAGACCGGCGCAGAGCAGCCCCGTATCGTCTGGGACGGGCATCAAATCGCCCGGGCCCTGGCCAGGATGGCGCATCAGATTCTGGAGGCCAACGCCGGCAGCGCGAACGTCCTGCTGCTGGGCATCCCGACCCGCGGCGTCCTGTTGGCCCGGCGCCTCGGCGATGCGATCCGCGCCGCCGAAGGGGGCGAGGTGCCGGTGGGCGAACTGGACATCACGATGTACCGGGACGACCTGCGCCGCCAGCCCACCCGGGCCGTCGGACGCACCCGGATCCCGCGCTCGATCGACAACCTGAACGTGGTGCTCGTCGACGATGTCCTGTTCTCGGGACGAACGGTCGCCGCCGCGCTCGATGCGCTGAAGGATCTGGGTCGGCCCCGTTCGGTGCAACTGGCCGTGCTGGTCGACCGGGGGCTGCGGGAGCTGCCGATCCAGGCCAACCACGTCGGCAAGCACCTCACCTCAGCGGCGGACGAGCGGGTCAACGTCCGGCTCACCGAGATCGACGGCCAGGACGCGGTGACGATCGAGCGGGGAGGCCGGCCGTGAACCGGCACCTGCTGAGCGCCGCCGACCTGAGCCTGGCCGACGTCGCGGCGATCCTCGACACCGCCGAAGAGATGCACGAGGTCCAGGGCCGGACGATCAAGAAGCTGCCCACGCTGCGCGGCCGGACGATCATCAACATGTTCTTCGAGGATTCGACCCGCACCCGGACGAGCTTCGAGATGGCCGGCAAGTGGCTGTCGGCCGACACCATCAACATCTCGGCCAAGGGCTCGTCGGTGTCCAAGGGCGAGTCGATGCGCGACACCATGCAGACCATCGACTCGATGGGGGTGGACGCGTTCGTCGTCCGGCACTCCTCCTCCGGCGCCCTCGCCCAGGCCCAGCACTGGGTGAAAGCGCACTTGATCAACGCCGGCGATGGCACCCACGAGCACCCGACGCAGGCGCTGCTGGACGCGTTCACGATGCGCCGGCACTTCCGCTCGCTGGGGGCCGAAGGCTGGGCGGGCAAGCGGATCGCGATCGTCGGCGACCTGCTGCACAGCCGGGTCGTCCGCTCCAACGTGCTGCTGCAACGGACGCTCGGAGGCTCGGTCGTCCTGGTCGCGCCGCCGACGCTGCTGCCCACCGGCGTGGACGCGTGGGGCTGCGAGGTGACCGGGGACTTCGACGCGGTGCTGGACGACGCCGACATCGTGATGATGCTGCGGGTCCAGCGGGAGCGGATGTCGGGCGGCTTCTTCCCCACGGTAAGGGAATACACCGAACTGTACGGCCTGACCGCCGAGCGGCTGGGCCGGCTGAAGCCGGGCGCCGCGATCTGTCACCCGGGCCCGATGAACCGGGGCGTCGAGATCTCCAGCGAGGCCGCGGACGCCGCNGAACTCCTGATCCTCGACCAGGTCTCCTCGGGGGTCGCGGTGCGGATGAGCGTGCTGTACCACCTGCTGGGCGGCGAGGANCGAGAACGCGGGAGGCGCGCGATGAGGGACCTGCTGATTACCGGGGCGCGGCTGGCCGACGGGACGACCGGCGACCTGGGCATCGCCGGCGGACGGTTCGTCGACGCCGGGTCGGTGCGCGACCCCGAGCGGATCGACGCCGACGGCCTGCTGGCACTGCCCGGGCTGGTCGACCCGCACACCCACCTGCGCGAACCCGGCCGCGAGGACACCGAGACCGTGGCCACCGGGACGGCGGCGGCGGCCCGGGGCGGTTACACCTGCGTGCACGCGATGGCGAACACCAACCCGGTCACCGACACCGCGGAGGCGGCCGAGTATCTGCGTTCGCTGGCCGACGGGGCGTCCGCCGAGGTCGTCGTGGTCGGCTCGGTCACGAAGGGCCTGGCCGGCGAGGAACTGTCCGAGATGGGGCTCATGGCGCGCTCGTCCGCGGCCGTCCGCATGTTCAGCGACGACGGCCGCTGCGTGATGGACTCGCTGCTGATGCGCCGCGCGCTCACCTACGCGAAGACGTTCGACGGGGTCGTCGCCCAGCACTGCCAGGACACCCGGCTGGCCGGCCCTGGCGCGTGCTGCCACGAGTCCGAGATCTCCGGACGGCTGGGGCTGTCCGGCTGGCCGGCCCAGGCCGAGAGCGTGATCATCGCGCGGGACGTCCAGCTGGCCGAACTGGCCGGGGCGCGCTACCACGCCCACCACGTGTCGACCGCCGAGGGCGTCGAGGTGATCCGGTGGGCGAAGGCCCGCGGCATCGCGGTGACCGCCGAGGTGACCCCACATCACCTCTACCTGGGGACGCAGGAGGTCGAGGGCTACGACACCACGTTTAAGGTCAATCCGCCGCTGCGCACCGACGAGCACCTCGAGGCCGTCCGGCAGGCGCTGGCGGACGGGACGATCGACATGGTCGGCACCGATCACGCCCCGCACGCCAGGGAGGACAAGGACCATCCGTTCGACGTCGCCCTGCCAGGGATGCTCGGGCTGGAGCAGGCGCTGGGCGTGGTTCTGGAGGTCATGGTCAACACCGGACGAATGGACTGGCCGACCCTGGTGCAGCGGATGTCGGTGGCGCCGGCGGCGCTGACCCGGCTGACCTCGCAGGGTCGTCCGATCGCGCTGGGAGAGCCGGCGAATCTCGTCCTGGTGGATCCGTCGGCGCGGGCGGTGGTGGATCGCGATGCCAGCGCGTCCAGATCCCGCAACAACCCCTACCACGGCCGGGACCTGCCCGACCCGGTGGTTGCGACGGTCTGGGCCGGCCGGGTCACGCACCGCCGCTGAGGGTTGCGTCCCGGCGCACTGTGCGCCCCGCAGGCGCCCCCGTCCCGGCCACCCGTCCCTGACCACTCTGCGGACGCCCCCGTCCCCAGTCACCGTCCCTGACCACTTGCCGACACCCTCCCCGTCCTCCGCCACCCATCCCGCCCGGCCCCCGTCCCTGGCCACTGTGCGGACGCCCCCGTCCGGCCACTTTGCTTGAAACCCGACTTTGCTGTCGAAGCTTCAACAGCAAAGTCGGGTTTCGGCAGCAAAGTCGGGTTCGGGCAGCAAAGTCGGGTTTCGGCAGCAAAGTCGCAGGGACTGACGGGCCTGGAGCCCACAGGGCTCCAAACGGACGCGGGCTATGGCCGAGCCGGGACCGCGGCGTCCAGCGCGGCGGTGAGTTCGGTCGCCGACAGCGGCGCGCCGAAGATCGGCGAGTTCGGCGCGAGGGCGGGCACCGCGTCCCAGCCCCGGCCGACGGGATCGAAGCCCAGGTCGTCCACGAACTCGGCAACCACCCTCCGCGCCTCTGCGTCGTCGGACGCCACCGCGATCGCCCGGCGCATCGGGTGCCCGGCGGGCAACGCCAGCGCTCCCAGTTCGGCGTAGGCCAGGTGGTTCAGCGACCGCACCAGCCGCATGGCGGGGTTCAGCCCTGCGACCAGGTCGGAACTGGTNNGGCCGATCCCCGAGTCGTCCGGCCGCGGCCCCGTNNCGGTGCTCCAGGGGTTGGTGGCGTCCACGACCACCTTCCCGCTCAACAGGGCCAGCGGCAGGGTCGCCACCGCGGAGTACGGGACGGCCAGAACCACCACGTCGGCCGCGGCGGCCAGTTCGTCCGGCGCCACCAGGCGCGCGCCGGGGATCAGGGTGGAGACGACCAGGGGCAGCATCGGGTCGTCGGACGCGTCGGACAGCAGCACCGTCCAGCCCGCCGCGGCGGCCAGCCGCCCTACGGTCGTGCCCAGCTTCCCCGCCCCGAAAATGCCCACGCTCTTCACGCCGATGGCAACGCGACAGGACCCGCGCGCATTCCGGAATGATCCAGCCTTCAACAATGTTGCAGCCAGCGTGAACATCGAACTCGGCATCGACACCTTCGGCGACGTCACCGCCGGCCCGGACGGCACCCTGCTNCCCCACGCCCACGTGGTGCGCAACGTCGTGGCCGAAGCGGTCCTCGCCGACCAGGTGGGCCTGGATTTCATCGGCGTCGGCGAGCACCACCGCGACGACTTCGCCATCTCGTCCCCGGAGATGGTGCTGGCGGGCATCGCCACCCGCACCGAGCGGATCCGGCTCGGCAGCGCGGTCACCGTCTTGTCCTCGGACGACCCGGTCCGTGTCTTCGAGCGGTTCGCCACCCTCGACGCCCTGTCCAACGGGCGGGCAGAGGTGATCCTCGGCCGCGGCTCGTTCACCGAGTCGTTCCCGCTGTTCGGCTACGAACTGTCCGACTACGAGGAGCTCTTCGAGGAGAAGCTGGCGATGTGGACCGAGCTCAACGGCCCCCATCCGGTCTCCTGGCAAGGCAAGCTCACCCAGTCGCTGGACGCGGTCACCCTCTACCCGCCCCCTGAGCACGGGCCGATCCCCACCTGGATCGCCGTCGGCGGCAGCCCGCAGTCGGTCGTCCGGGCGGCACACCACGGGCTCGACCTGATGCTCGCGATCATCGGCGGTCCCGTCGACCGGTTCGCGCCGTTCGCCGACCTGCACCGGCGGGCGCTGGAGCAGTTCGGCAAGCCCGCCGGACGCGTCGGCTTCCACTCCTTCGGGCACATCGCCGAGACCGATGCACTCGCCCAGGAACAGTTCTACGAGCCCTGGCTGGCGATCACCGGACGCATCGGCCGCGAACGCGGCTGGCCGCCGCCCAGTCGCGCCCAGTTCGAACATGAGCTCGAACATGGGTCGATGGTCGTGGGCTCGCCCGAGACCGCCGCCCGCAAGATCGCTGCCGGGCTGCGCAGTCTCGGCGCCGATCGCTTCGATCTGAAGGTCAGCACCGGGCCGTTGTCCCACGAACATCTCATGAGCAGCATCGAGTTGTACGGGACGAAGGTCGCCCCGCTCGTCCGCGAGGAACTGGCCGGCTAAGCGCGACCCCACAGCAGACCCGTCGCGTCGGCGACCAGCGCTCGCAACTCGCCCCCGTCCTCGGTCCAGGCGGCGAGCGCCCCGAAGAACGCCTGCAGCGCAGCCCCGGCCAGCACCCGGGCGCGCAGCGGGTCCACCCCACCCCGGCGGAGAGCATCGACGGCCAGATCCGCGAGCCGTTCCCGCTTGAGCAGGTCCCGGGACCGCAGGTCGGGGTTCGCGAGAAGCTGCTGCTGCCGGAAGGCGATACCGGCAGCACCGTACGGAGCCACCTGGTCCACCATGTCCTCCAGGACGGCACTCAGGTACGGCGTGGGATCCTCCGGGACAAGCCGGTGCGCAGCCAGGCTCGCCCGGAGGGCGTCTTCATGGCGCTCGCTCTCAGAGAAGAGCAGTTCGGCCTTGTCAGCGAAGTAGCGATGGAACGTGCGCGGGGCCACGTCGGCCGCCTCACAGATGTCGGCGACCGTCACCTCCGCCCATGGCCGGGTGGCCAGGAGGTGCCACGTCCGTTCCACGATGCGTGCCCGGGTGTCCTCGATCCGGCGACGCGTCCGTCCACTCACAACCATGCCAGCATTGTGCCATACGCTGCCATATGGCAGACTATGCCATATGGCACAGACGGTCATCATTACGGGAGCCACCAGCGGACTGGGCCTCCTCACCGCGCGCCGACTCGCCGCGGCCGGGTGGCGGGTCATCGCCACCGGACGGAATCTCGCCGGACTGACCGCCTCCGACCGCGAGGCAGGTATCGAACCGGTGGTCCTGAATCTGGACGCGCTCGCCACCGTGGACGACTTCGTCCGGTGGCTCGACAGCGCCGGCGTCGAGCGGCTGGACGCNCTGGTCTGCAACGCCGGTGGACAAAGCCGTGAGCGGCAGTTCAGCGCCGACGGCTTCGAGCGGACGGTCGCGGTCAACTACCTGGCGGCGATGGCCCTGGTCGATCGACTCGTCCCCCGGCTGCGGGACGGTGGCCGGGTGGTCCTGATCGGCTCCGGCACCCACAACCCCGCGGAGGTGCGCAACCTCCCAGCCGCGATCGAGGATGCCGATCTGGCCGACCTGCTGCACCCGCCCGAACCCGGGGTCCCGGCNGACGCGTTCCGGCGCTACGCGACCTCCAAGCTCTGCCTGGTGCGAGTCACNCCCCGCCTGGCTCGGGACCTGGCGCCCGCCGGCATCACCGTGAACACCTTCGACCCAGGGCTCATGCCGGGGACCGCCCTCGCCCGGGATTTCCCGCCGCTGTT
Organism: Micropruina sp.; assembly: GCA_013693855.1. Lineage (GTDB taxonomy): Bacteria > Actinomycetota > Actinomycetes > Propionibacteriales > Propionibacteriaceae > Micropruina. The sequence continues at coordinate 2,546,946 of CP059261.1, forward strand.
GCGCACCCTGTGGCGCGTGGCGACGCCCCTGCTGCTCCTGGCGCCGGGAGCGCATCGTCCGGCAACCAGTGCCCGGCACCTCGCTGACCTGGTCGCCGGCCCCCGCTTCGCCTCCATGAGCGGCGCCTACGTGGTTGACGCGGCCCCGGCGGGCACGTCCATCGCCTCGTTCGACCTGGCCAGGACGGAGCGCCTCTACACCGACACCCTTGACGTGATCGGCGCGCAGCACCTCGGCGTCGGCGCGCCGCTCGGCTGAAGGCCCGCCCGCGCTCAGCGAGCCATGCCCTCCAACTGGCGGGCCAACGCGAACACGCTCGCCCGGGAGTCCTTGTCGTCGATGCCGAGGTAACCGCACACCTTCTCCACCGACTCCTCCAACGTGCCCTCCGCCAGCGGGATCACCTCGGCAGCTCGGACGTCATTGAGCGGTGCCCCCAGACCGCGCAGGTGCAAGGCCCAGGCCGCCACTGCCCGTTCGGCCCCCAGCGGCCTGCCGTTGTCGGCCCGGTCCGCCTTGAGCGCCGGCACGATGCGGATGGGGAGCTTCTGGGAGCCGTCGGCGGCGATCTGGGCGAGCAGGTGCCGCAACTGGGNGTTCTCGTAGCGCTCGAGCAGCGCTGCCCGATAGGCCGTCACCGTCTCGTCCGGCAGGTCCAGCCGGCGGGCGGCGACGTCCCACCAGTCGTTCACCCAGCCGCGCACCTCGCGATCGGTGATCGCCTCGTGGACCGTCGCGAGCCGCTTCAGCGGAGCCGCGTACGCCATAAGCGAGTGGGAGCCGTTGAGCAACCACAGCTTGAGCTTCTCGTACGGCCCCACGTCCTCGACGAACTGCGCCCCCGCGCTCTCCCAGGCGGGGCGTCCGGCCTTGAACTCCCNCGCCAGGACCCACTGGCTGAACGGTTCGGTGGCAACCGCGACCGGGTCGTCGATCCCGGTGTCGGTGCGGACGGCCGCGCGGGTCGCGTCCGTCGGCCGCGGGGTGATCCGGTCGACCATCGTGGTCACGAAGCCCACGTTGTCGTCTATCCAGGACAGCAGGGACGAATCGGCGAGCTTCGCGAAGTCACGGACGATCCGCTCGACCAGCTGACCGTTGTCGGGGACGTTGTCGCACGGGCAGAACGAGAGGGGGCCCGCCCNCGCGGCCCGTCGGGCCACCAGCGCCGCCACGAACCTGCCCGGAACGGTGGTGACGTCGGTCAGCCGCCCCTCACGCACCGCCGCCACGTCGGTCTGGACGAACTCGCTGTCGGCGTCCAGCCCACCGCCGGAGGTCCGCTGGTAGGCGGCCTCGGTCACCGTCGAGGTCACGAGGGACACCTCGGGACGGGCGGCGTAATCGAGCCAGGCGGCTCCGTCCGATGCCGGGTGGGCGGCGCTGATCGAGCTCACGATCTCGTACTCGTTGCCCGTCGCGTGCTGGACGAGGAGGGTGTACAAGCCCTCCTGCCGGTTCAAGTCGGCCACCACCCCGGNGGACCGTCCGGTGAAGGCCGCGATGCCCCACTCGTCCGCGTCGGCAGCGCGGTCGGTGTACCAGGCCAGGTGGGCACGGAAGAAGTTGCCGAGCCCGAGGTGCAGGATCCGCACCGGTGCCACCGGCCGGCCATGCGCGGCGCGCGTGAGATGTGCCACCCCAAACCCCCTTCAGCGAAGCGTCACCGTCGAGCCTAAGCAGCGGCCCTGCGGGACGCGAAGAGGTTTCCCGAAGTTGCGCCCGCCACGTGCGGTGCCCGGTCCCCGTCGACGACGCCGGCCGGGAGGCGGGGCGGGGTCTCGACAGGCTCGACCGCCGCACGTGCAACTCCCCGGTGGTTGAGCCTGTCGAAACCACCCCCGACGCACGTGGTACCCAGCGCGGGGTCTCGACAAGCTCGACCGCCGCACCACGGGTAGCCAGGCGCGGGGCCCCGACAGGCTCGACCGCCGCACGTGCAACTCCCCGGTGGTTGAGCCCGTCGAAACCACCCCCGACGCACGTGGTACCACCGCACCACCGGTGTTCAGGCGCAGGGTCTCGACAAGCTCGACCGCCGCACCACCGGTGTTCAGGCGCAGGGTCTCGACAAGCTCGGCCGCCGCACGGGCCGCTCCTGGTGGTTGAGCCTGTCGAAACCACCTCGCGACTGGGGGCACCGGTCCCCGCGCGCTGGCTAATGTGTCGGGCGTGAGCGAGTCCACCCTGCCGCCCGACCCGCAGCACTTGGACGCTGCCTCGGTTCGCCGGACGGTCGAGCGGCTCGGCGAGCGGATCACCGCCCGCTTTCCCGACCGCAACCTCGGCCGGGTCCCCGGACAGCTCATCGACGTGATCGATGACATGGTCGATCGATCGCTGGTCGAGCACTCCCGCACCCGTTGGCTGCGCTGGCTCTGCAACGCCGGCATCGCCGCGGTGGGCCTCGGGCTGGCCGCCGCGCTGGCCGTGGTGGTCAGCCAGGCGACGGGACGGGGCGCCCCGCAGGGCTGGGACTGGCTCGGCGTGTTCGAGAGCCTGGTCAACGACATGGTGTTCGCGGCGCTCGCGATCTTCTTCCTGTGGGCGCTGCCCGCCCGCATCGAACGCCGGACGGACCTCGCCACCCTGCACCGGCTACGGTCACTGGCCCACGTGATCGACATGCACCAGTTGACCAAGGATCCCGACCGGCTCCGCTCCGACTTCCGGGAAACCCCGGCGAGCATCCCCAACAGCCTCACCGCCATGCAGTTGTCGAACTACCTCGACTACTGCTCCGAACTGCTGTCGCTGGTGGCCAAGACCGCCGCTCTTTTCGCCGAACGGACGACCGACCCCGCCGTCATCAGCGCCATCGAGGGCATCGAGGACCTCACCACCGGACTGTCCCGCAAGATCTGGGCCAAGATCGCGCTGCTGCCCAGGATCGCTCCCGCCTGAACTTCGGACGGCCTCGGCGCCCGCGCGTGGAGCCTGGGCATCCGGACCAGGCCGAAAAGCCAACAGCCGGTGTTCGGTGTCCGCGCCTTGAGCCCGGGCACCCGGACGACCCGCCCTTGGCTGGCCACGGCGCATCCCTCCCGCCCTCGCCGTGGGACGGCCGGGCGAACTCGTCCGTCCCTTCCGTGGACAAACCCGCCCAACCCGTAGCAGCGGGCGCCGTTGTCTGGTGGGATGGCGCTGGAACCACCGCCCACGCGGACCTGCACAGCCGCGCGACAACAAGGGAGTGAGCATGAGCGAGCAGACGGGCAGCGCCCAGATCGGCGTCATCGGCATGGCCGTGATGGGATCCAACCTGGCGCGCAACTTCGCCAGCAAGGGCTTCAAGACCGCGATCTACAACCGGTCCTACGCGAAGACGGCTGCCCTGCTGGAGGCCCACCCCGAGGCGGGCTTCGTCGCGTCCGAAAAGATCGAGGACTTCGTCGACTCCCTGGAGAAGCCCCGGCGGATCATCATGATGGTCAAGGCCGGCGGCCCCACCGACGCCACGATCGAGGCCCTGCTGCCCCACCTCGACCAGGGCGACATCGTCATCGACGGCGGCAACACCCACTTCCCCGACACCCGGCGCCGGGAGAAGATGATGGCCGACAAGGGCTTCAACTTCATCGGCTGCGGCATCTCCGGCGGCGAGGAGGGTGCCCTGAAGGGCCCCGCGATGATGCCCGGTGGCCCCAAGGAGAGCTACGCCCACGTCGGCCCGATCCTGGAGAAGGTGTCGGCCCACTACAACGGCGAGCCGTGCTGCACCTGGATCGGCACCGACGGCGCGGGCCACTTCGTCAAGATGGTCCACAACGGCATCGAGTACGCCGACATGCAGTTCATCGGTGAGGCGTACGACCTGCTGAAGGGCGTCGGGTTGTCCGCGGCCGAGGCGGCCGACATCTTCGCCGAGTGGAACACCGGCGATCTCGACTCCTACCTGATCGAGATCACCTCCGAGGTGCTGCGCCAGGTCGACGCCGAGACCGGCAAGCCGCTGGTGGACGTCATCGTCGACGCCGCCGGCATGAAGGGCACCGGCACCTGGACGGTCATGGAGTCGATGAACCTGGGCGTGCCCACCTCGGTGATCGCGGAGTCCGTGTACGCCCGCGCCGCGTCCAGTTCGCCGGAGTTGCGCGAACGCGCCCAGGCGGCGCTGACCGGCCCCGACCCTCCGGCNGGCATCACGGTCGACAGGGCCACGTTCGTCCGCCAGATCGCCGAGGCGCTGTGGTGCGCGAAGGTGATCGCGTACGCCCAGGGCCTGGACCTGATCCGGGTGGCCGGGAAGGAGTACGGCTGGGACATCAACGTCGGCGACTGCGCGCGCATCTGGCGGGCGGGCTGCATCATCCGGGCCAAGCTCCTGGACCGGATCAGTTCCGAGTACGCCGCGAACAGCCTGGTCACGCTGTTGGAGGCGCCGTCGATCAAGGCGGAACTGGCCCGCTGCCAGGACTCCTGGCGGTCGGTGATCACCGAGGCCGTGCGTGCCGGGGTGCCGGTGCCGGGGTTCTCGGCCGCGCTCGCCTACTACGACCTCGTCCGGGCCCCGCGGACGAACGCCGCGCTCACCCAGGGCATGCGGGACTTCTTCGGCGCCCACACCTACCGGCGCATCGACAAGGACGGCACGTTCCACACCCTGTGGAGCGGCGACCGGTCCGAGATCGAAGCCACCGACGCCCACTGACGTCCACCGGGGCTCGGCAGGGCGTCCCCGAGCCCGATCGGCGGTCGGCAAGGGCTTCCAGAGCCCGATCGGATGGCCGGCGGACCCGCGAGGTCGATTAAGGCTGCCCGGACGCGGCGCCACGGGGGCGACGAATCCCCGTCGGACGGGCGGGCCGCGGATCACTGCGCAGTTGACCACTGACTACGGTGGTCAACTGCGCACCGTGCCACCACCGGCTCCTCAGCTGTGGTCCCGACCCGGGCACCTCCGGCGGATCCGGCGGCGACACCGCGCCCCACTATCCTGAACGGGACAGAAAGCGGGGGCGGATGACGATCTTCCTGGCCATCGGCGCCATCGGGATCGTGCTGTTGCTGGCCGCCTTGCTGATCGGCGATCACGTCGACGGCATCCTCGACGCCCTCGGCGGCGGCGACTGGTTCACCGGCGCCGCTCTCGCCGGCTTCCTTGGTGCCCTCGGCTTCGTCGGCGCCCTGATCCAAGGCCTCACCGACAACACCGTGGCCGCGGTCGTCGCCGGCGTCCTGGCCGGCCTCGCGGTGGGTGCCGGCATCGGCTGGATCACGCTGCGGCTGCGCAACACCGGCGGCACCGCCCCGCGCACCTCGTCTTTCGTCGGGCTGAACGGCACGGTGATCAGCGCGATCCCCGAAGGCGGCTACGGGGAGATCTCCGTCGTCGCGTCCGGCCACCCCACCAAGCTCAACGCCCGCAGCGCCGAGCCGCTGGCCAGCGGCACCCGNATCACCATCACCGACGTGCTCTCNCCCACCTCGGTGAAGGTGCGCGCCACCTATCGGTGAGCGCGCCACCACCACCATCCCCACAAGGAGTGATGTCCCCATGTCCCCGGTGATTCTCGCCGTCGTCGGCATCGTCGTACTGCTGGTGCTGCTCGGCCTGCTCATCGTCACCCGCTACAAGGTCGCCGGGCCCAACGAGGCCTACATCGTCACCGGACGCGGCGGCCGGGAGATCCGCAACGCCGAAACCGGCGCCCTCACCGCCGACCTGTCCGGCCAGAAGGTCGTGCTGGGCGGCGGGGTGTTCGTGCTGCCGTTCGTCCAGCGGCTGCACATCCTCGACCTGTCCAGCCGGCGCATCCCCGTCCAGATCCGCGGCGCGGTCTCGGGCCAGGGCGTCAAGCTGAACCTGGACGGGGTCGCGCTGGTCAAGGTCGGCGGCAACGAGGATTCGGTGCGGGCCGCCGCGCAGCGGTTCCTGACCCAGCAGCAGGAGGTCGAGACCTTCACCCAGGAGACCCTCGCCGGCGCGCTGCGCTCCATCGTCGGCGGGCTCTCGGTGGAGCAGATCATCCGCGACCGGGCCGCTTTCGCCCAGCGGGTGGCGGACGAGTCGGAGGCCTCCCTGACCGGCCAGGGCCTCGTGCTCGACACCTTCCAGATCCAGGACATCACCGACGACGGCACCTACCTGGCCGACCTCGGCCGGCCGGAGGCGGCGCGGGTGCAGCAGCTGGCCGCCATCGCCGAGGCGAACGCCCGGCAGGCCGCCGAGCAGTCCCGGATCGCCGCCGAGCAGCAGATCGCGATCTCCCACCGGGAGCTGATCCTCAAGCAGGCCGAGATCAAGGCGGAGACGGACGCGGCGAGCGCCCAGGCGGCCGCCGCCGGCCCGCTGGCCCAAGCCGACCGGGATCAGGCGATCCTCACCGAGCAGGAGAAGGTGGCCGTCCGGCAGGCGGCCCTGAAGGACCGCCAGCTCGACACCGAGGTGCGCAAGCCGGCCGACGCCGAGCGCTACCGGGTGGAGACCGAGGCGGCCGCGAAGCGGCAGTCGGCGATCCTGACCGCCGAGGCCAACAAGGCGGCGGCCATCGCGGCGGCCGAGGCCGAGGCCGAGAAGGCACGGCTCACCGGCGAGGGTGACAAGTCCCGCCGCGCCGCGCTGGCCGAAGCGGAGGCGATCGAGGGCGCCAAGCGGGGTGAGGCCGAGAAGGCCCGCCGGATCGCCGAAGCGGACGCCGTCCGCGCCGAGGGCGAGGCGAAGGCGACCGCGATCCTGGCCACCGGGCAGGCCGAGGCCGAGGCGATGAACAAGCGTGCCGACGCCTACGCCCGCTACAACGAGGCTGCCGTGCTGGAGATGCTGATTTCGGTGCTGCCGCAGGTGGCTCGCGAGGTGGCTCAGCCGATGGCCTCGATCGACAAGCTGACGGTCGTGTCGACGGACGGGGCAGCCGCGCTGCCGAAGCAGGTCAACGAGAACATCGTCCAGATCACCGAACTGCTCAAGAACACCACGGGAGTGGATCTGGCCCAGTTGTTGCAGCGCTACGTGGGCAGCGACGGTTCCGCGCCCGTGGTGGAGGCCGCTGCGGTGCCGAAGGGGTAGCTGGCTACCGCTTCTCGGCGGGCCAGCGCTCGACGCTGCGGGCGAGCGGTTCCGGCAACGGAATCGGTCGCCCGTTGCCGTCCGCGCAGACCAGCACGGTGGTCGCCCGGGCGTGCACCGTCCCGGTCTCCGGCTCGCCCACGTCCGCCACGATCGTCATGGACGTCCGGCCCACCGCGGCCACCGAGACGCGGACGACATAGGGGCGAGCCGGTGTTCCAGCTGGGCGAGGTAGTCGACGTCCTGCCGGGCGACGATCCACAGGTACGCCGCCCCACTGGACGATGACGTCCGCTCCCCGGCGGGGTCGGTGACCGCGCCCACATGGATGCGAGCCTCGGCGACGTAGTCGAAGAAGCGGACGTTGTTGACGTGGCCGTACGCGTCCAGGTCGCTCCACCGGACGACGAAGGCGTGCTCGAACGCGTCCGGCCCGGGAGCCCACCGGCCCAGGTGCCGCATCGGCTCCAGGTGACCGGCAACCGCGGCGAACCCGTCGCGTTCGGCTTCGGTGAACCGGCGGGGCCGGCCGGAGTCGAAGTCGAAGACGCACAGGGTCGTCCGCGCCCGGGCGGCCAACTGACCGTCCTGGACCACCTCGTAGGCGATCGTGATCCGGGCCGCGGTCAGGTTGCCCAGCCACAGCCGGACCTCCACCGGGTCGGTGGAGAACTCGACGGGGCGCAGGTATTCCACCTGATGCCCGGTCACCACGATCCCGTTGCCGAGCAGGTGCGCGTTCGGCCCCTGCAGCAGGAACGCCACGCGGGCCTCCTGCAGGTAGTCGGCGATGACGCCGTTGTTCACGTGACCCTGGGCGTCCAGGTCCACCCACCGCAGCGGCACCCGGACGACGTACGCCGGTTCACTCACTCGCTGTCGAGACCCTCCGCGTCGTACATGGCATCCACGGCGTCAGCGTAGTGCCTGGCGATGTTCGCCCGGCGCAGCTTCATGTTCGGCGTCACGCCGCCCTCTTCCAGGGTGAACTCGTGGTCGAGGATGGTGAACTTCTTCACGGTCTCCCAACGCTCCAGCCCATGGTTCGCGCGGGCGATCCGCCTCTCGACCGACGCGTGCAGCTCCGGGCTGGCGCAGACCTCCTCGTACGACTTCCCAGTCATGCCCTTGCGGGCCGCCCACTTCATGAGGTTGTCCCGATCCATCGTGAGCAGGGCCGAGATGTACTTGCGTCCGTCCCCCACCGCCACCACCTGGGAGGCGTACGGCAGCGCCGCGATCAGCGCCCNCTCGACCCGCTGGGGCGCCACGTACTTGCCGCCGGAGGTCTTCATCAGATCCTTCTTGCGGTCGGTCAGGGTCAGGTACCCGTCGGCATCGAGATGGCCGATGTCGCCGGTGTGGAACCAGCCGTCGACCAGCACTTCGGCGGTCAGTTCGGGTGCCTTGTGGTAGCCGCGCATCACCCCAGGGCCCTTCAGCAGAACCTCACCGTCCTCGGCGATCCGGCACTCGGTGCCGGGTACGACCGGTCCGACGGTGCCCAACCGCGGCGTCTTGGGCACGTTGACGAACGAGACGGCGGTGGTCTCGGTGAGCCCGTACCCCTCGATGATCAACACACCGGCGGAGTAGAACCAGCCCTGCACCTGGCTGTTGAGTTTGGCCGACCCGGAGACCATGAACGAGATCCGGCCCCCGAGGCGGTCGCGGAGCTTGCTGTACACGAGGCGGTCGGCGAGCTGGTATTGCAGGCCCAGCAGCGCCGGCATCGGCTTGCCCTCCAACCGGTACGGGTGGGACTGCTTGCCGACCCGGAACGCCCAGCGTGAGATCCTCGCCTTGATGCCTGTCGCGTTGGTCAGGACGGCGTTGCGGACCTTCTCGTAGATGCGGGGTGCGCCGCACATGAACGTGGGTTCGGTCGCGCCGAGCCCGGGGACGATCTGGTCGAGCCGTCCGTCCACCGCGGAGGCGAAGCCGATCACCAGCTGGCACACCAGCAGCACCTTGCCGAACACGTGCGACAGGGGCAGCCACAGGAACTGGAGGTCCTCGGCCACGATGATCTCCAGCCGGTCCACGGCGGCGCCCTCGTAGATGAGGTTCTCGTGGGTCAGTTCAACGCCTTTGGGCCGGCCGGTCGTCCCGGAGGTGTAGATCAGGGTGGCCAGGGTCTGTCGTCCGGTGGCCGCGGTCGCGTCGGTGACCGCGTTGGGGTGCTCGGCGAGGTGGGCTGCCCCGCGCTCCTTCAACTGCTGCCAGGAGAGGACGCGCTCGCCGTCCCCCTCTCCGTCGAACAGGACGATGGTGCGGATCGTGGAGTCGTCCCCGACCTTGGCCACCTGGTCAGCGGAGTCGGCGAACAGGATGCCCGACCCCGAGTGCTCGACGATGTAGCGGAAATCATCGGTTTCGGTGTTGGGGTAGATCGCCGTCGTTGCCCCGGCGGCGGCGTTGACGGCGTAGTCGGCGATGATCCACTCGATCCGGGTGGCCGAGGCGATGGCGACCCGCTCCTCGTGCGCCAGACCCAGCGACAACAGTCCGGCGGCGACCTGATTGACCTGATCGGCGGTCTGGCGCCAGGTGAGGCTGACCCACGAACCCGACGCGTCGGGGTATCGGAAAGCCTCACGATCGGGGGTCTGGGAGACGCGCCAATTCACCAACTCCCCATGGAAGCCGGGCGGCCCTCCAAGATGGTCGCTGCGTCCGTCATGTCACTCCTCGTCACGTGCCAGTCCCCGAGGGTGGGTGTCGGGCAAGTCTAGAGGCGCGGCCCCCACCGGGAAAACAGCTCGCCGGGCACCTGTCGCCGACCCGACGGCGGCACCGGGCTCGGAGCGGCTCCGGGACCGGATCGACCCGGCAGCACCCGTGGCCGAAACCCGTTGAATGCTCAACTGCTGTGGTAGAATCGGGCCATGCCGACGACCGCCCAGCCCCGCTGGCTCAGCGCGGAGCAACAGGGCATCTGGCGGTCCTACCTCAACGCTGTGGCCCGGATCAACGAGCGGCTGGACGCCGAACTGCGGCCCTTCGGATTGGATCTGGGCGAGTACGAGATCCTGGTCCACCTCTCCGAGGCCCCGGACCTGCAACTGCGGATGTCGGAGCTGGCCACCGCCGTCCGGCAATCCCGGTCGCGGCTCACCCACACGGTCACCCGGATGGAACACAAGGGCCTGATCCTTCGCAAGACCTGCCCGCAGGACCGCCGTGGCGTCATCGCCGTGCTGACCGGGGCCGGCCTGACCCTGCTCACCGAGGCGGCCCCCAACCATGTCCGCTCGGTGCGCGAAGCCTTCGTGGACAAGGTGGATCCCGACGACTTCGTCGCCCTTGGACGGGCCATGAACGCGGTGCTGGTGCCAGACTGACCCGGTGAGGTCGTCCGGCTCCGCGGCCATTCCCGGCGCAGATGCTGCCCCGCTGACCCGCGCCCTGTATTCGTCCGACGCCTCGGTGTACCGCGTCGTCCCCGCGGCTGTCGCGATCCCGCGCACCAGCCAGGAGTTGGCCGACACCGTTTACGCGGCGCTGCGCCGGAAGGTGCCGATCACGATGCGGGGCGCCGGCACGTCCTGCGCGGGCAACGCGGTGGGCCCGGGGCTGGTCATCGACACCGCGAAGCATCTGAATCGGGTGCTCGACTTCGACCCGGCCACCGGCCTGGCGGTCGTAGAACCCGGGGTTGTCCAAGCGCGCCTCAGCGCGACCGGGGCGCCGCACGGCTGGCGGTTCGGGCCCGACCCGTCCACGTCGGACCGCTGCACGATCGGCGGGATGATCGGCAACAACGCGTGCGGGCCGCGCGCGCTCGGCTACGGGCGGACGGCCGACAACGTGGTGGCGCTGGAGGTGATCACCGGTAGCGGGGAGTTGTTGAGCCTCGACACCCGGGTCGACCAGCGGAACTCGGCCTCCCCACGCNNTGCGGTCGTTGCGGCGGCTGGTGCAGGACCACCTGGGGTCATCCGGCCCGAGTTCGCCCGGTTTCCGCGGCAGGTCTCGGGCTACTCGCTGGAACACCTGTTGCCCGAGCACCGGTTCGCCGTGGCCCGGTTCCTGGTCGGCTCGGAGGGCACCCTCGGCGTCGTCACCAGGGCCACCGTCCAGTTGACCAGGGACCTGCCCCACCGGTTCCTGGTCGTGCTCGGCTTNCCCACGATGGCCGACGGTGCGGACGTGATCACGACCGTCCTGGAGCACCGTCCGGTGGCGTGCGAGGGCCTGGATGCACGCATCATCGACATCGTGCGACGGCGCCAGGGGGCGGCGGCCGTGCCGGACCTGCCCGCGGGGAGGGCGTGGCTGTTCGTCGAGCTCACCGACGCCGACCCCGAGTTGCTGCGCGACCGGGCGGCCGCCCTCGTCGCGGCCGTTCCCTGCCTCGGCGCAGCCATCCTGGACGAGCCTGGGGAGGCGGCCCGGTGGTGGCGGATCCGGGCGGACGGTGCGGGTTACGCCGCCGTCGCGCTGGAGCGGCAGGCCCAGGCGGGCTGGGAGGATGCCGCGGTCCCGCCGGCCAACCTGGGGCCCTACCTGCGGGACTTCGAGGCGCTGCTGGCCGCCCACGGCCTGCACGGACTCCCCTACGGGCACTTCGGCGATGGGTGCGTCCACTGTCGCATCGATTTCCCGCTGGACGAGCCGGACGGCCCGGCCCGGTACCGCCGTTTCGTCCTGGAGGCCGCCGCCCTGGTCGGCCGCTACGGCGGCTCGATGTCGGGCGAGCATGGCGATGGCAGGGCGCGCTCGGAACTGCTGCCAGCCATGTACACACCCGCCGCGTTGGCCCTGTTCGCCGAAGTCAAGGCGATTTTCGANCCCCACAACCTGCTCAACCCGAGCGTGCTGGTGGANCCCCGTCCGGTGGACGCCGACCTGCGCCTCGCCGCGGTGCCGGCAGGGGTGGACGCCGCGTTCAGCGCCGAGGTCCACCGCTGCACNGGGGTCGGCCGGTGCGTCGTCACCGACGGGCCCGGGACGATGTGTCCCTCCTACCGCGCCACGCGACAGGAGAAGGACTCCACCCGCGGGCGAGCCAGGGTGCTGCAGGAACTGGTCAACGGGACCCTGATCCGGGATTGGAACTCCCCAGAGGTCGCGGCCGCGCTGGACCTGTGCCTGGCCTGCAAGGCGTGCTCGTCGGAGTGCCCGACCGGCGTCGACCTGGCCTCGTTGAAAGCGCAGGTGCTCGACCGGGCGTTCGCCGGCCGGAAGCGGCCGGCCAGCCACTACACGCTCGGCCGGCTGCCGTTCTGGCTGGGGTTGGCCGGCCGCCTTCCCGGCGCTGCCCGGCTGGCCAACCTGGCACTGCGGACCCCGTGGCTCGCCGGCGCGACCGCACGCCTGGCCGGCCTCGATCGGCGCCGTCGGCTGCCTACCCTGACCACGCGGCCCGCCAGTTCCGGGCTGTCCCCGATGCAGACCCGACCNGTCGTCGTCTGGGTGGATTGCAACACCGATGGGATCGCCGGNGGTCACCTGGACGCCGCGGTGGCGCTGCTCCGGGCGTCCGGTCAGCGCGTGGGCGTCGTCGGACCTGGGGCCTGCTGCGGGCTTCCCTACACCTCCACCGGGCAGTTGGACGCCGCCCGGCGGCGCCTGAGCGCGGCGGTTGCGTTGCTGCACGCGCACGCGGCGGCCGGTCGTCCGATCATCGGGCTGGAGCCGTCCTGCCTGGCGGTCTGGGAGTCGGACGCCGCCTGGCTGCTGCCGGACGAACCTCGCGTCAAAGCCATCGCGCGCAGCGTGACCACCCTCGCCGGTTTCCTCGACCGGCTGCCCGACTGGCAGCCGCCGGACCTCAGCGGCCTGGCGATCGTGGCGCAGCCACACTGCCACCAGCGCGCCGTGATCGGGTTCGCGGACGACCAACGGCTGCTGGCCCGTGCCGGCGCGCGCGTCGAGGTCGTGGATGGCTGCTGCGGCCTGGCCGGCTCGTTCGGGATGGAGCCGAGCCACTACGACGTGTCCGTCGCCGTCGCCCGGCTCAACCTGCTGCCAGCGATCGACGCCGCCGGCCCCGAGGCGGTCGTCCTCGCTGACGGGCTCTCCTGCCGCGTTCAGGTCGCCGACCTCGCCGGACGACAGGCGACCACCCTGGCCGAACTCCTCGCCGGGCGCGGGAGTTCCCGGTGACCGGCTCCCCTTCCGGCCGCTCCCGGCGTCAGGGACGCCGAACCTCGGACCCCGTGCCCGCCAGCCGCCCCGCCGGTCAGGCACGCGGCGCACCAGCCACCCCACCGGTCAGGCACGCGGCACACCAAGCCACCCCACCGGTCAGGCACGCGGCACACCAGCCACCCCACCGGTCAGGCACGCGGCACACCAAGCCACCCCACCGGTCAGGCACGCGGCACACCAAGCCACCCCACCAGTCAGGCACACGGCACACCAAGCCACCCCACCGGTCACGCACGCGGTGCGCCCCGCCGCATCAACCTCAGGAGCCCTGGATGAGCACGCCCCTCCATGCCGACGCGACAGCCCTCCTCGGCGGCTGGACGCCGCCTAGCCCCAGCCAGGCAGCCCTCGCCCAGGCATACCTCGGCTTCCTGGCTGCTAGACCGGACGCCAACGAGCGAACGTGCCGACCGGGTCATCTCACGGCGTCCTGTGTCGTGTTCGACCCTGCCGTGGAGCAGGTGGCCCTGGTGCTGCATCCCCTCGTCGGGGCCTGGTTGGAGCCCGGCGGGCATCTGGAAGCCGGCGACACCACGGTGTCCGCCGCCGCCGAACGCGAGGTCCGCGAGGAGACGGGGCTGGAGGTCGCGATCGACCCCGTGCCGGTCACCCTCGATTGCCACCCGATCACGTGCCGCGGCTATCGGCAGCCCACCAGGCACTTCGACGTCCGGTTCGTGGGGCGGGCCGCCAACCGTTCACCCCTGCGGATCTCGGCGGAGTCCCATGACCTGCGCTGGTGGCCGGTCACCGATCTGCCTGACCTGGGTGGGGAGGTGCGCGAGCTGATTGCCGCGGGCCTGCTCCGACTGGGCCGCACCCCGCCGCACTCCGTATACTGAGCGGCGGTTTCCGCGCTCCCCATAACCCTCGCGAGGATGATTCATGCCCGAGTTCGTATTCACGATGCACAACGTCCGCAAGAAGCTGGGCGAGAAGGTGGTCATGGACAACGTGACCCTCTCGTTCTTCGAGGGCGCCAAGATCGGGGTGGTCGGGCCGAACGGCGCCGGCAAGTCCACGATGCTGAAGATCATGGCCGGGCTGCTGCGGCCCGACAACGGCGACGCGATGCTCAAGAAGGGCGCCACGGTCGGCATGCTGCAGCAGGAGCCGCCGCTGGATGAAACCAAGACCGTCCTGGAGAACATCGAGGAGGCGGTCGCCGACACGAAGGGGATGTTGGCGCGCTACGACGAGATCGGCAACGAGATGGGCACCAACCCCGACGCCGACTTCGACGCGCTGCTGGCCGAGATGGGGGAACTGCAGGGCGAGTTGGAGCACCGGAACGCCTGGGAGCTCGACTCGCTGCTCGAACAGGCGATGGACGCCCTGCAGTGCCCCGACGGTGACACCCCCGTGAGCGTGCTGTCCGGTGGGGAACGGCGCCGGGTGGCGCTGTGCAAGCTGCTGCTGGAGCAACCCGACCTGCTGTTGCTGGACGAGCCCACCAACCACCTGGACGCCGAGAGTGTGAACTGGCTGGAGGGCCACCTGAAGAAGTACCCGGGCGCGGTGCTGGCCGTCACCCACGACCGGTACTTCCTGGACAACGTGGCCGAGTGGATCTGCGAGGTCGACCGCGGCCGGCTGCACCCGTACGAGGGCAACTACTCCACCTACCTGGAGACCAAGAAGGCCCGGCTCCAGATCGAGGGCAAGAAGGACGCCAAGCGCGCCAAGATCCTGGAGAAGGAACTGGAGTGGGTGCGCGCCAACCCCAAGGCGCGTCAGGCCAAGAACAAGGCACGGCTCGCCCGGTACGAAGAACTGGCGGCCGAGGCCGAGCGGAACCGTCAGGTCGACCTGTCCGAGATCAACATCCCGCCCGGCCCCCGGCTCGGCTCGGACGTGCTGAAGGCCACCAAGCTCACCAAGGGCTTCGGCGACCGCGTGCTCATCAAGGACCTGTCCTTCACGCTNCCCCGGGCCGGGATCGTCGGCATCATCGGGCCCAACGGTGTCGGCAAGACCACCCTGTTCAAGATGATCACCGGCGAGGANAGCCCCGACTCGGGGACTCTGGACATCGGCAAGACGGTCTCCATCTCCTACGTCGACCAGGGGCGGGCCGGCATCGACCCGTCCGGCAACGTGTGGGAGGTCGTCTCGGAGGGACTGGACCACATCAAGGTCGGCAGCTTCGAGATGCCGTCGCGTGCTTATGTCGCCTCCTTCGGGTTCAAGGGGCCGGACCAGCAGAAGCTCGCCGGCGTCCTGTCGGGCGGTGAGCGCAACCGGCTGAACCTCGCGCTCACCCTCAAGATGGGCGGCAACCTGCTGCTGTTGGACGAGCCCACCAACGACCTCGATGTCGAGACTCTCCAGTCGCTGGAAGACGCGCTGCTGGAGTTCCCGGGCTGCGCCGTGGTGATCTCCCACGACAGGTGGTTCCTCGACCGGGTGGCCACCCACATCCTGGCCTGGGAGGGCACGGACGCCGACGAGTCCCGCTGGTTCTGGTTCGAGGGCAACTTCGCCGACTACGAGGAGAACAAGGTGGCCCGGCTGGGTGCCGAGGCAGCCCGACCGCACCGCTCCAAGCACCGCCGCCTCGGCCGCGACTGACCCTGAAGGACCATCCAGCGTCGTCGCGTCAGGCGCAGCGGCCGAGCAAGGGCCCTACCCGCCACCCCCAACGCCCGGGCCACCTGCCTGCTCCGGACGCCACCCGCCCTGCGTGGCGCCGGAGGCCCTGGCGGCGTCAGGCCGCCACCGTGACGGCTTCGGGGGCCGGCTCGTCCTGGTGCTGCTCGAGTTCGGCGTCCACCTCCCCGGCGCTGGGCGGCTCGGCGACCGCCCGCTCGGCCCGCCGGAACGCGCTGGTGCCGCGGCACAGGTCGTGACCCACCGAGACGGCCTCGATGATCTGCCGCTCGTGGGTCTGGTCGTCCCGGCTGTAGCTGGACGTCGTGAGCTTCCCGGTCACGATCACCGGGTCGCCCTTGGAGATGCTGGCCTTCACGTTCTCGGCCAACGACTTGTTCTTGCAGGTGACGCCGATCCAGGTCGTCTGCCCGTCGTGCCACGAGCCGTTGCGGAACGTCCGCGGGGTGCTGGCGAGCCGGAACTGGGCGTAGGTCCACTCGTGGCTACCGCCGCCGCGCAACTCGACGTCGGTGCCCACGTTGCCGGTGATGGTGATCTGTGCGTGCATGGCTTCCTCCAAGGGCCGCTTCAACAGGGGTCACCCACAGCCTCGGACCCGGCGCTCGCCCGCTGTTCACCCACCGCGGACCTGTGGACAGTCGCAGCCGCTGTCCACAGTCGGCCCGGCCGGAGCGGCAGCGATGGACGGAGCCGGCCTCAGGCGGCCGTCCGCGCCGCCTCGACCGCCTGGCGGTAGCGTTCCCGCTCGGCCTCGACCGGCGCGATGATCTCCTCTTCGGTGACGGTCGCGATGGCGTCGTGCAGGATCCGCTCGGCCTGGTTCGCCTTGAACCGGGCGCCCAGGTTCACCCCGACCGCACCCAGGGCAGCCAGCAGCAGACNCCCGCCGACCCCGGCGGCCAGCACCACGAACTGCGCGGGGAAACCCCACCAGGTCACGGTCGGCAACGGAGGCAACTGGAAGTACGCCAACACCGGCTCGGCGGCCAGCCAGCCCAGCCCCACCAGGGTGCCCAGCATGAACACCCACTGCAGAACCTTCACCAGGCCCCACCAGCCGTTGCCGCGATCGAGTTCGAGATCCGCGCCCGCGATCGCGGTGTCCAGGCGATCCAGTAGCAGCGCCTCCCGTCCGCGCGCGGCCGAGCGCACCGCGTGTGCCCACCCGCGCGGCAACCCCGCAGCCGCCCCGTCGAACAGCTCGCGCATGCCCCGGTCGACCCTGGCCCGCTGCACCGAATTGGCCCCTGGCAAGGACGTATGGCTCACCGTGGTGGGGGCTAGCTGCTTGGAGGTCTGGTCCAGCCGGAGCGCCCGCAGGGGGTCGGGCTTGAACCGCGCGACCCACTTCACGAACGGCCAGCCGGTCGCCAGCCCGCCCCGGTGACGCCATGCCTCCGCCACGCTCTTGGTCACGATCGGGACGCCCGCCGCCTCAGCGAGTGCCTCGGTCAGCGCCTCCCGCTGCTTTTTGTCGATCGGCCTGAGGTCGCCCGTGCCGAGCTCAGCCAGCAAGCCCTCGCCGGCGACCGCCACATCGGCAGTCAGCCGCTGGGCCACCACCTGCTTGTCGGCGACCTTCTTCGCGAGCAGGTCGCGGACCTCCTTGACCCCGACCCCGGTCAGCGCGGACATCGACATCAGCTTGGTCGCCTGCAACCCCTCGCTGTCCAGCAGCCGCCGCAGGTCGGCCAGGCAGCGCTCCAGTTCGTCCCCCANCAGTCGGTCGGCCTGGTTGAGGACGACCATCATCACGTCCGCGTAGGGGGCCAGCGGTTTGAGGTAGTGGTCGTGCAGGGCCGCGTCGGCGTACTTCTGGGGATCGACGATCCACACCAGCATGTCGACCAGTTGCACCATCCGGTCGACGGTCACCCGGTGCGAGGTCTCGGTCGAGTCGTGGTCCGGCAGGTCAAGCAGGACGAGCTTCGCCAGCGCCGGGTCGCCGCTGGGCACCAAGTGACGGCGGGNGACGTCCAGCCAGTCGAGCAGGTCGTGCGGCAACTCGGTGCCCCACGCCACCGCCATCGCCTGCGCGGTCGTCGGACGACGGACGCCGGTCGTCGCGAACTCCGTCCCCGAGATCGCGTTGAACGAGGTCGACTTCCCCGAACCGGTGGCCCCGGCCAGCGCCACCACGGTGTGGTCCCCGGAGAACGTGAACCGCTTGCCGGCACGGTCGAGCACCTTCTGCGCGCGCTCGACGACGTCGGCGGCCGAGCGTCCCTGGCTGAGCTCGGCCGCGCGCTGCAACGCCTGCAGCCGCTCCGCGAGCGGCACCTGGCGGCTCATCGGGCACCGTCCTCGACGATCTCGGCCTCGACGACCTCGCCGGCCGATGACCCGGCCGCCAACTGGGTGGCCGTGGCGTTCGGATCGACCCGCGGCGCCTGCGGTCCGGTCTCCAGTTCCGCCGCGGTGGGCGGGGTGAGACGCGCGTCGCCGCGGCGCGCGTCGTTCAGCGCGGCCACCGCCTGCCGGATGCGTTCAGCCTGGTCAGGCCGCACTCCGGTGTCGTCCAGCACCTTCAGGTAGCGGGCGAGTTCGTCGGCCTGAAGAGCCTCGACGCGGGCGTCCAGGTCGGCCTTCGCACGCTTCGTGAGCTTCCGGACGGCGTCCTCGCCGAAAACCGCCTCCAGCACGCGCTGGGCGAGCACCGCGGTGCCGCCCGCCACCCCGACCTCGGCCCCGGTGAGCCCGGCGGTGTGCGAGAAGACCACCATCATCAACGCGACGCCGACCCCGTTGACTCCGAGCGCCAAGAACCGGGCCGTGGACTTCTTGGTGCCGCCCTCGCTCTGGACGAGTTCGAGCACGTCGGCCTGCCAGTTGCGGATCGCCAACGCGGTCGCCGCCGGGTAGCCGACGGACGACCGGCCGAGATCCTGCTCGGTGCGGGCCAGCANACTCCGCCCCGCGGGGTTGGCCGACCACGCCGCCTCGGCCCGTTCGGCCGCCGCCTCCCNCTCCTCCCGGATGAGCGTCTCCATCCCGGATTCGACGGCCAACTTGACGTCGTTGGCCTGCCGCGGCTCGCCGCGCAGGGCGGCCATCAACCGGTCGCGCAGCCATCCGATCTTCTGTTCCACGGCCCGGAAGAACTCCCCGGTGCCCACGAAGTCGTGCCAGCGGGCCAGCACCTCCCCGCGCAGCAGGGTCCCGTCGGCGGTCTGGACACCGATGGTCCGAACGGCCTCGGCGTAGGACTTCTCGGCGTCCTCGCGCAGCTGGTCGAGCGCCTCGGCCTGCCCGTCGACCGCCTGGGCCACCTCGGGTGCATGCCGGGCCACCGCCCCGATGGCCCCGTCCAGGGTCTTCAGGACGACGGCCGCCCGCGTCTGGCTGTCCGCCGCCAGGGTCGCCAGCCATTCCCGGATCGGGGCGACCGCCGGATCGGGCAGCAGGCCGTCGGCGTCGGTGACCGTCTCGGGCACCGCGAACAGCGGGGAGTTGCCCAGCCCCCGCTCGGCCATCATCTGACCCAGATGGCTCGGCACGTCGCCCATCGCAGCCGGTGGTACGCGCTGCAGCACCACCGCGACGGCCGCGCTGCGGTCGGCCGCCGACTTCAGGTAGTCCCACGGAACCGCGTCGGCATAGCGGGCAGCCGTGGTGACGAACAGCCACAGGTCGGCGGCGGCCAGCAGTTGCGCGGCGAGCACCCGGTTCTCCGTGACGACGGAGTCGATGTCGGGGGCGTCGAGGATGGCCAGCCCCTTGGGCAACGACGGCTCGGCCACCAGTTGCAGCGTCCGGGTGTCGTGGGCAGCGTCCAGGCTCCGCGCCAGCCCGGGCAGGATGCGGTCGGAGCGGAACCAGATCGCGTCGTCGGGGTGGTGGACCAGCACGGNGGACCTGGTGGTCGGCCGGATCACCCCGGGGCGGCTGACGGTCCGTCCGATCATTGAGTTGACCAGCGTCGACTTGCCGGCTCCGGTCGACCCGCCCACGACCGCGAGCAGCGGGGCGTCGAGCCGTGCCAACCGGGGCAGCATGTAGTCGTCGAGTTGGCTCACGATGTCGCGTGCCCGCGTCGCCGCGGCGTCTCGACCCGGCAGCGACAAGGGCAAACGCACGTCGGCAAGGGCCGCCCGCAGGCTGGCGAGCGAATCAACCAGCTGGGTCGCGCTCATCTGGCTCCTACCGGCTCGGAGGCCCCCACGACGGATCCACCGCGGAGTATCCAGTCGATCCTAACGGTGCCGAACCGCCGGGAGCCGNGCCAATTCCGCCGAGCCCCGCGGGTCCGGGGTAGGTGGGCGGCGGGAAATCCTGCGGCTTGGGCTTGCGCAGCCGCGGCAGGCTGAGCCGCAAGCCGCGGGNGTCGTCGATGGCGATGCCGCGCAGCGAACGGGCCTTGTAGAGCAGTTCCCGCGCCCGAAGGTTCGCGGCGTCGTCCACCACGCCCTTCACCTCCGCGTCGCGCAGGTAGGCGAGTTCGGTCAGGGTGCGCTGGAGGCTGAGCGTGGCCATCAGCGGCGTCCACCNCCGGGTCAGCGCGACCGCAAGAGCGTGGAGCCGGGACCGCTGCCGGCTGGCGACGTACGGGTCGGTTTCGGCCAGCCAGCCCATCCGGACGTAGTCGGTCAGCCGCGCCCGGATGAGCCGGGACTCCTTGAACAACTGCCGGACCGCGAACACGACCGCGGAGGCCACCAGCGGCAGCGCCAGGCCGAAGTACAGGATCATCTGCATGCCGCCCTGGGCGAAGCTCGCCTGGGAGTTGAACACCATGTGCAGGAAGGCGGCCAGCAGGTAACCCGTGACCGGCGCGAGCACCCGCACCACCTTGCTGTGCGTCCGCAGGCCCACGATCAGCCCGACCCCGGTCATCATCGTGAACAGCGGATGGCCGAAGGCGGTGACCACCCCGCGCAACCACACCAGTTGCTGCACGGCCGAGTTGGCGTCGCCCACGTCGATGTTCTGCGACGAGTACACGATCGCCCGGGCGTAATAAATGATGTTCTCGGTGAAGGCGAAGCCGGCCGCCGACAGCCCAGCCAGCGAGATCCCGTTGAGCTTGGTGACGACGCGGTACCGGACGAGGATCGCGATCCAGAACAGGATCGTCGCCTTCGCCGCCTCCTCGACGAAGGGGGCGATGTAGATCGCCGCCCGGGCCCCGGTCGTGGGGTCGCCGACCCCGGTGATCGACAGTTGCTCGGCGGCCCAGGTGTTGACGTGCAGGCTCAGCAAGGTGGCCACCGAGGCACCCCAGCCCAGCGCGAGGTACCAGAGCAACAGTCGCTGCGGCCGGAACCGGTCGGCGATCAGGAACAGGACGATCCAGAACGCCAGGGTCGGCCAGGCGAAGCCGATGGAGTCGCGGATCGCCGGCCAGTTGATGCCCGGGACCACCCCGTCCTTGGTCGGGATGTCGGCGGTGATCGTCAGGTACTGCGCGGTAAGGCAGGCCGCGTAGACCAGGGTCATGACGACGCCGGTCCACAGCAGGGGGCTGGTGAGGACTCGCTTGGGCAGCGGCGCGGACCGGTTCGGTTCGATGGGAATCCCGTTGAGCGCCCGGGCGTGCTTGGCGATCGTGGCGCTCGACATGGGCTCAAGCGTACCGGGCGGGTGCGTCACCGCCTTCGCCCCTTCCTGGCGTAGGGTGCCTGGACGCCGGGTGCACCGCGGCCCGCTCGCGTCGATTCGCCGCGGGGCGCACCTGGTCGGCGTTCGCTCCCTAGGCTTGGGCCTGACCTTGAGGGGAGAGCCATGAGCGCCGACGCCGCCGCCTTGTTGTCCGAAGGATTCCTCACCATCCCTGACGCCGCCGTCCAGGTGCGCGCGCTGGCCGGCGACCCCGTCAGCGGGGCGGGAGGCCGCGCGTACGCGGTGACGCTGCTGAACGGGTTGTCATTCGAGGTGTTGCCCGACCGNGGGCTGGATCTCGGTGCGGTGTGGTTCGACGGTCGTCCGATGGCCTGGCGGGCGCCTCTGAACTCNCCCGGCCCCGAACCGCAGGCCCTGGATTGGCTGGGGCGCTTCAACGGCGGCCTGCTGCTCACCTGCGGCCTCGACAACACCGGTCCCGCACGCGACGGGTACGGCCTGCACGGCTCCTGGCACCACACCCGGGCCGCGGACGTGGTCGTCGAGCGGCTGCCGGCTGCGGACAGCCAAGGCCCCGGCGTNCCGATTCCGGGGACGATCGACTCGGTCGAGATCTTCGGCCGCCACGTCCGGGCCTACCGGACGATCACCGCCCGCACCGACTCGGCGGCGATCGAGATCAGCGACCGGATCGTCAACGAGGGCTGGCAGGACGCCCCGGTGGCCCTGCTCTACCACGTGAACTTCGGCGCGCCCCTGGTGCTGCCCGGCACGACCGTCGAGGTGGATGCGACCGAGCATCCGGTGAAGGCGCACGTCCCGCAGATCCCCGACTGGACGGTCTACCCCGAGCCGATCGAGGAACTGACCGAGTCGGTCTGGGAGCACTCCGGCTTCGCCACCGATGCCGACGGACGGGCCACCGCGACGATNCACCTCCCCGATGGGGTGCGCGCCCGCGTCCGGTGGCGCACCGCCGAACTTCCNCGGCTGATCCAATGGGTGCTGCCCGCCCGNGGGGCCTGGGCGCTGGGCATCGAACCCGGCAACGGGCCGATCTACGGGCCCGGCTGGGAGGATCGCTCGGAGATCCCCGTCCTGGCCGCGAAGGCCGAACTCCTCACCGACCTGCGGATCGCGTTCGACCGTCCCTGACCGGCGGGAGGAGCGCTGAGCGCCCGAGCGCTTGAGACCTATCTCCTGCGCTTTCGGTCGCGGCGCGCCGCTGTGGGGCGCGTCACCCGCGGCGCCGTCCAGCAGCTTCAGCACCGCCCGCTCCAGCGCCGTCTGCCGGGCGCCCGGGTCGTCGACGGCACGCTTGGCGACGGGTCCGATGGTCGTCCCGGATTCGTACAGGTCGAGGATCCGCGGGTCGACGTAGGACGACTTCGCGACCGTCGGCGTGTTGCCCAGGTAGCCGGCCACCTCGTTGATCGCCGCCTTGACGGCACGTTTGCGGGAGGCGGCGCTGCGGCCGTGCTCGTCCGTCGTCGCCAGGGCGGCCGCGGCGATGACGGTGGCGTGCCAGGTGCGGAAGTCCTTGGCGGTCAGGTCGGCTCCCAGTTGCGTCGACAGATACCCGTTGACGGCGGACGGGCTCAGGTCGCGCCACTGGCCACCGTCGGAGTACGCGAGCAGCCGGCTCCCGCCGGGACGCCGGCGCATCACCTGCAGCGCCGCCAGCACCAGCGGGTCGTCGATGAGGATCTCGTGACTGATCCCCGACTTGCCGACGAACCGGAACAGCAGCCCCGCCCNCTGCCGGCGCACGTGCTGGCGCTCCAGCGTGGTCAGCCCGAACGAACCGTTGGCGTCGGTGTAGGCGTCGTTGCCGATCCGGAAGTAGCCGAGATCCAGCAGCCGGACGGCCGCCGCGGCCGCCCGTTCGAAGGGCATGCCGGGCCGGGCCAGATCGTCCAGTAGCGTCTTGCGGGCCTGAGGCAGCCGGGTGGCAGCCGCGGTGACCCGATCGAACTTGGAGCGGTCCCGAAGTTGCCGCCAGTAGGGGTGATAGAGGTATTGGCGGCGTCCGGCCGCATCGATGCCCGTCGCCTGCAGGTGTCCGTTCGGCACCGGGCAGATCCACACGTCCCGCCAGGCCGGGGNGATCACGAGCGCCTTGACGCGGGCGATCTGCTCCTCCGACAGCGGACGACCGTGCTCGTCGGCGTACCGGAAGCCACGGCCCGAACGTCGCCGCGTCCAGCCCGGCGAGTTCGGCGAGACCCGCCTCAGCCGGGGCACGACCGGCCCTGCATCCGCGAGGCCGGGCTCGGGCCACCCAGCCGGCGGGCATGCCGGCGAACCCCGTCCGGCGCTGCCGATGTGGTCATGCCGCCCCCTTCAGGTCGTTCCGCGCACCCATGATGGCCTCCCGCGCGGAGCCCTGCCCAGCCCCCGAGGGGCGAAGAGGCGGCAGCGGTTCGTCCCGGGCTTCACAACCGGCACACAGGAACGCCACCGCCTCCGGACATCTTGGGCTGGCTGACTTGGAGCATCACAGCAAGCCATCGTCAGGAGTTCCTCATGAGCCTCGCGCTTATCGCCGCCGACCTGGTCGCCATTCTCGTCCTCGTCTTCGGCCTCTTCGTCCCCCGCCACCAGCGCCGTGACCTGGTCGTCGCGTTCCTGGTCGTCAACATCGGGGTGATGGCCGTGATGACCACGCTGTCGACCGTGAGCGTCAGCATGGGCGTTGGGCTCGGCCTCTTCGGCGTCTTGTCGATCATCCGGCTGCGTTCGGAGGAGCTGACCCAGCATGAGGTTGCCTACTACTTCGCCGCGCTCGCCCTGGGCCTGTTGGGAGGCACCACGGTCCTCGACCCGATCTGGGGCGCCGGCCTGATGGCGGCCATCCTCGCCGCCCTGTTCGTCGGCGACCACCCGCTCATCTCCCGCGGCAGCGCCCGGCAGAACCTCGTCCTCGATCGCGCCCACACCGATCCGGTCGCCCTGCGCGCCCACGTCGAGCGCGTCATCGGGTCGGAGGTCACCGGCATCAACGTGCTGAAGACCGACCTCGTCAACGACACCACCACCGTCGACGTCCGCTACGTCCCCCAGCGCCAAAGCGCCAAGGCCCCGGTCGAGGAGCCGGCCCGATGACCCTCACCCTGACCGCCGCCCGACCGAGGCCCACGACCGTGGACGACCTGCCCACCGTCGCGCTGGACGAGGTGCTGGCCCAGGCAGCGCTGCAGACCCGGATCGATCGCAAGTACCTGCTCGGCAGCTCGACCCTCGAGCAGGTGCTCGGAGCGGTGCGGGGGCTGCGGGTGCTGGCGATCGAGGGCAGGCGCACCTTCGGCTATCGCTCGGTCTACTTCGACACCCCGGAACGGGACGCCTTCCACGGGGCCGGACGAGGTCGGCGGCGGCGGTTCAAGGTCCGCACCCGGGTCTACCGGGCGTCCGGGGACGCCTGGCTCGAGGTCAAGACCCGCGGTCCGCGCGGCACGACCGTCAAGACCCGGCTGCCCTACGACCTGGCGGCGGCGGGCCTGCTGACNCCCGAGGGCCGGGACTTCGTCGCCGGCGTCCTCGCCGAGCACCACGTCGACGGGGTGGACGCGGGCGACCTCGTCCCGTCCCTGCACACCGCCTACGACCGCACGACGCTGCTGCTGCCCGGCACACCGGACGCGGCGCCGACCCGCGCGACCATCGATTCAGGCCTGGTGTGGCGGCTGCCTGACGACTCGACCGGAGAGCTGCGCGGCGAGGGCCTGATCATCGTCGAGACCAAGGGCGGGTCGAGCCCGTCGGCCCTCGACCGGGCCCTCTGGCGGCATGGGGTCAGGCCGGCGACGATCAGCAAGTATGGAGCCGGCCTGGCCGCGCTCGACCCCGACCTGCCTGCCCTGAAGTGGCACCGCGCCCTCGTCCAGCACCTGCGAGTGGCCTGATCGCGGGTACTCGCGCCCGGGTCCTGAGGCAGTGCGGCGTAGCGCTCGCCGTCCCTTCCGAGCAGGGGTAACGTCGAATCAGGGACGAGTGACAGTGAGGTCGTCATGAACACCGAACAGTACGAACGGATGGCGCACGATCCCGGCTTCGTGGCAGCCCTGGATCAAAGCGGCGGCAGCACNCCCAAGGCGCTGGGCCGGTACGGTATCGCCGAGGACGCGTGGACCACCGAGGCCGAGATGTTCGACCTGATCCACGCCATGCGCACCCGGGTGATGACCTCCCCGGCCTTCACCGGGGACAAGATCCTGGCGGCGATCCTCTTCGAACAGACCATGGAGCGCGAGGTCGAGGGCCAGCCGACCGGCGACTACCTGTGGCAGACCAAGCACGTGGTGTCGATCGTCAAGGTCGACCAAGGGCTCGACGCCGAGGCCCACGGCGTCCAGCTGATGAAGGAGCTGACCAAGCTCGACGGGCTGTTGGAGCGTGCCGTCGCGAAGGGCATGTTCGGGACGAAGATGCGCTCGGTCATCAAGCACGCCGACGCCGAGGGAATCGCCTCGGTCGTGGCGCAGCAGTTCTTCTACGGACGGCGGATTCTGGACGCGGGGCTGGTTCCGATCCTGGAGCCGGAGATCGACGTCAAGGCTCCTGACAAGGCCGAATGCGAGACGCTGCTGAAGGAGCAACTCCTGGAGTTCCTCGCCGGTCTGGACGATCGGGCCGTCATGCTGAAGCTCACGATCCCGGACGTCGACGATTTCTACGCCGATCTCATCGCTCACCCCAACGTCCTGCGGGTGGTCGCGCTGTCGGGCGGCTACTCCCGCGCCGAGGCCAATGAGCGGCTGGCGCGGCACCACGGGTTGATCGCCAGCTTCAGCCGGGCGCTCCTGGAGGGCCTCTCGGCCCAGCAGAGCGACGAGGAGTTCAACGCGACCCTGGCCGAGTCGATCGACGAGGTGTACCAGGCCTCGACCACCTGACGGACGCGCGGACGGTGGCACCGGCGGCGGCGCAAGGCAACCTGGCTCGCCCCGACCGTCCGGCGTACATCGTTTCGACCGGCCACCCAGGCGGGCGACCGGCCACAGGGTGGACGCTGCGCACTCACTTTCTGGCCACGCGCCGACGCGCGCGAATCGCTGCTGGCGGCGTGCGTGGCCTTCCTCGGTCACGACGCCCTTCTGGGCCTCCTGGCATGACATCTACGCCGAGTACGAACACGGCGACATCTCGCTGGAATGGTGGGGCGCCACCCCGCGCTGAGCGTCTTTGTGGTTCTCTGTGGTGGACGTGGCGGCGCGGCCCGATCGCGTTTCTGGCCTGGGGTCCGGTCGTCTCGCCGCCGCCAGCCAGTGGGGCGTCCCCGGGTTCCTCGACTGGCGCGCGGCGACCGACCTCTGCGGACGGCCCTGCTGCGGTTTGCTGCCCTGGTCGTGGTCTTCTTGCTGCCGGAGCTCCACGCCAGCTGGAGCGCGCACCGGTCGGTGGCATCCGGCTAGCGCCTGTCGAAACCCGGCGGCCCCGCGCCCCGCAGAGGTCATGTCGGATCGAGACCGGCCAGCAGGCCGACCTCGTCGCGCATGCACTGGTTGAGCGAGCCGAGAAGGACACGGATGCGGTCCGGCCCCCACCGGTAGGTAGCGATCCGGTCGGCGATGCGGAGCATGGGGAGCGCCAGCCGATTCCGGGCCGCCTGGTAGGTGCCGAGCGAATCCTTCTCCGGGACGCCATCACGCAGGTGGACGACGAGCGCCCTGGCGAGCAGTTCGGCGTCGCGCAGCGCGTCGGTCAGGCCGTGGGCGCTGATCGGGTCCTTCCAGGATCCGGCGTCGCCGACCAGCGCCCAACCTGGCCCCCACGCGCTCCGGAGGTACCCGGCCTGACCCGGAAAGGTACGTAGCCTGGCGGGAGCCGCGACCTCCCGCAGCCGGGCCGACATCGACGGGCTGGCCGCGGCTGTCAGGGCGGCCACGACTCCCGGGCCGTCACGGCCGATGCGTCGGGAATCGGCACCGACGAAGACGCAGGTGCGGGAGTCGTTGGTGGGAATGAACCCCGCCGCCGCGCGGTCTCCATAGGCCCACTCGTAGCCCGACACCTCAAGCTCCTCCCAATATCCGTAGATGAACGCGCTGGTGTTGGCCGCCACCGCCACGAGCCCGGCTCCCACCAGGTCGGCGATCCGGGAGCGGCGTCCGTCGGCGCCGACAACGATCCGGGCCGTCCGCACCTCCGTCCGGGATCCGTGGCGGTATTCGACGCCCGTCACCGGCTCACCGTCCCGGCGAACGCCGACCACGTTCGAGCAGTGGCCGAACTCCGCACCGGCGGACGCGGCCGCGGCCACCAGGGCCGGGTCGAGGACGGTGCGCCGCGGCGCGTAGAGCGCGTCGACGCCGTGGCTGGCGCCGAGCTCGACCGGCACGATGCCGTCGGCGTAGTGGAACGTGACGTGGCGGATCGCCGGTGTCGCTGCGCCAACGATGGACGACAGCACTCCCCAGCGGGTGAGTTGCAGAACCGCGCCGCGCATGAGCGCGTGCGTGGACAGGGTGTCGCCGCCGAGCCGACCCCGGTCGAGCACGAGCACCGACAAGCCTGCCCTCGCCAACAGCAGCGCTGTGGACGCTCCGGCCGCCCGTCCGCCGACGACGATGGCGTCATAGTCCGGCATGTCAGCTCCCAAGCTCGTCCGAGTCCGAGGAAAGGGCTCGGGGTCAATCCGCATCGACCTCGATCGACACCGGAGTTCCGTGGGTCAGGACGTCCAACACCGCCGAGCGCGCGCTCGACTGCTCGACCAGCGCGCGCAGCGCCTCCGGATCGTCCCCGTGGAGCGCGAACGGCACCTTGATCTCCTGGAACCCATTGCGCACGGAGTCGTCCAACCCGAGGATGCCGCGGAGGTCGAGGACGCCTTCGACGGTGGAACGGAGTTCGGTGAGGGTGATTCCTCGCGCCGCCGCGACATTCGCGACGCCCGCGGTCAAGCAGGCCAGGAGCGCATGCAACAGGTACTCGACGGNGGTGGGTCCGTTGTCCTGGCCCACGAGGATGGCCGGATGATCGGCGTCGAGGGTGTGCACCTCCCGGTGTCGCATCTCCTGGGTGGCACCGTAGAAGCTGTCGATGGTCGAGCGGTTGTGCGTGCCGTCGACCCAGGTGTTGCTGGCTCGGAAGCGGAACCTGCCGATCTCCGGGTTGCCCTTGACGGCGTCGATGGTGGCGAACAGCGTGGCGGCGTCGACCCCATTGCGAATGGGGCTATCGGTGGTGGTCATGATCGCTCCTGTCTGGTTGGAATCAGGCAGCGATCGTGCTCGGTGCCGTGCCGGCGGCGCATCCGCAACGACTACTGGTCTTGGCGGTGCGTATTCACCACTGACACGATTCTGGGTCACCCTGAATGTCCGCTCCCCGTGCGTCGACGGTGACCCGAAGCGACATGTCGTCCACCTCGGCCCGGGCGGTTCGGCCTCACGATGCNCAGGAAACGCTCCAGTTCCTCCACGAACCGCACCAATCCGATGTCCTGCGCCATCAGGATGTGGTTCCGGCTGGTGATGGGCACGAACCGGGCGTCCGGAATGAGGCCGGCCAGGCGGCGTCCCTCTTCGAAGGGGACGGCGCGGTCTTCGAGGGCATGCATGACCAGCGTCGGCACCCTCACCTGCCGGGCCAACTCGCTGACGTCGAGGTCATGGAACGCCGCTTCCAGCAGGGGCGCGTTCTGCGCGGTCGTCGTCGCGCGCAACTGCTCGGTGAACCAGTCGGTCTCCACCGCTCCCGCTTCGGGGACGAATTGGCGCGCGAACGTCCCTCGAAAGGATTCGTTGTCGCTCGCCCACGCTACCGAGGCGAGATCCACCATCGTGGTCGCCTCGGCGGACTGGGTCGCATCGTCTCGCCGCCGCATGCCCCGGGCGTACGTCCCGTACAGCACCAGGTGGGAGACGCGCTCGGGGTGGAGGGCGGCGTAGCCAATGGCCACCGGACCGCCCTGGGAGATGCCGAGCAGAGCCACTGGCCGATCGCCCAATGAGTTGAGGACGCGGCCCAGGTCGTCGACCCACAGGCCGAGATCGTGCAGGTCGACGCCGCCCAGGTCGCGATCCGAGAGGCCGCATCCGCGCGGATCGTACCGGACGTAGCGGTGCCGGTTGCGCAGTTGCCGGACCCAATGACCCCAGATCGGGCTGTCGACGCTGTCGAGGTCGACCTGGGTCATCCACGTCGCCACCTTGACCAAGGCTGGACCGGATCCGGACTCGGCCACCGCCAGCGCCCTGTCTCCCGCCACGTCGACGAAGCGGTAGGCGACCGATGTCGGATTGGCGGGAGCCGGAGCCCCGTCCGGCCGACCGAGCGAACGCCGATCCGGGACTCCGAGTTTGCGGAGGAGAGCGGCCACGTGGGACTCGACCGTCCGCACCGACACGTGCAGGTCGGCTGCGATCTCGGCGTATGTCCAGCGACGCCGCAGCCGGGCCAGCACCTCCTGCTCGCGGCGGGTCAGCCTCGGTTCGTACGTCATCGACGAACCTCCGACCGTGGGGGCGTTTCCGGACGTCACCGCGCCGGGCACGGCCACCGTGACACGTTCACCGTGCGGCGGTTGCGAGACGCCCGTCGTCCGTCGGGCGACTCGGATTCCGATCGTAGCCTGCCCGGGTTGACCCGCAAGGGTGACCAGGACCACCGCGAACCGCGCCCCGGCAATTCCCTTGTCAGAGCGCCCCCGGCAGGAATCGAACCTGCGACCTAGAGAGACCCACAAGCGAGGGACACGGAGGGTCTTCCAGCCCCAGGCGTCACCGCATTTCCCATAGTCACACTCGGTTTGCGCATGGGGTCCCGGATTGCCCCTAGCCAAGCCGATGTGCTGAGATTCCACTGGTTCGGGTACTGGTTCGGGTACAGCACCTGGAGCTCGAACCGCCCCGACAGGTTCTGATCGACTACATCGAGGACCACAGGGTGGCGTTCGG
Organism: Micropruina sp.; assembly: GCA_013693855.1. Lineage (GTDB taxonomy): Bacteria > Actinomycetota > Actinomycetes > Propionibacteriales > Propionibacteriaceae > Micropruina. Next base: position 2,577,187 of record CP059261.1, read on the forward strand.
GGTCGAGCCGGTCTGCCGCACGCTCAGCGAGCAGGGGATCAAGATCGCTCCGTCCACCTACTACGAGGCTCGCTCACGCCGGCCTTCCAAGCAGCAGATCCTCCGCGAACTCATCCTCGACCCCAACAGGCCTTAACAACCCAGCGGACGACCCCGAAGAGGACTCCGGAAAACAAGCAACGGACCTGGATAACCGCAGGTCCGCAGTCGCCGATGCCCTGAGACATCACGTAGTGCGCGAGAGGAGTTGAACCTACCATGGGACGCGAGCCAACTTGCTCTTGACTAGGCATTACGTACAGTTCTTGCGCTGTTCGACGAGGCTCGTGGGGCAGATGTGGGGCAGGATCCAGGTCGTCTCCTGCCGACCCCTTTCCACTGGCCTTCATGATCGTGGCGCCCCGAAGCCGTCGGCCAGGACCTCATCCACACGCTCGGACAGCTCGAGGCACCCGTCTCGATCGACGCCCATGCCGAAGAAGGCGGGCGGCCAGCGGCTGCTGGCGACACCGGGCGTGAGCCGCCTTCGAAGGTCCGCCAGCAACAGGGCCACCTGATCGTCTGGCAGGGCGTCGACCAGCCGATGCAGCTCGCGACGACCGGCATCCATGCAACGAGCGTACGACCGAGCTACCGTCAAGCCGACAAAGATCTCTTCCAGGTTGGCGCAGTGTCAGTTATAGTCGACACATGGTCGAAGTCCTGACAACCTAGGCCTTCGACCGCTGGCTCAGGAAGCTCAAGGACCGGCAGGCGCGCCTGCGGATCGTGGAGCGGATCGACCGGCTCGCCCATGGCAACCCCGGCGACACCAAAGCCGTCGGCGGCGGCGTCTGGGAGTTGCGATGGATCTATGGCCCGGGCTACCGGGTCTACTACCTGCAAGACGGCGACACCCTGATCCTCCTGCTGTGCGGAGGCGACAAATCAACCCAGCAGGTAGACATCGACCGGGCACACCAACTCGTCGACGAATGGCACTCTGAGGAGGACGGTGATGACAACCAAGGCTGACAAGTACACCCGCTTCGATGCGGCCGACTACCTCGACGGCATCGATGATGCTGCCGCGTACCTCCAGATCGCCCTGCAGGAGTCCGCGGACGACCCGACCGCGGTNCCCCGCGCCCTCGGCGTAATCGCGCGTTCCCAGAACATGAGCGAACTCGCCCGCCGCGTCGGCATGAGCCGCGACGGCCTCTACAAGGCCCTCTCCGCCGAAGGTAACCCCACCTGGTCCACCGTCCTCAAAGTCACCAACGCCCTCGGACTACGCCTCACGCTCCACGAAGTGGCCTAACAACAACAGAAAGGCCTCGCTACGTCCCAGAGTGACGTTTGTCCCCGTGCTCGGGCGGAAAGGTCACTCTGAAGTCCAACATCCGCGCGCCCTCCGCGCTTGAGCCGGCGCTGCGCTCAGGCGGATTCGCGCTCGATCAGGTTGATGAAGGTGCTGCTCAACCGCGCTGTCCCGGCCGACGTCGAACAGGTCACCGCCAAAGGCGTCCCCACGGCCACCTCAACGCGATCGGCTCCCCCATGCTCGACGCCGCCTACACCCGCTTCGCCACCCGACTCCAGAACGGCCCCGCCCATGACTGACCTCGACCAGATCACCCCGGCCCAGGACCTCACCGGCATCGTCGGCTGGCTGTTCCTCTACACCTACGCCAACGGCTGGGTCTACGAGCTCTACATCAAGAACGAGCACACCATCGACTACCGCATCCACACCGGCCACGTCGGCGGACGCTGGGTCCGCGACCAGACCGTCGACCTCGTCGAACTCTGCGAGGGCGTCTACAAGATCTCCTGGACCGAACCCACCGGCACCAGCGTCGTCGTCAACGTCATGCCCGGCCTGGGGCGGCTCCACGGCACCATCTTCTTCCCGGCCTGGATCGCCCAGGACGGCAGCAAGACCGTCATCTACCAGAACGACCACCTCGACGAGATGCGCGCCCACCGTGACGCCGGGCCGACCCACCCGATCAAGGTCGTCCCCGAGTTCGCCCAGATCCACCTGGCCGAGAACATGGGCGTCGACAACGAGGACGTCATCGCCACCGGACCGGAGAACCTCCCCGCCGGCTACGTCTTCCGGCGCAACTGACAGCGTGGCCCGGGGGTTCTGTCAGGGTCTCCCACAGCGGCGGTTCACCCGGTTACATCGCTACTGTCGCCGCTCGGGAAGTCCGCCAGCGGAAGACCGCACCACAACTCCCAGGAAGACGAGAGGAACACCATGCGAGCAGTGCAGTTGTACGGTGCCCACGACGTACGGGTCGTCGACGTCCCGATGCCGGCGATCCGCGAGGACGGCGACGCGATCATNCCATTGGCCGCCGCGTGCGTGTGCGGCTCCGATCTGTGGGCCTACCGCGGGATCGACCCGATCGGCGACCCGATCACGGTCGGCCACGAGTACTGCGGCACCGTGGTCGAGATCGGTTCGTCGGTCACAGGCGTGAAGGTCGGCGACTTCGTGGTCGGCTCCTTCTTCGCCTCCTGCGGCACCTGCGAGATCTGCCGGTCCGGCTACCCCAGCGGCTGCATCCACCGTGTGGGCATGGGTGGGGAGAACTGTCAGGCCGAGTATGTCCGCGTCCCGATGGCCGACGGCACCCTCGTCGCCACCCCGGGTCAGCCCGAACCCGACCGCATCCCGCACCTGCTCGCCGCCTCCGACGTGCTCGGCACCGGCTGGTTCGCCGCCAAGGCCGCCGAGGTCGGACCCGGCAAGACCGTGGCTGTGGTCGGCGACGGCGCGGTCGGGCTCCTCGCCGTCCTAGCAGCGAAAGAACTCGGCGCGGAGCGGATCATCGCGATGAGCCGCCACGCCGACCGGCAGAAGCTGGCCCTCGAGTTCGGCGCCACCGACATCGTCACCGAACGCGGCGACGAAGGCGCCGCCAAGGTCAAGGACCTCACCGACGGACTCGGCGTCCACAGCGCACTCGAGGCCGTCGGCACCCAGGAGTCGATGATGCAGGCCATCCGATCCACCCGCCGCGGCGGCCACGTCGGCTACGTCGGCGTCTCCCACGACGTCAACCTGCCCGGCCTCGAGCTGTTCTTCAGCCACGTCCACCTGCACGGCGGCCCCGCCCCCGTCCGCGCGTACCTGCCCGACCTGATCGAGCGGATCACCACCCGCCAGATCAACCCCGGACGCGTCTTCGACCTCGAACTCCCCTTCAACCAGGCCGCCGACGCCTACGCCGCCATGGACGAGCGCCGCGCGATCAAGGCGCTTCTGCAGTTCTGACCCGGCTTCCCGAGGGCTTGGTCGAACGGGTCTCTGCCAGCCGGCACCGTCAGCCGGCACGGTGGGGGTACTGCCAGAGCTACCCTGGCAGGGCCTCTCGGGTCGGGCCGGACCGCGGTCTACTGGATGTGCTGCGGCGCGTCATCTCCGTGGCAGTTCCACTTTCCAGGGAAGGACCAGCCGATGCCGGATTCCAGCGGGCAGACCCCGATGCAGAGGATGATGGGCGACTTCGCCCCGACCTTCGTCGCCCTCACCGATGACGTGCTGTTCGGCCAGGTGTGGTCGCGGCCCGAACTCTCACCGCGCGACCGCAGCCTGGTCACGATCTCGAGCCTGGTCTCGGCCGGCAACATCGAGCAGCTCAACGCGCACATCCCGATGGGCCTCGCGAACGGCCTGACCCAGGACGAGATCATTGAGGCGATCACCCACGTCGCGTTCTACGCCGGCTGGCCGCGCACCGTTTCGGCCCTCACCCTCGCCCAGCAGTTGCTGGCCAAGTAACCACAGAAGGACACCCGAATGAACATCGAGCCCGCCCGACCCACCGCCAAGAACCCGCCCGAGCAGTTCGCGGGCGACGCCTGGGTCGACCTGATCGCCGCACCGCACGGCCCCGAGCAGCGCGCCATGGTGGTCAAGGTCCGCTTCGCACCGGGCACGCGCACCGCGTGGCACTCCCACGCCCGCGGCCAGTACTGCCACGTCACCGACGGCGTCGCCCTGTTCGGCGATCGCGACGGCAACGTGTTCGAGGTGCACCCCGGCCAGACCCTGTACACCCCGCCCGGCCAGGAACACTGGCACGCCGCCCCGCCGGATGCCTTCATGGAGCACATCGCCCTGCTCGAGGCCGGCGAGGACCCCGCCACCACCACCGTGTGGGGCGAACACATCACCGACGAGGAGTACGGCCGCCGCTGAGCGGCCGGCCGCACACCCACCTGACCCGCTACCAAGCGAAAGAAGAAGCAACACCGTGAACGACACCTACACCCTTGCCAACGGCATGACCGTCCCCGCCCTCGGCCTCGGCACCTGGTTCATCGACGACGCCGACGCCGCGCAGGCGGTTCGCGACGCCGTCGCGGCCGGCTACCGCAACATCGACACCGCGCAGGCCTACGGCAACGAGCGCGGCGTCGGCGAGGGCGTCCGCACGGCCGGCGTNCCCCGCGAGGAGATCTTCGTCGCCAGCAAGCTCGCCGCCGAGATCAAGAACTACGACGACGCCGTCGCCGCGATCGACGCCTCCCTGGAGACCATGGGCCTGGACCACCTCGACCTGATGCTCATCCACAGCCCGCAGCCGTGGCAGGACTTCCGCGGCGGCGACTACGCCGAGGGCAACCGGGAAGCTTGGCGCGCACTGGAGGACGCCTACTCGGACGGCAGACTGCGCGCCATCGGCGTCTCCAACTTCCTCACACCCGACCTGGAGAACATCCTCAACAGCTGCCGCGTCGCGCCCCAGGTCAACCAGCTGCTCGTCCACGTCGGCAACACCCCCGCCGAACTGATCGCCTTCTGCGAGAACAGGAACATCCTGGTCGAGGCCTACTCNCCCATCGCCCACGGCGAGATGCTGAAGAANCCCGACATGGCCACGATGGCCGGGAAGTACGGCGTAACCATCCCCCAGCTCTGCATCCGCTACACCCTCCAGCTCGGCACGGTCTCGCTGCCCAAGACCGCGAACCCCGACCACATGCGCAGCAACGCCGACGTCGACTTCGCCATCAGCGACGACGACATGAACACGCTCCGCGCCCTGCGGATGCGCGACTACGGCGAGAGCAGCTTCTTCCCCGTCTACAGCGGCAAGTGACGCCCGCACACACCACGGAGACCCCATGGTCCTCAAAGAGACCTACACGCTGAACAACGGGGTGGAGATCCCCGGCTGGGCCTCGGCACCTGGTTCATCAACAACACCCGCGGGATGTGCTCGGTCAGCCGGGTTCGTCACCGAAAGCGAGCACGATCCTCCNCCGAAGGTGGCCTGCTGCGAGGCGCCGGTGGGCCTCGGCGGCGGCGGACGCCGGGTAGGTCGCCGCCACCCGCAGCGGCAGCAGCCCTGCTTCCACCTGTTCCCTCAAGGTGGTGATCGCGGCGTGGTCGTTGGCGTGGGAGCGGACGTTGCCGTGGAGGATCCGGATCCCCGCTGGGACGCCACGACCCGGNNAACGCAACGTGACGGCGGCCCCGCCGTCACGCACCGCGGGAAGGATGGCCTCACGCAGGAGCGCGGCATCGATGACGGCGTCGACCCCGCCGGGGACCGCCTCGAGCACGGCCTCGACCACACCATCACCCCGCGGCACGAACACGTTCGCGCCCCACGCGCGCGTNNCCGCCTCGTCCGCCGGAGATGCGACGGCGACCACCCTCAGCCCGCCTGCGTGCGCCAGGACAACCACGTAGCCGCCGACGCCGCCGGCCGCACCGGTGACCAGAACGGTGGCGCCCTCCGGCAACGCGAGCAGGTCGAGGTCGTTGCGTGCGGTGAGGGCGTTCATCAGGAACGAGGCAGCCTCGGGGAAGGTCGCGCCGGACGGTGTGGCGGTCACCGATTCGGCGGCCAGGACGACGTACTGGCTGTAGCCGCCGCGGCTGCCGCTGTTGTCCACGATGCCGACGACCGGCCGGCCGATGGAGAGCTCCGGGTCGGCCACGCCTGGGCCGACCTCATCGATCACCCCNNCCGCGACATCCATGCCCGGCACGAACGNGGGCTCAATCCCCTCGTAGAGCCGGGCGAGCGTGCCCTCGCGGAGCATCACATCGGCGGGGTTGATGCCCGCCGCCTCGACCCGGACCCGAACCTCGCCCGGTCCGGGGTGGGGATCGGGGAGGTCCACGACGTGCAGCACGTCAGGGCCGCCGTACTCCTCAAGTCCGATGGCCTTCAATGCTGAGTCCTTCCTGATCCTGCGGCCTCAGGGCAGCGAAAGGGTGACCGTCACATCCCCTGCGCCCAGGACTGCCTTCAGCTCATGCTGTGTGACGTCGTCGATCGTCCCGAGCCGAGTGAAGTTCCACGAGTTCGGCGCGTAGTAGATGACGAACTGGTTGCCCTGGAACAGGATCAGATCCCCGGGTTCGGTGGTGATCTGCTCGTCGTTTCGAGGAATCGTCGTGGGCAGGGTGCCGACCTTCTCCATGCTGCCGAAATCACGCATCGCGACCGCGACCGGCCCCTCCGCCAGCAAGCCCTTCAGCGCTACGACCGAGGAGTTGTCGGCCATGGTCGCCGTCCAGACGGTGTCGCCGATCGTGAGGTTCATGACTTTTCCCTTCGCTTCCCCGGTGCGGCTCGCTGTGTCTGTCGTCGGGCTCGCGGGGTCGCCCACCGCTGTCGTCGTGCTGCCGGGCGCGGCGTCCCCTACGGAACAGGCCGACACCAGGACCAGGGCAACGGCCGCCAGCAGCAGCGCGAGGAGCCGTCGAGGCTCCTCGTCGCCGATCCTGCGTGGTGTGCCACTGGGCTCATGCCTCTAGAGGTTGGTCTGGGCTTCGAGATGGTCGGGGTAGCGCCCGCCCTGGATCTCGACGGAGTCCGCCGCCGCAGTGAGCGCGGAGACCTCCGCCGGGGTCAGGACGACGTCCGCCGCGGCCGCGTTCTCCGCGAGCCGGTGCGGCTTGGTGGTGCCGGGGATCGGCACGATCCACCCGCTGCGCGAGCAGCCACGCGAGGGCGATCTGGCCGGGGTGACACCCTTCGCGGCGGCGATGGCCTTCACCTGCTCGACAAGGCCGAGGTTGTGCGCGAGCGCGTCCGAGGCGAAGCGCGGGATCTGGGCGCGCAGGTCGCCACCCGCCTCGAACGCCGTCTCGGTGGTCACGGTTCCGGTGAGCACGCCCTTGCCGAGCGGGCTGAACCGGAACGGGACGAAGACGCCCTCGGAGGCGAACCGGCCCCGCGCACGTCCTGCACCACCACCGCATAGCCGGCGCGCAGCGCACGGAACAGGTCCAGGTCGTCGCTGAAGGACGCCACCCGATCCTTGTCGTACGGGGTGCGGGTGAGCAGAACCGGGGCCGGCAGCCGGTCGGGCAGGTACACATCCGTCGCCAGACGCACACCATCCGCATCGGCACCATCAGCCCCGTGGTGACCTCAATCCTCCCCATCGCGCACCCCCGTTCGTGACGGTTGCGGGTTGCGGGCGAGCGGGATGACAACGAGCGTTGCGAGCAGCGCGAGCCCTACATAGCCGGAGACGAGCTGCACCAGCGTCAGGAACCCGCTGAGCTGGCCGGCGACGAAGCTGGCGCCGGCGGCGCCGCTGTAGCTGATCAGGAAGATCGCGGCGAAGATCGGCGCCCGCTCGGACGGGTCGCTGCCGTGCAGCAGTCCGCGGACCGAGCCGCTCATCGCCACGCCCTGCCCGGTGCCGGCGATCACGCTGGCCACGATGAACACCGGCAGCGAGTCGGTCAGGACGCCCGTGAGTAGCCCGGCGGCACCGGTGAGGAAGATGCCCATGCCGAGGCGTTGGGCGCCCGCGACGCTGAACCGGCCGCTGATCGGGGCGCCGAGCACGTTGGGCGCCATGTAGGAGCAGAACACCAGCCCGAACACCAGCGCACTGCTGGTGTGCAGCTGGTCGGCCACCAGGGCGGGCACGAACGCCTGGTAGAACGCGCCCATCGCCCAGGTCGCAATGAACACCGAAGCGGCGACCGGAAGCAGCGGCAGCGCGCGGGCCGGCAGGTGCACCCGTGGCCGCAGTGAGCGCCACGCGCCGGGGTTCGGCGACACGGTTTCGGCGCTGAGTGCGATCAGGGTGGCCGAGATCGCCAGCAGCACCAGCGCGGCCAGGTAGACCAGGCGGGTGGGCCACGGGCCGAGTTCGACGAGCCCGCCGGAGCCGATCGCCCCGATGGCCAGCCCCAGGTTCGGGGCCTGGCTGGACGCGACCGAGGCCAGCCACAACGGACTGGCCGGTGCTGCGTCCACGATGTAGGCGGTGATGCTGCTGGACGCCAGCCCGGCGCCGATCCCCATCAGGAACCGTCCGGCGAGCAGGCTGGCCAGGCCGATGACGTTCAGCAGGACCAGGCATCCGACGGCCAGCAGGGCGAGCGAGGCCAGCGAAGCGGGCCTGCGTCCCACGTGGCTGGCCAGACGGCCCAGGAGCAACAGCGACCCGATCGTGCCGGCGAAGTAGGCGACGACGGCCAAGGAGATGTCGGCGTTGGTGAACCCGAAGCCGGACCGGTAGCTGTTGAACAGCGGCACCGGCGCGGCCGAGGTCGCGAAGGTGACCACCAGGGCCAGGGTCGCGGCGGTAAAGGCGAGCCGGTCACCCGCGCTCCGCCGGCCCGTGGCCGCACTGGTGGACGCGCCCGTCACGCGCGGTCACTCCGCATGACTTCCTGGGTCCGGTGCGTCGCCTGGTCGGCGGGGCGGGCGGCCCAGGTCTGGGAGGCGGCCCAGCTGCCGAGCAGCCGAAGGGCCTCGGCCGAGGGGCTGCCTGGTTCGGCCATGTAGATCAGGAACTGCAGACCCGGATCCTCGGTGACCTCCAGGCCCTCGAAGGTGAGGGTGAGGTCGCCCACCACAGGGTGGTGGAAGGGCTTGACGCCGGTGCCGTGACGACGCACGTTGTGCGCTGCCCACTTGGCCCGGAACTCCTCGCTGCGAGTGGACAGCTCGCCGACCAGGTCGTGCAGGTCCTTGTCGCGCGGGTCGCGTCCGGCCTCGGCCCGCAGGATCGCCACGGTGACGTCGGCGGCGGCGTCCCAGTACGGGTAGAACCGGTGGGCCGAGTCGGCGAGGAAGCAGAACCGGGCCAGGTTCGGCACCGGGTCGCCCATCGCGTACACGTCGTCGTAGAACGCCCGGCCGAGCAGGTTCGTGCCGAGCACATCCATCCGTCCGTTACGGACGAACGCGGGCCCGGCCGTCACCGCCTCGACCGCCGCCGCGAGGCCGGGCCGCAAGCTCAACGCCCGCGAACCCCGGGTACGACGCCGGGTCACCGAACCGCCCGATGCGGCCCGGGCCAGGTCGAACAGGTGGCCGCGCTCGGCCTCGTCCAGCTGCAGGGCCGTGGCGATCGCCTCCAACACGCTGTCCGAGACCCCGGACAGGATGCCGCGCTCGAGCTTCGTGTAGTACTCCACGCTCACCCCGGCCAGCATCGCCACCTCGGAGCGGCGCAGCCCGGGCACCCGACGATCGGAGCCACCCGGAATGCCCGCCTGCTGCGGGGTCACGTTGCCGCGGCGGCTGACCAGGAACTCCCGGACCTCGCTGCGATTGTCCATGCCCGAGACGCTACGACGCCCGGGATCCCGGTGGGAGACCCTGACAGAACACCTCAGCACAGAGACTCCCCTGATCGCGCCCGAGGGCTTGACTGGACGTCGACACGTCGCTCGACGAAAGGACTTCCCCATGAGCTGGCCCACCGAGACCCTCGCCGCGATCATCGACGCCGATGACCTCCAGATCTCACCGGTGCGCGCCGACGGCTCGACCTACGGCACGCCCACCTGGATCTGGTGCGTCGCCGTCGACGGCGAGCTGTACGTCCGCGGCTACAACGGCACCCATTCCCGCTGGTACACCGCTGCCCTCGCCCACCCCGAGGGCCGTATCCACGCCGACGGCCACGTCTTCGACGTCACCTTCGCGCCCGCCGACGTCGAGTTCGCCGACCGGATCGACGACGCCTACCGCGCCAAGTACGCCGGCAGCCCCTACCTCGAATCGATGATCAACGACCGAGCCCGCGCGGCCGGGATCCGGATCCGACCGCGCACCTGACCCCGTGGGGCAGACGTGGGGCACGAGTGGCCCCGAGAGGGCCTCAACCGCTCCAGGTCAGCCCACCGCTCACGGAGAAACCCCTAGCCACAGCGATTCGGAGATCATCAGCGGAAACACGCGAGAGGTATTGCACCTCCGCTTTTCGCCATTGTTTCGAGGGTAAATACCCTAGTCAGAAGCACCTTCGGTGCGCGAGAGAGGAGTTGAACCTCCCACAGGACACGGGTGAACATAGCTTCCACTAGGGGTTATGTACAGTTCTAGAACCGTGTGACGGGCCTCGTGGGGCAGATGTGGGGCAGGGTTTGGAACCTGTCCGACCAACCTTGGCCCACTGGCGTTCATACCGCGGCGCCTCCGGACGCCTCGTACCGCCCAGCCATACAGCAAGGCAAGGCGTGGCGTGTTCAGTTTTGGCGAATGTTCAGCTATCCTGAACAGGTGGAGGGAATGAACGAAGTGGCGGCTAAGCCATACATCCGACTCCTCAGCGAGTTCGGCATTCAGAGCCGACTGCCAGGTGGCCTACCCGTCGAGGGCTGGGCCGACGCGTATCTGATGCGGGGCAGTTCCGAGCAGCAATACACCGTGTTCGTGAGGGCGAGCTTCACGTTGGCTGACGCCGCTTGGATCGGCAAGGAACGAGGCCCGGCGCTCGTCTTGAGCAACTTCGTATCACCGCGGACCGCCGATGCACTGCGCCGGGCCGGCGTTCAGTACCTGGATACTGCCGGGAACGCTTGGATCACGTTCGGCGACGTACTCATCGATGTCCGTGGCCGCCCCAGGCCCAAGGGCGTAGCGCCGGCGGCAGCGACGGGCAACCTTTTCAGCACGGCCCGCGCCCAGGTCATTTTCGCGCTGCTTGCTTGGCCTGACCTGTGGCAGGCACCTCTGCGGGAGTTGGCCCGCGCCGCCGACGTCTCGGTGGGCCAGGCTCACAACGCGCGTCAGTTGCTCTCGGAGGCCGGGTACAGGGCAGGTTCGCGACCCGCCGGTCAGTCCGACCTCCTTGAGCTGTGGGCAGCCGCCTACCCAACCGGGCTCGGAGCCAAGCTCACCCGCGCCACTTACAGCGGCTCCATCGAGCACGTGCGTCCAGCAGCTGAACCCGACACGCTCTATATCTCGGGCGAGTCGGCAGTGCCGGAGTTGCGTCCGGCAACACTCACTCTCTATGCACCCAGGGAAGACTCGCTCCTGCCGGTCGTGAACCGCTGGCGATCCGATGGGCCGACGAACATCGAGGTCCGCCGAGCTTTCTGGAGCGCCCCAGACGGCACCCGACCGGGCGTCCAGCTCGCGCCGTGGCCACTGGTCTATGCCGACCTCGCCGCCAGCGATGACCCCCGCGTGCGCCAGGCCGCCCAAGACTGGAGGCAGTCCCATGCTGGACCTGACACTAGTTCCTGACGATTTCCTGGAGCCGGCAGCAAGGGTGGTCGAAAAGGTGCTGGCAACGTCGCCGTCACTTGCCCCCAGAGACGTCATGCTCGTCGGTGCGTGGTGCCGCAACATCCTGCACCGCGCACTCGGCCACGACTTCGAGACCACCGCGACGCGCGACCTCGATCTCGCACTGGCCCTGGCCTCCTGGGATGCCTACCGAACCCTCGCCACCACCTTCCCGGCGGTTGGTCACACCGGCATCCGTTACCGGGTCGCCGGCATCGACGTCGATCTTCTCCCGTTCGGGGAGATCGAGGATCCCGATGGGATCGTCGAGCCACCCACCCGGGAAGTCCCATTCAGCGTGTGGGCNTTCGCGGAGATCCTCACCGCCTCCCTTCCCCTCGCACTGGCACCGACCCTGGAAGTCAGGATCCCCATTGTCGCCGGGTTCACCGCGGCCAAGCTGGGCGCCTGGCTCGACCGCTCCGAATACCACGAGACCAAGGACGCGGCCGACCTCGCGCTGACCCTCCACTGGTACGCAGAGAACCGCGACGTCCAGGACCGGCTCTATGACACCGCCAAAGGAAACGCCATCCTGATCGACGAACAGGCCGACGTTCAGCGTGCTGCCGCGAACCTGCTGGGCGTGGACGTGGCTGCTCTGATCGGCCCGCAACGGTTGTCGGAACTCCTGGCGCGCTGGCCTGGCGACGCCGCACTACTGACCCGAAGCCTGCAGGTTCGCGGCGCTCCTGGGTGGCCTTCGGAGTTCGGAAGACGACAGGAGCTCGTGGACGCTCTCAGCCGCGGGCTCAATGCGTCGACCTGAGCGCCGCACGCCTCCAGCAACACCTGGAAGACCGTCGCAGAGGTCGCGCACCCCGGTGCCGCTGCGGGCGTGCGCGGGTTTGGCGTAGCTGCACACAGGAGAGGCTGCCTTCGGCGTCGACCGCTGCGGAAGCTCCGACGCGAAACCTCGTGACAACTGTGGACGTGCAGTTCCGTGCGGGCGTGGGGCACACGTGGGGCAGCGAGCTGGCCGGAGTCGCGCCTCGCAGAGTTCCAGCCCTAGTGGGACACCGATTCGAAGCGCCCCGCCCGGGGGCGAATGAGGGGCAGGCGGCCAGTCCCGACGACGCTCGGCAGCGACTCGGACCGCAAAGCCCCTTGTCAGCTCAAGTCCGGGGCACCTCGATCGTAGACGAGAGGTGCCCATTCCTGAGGGCCGCCAGCAGAACTGTACGCCTAGCCTTGTCAGCGAGATTCGCCATTTTCAGCTTCGACGCTGATAGGTGGAATACCGGCTCTTCATACCTGCGGTGGGTCGAGGGTGAGTCCGCCGCCGATGAGGAGCATCCGTAGCCGGTAGTTGTTGTGGTTGCGGAAGCCGCGGGCGATGCGGCGGTGGAGCTCGATGAGGCCGTTGATGGATTCTGTCCCGCCGTTGGATGCTCGGCCTGTGTCGAAGTAGGCCAGGAACGCGTCCTTCCACTGGCGCAGGGTCCGACCCAGTCGGGCGATCTCGGGGATCGGGCAGGTGGGGAAGCTGGCGACGACCTGCTCGGCAAGTTCCCGTCCCTGGGCTGGGTCGGGGTGGGCGTAAGCGGCCCGAACGCGTTGGGCGCACTGCCACGCGACATGGACGGCATCATGACGTTCATCAGCAGCGATCGCCGCCGCGAGGCGGGCGTGTTGCTTGTCGGTGAGCCGTTCAGCCGCACAGCGCAGGATGTTCCGGATCCCGTACAAGGGGTTGCCGGAACGACCCCGGTGGCCGTGGATCTCCTGCTGGATGCGGCGACGGACCTCATCGACAGCCCTACCGGCCAGAGCGACCACATGAAACGCATCAAGGACAGCAGTGGCGTCAGCGAGTTTGTCGTCGATGGCGTTCTTGTACCCGCGGAACGGATCCAGGGTCGCGACCTCCACCCCAGCCTTGAACGTCTTGCCGCGCTGGTCGAGCCACGTCTTGTACACCGTCCCCGAACGTCCTGGCACCAGGTCGAGCAATCGTGCGCGGACGCGTCCGTCCTTGTCACGAGTGAGATCAACCATGCCCGTCAACTCCTTGGGACCTCGCCGGCGGGGTCGACGTGGTGCCAGAGGTGTTCGTCCACGCCGAGGGTGGTCACGCCGGCGAACCGGGACTCATCGGCGGCGGCACGGGTCAGGATCGGCTCGATGCTGGTCCACACCGTTCGCCAGGTGGTGCCCAACTGGCGGGCCAGCCCGGCGATGGAGGCGTGCTCGCGGCGGACTTGTTCGGTCGCCCACCGGCACGCTCGGGTGGTGAGCATCGCGCGGGGCTTGGCGACCTGCCCGTCCTGCTCGGTGAACACTCCGACCGGACACGACGGCTCCGAACACGTCCACGTGCGCTTGCGCCACCACACCACGGTCGACGCACCGAAACAGGGGATGTCGACCAGTCGGACCATCCGTCGGCCGTGGGAGCCGGCCACGACCCCGCACGAGGGACAGCCCATCACCGTTGACGGCGACTCGACGGTGATCTGCAATCGGCCCGGCTCGCGCTCCACCCCGATCACATGCAGGCCCGGAAGGCCCACCAACAGGTCGCAGCGGTCACAGTAGGCATCGGGCGCGTGGCAGCACGTCGTGCAGCCCGTAGGCTGGATCATCGTCGAGGTCCTCGTGGGCAGGGAGTGTGGTAACTCCTGATCCTGAGGGCCTCGACCCCTACCTCACCCCACCAGCCTCACCCGGCGTGTCGCCCCACCCCACCGCAAGTACGAAGAGCCGGAATACCTTCAGGCGAAAGAATGCATTTGCCGTAGTCAGGGGCACCTTACGGTGCTCTTCACGAAAGAGAGTGGATGAGGGGTCTGAATCCGCCGGCTTCGAGGAGTGATCTGAGGCGGTAGTTGATCAGGTTGCGGAAGCCGAGGGCGATGCCGCGGAGGTGTTCGAGGCGGCCGTTGATGGCCTCGGTGGGGCCGTTGCTGGAGCCGGGGTGGTCGAAGAAGGCGAGGATGTCGGCACGCCGTTGCTGCAGGGTCCGGCCGAGTTGCGCGAGCTCGTCGAGTCCGGCCGGCACGCCGGTCTTGATCCGGTCGATCACCGTGGCCAGGAGCTTCTTGCCGAGCGCTGGTTCGGGGTGCCGGTATGCGTCGATGAGGTCTTGGTAGACACACCAGGTGACCTCGACCGCAGCCAGGTCATCGATGGCCCAGAGCGCCTCGAGGCGGGTCTTCTGCTTGTCGGTGAGCAGGGCGCGGCCGGTGCGCAGGGTGCGTCTGGCCCGGTAGAGAGGGTCGTCCCGGCGGCCGCGGCTGCCGGTGAGGTCGCGTTGGACGCGTTGTCGGGTCTGGTTGAGTTTGTCTCCGGCCAACGCGACGACGTGGAAGGGATCCATGACGGCGGTCGCTTCAGGGACGGCTTCGGCGGCGGCGGTCTTGAAGCCGGTGAACCCGTCCATCGCGACGATCTGCACGTGAGCGCGGAAGTCCTCGTCCTGGGCGTCGAGCCAGGTCTTGAACGCTTTCTTGGAGCGGCCTTCGACGAGGTCCAGCAGGCGGGCCGGGCCGGTGCCGTCGCGGATCGGGGTCAGGTCGATGATGACGGTGACGTACTTGTCGCCCTTGCGGGTGTGTCGCCAGGCGTGTTCGTCCACGCCGATCACCTCGACGCCGTCCAGGCGGCCGGGATGCTCGATCAGCACGCGGGTGCCGACCTCGCTGACAGCGGTGTTCGCCGTGTCCCAGCTGACGCCGAGCACCGCGGCCACACCGCTGATCGGAGCGTGGTCGAGCACCACCTGGCACAAGGCCCACCAGTCCGCCGCCCGGGTCAACTTCGAGCGTGGCCGCGCCACCGTGGTGAGCAGGTGCCGCCACAGCCGCCCACATTCGGCGCAGCGGAACCGCGGCACCATCACGTGCAGCCACGTCGCCCGACGACCGACGGGAAGATGGGTGAAACGTCGCCGCACCCGATCATGCGGTTGGCCGGGTATGCCGCAGGCCGGGCAGCGGTCATCGATCGCGGCGAGCTTGCAGAACAAGACGGCCCGGTCCGGCCACACCTGCTGGGCGACCACCTCCAGGCCGAGGACATCAACCCGGGCGAAGCTCGTCAGATCCGGCGCAGTGACCAAAGGGCGCGCCGGCGTCGTTGAGGTAGCCTCGTACATGAGCCTTGTTGTTGCTGGATGGGACGTAGAACACCCACATCCTTGCGACGACAAGGCTCCTCAACACTCACCCCACGCCGACACCCCACCCACCCTCGATTGGGAAGAGCCCGTTTACCCCGGCTACCCGGCTGCGTCCCTCGTCCTCCGTTGGGGTTTTCACGTCTAGATGGTAGGGGCAGCGCCCGCCTCTCCGTTTCCTTATAGCTGTTTCGCGCAATCACGGGGCGATGCCCGTGCCTCGGGGTGAGCCGCACCGCCGCGAAGCTCGCCCAGTGAATCCTGTACCCGAACCACTCGAACTTCAGCACATCGGCTTGACTTGCGGGGATCTGTCACGACTCGAACGCATCCCAATGGGCCAACCAGCCAGCATCGGAAGCTGGCCAGTCGTGGCGCGTGACGACCAGTTCGCGCTCAGCAGGCGGTTCCACAGGGTCACGATCCAACATCAGCCCGGCGGCTGGCCGCAGAGCACTTGCAGCCCTCCAGAGCGGCCACCCACCCCCAAAGCCTCAGGTGTTCATCTGTCGTCACGCGATCAGATATCCCCGCACCGCTCTGCGACATGCACCTGCCCAAGTTCGCGGCGAGTGCACTCCCTACCTCTGGTTGCTATAATCGCGGGAATCCGAGGAGCCACCCGACAATGCGGCGTTTACCCTCTCGTTCTCTGCGTCAAATGACTCCATTGTCAGTCCGAAATCGGCGACCAAGAAGAAGCTTTCAGTAGCGAGGGTGTCGATAATGTCGTGAGGCACGCCGTTCTCCATACACCAGTTCATCGCCCTAACGAAGTCCCCAGTTTCCCCCTGCATTCCGCAGGAAGTTCCGCCAAATCCCGTTCCCGATCGTGGTAAGCTCACGGAGCCGGGAAAGGTGCCGAGGGATTTGACTTTCCTTCTGACGAGCGAAGCTTGCGAACGAGGCCTTAGAAGATGCGTTCTGGGGCATTCCATTCACGTAGTCCATCGTCGACACGGCGCGCATTTTTCGGCGCTTTCCGCCAGTTCTAATATTGTCTCGTATTCTTGACCGATGTCCTTGCAGATGCGGGCGGCTTGGATAGCCAGCAGCTTGGTCGGTGCAGCCCCTTCGGGTGTCATCAAAGTGCCTTTCCTTGCGTGCGAGTGCCATCCGAGTGTAGCCAACTGAGACCTCGCCACAAGTAGGAGAAACAGGAGAGCACAGCGCGTACTTGCCCGCATGGGTTGCGCTAGTGGGACCGGTGAGGGCGCCTATCCGCGGTGGAGTCCATCAGAGTGGTGTACGGGTCCCGGTGAGCGTGTCGCTCCGGAATGGGTGACGGTCACCGCGTGATCCTTCGAGTGATCTCTCACAACCGACTCGAAGAAAGAACCCACGATGACCGTCACTCCAAGTATCGATGGCGCACGCCTGATCGAGGAACAGCTGGCCCAGGCGAGCCCTGACCTGCTGCGAGAACTGTTGACCACCTTCATCAACACGCTGATGTCGGCTGAGGCCGACGCGGTGTGTGGTGCCGCCTACGGCACCAGCTCACCGGACCGGATCAGCCGGCGTAACGGTTACCGGCACCGCGACTTCGACACCCGCACTGGGACCCTCGACCTGGAGGTGCCCAAGCTGAGGACCGGTAGCTACTTCCCGGACTGGCTGCTGGAGCGTCGCAAGCGAGCCGAGCGGGCCCTCACCTCGGTGGTGGCGACCTGCTACCTGCTCGGCGTCAGCACCCGACGAATGGACAAGCTGGTCCAATCCCTGGGGATCACCACGCTGTCGAAGAGCCAGGTGTCGGAGATGGCGAAGGACCTCGACGCGCACGTCGAAGAGTTCCGCACTCGCCGCCTCGAGGAGGCCGGCCCGTTCACCTTCGTGGCCGCGGACGCGCTGGTGTTGAAAGTGCGTGAAGGTGGCCGGGTCGTGCCGGTCCATGCCCTTGTCGCGACCGGTATCGATGCCGACGGTCACCGCCAAGTGCTGGGTGTGCAGGTCACCACCAGCGAGGACGGTGCGGGCTGGCTGGCGTTCTTCCGCGATCTGGTCGCCCGCGGCCTCCACGGGGTTCGGCTGGTCACTTCCGATGCCCACGCCGGCCTCGTCGCCGCGATCACCGCGACCCTGCCCGGCGCGGCCTGGCAACGCTGTCGAACCCACTACGCGGCGAACCTGATGTCGAACACTCCCAAGAGCAGCTGGCCCTGGGTCAAGGCCCTGCTCCATTCGGTGTACGACCAGCCCGACGCCGACGCGGTGCAGGCCCAGTTCGACCGGATCGTCGACGCCCTGGCAGGCAAGTTCCCCGCCGTCGCCGATCATCTCGAGACCGCCCGAGCTGACATCCTCGCCTTCGCCGCCTTCCCGAAAGAGGTGTGGCGACAGATCTGGTCGAACAACCCCAACGAACGCCTCAACCCCGAGATCCGGCGCCGCACCGACGTCGTCGGCATCTTCCCTGACCGGAACAGCATCATCCGGCTCGTCGGCGCCGTCCTGGCCGAACAACACGACGAATGGGCCGAAGCCCGCCGCTACCTCGGCCTCGACGTCCTCACCAAATCACAAGCCCTCGGCACCGAGGAGGTGAACACCGAACCCATCCTCCAGGCCCTCACAGCCTGAACCCCGAAGGATCAGCCGTACACCACCCCGCAGGACTTGACCCTATCCGCACGTCCTGGCCGCATCGGAGGGGCCGCGCATCCCGAATTCAGATTGCCCCTCGGGTTCCCGGCCCATATGTGGCTCTTCATACCTGCGGTGGGTCGAGGGTGAGTCCGCCGCCGATGAGGAGCATCCGTAGCCGGTAGTTGTTGTGGTTGCGGAAGCCGCGGGCGATGCGGCGGTGGAGCTCGATGAGGCCGTTGATGGATTCTGTCCCGCCGTTGGATGCTCGGCCTGTGTCGAAGTAGGCCAGGAACGCGTCCTTCCACTGGCGCAGGGTCCGACCCAGTCGGGCGATCTCGGGGATCGGGCAGGTGGGGAAGCTGGCGACGACCTGCTCGGCAAGTTCCCGTCCCTGGGCTGGGTCGGGGTGGGCGTAAGCGGCCCGAACGCGTTGGGCGCACTGCCACGCGACATGGACGGCATCATGACGTTCATCAGCAGCGATCGCCGCCGCGAGGCGGGCGTGTTGCTTGTCGGTGAGCCGTTCAGCCGCACAGCGCAGGATGTTCCGGATCCCGTACAAGGGGTTGCCGGAACGACCCCGGTGGCCGTGGATCTCCTGCTGGATGCGGCGACGGACCTCATCGACAGCCCTACCGGCCAGAGCGACCACATGAAACGCATCAAGGACAGCAGTGGCGTCAGCGAGTTTGTCGTCGATGGCGTTCTTGTACCCGCGGAACGGATCCAGGGTCGCGACCTCCACCCCAGCCTTGAACGTCTTGCCGCGCTGGTCGAGCCACGTCTTGTACACCGTCCCCGAACGTCCTGGCACCAGGTCGAGCAATCGTGCGCGGACGCGTCCGTCCTTGTCACGAGTGAGATCAACCATGCCCGTCAACTCCTTGGGACCTCGCCGGCGGGGTCGACGTGGTGCCAGAGGTGTTCGTCCACGCCGAGGGTGGTCACGCCGGCGAACCGGGACTCATCGGCGGCGGCACGGTCAGGATCGGCTCGATGCTGGTCCACACCGTTCGCCAGGTGGTGCCCAACTGGCGGGCCAGCCCGGCGATGGAGGCGTGCTCGCGGCGGACTTGTTCGGTCGCCCACCGGCACGCTCGGGTGGTGAGCATCGCGCGGGGCTTGGCGACCTGCCCGTCCTGCTCGGTGAACACTCCGACCGGACACGACGGCTCCGAACACGTCCACGTGCGCTTGCGCCACCACACCACGGTCGACGCACCGAAACAGGGGATGTCGACCAGTCGGACCATCCGTCGGCCGTGGGAGCCGGCCACGACCCCCGCACGAGGGACAGCCCATCACCGTTGACGGCGACTCGACGGTGATCTGCAATCGGCCCGGCTCGCGCTCCACCCCGATCACATGCAGGCCCGGAAGGCCCACCAACAGGTCGCAGCGGTCACAGTAGGCATCGGGCGCGTGGCAGCACGTCGTGCAGCCCGTAGGCTGGATCATCGTCGAGGTCCTCGTGGGCAGGGAGTGTGGTAACTCCTGATCCTGAGGGCCTCGACCCCTACCTCACCCCACCAGCCTCACCCGGCGTGTCGCCCCACCCCCACCGCAAGTACGAAGAGCCCCATATGTTGACAGCAGCCTGTTCCTTGGCCGGAGCCCCTAGGCTTGACACAACCAGGGGGAGGGAGATTGCGGTGGAGCCGGAACAGCTAGTGCGCGTGGGTCGCGACCGGGAAGCGTCTGGCGACTTGCAGGCAGCATTCGCGGCGTACTCCGAGGCGGACCGGTTGGGTGACCCCGAAGCCTCCGTCCTGCTAGGGGAGCTTCATCGGAGACAGGGCGACGTTGAGCAGGCGAGGGCCGCGTTGAGCCGCGCTGAGTCGCGGGGCCACATGGAAGCCGCCATGTGCTTGGGTAACCTCCACGCCGACTTGAGCGAGACAAGGGAGGCCGAGGCCGCTTATGCACGTGCGGTCTCCGCAGGCAGCCAAGTGGCTGTGTTGAATCTTGGACTGCTGTTGGCTGACCAGGGGCGGGATGACGAAGCGCTCGAGTTGCTTCGACGCTCGGCCGCCGACGGTGATTCAACCGCAGCGTGGGCTGTCGGTCGGCTTCTAGAGAAGCGTGGCGATTTCATGGAAGCCGCAGACGCCTACCGGCGGGGAGCTGACGCCGGAGATGCGCAGGCCGCTTTCGGGTTGGGCGCTGTTCTCATGAAAATGGGCCAGAAGCTGGCCGCGCGAGGCGCTTTTCAACGTGCTTTGGATCTGGGTTACGAGAGCGCGAAGCCCCTTCTCGAATGGTTCGCAAAAGGGGAGACCGAAGCTGAATTCATGGCCGATGGCGAGTCTCGGGCCGGAGACCCCGCGGCTGCTGTTGCGGCCGTGCGCGCACTTGAGCAGACGCTCGCCCGAATCCGCTATCGAATGCGTCAATCTTGGGCTACCACCAGCTTCACCATGAGAGAGAAGAGTGCGCGTCAGAGAGCGCTGGAGGACGGTCTCTCTCGCTGGAGAGCCAGCCACGAGCGGGTGAGAGCAGAGATCCGAAGCTTGCAGGACCAGTTCGGGTCGTGGCCTGAGAGGCCGTTCGCCTCAAGTCCCACGGATGCCCGCATGCCATCGTACAGGCCGGCTGAGTGGCTCCAGTCCGGGGCCGGGGCCGGGAATGGCGCCTCTCTTCCGAGGAGACACGTGCGTTCGAAGCCGAGATGCGGGAGGCGGAGACCGCCCTTGCCGAGATACGAAAGAGGGTGTTCACGGGAAGCTACAGGAGGGTCGCACTGGGTGCACTGGCTCGGATCGCCCAGAGGATTGAACTCCTGGTTCGAGTCGAGGCTAACGCCCGGGTCGAAGCTGAAGAGGCGGGGCGTTCGCGGGTCGATAGCGCGACGATGCTGTCCCGATCAGGGGAGGATCAGCTCGTACAAGCGCGCCAGACAGCCGATGCCGCGACGCGCACCCTTCCGGCTCTCATGCAGCCGTGGTCCAACCCCAGNTGGGGCAACTGGATTCCCAAGCCGTCAGGTGCCAGGCAACATCAACGCCTCGCTTTCGGGGATCGCTGGTTGCGGCTTCCGATCCTGACCTGGGCAGTNAATGCCAACTTTGGGGCCGGCGTGCGCGTTCCGTGGTTCATGCCGCTTCACATCAATTGGTCGGTGAGCCACAGCCGAGGCAGCCGGGCTACGGCGCATGGGTTCGTGCGCTCGCTCATGTTGCGCCACCTCGCTTCTGAGCACCCCGGCGACGTTCGGCTCTGCGTCTTCGACCCCGTGGGCTTGGGCCAGTCGGTCGGCGACGTGCTGAATCTGGCGGAGTACGACCCCGATCTGATCAGCGGCAAGGTCTGGTCATCTGCTCAGGATCTCGACGGGCGCTTGGCCGAACTGGCGGCGCACATCGAACTGGTGATCCAGAAGTACTTGAGGACGGCCTACGAGACGATCGACGACTTCAATGCTGACGCCGGGGAAGTTGCCGAGCCATACAGGGTCCTCGTCTTGTTCGATTTCCCGACTTCATTGTCGGAGGAATCAGCGTCCCGGCTGAAGAGCATTCTCCAGAATGGGCCTCGCTGTGGTGTCTTCACGATCATGGCGCTAGAAGAGACTGCGAACGCGCAGTACGGGGTGGGCGTGAGCGCACTGACAAACGCCACGCGGCGACTGGCGTTGGAATCGGGATTCCAGGCGGAGGTGGACGGCTACAAGCTCCGCTACAGCTTCGAGCCGGAAGTTCTGCCAGAGGCGAACTCGGTGGCTCAACAAGTGATCGAAGCGATCGGCCGCGAGGCAGCAACTCGCACGGCGACTGCGGTCTCCGTCGATAAGACCTTCGGTCTGTTCAATGCGGTGGCCACGCGTGGACTGCGAGCTGAACTTCCTGCCGCCGCCACCCGGACACGCTTCCACGATCCCTCAACGTGGTGGCAAAACGACACTGTCCGAGGGATCTCCGCTCCCATCGGCCAGAAGGGCGCCCGGGAAGCCGCCATCCTCACATTCGACTCCGGTGACCACGCGGGAGGGCTTCTGGTTGGTCGACCTGGTTCCGGCAAGACGACACTGCTGCACTCGTATATAGCGGGCCTCACGACGCTCTACAGTCCTGAAGAACTGAGTTTGTACTTGATCGACTTCAAGGAGGGCGTCGAGTTCAAGGTGTATGCGGAAGAAGGCCTCCCTCATGCACGGGTTGTTGCCGTCGAATCGGACCGGGAGTTCGGGCTCAGCGTGCTGGAATCTGTCCAGTTGGAAATCAGTCGCCGCGGTGAACTGCTGCGGGGAACCGGCGGACGGCAAGCCAGCATGCAGGCGCTGCGCCAGGCCACTGGTCAGACAATGCCGCGAATCCTTCTGATTTTCGACGAATTCCAGGTTCTCTTCGCTCGCAACGATAAGCTGGGCCTGTCGGCCGCCGATCTCCTCGAATCAATTATTCGACAAGGGAGAGGGTTTGGCGTGCATGTCCTCCTTGGCTCGCAAAGCCTAGCGGGGATGGACGCGCTAGGTTCGCACGTCCATCAACTACTGCCTGTGAAGATCCTGCTTCCCGCGAGCGAGCAAGACGCACATAAGGTCCTCGGAGATACGAATAATGCCGGCAGTTACCTCGCCACGGCAGGTGAAGGGATCCTCAACGCTGCCGGTGGAGCCATCGAATCAAACGAGCGCTTCAAGGGTTCAATCCTGACAGAAATGGACCGAGTGGTACGTCTCCAAGTGATGCGAGAGAAGGCCGATACCCTCGGATTTATGACCCGCCCAATGGTATTTGAAGGCAGCAAGGCCGCCCCGCTTGACACAGTCAGCCCAGCGTCGTTCCGGGAGGAACTCGCGGCAACCGGGTGGGCACCCCTTCGAATCCGAGCCGGACGCCCGATGGCGGTTGGGCAACTGGGTGATCTCACGCTGACCCGCGACGCTGGGGCAAACGTCCTAGCGATCATGCGATCGACCGACACACAAATCGGAGGCGAGTCCTCTGGCGCACTTGCACTCGGACTGGTCGCGATCAGTGTGGCCTCCGTGGCCACATCCTCTGCCAACATCGACATCATCGACTTCCTATCCAACGATGATGGGCTGGATGCGGCGCTCGAACCCTTCCTGGAGACACAACGCATCACCTTGCGTCGCCGGCGAGCCTTCCGCGACACGCTCGAACGGTACGCTGCCGAATTATCCGACCGGATAGAGCGGGACGATACGAGAGCGGGGGCCAGAGTCCTCTTCCTTGTTGGCATCCATCGAGCACGCGAACTCGACGCGGATTCAGGCAGTCTGGACGCAGACGAGGATCTGGCGGAGATGCTCACACAAGTCATGCGGGACGGCCCCGAGTTCGGCATACACGTTTGGATGTGGGCCGAAAGCCTTAGCGCCGTCGCCCGCCGGCTCACCTCCGACATGATGCGTGAGATCGGGTGGCGCATCGCGGGGAGGATGAGCGGAGAGGATTCCGATCGGCTCATCGGCAACCGTTTAGCAAGTGAGCTGCGCGATAACCAACTAGTCCTAACCAACGATGATTTCGGAATCAGCACGCGTGTCATCGCTTATCAGCCTCCCTCAAGAATCTGGCTCACCGAGCTAGCCAACCTAACGCCTCATAACAACGGAGACTCACATGCCTGATGTCCACGCCGACCCAGAGAAGTTGCGGCAGTTCGCCAGGCAACTGGGACGTTCAGCCGACCAGTTGCAGCAAGTGACCCGCGAGCTTTCCCGGGCCCTGGACAGGTCCGGTTGGGAAGACGCTGAGCGCCACAAGTTCGAGGACGACTTCAAACAGACGCTCAAGAATCTCAGCCGATTCACCGACAAGCTCAAGGGCGAATATGTCCCCGCCCTTGTGAAGAAGGCCGCTTTCCTCGACCAATATCGAGGTTGACCTGTGACCCTCGTCCGGACACGCGACGAAGCCATCGCGCTCACCGACACTGCCCTCGGAGCCTACGCCGAACAAGCCCAAGGCATCCTGGTTCAAGCGAAGGCGGCAGTCTGTGCTGCGCAGGATTACGCAGACCGCGTCGTTCGTGATTGCCGCTCCAGGGCTGCTGCCCTGGAGGCGCTGCTGAGTGCAGCCAGCGAACGAGACGCACCTGCCATTCGCCTGCGACTGCTGCAAGCGCAGGCAAACCTCGATCGCGCCGGACGCGCATCCGTGCGCATCGGCGACGCCGCCAAAACCGTCCGGGATCTTGAACGCCGGTACATCCAACGCACTAGCGCCACCGTTGCGGGGCACGCGCCTACCTCCACGGCCGAGCCGCAGCGATCGGCGAATACCACGGCAGCAGCGGTTTCGGGGTCAGCGGGCGAGCCAGCACCAACGATCCAAGCAGAGGCGATGACAGGCCTACGTCGTCGCTTGCCGCCTTCNGGCATGGCAAGCGTTGACGTTATGTCCGCCGACCTGACCGAGAACCCGATTCAAGGCGAGTTCGGACGAGGCGGAGCAACGCGGGCAGACTACCGCTGGGCTGTCCAAACCTGGCACGACACCATCGCTCCAGGCCTTGCACGCGGCATGAGTCGATCAGACTTCGAGGCCGACGATGCCTTGCGTGGCGCTCAACCCCTTCGGAGGACCGCGGACGTCTACGACATGTTCCTGGGCGATGACCACATCCGGGTCGACCGCCGACCGGACGGAACCTTCAACGTCATCAGTGGCCGACACAGGCTGCAAATCGCCCGAGACCTCGGCATCGAGTCGCTGCCGGGAAAGATCTACGAGTGAACAACCCACTGAGCTCCCGTGCCGCAGCAGCCGCATCAGCCGTCCGCGCCCTCGAACGCGCCTTCACAGACGCACGCGCGCACTGGGACGACTCGGTACGTCGCACATTCGACCAGCGGTACGCCGATCCCCTTTGGCGGAGGCCAAGCACATCTCGAGTGAATTGGAGGAGCAGGCACGCGCACTGGGAGCTGCGCTACGCGAACTGCCGTAACCCTCCTCGCAGCTGCGACCTCGAGTGAGCATGCCGACGCGCAGTCAGTCAGGATGCGCGGGCGTGTCGCCTGCCCCCTCGATGATCCGGAGTCCGGGCACCGGCTCCTGGTCGAGGAGGCCCGCGCTGTCGGTCACACTGGCTGCGACAGGCGAGCGTGGCGGATCTGCGCCGCGAACCCGATATTGGGCTCTTCATACCTGCGGTGGGTCGAGGGTGAGTCCGCCGCCGATGAGGAGCATCCGTAGCCGGTAGTTGTTGTGGTTGCGGAAGCCGCGGGCGATGCGGCGGTGGAGCTCGATGAGGCCGTTGATGGATTCTGTCCCGCCGTTGGATGCTCGGCCTGTGTCGAAGTAGGCCAGGAACGCGTCCTTCCACTGGCGCAGGGTCCGACCCAGTCGGGCGATCTCGGGGATCGGGCAGGTGGGGAAGCTGGCGACGACCTGCTCGGCAAGTTCCCGTCCCTGGGCTGGGTCGGGGTGGGCGTAAGCGGCCCGAACGCGTTGGGCGCACTGCCACGCGACATGGACGGCATCATGACGTTCATCAGCAGCGATCGCCGCCGCGAGGCGGGCGTGTTGCTTGTCGGTGAGCCGTTCAGCCGCACAGCGCAGGATGTTCCGGATCCCGTACAAGGGGTTGCCGGAACGACCCCGGTGGCCGTGGATCTCCTGCTGGATGCGGCGACGGACCTCATCGACAGCCCTACCGGCCAGAGCGACCACATGAAACGCATCAAGGACAGCAGTGGCGTCAGCGAGTTTGTCGGCTCTTCACGAAAGAGAGTGGATGAGGGGTCTGAATCCGCCGGCTTCGAGGAGTGATCTGAGGCGGTAGTTGATCAGGTTGCGGAAGCCGAGGGCGATGCCGCGGAGGTGTTCGAGGCGGCCGTTGATGGCCTCGGTGGGGCCGTTGCTGGAGCCGGGGTGGTCGAAGAAGGCGAGGATGTCGGCACGCCGTTGCTGCAGGGTCCGGCCGAGTTGCGCGAGCTCGTCGAGTCCGGCCGGCACGCCGGTCTTGATCCGGTCGATCACCGTGGCCAGGAGCTTCTTGCCGAGCGCTGGTTCGGGGTGCCGGTATGCGTCGATGAGGTCTTGGTAGACACACCAGGTGACCTCGACCGCAGCCAGGTCATCGATGGCCCAGAGCGCCTCGAGGCGGGTCTTCTGCTTGTCGGTGAGCAGGGCGCGGCCGGTGCGCAGGGTGCGTCTGGCCCGGTAGAGAGGGTCGTCCCGGCGGCCGCGGCTGCCGGTGAGGTCGCGTTGGACGCGTTGTCGGGTCTGGTTGAGTTTGTCTCCGGCCAACGCGACGACGTGGAAGGGATCCATGACGGCGGTCGCTTCAGGGACGGCTTCGGCGGCGGCGGTCTTGAAGCCGGTGAACCCGTCCATCGCGACGATCTGCACGTGAGCGCGGAAGTCCTCGTCCTGGGCGTCGAGCCAGGTCTTGAACGCTTTCTTGGAGCGGCCTTCGACGAGGTCCAGCAGGCGGGCCGGGCCGGTGCCGTCGCGGATCGGGGTCAGGTCGATGATGACGGTGACGTACTTGTCGCCCTTGCGGGTGTGTCGCCAGGCGTGTTCGTCCACGCCGATCACCTCGACGCCGTCCAGGCGGCCGGGATGCTCGATCAGCACGCGGGTGCCGACCTCGCTGACAGCGGTGTTCGCCGTGTCCCAGCTGACGCCGAGCACCGCGGCCACACCGCTGATCGGAGCGTGGTCGAGCACCACCTGGCACAAGGCCCACCAGTCCGCCGCCCGGGTCAACTTCGAGCGTGGCCGCGCCACCGTGGTGAGCGGGTGCCGCCACAGCCGCCCACATTCGGCGCAGCGGAACCGCGGCACCATCACGTGCAGCCACGTCGCCCGACGACCGACGGGAAGATGGGTGAAACGTCGCCGCACCCGATCATGCGGTTGGCCGGGTATGCCGCAGGCCGGGCAGCGGTCATCGATCGCGGCGAGCTTGCAGAACAAGACGGCCCGGTCCGGCCACACCTGCTGGGCGACCACCTCCAGGCCGAGGACATCAACCCGGGCGAAGCTCGTCAGATCCGGCGCAGCGACCAGAGGGCGCGCCGGCGTCGTTGAGGTAGCGTCGTACATGAGCCTTGTTGTTGCTGGATGGGACGTAGAACACCCACATCCTTGCGACGACAAGGCTCCTCAACACTCACCCCACGCCGACACCCCACCCACCCTCGATTGGGAAGAGCCGAGGAAAGAGGGATAATCGCCTTGGCGTGGGCAGGTGCCCTGACGCCGGTCGGCCCGGAATCTCGGGAGCAGAATCCGCGGTCAGTCAGCCCCAGGCGCAGGTACCTGGCCGAGGCCGGTTGCGTATTCTGGCTGGCTGTCGTCGTTGCGGACGACTGGGTACGGGAAGGCCAGATCGCGGCGCTCGGGGAACGCTTGGCAGATGAGCCTGTTGGTGACGTACATGACGTCTTCGGCAGGAGCCGGCAGGCTGTCTGCTATTTCGGTCCACGTGGTGACGACGGGGACGATGCGACCCTGTGCCTCGATGTGGGCTGCGGGGTTGGAGCGAACCGGGAGTTGTGGAGCGTCGAGGCCCTTGCCCGGCAGTGCTAGCGGTTCATACCCAGGGATCCGGAGTTCCACGGCGTGCTGATTGATGTTCTCGAGCCTCACGGCAACCTTTCTCGCGGCTGTGGGTCGCGACCGCACTCCCGATCGTAGATGAACGAACACGGCGACACGCTTGTGCTGGTCCCGGGGCTGTGCGGGTGCGTGGATAGGCTCGCGACGTGGCGGGGGTTCCGCCGCTCTGGGATTCATGGAGAAGACATGAGCGATGCCGCGATTCGCGGGCAGGATTCCAGGGTGTGGGTCCTGCTCGAATCAGGCTCGAATCAGGATTTCATCTTTCAGTCGACCCGCCGACGCTTCCAGGTTGGTGCGAGTGCACTGCTAAAGGACATGCCTGTCTGGGTCGATGAGGGCCTTCGCGCAGTTACGGGTCAGGCGCCCAGCTATGTCGATGAGGGGATTGACCGCGGCCCCGGGGTCGTGAGGGTGGTCGCGACTTCTAGCAAGGCTCTGCTCTTGGCCGAGGATCCCGAGCAGGGCAAGGCGTTGGTCGCGGCGGTGACCGCTGTGGCACTTGAGCGGGCGCCTGGACTGGATGTGTGGGGTTATGTTGAGGACGTCGAGTCGGCCCTGCTGGCGCC
This sequence comes from Micropruina sp., assembly GCA_013693855.1. Taxonomy (GTDB): domain Bacteria; phylum Actinomycetota; class Actinomycetes; order Propionibacteriales; family Propionibacteriaceae; genus Micropruina. The sequence goes on from CP059261.1 coordinate 2,605,508, forward strand.
GCCGATCGATCGACTGGGCGATGTGCATGCCGCCCATGCGAACTTGCGCTGGACTCGTCCGACGCCGAAACAGAGATTCCCCCTTCATCCCTTCCTCGAGAGTTGTCCGGTCACAGGTCTGCCCGCAGCGACACTGGATCGTGATCCCGCAGAACAGGATGGCAAGCTTCGCCCGGTTTCGGAGCCAGCAGCCGTTGTCCTCGCTCGGGCGAACGCGGAAGTCAAGCGGCTCACCGATGTCTACGGCAGCGCCGTTCTGCAGGATCTCACCGAGGACGTTCGCAATGCCGGCTGGGTGGCGGTGGTTCATGCTGATGGCAACAGCGTTGGCGAGTTGATCCCCAATCTTGTGTCAGTGAACGAGTTGGCCCAGTTCAGCCGAGAACTTGAGCGCGCAACNGCGGGACGCCTTTGAGCGGCCGTCGCCACGATCGGAGACCGTACCGAATGGCTGGTTCCGCTGATCCTCGGCGGCGATGACGTCACCTTCGTCTGCGATGGGCGCGTGGCCCTTGAGATCACTCGGGCGTTCCTTCGGGAGTTCGAGCGCCAGACCGGCTCTCGTGACGCGGTAGCCGAGCCGGCAAGCCGCGTTCTCGGGCGCCGCTACCTGACAGCAGCTGCGGGGATCGCCTTCGTGAAACCGCACTACCCGTTCCACGCCGCCTACGGGCTCGCCGAGGACCTCATTGACAACGCCAAACGAGCCAAGGAACTGGCACCCGGACGTTCCTCCTACGACTTCCATGTACTGCACGACTCCGTGGCGCGGCCTCTGTCCGATATTCGCAGCCACCTCAGGGTGTCGCACCCGACCACGACCGCAGCCGGCGACCTGCATCTTTGGCCCGGTCCGTTCCTGGCGCCGACCAGTGCGCCGCCCTCCAACCCGACATCGTGGGAGAGCGCCCACGAGGACGCGGTGCTCCTGAGCGGTCTGGCCACACTGAGTCTTCCGCGGGATGAGCAGGTGCTAGGCAGCTCGGCCGCACACGACCTGCGGGTCGCGCTGCTTGCGGGTGGGCAGGCGATCACCCGGACGGCGACGCGGCTCCAGGCCCGCAGCAAGCGGCCGGCCGAACTGAGGGACTTCCTCATCGATCAGCTCCATGGCGACGACGGGTCGATTCCGTTCAGCCGGCTCCTCGCGACCCTTGACGCGGCGGACATGGCTGCAGGTGTCGCGTCCGGTGAGCGGGTCAGGCGGCGCCGGCGGGCCACGTGAGGGAGGGGCGGGCAGTGTCTGAACCGATGAGGGGACGCTGCGGATCGATTTCCTCAGCGATTGGCACTGCGGCACGGGGCAGGGGCGCCACGCCGGCGTCGACCGTGTTGTGGCCCGGGACTCGGCCGGGTTGCCGTACGTTCCGGCGAAGACGCTGCTCGGCCTGTGGCGGGACGCCTGCGAGAAGGCCGCCTTTGGCCTCGACGACGGTGTCGCAGGTGAGTGGACCAAGCTGGTCGGGGTGATCTTCGGAGCCCCGGCCGGTGCCGCGGACGACCCCGACACCGCGGGCGGGATCATCACCGTCCGCCCGGCACGTCTGCCGAGTGAGTGGCGGGCGGCACTGATCGGGAACCACTCGACGCGGCGCATGCTGAGGGAGGCGCTCACCGTCGAGCGCTATGGAGTGAAGATCGACGAGTCGTCCGGGATCGCCGAGGACGACACCTTGCGGCTGGTCGAGCGAGCTCGCAGCGGCCTACCGCTGGGGACCGGGTTCTCGGTCGCTGTGCCCTCCAGCCAGTGGGCGGTCGAACTGCTGCTGCAGGCAGGGGCCGCACTTTGGCACCACATCGGTTCGAACCGTAGGCGTGGAGCCGGCCGCTGCGAGGTGACGCTGTCCGGACTGCCGAACGATGTCTCGGCGCTGGTGCGGGTGCACGGCGCGGACGTGAAGGACTTCACGGTCGCTTCCGTGGAGCGACTGGGTGCAACGCCGGAGGCTGCGGTCACGACCGTCGACCCGGCCAGCGCTCCCACTTATACCCGGCGTGCCAGGGTCCGGATCACGACCCTGCTGCCGGTGATCTGCAGCCGCATGGTGCAGGGCAACGTCGCCACAGGACACGACTTCATCCCCGGCGGCACGATCCTGCCTGTCGTCGCCCGGAGCCTGGGGACGAGATCCCAGGCCCTGATCCGTGACGGACACGTCCAGGTGAGCGACGCCACCCCGTCNATCGGCGGGCATCGTGCGCTGGTGACTCCCCGCACGGTCGTCGCGAGAGACAAGGGCCGGCGCTGGCGTCAGGACGGGCAGGTCATCGATGCGCTGATCGGCGACTCCACAGGGGCCAAACCGATCGGTGGCTGGGCTGCCGTCGCCGACGGAGTCTGGCGTGTCGCCTACCTCGGTTTGGCCGAGACCGCGCACGCGAACATCGACGACGCATCGCAACGCCCCGGGAACAACGGGCTCTACACCTTCCAGGCGATTCCGGCCGGGACGGTCCTCGAATGCGAGATACGGGCTACCGACGCGGTGACGAGTGAGGAATGGGCGGGGATCCACAGGCTCGACGGCACCGAACAGACGGTCGGCCGCTACCGGCGAGGCGACTACGGATTGGTCGAGCTCTCGTTCGGCGAGGCCAAGCAGGACACACCGCATAAGGCGTCCGGACGCGTGCGCGACGTCACCCTCGTCCTCGACTCAGACGCCTACGTCACTGACGACCTCGGCCTGCCGAATCCCACCGCGCAAGGCATCGCCGATGACCTCTCCAGCCGATTAGGCACCGGGGTTGAGGTGGTGAAGGCACTCGTCTCGGTCAACCGCCGCGACTCCTGGAGTGGTTTGCGTGCGTTGCCTCGGACGACCCGCGCTTGCCTAGCTGCAGGTTCAGTGATCGCCCTGCGGACCGCTGACCCTGTCGACGCACCTGCTCTCGCCGAGATTGTGGACAGTGGTATTGGCGGATACCGCGGGGAAGGCCTGGGCAGGATCCGCCTGACCTCGGACCTCCCCACCCAGGCGCGGGAGACCGAGGTGGACCAGATGCTGGAGCTGTCCAGCGCCTCCACACCCACCGACGAGGCATGGCTTCAGTTCACCCGCCTTGCCTGGCAGCAGGAGATCGACCAGATGATCCGGCTCGCCGCGGTTCAGGANCGATTCCGGCAGGGCTGCATCCCAGCCGGCTTGAGCAGATCCCAGCGCGGCACCCTCCGAGAGGCGGCCAGATCGCTGCTTGCCGACCAGCAGGCCGTGTCGCGATGGCTCGAGGCCACTCGCGGCCACGAGGGCAAGTCCAGGCAGTGGGGCGCGAAGTCCCTCCAGCAGATCGAGAACCTGGCGACCCCGTCACCCGACTGGGCCCGGCGGCTGGCGAACGCCCTCAACGACGCGCTGAAGGAGCAGGGATTCCTCGAAAGCTCCCTGCCCGCTGACCTCGGTGGGGCTGCGTCGGAACGGGTCGCCGCCAGTCTGCTCAGCGAAATGTTGGGCTACCAGGCGCTCACGGATGGGCAGGACGGGGAATGAGCCGCCAGGTGATCGGTGAATACGTGCTGACCGGCACCCTCGTCACGAGGAGTGCGCTCGCCATCGGCAACGGTCAGTCGGGTGCAGCTACTGACGCAGCCTGCATGCGGGACGGCGCGGGACGCCTGGTGATCCCAGGGACCGCGCTCGCAGGCTCGCTCCGTGCGACCTTCGGTGGGCTCGCCACGTGGGGTGGAGCGCAGGCCGCCTCGGCGTTGTATGTCGAGGATGCTCCGGCGATCGGCGACGTGGTCACCGAGGTGAGAGACGGCGTCGGCATCGACCGCCGATCGGGCAGCGCAGCTTCCGGCGCCCTCTTCAGTCGCGATGTCGTTCCCCGCGACACCAATTTCGCGCTCGATCTACGGGTCGAGGCCACCGGGCCCATCGACGACCAGGTTCCGGGGCTGAGCAAGGAGCAGGCGTTCGAATGGGTGAGCGGAATCGCGAGCGAACTGAGCGCCGGGCGCAACTTGGGCGCGGCAACCTCGGCCGGGCTCGGTTCGATTCAACTCGTGGACCCGCAGTTGGTGTGGCGATCGATCGGCACTCGCGCAGGCCTGCTCAGGCTACTCGAAGCACCCGGCGGGGAGACCGTGACGAACTCGCTGCCGGATGCGGCGCGGGGCACCGCCGGGCCTGCTCCGGCGGCGCGGGACGAACACCTGCGCATCACGATCCCCTGGCATCCGAGAGGCCCTCTGCTTGTCTCCGTCCCCGCCAACGGCTTGGTCGATCGGATGCCCCTGACGACAGGCTCCGGCAGGAAGGTGCGTCTGGTCATCCCCGGAAGCAGTCTCAAAGGAGTGTTGCGCACACGAGCTGAACGGATCCTCCGGACGCTCAGGGGTGCGGAGACCATCGACGAGGAGTTCCTCGGCCAAATGGCGCAGGCTGAGCTCGACCTCGTTCATAGGCTTTTCGGCCGACCGCCTCGCAAGAAGGAGGCTGGCTGGCGGGGATCGCTCCACGTGGCGGAGGTCCATTCGCCGGAGATCCCGCTCTGGACCGATGTCCTGAAGGCGCTCTCGGCCCGGGTGCCGAAGGAGGGCAGCCAGGCTGCCCAGGCCCGGCCTCGGATCGAGGCAAACCGGGTCCTGCGGCACGACAACGGGCCGCTCCGGATCAACGACCACGTCGCCGTCAGCCGATGGACCGGTGGCGCCGACGAGGGCCGACTCTTCGCCGTCGCGGCCCCGGAGCCTGGTTCNGACAACTGGGAACCCATCGTGCTGGATATCGACCTGCGCAGGCTGGGCGAGAACCCGGTGGAACGGCGGAGCGCCGTGATGCTCGTGGCGTTCCTTGTGCGTGACCTCGCGGAAGGCTGGATCGGCGTCGGGTACGGCACCACCCGTGGGTACGGCGAGATCACAGCCGATCCGGCGCAGGTCACATTCGCGTTCGCGGCGAACCAGCCAGAGGGCATGGACGAATCGCCGGCCAAGCGCCGACCCTCGAGCAGATCCTCGAACCCAAGGCCAACCGCCTGGGATCCCAACTCCTCGGGGCCTGGAAACAGGAGCTCGGGCTCGAACCGACCGAAAGCGGGGTGGCGTGATGCCTCGACACTCGCTTGGCGATGCACTGGCGGAGGTTGGGGCGGAGTTCGACGTGGGGTTTGCGCAGACTCCGCAGCAGGCGGTCTTCGTAAGGCGAAACAACACCGTTCTCGACACTCATGACGGTCCGCTCCCGGTGGAGTGGATCTTCGACCTTCGACTCTTCCATCCCGATGCCGAGTGGCACTGGTGGTGGGACCAGGAAGCGAGGAACGGTCGTCACAGCACACTCGATGACGATGTGGCCGGGGCGACCTCCCGCGGCTGGCTGCCACTCGACGAGAGCCGCCGGCTGCTGCGCGGCGAGGTCCGCAAGCAGGAAGCTGGCTGGACGCAGCTCCATGACGGGCACTCCCGGCCGCTCTGGGTGCCATTCGAGCCAGAGGATTCAGTGACGCGCCTGGTGCTCGGTGTGGTGGAGTACACGGCACGCGACGCTCATGGAAACGTCGGGGTCGCCGCCGAGCGATTCACGCAGATCAAGGGGTACTGATGGCTGGCGGCAACTTCACGGCCAACTTCCGGGTCAGCATCAGCGGAAACATCTACAAGTTCCTTCCGCTGGAGCTGGGCCGGACGGAGAGGTACATCGAGAAGCCCCTCCGGTCGGGCCTGGCAGACGGCCAACGAGTGCGGGTGACCGTTGAGAACAACAAGGGTGTGAAGTGGGAGCCGCTGCCAGACGATCAGCCCTCTGCCAGACCCGCCGTCGGTGGCGGAGACCGGCCCGAGCCAACTCCAACCCCGCGGACCAGCGTCGAGGGCGCACCCCGGGCTCCCGCAGAGACGCCGGCCAGGAGCCACGGGGGCACGCCGGCCAACGGCAATCACGGCACGCCGGCGCGCACAACGCTGATCGCGCGCCGGCGGGGCCGACCGGGTATTTCGCCAACCCGTACAACTTCATCCCGTTCTCCACGGCAATGCGTGCCAGTGGACTGCAGGAGGGTGGCGTCGCGCCACAGCACGTCTGGGGCGACGACCGGTACTGCGCACGGCTGGCGGTGACGATCACAGCGAGGACNCCCCTCTTGACCCTCGAGTTGGAGCAGAAGGAAGAAGGGAAGTCGGCGATCTATGCCACCAGCCGCGATCCCGACGGGCACCCGATCATCCCCGGCTCGTCGATCAAGGGCATGCTGAGGTCGGTCTTCGAGCAGGTCACCGGCTCCCGGCTGGGTGTCTTCAACCACTCTGATCCGCTCTTCACCCGTTCCACCACGAACGCGGCGTTGAGCCTCGAGTTCGTCAGGGTGGCACGGCATGATCGCGCGAGCCGCACGATCGAGTTCTCCGTTCAGGGAACTCTGGAACCGCATGCTCGGGGTGTCCGCGTCAACAGGCTCGTGTCAGCACCCCTGCACAGCGAGCCCGCAGGCAAGCCCGTGTACGCGTGGCTGCAACTGATCGAGCACCAGCAGCCGCGATACCGATTCTGGCGCGTCGTGGGCGGTCTGACGCCCGCGGTGGACCAGGCTCAACGCCCCGCCAAACCGGATGCCCCGTCGGCGCCGCCGAGTGATCGCAACATGATCGTCTCCGGCCAGGATCTCGTACTGGTNCAGGGATTCCTGCACAAGACCGGCAGGACGTTCGAACGCAAGCACGCGGAGAAGCTCTTCATCGACAAGGTCGTCGACGGTCAGGCCACACTGAAGAATCGCCCCGTCACCGTCGAGGGTGCGGGCTACAGCCGACTGGTCGAGACGTGGCGGGCCAAGCTCGACTCGTTCGAGCGCGAGCCACGTACAACACGGGACGGGCGACCCCTGGAACTCGCGGAGTACGTCAGACGCCGAGACGCATGGAGCCGGCTCAGCGAGAACCAGACAGCGTTCATGCGCGACGGCGAGCTCTACCCGGGGCTCATCACACGTCAGGCGCTCGCGAACACGCCCGCAGACCTGTTGGGTGACCAGCTCAGCACTGCCGGGGCCGAGAGCGAGCTCACAGCGGCAGACCGGGTATTCGGTTGGGTACCACCCTCCGGTTCGCAGGAACGAGCCCGGCGCGGACTACTCCGTGTCGGAGGCGTTGAATGGATTTCCGACCCGGAGCGCCAGACCAGCCGGGCCGGGGACTTCACATGGCGGCTTGCGACCCTGAACTCGCCCAAGCCTTCCCATGGCCGCTTCTACACCAGGGGAAAGACNGGCAAGCCGCTGCATGGGCTTCCACGCGGCGACGGCTTCAGTTCGGCGAAGGGGCATCGACTCGCCGGCCACAAGACATACCCCCATCAGCAGCAGGATGACAGCTACTGGATGCTCCCCGCCGGTGGATGGGAGCCGGGCAACCCCGGTGAACCGGCCACTCCCCTCACCCAGAGGCAGGCNGCCGGCCATTTCGTGAACTTCCTCGCACCTGCCGGTTCGAAACCGGATGTGTCTGTCTCGATTCGCGACTGGGTAGATCCCGGTACGGCCTTTCGAACGACCCTCTACGTCGAGAACCTCAACGAGGACGAGTTGTCCGCCCTTCTGTGGGTGCTCCACCTCTCGGCCGAAAGCGACCTGTTCCTTAAACTCGGCCACGGGAAGCCCTTGGGATTCGGAAGCGTCCATGTCGCTGTGGAATGGCAGAATTCAACAATCTGGGACGGGCGCTCCCAACGAGCGAGGTACCTGATGCTCGGCACAGCACCGAACATCGGTCAAGCGAAAGCCGGCGCACTCGTGGAGGACTTCGACAAGAGGCTCCAGACAGCGGCACCCTCGGTGTACCTCTCGGTCATGGAAGCCGCNGCGGGAACCGTCCTGCCGGTCCATTACCCACGGATCGGTTCGGGGGCCAGCGAAGCCGCGCCACAAGTAGAGACCTACCAGTGGTTCGTCAGAAACGAGGGCGCAGCGAAGCATGCACTCCCGCTTCTGGCTGCGGACGGCGACGGTCACCATGAGCAACTGCCAACCGTGCCCGAGGCGTCGCGTCGGCAGGCCTGAGGATCGCGAGCACGCCGGTTCCGCTGAACTGCCCAGGAGCGGAGGGGCACTCTACTCTCGGCCGCAAGACGCTGGCGCGCCCCCATCTCGTTCGCGGGTGCTGCAGGGCAGTAGTTAGTCGGCGGATTGGTGTCCAGGCGAAGGATGCCGATAGGCGTGCCATGGCAACACATGGGAGAACACGCTGAAGAGTTCGGGCACAGTATGTCGACGCCGCCCGAAAACTGAACAGTTTCGCCGGTGAAAAGTGGACACCCGAGCATCGGAAGGGTGATCACGTTGGAGGAGTGGGCACTGATCAGGAGACTGGCTGGCGANGGGGTGCCGCATGCGCGGATCGCTGCCAGGTTGGGGATCTCGCGGACGACGGTGATCAAGGCGGTGAGGTCGGAGGCGCCGCCGAGGTACGAGCGGGCTCCGGTTGAGACGTCGTTCGTGACGGTCGAGGCGCGGGTGCGGGGTTTGTTGAGGGCCACGCCTGACATGCCGGCGACGGTGCTGGCTGAGCGGGTGGGCTGGACGGGCTCGTCGTCGTGGTTCCGTGACAATGTGGCCCGGCTCCGGCCGGAGTACCAGCCGCAGGATCCGGCGGACAGGATCGTGTGGGAGGCCGGCGACGCAGCTCAGTGTGATCTGTGGTTCCCGCCGAGGAAGATCCCGCTGGAGGACGGCACGGCTGCCTTGTTGCCGGTGTTGGTGATCACGTTGGCGTATTCGCGGTACGTGCTGGGCCGGATGATCCCGACCAAGGCCACCGAGGACCTGCTGCTGGGGATGTGGTCGCTGCTGCGCCAGGTGGAGCGGGTGCCGCGTCGGTTGCTGTGGGACAACGAGCGGGGCATCGGCCGGGGCCGGCACCGCTCGGANGGGGTGCCGGCGTTCATGGGCACCCTGGCTACCAGGTTGGTGTTGCTGCCGCCGAGAGATCCGGAGTCGAANGGGGTCGTGGAACGCCGCAACGGCTGGTTCGAGACGTCGTTCATGCCGGGCCGGGACTTCGCGTCCCCGGCCGACTTCAACGACCAGTTCACCGACTGGCTGGCCACCGCGAACAGGCGCACGGTGCGCACCCTCGGCGCCAAGCCTGTGGACCGGCTCGAAGCCGACAGATCCGCGATGCTCGCGTTGCCGCCCGTGCCGCCGGTGGTGGGCTGGCACCACCAGGTCCGGTTGGGCCGCGACTACTACGTGCGGATGGCCAGCAACGACTACTCGGTCGACCCGACCGCGATCGGCCGGGTGGTGGACGCTCGCGCCGACCTGGAACAGGTCCAGGTGCGTCTGGACGGGAGGCTGGTCGGTGCACATCCCCGGTTGTGGGCCCGTGGTGTCACGGTCACCGACCCCGCTCATGTGGCGACCGCGGCCCGGCTACGCCACGAGTTCCAGCAGCCCCGCCCGAGGCCCGCAGCCGACGACCTGGTCCGCGACCTGGCCGACTACGACCGCGCGTTCGGCGTCAATCTTGAGGGGATCCGGCCATGACCCCCACCAAGACCCCGAGGTGCTCAAGCACCTGCAGTACCTGGCCAGCGCCTTGAAGGCACCCCGGATCGTGGAGTCCGCGAGCAGGCTGGCCGACCAAGCCCGTGATGCCGACTGGTCGTTCGAGGACTACCTGGCTGCCGTCCTCGAACGCGAGGTATCGGCACGGAACGCCTCCGGCGCCCAACTGCGCATCCGGCACGCCGGGTTCGGCGCCCGCAAGACCCTCGACGACTTCGACTTCGACGCCCAACCGGGCGTCCGCCAACAGGTCGCCGCGCTCGCGGGTGGCGGGTTCCTGACCGAGGCCCGCAACGTCGTCCTCCTCGGTCCGCCCGGCACCGGCAAGACCCATTGTGAGACTTTCGGTTGGGGCCTGCGGGCCTTCCCGGCGCCGGGATGCCAGTGTCGGTGCTGGTGATTGCGACTGACCCAAAACAACCCATTGGCCTGCCTGTATCGGGGTGCCTTGGCTGTGGATCTGTCGTCGCGGTCGCCGGCATCGACCTGGCCCACCATCGTTGGCCTGATCAGAAGCTTGGCCGACCCGAGGGGTCGTGCCTCATCACAGTCCTGCCACTTCGGTGACCGCACCCAGGCCGACGCCGACTCAGTCCCACCCGTTCCACCAAGGAAAGGAAGCACCGTGAAGCCCATGTTGGCAGGAGCCGTCGAGTTCGTCATCGGCGTCGATACCCACCGCGACTCCCACACCGCCGCCGCTGTCAACGCCGCTACCGGCGCGGTGATTGAGCAGCTGACCGTCGCCACGGACGCGTTCGGCTACCGCAAGCTCAAGACGTTCGCTGACGAGCACGCCGACGGCACCAGGGTGTGGGCGATCGAGGGCACCGGCAGCTACGGCTCAGGGCTCACCACGGCCTTGCTTGAGGCCGGCGAGTGGGTCGTTGAGATCGACCGCCCTGCCCGTCCGGCCCGGCGCGACGGTGCCAAGTCCGACAACCTCGATGCCGTCCGGGCTGCCCGCGAGGCGCTCAGCCGCGAACACCTCGCCGCCCCACGAGCTCGGGGCGACCGGGAAGCGCTCCGGGTACTCATGACCGCCCGACAAGGCGCCATCGTCGGCCGCACAAAGACGATCGGCCAACTCAAGGCCCTCATCGTCAACGCACCACAGGCGCTTCGCGAACACCTCCGCCAAGGCAGCACCGACGAACAGGTCCAGCGCTGCGCCCGACTTCGAACCCTGCCCACGCACTCGGTCGAGCACCGCGCAACAATCCAAGCACTGCGCGGCACCGCACGTCGCGCGTTGGCCCTGGAGGCCGAAGCGGCCGAGTACGAGACCGAACTCGAACGGTTGGTGGTCGCGATCTGTCCGGTCCTGCTGGAACAGCCCGGCATTGGCGCGATCACCGCCGCGCAGTTCCTCGTCTCCTGGTCCCACCTCGGCAGGATCCGCTCCGAAGCCGCGTTCGCCGCCCTCGCCGGCGCTGCTCCGATCCCAGCCAGCAGCGGCCAAGTCACCCGACATCGCCTGAACCGGTCCGGCGATCGACAACTCAACCGCGCCCTGCACACGGTCGCCCTGTGCCGCCTGCGGATCCACGAACCCACCAAGACCTACGCCGAGCGGCGCACCCAAGAAGGCAAGAGCGCCCGCGACATCAAACGCTGCCTCAAACGAGCCATCGCCAGAGAGGTCTACCGGCTGATGAATGCCCAAGCCGCAGCCGTCACACGAAACCTCCCGAAAGCCGCTTGACGCGACATAGAAGCATCCTGGCGATCGGCCTGGGCATCAAAGCCGCGCACTACGGTCACCGCGTCGCGTTCGCCACCGCCACCGACTGGGTCACCCGACTCACCGACGCCCACCGCGCCGGAAAGCTTCCTGCCGAGCTGGCCAAGCTGCGCCGCTACGGACTCATCGTCGTCGACGAGGTCGGCTACCTCCCCTTTGAACAAGACGCCGCGAACCTGTTCTTCCAACTCGTGTCGTCCCGCTACGAGCACGCCTCACTGATCCTCACCAGCAACCTGCCCTTCAGCAGCTGGGGAGGCGTGTTCGGCGACCAGGTCGTCGCCGCCGCGATGATCGACCGCATCGTGCACCACGCCGACGTCCTCACCCTGAAAGGCGCCAGCTACCGGCTCCGCAACCGAGGCATCGACACCCTCCCCAGCATCCGCACCACCACCGGCGACAACCCCGGCTAAACTCCCACCACCACGGGCGCTCAGCGCCCACCGTTCACTTTTCGACCGGCAAAACCGACCAGAGTTCGAGCGGCACCGACACAGTAGTCCAATCATTCCGCATCGCGAACAACACGGGCCGCGTGAGATGAGCCCGTCGCGCGTGCGCCGACGAAGAACACAGGACGCCGTTCGCTGCTGACGCGCCAAGCGACGACCAGGAGGCGGGCACTTAAGTGGCTCTTCATACCTGCGGTGGGTCGAGGGTGAGTCCGCCGCCGATGAGGAGCATCCGTAGCCGGTAGTTCTCGCGGTTGCGGAAGCCGCGGGCGATGCGGCGGTGGAGTTCNGATCAACCCATTCACGGCCTCGGTTCCGCCGTTGGATGCGCGGCCGGTGTCGAAGTAGGCCAGGAACGCGTCCTTCCACTGCTTCAGGGTGCGGCCGAGGCGCGCGATCTCGGGGATCGGGCAGGTGGGGAAGCTGGCGACGACCTGCTCGGCGAGCTGGCGGCCCTTGCTCGGGTCGGGGTGGGCGTAGGCAGCCCGAACCTTCTGGGNCGCACTGCCAGGCGACGTGGACGGCATCATGACGTTCATCAGCAGCGATCGCCGCCGCGAGGCGGGCGTGTTGCTTGTCGGTGAGCCGCTCGGCTGCACAGCGGAGGATGTTCCGGATCCCGAACAGGGGTCGCCGGAACGACCGCGGTGGCCGTGGATCTCCTGCTGGATCCGGCGGCGGACCTCATCGACCGCCCGGCCGGCCAGGGCGACCACATGGAACGCGTCGAGGACGGCGGTGGCGTCGGCGAGCTTGTCGTCGATGGCGTTCTTGTACCCGCGGAACGGATCCAACGTGGCGACCTCGACCCGAGCCTTAAAGGCCTTGCCGCGCTGGTCGAGCCAGGTCTTGTACACCGTGCCCGAGCGGCCCGGCACGAGGTCGAGGAGCCGGGCGTGGACGCGTCCGTCCTTGTCACGGGTCAGATCAACCATGCCGGTGAGTTCCTTGGGGCCGCGCTTGCGGGGCTCACGTGGTGCCAGTTGGGTCGGGCTGTGGCGCCCTGCCACGGTTACCCCTGGTGGGTTTCCACAGCCCGCCCGCCGAACCCGGCGTGCGACTTTCACCGCACCGGGCTCTCCACGTGAGGGGGTTGGTCAGCTTGCGACGGTTGATGGGGTCCACGGGGTCGGGATCTGGTAACCGCGGTAGCGGTGCCGGACGATAGGGACGCTGGCTGCGCCCTTGAACCTGACCCCGTCGTGGGCGAGCCGCCAGCTGCCGGGCAGGCAGTACCTACGCCGGAGCTCTGGCCATCCGATCCGACGATGCTTCTTCCGCAGCCACGACGTGATCCGTTCCCACGTGTAGGAATCGATCGCGTTGAAGGCTCGTTTGGCCACCGCGTGCCGGAAGTAGTTGGCCCAACCACGCAGCACCCGCCCCAGGTAACCGAACAGGTAGCCGGGGTCTTGGTGCAGGGTGTTTCTGTACGTCATGGCCTTCACCCGTGCCTTGATCGAGGCGATCGCCTTCTTCGCGGGCCGGGTGTACACGAACGACTTGTGGCTCCCACGTTTCCGCATCCGTCGAATGTTGAAACCGAGGAAGTCGAACCCATCGTCGATGTGGACCACTCGGGTCTTGTCCGGCGACAACCGCAACCCCATCGGGGCCAACACGACTGCCACCTCCTCGCGTAACCGTTCTGCATCGACCCGTTCGCCCTTGACCACGATCACGAAGTCGTCGGCGTACCGGATGAGCCGGTAGGTCGCCTCGCCGTGGTACCGGCGCCGGTTCCGCAGGTTCGCCGTGCCCATCTCCTGGGTCCAGCGACGCGCGAACTCGTCGTCGAGCACGGACAAGGCGATGTTGGCCAGCAACGGGGACAAGATCCCACCCTGCGGGGTGCCGGTGACCGTTCCCTCGGTGGTGCCCACCGTGGTGAGCACCCCGGCTTTCAGGAACGCCTTCACCAACGCGAGCACGCGCTTGTCCGAAACCCTCGCCCGGAGCCGATCCATCAATGCGGTGTGATCGATCATGTCGAAACACGCCTCGATGCNCGCCTCCAGCACCCACTCGTACCGTTTGCTGGTGAAGTGGTGGATCTCGGCGATCGCGTCTTGAGCGCGCCGGTTCGGGCGGAACCCGTACGAGCACGACTGGAAGTCGGCCTCGAAGATGGGTTCCAGCACCAGCTTCAAGGCGGCCTGCACCACCCGGTCGGCCACGGTCGGGATGCCCAGCTTGCGGAGCTTGCCGCTCGCTTTCGGGATCATCACCTGCCGCACCGGCACCGGCTGGAACGTCCGGGACCGCAACTGGTCCCGAAGGTCCCGCAGGAACGCCTCAACCCCGATCCCGGAGGTGATCCACGCCACGGTGGCGCGGTCCACCCCGGNGGTCCGTGCCCCCTTGTTCTGCGCGACGCGTTCCCACGCGATCGTCAGGAACGCCGGGTCACAGACCAGGTTGTACAGATCATCAAACCGGCGGCCACGATCGGTGGCCGCCCAACCATGCAGTTTGGTCTGCATCCTCCGTACCGCCAGATAGGCGCGAGCCTCGCTCGGCCACCCGGCGGCACCGATATTCACCGGTGCATCTTCGGACATCACAGTCCCTTCCTGCTTCCTCTCGCTGCCGTCCTTCCCCAGGTGGCCGGCTTTCCCGGCCTCGGAGTACTACGACGGCTCCGCCCCTCCACACCCTTCAGCAGGCAACGCACCTATCCCCGACAAGGGGGAACGAAATGCGGAAGGTTTCCTTGTTCACTGTTGTTCGGTCGACGGGCGAGGCGTCCGGCTTTACCCCTGCGGCATCGTCGTGGCTACGCCGTAGACCTTCACCACGACCTGCCGGACCCGACACATACCACCGTTCCGACAGTTCCCCGCCCCGGCGGCCGCCTGGCTGACGACCACCACGGACGGTTACGCACCGCACTCCAGCCCGTATCCACCGGGTTCGAGCTGGTCGACGATCAAGAGGCTTTACGACACCGGTTCCTCTCGTACACCTTCCCGTCTTGCTCACCAGACCCGGCCCATCCGGCAGTGCTGGACCGTCCTGACTTCGTCGCGGCTGCTCCCACCCGACCCCGGCGTTCCCCAAGGCCCGGCTGCCGCCAGCTTCACCCCGCTGCTACGACAACGGTGCGATGCAGGTCTCTCACCTCCATCCGAAACAACAGCGCCACAAGGCGCACCAGGTGCTCATCCACTCCGAGGGTAGTCACGCCCGCGAACCGGGACTCATCGGCGGCGGCACGGGCAAGGATCGGCTCGATGCTGGTCCACACCGTCCGCCAGGTGGTGCCCAACTGGCGGGCCAACCCGGCGATGGAGGCGTGCTCGCGGCGGACTTGTTCGGTCGCCCAGCGGCAGGCCCGGGTGGTGAGCATCGCGCGGGGCTGGGCGACCTGCTCGTCCTGCTCGGTGAACACCCCCACCGGACACGACGGCTCGGGACACGACCAGGTGCGCTTGCGCCACCACACCACGGTCGGTGCGCCGAAGCAGGGTGTGTCGATCAGACGCACGGTCCGTCGACCGTGGGAGCCGGCCCCGACCCCGCACGAGGGGCAGCCCATCACCGTCAGCCTGGACTTGACGGTGATCTGCAATCGGCCCGGGTCGCGCTCGACCCCGATGACATGGAGGCCGGGAAGGCCCACCAGCAGGTCGCAGCGGTCGCAGTAGGCATCGGGGGCGTGGCAGCACGTCGTGCAGCCCGTAGGCTGGATCATCGTCGAGGTCCTCGTGGGCAGGGAGTGTGGTAACTCCTGATCCTGAGGGCCTCGACCCCTACCTCACCCCACCAGCCTCACCCGGCGTGTCGCCCCACCCCACCGCAAGTACGAAGAGCCCTATTTGTGCGATGGTGCCGTGCGATCAAGGTCAGCAAGGGCTACGTTGTTCACGGCTACTGGTTTCAAGTCGCTATTTGTGCGATGGTGCCGTGCGATTGTTGACAATTAGCCCTGAAAGGGACACCATGAAGTTTCAAGTCGCTATTTGTGCGATGGTGCCGTGCGATGAGGGCAGAGCGACTCAACCGCATGATAGCGTCAGCCGGTTTCAAGTCGCTATTTGTGCGATGGTGCCGTGCGATCAGTCGGATCGATCGATCGATCGATCGATCGGGGTTTCAAGTCGCTATTTGTGCGATGGTGCCGTGCGATCCGACCCGACGGCAACGCGGACGGATGAAAAGTTTCAAGTCGCTATTTGTGCGATGGTGCCGTGCGATTCATCTTACGATAAGTAGCTACCCGGCTTGAAACCGTTTCAAGTCGCTATTTGTGCGATGGTGCCGTGCGATTGCGGGCAGCAACGACAAGGCCTGCTGGGATCGGGTTTCAAGTCGCTATTTGTGCGATGGTGCCGTGCGATCGCACACTGGCATGTTTGCCGCACAAAAGGCGGGTTTCAAGTCGCTATTTGTGCGATGGTGCCGTGCGATCCGGCGTGACCGGGGCCGGGATGTACCGGTACGTCAAGTTTCAAGTCGCTATTTGTGCGATGGTGCCGTGCGATACCTTCTGGACATGGGCTACGTCTGCAATGAGTTTCAAGTCGCTATTTGTGCGATGGTGCCGTGCGATGGCATGTGGTACTATGGCTACAATCGCCGCTTGCGGTTTCAAGTCGCTATTTGTGCGATGGTGCCGTGCGATTCATTCCCATAGACGTAGCGGTGCTTGCTGCGCCGGTTTCAAGTCGCTATTTGTGCGATGGTGCCGTGCGATACGGCACTTGTCGCAAAACTCATAGAGTAGTTCTTTTTGAGTTTCAAGTCGCTATTTGTGCGATGGTGCCGTGCGATTCGACGGATGAAAATGGCGACGAGGAGCTGCCCGA
The DNA here is from genome assembly GCA_013693855.1 of Micropruina sp. Classification (GTDB taxonomy): domain Bacteria; phylum Actinomycetota; class Actinomycetes; order Propionibacteriales; family Propionibacteriaceae; genus Micropruina. Next base: position 2,622,013 of record CP059261.1, read on the forward strand.
CCTGCGTTTCAAGTCGCTATTTGTGCGATGGTGCCGTGCGATAGGACATCGAGGAATCGAGCGCCATCGTCGAAGGGTTTCAAGTCGCTATTTGTGCGATGGTGCCGTGCGATCTTCAAGTTCGCCAACGCCGTCGGCCTCGCCGAGTTGTTTCAAGTCGCTATTTGTGCGATGGTGCCGTGCGATAACTTTTTCTAGGTTAGGAGGATCGCGATGAGTCGTTTCAAGTCGCTATTTGTGCGATGGTGCCGTGCGATAAAAAAGAAGTTCGTGCACCGTAGTGCACAGTGTTTCAAGTCGCTATTTGTGCGATGGTGCCGTGCGATCCGGCGGGTAGGACGTGTCGGTTGACTACGGGTGATGCTAGCACCCCTGCAGACCCCCTCTCGGAGCAAGACCGAGTGTCGCCGAACGACGCCCGGATGCGGCATTCCTGCTTGTCACCGGCCTGCAGACCCTAGGACCATTCTGGCTCCACGCTGACCACCCCTTACAAGACAGCCCAGTACAGCCTGGGCTGCGGTGGTCTGGCCTGCCCGATGGTCGTCACCTTCTGCCAGCACTCCTCACACTGCCGCAGCGCGTAGATCGAATCGGTTCGGGGATCGATCAGGCTTCTTGCCTGGGCGAGCAGCTGGCCGAGATCCTCTGCGTCGACCCGGCACAGGAAGACGCTGAACTGGATGCGGTCACCGTGCATCTGGAGAAGCGCGGCCAGCTTCGAGCGTCGGCTGTCTTCCCGCACGTCGTAGGCGATTACGGTCATCAGCGCCATGACAGCCCGGTGAAGACGAGATCGTCGCCGCCAATAGCGGCGGCGAGGCACTGTGCCTGACGGTACACGTGGCGCCTCCAGGAACCAGCGAAGTCCGGCATCGCAGTTCGCACCCGCGTGAGCATGCGACGTTCGTAGCCCTCCATCAACGCTTCCTTCCCGGCCTTGGTCAGCAGGACCCCGGGCTTTCCTGGTTCACTGAAGCCGTGCTCGGGTCCGAGTGCGCGGCTTCGGGCAAGCTGCACGACCACCTGATCGACGATGGTCGGCCGGAACTCCTCCATCAGATCGAGCGCGAGGGCAGGCTGCTTGCGGGCTTCGGTGTGGAGACAGCCCACGGCCGGGTCGAGCCCGGCGGCAACGATCGCGGAGACGCACTCGCCGAGAAGGATCGTGTAGCCGTAGGAGAGAGCGGCATTGATCACGTCGAGCGNGGGTTGCCGGTTCCGCCCGCTGAAGGACAGTTCCTCGGGCAGGAGAGCGGCGAGTGCCTGGAAGTAGGCGCGTGCCGCTGCCCCCTCGATGCCCATCAGTTCCTGTGGTGTCGCCGCTTCCTTGAGCATCGGGAGAAGCGATTCGATCTGCTGGATCGCGGGTGTCAGGTTGGCGGTGTTGTCGTCCCGGACGAAGTGGCTGAGCAACACCGCTTGCTTGAGGAGCTTGCCTTCGAGGCAGTTTCTGCCGATCTGCAGCATCCGGCACTCTGTGAGGGCGAGCTGGGACCGTAGTCTAGCCACCCGCTTCTTCCCGTTCGTCCCCAGCAGCTGACCTCGGTAGGAACCGCGTCGAGACAGGAAGACCACCTGAGTGTCGGTATTGAACGCCCAGTCTCGGGCGCCGGCGCTGAGCCCGATCGACCCGAAGCAGACCACTCGGGCAACGTGGCTTTGTGGGAGGTTCAGCAGTTCGGCATTATCCGCGGACTCGACAAGGAGGCGCCCGCTGGACACCCGTATGCGACTTCCTTGTCGAGCTACGTACACGACAGCGTCGTCGGGAGTTTCGAGTCGGTGGTCCTCCAGAATCGGCGGGTAGCGCGGGCCGAAGTCTTCTCCGAGGAAGCTGAAGCCNNCCTCGGTGAAGGACATGATCTCGGTCTTGTCTGTGCCCAAAGTCATCTCCAACTCGTGTATGGCGCGTTCGGCGACGTGCAGTGCGGCCCGCGCGCCGTTCTCGGTGCGGCAAGCGATCAACACGTCGTCGGCGTAGCGGACCATCGGGTAGCCCGCGCGTACGACGGCCGTGTCGAGGTGTTTCAGCACGAGATTGCTGAATACCGGCGAGCGGACTGCCCTGGGGATTCCGGGGAATGTGTGCCGGCCGCCAACCCCTGTGGCGCAGCGCGCAAGTAGCCGCTCGATGAGTTCGAGCAGCTTGCGGTCCGGAACGAAGGTGGCGAGTTCCTTCAGTACCGTAGAGACCTTGAGCGAAGGAAAGCAGTCCTCGACATCTGTCCGCACCGCCCAAGGGTGTCCTTCGTCCCTGAGGCCCGCGACGCGCTGCACGGCATCGGCAACGCCCAACCCGGGGCGGTAGCCGAACGCGGCGGGGCCCAGGTGCGGATCGATCAGTGGGGTGAGGCCGCGGAGGAGCGCTCGTTCGACCACCCGATCCTGTACTGCGGGGACGTGCAGCAGCCGCTTCGACCCGTCGGACTTGGGTATCCGCACCTCTCTCAGGTCGGCGGGCTCGTAGTCCGAGTTCTGCAGGGACTCGTGAAGCCCGTCGAGCCGAGTCTGAAGGTCCCCGGCGAACTCCATGACGCCCTTCTGAAGGGTTCCGTCCTCCGCGTCGGCAGCCAGGACGTCCCGCCATGCGGATTCGAGTGCNNAGGTCGACCGAGGAACCGTCTGAACACTGGTATCAGGCTGCGCGGGGCTTGCCGGTCTCAGCCCGGCGGCCGGAGATCTCGACGAGACCGAGCCCGTGCTGAGTGTAGGAGCCGATGCCGCTGAACTGGGCCAAGCCGAGCAGGCGCTCGACCACTTCCACGCCGTTGCCGGCGTCGGAGCGGCGGGGCCGTGGGCGCGCCCAGGTCCATTCGACCGCGCCCGTCGCTCCCCACAACGGAATCGGCGCCTGTCGGGTCTGTTCCGTGCGAAGGTCCGCCCCGGTCACGGTCACCTGCGCGGCGGTACCGTTGTCGAAGGCCGGAACGATGGTGGGACCCCACGCGTCCCACTTCGCCTGGAGGCCTCGCAGCACGGGATGCGGCGCGGGCCACGGCTGGTCGATCTGATGGTGGCGAACCACTGTTGGGGTGCGGAATGACAGACGCCACTGGGTGGTGCCCCGATAGCGTGACAGGTTCTCCCAGGATGATCCGGCGACACAGCGCGGGGGCACCAAGACCAGAGCTGTGCGGGCGAAGGTTGTTCCGAACTGCACTGGCTGACCGGATGGTATGGCTGCGACAAGGTCGGCGAGGCGGTCGTCCACGCAGCGGATCTCAATCCGGACGCCGTGCTCGTGGTTGACGCGGTTGCCAATGCTGTAGCCCTTCAGGCTCCGGTGTTCTGGGTCGGTCTCGCAGAACCAGGCGGAGAGGAAGTGGTGAATGCCGGAGGATCGCACGTGGTTGGGGTCGATGCCGGCGAATTCGATCTCCCAGATGCTCGGCATGAGCCCCTCCCGTGTGCACTCCGCGTTACTGTGCATTCTCCGGCCAGAGGAGGATTCAGCATGGCAGCGACACGGCTCGGTAAGGGCTGGTTTCGGACGTCCCTGAGGAACGTGACGCGTACGGCTGGAAAGAGTTTCATCCTCACCGTTGCCTTGGTTCCGGCGTTGATCACGCAGTTCTTCGTCGTGTTCGGTGATGAGCAGGGCGCGGGGTGGTGGCTCGGCATTCTTGCCGTGCTCACTGTGGCGGTGGTGGTCGTCTTCTGGTGGCTCGAACTACGGGTCATGCCTCGGCGTAGGGCGGAAACCCTCAGCGCATTACGGGCGGAGGACCGCCGGCGGATCACGGGTGTGGTCGGCGTCGTTGCCCGGATCGGAGTGAATTCGTCGCCGGTAGCGTCCCAGCAACTCATCGGTGAACTCTCGGACCTGAAGACGTTCTACGCGGTGGAATGTGAGGAGGACGTGGGCCAAGCCGATGCGTTGCGACAATGGCTGGAGACGCGCGAGCGCCATCCCGATGTGCACGCGTTGCACACCCGTCCTTCCCGCTACCGGCCTGATGGCGCGGTGATCGAACGGCTCGCAGCCGAACTCTCCCTCCTCCCTGCCGAGGGCCTCGTGGTGGACATCACCGCCGACAACAAGCTTCTCACCTACGTTCTGGCGTCCGCGGCTGCACAGGCAGGGCTGCCATTGACCTTCATGGGGACGTCCGACCCGACGAAGCCGCACCTCAGCGCTGAACTGATTGTCGTGCAGGACCCGCGGGGTTCTTCGGCGGTGTCACGCTCACGGACCTCGCGGGGTAGGGGTGGACCACCCGAATCGCGGTAGTGCCTGTGTCATCATGGCGCCATGCCGCACCTGGTCCTTGTCGCCGTCGCCAACCGGTCACTTCAGGACAACCTGAGGCTTCCGAACGCGTCGGATCGCCTGCCCGCACCCACAGAGGTGTACCGGAGGTGGCAGGGCATGGATGCAGCCACCAGGATGGACCGGGCGCACCCCTTCTCCGAACTCGCCCCGCTTCCCGCCCAGCTAGCCGACGTCGACCGGCTCTCGGTGGTCATCATCGGTCCCGATGACAAGGAGGAAGCGGCGCTCCCGTGTGAGGACGTCTTGCTGGACCGGGCGGCGCTCAGGGAAGACGGGACACCGTTCACCTACCTCGACTACATTCAGGAGTACTGCACCGCTGCCTTCCCCGGCCTCCGTCCGAGCGTCCTGCTGTCCGGATTGAGCGGCTACCGCCTGAAGAACGGCGGTGAGGAACCTGCCTCCCTCCAGGCGGTGGTGATGGATCTCGCCGCGCGGATCGATGCCACGTTCGCCGGGAGCCCTGGCGTAAGGGTCGTCGCGAACCCGATGGGGGCGTCAGATACGCCGTGGAAGGGTTGCGCTTCGCAGCGGACGAACTCGGCTGGGATGTCGCCTATATGAACCATCAGCCCGTCAAGACCATCGGGAGAACCTCGCCCCTGTCCTCACTCGCTCACCTGTGGGGCGCGGCACGCAGTCTGGTCAGCGAGTTCGAAACAGCTCTTCCGGGCGGAGGCTCCCGCGAAGACGCGAACCGTTGCGTGACCCAGGCCGAAGGTCTCGGCGCGTTGGCCTTCGTCGTGCCGCGCGAGGTTCAGGGGCGCTACCACGTCGAGATGAGTGAACTCGGGGGCGCGCTGATCAGGAAGCGGGGTGGCGAGGGCCGGCCAGTGTATTCGGCGACCCAGCGGCTGCTGGGGAGGCGGCACGACCAGGAGTCGCAGCGTCTGGCCGGGCGGCTGCAGCAACTGCTGGAGAGGTGGGCTCGGTCCGATCTGTTCGGCTCCAACCAGGTCAGCGAGTTGGTGACGCACACCGAGTCGCACTGTGAGGCGGTTGACCGTAACGTCGCCAGCGTTGTGGCCCCGCTCCTGGAGGATGGCACGCTCACTCCACAGGATGTCTTCAACCTCGCGGTGGCAGCGTGGCTGCACGACTGGGGCCACTCGGGGCGGCGTTCTCCTCGATCTGCGTCTGGCGACGATTCGTGATCCTGGGGACATCCGGGATGTGCACGGCCTGCTGAGTGCCGAACGCATCCGGGAGTTGCGCGGGCCTTCGGGACTGGCTCCCGCGGAGACCACTGTGCCGGCTTTGATAGCCGCACACCATCAGGGCTGGACCAGCATCGGGAGGCGCCGCCGGGGACCGGACCCCGGCGTGTCTGGCCTCACTTCGCAACAGCGACCTGACGCTCGCCATCGAGCTGGAGTCCGCCCACCGCAACAACGCCATTGATGGGGAGGAGATGGCGAGACTCCCTTGCTGATCGCGCTCTTCCGCGTCTGTGATGCCGCGGATGTGGGGCTTCACCGGGCCTTCTACAAGGACGTCTTGTGGGAGCGAGCAATGGACGAGATCATGCTCTACGGGTGGAACCAGCTTCGGCAGTCAGAGGGCTGGGGCGCCTACCTCGAGGAACTTCGGCGGACAGCCAAGGATCTGCTGGAGGGCAAGGGTGATCCTGCCGGGTTGCAGGTGGGGTGGAGGTGCCCGGTCTGCCCGGCACTCCGAAGCGGCACGCGAACGACGCGATTGCCCAGAAGATCGAGCGTTGGGCCAAGCACTGTGTCGAGCAGGTGGGCTACTTCGATCATCATCGGACGGTTCTCGGGGTTCACCTGTCCATGCAGAAGGTGGCTTCGGGTTGGAATCTCGTGCCGTTCGTCACGCCGGTTGATGCGAAGTCGGCGAGTGCGGCCGTCCTCGCGGTGAGCGAGGACGTCCTGAGGGAAGTCGGCGACCTCGTCGAGGTTCGTCCCGACGGGAAGCTCGAGCCGCGCGCCAACAGCAAGCAGCGCCACAAGGCTGAGGTGGGGGCGTTGCTGGCGAAGGCGGGGATCAAGGTCGAGTGCGCAAGGCTGGCCTGATCATCGCAGGGGGTAGGCGCGTGCACGGGGTGATTCGTTCACGACCTCAGCGTGCACTCGATCCGCGTCGCCCACGACGGGGTGTCGGGCAGGGTCGCTCCGGTGCGTCCGAGCATGGCGGCGATCACGGCCGACCCGGNGGGTGCCAGTTTCGGCCAGGGCGTGTAGCCGTCGGTGAACACCACAATCAGGTCGGGGCGCGGCCGCTGTGCGGAGGCGGCGGCGATCCCGATCCGCATGTCGGTGCCGCCGCCGCCGACCAAGCGGGCGTCGGCGGCTTTGCGCACCCGGGTGACTGCCCCGACCGATGCGTCGCAGGCGAGGACTGTGAGGCTGCCGCCGCGGATGCCCATGCTCGCCAGTGCTCCCTCGACCTCGCCCATGGCCTTGCCGAGGAGTCGGTCGTCGATGCTTCCGGAGGTGTCGATGACCATGGCGATGTTCGGGAGGGGCCGTCGCCAGCCTGGTTGCAGGACGTTCGGGTTGGAGGACTGTCGACGCGACGGACGCGTCCAGGTCGGGGTGTGGCGTCCGCTGGTCCAGCCGATCGCCCTGCGGACTGCGCGGGCGAGCAACGGCTCCCAGGCGATCTCGGGTTGGGTGATGTGCCTGGCCCAGCGCATAGCCTCACCCGCCTTGGTTCCCTGGGTCTTCTGGGTGTCGAGGAAGTCGATCGCGACCTGCTTGCGGATACCGTCTGCGTGGACTCGGCTGACCTGTCCGACATCGGAGTTCGCTGGCAGGTCGGCGTCGCGCGGGATGCCGTCGCAGGCCGACCCGCAGTCGCCGGGGAGATTCCCGCGATCGGCGTCACTGGAGTCATCGGGCGTGGGCTGGCCTGTGCCTGCCTGGGCGGGTTGGCTGGTGGCGGTCTGTGCCGGGAGTCCGGAGAGCGCCGCGAAATACTCCTCGGCCGACCAGCCGGGGCGGAGTTGGCCGGGCCGGTGCGTTCGGGCTTCCTCTGCTGCCGACGCGATCGGCTGCGGCGAGCAGCCCTCGGGGGCGAGGGTGTCGTGGACGGTGAGATCGCAGGCGCTGTGCCAAGCCTTCGCTGTGGTGGAGTCCACCCCGATCCCGCGGGCCCGGACGGCGTGCTCCATCAGCAGGTGCCAGACGACGTGGGCCAGCTCGCGGCCGATCTCGGGGATGGCGGCATCGATCACCCATGTTGGGTTTACGTAGAGCCGCCAGTACTCGTCGGCCCGCAGGGTCGCGACCTGCTCGGTCGGGACGGTGAGGAGCGCGTAGAGCGCGTGAGCGAGGTAGGGCAGGTCCCNGGGAGCCTCTGCTTGCCGGTTCGCCGCCGGGCTGATGAGCCACAGTTTTGCGGCGGCCAGCCGGTCCGCAAGTGCCGTGGACATCAGGCGCTTGGCAGCAGCCCGGAGAGGGCCAGGACGGGGGCGAACACCCTGATTGTTGGCGGCAGGGCGGCACCCGCCGGGCGCGCACCGGGGCGCAGCAGCGCCCGCACGACCGGCACCGCCGGGTCGACACCGGCCGTGGCGGCTGCTTCGGCACACACCTCGACGGCTGCGGTCCACCTCTTGGCGTCCGGTGTCCGCTGCACGGCGGCCAGCACCGACTGCAGCACCACGTAGGTGCGGTCGGCCCGAAGGCCGGCGAAGGTGAACTTGCCGGAAAGGACGTCCTCGGGGTCGGGGAGGTCCTGTCGGGCGGCGAAGGTGAGGAACTCGTGTGCGACCAGCTCGCCCACACATCCGGCGACGAGCAGGGCGATGACCTGCTCGGAAGCGCCGGTCGCGATGGCGTAGGCCGACAGCCGACTGGCGTAGTCCCAGGTCCGCGGGGTCGGGAACGCCCGGCCGCGCGACGCGGGGTCATCGGGGATCTTCGACAGCTGCGAGCTGCGGGCCCGCAGGAAGCCGGCGATGAGGGCGCGCTGCTGGTCGAGAACCGTCTCGTAGCCCTCGGGCAGCGGCCCGACCGGCAGGGTCGGCCAGCCGCCGCTTACGAGACACTCGGAATACACGTCCAGCGGCAGCCCCCATTCGAGGTGCACGAACCGGGAGGCGGTGGGTGCGGCGAGCTCCCACCCTGCGGCTGCGACGTCGGCCGGGTTGGCCGCTGCCACGAAGGAGACTGTTGCGGGCAGCTGGAGATCGCCGACCTGGTAGTGGGTGAGCGGGCGTAGCGCCGCAGCTTGCAGGGCCGGGGAGGCGGTGGAGAACTCGTCGAAGAACGCGATCGCCGGGCCTTTGATCTGGGTGAGTCGTTTGGCCCAGCTGGGCGGAGCCAGGGTCACGTGGCCGTCGTGCAGCATCGGCAGTCCGGCGAAGTCACTGGGCTCGTAGTGACTGATGATCAGGGTCTCGACGTGGTAGCCGATTTTGGCTGCTGACTCGACCACGGAGGTCTTGCCTGATCCCGGATCACCCCACAGGAGTACCGGAATGCGGGTGCTGACGCACGCCCCGAGCGTGGCAAGGACGTCCTCATAGTCCTGCCAGGTGTGAACCGCCATCTGTGTCCTTTCGTTGTGCGGTGTGAGCGATTCGGATCACGCAGGCCGCATCCGGGCCTTGCGGATGCCGGCGAGCGAACGTACGCCTGCACGCACGAGCGTGATGGTCTCATGAGGGTTGGCGGTGGCGGCCAGGAGGATGCCGACCTGTTCTCGGGTTATGGAACCGATGCCGGGTATCCGTGCGGCTTCATCCCAGGTCGCGTCCAGGTCTGCCTGCATCGGGACGACCGCCTGCGGGAGCCTCGACCAGACCCGGGCGATATCTGCCACTGACGGGGTGGTCGCCTCCAACGAGGACCACCGGGCCAGCAGCCGGCCGGCCGCGTCCTGGCCGACGTTGAGGGTGGAGGCGAGCCAACCGACCTCGGTCGGGGTGTAGGGGCCGTTCAGCAGCGGCGGTATCAAGCGGGGTGCGAGTCCGGTGTCGCGCCAGCGTCGCCTGGCTTCGGGCCGGTCCAGGTCGGCGTCGGTGTGGGTGATAGCTGCCCACGCCACCTCTGCGGCACCTGCGGGGACGAACTGGGCGAGCCAGCCGAGGTCGAGGTCCTCGGACAGGATGTGCAGGTAGGCGCGTGCCGGTAGCGGGCCACGGATTCCGAGCGCGGTGTGGATCCTGACGACGTCGTGGGGGTGCGCGCCGGCCAGCCAGAGCCACCGCCAGCCTTCGCTGTTAGGAACGGCGGNCTCGGTTCGGCCACGGGGAGGGCGGGCGGGGTTGGGCACGACCCGGTGCAGGATGGCCGCGTATTCGGTCGACAGGCGATGAAGTCTCGCCCAGTGCTGAACCTCGCGCAGGTGGTGCGCCACCTGGTGGGCCAGGTCCTTTTCGCTGCAACTGGGGCATCGACCGGAGGTGGGCGCTGTCCACAGCGGTTCCCAATCGACGGCCCAGTCCCACCGTCCTCGCAATGGCCGGATGGCGGCTGGGGCCAGCCTGTGACGCTGCAGCCACAGGCCCCTGAGGGCGGGCGCGGCCCTATCTACGAGTTGCACGCACGACGAGTGTCCGCCCAGTCCGACGCCGATGCGTTCGGCTTCGATGTCGTGTGGGGTTGTGATCGTGAAGTCGGTGTTGATTGTCACCGGGTGGTGGATCGCTCTGCCGTCTCGCTCGGTGAAGCAGTCGACCGTCACGGTGAGTGGCAGTTCGGGGACCGAGGGGCGGTGCCGCTGGTCGGGCTGCCGCTGGCTGGTCGCGATCATCGGGCCCGTCCTTGGCCGCGATGGCGTCGACCGGCTTCGATGTCGTCGAGGGTGCGGACGCCCCGGCGGATGAGCGCCGTGGCAGTGGTGGGGTGCCGGCGGCGACCAGAATCAGCCCAATCTCGGTGCGGGACATGGAGGTCTTCACCCCGCGGCCGAGGCGATCGCCTGGATGGCCTGGGCGGCGGGGGTGGGGCGGGCCCCGTCGGCGAGGCGGGCGGCCCGGATCAGATCGTCCACTTGTGGTGCGCAATCGGCTGCGAGCCACCCGGCGAGGACATGACCGGCCGCATTCACGCTGACCTTGAGTGCCTCGGCCAGGCTGCGCAGGTCGTCGGCGTTGTAGGGCGACCCGAGCAGGTCCGCGATCAGGTGGAAGTTCAACCCCGCCTGGTACAAGGCGACCCGATCGCAGGGGTGGCTCCGGTCGTGTCGTGTGTAGGTTCTGGCCGCCCAGGCCACCGCCATTGCCGAGTCCGAGAACTGGCCCAGCCAGTCCATGTCGATCCGCTGCGATGTGATCTGCAGGTACGCGCCCACCTCGAGTGGCTCGGAGAGTCTCAGCCGTGCGTGGATGGAGTGCACCAGGTCGGGGTGCAGGCCGGACTCCCACAGCGTCCACAGGTCGTCGTGTCCGCCAACCGCCGGGCTGGGAATCTCCAAAGGCCAGCGTTCGGACCACGGCGCGGCACCGGTCGCGCCTTGGATGAGCAGCAGGAGTTGGCGGGTGGGCTGGAGGGGCGCCCTCTGGGTGGCGGACCAGTGTTCCAAGTTCCGGTAGTGTGCCACGGCCTGCTCGGGCAGGGCCCAGGTGTCGGAGGCGCAGCCGCAGCCGGTCACGGTGTGCTCGAGACCCCAGCGTCCGCCGGGCCTGGGCTCGATCCTCACCAGCGGGTCGTGGCGGAGCGCCTCGTAGTAGCGCTGGATGGCCGGCACTTCGAAGTCGACGATGTCGAGGCACGGCACGCGCTCCCCGCCCAGCGCCGCTGCGATTCTCTCGGCGGGAAGGTCGTGCCCCGTCGCGATGGTCCAGGCCGGGTCCTTCGCCGTACCGGTCCCGATCGTCAGGGGATGGGTCTCAACGGTCTCGCCGGTCGCGAGGCAGGAGACGGCTGCAATATCGCAAGATGGAGCGAATCCAGTCTCAACGGTCTCGCCGGTCGCGAGGCAGGAGACCGTGATCGTGATGGGAGCGTGCCCGGGGAACGCTGTGCCCGTCATGGTTCCTCCTCTCCTGATCGGTGTGGGTGTGATGGTGCCAGCGAGGTCGGACAGCTCCTCGCCGGCGATGCCTCAGGGGGCCCTGGTGGTGCCCCTGCAGCCGTCCCGGGTGAGGTACGGCTTGGTTCATGGATCGAGCGCCTCTTGCTGGTGCCGTTGCACGGCTCGCAGGTGCCCGCTGCCATGGATCGCCGCCTCCCATGTTGACGATGGGATGTCGCTCGGTCAGGACTGGGCGGTCGCTGCGATCCATGGCGCGTCTGGAGGTGGCGCCAGCGGGGCGGGTGCGGGCCTTGCAGTTCTTCTCCGCGGGTACGGGGTCCGCGGCTGCCGGTCACTGCTCGGCAGAGACGGTGTGGAGGGTTCCACCGGGCTGTTCGTGGGTCCTCCACACCCAGGTCGTCCTACTCGGCGATGGCCGCCGCCAGGTCCGGTACTGGCGGGATGGCGTCTTCGGTGAGCCAGCTCGGCTGTGGAGCGTTCGGGGTGCGCACCAGATCACCGCCGCGCCGGGTCGCCGACCGCACGTATGTGCTCGCGCGCCGGTTGTAGTGGGCGATCAGGTGGGCGGAGCGCACCAGGAGCACCGACCAGAGGCTGTGTCGGTCTGTGCTGGTGGCCCGTAGCTCGATCTGGTCCTGGATGATCGCGGCGCGCAGTGCTGCTGCCTCGCCCCGGAGACGGGAGAGCGCCTCGCGCGTCGGCTGGAGTGCCGCGGCGCGCCGCTCGGCGTTGCGCCTCTTCACGACAGACCGGTCGTCGCCCTGCTCAGCGGCCGTGGTCGGAGCGTCCGAGATCGGCACGGCTTCCTCGTCCGCCAGGTCCGCCGTTTGGGCGGCGATCTCCTCGGTGAGGACGGCGAGACTGGCCTGGGCGGTGGCGAGCTTCTCCCGCAGCCGGACGATCCGCTGGTCGTGGAAGGCCAGCGACGACACGGTGGCGCGGTGTTCGGCCTCCAGCCGGTTGGTGCACTCCCAGTGAAGGCGTTGCAGCCAGGGAGGCGGCCTCGCCTTCGACCGNNTGGCGAAGCTGGAGCGGTCGTGCCAGCCGGCCCAGGCATCGCTGAGCCGTTGCCAGAGGCCGTAGCTGACCTCGGTCTCGGGGCTGCGTGCGAAGTGGCCGCCGGTGGAGTAGCTAATGTGGTTTCGGTGGTGGTCATCGGGGTTCCTTTCGGACGGGTTGGTGCGGGGTGGACGGGTGGTGTGGCTCGGTCCGGGTATGGCGAAGGGCCGCCCCGCGGGGCGGCCCCGATGGTCAGGCGTCAGTGGAAGGTTCCGGAGGGGATCTCCTTCTTCTCCTCTGCGCCTTCGAACGTGCCGGCGGGGATGCCCATGCTCACCTCCTTTCCTTGGCGGGTGTGACGGGCTGGTGGTGGGTGCTCAGTTGAGCTTGTGGCGGCACATTGGGCAGACCTTGAACCGTTCGGGGTAGGCGATGTACCCGCCGCAGTTCGTGCAGTGCTTACCGTGGAAGGTCCCCTTGGGGATGCTGATCGGCTTCATCTCTCACCTCCTTCCGTTGTCGGGTCGTCGGGGTTGATCGGGGGCTGGGACGGGCGCCCGTCCCCGGCATGGGGTTCAGGCCGCTTCCGGGAGGTTCGCGTCGGGCTCGTCGGCTGCAGGCGTGGCCTCTTCGGGCCAGGTGGCCTGCCGGACGACGCCGGTGGATTCGACCTCGTGGAGGATCGCGGCGATCTTCAGGCGGGCGCGAGCCATCAGTTCCGCCTTGTTCTCCTCCGCCCTGGTCTGTAGCGAGGTGTGGTCGTTCTTCAGGGTCGCGATGCGCTCCTGCTGGTCGGCGTGGTCTTGGGCCATGCGCGCCAGTTCGCCTTCGAGAGCGACCAGTTCGGGTTCGAGCTTGGTGATCTTCTTCTCGAATGCCTTCAGTTTCTTCAGCTTCGGGTTGTTCATCTCGTGGCTGGTCCGCAGGATCTTCGCTCCGGATGCGAGGTACACGATGAACAGGAACCCGGAGGTCAGCAGCTCTCCGGGGTTGAAGTCGTCGCCCATGATGAGTGGCTGTGCGATGCGAATGCCGACCAGCCCGAGGCCGACGCCGACGGCGAGCGCGAGGAAGATCCAGAACCACGCGCTGGCGCGGTTGCCGTGCCTCTCGGCTTCGCGCACTTCCTTGCCGGTCTGGAACCACACGAACGAGCTGCCGAGACCCACAGCGATCGCGATCATCCAGGAGACCCATTCCGCGGAGGCCGCGACGTGGTTGAACGTGCCCTTTGCCAGCGCCATGTCGGCCGCCTGGACGAGGGCCATCGCGGTGATGGCGCCCCACCCGGCTCGTCCGACGGTGGGCCCGGCGTGTTCGTGGAAGGGGCCTCCAGGGGCTTGGTCACGGTGGGCGCGATATCGCCCGAGGAGGGGATGGTGGTCATCGGGGTTCCTCTCTCAGTTGGTGGTGCGTTCGAGTCGTTGGTTGGTGAGGTCGGCCAGCCGGCGCCCGAAGACAAGCGCGGTCTGGTCGGGATCGGTGCCGTCGAAGAACTCCGGCGGTGCCGCGGGGTAGATCGATTGCCAGTCGGTCGGAATGTTCGTGTTCCCGGGTACGAGGAAGTCGAACGTGTCCACGCCCGCCTGTGCGAGTTGGCGGGTCGCGGAGGTTTCGTCGCTCGGCAGGTCTTCGATTCNGCCGTCGCCCAGCAGGAGCAGCGCGGTCCGGCAGCGGGTTGCAGGCAGGCTGGCGATCGTCCTGATCAACGGGGCCAGCGAGGTTCCGCCCGCGCCCGCCGGGACTGTCTTGCGGGTGATGGGCCGCGCGATCGGCGTCGGTTGGATTTCCACGCCGGCGTCGTCGCTGAACGCGATCAGCGCCAGTTCGTCGTCGGCGCGCAGGTTCTGCGGCGCCCACGCCAGCAGCTGGCTGACGGCGGCATCCCGGGGCTGGGTGAGCGCGGCCATCGAGCCGGACACGTCGCTGGCGATGACCAGGCGGACGCATCCGGGCTCCCGGGCGCCCACCAGATGGGTCTCCTGCAACGAGGAAGGATGCCACCACCACCAGCCCGGCACGGCCAGCAGCGGGATCAGGGCTAGAAGCGGCAGCCATCTGGGCAGTCGGCGTCGTGGCCGGGATTCCGTGTCGGATGAGTTGCTCCATGTGGTGGGCCTGAACCCGCTCGTGGGCGTGAAGCCTCCGACGCGGCCACCCGGCGCGGCAGGGGCGGTCATGCTGCGGCCTCCTCACCGTTGTCGGAGCCTGAATCCCACTCGGCGGCCTTATCATCTGCAGCCCTGGGCACTGTGTGCGGAGGAAGGGTGGTGACCGGTGCGGCTGCCTCGGTGTCTTCCCTGGTGCTCTCGGTGGTGGGGATCGTCGGCAGCGGGCGCGCCGTGATCGGCTGGGCCGGATTGGCGACGGCGACCGGCTGGGCCGGCGTGGTTCCGCCCAGTGCGGTCCAGGCTTCGTCCCGCTCGGCGTAGCAGTTCCTGAGGTTGCTGCGCAGCGTGTCGGCGCGAAGGCTGCGTTCGGTCAGGTGTTGCACTCGCTGGAGCAGGTGCAGGCGGTTGTTTTCCAGGCGCCATCTCTGGGCCTGGTCGAGGTCGGCCTTGTAGGCGCCGATGATCGGCACGATGTAGCGGTCGACGAGATCGCCGTGGGCCGAGTCGAGCGCAATCCGCGCGTTGCCCTGAGCGTTGGTGTAGGCGGCGCCCACGCTCCGGCCGAACGCTACGTCATCGATGATTGCCTCGATCCGCGACCAGGCGGCTTCGAGGTCGAAGGCGGGCAGGTCCTCGGGTCGTGCCGTGTCCGCATGTGGGATGCGGGTCACCGGCTCGCGGTGGAATCGTGCGCAGAGGCGCTGCCACAGGGTGTGTGGGCGCAGGGGCTGGGTTTCGTCCACGGGTCTTCTCCTCAAGGTGTTGATGGACGGTGGTGGTGATCAGACCGTGCGGGTGGTGGGGAAGCCCCCACCACCCGCATTGCGGGTTTACGCAGAGCGCATCCGTCAGCAGGCCTGGTGCAGCGTCAGCCGCACGGAGCGGTTCTTGGCCGCAGGGCCGGGGAGCAGTCCGCCGGCCGGACCCCGGTCGTCGAGATAGCCGTCGAACCAACTGCCGGCACCGTTCACCTTGGTGATCTGGCCGGGTTTCACCCNCAGGTCGAGCAGAAGTCTCTGGGCGGCCTTGGCGCGTTTGAGCGCGAGGTCCTTCTGGTAGGCCTTCGAGCCTGCGCGGGCAGTGGTCCCGAGGATGCTCACCTGGCGGGCGGCAGGATCTTCTTTCAGCCAGTCGGCGATGGGGGCGAGCGCAGCCCTTGCCGCGGTCGGGTCGACGAACTCGGCCCTGTCGCCCTTGAACTGGAGTGCCGAGGTCTGGTCGAACACTTCCTCGAAGGGCTTGCAGCTCCCTGTCGGAGGAACCGTGGGCTCGGGTGGCAGCGGGGTCGGCTCGACGGTCTTGCCGAGGGGTCGATCGGGTCGGTGTTGATCGGCGCCGGGTCGATNCGTCACCGCGGCACCCGATGCGGCCAGGATCGCCTTGTAGGTGTTCTCGACGTTCCCGCGCTGGCGGTCGTTGAGTGGCTCCTGGATGGGCGCGGTCCACCCGAGCCCCGCCAGAATCGTCGTGGTGTTCGACAGCCTCGGCAGTGGTCCTTGCTTCTTCAGGTACGACACGACCTCGTCGGGGTCGGAGCCGAGCAGGCCTCTGGTGTAGTCGAGCAGGCCGTGGTCGTTCAGGCCCGATCCGAGGAAGAGCAGCAACCGTTCCTGTCCGCCAATCGAATCGAACTCGTCGGCGGCGAGGTGGATGGCTGCATACGCATCCGAGCCGTTGTCACGCGGGGCCCGGGTGATCTCCTTGCGGATGCGTTTGAGGTTCCGGCTTACCGCGTCGTCCTTGGCGCTCTGGTTGATGTCGTCAGTGAAGGTCTCCATGCCCAACCGCTCGGCCGGGCAGAGGTAGCCGTCACCGGCGGTCGACACCAGATCGACGCGCCCGTGGGCCTGCAGGACATTGGTGAGTGCCGTGATGATCTGGTCCGTCAGGGTCCAGGCCGGGGCATTCGCAACGTTGCCGATCACGAGGATCGCATGGGTCTCGCCGGGGACTTGCTGCTTCTTGGCATCGCCGAAGCAGAACAGAGTCTGCGCTGCCGGGCTGCTCGAGCAGCCCGAGAGGGATCCGCCGAGCACTGCGCTGGCGACCGCCACGACGGCGGCCTTGATGATGGGACGCTTCATGTCTTTCCTCCTGTGTTTGTTGGGACGAAGCGGACGGGTACGAGGTGTTACGCAGAGCGCATCCGGATGGGGTCTGCCGACCGCTCTGGGGGCCGGCAGACGTGGGGTGATGGACAGGTCACCGCCTGCACCCACGCAGGTGGGCGACGTAGCGGCTCGCGGCGATCGCGTGTCCGCAGCGGGAGCAGATGATGACGCCGTTGGCGTGGAAGGTGCCTGCGGGGATCGGGAGTGTGCTCGATCGGGCAACGGGAAGGTTGGTGTGGTTCATGGTCTTCTTCCGGGGTTGGTGGGATTGAGGGGTTGGTTGCTCGAACCGCCGGGACGCCCCGGCCCGGCACGGGCCGGGGAACGCCGCGGCCAGGGCGCATCCGCACGACCTGGTCGCGCCGCCGGGGCCTCCGCCTAAAGAGGCCCGAGGTGGGGCTGGCAGGTTGGAAGGCCCGCTCCGGATCTGGATCAGGCAGCCGGGTCAGGTTCGTCCCACTGGTCAGCGAGTTCTGTCGTGACGAACTTGGCCAGCGCGGTCGGGCCGGCAAGGCGCAACTCACCGGTGGTGAACAGGCGAGCGACGCGTCCGGTCAGCCGCGGGTTGGAGGCTGGATCGGTGAGCAGGATGACCCCGCCGGCGTCGTTGTGGATTATGCGCACTTCGCCGCGCGCCGGAGTGGTGCCCTCCGGGTAGTCGAGCTCGTTCGAGCCGTCCTGGGCGAGGCGGCGAACCCGGCCGCGTGCCGGGACCAAGGTCTGCGGGTCAGCTGCGTTGTTGAACAGGCTGCGCATCGGTGTTCCCTCTCTGGTTGTGGATGCGGAGAGGCGTAACGCAATACGCATCCGGTGGGGTCGGCCGTTGCCGGGGGCATGCACTGGCCAGTTGCAGGCGGCACCGGGGTTACCGTCTTCCTTCGCCGTGGAGGAGTGGCATGACGCGGGTGTCGGCGAAAGTTCCGATCGCGTCGGCCAGGTCGCCCGTGCCCCCGCAGTCGGGGCACGCGGCGGCCCCGTNGGTCTGGGCCGTCGGGGTGGGCCTCAACCAGACGGTGTCATCGACGACCATGCGGCCGCCGGCCACGCCGAGGAGGGCGTCGAAGGAGTGCACCCCGAGGCTGGTTGCGATGTCGGGGTCGAGTCTGGCCAGGACGAGGTTCCGGTTGGCGATCAGTGCGGCGGTGCGCAGATGGCGGCCGGTGGCCGGGTGGGCCGGGTTTGCGTCCGGGTGGAGCCGGTGCAGCAGCGCCATCGTGACCACCTGCTTAAGTGCGTTCAGCCTGGACGTCGCGTACAGCGGGGTGCCCTCGGAGGTGACGTCGTTGACGTAGCCGGCGTGGAGGTAGGCGGTGTACCGGCCGGACTGGGCGCACCGGATGCACGCCGCGGTCAGGCCGGCGGCCGCGAAGGTGACCTCGATTCCGCGCCCCTCCCGGTAGACCGCGGCGGACAGGGTCGGGACGCCGAAGTGCAGACCGAGCCGGGCGATGCGTGCCTGGGCCTCGAACTCGTCGGCGAACGCGCACAGCAGCACCAGCCCGGGCGGCCATTGTTGGCCGCCCGGTAGCGGTTCGCGCAGCAGCCGGTGGAAACCGACGTCGCTGATCGATGACTCCCGGGCCTGGATCGTCCAGACCCGGCAGGCCGGGTTGAGCCGGGCGAGCCGGTCGGCGAGGGCGTCGACCTTGGCTCGCCCGATGTCGGCAGGCCAGACGTGCTGGGTGCCGACGTTCTTCGGTTCGACAATGTCGGGGTCGATCAGCACGAACTCTCCGATGCCGCAACGCGCGAGGTCTTCCAGGAAGGAGACGCTGCCGCCGGTTCCGATCGCGACGACCCGGGAGGTCGCCATCACGGCCGGGTCGTAGGCGGTGACGACCCGCTCCAGGAACGGCTGGGGCTGTAGTGGCCGGGTTGTACCGACGACTCCGTGGGTGCCGTTCAGGATCCGGGCGGTCCCACCGTCGCGGACCACCGCGTAGGGGTGGAGGGTGAATCGTCCGGTGTCGGGCGGGGTCTGGGCGATCGGGAGCACGAGCCGGTCCAGCCCGGGGACCAATCGGAGGATGTCCCCGCTGTAGCGAAGGTCACCGGGCGAGGGGCGGGTCGCGCCGGCCGGGTGGCTGTGGACGAAGCCCAGGAAGTCGATGTCCCGCGGCGCCCACCGCTCGTTCAGCAGCTGGTTGACCGCGGTGACATCGGNGGAGTACGTCGAGCGCGTGGTCGCGGCTCGCCGGTCGACCCACACGTGGCTCACCACCCCGGNTGAGTCTCGATCCCCCAGCACCGCCCCGGTTTCGGCGGGCCGGGCGCCGACCGTGCGCCGGATGCCGTCCAGAGCTTCCCGGGTGAAGATGAGCGTGGTGGCCGACTCGAGTTCGGTCGGGGTGAGCTGGTGCACCCGGCTTGCCAGGGGGTCGAGCAGGCCGACTTCGGGCAGCGGCCAGCCTGGCAGGAGGCGGCGGAGAAGGTCATGGATCACAGCAGTTCCTCTCGAAGGCGTTGCATGAAGCGGGCGACTTGCGCGGTGGGACGGTGGGGGCGGTGTCGGCTGCACGGGTGGTCGGGCGGTCGCTGAGGTGGGAGCGATCGACGATCCTGGGCCGGTTGGGGGCTGGCTCGAAGCTGCCGGTGGCGATGTAGTTCTCGGTGCAGTCGGCCCACAGCGCCGCGACGCCCTGCGCGGTGGAAAGGCTGGCCAGAGGTTCGGTCCAGCAGATGTAGTCGCCGTGGGGATCGCTCAGGCGGTGAGTGGCGACCTGTGAGGTGGGCCGGAGCCCGTAGTCCGGCGGGTTCTCGATGTAGACCCGCCAGCTGTCGGCGACCCAGCGGAAGGTGAACTTGTAGTCCCGGAGGCTGGGGTGGGCGCGGTAGAACACGTTCCGCAGGGTCTGCTTGCGGGCGAGGGGCTCGTCCATGGTCGGTCTCCTTCGGTTGGTGGTGATGCGCGGATCCGGTCGCGCAGACGGGTCCTGCGCCGGATCGTGGGCCGGGACGCCAGAGGGGCTGCTTGGGGATCAGGCCGCGGTCCGCGCGTTGCGCGCGTATTCGTGCGTGCGGGACGTGAGTCGGACCAGGGTGCGGGTGTTGGCCGCGGACGCCAACTCTCGCGACAGCATGGAGCGCTGATCGGGGTGTTCGGCCGTCACCACCTGCACGGTGAGGCCGAGCTGCTTCGCCCGGCGGGCCAGGTCGGCGAAGGCGTGGTCGCCCGAGACGATGACCAGCTCGTCGAAGTCACGGGCCACGCGGCGCAGGTCGACCGCTGCCAGGAGCGCCTGGTCGGCGCCGTCGGTCACCTGTGCCCCGACGACCCACTTGACGTTCGGGCCATGGATCGCGGCGCGGTACCGGTGGACGACACCTCGGGCGGCGCCGACCACCACACGGTCCTGGGGAGCGATGCCGGGAGCTTGCTGCTTCAGGATGTCCCAGAAGGTCGCGACCTCCTCGGTGGTGGCCTGTGCGCCCCGGGTGTGGTTCTCGATGTCGACCAGCACGTAGCGACGCTTGCGGGACGACAGCGAAGCGATGAAGGCGGCGGCCGGTTCGCCACCAGCGCCGACCCTGATCGGCTCCTTTGGGTAGAACTTCTCGAGGTGGTAGCCGCCGCAGCCGGNGCACGCGAAGCTGCTGACCTTGACCGGGCTGGAGCCGCGCGTCCGACTCTCAGCACCCTGCCGAGCCTGGTGGCGGTCCCGGTAGCGGGCCAGGCCCGTGGCCTGGCACAGCGGGAGCCTGTGCTGGCGAGTCGCGCCGCCACGATGGTACGAGCGGGCGATGAACTCGGAGCTGATCTGAGTGCGGGTCTTCATGTCGAACTCCTTCGATGTGGCGTGACTCAGGCACCCGGGACAACGCAGGGCGCATCCGGCGCCTGATCGCTCTGCCCGGGGCCGACGCCTCCTCGCGGGTCTCGGGGTGTCTCACGGAGTACGAACTGCGCGGGGAGAACCCCGCCGAATTGGGCTGCCGCTAGGCTCACGCGCAAGGCAGCAAACGAATGGGGGCGTGCATGACGACCGATCCGGACGACGCCCCCTCGGTGGGGTCGCCGCGTCGGTCGACGATGCCTGCACAGGCCGCGGAACTGACCGCCGACGAATGCTTGGAACGGCTTGTCGGCGCGATCGCCGCGGTCAGCACGAGCAGGCTGTCCCGCGACGTGGTGGTGACCCACTCCGGCTTCGGCGAACCGGGGTGGAGCAGACTCCGCAACGGGTGGTCCTGGGTCACGTCGGTCATCGTGACCGTCAGTGTCGGCCAGGCGGCGGAGTCGATCGAGCTTTGTGGCCCGCACGTTGGACGCGCACCAACGCGGTCGCCTGCCCGGTAGCTCCCGACGAGGGCGCCGTCCAACCCGGCTGGCATGACGGCCTGTTCCTCGGCAAGCCGCTCGCGACCGGCCACGGTGTCCGGCTGCGCGAAGACATCCACCTGATCTCCCGGCCGGTCAAGCTGATCTCCCCGGCAGACAAGACGACCTCCCAGCCAGCCAAGTATCGATGGAAGTCCGACGTCGTGGTCTCCCCGATGATGGGTGAGGAGGTCTTTGGCCGCTTGGTGGTACCCGCACTGGATGGCAAGGTGCCGGACGCGTACCTCGACAAGGCACTCCAGGAACGTGTCCGGGAGAAGTTGACGGCCGAGGCGGTCGCCCTGGTCCTTGGCGGGGTGGAGCACCTACCCCCGCTCGTAGAGGATGTGATGGGCTCCCGCGCCGGCGACGACGAGACCACCACCGACGGCGACCTCGTCCGGTTCTGGAGGGAACGCCCCGACGACCCGCTGAGCCGCAGGAGGCTCCGGTCCGCGTGGCGGAAATTCAAGGAGGCGTCGGAGCAGGAGGCGTCGGAGGAACCCTGGGCATCGCCGAAGATACTCCCGCCCACGGTCGAGGACATCGGCCTCAACGCCGCCGAGCTGCGCGCGGCAGAGATCGCCGAGGGGCACCGCCGCCCAACCGGACCGCGGCCGAAAGGAACCGGCTGGTCGGCCCGGACGAGGTGATGGCCGAGCTGGTCTTCTCCCGCTACCTGCGCCGCGAAGTCAAGGCCTGGCGGGACGACACCAAGTGCGCCAGAGAACTCGCCTTCAGCCTGGGGCGGGCGGCCAAGAGCGCGCTGGCCCGGCTCTCGCAGGGGAAGGCCGGTGCCTCTGCCGTGGTGACCGGGGTGGACCGCGGCACCACTCTGGCGAGGGTGGAACAATCGGCGCGGACCTGCTTCAACGGTTTCCGCGGACTGCCCGCGATCCTGCGCGGACGCGAGGACCTGCGCGACCTGGATCCGGGCTGGCGTGGGGTGTTGTGCCCGGTACAGACACCTGAATCCACCGATGTGGGGCTCGTCCGCTACACCACGGTGGGGGTACGGGTCGACGCACCCGAGGAGCTGCGGCAGTGGTTCGACCTGTCCGCCAGTGCGGCACTGATCCCGTTCATCAACCACAACGACCCGGCGCGGGCCTCGATCGGCAGCAAGAACCTGAAGCAGGCGATCCCCGTGGCCGGTGCGGAGGCACCCTGATCGCGACCGGGTGGGAGCGGGTGCTGGCCCGGGCGGAAGGCGTCTCGACCGCACCCACGGACGGCGTAGTCGCCGCGATCGAGTCGGGGGCCATCATCCTGGAGACCGCGGAGGGGCGGGTGCGGGTCGGGTTGGGCGCGCCCTACGTGGATCGCTCAGGCCCCGACAACCAGTGGTGGTCAGATGTCGCCACCGGGGAACGGGTGGTTGAGGGCCAGGTGCTCGCGCACGCACCCGATGTGGTGCTCGACCCCGAGACGGGGAACCCGAACTCGCCCTGGGGTTAACGCCCTGGTGGCGCTCACGCCGTGGCACGGACTCAACTTCGAGGATGCGATCGTCGTCAGTGATTCCTTCGCCGCCCGGATGACCTCGAGGCACATCCTCCGGGTCGACGAGCCGATCGAACCTGGTGACGATGTCCAGCATGTCGCCAACGTGTTGGTTGGTGTCGGGGGTGGGTCGAGGCTGGCCAGGACCTGGTCACGGTCAGCGAATGGCGCACGGTGGGCGACCGCCTCGTCCCGCCGCGATCGGTCAAGAGCCCGGTAAGTGGAGAATTCCTCGGCTCGTTCCTCGACGCTCGTCGGTCCACCGCGAGCTCGCTGATCAGCGTCGAACGCCCGCTCGCGGTCGGCGACAAGCTCAGCAACCGCCATCAGGGCAAGGGTGTGGTCAGCACGATTCTCCCGGAGGCGGAGATGCCGGTGGTGGAGTTCCCGGACGGCACGACTCGCCCGGCGGAGGTCCTGCTGAACCCCCTCGGGGTACTCCGCCGGCTGAATGTCGGCCAGTTGTGGGAGATGCACGAGTCGCTGCGCGCAGTGCTGACCGGGAAGGGCCGGCCGGATCCCGTGGGTCGCGCCGTCGCCGACCCCGCCCAACTCTCCCGTGACCTCGACGAGGCTGACGCCCGCCGGGGCCGACTACCGCTCCTGGCGCCAGACGGCAGGCCGATCGGCGGCAGCGAGGGTGTGGTGGTCGGATGGCAGTACATCCTCAAGCTCGACCACCTCGCCAGCGGGAAGCTGAGCGTGCGCGGTACCGACCATGCCCGGTCCCCGGTCAGCGGGCAGCCGAGCCAGACCGGCCGCTATCGCCGCGGCGAGCGGGTGGGCGCCGCGCAGCGCATGGGCGAGATGGAGGTCTGGGCGCTGGAGGCGGCAGACGCCCAGACGGTGCTGCTGGACGCACTCACGCAGCGGGCGGGAGCCAGGCCCGAGGAGGCGGACCTGCCGCGGGCCGCGCTTCGCAGCACCCAGGCGCACCTGGCCGTGGCGGGCTACGACCTCGTCGCCAATGAGTCAAACCGGCACGCCCAGGCGCTGCGATGGGTGAAGCGCGACGAGATTCACCAGCTCATCCCCGCTCACGGGCGAGAGACTCCGGGCTGAAGGAGTTGCCGGGATGGCGGGACGCCGAGAAATGGCCCCGCATCGGGCGGGAGCCCCCGGGCTGAAGGATCTTATGGCCCTGGCGGAGTGTTACGGCCCGGAATGGGCTCAGGGACAGTCGCCAAGTTGGAGCCTGCTGCACCCGCTGTATCGGCCCAGACACAAGGACGGCACGGTGCTCCACGGTGACCCCGGCAGCTTGGACGCCGAAGAGGTTCGCTACGTGATCCCCCTTCCCGAACCTATGCCACACCCCTGGGGACGCGCGAAGCGCACCAGGACGGGCCAGTGGAGGCCGTCGAACGACCCGAAGCTGGAGCCGATCACGGCGGTTCCAGTGTTGCCGCCGGCCTACCGGATCGCGGGCGCCTCCACCCTTGACCGTCACTACCAGGATCTCGCCGTCGCGCTCGCCCGGTACGCACGCAACATCGAACGCGCCGATGCCAACGAGGCCGCAGCGCTCGACGAAGACGCGGCGGCCAGGCAACTCGAGCTGGCTGGGCAGGAGCTCTCGCAAGCCGATCAGCCGGGGCCGGAGAAGAGGCGCGTCCACGCGCAGGCCCTTCGGAAGACGGCCGGTTGGCTGCGAAAATCGGCGCGGGACCGCTGGGTCGACGCCCAGGCGCAGGTGGAGGCGATCATCGGCGCATCGGTCGACATCGAGGGAAACGAGGTGACGCCCGATCCCGACAGCATGCTGGGACGTCTGGCAGGGAAGCGCGGCCTGTTACGCCGCTACCAGCTCGGCCAGTCCGTGACCCACTCCGGTCGGTCCGTGATCGTCCCGGATGTGTCGCTGCAACCGTTCGAGGTGGGCCTCCCCGCAGCGCTGGCGCAAGGCATCGGGGTCGACCCGGCAGAACCTCTCGGGGATGTCGTTCTGGTGAACCGTCAGCCCTCCATCCAGCCGTACAACGTGCTGTCGCTGAGGGCACGAGCGACCCCGGCGATGCCGTACGGCTGCATCCGCTGGTCATCGGTGCCCTCGCCGGCGACTTCGACGGAGACACCGTCGCCGTTCACCGGCCCATCAGTGATGACGCCCGCAAGCAGTCATGGGAACAGCTCAGCCCACAGGCCAACCTCCGCTCCTCGGCCAGTCGCCAGCTACTGGCCAAACTCGACCTCGACATCGCCCTGGGGATCCGCCTCCTGATCGCAACGACGGACGGGCGGCGTGAACTGGCCCGAAGGACGGGACTTCGGGCTTCAGGCATGGTGAAGAACCCGCCGGAGCCTGTGGAGCTTGCCGAGGCGATCGTCTCGAGGGCGTCAGACCCGCAGGAAGCCGTCCTTGGCCTGGCAGGTCTGGAGGAAGTGGCCTGGCGGGGAGCGACCGGATGGTCGGTCGGTGCACTCGACCTGTACTCCGGCGGCGAGGGAGGACCCTTCGCCGAGGCCGTCTCCGCGGGTGTAGCCGGCAAGGAAGGTGCCCGCACCCAGCTGCTGGTCAAGCGCGGCGCCGTCGAGGGAGCCTACCCGGGAACCCCGTGGTCGACGTGCCGGGCTGCTTCCTCATCGGCCTGACCGACAACGACTACTTCGCCACATCGCCGGGCGCCCTCGCGAGCCTCGCGGAGAAGAAGCTTACCTCTCCTCACGCCGGGGCGCTCACCAAGACACTCGTCGAGATCGCCGACCAGGTGGTGATCGCCGACCAGAAGTGCGAACTGCCCGACACCCTGCGGTCCCCCTCACCTGCCAATCCCCGAACGGGGTGTGCGCAGCCTGCTACGGACCGGATCCAGGCACGAACCAGCCACTCACGTCGGGCCGCCGGGTGGGAGTCCTGGCAGGGCTGCTGATCGGCGCCCGATCCAGCGAACTATCCATGAAGGTGTTCCACGGCGGGGGCCAGACCGGAGACCTCGGCAGCGAGCTGACCACCCTCAAGGCCCTGTTCGGAAACGGCAAGAGCCGTACCGCCTTCACCCCCGGTGCGCCGCTCAGCCTGCGGCAGTACCTCGACCTCGGTGAGCACCTGGACGACCCCGAAAAGCGGCTGGAGTACCTGCAACCCGTCGTCGAACGAGCCGTGGAAACCCTCGGCGGCAAGCCCGGCGAGACACCCCGGTCGACGGCGTGCACGTCGCTGTCGTGCTGCGCCAACTGTACGAAACCTGGCTCGTCCGCGACGAACTGGCCTCAGCCGGACCACCAGGCCCACGCACACTCGCCGATCTCGCCCAGCAGCGAGGCCGAACCCCGTTCGAACTGGCGACCTCACGCGGATCCCTCCGATGGCTCCAGACCAGCCCGGGCGGCGCGACGGGTGGCGTCCGGACCAGGCTGGCGACCGGAGCCGTGCAATGAGCCCCGACGTCGGCCCGTGGAACGACCCCACCAGGACAACGGGAACGATCACCGGCATCGCCGC
Organism: Micropruina sp.; assembly: GCA_013693855.1. Taxonomy (GTDB): domain Bacteria; phylum Actinomycetota; class Actinomycetes; order Propionibacteriales; family Propionibacteriaceae; genus Micropruina. The sequence goes on from CP059261.1 coordinate 2,647,718, forward strand.
CGCGAGAGCGCGGGACCGCGAGGTAGCCGAGGACGCCGAGCGCATCGTCGACCTCCGCGACGAGATTCCGCTTCCAACCAGGCAGAGCTCCGTGAAGGACAACGCGCCGCCGATCGACGAGGTCCCCGAGTCCCCCGCGACGACACCGAAGACCTCCCGATCGCCGACGACGGCGAGCAGGATCCGCCCGACCGCGCCGCAAGCTGGGATCCCTGGGTCCGCCTGACGATCTTCCGGGACACGTGGGGGCTCAGCTACCACGTGGAACATCCCGACGCGACAAGCCGGGCCATCGAGGAGATCCTGGACGTGCAGGACCGAAACTGGGAGAACCTTGCCAGGACCCTGATCGACCTCCAGCACGACGCCCTCGCCTGCCCCACCGCGCTGGAGGCGCTGGAGACGCTCTGGGCGGAAACCAAACAAGAGCACCAGCGCTCCGTCGGCCAACTCAGTCGCGACCGGCACTTCGTGATCGGCACCCCGTTCGGCACCGTTCCGCTGGACTTCTTCTTCATGGGCCGCCGCACACGCGATCGCAAGGACACCCTCTACGCCGACCTCCGGAAAGTCGGCCAGCACCTCACAGAGACTGGAGCGCAATCGCTGTCAACGCCACAACTCCGCGCGCTGCTTCCCCACCTGACCGAGGCCGGGATCGAGTCCACCCGCAAGCACGTTGCCGCACTCATCAAAGTGCTCGCGCAACCACACATTCTCGCCCGGCACCGCCAATTCTGGCCGCAGACCAGCACCGCCGCGCTCTACGACGATCTGGGGATCATGCCGCACAGCAACGACCGGTCCGCACCGGCCGGCATCCTTGCGATCCTCGGAGCATTCGAACGCGGCAATCCGGTGCTGGCCCAGGGCGCGGCGCCACGCCTGCCGAGAGAGACCAGAAGACCATGACAACCTGCAAAGTCGTGGGAGACGTGCCGAAAGCGGTCGTCGCCCGCATCGGAAAAGGCGGATTGGCGACCCCGGCTGTCCGCCTGTCAGACCAGGTGATGGTGGACAGCGACTTCGTGGTCGTCCATGTGCCCGAACGCCCCACCCTTGGCCAGCTCGACCAGGTCGCGGACTGGCTGAACGCCGCAGGCGACATGGGCGCCCAAGCTGGCCTGACCAGTGCGGGTGGCCTCTCGGCCGATCTGGTGTGGCTGCTATTCGACCGCTCAGTGCATCCGGTGATGTTGCTCAACGTCGGGGAACAGGCCAACACCTACGCCGTCAGCATCTTCCTTGAAGCAGCAACCAAGCCGACCGATCCCGCCGCGGGCGACGTCAAGATCGGCCGCCTCTACGCCCAGTCCTCAGACATCATCGAGTACCGCCGACAGCGCTACATGTCTCTGTCGAGCGCCAAGATGCAGCCGTTCCTACAGGCGCTCCAGGAAGCGGTCCACGCAATGAGCGCACCGTTCCCGCCCCTGCCGGACGGCATCACCCACGTGCCGCCCTGGCATCCCAACGGACCACTTACATCCGCGACCAAACTCGCAAAGGGCAACATTCCGTCGCTGGCCGACATGTTCCGCCTCCACCCCACCGACGAGGCGAAACTCCGATTCAACCGCGAGCAACAGGACTGGGCCGTACCCAAGCTCCTCGTGCGAGGCGAGAGTGGCTCAGGCAAGACCCTGGTGGCCGAACTGGTACACGACCTCATCTCCAGGCGCATGGGCAGGGTGCTGCCGTTCGTCCCGATCAACTGCGCGGGACTCACCGACCGAAACCTCGTGCACGAACTGTTCGGTGCTCCGCAGGGGTTTGGACCAACGCGGCCGTCGTCGGGGATCTCGCCAAGGCAGGCTACGGAGTCGCCTTCCTGGACGAGATCGGCGACCTCGCCCCCGAGGTCCAGCGCGCCATGTTGACATTCCTGGGCGACGGAATGATCAGGCCAACCGGCATCGAGCCCTACCCCGGGTTCGTCCGGGTCGTCGCCGCCACCAACCGTGACATCTCGCTGCTCATTGAGAAGCAGCAGTTCCGAAACGACCTGAACCAGCGATTCTCACTCCAGGTGGAAATCCCGCCACTGCGCGAACGGGATGAAGCAGAACTCGAAGCGCTGGTGGACTTCGTGGCGCTTCACCCGCAGCGCAACCCCAACCTGGCGGTCAGCCACATCGGGCAGGATGCGCTCAAGGAACTGAAGAAGCACGAGTACCGCAACGGCAACTTCCGTGAACTGGAGGTGATCGTCCACGACGGCATCGGACGAGCCCGCCGCCGGCGCTCCAAGGTGCTCCAGGCGCGCGATCTCGCCTTCAGCGACCCGCACGCCGTGAGCGACCGTGAGGCCTATCTGATCGACGTCGACGCTGCGCCGGCGGGTCCCTACCTCACCGTCAAGCGGGAGGTGGATCTAGCTAGGGTCGCCGCGCTGGCCTCGGTTCCCGTCCTCAGGGCGCCGGACACGAGCCAATACGCCGTCACGCGGGAGGCAGTCTTCCGATACCCTCCATCGGCCGCCGAGCCGACTACCTGAGGCCTGCGGCGGGCATCGACGAGGGCGTCAGCGGATGCTTCCTGCGTTGTGGGGATCGCCCGTTTGGGCGTCCGTCCACGAAGGGAAACATGCCATGGCCGACTCCGCCGAAACCTACCGCGACCGCTACCGCAGCGTCATCCAGCATTACCTGGGCCACAAGGTCAGCGAGTGTTCTGTCGGGCTCAAAGTGGAACTCGATAGTGGCCTCGTCGTCCTCATCGAGGACCGTTATGCCGTCGAAGATCCTGAGTACCTCTCCGCGAGTGCGCTCTTTGTGATTCCCGATCTCCCAGCCCCAATGCTGGAGGCCGCCGCGAACCGTGTCACCCGCCGAGTCAAGGTCGCCAAGGCCATCTTCCGCCGCAAGGCAGTCACCCTGCACGCCCAGACCATCACGTCGGCTTGAACCGCCCCGGCGTGTCCGGAGACTCAGTTCTTTGACTCCTCAGCTTGCTGCTGCGGGTTGTTGTTGAGCGTAGTGGACCTGCTCGAGGACGACCGGTGGCATGTCCCCGCAGTACTCGTTGAGGCGGCGGTGGTTGTACCAGTCGGCCCACTTCGCGGTGGCGATCTCGACGGCATCCACGTTCCTCCAGGGTCCCTGGCGGCGGATGACCTCGGTCTTGTACAGCCCGTTGATGCTCTCGGCCAGCGCATTGTCATAGCTGGAACCGACCGCCCCGACCGACGGCTGGATACCGGCGTCGGCGAGCCGCTGGCTGTGCGCCAACGAGAGGTACTGGCTGCCGTGATCGTGATGGGCGACCAGGGCAGTGAAGTCGGCCCGGTCCTCCCGCTCACGGACCCAGATGGCTTGCTCGACAGCGTCGAGGACGAGGTCGGCGGTCATGGTGGTGGCGGTGCGCCAGCCCAGGATGCGGCGGGCGTAGGCGTCGATCACGAACGCGACGTAGGTCCAGCCGGCCCAGGTGGAGACGTAGGTGAAGTCGGCCACCCACAGCCGGTTAGGCGCCAACGGTTCGAAGTTGCGCTTCACCAGGTCAGCCGGCTTGGGCCCGGCCCCGGCGATCGTGGTGCGTTTGGTCTTGCCACGGACCGCGCCGGCCAGGCCGTCGGCTCTCATCAGCCGCTCGATCGTGCAGCGGGCTACGCCGATGCCTTCCCGGTTCAGGACCAGCCACACCTTCCGTGGCCCGTACACCCCGAAGTTGTCGGCATGGACCCGGCGGATGTGTTCCAGCAGCACGGCGTCGCGTTCCTGTCGTTTCGAGGGGAGCTTGTCTTTCCACTCGTAGTAGGTCGACGGGGCGATCTTCACACCATGCTCGGACAGCACGGCACAGATCGGCTCCACACCCCATCGCAGCCCGCCGGTGGCGGGCTGGTGGTCGGCGTTCTCGCGGATGAAGTCCACGATCACTGCCCGGGCCGGTCGAGCTCGGCCGCGAAGAAAGCCGAGGCCGCCTTCAGGATCGCGTTCGCACGTCGCAGCTCCGCGTTCTCCCGCTTNCAACCGCTTCACCTCAGCCGACTCTTCGCTGGTGACACCGGGCCGGGCGCCTTGGTCGACCTCGGCCTGCCGGACCCACTTGCGGACGGTCTCGCACGTGGCGATCCCGAGCAACTCCGCGACCCGGGTCATCGCGGCCGTGTCCGTGTCCTGATCGGGCCTGATCTCGCCATACATCCGGACCGCACGCTGCTTCAGCTCAGCCGGATACCTCTTCGATGTGTTCCCTGCCATGACTCCAACCTTCCCAAGGATTGGAGTCTCCGGACACGCCGGGGCGGTTCAGGGGTGGCGTGGGGGCTGTGGGGTGGCCCGCTGGTGGGCGAGGCCGGGAGAGGGTCCGGTGGTGACGGTTTCCCAGGTGGTGGTGACTGCGGGGTCTGCNTGCTGGGTCGGTCGTGGGTTGGTCGTTGCGTTCGGCGATGGCGGCGGTGATCGCCGCATAGCGCTGCCGGGCGGCGGTGAGGGCGTCGGCGTGCCGGAAGGGTTTGCCGCGGACCCGGTCGGCTTGGGTGATGGTGTTCTCGAGTTCGGCGATCCGCGTGGTGGTGCGGGTGATGTGGGCGGGGATGCTGGCGACGAGGTGTTCGAGGCGGGCGATGGTGCCCAGGTCGACCCGCCGGGTCTTCCGGTCGGCTGGTTCCCAGCTGGTGGTGATCGCCACCTGGTCGTTGCTGCCCTGCACGCTCCAGGTGGTGTGGACGACTTCGCCGCCTGGTCCCCAACTGCGGGTTCCTTTGGCGAGGATGCGGTGTCCGCCGAGATCGGCGACGTGGACGGGGTTGCTCTGGTAGCTGGAGCCGATGGTGTAGGTGAGGAGCCGGCCCAGGCGATCGGCGGCGGGGCCGCGTTCGCTGGTCCACTCTGCCGGGCTGGTGGTGTTGAGCGGCTGGATGCGGATCGCAAACGCGTCACCGGCGGTGAGCCGGGTGCGTTGGTCGAGGGCTTCCAGGTTGGTGACGGTTTGGCGGGCCACCGCCAGGCTGCGGGTGGCGTGGCTGATGGTTTGTTCGAGGGTGCGTTCGCTGATGGTGTGGGCGCGTTCGAGGCGGCTGAGCCGGTCCAGGTCGGCCTCGGCGGCGGCGAGTTCGAGCAGGAGCGGGTTGCGCGAGGAGACGGCTTTGGTTTCGGCGTAGCTGAGGGTGGCCGCCCCGATGTCCTCGGTGTCGCGGCCGACGCCTTTGCCGGTCATCACCTGGTCGATGAACCGGGATTTGCGTTACAGGGTTTGCCACATGAACGAGTCGAAGCTGTTGGCGGTGATCACCTGGCTGATGGTCACTTCCGGGTTCTGGTTGCCTTGGCGCAGTAGTCGGCCGTGGCGTTGTTCGACGTCGGCGGGCCGCCAGGGCGCGTCCAGGTCGAGAAGGTGGACGGCCCGGTTCTGGATGTTGGTGCCGACACCCATTTTCTCGGTGGAGCCCACGATGACGGCGACGTGGCCGGCGCGGCAGGCGGCGAACAGTTTGGCCTTCTCGGTGTCGTTGCGGGCTTCGTGAATGAACCGGACACTGCCCGGCGGCAGGCCGCGGACGACCAGAGCGTCTTTGAGGGCGGCGTACACGTTCCATTTGTCGCTGGGGGTGCCCAGGTCACAGAACACGATCTGCAGGGCGCCACGCACCGCCGAGATCTCGCCGGTGTCCGGGTCGAGGTACTCCTGGTGTCGGGTGGCTTCCCAGACGCGGGCCAGCTCGTCGGCGGCCGCGTCGATCTTGCCCGGGCCGGGTTGGGCGCCGGGGTGGACCAGCCGCATGTCGAGGGCTGCCTTGCGGGCGTCGGAGGACGGTTTCAGCATGTTGTCCTCCTCCGGGGTAACCAGGCGTCGCTGGATGGCGTCGGCACGTTCGCCGATGTCGTCCATGTAGGCCAGCTGGTCGGGGTTGGGGTCGACCACGATCAGTTTCGGTGCCCGCTGCCCGTCGGGCCGGGCGACCAGTTGCGGGCGGGGCAGGTCCAGGTCGGCGGCGGTCTTGACGTCGCCGAAGGNTGTGAACATGGCCAGCAGCTCGGGCACGTTGGTGAACTTCGCGAACCGGTTCTTGACCTTGAACGTGTTTGCGCCTGCCACCGCCAGTTCGGTGACGGTAACCACTTCCCCGAAGGTGGCCGCCCACGAGTCGAAGTCGTGGATGCCGGCCCGGGTGAGGGTCTCGGGGTCGAGGTAACGCTGCATCACATACATCTCGGTGATGCTGTTGGCGATCGGGGTGGCGGTGGCGCCGGTGACGACCCGCTCCCCTTACTNGTGGCGCAGGTAGTCGATCTTGGCGTGCAGATCGCTGGCCCGCTTGGAGCCCTCGATGTTGGCGTCGCTGATCGCGCTCGAGGTGGCCAGGTTCTTGTACTGGTGGAGCTCTTGGAGGCCGGCGCCGAACACTGTGACGATGTTGCGGTGTTGAAGGGTCGCTGCGGCTCGGGCTTCCCGTTCGAATGCCGTGCTGCTCTTGGCATCAGCGGTGTTGACTGCGGCGAGTTTCAACGCAACATCACGAGCCAGTTGGTGGTCGTAGGCGCGCCACACCTCGCCGAAGGAGCCCTTTGTCGATGTATTGCGTGGGCTCGTATCTCCCATCAATGAGCCTCGGCGGCCAGCCGTAAGTCGACATGCGGTCAAACTACCGACGCGGGCCATGGTCGTGGTCACTTGATGGAGAATCTGTGCCCCAACGCTGCTGGCGTTGTAGTGAGCGTTGGCTGAAGGTGGCGGCAGACCATCACCGGCACCTACTGCTGAAGGATGCTCTGTTCCAGTCCGAGCCGGAGTCGACCCTATCCAAACGGAGCTGCAGGGCTCGCGGACGGTGACCCCGCGGGGAATCTCCCGCGTTTGAGGAATGGGCACAGCGGCCCGCGTAGCTTCGTGGTGTCGGAATGTTCCCACCAAGGGAGGTAGCCATGAAGCGCATGACGTCGACCATCGTCGCGGGAGTGATTGCAGGCCTGATCGGGATTGTGAGCCCTAGTGCGGCGCAAGCCATCACGGCGAACATCCACCTCACGACCAACGTGAACCTGCGTCCGGCGCCGGACACGAGTCAGGCGGCCCTGGCGTTGATGCCGAAGGGCACGAACCCCGATTCGAATGCTGGACGCGGGGAGCGAGCATCAACGGCCTGGACGTCTGGTTCAGGGTCACCTACGCCGGCAAGACGGGCTACTACGCCAGCTACTACGACGATGCGAGCTACTCGTCGGCTGACTTGATTCAGTCGAAGTATGGCATCCCGCAATGCGGGTCGGCCCCCACGCCAGCGCCGAAGCCGGTCCCCAAGCCAGCGACCGGCACCTACGTCTCGCGGGCGTCGCAGTTGCTGCTCTGTGCCACGGGCACCGGCAGCCAGGGTTGTCGCGGCGGGGCAACCAACATGCCGACTATCGGCGCTGGCACGCCTGTGCAGATGGTCTGCTGGCTGGACGGGGATCAGGCGATCGGCGAGTACAGGACGAATCGTTGGTTCTGGGTTCGGACTTCGTCCGGTCAGGAGGGGTACCTGTCCGCCTCCGTGGTGCGTAACCAGACTTCGGTCCCGTGGTGCACCAGCAAGGGCTTCAAGGCCGCTGAGGCTGCCCTGAAGACCTACGGTCAGATCTGGGCCGATCAGGAGGTTCGTGACATGTTCACGGCTGCGGGTATTTCCTGGAAGCCGGGGCCCGCCGGCGAGTGGAGCGGTGACTGTCCCAAGGCCCCCTACCTTGGGTGGAAGAAGGGCGCCGGCGTTTCCATCAAGGCGGACGACGCGATCAAGAACTACTACGCCTACAAGGCCGCTGGAATGGTGCGCTCCGGAGCGGCACCACGTGGGGCGGTGGTCTTCTGGGACAAGACCCCCGGAACGTGTACGGTCACACGGCCATCTCCCTGGGGAACGGCTACGTTCTCACCACCCAGGGATGGACTGGGGGAACCGCCCGAACACGGTGACGCGCCTTGTCGATGTCTCGGGCACCTACCTCGGTTGGGTCATGCCGGCCTGATTGGTAAACGCTGGGGAGCGCCGTCGGACGAATGTCCGGCGGCGCTCCCATCTCCACCCTAGAATCCGGCTAGGGGAATCGTGGCCGAGCTGAAACTGAGTGTCTCCTCAGTTGGTTACGAAGGTGCCGGGAGGCTGGTCGTCCTGTCACGTGCGGGGAGAAGGTCGCGGCTGGGCGAACGGCCGCCTTGACGTTGCCTCACCCATCCGGCGAGATGAATGACTTCCTCAGCGGGGATGCCTTCGGATTTGGGATGGACGAGGGCGGTAGGCCCTATGTCACAAATCTCTCGTAGCCATGAGATGGTTCTCAGGCCCTGGGGGCATGGCGCGGCTGGAGACACTGTGGTCATGGCGCGCGCGGAGACGGGGGGCCTTGCCCCACTACCTACTGCCGGGCCACTACTGGATTCGCAATGGCGGTCACTGGAATGCGGCGCGGAAGTTGTCGGGGCCATCTGCCGACGACGGGCGGACATCGTGGGCCCTCCTGAAGATCGAATTGATGGCCACGGTGAGACGAAATCGCTCGGGCGTTGCTTCTGTGGGCAAGCCGCTGGGCGGGACTGTGCTGCTTGATACGACGTCTCTCTGGTCACCAGCCGAGGGGCAGTTGCGGGCCGTCGTCGCTTACTACGCGGAGTTCCTAGCCCATCCCCCTAGGGTTGCGCCCCGCATACTTCCCCAGAGCGCGGTGGACCGGCTCAGGCTCCCGGGCTCTCCCTTGCCCCGTCAGGACCACCTAGTGAAGGCAGCGCGCCGGCGGGGATTCCTCGGCGATCGCACGGACCTGCTGACGTGGATGATCTCGAGCGGACACATCACCCCATCCATTGCACGGCATGAGGCGTCACTTCTCGGAGGACTGAAGGCGATCGTTCCGCCCATCCCCTACCGCCCCCTGACGGGAACATCGGGCAGTGAGCGTGTCGGGTCCGCTCTGGCTGTGCACCTGGGCGCGGCAAACGCGATGCTCCTCAGAGCTTGGCGCATTGAACTGTGAGGCGAACAACCGTGAGTCGGTTCCAGTTCGCGCGCGGTGGTCCGTGCGGGTGTCAACTCCAACCACCACCCGTCGGGTGCTCACGAGGGTTGCGTTTGGTTGGCCGTACACCGGTCCAACGGAGACGCGCGGCTTGTGATGCCGCTCGTGGTCACGAACAGTCCAGTCACGTTCTCCCTCGCTCCAGTGGGGGTGGACGCTGGTACGTCCGTGAGCAGTGAGCTTGGCTGTCGGATGGGCTTCCAGTCTGGGTAGGAGTTGGCAGTAGAGGCCCATCCACACTTCGCCGACGTGCCGGGGTCTGCTGCACGGATAGGTGACTACTGACTTGTGGGGCCTTGAGGGGTCCTGCTGGAAGGATGTGCACCATGCCCAAGCCCCATCCCTGGGAGTTCCGTGAGGACGTCGTGGCGGTCGCTCGCCGCGGTGAGGCCCCGATCGCTCAGATCGCGAAGGACTTCGGGATCAGTGAGTCCTGCCTGCGTAACTGGCTGCACCAGGTGTCCGTGGCCATGAAAAAGTCCCCACTGGTGGCCAGGTGTGAGTCCCCGGTGGTGGCCAACTAGAAGTCCCCACTCTTCGTTCGTCGTGTCGTAGGACCGTCCTTGCAACGGCGTGGGGATGACTTACGCCACCGCCGGCGGCCTCCACCCAACCCACCTCCAGGTCGACCTACGTGGACGAACCCTCCTCGCACCCGACCTGCCGCTCCCCCTCCCACGTTCCTCTGCAGCGTGGCGGGCAGCCGCCACCGCTCATCAGTTCGTCGTCGTCAGCCTCACCTACAGGCCCCTAGCCGCCCCCACCATGGCCCACATCGACGCCCTGTTCCACCGCCTCACCCCCGGCATGGCCTGGCTCGGCCAGGCCTGTCAACGCTCTCTGAAGACTGACCCCCTGCGGGTTTCTGAAAGTTGAGCCTCTGGCAGGGCTGGATGGTTAGTTGTTGCGTTCTTTTGCGAGGAGTTCGCGGCGGGCGCGGGTGCGGTAGGAGTCGCCGGCGAGGGTGAGGACTTCGGCGTGGTGGACGAGGCGGTCGATCATGGCGGCGGCGACGACTTCGTCGCCGAAGACTTCGCCCCAGCGTCCGAAGGGCAGGTTGGAGGTGACCAGGATCGAGCCTTGTTCGTAGCGGGACGCGACGAGTTGGAAGAACAGGTTGGCTGCGTCGGTGTCGAAGGGGATGTAGCCGACCTCGTCGATGATGATCAGCTTGTAGCGGCGGATCTTCTTCAGCTCGGTGTCGAGGGCGCCGGACTGGTGAGCGGCGGCGAGGCGGCTGATCCAGTTCGTAGCGGTGTCGAACAGCACGGAGTAGCCGGATTGGGCGGCTTTGATGCCGAGCCCGATCGCGATATGGGTCTTGCCGATGCCGGGCGGGCCGAGCAGGACCACGTTCTCGGCTTTGGGTACGAAGGTCGCGGTCGCGAGGTGGGCCAGCACGTCTCGGCGCAGGCTGGGCAGGTGGTCGAGGTTGAAGTCCTCGAGGGTTTTGATGGCCGGGAAGTGCGCGGTCCGGATCCGCATCATCGCGCCGGCGGATTCGCGGTCGGCGACCTGGCGTTCGAGGACGGCGGCGAGGTACTCCTCGTGGGACCAGTTGCTGGTGCGGGCCTGGTCAGCCAGCGTCTCCCAGGTCCGCCCGATCGTGGGCGTCTTCAGCACCCTTGTCAGGTAGGCCAGCTTCGAAGCGAGCGGGTCGGTTGTGGTGGTGGTCACAGGGATCCTTTCCGGTGGCGGGTTCGGGGTGGGGTCGAAGTCGACGCCGAACAGGTCGTCGTAGTCAGGCAGGGCACGGATCGCGACCTGGTGCCCGTCGTCGTGGGTGCGGGTCGCGCGGATCGCCCGGCGCCGTTGGGCCAGGTCGTGCCGCAGGATCTTCGCGGCCGTCCGATGCTGCGGGTCGGTGATCGTGCGTTCCCTGCCCCAAAAGCGTTGGCGGTCGGCGACCAGCTGGCCTTCGCAGGAGGCGACGACCCGTTCGGNGGTCGCGATCACGTCGACGAACCGGCCGATGAAGCGCGGGTCCACCGAGTAGTCGTTGCTCGCGATCCGCACGTAGTAGTCCCGGCCCAGCCGGACCCGGTGCGGTATCCCGATCAGCGGCTTGATCGGCGGCAGGGCGACCATCGCGGCCAGGTCGGTGGCGAACAGATCGACCGGGCGGGCCTGAATGACCCGCATCCGACGCACGTTCGCGGTCTCGGCCAGCCAGTGGTCGAGCTGGGTGTTGAAGTCGGCCGGCGAGCTGAACCTGCGGCCGGGTAGGAACGAGGTTTCGAAGTACTGGTTGCGGCGCTCGACCATGCCCTTGAACTCCGGGTCCCNCGGCGGGGCCAGCGTGATCGACACCCCGAGGGTGCCCGCGAACGAGGCCGCCTCGACCGTGGGCCGGCCGGTACCGCCGATCGCGGCCTCCCGGTCCCACACCAGCTGCTTGGGTGCCTTGCCCCAGCCGGCGATCAGCTGCCACATCCCGGCAAGGATGTCCCCGGCCCTGCGTGAGGGGATCATCAGCCCCGAGGTCATCCTCGAGTAGGCCAGCGTCATCGCCAGCACCGGCAGGACCTGTTCCTGAGCAAAGCCCAGCGGGATCGAGACCGCCGGGAACCACAGATCACACTGGGCGATCTCGCCGGCCGCGTACCCGGTCCGGTCCGACGGGTCCAGCCCCACATACTGCGGACGGACCAGGGTCAGCCACTTCTTCAACGGCGACAACGAGTACGGCCAGTTGATCCGCGCCGCGATCTCCGGCGCCGTCATCCGCGGCGCCTCCAGCAACAGTGCACGGATCGTCTTCTCGTACCGGTCGACGACCGACCCCTTCGATGGCCGCTCGTACCTGGGCGGCGAGTCCGAGGCCAACGCAGCCCGGACCGTGTTCCTCGCGATCCCCAACCGGCGAGCGATCTCCTTGATCGCCACACCCTCCGACCGATGCAAACGGCGGATCTCCGCCCAGTTCTCCACAGTGATCACCCCCACAGCGTCGAGCAGGGGTCAAGATCCCCAGCCCCGCAAGGGGTCAGTTTTCAGGAAGCGTCAGCACGGCCGACCTCAGAAACCCCTAGCAGGGACCCACCGCCGCAATGGTCAGGCGGTCCTGGGTGGGCAGGGTGGTGAGGCGCCTGTAGCGCCAGCGCGCGGTCGGTGACCTCGAGGGCCGTGCCTGTTACCCCGACCCGGTCGCGACGCCGCCCACGCTCTGATCGTGTCCGGCCACCACCACGGCCCGCGCCCATCCATCCCGTCCGGCTCGGGCATTTGCCCCCGGCTCCGGTACGACCGGACGGTGGCCGTGCGAACCCGCTGGGTCACCGGATCCACCAGGCCCAGCTCCACCGCCACATCACGTGGCCGCCACCGCACTTGGGCGGCCGCCGCCTCATCCTTCATCACCACCTAGCGTAAGGGGCCTCCGCCCCCGACGGCACAGCACGTCGTTCCCACACCCTCTCCCGCACGAGTTCTCCACACCCTTCCTATCTTGACTTTACAGCGCGTTGTAAAATCATTTCCAGAATCCCGGTTCGGAAGGAGAACCCAATGAGCACCATCACCGTCACCGTCCACCTGCTCGAGGAGGATGGTGACCCGATCGCCACCTGCACCACCAGCGGACCCGGCTTCACCGTCGTGTCCGACGTTGCCGACCCGCGCCGGTTCAGCCCCCAAGAGGCGGCTCTCAACGCCACCTACCCAGAACGGGGCATGCGCGAACGGGCCCGCATCCACCAGGTGGGCACTGCCCGGATCGGGAGCGTGCGTGGCCTCGGCGCGACCCGCCAGTCCCTGTACACGTTCCAGATCAGCGAGGTGACCTGGTGAACCGCGACCTGGACCTCGTCCGGGAAGCGATCGTCGCCGCCGGGCACGCCGACAAGACCGACCCGCCCACCCTGGAACTGGTCCGTAGCTGCCTTCCGGGTGGGGTCCGTGCCTTCGCTGGCGATCTTGACCACACTCAACTGGCCTGCGACGTCGCGGTCATCATGGCCGATCTGGTCAGCAAGCCCGAGGATGCTCGCTACCTGTGCGTCACCCTCGGCCTCACGGTACCGCTCTGGCTGACCGGCGATCCGCGACCCGCGCCCTGGTCTTCCTTGCGGCCCCAGATCCTGATCCCCGGACGCGGCCCGGCCGTCGGCACAGTGGTCGTCAAATGGGCCGGGGACCCGTGTGAGCGCAGCGTCCGCGACGTGCTCGCCCAATACCTGCGCAGCGACCGGCGTCCGCACGGACTGCGTGAGCTGCTGTACTTGCGCACGGCGACCGCCACCGGTGAGGTCGGGTCGTGAGCATCACGGGCAGCCAGGGCACCTTGTTCGACATGGAGGAGCTGGCCCGGGACGCGATCCGGGCTACGTCCTGGCACGGGGCCCCGCTGGCCTTCCACACCGACTACTACAGCCCCGCCGACCTGGATCAAGCGTTCGAGCGGTATGTTGCCGAGAATGGCCGGTTCGGTTGCCTCGCCGCCAGCCACATGTGGCATCGAGCGCTATGCGGCCCTACCCCCACCTTCGCTGGACCTGTCCACGAGATGCACCTGTTCAGCGCCGACACCCGCTGCGACACCCCAACCACCGGCACCCCGATCACTGGCCCAACCAGCTCGTCTACCAGGCCATCTGCCCCGGCTGCCGCTGGCATGCGATCGGTCCCGGCGAGAACGAGGCTGTCGAGGCATGGCACGACCACGCGATGCCCGGCTGGCGCAACCTCCCCACCCTGCCCCCGGTCAATGGGCGCGATGAGCACCGAAAGACGACCGCAGCCCTGGCCTGGCTTACCACGCACTACCCGGCAGACTGGCAGGTCGAGGGGGCACCGGTTATCACCCAACGCAGCGGTCGCGGTACCCGTCACGTGCCTGGCCGCTCCCCTACGGCGGCTACGATCTCGCAGCCCCAGCCTGACAGTTCAACGGCTGTCGGCCGGTCCTGCCATCATGAAACCGCCTGCCAGAACCGTTCAAGGACAAGGACCACGCCGCCCGATGTCGCAACGCATCCGCTCCGAGTTCGGCCCCCTCGCGGCCCGCGGCGCCGGGCCGGAGGCCACCGTTGGCGGCCGCCATGTCTACCTGCAGGCCGACGAGGGAACCTGGCGGCCGGCGCTGCTGGCCGGCTGGCATCGCCTCGAGGACGGCTGGTACGGGCTGGTCACCTGGACCCAGCCCACGAACCCCGCTTCGAGACCGGACTCATCCCAGCCGGTCGACTCCAACCCGTATCCGGAGGTTCACCACAGTGAGCAACAGTCCGAAAGCCCTGGGAAGGGGCGCGCCCACCTGGCGCATTTCGTTGAACTCTATACCGGGTATCCGATCGACGACCCGGCCTTCGCCTACGCGACCCACCCGCCCTGTGACCGATGCGGCACCGTCACCGCGACGGTGACCATCATCGAGGATGATCCACGTGAGGACCGGGTCTGCGCAGCCTGCTGGCCCGGCTGATCTACCAGCCGGCGGGGAACAGGGTGTCCGCCGGGACGAAGTTCATCCACAACACCTCGACCCGCGCCTGGGTGCCGGGCCGGCCGCCCTGTTGGGTGGTGGCGGGGATCGCCTCCCGCCACCACGATCCCAGCCGACGTCGGTACAGCGCGTTGTCGTAGCCGGGCAGCACCACCTGTGCCCGGCAGCCCTCCAGCAGGTCCAGGAGTTGTTCGTGATGGTCTCGCTCGACCTCGTGCCGGTACTGGCCACCGGCCCGCACATCGGTGGTGTAGGGCGGGTCGACGTACAGCAGCGTGTCGGGCAGTCGGCCGTAGTCGTCCACCACCCTCAGCGCGTCCCGGCACTCCAGCTGGACGTCCCGTAACCGCCACGCAGCCGGCGGGATCCGACCGCGGTACCCGTCGAGGTAGCCGGCCATCGAGGAACAGGTGGATGCCGGGTTCAGGTAGAACCGCCACCCGGTCGGACGACGGATGCCCGAGCGTCCCTGGGTCAGCTGGACCCACACCCGGCGGGCCACCTCCACCTCGTCCAGGTCGCCGGGAAGCGGTTGTTGAGCCAGGGTGCGTTCGGCGCGCGCGTGCGGGGTCAGCTCACACACGCGCAGCAGATCGTCGGTGCGGTCTCGCAGCACCCGCCAGAAGGTGACCAGGTGCTGGTCCAGGTCGTTGACCGTCTCGAGCTTCGACGCTGGCTTCTCCAACAGCACCGACAGTGACCCGCAGGTGGGCTCCACGTAGTGCGAATGGGTCGGGAAGAAGCTGACGATCCGGTCGGCGATGCGTTGCTTGCCGCCGTAGTACGGCATCGGCGGCCTCACCAGCACCACCCGTTCCGGGTGATTATTACGCCGTAATAATGGCCGTTCACGGGCCGGTTCCCGTCAGCCGGCGGGCCCGCTCCAGGTCGGGCAGACGCGATTGCGGGCCGACGATCAGACCGGCCAGCACAGGCCCGTAGCCCTCGGCGATCACTTTGTCGTCGCCCAACTGCTGGGCCCGGTCCTCCCAGGCGGCGGCGAGCCGGGGACCGACCGCCGACAGCACGGCGATGATGGCCACGCCGATCAGGGCGGGCCAGCGGCCCTCCAGCCACGACTGCACGATCGCGATACCGAAGATGATCCACCGCAGCTTCCACGCGGCGCCGATCAGCGGCAGCCGGCGGGCACGGCGCCCGAAAGGGCGGGTGAGGCTGGTGACCAGCACCCAGAGCCAGCAGAAGCAGTTCACCGCGGCGACCATCCGGGACGAGGTGACTGGTTCGCAACCGATCGCGTGGAGGAGCAGCGCCGCCAGCTTGTCCCCGGCGATCCGCCGGCGAGCGATCTGGTCGACCAGGCTGTCGCTGAGCACCAGCTGCCCGGTGCTGGCGGCAACCACCTCGACACCCCAGCGTGCCCACCACAGCCGGGGCTGGCCGCGGCCGCGCAGCGACCGGACCGGCACTACCGCGTCCCACACCTGGTCGGCCACCAGCTCGGGCACCGGCCTAACACCGTACCGCCACCACACCCCGGCCGGGGTGTTCCAGCCAGCCGTAATCGTGGCCATCGCCACCACCAGCAACGCCGCGATCACGGGCGCCGCAGCGACCAGGACGATCCACACGCAGCTCGACACCACGATGCCGGTCAACTGCGCCCGGAGCCACACCCACGCCAGCCGCGCACCTGTCCGCCCTCCGCTCAGCCGTCGGAGGCGAGCCGGGCAAGCCGGCCGGCCTCCTTGGCGTCCAGGATCGTCCCGCCGGTCCATTCCAGGATCTCGGCGATCGTGAGCCCTTCGGCCAGCATGGCCGCGATCCCCGCGGCCGCGGCCTGCTCGAGCTCGGCGAGCTTGTCCTTGCGTGCCTCGAGTGCCCCGACCACCTCGAGCGCGGCCGCGGTGATCCGCTTCTCTCGCTCGGCCCGCAGCGCCTGGATACGGCCCACCGCCTGAGTCACCTGGGCCCGCGCCCGCCGCTTCGGATCCAGCGGCAACCCCGTCTGCCCCTCACCCACGTTTCGATCCTCCTCACAGGCCCGCCAGTCGGCCCCTCACCCTTCCTTTGCGCCGGCCACCCATCCGATTCGGACACCCCCGTGACGTTTCCTCAGACCCGCACCCCTGACCGTCCCCCACGACCGAGTCCGGCCACGTTCCCGACCTTCGTCCCAACCCCTGTTTTCGCCCCTGTTGAAGTGGCACACACCTCTTGCACCATGGCCGGAGTCTGTATCGCCCCTTGTCAGCGAAAGATGCTGAAGTTTCGTTGAAAGTCGCGGTGGTTTGGGTGTCCGAATCGGGTGGCTGGAAACCGCTAGAGGTGGGTATGACGATGAGTCTGCATCGCCTCACCGCCGGGTCCGGGTATGACTACCTGACCCGTCAGGTGGCTGCGATGGACTCCACCGAGAAGGGTCATGTGGGGTTGGCGTCCTACTACACCGAGAAGGGCGAAACCCCGGGGGTGTGGGTGGGATCGGGCCTGGTGGGGATCGACGGGCTGGCCGCCGGGGATGCGGTGACGGCGGAGCAGATGCAGGCGTTGTTCGGTTCCGGGTTGCATCCGTTGAGCCGGCAGCGGATCGCCGACCTGGGCAGCAAGGCCACCCCGGAACGGGTCGCGGCGGTGTCGGAGTTGGGCCGGCCGTTCAGTGTGTTGGCCGATGATGTCAGCCCGTTCCGGGTTGAGGTTGCCCGCCGGCTGGCCGGTCTGAACACGGCGTCNGGGGTGCCGCGGCGGGCGGCGGTGGCGATCGCGGAGCGGGCGCGGATCCGCTCCGAGGTGGGCACCGAAATGTTCGGTGAGGCGTTCGGGCGGGCTCCGTTGGATGAGCGGGAGTTGGCCGGGTTCATCGCCCGCGAGTCACGGCAGAAGACCCGGGCGGTGGCCGGGTTCGATCTGACGTTCTCCCCGGTCAAGTCGGTGTCGGCGTTGTGGGCGGTGGCCGATCAGGCGACGGCGGCGGCGATCGAACGGGCCCACAATGCGGCGGTGGCGGACGCGTTGGCGTTCATCGAGCGGAGGGCGTTGTTCACCCGCGAGGGGCGTGGCGGGGTGCGTCAGGTGGAGGTGCGTGGCCTGGTGGCTACCGCGTTCACCCATCGGGACAGCCGGGCGGGTGACCCGGACCTGCACACTCATGTGGCGGTGACGAACAAGGTCCAGACGGTCGANGGGGGCCGCTGGTTGGCCATCGATGGGCGGGTGCTGTTCAAAGCGATCGTGGCCGCCTCCGAAACGTACAACACGGCCTTGGAGCGGCACCTGGCAGAGACGTTGGGGGTCCGGTTCGCGGCCCGGCCGGACCCGGATCCGCGCAAGCGTCCCGTCCGGGAGATCGTCGGGGTGGACCCGGCGTTGAATGAACGCTGGTCCACCCGCAGGGTGTCGATCAACGCCCGCCGCCGCCAGTTGGCCGCCCAGTTCCAGGCCGATCATCACCGGCCACCCACCCCCACCGAAGCGATCGCCCTGGCCCAGCAGGCCACGTTGGAAACCCGTCAGGCCAAGCACGAACCGCGCAGCCTGTCCGAGCAGCGGCAGGTGTGGCGGGCCCAGGCCGAGCAGGTGGTGGGCGGTGACATCGGGGTGCGGGCGATGATCCGGGCGGCCCTCCATCCGGCAGCGGGGATCGTGGTGACGGTGGATGCCGGCTGGGTGCGCAACGCGGCGGTCCTGGTGTTGGAACGGGTGCAGCAGGATCGGTCGACCTGGCAGGACTGGCATGTGCGCGGGGAGGCGTTGCGGCTGGTTCGGGCCGCCGCGGTGCCCAGCAGCCGGGTGGATCAGGTGGTGGACCAGGTAGTGGCCGAAGCGTTGGGACGGTGCCGGCGGCTGGACCGGACCGAACGCGACGAACCGGCCGAACCCGGGCCGCTGCGCCGCTCCGACGGCTCCAGCGTGTACCGGGTCGCCGGCTCGCAAGTCTTCACCACCGACCAGGTGCTGGCCGCTGAAGTGCGGCTGGTCGAGGCGGCCGGGCTGCGTGACGGCAGGGTTCTGCCCGCCACGGCGGTCGATCTGGCGCTGCTGGAATGCCAGGCCAACGGGGTCGAGCTGAACGCCGGCCAGGTGCTGATGGTGCGCGACATGGCCACCTCCGGTGCCCGGGTCCAGCTGGCGATCGCCCCCGCCGGGTCCGGCAAGACCACCGCCATGAACGCCTTGTCCCGGGCCTGGACCGAGGCCGGCGGCACCGTGATCGGCCTGGCTCCTTCCGCGGCCGCCGCCGCCGGCCTGGGCGACCAGATGACCGGCCACACCGACACGCTGGCCAAGCTGGTGTGGACCCTCCAGCACGACGAACCGGCCCCCGAATGGATGCGTTCTCTCGGCCCGGACAGCCTGGTCATCATCGACGAAGCAGGCATGGCCGACACGTTGTCGTTGGACGTTGTGGTGCAGCACGTCCTGGCCCGTGGCGGGTCGGTCCGGCTCATCGGCGACGACCAGCAGCTCGCCGCCATCGGCGCCGGCGGGGTGCGCGACATCCAAACCACCCACGGCGCGCTGCATCTGCGGGAACTGGTCCGGTTCACCGACCGGGCCGAAGGGTCCGCCTCGCTGGCCCTGCGGGANGGGCACAACGAAGCCCTCGGCTTCTACCTCGACCAGGGCCGGATTCACGTCGGCGACCAAACCACCATGGCGGATGAGCTGTTCGCCGCCTGGAGTGCCGACGTGGCCGCCGGCGCCGACTCGATCATGCTCGCCCCCACCCGTGACCTGGTCGCCGAGCTTAACGAGCGGGCCCGCAGCCAACGCCTTGCCGGCCGCACCCCCGACCAACACCTCACCCTGGGCAGCGGCAACACCGCCTCGGTCGGGGACGTGATCATCACCCGCCGCAACAACCGCGAGCTGCGCATCAGCCCCACCAGCTGGGTCAAGAATGGCGACCGGTGGACCATCGTCGGCATCACCGCCCGGCACGAACTCGACGTCCGCCACACCCAAACCGGACGGCAGGTACGCCTGCCCGCCGACTACGCCGCCGAACACGTCGACCTGGGCTACGCCTGCACCACCCACACCGCCCAAGGAGTCACCGCCGACAGCATGCACGGGCTGCTCACCGGCACCGAGTCCCGCCAACAGGCATACACCATGCTCACCCGCGGCCGGCACACCAACCACGCCTACGTGGTCGTCGTCGGCGACGGCGANCCCCACAGCGTCATCCGCCCCGACACGATCAACCCGCTCACCCCCACCGACGTCCTCGAACACATCCTGGCCCGCGACGAGTCGCCNCTCTCCGCGACCACCCAACTCCGCGACGCCGGAAACCCGGCGCTACGGCTCGGCCCCGCCGCCGCCCGCTACGCCGACGCGGTCGCCTTCGCCGCCGCCCACCATGCCGGACAAACCCGCGTCGCCGCCCTCGAACAGATGGTCAACACCGTCCTGCCCGGCCTCGTCGGGGAAGACACCTGGCCGGCGCTGCGTGGCCAACTGCTGCTCGCCCAAGCCAACGGACACGACCCCTACCGGTGCCTCGCCGACGCGGCCGCGGACCCGCTCACCGCCGCCCAGGACCCGTGCAGCGTGCTCGCCTGGCGGGTCGCCACTCGGGAAGGCCTTCACCGCGGCGGGCCGGTGCCGTGGCTGCCCGCCGTGCCCACCGTCCTCGCCGACCATCCCCTGTGGGGGCCNTACCTGGAAGGCCGTGCCCAGCTCGTCACCACCCTTGCCGACCAGGTCCGGGCCACCAGCCTCACCAACCCGACCGTGCCCGCCTGGGCGGTCCACCTGACCCGTCGGCCCGGCGCCGACCTGATCGCCGACGTCGAGGTGTGGCGGGCCGCGACCGGCACCCCCATCAGCGACCTACGGCCCCTCGGNCGCCCCCAACACGGCCAAGCCGAAGCACGCTGGCAACGCCATCTCCGCACCCGGCTCGCCGACAGCCAGTCCGCCGCACTCACCGAATGGGGCAACGCCCTCGACACGTGCGGACCCCAGGTGCTCACCGATCCGTTCGCACCCACCCTGGCCGCCCGGCTCGCCCAACTGTCCTCCAGCGGCCTCCCCGCCCGCCACCTCCTCGACGCCGCCGCCGGCGAAGGGCCGCTGCCCGACGACCATGCCGCCGCCGCCTTGTGGTGGCGGCTCGCCCGCCGGCTCGCACCCACCGTCGCCGACGCCACCCTCGGCGATCACCACCTGGCCGACAGCTGGCTACCCGACCTCGACCGGCACGTCGGCCTGCACACCAGCCTCCACCTACGCGACAGCACCTGGTGGCCCGCCCTGGTCACCACCATCGAACGCGGCCTGCAACGCGGCTGGCCGCTCACCCAACTCCTCGACGACGTCGCCACCCTCGACGCCGACGGGCACACCGACCTGTGCCAGGCCTGGGTGTGGCGCTTGTCCCTGCTCACCGACCACCACGACCAGCCCGANCATCGACGACCCGCACACCCAACCCCCGCCGACCTGTACGACAACTGGACCCCACCACCGCACTCGGACGCCACCGCCACACCCACCGACGACTGGCACCTGGCCGAAGCCCCCGACGACCCCGACCAGCCCACCACCACCGGCGACCCCGACAACGAACCGGTGGACGACGAACAGATCCTCGGCATGGAAGCGTTGCTGCGTCGCCACCTGGGCGCCCCCGAACCCACCGACGCCGACCTGCGCAGCCAACTCGCCCGGGCCGACGCGTGGCGCGACTGCCCCGTCCCGCCCGAACGGCTCCTGCAGGTCAACCACCTCACCGCCGACTTCTACGCCGCCTGCCTGCCCGGTAGCTGGGCCCAGTCCTACCTGGCCGACCGGTTCGGCGTCGACCTGACCGGCCACCCCACCCTGCGGCCCGGGTACGCCCCCGACACCTGGACCGCGCTGGTCACCCACCTACGCCGCCACGGCATCAGCGACCACGAAATGCTGCTCGCCGGCGTGGCCAGCACGGCCAGCACCGGACCTCTCATCGACCGGTTCCGTAACCGGGCCGTCTTCCCCATCGTCCACGACGGCCAGATCCTCGGGTTCGTCGGCCGCCGCCACCCCGACCGCACCGACACCGACAACGCCGGCCCCAAGTACCTCAACACNCCCGAAACACCGCTGTTCCACAAAGGCGACCAACTGTTCCTCGCCGGCACCCTCACCCCGACCGCCACCCCGGTCATCGTCGAAGGCCCCATGGACGCCATCGCGGTCAGCCTCGCCACCGAAGGGCGGCTCGTCGGCGCCGCCCCGCTCGGCACCAGCCTCACCGAACCCCAAGTCGCGCAACTCCACACCCACCCGACCCAGCCGATCGTGGCCACCGACGCCGACCCGGCCGGACGCGCCGCCGCCGCCAAGGACTTCTGGCTCCTCGCCCTCTACAACCTCGACCCGCGCTACGCCCAACTCCCCGACGGCAGCGANCCCGCCAGCCTGGTCGCCGACCAGCGACACGATGCGCTCCTGGACGCCCTCCGCCACGCCCGTCCGCTCGCCGACACCCTCATCGACGACCGGCTCACCACCCTGCCCCCGCCGAAGCGATCNCTTGAAGCGGCCCGTGTCGTCGCCGCCCAACCNCCCACCCGCTGGACCGACAACGCCGAACACATCGCCGCCCACACCCGCGTCCCCATCAGCCTGGTCCGCTCCGCCCTCGCCAGCATGGCCCGCGGTTGGAACGCCAANCCCCGCCGCGCCACCCAACAAGCCCTCGCCGAAGCCGCCAACCTGGCTCGCAAACAAGCAGCTGCCGCAACCCCCGACACCGTGGGCGAAGCCGGCTACGAATCCGTCACCACCCCCACCCCGCCCAACCGCCCGCACCCCCGCGTCGACCAGCCCCCGCCTGCGCCCAGCCCCCGCTGGTAGCCGATAATCAAACCCCACACACCCCTGTGAAGGATCACCTGGTGAACCCGCTCCTGGCCAGCCTCCTCGCCGCCGGCGTCGGCGCCGGCTACGGCGTCTGGCTGCGGCGCACACTCAACCAGCTCCGCTACCGCACACCCGACGAACACCACCAGCCACCACCCGGACCCCGCCGGTGGATCATCCCCACCACCGCGGCCGCCGCCGGACTACTCGCCCACAGCGCCGCCACCTCGGCCACACCCTGGCTCTACCTGTCCCTGCTGCCCCTGCTGGCCACCGGCCCGGCGCTCGCCGCGATCGACCACGACGTGATGCGCCTCCCCAACCGGATCCTCGGCCCCACAGCCCTCGCCAGCCTCGCCGGCATCCTCACCGCCACGATCGTGCTGCAACAGCCCACAACCGCCGTCCAAGCCCTCCTCGGGGCAGTTCTCGCCGGCAGCGTCTTCTACCTCACCAACCGGATCACCCACGGCGGCATCGGCATGGGCGACGTCAAACTCGCCACCCTCATCGGCACCACCATCGCCCCCTCAGCCTCACCCTCGTCCTCCCCGCCCTCCTCACCGGCACCATCACCGCCTGGACCATCCACACCATCCGGCACACACGCGGAGCCTTCGCCTACGGCCCCTGGCTCTTGGCCAGCTTGCTCGGCGCGTGTTTGTTCACTGCATAGTTGCGGGAGGCTGGCGCGATCGGGCACGCGGTTGTGACATCCCTGGCCGAAATGACTTCGGCCCTTAGTAGGTGTAGTAATACCTGAGCAGGGGATCTGGCTCTCCGCTCCTGAGACCGAGGATGTCCGCCATGAGGTACACGAGAAAGGCGTTCGCGAACTCCGTCTGCAGTTCGCCCGCTGGCGAGCAAGCCACGAACCAGTGTCCATCAGCGCTGTCTCCATGCCCGCCTCTTACAGTGCTGCATCTCTTGAACACCCACTCGGCGGCTGGCTCATAGCGCTCCGGCCTTCCGAAGAAGCCTTTGATAGCCGGGTGGAGGGTTCCACCGAACGGCTTTATTCCCCGGAAGTAGCCTGTCGTCCGAACCACGCTGCGATCGCTCGTACCCCTGGGAACTTCTGGTCAGCCTGCCAGCTGCGCTGCCCAAGGTCAGGCATGACGGAAGCCCAGTACCTCGGCAGGTGGACCACGGGCCGGAAGTCGCCATGCTTGTCCCGCTCTGTGACTCGGCACTCACCGGCTCCCACCAGGCGAACAGTGCGCTCAACAGGGTCTGCCACGTAGGTGAAGCGGCGAATCAAAGGCATGTCGAGTTCTGCCTCGGCAGCAGAGGCTGCCGCCTCGGCGGCTTGCCTTCGTTCCTCGGCAACCTGTCTGTCCTCTTCGAGCGCGGCAATCTCGGCGTGCTTATGCGTCGCACAAAGTACTTGTCCCTTGGTCCCACGCCACAGATGGTCGCCACACAGCGGCTGCCCACAACTCGTGCAGGTGGCTACAGCAAACATCCCGCATACACAGGCAGGCCCGATGGACGTCCCAGTCTGAAAACGATGGGCACAGGGACGAAACACCGGCATGGCCGCGGCCGTCGGATTGCCTGGTGCACCAGGCGGCACCATACTTGCCACCGCCTGGCCCTGACATTCGAAAAAGCCAGGAGCTATCTGACGAACTGAGACTCCCCCAGGCAGGGCACTTGGTCACCAACGCATCCTAGGGCATTGGCGCAGCCCTCACGGACACGTGCCGCCTTTGGGGATCACCCATCAGAGCAACTCCCCAGTTGTCGGATCGATGCTCTCCCCGTCCTCCATGACTAGTCGTAGCCCTCGGCGCAATTCTTCCAGGATTGGTGGGGCTGGACTGGTGGTGGCGATGTCGTCTTGGTAGGCGGTGTGTCGGGTGGTGACGGCGGCTTGGCTGATGTGGCGGTCGTGGCGGCCTTTGGCGGGCCAGGGGCTGTGGCGGTCGTCGCATAGGTTGCGGGTGCGGCCTTTGAGCCGGTCGAGGAAGGTGGGCAGGCCGTAGCGGTGCCATTCTTCGAGGGCGCTGCTGGTGAGGTCGAGGCTGGCGCGGCGGCGTTGGTCGGCGAGGACGGCGATTTCGTGGACGAGGTGGGGGTGGAGGGGCCAGCAGGGTGGGATGAGTCCGGCGGTGTGGTCCCACACGTAGTCGTGGTTGAGCCAGGTGACGACGTCTTCGAGCCAGGCCCACAGTTCGGCGCGCAGGTCGGGGTTGGTGCAGGTGGGCGGGTCCCAGGGTCGGGGTAGGTGGGCGGGGTTGCCGAGTTTGCGGCGTTCTTCGTCGGTGCCGTTCGCGGCCAGGTACAGGTGGTGGTAGGCGGCTTGAAGCTGGGGGTGTTCGGGTAGGGGAAGCGTTGGGTGAGCGACTCGGGGTTATTCATCGGCGTCGACCATTCCGTGATGGCGGGCGTGGGTGAGCGCGGCCAGAGCGCGTGCTTCGGCGCTGACTTGCCGGCTGGGTTGTTGTTGGAGTTGGTGGCGGAGGTTGGCTTGTTGGCTGAGCAGGGTGTGGCCGGTGCGGCCTTCGATGCAGCGGGTGAGCCGGGCGATGATGGGTTTGGTGTTCTCGGCGATCACGAGGGCGTGTTNTTCGGNGAGTTGCCGGACTTCTTCGGGTCGCAGGATCAGCATGTCGTCGCCGTGGCTGGAGCGGCCCCCGGTGCCGCCGANTTGCCAGGTGACGCGGGCGACTCGGGTGGTGCCGACCAGGTCGGAGACTTCTTTGTTGAACCCGACGTCCTTGCTGCCGCCGAACATGATCAGCAGGTTGGTGAGGCCGAACAGGGCGCGGGCTTCGGTGTCGCCGAAGATGCTGGCGAGTTGGCGCCAGGTTTGGGCGGCGTAGATGAAGCTGATTCCGAGGGCGCGTTCGTTGGCCATCCGGGTGCGCAGGGTGGGCAGCGGTGCGGTGGAGGGCAGTTCGTCCAGGCAGGCGAGCATCGGCGGGCAGAGCCGGCCGTGCGGGCTGCGGTTGGCCAACGCCAGGGCGGTGTCGAGGATGTGTTCGGCCAGGGCGGTCATCAGCGGGGACGCGGAGGCGTAGGGGTCTTCGCGGCCGAGCAGGTAGAGGGTGCCTCGGTTGGTGATGATCGCGGCGATGTCGGTGGCGGGCCGGCCGGGGCCGGNGGTGCAGCGGCGTCGGATCTCGGGTTGGAAGAACAGGCTCATCGCTTGTTGCACGGTGGTGATGGTGTTGCCGGCGGTCCGGTCGTCGCCGACGAGGGCGCCTTGGAGGAGCCCGTGCCAGTAGTGGGCGGCGCCTTCGTGGGTGAGGAGGATTTCGGAGGGTTCGTGGGTGGCGCGCGGGTTGGCGACCCAGCGGAGGACCGCATCAAGGGTTTGGCCGGTGAGCGCGGCGGCGTGGAAGTAGCACTGAAGGACTTTGGCGGCTTCGGCGGCGTAGAAGCGGGCGGCGGTGTCGCCGGAGCTGTTGGCGGTGGCTTTGATGGTGCCGGCTGTGAACGCTTTGGCTCGCCGTTCGGCGGTGACCGGGTCGGCGCAGCCGACGATCGGGTCCCAGACGAGTTCGGGCAGCCCGTCGGCTTGGCTGAACGGGTCGAGGACGACCGCGGGCCGGCCGCCGGTTTGCCGGGCGGTGATGGACAGCAGCAGATCGTCGGTCTTGGTGAGGGTGACCAGGGCGGCGCCGGGGGCGGCGAGCAGGGCGGGGGTGAGCAGGTCGAGGGTCTTGCCGGAGCCTTGGGGGCCGATCACGCCGGCGGTGCGGTCCCACGGGCACCACAGGTCCCCGGCGCGCGGCTCGTGTGCTTTGCCGATCCGCCAGCCCACCTGGGTGGGGTCGAACCGGGGCCGGGACGGCTGCTGGGTGGGCATGTGAGGTCTCCTGGTCAGCGGGTGGGGGCCGATGGCGGGTCGGCCGGTGCCGGTGGCGGTGGTGGGGGCACGGCACGGCTGGTGGTGGTTTCCCAGGCCAGCCGGTCACGCTCCGCGACGCCGTGCCGGGTCGGCTGGTCGGTGGTCGGGTCGGCGGGGGTGGTGGTGTCGGCGTAGGTGTCGGTGGAGCCGGTGACGCTCATCGGGGTCTCCTTGGCGGTGTTAGATCGCCGGCCCGGGGGCGGGCGGTGGGGTCAGGGTGGGCGGTTCGGGCTGCCGTTCGCGGCCGGTGGGTGCGGTGTAGGTTTCCCAGGCCGGGGGCTGGTGAGGCTGGCGACGGCCCGCCGGACGGGGACGGGGCAGTTGGCGAAGTCGCGGGCGCGGATGCCGGGCCACATGCTGGGTGGGGTGACGGTGTCGATGATGGCCTCCAGCCCGCCGACGAGGAGGGCCGGCCGGTGACCCGGCTGATGCCGTCGTCGGTGAGCCGGGCGGCTCTCTCGGCGGTGATGGCGGCGCTGGCCCCGTCGCCGTCGATCCAGGCGGCCATGCCGGCGATCACCAGCGGACTCTCGGCGATCTCGGCGGGAACCTGGCTGATCACGTCACGCCACAGCGCCAGGTGGGCGGCGGCGGTGTCGGGGGTGAGGCTGAGCACGGCCACGCGCTGGGGATCCTCCTGGTGGACCAGCAGGGCCAGCTCGACCGCCGCAGCCTGCCCGAGGGCTGGTGGGCGGGGTGGGGCAGATGGGCGGCGATGAGGTCACGGGTGCGGGCCACCATGCTTGCTGCATACGTGGGGTCGTTCAACTGCCGGGTGTGGGTGTCGATCTGGTCGACGAGCTGNGTCGGTCAGCGGCGCCGGTTCGAACAGTGCCTCCAGGTCGCTGCGCCGGCCGCGGTGGCTCATGCCGGTGACGGTGGCGGCGGCCGCGGTCGGCCCGTACGGGTCGACGGGGCCGTGGCTGCCGTCGGCGGTCGTCCAGGTGTCCCCGGTGACGGTCATGCTCATGATCGCGGCTCCGGCCGGCATCGCGGCGATGCAGCGTTCGGCCACGCTGGCTGCCGCGTGGGGGTGGACGCTGTAGCCGACGACCAGGCCCTCGGCGTCGGGGAACCGGTGCCAGATCCGGCCGACGAGCCCTTCGGCTTCCCCGGGCCTGGCGAGGTCGGCGAGGTCGGCGCGGGCGGTGACCTGGATGCGTCCGCGGTCGACGACGACGAGCACCAGGGACTCCTCGGGGTNGAACCCGACCAGGTAGGGGACGAGCTGGGCGATGTCGCTGGGGCTGCGCACGGTGATGGTCGGCTCAGGCATGGTCGTCCTCCGATGGCTGGGGCTGCGGCTGGTCGGGATCCGGCAGCAGGATCGTTTCGGTGTGGGTGTCGGGCCAGGTCAGGTCGGGCCGCACCGGTGGTGCCGGCGGGAGCGGGGGACGACAGGGGCGGTCATGGCACAGGGTTCCTTTCGGTGGTGAGGGGTTGGGGGTGGCTAGACGGTCAGGGCGGCGCGGCCGGCGGGCCAGCCGCCACCGGAACCGCTTGAAACCGGGCTTGGGGGTTGAGCGGGGTTACGGTCTCCCACCGGGGCGCTGCGAGGGCCGGGGTGGGGGTGGGTGTGTCGGTGGCGGGGGTGCGTTGGTCGAGTTTGGTGCGGGTCAGCACCGTTTGGGGCTGGTGGTGGTAGCTGTCGTGGGCCTTGACGGTGCCGGTGACGGTGAGGGTGTCACCGACATGCACGTCGGCCGCCCAGCCGGCGGAGGTGATGGTCTTGGCGATCGCGTCACCGCAGTCGAGGACGAGTAGCTGCCGGTCCGGGCCGTAGTAGCTGTAGGAGCCCAGGTTCATCGCGGTGGTGAGGGTGCCGGTGAGGGTGATCTTCTCCCNCACCGTCCCCACATGCCGGCGTTCGGGGGCTGCTGGGCGGGCTCGGCCGGGATNGGCGGGCTGGGTGTGGGCGCGTTGCCAGAAGGGGACGATGCTGGCGGCCAGGCCGAGGTGTTTGCCGGTGACCACCCCGGCGTCGGCGAGGACCCGCAGGTTCGCTTGGTAGCCGGAGGGTTCGGTGAGCAGGCCGGGCAGGTCGGCGATGATGCGGTGGGCGTGGGTGAGCGCCTCGCCCATCAGGGGCGCCAGGTCGGCCCGGAGCGGTTCGGCGTCGCGGCCGCCCACCAGAGCTTTGCCGACCAGGTCGCGGGTGGCGACCCGTTTGCCGCCGGCGGCCGCAGCGGAGGTCCAGCCGTACCGTTCGATGACCGCCCAACTGTGGGCCACCACCGACGCGAGATCCCACGCGTGGGGGTGTGGGGTCCCCCAACCNNCCAGCTGACCGGTCACCTCGGCGGCGTCGAGGAACACCGGGGTGAAGCTCACACCGAGGAAGTCGGCGAGGCAGCTGGACCCGACCTGTTTGATCTCGCCGGTGTCGTCGTGCTGGACGAGCATCGTCTTGGTGCGGTCCCTGCTGGTGTGGCAGTGGTCGCAGCGGCCGGCGTGGATGTCGGCGTTGGGGATCGGGGTGGTGTCGGCCCCGGGCGGGTAGCGGAGCAGGGCCTGCCCGGCGATGTTGTCGACGGCGGCCAGGAACCTCCAGCCGGCGTAGTGGGGGCGGTNGCCGGTCAGGGTGACGTCGAAGCCGTGGAGTGTGACGGGGATGCCGCCGGCGCCGGTGTGGCTGCGGGTGGCCGGCTGGGCGTGCAGGGTGATGCCGCCGGTGAAGCCGCGGCGGGCGGCGCGGCGGGTCAGTTGCGCCAGCTTGTCCCTGGTGGCGGCCAGGTCGTCGGCGGACAGGAACCACACCCGCGGCGGCACGGCGAGGTCCGCGCCGGTGGCCGGGGTGGCGGGTTCGGGGTGTCGAAGGGCAGCTGGTCAGCCATGGCGGGCTCCTCGCCGGGTGGTGGGGTGCAGGTCGGGTCGGATGATGGGGGCGACGCGGCGGAGCCNGCTCACCCCCACCGTTGCTTCGGCGTCGGCGGCGGTGGCCATGCCTTTCATCCGGCCGGGTCCCCAGCGGCGCAGCGCCCACACCCCGACTGTGCCGCTGGCGGTGTACAGCAGCAGTTCGGCGGTGATGATCCAGCCGGTGAGCATCCCGGCAGGGAGGCTGATCGGGCGGGTCAGCCCGGCGCCGGCGTCGCCGCGGATCAGCCCGGGCAGGCTGGTGAACAGCCGGGTCGGGTCGGGCCACAGCCAGCCGTAGCCGCCGGTCAGGCCGGCCAGGCCGCGGCCCATGTGGGCGCCCAGGACGCCGATCAGGAGCAGCCCGAGACCCACGGCGAGCGGGATCTCCCAGGTGAGCGGGTAGGGGTCGTGGCGGCGGTCGTGTTGGAGCATGGGTTAGCCCTTCACCGAGACGTGAACGTGGTCTTTGTGGGCCAGCGTGGGGCTGGAGTTGCCCAGGGGATGCCGGTAGGGACGCCAGGCGTTGTTGACCGCCGGGTTCCACTTCTTGACGTCGAAGATGATGTATTTGATGTGCAGCCGGGCGGCGTTGGCTTGGACCCAGTGGGCGACCTTCCAGCCGAACGCCCGCCCTGAGGGGTGTTCCAGCGGGGAATCATGAAGTCCACCGCCAGCCCGCGGGGATGGTCGGAGGTGCTGATCGGCCGGCTGCCTTTGCCGCCCATCCGGGTGATCTGGGGAAGGCGGCGTGGACGCAGCGCAGCATGTACGTGGCGGCCGGCCGGAGCCCGTGTTCGGCGGCGGAACCCGACGGGGGCAGTCATCGGGAAGCCGGGGATGTCACCGTCGAGGGGATGCAGTCGGCGGGCACCTCGCCGTCGACGACAACCTGGCCGCCGGCGCCGGCGTAGCTCCAGGCGTAGAACAGCACGTCGTTGCGGTAGGTGACCGACCGGTTGTAGGCCCACAGGGCACGGATCACCCCGGAGGCGCCGGAACGGACCCCGGAGGCGACCAGGTAGTTGGCGGCGGAGAAGATCGAGTCGGCGTCGTTGTGGATGCGGGCCTTGCCGTCACCGTCCCCGTCGACCCCGTACACCTCGAAGGTGCGGGGCATGAACTGCGTCAGGCCCTGGGCGCCGGCCGAGCTGGTGCGGTTGTTGCGGCCGTGGCGGGTTTCGGCCATGCCGATGCCGGCCAGTAACTGCCAGGGATTCTGTATGTGGCGGCNCGCCGCCACGTACAGGGACTTGATGCGGGCCGGGATGGGCTGGGCGGGGCTGTGCAGCGACTGGTAGCGGGGCGACCCGGGTTTGGGCAGGCTGAACGGCCCGAACTGGGCGGCCGCGTTCGGGTCACCGGACAGGTAGGCGCTGCACGGGTCGAGTTGGATCTGGTAGGCGACCGCCGGCGCGGCGATCACCGTGCTGGTGATGATCACCCCGACGGGGATGCCGACGAACACGATCAGCCACAAGCCCAGCAGTCCCGCCGCCCACTTCATCGCCTACCCTGCTTTCTCCAGGGAGGTGTTGGTCC
Organism: Micropruina sp.; assembly: GCA_013693855.1. Classification (GTDB taxonomy): domain Bacteria; phylum Actinomycetota; class Actinomycetes; order Propionibacteriales; family Propionibacteriaceae; genus Micropruina. The sequence continues at coordinate 2,678,226 of CP059261.1, forward strand.
AGGTGAGCCGCTGCTCGGCCGGGTGCAGCACCGTTTGGACCTTGAACATCTGCTCGCCGACGATCCACAACGCCCGCCCGGNGGCTTGCCGGCACCAGTCGGTGACGATGGTGACGGCGATGTCGGACAGGCCGAGGAGTTGTTGCAGTTCCTCGGCGACCGCCTGGTCCTGGCCGTGCAGGATCTTGGTGTCGGCCAGGTGCAGCATGTCGCGGGCGATCGCCGCCGCTTGGGAGCCGGCGTCGCCGACACTGACCAGGTCGGACGGCTTGTGAGCCAGGGCGAACTGGATGTCGCCGTCACGGCGGGACAGCCGCAGATCGGCGTCGAACGACTTGACCGCATCCACCCCGAGCCGTAGCTGTTTCCACGACTCGTCGCGCACCACGATCCGCATGTCGCCGGCCGCCGCCACCTCCCGCATCGCCCGGCCCCACGAGTTCAGACACAACAAGGCCATGCCGATCGCCTCGTCGCCGAGGGGTTCCAGCCGTGACAGCGACAGCGACTGGATGGGGGCGGCCCAGTCCAGGTTGATGGTGGTGGGTGCGTCGAACAGCCCCTTCAAGGTGCCACCCACCAGCTGGCCGAGCGCGTCCCGCAACAGCCGGGTCTCATCAAGGAAGTGCCGGGCGGAGGCGTACCGGCAGCCGCGGACCAGGTCGGCGGGTGGTTCGTCCAGCAGCCGCCACAGCTGCGGGATGGTGGTCTCGTGCAGCCGGGTGGTGGCGGTGTCGTGGCCGGTGAGCTGTTTCAGTGCCGCGTCGACCGCGGTTTCCTCGGTGGGGCCGAACGGCACCGGCCGCTCCCNCACCTTCTGGGAGCCGACCAGGCCCCGGATCAGGGTCAGCCACCGGGAGAACACGATCGCCGAGCGGCGTTGCGTTTCGGCCGCATCGAGGGTGTCCCAGCCTTGGCCGAGCGGCCCGAACGCCAACGGGTTGATCCGGGCGGCCAGCCCCTGCCCGATCGCGATCGGTTCGACCCCGAGGCTGCGGCACAGGGTTTCGTACTCGTCTTTCGGGTCGCCCAGGATCAGCGCCTTGTAGCCGAAGCCGAGCATCCGCAACACGAACGCTTTCGCCGTGGCGGACTTGCCCATGCCGGGTTTGCCGAAGGTGAACATGTTGGGGTTGGACACCGGAATGGTCGGGTCGAGCACCCACCCGTTGGGGTCGGCGTAGAACGACGCCCGGGAGAAGAAGTCGATACCGATCTGGGCGCCGCGGGGCGGCAGGCCCGGGCTGGTCACCAACGGCCACAGCACCGGCGCCTGATCGGAGGTCATCCGGTACACCGCGACCGGTGCTGATGCCGGCGACCAGCCCCGCTCGGCCTGCCGAGCGCCACGGCGGGGCACCGGGCTGAACAGCCGGATCGGTTTGGGGGCCGGCGGGTCGGGCGGCACCACCGGCAGGTCGTGGCCGAAGTCGGCCAGCANGCGCCGGCACCCCCGACCGGCCCGGGGTGGGCGGCGGCCCATCAGGAGCCCTCCACGGCACGATCAAGGCCCACCCCGAGCGGGATGGTGGCGGCGGCGAAACCGGCGTCCTGGGCCATGTCCAGGCGTAACGGTGCGAACCCGGCCCGGCGGATCGAGGCGTCCAGGCGGCGGCCGAACTCGGTGATGCCCAAGGTGCGGGGCACCGTCACGCACGCCACCGCGTAGGGGCGGACCAGGGCGTTGCCGGAGGCCAGCTTGGCGTCCAGACGGCGGGTCCGGTCGATCTGGGTCTGGTCCTTGGCGCGGACCTTCACCCCGAGCTTGCCGCGCAGGCTCTCGCCCATATCGGCCGCCCACTCCGCGCTTTGGGTCTGCCGGTCAGCCTGGGTTTGGGGCAGGATCGGGAACACCGCCACCAGTGAGCGGCGCTCTCCCGGCTCGGTGGNGGTCAGCACCGGGGCGAGTGNCCCGATCACCGCCCNCTTCGCGGGCAACTTGAGGGTGGCAGCGATGCTGTGCCACGCATCGTGGGTGTAGTGCCGCACCACCAGCTCCGCCCCGGACGGGCCGGCGTGCGCCCACGGCACGTCGGCGTTGACCGACGAATCCCGGTCAGCCTCGGCGAGGGCGGCGATGATGCCGGCCCGGTCCCCTGGTGCGAACCCGGTCCGGACCGCCGCCGCCAACTGCGGGGAGGTCAACCAGTCGACGGCGCTGATCCGCATACCGGTGCGCAGATGGCCTTCCACCTCGGCCATCAGCATCAGCATCGCCCGGGCACGGGCATCCACACCGCGGCCGAACTCCTTGGCTTCGCGGGCCAGCCGCGCCTCCGGCACCACGATCGTGACGAACGTCTCGGTGCGCACCGACGCCTGCGACAAGGTGGCGGCCAGGTCGGTGTTGATCCGCTGCGCCAACCCCGGCGCTCCGGCAGGGCTGTGGCCGGCCAGCCAGGCGCGACGTTCGGCGCCGTCGTCGGGCACCGAGCGGACCAGGAACTGGACCTCGCTGACCAGTTCGGTGCGGGCACAGCCGTTCAGCAGGGCAGCCAGACCCCGGCCCTGGTTGTCCCGCTCCACCCCGTCGGCCAACGCCAACCCCGGATGGGTGATGGCGGCGGTGGCCGCCCAGGTGCGGCTGGCATGGTCCTGGATGATCGCCGCCCGCACGTTGGCCGGGCCCTGCGGGGNGCCGTCGTGGACGACGANCCCACCCAGCACCCCGGGAAGATCCGGGGTGCCCAAGTCCTGGGTGCGGCCTCGGGTGGCCCGTGCCCGCCACAGCGTCCACCGGCCCAACGTGCCCGCCGCATAGGCGACCGCAGCGAACAGCCAGCCCGTCGCCGATCGTCCCCGCACCGGCACCGCCACCAGCAGCAACGCCACCCCCACAACGCCACAAACCCGGCCAGCAGCNNCCCAGGCATGGGCGTTGAACGCCCACAAGGCCGGCGTTGCCGCGGCGACCAGCAGACCGATCTGGACGCCGGTGAGGCCGAGGAAGAACCCCACCTTGTCCTTGCCGTACTCGGCGTACACCGCCGCCATCACACTCCCTTCCCGGATGAGTCACACGATCACCGCGGCCGCCGCCGCTTCCCCGCCGGCCGCACCACCGGCCGCACCACCAGAACCACCGGCCCCACCCGAGGAGCCCGCAGCACCACCGCTGGAGCTGCCCGCGGCGGGCATCGGGGCGGTCGGCGCACCACCGGGGCCGCCGGTGGTCGGGGTCATCGGGGCATCCGGGACGCCACCAGAAGGCGCCGACGGGTCGGAGCCCTGCTGCGGATCGGAGCCCTGCTGCGAGTCGGTGGGCTGGTTGGCTTCCCGGTTGGCGCGGGCCGCACCATCCCCAGGACCGCCCAGGTAGTCGGGCTGGTAGGTGTTATGCCCGATGCCGGCCTGGTTGGACACGTCGGTGAACACGGCGGTGCCGGTCGACCCCACCTTCGTCATCAGGCCGATGCCGGTGGCCACCGCGCCGCCGATCGGGCCCAGCCAGCTCGCCGCCCCACCGACCGCTCCGGCGACCCGGCTCGAGGTGGCCGCATCAGCGGAGGCTTCACCGGCCGACGTGCCGTCGGGGCTGCTGGCCGCGGCCTGGCCGCCGCCGGCCTGTCCACCGCGCAACAGGCCCTGCAGGCCGCCGGTGGCGGCCAACCCGGACCGCATCGCCGCCCCGACGCGGTGCCCGGGTCGACGAACGCCAACAGCTTGAACAAGGCGACCGGGGACACCACCGAGATACAGATGAGCACGATCGCCGGCAGGGCGGTGCCCACCGACGCCTCCATCGACCCGGCCTTGCCGACCGCCACCCCTCGGCGAACTTCATGCCCACCCCGGTGACGATCACCACCAACAGCGGGGTGAACGCGGCCGCATGCACCCAGCGGAACATCTTCCAAAACCAGGCCCGGGTGTTCTCCCCGGGCAGGCCGGCGGCGGCGATCGGGCCGGTGGCCACCAGCACCATCAGCGCCGCGTCACGGGCCAGGATCACCAGCAAATGCCCGATGGCGGCGATCCACATCAACAGACCCATCAGGCCCAGCACGGTCGCCACCCCGGCATCACTGATCGACTTGGGGTCGAATGCGGTGAACGGTTTCCAAGCCCGCCACGACGTGACCCCATCAACGACTCCATGACCGCCCGGGTCAGCCCGGAGCAGGCGGCGACCAGGGTGACGCAGTAGCCGATCCAGCCGGCGGTGATCACCAGGAACTGGCCCACCCCATGCCGGCCCGGGCCAGGGACTTGCCGTCACGGCGGATCACCGCCAACCCCAGTTGGGCCATCACCATCACCAAGGCGAGCACCCCGGCGATCCAGAACGTCACCTGGTACAGGTCGTGGCCGGGGCCGCCTGAGGACAGGTCGGGGTCACCCAGGCATCCATCCACGACAAGACCAGCCGCAGCACCCACAGCCCGGCGTTCCACACACTCATCCAGGCGGCGATCCAGCCATCCACCACGATCTTCGCGGCGATCGACGCCAACTCACCGAACGGGTTCCAGGGCACACCGAGCATCAGGGGTTTCCTTCCAGGTCAGCCAGCCGGCCTCAACGGCCTGTTGGGAGCCGGGCCAGGCGGAGGGCGGGGGCGGGTTCGGGGCCGGTGGCGACCTGCCAGCGGTCCTGCGACCACTGCATGGCGGCGCACAGCCCATAGCCCATGCGGGCGTCGGTGTGAATCGACACCTGGACGTCCAGCAGGACGCACACCACCGCCCAGTCCGGGCCGTCGACGCCCTTGACGATCGCCGCCTTCGGAGTGGTCACCACCACGGTGGTGTCGTCCTTGGCCTGGCCGTCCTGCCGACCCGAGGCCAGGAACGCCCGCACGTCAGCCGTCAGCGACCAGTCCTCGAAGCCGGGGCCACCCGGCAGCACCCACGCCTCGTGGACCTGCCGGGCGGCCGGCAGGCTCATCTGGTCCAGCACCGTCTGCTCGATCGCCGCCCACTGGGCGACCGCGCCCGCCGCGGTGCGGGGAACCCGGTCGGCACCCCGCCGGACCGACCGCGCCGGTGCCGTCCGGCACCGCCAACGTGGCGGCAGCGGACAGGGCCGGGGACGGCCGGAACATGGCCTGTGGATCCACCGACGCCATCGGGGCGGCGACGATCTGGTCCCGCACCGAGACCGGCTGGGTGGCTGCGGCCGCCGGCGGGTCGGGCACCAGGCTGCCGCCGACCGCCCAGTACCACACGCTCAACCCCAGCCCGCCGGCCAGCAGCAGCCCCACCGCGGTGACCGCGGCCAGCAGCAGCTGCAACCGGGTCCGGCTCCACGGACCCCGGGCAGGCTGGGCGGTCCGGCCCACCGGCCGGCCCGCACGACGACCCCAGCGCAGCACCGCAGCCGCCCTAGATGCAGCCCTTGCCGAGGATCCCGGCCAGGATCGTCGGGGCAACCACGTAGGCGATGGCGGCGGCGATCACCACGAAGATGCCCACCACCCCGGCCTTCGAGGCGTGCGGGATGTTGAAGATGCGGCCGCCGGCGATACCGCCGATCGCGACCACCAGGCCGACGACGAACAGGGCCATCACACCCCACAGCACGTAGCCGGTGATGTCGTCGGCGTACCGCTGGGCGCCGGGCGGCGGCTTCGGGCACACGTCCATCGGGATGATCAGGGTGAGCCAGCCCACCAGCAGGTTGAGGGTCATCGCAGGGTTCCTTTCGTGAGGGTTTCCAACACTCGGCAGCACGCCGCCACCACGGCGGCGGGCAGCACATCTGGGGTCAGGCCGGTCAACGCCAGCCCGGCATCGAACGGGACGGTCAGCAGCCGCCCGGCGGCCGCCAAGCCCCGCAGCTCGGGGCCGAACGAGGCGGTCAGCTCACGCGGCAACCGTCGGCCGGCGCCCACCAGCACGGCGACCGTCCGGGCCGGGCCGCACAGGCCCACCGCAGCCTCCAGACGCCGCGCTGAGGCGATCGTGGGACGCGCCGTCAGGATCAGCCCCGGAACACCCCGGACCGCCTCAGCAAGCCATCCGTCGGCCTGCACCAGCAGATCCAGATCCCACGACGAATCCACCACCGTCACCGGCACACCCGCCGGCAGCGGCGCAGGAATCATCTGCGGGGCGGACAGCCGATCCCCGCGACGNNTTCCACCACCACCGGGCCGCGGGTAGCGCAGCCAGCCGTCGGTCTCGCCAAGCTCGGCCGACGTGGCCGCCACCAACCCCGACGCCGCCCGGGTACACGTCTCCACCACCCGCGCCACCCCAGCCGCCTGCGCCACCCCCAACGCCACCGTCGACGCACCCGCACCACCACCACAGCCGGCCACCACCACCAGCCGCTCCCCGCCTCCGGCGACCACCCAGCCGGAACAGACGGNATCAACGGCCGGGCGGACCGCAGGCCGCGGCCGCGCCGGACCCTGGCGGAACTCGCCGGCGCTCAACGCCCGCGCAGCCGCCAACACCTCCCCAGCGGATGCAGCGTCACCCCGCTCATCAGGCACCCCCAGNNGGCGGAGTGCCGACGGGCCAGCCCGGCCCGCAGCGCTGCCGAGGGGCAACGTCGACAGGGTCACCTTCGCCGCCTCGGCCGCCCGGAGTTGCTCGGTACCTTCCGCGATGCGCTGCGCGCCCTCGGTGATCTTCGCCAACGCCGCTGGTGCGCTGTTGATCAGATCGAACAGGTCAGCGACCACGTCGGGGTCTTCAGCCATCACCGCTCACCTCTCGCCGATTCGTCGGGATCCACTTGTCCATTGCTGGGCGACCCTGCGGGATTCGGACATCTCAGGCGCTGGGCCGGTAGGCGTGCGACAGGGCGCAGATGGCGCGGCCGGTGCGGCGGCGGACGGTGCGGCCGCTGACACCCCACCAGGGGCCGACCCGGTCCGACACCTTGTCGCCGACCAGCGACGCCGGGCCGGCACCGTGCCAGGTGCGTTCCTCCTCGCTGGCGGTCAGAACGTCCAGGAGCAGCTCGCGATCGGCGGCGCTGATGACTCCCCGGTTGTTGCCGTCCTCCAACAGCGCCCACAGCTCGCGGGCACTCGACTCGCAACTGGGGGCCACGCCCAGCTCACGTTCGGCCTGGTCCATGGAGACCCGCTGCCAGCCTCCACCCATCGGCTCGGTCACGCTCACCAGGTGAGCGCGGGTGCGGCGCAACAACCGTCCGGTGATCAGTCCGGAGGCTGCCAGGGCACGGTGCGGACCTCGATCCACAACGCGGCGGCGACGTGCATATCGACATCGGGCAGGGCTCGGCGCCACAGCCGGGCCAGCTGCCCGGCCGCCGGCAGCACAGCCCACGCCAGCACCCGGGCCGCGTCTGCGTCGTCGTAGCCGTCGGTGGCGGCGAGTTCGGCGAACCCGCACAGCACGTCGTTGGTGTCGTGTGATCCGGCCGTGCGCAGCCACCCACACAGTTGGCCAGGATCCTCCGGTGCGGTGGCGAACACCTCCAACTGGGCGCTCCACCGGCCCCAGTGCTGCCGGAGCACACTCAGCACGAGGTCGTCGCTGATGCCCATCGCCTCTGCCACGCTCATCTGAACCTGGCCTCCCTTCATCGGTCTGTGTCAGACCAGGGAAGGTCAGCAGGGGCATGTGGCCATAGACGTGGCCGGAACATCTGTGGAGAACGAAAAGTTGTCCCCAGATTCAGCGTTACCCCTTGTGGCGGGCACGTCCCCTATGTCCCCTAAGTCGCAGCAGGGTGACCCGTTGACAGCCGGGGCACGGGCCCACGATCACCAAGTCCAGGTGGGAGCGGCGACGATTATTACGGCGTAATAATCGGGGCCCTGCCGGTCTTCCGACGAACCTGGGGCACCTCGCTGGGGACGATTCTTACGGCGTAATAGTGGCGTGCCCCCGCCTGTCGCTCTCTCCTCATGCGGCGGCGGTCCGGTGATTATTACGCCGTAATAATCCGCGGGCTCAGCTGGCTTGTTCGAGCCAGCGGTGGGTGCGGAGGATGGCGTCGGTGCGAGCGGTTTGGCCGAGTGGGTCGGCGTGGGGGTGTCGGCGGGACACGACGGTGCGGGCGATGGTGGCGGCGGTGTCGGGGTGTCCTTCGTGGGCGGCGATGGCGGCCATGTCGAGTTTGGGGGTGGCTTCGTCGGGGGCGATGAGGGCGGCGAGTTCGGCGGCGGCGCGGGCTTGGGTGTGGTCGCCGTCGGCGAGGCTGATGGTGGCGACCAGGTGGGCGACGTCGACGATGCCGACGAGGAGGTGTTGGTCGAGGCGGCTGTCGGCGAGCCAGAGGCCGCCGCGGGCCCGCAGGTCGTCGAAGGGGGCGCCGTGGACGAGGCGCAGGGCGGTGCGCAGGTCGGCCAGTCCGTCGGTGCCGCCGCGGGCTTCGCCGCGGAGCCGGAGCCGGCGGAACAGATCGGCGTCGGTGAGCAGGCCGTCGATGCCGTACAGGCCGGCGCCGCGTTCGTCGGCGCCGGGATGCTTCATCGCCTCAGGCAGCCAGGGTGTTCCGGTGGCCGGGTTGGGGCCGAGCCAGGCGCGTACGACGGTCATGTCGCGGCGGACCCGGGCGGTGGTGATCGCGAACGCGTCGGCGACCTCGTCGCTGGTGGCGCCGGTGGGGCGGGTGGACAGGTAGGCGACGATCTCGGTGTAGAACCCTTGCCGGGCCGCGGCTTTGGTGGGGTCGCCGGAGGGGCCGACGCGGACCTTGACGGGTCCGAGGACTTGGAGGCGTGGCCGGTCGCAGCTCGGCGACCACCAGGCGGCCAGGTCTTCTTCGAGGGTCGGGTCGGCGGCCTCGATGCGGTCGGTGACATGGAGGGGCANCCTGGGGGCGAGCGTGGCCACGTCCTCGGCGGTGTTCGCGGTGACGGCCACGTAGGTGTGGTCGGGTTCGGGCAGCAGGCTGCTGGTGGCGGCCACGTCGGCGCCGCGGGGCACCGTGTACGTCTCCAGGAGGGAGCCGGACTCGTCGCAGTAGTCGACCCACTCGGGGCTGTCGTCGGTGACCGTCATGGCGGGCACGGGCGCGTCGTCCAGGTGGGCACCGGCGGCGAGCAGGGCGACGCAGCCGTGGGCTTCGGCGAGGGTGAGGCCGTTCACGACGAGGTCCAGGCCGAGGCTGGGCACGTGGAGGCGTCCGTGTGGGGTGAGTCGTAGTTCGACGCCGGTCGGGGGCTGGCCGGGGTCGGTGAGCAGCACGGCGGTGCCGGTGCGGCCGGTTTGTTCGCTGATGAGTCCGGTCAGCACGTCGAGGTGGTCGAGGTCGGTGAGCGCCGACACGAGGAGGTGGCTGTCCCAGGTGTGTTCGCCGGCCTGGGTGGCGCGGGCGTCCTCCAGGGCTGCGGGGACCTCGGCGAGCCGGTCGATGGTGGCGACGGCGAAGCTGACCTGGTCGGCGGTGAGGGTGCCGGGCTGGTCGTGGTAGCGGAGCCGGTCGGGGGCCAGTCCGGGAAGTTCGGGGCACACCTGGAGGCAGTCGATGGCCACGTCGGCCGACCAGGNGGACACGGCCAGTTCGGCGACCAGGTAGCGGGCCAGGTCTTCGGCGAACAGCGGGTCGCCGGTGAGCGACACGACGCCGAGGCGTTCGAGGTTGACCAGCCGCCAGCCGTAGGCGTCGGCGCCGAGGGTGACCAGTTGGGGCCACGGGGCGGGGCTGTCGGCCTCCAGGGGGCCGATCAGGTCGGGGTCGGTGTCGTGGGTCAGCCGCCACGTTCGCTGGTCGTCATCGGCGGCCTGCCAGGGGCCGGCCAGATCGCACGGGTCGGCGAGGCGGAGGGTGAGCTGGTCGGCGGTCAGGTCCACACCGAGCAGCGTCGGTAGCGGCTGTCCGGCGGCCAGGCGTGCCCCGGCGAGGCGGCGCAGGGTTTCGTCCAGGACGCTGACCAGGACGCCCGTGGGCGCCCNCTGGTGGATGAGGGTCTTCTCGACCGGCGCCAGGGTGGCCGGTGGGGCGGTGATGGTGCGGCCGGGGCGGCGGCTGCGGAACTGGGCGGCCCGCCGGGTCTTCAAGCCCAGCCACAGGCCGCCGGCCAGGAGAGCACCCGCACCGGCCAAACCGCCGAGCATCCAGCCCGNGCCAGGCGGCCTCCTCGACAACCGGGGCGTCGGCGTCGGTGTGGGTGTCGGCGGGTGCCTGGGGGATGCCGCCGCGGTGGCGGGGCTGCTGGGCGCAGGGTCGCGGTCGGGGATGGTGGTGGGGTTGGTCACCGGGCTGGTGTCGACCTGGTCGGTGGTGTGCTGCGTTGGACGGTGCTGGCCGGGGATGGTGATGGTCCAGCCGGGCAGGATCAGGTCGGGGTCGCTCAGGTGCCGACCGCCGGGTTGCCGGGTGTGCCGGGACGCCTCGAACAGGGCCGGGTAGTTGGAGGCTTTGCCGGTGGTGTCGAGGGCGATCTGGCTGAGGGTGTCGCCGCGGTGGACGGTGACGGTGCGGACGCTGGTGTGCCGGCCGCCCTCCTGGGGTGCGTGAAGCGGGGTGGCGGCCTTCGCCGGGGCCGGAGGGGCGCCGGGGTCGGCAACAGCGGCCGGTGTGCCGGTGCTGGTGAGGGTGGCGGTGACCACGAACAGGGCGGCGATCGCGCTGATGAGCCGTCCGACCGCCACCTGGGGCAGGGCCAGACCGGGCAGCCGGGGCACACTGACGTGCCGGAGCCGGCTGGCGAGGTCGACCAGGGTGGCCAGGGCCAGGATGCCCCAGGCGACCCAGCCGGCGACCAGGAACAGCAGCAGCGCCAGGTGTCCGTCGTCGGGTCGGCTCAACGCGGCCCACACGGCGGTGGCCGACCAGCCGCCGGCGGGCAGGGCCAGGGGGCGACGGCCAGCAGCAGCAGCGGTAGCCCNCACCAGCAGCAGCACCAACCCGACGAGGGCTGTCAGGCCCACAACGATCCGTTTCATGCTCAGCGCTCCGTTCCGTTCAGGGCTCGGGCGAGCCGGGTGGTGGCACTGCCGGTTACCTGGAGGGCCGACCCCAGCGAGGACAGGAACAGTGGGGTGTAGCGGGCGGTGACGGTCACCTCGAGAGTGGTGGGGGTGGGGAAGGTGACGGTGCCGGTCATGCCGGCGGCGCCGATGGTGGCCAGGGCGGCGGTGCGGGCCTGGGCGGCCTGGACCTCACGGGAACGGCCGTCGTTCATGTAGCCCACCGCATCCAGCTGTTGGGCGGCGGTGCGGGCCGCTTGGGCGGCGACCGCGCCGGCGTGGCTCTTGGCCGCCACCTGGCCGCTCAGGTCGACCGCGATGCCGACGATGAGTGTGAACGCGGTCACCGCCAGCACCGCCCAGATGCTGAGGGCGTAGCCGCGTTCGTCCCTCCAGCTCATGGCCGTCACCTCCGTTCCCGGTAGGTGTCGAGCGGGTTGCCGGCGGTGGCCTCCAGTTGGATCGAGCCGGGGACGCCGGGGATGCTCAGATCGGCGACGGACAGGTCGCAGCTGACCCGGACCGTCACCGTCGCGGGCCGCCCGACGGGGACGGCGAAGCCGCCGGTGTCCACGCTGATGCCGATCCGGCGACAGGTGAGTCCCTGGTTGGTCAGCGTGGCGGTGGCGGTGCTGCGGGCGGCGCTGGTGGCCTGGCTGGCGGTCCGGGCCAGGGAGGCGGCGCGGGCCGCGTCGGCGGCCGCCACCGTGACCGACTGGCGGGCGATCGCGACCCGGCCGCCGAACACCACCACCATCACGATCAGTGCCACCACCGGCACCAGCATCAGCGCCTCGATCGACGCCGAGCCGCGCTCGTCTCGCCACCGGCCGCTCATCGGGTGAGCCTCTCGACCGGGACGGCCACGGTTTGGCTGAGCTGGGGGACCAGCCGGGCACCAGGCTCAGGCTGCGACCGGTGACGGTGACCTGGACACGGGTGGCGGTCCGGGAACACCTGATGGTGACGTTCTGCAGGGCGTCCCCGGCGGCGCTGGCCATCTGGGCGGCCGCCGCCTCGCAGTCGGCCACCCCGGCCCGTTCCGCCGCCCCAGCCATCGCACCGGCCTGAGCGGCGGCGGTCGCCACCGAGCGGCTGTAGAAGAACAGGGCAGCACTGAGGGCGAGCCACACCAGGCCCAGCACGACCGGGAACAGGATCACCAGTTCCGTGGTCGCGACCGCGCCCCGCTCGTCCCGCCAGCGCCGCACCGTGTCCTCCGTGGGATCAGCGGATCCGGCCCAGCAGGCCGTTGATGTAGCCGTTGAGGGCAGCCACCACGACGGCCACCATGGCGATGATGCCGATGATCCACAGCAACTTCTCCGTGGACACCGACCAGCCACGCTCGTCACGCAGCGGCTCCAGCTTGACGTCCACCCATGCCTGCAACCAGTTGATCATCATGAGGGTTCCCTTCCTTTCTTCGGGGTGTTTCAGCCGGCGATGAGCCGGAGGATCGCGGNGGTGATGATGATGGCGATGAACACCATCGCCATCGCGGTGGTAGGGATGGTCATGCGTTCCCCGATCGCGTTCGCTTTCGCCTGGTCGGCGGCCAGCATCGCTGAGCGGAGTGCGCTGGAGCGGGCCCGCAACGTCTCGTACACCTGGCTGCCCTCCTCGCCGGCCAGGCGCATGATGTCGGCCAGGTCGGCCAGGTCGGGCAGCTTCAACTGCCCGGCCAGGCCGGCCATGCCGGCCCACGGGGTTTCGCCGGCGAACCGGGTCCGGGCCAGCTCGTCGGCCAGCCGCCGGTACTGCCACGAATCGCCCACCCGGGCGGCGTTCTCCAGGGCCTGCCGGGTACCCGAGCCGCCCGCGTTACGTTCCAACGCGACCAGGTCCACATAGGACACCAGTGCCCGAGAGAACTCGACCCGCGCCTTCGCTGCGGCGTCGGCGGTGTTCTGGTTCGGCAGCCACCACGCCACCGCGGCGGCGGCCAGCGTGAACCCCACCGGCACATACAGCGGAATGGCGAAGGTGAGGGTGAACAGCCACGTCAGCAGCGGCACCCCGACGATCGCGAGTGCGACGAACAGGATCTTCTCGCCATAGAACACATGCACCGGTTTGCCCAGCAGCAGCAGATCCGCCTCCGGCACCCGCAGCCGGCCCACCGGCAGCCGCCGCATCGCCCACAAGCCCAGCCGCTGCGCCACATCGTCGCCCCCGCCCGGCGACACGGCCTGTGGCGGCTGGGCCGCTTTCGGGGCCAGCCGGGCCAACACGTCACCAAGGTCAGGTTGGGCCGGGGCCAGCCACCACACCAGGCAGGCCACCCCGCCAGCAACCAGCACCCCGGCGAGCATCCACGCCTGCAGGGCGGTCACGAGCGGGCCTCCCGGCCCAGGAAGCGCGGCGGCGGGGCGATGATCGACAGCCGGCGCAGCCACACCAGGCAGGCCGCATAGCCGGCGAGCATCACACTCAGGATCACCTGGCCCAACGCCGACCCGTACGGGGCCAGGAACGTTCCAGTGAACGCCGGGAAGGCCAAGGCACCCAACGACAACAGGGTGACCGTGCGGGCGGTGGAACGCGGCTTGGCCCGGTCGGCTTCGATCTGCCGGCGGGCCTTCACGTCCTCGGCGACCGACTCGGACAGTCCAGTCAGCACCCGAGCCAGCCCGTCACCGCGGCGGGTGGCGCCCAGCAGCAACGCCGCGCACACCATGTCACCGGTCGGGTCGGCCAGATCATCGGCGAACGCCCGCAGCGCCGCATCGGTCGACCAGCGGGCCCGCAGCCGGGCCACCAGCCGGCCCACCTCGCCACGAATCGGCTCTGGGGTGGACCGCAAACTGGCCTGGATGGCCTGCTCGATGCCCTGCCCGGCCGTCATCACCCCCGCCAGGTTCCGGGTCCACTCGGCGATCCCCTCCAGCCGGGCGATCACCTTCGACTCATCCGACACCATCAAGATCGCCGGCAACCCGAGCACCGCCGCAGGCAGCACCACGATCGCCACCACCCAACCGGTCAGCAGGCCCACCACCACACCGGCCGGGACCGCCAGCAGCGTCCCGACCTGCTGCCAGCGGGCCAGCCGTGACCACCAGCCGGGCCGCCGGGCCGGTTTCGGGGCGGCAGGACGCACCGGCTGCGGGATCAACCCCCACACCCCCAGCAGCAGCCCGCCCGCCAGCAGCCCGCCCGCCAGCCCGGCCAACAGCCCGGTCACAGCACACCGCCGAACCGGGCCATCTCGCCTCGAACCCGGCCACGTCGAACCCGTGGCCGACCAGCAGCTCCATCAACTCATCGGGACGGGTGGTCGCCACCGCACACCGGCCGGGCCGGCGGCCGAACACCACAGTGGCCGCATAGCCGCGGGGACGCTCCCCGGNGCTGATGTGCAGAATCTCCTCCACATAACGGATCTTGCGGCCCTCCCGGTGCCGGTCATCACGGACGATGTCGCACCCCAGCTGCACCACCAGGTCGATCGTGTCGGCCAACTTCGTGGCCGCCAACTCCTGGCTGACCTGCGGGCCGGCCTCCATCGCACACGTGATCAGCTTGCGCATCGTCTGATGCGCCGACGCCGCATGGGTCGTCGAAATCGACCCCGACCCCGACTCCATCAGCTTCACCATGCTCCACACCTCCGGGCCGCGGATCTCGCCCTGAATCTGGCGATCCAGCCGGAACCGGAACGAGTCGATGATCTGCTGATCGATCGTGCGGGACCCGGCCTGGCGGCCGTCCGCGGCCCGCTCACCGGACCCCTCCCGCGCCTCCCAGGCATGCACCGTGTGGTGCTGCTCGGGCATCTCGTGCAAGAACAGTTCGTATTCGGTTTCGAAGGTGCCGATCACCTCCGCCGGATCGATTTCGGCGCACAACGCCCGCAGCAAGGTGGTCTTGCCGACGCCCTGCGCCCCCGACACCACAATCGACAACCGGGCCCGTACCGCTGCGGCCAGGAACGAGGCCACCGTGGGCGTGATCGTGCCCCACGCCACCAAATCCCCAANGGTCACCTGACGGACCCGGTGCCGGCGGATCACCACCGAAACCCGTGCCGTGTCCAACGCGGCCGCCAACCGGGCCCCGCCCGGCAACGTCAAATGCAACGACGGCTGCGACGGAGTGAAGCTGCGCGGATTGTCCGCCCGCGACGCCAAGAACGCCAGGAAATCGGCCAACTCCTCATCACTGTCGGCCACCGGCGGCATCCGATGCAGGCTGCCATCCGACCGCTCCACAACCACCTGGTCGGCGCCGGTGATCATGATGTTCTCGATCGCCGGATCATCCACCAGCGGTTGCAGCCGACCCAACCCGAAACAGGCGTCAAACACGGCCCTCGCCAACGCGTCAACCTCGGCCGCCGGCCGCACCTGGCCGGTGTCGCGCAGCATGTCCGCCGACTCCTCGGCCAGCACCGTGTCGATCAGGTCACGCCCATGCGCCTCCTGTGCCTCCCGGTCCCAGCGCGCCTCGCCCATCGCGTCGGCCAGCCGGCGGGCCACCTGAACGCGGAGCCGGGCCACCAACACCCAATCCATCGCCGCCAGCGGCGCTGCGGACGGCGTCGACCCCGNAGAAACCTGCCCCGCAGCAACCACCGTTGTCGCCCACGCCGGGGCAGGCACGCTCCGCAACCCACCATGCGTCCGCGACGTCGACGCCGAAGACACCGGCAGCGTGCCGGCGTCGGGATGGAACTCGAACCCGGACCGGACCCGGCCCTGCGCCGGCGGATTGAAGATCGGCAAATCCAACGGATCAGGGGCGCTCACCTGGGCACTCCTTCCACCCGGGCAGCCACCAGGCCACGCAACGGATCACCACCGACCAAACCGGCGGCTACGCTGCGAAGCCTCTCCCCGGCCGCCTGAACGCTGCGCACATACCCCGACGCTCCCCAGGTGCGCGGCTTCCCTGCCCCTCNGCTGAACACCGCGGCCCGGGCCGGATCCCACACTATCGACCCCGCCGACACCAACCCGAGCGTCCGCGACACCTCCGCGGCGGCGTACGGGCGGCCCTNCCCCACCAGCAGGAGGCGCACCGCGTGACCCGGCACCACCTCGGCGGCCAACGACGCCGCCCACGACCGGGCGGACGCCAGGGCAGGCAGACTCGACCGGGACACCAACACCGTCACATCGGCGCCGGTCACCAGCGGCTTCGGCCAGCCCGTCAACCCCAGCCGGCCCGCGTCCACCAGCACATCCACCCCAGCCGACGCGACCTCCCGCAACACCGGCAGCAGCGGTTCCCACAACCCGGCCAGACCGGCCGCCTGCTCATGCGACTTCGCGCCACACAACACCGACACCGACGTGCCGTCGACCGGCATCCGCATCCGCGGCAACGCCTCCGCCAGCACACCGTTGCGGTGCGCCAACACCAGCTCCACCAGCCCCGGATGATCCACCTGGCCCCTGAACACGCCTGCCAGGATCCCCGACCCGCCCGTCGGGTCGGCCTCCACCACCAGGACCGGACGGGGCCAGCCCATCGCCAACCCCACCACCGTCGAGGTCACCCCAGGCGACCCCGACGCGGACGCGAACACGAACACCGCCATCAGCCAGCCCCTACCGGGCCCTGGAATCCAGCACCAGCGCGACCTTCCCGGTCGCCGCCCGGGCCGCCAGCTCCGCCGCCCGCGACGACGGCAACACCACGTTCACCACCACCTGGGTGTCGCCCTGGGCCACCGACACCACCACGGCGTCAATCGCCGTCAACGCACCATCCACGTCACNCGCCTGGCCCGGGGTTTGCACCAGCCGCACCCGGTCACCGGCCCGCAACGGTTCGGCCGGCAACATGCCTGGCGCCAACGCCACCCCCACCACCGACTCACCGGCGGCCGGCACCACCACATCTGTCACCTGAGCAGGGGTCAGTACGCTGCCCGCCGCCAGGTCCGTCGCCGCACGCCGCCCCACCAAGCCCGGCAACTCAGCGGCCGGCACCACCTGCAGTGCCGGATCAGGCGTCAGCCGCACGGTGCCCAAATCGGCGGCGGTGATCAGCGCGCCACGCTGCACATCGGCCCGTACCGCCACCACCTCCACCGTGGTCGACGCCGACGACCACAACACGACACCCAGCAGTGCCCCCGCAGCCACCAACGCCACCGCCAACACCACCAGCACAGGACGCCGGCGCAGCCTGGTGCGGGCACCACACCGCCCCCACCGGCGCTGCTGGTGACTGAATATTCACCGCGGAAGCCGGCGCAGCCGTGGATGCTCGGCGGGGCTCACCGTTGCCTCACCACCTGGATCTCGGCAACCCGGTAATCCCACGACCGCGTCAGATCAAACCGGATCACCCCCGACTGGCCATACCCCGACCAGCGGGCCGCCCAATGCGAAATCGCCCGCACCCGGAACGTGCCCTGCTGGTCGTACACATGCCCACACGTCGGCGACGGAACCGCACCCCGGGCCGGCGTCCACTCCGTGCCCTGACCGCACCACAACCGCGTCCCATCACCCATGTCCCACGTGATCGACTCGACCCTCGCCGTCATCGAAATCCCACCCGCAGCAATCGACGAAGGCCCCCACGTCGACCGGGTCGGCGACTCCACCCACAACCACACCGGCAACCCCACCAGGCCCATCGAGTCCGGCGCCTTCGACAACGGCGTGATCCCAGGAGTAATCGCGTACAACCGCATCCGAGCCAACAAATTCCGCGCCAGAACAGCAGGATCAACCGCACCCGGGTTGCCCGCAGCATCCACGCTCAACCAATACTGCGCGTTACCACCCGACGACTTCCGACACGTCACCAACACCCACTCACCTCTCCCAGCCGGCTTGCCCTGCGCCTTCGGCACCGCACCCGCAGCAGGAGGACACGACGGCAACCTCGGCTGCGTACTCCCATCCCGAGGATCCGAAGGAGTACCGGGGGCGTCACGACCTGAACACCGCAGTCCGCAGACCCTGTGCCAGGCTGGCAGTTCGCATCGGCGTGTGCGGATGACGCCGAACCGAGAATGGTTCCCGCGACCACGGCCACCACCAACCCGATGTTCAGTTGCCGCATGAGGTCACCCGTCCTTGCACCCCATATGCCAACCACCCACTGACACCTGGGGTCTTGAGCACCGTGTAGGTCATCTCGAAGAACGGGGGCAAGTTCGTATCGACGATCTTCCCTGGGCGTCCCGTTCGACCACCTCGCGCTGGTCCTGGCAGGCGATCACAACGATCTGCAGACCGCGCGCACTCTTGGTGTCGACCATCTTCGACACGGCCGTGATCTGGTACTGCTTCAAACCGGTCGTGCGGTGGTTCTTGGCCTTGGTGGACACGAAGCTCTCCACATTGACCTTGAGCAGGGTCCCCGCCGCGAAGCGGCCGTACTCCGCGGTGACCTCCGCCTTCGTGAACTTGGTTGGATCGGCCTCAATACGAATGGCCAGGTCTCGGATCCCGTTCACCGCCCGCACCGCCGCCTCCTGATCCGGGCTCAGCGTGCTCGACGTGGACGGGGCCGGCGAGACCGACGTGCTCGAAACCGGCGGGGTCGGGCCGAGCGTGGTGACAGCGGGACTTGGTTGTGTCGGCAGTGGTGACGAAGAGGGAGGCCAGCCCGGTGCAACCTGTCAGCAGCGCAATGAGCGTCGTCGCCAGAACCGGCAGCTTCGCAGTATTCATGTCGTGTTTCTCCTCTCGCATCCCCTTCTGTCGCCGGCGACAGAACTCGGACAGGCGGGATGCAAGTTGTGCGGAAACGCCAAGCAGGACGCAGGCCGCGCCGCTGTCATGTTGTGGATATCCCGGGGTGGGACCGCTTCAGGGTAACTGACCCGTTGGTTGTTGACGAGCGCACTGATAGGTGAGACGGCCGGTCAAGCGATCGCGAGGTTGGCCAGGCGATCTATCGAGTGCCGGGCACGCCGACGGACGGTGCGTGCGCTGATGCCCCAGCGCGGCGCCACCGCACCCGTGACCCGCTCGCCCAGGAGGGCGACACTGCGGCCCGAGCGAGTGGGGATCGTTCGGGACGTCTCCATCAGGGCCAACAGCAGGGCGACGTCGTCCCGGCTCAACACCCCGCCGTCTTCGGCCAAGCCGAGGAGGGAGTCGACGTCATCGTCGTCCGGCTCTCCAGGGATGGGGACACCCGCGAAGTTTTGCCGGCGGCCCTCAAGCGGATCCAAGCCGCACGGGATATCGCCCAGGCCGAGGTCCCAGTACACCGCCCGCCGGATCGAGAACATCACCACCATGGCGACCGGTCGCGACTGCCACCAGTTGATGGAACGGACCTCCAGCCACAGTTGAGCGGCGATGTGGTGATCGATGCGGGAATCCAAGCGGCGTAGCCGATGGGCGAGGTAGGCAGCCGTCGGCAGCAGCACCCACGCCAAGACCAGCGCAGCGTCCGGTCATTGCCGGCGTCGACATGCGCCTCTCGCCAGGGCGCGCAGCGCCACGTTCCTGTCATGCGTTGTCACCGTGCTCAGCCAGGCTCGCAGCTCCGAGCTGGACCCGACCATCGGGAGGAAGGGGTGTTCCTCCTGCCACCGGGACCAGTGCCGGTTGATGAGCTCGTCGATCTGGCTGACGGTGATGCCAAGGGCTGTGTGCACGCTCATGGGGTGTCCTTTCAGGGGTGTGTCACCCACCGAAGCCCAGCGCCCGGACGTGGCCGTCGATGTCACCAGAAAGCAACAAGAAGCTCCGAAAGTTATCCACAGATGCCCTGTTAGCCCTTGTGACAGGCACGTCCCCTATGTCCCCTAAGTCGCCCAACAAGTGCTCGTGACAAAGGTCGATTCGGGTGACCCAGCGGGCACTTGCACCTGTTTCAGCAGAAACGGTGGCCACGTTCGGATGCGGCTGAATGCCCGCCTGACCGCATGTGGCCACCGCCAAGAGGTCGGCCACGCGTCAGCCGCCGGGAAGCGGATCTGACCAAGAAGCACCACTCGGCGTCAGCAGTGGAGGGTGACCGAACCGGGAGACCAGTCCATGACGCACCCATCGTTGGAAGCAGCCCGACACCTGTTGGCCAGCAGCCTGCCATCCCTTCAGCGCGCAGCCCCCACCGCCGACACTGCGCTGCTGGCAGCCCATTGCTGCCTTGAAGCGCTGATGGTGATCGAGGACGCCCTCTGGAGTGCGGACGCCACCCCAGTCGAAGTGATCGGAAACGCGATCAGGCTTCTCCGCGAGGACCGCTCCCCCACTCCCAGATGCTGACCCGGAGCCTACGCGTGCTCGCTGGAATGGGAGACACCCGATGACCGGCAGCGTCCGCGACCTCCTCAACCGCATCGGCACCCAAGTGGAGCAGCTCTGCAACGAACGCGGACTTGATCCCGACTGGCCAGCCCTCGAACGAGCCTGGGCACCCTGGCCCGCGCCACCCTGCGCGCCCTCGACACCCTCAACACCGCGCACCACGGCATCCGCCACGCCCACGCCCTGGAAGCCGCCCTCCACCACACCCTGCCCGTGCGCCCGATCGGCCCACCCCTACTCACGCATTGGAAGCACTCCCAGCTCGCCGAAACCGTTGGGGCTCTCGCCGACCTCCTCACCACCGCCCCCTGCCGAGGCAGCCCGTCACCAACCATGCTGCCGAGCAGGTCGCCACAGCCCTCGCCGGCAACATCACGAACGCCGCAATCGCGAGCCTGCGCCGCATCCCAACCACCGAAGCCCACACCCGCATAGCCCGACATCTGCGTCGCATCGCCACCGCAACCCCGACACCCCGCACCATCGAACCCAACTACCTCCTCGGCTGGAAGTTCCCCAGTGCGCACGAACCCGGAATCGACGGGGCCCTCCAGGACTGGGCCGCTCGCGCAGTGGAAGTCCTCGGCAGCCCCATGAACGTCACCGGCCTGGCCCTACAACTCATCGCCAGCGACATCGCACTGTTGAGCGCAGCAGCCAGCGACTTGCTCGTTGCACACCACGACGACGCATCCGAACACTCGATCAGCGCCGCCCAGCTGGCCCGAGGCGCTAGCCACGCATGGACGAAGGCAGCCTCCTGGCCCCCACGTGCGGCTGGGGGCCGAACCCTGACCTCCGCCAGACATCCACAGGTCTTCGAAAACTCGTCGACCCGCTCCTGCGCACTCAAGACCCGGTCACCCTGGCTGGGCACAGGGAGGAAGCCGCAGCACTGGCAACTCGAACGCTCAGCGTTGCCGTCGACGTAGCCAAAGCGCACGTCGCGTGCCTGCAGCAGCTCGCATCCGGTGTCCCAGCGCTATGGATGGACACATCCACGATCCCGGTCTCGTACCTGAACACCCTGGACCAGCTGACCCACCGAGCCGATTGGAGACCCGCACCCAAGCATCTGAACGCCGGCACGCCGCTCTACCAGGCTGGCCTAGGCGCGCTGTCAGCATTGGAACGCGCATTCGACGCCACACTGACCAGTGCTTCACACGGTGCAGCGCATTCGACGGTCCGCTGGGAAGTCGCCCCAAGCAGGTCAATCGGGATTCCACCCGATCCGCCTCGCCTCACCGCAGACCCGCCACGGCCCGCGATCAGCTTCTAGAACCGACCTCAGTGGAATGAGCGCCGTCCCAAGACACAGAGGCGCCGAGTCATGACAGGCCTCACGTCAGTTGCGCGGTCGTAGACGCCGAGGCGCTTCTTGGCATCACCGCACCGGCCCTCCACTCTTGAAGAGGGCGGGGCCTGGAACGCCGCCGGACACACCCCGAGCAGTTGGGATGGCCGAAATCTGCCGCTCACCCCATCAAGGGACTTGTGAAGGTTCTCGCAGCTCGGAGGGTCCCATGTTCCAACGCTATGAAACGGTCAGCCAGGCAGCAGCCAGAACCGCCATGAGCCCCAAGACCTTGCGGCGTCGCATCGCCTGTGGACTCCTGCCGTGCTACGTGACGGGTAACGTAATCCGCCTGCGGCCCGAAGACGTGGATGCCCTCCTCGTGCGTCGCGTGGTGGCCGCGTCATGAGGCTCCGACACCGGTTCCGGTGCCCGACTCCTGCGCGGAACTGAGCCATGCCCGCACGCATCGCTCTCGGCGACCACTCGCCCATCGAGAGCACCGGCTACGACCGCGACCGTCGTAGAACCCGCCGCGGTCGGAAAGCAGAGCAATGGCGAGCACGAGCGCGGTTCCGCGTCCTTGACGGCACCGTCGTTGAGGTAACCCGATGGGCTCCGATTCGAAGCGACGCAGAACACGCTGTGCAGACCGCCCTGGACGACCTAGCCCGCGCCAGCTCGACACCGCTTCGACCAGGACTCGCGTTCCTGGAGGCAGGCCGCTTCTGGCTCCAGCAGATCCAGCGCCCCGAGTACGACCTGGCCCAGCGGACGAAGCAGGACTATCAACGGGCGTTCAACCGATACCTCGCCATCGAGTCCTCACCATTCCGGGCTCTCACCCTGGCCCAAGCAAACGACGTCCAACGAGTCGTGGGTTACCTTCAACGCATTGCGGACAAGCACGGCTCCGGCGCCGCCAAGCTCACCCGAACCGTGCTCTCATCCATCTTCGCCCTCGCCGTCCAGCGCGGCGTTCTAGAAGTCAACGCGGCACGAGTGNNGGGGCCCGTGAAAGCCTCAAGCCCGCGACCCAGCCCACGAGATCGCCGTCGATCCATGACCCGCGTGGAGCGTGACCGCGTGATAGCCCTGGCGGATTCGTGGGCCCGCGCCGACGGCGTCAATCCACGCACCGCAGACAAGTGGCAAACCGTGGCCGACCTGATCGCCCTCATGGCCGGCACCGGCTGTCGCATCAACGAAG
The DNA here is from genome assembly GCA_013693855.1 of Micropruina sp. Taxonomy (GTDB): domain Bacteria; phylum Actinomycetota; class Actinomycetes; order Propionibacteriales; family Propionibacteriaceae; genus Micropruina. The sequence goes on from CP059261.1 coordinate 2,700,804, forward strand.
CGCGCTTACTCAAATGGGACGACGTCGACTTGGGCAACGGCCGTTTACAGATCCACGGGACCAAGAGCGTCGCGGCAGATCGCGTCGTGAACCTGCCGGCCTGGCTCACCAGTCGCCTTGCCCAGCGCCGACGCGTCATGATCGCCTGGGCACCCGAGAGCCCAGCTTCTGGGCCAGTGGGCCCCTATGTGTTTGGCATCGATCCCCGCGAGATCCGCTTCGAGTCCTGGAGCACCTTCCCCGGCGACAACCGACCCCTCGACCAAAGCAACCTGGCTGGGGCGGTCCGCAAATGCCTCGATGGCGCGGGCCTTACCTGGGCAGTNCCCCACACGTTCCGACGCACTGTAGCCACCATGCTTCACCAAGCCGGGATCCCGCTTTCGCGGATCGCCGACCAGCTGGGCCACGCCGACCCCGCAATGACCGCCAAGGTCTACCTGGGGCGAGATGCTCAAGGCGACAAGAGCGACCTCGCTGCGCTGCTCTGAGTCCTATTCGGGTACAGATTCGGGTACATTGACGAATCCTGACCGTTTGAGCCATGCAAAACCCTAGTCAGAGCGCCCCCGGCAGGAATCGAACCTGCGACCTAGAGATTAGAAGGCTCCAGCTCTATCCCCTGAGCTACGGGGGCCGGGGCGTCTCCACTGTACCGTCCGGACGAGCAGGGCCATCTGGCGACCTGCGGCCCGCGCCTACCCTCCGACCCTCTNNACGGTGCCCTGGTGACCGAACCCCGTTGACCGCCCAGCAATGGCGCCGGCTCGGGATCTCGGTGTACCTGCCGACCGCGGTGTCGTTCGCGGGATTCGGGGCCATCGTGCCGCTCGTCCCGCTCAGCGCCCGCGACCTCGGTGCGGACGTGCCCACCGCCGCCCTCGTGGCCGGGCTGATGGGCATCGGGGTGCTCCTNGGGGCGCTGCCCGCCGGCGCGCTGGCGACCCGGTTCGGTGAGAAGAAGGCCCTGGTCGGAGCGCTGTTCGGCGACGTCCTGCTGCTCGCGCTGATGCTCGTCTCCACTTCGGTGCCGATGCTCGCGGTGGCCGTGCTCGGCGCGGGGTTCACCGGCGCGGTGCTGTCGTTGGCGCGGCAGGCGTACCTCACCGACGTGGTCCCGGCTTCGCACCGGGGCCGGGCGCTGTCCACCCTGGGCGGGGTGTTCCGGATCGGCGGCTTCGTCGGCCCGCTGGTGGGGGCCGCGGTGGTGGCGGCGTGGGGCTTGCGGGCCGGCTACGGCTTCGCGATGGCGACCAGCCTCGTCGCGGCGATCGTGACGCTGACGTTGCCGGATGTACCGTCCCACCCCGCGGCACCCGAGGGAGGCGTATTCGCCATGCTGCGCGGGCATGCGCGCACCTACCTGACGGCGGGGCTCGGCGCCGCGGCGCTCATGTTCGTCCGGACAGCGCGGGATTCCATCCTGCCGCTCTGGTGCGAGGCCCACGGGCTGAGCCCGTCCGCCACGAGCCTGGTCTACGCGGCGTCCATGGGCCTGGACATGCTGCTGTTCTACCTCGGCGGGGCGGTGATGGACCGGTTCGGCCGTCGCTGGGTCGCTGTTCCGTCCCTGGTCGCGATGGGGACGTGCTTCGTCCTGCTCGTCCTGACCGGCAACGAATGGACGATCGCCGCCGTGGCCGCCCTGCTCGGCCTGGGCAACGGGATCTCCTCGGGGGTCGTCATGACGATCGGGTCGGACGCCTCCCCCGCCGCTGGACGAGCGCAGTTCCTGGCCGGGTGGCGGCTCACCACCGGCCTGGGACAGGCTGCCGCGCCGCTGGTGATCGGCGCCGTCGCGGCCGCGGTCTCCCTCGCGGGAGCCTCGATCGCCGTGGGCCTGATCGGCTTCCTCGGGGCCGCCTGGTTGTGGCGCTGGCTACCGGGAACATCCGAACAGGCCGAACCCGCGGAACCCGCCCTCGACGACTGAGACCGCGTGGGGGCGGCACGTCCGGCCCGAAGGTTCAGTCCTCGCCGGCCTTCCGGCCCCGCTGGACGATCAGCGGATCGGGCTGCCCGACGACGTCCTCGTCCTTGCCCTCGTAGTCGAACTTCGCCAGCAGCGCCCGCATCGCATTGATCCGCGCCCGCTTCTTGTCGTTCGACCGGATCACCAGCCAGCGGCCGTACTTGGTGTCGGTCCGCTGCAGCATGGCCTCCTTAGCCTCGGAGTAGTCGTCCCAGCGGCCGAGCGACTCCAGATCGTTGGGCGACAGCTTCCAGCGCCGGACGGGGTCGATCTGGCGGATCGCGAACCTCGTCCGCTGTTCGCGCTGGGTGACCGAGAACCAGAACTTGGTGAGGTGGATGCCCGACTCGGTGATCATCCGCTCGAAGTCGGGCACCTGCCGCATGAAGACGCGGTACTCCTCCTCGTTGCAGTAGCCCATCACCCGTTCGACGACCGCCCTGTTGTACCAGGACCGGTCGAACATGACGATCTCGCCGAGGGTCGGGAAGTGCTGGATGTAGCGCTGGAAGTACCACTGGCCGCGCTCGCGCTCGTTGGGGGCGTTCAGCGCCACGACCCGGGCCGCCCGCGGGTTCAGGTGCTCGGTGAACCGCTTGATCGTGCCGCCCTTGCCGGCGGCGTCGCGGCCCTCGAAGACGATGATCTGCCGGATGCCGTTGTCCTGGCCCCAGTACTGCAGCTTCAGCAACTCCACCTGCAACTTGTACTTCTCGTCCTCGTACTCTTCGCGGCTCATGAGCTCGTCGTAGGGGTAATCCTGGCGCCACGTCTCGACGGCGCGGCCGCCTGGATCGATCAGCACCGGGTCGTCCTCGGGTANCTCGTCGCCGACGGTGTACCCCTCGTGAACGAGCCGGTCGATGTACTCGCGGAGGTTGTCGTCCACCTCGGGATGGATATCCTCCAGATCCTTCTTCGCCATGCCATCCCCTCCGTCGATGTGGGATCAGCCTAACGGTCTAGAGTTGGCGCTCGTGGGCGACAAGTTGGTGTGGATCGACTGTGAGATGACCGGTCTCGATCTCAGCGCCGACGTGCTCGTCGAGGTCGCCGCGCTCGTCACCGACGCCGACCTCAACGTCCTCGGCGAGGGTGTGGACGTGGTCATCAAACCGCCCGCCGCCGCGCTGGCGCAGATGGGCGATTTCGTCCGGACGATGCACGAGAAGTCAGGGCTGCTGCCCCTGCTCGAGAACGGGGCGTCACTCGAGGACGCCGAGGCCCAGGTCCTCGACTACGTCCGTCGACACGTGCCCGAGGCTCGGCGCGCNCCCCTGGCCGGCAACACCATCGGCACCGACCGGATGTTCCTCGCCCGGGACATGCCGACGCTGGAGGCCCACGTCCACTACCGCAACGTGGATGTGTCCAGCATCAAGGAGCTGGCTCGCCGCTGGTTCCCGCGCGCCTACTACAACACCCCCGCCAAGAGCGGCAACCACCGGGCGCTGGCGGACATCCGCGAGTCGATCGAGGAACTGCGGTACTACCGCGAGGCCGTCTTCGTCGCCCCGCCCGGACTCAGCACCGACGGACTGCGGACGATCGCGGCGAAACATCAGGGTGCGCTGAGCCGTCCGTCCGAACCGGACGAGCCCGAGGACTGACCCTCGTTTCCCGGCGGTCGGCCCCGCCGGTCGAGCTGTCAAGACGACCAGGCGCTTGGGCCTGTCGGGACCCCGGGAGCGCCGCGCGCCCTCCGTCCGCGATTTCCCGGCGGCCGCGCGACTGCGGTAGTCTGATCCTCGCAATTCGTGCCTGCGCACGAGCGCATGGTGGGTATAGCTCAGTTGGTAGAGCGTCTGGTTGTGGTCCAGGATGTCGCGGGTTCGAGTCCCGTTACTCACCCCACTTCAAACCCGTTCTGACTAGGACAAATAGTCAGGGCGGGTTTCTTCATGCAACATTCGTGCAACAGGCTCGCTCCTTCCAAAACTAGAACGAAGTGCTAGAATCGTGGTCGTGACGTCGATCACGCTCACCGAGCTGAACCAGAATCCCTCCCGCGCAACGCGACTCGCGGACCACGGCGAGGTCATCGTGATGCGCCGCGGCCACGCCGCGTACCGCATCACCAAGATCGAGAGTTCCGGCGATCCGCTCGACGAGTTGGTGGCCACCGGGCTTGCCCGACCGTCCCGTAGCACTGCTTCCCGGGCGGCTCGGCGCTTCCCACTATCGCCACCGGCATAGACCTCGGGGCTGCGCTCGACGCCGAACGGGCCAGGTTCGATGGCCTCATCTGAGCGCACCTGGTTCGTCGACTCGTCGGTGCTGCTGCGAGCGATCGCAGACAGGTCCGCTGCGGCCCGGGAGTGGTTCGAATCCGCCTATGCCGCCGGTGACAGGTTCGTCGGCTCACGCATGCTCGAACTGGAGGTGCTGCGGGTCGTCAAGAACGCCGCGCTGTCAACCGACGTCGCCAACGAGTACCTGGACGAGTTCGCTCTGATCGCCGTCGGGGACGACCTGATCGACGAAGCCATCGCGCTCGATCCCGTGCTCGGCGGGGCCGACTCGGTGCACATCGCCTCGGCGCTGCGGCTCGGCGCAGACAGGGTCACGATCGTCACCCATGACGCCCAGACGGCCAGGGCCGCCGTCAGCCTTGGGTTCGAGGTGCTCGACCCCGTGACCGACGATCCCGGCCGACCGGCATTCGTTTAGCAGCCACGGTTCGGCCCTGCTTGGTCACTACCAGCCGGGGGTGATGCCGCGGTCGGGTCGGTGATGGTGTTCGTCTTCGGGCCGGACGCGGTGCGTTGTGGGTTCGATGCGTTCGTAGTACTGCGAGGCTCGTGCTGCGGCAGCTTCGCGCTGGGTGAGCCAGTCGAGGCGTTCCTGAGGGCTGGCCGCTCCCAGGTCGGCGGCCAGTTTCGCGCGCTCGCTGCTGCTTTCGCGCAGGTCGGCCGCGGCGCGCTGGAGGCGGTCCTGAGCGTGCTCGGGCTGGTCGGCCCGGACGGCCCGTTCCAGCTCGTGGGCGTAACGGTCGATCCAGTTCGGGTGGAGGTTGCCGAGCGTGGCGAGAATCTTGTCTCGGGCTTGGGCACGGATGTTGTCGGCGTCCCGGTTGGCGACGTTGATGCGGTACCGCCAGATGCCGGCCCGGGCGTGGGCGATCCGTTCGACGGCCTGCGGGGCCGTGTCGAGCCCACGATCCTGACCCCAGGTCTTCTGGAACGCGCGTTCCGCGTCCTGGGCGGTCTGGCGGGCATCCGCTGCGTCGCGGCGGGCCTGGCCCCGGCGCAGCAGCCCGGTGTGCTCGGCGGCGTGCTCGAGGTCTCCTGCGGTGCGGCGGAACTCGTCGACGTGGGCGACCGCCCGGCCCAGCCCGGCACGATCATCGGCCAGCTGCGCGGTCCGGGCGGCGTCGAACTCGGCCACCTTCTGGTCGATCCCGGCGAGCTGGGTTGCGTACCGGGCGGCGACTGCGGCCGCTCTCTCCAGCAGGCTCGCGGCGGCGGCCTCCGCTCGGCGGTCTCGGCCTGCTCGGCGGCGATCTGGGCGACCCGGGCGAGTCGCTCCGGATTCGGCACAGGCACCGGCTCGGGTTGGGTTGGCTGCTCGGGCTGGATGGGCGGGACGTGGACGCTGTGCAGGTCGACGAGGTCGCCCATGCGTTCGCGGTCGGCGGCGGCGAGGAGGTCGGCGGATCGCCAGCCGGTGTCGGCGCCGGGCTGGCCGAGCATGTCCTCGATCTGCCGACGGGCCAGGTCGCGGTCGGCATTCTCGGCGACGAGCGCGGTCTGGTTGGTGTATCGGCCGCGGGTGGCGCCGACATAGAACCCGGGCCGGTCGGTGCCCTCGTCGACCAGCTGGATCGCCTCGTCGACCGTGAGTCCCTGCGCCCCGTACCCGGTCACGGCATAGGCCAGCTGTACATGTTGGCGGGCCGCCTGCGGGTCCAGGTGGACTGTCCGGGTGCCATCGAGGCTGACCAGCCGCACTCCCCGTCGGCGTCGATGTTGCGGACGCGCCAGCGTTCCCGGTTGGCGTAGCGACTGCCGTCCGTCCCGGCCGCGTTGACGCGGGTGGCGACCAGGTCCCCGGCACGGATCGTCTCTGACTCCCACCGTCCAGACAACGGTGTGGTGGTGACCTGCCTGCCGGTCGTGATGGTTCCTGCCGCGACCAGCTGGTCGCGGATCAGCCCGTTCAGCAACTGCGCCTGCTCGTTCGTGCCCGCGATCACCAGACCCGTGCCGGCGTGAGCACGCCCTGCCCAGGCGTCCGCGACCACCGCGGCACGCTCGGCGTCCGACCCGTAGACCAGCGCGGTTTCCATCACCGTCCGGGCGGCCTGTTCGGGATCGGCCCCGGTCCGCAACGCGACGCTGTGTGCGGCATAGGCCGTGTCCTTCTCGCCGGTGCGGAGCCGGAACCTGTGCACGTCGTTGGCGTCATCCAGCAACCAGACCCGTCCCGGATCAGCGGCTTGTTTGGCCATGTCCATGACTCCGCCTACCCCGACCGCGCCGAACTGGTACGAGTCACCCTGCACCCGCACGTGCCAGCCGTGCGCGTTCGCGGTCGTCACCAACGCTCGGGCGCTGTCTTGGCTGACCATGCCCGCCTCATCGACCACCAGCCACCCACCGGCCGGTAGCACGTCGGCCGGCGACGTGGTCTCGACCCATTCCCAGGCGCCCGGGACGTTCCGGTCCCAGCCGTGCCGCAACAGGAATCGGTCGATCGTCGAAGCCTCCACCCCAGAAACCTGGCTGGCGGCAACGTTCGCCGCGGCACCGGTCGGCGCCACCACCAACACCCGCCGGCCCGCACCGCTCGCAGCAGCGACATGCTCGGCCAGGCTGCCGGTCTTCCCCGCCCCCGCCGCACCCTCAACTACTGACAGCCGGTCCGCCGAGGCGAGCGCGGCCAGCCCTGCCCGCAACTCGTTCTCCCGCTCGACCACCCCGACCGACGTGAACCACTTCACCGCCGCCGACGGGGTTCCCGCAGCCACCCCCGGCAGCAGCTGCGATAATGCCAGCGCGCGGGCCGCGACATCGACTGCGGCTTCATCCATGGCCACCGGGTCACCGCTGACCCGGGCCTCAACGGCCAGGATCGCGGCCGCTTCCAGATCGGCCCGCGACCACGCCGACCGCTTCAAGCCCTGCGCCTCCACGATCTCCACTGCGACCGCGTCGCGATCCAGCCGGGCCACACCCACGCGACCATCCAGCGGGACCAACGTCGGCTCCGGCAGCACGATGTGGTGCTCGGCCATCACCTCGCGGATACGGGCCGCCCACACCGCCAACTCGTCGTCCAGCACCCCCGCCTCGGCCTTATACGGCCGCTGCTGCTCCACGCCTGCACGTCCCACAACCGGGCTAGGCGCGCGGTGGGCTCCTTGCCGGGGTGCTCGGTGCGCCACTCGGCCTCAATCCGGGCCAGGTTCCGCTCCAGTTGCGCTGATCGGCGGCTCATCGCCTCAACCACCGGCCGCAGCAACCTGATCTGACCCTGCTCGTCTACCCGGTACCCCAGCCGCTCCACCACCGGCCTCAGCTCGCGGAGCTGCTCGCGCTGGAAGATCGCCTGGACCGCGACGTTCAGATTCCGCGCCCCCAGCGTGTCCAACGCCCGCCACCTCCATGCCGCCCACACGCGGGCCGAGATCTCCATGTGCCGGTGGAAATGCGGGTCACCGGCCCGGGACGAGAAATGCTGCACCGAGGCAATCTCGATCCGCTCCACCGGCACCCGCACCACCCGGCCGGCTTGCTTCACCTGCACCGTCCCGTTCTCCCGCAAATACCGCAGCACGGCCCGCTCGCCGTTCACTTGGCCCCGCAGTAGCGCCGCGCGCACGCCGGGTCGAGCACGGCGAGGATGCTCCACTCTTTCGGCCCGTTCACGAGGAAGTCGACCGCCGCGACATGCTCCGGCTCCACCTGCTGCGCCCAACGCGACTCCCCGTGTCCGGGTCGCAGCCCGCCAGGAAACGCCCGAACTGGTCGGCGCCCAGCTCCCGCTCTACGAGCCGGCCGTCGGCGCCGATCCCGCGCCACGTCACCAGCGCGTGACCGTGCTCCGACAGGTATTCATCGGCACGCGAATGACCACACGTCGACAGGTAACGCACCATGCCGGCAGCCCCCGCCGCTCGCACGATCCCCATCGCAGTCATCGCCACTCGACAATGGTACATTGCGTGCGCTTCAAACGAAGGGGGCAACTGGGATTAGCGTCCGGGGTTCAAGGGGACTCGGCGAGGTACTGCTGGCGTAGCGGTTGGTGGACTGGAGCAGGCGGGGATGGAGCCGGCTCCGGACGCCCGGGATCATGAGGATCGCCCGCACGTCCGCGAGGGCCACCTGGACCTCCTACCGACGGCGCCCAATGTCACTCCCATGCTTGTTATGCACGTGATCTTGTCCCGTTTTGGAAGTGACATGGTGGGGCCAAGTCGAGTTGACATACTCACCCGTTGTCTCCGGCTGGTTTCGATGGTCCCGTCGGCGTGCCGGTCGGCTGGACGGGAGATGTTGAGGTGGTCCTCGGTGTGAACGCGGCTGCGGCTGCGGGGCGGCGGATTGGTGGCGATGATGAGCCGTTGGTGGCTCGCTATCTGGAGTTCCTGGCGGGCCGGTCCCGACCGAACTCGGTGCTGGCTGCCGGCTACGACCTGAGGGTGTTCTTCGCGGTGGCGGCCAAGCCGGCGGCCGAGGTGACCCCTGCTGATGTGCTCGGCTTCATCACTGCTCAGCGGACGGGCCGTTCGGCGGCTGGCCCGGTGAGCTTGGCCGATGCCGAACTGGTGGGCGTGTCAGCGTCGACGGTGGCCAGGCGGTTATCGACCGTGTCGGGCTTCTTCGCGTTCTTGCAGGTCCGGGGTGACGTTGCCGCGAATCCGGTGCCGCGNGGGTTACCGACCCGGCGTGAACGTCAACGACCCCGCCAGGGGGTGCCGTTGACGCGACGGGTCCGCCAGCTGCCCCGGATCCTTGCCCCGGGCGAGGTGGACGCGCTGACCCAGGCCTTGCGGACCCATCGGGACCGGGCGATGGTCGCGGCGATGGTGCTGGGCGGCCTGCGGCGCTGTGAAGTGCTGGGGCTGCGGATGGAGGACCTGCGCGTCGCGGAGCGGCGGTTGTTCATCCGTGACGGCAAGGGCGGACGGCAACGCCTGATCCCGGTCTCGCCACGGTTCTTCGCTGAGCTGGCCGCCTACCTCGAGACTGAACGGCCCGCCGATGCGGCCACCGACACCGTGTTCGTGGTGTTGAAAGGTCCTCATCGGGGTGGGCCGTTGTCGGTGCGGGGGCTGGATGAGGTGCTGGCCGGTGCCCGGCGGCGGGCCGGCCTGTCGCACGCGACCTGCCACGAGCTGCGCCACACCTGCCTGACCCGGCTCCGGGAGGCGGGGATGGCGCTCGAGGCGGTGCAGGCCCAGGCCGGGCACGCCTCGATCGAGACCACCAGGATCTACTTGCACCTGGCCGATGACTGGCTCGCCTCCCAATACCGCAAGGCCGCCGAGGTCATCGACGCGCAGGTGTTCGCCGGCAGGGTGCGTGGTGAAGCCGTGGGGTGAGCGGCGAACCCCCGGCCCCGTGCCGGGAAGCCCGCAGGCGCGCCGCGGCACCAAACGCAACGGGATGGCGCCGATGTGCCAATGGCCCGAACTCCTCGACGCCCTGCCCGGGTTGGCCGGACCGATGCGCCGCTACCTGGAACAGATCGACACCGTCCTGCGTCCGGGAAGTGTCCGTAACACCGACCAGGCCCTGCGGTCGTTCGCGACCTTCCTGCGCCAGCACCATCCCGAGGTGACCAGCCTGGACCAGGTCGCGCGAGCCCACATCGAGGGATACAAGCCGTGGCTCGCGGCCCGGCCAGGCCGACAACAACGGCTGGCGTCGAACGCCACCCTGGCACACCGGCTCGGGACGCTGCGCATGTTCTTCGTCCGGATCGACGAGTGGGGCTGGGACGAAGCACCAGCCCGGGTGCCGATGTTCCCCGGTGACCTACCCCGCCAGGACCATCCCCTCCCCAAAGCGCTCGACGACCCGACCGCCGCGAAACTCCTGCGCGCCGCCGGTCGCGACGACCGACTCTTGGTCAGGGTCACCGCCGAAGTGCTGCTCCGCACCGGCCTCAGGGTCAGCGAGTACGTCGCCCTGCCCGCCAACGCCGTGGTCCAGTTCGGCGAAATGCCCTGGCTGCACGTCCCGGTCGGCAAGCTCCGCGACGACCGCTACCTGCCGCTGCACCCCGACCTGGTCGACCTCATCGACACCTACCGGGCCAGTTACGTCGACCCGGCGAACCCGCTGCTCCTGCCCCGCGAGAACGGCCGNCCCGCCGACCGCCACTCCGTCACCAGGATCCTGAACCACGCCGCGCGGACGGCTGGGATCGGCCACGTCCACCCCCACCAGCTGCGCCACACCCTGGCCACCCAGGCGGCNAACCGGGGCATGAGCATCGAGGCCGTCGCTGCGATGCTCGGCCACCACAGCCTCGACATGACCCTGCGTTACGCCAAGATCGCCAACCGGACCGTCGCCGATGAGTACTTCGCCGTCACCGAGAAAGTCGACGCCCTCTATGCCCAAGCCCGACAGTTGCCGGCCGATGCCCTCGGCCCGAACATGACCCGGCTCTCTCGTGAGCACGACCGGCTCCTCGGCAACGGCCGCTGCAGCCGTCCCAACAACCTCGACTGCGCCTTCGAGTGCATCTGTGAAACCTGCACCTTCTTCGCCACCAGCATCGAGTTCAGGCCCACGATGCAAGCCCAATACGACGACGCTGTCGCCAAGGGCCAACACCACCGAGCCCGGACCTACCAGACCCTCCTCGCCACCATCACCGAAAGCGAAGCCTCATGAACACCCGCCCCGACCATCACGTGCATAATGTCGATCTGCGGATGTTGCCTGAGTCCGACGTGCCCGGCCATGGGGGGTGGTGACCCCGGGCGACTGGATTTGCACACTCGATGCCCCGATTCTGCGTTCAGGAGCTTCGAGGAGACCATCGACAGCGCAAATCCGGTACATGCCGCTCTTCGTGTGAGTGGTCGGCGTTGGTCAGGAGTCGCAGGTTCACTCCAGGCCGAAGTAGCCGGGATCGGTGATAAAGCGCCGGTAGAGCGCGACGGTGGCAAGTTCGTTCCAGCGGCGCGGCCGGAAACCGGCCTCGTCGAGTTCGATGATCTGTGCGCCCGGGGTCGCCGCGAGGATCGGCGAGTGGGTGGCCATCAGAACCTGGATGCCGTGATCACGGAGCTCGGCCAGCTGGTTGGCCACCTTGATTTGGGACGTGAATGAGAGCCCGGCTTCTGGCTCGTCGAGCACCAGGAAGCCGCCACGTCCAGCCATGTGCCCGAGCTTGGTGTCGAGGAGCTCGTTGAAAGCCTGCCCGTGGGAGCGCTCGTGGTACGCCGCGTCGGCGCCAGGGTTCTGTTCTAGGTAGGTGAGCAGCCCGTGCATGGTCTCGGCGCGCAGGAAGTATCCCCACCGGGATCGTGAAAGGCCGCGGACCAGCCGAATCCGCTCGTGAAGCGGCGACTCGGTCGGACGATCGGATGGCCTCGGATTCGTGCTGCCACCCTCGGGGCTGAGCCCGTAAGCCACGGCGATGGCTTCGATCATGGTCGACTTCCCGACACCGTTCTCGCCAACCAGGATGGTCAACTCGGAAAGCTCGAGCCCGTCCCGCGCCAGTTGCGAGACCGCGCCCAAAGTGAACGGCCAACCTGGGTCGAGATCACCCGCCTCGACGACCACCTCACGTACGGGCAGTGAGCTGAACGCGGCCATGGGGCAAGCGTAAAGGGAAGCTCTGACCCAGCGGGAAGAGCAGGACTCGACGCACTCTCTAGCCGCAACTCGCGCGGACGATCTTGGGACGAGCATCTGCGCTACAGCCACGGAGTGGACGTGTCGGATGACCATGTGACCCTTCGAGGTGTCACGCAGACCGCCCCGGCGGAATCTGGGTAACCGCGAGAGGCGACATCGACCTGCCTAGCTCACGCTAGCCGCGAGTCAGTCGAGGCGGTCGATGTACTCGTTGAGCACCTGCCTCGCATGCCCGTGGGCGTGCCGCCTACCCTATGCCGGACCGGCTTCTCCGCTCGTGCTCTGTCGGTCGACGACCTTGGGCCACCAAGTCCCGGTGCCATCGACCACGCGGTAAGGCTCATGTGAGTCGCGATCAAGAATCGCGAACGCGAGGTCGGTGGAATCTGGGAGGGTCACCGTCGCGTCGAGCCCGATGGTGATCCTCCGTGCCGGACGGCTCTTCCCGTCAACGATCACGCGGCTGTTGCGAGATCGGGAACCCTCCGGTCCCTGCATAACCGTTTCAAGGGTGCCCTGGTCGAGATGTAGGTATTGGGCGGCCGCGGTGACTGCCCACCTCCACAGATAACGTGCGTCCAGAAAGTCCGAGCCCAGGTTGGCCGAAATGATGGTCGGCCAACCCACGCCGTCGAGTAACTGGCCCTTCGAGGACGACGGCCAACAACTGTGGAGCGTCGGCCCCATGCCAGATCGACCCGGGTTCATCGGCGGGATCGAACCCTTCTAGATCCCATATCTGCAGAGGTGGCGTGTTCATCATGTCCTAGTAGTAAACGACCGCGCTCCTCTTGTCTGTGTCCATTGGAAGCGACGTGTTCGTATCACTGTAGGCGTCGACGTAGCTCCACCAGACGCCAGCCAAAGGGCAGTAGTAGCTGTAGGAAGGCGACGAGCAAGACGTCGACTGCTTGCACTTGGTCACGTAATACTGGCCCCAGTGGCCATTGGGCGAGAGGGACTGAACCCCACGACAATGGTGCCGCGGGGCCACCCCGTCGCGTTTCCGTGGTACCACAAGACGTCCCCGGACCGCACCCAGCTAATGAATGCCTGTCCTGTGCCGACAGCGCTCGGCGAGACAGCGCTCGGAGCGACAGCGGTTTCGGGTGACCCAGCCTTCGGCTTCCAGAGGCCAGCGACCCTTTACCGTGCGTCTCAATGACCAGAACTTCATCGCTGGAGGCAGGGTTAAACGCCGCGACCTTCTCCGCGACTTGGGCGAGCAAGTCGCCGTCTGCCTTTGCTGGTGCCGCTGCCGAAGGTGGTGCGGAAACCGCACCCAAGCTCATGACCAAAAGGGCCGCCGTCGCGACTGCCCGAACGGCGGAACGCGCGCGTAAGCGTGCAGTAATCATGCTTCTTCTCCTGAGATCTAGAGGGTGCCTAGTCCATGACTGCCGTACATCGACGAAGCTAGCTACATAAGCAGTATTACCCGTGTGCTTTTACTCTGGCAAGACATTCGTACACTCTCGGCCGCTTCGACCGCCACAGGAGAAACACCGAGACCCGCCAGAGCGATCTAGCGACGGCCAACACACTCTTCCGCCGTAGCGTGTGACCCAGCCTGCCGGGCCGCGATCGGGGCGCTGCCGAAGGGACCACTCGTTCACAAACACGATCGCGTGGTGACCTTCGGCAGATCGTCACAGCTCTGCGTCGATGACCGGTCACCCTTCCGCCAGTCTCGACAGCGCCTCGGCGATGGCCTTGTCGCGGTCGGCGGCCGCGTGCTGGTAGCGCATCGCGGCGCCGGGCGTCGAGTGGCCGAGCCTGCCCATGAGTTCGGCGAGGGTGGCGCCGGTCTGGGCAGCCAGGACAGCGCCGGTGTGGCGCAAGTCGTGGAATCGCAGGTCTGGCCGTCCGGCCTTCACCCTCGCCTGGTGGTACTGCCAGCCGAACGCGCGCGGGTGGATGTGGTGCCCGGTGGACGACGCGAACAGCATCGCGTCCCGGCCGCGGTCGGTGTGCTCGGCGAGGTGAGCCTTAACGGCCGGGAGGATGTGCGGTGGAACGTGGACCTCGCGGAGGCCGGCCGCGCTCTTGGGCGTGCCGACGACGGCCTTGGAGACCAGCATGCCCGTCTCGAGGTCGCGGACGCTCGGCCAGGTCACGCCGCGGGCCACGGCGATGGTCCNCCGCTTCAGGTCGACGTCTCGGCGTCGGAGTTCGGCGATCTCGCCGTACCGAAGTGCGCACCAGCCGCCAAGCAGGACGGCCAGCTGTAGCCGCTTGGGCATGTTCGCGGCGATCGCCGCCAGCTCGGCAGGTGTCGCAGGCGTGATCCTCTTAACTCGCTGGGCGCGCCCGGCACCCGGGATCTTGCAAGGGTTGGCCGGGATCAGCTTCCTGTCAACGGCGGTGGAGGTGATCGCCCTCAGCAGTTGGTAGACGTGCCCGCTGGGTAGGCGTCTGGGCGTNNCGAGGTCGTCGTACCACGCCTGAACCCGAGCTGGGGTGAGTTGTCGCAGGGGCAGGCTCCCGAGCGTCGGGAGGATGTGCCGGTCGAGGTAGCGGCGGTAATCGGAAGCCGTCCGTGCCTTCAGTGGGTCACCGTTGGCCGTCTTGCGGCTGACCAGCCACTGGTCGGCGAACTCTTCGAACGTCTGCCCGGCCGTCCTGCGGGCGGCTCGCCGCTCGCCCGGCGGCGTCCACGCGTCGAGGTCGATCAACTTCCGTTCGGCTGCAAGCCAGGCCACCGCGTCGTCCTTGGTCATGAACGTCGAGGGCGGGCGGTGCAGCTGGATATCCGGCCCGGTGTAGGCGGCCTGCCAGCGCTTCGACGGCAGTTGCCGCAGGCGTCCGAAGCCCCGCCGCTCCCGCTCGTCATGCAACATACGTGCAATATATCAGCCCATCCTAGTTCATTCCTGCCTACTTCTGCCCAAGTAACGGGGCGAGTCGAGTGATGCCTAACTACCTAGTGAAAGCGGATTCCGCTAGGGGGCACTCCGTTACTCGACACTTGGCGTAGTATCTGGTTCGAGTCCCGTTACTCACCCCAAACAGGGCTACTCGTCGTGGCTGGACGAGGCATGGTCACCCAATGGAATCGCCCACCGGTCATGGCTGCGATGACGCCGCCGTCGATGAGCAGATCCGCGCCGGTGAGGAAGGTCGCACCCATCATGAAGGCGGAGGCCTCGCCGATCTCGTCAGGCGTGCCCGCCCGCTTGGCTGGCGAGGTATCGATCATGGCCCGATAGCCGGCGGCGCCGGGGCCGCTCATTTCGTCGCGGGCGAGCGGGGTCATGATGATGCCAGGGCTGATCGAGTTGACCCGAGCACCGCGATCGCCCCAGGTCAGCGCGGCCGCCTGCGCGCGCAGGATGTTGGCGCGCTTGGCGATGCCGTAGGCGTGACCCGAATCGGTGATGGACGCCAGCACCGGCAACTCCGCGAGTTCGCGGGCAGGCGTCTGGGCGAGGGCACGGTTGGTGGCTTCGTCGAGCGGCGGCAGCATGTGGCCCGCCTGGCTGGCGATGACGATGCCTGCGCCGCCGGGCGCGATACGGCGTCCGAACTCCTCCAGCACGAGGGCGGTACCCACGACATCGACCGCGATGACGGCCTGTGCGCTGGCCTGCACCGGCGACACACCCGCCGCGTGAATGACATGCGTCACCGCCCCCAGGGAGGCTGCATGCTCGGCCAGTGCCGCCACCGAGTCGGGGTCGGCCACATCGACCTGAGCGGGCCGTGCGTCGAAACCGTCGTTCAGGAATGCCTCCGCCGCAGCCTGGGCCACCTCCGTCCGCAGGTCGGCCACCAAGAGCACTCGGCCGGACGCCACCCGGCGCGCGATGGCGCGTCCGATCGAGCCGGCACCGATCAATACCACGACGTCGTTCACAGTCTTCCTCCATCATTCGACCATCGGTCGGTTATCGTGCTAGGATCGTAACCGACCGGCGGTCGGATGTCGANGGGCCACCGGGCGACAAGAAAAGTGGGGTGAACACCATGAGCACCACCACGAGCTTCCAGAGGGCCCGCACGCAGGCTCACCGCGATCAGCGTCGCGAGCACATCGTCGAGGTCACTCGAGAGCTACTGGCCGAGCGCCGCGTGCCTGAACTGGGGCTGAATGAGCTGGCCCGCCGGGTGGGGCTGGCCAAAGCGAGCCTGCTCGGCTACTTCGGCTCCCGGGAGGCCGTCCTGCTGGAGCTCACTCGCAGGGAATACACGAGCTGGCTCGACGAACTCGACTCGACCCAGGCTCCGGCTTCACCGGGGCAGCTGGCGCGTCGAATGGCGGAGACCGCCGCCGCTCGCCCGCTGCTGGCCGAACTGCTGTCGAACCTGATGACGACGCTGGAACACAACGTCAGCACGCAGGAGATCATCAGCTTTAAGTTGGCCATGTATGCCCAGATCGAGCGGCTGCAGAGGCTGATCGCGACAGCCCTCGGACCTGTCGCAGACACGCAGCACGGCTCCTTGGTGCCCGGCATCCACGCCCTCATCACCGAGTTCCATGCGCTGGCCCANCCCTCGGCACCCCTCCAGCAGGCAGCCGCCACTGATCCACGCATCCATTGCGGGCTGACCGACCACGCCGGCAGCCTCGCCACCGCCCTGACCATCTACCTCAATGGCGTCCGCGCCACCGACTGAAAGACAATCCCCATGCAATACATCACGCTCAACAATGGCGTCTCGATGCCCATCCTCGGCTTCGGCGTCTTCCAGGTTTCCGAGGCAGAGACCGAGGCCGCAGTGTCGGCCGCCCTCGAAGCCGGCTACCGCTCCATCGACACTGCTGCGGCCTATCAGAACGAGGCCGCCGTCGGCCGCGCCCTCGCGGCGTCCGGTATTCCCCGCGACGAGCTGTTCATCACGACCAAGCTGTGGGTTTCCGACGCCGGCGAAACCCGCGCCCGGGCTGCCTTCGAGCGTTCCCTGGGCAAGCTCGGCCTTGATTACCTCGACCTCTATCTCATCCACCAGCCGTTCGGGGATTACTACGGTTCGTGGCGCGCCATGGAGAAGCTCAACGCCGAGGGCCTGTCTCGCGCCATCGGCGTCTCGAACTTATTCGGCGACCGGCTCGCCGACCTCATCGCCCACAACGAGATCGTCCCGGCCGTCAACCAGGTCGAGACCCATCCCTTCAACGCGCGCACCGCTGATCAGGCCTATATGGCGAGCAAGGGCGTCGCGATCGAGTCCTGGGGTCCGTTCGCAGAGGGCCAGCACGGGATCTTCACCCACCCGACGCTGACCCAGATTGGTGAACGCCACGGCAAGTCCGCCGCCCAGGTGGTGCTGCGGTGGCTGATCCAGCGCGACGTGATCGCGATCCCGAAGTCGGTGCGGCCCGAGAGAATGGCCGAGAACATCGACGTGTTCGACTTCGAACTCGACCACTCCGACATGGCCGCCATCGCGGCCCTCGACACCGGCACGTCGTCGTTCGTCGACCACCACTCGCCGCAGACGGCCGAGCGGTTCGCCTCGTGGAAGCTGGAGGGCTGACATGACCCTCCTGGTACTCGGTGCCACCGGCACGATCGGCCGCGAGGTCGTCGCACAACTCCTGAGCGGCGGACGTGGGGTCAGGGCCCTCACCCGCAACGCGGCCCGCGCCCGGCGGTTGTTGGGAGCCGACGTCCAAGTCGTCGAGGGCGACCTCACCAGCAGCGCAGCGCTCGCGGGTGCGCTGGAGGGCGTCGAGGGCATCGTCCTCACCCACGGCGGCGACTCCGACCCAGAACGCATCTACTACGGCGCCGCGAAAGCCCTGGTGGACGCCCTGGGCGAGCGGAGCATCCCGGTCGCGCTGATGAGCTCGATCAACGTCACCCGGGGTTCGGGCAGCTACGCGAACCTCATGAACTGGAAGCGTCGTGGTGAGCGAATCCTTCGCGCCAGCGGTGTCCCGCTGACGGTCATCCGTCCGGGCTGGTTCGGCTCGACCGAGCCGCGGGCGGCGCTGCAGCAGGGCGACACCGTCTCGTACGGACCCGTCACCAACGCACAGGTCGCGCAGGCCCTCATCGCCGGGCTCGACAACCCCGGCTACACCGCAGAACTGTTCTCCGGACCAGGNGCTCCCGTCACCGATTGGACCGCTGCGTTCGGGGCACTGGACGCCGACCAGCCCCGGGCTCTCGACGGGGCCCGAGATCCGGCCAGCCTGCCCGAAACATCCGAACCCGAACGCGTCCGTGCCGACCTGGCCACGGCGCGCGCCCAGGCTCAAGCCTGAGGGGGCGACCATGCCGTCCAAGACCCCTGCTTCAGGCGACGAGGCGGCCATCCGCGGAGTCTGCGACCGGCAACTCGCCGCGATGCTCGCCCATGACGTCACGACACTCGACCGCCTGCTGGCCGACAACTTCACCGCCACCCACATCGGCGGCTACGTGCAACCGAAGGACGAATGGCTGGCTCAGATCACCTCGGGCCAGATGCGGTACCACCAGTCGGAGGAGGTTGCGTGCGAGTGACCGTCGACGGTGACACGGCCCTCGTCGAGAGCCGCTCGCGTCTCGACGCCACGATCTATGGCGCCAGGCGTGTCTGGCCGATCGCCTCCACCGCACAGCTGCGCAGGATCGACGGGCGCTGGGTGATCGCGCGCTCGGCCTCCACCACGTTCTGATCCGGGCGTGCCCGAAGAGGCATTCCGCCGCACATGGATAGTGGCCCTAGACACCAGAGTCCGGAGGGAATACCCTTGGTGCCTAGGACCCCTATACATGAATGCGGAGGACGCCATGAACGACAAGACCCCCTTCACCACACGCGACTGGCCCACCGAGCACGAGTACGTGGGGCAAGCCACCTTGCGGGAGGGCAATGGTTGGCTGGTCAACGTCTACGCCTTCGACCCCCAAGCGGCTGATCGGAAGCGACTGGTGGGGACGACTGCTGCACCCACCCTGGAGCGACTCGAAGAGCGAACCTGGGAACTCGTGCACACCCTGGACGATTCACCGGACGTCCGCGTGGCCGCTGCCCCCGTGATCGACGAGGACGTCATGCGGCGGGTAATCCAGGCGTGGCAGGCCATGGCCGACGCCAAGCAGGCCGAGGCGACCGCAGCCCGCCAGATCCGAAGCGTCGTGAAGGAACTGCGGAGCATGGGCCTGTCACTGGCCGACATCGCCTTCCTCACCCATGTGTCCCGCGGGCGTGTCTCTCAGTTGCTGATCTGAGCCACTTCGGAGGATCCGGGACCGCATCGAACGAAACGTGCCCCACACCCAACGCACGCTCGGCCTCGGCGCGCGGATCATGGCGCGGCTTGCGCCCGACTTCTCGGCGCCGTCGTCCGGTCATCGCCCACACCATGGTCCTTCACACAGGCGTGGTGCAGAGTGGGACGTGAACCATGGCGCCGCGCCAGGCAACTCCGTGCCGCACGGCAGTCAGACAAGGAGTACCGCATGCAACACACCACCCTTGGCCAGACCGACGTCACCGTCCCGCCCCTGTGCATCGGGGGCATGAGCTTCGGGGAGGTGTTCCCCGACTCGCACCAGTGGACCGTCGATCAGCCCGCCACCCAGGCGATCATCGCCCGCGCCCTCGAGCTGGGGATCAACTTCATCGACACCGCGAACGTCTACGCCCGCGGCACCAGCGAGGAGTTCATCGGTGCCTCGCTCAAGAACCTCGGAGTGGCGCGCGAGGATGTCGTCCTGGCCAGCAAGGTGTACTTCAACGAGGGGCACCTATCGCGGGCCGCCATCGAGCGGGAGATCACCGGCACCCTGCAGCGACTCGGCACCGACTACCTGGACCTCTACATCATCCATCGGTTCGACTACGACACCCCGGTCGAAGAGACGATGGAGGCGCTGGACGCCCTCGTCAAGGACGGACGGGTGCGCNNGCTCGGCGCCAGCGCCATGTATGGCTACCAGCTGCACATCATGCAGGCGGTGGCCGACGCCCACGGGTGGACCCGCTTCGCGAGCATGCAGAACCACTACAACCTGCTGTACCGCGAGGACGAGCGCGAGCTCATTCCGGTCTGCCAGCACTTCGGCATGTCGCTGACCCCGTACAGCCCGCTGGCCTCCGGCCACCTCACCCGTCCCACGTGGGACTCCGATTCGGTGCGTTCGACGACGGACGCGGTCATGAAGTCCAAGTACGACCGGGTCCGTGACCTGGACATGCCGATCATCACCCGGGTAGCGGAGGTGGCCCAGCGCCTGGGCGTGCCGATGGCCGATGTCGGCCTCGCGTGGCATTGGGCCAAAGGCGTGACCGCGCCGATCGTCGGCTGCTCGCGTCCGAGTCGCGTCGACGACGCCGTCCGCGCCCTCAACGTGACCCTCAGCGCGGACGACATCGCCTACCTGGAGGAGCCGTACCTGCCGCACGAGCTGGTCGGTCCGGTGGGCCGGCCCGGGGAGAAGAAGCTTGCCGGGACGACCGTCGCGCAGGACGCCAACAAGCGCTGACACCGCGCCGAGCCTGTGCGGTGACCCCGACACCAGGCACCGCGGAGCTTTGGTCGACGTGGATTCGGGCTGCCCCGCCGGGACCGCCCCCAGAAGGACTCCACGGCCCCGAAGGCGGCACAGATATCCCTGGCGCCCCCATTCGCGTTGCCCAGGACGATTCGCCGGCGCAGCCGAACCTCCGCGACGAGGATTGCCGCCGACGCCTCCGCCCGCATCAACGGAGCTTGAAAGGCCCCGAGAAATCGTTCGCAATGGGCTTGACCTTGATGCTGCATCAACCCCTCACGCTGTTTGTCGAGGGCCCGTGAAGGACGGGCCGATCAGCGGAAAGGCGGAGGGCTCATGGGAGATCTCATCAGGAAGATCGTCGGTGACAAGGCGGACAAGCAGCGGTGGCTTGCGTACAAGGCGCGCGTGGACGCGCTGCCGGCGGCGTACCGATCGCCGCTCGAAGCGCTGGAGCGGTATCTCGCCCAGCGGGGGTGGTGACGAACGGCGCCGATNTTCGTGACCATGCACGAGGAGGTGGCCGGCGCGTTCGAGCGCGCCGTAACCGGCTCTATCGCTCCCCGTGACGTTGTCGGTGGGGACCCCGTGCAGTTCGCCGATCGGCTGCTGGAGCGGTATTCGTCCGGTGACTGGACGGACAAGGAGCGGCGGCGGCTCCGGGCTGCCTTCGGCGACGCGGACGGGGTGGCCGGTCGTGACGGCCCTCGATACAGCGCCCCTGGGTGCTATCACGGTCCAGGGCCTGAGAAAGGCGTACGGAGAGTTGGACGTCCTGCGCGACGTCACGTTCGGGGTGGCCAAGGGCAGCATCTTCGACGCTGCTGCGGGCCGACGGGGGCCACGCCCGGCCCGTCCGGAAGCCGAGCACGAGCGCGACGCCGATCACGACCACGATCGAGAGAACCTCGTCCTCGTCGCCCGGTTGGTGGTGATTCCGGTGCCGTGCAGCTTGGAGTACCAACCGTTGGCCGCGAAGACGTCTCGCCACGGCTCCTCACCGGCACGGACCGGCTCGCCGGCCGGGGCATCCGCCGCGGGCCGGTAGAGCGGCCTCCACTGGCCCTGCACGCTCACCTTGGCCCCGAGGGCGGCGCACTCGGCGAGCAGCGGCGTCAGGTCGGTGCCGTCCAGCACGTCCCCGCTCTCGGCCAGCAGCCGGCACACCGCGAGGACGTGCTCGGGGCCGCAGGCCAGGACGTAAGCACCGGCGTCGGCACCCACGACCACCTGCCACTCCCCGGCTTGGCCCCCGGGCTCGGGGAGGGCTTGACGCTGATGCCCGATCGGCCGCGCAGCAGCACCGCGCGCTCGTCCCGGGTCCAGCCGGCCCGCTGAAACGCAGCGGTGAGCTCGCTCGGCAGCATGCGGCATCGTATTCAGCCGGACGGGTCATCCCGCGGCCACTGCCACGCAGCGACCCTTTCCGCACCACCCAGTCACGAGAGCCTCGGTCTTGTGAGCCCGGGTCCACAGCCGGGAGACGCCTGCCCACCACGCCCGCCCTCCGCGACGATGCGTGCCCCCAAGGGACTCGACACTCGACACTACCTGCCTTTCACTAGGGGATTCTCTCAACAAGCCACCGTGGCGGACGTGCTAGCGTGGTGATCGTCCGACACCTTGTCCCGCAGGAAGAACAATGAGCACCCCTGGCAGCGCTACGTCGCGCTCGGCGATTCCCTCACCGAGGGCCTGGAGGACCTGCGTCCCGACGGCAGCTACGCCGGCTGGGCCGACCGGCTCGCCGGACACCTGGCGACGCGCGCCGGGCAGCCCATCGAGTACGCCAACCTGGCCATCCGGGGCCGGCTGCTCGGGCAGATCCTGGACGAGCAGGTCGAACCGGCGCTCGCGCTTGAGCCCGACCTGGTCAGCCTGTGGGGCGGCGGCAATGACATGCTGCGTCCCAACATCGACCTCGACGGCCTGCTGGGACGCCTCGACGCGGCGGTCGCGAAGCTTCGCGCGGCCGGCTCCGACGTGCTGATGGGGCTCGGCTTCGACTGCAAGGGCTCNCCCATCCTCGAACTGACCCGCAACCGGACGGCGGTCTTCAACCTCGGGGTCTGGACGATCGCGCGCCGGCACGGCGCCTTCGTGACCGACATCTGGAACCTCGGCAGCCTGCGCGACTGGCGGATGTGGCACGACGACCGGCTGCATCTCAGCCCCGAGGGCCACGAGCGGGTCGCCCAGGCGGCCCTGGTCGCCCTCGGCCAGGAGCCGAGCGACCCCGACTACACCGTCCCGCTGCCCCCGGCGCCCGCCAAGACGCGCCGCGAAACGCTCGCCTGGAACTACGCCTGGGCTCGCGATCACGCCGCNCCCTGGATCGGTCGACGCATCCGCCGCACCTCCTCCGGTGCCGGACGAACGGCCAAGCATCCGTCCTATGTGACGGTGTCCCCGCCCCGTCCGCGGACCGCACGGCACAATAGGCCGCATGCCCGGAACCCTGGAGCGCCGCGCCCGCGCCGCCGAGCTGCCGCTGGCCGCCCGCGTGCGGCTGGGTCTGGCCGTCGCCGCCGGCAACGCCGCCGCGCTCGGTTCCCGGCTGGCCCGCAAGGGATCGGGGGCCTCGATCCGCGGCCAGGTGCTGACCCGGCTCGCCCCGGACGCGTTCCGCTGGCTCGTCCAGGGGCGACGCATCGCCAGCGTCTCGGGCACCAACGGCAAGACCACGACGACCCACCTCCTGGCTGCGGCGATCCGCGCCGGGTTGGGCAGCCAGGCCGCGCGTCTGGTCACCAACGCCGACGGGGCGAACCTGCACTACGGTATCGCGTCGGCGCTGAGCCAGGCGCGGCGCGCCGACATCGCGGTCATCGAGACCGACGAGCGGGTGGTTTCGGACATGATCGCCCACGGCCGGCCCGAACTGCTGGTGCTGCTGAACTTCAGCCGCGACCAACTCGACCGGCATCACGAGATCAAAGCGCTGGGCCGCTCCTGGCGGATCGCACTCCAGCAGGCTGGCGCCGAGGGCCCATCNGTCATCGCCAACGCGGACGATCCGCTGGTGGTGTGGGCGGCCGGAACGGCGCATCGCGTGGTGTGGGTGGACACGGCCACCTTGTGGACCGCCGACGCCGCCCTGTGCCCCGCGTGCGGCACGGTGCTGCGCCGCGTCCAGCCGTCCGACGACGACCCTGGAACGTGGGACTGCCCCGGCTGCGAACTCACCCAACCCCCGGCTGACTACGTGGTTCACGGCGGCGAGATCGAGTTGCCGGACGGCACNCAGGTCACCCCGGATCTGCAGGTGCCCGGTTCGTTCAACATCTCCAACGCCGCCTGCGCGCTGGCGGCCGCCGTCGAGTTCGGGGTAGACGTCCCCACCGCGCTCGCCGGGATGCACACCGTGACCTCCCCAGCTGGGCGCTTCGCGACCGCCACGTTCGCCGGCGTGCCCGTCCGGCTGCTGCTGGCCAAGAACCCCGCCGGGTGGGCCGAGGCACTGCCGCTGGCGACCACCGACCCCGCCATCCTCGCCATCGACTCCGTGGCCGCGGACGGCAAGGACGTGTCCTGGCTCTGGGACGTCGAGTACGAGCAACTGGCCGGCCGGCGCGTGATCGCGACCGGCCCGCGCGCCCAGGACCTGGCGGTCCGGCTCACCTACGCCGAGGTCGACCACGAGGTCGTCCCGGACCTGCGGGCAGCGATCGCCCGCGCCGGAGCCCTGCGGGCCGCGGACGAGACGGGCCCGCTGGATCTGATCGCCACCTACACGCCGTTCCAGCGGCTGCTGAAGCTGGCGGGCCTGCGATGAGCGCGCCGGTCGAGATCGTCCTGGTGTACCAGAGCCTGCTGGGCATCTACGGCGACCGCGGGAACGCCGCAGTGCTCCTGAAGCGGCTGCAGTGGCGCGGCATCGACGCGACGCTGACCATCGTCGAGCCCGGCGATCCGCTGCCCGCGAGCGGTGCGGTGTACCTGCTGGGCGGTGGCGAGGACGCGGCGCAGATCTCGGCCGTCCGGGAACTCAAGGCCGACGGCAACCTGTTCCGGGCCATCGACGCCGGCGCGGTGCTGTTCGCCGTGTGCGCCGGGTATCAGATCACCGGGACGACGTTCACCGTCGGCGAGCACGACACGGTCATCGACGGGCTCGGCCTGCTCGACGTCGAGACCCGGCGTGGTCCCGACCGCGCGGTTGGCGAGATCCTGACGACTTGGACGCGTCCGGATGGTACCGAGTCGCTGCTCACCGGTTTCGAGAACCACGGNGGNTTCACCACGCTGGGGCCGGCGGCGGCACCGCTGGCCCGGGTCGAGATCGGCGTGGGCAACTGCGGCGACGGGACCGAGGGCGCCGTCCAGGGACGAGTGATCGGCACCTACCCGCACGGCCCGGTCCTGGCGCGCAACGCCGACCTCGCCGACCACCTGCTGAGCCTGGCCCTCGACCGCGAACTGGAACCACTGCCGAGCCCCGCCCAGGACGAACTGCACCGCCAGCGGGTCGAGTTCGTCCGGCGGCTCGGGCTGCGTCGCTGAGGCCAGCGCCCCGGGCGGTCCACTGAGCCGCCACCGGGCACCGACTTCGCAGCGTGCGTGTTGCTCCCGGGGTCTCGACAAGCTCGACCGCCGGGGGTCGCTCGACCGCCGGGCCGCCACCGGGCACCGACTCGCGCGTGCATATTGCACCCGGGGTCTCGACAAGCTCGACCGCCGGGCCTACCCCAGGCCTGACACACTCGACCGCCAGGACCCCGCCCCGGGCACCGACTTCGCGGCGTGCCTGTGTCCCCGGGGTCTCGACAAGCTCGACCGCCGGGGGCCGCTCGACCGCCAGGACCCTCGCCCCGGGCACCGAGCGCCCAGCATGCGCGTTGCTCCCGGGGTCTCGACAAGCTCGACCGACGCCGGGCCACTCGATCACCGTGGGCTGCCCGCCCGCGACCACCCCTCCGCCACCAGGACTGGTCGGAGGTACACGCTTCCGACGGCCGGACTCGGCAGCCCCGATTTCATCCCGACCGCCCGGCTTTGCTAGAGTCTTCTCTTGCGCGCCGCTAGCTCAACTGGCAGAGCAGCTGGCTCTTAACTAGCGGGTTCGGGGTTCGAGTCCCTGGCGGCGCACCATGCGAACGGCCCTCTGCGCAAGCGGAGGGCCGCGGCGCATTCCCGGTCATGAGGGGTCTTGACGCACCTCACAATGGCCTCGGTCGCTCCACCCGCACGGCCGATTGCGTTTAGGCTGCACGCAAGCGGCTGGGTCATCGCGGGCAGAGCCGTCAACCCCGCCCTCGCCGTGCCAGGAGGTGCCGGCCATGTTGGTGACCAACGCGAAAGCGTTCACGGGCAGGGACGAGGACGACTTCCAATACGCGTTCCAGATCGTCGACGGCAGCATCGCCTGGGTCGGGGCGGCCGGAGATGCCCCGGACGACCCGGACGTCCTCGACCTCCGCGGCGCCACGGTGCTCCCGGGCCTGCTGGACGTCCACACCCACCCCGCCCTGCTGTCCCAGTTGATCGGGGTCACGTCGGTCCTGCCCCCGTCCGTCACCTCGATCGAAGGTCTCATCGCGACGATGCGCACCCACCCCGGCCTCGGCAAAGGCCCGGGGTCNTGGATCCGCGGCTTCGGGTTCGACGACGCCAAGTACCCCGAGGGCAGATGGCCCGATCGGCACGATCTGGATCGGGTGTCGACGACTCAACCGGTCTTCATCCAGCGCTGCGACGCGCATTCGGCAGTCGTGAACACCTTCCTGCTGCGGCTGGCGGGGATCAGTTCCGCCACTCCCGATCCGATCGGCGCCCAGATCGGGCGCGACGCCGGCGGG
This sequence comes from Micropruina sp., assembly GCA_013693855.1. Classification (GTDB taxonomy): domain Bacteria; phylum Actinomycetota; class Actinomycetes; order Propionibacteriales; family Propionibacteriaceae; genus Micropruina. The sequence continues at coordinate 2,726,833 of CP059261.1, forward strand.
GAGCCGGACGGACGACTCGTCGAGCCGGGTTCCTGGCTGCCGGTGCTCGACCTCATGCCGACCGACGACGACCAGAGCCGGATCGCGAAACTGGCCGAACTCGGCGACCACTTCGCCGATCACGGCATCGTCGGTGTCGGCGACATGGCGGCCACCTTCATCGCCGAGCCGCTCGCCTCCTTCCGGGTGGCCGCGCAACGCTCCTGGCTGCCGCGGATCGGGCTGTACCCGTTCTGGGCCGACATCAAGGACGACCCGGGCGAACTGACCGACGCCGACCGCTCCGGACCGGTCTTCCTGGCCGGGGTCAAGCTGCTGATGGACGGGGCGTACTCCAACGCAACCGCTTGGTGCCACGACCCCTATCCGGGCAGCACCGACCGGTTCGGGATCCGGACGACGACCCCGGAAGACCTCGTCGCCGCCGGCGAGTGGGCCAGGCGGAACCGCGTCCAGTTGGCCTGCCACGCCATGGGCGACGCCGCGATCGACGCGGTCCTGGACGCCTTCGAGGACGAGGAGGGCTGGCTCGGCGACGTTCCGTCCGTCCGCATCGAGCACAGCACCCTGTTCACCCCCGAGCGGATCCAGCGCGTCGCGAACGCCCGGATGCGGTTCGCGCTGATCAGCCACACGATCTTCTTCTTCGCCGAAATCGACGCCTACCTCAACAACATGTCACCGGAGCAGTACGCGAACTCCTATCCGATCAGGTCCTTCTACGAACGGATCCCGCACACCGCGCTCGCGTCCGACAACCCGGCCACCGCGTGGGCGGACGCCGACAACGTCTTCACCTCGGTGCAGGCGGCGGTCACCCGGCGCGCCTGGAACGGGGTCGACCTCGGCCACTCGCAGGCGATCACCGTGCCGCAAGCGGTGCTGCTCTACACCGCCCGCGCGGCGTCCTGCATGCGGATGGACGGTCTGGGCTCGCTCGAAGTCGGCAAGGAGGGCACGTTCGTCGTCCTCGACCGCGACCTGTTCACCGTCCCCGCGGCGGAGATCGGGCAGACCCGCGTCGTCCAGACCTGGGTCGCCGGTGTCCGCCGATACCCCGCTGATCACCCATCCATCCACCCCCTCACGACAAGGAGGAGCCATGGCAGAACACCCCCGCAGCCGGTGGAGGAAGTGAACGAGACCGGCTACCACCGCGTTCTCAGCCACACCCAGATCCAGATGATCGCCATCGGCGGGGCCATCGGGGTCGGACTGTTCCTCGGCATCGCCCGGCCGCTCACTGCCGCCGGGCCGGCGCTGATCATTTCGTACCTGTTCGTCGCCACCCTGGTCTACCTGCTGATGCGGGCCTGCGGCGAACTCGTCCTCGCCGACCCGCGCGACGGGTCGTTTCACCTGGGGATCAAGTACGTCCACCGCGCCTGGGGTGCCTACACCGGCTGGATCTACGTGAGCATCGTGAGCCTCGCCGCCACGGCCGAGGTGACGGCGATCGCCGTGTACTGGAGCCGCTGGTTCCCCCAGCATCCGCACTGGCTGGTCTCGCTGCTTGCCCTCACCGTCATCGTCGGCACCAATCTCGCGAGCGCCCGGGTGTTCGGCTGGATCGAGTTCGGGGCGGCCGCGATCAAGGTGACGACGATCATCCTCTTCCTGGTGGCCGGCCTGCTGATTGTGCTCTTCGGCTCGCTCATCGGTTTCAAGAGCCAGGCCGGCGTGAGCAACCTGTGGGCGGCCGGCGGTTTCGCCCCCAACGGCTGGCTGCCCGTCCTGCTGGTGATNCCAGGGGTGGTCTTCTCGTTCTCGGCCGTCGAGATCGTGGCCATCACGGCCGGCGAGGCCAAGGATCCGGTCAAGTCCATTCCGCGGGCCGTGCAGAACGTGATGATCCGGGTCGGCCTGTTCTACATCGGCTCGATCGCCATGCTGGCCATGCTGCTGCCCTGGAACCAGTATTCGGCCAAGGAGTCCCCGTTCGTCACCGCGCTGGCGAGCCTGAACATCCCCGGGCTGGCCGACATCATGAACTTCGTGGTGATCACGGCGGCCATCTCAGGNGTTAACGCGACGGTCTACGCGACCGTCCGGCTCTTGCAGAGCCTGGCGGCGCACGGGCTGGGCCCGAAGGCGGTCGACCTCGTCGATCGCCGGGGTGTGCCCACGCCGTCCCTGGTCTCGGTGGGCGCCGTGGTCGCGACGATCGTCCTGTTGCTCAACTTCGCCGGTGGGGCCGAGGTGGCCTTCGGCCTGATCCTGGGCGCGGTCGCGGGCTTCATCCTGTTCGGCTGGATCAGCATCCTGGTGAGTCACGCGGGCTACCGCAGGCGGTTCGACAAGGGCCTGCTGCCGGAGGTGCCGTTCCGGCAACCGGGCGGCCGAGTGACATCGCTGATCGTGGCGGCCCTCTTCGTCGCCATGTTCTTGTGGATGAGCGTGGACACCGGGGTCACCGCGTGGATCGGCACGCTGGCGGTGCTTGTCTACGGCGGCGTGCTCTACCTGTGGTTCAGCCGGCGGAATCCGGACGGGACGCGCACCCTGCCGTCCTGAGGCGCCCGCGCCGACCGCTCGCCGGACCGTCGTCCGGCCGTTGATGCAACGCCCGGAACCGCCGAACGCGGGCTCCGGGGTTTCGACAAGCTCAACCGCCGGACCGCATCCTGTCGAAACCCCGGACCCCGCATGTGGTCCAGCGGCTGAGCACGTCCGGCGGTTGAGCTCGTCGAAACCCCGGACCACCGCCCTCCACGCAACGCGAAAGGCCCCGGGGAATCCCGGGCCCTCCACGTGGTGCTGGGTCTTTGCTCAGCCCTTCACGCCACCGGCCAGCAGGCCGCGGACGAAGTAGCGCTGGAGCGAGAGGAACACGATCATCGGCACCATCATCGAGATGAACGCACCTGCGGCCAGCAGGAACCAGCTTGACCCGAAGCTACCCACCATGCCCGCGATGACACGGGTGATGGGGCTGTACTCGGACCNTGCGAAGGTGAGGGCGACCAGCAGGTCGTTCCACACCCACAGGAACTGGAAGATGCCGAACGAAGCGATCGCCGGCACCAGCAGCGGCAGCAGGACCTGGAAGAACACCCGGACGTGTCCGGCGCCGTCCACCCNGGCCGCCTCGATGAGCGACCGCGGGATCTCCTTCATGAAGTTGTGCATGAGGAAGATGGCCAGCGGCAGGCCGAAGATGGTGTGCGACAGCCACACCGTCCAGTAGGTACCGGCCAGACCCCACTGCACGTACTGGGTGAGCAGCGGCAGCAGCGTGACCTGGATCGGCACCACCTGCAGGGCGAAGACGAACGCGAACAGGATGTTGCGCCCCTTGAAGTCGATCCACGCGAACGCGTAGGCCGCCAGCAGGGCCAGGATGATCGGGATGATCACCGCCGGGATCGTGATGATGAAGGAGTTGACGAACGAGTTCGCCATGTTGTTCTCCTGCAACGCCTGCGCGTAGTTGTCCAGCGTGAACTTGGGGTTCACGAAGACCGTCCACCAACCCGTCCGCCGGATGTCCAGCTGCGGACGGAAGGAGGTGATCAGCAGGCCGGCCGTCGGAATCGTCCAGAAGATGGCGATCACGATCGCGATGATCGACGCCGCCGGCGAGGTGAGCCGGGTCTTGGCGTCGACCGCGCGCTGCTCCTTGCGGGTCAGCTTGCGCGTAGGGCCACCGACGTGGCTGTCCACGACCGCCGTGGCGGCCGCGGTCTTGGTGGTCTGTTCGCTCATCGCTCCCCCTCCGAGATCCGCATCTGCCGCACGTTGTAGACGATGATCGGCATGATGATGATGAACAGCAGCACCGCCAGGGCGTTGCCGATGTTCGGCTGGTTCTGCACGAAGCTCTGGCTGTAGAACTCGTTCGCGATAACGGACGAGTCGAAGTTACCGCCGGTCATCGTGTAGACGACGTCGAAGGCCTTCAGGGTGCCCATGGCGATCGTGGTGAGCACGACGATGATCGCCGGACGGACGCTGGGCACGGTGACCCACCAGAACAACCGCATGCCGCTGACGCCGTCGACCTTGGCGGCCTCGATGATCTCGTCCGGGATCGCCTTGATCGCGGCCGAGAGCACCGTCATGGCGAAACCGGCCTGGATCCAGATCATGACCACGATCAGCATGAAGGTGTTCAGCGGCGGGGTCAGCAGCCATTGCTGTGGCGGCAGGCCGATCCACACCAGGAACTGGTTGAGCAGGCCGATCTGGTTGGTGCCGGCCGGCTTGTACTCGTACATGAACTTCCAGATGATCGAGGCGCCCACCATCGAGATCGCCATCGGGAGGAAGATCAGGGTCTTGGCGAGCTTCTCGAACCGCGTCCGGTCGACCAGGACCGCGTAGACCAGCCCGAGGGCAGTCGCCACGGTAGGCACCAGGGCCACCCAGAAGAACGTGTTGCGCAGCACGGTGAGGAACTGTCCGTCGGTGAAGATCCGGACGTAGTTGTTCAGGCCCACGAACTGGGCGCCGTTCTCGTCGAAGAAGGAGTTCTTGATCGTCAACAGGCCCGGGTAGAGCAGCCCGAAAGTGATCAGGACGAGGGAAGGGCCCAGGTAACCGCTCACCGGGACCCACTTGGGCAGATTGGGGCGGTCGACGACCGCGAGGACGAGGCCCATCACCAGCGCGAAGATCGCGATGGCGAAGAGCATCATCCCGATTTTCTCAGGAAGCGTCTCAGGCTTCATCAGCCACAGCACGGTTCCCTCCTTTCGGTAGATGCCGACGTTGGGCCCGGTCCCCGACAGGCGGGGCCGGGCCCAACGGAAGGGCCTATTGGGTTACTTGGCCGGCCAGGACTTCTCGATGGCGGCGGTGACGTCTGCAGTGCTCTTGTCGAGCGAGATCCAGTTCGTCATTTCCTTCCAGAAGGTGCCCGCACCCACCGCGGACGGCATCATGTCGGAGCCGTCGAACCGCTGCACGGACTTGGGGTCGTTGATGATGTCGTAGGACAGCTGGTCCATCGGCTTGGTCAGGTTGGCCTTGTCGAGCTTCTTGTTGGCGCTCAGCCAGCCACCGTTCGGGGTGGCCTTGGCCTTCGCGTTGCTCCACTCGGGGCTGGTCAGGTAGGCCTGGAACGCCTGAACCTCGGGACGGGTCTGGAACGCGGCCGCGAACTCGCCACCGACCAGAACCGGCTTGGAGGCGCCGTCGCCCGGCAGGTAGAAGGCCCAGATGTCGCCTTCCTTGGACACGTCGGTGCCCTTCGGCCAGTTGGCCTGGTAGAAGGAGGCCTGACGGTGCAGGTAGCAGGTGCCGTCGAGGATCGGCAGGCCGCCCTCGGTGAACGACGTGGTGGCGATGGTCTTCACGTCGCCCAGACCGCCGTTGACGTACTTCGGGTTCTTCAGGAACTCACCAACCTTGTCGACCGCGGCAACGACGGCGGGGTCGTTGAACGGGATCTGGTGGCTGACCCACTTGTCGTAGTTCTCAGGGGTGGTGGTGCGGAGCATGAAATCCTCCACCCAGTCGGTCGCCGCCCAGCCGGTCGCGACACCGGACTCGATGCCGGCGCACCACGGCTTGACCTTGCCGTCGGGGTTGTCGGCCACGATCTTGTCGGAGAGGGCCTTGAGCTCGTCCAGGGTGTTCGGGATCTGGTAGCCCTTCTCAGCGAACGCCTTCGGGGAGTACCACACGAACGACTTCACGTTCGCGCCCACCGGCACGGCGTAGTACTTGCCGTCGACGGTGCCGGGGCTCTTCCACCCCGCGTCGTAGTAGGTGTCCACGTTCTTGACCGCGGCGGCACCGACCTCGACGACCTTGCCCGGGTTGTTGCGCACCAGGGTGCTCAGGAGGCCCGGCTGCGGGATGTAGGCGATGTCGGGGGCGTTGCCGGCCTTGATGCGGACGGGCAGCTGCGCCTCGAAGTCACGGGAGCCCTCGTACTTGATGGTGGCACCGGTGCAGGTCTCGAACGGCTTGTACGAGTCGATGTGCGGCTGAGCCTCGGCCGTGCTGGCGATGGAGGTGAAGACGCTGATCGTCTTTCCCTTCAGGTCGCCGTACGAGGCGAAGGCGGCGCACTCGCCGGACGCCGATGACGCGGCGGCGGTGCCGGCCGGTGCGGCGGAGGTGGCTGAGCCGCCGGAGCTGCAAGCGGCAGTCGCCAGCAACGCCCCGATGGAGGCGAGAGCGGCGAGCATGCGCACTGTGCGTGCTTGAGACATAGAGTCCTCACTTCTCTGTGTTCACAGGTCCCCGGACGGGGACTCCGTCAACGGACTCTAAACCGCTTCAGCACGACATGCCATGTCGGAAGGGGAACCTGCAGAACATCGTTATCAAGCGTTGATCACAACCCACACAAAGCGCGTTACTTCCAACATGGAACCACGTTGATGACGCCGCTTTTCCCTTGTAATAACGTTTTAGCGCAAGGTGCAATCTGCAGGGGCTCACCCCCGCAGGATTGAGCGGACCAGCCACACGAACGTGATCGAGCCCACCACGGCGCCGGCCAGGAGACCGACCCGATCCAGCCGCAGATCCCCGTTCCGGTCGACCACCTGCGCCTTCGCGTTGGCGTATTCGGTGGCCGCGAAGGTGCGCGCGTCGTCGATCGATCGCTGGACGACAGCCTTGGGATGAACCTGGTTGATCAGGCCCTCGACGTTGGCGGCGAGCCGCTGCCGGGCGGCCGCGATCTCGGCCTCGATCTGCTGCGTCGTGCGGGTCTGCGAGTCGGCCACGATGCCCTCCTGTGCTGCTGGCGTGCAGCCAGCCTATGCCAGCCGTCCGCCGCGGCACAGGAGTCTGACGGGGGCGCCTCGAGTTGCCGTCGGGAGGCGACGTCCGAGCGTGACCGGGCGAGACGCCAGGAGGCCGGGTGGTCGGCGGGTGGTTCTAGAGTGAGGCTCATGACCAAACTCGCGGCCGGTGACGCCGCACCCCCTTTCACGCTTCCCGATGCGGACGGCCATGAGGTGTCTCTGGCGGATTACGCCGGGCGCAAGGTCATCGTGTACTTCTATCCGGCGGCGATGACGCCGGGTTGCACCGTCCAGGCCGTCGACTTCACCGCAGCCCACGACGCCTTGTCGGCGGCCGGGTACGCCGTGCTGGGCATCTCTCCCGACACCCCGGCCAAGTTGCGCGAGTTCCGGACGAAAGAGACCCTCGGGATCCCACTGCTGGCCGACCCGCAGCGCTCGGTCCTCGACGCCTATGGCGCGTATGGGCCCAAGATGCTCTACGGCAAGGAGATNCGAGGGGTCATCCGGTCGACCTTCGTCGTGGACGTCGACGCGGCCGGCCGTGGAACGGTCAAGGTGGCGCAGTACAACGTGAAAGCCACCGGTCACGTCGCCAAGCTCAGCCGCGAACTCGGCGTCTGAGCGGCGCCGCTCCGAGGGTTGGCTCTCCCCGGTGGCGCGGATTGCCGGTGCTGTCGGCGCCGACGCAGGCGTGAGCGGGCCTGCGAAGAACAGCGTCACCTCGACCGCGACCTTCGCCATCCCCAGCGGCAGGCCGGCGGGTGACCGACGGCCGGGCCGAGGCAGCCCGGCGCGTCAGCCGCGGCGCTCGACGGCGATGTCGACCAGGAGGGCCGCGGTGAGATCGTTGGCCGCCTCGCGGAGCTTGCCCATGTCGACCGCCTCGTGGAATGCGGCCAAGGGCTGCTCCACGTGGTCGAGGAGCGCCCGGCGCGGCGCCGACGCGGCGGCGAGCGCCACCTGACGGCGCAACTCGTCGCCGAGGAGCCCGCCGGGCTGGACGCGATCGGCCAGCGCCGAGGCGTACTGCTCGGTGGAGGCCGCGACCTCGGGGTCCTCGCTGGTGAGCATCTCCGCGGTGCAATGCAAGAGGGTCAGCCCGTGGGCGAAGTCCCGGCTGCCCAGGTGCTCGATCGCCTGCCGCAACAACGGACGATCCGCGCGCAGCGCACTGTCGGCCACGATCGCCAACTGCAGGCCGAGCAGCCGTTCCCTCGTCCGTTCGCCCGGGCCGGAGCCGTGCAGCGCCGGGATGATCTNCCCTGGATGTGCCGTGGACTGGGTCATGGTGTCGAGCAGTTCGCGTCCGGCGTCCTCGGAGTTGCCCACGCTCTCGCGCAGCGCGATCGGCTTGATGGCCAGCGTGGCCGCAAACACCAGGACGCTCAGCGGCAGGCACAACAGGAACACGTTGTGCAGTTGATCGGCCAGGCCAGCCCGGACGGCCGCAGCCACCGCCGCAGGCAGTTTGGCCAACGCAGCGGGATCGAGCACCGAGCCGACCCCGGCGCCTCCGGCAGGCATGTGCCCAGCGGTTCCGGCGGGCAGGTGCGCCGCGATCGCGGCCCCGAGCCCTCCGGTGAGGATCGTCCCGAACACCGCGATCCCCACCGTGGAGCCCACGTTGCGGAAGAACTGGGTGGCCGCGGTGGCCACCCCGAGGTCGCGCCGGGTCGCGGCGTTCTGCACGACCAGCGTGTACTGCTGGTTCGACAGCCCGAGCCCGATGCCGAGGACGATCATGGCGACGGTCAACTCCCAGCTCGCCGACGTCGCCGACAACCTGGTGAGCAGGTAGGCGCCCAGCCCGATCAGTGCGACACCGGTGAGCATCAGCTCCTTGTACCGTCCCGTCCGGGTGATCAGGAGGCCCGCGACGATCCCCACCACGACGAAGCACAGCATGAGCGGCATCAGGATCAGGCCCGAGCCCGTGGCGCCGACCCCGAGCACCCNCTGGGCGTAGACGGGGATGTAGATGATGGCCCCGAACATCACCATGCTGACCCCGAAGGCAGCCACGTTCGCCCACGTGAAGATCCCGCTGGCGAAGAGCCGCAGCGGAATCACCGGCTCGCTCACGCGCAACTCGACGACCACGAAACCGACCAGCGCCACGGCGCCGGCGGCGTAGAGCCCGAGGACTTCCCACGACGTCCACGGGTAGCTCGTCCCGCCCCACGACGTCGCGAGCAGGATGGCGGTGAGCGCCACGGTCAGGGTGAGAATCCCCCACGTGTCCACCTTCGCCTCGCGGCGCTCGTGCGGCAGCCGCAGGAACCGGACGATGAACAACAGGGCCACCAGGCCCACCGGCATCGCCACGAAGAACAGCCACCGCCAACCCAGCCAGTCGGTGATCAGACCTCCGGCCAGCGGGCCGGCCACGGAGGTGAACCCGAAGATGGCGCCCATGTAGCCCTGGTACTTGCCGCGCTGGCGGGGCGGGATGACGTCGCCGATGATCGTCTGCGACAGCGGCATGATCGTGCCCATGCCGAGGCCCTGGATCGCCCGTCCAGCGACGAGCCACCAGAAGTTCAGCGCCGTGCCCGACACGATGGAGCCCACCATGAAGACCACCAAGCCGGCCAGGTAGAAGGGGCGCCGTCAGTAGAGGTCGGACAGCTTGCCGACGATCGGGACGCTGATGGCCGACACGAGCATCGCGGCCGTGGCGACCCAGCTGTAGTGGTCCATACCGCCCAGTTCGGCGACGATGCGCGGCATCGCGGGTCCGACGATGGTCTGCGACACCGAGGCGACGAACATGCCGATCATGAGGCCGACGAACACTCGGCGGGCTTCGTCGGACAGCCGGTACGGCTCGGGCGTTTCAGCCGGCGCGACGGTGGTTTGGGGTCTGACACCGGTCAATCGTACGAATGGGCGGCGGGGGCTGCCGGCGTTCCAGGAGTGTGTCGCGGCGGGAGCCGGGGCGGCCCACCCGGCCGCCGAACCGGGCTGAGACCCCACCTCGAACATCACCTGGCGGACACGCAGAAAGGGGCCGGTGAACCCGGCCCCGTTCGTGGCTGCTGCTAAGCCGGGGTTACCGCTTGCGCGTCACCAAGCCCACGAGGAACAGCAACAGGCACGCACCCAGAACCGCGGTGATGAACGACATGATCATGCCGCCGCTCCCCAGGCCGAACAGGCCCAGGATCCAGCCGCCGAGCAGCCCGCCGACGATGCCGACGACGATGTTCAGCAGAATGCCCTGCTGCGCATCGGTGCCCATGATCTTCGATGCGATCCAGCCCGCAAGGCCGCCGATCACGATCCAAACGAGGAACTCCCACATGGCCAACGCCTCCTTGTTTCAGCTTCCATTCGGCCGGCCTGCGCCGTCCGCTTACCCAGTCAACGCCTCGGCATCGCGCAGTTGTTCCCCAGCGGCCGAAATCCCGCCCAAAGGGTGAGGTTGGCGATCGGTGCGGCGCGCTGCCGGCAGCCGCCCCGCCGACCCCGCCGTTCAGCGCATGACGCGGGCGAGGAACTCCTGGTGGCGAGCTGGTGAGGGCGATCCAGCACCTGTTCGGCGGTGCCCTGCTCGCCGACCAGTCCCTGGTGCAGGAACACGACCCGATCGGCAACCTGGCGGGCGAACCCGATCTCGTGGGTCGCCATCAGGATCGTCGACCCGGCCCCCTTGAGTTCCCGGACGAGATCGAGCACCTCGCCCACCAACTGAGGATCCAGCGCGGACGTGATCTCGTCCAGCAGGAGCAACTCGGGGTTGGTGGCGATGGCCCGGACGATCGCGACGCGTTGCTGCTGACCGCCCGAGAGCCGGTCCGGGTAGGAACGGGCGTGGCCGGCCAGGCCGATCCGCTCCAGCAGCACGATGCCCCGGGCGTCGGCCTCGGACCGCGGGACGCGATGCACCTGGCGCAGGGCGAGGGTCACGTTGTCGAGGACGTTGAGGTGCGGAAACAGGTTGTAGTGCTGGAAGACGACCCCGATCCGGGCGCGGACGGCGTCCGCGTCCACCCGCGGGTCGCTGATGTCCGTCCCGGCCAGCAGGATCTGGCCGTCGTCGATGCGCTCGAGCAGGTTCGCGGTCTTGAGCAGGGTGGACTTGCCAGAGCCCGACGCCCCGACCAGCACCACGACCTCGTGGGCGTCGACCGTCAGGTCCACCCCGCGCAGCACGACGTTGGCCCCGTAACGCTTGACGATGCCGCGCATCTCCAGGACGGGCGCGCTCACACCAGTCCCCCGATCTGCTCGCGCGCCTGCTGCCGGGCCGTGAGCGCGTCGGTGAACCGGATGAAGGGCCAGCTCAGCGCCACGAACATCAGGCCCGCGACCACGTACGCCGTGAAGTTGTAGGTGGTGGCGACCTGGATCTGCGCCGCGCGGACGGCGTCCACGGCCCCGAGGACGGAGATCAGCCCGACGTCCTTCTGCATCGAGACGAAGTCGTTCATCAGGGCGGGCGTGACCTTGCGGATCGCCTGCGGCAGCACGACCAGCCGCAGGCTCGCGTAGTGGCTGAGCCCCAGCGAGCGGGCGGCCAGCCGCTGGGAGGGATGCACGGCCTCGATGCCCGCGCGCAGCACCTCGGCCACGTACGCCGAATAGGTGAGGATCAGCGCGACGGTGCCGAGCAGAGCCACGGGGATGATCGAGGTGGTGAAGCCGAGAGCGGGGATGCCGAAGCCGATCAGGTACAACACGATGAGGAACGGCATGCCCCGGAACAGGTCGGTGTAGGCCGCGGCGAGGAAGCGCAGCGGGAAGAACACCGGGCCCCGCAGGCTGCGCAACCCGGCCAGCACGACCGCCAACGCCGCCACCCCGCCGACCGCCATCAGCAGCACCCGGATGTTGAGCAGCAAGCCGTCGAACACCGCGGGGAGCGCGGCCACGAAGTACTCCGGGTTGAAGAAGGTCTCGCGGGTGACCGCCCAGCCGGGCGAGTTGAGCAGGACGAACCCGATCACGACCGCGAACACCAGCGTGCTGCCCAGGCTGATCAGCACCGACCGGGTCGCGCGGCCGCGCCGGAACGCCCGGCGGCCGCGCTCCAGGTCGCTGACGCCGGTGACGTCCGGCTCGTCCGCCTTCACCGGCTCAGGCGAGCACCGGGACGCTGATCGACTCCGACAGCCACTTCTTCTCCAGCGCCGCGAGGGTCCCCTTCGTGCGCAGGGCATCGACCGCGGCCGACNACCGGCGCGGTCAACTTCGAGCCCTTGGCGAGCACCAGCCCGAACTGGTCGCCGCCGGTCGAGTCGGGCAGGGTGCCGATGATCTTGCCCTTGTCGATCTCGGCCGCCGCCAGGTACAGCGCGGTCGGCAGATCGACCACGAGGCCCTGGACCTGCTTGGCCTTGAGCGCCTGGACGGCGTCCTCGTTGGTGTTGAACACCGCCAGGTCGGCGCCGGGGATGACGCGGGTGGCGGCCTGCTGGCTGGTGGTGCCGACCTGGACGCCCAGCTTGGCGCCCTGCAGTGCCGCCAGGGTGGTCGCGGCGGCCACCGGCGACCCTTCGTAGGTCACCACCGCCTGGGACGTCGTGTAGTAGGGGTCNGAGAAATCGACGGCCTTCTTGCGCTGGTCGGTGATCGAGAACTGCTGGAGGTTGAAGTCCCAGTCCTTCGGGCCCGGCGCAATGGCCTGATCGAACGTCGTCCGCTTCCACACGACGTCGGTCTTGGCGAAGCCGAGCTGCTCGGCCACGGCGTAGGCGACAGCGGCCTCGTAGCCCTCGCCGCTCTCGGGCTTGTCCTTTTCGACCCATGGCGAGTAGGCGGGCTCGCCGGTCGCGACGGTCAGCTTGCCGGGGGTCACGGTGAGGGTCTTCACGTCGACGGACGGGCCGGCGGACGCGGACGCGCTCGCCGCTGCCGAGCTGGCGGCGGTACTGGCGCTGGGAGCACCGGCCGTGGTTCCGGACGAGCACGCGGCCAGCCCGAGACCGAGGGTCGCGGTGGCCAGGACGAGCGTGCGGCGGGTCAAGCGGGTCATCGGGAGCCTTCCTGCTGGGCGCGAGGCCTTCAGGGTAGAGCGAGCCACCGACACCGCGCCTCCTGCTCGTCCCGTGGATCGGTCGGGGGCGCGCCTCCCCGGGCGGTCGAGCCCGTCGAGACCCCGGGGTGCACCTCCCCGGCGGTCGAGCCTGTCGAGACCCCGGGGCGCACCTCCCCGGCGGTCGAGCCCGTCGAGACCCCGGGGCGCACCTCCCGGCGGTCGAGCCCGTCGAGACCCCGGGGTGCACCTCCCGACGGTCGAGCCTGTCGAGACCCGGAGTGGGCCTCCCTGGCGGTCGAGCCTGTCGAGACCCCGGCTACACCTCCCCGACGGTCCAGCCCATCGACACCCGGGGTGCGCCTCCCTGGCGGTCGAGCCCGTCGAGCCGGCCACCGTGCGCGGGTGATTTCGACAAGCTCAATCACCGCAAACATCCCGACGATGCAGCCCGTCGAGACCCCGGGGAGGGCCTGGCGGTCGAGCCTGTCGAGACCCCGAGCCACACCTCCCCGGCGGTCGAGCCTGTTGAGACCCCGGCCACCGTCTGCCGGTGATTTCGACAAGCTCAATCACCGCAAGACATCCCCGACGGTCGAGCCTGTCGAGACCCCGGGGCAGGACTCAGCGAGCCGAGGGCTTGAGGGTCCCGACCTGGTCGGCGAGGCGGGCGTACCGCTCGACGATCCCGGGGTCGGCTCGGCCTCGAAGCGCTCCAGGCCGGCCCGGCTCCAAACCGGCGGGGACGCGGCCCCGGACAGCACCCACGCCGCCTGCCGGGCAGCGCCGATGGCCACGTATTCCCTTGTCGGGGGCACATCGACGGGCACCCCGAGCACCGCCGGAGCGAGTTCCCGCACCGCGCGTGATTTTGCGCCTCCGCCGATGAGGGCGACGGTCTCGATTGCGACGCCGAGCGCGCGCTGAGCGTCCAGGCCCTGCGCCATCAGGCAGAGCAGACCCTCCACCGCGGCCCGGGCGTAGTTCTCGGGCGTCAGGTTCGCCAGCGTCAGGCCGGCGAGCGTCCCGGTGGCGTCGGGCAGGTTGGGCGTCCGTTCGCCTTCGAGGTACGGGATGAGGACGAGCCCGCCAGCCCCCGGTTCGGCGGCCAGCGCGAGGTCGTCCAACTCCGCGTAGCCGACGCCGAGCACCCGGCACGCGGCGTCGAGGATCCGGGAACCGTTGATCGTGCAGGTCAGCGGCAAGTAGCCGCCGAGGGTGTCCGCGAACCCGGCCACGAGTCCGCTGGGGTCACGGGTGGGCGTGGTCGAGACAGCCGCCACGACACCCGACGTGCCCAGCGACACCGACACCCCGCCAGCCTCGACGCCCAGCCCCAGGGCCGCGCCGGCGTTGTCGCCGCACCCAGGTCCCAGCATCGCCTCCCCGAACCCGAGCCCGGCGTCCACCCGGCCGGCCACCTCGGCGGGACCGAGCACGCGGGNGAGGACGAGGCGCTCGACCTCGTCCGTGGAACGCCGAAGCGCCCGGGCCAACAGATCGCGCCGGTACGCGTTGGCCACCGGGTCGAAGTAACCCGTTCCGGAGGCGTCGGACCGGTCGGTGACCAGGGTGTCCAGCCCGTGGGCACCGGCGAGTTTCCAGGTCAGCCAGTCGTGCGGCAGGCACACCGCGGCGATCCGCGCGGCGTTCTCGGGCTCGTGGTCGGCGACCCAGCGCAGCTTAGTGATCGTGAACGAGGCCACGGGGACGAGGCCGGTCGCCTCCGCCCACGCCTCGGCCCCCAGTTCCTCGGTCAGGTCGGCGGCCGCCTGCGCGGACCTCGTGTCGTTCCACAGCAGCGCCGGACGAATGACCTCGCCGGCCGCGTCCAGCAACACCATGCCGTGCTGCTGGCCGCCGACGGAAAGCGCGGCGACATCGTCCAGTCNCCCGGCGAAGGGGATCGCTTCGCGCAGCGCCGTCCACCAGTCGTCGGGGTGGCACTCGGTGCCGTCGGGGTGCCTCGCCGTCCCCTGCCGGATGATCTCGCCGGATGCGGCGTCCACGACGAGCACCTTGCACGACTGGGTCGAGGAATCGATCCCGGCGACCAGCGTCATCGCTCAGCCGATCAGGTGGCGCATCGCCAGCTGCTGGAGCTGGACGAAGTGGTACTCGCGTTCGCCCTTCGCGTCGGCGTCGAACGGCTCGTCCGCGGCCAGGAAGTCGGCCACGGTCTCGCCGGNGGCGAGCGTCGGCTCGGCCAACTCGTAGATTGAGGCGGCCCGCATCGTGGCCTGCACGTCGGGAGCGGCCCGGAATGCCCTGGCCTTGTCGGCGAGCATCAGGTAGGTCTCCATGTTGGCCCGGGCGGAATCCCAGATGCCCTCCATGCCCTCGGTGCGCGACGGCTTGTAGTCGAAATGGATCGGGCCGGTGTAGCGCGGCGCGTCCGGCGAGGCCGGGAAGCCGTTGACGAGCAGGTCGACGGTGAAGAACGCGCTCATCAGGTCGCCGTGACCGAAGCACAGGTCCTGGTCGTACTTCAGGCCGCGCTGGCCGTTGAGGTCGATGTGGAACAGTTTGCCGGCGTGCAGGCCCTGGGCGAGCGCCTGGGTGTAGTTGAGGTTCGCCATCTGCTCGTGCCCGACCTCGGGGTTCAGGCCGACGACGTCCCCGTTGTCGAGTTCGGCGATCAGGGCCAGCGCGTGCCCCACCGTGGGCAGGAAGATGTCGCCGCGCGGCTCGTTCGGCTTCGGTTCGAGGCCGATCCGCAACCCGTAGCCCTGGGACTTGATGTAGCCGGCGACAGTGTCGAGGCCCTCCTTGTACCGCTCGAGTGCGGCGAAGTAGTCCTTGGACGAGTCGTACTCGGCCCCTTCGCGGCCGCCCCACATCACGAACGTCGTGGCGCCCAGCTCGGCGGCCAGGTCGACGTTGCGGAGCACCTTGCGCAGCCCGAACCGGCGGACGGCGCGGTCGTTCGAGGTCAGCCCGCCGTCCTTGAACACCGGGTGGCTGAAGGTGTTGGTGGTGACCATCTCGATGGTCAGCCCCGCGGAGTCGGCGACGTCCTTGAGACGAGCGACCAGCCGGGCGCGCGTGGCCTCGCCGGCGTCGAAGGGGAAGACGTCGTTGTCGTGGAACGTGATGCCCCAGGCGCCGAGTTCGGCGAGTTTGGCGGCGTACTCCCAGGGGTCGAGGGCGCGGCGGGTGTTGGTGCCGAACGGATCGGTGCCGGTCCAGCCGACCGTCCAGAGGCCGAAGGAGAACTTGTCCTCGGGGGTGGGTTGGCGGGTCATCGTCGACTCCTCTGCGGTTACGCGGCCCGCCGGCGCCGGGGCCCGCGGGTGCCGGAGAAGGGACTTGAACCCTCACGCCTTGCGGCACAGGAACCTAAATCCTGCGTGTCTGCCAATCCCACCACTCCGGCCGGACGTGGTCAGTCTAGGGGTCGCGGGGCGATAGGTCCGGGTCGTCCTCGGCGAGGGTGCGGACGGGTCCGGGGCCGGTTTCGGCTGTCTCGAACCGGACGGTGACCCGGCCGAGCCCGGCTCCCCAGACCCACCCGGGGCCGTGGACGGCGTGCTGGACGTCCATCCCGGGCACCCAGGTGCGCGGTGCCTCGCGCCGGGCCACGACTGACAGCGCGGCCGGAGCGGTGTGGGTCTCGTCGGTCACCGGACCGGCGTCCAGTTCGAGATCGAACAGCGCCTCCTGGGCGATCTGGGTGAATCCCGCAACGCCGACGCCCAGCAACCGCAACCCAGGTGCCAGGTCGAGGCCGTGCAACATACCCTTGGCGACGCCGGCGATCAGCTCGGCACGATCGGTGGCGCCGTTCAGCGTCCGGGAGCGCGTGAAGGTCGTGAAGTCGGGATGGCGGGCCTTGAGCGTGATGGTCCGGGCGAACAGCTGCGCCTTCGCCAGCCGGCGGGCGACATCCGCGGCGTCGCGCTCGATGATCTTGTCGATCTCGGCCCGGTCCCGCAGGTCGTGCTCGAAGGTGTCCTCGACCGAGATCGACTTGGTCTCCCGCTCGGCTTCGACGCTGCGGTCGTCGCGCGCGAACGCGAGTTCGGCGATGCCTTCTCCTGCGGCCTTACCCAGTTCACGGACGAGTTCGCCGCGCGACATGCCTTGTAGATCACCGATCGTCCGGACGCCGAGGCGGGAGAGCCGCTCCATGGTGACGGGGCCGACGCCCGGGATCGACCGGGCCGGCAGCGGAGCGATGGTCGCGACCTCGGTGCCCGGCTGGACGATCCGGACGCCGTTGGGTTTGGCGAGTTCGGAGGCCACCTTGGCGATGAACTTGGAGCTGCCGATGCCGACGGAGGCGGTGAGGCCGCCGGTGAGTTCGGTGAGCCGGGCCCGGAGTTCCTCGGCGAGGGCGAGCAGGTCGGCCGGGTCGAAGGAGCGCAGGACGAGGGGTGGCGGGGCCCCCGGGGTCTCGACAAGCTCGACCGCCGGGTGCTGCTCGACCGCCGGGGGACCGCCGGGGTGGGGCCCGGGGTTGCGACGAGCTCGCCTGGCGCGATGGTGCCCGGGGTCTCGACAAGCTCGACCGCCGGGTGCTGCCCGGCCGCAGGGGCGACCGCCGAGGTGGGGCCCGGGGTCTCGACAGGCTCGCCTGGCGCAGTGGTGCCCGGGGTCTCGACAAGCTCGACCGCCGGGTGCTGCCCGACCGCTGATGTGGGGGCGACCGCCGGGGTGAGGCCCGGGGTCTCGACAGGCTCGACCGCCGGGTGCTGCTCGGCCGACGGCGTGGGGGCGACCGCCGGGGTGGGGCCCGGGGTTGCGACAGGCTCGCCTGGCGCAGTGGTGCCCGGGGTCTCGACAAGCTCGACCGCCGGGTTGGCGGCGACCGCCGCAGCAGGGCCCGGGGTCTCGACAAGCTCGACCGCCGGGTTGGCGGCGACCGCCGCAGCAGGGCCCGGGGTCTCGACAAGCTCGACCGCCGGGGTGGGGGCGACCGCCGAGGTGAGGCCGACCGCAGGGTGCTGCTCCGCAGCCGAAGGGCTCGCCCGCCGGGCGACCGCCGGTGCGAGGTCGACGAACGCCTCGTCCAGCGAGAGCGGTTCGACCAGGGCGAGAGCTCCCGCAACAGGTTCATCACGATCGCGCTGGCCTTGCGGTAGGCGCCGAACCGGCCGGAGATGAACGCCGCGTGCGGGCAGCGCCGCCGGGCTTCGTGCATGGGCATCGCCGAGTGCACCCCGAACACCCGCGCCTCGTACGAGGCGGTGGCCACCACGCCCCGCTGCCCCAGGCCGCCGACGATCACCGGCTTGCCGCGCAGGGACGGCTTGTCCCGCTGCTCGACCGCCGCGAAGAACGCGTCAAGATCCAGGTGCAGCAGCGAGGCGACGGGACGCATCAGTCCAACGACTCCAGGTAGGCCCGGCCGCGCGGAGACAGCCGGTAGCCGACCCGCAGGCTCTCGGTCAGCCCGAGCGCCTTCAGCCGGCGGATGTCGGCCTTCATCGGCAGCACCTCCCTGCCGAGCAGCGCCGCGAGTTCGGTCGACACCACGCCGGGGTTGGCGGCGATCCACTCCAGGATCGGCCGGGTCCACGGTCCGGTGCGCCGGGAGGCGTCGAGCTTCGCCACCGCCGCCCGCAACTGCGCCAGCCCGGCGGCGTCGGGCACCGCCTCCCGCAACGCCGGACGAGGGTCGTCCCCGGCGAAGGCGAGGGTCACCCGGAACACCCGGTCGCCACCCTTGCCGCCGCGCGGTCCGCGACGGATCGGGCCCGTGAGCATCCGCCGCAGGGCGGCGGCGTCCGCAAACCCGGCGAGCCGGGCTTCGGCATCCCCGATGGCGGCGACGTCGGGCACCTCGTCCACCGCCTCGAACGTCACCACCCCCGCGCTGGTCAGCTGGGTGCCGCCGACCCGCACCCGCGGCTGCTCCCAGCGGCGGAACGCATATCG
Source organism: Micropruina sp. (assembly GCA_013693855.1). GTDB lineage: Bacteria > Actinomycetota > Actinomycetes > Propionibacteriales > Propionibacteriaceae > Micropruina. The sequence continues at coordinate 2,745,397 of CP059261.1, forward strand.
GATCGTCCCGTCCCGCACGCCCTGGGCGATGCCGAGCGGCAACAGCACGTCAGCGCCCGCGCCGGTGATAGCGGACGAAATCGAACCNCTCCCGCGGTTCGCGGGACGTCTCCTCCCACTCGGCCGGATCGATCGGCGGGAAGAACGCGTCCGCATCCTCGGGAGCCTGGTCGACCTCGGTGACGTCCAGGTCGCTGAGCCGATCCCAGGCCAGCCGGTAGATCTCCGCTCNCCCACCGATCCACACCGGCGCGTCGGGGTCGGCCGCGGCGAGCGCCTCGTCCAGCGACGACACCCAGACCACCCTGGTCGCCGGAGTGCTTTCGGGGTCGATCACCTGGTCGCGCTCCGCCTCATCGGGAAGGTTCCGGGTGATCACTATCGAGGTGCGCGCGGGCAGGGGACGTCCGATGTACTCGAAGGTCTTGCGGCCCATCACCAGGGAGCACCCGGTGGTGACGCGTTTGAACCGCTGCCAGTCCTCGGGGATGTGCCAGGGCACGTCGCCGGCCTTGCCGATCGCCCCGTTGCGCCCCACGGCGGCGATCGCTGTGAGCTGCTGCACCTTGCTCCTCTCGAACAGGTCGTGCACGTAGGAGTGGATCATGTCATGGACCTCTGACATCGCCAGCGGCAGGAAGTGGCCGACGTGGTCGAGCCGGACGTTGCGCGCCCCGGCAAGGGCGGACCCGTTGGGCACCATCTCGTCCCAGGCCGGCGCGAGCGACACGATCCGCCCGTTGACGTGGGACGACGACATCAGCTCGGCGATCTCTGCCGCCGTGGGTGCGAACATCCCCAACGGGGTGCGGCGCAGGACCCGCAGCGCGAGGTCCGACCCGGAGAAGGNGGTACCCACCGCAACCACGCCGGCGACGCGCGCGGACGTCCGGGGATCGAGCAGTAGGTGCTTGGCGATCAGGCCGCCCTNTGAGTGCGCCACCACGACGACCCGCTCGAGGCCGGCTCGGTCGAGGTAGCCGGCCACCAGATCCGCGGAAGCGCCGAGGGGCCGGGCATTGACGCCGAGTTCGGGTATCACATGCACCTCATGGCCGTGGGCATGCAGCGCCTGTGCCAGCGGACGTTGGAACGCCCAGGTGTTGAACACCCCGGNGATTATCAGAATGGGCACCCCACAAGGGGCGACATCGGGAACCATCGGGGCCGGGTCACCCGGGCGCAGCACGGCACCGACCCAGTGCGGGATCGCGTAGGCCCAGTCAGCCGTGGCGACCCTCACCCGGCCGGCCACCCGGTTGACCCGTGCCACCACCCCCATGCGGCCAGCATAGGCAGCCCCGCCGCCCTCCCGCGGGCCCCCGGAGCGGCCTGGGGCCTGACCGAAACTACCCCGGTACGGCCCTGTCGGGCGCTATTCGGTCGTCAGGGCCCGCTGGGGGTAGTTTCGGTCAGCCGCTGCCGGCTCAGACCGCGATCGGCGCCTTGATCCCCGGGTGGGNGTCGTAGCCGACGATTTCGATATCGGCCAGCTCGAAGGCGTCGATGTCGGTCACGTCGGGGTTGAGCCGCAGGGTCGGCAGCGGCCGAGGCTCGCGGGTCAACTGCAACCGGGCCTGCTCGAGGTGGTTGTTGTACAGGTGCGCATCGCCGAGGACATGGACGAAATCGCCCACCGCCAGCCCGGTCACCTGCGCCACCAGGTGGGTCAGCAGCGCGTAGGAGGCGATGTTGAACGGCACCCCCAGGAAGATGTCGGCGCTGCGCTGGTACAGCTGGCAGGACAGCGCGCCGTCGACCACGTAGAACTGGAAGAACGCGTGGCAGGGCGGCAGCGCCATCTCGGACAGCTGGCCGACATTCCAGGCCGACACGATGTGCCGGCGGGAGTCGGGGTTGGTCCAGATCGACTCCAGGACGGCCTTGATCTGGTCGACATGGCCGCCGTCCGGGGTCGGCCAGGAGCGCCACTGATAGCCGTAAATGGGGCCGAGGTCGCCGTTGGCGTCGGCCCACTCGTCCCAGATCGTGATGCCGTTGTCGTGGAGCCAGCCGATGTTGGTCGAGCCGCGCAGGAACCACAAGAGCTCGCCGAAGATCGACCGGGTGTGCAGCCGCTTGGTGGTCAGCAGCGGAAAGCCCTCGCGCAGGTCGAACCGCATCTGGTGGCCGAATACGCTGCGGGTTCCGGTGCCGGTGCGATCGCCCTTGTCAGCACCGTTTTCCAAGACGTGGGAGAGGAGGTCCAGGTACTGCTTCANCCGGTGCGCGCCTCCTTCGGGGCCGATCGCGTCGCCGGTGGCGAGGTGGCGGCGGAGCACCTCCACCATGGCCCGGACGGCCTTGCCGCGGTGGCTGATCGCGTCCTTCTCGGCGGGGCTCAGTTCGGCGTTGGTCCGGGTGTTGCCGACGGCGACGAAAATCGGATCGTAGCCGAACCCGTTGCTGCCGCGGGGCTCCGACACGAGCGTGCCGGCCATCTGTCCGTGGGTGACCTCGGTGCCGCCGTCCGGCAGGGCCAGGGCCATCGCGCAGACGAACCGCGCGGTCCGGTCGGCGGGGTCGGTGTCGTCCAGTTGGGCGATGAGCAGATCGAGGTTCGCCTGGTCGCCGGCCCCTTNGCCGGCCCAGCGCGCCGACCGGACGCCCGGCATGTTGTTCAGCAGGTCGACCTCGATGCCGGAGTCGTCCGCGAGGGCTGGGAGGCCGGTCGCGGCGGCGGCGGCCCGGGCCTTGAGCAGCGCGTTGCCCTCGAACGTGCGCTCGGTCTCGTCGGGCTCGGGGTAGGCGGGCACCTCGTCCAATCCCAGGACGGTCACGGGCAGGTCCGCCTCGGCCAGCACCCGGCGCAGTTCGACGAGCTTCTTGGCGTTGTGCGTCGCCAGCACGACCTTCATCGGCCGAGGGCCTCAGCCTGCAGCCGAGTGAGTTCGGCGCAGCCGGCGAGGCCCACATCCAGCAGCCGGTCGAGCAGGGCGCGATCGAACGGCTCACCCTCGGCGGTGCCCTGGACCTCGATGAAGCGGCCGTCGCCGGTGCACACGACGTTCATGTCGACCTCGGCGGCGGCGTCCTCGACATAGGGCAGATCGAGGACGGGCACGCCGCCGACGATCCCGACGCTGATGGCTGCCACGGAGCCGGTCAGCGGCTCCCCGGCCAGCCGGCCACGCTCGCGGAGCCAGGACACGGCGTCGGCCAAGGCCACGTAGGCGCCGGTGATCGAGGCCGTCCGGGTGCCCCCGTCGGCCTGCAGGACGTCGCAGTCGATCTGGATCGTGTTCTCCCCAGGGCGCGGGTGTCCACGATCGCCCGCAGGGCCCGTCCGATCAGCCGGCTGATCTCGTGGGTGCGACCGCCGATCCGGCCGCGGACGGACTCCCGCTCGCTGCGGGTGTCCGTCGAGCGGGGCAGCATCGCGTACTCGGCGGTGACCCAGCCCTGGCCGGAGCCTTTGCGCCAGCGCGGGACACCCTCGGTGACGGACGCAGCCACCAGGACCCGGGTGCGGCCGAACTCGACCAGCACCGATCCCTCGGCATGATCGAGCCAGTGGCGGGTGATGGTGACCGGACGGAGTTGATCTGCGGCGCGGCCGTCGGCGCGGGTCGTCGTCATAGCCTTATCCCACCGTGAGGGCTCGTCCAAGGCAAGTTGGAAAAATACCCCGGGGGTATATTCTCCTGATGCGCGGGCAGTTCCGCGCAGCCGATCCCACGTTGAGGAGTAGACCTTATGTGCCGTCCCGTCACCTGCCGCACCTGCGGGAAGACCACCTGGGCCGGCTGCGGCCAGCACGTCGCCATGGTGAAGGCCAGCGTCCCGGCCAGCCAGTGGTGCAACGGGCACGCCGGCGAGCCCCAGCACGCGAGCTCGGGCGGCCTGTTCGGCAAGCTGTTCGGCCGCTGATGCGCCGGTTCGCGGCCGCCGCCGCGGCCGGCCTCGTGCTGGCGGCGGCAGGCCTCGCCGGATGCTCCTCGGGCGGCGTTTCGACGTCCGTCGGACCCACCGCAACGGCCACCCCGGCCGCCGGCTCGACGCTCGACCCGGCCGGGTTCGCCGCCGCGATCAAGCAACCCGGCACCGTGTTGCTGGACGTCCGGACGCCCGCCGAGTTCGCGGCCGGGCACCTGCCCAACGCGACCTTGATCGACTTCGAGAGCGCGGACTTCCCCACCAAGGTCGCCGCGCTGGACAAGACCAAGACCTACGCCCTGTACTGCCGCAGCAGCAACCGCTCCGGCCAGGCGATGGCCCTCATGCAGCAGGCCGGGTTCACCTCGGTCTACCACCTGGGCGGCGGCATCAACGCCTGGACGGCCGCCGGCGGGAACACCGTCAAGGGCTGACCCCGGCGCCGGGCACCGCTACGGACCCCGGGCGGTCGAGCCTGTCGAGACCCCGGTCAGCGGCGGTCGAGCCGGTCCAGACACCCGGACGTTGGCGGGGCAAGCCCCGGGCGGTCGAGCCCGTCCAGCCCGGGGCGGTTGAGCCCGTCCGAACCTCGGCGGTCGAGCCTGTCGTGACCCCGGGCAACAACGGTCGAGCTGCCACCCCGTCCCCCGCGCTCGAGCCAGTCCGAACCCTCGGCGGTCGAGCCTGTCGAGACCCCGTCCACCCTGCGCTCGAGCCGGGCGAGACACCGGGCGGTCGAGCCTGTCCACCCCCGGCGGTCGTGCCTGTCCGGCCACCGGCGGTCGAGCCTGTCGAGACCTTCGGCGGTCGAGCCTGTCGAGACCCCGTCCACCCTGGCGCTCGAGCCGGGCGAGACACCGGGCGGTCGAGCCTGTCCAGCCCGGGGCGGTCGAGCCTGTCCACCCCCGGCGGTCGAGCCTGTCGAGACCCCGGGCAGCAACGGCGCTACCGGACGTTCGCGGCCCAGATCTGCTCGACGTCCGCGACGAACCCACCCATCAGGCGCCTTCCCAGAGCTTCGAAGCGGTCGGCGTTGCCGGTGGTCAGGAACTCCCGGGTCGGCTTGCGGGNGACGTCATGCACCAGGTCGAGGTCGGTCAGCACTGTGAACGTCTCCTTGGCGCACTCCTCCGCGGACGAGACCAGCGTCACCCCGTCCCCCATCACGTAGGAGATGACGCCGGCCAGCAGCGGGTAGTGCGTGCACCCCAGGATCAGGGTGTCGACCCCTGCCCGCTGCAGCGGCGCGAGGTAGTCGCGGGCGACCGCGAGCAACTCCGGCCCGCCGGTGACACCCGCCTCGACGAAGTCGACGAACAGGGGGCAGGGTGAGGTGACCAGCTCAACCCCGGGCACCGCCGCCAGCGCGTCGTCGTACGACAGGGAGTTCGCCGTCGCCTCGGTGCAGATGACGCCGATCTTGCCCGTCCGGGTGGCCCGGACGGCCCGCCGCGCGGCCGGCAGGATCACCTCGATCACCGGCACCTCGTAGCGCTCCCGGGCATCCCGGAGCACCGCGGACGAAGCCGAGTTGCAGGCGATGACCAGGGCTTTCACCCCGCGGTCGACCAGATGGTCGAGGCACTCCAGGGCGTACTCGCGCACCTCCGGGATCGACTTGGTGCCGTACGGGGCCCGCGCGGTGTCGCCCAAGTAGACCATGTCCTCGTTCGGGAGTTGGTCGACGATCGCCCGCGCGACCGTCAGGCCGCCGAACCCGGAGTCGAAGATCCCGATCGGGGCGTCGGTCGTGGGCACGGGACGACTCTAGTGCCCGCCCGTGGTCCACTGGCCCGGGGTCTCGACAGGCTCGACCGCCGGCTCTGGGGTGCCCCTCGGTGTTTCGACAGGCTCGACCGCTAGGACTCTGCCGACCAGCCGGGGTCTCGACAAGCTCGACCGCCGGAGGGCTCGACCGCCGGCTCTGGGGTGCCCCACGGGGTCTCGACAGGCTCGACCGCTAGGACCCTGCCGACCAGCCGGGGTCTCGACAAGCTCGACCGCCGGCTCTGGGGTGCTCCTCGGGGCTCGACAGACTCGGCCGCCAGGGCCCAGCCGACCAGCCGGGGTCTCGACAAGCTCGACCGCCGGAGGGCTCGACCGCCGGCTCTGGGGTGCCCCACGGGGTCGCGACAGGCTCGACCGCTAGGACCCTGCCGACCAGCCGGGGTCTCGACAAGCTCGACCGCCGGCTCTGGGGTGCTCCTCGGGGGCTCGACAGACTCGGCCGCCAGGGCCCAGCCGACCAGCCGGGGTCTCGACAAGCTCGACCGCCAGGACCCTGCCGACCAGCCGGGGTCTCGACAAGCTCGACCGCCGGAGGGCTCGACCGCCGGCTCTGGGGTGCCCCACGGGGTCTCGACAGGCTCGACCGCTAGGACCCTGCCGACCAGCCGGGGTCTCGACAAGCTCGACCGCCGGCTCTGGGGTGCTCCTCGGGGCTCGACAGACTCGGCCGCCAGGGCCCAGCCGACCAGCCGGGGTCTCGACAAGCTCGACCGCCGGAGGGCTCGACCGCCGGCTCTGGGGTGCCCCACGGGGTCGCGACAGGCTCGACCGCTAGGACCCTGCCGACCAGCCGGGGTCTCGACAAGCTCGACCGCCGGAGGGCTCGACCGCCGGCTCTGGGGTGCCCCTCGGTGTTTCGACAGGCTCGACCGCTAGGACTCTGCCGACCAGCCGGGGTCTCGACAGGCTCGACCGCCAGGACCCTGCCGACCAGCCGGGGTCTCGACAAGCTCGACCGCCGGATCCAGGGAACCACGGAGGTTCCGACGGGCTCACCGCCAGGGCCCAGCCGACCAGCCGGGGGTCTCGACAAGCTCGAGCGCCGGATCCGGGGAACCCCGAGGTCCCAACAGGCTCGACCACCAGGGCCCAGCCGACCGGCCCGGGGTCTCGACAGGGCTCGACCGCCGGGACCCTCCAGACCAGCCCGGGGTCTCGACAAGCTCGACCGCCGGAGGGGTCGAGCGCCGGGCGGGCGTACCGCTGGGCGAGGGGCCGCGCAGTAGCGTGCGTCCATGACGCTGAGCGAGCAACTGGCCGCGATCCGCAGCGGTGCGATGTACAACGACCTGACCCCGGAGTTGGACGCCGCTCGGGCGGAGGCCGTCCGGCTGACCGACGCGTACGCGGCCAGCCGCGGGCGTCCCTCACCCGAGCGCGAGGAGATCCTGCGCCAGCTGCTCGGCTCGGTNGGGCGAGGGGCGTTCTTCGAGCCGACGTTCCGCTGCGAGTTCGGCGTCAACATCCACATCGGCGACCACTTCTACGCCAACTTCGACGCGGTCATGCTGGACGGGGGCGGCATCACGATCGGGGACCGGGTGCTGCTCGGCCCGCGGGTCGCGATCTACACCTCGAACCACGCGATCGACGCCGGCGAGCGGGCGGCCGGGGCGTGCTGGGCGGCCCCCGTCACGATCGGCGACCGGTGCTGGATCGGCGGCGGCGTGACCATCAACCCCGGCGTCACCATCGGGGCTGGGACGATCATCGGCTCCGGCAGCGTGGTCACCTCGGACATCCCGGCCGGCGTGGTCGCGGCCGGGGTGCCCTGCCGGGTGCTGCGCGAGATCACCGCGGCGGACGTGACCGGCTGGCGCCCCTGATCCGGGCCTCAACGGCGCAGCGTCAGCGTCACCAACACCGGCCCGCGGCGCTCGGACGACGGGCCGGCGGCCCCGCAGCCGGGGGCACCGTCGGTCGTCCCGGACGCGCAACTGCCGCAGCCGCCCGAGGGACACCCCATCGACATCTCCTTGGCGTCGATCCGGCCCAGTCGGACGAGGTGGTCGACGGCCGCACCCACGGTGTCCCGGGAGAGCCCCGTGACCGCGGCCACCTGATCGAGCGAGCCGGCTCCCTCTTCGAACGCCGCCAGCACCCGCCGCAGCGGGCCGGCGGTCCCGGCCGCGACCCCAGCCCGGCGCTCACCAGAAAAGCCGTCCGACCTGGAAGACGACCACCGCCAGCGTCCACGCCACCGTCAACTGCATGGCCACCCCGAACGCCGTCCAGCGCCAGCCGATCTCGCGTTTCTGCGCGGCCAGGGTCGCCACGCAGGNGGTGTAAGCCAGCAAGAAGACCAGGAACGCCAGTACCGCGGGCAGCGGGTGACCGTCAGAGGAGGACGTGAAGTCGGTGAGGATGTGCTGGCCGAGGCTGCCCGCACCGCTGTCGCCCGGCGCGTCGGTGGCGTACGTCTGCGCCCACGACGAGATGACCGCCTCTTTGGCGACGAACCCGACGATGAGCGCCGAGGTGGTCTGCCACTGGTCGAACCCGGCCGGCGCGAACACCGGGGTGATGGTCTGTGCGGTGACCCCGTACAGCGAGTCCGCGACCGGCACCTCGCCGAATGCGGCGCCCCCGCGGACCGGGATCGACTGCAGCAGCCAGACCACGCACACGGTGGCCACGATGATCCCCGAGGCGGTGCGCAGGAACCCCTTCAGCCGCAGCCAGGCGACCGAGGCCGTCAGCCGCACCGTCGGCACCTGGTAGGGCGGCAGGTCGAGGACGAGCGGCTCGGTGCCCATCGTGCGCCACAACGTCTTGCGCAGCCCCAGTCCCACGAGGATCACCATGAGGATCGAGACCAGATACATCGCGAACACCACGGTGCCCGCCCATTCGCGGAAGAACACGGTCGCGACAAGCACATACACGGTCAGCCGGGCGGTGCAGGAGGTGAACGGCACGAGCAGCGCGGTCAGGATCCGCTGGCGGACATCGCCCAGGATCCGGGTGGCGCTGATCGCGGGCACGTTGCAGCCGAATCCGACGATCAGGGGCAGGAAGGCCTTCCCCGGCAGCCCGATGGTCCGCATCAGCCGGTCGGTGACGACCGCGGCTCGGGCCAGGTAACCCGAGTCCTCCAGCAGGGCCAGCAGGACGAACATCAGCGCCATCAGTGGGACGAACGTCAACAGCATCCCGACCCCGGCGATGAGCCCGTCCACGAGCAGCCCTCNGACCCAGGTACCGCCCAGCCCGAGGGTGGCCAGAGCGCCTCGCACACCGTCGGAGACCGGACCGCTGAACAGCCCGTCGAGGGCGTCCTGGAGGGGCGCGGCGACGGTCGTGGTGGCCTGGAAAACCAGCCACATGACGGCCAGGAAGATCAGCGGTCCCCACACCGGAGCGGTGACGACGGCGTCGATCTTGTCGGTCAGGGAGGCCCGGCGCTCCGCCGACTCCGAGGTGCCGGCCCGCTCGGCCGCCTCGACGAAGGCGAACCGCTCGTCCTCGCGTGCCAGGGCGTCCGTCGCGGCGGGGACGGGGCGCGGGGTCGGCACCGGCTCGGCGAGAACCTGGGTCGCGGTGCGGGCGAGGTTGTCCAGGCCGTCCCGGCGGCGCGGGTCCACGGCAACCACCGGACAACCGAGTTCCTCGGCGAGGGCGTAGGTGTCGACCTGGATCCCGCGCGGCCGCGCCAGGTCGAGCATGGTGAGGGCGACCACGACGCGCTGCGGCAGTTCGCGCAGCTGGCTCACCAGGTACAGGCTGCGGGCCAGGTGCGCGGCATCGACGACCGCGATCACGAGGTCGGGACGGTCAGCCGGGTGGCCCTCGATCAGATCGCGGGTGAGTTCCTCGTCCGGGGACAGCGGGTCGAGCGAGTAGGCGCCGGGGAGGTCGATCAGCGTCCGTTCGACCGGCGCATCGGCGCTGGGACAGTCGCACACGGCGCAGTCGCACGTCCGCACCCCGGCCTTCGTCCGCCAAATGCCGCGGGCGACCTCGACCGTGGTGCCCGGCCAGTTCCCCATCGTGACGCGCGAGCCGGTGAGCGCGTTGAACAGGGTCGACTTGCCGACGTTCGGAGGACCGGCCAGTGCGATCACGGCCGCGTCGGGGCCGGCGCCCGCTCCGGCGGCGGGCGAGTGGCACGTGGCCTTGACGTCCGCCGTGGAGTTCAGCCGGACCAACGGCAACGAGGGACGGACGGGCGCGCTCACGCGCCGGCCTCCTCGACGCTCACCGCGGTCAGGGCGTCGCGGCCCAGCGCGATCCGCGAGCCGGCGACGGACACGACCCGGCCGCCGCCGCTGGAGGTGGACACCACGCTCAGCGTGGCTCCCCGGCGGATGCCGAGCATCGCCAGCCGCCGTCCGACCACGCCGTCACGGGTGTCCGCCACGACGGTGAGCGGAGTGTGCAGCGGGGCCTGCGCCAGTGTCGTCACGAGGTAAGGCTAGCCTAACTTCGCCGTATTTCTGCAAGCCTGTCGTTTCGTAAAACATGCGCCTCGGTCACCGGTCGGCGCACGTCAGCGCAACTCCCGCATCGGCCCATAGGACGAGGCCGCTCCGCGTCCCCGAACCGCAACCGCAGCCGCCCGGACACCCAATCGCAGGCCGGCCGCCAGCGAGCCCCCGTCCGCGAGCTCACGCACCAGTCCGCCCACGAAGGCGTCGCCGGCCCCCGTCGTGTCGACCACCTCGACCCGCTCGGCCGGCTGGCTCAGCCGGGACGCACCCTCGCCGGCCACGGCCCCCTGCGCGCCCAGGGTCACCACGACGCTGCGCGGACCGAGCGCCAGCAGGGCGTCGACGACGTCGTCGGTCGCCGACCGGCCCAACAGCAGGGCCGCCTCCGACTCGTTGACCACGAGCGGGTCGCACGCGTGGAGCACCTCGTCCGGGACCGCTGCGGCGGNGGCCAGGTTCAGGACGAACCGGATCCCGCGCCGGCCGCACTCCGCAGCCATGAACGCCACCGCCTCGGCCGGCACCTCCAGTTGCATCACCACCACGTCCGCGTCCCTCCAGGCCGCCTCATGCTCGGCGAGGAACGCAGCCGTCACTTCGCGGTTCGCCCCGTCGGTGACGATGATCGAGTTCTCCCCGTCGGCCGTCACGACGATGAGGGCCACGCTGGTAGCCCTCCCGACGCCGGCCAGGCCGCTGACGTCCACCCNCGCGCCAGCCAACGAGGCCCGCAGCAGCTCGCCGTGGCCGTCCCTCCCCACGCAGCCGAGGAACGCGACATCGGCCCCCAGCAGCCCGAGCGCGGTGGCCTGGTTGGCACCCTTGCCGCCCGAGGCCGTCGCGAGTTCGGAGCCGGCGATGGTCTCACCACCGTCGGGACGCCGCGCCACTTCGACGATCAGGTCCGCGTTGGCCGACCCGATCACCACAACCTTGCCCATAGCCTTCCTTTCTCACACCGTTGGGGAAGCACCGTCGTCCGGCCGCGCCACCGCCAGCACGGCTCGCGCCGTCGCGACATCGGTCACGAGTCGATTCACGTACCCCGCCCGCGCCGCTGTGGCGATCGCCTCGGCCTTGCCGACCCCGACCGCGACCCCGATCGAGTACTCGACCCGGAGCAGGTCCGACAACTCCATGGCGAAGATCCGCTCCGTGCCCGGGTAGGCCAGTTCGCGGCCCGCGGCGTCGTAGGGACGGGTGCACAGATCGCCCACCGCCGCGGTCAGGTCGGCGCCGTTGCGGGTCATCACCGACGGCACCGAGGACCGGGCGCGCGGGGGCAGTCCGATACCGAGCACGGCAGCCTTCGCGTGCTGCCACAGGCTCATCACCCGCGTCACGCCCGGATCCTGGCGCAACAGTGCGAACAGCTCCGCCGAGGGAGCCACGGGGGCGTGCAACAGGACCGGCGTCGCCCCGGCCGCCACGGCCAACAGCCGGGTGATCTCGTTGGTCTGGTACTGGCCCTCGGGTTCGTCCTGCCCGCCGACGGCCGGGGCCACCAGCACCCCGGGCAGGGGTAGCAGCGGCTCGCGCGCGATCGCATCGACGGTGGCGCCGGACGAAACGAGCAGGGCATCGCCGGCCCGCAACCCTGCCTCGTGGAGCAACTGCCCGACGGCCGGGGCCAGGACCGGCCCCGGGGCCCGCCCAGCNNACCGTGGGGTGACGATCGCGCGCCGCAGTCCGAGCCGGGTGACCAGCGCCTTGGACAGCTCGCCCAACTCGTCCGCGGCCGGGTTTCGCACCTCGATCCGCACGATCCCGGTGGCGCGCGCCTCGGCGAGCAGGCGGCTCACCGTGGCCCGGCTGATCCGGAGGAAGTCCGCGATCTCGGCCTGGGTCCGGCCCTCCTCGTAGTAGAGGCAGGCGCCGCGGTAGAGCACGTCGGCGGGGAACTTCGGGGCCGCCGCCTCCGCAGGTTCGCCTCGTGGTCCTGCCACACCTCACCTCATTCGGGTCGTGCGTCCGGGTTATGCCGGACGGGTCGGTCAGCGCTGGGCTCCCCAGAAGCCGTCGGGCGCGAACAGGTCGGCCACCAGGTCGTCAATGATGCCGAACTCCAGCACCGTGTCGAGGATCGTGTATCGCTTGCGGATCATCCCCGCTCGCAGGTAGGTCCGGCGGAACCGTTCCCAGCCCAGCCCGATGTCGGCGGGGTGAGCCGGGGCCCCGGCGGCCCGCAGCATCCGCTGTACCTCGGCGGCCGGCAGCAGTTGCTGCTGCAACCGGGGCCGCAGATCCGGCCAGCCGGCCTGGAACGCCTCGATCCGCTCGGCCAGCGCGTCCGCCGGAATCCACTTGGTCAGCTGCTGGCGGACGGTCTCGTCCACCAGCCGCGGGTCGGGGTGCAGGCTCCGGACGTGGGCCTCCAGCTCGTCCCGGGAGCGCCAGGCCGCGACGGCGGCCCCGGTGTCGAGGGCGGCCAGGTCGGTGGCGAACAGCCGCTCGTAGAGCGCGGCCACCGCGACCGAACCGACCGCGACCTTGAACCCGTGGCTCAGCCGCGGCCGGGCATCGACCCCGTGGCCCTCCATCTCCCACAGGTGGCTGAACTGGTGCTCCGAGCCCGAACTGGGCCGTGAGGAGGCGTGCGCCTGCATGGCGAGGCCCGACATGACCAGGCCCTCGGCGAGTTCCCCGATGGCCGGCACCTGGCCCGCGGCCAGCGCCTCGGGCCCGGCCAGCGACGCCCGCAGTGGGCCCTGCACCAACTCCCAGGCGTTCGCCTGAATCGGTTCCACCCNCACCGCGTCGGCCAGCAGCCAGTCCGCCCCGGCGGTGAGCTTTCCCAGCAGGTCGCCGTACCCGGAGGCGGTCATCGCGGCCGGCGCGGCGGCCATGACGCTCAGGTCGGAGATGCTCCCGGCCGGGGCCGGACAGTCGAGGGTGTTCTTGAAACCGTCCACCGCGATGGACGCCCCGAACGCGGTGTAGCCGTCCATGGAGGCGGCCGTCCCGACCTGGAGGTAGGTCCGGCCAAGCTCTGAGGCCACCCGTTTGCCGATGTCGTTGAGGGTGCCGGCGCCGACGACGACCGGGTAGCCCGGCACGTCACGGATCGCCTCGCGCAGCAACTCGACGTTCTCGTACTGGGCGTACAACTCCGGATCGCCGGGGAACACGTACGTGGTGGCGACCACGACCCCGGCCGCGCGCAGGGTGCTCACGACCTCCTCGCCGGCGACGGCCATCGTCCGCTGGTCGGCGACCACGATCGCCGGTGCGTCCCCGAACAGCCGGACGAAGACCGCTCCCACCTGTGCCAGGGCACCGTCCGCGACGAGGGCGACCCTGGTGTCAGTGGCGTCCCGCAGGGCCCGTTCGATCAGGTCCGACATGTGCTCACCTCGCTCTGCTGCACGCCGACGGGTTCAGTCATCGTCCCCGCTCCAGCCCAGTTCCGCCCAGGCCCACGCGGGGACGAGCCGGTCGACCCGGTCCAGCACGTACGTGGGTCGCGCGTCGTCGGCCAGCCCCGCGACATCGTCCGCGGTCGCCTCGCCGGTGAGCACGAGGGCGGAGGCCATGCCGCCGTCCAGCGCCATCTTGATGTCGGTCTGGAGCCGATCGCCCACCATGACCGCCCGCTCGACCGGCACGTCCAGCCCCGCCATCGCCTCGTGCAGCATGATCGGGTCGGGCTTGCCCATGCTGGCCACGCAGGCGGTGTTCGTGCAGGCCTCGATGGCGGCGGTCATGGCCGCGCAGTCGGGCTCGCCCCGCCCGCCGGGGAAGGGGCAGAAGCGGTCCGGATTCGTCTGGATCAGGAAGGCCCGCCGGTGGAACCAGATCGCGTCGAACGCGATCTGGAGTTTGCGGTAGTCGAACGCCCGGTCATAGGACGCGATCACGATGTCGATCCGCTCCGGGTCCTCGCTGATCGCGATCCCGGCCCTTGTCAGAGCACGTTTGAGCGGTTCCTCGGAGATGGGGAAGACGGTCTTGCCGGGATGGTGCTCCAACAGCCAACGGACGGTGGTCACCACGGTGTTGGCGATGTCGTCGGTGTCGGTGGGCAGGCCCAGGCCGGCGAGCTTCTCCGCGTACTGCTCGGGGTCCTTGGTCGGGTTGTTGGAGAGGAACCGCACGGGGACGGCGCGGCGGCGCAGTTCACGGATCAGCCGGGCCGCCCCGGGCAACAGGTGGTCGCCGAGGTAGATCGTGCCGTCGAGATCGAACACGTAGGCGTCGTAGAACTGCTCGGGCGCAACGAGCACGGCTTGGGGCTTCATCCGCACCGAATCCCTCGCCGCAGTCCTGAACAGGTGTTCATAGCACATGTTCACATGGGCGGAGCCGCTGGTCAAGGTCGCGGACAGTGGACGAGCGGCTGGTGAGCGCCACGGGGCGTCCGGGGACCCCGAACAGGCGGGTCGGGTGACGCTCCGACGGTTCCGCTCCGGTTGAGTGTGCAGTTCACCACCGTAGTCAGTGGTCAACTGCACAGTCATCCCGGGTCCCGGACGAAGCCGGCACCGACACCCGATCGAGAGGCGTTGCGCATCCCAGAGAAGGCCGGTCAGCCCGCGTGGGTGAGCAGCTCCTCGGTCAGGTAGCCCAACCACTCGTAGATGCCGTACACCACGTCACGGGNGTCCTCGGTGTCCAGTTCCTCGAAGTCCGCCAGGTCCGCGGCGGTCTGGATGCCCAGCCGGACGGCGAGGCTCAGCCGCAGGGCCGTGAGCGTCTTCAGCCAGGCGTCCAGATCCTGCAGCCGGATGACGACCGGGTGGCGGCCCCCGTCCGACTCCCNCAGCGCGTCGAGCACCAGGCGGGCCTGGCCGATGCGGGCGCGGCGCTGATCGGTCTGGGTGAACCGGCGATAGTCGGCTTCGGCCGCCGGATCGTCCGCATAGGCGGGCGGGAACAGCCTGCCCAGGACGGGATCTGAGGTGTCCAGGTCGCTGCCCAGATCGGCCTCCCAGGCCGCGAACGGATCGTCGGACGAGGCGGGCAGGTCGTCCGCCTCCAGCAAGGTGACGAACTGGTCGGTCAGCGATTCCAGCAGGGCCACCTCGTACTCGGCCAGCGAGGCCAGCAGCTGCGGCCCGGTCTTGCGCAACCGGGTCATTCGGCCTTCTCCAGCGTCGCCCACAGCCCGTAGCCGTGCATCGCGTTCACGTCCCGTTCCATCTCCTCGCGGGTGCCGGACGAGACCACCGATTTACCCTCGATGTGCACCTGCATCATGAGCCGGTGCGCCTTGTCCTTCGGGTAGCCGAAGTAGGTGCGGAACACGTGGGTGACGTAGGTCATCAGGTTCACCGGGTCGTCCCACACGATCGTCACCCAGGGCACCAATCCACCGGGGCGTCGGCGGGGCGCTCGGCGAGGACGGTGCCACCCTCGGGCACCCCGGGCGTTCCGGAGGGCGTCGACATGCGGCCCATTGTGGCAGACCTCGATGACTAGGCTGACGCCCATGACGGCCTCCACCGCACTCCTCACCGACCACTACGAACTCACGATGGTGCGCGCTGCCATGGGGTCCGGGACGGCCTTCCGGCGCAGCGTGTTCGAGCTGTTCCCGCGGCGGCTGCCGGAAGGGCGCCGCTACGGCGTGGTCGCCGGGGTGGGCCGCGCACTGGACGCCCTGGAGAGCTTCCGGTTCGAGCCCGCGCTGCTGGACTTCCTGCTCGCTCACGACGTGGTCGACGCCGACCTGGCGGCTTGGCTGGCCGACTACCGGTTCGGTGGGGACATTTGGGGCTATCCCGAGGGCGAGATCTACTTNCCCGGGGCGCCACTGCTGATCGTGGAGGGCTCGTTCGCCGAGGCCTGCGTCCTGGAGACCCTGCTGCTGAGCATCTACAACTACGACTCCGCCGTCGCCTCGGCCGCTTCCCGGATGACCGCGATGGCCGGGGACCGGCCCTGCATCGAGATGGGGTGCCGGCGCACGAATGAGTGGGCCGCGGTGGCCGCGGCCCGGGCGGCATATGTGGCGGGGTTCGCGGCCACGTCCAACCTGCAGGCGGGTCTGGCCTACGGGGTCCCGACCCGAGGCACTGCGGCGCACTCGTTCACGCTGCTGCACGACAGCGAGGCCGACGCGTTCGCCGCCCAGGTGAAGGCACTCGGCGAGGACACCACACTGCTGGTCGATACCTACGACATCGAGGCGGCGGTGCGCACGGGCGTGGCGCTCACCCAGGGCCGCCTGGGCGCGATCCGGCTCGATTCGGGCGACCTGGCCGAACTCGCCGGGGACGTCCGGCGGCTGCTGGATTCGCTGGGCGCGACCAGGACGCGGATCATCGTCACCTCCGACCTGGACGAGTGGCAGATCGCCGCCCTGCGCGGCGCGCCGGTCGACGGGTTCGGGGTGGGGACCTCGCTGGTCACCGGCTCGGGGGCACCGACCTGCGGTTTCGTCTACAAGCTCGTGGCCAGGGCCGACACCGCAGAACCGGACGACGAGCTGGCGCCGGTTGCGAAGCGCTCGGCGAACAAGAGCTCGATCGGCGGACGCAAGTACGCGCTGCGGCGGCTGGACGACCGGGATCGCGCCGAGGCCGACGTGATCGGGATCGGGACCCCGCCCGAGGGCGACCACAACGATCGTCCCCTGCTGGTGCCGCTGGTGACCGACGGTGAGCTCGTGGGCCGTGAACCGCTGGCGGCCGCCCGGGAGCGGCACGCGCGGGCGCGAGCCGAACTGCCCCTGGCGGCGCTCAAGATGTCCCGCGGCGAGCCGGCCATCCCCACGATCGTGGTGGACGAAGCCGGTACCACCACCGTCAATCCCTACGCGACATGGAGCAACGCATGAGCCGGGCATTGATCGTCGTGGACGTGCAGAGCGATTTCTGCGAAGGCGGTTCGCTGGCTGTGGCCGGCGGTGCCGCGGTGGCGGAGCGGATCGCTTCGCTGTTGGATGGCGACCACGGCTACGACCTGATCGTGGCGACGCGGGACAACCACATCGATCCTGGGTCCAANTTCTCGGCCACCCCCGACTTCGTCGACTCCTGGCCGCCGCACTGCGTGGTCGGGACGCCGGGTGCGGAGTTCCATCGTCCGTTGACGCCCGAGGGGTTCGCCGAGGTGTTCTACAAGGGCGAATACGCGGCGGCGTACTCGGGCTTCGAGGGCCACACCGGGGCGGGCGAGGATCTCGCATCCTGGTTGCACGAACGGGGCGTCGAGACCGTGGACGTCTGCGGCATCGCCACCGACTACTGCGTGAACGCGACCGCCCTGGACGCCGCCCGGGCGGGCTTTCAGACCACCGTCCTGGTGGACCTCACCGCAGCCGTCGCGCCGGCGAACGTCCCCGAGGTGCAGGGCCGCTGGGCTGCGGCGGGCGTCGCCGTGGGGTGAGGCGGGCGTCGCCGTGAGCTGACGACCCGGCGGTCGAGCCTGTCGAGACCCCGGAACCCGGCGGTCGAGCCGTCGAGACCCCGAACCCCGTCGGTCGAGCCCGTCGAGACCACCCCAGAACCTCGGCGGTCGAGCCCGTCGCGACTCCGGGGCCCAACCCACTCCTGGCGGTCGAGCCTGTCAAGACCCCAGGGCACCGGCGGTCGAGCCTGTCGAGACCCCGGGAGCCAGAGGCACCCACTCCCGGAGGTCGAGCGTGTCGAGACCCCGGGAGCCAACCCACTCCCGGCGGTCGAGCCTGTCGAGACCCCGGGCCCGGACGGTCGAGCCTGTCGAGACCCCGGGGCCCACCGTCCCGAGGTCGAGCCTGCCGACACCCCAGAACACCGGCGATCGAGCCCGTCGAAACGCGAACACCGGCGGTCGAGCCCGTCGAGACCCCGAACCCCGCCGGTCGAGCCCGTCGCGACTCCGGGGCCCAACCCACTCCCGGCGGTCGAGCGTGTCGAAACCCCGGGAGCCAACCCACTCCCGACGATCAAGCCTGTCGAGACCCCGGGAGCCCGGCGGTCGAGCCTGTCAAGACCCCGGAACCGGGCGGTCGAGCCGTCGAGACCCCGAACCCACCCCGGCGGTGGAGCCTGTCGAGACCCCGGGGCCCACCCCGACGGTCGAGCCTGTCGAGACCCCGGTACTCCGGCAGTCGAGCTTGTCGAGACCCCGGGAGCCAGAGGCACCCACTCCCGGCGGTCGAGCCCGTCGAGACCCCGGGAGCCAACCCACTCCCGGCGGTCGAGCCTGTCGAGACCCCGGGAGCCAGAGGCACCCACTCCCGGCGGTCGAGCCCGTCGAGACCCCGGGAGCCAACCCACTCCCGGCGGTCGAGCCTGTCGAGACGCGGTCTCTGGAGTCATCCACAGATCCACCGCAGGCCTGCCGTTCTGCGCACCCGGACCCGAAGAATGCCTGCATGGCCTGGGTATATCGGCTCATCACAAACGAGGGTGTAGCGGTGCTGTGATCGGGGGCGGCGCGTCGGTGCCGGTGTGAGGGTCGAGGTCTTCCGATGATGGAAGTTCTCACACTGCCCATCGGGAAGACCTCGACATGCCTCACGCTACCTTCGCTTGCCCTGACCTGACCACGTTCTGCCGCCTCGAGGAGCTCGGCCTGGTGGTGACGGGTCAGCTACTTGAGCCGGGCCGGGCGGTGTTGGCCTGCCGGGTCGTCGCTCCGGACGACTGGTGTCGCCGCTGCGGTTGCCAGGGAGTGCCGGTCGGCACGGTGGTCCGCCGGCTCGCGCACGAACCGCTCGGGTGGCGCCCGACCATGTTGGAGGTCACGATCCGCCGCTACCGGTGCTGTGGCTGCGGTCACGTGTGGCGAGAGGACACCAGCAGGGCCGCCGAGCCGAGGGCGAAGCTGTCCCGGCGTGGGTTGCGGTGGGCGCTGGAAGGGATCGTGGTCCAGCACCTGACTGTGGCCCGGGTCGCTGAGGGCTTGGACGTCAGCTGGAACACCGCGAACGACGCGGTCCTGGCCGAAGGGAAGCGAGTCCTGATCAACGACCCCGGCAGGTTCGACGGCGTGAAGGTGATCGGCGTGGATGAGCACTGCTGGCGGCACACACGCAAAGGCGACAAGTACGTGATGGTGGTCATCGATCTCACCGGAGTCCGCGACGGCAAGGGTCCGGCCAGGCTTCTCGACATGGTCGAAGGCCGCTCCAAACAGGTCTTCGCGACCTGGCTCGACGAGCGGCCCCAGGAGTGGCGCGATCAGGTGGAGATCGTGGCGATGGATGGGTTCACCGGGTTCAAGACCGCCGCCGTCGACAAGCTGCCCGACGCGGTCGAGGTGATGGACCCGTTCCATGTGGTCCAGCTCGCCGGTGACGCCCTGGACCGCTGCCGGCAACGCCTCCAGCAGGAAACGATGGGTCATCGCGGTCGGGCCGGTGACCCGCTGTACGGCGCCCGCCGCACCCTGCACACCGGCGTCGAACTGCTCACCGACAAACAGAAGACCCGGCTCGAGGCCGTGTTCGCCGACGACCAGCACGCCCCGGTCGAGGTCACCTGGGGTGTGTACCAGAACCTTGTCGACGCCTACCGCAACCCCGACCGGGCCGCCGGCCGACAAGCGATNGCAAAAGTCATCACCGCGCTCAGCCGCGGCGTCCCCGCAGCCTTGACCGAGCTCCGCACCCTCGGCTCCACCCTGAAACGGCGCGCCAGCGACGTGCTGGCCTACTTCGACCATCCCGGCACGTCGAACGGCCCCACCGAGGCCATCAACGGCCGCCTCGAACACCTCCGCGACTCCGCCCTCGGCTTCCGCAACCTCACCAACTACATCACCAGATCGCTGCTCGAAACCGGAGGGTTCAGACCCCAGCTACACCCTGGATTGTGAAGAGCCGGTATATCTCCTCCGCTGCGGCGACGGCACGTACTACGCCGGGAGCACGGTCGACCTCTACGCGCGGGTCGAGATGCACCAGCGCGGGAACGGAGCCAGCTACACCAGGCGACGCCTGCCGGTCGTCCTGGTCTGGGCGCTGGAGACCGAGAGTGCGGCCGACGCGTACGCCTGGGAGAAGCAGATCCAGGGCTGGAGCAAGGCCAAGCGCGAGGCGTTGATCGAAGGCCGGTTCGACGACCTGCCTGCCCTGTGNCGCAGTCGCACCACTCACGCCCCGGGGTCTCGACAAGCTCGACCGGCGGGAGACCAACCCACGGCTGGCCCGTGGGGTCTCGACACGCTCGACCGCCGGGAGACTAACTACCCTCCCCGGGGTCTCGACAAGCTCGACCGGCGAGAGACCAACCCACCGCTGGCCCCCGGGGTCTCGACAAGCTCGACCGCCGGGGGACTGACTCACCACCGTCCCGTGGGGTTGCGACAAGACTCACCGCGCTTCCGGTCCCCGGGCCTGGACGACCCCACCCCCACCCCCAACGGCCATCGGCTGCCCCTCGGGGTCTCGACAGGCTCGACCGCCGGGAGACACACGCTCGACCGCCGGGGGCTAACCCACCGTCGGTCCCCGGGGTCTCGACACGCTCGACCGCCGGGAGACACACGCTCGACCGGCGGTAGACCCGGCCGCCGGTTGCGGGGCCTCGACAGGATCCGCCGCAGACGGCAGGCGGGTCAGTCCAGGCCGATGATGAGCTCGGAGGTGGCGCGGTAGGCGGTCGGGGGACGGTGAAGCCGTTCATCACGCCCGACAGACGCAGGGCACGTTCGTCGCCGTACAGCTCCTCCAGGGTCATCGGACGACCGTCGGGGTGCGACAGGGGGACCCGCCAGTTCGGGTACTCGTCCATGGTGCCGGGCTGGTTCTGGGTGCGCCGGTCGCCCACCGCGTCGGTGAGCGCCGCGCACAGTACCCGGGCCGGGGTGGCCAGCAGGAAGCGGTGCATCGCCAGCACGATGTCCTCGGTGCTGGGTTCGTCCGCGCTCAGCAGCCCCGTTCNGCGGAGCATCCGCAGCCACTGCTCCTGCTCGGCGTGGGCGAGTTCCAGTTCGTGGTTCAGGTCCTCGGTCAGCAGCCCCAACTGGTGCTGCAGCTTGATGTGCTCCTGGTCGAGGTAGCCAGCGGTGGGCGGCAGGTCGTGGGTCGTCACGGACGCCAGGCAGTACTCCCGCCAGCGTTCGGGCGGCAGCGGCTGGTTGTGTTCGTCCTTCTCGAACCAGGCGATCGAGGTGCCGAGGATGCCGCGGTCGCGCAGGTAGACCCGCACCCACGGCTCCACCACGCCGAGGTCCTCGCCGACGACCAGCGCGCCGGCCCGGTGCGCCTCCAGGGCGAGGATCCCGACCATCGCTTCATGGTTGTACCGGACGTACGTGCCCTGGGTCGCCGAGCCGCCCTCGGGGATCCACCACAGCCGGAACAGGCCCATGATGTGGTCGACCCGGATGCNCCCGGAGTGCCGCAGAATGCCCGCGACCATCGTCCGGAAGGGCGCGTAGCTGAGGTCGTCCAGCCGATCCGGACGCCACGGGATCTGCCCCCAGTCCTGCCCGGTCTGGTTGAAGTGGTCCGGCGGCGCGCCGACGGAGACGCCGCGGGCGAACACGTCCCCGAGCGTCCACGCCTCGGCGGACTGGCTGCTCACCCCGACCGCGAGGTCGTTCATGATCCCGATCCGCATGCCGGCGTCCTTGGCCGCCGACTGCGCGGCCCGCAGCTGGTTGTCGGCGATCCACTGCAGCCAGGAGAAGAACACGATGTCGCCGACGTGCTTGCCGGAGAACTCCGTCACCTCCGGCGACGACGGACGCTGCAGTTCCGCATCCCAGGCGCGCCAGTCCATGCCGTGCTGGGTCACCAGCGTGCACCAGGTCGCGAACTGGATCAGCCCCCGCCCCTCGCGCCGGACGAAGTCGTTGAGCGACATCAGCCGCGACGGCTTCAGCCCCGCGTCGAAGACGACCCGCAAGGCCGCGATCTTGGCTTCCCAGACGTCGTTGCGGCGGATCGCCGGGTCGTTGCCCAGGGCCTTGGCCAGCCGGCTCTTGAGCTGCCCGATCCGGTCGCGGGCGCGCTCATCCAGGCTCGCGTATTCGGGGATGCTCTCGGGACGGATGTAGAGCGGGTTCACGTAGCGGCGCGAGGTCGGCAGGTACGGCGAGGGCTCCAGCGGCGGCATCGGCTCGGCGGCGTGCAGCGGATTCACCAGGACGTAGGAGGCGAACTGTTGGGTGGCCGACCAGGTGGCCAGGTCGGCCAGGTCCTGCAGGTCGCCGATCCCCCACGAGTCGGCGGAGCGGACGCTGTACAGCTGGGTCGCATAGCCCCAGGCCCGCTTGTCCCCCATCGCGGGCGGAAAACCCAGGAAGTGCGGAGTCACGATCAGGCTGGATTCGGCCACCCCGTCGATCGTCCGCGCGCTGAGCCGGTGATAGCCCAGCGGGAGGTCTCCGGGCACCTCCGCGGCGGCCTCGCCGATCAGCTTGCCGTCGATCTCACGCGGTGCGACCAGGTGCTCCACCAGCGGCACCTCCCGGCTGCCCCCGTCCTCCAGCCGGACGGTCACGGTCAGCGGCGTGCCGTCCGGCACGTGGATCAGCACCCGGCGCGGCGTGCCCTGCTCGATCACCACGCAGCGCGGCAGCACCCGCGTCCACGGACGATCCCGCCACACCTGCAGCGCCCGTTCGGCGGCCTCGGGGTGCCNCGCGTCGACGTCCATCGCACCCAGGATCGACACCACGGTGGCGTCGCTGACCTCGGTCAGCCTGCCCTTCCAGTCCCAGAACTCGGTGGCGATGCCGTAGGCGCCCGCCAGTTCGGTCAGGTGGTGGTTGGACAGGGCCATCTCTGCGTGCTCCTCGAAGTCGGCACAACGATACGAAACAGGTCAGGGAACGTCGAACCGGCTCAGCAAACGCCGCAGAACGGACGAGACGGCCGCGCGGTCGGGTGCGCCCACGTCGGCCAGCACCTCCCGCTCGAAGGCCAGCAGGTCGGCCAGCGCCTTCTCGACCCGGGCCCGTCCGGAGGGTGAGCCGGACGCGGACGCCGCGCCGGTCGAACGGGTTGCGGTCGCGTTCGACCAGGCCACGGTCGGCGAGCCGGTCGATCCGGTTGGTCATGGTGCCGGACGTGGACAGCGTCTGGTGGACCAGTTCGCCGGGTGACAGCTCGTAGGGCGGTCCCTCCCGCCGCAGGGCGGCGAGCACGTCGAACTCCCACACCTCCAGTTTATGCCGGGCGAAGGCGGCGCGGCGACCCAGATCGAGGTGCCGGGCCAGTCGGCTGACCCGGGACAGGATCTCCATCGGCTCGGTGTCGAGCTCGGGGCCTCGGCCGCCCAGGCGGCGACGATGCGGTCGACCTCGTCCGACATTCGACCCCCGTAGAGATTCTCGACGTCGAGACTCTACTCGTCGAGGGAGTGGTTCCGCACCGTCCCGATCCGCCGGGCCGACCAGATGGCGATCAGGCCGACGACCACCATCAGGGCGAACAGGCCGCCGAAGGTGACCGGGGCGGTGGAGCGGGCTCGCCACCAGGCGAACCAGGCACCCGCGATACCGGTGAACAGGCTGCTGCCCAGCGACTCCCNCACCTGAAGCGCCGAGGTGTTGCGACCCAACTCCGCTTGCGCCGACATCTGCATGACCGCCAGCGACGTGCTGGCGTTCATCAGGCCCATGCCGAACCCGGAGACGATCCAGCCCGCCAGCAGGATCCCGATCCAGAGCCAGGGCCAGAAGGAGGCCACGGCCACCAGCGCGATGCCTGCGGCGATCGAGGCGACACCGAGGACGATCAGCCCGTCCCGGGACAGCTTCAGCCAGGACCGGGACTGCAGCAGCGCGCCGGCCATCCAACCGACCGCCCCGACCGTGAGGGTCGCGCCCGCGAAGATCAGCGACATCCCGCGGTTCTGGATCAGGGCCAGGGTGAGGAACGACTGGGCCCCGAAGAAGGCGCCGGCGCTGAAGAGCCGCGCCCCGATCACGCCGGTGATCCGCTGCGGCAGCCAGGTGAAGCCGCGGGGCATCAGCGGCGGCAGCCCGAAGGCGATGGCGGCCACGCCGCCGGCCGCCCACAACGCCGAGGTGATGTCCAGGCGCTGCCCGGCCCACTGGATGGCGGCCGTGCCCGCCGCCACCAGCGCGGCGAGGAACAGCAGGCGCTTGCGCACCTCGTGCGGATCCTCCATGACCACCTCGACGCGGCGCAGCGGGCCGATCACCAGGAACCCGGCGATCGCCATCAGCGGCAGCACCGACCAGAACACCCAGTGCCAACTGGAGGCCTCGGCGATGGCGGCGGCGATGGTCGGGCCCACGAACGCGGGCACCATCCAGCAGGCAGAGAGCCACGTCATGATCGTGGCGCGTTCCTTCTCGTCGTAGATGTGCGCGATGAGCACCATCACGGCCACGTTCATCGTCCCGGCGCCGAGGCCCTGGACGAACCGGGCCGCGAGCAGGACGAACATCGTCGGCGCGGCACCGGCCACCGCCAAACCGACCGCGAACACGGCGAACCCGACGATCATCGGCGGCACCGGACCGTGCCGGTCGGTGACCTGGCCGGAGGCGACGATCGAGAACGTCATCGCGATCACGAACGCGGTGAACGCCCAGGCGTAGAGGTCCAGCTCGCCGAGGTCGGCGGCCGCCGCCGGCATCGCGGTCAGCACCGCGTAGGACTCGAAGGCGATCGCCATCACCGCGATCATCAGCCCGATCGTGAGGCTGCGACGGTCACTGCCTTTGCTCACCGCGTCGCCTCCGCGAACGCGGCCGCCGCGGTGGCGGTGAGGGGGCCGGGCGCGGGCAACGGGCGGCCGTCGAGGAGCCGGATCGGCTGCACACCGCGGCTGCTGGAGGTCAGAAAAGCCTCGCTGACCTCGTCCAGCACCGCGAGCGGCAAGGGGTTTCCCGCACGTCCATCACCTCGCCGACGATAGCGCGCGCCACCCCGGCGAGGCAGCCGGACACCAGGGGCGGCGTGCACAAGACCCCGTCCAACACCACGAACACGTTCGACCCGACCCCCTCGCAGAGATCCCCGGCGGTGTTGGCGATGAGTCCCTCGTCCGCCCCTGCGGCGAGGACCTGCCGGTGCCCGACCGCCCACTCCCCGAACGAGAGGCTCTTCACCCCGGCCAGCGGGCTGTGCTCGTGGCGCCGCCAGGGCAGCGTGATCACGACCGCGGTGTCGGGTTGCGGGGACGGCGGGAAGTGCGCGACGACGACGGTCGGCCGGCCGCCGAACCCGGCGCTCACCGAGACCCGCAGCTTCGCGTCGGTCACCGCGTCGGTGCGCAGCAGCGACTCGACTGCCTCGGTCAGTTCCTGCTCCGGCGGCGCGGCCACCCCGAGCCGGACGAGGTTGTCGCGCAGCCGGGCCAGGTGCCGCGCCAGCGCGAAGACCCTCCCGGCGCGGACGACGGTGGTGGTGAAGGCGCCGTCGCCGACGACGAAGCCGGGATCGTCCACGCGCAGCGCGGGGCGGTGGCGTCGACGAGGCGTCCGTCGACGTAGGCGTGGGTGATCACGGTGCTCCTGAGGCGACCCGCAGCAGGTTCGCGGCCTTGAGTTCGGTCTCGGCCCATTCCCCCGGGTCGGAGTCGTAGGTGATTCNCCCGCCGGTGCCAAGGTGCAGGGCCTCGTTCTCGATCCAGAACGTCCGGATCGCGACGTTCAGCTCCCCGGCGTGCGCCTCCCCGTCCACCCAGCCGACCGCGCCGCAATAGACGCCACGGGGCACCGGTTCGAGCCGCCGGATCACCTCCAGGGCGGCGAGCTTGGGCGCGCCGGTGACCGACCCGGGCGGGAAGGTCGCCTCGATCAGGTCGGCCCAGCCAGCGCCCGGACGGAGTCGTCCGTCGACCGTCGAGACGAGGTGGTACAGACCCGGGTGCGGTTCGACGGCCAGCAGGCTGGGCACGGCGACAGTGCCGGGACGGCAGACCCGGCCCAGGTCGTTGCGGACGAGGTCGACGATCATGACGTTCTCGGCGGCGTCCTTGGCCAGGAAGCCGTCCGGGGCGGCGGCGGTGCCCTTGATCGGGGACGACCAGACCCGCTCGCCCTGCCGGCCCAGGAACAGTTCCGGTGACGCCGACGCCACGTGGACTCCGTGCCTGGGCAGATGGACGACCGCGCTGAACGGGGCCGGGTTGCCCTGCGCGAGCGCCGCCCCGAGAGCCGGGATCGACAGGGACGGGTCCGACGGGGCGCTCAGCCGCCGGGTGAGATTCACCTGGTAGACCCCGCCCGCGGCGATCACCTCACGGATCTCGTCCACCCCGGCGCGGAACGCGACCTCGCCCAGCGAGGACGTCCAGGCCTCACGGCCCGGACCTCGCCAGGNGGCGCCCGGCCAAGACCTAGCCGGGCGCACGTCGCCGAACCGGGCGCAGGTCGGCCGGCCCTCGAAGGGGATCACGACGGCCCAGAAACCAGGGGTGTCCAGGGCAGTCAGGTCCTCGGTCACGTCGCGCAGTCGGGTGGCCAGCCGTCCGCCGACCACTGCCAGCGGCCGGTCGGGACCGTAGGTGGGCCGAGGCATCCGCCCATCCCAGCCCACCAGCCCGGTGCTTGGCAACCGGGCCCCTTCGGGCCGACGCCACAACGACGCTAGAGTTCCCTGCCATGACGGCAGCGCCACCTCCCGGGCAGTACAACCCGGGGCCCGAGTTCACCGGACCGAGCGGCCCGACCGAGGGCCAGGGCACCGGGACCCCGGCGCAGCCTGGACCGAGTGCGCCCCCGCCTGGGGGCCGCCGACCGCCACCCCGGCCGCGCCCGCCCAGTCCTGGGGTCCCCCAGCCCCCAGCATCAGTCGTGGGGCAACCCCGCCGCGTCCCAGCCGTCCTGGCAGAGCCAACCCGGGCAGCAGCGGCAGGCACCTCCCGCGCAGCCGCAGCAACAGTGGAGTTCGGCACCGGGCTTCCCGCCCGGCGGCCAGGTCAACGCCCTCCCCGCGCCGCAGGTCCCCGAGAACGTCGCCCGGGGGTGTTGTTCTCGCTCGGCTCCTTGGTCGTCGGTGGGGCCCTGGCGGTCCTGTTCGCCTGGGGCGGCATCGTGGCCTCGCTGTCGGCCATCGCCGCCGCCTACGCGGCCCTGTGGCTCTACGTGAAGGGGGCCGGCACGGGCCCCGCAAGGGTGCGATCCCGCTGCTGCTGGTGCTGCTGCTCGGCATCGTCGTCCAGTTCCTGGCCGTGGTCGGCTTCGGCGTCTGGCGCGTCTCCGCGGCCGCGGGGCGAGCCAGTGGCAGTACGTCCTGTCCAGCATGTTCAACCCGGCCGTGTGGGAGGGGTACGCGATGGAGGGGATCATGATCGTGATCTTCTCGTTGCTGGGTATCTTCGGAACCATCCGCGGCCTGATCTCCAACCGTCGGTGAAGGCGAGGTTTCTAGCGATGACCCAACTGGCTCCCGGTTCGCAGACCAAGATCGACGAACGCACCGAATACCGCCTCGACGAGGGCGATCACGAGCGGTTCAGCCACTACGTGCCGAAGCACAAGCT
The DNA here is from genome assembly GCA_013693855.1 of Micropruina sp. Classification (GTDB taxonomy): domain Bacteria; phylum Actinomycetota; class Actinomycetes; order Propionibacteriales; family Propionibacteriaceae; genus Micropruina. The sequence goes on from CP059261.1 coordinate 2,772,830, forward strand.
CACCGAGGCCATGGTGATGGGCACCCCGTGGTGGCCCTGTGCGGCAAGGTGTGGGTGCCCAGCCGCAACCCGGACCGGTTCCCGGTCTGCCCCGAATGCAAGGGGATCTGGCAGTCGCTGCGCCCCGGCGACGACGGCGGCGCGGAGTCCTGAGGTGTCCCGGACGCTGGTGGTGATGCGCCACGCCAAGTCGTCCTGGAAGACCGCCGAGCCCGACTACCGGCGGCCGCTTTCGGCCCGCGGCACCCGCGACGCCGTGGTCGCCGGCCAGATCCTGGCCGGTTTCNNCCTGGAGGTGGTGATCAGCTCCTCGTCCACGCGCACCCGGCAGACCTGGCAGTGTGCGCTGATGGGCGGGGCGAGCTGCCCCGACGTCCGGTTCACCGACTCCCTCTACCACGCGTGGACGGACGAGGTGCTGCTCGAACTCGGCACCCTGGGCGACTCGGTGACCACCGCGATGGTGCTGGGCCACAGCCCCACCATGGATTCACTGATCCTCTGGCTCGCCCAGCCCTCCCAGCTGACCGACCAGGTGCGCGCCCACTTCCCCACCAACGCGATCGCGGTCCTCACCTTCGACGCGGACTGGGACGACCTGGCCAAGGGCCAGGCCCGGCTGACCCGCTACGAGATCCCGCGGGGCTGACCACGCGGCGGCGTGCCGGTCGTTCAGGACGTCGCCGCCAGGTGGGCCAGCGCGAGGTCGTAGCCGCCGAGACCCAGGCCGGCGATGACCCCCTTCACGTACGGGGACACCACCGAGTGGCGGCGGAACTCCTCGCGGGCATGGACGTTGGAGATGTGCACCTCGATCACCGTGGGCACCTGAGCCACCGCGTCGGCGATGGCCACCGAGTAGTGCGTCCAGGCCGCCGGGTTGAGCACCACCGCGGCGCCGGAGTCGGCGGCCTCGTGCAGCCACTGCACCATCTCGCCCTCGAAGTCGGTCTGCCGCACCTCGACGCTCAGGCCCAGACCCTCCCCGGTGCCCTCCAGGTGCTCCTTGAGCTCCGCGTAGGTCACCGAGCCGTAGATGTGGGGCTCACGCTTGCCGAGCCGGCCGAGGTTGGGTCCGTTGAGGACGAGTACGCGGGTCACAGCCCGATTCTGCCAGTCCCGGCTGCTGACGACAGGCTGCGGCCCAGCCCGATCTGCAGATAGGCGGCGGCGAACTGCCCCTGCAACAGCACGGTGACGTAGCGTTCGACCGCCGAGCCACGGGTGTGGGTGAGCCGGGAGATCCGGATGTCGGCGGCTTCTGCCGCGGCGGTGAGCCGCTGCCGCGCCTCCCCGGATGCCTCGTCGTCCATGCCGTCGTCGATGAGCAGCAGCCCGGGGCGCAACCCGTCCCCGGTCTCCTCGAACGGGTCGCTGAACGGGTCCCGCGGGCGGGTCGCCCGGATCACCGGCAGCAGGGCTGCCGCGTCGGCGGACAGGCCGAGTCGTCCGGAGGCCGACCGCAGCGCCTCGGCGATCCGCCGGCTCGCCCGGGCGGCCAGGATCGTGCCGCCCCAGACGAGCGGCTGCGCGTCGGCCAGGTCGAGCGCAAGGGCCTTGGCGGGGTTGGTGGCGACGTCGGCTCGGTAGCCGCACTCGTCCGCGACCGCGTCCATGGCGGCCGCCACGGCTTCGGGCAGGACGACTGGACCCAGCCCCATCGCGTGCAGCGCCGAGAGCGCGACGACGGCTGCGGACAGCGGGTCGCTCGTGGCGGGCAGCAGGGTCGTGGCTCGGGAGGCCGCCTGGACGGCCAGCTGGGAATCGGGCGGGCAGGCCACCAGCAACCGGCAGCCGCGCCGGACGGCCTCGTGGGCCACGGCCAACGACTCGGGGCCGCGCCGGCCCATCAGGACGACGACGTCCAGCGGCCCCACCCAGCCGGGCAGGCCCAGCGCCGGCCAGGCCACGAACGGGACGGGACAGGTGGGCTCCAGCACCGCCCGCAGCAGCCGGGCCTCGGGACCGAACGCGATCACCGCCCGCGGCCGGGGCGAATCGGCCAGTTCGGCGAGCGCTCCCGTCGCCGCCTCGTGCTCGCGCCGCAGCCGGGCGCCCGACTCGGCCAGCGGCAGCAGCAGCGGGTCGGCGAGCCGGAGCAGTTCGGGGTCCTCCAGGCGGGAATCGTCGAAGTCGAGCACGGCTACTTCGTTTCCGGACGCCGGGCCTCGTCGATCAGCAGGATCGGGATCCCGCCGCGCATCGGGTAGGCCAGGCCGCAGTCGGCGCCGGTGCAGACCAGTTCGGCCGCCTCGTAGGCCCACGTCAGCTTGGCGTGACAGGCGGGACACACGAGAAACTCCAGCACCTCGTGACTCAACTCACTCATGGCGGCCTCCCACCCGGATGATGTCCAGCGCCTCGTCGCGGAGGGCGGTCATCCGCCCGTCCTCCCGGGCCTCGACGTTGAGCCGCAGCAGCGGCTCGGTGTTGGACGAACGGACGCTGACCCACCAGTCTTCGCCGCGCACGGTCAGCCCGTCCGTCCAGTCGATCGTGCCACGATCGCCGAACGCCGCGGCAACCTCCATGGCCGCGGGCGCGTCGTCGACCGTGGAATTGATCTCACCGGAGCGCGCGTAACTCGGCAGCCCGGCGACCAGGGACGACATCGGCGCGGTCTCGTGGCCGAGCAGGGCCAGCACGTGCAGGGCGGCCAGCATGCCGGTGTCGGCGCCCCAGAAGTCGCGGAAGTAGTAGTGGGCGGAGTGCTCGCCGCCGAAAACCGCGTCATGCTCGGCCATCAGAGCCTTCACCGCGGTGTGACCCACCTTGGAGATAACCAGCCGCCCGCCGGCGGCTTCGACCACCTCGGCGACCGCCCGGGAGGTGATGGTGTTCACCACGATCGTCCCCCNCGGCTCGTGGGCGAGTTCCTGCCGGGCGATCAGCGCGGTGACCAGGGAGGGGTCGACGACCTCGCCCCGTTCGTCGATGATGAAGCACCGGTCGGCGTCCCCGTCGAAGACCAGCCCCAGATCCGCCCCGTGGTCGCGGACGGCCGCTTGCGCGTCGCGCAGGTTCTCCGGCTCCAGCGGGTTCGGCGGGTGGTTCGGGAAGTCGCCGTCCAGGTCGAGGTAGAGCCCGATCAGATCGACCCNCAGCGGCGCCAACACCGCCGGAGTGGTGTGCCCGGCCATGCCGTTGCCAGCGTCCACGACCACCGTCAGCGGGCGCAGACCGGTGACGTCCACGAGGGAGTGGAGGTAGGCCGCGTAGTCCCCCAGCAGGTCGACCGCGCGGACCCGGCCCGGCGCGGCGGCCGGGGTGGCGGCGCCCGCGCGGGCGAGCTTACGGATCCGGCGCAGCATGGCGGGCTCGATGGCGCGGCNGGCGGCCTTGCAGAACTTGATCCCGTTGTAGCCGGCGGGGTTGTGGGAGGCGGTGAACTGGACCCCGGNCAGCCCCAGCCTGCCCGAGGCGAACCACAGCTGATCGGTGCTCGCCAGGCCGATGTCGACGACCCNCGCTCCCGCTTCGGTGGCCCCCGCCACGAACGCGCGGCTCAGCTCGACCCCGGTCGTCCGCATGTCACGGCCGAGCACGAACTNCGCCCCCACCAGGTCGAACACCTGGACGAAGGCGGCCCCGATCGCGTGTGCGTCGGTGGTGTCCCACTGGGCGTCGGGGCCACCCGCGAGGCCCCGGATGTCGTTGGCCTTGAAGATCGATTCGTCGAACATGTCCGCGCCAGACTACAGGTCGGCCAGCACCGCCAAGTGCCCCTTACGACGGATGACCGGGGCTCAACGGGCGGCTGGACGGACGTGCCCAGACCGACCTCGCGGATGGCGTCGGCGAGGGCCAGCAGGTCGTCTGAGGAGTGCGGCTGAGGACCATCGGTGGCCGGCAACCGGATCACCTCCCAGCCGCGGGGCACCTGCAGGGTGCGGGCGTGCCCCGCGCACAGGTCGTAGCTGCCCGGCTCGGCGCGCAGCGCCAGCGGCCCCACGACCGCGGTCGAGTCCGCGTACGCGTAGGTGAGGGTGGCCGCGGCGGCGGCGGTGCACGTCGTCCGCGAGCAAACGCGAGGTCTCACGCGCAGCACGCTATCCCGGCGCCGCCTAGGCTGGCCCCATGGCACACCGGCGGGAACGGCATGGACGCGGATTGCGCGGCCCGCTCGCCCTGCCGAACCCCTTCACCGGCGTCCCGGCGGCATTGCCGCAGCGGCCGCGCAGCGCGGAGTTCTTCGCCGCCTGCGTCCGGGCCGCGGTCGCCCGGGTGAACGAGGACTGCCCGCAGGCGCTGGTCGCCATCGACATCGGCATCGAGGACGTGCCGTCGGCGCAGGGGCCCTGGTCACGCGACCGTGTGCCGCTGGCGGCGGCCCTCAGCCCGGGACCGGGCCGCCACGGCCAGGTCGTGCTGTTCCGGCGTCCCCTGGAACGGCGAGCCCGCACCCGGCGCGGGCTGCGGATCCTGGTGTTCCGGACGCTGGTCGAACAGCTCGCGGCCCTGACCGGGCTGCCCCCGGCCGAGATCGATCCGTCCGGATACGGCGCCGACGACGACTGGGACTAGCGTCCCGTCCGCTCCGCCGCCGTCGCTCAGCTGCCGGTGTGCGGGTCGTACGTGACCGACGGGAAGCCCAGCTGGGCCTGGGTGGGCCTCAGCGTGAACACCGCGACCCCTTNGACCTGCCCCAGCGTCTGGGTGGCGCTCACGGCCCCGTACAGGTCGGGGGCGGCGGTCGTGACCCGGATCAGCGGCACGGTTGCGGCCTCGATGGGCACCATGGCGAGCGCTCCGGCCCGGATGGTCAGCTCCTGGGTCCTGCCCCCGACGACCACCCGCGCGGTCGCGTCCGTCGCCCCGGCGTTGGCGAGGTGCAGGACGGCGCTGGCGTCCTTGCCGACCGGGACGGGCCAGACGCTGTCGGTGCCCAGGGGCCGGGCGGCCGGGGCGGCCGCGAAATCCACGCTCGCGTTCCCTCCCGAGGTGCCCAGGAGCACGGTCGCGGTGATCTTCTGCTCGCTACGGAGCCGGAGCGCGGCCGCCGCTTCCATCAGGCCCCGTTCGAGCTGGACGACCCGGGTGGCACCGGCCGGAACATCGACGGTTTCGAGGCCGGGCACCTGGGTGGCGCCGTCGGCGCCCAGCACATCGATGGCGACCGAGGCCGTCCGCTCGCCCGGGTTGACGACCACCAGGTCGCGACNGGCCCTGCCGTCGGGCAACCCGGGCAGCACGACGGCCTTGGCGGGGTCGGCTGCGGGCGCGATCCAGTCCGTCCCGATGGCGGTGTTGTCGCGCCACGTGCGTTGCCGGACGAGGGCCGCCACCCGGCCGGTGGAGGTCACCACGTGCAGGCTCACCGGCGCCGGGGAGGGGGCGATCGGCGCCAGGGCCACCGAGCGGCGGGAGTTCGGGCCCACCACGATGCCCCTGGAGCCAGGGGCCGCGAGGCGTCCGTCGGTGCCGAGGACGGCGACGTCGACGGCCGCCTCGGTGTTGTCGAGGTTGATCAGCGTCAACTCCGCCTGCGCGTCCTCGGAGGTGCTGACGCCGGCGATCCAGACGTCACCGTTGGCGGGCTCGCAAGCAACCATCGACAGGCCACGCTCGGCCCCGGCCTCCGCGCTAATGGCCGCGACCGCCCCGAACGTCGCCGCACGCGGGGCCGTGACCCGGACGGGGTCGGCGCTGTTCCGCACGGTGGCTGTTCCGGTGACCGGACTGCTCTTCTGCGGTGTTGCCAGCGGCGCGGTGGCCAGGCCGTCCCCGGCCGCGGTCACCAGTGAGCTGAACGTCGACCCCGCGGACGAGGGACACGCGACCGTGACGCGGGCCTGGTCGGCCTGGGGTGCGGTGGTNNGCGGGTGAGGGAGGGCGGGCACCACCGTGCCGACGCCGACGGCCAGCACGGCGGCGGCGAGGCCGGCGATGGGCAGGACGAGGCGGTTCATGCGACGGCCCTCGCGGGGCTCGGGAGACCCGGGCGTCGTGCCTGCGCAGGCCCGGCAGGGACAGCAGGATCAGCAGCGACAGACCGGCCAGCTGGCTCCAGGCCCACCAGGGCGAGCCGCCGGTCAACCCGATGGTGAGCCGGCNCCCGGCGGCACCCACGACGAACGCCGGGCGTCCGTCGGCGGCGGGCTTCGCGGCGAGGGGCGCCCCGTCCAGTTCGGCGTGCCAGCGGGCGTCGGCCGGCTCGGCGAGGACCAGGGTGCGTCCCGCGGCGCCGGGCTGGAGTTGGCTGCCGTCCCCGACGGGCGTCCGTTTCGTCCCGTCCAGCACAAGCGCCCGCGCGGAGTCGGGCACCGGCCAGGTCGCGCTGGCGTCGTCCCCGGTGCCCCTGCCGAGGCCGGGCACATTGCTGATCGAGGTCCGGACGGCGGCGTCGCTGCCCTGCAGCCACACGTTGCCGACCCCCAGCCGGACGAGATCCGGCACCAGCTGGTCGTCGGCGCTGCCGGTCACGAGCCGGTTGGCGACGCTGGCGGCCAGACCGAGCATGGCCGGGTCGTCCGCCGCCGCGATGCCTCGTTCCGCGTCGCCGAGCCGCGGCAGGTCGTCCTCGACCAACGCCCACCGGACTTCACCCCGGACCAGTTCGATGGCCAGGGTCCGCGCCGGCGAGGGACCCACCTGCGCGTTCCGGACGAAAGCCGGCAGGGCGCCCACGTTCTCCCGGTGCAGGCCCGTCTGCCCATTCCAGGCCCACCAGCCGGCGGCCAGGGCGGCGCCCCCGATCGTCACGAGGCTGAGGCCGAGCGCGAGGCCGTGCTGCACCCCAAGGGCGCGCCGGCTGAGTTCGCTGCCCAGCCCATCCAGCCCGAGCGCACCCGCGACCGTGAGCCCCGCCAGCATCACCACCAGCCACGGCTGCACCTGCGGTCGGACGAGGGTGCCCGGCGCTACCGTCACGACCAGGCGCGACAGGCCGATCGCGAGCACGAGGGCGCCCGCCGCACCGAGCAGGGCCAGCCCGCCGGCCCGCCGCCGCCGAAGGGCGCCGACCACCGCCGCGACCCAGGCGGCCCCCAGGACGACGGCCGCCAGCCACACCGGCGGCAGGCCGCCGCCCGGGCTCTGACCGAGCGCCAACAGCCAGGGCTCCGCGGCCGTCTCGGGCCCAAGAGACGGGTCGGTGCCGGTCAGCAGCCGGCCCGGGAAGGCGAGGGTCGTGGCGAACCCCGGTCCGAGGTAGAGGAGGGCGGGCGCGACACAGGCGAGCAGCAGTTGGAACGCCGTGCGCGCGCGCCGCGCGAGCACCGCCGCGATGACGGCCCCGACGATCGCGAGAGGCCACACGAGGGGCACCAGCGAGGTGCACAGCAGCAGCAACAGGCCGGTCGCGCCGGCTTCCCGCCAGCCGCGGACGCCGTCGTCCGCCCACTCCAGCGCGGTGTAGGCCAGCATCGGCAGCAGGGCTGCCCACACCGCCAGCCCGAACATGCCACGGTTCAGGCCCCCGACCAGCGCGGGGGCGAGCGCGTAGAAGAAGCCGCCCACCAGGGCCACGCGGCCGTCGTCCAGCAACCGGCGCAGCAGGCGGAACGCCGCGAACCAGCTGACCGGGACGCAGAGCAGGAAGACCGCCGTCAGCAGCCAGTCGACCTGCCCGAACGTCACCCACGAACCCAGGGTCGCGAGGCCGAGCCAAGACGGCGCTCNCCCTCCGGGGAGACCGGGGATCGGCCGTAGATAGTCGCCGAGCAGGGTGCCCCAGGAGCCCTGGGCGGGCAGCAGTTGGGCGGCGACCAGCGAGCCGGAGCCGACGAGCGTCCGTCCGGCCACGAGGGCCAGCAGGCTCACCAGGATGCCGCCCAGCAGCACCGGGGACACCCGCCGGGTGGTCTGGCGGCTGGCGAAGTCGTCGCCGGTCAGCTCGTCCAGGTCGACCCGGGCGCCGCGGTCGGTGAAGGTCGCCGACCAGTCCGACAGCCGGCCCGCGATCGCGTCGAGACTGCGCCCCACCGCGGCCCGGAAGCCCGGCCGCAGCCGCGTCACCCGCCGGCGGTCCTCGGCACCGGCGTTGACCGCGCGCGCGGCCGTCCGCAGCGCTCGCGCCGCGCGCCGGTCACGGAGCCAGCCGCCCAGCGCGCTCAGTTCGTCCCGGGCCCGGCCCAGGTCCTTGCCGAGCACGTACCCCACCGCGCTCAGCAGGGCGCCGAAGAACAACCGGACGCCGTGGAAGACCCCGCCCCGTGCGTGCGCGGACGCCAGGGCGAGGCTCCACCGCCGGTCGGTCGTCTCGTCCCGGTCCGGCACACGGTAGACCACCCGGGCCCCGGGGACGGCGAGCACCTTGTGACCGGCCAGGTTGATCCGCCAGCACAGCTCCAGCGCCGCTTGGCCGACCGGGACGGTGTCGAGGAAGCCGCCCAGGTCGACGAAGACGCTCCGCCGGACGAGCAGTCCGGCCAGACCCAGGCCCAGCACCGGGGTGGTCTCCAACTGGCCCTGGTCGGGATCGCCGGGTTCGGCCAGCGTCGTCCGGCGGCCGCCGGTGGTGACGGTCTGGCCGAACTCCTCGATCACCGAGCCCAGGTTGCGGCGGCGCGGCTGCAGCAGCAGCGGACCGACGGCTCCGGCCCGCTCCCGCAGCGCCACCCGGAGCAGCTTCTCCAGCGAGTCCGGCGCCGGTTGGGAACCGGCGGGCAGGAACCACAACCACTCGTCCCCGGAATCCCGCGCGGCCGCCAGGCTGTCGGCGGCAAGAGCGCCCGGGTCGAGGTCCAGCTCGAACAGGTCTCCCGGCACGGCGTCGAGAGCGTCTTCGGTCCGCTGCGCGTCGTCGCCGCCGATGAACAGGACGGTGACCAGGTGCTTGGCCAGTTCAGCGGCGTCGTCGGCGACCACCTCGCGGAGCCACGCCCACGGGTCCTCGACGGTGTCGGTGGAGTCAGTCACGTCACCTTCTGGGGTTGCGACGCCCGCCGCCGGGCGGAGGGCAGGGAAGGTCAGCCTACCGGCTGGCCTCCGCGCTCAGACGGCTCGCTTCTTCAGCTTGCGGCGTTCCCGCTCCGACAGCCCGCCCCAGATGCCGAACCGTTCGTCGTTGGCCAGGGCGTATTCCAGGCATTCGCGTTGCACTTCGCAGGAGGTGCACACCTTCTTGGCCTCACGGGTGGAGCCGCCCTTCTCGGGGAAGAACGCCTCTGGATCGGTCTGGGCGCACAGGGCGCGGTCCTGCCAACCGAGGGCCCCTTCGTCCTCGTCGACAGTCACCACCGCCAGCAGCTCGCGCATACGTACCTCCTCGACCCAAGCCCGCAGCGAAGCGAACTACATGAGGAGAATTACACGCCTGTGATTCGGGTTTCGTCAACCCATCGGGTCGGATTGCCCCGACTGCGCCTCGGGGCGCGGCGCGGGTTTCCAGCGCGTGTCGGCGGACGGCGGGGCCTGCTGATCGCCCAGCGAACTGGGCACCGCGCCCGCGGCCGCCTCGTTGGCCGTGCGCCAGGCCGTCCCGGTCGCCTGTTCGGGACGCCACACCGGCTGCGCCTTGGGTTCGGCCGGCTCGATCTCCGTGCCCACCGGACGAGGGGCCGCCTCCAGCCGGCCGGCGCCCAGGCCGCGCAGCAGGATCCACAGCGCGCCGGCCGCCACGGCCTTCACCGCGACGTCCAACAGCCCGCCCAGGATCTCGACGATGACGCCGAACGCGTTCGCCGACGCCGCAACGCCCAGGATCATGCAGACCAACTGCAACAACGTGCCGATCGAGACCACGATGGCCGCGAGCCTCGCCACCAGCACCGCCCGTCCGGTGGCCGGGGCCATGAACAGGCACAGGCACACCAGCGCGACCAGAGCCAGCACGAGCGGAAGGTTCAGGATCGACAGCCCGACGGACTGGAACGCGGCGAACAGCGGAACCTTGTCGGCGGTTAGCAGCTGGACGAACCGGACGAGGCCGAGGATCTCACCGCCGGCCAACGCCACCAGCGCCATCCAGGCGAGGGGTTCCCGGATGCGTTTGAGGTTCTCGATCACCGAAGCCGGCCTCTCTTTGTTCGTTGCGCCGGATCCAGGGTAACCGGCTCGGCCGGAGGTGTCCCCCGCCGCCCACGCCCGCCGCGCCGTCGCCGGAAGCCCGCTCAGGCGTAGCCCGCGCCCGCTTCGGCCCGGACGAGGGCGACCAGTTCGCGCACCCGTTCGGCCTGATCGACCGGTGCGACCAGCGTGATGTCCGGGGTGGTCACGACGACCAGGTCGGAGCACCCGAGCACCCCGACCAGGCCCTCATCGCCCCGGGTGTTGATCACGATGTTGTTGGCCGCATCCAGACGTACCGAGAGGCCCAGGAGGGCGTTGCCGCGCTCGTCGTGCACCAGCAGTTCGGCCAGCGAGGCGTACCCGCCCACGTCGCGCCACTGGACGGGCAGCGCCACGGCCAGCACCCGCGCCGACCCGGCGCCGGCCGAGACCGGCTCCATGATCCCGTAGTCGACCGAGGTCTTGTGGAGGGTCGGGAACAGCTCGGCCAGCCGGTCGGGGTGCTCGGCCAGTTCGGTGACCGTGGCGTGGGTGTCGGGGTGCAGGACCCGCAAGTGCTCCAGGAACGTGGCCACCCGCCAGACGAACATGCCGGCGTTCCACCAGTACTCGCCGGAGGCCAGGTATTCGCTGGCCGTCCGCAGGTCCGGCTTCTCGCGGAACTCCAGCACGGCGTGGGTGTTCGGATGATCCGCGATGGCTTNCCCTCGGTGGAGGTAGCCGTAGCCGGTGTGGGCGGTGGTCGGCACCACCCCGAGCGTGACCAGCGCGTCGGGGATCCCCTCGGCGACCTCGAAGGCCTCCTGGAGGGCGGCGGTGAACACCGCCACGGGTTCGATCACCTGGTCGGCCGTGACCTGCGCGATCACAGCGTCACCGTCGCGGGCCGCGATGACCGCGGCGGGCCAGGCGACGGCGTTGAGCGAGTCCCGGCCCTCCGGCTCGCCGAGGATGTTCGCCGCCGGCACCTCGGGCAACTCCTCGGCCACGGCGTCGGCGTACGCCGCGCCGGTGCAGACCAGCACCCGCTCCGGCGGCACGAGGTCGCCGACGCGCTCGAACGCGATCCGCAACAGTGACTTGCCGTCGATCAGCCGCAGCAGCTGCTTGGGGGTTCCCTGCCGCGACAGGGGCCACAACCGGGTGCCCGAGCCGCCCGCCATGATCACCACGTAACGCATGGCTCGACCCTAAACCTCCCCGCCTACCATGAGCCCGTGACCAGGCCGAACGTCGTCGAGGCGCTGCGCCGCAGGGCGCGGACCGCGGGCAGCGCGCCGCTGCTGACCTATTACGACCTCGCCACCGGGGAACGGACGGAGCTGTCGGTCGCCACGTTCGCGAACTGGGTGAACAAGGCCGCGAACCTGATCGGGGCCTGCGACGCCGCCGACGGGGGCACCCTGGCGTCACCACTGGCGCTGACGCATCCCGGGCACTGGATCACCCTGTTGCTGCCCGTGGCGGCCTGGCAGTCCGGCACCCGCTACCTGGCGGTGACGGCCGAGGCGGCCGGGTCCGCCGAGCTGGCCGTCACGGGGCCCCACGATCCGGGCGAGATCGTCCCGGGGGCGACACGTGCTCGCTGGACCCGTTCGCGCGACCCTTGCACGGTCTGCCGGACGGGGTGCTCGACTTCACCTCCGAGGTCCTGGCGCAGCCGGACGAGGTGTGGCTCGCCCCGCCCGTGACGGGGGCGACGTCGCCTGGCAGGACGCCGGCCAGCGGCTCACGCATGCCGAGGTAGCCGCCACCCCGCCCGTCACCGGGCGCGTGCTCGTCCGTCCGTCGGCGCCCTGGGAGACCGTCCGCGATGCAGTGGTCGGACCGCTGCTGGGCGGGGGTTCGGCGGTGGTCGTCGCCGGCGCGGCGGACGACGCGCGGCTCGCGCGGATCCGGGCGAGCGAGCGCTGCGTGGAATGATCGAGCCGTGACCTCACCCGCCTTCACCCGCCGCACCCTCCTGCTCGGCGCCGCCGGCCTCGGCCTGGCCGCCTGCAGCAGGACGTCCAGTGTCCCCACGGTCAGCGCCTCGCCGACCGGGACCGTCCGCCAACAACTACAGGTCGTCCTGACCACGCTCGGCCAGGCGACGGACAAGTTCGGGGTGGCCCTGGTCGACCTGCGGAGCGGGGCCGCGTTCGACCTGAACGGCGGCTACGCCAGCCAGTTCGCCTCGGCCGCGAAGCCGTTCATCGTGTCGATGGCGATGCGGAAGAACGGCGGGGCGGCGCTGCCGGAGCCCCAGGCCACCCAGGCCGCCAAGGCGATCGAACACTCCGACAACGATTCCGCTGACGCCCTGTTCGAGTGGGCCGGCCGGCGTCCCGCCTTCGACGTCCTCGTCAAGGACGCCGGGCTGAGCGCCACCCACTCCGATCCCGACCACGACGCCTGGAGCTGGTGTTGGACGACCCCGAAGGATCTGGTGGCCTTCGTCCGGCAACTCCTGGACGGCAGCAAGGCCCTCGACGCGGCCGAACGGACGGCCCTGCTGGACCTGATGAGCAAGGTCGAGGACGCGCAGGCCTGGGGCGTCGGCGCCCCGCGCTCGGCCGAGGTCGCCGTGCAACTGAAGAACGGCTGGGTGCAGTTCCAGTCCACCGACAAGCTGTGGGCGGTCAACTCCTACGGCCACGTCAAGGGCGCCGGGCGCGACTACGTCCTGGCGGTGATGACCCGCACCCCGACGTTCGAGGCGGGCCGCGATCTGGTCACCGCGGTGGGCCGGTGGACCTTCGACGTGCTGGGGTCGGGCACCCTGACCTGAGCCCCGCGGCTCAGTTGGAGACCTTGCAGACGCTGTCGAGGTTGTCGGTCTCGCGTTTCGTCGTGCTGGCGGACGTGGACGGCTTGGGGTCGAGCTGGTGCTCGCGGACGGCGTCGCCGAGGCGCTGGCCGGCCTTTCGTCCGCCGCCTCGGCGTCGGCGATCTTCGCGGTCACGATCTGGCGGATCTTCGCGAAATCGGGTTTGACCGGCTTGATCAGCGGCGGGGCGAAGCTGACGCTGGAGATGGGCAACGACTTGCCCTTCTGCGCGAGGTCCAGCATCGTCCCGATCTGGTCGCTGGGCAGGTCGGTGGCGACGACCTGTTGGCCCGCCTCGGCGATGTCGTTGAACTTCGTCAGCACGGTGACCGGGTTGAGCTGCTTGACCATCGCGTTCAGCACGCACTTCTGCCGGGCCATCCGCTCGTAGTCGGTGGAGTACTCCCGCGACCGGGCGAACCACAGCGCCTGGAACCCGTTCAGGTGCAGGTTCTTGCCGGGCCCGACCCAGCCGTACACGCCCTTGGGGCCGTGCAGCGAGCCGATCGGCACCTTCTTGGGCACGTCCAGCCGGATGCCGCCAAGAGCATCGATCAGCTTCTGGAAACCCTTCAGGTCGATCATCGCCCAGTAGTTGATCTTCAGCCCGAGTATGTTCTCGATCACGCTCTTGGTGGCTTGGACACCGGGGCGCTTCACCCCGGNGAAGAGGTTCTTGTGGGTTTCGGCGAGGGTGTAGACGGCGTTGAGCAGGCAGCTCTGGTCGGCGCACCAATAGCCGTTGGGGTACAGCTTGTGCAGCGGCGAATCGGTCGGGAACGGTGCCCACTGCAGGTTCCGGGGCAGGCTCAGCAGCACGGTGCGGCCGGTCTGGGCGTCGATGCTGGCGACTATCATCGTGTCCGGACGAAGGCCCCACCGATCCGCGCCCGCGTCGCCGCCGAGCAGCAGGACGTTGTAGCGCCCGGCCGTCTGCTCGCTGGACCCGCCGCCGGTGAACACGTTGCCCACCACTCGGCTCTGGACGTCGAACAGGTTCGACAGCCCGAGCGAGGCGAAGCCGACGACGAAGGCGAGCACCAGGGCGAGACCGCCGGTGATCGCCTTGCCCGCCGTCGACATGGCCTTCGGGTTGGCGCTGCGCCAGGCGCTGAGGAACAGCAGCGCCCAGCCCAGGCCGAGCACGAGCACACCCCAGCGCAGGACGGTCAGGGTGATCGGGTTGGCGTACAGGCCGATCGCGAAGGCCCGGGCCACCATCAGCAGCACGATGAACAGCACCGCCAGCCCGATCAGCGCCAGCCAGACGCGGGTGGCGAAGCGGCCGATGCGCTCGCTGCCGCCGGCCAGCTGGGCCGACCCGGGCACGACCAGGGTCATCCCGAGCATGGTCAGACCGCGGCGCAGGGCGATGCCCTCACTGCGGGTCTGCGCGCTGGGCGGCGGGGAAGTCACGACGGCCACGCCCTCCAGTATGCGAGAGCGCCCCAGCCCGGCCCCGTCCGGCTCGCCGGGGGTCAGTGACCGCGGACGTTCTCGCCCTTCGCGCGAGCGGTTTCGCGGAGGTCGTCCTGGAAGCCGGTCATCCGTTCCAGGAGTTCCTGATCGGCCGTCGCGAGGATCCGGACGGCCAGGAGGCCCGCGTTGCGGGCGTTGCCGATGGCAACCGTGGCGACCGGGACCCCGGCGGGCATCTGGACGATCGACAGCAGGGAGTCCATCCCGTCCAGGTACTTCAGCGGGACGGGCACGCCGATCACCGGCAGCGGGGTGAGCGCGGCGAGCATGCCGGGCAGGTGGGCGGCCCCGCCGGCGCCGGCGATGATCACCTTCAGGCCGCGGGTGTGGGCGGCGCGGCCGTAGGCGACCATGTCCTCGGGCATCCGGTGCGCGGAGACCACGTCGGCCTCATAGGGCACGTCGAACTCCTTCAGCGCGTCCGCCGCCGCCGACATCACCGGCCAGTCCGAATCCGAGCCCATCACGATGCCCACCAGGGGCGCACCGGTNNCCGGGGAGCCACGGGCCCGGGCTCGAGGTAGTCGCTCATCGTCGTCCCTCCAGGTAGTCCGAGGCCGAACGCGCAGCCGCCTGCACGCTCGNNCCACGTCGTCACCGTACGCCGTCACGTGGCCCACCTTGCGGCCGGGCTTGACGTCCTTGCCGTAGAGCTCGACGTGCAGGGCCGGGTTCTCGGCCAGCACGTCCGCCAAGCCCGAGCGCAGGTCGAGGCGGCTGCCGCCGAGCACGTTCGACATCACCACGACAGGCGTGCGGGGGCTGGTGTCGCCCAGGGGCAGGTCGGCGACGGCGCGCAGGTGGTTCTCGAACTGGGAGGTGATCGCTCNCCCGATGCTCCAGTGGCCGGTGTTGTGCGGTCGCATGGCGAGCTCGTTGACCACCACCTGGCCGTCGGGCCGCTCCATCAACTCGACGGCGAGGACGCCCACCACGTCCAGTTCCTGGGCGATCCGCCGGCCGAGTCGGTCGATCGCCGCGGCCCGCTCGGGGTCCAGCCCAGGCGCCGGGGTCGTGGTCTCGTGGCAGATCCCGTCGCGCTGGACGGTCTCGCTGACCGGGTAGGCGACGGTCTCACNCCCGGGGCGGCGGACGACCAGCACCGACAGTTCCCGGACGAACGGGACGAACTCCTCGGCGAGGATGACGACCTCGCCGCCGTCCACGATCGGGGCGGCGCCCTGGCGTTCGGTGGGGCCGAGCGGCCCGGCCAGCGCGTCGAAGGGAGCCTGGGCATCCCCGGGGCCGGTCACCTTCCACACCCNCTTGCCGTCGTAGCCGCCGCGAGAGGTCTTGGCGATCACGGGCCAGCCCACCTCGTCGGCGAAGGCGGCGAGCTCGTCCGGTGTCGCGACGACCCGCCAGGCCGGGCAGGGGACGTCCAGTTCGGCCAGCCGGCGGCGCATCACCGCCTTGTCCTGGGCGTGGACGAGCGCGTCCGGGCCCGGCCGGACGGCCACCCCGGTGGCCTCCAGCTCGCGCAGGATCGCGGTCGGCACGTGTTCGTGGTCGAAGGTGACGGCCTCGCAGCCGCGCGCGAAGGCGAGCACAGTGGCGGGATCGGTGTAGTCGCCGACCGTCACGTCCGCGACCACCTGGGCGGCGGAGGTGTCCGGTCCCTCGGCGAGCAGCGAGATCCGCAGCCCCAGCCCGATCGAGGCCGCGTGCATCATCCGGGCCAGCTGGCCGCCGCCGACGATCCCGATCCGTTGCGTCACGGCCAAACCCTAGTGGAGGCACCCCTGCGGGTCCGGCGGTGCCAAGATGGCGGCATGACCACGCACCTGGTCGCCATGGGCGGCGGCGGCTTCTCGATGTCGGAGTTCAAGGCGCCGACCAACCTCGACCGCTACCTGCTCGAACTGTCCGGCGTCCCGAGCCCACTGGTGTGCTTCGCGCCCACGGCGTCCGCGGACGACCCGAAGTACATCAAGCGGTTCCTCACCGCCTACGGCACCCTCGGGGTGCGGACGATGGTGCTCACGCTGTGGGAGGGCGACACCTCCGCGGCCGTCCGCCGCATCGACGACGCCGACGTCGTCCTGGTCGGTGCCGGCCACACCGTGAACCTCATGGCCTTGTGGGACGCCCATCGGGTCAGCGACGCGCTGCGCCGCCGCTACGCCGCCGGCGACGTCGTCCTGGCCGGGATCTCGGCCGGCGCCGGGGCGTGGTACTCCGGCTGCATCACCGACTCCTTCGGCGACTACCGGGCTTGGACGGGCGGGGTCGGCCTCGTCCGCGGCTCGTTCTGCTCGCACTTCGACCGGCCTGGCCGCGCGCCCGCCTACACCGCGGCCGTGGCGTCCGGGGACCTGCCGGACGGCTACGGCGCCGACGACGGGGCCGGCGTCCACTACGTCGACGGGGTGCCCACCAACTTCGTGTGCGAGAAGCCGGGCCAGACCGTGTACCGGGTGCTGCCCAGCGACCTGCCGACGGCCTCGGGGGTGCTGGTCGAGCCGCAGGAGATGACGGTTCTGTAGGGGTTTCCGGGCGCCCGCTCGGTTAGGTGTGCAGTTGACCACTGAAGTCGGTGGTCAACTGCACACCTAACGAACCGACGACCGCCCATCGGCCCGGAACCGACCTCAGTCCCTGAAGATCAGGGTCCGCTGGGCGATGAAGTTCAGCGTGGTGGCGAGCCCTTGGGCGATGACGAAGCCCACGAACTGGGCCACCGTCGTGCCCCAGGCGGCCTGAAGGGGCGGGTAGATCAGCGCGAACGTGCCGACCTGGAGCGCGAACGTGGCCGCGTACAGCGCCGCCACCGCCAGGAACCGCTTGTGGCTGTGCTCGGCCTGGAAGGTCCAGCGGGAGTTGATCAGGTAGGCCGTCACCGTGCCGGCCAGCCACGACAGCGCCTTGGCCGGGGTGTGGTCCAGACCACCGAGGTTCATGCCCACCACCAACAGGCCGTAGTCGACGATCGCGGACAGCCCGCCGGTCACGACGAAGCGGAACAACTGGGTGCGCAGCGGCAGCCGAGTCGAGGTGGTCACGACTCGCTGACCTGGGGGTTGGAGGTGAACAGCAGGTTCGAAACCCGAACGCCGACGTTCTCGACGTCCGGCACGTCGGTGAGCGTCACCGGCTCGTCCGCGGACGTCGTGAAGACCAGCGTCCCGCACCCGAAGATCCGGTCGGTGAGCGTCCGTTCGTAGGCGACGTTGCTGATCCGCTGCAGGGGGATGTCGTGGCCGGCCTTCGTGATGATGCCGTGCCGGGTGATCAGCCGGTGGTTGGTGATCGTGTACGAGGTCGTCCGCCAGCGCAACAGCGGTAGCAGGCAGAACGGGATCGCGAGGCCCAGCAACAGGACGACCATGACCCATCCGGCCCAGGGCTGCCAGGACGGCGGCAGGATCGCCAGGCCGAACCCGCCCAGGACCGCGAGGCCCAGGAACACCAGCGCCGGGCCGATCATCGTCTTCCAGTGGGTGTGCAGGTGCAGCAACTCGCGCTCGCCTGTCCCGAGCAGCTTGGCCGACAATCCCATGGGTTCATGGTTCCACACCGGACGAACGTTCCTGCTCCGGCGCCCACAGTGAGCCACCGGAGGTGAGCTTGGCACCACTACCCGGGAACCCGGGGTTCCGCTTGTCGAACCCACTACCCGAGAAACCCGGTGGTTCGGCTTCGTCGGACCCAGTACCCGGCGGCCCGGGGTTCGGCGTGGTCGACACCACTACCCGGGGCGCCGGTGGTTCAGCCTCGTCGCCGCCATCCCCAATCGAGGGCCGCGTTGATTCCCTGGTCGAAACCACCACCCGAGACCCGGGGGTTGAGCTTCGTCGAAACCCCTACCTGAGACCCGGCGGTTGAGCTTCGTCGCAACCACTTACCCCAGCGGCTCGAAACGCGCGGTGAAGTGGCGCAGCGCGGGCGGCTCCTGGACGATCCGGTAGCCCGGCAGGTCGGCGGCGATCCGGCGGACCCGTTCGGCGACCTCGATCACGTAGTCCATGTGGCTTTGGGTGTAGGTGCGGCGCGGGATCGCCAGCCGCACCAACTCCATCGCGGCGGGGCTCTCGGAGCCGTCGGGATGGCGGCCGAACATGACCGTCCCGATCTCGCAGGAGCGGACGCCGCCCAGCTCGTACAGCGCGACGGCGAGCGCCTGTCCCGGGTACCGCAGGGGGTCCATGTGCGGCAGCAGGGCCCGGGCGTCGAGGTAGACGGCGTGGCCTCCGGCGGGCTTGAGGCAGGGCACGCCGACGCGTTCCAGACCGTCCGCGACGTAGGCGGTCGAGGTGATCCGGTAGCGCAGGAAGTCGTGGCTGACTACCTCTTTCAGCCCTTGGGCGAGGGCTTCGAGGTCACGCCCGGCGAGGCCGCCGTAGGTGGGGAACCCCTCGGTGAGGATCAACAGGTTGCGGCACTGCTGGGCCAGATCGTCGTCGTTGAGCGCGAGCCAGCCGCCGATGTTGCCCATCGGATCCTTCTTGGCCGACATCGTCATGCCGTCGGCCAGCGACGCCATCTCCCGGACGATGTCGGGCACGTCCCGCTCGGCCTGGCCGGGTTCGCGGGTCTTGATGAACCAGGCGTTCTCGGCGAAGCGGCAGGCGTCCAGGAACAGCGGCTTGCCGTGGGCGTGGGCCAGTTCGCTGACCGCGCGGATGTTGGCGAGGCTGACCGGCTGGCCGCCGCCGGAGTTGTTGGTGACCGTGAGCATCACGCACGGGATGTCCGCGCCGCGTTCGGCCAGCAGGGTCGCGAGCCGGTCGGTGTCCAGATTGCCCTTGAACGGGTGGATCAGGGACGGGTCGTGGCCCTCGGCGATCACCAGGTCCACCGCCTCGGCGCCGGTGTGTTCGATGTTGGCCCGGGTGGTGTCGAAGTGGGTGTTGGACGGGATCACCATGCCGGGGCCGGCCAGCGCGCTGAACAGGATCCGCTCGGCCGCGCGCCCCTGGTGGGTGGGGATCACGTGGGCGTACGGGAACAGCTCCTGCACCGCGTCGCGGAAGATGAAGTAGGACGGGGAGCCGGCATAGCTCTCGTCCCCGTGCTGGATCGCGGCCCACTGGTCGCGGCTCATCGCCCCGGTGCCGGAGTCGGTGAGCAGGTCGATCAGCACGTCGTCCGCGTGCACCTGGAAGAGGTTGTAGCCCGCCTCGCGGACCTTCGTCCGGCGCTCGTCCTCGGTGGTCATGCGCAGCGGCTCGACCGAGTGGATGCGGAACGGCTCAATGACGGTGCGGAAGGGTTCGGCGGCGCTGCGGGACGGTGCGGTCGCGGCGCCGGACGGCTCACTCGCGGCGAGGGACGGTTCGGTCACGAGCTCGACTCTAGGCTCGCCCCTCGTGGTTCGATAGGCACATGCCCGTCCCGCTTCTGGTGTTCCTGCACGGCCTCGGCCAGACCCCGCAAACCTGGCAGGAGCAGGTCACCGCCCTGCCTGCCGGCACGAAGGCGGTGGCTCCCTGGCTGGAGGGGTGTCGTCCGGGAGCGAGCGTGCCGTTCGAGGTCGGACGGGCGGCCGACGCGGTGCTGGCGCAGTTGAACCGCTTCGGGGTCGACCAGGTGGCGCTGTGCGGCACGGGCCTCGGGGCGGTCGTGGCGACCGAGGCGGCGATCCGGTCACCACAAGCGGTGTCGCACCTCGTCCTGCACGCCGGGGTGGTGCACACCCCGCGGCTGGCGGCGACGGTGCAGCGGTTGGCGCTCAAGGCGATCCCGGCGGCCCGGTTCGCCGAAGCCGGGGTGGACCGGGCCAAGCTCAACGTCCTGCTCGACGCGTTGTTCGCCGTCGACTTCCGGGGACGCCTGGGCGGCATCACGGCCAAGACCCTGGTCATCCAGGGTGGCGCGGACAAGGCGAACGCCCCGGGCGCGGCGGCGCTTGCCGAGGGCATTCCCGGGGCTCGGCTGGCGAGCGTNTCCGGGGCCGGCCCGGCGGTCTACGCCGAAGCGCCCGAGGCGTTCAACGAGTTGCTGTACGGCTTCCTGGCCTGACGGGGCCTGAGTTTCTGCCAGGTCCCGCCAGTCCTCGGTCGTCCGTCGACTACCAGCTGCCCCCACCCGAGCCGGGTGCAGGCGGACGTCGCTGGTCGGCGGCGAAGTCCTCGGTGCCCTCGGTCAACCGGGCCTCGTCCTCGGGCTGTTGCGGGAACTCCTCCTGAGGCACGGCATCGTCCGTGGATCCAGGGTGTTCGGTGGCGCCACGTCCTCCTGCGCCTGCCAGGCGGCCTGCGTGCCGTCGGCGCCCGTCACCTGCGGCGCCTGATCCTCGGGCCGGCCAACGAACTGCGGGGCCTCGGCCCCGGTCGGCGCCGTCCCGGGCTGCTGCCCCGGCGGGTTGAGCCGCTCGTCGCTCGGGCCGCCCTGCTGAGCCGCGTCGTTGACCGGCTCAGCCCCCGTCCCGACCGCGTCCGCCGCTGCCGGTACCGCGCCCATGCCTGCGAGCGGGTTGGCTTGGGCCTGCCCGGGCTGTGCGAACGGCTCGGCGCCGCCGGCCTCAACGGCGCCGCCGACGGCCTGACGCACCTTCTCGATCATGTCCCGCTCGGCGGACGAGGTGCCCTTGGAGGCGTCCGCGACGTGCTGGCAGGCCGCGAGGATCACATCGCGCAACGCCGCCTGGTCCGCGGGGTCCTTGGCGGTGATCTGCATCGACTCGCGGAGGCGTTGCAGGGTCTGGGCCTCGAACTCCTGCATCGTCGAGGCGGTCGGCGCGATCAGGCCGCCCTGCAGCAACTCGGCGATCTGGGGCGGCGCGGCCGCAAGGGCCTTGGCTCCGGCGAAGCTCTCGGAGAAGCTCGCGAAGAACCCCGGGTCGGCTTTCGACACCAAGCCCATGGCGCCGAAGGCGGCGCGGCGGATGGTGTCCTTTTCCTGGTCTGTGTACTCAGCCATGCGCTTCATTGGAACAGACGGCATCGCCGCTTGTCACTCCCCTTTCGGGTTAAGTCAGCGCGTCTTCGCTCGTCCCCGGACAATCCCGCGAGCGTTCAAAGCCCTTGCCAGGCGGCACTTGCCACGTTCGCCAGCGGCCGCTGCGCCCACCCAGGCGGCACTTCATCGGCAACGGCTGCGGCGACCAGAAGGACGCGGGGCACGTCCAGCAGACTGCGCTTCATGGCAGTCGAGCCGTGCCGGCCGCTGCCCACACCGAACCCGCGCTCGGGAACGACTGCGCCGGGACGCTGAACACCGCCGACGGCCACGTCGACTTGGTCCGCACCGGTGAGCACGCTGGGTGATATCCATCCCTGGACTAGCCGCTGAGTGCCTGCCAACGCCGCCTCCGCGCCGAGTCGTTCGTGCCGTCCGGTCTCGGCGACTCGGTCTGCCACACCCTCGGTGCCGCCGGACGAGGGCTGGCCCGGGGCGGGCCGCAGCTCCTCGATCAGGTCTGCCTGGACGTCCCCTCGGCGGCGTGGGACGACGAGGTTGAGTTCTGGCGGCAACTGACTGGACGCGATCTCGTCCGTGGTTCGCGGCCGGAGTTCGCTCAGTTGGCGGGACCGGGAAGCGCCGGTCGAGCGCTCGGTCGCGCTCGGCGCCGCCCACGCTGCCAGGCGCTGGCGGCCGCCCGCTCGGACCAGCCGTCCGGATGGACGGGCGCCCCGCTGGCCAGGGACGTTGCCAGGTCCTCCAGATGCACCTGCCAGCCAGCACTGTGGAAATGGGCGGTCGGCCCGGTCAGCCCGCGCTCCTCAACGATCAGCCGCGTCCGGGTGCCTTCGGGGCTGAGCCACGCCTCGAGGTNGGTCGCGTCCTCGGTGCCGGGCGCGGACGTGAGCAGGAGATGGCGCGGAGCCTCGCACTCCTCCACCCGCAGTTCGCCGGCCCAACCGCTGCTGAACACAGCGTCCACCGTCCCGCCCCTGCGGAGATCGCCGGACACCGTCACGAGCCAGCGTGCGAGCCGCTCGGGCCGAGTGCAGGCGTCCCACAGGTCGTCGATGCCGGTGTCGTACACGTCCTGGACGCGCACGGTCGCGCGGTTGCCGTCCAGGGTCTGGATGATGCCGGTGGGACTCATTGCCGTGCCTTCTTTCCTCGGGAGATCTCGGTGTGGAGCGCATCAAGGCGGTGCAGCCACAAGGCGCGGTAGTCGGCCAGCCACTCGTCCACTTCGGCGAGCGGGTCGGGCCTGAGGGTGTAAATGCGGCGCTGCGCATCGGCGCGTACGTCCACCAGGCCCGCCTCGCGGAGAACCCGCAGATGCCGAGAGACCCNCGGCCTCGCTATCGGCAGGGCGTCGGCCAACTCGCCGGCGGTGGCCGGGTGGTCCTTCAGGATCGCCAACAGCGTCCGGCGGCCCGGGTCGGCCAGGGCGTGCAGTACAGCGTCCATGGGACGAATGTAACGTACTAGATACATAACGTCAATGGTACGCATGAACCCGGACTCCGGAGCGCATGGCCCCGACTCGCCGCCCCCTCGCGCGCGGTTCGGTCACCCCGACCACGCCCTCATCGCCCCGGGTGTTGCTCGCCGCCCCTGGTGCGCGGTTCGGTCTCCTTGATGCGGCGGACGCGGTTGGGGGCCATCGGACGTGGACGACCCCGAGGTGGCTAGTTTGGGGAAGAACCGCCACCTCGTCGGACGCGTGGTCGCCGGGCCGGGTCCCGGAACGGCCTCATCGTCCCCGCCAGGCGGCTGGCGATTTGGGCGTCTGCCAGCGCGCTCAGCCAGCCCTCGACCTGAATCGGGCGTGGACGCGTGGCCGCCGCACCGGGTCGACCCGCACGGGCGGCAGGACTTCGGGAACCCCGTCGGGACGGAGCCGGAGCTGCCAGCGGTCGGCCGTGGGGTCGTGGCCGGGTTCGACGATGCCGTGGTGGTGCGGACACACCAACACGAGGTTGGCTAGCGAGGTCGCGCCGCCGTTCCACCAAGGGGTCAGGTGGTGGGCATGGCAGGCGGCGGGTGGTTTGTCGCAGCCTGGGAACACGCAACCCGCGTCCCGCACCTCCAACGCGGCACGGATGGCCGGGGTGACCAGGCGTTGGGTGCGGCCCACGTCCAACACCTGCGACGCCCCGCCGAGGACGACCGGCAACAGATCGGCGTCGCACAGCAGCCGACGCAACACCGAGGNCCGCGACCGGTTCGTCCGTCCCGACCAGCCGGCCGGCCAGGCCGGGGAACCAGCCGGAGCCGGCGTGCTCACGGCTGTCCGGCCCAGCGGGGAGAGCAGGCCTGCGTCAATGGCGGTCTTGGCGAGCTTGTCGTAGGACAGGGTGATCACGATCCGTGGCCGGTCACCACCCGAGGACGGTGCCAGCGCGCCTTGGGCGTGGTGCGCGACCATCGCCAACAGCCCGTCCGCGCGCCGCATCGCCGGCGTCACGTACCCAGCGGCCGGATCCAGCACGTCCAAGCCACGTTGCGCGGACGCATACGCACCCACGATCCGCACCAGCGGCTCCGCGTCGACGACGGGCAGGCTGCCGCGGATCAGCACTGAGCCGTGATGATCGGGAGTGAACGTCAGGAACCTCGCCCGCATCGCCTGCCGGTGTTCCCGCTCCAGTCGTTTGGCCTCGCTCACCTCTGCTACCTCGGGGGCGACGACTTCCAGCAGCCGGCCAGCCAGCCGACGCAACTCAGTCGACGTGTGCGTCGCCGCGAACCCCACCATCAACTCCTGTGCCCGGACAAGTTCCTCGCCCGGGAGTTCGTCACCCACCCGGTCCAGCACCTCGCCGATCGCCTCGGCTTGCCCGGGCAGCACGTCACCGGCCAAGGCCGCCGCCCCCACGACCGGCAAGCGCGCCTGCCGCTCCCCGCTCGTGATCATTCGGGACGCTTCCCGATGGGTCAGGTTCACCGCCTGCGCCAACCAGGTCGAGGTCGACGTCCCATGGGCCCGCCACACCACCTGATCCGCCTCCAGGCCGGCCGCCAGCGACGCCACCCAGGCGTGCAGCCGCGCCTCCACCCGCACCGCCGCACGCAGCACCTCGAGCCGCTCCGCGTCATCCGCTAGCCGCAGCCGGTCCCCGCCCAGCGCGTCAAGGGCAGCATCGATCACGGCCAGCATCTGGCCCACGCGCAAGCCCTCGAACCGCCCTTCCATACCCCTTACGCTAGAGGTCCCCACTGACAGTTTCCGCCCGGAAAGCCCCAGCGACAAGGAACTTCAGAAGAAGCAGTGGGTCGCGACCGGGCGTCGACGGCGCACCGCCGGAAGACTGCGGCGATTGAGCCCGTTGAAACCACCGCCGGGAGCACAGGACCGGGGTCTCGACAAGCTCGACCGCCGGAGTTGCACCGACCGACCGCCAGCGGGTGCGGCCGCCGCGTTCCGTCCCGGGGTCTCGACAAGCTCGACCGCCGGGGTTGGACCGCCCGACCGCCAACGGGTCGGCCGCCGCGTTCCGTCCCGGGGTCTCGACAAGCTCGACCGCCGGGGTTGGACCGCCCGACCGCCATCGGGCGCGGCCGCCGCGTTCCGTCCCGGGGTCTCGATAAGCTCGACCGCCGGGGTTGGACCGCCCGACCGCCATCGGGTGCGGCCGCCGCGTTCCGTCCCGGGTCGACCGCGACCGCCGGTGTGCCATCGGCTTGGTCTCGACAAGCTCACCGCCCGAAGCCGCGGCGATTGAGCCCGCTGAAACCACCGCCGGGAGCACAGGACCGGGGTCTCGACAAGCTCGACCGCCGGAGTGGCACCGACCGACCGCCGGCAGCACCCGCTCGACCGCCCTGGTTTGGACTAGCTCGACCGCCGACGGTGCCAAGGAGCCAGCATCGGGCGAGGATGGGAGTCCCACCCATCCAGGAGTGCCGAATGCGCGTCCCGTCCGGTTTCACCCACCTGCGCGACGAGCTGTGCGCCGAGCCGCCACCGGACGACCGCGCGCCACGGACCGTGTCGGTGTANCGACCACGCGGGGTCGAGTTCGTGCTCGTCCCGGCTGCCGAGGGCGTCGAGTTGGGCTGGGACGGCGGCCTGGCGGGGCTCGCGGATCGCGTGGTCGAGTCCCTAGCCGACGACCTCGACCGCGTGTTGCACCCGCTCGAAGGCCACCGCCGCTGGTTGGCCGAGATCGATCCGGACGAGGAACCCGAGGCGGCCGCCTGGCTGGCCGACCAGGTCGCCCGGTACGAAGCCGAGGGCGATCCCGAGTTCGACGACGCCACCCGCGCCCGCTTCACCCTCGACGGCTTCGCCGCGATGGTGGACGAGGTGACCTCTCCGCGGCGAAGGGTCGACCTGCCGGCGATGCTCGTCGAGCGCCACCCGCGGCTGGTTGGGCAGCGCCTGGTCGGCACCGTCGACCCGATTACCGGCGACGGGGACCTCGGCGAGGCCGACCGGGACCTCCTGGACCCGATCCGTGAACTCCTCCGCGACCGCGGTAGGCACACGGCGGATGGCATCACCCTTGTCGGCACGGTGTCCCTGATCCGCACCGGGCCGGTCTTCCAGGTGTGGCGGCACGAGCAGACGAATCACTCCGACCTGCGCGAGGCGGTCACCGCGGGCGGCTTCGCCCTGCCCACCGAGGACGAGTGGGAGTACCTGTGCGGCGGCGGTGCGCGCACCCTGTTCCGGTGGGGCAACGACCTGCCCGAACTGCCCTACGGCTACGGGGACGAGGCGGCGACCCTCCAACGCCCGAACCGGCAGGGCGTCCGGATCGGGTACGACCAGTTCACGATCGAGGCTCTCGACACATGGTCTGTCGGCAAAGGCGGGGACGGCGGCGTCGGCATGCACGACGGCATCGGGATGCTCCCGATGCTGCTNCCCCTGTCGACGTTCTTCCGCAGCCCCAGCGAGGGCCCGAACGCCAACCTGTCGGGCGGCTACGACGTGTTTCGCCGCGTGCTGCGGCTGTAAGGACGCTGACCGCCGCCCCATGCCCCCGTCTGCCGGGGTCTCGACAAGCTCGACCGCCGGGTGAGGCGTGCTCGACCGCCGCGGCTGACCCGGGGTCTCGACAAGCTCGACCGCCGGGTGAGGCGTGCTCGACCGCTGGGTAGGGCCTGCTCGACGGCCGGGTGACCAGGTCGACCGCCGGGCAAGACGTGCTCGACCGCCGCGGCTGACCCGGGGTCTCGACAAGCTCGACCGCCGGGTGACCAACTCGTCCTCTGGGTGGCCGGACCGCCGGCTCCGCCGCCGGGAGCGCTACCGCAGGTGATGGACGTCGCCGGCGGCGAAGGCCACCACCCCCGCCGGGGAACGGACGAGCAGGCGGCCGCCCTCGTCCACCCCGATCGCCTCGCCGGTCGTCGATTCGGTCGGGGACGACAGCACCCGGACCGGCCGGCCGATGGTGGCACACGAACTGGCGTACCAGCCGCGCAGATCCTCCCCTGCGGTCAGCCGAGCCACCGCCTCGGCGAGCCTGGTCAGCACCGCCAGCGCCACCTCCGTCGGGGTCGCGGACGACCCGGCCAGCAGCAGAGACGTAGCGGTGGGCACCGGCAGTTGGTCGGAGGTGAGCAGGGTGTTGATCCCCATCCCGATGACCGCGGCAGCCCCTCGGCNTCCGGAACCACGCTCCGCCGCGGGACGGGAGAACTCCTCGGCGCCCCACGCCGCGACGCCCGAACTGGCACCCGCCAGGGTCTCCACCCGCTCGGCCAGGATCCCGCAGACCTTCCGTCCCTCGATCAGCACGTCGTTGGGCCACTTCACCTCGGCGGCGACCGCGGCCGCTTCGCGCAGGGCCTCAGCCACCGCCGCCCCGGTCACCAACGGCAGCCACGGCCACCTCACGAGCGGCAACTCGGGGCGGAGCAGCACCGAGATCGCCAGCGACCTCCCCGGCGGCGCCTCCCACACCCGGTCGAAGCGCCCCCGTCCCGCTGCCTGGTGCAACGCGATCCGCACCTGCCCCGACGCCCCACCGGCCCGCGCAACGGCGGCCAGATCGGCGTTCGTCGACCCCGTGCTCGCCACCACCTCGATGGTCCGCCACGGCCGTCCAGGCCCGGTCAACGCCGCTGCGAGCGCGCTTCGATCCACCCCGGTCGTCACCCCCAAACCCTATGTCGCCCGCCCACCACAAGGCACTATGGTCGAGCCATGGAGATCGACATCCATACCACNCGCGGGCAATTGGCCGATCTCAACGCGCGCATCGACGCCGCCACCAACCCCAGCCCCGCAGCCGCGGTCGAGAAGCACCACGCGAAGGGCAAGCTCACCGCCCGGGAGCGCGTCCTCGCCCTGCTCGACCCCGACTCGTTCACGGAGATCGACGAGTTCGCCCGGCACCGTTCGACGGCGTTCGGCATGGAGGCCAAACGTCCCTACACCGACGGCGTGATCACCGGCTTCGGGTCGGTCCACGGCCGTCCCGTGTGCGTGTTCTCCCAGGACGTCACCCTCTTCGGCGGCGCCCTCGGCGAGGTGTACGGCGAGAAGATCTGCAAGATCATCGACTTCGCGGTCAAGACCGGCTGCCCGCTGATCGGCATCAACGAGGGCGGCGGCGCCCGGATCCAGGAGGGCGTGGTCAGCCTCGGCCTGTACGCCGAGATCTTCAAACGCAACACCCACGCCTCCGGGGTCATCCCACAGATCTCGCTGATCATGGGCCCGGCGGCCGGCGGGCACGTCTACTCNCCCGCGCTCACCGACTTCGTGGTGATGGTCGACCAGACCTCGCAGATGTTCATCACGGGGCCCGACGTCATCAAGACCGTCACCGGCGAGGACGTCACGATGGAGGACCTGGGCGGTGGCCGCACCCACAACACCAAGTCCGGGAACTCCCATTACCTCGCCGCGGACGAGGCCGACGCGCTCGAGTTCGTCCGCCAACTGCTCACCTACCTGCCCCAGAACAACCTGGAGGAACCNCCGGTCTTCGACGAGACCGAGGCCGACCTCACGATCACCGACCACGACCGCTTCCTCGACACCGTCATCCCCGACTCCCCCAACCAGCCCTACGACATGAAGGAGATCGTCTCCCGGGTCCTGGACGACGACGAGTTCCTCGAGATCCACGAGCTGTACGCCCGCAACATCATCTGCGGGTTCGGACGCATCGAGGGCCGTGCGGTGGGCGTCGTGGCGAACCAGCCGCTGGTGTTCGCCGGCTGCCTCGACATCAAGGCCAGCGAGAAGGCGGCCCGGTTCGTCCGCACCTGCGACGCGTTCAACATCCCCGTCCTGACCTTCGTGGACGTGCCCGGCTTCCTGCCCGGCACCGACCAGGAGTGGGACGGGATCATCCGCCGCGGCGCCAAGCTCATCTACGCCTACGCCGAAGCCACCGTGCCGCTGGTGACGCTCATCACCCGCAAGGCCTACGGCGGCGCCTACGACGTGATGGGAAGCAAACACCTGGGTGCCGACGTTAACCTCGCATGGCCGACGGCGCAGATCGCCGTCATGGGCGCGGAGGGGGCGGTCAACATCCTGTACCGGCGCGAACTCGCTGCCGCCGCCGACCCCGTCGCCCGGCGCGCGGAACTCATCACCGCCTACAACGACGAGCTGGCCAANCCCTACATCGCCGCTGAGCGCGGCTACGTCGACCAGGTCATCCACCCGCACCAGACGCGGGCGGAGATCGTCCGGGTGCTGCGGCTGCTGCGCACCAAACGCCAGCAGTTGCCGCCCAAGAAGCACGGGAACATCCCGCTGTGAGCGACGCCGACCCCGCTTCCGGATCGTCCGCGGGCACCCGAGCGACGAGGAACTCGCCGCCCTGGCGGCGGTGCTGGTCGCGGTCCGGCGCCCCGGGACACGCCGCATCCGCCCGTCACCGCCACCCTGGCCGGGGCTGGAGGTCGTACTGGCACACCGTCCGCAATCCGCTGATGCCGGGCCGGGAGGCCTGGCGCAGCACCTTCCGCGGCTGAGGCCGCCCACGGATCACCCAACACCGGGCGAAGGGAAAGGAACACCATGAGCGCAGCCGACGAGATCGTCTCCGGGCTCGATCTGGAGCAATTGGCCAACGAACTCGGCACCGACCCGGGCACGGCCGAGCAGGCCGTCCGCGTGGCTCTGCCCACGTTGTTCAAGGGCATGCAGACCAACCTCAGCGCCGACCCGCAGGGCGCAGCCGGCCTGGTCGAGGCGCTCACCGAGCACGCCGACGACCTCACCACCGGCGGCATCGACCTGGCCGACGTCGACACCGCGGACGGGGAGAAGATCGTCCAGCACCTCTTCGCCAACAGCCCGGATCAGCTGCAGGCCCTGCAGGCCAGCTCGGCCGGCGGCGGGATGCTCGGCGGGCTGATGGGCAAGCTGCTGCCGATCCTGGCCCCGATCGTGCTCTCCTACATTGCCAAGCGGCTCGGCATGGGCGGCTCGTCCAGCCGGTCGTCGCAGAGTTCCGGCGGCGGCGGTCTGGGCGACCTCCTCGGCCCGATCCTGGGCGGCCTGCTGGGCGGCGGCTCCGGCGGCCTGGGCGGCCTCGGCGACATCCTGGGCGGCGGCTCGCAGCAGCAGCAGCAGCCACAGCAGTACCCGCAGGGTCAACAGGGCGGCAACAACACCGACATCCTGGGTCAGATCCTCGGCCAGATCCTGGCCGGCGGCAGCGGCGCCTTCCCGCAGGTGCAGGACCAGGGCTCGTCGCCGTTCGGGCAGGACTCCTCGCCGTTCGGGCAGGACGCGTCGCCGTCGGTCCAGGACACCGGCTCGTCCTCGGGCCCGTTCCAGTCCTACCGGGTGCGGGCGCCACCACCGGCGAACCCCGGGTGGACATGTCCGACACCGAGCAGGCCGACCAGCAGTCCCAGCGCCAGCAGGGCGGCGGTACCCTCGGGGACGTCCTCGGGCAGATCTTCGGCCGCTGACCGTGCGGCTGGTCCTGGCCTCGGCGAGCCCCGCCCGACTCACCACGCTGCGTCAGGCGGGGCTCAGCCCCGAGGTCGTCGTCTCCGGGGTGGACGAGGACGCCCTGTCCGCACCCGACCCCGCCGAACTCACCCTGGTCCTGGCCAGGGCCAAGGCCGCCGCGGTCGCGGACACCCTCGACGTGGCCGAGCCCACCCTCGTCGTGGGGTGCGACTCGTTGCTCGAACTGGACGGCCAGGTGCAGGGCAAGCCCGGCTCCGCCGAACAGGCCGTCGAACGCTGGCGTTCGATGCGNGGGCGGACCGGCACCCTGCACACCGGCCACAGCGTGCGGCTGCTGGCACCGGATGCCGAGCCGCGGGACGCGGCGGCGGTCTCGTCCACGTTCGTCCATTTCGCGGACGTGAGCGACGCCGAGATCGACGCCTACGTGGCCACCGGCGAACCGCTGGCGGTGGCCGGGGCGTTCACCATCGACGGGCTCGGCGGGCCGTTCGTCGAGGGCATCGAGGGCGACCCGCACACCGTCGTCGGCATCAGCCTGCCGCTGCTGCGGCGGCTGCTGGAGCGGCTCGGAATCGCCTGGCCCATCCTCTGGCGCTAGCCTTGTCGGGCCATGAGTTCAACTGACACTGCGCTGGTCGAAGCGCCCAAGAAGTCCCTTCTGCCCGCCTGGCTACGGGCGATGCGCCCCAAGCAGTGGGTGAAGAACGTGCTGGTCCTGGCCGCGCCGCTGGCCGCCGGACGCCTGTTCGACCCCGCCGTCCTGGTCGCGTCGCTGTGGGCGTTCGTGTCGTTCTCGCTGATCAGCGCCTCGATCTACCTGATCAACGACGTCCGGGACGTCGACGCCGATCGGCTGCACCCCAAGAAGCGGTTCCGGCCGATCGCGGCCGGCGAGCTGAGCAAGCCGGTGGCGACCGCGATGGCGTTCGTCTGCCTCGCGGCCTCGATGGCGATCGGCTGGTGGGTCGCCCCCTGNCTCGCGGTGACCGTCGGCACCTACTGGGTGCTGCAGGTCGGCTACTCGATGTTCCTCAAGCACCAGCCGATCATCGACCTGGCCATGGTCTCGTCCGGCTTCCTGCTGCGGGCGGTGGCCGGCGGCGTCGCCTCGCACCTGGAACTGAGCCAGTGGTTCCTCCTGGTGGCCTCGTTCGGCTCGCTGTTCATGGTCGCGGGCAAGCGCTACTCGGAGATGAAGGAACTGGGCGCCGAAGCGGGCACCCGTCCGTCCCTGGAGCGTTACTCCTTGTCGTACCTGCGTTTCGTGTGGGCGATCTCCTGCTCGATCGTGATCATGTCGTACTCGCTGTGGACCTTCGAGCACCGGCACCACGAGCCCTGGGGCATCGCCTGGACGACCATCTCGATCGTCCCGTTCACCCTGGCGCTGCTGCGCTACGCGATGGACATCGACGCCGGCAACGCCGGCGAGCCCGAGGACGTGGTGCTCAACGACCGCGTCCTGCAGGGCCTGGCGGTGCTGTGGCTCATCCCGCTCGCGATCGGGATCTTCGTCAAGTAGGGAGGCTGCCGGGCGCGGACCCGCGGTTGCCGGGCGAACGTGCTCGCGGCTCCGGCGACATGCCCCGCGGCTGACGCGCGAGCGAGGCCGCCGCTGGCTGGCGAGCGAACTGGCCCGCGGCTGCCGGCGACATTCCCCGTGGCTGCCGCGCGAACTGCGGCCCGCGGCTGCCCTCCCTCCTGCTCGCGGGCTGGCTCTGGACCCCGACCGGGCGCGCACCTGGTTCACCTGCCCTCCCTGCTGTCGCGGGCAGGCTCCCCACCACCTCCCGTGCAGTTTGCTGCCGTAACCCGACTCTGCTGTCGAAGCTGCGACAGCGAAGTCCGGTAGGGGGAGCAGAGGGGTTTCTCGACATAGGTTCGGGCGACGGACCCGGGCCCGGACAGTGCCCGGTGACACGGCGGGCCAGCTGGGTAGATTCGGGGCATGACACCGCAACGACCCCTCGCCCTGATCACCGGCGGCTCCCGCGGCATCGGCCGGGCCATCGCGGACGACCTGGGCCGCACCCACCACATCCTGGTCGGTGGCCGGGACGAGGCGGGCGTGGCCGCCGTCGTCGCCTCGCTNCCCTCGGCGGAGCCCTTCGTGGCCGACGTGACGAACGAAGCGCGGTTGGCGGCCCTCACCGCGGGGATCGAGAAGCTCGACGTGCTCGTCCATTCGGCGGGGATCGCCACGCTGGGCCGGGTGGCGGAGGTGTCCACGCAGCAGTGGCGGGAGGTGCTCGAGGTCAACGTGATCGCCCCGGCCACCCTCACTCGCCTACTGCTCCCCGCCCTGCGGGCNGCGCGCGGGCTCGTCGTGTTCCTGAACTCCGGCGCCGGGTTCACCACCTTCCCCGGGGTGACGCCTTATTCGGCCTCGAANATCGCGCTGCGCGCCCTCGCGGACGGTCTGCGTGGTGAGGAGGCGGGCCGGGTGCGGGTCACCTCCATCCATCCCGGACGGGTCGACACCGACATGCAGGTCGGCATGTGGGCCCGTACCGGCAAGCCGTACGACCCGGCCGAACACCTCACCCCGGCGTCGGTCGCAGCCACCGTCCGCCTGGCCGTGGACGCCGACGACCACACCGCCATCGAAACCCTCAGCATCCGGCCGGTCTGACCCCTCCCCTGGCCGCCGAGGACGGTGCCCGACCGAAACTCCCCAGGGCCCCTCTCGACCCCTATCCGGCTTTCACCCCTCTGCTGGGTATTGGCTCTTCACAATCCACGGTGTAGACGCGGTCTGAATCCACCGGCTTCGAGTAGGGATCTGGCGATGTAGTGGGTGAGGTTCCGGAAGCCCAGCGCACTGCCGCGGAGGTGTTCCAGGCGACCGTTGAGCGCTTCGGTCGGCCCATTCGACGTGCCGGGTCGGTCGAAGTACGCGAGCACGTCAGCAACGCGCTTCTTCAGGGTGCGACCCAGCACGATGACCTCGGCGAGCGCAGCAGGGACACCGCTGCTGATGGCGTTGATCAGGGCCTGCATGAGTGCGCGTCCCTTGGCGGGATCGGGTTCGCGGTAGGCGGCGACCATGCGTTGGTAGATGCCCCAGGTGGCTTCGACCTCGACGTGCTCATCGCCGGCGAACAACGCCTCCAGTCGTGTCTTCTGCCGGCTCGTGAGCAAGTCCAGACCGGTGTGCAGGGTCCGACGAGCGCGGTACAGCGGGTCGGTCGCGCGGCCACGATGGCCGTGCAGTGTCTGCTGGACCCGGCGGCGACAGCGGTCCAGGGCGTCGCCGGCCAGCCGCACGACGTGGAAGGGATCCATGACCGCGGTGGCGTCGGGGAGTTCCTCGCTGGTGGCGGTCTTGAAGCCAGCGAACCCGTCCATCGCGACGACCTCGATCCCGTCCCGCCAGCCTTTGGGGCGGCTGGCCAGCCAGGTTTTGAACGCCTGTTTGGAGCGACCCTCGACCATGTCCAACAAGCGGGCCGGACCGGTGTCATCCCTGACCGGAGTCAGGTCGATGATCACGGTCACGTATTTGTCGCCCTTGCGGGTGTGCCGCCAGACATGCTCATCGACACCGATCACTTGGACGCCGTCGAACCGGGTGGGGTCGTTGATCAGAGCTCGCTGCCCCTCGGCCAGGACGGCGGTGTTGGCGGTGTTCCACGACACCGCGAGTCCTTCAGCGATCCGCGCAATGGTGAGGTGGGCCAGCACGAGGCCTTCCAGCGCCCACCGCAACGCCCGGCGGGACAACTTCGCCCGCGGCTCAGCAGCCTTGCTCATGTCCTGGCGCCACACATGCCCACACTCGACACACCGGTAGCGGCGCACCGTGACCAGCAGGACGGTGGGACGCCAACCGAACGGCTCGTGCGCCAACCGGCGGACCACCGTGCCACGCGGGTGCCCTCACCACCGCACCGGTGGCACCATCGGTCATCATCGACGATCCGGCAGGCCAACACCGCCCGCCTCGGCTCGAGACGTTGGCCCACGACTACCAGGCCGAGCTCATCAAGACGAGTGAACGTGGTCAGGTCAGGGCGTGTGAAGGTAGCGTGGGGCACGTCGAGGTCTTTCGGATGGATCGGTGTAGGAACCTCCATCATCGGAAGGCCTCGACCCTCATCCCCGCACCGACGCGCCGCCCCCGCTCACACCCGCACTACACCCTCGATTGTGATGAGCCGGTAATTGCGTCATCCCCACCGCCCAAGCACCACCCGAGCGGCCTGATCTGCATCCCGACCCCACCCCGAGAACCGACCGAAACTACCCCCAGGGCCCCTCTCGACCCCTATCCGGCTTTCACCCCCTCTGCTGGGTAGTTTCGGGCAGCCCGACCAGCGGGGCGCGGCTGACAACCGTCCGGCCCCCTCACCCGCTTGTTAGGTTGAGGAGGCACGCATGGCGGCGGAGGTTGCGGTGGCGACACCCCTGGAGTCCACGGACGGTTTCGACGCGTTCGTGGCCGCCCGGGCCAAGGCGCTGTGGCGTTCCGCCTGGCTGCTGACCGGCGACCCCCACCGGGCCGAGGATCTCGTCCAGACCGCCCTGGCCAAGGCCTACCCGCACTTCGCCCGGCTGGGCGACGCGGGCGCGTTCGAGGCCTATCTACGGACGACCATGTACCACACCTATCTGTCCTGGTGGCGGCGGCGGTGGACCGGCGAGGTGCCGGCGCCGGTGGATCGCGAGCGGGCCACGGCCGACCCCGACGTCGACCTGCGCCACGATGTCGCCCGGGCGCTCGCGGATCTGCCGCGGGCCCAGCGGGCAGTGGTGGTGCTCACCTACGTCGAGGACCGGACGCAGGCCCAGATCGCCGAACTGCTGGGCATCTCCGTGGGCACGGTGAAGAGCCACCTGTCCCGGGCGCTGGCCAAGCTGCGGGTCTCCCCGACTCACCGAAGGAGACGCGGGATGAACGAGGACGAACTGCGCACCGCGCTGACCACCGGCGCACCGGAGCCGCCGGCCACGGATGGCTGGGCCGACCAGGCCCGGCGCCGCTCCCGGACGAACCGGACACTGGCCTCCGCGACGGTCGTGACGGCGCTGGTCGCCGTGACCGCCCTGGTGGCGAGCAGCATCCCGGGCCTCACGGGGAGCGGGACGATCGGGGTGCCGGCCACCACTCCGTCCGGCACCGCGGCCCCGCGGTCGACACCTTCTGCGCCGAGCACGCCGAGATCAGTACGCTGTCGGGCCGCGACCTGCCGGCCGGGGCCACGTCCGTCCGGCTGTGCGCGGACGGCAGCGACCCCGCGCAGACGCTGGTGGTGCCGCTGGACAGCCTGACCACGGGGTCGACCAGCTGATCGAGTCGTTCAACCAGGCGCCCGCGGCACCAAGGATCGGGCCTGCGACGCCGCGATGCGCTCCTACCGGCTCGTCTTCAGCTACGCCGACCGCAAGCCGCTCGTCCTGCGCGGGTCGACCGGCCCGTGCGCGGTCGTCGGTGCGGTCAACCGCGATTCGCTGCGCGAGGGGGCGTCGTTCTTCGGCGGTCTCCGCAAGATCTGGGCGGGGGCCCGCGAACTCCAGCCACCCCGGATGCGGCGGGTCCGAACGGCTGCCGTCCGTTCACAGCGGCCCCGGCCCTGGTCGTGATCGCACCGGACGTCACCGGCGGCACCCTGTGCATCGTCGACCCCACCAGCCAGGCGCCGAGCGGCCAGACCGTCCTGTCCACCGAACAGGCGCGGGCGCTGGCCGCCGACCTGACCGACCACTCGCGGATCGCCTCCAACATCGACTCGCCCCTGGACGGCCCGACCCTCACGCTCACCACCCGCTGGGGCGACGCGGTGGTGGCCTGGCGGGTCCAGGGGAACCAGTGGTTCGCGTTCACCGGCGTCGGCTCGGAGGAACGTTTCTGGGAGCCCTCCGCCGACGCCCGGCGCCTGCTGGACGAACTGGTCGCCGCCGCGTCCGCGTCGCCCCAGGGCGACGACCCCTGCGCCGACCTGGGCGCCGCCGCGCCCCGGGTTGCCCGCGGGAGCGGTGTCCGCCCGGTTGTGCCCCGCCACGGACCTGGGCTTCACCATCGCGATGCCGGCCGATCAGTTGACCCAGCGCGTCGACGAACTCGTCAGCGCGTACAACGCGCTGCCCGCGAGCCGGACGAGCGGCGCCTGCGGCACCGACCGGTTCGCCGGCAAGCCCATCTACCACACCCTCGTCTTCGCCTACCCCGACGGCCGGCGGTTCTCGCTCCGCGAGGAGCAGGTCAGCGACGCGGGTGCCACGAGCAAGCCGACCACCTGCTTGCGGGTCGGTTCGACGGCCGGCTGGCGGGAGGGATCGCTGCGCGCCACCGTCACCCGGCTCTGGGCGGCCCAGCGCGGCAACACCCTGGTCCGTTCCGCTTCGCGGCCTGCCCGGACCCGACGAGCGAGTCCTACTTCGACGTGCCGTTGGCGAATGTGGCCACGATCGTCCACTGCACGCTCGACGCCTCCTCAGGCGCTCCGTCGACACCCGTGACTCTGACCGACGCCGAGGTGACCACCGTGCTGGACGACCTCGCCAAGCGGGCCAGGACCGTACGGCCGAACGACTACCAGGGCGCTGTCCCCTACCTCGCGCTGGCCACCTCCTGGGGCGACATCGCCCGGCTGGAGCAGGTGGAGGCCAACCTGTGGGTCGGGCGCCTCGACGGCCGCGACATCGAGTGGACCCCCAGCGCGGGAGTCGCCACCCTGCTCGCCGAGGTGGCCAAGCGCGACCGGACCCCGTCGGAGCCCTCGGCCCCGGCCGCGTGCGACGGCCTCGTGCCTGCCGGCCCGGGGTCGCGATCCCGGACCAGGCCCTGCGGCTGCGGCTGTGCGCCGCAGGGGAGCAACAACTGCGTCAGTGGGCGCCGCTGGATGCCCTGGAAAGCGAGCGTGCCGCTGCCGTGCTGGCCGTGCTTGCGGCCCTCCCTCGTGCCGACGCCAATCAGGCGTGCACCGCCGAACTCGGCCCCGAGTTCCTGCTGATCGGCGAGTTTGCGGGACGGGAGCCGGTGGCGATGCCGCTGCGGTTGTATGGCTGCCGGACGGTCGGGACACCCGACGACCAGCGCAACGGCGCCGACAAGGTGCTGGACGCCTTCCGGACCGAGCTGGCGGCGCAGCGGGCCGCCACCTCACCGCCCGCCGCTGGACAGCGGACGACACCAAGGTGCACCCCTCACTGGACCCCCAGGGCTCCGTGATGCCGGTCGTTCCGGACGATGTCGTGGGCGGGGTGGTGTGCCGGTGGCAGGATCAGGACCAGCAGGGAAGGCCGGTCGTCAGGACCCTCACCGCGAGCCAGACCGCGACCCTCGTCGCCGATCTGAAGGCCCGCAGCGAGCCCTTCCAGGCAATGCCCTGCCCCGCCCCGCCGGCCGGCCGGCCGACACTCTCGCTCGCCCTCACCAACGCCTGGGGCGACGTCCTGGCCGTCTCGTGGAGCGGTTGCCCAGGGTCCTACGTCTATCTGCGGGACGGTGAGCAACTCCGCTGGACCCCGAGCGACGCAGCAACGACACTGCTGGAGCGGATCGCAGGCTGACTCAGAGCCAGTCGAACTTCTTGAACAGCAGGTACAGCCCGACCGTCCCGACCAGGATCAGCAGCGCGCTCTGCCACAGCCCCCACAGGTTCTCGAATCCCGGGTAGGGGATGTTCTGGCCGAACCACCCGGTGACCGCGGTCGGCACCGCGATGATGGCGCCCCAGGCGGCGAGCTTCTTCATCACGGTGTTCAGCCGGGCGTCCTGCAGGGACAGGTTGGTCTCGAACACGCTGGTCACCATGTCGCGCAGCGACTCGGTCCACTCCGCGGCGCGCAGGACGTGGTCGTACAGGTCGTTGAACAGCCCGTCCAGTTCCCGGTGGGAGGTCGGGTTGGCCAGCCGCAGCCGCATCACCGAGGCCACCACCTCCCGCATGGGCAGGACGATCCGGCGCAGCTGCACGAGCGCCTTGCGCAGGGCGTACACCCGCTGCTGGATGGCCCGCGAGGCGACCCGATCGTCGAACAGGAGGTCCTCCAGGTCCTCCAGGGCGTCGTCCATCTCCTGGATGGTGACGAAATGCTCGTCGACGATCACGTCCAGCAGCCCGTGCACCAGCGCACTCGGGCCGAAGGCGAGCATCCCGTCCTCGTTCCAGCGATCCAGGACGACGTCCATGTCCACCTCGTCGGCCTGCCGGACGGTGATCAGGCCCCGGGGCATGACGAAGCCCGACACCCGGCCCGTCCGCAGTTCCGCCCGGTCCGCGGACGAGGTCAATTCGGCGGCGTAGCAGGTGAAGAACGTGTGGCTGGCGTGCCGCGTCGCCTTGGGCCGCTCCCGGGGCTCGATGGCGTCCTCGACGGCCAGCGGATCCAGGCGGAGTTCCTCGGCCAGCCGGTCGAGCACGGCACGGTCGGGTTCGCACAGGTCGAGCCAGGTCAGGGCCGTCTCGTCCGCGAGCCAGCTGTCGAGATCGTCGAGCGGGAAGTCCGTGGCGACCAACTCCCCATCGCGCCACACCCGGCTGCGCACCCTGCTCACGCGCCCAGCATCGCACAGGTGCCCAGGGCGATCCCGGCCGCACCTCGTGCCGCCTGAACGGATTGCGGAGTCCCCCGCCTGCGCGCTACGTTAGGCATCATGCCCATCGACCTGAACGCAGACCTGGGGGCGGGCTGCGGGGGCTGGTCGGACGACACAGACCGCACCGTGCTCCGCCTGGCGACCAGCGTCGCCGTGCCCTGCGGGGCGCACGTCGGCGACCCGGTTTCGATGCAGGGCGCCTGCGGCGCCGCAGCGGCATCCGGCCTCGCCGTCGGCGCCCTCGTCGGCTACCGCGACCCCTTCGGTCGCGGCGAACGCTTCATCGACTACGCGCCGGACGATCTGGCCGTCGAGATCCTCTACCAACTGGCGGCCCTGGACGGCATCGCCGTGACCGAGGGCACCCGCATCTCCTTCGTCCGCCCGGCCGGCGCCCTGTTCGACATGGTGCACACCGACCGCTACCACGCCTGGGCGCTCGTGAACGCCGTGCTCGACTACGACCCAGGGCTCGGTGTCGTCGGCCTCCGCGGGGCGAGTTGCTGCGGACGGCGGAACGGCACGGCCTCACCTGCCTGAGGGAGTTCCACCCGCACCGGGTGCTGACCACCAACGGCGCCCTCGGATCGGTTCGACCGGACCCGGTGCGCGCCGCGGAGCGTGCGGTGGCGGCCGCACTGAGCGGCGAGTACGCCACCGTCCGGCTCCCCGAAGGGCCCGGACTCCTGGACGCAGCCCAGGCGGTCCGCGCGGCCCTGGACGAAGCAGGCGAGGTCGCGCCGCCCCTCGGCCTGCGGCACGCCGAGGCCGACTGAGCCCGCCCGTCCGCGGGCCCCTGGGCGGGGCATTGGGCCTAGACTTCCCGCAGATGGACGGTTGCGAAGGAGGAGCCGTGACGCTCACCAAGGTGCTCGTGGCGAACCGTGGCGAGATCGCGGTCCGGGTCATCCGCGCCGCGCGCGACGCGGGCCTGGCCAGCGTCGCCGTTTACGCCGATCCCGATGCCGACGCGCTGTTCGTCCGGCTCGCGGACGAGGCGTTCGCGCTCAACGGCGCCACGCCCGCCCAGACCTACCTCGACGTCGCCAAGGTGCTGGACGTGGCGGCGCGCAGCGGCGCCGACGCCGTCCATCCCGGCTACGGCTTCCTGGCCGAGAACGCGGCGTTCGCCCAGGCCGTCCTGGACGCCGGGCTGACCTGGATCGGGCCACCGCCTGCAGCCATCGACACCCTCGGTGACAAGGTGAAAGCCCGGCATCTCGCCCAGCGGGTCGGCGCGCCGCTGGTGCCCGGCACGCCCGATCCCGTCGCCGACGCGGACGAGGTCGTCGCGTTCGCCGACGCCCATGGGCTGCCGGTCGCGATCAAGGCCGCGTTCGGCGGCGGCGGCCGNGGGCTGAAGGTCGCCCGGACCCGCGAGGAGATCCCCGACCTGTTCGCCTCCGCGACCCGCGAGGCGGTGACCGCGTTCGGCCGCGGCGAATGCTTCGTCGAGCGCTACCTCGACCGGCCCCGGCACGTCGAGACCCAGTGCCTGGCCGACAGCCACGGCAACGTCGTCGTGGTGTCGACCCGAGACTGCTCGCTGCAGCGGCGGCACCAGAAACTGGTCGAGGAGGCGCCGGCCCCGTTCCTCACCGACGACCAGACCGAGCGGCTGTACGAGGCGTCGAAGGCGCTGCTGCGCGAGGCCGGCTATGTGGGCGCCGGCACGTGCGAGTTCCTGGTCGGCCAGGATGGGACGATCTCGTTCCTCGAAGTCAACACGCGGTTGCAGGTCGAGCATCCGGTCAGCGAGGAGGTCACCGGGCTGGATCTGGTCCGCGAGATGTTCCGGATCGCCGCCGGCGAACCGCTGGGCTACCCCGACCCGCCGGTGCGCGGCCATTCGATCGAGTTCCGGATCAACGCGGAGGACGCCGGCCGGGGCTTCCTGCCCGCCCCCGGCACCCTGACCGCGTGGCGGCCGCCGTCCGGGCCCGGCGTGCGGGTGGACGANGGGTACCTGCCGGGCATGGTCGTCCCCGGCTCGTTCGACTCCCTGGTCGCGAAGATCGTCGTCACCGGCGCCGACCGGCCCCAGGCGCTCGCGCGGGCCCGGCGCGCGCTGGCCGAAACCGTCCTGGAGGGCATGCCGTCGGTGCTGCCCTTCCACGCCGCGGTGCTGGACGAGCCCGCGTTCACCGCCGCCGACGGGACGTTCGGCGTCCACACCCGGTGGATCGAGACCGAGTTCGCCACGCCCATCGAGCCCTACACCGGCGTTCTGGGCGAGACGGACGAACCCGAGACCCAGACGTTCGTGGTCGAGGTCAACGGCCGCCGGGTCGAGGTGCGGCTGCCGGCCGCGCTGAGCGCCCCGTCCCGGGCCCCGGCCGTCAAGAAGCCGACCCGGCGCAGCGCCGGCGGCGCCCACGCCAAGGCGCCCTCGACGAACGCGCTGACCGCTCCCATGCAGGGGACGATCGTCACCGTCAACGTCGCCGAGGGCGACACCGTGGCCGAGGGCGACCTGATCGTCGTCCTGGAGGCGATGAAGATGGAGCAGCCGATCACCGCCCACCGGTCCGGGGTCGTGACCGGGCTGGCTGTCGAGCCCGGCGCCGCCGTGGTCAGCGGCGCGGTGCTCTGCGAGATCGTGGACGCCGGCTGAGCCGGGCACCAGTGACGCGGCCGGGAAGCCGGCCGCACCGCTCCCAGTCCCGCTGCGCGGGCGCTCCCCCACCACGGGCGACCGGGCCGGGCGGGGCCTGCCCACCCGACCCGGCCCGGGTCACATCGAGGACGTGAACGGCGCCAGGAAGGTGTCCTGGGCCCGGTTCGCCTGGCCGCGCATCACCGGCGACTGCCCGTCCGAACTCAACTGGACGACCTTCGCGTGCAACGCACTGTGCAGCCCCTGGTTGGTGATCACGAACGGGCAGGCGTTGACCGTGTCGATGAATGCCTTGGTCAGGTAGCCGTGCTGGACGGCGGACGACTCCTGGGCGTACTCGTCCCACCGCGCCGCGGAGAACAGCAGCGACTTCGCCGAGGTCACGAACTCCCGGTTGGCCGCCTCGGTGTAGCAGGCGACCGGGCCGAGGGCCTCGTGGGTGTCGGTGATGTTGTTGGAGTAGGTCTCCGGGTCGGCCACGGTCACCCCCATCGGCACCACGGTCTTCATCGTCTCCAGGATCCTCGTCATCAGCTCCTGGCTGAGCGCGGCGGTCTTGGCGCTGCCGTCCTGCGGGGTGAGGTCGCCCATCCCCCGGAGTGGCAGGAGTCCATCATCACCGTGAAGTTCACCGTCGAGGGCGCGAGCGCGTCCGCGGCCTGGGACAGGTCCCAGTCGGTGATGTAGCGCCCCGTGGCCGGGCAGATGGACTG
Source organism: Micropruina sp. (assembly GCA_013693855.1). Classification (GTDB taxonomy): domain Bacteria; phylum Actinomycetota; class Actinomycetes; order Propionibacteriales; family Propionibacteriaceae; genus Micropruina. The sequence goes on from CP059261.1 coordinate 2,814,686, forward strand.
GAAGAACACGCCCTCCTTGCCGCCGGGGTGCAGCCCCCGTGGCCGGAATAGAAGAAGAACGCCACGTCCCCCGGCTCGGAGACCGCCAGCATGTGCCCCAGGGCCCGCCGGATGTTCGCGGACGAGGCCGCCTGGTCGGTGAGCAGGGTGATCCCGGCGGGGTCGAACTCGAACGAGTCCAGCAGCAGATGGTAGACCGCGTTGGCGTCGGCGACGCAATAGCGGAGGTTGGGCCACCCGGGCACCTGGTGGGAGTAGTCGTTGATGCCGACGACGACGGCTCGTTTGGTCATGTCGCAGCGTCCTTTCTAGCGAGAGTCGGAGAAGCCCTGGAGGAACACCCCGTCCATCCGGTTGGCCTGGCCGCGCAGCACGGGGTGCTGCTCGTGGCCGGCGGCGTTGTGGACGAGCGGGGTGAGCTGGGAATGGAACTCGTTGTGGCTGATCGTGAAGTTGGAGGAGTTGACCACCCGCAACATGGCGTCGGTGAGGAACCCGTGGCTGGGGTTCTCGCCGGCGTACTCGTCCCAACGGCAGGCGGCCAGCAGGGTTGCCTTGGCCTGGTCGGTGAACTCCCGGTTGGCCTCCTCGGTGTAGCAGACGGTGGCCGGCGGGGCGGCCTGCACCTGGTGGACGTTGTTCGACCAGGTGGCCAGGTCGGCGGCCGCGAGACCGAACGGGATGACGGTCTTCATCGTCGAGGTGAGCGTTTCCAGGAAGGCTTGAGCGTTCACGATCGTCCGGACGTCCGTCGTCGGCGCGGTGAAGTCGACCATGCCGCCGGAGTGGCAACTGTCGAGGATCACCGTGAAGTTGACGTACGAGGGCTGCAACTGGGCCGCGGCCTGCGCCAGGTCCCAGTCGGTGATGAACCGTCCCGAGTGCGGAATGATCGTCTGGTAGAACGCGCCCGCGGNTGCTGGTGGGTGCAGCCCGCCGTGCCCGGCGTAGTAGAGACAGGCGACATCGCCGGGTTCACCGGCCCGCAGGATGTAGTTCAGCGCCCGCAGGATGTTGCTGCTGCTGGCCTGCCGGTCGGTGTAGCAGAACACCTGGGACGCCTCGAACCCGAAGGCGTCGATGAGCATGTGGTAGACCGACTGGGCATCCCGGACGCACCCGTTGAGGTTGCCGAACCCCTGCACGGAGTAGTCGTTGATGCCGATCACGACGGCTCGTTTGGTCATGGTGAGTCACTCCTTCAGGCGGTGGGTTCGGCGACGGCGATCAGGTCGTCCGCGCCGGTCACCGGGGGCAGTTTGCTCATGGCGTTGTTGGTGCCGACGAGGGTCACCTGGTAGGTGAAGTCCTTGGCCTTCAGGTCCATCACCGCGATCTGCTTGTCGATCGGGTCGGTGTCGGTCGGCTTGATCGTCAGCCGCTCCTCGCGGTGGTAGTTGTTGGCCGGGTCGGTGTAGGTGATGTCGACGAAGGCCATCCGGGTCTTCGTCGCATCCAGCAGCGGGACGAACGACAGGTTGAGCGCCCCGGGGAACGGATCGTCCACGGGCAGGACGGACGCGCGCGACGGCTCGGCGCCGACGGTCTCGCGGGTGCTGCCGTCCTTCAGGTGATGGACGAGCCGCCAGGTGTAGTCGCGGGCGTTCGGCGCCGACGTGCGCACCTTCCAGGTGTCGGACTGCTTGGCCGCGGTGAGCGTCAACTGCTTGGACAGCGTCTCCCCGCCGCTGGTGTGGCTGAGGAACACCTCGATGGAGTCCACGACCGACCAGTCGACCCGGCTCGCCTGCGCCTCCACGCTCAGGAACCCGATGTTCTCGTGCGGGACGAGCACGAGTGTCCGGTCCTCGGTGGTGCCCGCGGGCAGGTCGTAGCTGAACGACGAGCCCTCCCAGCCGGAGTTCGTGGCGAAGTGGTACTGCACCTGCTGGCGGTAGTCCAGGTCCATGGCGGAGTTCACGAACACCTCCATGGTCTGCGACGGCACCGCCGCGCCGGGGGCAGCCTCGAAGCGCAGGTCCTTGTGCTTCAGTTCGGCCGGGTTGGCCGGATCGCCGTAGTCCAGCGACACCTGGGCCGAGCGCAGCCCGATCGAGGCGAAGTCGTCCGGCGGGTCGACGACGATCTGGAACACCCGGAAGAACGGGTCGTCCAGGTCGACCTCGACGAAGTGCCGGGAGCGGTCGAGGTCGGCGACCAGCACCCCGAAGAAGCCCTGCGGCGCGTACGTGCGCTGGGTGGCCTCCGAGCGGTCGTAGACCAGCTTGATCTTCTTGCGCTCCTCCTGGTGAACCGCGCGCAGCCGGAACGACACCAGCGCCGGCGACCCGCCGCCCTGGGGCGGCTGGGAGAGGCCGGCCGGCGGGGTGGTCGCGGGCTGCGACGCCGGCGTCACCCGGGGCACGCCGACGGCGGCGGCCGAGGTCGGGGCCGAGCTGACCGGCGGGGTGCCGGTCCCCTCGGTGGGGCGGTGCCCTCGGGCAACGTGGCCGGGGGCGGGGTCGGGTTGTGGCCCTCGGTCGGGTCGGCGCTGCCGGTGCCCGCCGTCGGGGTGCCGGACGAGGCGCCGGCGTCGCCGGGGCCGCCGCGGACGGACGCTCCGGGGCCGGGGTGGTGGNNGCGGCCGCAACTGGTTGCCGCGGGCGAGCACCTCCGACAGCGGGGCGGCGGTGACCCGTCCGCCGGCCACCTGGCCGGNGGTCAGGGTCGGCTCGAACCAGGTGCGCAGCAGGTTCTCCTTGAAGAAGTCCAGCGCCCACTTCTCCTTCTCGGCCATGTCGTCGTCGCCGACGAAGTCGAGCACCTTGATCTGGATCACGCCGTCCTGGACGAGCTTCTCGAAGGCGGCGTCGATGCCGGCCTGGACGAAGTACACCTGGGCGTCCAGGGCCGCCCCGAACTGGTTGTAGACCCGTTCGAGGTCGGCGGTGATCTCGACGTGGATCGCCGGCCGCATCCCGGTGAACTTCAGGTCGTACAGCACCCCGACCGGGGCGGTGCCCTGTTCGAACGCCTGCTCCAGGATCGTCGCCCCCTCCTGGGACAGGGTGAGGCTGAACGCGGCGGTGTTGTTGCCCTGCAGCGAGGGGTNGCTGGCGCCGAGGATCTGCTCGACGGCACGGAACGCGCCCTCCGGGGCGGGCTGGGCGGCCACGCCGCCCGACCCCTGCAGGTTCAGCGCGACGGCCTGGACCGTTCCCTCGTCGAACGGGACGACGGTCAGCCGCGGCCGGCCCTTGGCCACCGCCCGGAGCCGGGACATGATCCGGCGTTCCAGGTCGGGTTCGAGGCGCAGGTCGACCTGGAACATCAGGAACCCGCCGCCCTTGGCGCCGCCGGCGACGGCCGCGGGCTTGTACTTGATGAACGTGAACGCCTGGTCACCGTCCGGGCGCCGGGCGAGTTGCACCGGGCCGGGCAGGTACCAGAACTGGTCGGGATCGGCGTGGTCACCGAAGACCGTGATCCCTTCGACGGTGATGGTTCGGGAACCGAGCAGCAGCATGTCGTCCTCCTGAATCAGGCACCGACGGCGATCGCCAGGTCGGTGTCGTCGGCATGGGCCCAGTCGCGGGTGCGGCTGAGGTTGTTGGTGTAGGTCGTGGTGACCCGGTAGTCGAAAGCCGTCTTCGCGGCGTCGACGTAGTCGTACTCGAACCGTCCGGTGGGGACGGCGGCGTTCAGGGTCACGGTGTCGGCGATGTCCAGGCCGGCGGCGGCGTCGAGGTAGTGCAGTTCGACGGTGACGTCGCGCACCTTGGCCCGGACGAGGTCGGTGCCGGCCGCCAGCCGCAGGTGCACCACCCGGTGGCCCTTCATGTCCGCGCGGACGGTGATCCGCGGTTGCGCGGTGGTCGAGGGCGGCACCTCGACGACGCTGCCGTCGAGGTTCATGATCGTGACCCGGTAGTCGATCTCCCGCTTGGTCACGTCGGCCAGTCGCACCTGGAACTTCTGGGTCGCCTCGGCGTCCTTGGTGAACTCGAACGAGGCCTCCTCGACGATCCCGTGGTCGAGGTCGGAGTACTGCAGGTCGACGAACGCCCGGGAGGCCTTCGTCCAGTCCAGCAGCGGGACGACCTCGAGGACCCGCCCGTTGGGGAACGGGTCACGGACGAGGACCTGCTCGCCGGCCACGTCCGTCCACTCCCCACCTGNGTCGCGCTGGTCGGCGGCCCGGTGGGTGATCCGGAACCGCGCCGCACCGGCCTGCGGATCCCGGACGAACTGGTTCCAGGTGCCCTCGGTGGCATCGGCGTCGAGCACGACCACGTCGGCCTGCCGGATGTCGTGGGCGGGGTCGGCGTAGGCCAGCTCGACCTCGACCTGCGGGTAGCGGTCCCACGGGTAGGACAGCGCCATCACCGGGACCGGCGAGATCGCGTACAGCTCCCGCGGGTCGATCTCGTGGGGTCCCCGACGATCCTCGTCACCNNCCGAGGTGAGCGAGGTGGGCCGCTCGGTGCCGTCCACGCCCGCGAAGTGGACCGTGTAGCTGACGTCGACGTCCCGGACCATCCCGCCGCCGGCGAGCCGGCTCGACCAGGACACCTCCCCTCGGGCTGNGGCGGGGGTGAGCAGCAGGCTGCGCACCTCGCCGCCGTAGTCGAGGGTGACGTTGACCGACGTGATCGCGTCGGCGGCCCACTGGGCCTGCGAGATCACCTTGACGGTGCGCCGTTGGAACCACGGATCGTCCAGGTCGACCGACGTGACGAACCGGGTGGGGTCGACTCCCGGGTCGCGCAGGAAGCGGAACAGCCCGGACAGGTGGCCCTGGGGGTAGATGGTCCGCTTCACCGTCGTCCGCTCGCTCATGGCCACGTCGAGCCGCTTGGATTCCTCGCGGGTCGCGTGCTGCTCCCGGCGGGTGAACGCGTGCACCTCGCTCGCCCCGTGCGAGGCGATCGCCTGCAGCACCCGGCCGGCGGCCCGCATGCCGGTGTCGACGTCGTCGGAGTGGTCGATCGGGTCGAGGGTCGGGGTGAAGAACGTGTCGGTGATCATGTCCTTGAGGTCGTTGATCGCCTCGTCCCGGCGGGAGATCACCGGGCTGCCGTCCTCCTCCACCACGAACGTGTCGGCCTGGATCTCGATGATCCGCTGCTCGATGAGGGAGTCGACGAAGGTGTCGATCTGGGACGAGTAGATGATCGGGACGCCGAACTCCTCGTGCTCCTCCAGGTGCTTCTGGACGACCTCCCAGTCGACGTGGACGCTGACATGGTAGGCCGGCCGCAGCCCCAGGAAGTCGAGGCTGTAGACGATCCCGATCGGCGACAGTTCGCCCCGCATGGCCTGCTCGAGGACGGTGATCCCCTCCTGGGTCAACTGCACCGAGAAGGTGGCCCGGTTGTCCCCGTACAGAGCCGGCTTCGCCGGGTGCCGCAACGCCAGGACGAACCTGAGCGCCGGTTCGGGTGCCGGGGCGGTTGACCGCCGCCCCGCCTCCACCCCCGGCGGCGGGGGCGGCGGCGTCTGGGCGTCGAACAGCATCATCGAGACGGTGCCGTCGATCACCGGCAGGGGCGCCGGATGGGGTTTGTCGGGCAGGTTCTCGGCGTGCTGGATCTGGCGGCCCAACTCGTCGAGCACGTCCGGGTCGAGGCCCAGGTCGACGTCGACGTTCAGGAACCCGCCGGTGCCGGCCTGACCCTTGAACTTGATCAGCGACAGTTGCGGGACGCCGTTGAGGGTCGCCACCCGGGGCGAACCCGGCAGGTAGTACCACTGCATCGGATCGGCGTGGTCGCGGAAGACCGCGACGCCGTCGAAGCTGTGGAAGGGGGCTTCGAGGTACAACATGGCATGCCTCAGTTCGGGGTGGCGGGCAGGACGACGGTGGTGTCGGTCGCGCCGGTCACGGTGAGCTTCCCGGGAGCCCCGGCGGCGCCGAAGTAGCTGACGGTGTAGTCGTAGGACTTCCTGGTCTTGTCGGCGTACGGCATGTCCCAGCCGAGCGTGGTCGGGGCGCCCGCCTTGAACACCAGATCCTGGGAGGCATCCAGGGGCGCGTCCGGCTCGGTGTGGTGCAGCGACACCTTGACCAGCTTGTAGACGGTGAAGTCGATCAGGTCGGCCATCACGTCGATGCGCTGGGTCAACTGCACGTCGCCGACCATGATCGTGGCGCCCTCGGCGATCGCCTCGCCGGCCTCCTTGACCGTCCCGTCCTTGAACCGGGTATGGGTGGTGTAGCTGACCGTCCCGCCGTCGGGCAGGATCGCCGGGAACGTCCAGTCCTCGAACGTGGAGTTGGCCGTGAGGGCAACCGAGTGGGTCTGGCTGTAGTGGTTGACCGTGTCGTCGTACGTCAGGTCGACGAAGATCGTGTCGATCCGGTTGGCGAAGTCGCCGAACCCGCGGACGCTCACCGTGCGGGTCGAGGCGAACGGATCGTTGATCCGCAGCTCCTTGGCGCCGGTGGTCAGCTCGGGGCCCTCGAACTCGCGGCCGTCGGTCATGAAGTACTTGACCTTGTAGTGCACCGGGGTGCGCCGCTCCTCGAAGATCACCTTCGTCCAGGTGTGGTCGGTGTGGTCGGCGTCGAGGGTCAGCGCGGACTCGATCCGGTTCGCGCCGTCGCCGTACCACAGCGCCACCTGGGCGGTCTTGACCTGCTCGAAGTTCAGGTCGCCGGGAGAGACGGCCAGGTCGAGGATGCCCAGGTCGCCGACGTTGATCACCAGCGACGGGTCGTTGGCGGTCTTCTCCTCCGACACGAACGGAAGATTCTCGCCCTTGTAGTTCACCTGGTAGCTGTAGGTGTAGAAGCGGTTGTTGTTGGCGACGAACGCGTTCATCGACGCCACGTCGTCGGCCTTGGTGAAGACCGGCTCGGTGACCATGTTCTGGCCCGCCGGGTCGTAGCCGACCTTCAGTTCGATGCTGTGCAGCGGCAGGTGCTCGAAGTCGGCGTTGACGCGCATGTTGACCGTCATGGTCTTGAAGAACGGGTCGTTGAGGTCGACGACGCTGGCGAAGTCGGACCACTTGTACGGCTGGCCGTCCGGGCCGGCCATCGAGGTGATGTTGGGCAGGGTGCCGCGCGGGGCCGGGTTCCACTCCATCACCTGGTTCTCGGTGTACCAGCGGTCAAAGGTGGCGTGCCGGTCGTCGAAGAAGTGCACGTCGATGTTCTCGAAGTCCTGCTCGGTGTAGAGCTTGCGGATCTCCTCGGGGTTCTGCATCGGGGCGTCGCCCAGGACGAGCCGGGTGGCGGCGTCGGCCATCGACTTCTGCGCCCAGTCGCGGACGCTGTCGAGTACCTTCTGGTCGGTCACGGTGCCGGGGTCGATGAAGATCCCGCCGGAGTCGGACGAGGTGATCAGCTGGGTGATCGTCTCGGTGTAGTCATCCTCGGCGCAGATGCGTTCCTCGACGTCGATGGTCTGGTGGAAGTCGACGGTCTTGCGCAGGTCGAACCACACGTGGGCGGTGACCGGCGGCAGCTTCACCGGCGTCCACAGGTCGTAGGCGACCTGGACGACCCCGCCGTCGCCCTGCAGCGCCTGCTCCAGCAGGGTCGCGCCCTCGGGCGACAGTTCGACGGTGATCGGCAGCACCATCTGGCCGTACAGCGACGGCGAGGCGGGGTTGGTGACCTTCTGGACGAGGGCGCCGCCGCTGTCGAGCAGTTGGACCGACGCCGCGCCGCGGGTGAAGCTGAGCCGGCCGATCTTGGCCGCCGGTGCCGTCCCCTGGCCGCCCATCGCCTGCCATTGGGCCTTCACCCGTTCGTCCAGCACCTCGCGCAGGGCCTGTTCCTCGGCGGCGTTGATGCCGAACTCGACATCGCAGATGAGGAACCCGCCGCCCTTCTTGCCGCTGGCGTGGTCGATCGGGAACTTGTACTTGAGGAACTTGAACACCGGCTTGCCGTTGTCGATCCGGAAACGGGGTTGGTNCGGCAGGGCGTACCAGGTGAGCCAGTCGGAGTCGTCGGCGTAGACCGACAGCCCGTTGATGATCTCGACTTTGTCCCACTTCAACATGACGGGGATTCCTTTCGGGTGGGGGTTGGAGCCAGTCGGCCAGGTCGGCCGTGGCGGTGATCGTGGTGGCGTCGACGTCGGTCAGGACGGTGTCGCGCCAGGCGGGTTCGCGGACGAGGTCGGGGGCCACGTGGGCGCGGACGACGACGAACGCCCGGCCCGGCCGGCCCTCGGCGGCGGCCCGCAGGGCGGCGGCCGCGTCCGGCCCGAGGGGGAGGTTGAGGATCGCGGTGTAGGGCGGGTAGCCCGAGGTCGGCACCTCCGCCAGCGGGCTGGGGCGCACCCGCGGTGGCCGCCACCGCGAGGGTGAGGGTCGGGGTGCCGAGCACCGCGACCCGCAGCTGGGTGGCCCTGCCGGACAGGCCCAGGCGACCGGGCAGTTCGCGGCGCAGCCACTCCTCCTCGATCGGCCAGCAGGCGCCCAGCGAGCAGTGCACGGCGTCGCCGGTGTCGAGCAGCCGCACCGAGGGGCCGTTGCCGGGCCGTTCGGGCTGCGGGAGACCCGGGACGAGGTCGACGGCGTCCTGGCCGGGGACGGCGACGCAGTAGCCGCCGCCCGGGGTCACGAGGGCGGTCATGGCTGGGCTCCGATCCGAAGCGGGGTGCCGGGCGGGAAGGGGCCCTGCCACGGGCCGGGCTCCCCACCGGCCGCAGCCGGTAGCGGTAGCCGGGCCGGAACGGGTCGGCCACGAACCACTCGTAGGTCGCCGGCTTGCCGGCCGAGACGGTGACGATCGCCGCGTACGCGTCGGTCTCGGCGATCAGTTCGACGGCGACCAGGCCGGGCTCGGTGGTGGTGACCTCGATCCGCTGGGCGCCCCAGCCGGGCACCTGGGCGAGTGACAGCACGGTGCTGGTGGCGGGCAGGGGATCCAGGACGAGGGACGCGCCGGCGCGGCGGAGCGTGACCGCCAGGGTGGGTTCGGTGGCTGGCACCGGGTCCGGGTCGGCCAGGGTCGGGTCCGCAGGGTCGGCGGGACGGACCGGGGTGGCGGCCCCATCGGCCGGTTGCGCGGGATCGGCGGGTTCCCCAGGGTCGCCAGGTACGGGTGGGACGGGTGCCTCGGCCGGGAGGGTGACGAAACCGGCGGCGGGGTTGTCGGGGTCAGCGTGGCCCGCTGCCAGGCACCGGAGCCGGTCAGGGTGACCTCGACCTCGGCCACCTCCAGCAAGGAGCGTTCGGCGCTGACGCCGACGACGCCGACCCCGAAGTCGGTGGGGTTGAGGGTCAGCCGACGGGCGGTGGCCGTCCGGACGGGGCCGGTGCGCTCGACGACACCGGCGTCGGTGGCCAGGACGAGCCACGGCTCGACGCGGTAGGACAGGGGTTCGCCGGGGGCCAACCGCAGGGTGACGCCGTGGCGTCGTCCGGCGGTGAGGTCGGTGCCGCCGCTGGCGGCCTGGTGCCGGGCCGGCGGGTTGGGCGGCGCGGTCAGGTTGACCCCGCAGGCCAGCACGCCGACCGGCTGGCCGGGCAGGTTGGCCAGCACGTCGATGTCGACCCAGCCCAGGTCGAGGGCGGGGACGACCACGCCGGCGGGCACGTTGCGGGACGGGTCGATCGGCCCCGCCGCGATCTGCTCGGCGAGGTTGCCGGTGACGCTGATCGTGCGCCGGACGACCTGCGGCTGCGCCAGGTCGACCACCTGGGTTCCCTGACCCGCGGCGGGCAGCCGTTCCAGCAGGGTCTCGGCCAGCCGCAGCGGATCGGCCGCGCCCTCGACCGCGAGGGCCCCGGCCGGGGTGGCCAGTTCGTCCAACAGGGCCGGCAGGGGGCGGCGGCGTGCAGCAGCGGGGTCAGCTTCGCCCAGTCCAGCCGGACCCGGACGGGCAGGCGCGGTGCGATGCCGCGGACGACGACGTCCGCGGATGCCTGAATGGGCAGCCGCCCGTCCGCGATCGCGGAGATCAGCCAGGTGATGGTCTCCGGGCTCACCCGGCCCCCAGGGGGCCGACAGGGTGCCGTCCCAGGGCAGGGGTTCGCTCACCACGACCCCGTCGATGCCGGTGACCCGGACGTCCAGCACCCCGGAGTCGGGCACGATCAGCCGCGCGGGAACTCGTCCGTCCACCTCGGACGGCCAGGCCAGCGCCACCTCCAGGCTCACCAGCCCGTAGTTGCCCGGCGGCTTGTCCGGGTTCTCCCCGCGGTAGCGCTCCAGGGTGATCCGCGGCACCCCGTCGGCGTGGGTGGCCAGGACGAGGGCGTCGGGCACCGCGACGAGGCGCTGCGGGTCCGCCGCCGAGGCGAACGCCGAGCCGCCGAGCGGGGCGCCGAAGTCGGGCAGGTCGTCCATGTCAGCCCACATCCGCGCTGACGATCCACAGGATCGTCCCCGACTTGGTCTTCCAGTCGCCGTCGGCGACCCGGTCGGCCCGGACGGTCGAGACCCGGTAGCGGTAGTCGCCGCTGTCGGTCGTCCGCTTCACCAGGTCGGCCAGCGGCACCGCGATGGTCGCCTTCTGCTCCAGCGCCGCGGCGCTGAGTTCGACGGTGGTGGACAGCCCGCCGGTCAGGCCGGCCACCTCGATGACGAGGGCGAGGATCGGAGAGGAACCGTCGGCGGGGGCGGCGAACAACTGTGCCGGGGTCTTCACCGTGATGTCGCGGCTGATGTGCGAGGTGGTGTCCTCGCAGATGGCGTCCCACAGCGCGTCGGCGTCGGGGTGACGGTCGCGGCGGTGAGGGTCACCACCGGCAACACCTCCGGGTCNGGTGGGGGCGGTGATCGGGACGACCATCCCGGTGAGCGAGGCGCCGGGGGCCAGCGTCGGCGAGGCGGCCATGCCCTGGATCTCGCAGGGCAGCGGGCCGGCCGGCTGCGGCAGGTGCGCGACGAGGGTGTCCAGGCGCACGGGCGACTCGATCGCGTTCGTGACCGTGAACTGGTAGCGCGGCTCGGCGTCCTGCCGGATGCCGAGGATGTCGACCAGCGGGCCGGCCAGGTCGGCGAGGTTCGCGACCACGGGGATCTTCTCGGCGGGACGATCGGCCCGGTCCAGGCGCACCTCGACCTCGCCGTCGAACAGGTTGCCGCCGGTACGGATCCGGTCGAACATCGCCTGGAAGTGGGCCAGGGGCAGGGTGAAACCGGCGCTCAGCGCGGCCCGCAGGTCGATCCGGGCATCGCCGAGCACCGTGCTGCTGCCCGCCGAGCCGGGCAGTGCGACCCGCAGGGTGAGCCGGGACGAGTCCGCCAGCAGCGGCTGAAGGTCCAGCGAGCCGGGGTTGGCCCCGCGCTTGGCGGCCAGGGCGCTGGCGGCGGCGACGAGCCGGTCCGCCGAGACCACGGACGACGCCGCGAACACGACCAGGGCGTTGCTGGTGGCCGCGGTCCCGTCCGGGGCGTCGAAGGCGACCGACATCATCGGTGCGTGCGGGGCCTCGGGGACGCGGGCGAGCTTGAACGCGTCCGGCAGGTAGTAGACGACCTCCGGCCGGGTGGTGGAGTAGTAGTACGAGTGGTGCCGGCCGCCGTGGGCGATCTGTTCGAGCACCATCCCGCCCTGGCCGCCACTGCCGGTGATGTCGCCGTACACGTAGCCGTGCAGGTTCGGCGAGAACACGAACGGGGTGGGGTCGACCACCTGCGACAACGGCCGGGTGGTGGCCCGGTAGAGGGTCTGGACGGTGGGCAGCGCGAAGCCGGGATCGGCCGCGACGGCGTCCACGCGTCCGTCGAAGCGCGGCAGGTCGAGCAGCGGCCCCGGGCCGCGACGACGTCCGGCAACCGGCGCAGCACCTGGGGACCGGCCACCGGCGGGTCCACGATCACCGGCGGATCGACGNNACGGGGTCGGGTCCCGTCCCGGGGCGTCGGGCACCCGAAGCGGGAGCCTGCGGCGCAGCCACGGCAGCTCCCGCACCCGCTCCCGGTAGTGGGGCGGGACGATGCCGGTGTTGCCGGGGACGCTGCCGGTCGGGACCGCGACGGTGATCGTCCGGTGCACCAGGAACGACGCGTGCGCCTCGGCCATGGTCAACGCGTTGTACAGGTCGCCACGGTCGGCCAGCGTCGGCACGACCAGCGACAGCTCGACCCCGCCCTCGACGTCCGCGCGATCGGTGAGCGTGAACTCGCGCCGCGCGCCACCGCCACCGGGGAGCTCGAAGCCGAGCACGGCGGTCAGGTCGTGGGCCAGCGGGGTCGCGTCGGNGGCGGCGGCCGCCACCTCGGGGGCCATGAACGGTTCCAGGACGACCGCGATCCGCGTCCCGGGATCCTGCCGGGTGAGCCGTAGCCGCAGCTGGGTGCCCTGGTCGGTGTCGATCGTGCCGACCCGGTAGCGCGGCAGGTAGAACCGCTCGGCGGGGTNTGCCGGGGCCTCGTACACGAGGGTGTCGGACGGGCTCTCGGCCGGGCAGATCGGGACGGTCATCGCCGCCCGGGGCTCCCCGTCGTGGGGCTTGATCTCGGAGATGATCGCGCCGAGGTCGGGGTTCAGCCATTTGACCTTGGCGAAGTCGAGCACTTGGGGGTGAACGCGGTCGCGACGGCCACCGGGGCGGTGAGGACGGGGGCGAACGTTGCGGCCACGGGGGCGGCCGGGGCCTGGGGCGCGGGGGCCGGTGCCGCTGCGGGCTCGGATACCACGGCCGCTGCGGGAGTCGCCTGGGCGGCCGCGGCCGCGAGCGCGGCGGTCAGGCCGGAGTTGGCCGGCACTCCGTTGAGGACGACGGGGCTCAGGAAGAGTGGCTCAGGCATGGGGGCATCCCTTCGCTGGGGTCATGCCCTCAAGAGCGACGGACGCGGCCGTTCGGCGGGTGCCCGGGATGCGCAGTTCTACGCAGTCCCGGCGACGCGTGGTCGCATCCGAGAACGTCGAAGGGACCGGACGAACCGGCGTCGGAAAGCCTTCAGAAGCTGATCATCTGCTGCTCGGAGTGCCCGTGCAGCCGGCGGGCCGCCTCGGCGATCGAGCCGCTGAGCGACGGATAGACCGTGAACGAGTGCGCCAGTTGGTCGACGGTCAGCTTCTGCGCCACCGCGATGGCCAGAGACTGGATCAGTTCCGAGGCGATCGGCGCCACGACCACGCCGCCGACCACGATGCCGGTGGTCGGCAGGCAGAAGATCTTCACGAACCCGTCCTTGAGCCCGCGCATCTTCGCCCGGGCGTTGGTCTGCAACGGCACCATGACGCCCAACGCCCGCACCAGCCCCGCGTCCACCTGCTCCTGGCTCACCCCGACGGTGGCGATCTCGGGCGCGGTGAACACATTCGACGAGACGGTGCGCAGATCCAGCGGTTGCACCGCGTCCCCGAGCGAATGCCACATCGCGATCCGGCCCTGCATGGCTGCCACCGAGGCCAGCGCGAACACCCCGGTGCAGTCGCCGGCGGCGTAGACCCCGCGCGCGGACGTCCGCGACACCTTGTCGACCTTCACGTGCCCGGAGTCGGTGAGCGTCACCCCCGCCTCGGCCAGCCCCAACCCGGCGGTGTTGGGGATCGAGCCGACCGCCATCAGGCAGTGCGAGCCGGTGACCGTCCGTCCGTCGGCCAGGGTGACGACCACCTCGTCGCCCTGCCGTTGCGCCGACCGCGCCCGGGCCTGGGACAGGATCGTCATCCCGCTGCGCTCGAACACGTCCTGAACGACCCGGGCGGCTTCGGCGTCGGTGCCCGGCAGTACCTGGTGGCGGGAAGACACCAGCACGACATCGACCCCGAGCGCGTTGTAGGCGCTCGCGAACTCGGCGCCGGTGACGCCCGAACCCACCACGATCAGCCGGTCGGGCAACGCGTCGAGACCGTACAGCTGGGTCCAGTTGAGGATCCGCTCCCCGTCAGGACGCGCGGCCGGCAGTTCGCGCGGCGTTGTGCCCGTCGCCACGAGGATGATGTCGGCGGCGAGCCGCTCCTCACCGGAAGGGGTGGCCGCGATGACGGCGTCGGTGCCGTCTAGGCGTCCGGTGCCGTCAACGACGCGGACGCCCTCGGCCTCCAGCCGCCCGTGGATGTCGGACGACTGCGCGCGTGCCAGGGCGAGGACGCGCCGGTTGATGGCGCCCAGGTCCACGACGAGTTCGTCGTCCAGGCTCCCGCCGGAGCGGGGCCGGATGCCGAGCGCATCGGCTCCGAGGACGGTGGTCATCGCCTCCGCGGTCGCGATCAGGGTCTTGGACGGGACGACGTCGGTCAGCACCGCCGCACCGCCCAGACCGGCGCGCTCGACAAGGGTGACCCGGCCGCCCAATTGCTGACCGACCAGGGCCGCTTCGTAGCCTCCGGGACCGCCGCCGATGATCACCACGTCCGTCACGCGTGCATTGTTCCACGCACGCCGCCGGTGGGCTCCGGCCCGTGCCCTTCTCGCCGCGCTCCCCGCCGTGCGGGTCGGCGTCCTGTGCGGCCTGCTCGTGGTGGTCTCGGTCGTGATGATCGTCGTCGGCCTGCCGGAGGCGTCGCTGTTTCAGCGCCGGCTGCTGGAGTTGTCCGGGGTGCCGCTGGCCGGAGCGACCGCGCTGCTGATCGTCCATCTCGCCCAGGAGTTGCATCCGCTCCCCGGCGCACGCGGACGACCTTCGCGCTCGCCGGCGTGACCGTCGGCCTGGGAATCGTCGTGATGCTGCTGGCCTACCTGTTCGGCTGGGGACGATCCACCTCGGCCAGACCGTGGTCTGGGTGGGGCTGGGGATCGCGCTGATCCACGTCCTGCTGGTGCGGCCGAAGCGTCCGGCGATCTCGTTCACCATCGACGAGGGGTGGAAGAACGAGGGGGATGTCGAGCGTTCGTGAGGTCGTTATAGTCACAGCGTGACCGCCGACGCTGCCCCAGACCCGTCCGACCTGGCCGGCGCTGCCGCGGCCGCGATCCGCGCCCGATTCGGCATCGACGGGGTGCAACTGGCCCTCGTCCTCGGCTCCGGCTGGGCCACCGCCGCGGTGGGGCTGGGTGAGCTGGTCGGGGAGTGCCCGCTGGCGGAACTGCCCGGCTTCTCCGCACCCGTGGTGGCCGGCCACGGNGGCGCCTTACGGCTGGTCCGCACCCCGTCCGGCAAGCTGGCCGCGCTGTTCACCGGGCGAACCCACTTCTACGAGGGCCGCGGCGTCGCCGCGGTCGTCCACGGGGTCCGGACGGCGGCCGCGCTCGGCGCGGGCGTCCTCGTCCTGACCAACGGGTGCGGCGGGCTGAACCCCGCCTGGGCCCCCGGCACCCCGGTGCTGATCGCCGACCACGTCAACCTCACCGGCGCGACGCCCCTGGTCGGGCCGGTGTTCATCGACATGTCCGAGGCCTACAGTGGCCGGTTGCGCGCGCTGGCCCGCGAGGTCGACCCGAGTTTGGACGAGGGCGTCTACTGCCAGTTCGCCGGCCCGTCGTACGAGACCCCCGCCGAGGTTCGCTTCGCCGCCCGCATCGGCGGCGACCTGGTCGGCATGTCGACCGCGCTGGAAACCATCGCCGCCCGCGAGGCCGGGCTGGAGGTGCTGGGCATCTCGCTGGTGACGAACCCCGCGGCGGGCATCTCGCCCACCCCGCTGGACCACAGCGAGGTGGTGGCGGCCGGACGAGCCGCCGAACCGCGGCTGCGCGGCCTGCTCTCGGGACTGCTGGAACGGCTGTGAGGAGCCACGTGGACGCCACCTTGACCGCCGCGATCGACGCCTGGATCGCTCAGGACCCCGATCCGGCCACCCAGCTCGCGCTGGAGAACCTGCGCGACAAGGCCGCCGCCGGGGACGTCGAGGCTCTCACCGANTTGACCGACGCGTTCGCGGGCCCGCTGGAGTTCGGCACCGCCGGGCTGCGGGGAGCGCTGGGCCCCGGCCCGGGCCGGATGAACCGGGTTGTGGTGTCGCAGGCTGCGGCCGGGCTGGCGCGCTACCTGAAGGATGCCGGGCACGCCGGCGGCCGGGTGATCATCGGCTACGACGCCCGCTACAACTCCGATGTGTTCGCTCGCGACACCGCCGAGATCATGGCCGGGGCCGGGTTGGAGCCGCTGCTGTGCGCCCGCCCCCTGCCGACCCCGGTCGTCGCGTTCGGGATCCGGCACTTCGGGTGCGTCGCCGGGGTGGTGGTCACCGCCTCGCACAACCCGCCGCAGGACAACGGCTACAAGGTCTACCTCGGCGACGGGTCGCAGATCGTGCCGCCCGCCGACGCCGAGATCGCCGCGCGCATCGCCGCCGTCGCGGCTCGTCCGCTGGACGACATCGTCCGCGAGGGCCAGTGGCGGGTCATCGGCGACGACCTGGTCGAGGCCTACCTCGACCGCGCCGCCACCCTCGTGCCGGCCGACGCGCCGCGGCAGCTCAACTGGGCCTACACCGCCCTGCACGGGGTCGGGGCGGCCGTCGTCCGGGCCGCGGTGGAGCGCTGCGGGTTCCCGGCCCCGGCCGAGGTGGCCGCCCAGGCCGAACCCGATCCCGCCTTCCCGACCGTCGCCTTCCCCAACCCCGAGGAGAAGGGGGCGATGGATCTCACCCTGGCGGTCGCGCTCGAATCGGGGGCCGACATCGCCATCGCCAACGACCCCGACGCCGACCGGTGCGCGGTCGCCGCCCCGTTCCCCGACCCCGCCACCGGGCAGGTCGCCTGGCGGATGCTGACCGGCGACGAACTCGGCGCGGTGCTGGCCGAGGAGGCCCTGCGCGAGGGACGGACGGGTGTCTACGCGTGCTCGATCGTGTCCTCGACCCAACTGGCGGCGATGGCCGCGGCGCACGGCCAGCCGTTCCAGGCCACCCTGACCGGCTTCAAGTGGATCGGCCGGGTGCCCGGGCTGGCGTTCGGCTACGAGGAGGCCATCGGCTACTGCACGGACCCGGCTGCGGTGCCCGACAAGGACGGGATCACCACGCTGATCCGGATCCTGACCCTCGCCGCCCAGCTCAAGGCCGACGGCAGCAGCCTCGCCGAGCTGCTGGACGACATCGCCCGCCGCTACGGGTTGCACCTCACCTCGCAGCTGTCCTACCGGGTGTCCGACCCGTCCCTGATCGGGACCGCCATGGCCCGGCTGCGATCGAACCCGCCCGCCACCCTCGCCGGCGACGCGGTCACCTGCGAGGACCTGGCGGCGCCCGGCCGCGACCTGCCGCCCACCGACGGGCTGCTGTTCACCGGCGACCGGGTGCGGGTGGTCGTCCGTCCGTCGGGCACGGAGCCGAAGCTCAAGTGCTACCTGCAGGTGAAGCTGCCGGTCGAGCACTCGCAGGACCTGGACGTGGCTCGCCCGGCTGCCGCCGCGGTGATGGCACAGGCCCGCGCCGACCTGGCCGACGCGCTGGGCCTGTGACCAGGCTCGTCCTGATCGCCGGCGCCTCCGGCAGCGGCAAGTCACGGCTCGTCCGCCGCTCCGGGCTGCCGTGCCTGCGCCTGGACGACTTCTACGCCGACGCGGACGAACCCGGCCTCCCACACACCCTCGGCATCGTCGACTGGGACGACCCCGCCTCCTGGCACGGCGCCGCCGCGATCGAGGCGATCCGTTCGCTGCTGGAGACCGGGACCGCGGAGGTGCCCGAGTACAGCATTCCGCTGAGCCGGGCGACCGGCACCCACACGGCCATGCTGCCCGCCGGTGCCCCCGTCCTGTTGGCCGAGGGCATCTTCGCGATCGAGGCGCTCCCGCTGGCCAGGGCCGCCGGGCTCGACGCGCAGGGCATCTATCTGGACCGGCCCCGGACCGTCGTCGCGTGGTGGCGGTTCAAGAGGGATCTTGCGCAGAAGCGGAAATCGCCGTGGGTGCTGGTGCGTCGGGGCTTCGTGCTGTGGCGGGCCCAGCCGGCGCTGAAGCGCAAGGCGTTGGCTGCCGGGTTCGAGGCGCTGCCGACGGCCGTCGCCGCCCGACGACTCGCCGCATTCGGCGAGCCGAGCTGACCCTCGCCGGGCGCCGCGCTTGGTCAGTGGGCCAGCGAGCGCTCCCGCACGAGCGCGGCCAGCAGCGCCAGCCNCCGCTCGGCTTCGTCCGGGGCCGCGTGGCTGCAGTTCAGCCGCATCGTGCCGGGTTCGGGCTCGTCGGCGTAGAAGTCCTCGCCGGGCATGAACGCCACGCCGCGCGCAATGGCCTCGGGGAGCAGTGTGCGGGTGTCGATGCCGGCGTCCAGCCGCAGCCAGAAGAACAGCCCGCCCTGGGGCACTTCCCAGGTGGCCAAGCCTGCGAACGTGCGGCCCAGCGCGGCAGCGAACCTGTCCCGCCGGGAGGCGTAGAAGTCGACCAGGCGGGCCAGCCGCGCCGCCCGCTCGGGGTGCCGCAGCTCGTTCAGGACGAGGTGCTGGCCGAGCCGGGAGGAGTGCAGATCGGCGGCCTGCTTGAGCTGGACGAGCGCGCCGAACAGGTCGTCCGAGGCGGCGAGGAAGCCGAGCCGCAATCCCGGGGCCAGCGTCTTCGAGAACGACCCTTGATAGATCCACGAGCCGCCGTGCATCCCGGCCACCACCGGGGTGCGGTCCGCCGGACCGTAGCTGAGGTCGCGGTACGGGTCGTCCTCGAACAGCACGGTGCCCGACGCCCGGCACGCGGCAGCCAGGGCCTGCCGCTCGGCCCGGGAGGCGCAGCGTCCCGTCGGGTTGGCGAAGGTCGGGACGACGTAGGCCAGCGGCGCCTGCGGGACGGCGTCCCACCACAGGGGAACGAGCTGGGCCCCGAACAGGCGGAACACCTGCAGCGCGGCCAGGTAGGTGGGCGATTCGACCGCCACCGGCGTCCCGGGGTCGACGAACAGCTTGGCGACCAGGTCGATCCCCTGCTGGCTGCCCGACAACACCAGCACCCGCTCGGGCGTCGCATCGACACCCAGCCGGCCGAGGTCCGCCGCGATCGCGGCGCGCAGCTCAGGCTCACCCTCCGAAGGCCCGTACTGCAGCAACCGGGCCGGCGCATCTGCGGCGAACGCCGGGAAGGTCTCCGGGGCCGGCAGCCCGCCGGCGAAGGACACCATCCCCGGACGATCGATGACGGCGAGAATCTCCCGGATGGGTGAGGGGCGCAGACCAGCGGTCCGGGTGGATAGGCGCGGAGTCATCGGCGTTCTCCTAGTATTGGTCAAGTCGATTGACCGAATCGTGGAGCCGACGAAGGGAGTAGGTCAAGATGATTGACCCACATCGTGAGACGGAACTTCGCCGGGCCATCGAGGACTTCTTCTTCGGGTTCCGTGCCTTCACGTCCCTGCCGGACGCGCTACTGGCCGAGCGCGGCCTCGGCCGCACCCACCACCGCATCCTCTACTTCGCCCGCCGCGACCCCGGTATCTCGGTCGGCGCCCTGCTGGGGATCCTCGGCATCACCAAACAGGCGGCNCCACGCCCGCTGCGCGAACTCCAGCGCCAGGGGCTGGTGACGATGGCGCGCTCGGCCGCGGACGGCCGCGTCCGTCAGGTGCTGGTCACCGAGGCGGGGGCGGACCTGGAAGCGGAGTTGTCGGGGATCCAGATGCGGACCCTCGCGGACGCCTTCGCGGCGGCGGGAACGGACGCCGAAACCGGCTGGCACGAGGTCATGGCGGCGCTGCGTTCGGCGTTGTGAGGTGCCCGAACCCGGCTCNNCGATGCCTCGAACGCTCCCGCCTACGGCAGCGAATCGAGGGTGACGGGGATGAAATCGTCCCCGGTGTCCCGCGCCACGTCGAGCCCCGCGACCAGCAACAGCCGCAGCACGCTGTGCCGTTCGGCCTTGCCGGACGGCGGCGTCACTCCCGCCAGCGCAGCGGCAGGGCGTCTGGATCCTCGTCCTTGGCGACGCTGTAGACGCCGACTTCCCGGCCCTTCTCGTGGAACTGCACACCCCACGACCGGGACAACTCGACCGCCCGCATCATGGCCCGCCGCTGGGTGCGCTCGGCACTCGGTGCGCCGCCGTAGGTGGTCGCCGTCCAACCCGCCTCCAGCAGGATGTCCATCCCCGTCATGGGCTCCCGCTTCCGGACGCCGTCGGCTTCGTCCGTTCCATCGTGCCAGGCAGGAGTCCGGGCCGGCAGACCACGGCCGACATCGACCAGGGCCCCGAGCCGTGCCGCGGGGTCCAGATGCGCATGCCGGAGGGAGCCTTTCACCAGCTCCGGCGGACCCGCCGCACGGGGCTCGCGGCACGTCAGGGCCGCCCTGGACCCTGCCGACAGCGACGCTCACCCCGTCGACGTCCAGGCCGCCAACTCGTTGCCGCCCGGCTCGACGAAGTGGAAGCGCCGCCCGCCCGGGAAGTCGAAGGGGGNCACGCTCACCCGACNCCCGGCGGCTTCGACGGCCGCACGCGTCGCCTCCAGGTCGTCGACGCGGATGACGGCCAGCGGGGCTCCGGGCGCCTCGTCCGGATCGCCCTGGAAGCCAAGGGACACGCCGTCGCCGGCGGCCACGTCGGTGTAGTCGGGCCCGTAGGNGGTGACCGGCCAACCGAACACTGCACGCAGGAAGCTCCCCGAGGCCGCAGCGTTGCTGGTGGGGAACTCGATCATGGTGAACTCAGCCATGGGCAGGACGCTAGCGATCCCCACGGACAGTTCCGCTCACCAAACCGATCCGGCCGGAAGTCATTGGCGCGGCAGCCCCGGCGTGCCAGCATTCGTTGCGTGAGCGCCGCGACCGTCCCCGCCACCTCCGCCTGGGCACCCTTCCGGCAACGGGCCTTCCGCTGGCTGTGGCTGGGGGTGCTGATCAGCAGCGTCGGCAGTTGGGCCCAGACGGTGGGCGCGCAGTGGCTGTTCGTCAACGACCCGAACGCCGCCACGATCGTGTCGCTCGTCCAGACCGCCAACTCGTTGCGGGCGATGCTGCTGGCCCTGCCCGCCGGCGTCCTGGCCGACGCGTTCGACCGCAAGTGGATCCTGTTCGGGGTTCAGGTCTACGCCATCGCGGTGTCGGGGCTGCTGGCTGTGCTCACCGCTCTCGGGCTGATGCCCCCGATCCTGCTCCTCGCCTTCACCTTCGCGGTGGGGGCCGGGCTGGCGATCCTGATCCCCACTTGGCAGCCGCTGATCTCCGAACTGGTGCCCCGCTCCCAGCTCGCCGCGGCCACCCGGCTCGACATGGTGAGCGTCAACCTGTCCCGGGCGGCCGGTCCGGCCATCGCNGGGGCGATGATCTCGATCGCCGGCGTCGCCTCGGTGTTCGCCTTCAACGCCGCGTGCGCGCTGCCGCTCGTCCTGATCCTGCTGGCCTGGCGGCGGCAGCGACTGGGCACCGGGCCTCGGGAGCGGTTCCTGCCGGCGCTGCGCGCCGGTGGCCGTTACGTCCGGCACGAGCCGGTCGTGCGGCTGATCATCGTCCGGCTGGCCATGCTGGTGATCCCCGGCAGCGCGCTGTGGGCGCTGCTGGCCCTCATCGCCAGCCGCCAGTTGGGCCTGGGTGCCAGCGGCTACGGCCTCCTGTTCGCCGCACTGGGCATCGGCGCGGTCGTCGGCGCCCTGTCCGCCGGCTGGCTGCAGGCCCGGCTGGCCGCCAACGGCACCCTGACCCTCGCGATGGGAGCCTTCGCGCTCGCGCTCGCGCTGGTCATGATCGTGCCGAACCTGCTGCTGGCCTTCGTCCTGCTGGTCGTCGCCGGCTTCGGGTGGACGTGCTCGGCCTCGACGCTGGTCTCGGAGCTGCAGCTGTTCCTGCCGGGCTGGGTCAGAGCCCGCGCGCTGGCCGTCTACATGATGGTCTTCATGGGCACGATGGCCCTCGGGGCCCCCGTCTGGGGCCAGGTTGCCCAGTGGTTCGGGCTCAGCGTCGCGATCTGGTCGGCGGCCGCGCTGGTGGCGCTGGCCGCGGTCGCCGGCCTGGCCCTGCGGTTGCCCGAGAACCAGCACCTGGATCGGTCGCCCGCGGTCTACTGGGGCGATGCCGGGGCCTTGATCGACCCGAGCGTCGAAACCGGGCCGGTCGCCGTCACCGTGGAGATGACCGTGGCGCCGGAGGACGAGGAGGCGTTCCTGGAGGCCATGCAGGACATGCGTCGCTCCCGGCTGCGCAGCGGCGCCGTCCGTTGGGATCTGTGGCGGGTCGCCGAACAGCCGAACACCTTCTGGGAGGTTTTCGTGGTGCCGTCCTGGGACGAGCACGTCCGCCAGCACGAGGTCCGGCTCACCGCCGACGACGAGGCGATCGAGAAACGGGCGTTCTCCCTCACCAGCCGGGCGCCGGTCGGCCGGCACCTGGTGCCCCGGACGCACCCCTGCAGGAGCCGCACGAGGCGGGTGAGCGGCCCGACTGAAGGCGCCGCGTCCGCAAGGTGGGCAGTTCACCACCGTGTTCAGTGGTCAACTGCACAGCTTGTGGTGGCTCACCCGATCGGCGCCCACTCCGGGCCGGTTTCGCCCAGGCTCTCGTCCAGCTTGGCGAACAGCGGGGTCGGCTTGGCCAGCGGCGTCCCCACGGCCAGCGGACGAGAGGCCCACGTCGCCTCCTGGGACGCGTAGTCGCCCGTCAGCACCGGGTACTCGGGCTTGCCCTCCTCCGACACCATGCGCAGTTCGGGCTGGGCCGCCCACACCCCTGNCCCGCCGAGCGCCTCGAACACCTTCTGGGACGCGTGCGGCAGCAGCAGGGTGAGCAGCGTGTTGCAGTCCTGGACCACTTGCAGCGCCACGTGCAGGACGGTGTCGCGCCGCACCGGGTCGTCCTTGAGCTTCCACGGCTCGGCCCCGGAGATGTACTTGTTCGCCAGCCCCACGATCCGCATCGCCTCGGTGGTCGCGGCCTTGAACTTGCACCGGCCCCACAGGTCCCCGACAACGTCGAACGCGGCCTTCGACGCGGCCAGCAGCGCCTCGTCACCCTCGGTCAGCTCACCGGCGGCCGGGATCGCCCCGACGTTCTTGTGCGCCATCGACACCGACCGGTTGACGAGGTTCCNCCACTCGTTGGCCAGCTCGAAGTTGTTCCGCCGGACGAACTCCTCCCAGGTGAAGTCGGCGTCCTGGTTCTCCGGGCCGGCGACGGCGATGAAGTAGCGCAGCGCGTCCGGACCGAACGTGGCCAGGAAGTCGCGGACGTAGATCACGTGCCCGCGCGAGGAAGCCAGCTTCGACCCCGACATGGTCAGGTACTCGCTGGAAACGACCTCGGTCGGCAGGCTCAGCGGGCTGTAGGCCGAACCGGTGCCGCCTTTGTCGCCCTGGCCGTTGGCGCCCAGCAGGATGCCCGGCCAGATCACCGAGTGGAAGGTGATGTTGTCCTTGCCCATGAAGTAGTACGAGCGCGCCTCGTCGCCGTGCCACCAGCGCTGCCACGCGTCCGGGTCCCNCGAGCGCTTGGCCCACTCGATGGCCGCCGACAGGTAGCCGATCACCGCGTCGAACCACACGTAGATCCGCTTCATCGGCGCGTCGCGCCACTCCTCCAGCGGGATCGGGACGCCCCAGTCCAGGTCGCGGGTGATCGCCCGGGGCCGGAGCTCTTTGAGCAGGTTGAGGCTGAACTTCATCACGTTCGGACGCCAGTCGGTCCGGGTCGCCAACCAGTCCCNCAGCGCCCCGGCCAGGGCCGGGAGATCGAGGAAGAAGTGCTCGGTCTCGACGAACTGCGGGGTCTCGCCGTTGATCCGCGAGCGCGGGTTGCCCAACTCGATCGGGTCGAGCTGGCGGCCGCAGTTGTCGCACTGGTCGCCGCGGGCCCCGTCGTAGCCGCAGTGCGGGCAGAACCCCTCGATGTAGCGGTCGGGCAGCGTCCGTCTGGTCGAGGGCGAGATGGCGCCCATCTGGGTCTCGGCCACCACGTATCCGTTGGCGTGCAGCGCCCGGAACAGCTCCTGCACCACGGCGCGGTGGTTGAGCGTCGTGGTCCGGGTGTACAGGTCGTAGGAGCAACCCAGCGCCTGCAGGTCCTCGGCGATGATCCGGTGGTACTTGTCGGCGGTCTGCTGCGGGGTCAGGCCCTCCGAATCGGCCTGCACCTGGATCGCGGTGCCGTGCTCGTCCGTCCCCGACACCATCAGCACGTCGTGGCCGGCCATCCGCATGTAGCGCGCGAACACGTCGCTGGGGACACCGAAACCGGAGACGTGGCCGATGTGCCGCGGACCGTTGGCGTACGGCCAGGCCACGGCGGCCAGGATGGGCGAACTCATGAGGGCATCCTAGGGTGCCCCCGCCGGGGCCGATGAACCGCGCCCGAGAAGCTGGGACGCCACCCCTCCCGCCCCTTGACCGTCCTGCCCAGGAGCACCGCACCGCAACGCCTCCGTTCAGGAATGGGCCGCGATTCCCCATCCGAACGATTTACCCCTACGCTGAAAGCGTGACCCCGAGTTAATACTCTTGGTTCTGGTCGTCTTGACGGCCCTTGCCTTCGATTTCACGAATGGGTTCCATGACACGGCCAACGCCATGGCCGCATCCATCGCGACGAAGGCCCTCACTCCGAAGATGGCCGTCATCCTCTGCGCGACCTTGAACCTCGTGGGCGCCCTACTCTCGGTGGAGGTCGCGCTGACCGTCACCAACGCGGTTATCAAGATCCAGAACGCGGACGGGACACCCATTCCGGCGCTCACCGGCAACGGNGGCGGCGCGCTGCTGCTGATCCTGCTGGCGGGCCTGGTCGGGGCGATCGTGTGGAACCTGCTCACCTGGCTGTGGGGCCTGCCCTCCAGTTCCTCCCATGCGCTGTTCGGCGGTCTCATCGGCGCCGCGCTGGCCGGCCTCGGCTGGGAGGGCGTCAAGTGGGTGGGCGACGGTACCAAGCTCGACGGCGTGGTCGGCAAGGTCATCCTGCCCGGGCTGATGTCGCCGCTCATCGCGATGATCGTGGCGATGGTCGGCACGAACCTGGTGTTCCGGGTCGCGGCGACCCTGTCGGAGCACTACCGGACGAAGGGCTTCCGCTGGGGTCAGGTCGGCGCGGCGTCCCTGATGTCGCTGTCGCACGGCACCAACGACGCCCAGAAGACGATGGGCGTGATCACCTTGGCCCTCATCGCGTCGGGCCATTGGTCGAACACCCACGAGATCCCGCTGTGGGTCAAGCTGGCCTGCGCGCTGACGATCGCGCTGGGCACCTACCTCGGCGGCTGGCGCATCATCCGGACGATGGGCAAGGGCCTGGTCGAGATCGCNTCCCCGCAGGGGATGTCGGCGGACATGTCGTCCGCGGCCGTGATCCTGGCCTCCAGCCAACTGGGCTTCGCCCTGTCCACCACCCACGTCGCGACCGGGTCCATCATCGGGTCGGGTCTGGGCCGCCCCGGCGCGCAGGTGCGCTGGAACACCGCCGGACGCATGGTCGCCGCCTGGTTCACCACGCTGCCGCTGGCCGCCCTGGTGGGCGCGGCGATGTGGTTCGTCGGCAACTCGCTCGGAGCCGGCCTCGGCGGCGGCGCGATCTTCCTGATCCTGTGCGGGTTGTCGCTGTGGATGTGGTGGCACAGCCGCCGGGAGCCGATCGGCCACCACAACGTCAACGACGACTGGACCAGCGCCAAAGAGCCGCAGCCGCAGGAGGTGGGTGTCCGATGAACATGGTCCTCGCCGCCCTCGACGGGGCCTGGAAGGTCCTGCTCGCCGGGCTCATCCTCGGGGCAGGCCTGCCCGTCCTGTTCGCGCTCGCCGTCCGTTCGTTGTCGTGNGGGGCCGCCGGTGCCGTCACCCCCGACGGGACCACGGCGCGCGTTGCGGCCAACCCGTGGGGCAAGGTGGTCGCCGGCCTGCTGTTCGCGGTGGTTCTCGCCGCGATCGCACTCGGCATCACCTACATCGTCGCCCACGGCTTCGGCTATTCGCTCGGCTTCAACGGCATCCTGCCGACGCTGTCGAAGAAATGACGGCAGGCAGCCTCGGCTGACGTCCGGCTCTTGAGCGGGACGGCTCGGCTCAATCGCCGAGCGCGGCGAAGCCGGGTTTGATCACTCGGTCGATCAGGTCCAGCCGCTTGTCGAACGCCCAGAACGCGCTCTTGGCGGCGTTGATCGTGAACCAGCGCACGTCGGCCAGGTCGTAGCCGAACGCCTCGCTGAGCAGGGCGAACTCCCGGCTCAGGGTGGTGGCGCTCATCAACCGGTTGTCGCAGCTGACGGTGACCCGGAAGCGCAGCGCCGCCAGCAGCCCGAACGGGTGCTCGGCGATGGTGTCGCAGATCCCGGTCTGCAGGTTCGACGAGGGGCAGATCTCCAGCGGCAGCCGCCGGTTGCGGACGTAGTTCGCCAGGTCGCCGAGCACCGGCCCGTCCAGGCCCTGCGCGATGTCCTCGACGATCCGGACGCCGTGGCCGAGCCGGGACGCCCCGCACAACTGGACGGCCTCCCAGATCGAGGCCGGGCCGAACGCCTCGCCAGCGTGGATCGTGAACTCCAGATTGTGGCGTTTCAGGTAGTCGAAGGCCTCGACGAACCGGCTGGGCGGGAACCCGTCCTCGGCGCCGGCGATGTCGAAGCCGCACACGGAGTCGTGCCGGTAGCGGACGGCGAGCTCGGCGATGTCGAGCCGCGGCGCGCCGTGCCGCATCGAGCTGACGATCTGCTGGGCGACGATCGGGGTGCCCCGCTCGGCGCATCGCGCCATCCCGTCGGCCAGGCCGTCCCGGACGGCCAGCACCGCCTCGTCCAGGCTCAGCCCGCGGGTCAGGTGCTNGCTCGGGGCCCAGCGGGCCTCCGCGTAGACGACCCCGTCCGCGGCCTGGTCCTCGACGAATTCCCNCGCCACCCGGCGCAGGTGGTCGGCGGTCTGCATCACCGCGATGGTGTGGACGAACGTCTCCAGATAGCGCACCAGCGAGCCCGAATCGGCGGCCTCGAAGAACCACCGTCCCAGGGCCTCGGGAGTCTCGGCGGGCAACTGGTGCCCGATCTCCGCGGCCAATTCGACGATCGTGGCCGGGCGCAGCCCGCCGTCCAGATGGTCGTGCAGGGCCACCTTCGGAGCTCGGCGGATCAGCTCCTCGCTCAGGCTCACCCGGCCTCCCGGACGTGGGTCAGGTCGGCCGGGCCGAACGCCTCGGGCAGGAGTTCGCGCATCGGCACCGGGCCCCGGGGCGTGTCCACGAGGAGCTCTCCGCCGCCGTGTTCCCACAGCAGTTGGCGGCACCGCCCGCAGGGCAGCAGCGGTTCGCCGAGGGCGTTGACGCAGGCGCAGGCGACCAGGCGGCNCCCGCCGGTGGCCACCAGCTGGGAGATCAGGCCGCACTCGGCGCACAGGGCCACGCCGTAGGCGGCGTTCTCGACGTTGCAGCCCACGACCGTCCGTCCGTCGTCGGCCAGCCCGGCCGCCCCGACCGGGAACTGCGAGTAGGGCGCGTAGGCCCGCTGCGCGATCGTCCTGGCGGCCTCGCGCAGCGCCTCCCAGTCGATCATCGGGCCTCGCCCTTGCGATACACCTGCCCGTCGGCAGCCGGCATCCGCAACCGCTGCGCCGCGAAGGCCAGGACGAGCATCGTGGCCACGTACGGGGTCATGTTGGTGAACTCGGCCGGCACCTCCTTGGTCAGGCCGAACCACAGCAGCACCAGTGCGGCCAGCACCAGCCGGAACCCGCCGACCCACAGCTTCTTGCCCTGGACCTTCCGGACGAGTTGCCAGATCCCCCAGCCGAGCAGCAGCAACCCGAAGGGCAGCAGGAAGGCGTGGATCACGTCGCCCCGGCCGCGCAGCTGGATGGCGTCGGTGTAGCCGAACAGCATCGCACCCGCCGCCAGCCCACCGGGCCGCCAGTTGCCGAAGATCATCGCGGCCAGACCGATGTAGCCACGGCCGCCCGTCTGCCCCTCGCGGTAGAGGTTCGACGCCACCAGCACGAGGAAGCCGCCCGCCAGGCCCGCCAGCGCCCCGGAGATCAGGACGGCGACGTACTTCAGCTGGAGCACGTTGACGCCCAGGGTCTCGGCGGCCTGCGGCGCCTCGCCGCAGGAGCGCAGCCGCAGGCCGAACGGGGTGCGCCACAGCACCCACCACGACCCGACGAGCAGCAGGATCGCGATGATCGTCAGAGCGTTCACATTGGTCGTGACGGCGCGCAGAATGCCCGCCAGGTCCGCCAGCAGCCACATGCCGGATTGCTCCACCGACAACAGCGGATCCCNCAGCCCGGGGACCGACAGGAACGGCAACTGCTCCAGCGGTGGGGACTGGGTCGGCCCGCCTCCCTGCAGCCCGGTGAACGTCCGGACGGCCAGGTAGGAGCCTGCGCCCAGGCCCAGCAGGTTGATCGCGACGCCGGACACGATGTGGTCGACGCCGAAGGTGACGGTCGCCAGCGCGTGGATCGCTCCTGCGGCGACCCCCATGGCGACCGCGCCGAGGATGCCCGCCCAGGGCCCGTAGTGGAAGCCGAAGAAGGCCGCCCNCCAGGTGCCGAGGATCATCATCCCCTCAAGGCCGATGTTCACCACGCCGGCGCGTTCGGACCACAGGCCGCCCAGGCCCGCCAGCGCCAGCGGCATGGCCAGCCCGATGGCCGCGGCCAGGGCTCCGGAGGAGTCGATGTCGTTGGCCCCGGTCAGCACCCGGACGGTGGCCACGACGAGGATCGCGCCGCCGATGATCGCCGGCCAGTACCAGGCGGGACGGACGCGCTTGGGGCCGGCGTCTCCTCCGCCGGCACCAGGGTTGTGGGTTGCGCGGTCATGCCGCCACCTCCTCCGCCACCGGCGCGGGCGCGGCGGTCTCTCGTCCGACTCTGCGTTGATCGAGCCGTAGCCGGGCTCGACGGACGAGCTCGTAGGCGATGACGACCGAGAGCACGATGATGCCCTGGATGATCAGGACGAGCTTGTCCGAGACCCCGGCACCGATCTGCAGGCCGTTGGACAACTGGTCCAGGTACCCCCAAAGCAGCGCCGCGAAGGCGATCCCGACCGGGTGGTTGCGCCCCAGCAGCGCCACCGCGATGCCGGCGAAACCGAGGCCCGCCTGGACGGTGTCGCCGTAGGCGTAGTCCTGGCCGAACAGCAGCGGCATGCCGACCAGGCCCGCCACGCCACCGGACAGCACCATCGACAGCGCCACCATCCGCTTGACGTTGACGCCGCTCGCCACGGCCGCGGTCTCGGAGGCGCCGGTGGCCCGCAGGTCGAAGCCGAAGCGGGTCTTACCGATCACGAACCAGTAGGCGACGCCGACGAGGATCGCCAGCACGATCAGTCCGTAGATCTTGTTGGGGGTGTTGAGGAACCCGCTCACCGAGATCCCCGGCACCCGGGAATCCTCGGCCAACACCTGGGTGCTGGTCGCATTGCTGCCCTCGACCTTGACCGCGGCCATCTTCAGGAAGTAGGCGACCAGGTAGGTGGCGACGTAGTTCAGCATGATCGTCGAGATGACCTCAGACACCCCTCGTCCTACCTTCAACAACCCGGCGATCAGCGCCCAGACAGCTCCGGCGAGCATCGCGATGAGGATCGAGACGATGATGTTCAGCCAGCCAGGAAGGAAGTGCTGGCCGGCGAACACGGCGGCCACGAACGAGGCGACCCGGTACTGCCCGTCGACACCGATGTTGAACAGGTTCATCCGGAAGCCGACGGCCACGGCCACCGCCGACAGGTACAGCACCGTGGCCTCGTTCACGATCGCGACGACCTGACGCGGCAGCGGGGCCTTCAGCAGCACCCGCCAGACATCGGCGACCGGGTCGCCCGCGATCATCAGGATCACGGTGGTCAACAGCAGGGCCACGACGATGGCCAGGACGGGGGCGGCGGCGCCCAGCGCCAGGCGCCGCAGGTCTAGGCGCTTCATCGGTGCGACTCCTCGGTGGTGTCCTCGACCGGATGGGTCGCCGGATCGGCGTCCTCCGGNCGCCGGGTGGGCGGTGGTGTCAGGGTGCCCGGCGGCACCGGTCATGGCGGCGCCGAGTTCCTCGCGGGTGACCACGTCGGGGTCGAAATCGGACGAGAGCCGGCCGCGCAGGATCACCCGGATCGTGTCGGACAGGCCCACCAGTTCCTCCAGGTCGGCCGAGATCAGCAGGACCCCCATGCCGCCGCGCCGGGCGTCCTTGATCAGGTCCCAGATCGCCGCTTGGGCGCCCACGTCCACGCCGCGGGTGGGATGGGCGGCCACGAGCACCTTGGGGGCGTGGCTCATCTCGCGGCCGACGATCAGCTTCTGCTGGTTGCCGCCGGACAGCGACCCCGCGGTCACGTAGATCGACGGGGTACGGACGTCGAACTCGCGCACGATCCGTTCGGTGTCGGCCTTGGCGCCCTTGGCGTCGATGAGGACGCCGGCGGTGTTGGGACGCTGGGTGACGTGGCCCAGGATCCGGTTCTCCCACAGCGGGGATTCCAGCAGCAGGCCGTGACGGTGCCGGTCCTCGGGGATGTAGCCGACCCCGGCCTCGCGGATCTCACGCACCCNCCAGTCGGAGATGTCGGCGTCCTCGAGCAGAATCCGGCCGCCGGTGGGCTGGCGCATGCCCATGATCACCTCGACCAGTTCTGCCTGACCGTTGCCCTCGACGCCGGCGATCCCCACGATCTCGCCCGCGTGGATGACCAGGTTGATGTCGTCGAGGACCTTGCGCCGGCCGGCGCCGCCGGAGAGGTCGAGACCCTCGATCGTCAGCAGGGGCCGGTCGGTGACCGTCGACTCCTCGGTCTGCGGGGACGGCAGTTCCGAGCCGACCATCAGTTCGGCCAACTGCCGAGCGGTCACCGCTTTCGGATCGACCGCGGCCACCGTCGTGCCCCGCCGGATCACCGTGATGTCGTCGGCGACGCTCAGCACCTCGTCCAGCTTGTGGGAGATGAAGATGACCGTCAGCCCTTCGGCCTTGAGTTCGCGCAGGTTGTCGAACAGCTCGGTCACCTCCTGCGGCACCAGGACGGCGGTGGGCTCGTCGAGGATCAGGATGCGCGCGCCCCGGTACAACACCTTGAGGATCTCGATGCGCTGCCGGGCTCCGACCCCGAGGTCGGCGACCAGATCGTCCGGCTCCACGTCCAGGCCGTAGTCGTCCGAGATCTGCCGGATCTTGGCCCGCGCCTGGTCGCCGATGCCGTACAGCTTCTCCGCCCCCAGCACCACGTTCTCCAGCACCGTGAGGTTGTCGGCCAGCATGAAGTGCTGGAACACCATGCCGATGCCTTGGCGGATCGCGTCGGTCGGGGTGCGCAGGACGACGTGGTGGCCGTTCACCGAGATCGTCCCCTCGTCCGGCTGCTGCACGCCGTACAGGATCTTCATGAGCGTCGACTTGCCGGCGCCGTTCTCGCCCACGATCGCGTGGATCGTGCCGCGGCGGACCTTGAGTTCGATGTCTTTGTTGGCGACGACGCCCACGAAACGCTTGGTGATGCCGCTCAATTCGACGGCGAGATCACCCGCGGCGGTGGTGTCGCCCCGGCCGCGGGTCGCCCCCGGTCGGTATCGGTCGCGCTGGTAATGGCACGCTCCTGATCCGGCAGCCACGGCGTGGTGGCCGTCTGTTCGCTGTCCCGGCACCCTGGTGCGGGGCCGGTGTGAGGGTCACTGTACGAGAAAAGTGACCGGCCCGGGAACGCAGGGGCGCTACCCGGGCCGGTCGTCACGTCAGCCGTTCAGTTCAACGTCCGACAAGGACATTCACGCGTGGCGTCACTTGGCCGGAACGGTGATCTTGCCGTCGATGATCTGCTGCTTGTAGTCGTCGAGCTTGGTCTTGATGTCGTCGACCATGCCGCCGGTGGTGGAGTAGTCGACGCCGCCGGCCTTCAGGTCGAACGTCTTCACGCCGCCCTTGAAGGTGCCGTCCACGATCGACTTGATGAAGTCGTACACGCCCACGTCGACCTTCTTGATCATCGAGGTCATGATGACGCTGCGGACGTCCGCGGCGGCGGTCTTGGCCTGGTCGGAGTCGACGCCGATGGCCAGCTTGCCGGCTGCCTTGGCGGCGGTGAACACGCCACCACCGGAACCGCCGGCGGCGTGGTAGACGATGTCCGCACCGGACTGGTACATGCCCTCGGCGGCCGCCTTGCCCTTGGCCACGTCACCGAAGCCGGAGAAGTCCGGCGGCTGGGTCAGGTACTTGATGTCGATCTTGATGTCGGTCTTGACGGCCTTGGCGCCCGCCACGTAGCCGGCCTCGAACTTGCGGATCAGATCGGTCTCGACACCGCCGACGAAGCCGATGTGGTTGCTCTTGGTCTTCAACGCCGCGGCGGCACCGACCAGGAACGAGCCCTCGTTCTCGGCGAAGACGATGTTCTCGATGTTGGCAGCGGTCGAATCCGGGGAGGCGTCGTCGACGATCGCGAACTTCACCTCAGGATTGGCCTTGGCGACCTTTCCGACCGACTTCGCGTAGGCGAAACCGACGGCGACGATGTTGGTGTAGCCGGCATCGATGAGCTGCTGCAGGCGCTCCTCGCGGGCGGACTCCGCCTCGCCGGTGGTGGCGGCGGCTTCCTTGGTGTCGAGGCCGAACTCGGTCTTGGCCTTGTCGAGGCCGGCGGCGGCTGCGTCGTTGAACGACTGGTCACCGCGACCACCCACGTCGTAGGCCATGCCGACCTTGGGCTTGGCGGCCGCGCTGGATGCGGCTGCGCTGGCGCTGGTCGAACCCGCCGGCGACGCGGTCGTGCCGCTGCTGCAGGCGGTGAGGGTTAGGGCCGCGGCCGTCGCGGCGATGACAAGCTTCTTGAGCTGTCGCACAGTGGTCTCCTTCTTCGGGAAAGCAAGCGCGAGCACGCGCGCCCAACGTGTGACTCTAGCCTCGTTGGACACCCGCGGACGAACCGGCAAGGCCCCTTGCGGGGAACTGTTACCGAACTGCAAAGGCGCCCGTCGCCCCCTGGCCCCGTCCATCCCGAAACCGGTGTTCGCTGCCGCCTGGATGACCTTGTTTGCCCAACCCGACTCTGCTGCCGAACCTCGACTTTGCTGCCGAACCTCGACTTCGCTGCCGAAACCCGACTCTGCTGCCGAACCTCGACTTTGCTGCCCAAACCTCCACTTTGCTGCCGAACCTCGACTTTGCTGCCGAAGCTTCAGCAGCAAAGTCGGGTATTGGCAGCAAAGTGGCCTCCGGAGTACGGGGGACTCTCCAGGCGGCGGCCCAGGCGTGGAATGACCAGGTGGGGCCCCCAGAGGACGGGGAACTCTCCCATCGGGGGCCGGGCGGGCGACGGATACCCGGGACGGCTCCGGCGGTCCATGGAGCGGGGTTGCCAGCAGACGGCGCCTCGCGGACGCAGGGGCCTCAGCGTTACCCTAGGGGTATGGACTGGGCCGAGTTCGTCAGCACCGCCGCCGCGATCACCAGCAGTGGCGCACTGGGCTACGACCAGAAGTTGCGGCGCCTCGCCGCCCACGCAGTGAGCGCGCTGCCCTACCCCGTCCTCTCCCCGCGTGCNGCGAACGCGCTGGAGCAGCGGGTCATCTGCGACATGTACGAGGGGAACCGTCCGTTCACCCCGCGCTACGTGCTGCCGGACTACGCCAAGGCCTTGCGACAAGGGGTTTCGTACCTCGAACTCGAACCGCCCACGACCCTGGACGATGCACTGGCGTTCCTGCTGTGCCTCTACACCCAGGTTCCGTCGGTCACCACGTACCCGGTGTACCTCGGCGATCTGGACGCGCTGCTGGAGCCGTTCGTCCCGGCCGACCTGCCCGACGCCGAGTTGGACGCCACGCTGCGCCGGTTCTGGATCCAGCTCGACCGGATCCTGCCGGACGCGTTCACCCACGCCAACGTGGGCCCGGCCGACGGCCGGGTGATCCGTTCGATCTGGCGGGTGGAGCGCTCGCTGCGCCAGGTGGTGCCCAACCTGACCCTCAAGGTGGACCCCGCGATCACCCCGGACGACCTGATCCGCGACGCCATCGAGACCGTCTTCGTCACCGGCAAGCCGCACTTCGTGAACCATCCGATGATGGTCGGCGACCACGGGGAGGGCTACGCGGCGGTGAGTTGCTACAACTCGCTCAAGGTCGGCGGCGGCGCGCACACGCTCGTCCGGCTGAACCTGAAGGAGGCCGTGCTGCGGCACGCCGGCGACCTCGACAGCTTCCTGGACGACGCGCT
Source organism: Micropruina sp. (assembly GCA_013693855.1). Classification (GTDB taxonomy): domain Bacteria; phylum Actinomycetota; class Actinomycetes; order Propionibacteriales; family Propionibacteriaceae; genus Micropruina. The sequence continues at coordinate 2,848,516 of CP059261.1, forward strand.
GCCCGGCTGGGTCGAACTGACCAGCGAACTGGCCGAGGCGCGGATCCGCTCGCTGATGGACGAGTCCGGGTTCTTCGACCACCACTTCCTGGCCCGCGAGGGGCTGGTGGACGTCGACCGGTTCTCGGCGATGTTCGGGATCTACGGCCTCGCCGAGTGCGTGGACGAGTTGATGGTCCGCGAGGGACATCCCGAGGCGCGCTACGGCCACGCCGAGGTGGCGAACCTCGCCTCGTACCGGATCACCGGGCGGATCGCCGAACTCGTGGCCGCTCGTCCGCTGCCCTACTGCGAGGGCGGCGGCGGCTTCGCCTACCTGCATTCGCAAAGCGGCATCGACCTGGACCTGGACGTGACCGCGGGCACCAGGATCCCGGTCGGCACCGAGCCGGGGCTGCGCGAGCACCTGACGGCCGTCGCGCCGCACCATCGGCTGTTCGCGGCCGGGATCTCCGACATCGTTCACGTCGACGACACCGTCACCCGCAACCCCGAGGCGATGGTGGACATCATCCGCGGCGCGCTCGGCATCGGGATGCGCGACTTCACGTTCAACCTCGACTCCAACGAGTTCATCCGGATCACCGGCTACCTCGTCCGCAAGTCGGATCTGATCGGGGTGGAGACCGACGGCGCGCGGCACTCGTCCGATTACCTGGCGGCGACAGCCGAGACCAACCACACCGTGCTGACCAGGGCGATCAAGCGGGTCACGGCGATCGAACTGGATCCGCTGGGCGCGGCGTGAGCTTTGGGGCCCCGGTGCGGTGACCGGCCTGGTCACCGACTGGATCGAGTTCTCGGCCGTGGACGGGCCCGGCAACCGGTTCGTGGTGTTCCTGCAGGGCTGCAATTTCGACTGCCTGGCCTGCCACAACCCGTACACGATCAACGCCTGCAACGACTGCGGCATCTGCGTGGAGGCGTGTCCGTCCGGGGCGCTGGGGATGGTCGGCGGACGGGTCATCTGGGACGAAAACGCTTGTGGGAGCACCGATCGGTGCATCCAGATCTGCCCGTACGACGCCACCCCGAAGGCCCGGGCGCTTGAGGTGGCCGATCTGCTGGACCGGATCCGGCCGGCCGCCCCGTTCCTGTCGGGGGTCACCGTCTCGGGCGGCGAGGCGACGCAGCAGGCGGGGTTCGTCCGGGCGCTGTTCACCGCGATCAAGTCCGACCCAGGGCTGGCTCGGCTCACGTGTTTCGTGGACACCAACGGCGCCGCGGACCCGTCGGTGTGGGCCGAACTGGACCCGGTGCTCGACGGGGCGATGGTCGACCTGAAGTGCCTGGACGACGCCCTCCACCGGCGCCTCACCGGCGAGGGTAACGCCGCCGTCCTGGCCTCGATCGAGGACCTCGCGCGGCGCGGCAAGTTGTACGAGGTGCGGCTGCTGATGGTGGCGGGCGTCAACGACGCCGACGACCTGCTGGCGGCCACCGGGGACTGGCTGGCGGCGGTCGACCCGACGATGCGGGTGAAGGTGATCGGGTTCCGCGCCCACGGGGCGCGTCCGTCCGCGATTCCGTTGGCCGAACCCGACGCCGCCCAGCGGGCGCACTACGCGTCCGTCCTGGCCGCCCGGGGCGCCTTCGACCTGATCGTCGTCTGAGCGCTGCCTTCAGGACGGGCGCGCGACGGCCCTGGGACGGCCCGGCCCTCCCTTTTGTCCCACCTCGATACCCACTTTGCTGCCGAAACCCGACTTTGCTGCCCAAGCTTCAACAGCAAAGTCGGGTTTCGGCAGCAAGGTGGGCATGACGACAGGACGCAGCACCGATCGCCCTCCTGGGCCGTCGATTGGAGGTTCAGGCCGAGCGCACGCGCAGCCGGACGCATCACGTGGTGGCCGTCTACGCGCCGTCCCGCCGCCCGCATACGCAGCCGGACGCATCACGTGGTGGCCGTCTACGCGCCGTCACGCCGCCCGCACGCGCGCAGCCTGACGGAAGCCGGCCCACAGTCGCCGCGCGAGAGCCTGGGGTTGACCGAGCTCCGGCCAGGTCCAGCGCACGAGGATCCAGCCGAGTTCCCGGATCCTTGATTCCCTGGCCTTCTCATCCAGCAGGACCCCGAGCCCGGTGGAGTCCGGGACGAACTCTCCCTGGTACTTGGTACGCCCATCGAACTCCCCGAGGACGCCGTCGTCGGGCCACCCGAAGTCACATCGGCCCACGAATTCACCGGACGGGCCCTCCACTCGATACTGCAGGACGGGCGGCGGGAACCCATGGTCCCTGAGAAACACCCGGCTCAACGACTCACCCGGCGACTCGGCGCCCGGGTTACTGAACAGCACGACCTGGCGGGCACGGCCCATTCCCGGCCTGCGCGGGGATCGCGCGATCAGATCGTCCAGGTGGTCGGCACCTACTCCCGCCCGGCGGACCGCATCCAGGACGGCAACGCCTTGACTGAACGGCTGGGAGCGGGCGAGGTCGAGGCCGGTGCGCGAGAGATCGGTCACTGGCCAGAGGAATTGATCGATGTCGACCTCGTCCTCGGGGAGCGGGCACGAATGGGAGTGCAGCCAACGGTCACGAACGCCGTGGCTGTTCGGGGGCCGCGTGACAGCGACCCGACCCAACCAGGCGTTCCACACCGGCAGCCCGTGCAGGACGGCCGCAGACCAATGACTGATCACCGTGGTCGGACCCAATAGCGGGATGGTGGCCTCGATCAACTGGCGGTGTCGAGCCCGCTCGTCCGATCCAGGATCCGTGACGTAACCGCCGTGCCGTACCCGGTGCAGCATGCCGATGCTCGCGAGGCGGCGCAGGGTGTTCTGGTCGTGCCCTTGGGCGAGCAGGAGTGCCGTGCGGATGGCATCGGTCGTCGTCATGCCCTCATCACAGCGTGCCGGCAGTCGCTGCCCAAGGCACGCGCATCCGACAACACCCGGCCAAACCGGACAACACACATGGCGACAGTCCTCAGTTCTTGGGCGCCCGCGTTGCGACGAAAGGCCCTCGGCCCCGGCCCGGCTCATCGTCGTCCTTGCCGTCCTTGGCGTGCACTTTGCTGCCGAAACCCGACTTTGCTGCCCAAGCTTCAACAGCAAAGTCGGGTTTCGGCAGCAGAGTCGGGTTTCGGCAGCAAAGTGGGGTTTCCGGGGAGAGAGGGAGGGCCGTCCCAAGACGGCCGCGTCCGTCCGCGATTCCGTTGGCCGAACCCGACGCCGCCCAGCGGGCGCACGACGCGTCCGTCTCGGCCGGACGGGGCGCCCTCGACCTGATCGTCGTCTGAGCGGAGTTCAGGACGGGGCGCGCGGTGGCCAGAGCAGGTGGACGTCGGCGACGAAGGCTCGGACGATCTCTTCGGCCCCTTCCAGGGCCGATTCCTCGCCGGAGGCGATGTCCGCCTCCACCCCCGCCCGCATGCCCTTGACCCGTGGCGAGCGCTTGAGACCGTCGGTGAGTTCACCCTCGACCAGCGACCACAGCCATTCCAGTTGCTGGGCGCTGCGCCGGGCTTCCAGGCCCCCGTTGGCCTCCAGGTACGCCCGGTGGTCCAGGACGGCCTGCCACACGTCGTCCAGCCCCTTGCCGGTGAGCGAGGACGAGGTGAGCACCGGCGGCCGGCGCGCGTGCGGGTCGGAGGTGATCAGTTTCATGGCGATCGCCAACTCCCGTGCCGCGACCCGAGCCTCGCCTTCGTGGTCGCCGTCGGCCTTGTTGACCGTGATCACGTCGGCCATCTCGAGGATGCCGCGCTTGATCCCCTGCAACTGGTCCCCGGCCCGGGCCAGGGTGATCAGCAGGAACGTGTCGGTCATGCCCGCGACCGCGACCTCGGACTGGCCCACCCCGACGGTCTCGACCAGGACGGTGTCGAAGCCCGCCGCCTCGACCACCAGCATGGTCTCCCGGGTCGCCCGCGCCACCCCGCCGAGGTGTCCCCNCGACGGCGACGGACGGACGAAGGCGTGCTCGCTCGCCGCCAGTTCGCCCATCCGCGTCCGGTCGCCCAGGATCGACCCGCCGGTGCGCGTCGACGACGGGTCCACCGCGAGGACCGCGATCTTGTGGCCTTGGTCGATCAGACGTACCCCGAGCGCGTCGATGAACGTGGATTTGCCGGCCCCGGGCACCCCGGAGATCCCGACCCGGACGGAGTTGCCGCTGTGCGGCCGCAGCAGCCGCAGCAATTGCCGGGCCTTGGCCCGGTGATCCGGACGGGACGACTCGACCAGCGTGATCGCCTGCGCGATGTGCGGACGAGACCCCGCCAGCACCCGCTCGGCGAGCTCGGCAGGCGTCAGCCGCCCGCGCGGCCGGGCCCGTGTCCGGCCGGAGTCGTAACCCCCGGCCGGAACCCCACCTCGGTGCCCGAGGCGGCGCTGACGGAGTCCGAATCGCCACCGTCGAAGAAGGCCTTGCCGCCGCTCACTCGTCGTCCAGGCGATCCCGCAACTTCTGCAGCAGTTCGACCGCCGCCTCGGGGATCACCGTGCCGGGCGGGTAGATCGCGTCGGCTCCGGCGGCGTACAGCTCGTCGAAGTCCTGCGGCGGGATCACGCCGCCGACCACGATCATCATGTCCGGCCGGCCGGCCTCGTCCAGCTCCTTGCGCAGCGCCGGCACCAGCGTCAGGTGACCGGCGGCAAGCGAGGAGACGCCCACCACGTGCACGTCGGCCTCGATGGCCTGGCGGCACACCTCCTCCGGGGTCTGGAACAGCGGGCCCACGTCGACGTCGAAGCCGAGGTCGGCGAAGGCGGTGGAGATCACCTTCTGGCCGCGGTCGTGGCCGTCCTGGCCCATCTTGGCGACGAGGATGCGCGGCCGGCGACCCTCGCTCGCCTCGAACTCCTCGACGAGCTTGCGGGCCCGTTCGACGCCCTCGGACGACCCGGTCTCACTGCGGTACACGCCACTGATCGTACGGATCTGCGCGGTGTAGCGGCCGAACATCTTCTCCAGCGCGTCGGAGATCTCCCNCACCGAGGCCGACTTGCGGGCGGCGTCGATGGACAGGTGCAGCAGGTTGCGCTCCGGGTCGGTCGGATCCGGGTTGGCCGCCGCCCACGTGAGCTTCTCCAGCGCGGCCTGGGTGGCCGCCTCGTCCCGCTCGGCGCGGAGCTTCTGCAGCTTGGCGATCTGCTCCTCGCGGACGCGGTTGTTGTCGACCTTCAGCACCTCCGGGGCCACGTCGTTCTCGACCACGTAGGAGTTGACGCCGATCAGCGGCTGCCGGCCGGAGTCGATCCGGGCCTGGGTGCGGGCCGCGGCCTCCTCGATGCGCATCTTGGGGATACCGGCCTCGATCGCCTTGGCCATGCCACCGGCGGCCTCGACCTCCTGGATGTGCCCCCAGGCCTTCTTCGCCAGCTCGTAGGTGAGCCTCTCGACGTAGGCCGAACCCGCCCACGGGTCGACGACCCGGCAGGTGCCCGACTCCTGCTGGATGAACAGCTGGGTGTTGCGGGCGATCCGGGCGGAGAAGTCGGTCGGCAGCGCGATCGCCTCGTCCAAGGCGTTGGTGTGCAGCGATTGGGTGTGCCCCTGGGTGGCGGCCATGGCCTCCAAGCAGGTGCGCGCCACGTTGTTGAACACGTCCTGGGCCGTCAGCGACCAGCCCGAGGTCTGGCTGTGCGTGCGCAGCGACATCGACTTGGGGTTCTTCGCCCCGANATCACGGACGAGCCGCGCCCACAGCAGGCGCGCGGCCCGCATCTTGGCAACCTCCATGAAGAAGTTCATCCCGATGGCCCAGAAGAAGCTCAACCGCGGGGCGAACTTGTCGACATCCAGCCCCACCGACTGGCCGGCCCGGATGTACTCCACGCCGTCGGCCAGGGTGTAGGCCATCTCGATGTCGGCCGTCGCCCCCGCCTCCTGCATGTGGTAGCCGGAGATCGAGATCGAGTTGAACTTCGGCATGTTCGCGCTGGTGTAGGCGAAGATGTCGGAGATGATCCGCATCGAGGNGGTCGGCGGGTAGATGTAGGTGTTGCGGACCATGAACTCCTTGAGGATGTCGTTCTGGATCGTCCCCGCGAGCTGTTCCGGCTTCACCCNCTGCTCCTCGGCGGCCACCACATAGAGGGCCAGGATCGGCAGCACCGCGCCGTTCATGGTCATCGAGACGCTCATCTGATCCAGCGGGATGCCCTCGAACAGCTGTCGCATGTCGAGGATCGAGTCGACCGCGACGCCCGCCATGCCGACGTCGCCGGTCACCCGCGGGTGGTCGGAGTCGTAGCCGCGATGCGTGGCCAGGTCGAACGCGATCGAGAGGCCCTTCTGGCCGGCGGCCAGGTTGCGCCGGTAGAACGCGTTGGACTCCTCGGCGGTGGAGAAGCCGGCGTACTGCCGGATCGTCCACGGCTGGTTGACGTACATGGTCGCGTACGGGCCGCGCAGGAACGGCGGGATGCCCGGGTAGGTGGCCAGGAAGTCCAGCCCCTGCAGCGCAGTGTCGTCGTACAGCGGCGGCACCAGGATGTGCTCGGNGGTCTGCCAGCCGTGGCTGAACCGCGGCAGCTGATCGCGCAGATCCTCGAACCGCTCGGCGGCATCGTCGGCGACGCTGGGCGTGCCCAGGTCGATGGTGTCGAAACGCGGAATGGTCACTTCGCGACCCCCATCCGATCCAGGGTGGCCTGCGTGAAGGCCACCACGTCCATGCCGTCGAAGATCTCGCCGTCGATGACGGAGTCGACGGCGTCGTCGCCCACCTCGGTCTTGCGTCCGGCGATGAGCACCGTGCCGATCCCAGCGGCCTTGAGCGCCTTCGCCACGGCCATGGCCTGAGCGGCGTACACCTTGCCCGAGCTGCACAGGATCACAGTCGTCGCTCCGGACTCGGCTGCCTGGGTGGCGATCTCGTCAGGCGTGCCGCCTTCGCGGGACGGGGTATCGAACCCGCCAACGAGCAGCAGGTTGGACGTGAACTGTTCGCGCGGCCCGAAGTCGCGGCGGGCACCCAGGCACGCAAGGAACACCTTCGGCTTCTCGCCGGCGGCGGCGATGCGGTCACGCAGGCCCTCGAAGACCTCCGAGTCCCGGTGCGGGGCCAGCCCGCCGCGGGCCGGGGCCGCCGGACGGGGCTTGGCCTGCAGGCCGGGTTCGACGGCCAGCGGGAACGTGCTGACGCCCGTGATCGGCTGCTTGCGGGTCGCCAGGCGCTTGGCCCGGTCGGCGGAGACGGACGCGATCTGCGCGGCGATCGTCCCGTCCGCCAGCGCGGCGGCCATGCCACCGGCGGCCTCGATGCCCTGGAACGCCTCCCATGCCTTTGCGGCCAACTGATCGGTCAGTTCCTCGACGTACCAGGAACCGCCGGCCGGGTCGGTGACCTTGCCCAGGTTCGACTCCTCGGCGGCCACCAGCTGGGTGTTGCGGGCCATCCTGCGGCTGAACTCGTTCGGCAGCCCGTGGGCGGTGTCGAACGGCAGGGTTGTGACGATCTCGGCTCCGCCGACGGCGGCGGCGAAGGTGGCGATCGTGCCGCGCAGCATGTTCACGTACGGGTCGTCGCGGGTGATCATCCGCCACGAAGTGACCCCGTGCTGCATGGCGCCACGGTCGGCCTCGGGCACGTCGAGCACCTCGCCGATCCGTGCCCACAGCCGGCGCAACGCGCGCAGCCGGGCGATCGTCGAGAACTGGTCGGCGTTCGCCGGAACGCGGAACACGACCTGCCCGAAGCCCTGGGCCGGCGGGATGCCCGCGGCGTCGAGGGCCCGGACGTACTCCAGGCCGGTAGCGACCGCGTACGCCAGCAGCTCGAGGTCGCCGGCCCCGGCGTTGTCGTAGGCCAGGGTGTCGACGATCAGGGCCCGGGCNNGTGCGGGATCGGCCATGCACGTGCGGACGGGCTCGGCAATGGCCGACAGGTCCGCCGCCTCGCCGGTGATCGCCGCGGCACCGAGCGGGTCGATGCCGAGGTTGCCCCAGATCTTGTCCGCGTCGCCGCTGGCCCGCCAGAACGCGATCAGGGCGTCCGCGGCGGCCTGCTGCGCGTCCACGGACGTGACCGCGACTGCGGCCAGTCCGGGTTGGACGCCCTCCAGCACCGCCGTCAGGTCATCGACCGCGATGGCTCCCTCACCCACGCGCAGCCACACCGAGGTGGCCCCCTTGAGCAGGTCCTCCAGCACCGCCGCGTGCGTGGTCGCGACGTCCGGATCCTCGTGCAGGGCCCGGATGTCCCAGCCTCCGCCTGCCCGGACGGTCGTGCCGCGGGTGAACGGCATCAGCCCCGGGTAGCCCAACGGCGCGTCCGACTCGGTGTACAGCGGTTCGATGGCGATGCCGTCGACCGTCGTCGTGCGCAGCCGTTGCAGCGCTTGGTCGATGCTCAGTTCCTTGCCCTCGGGGCGCCTGCGGTTCAGCACCTTCAGGACTTCTGCTTCCCAGTCCTGACGGGTTGGAACCGCGAAATCACCGGCGAGTTGAAGCGGTGTGTCGGTCATGCTGTTCAGCCTAGTGGAGGCGTCGCCGGACGCCTCGGGAAGCCGAAAATCCCGGTGGTCGAACCGAGCCGTCCCAGGAACCGGAACCGGGTTCAGCTGACCTGCAGCACCAGCGCCTCGGCCGAAGAGATGATCTTGGCCGTCTCCCGCTCCCACTCCGGCTCCTGGCTGCGGAAGGGGCCCGTGGCCAGCGAGATGATCACCGCCGCGGCCCGCAGCCGCAGCTCGGTCGGGTCGACCCGGGTGTCGAACACCGGCACCCACGTGCGGATCAGGTGGTGGGCGCGGGCCTCCTGGGTGGGGTTCATCCGCTGGATCGTGGACAGGTGGGCCACGAGGCACGCCAGATCGTCGGCGCGTCGGCCCGGGCCGACGGTGTCCACATCGAGGATGCCGACGATCCGTCCGTCCGCGACATGCACCTGGCCCTCGTGGAAGTCGCCGTGCGTCGGCTCGTTGCCGACCGGAATCCCGGCCAGGCCCTGCTCGATCTGTTCGACCATCCAGGACAGCTTGGGCCCGAGTTGCGGAAGCGCCTGGGTCACCATGCGGGCGTAATGCGAAACAGCCTCCGACCAGGGCGGACGCCGTTCGAGCTGGGCGATCGAGTTCGGCATCCCGTCCAGCAGCGTCACCAGCTGTTCGGCGCTGCAGGGCGGGCTGGGGTCGAACAGCGCCTTGGCCAGCGGACGACCGGGCAGGTTGCGCAGCAACAGCAGGTAATCGTCCGTCGCCGCGGCGATGCCGGGCGCGGGGACCCCGGCGTTGATTAGCAACTCGTGGCGGCGCTTGACGTCACCGAACAGCCGGCCCCGCAGAACCTTGCAGTACAGGGTGTCGGCCGGCCTGGCCACGTCCACCCGCAGCACCGCCCGGCGCCGCGGGCGGTACCCGATCATCCGCAGCTGCAGGTCGGTGGCGGTCACGTCCTCGGGGTACACCCGGTTGTCGTTGATGATCTGCGCCATGTGCTCCACGTACGCCGCGCGGGCGAGCCCCGGCAGGTCGGGGTCGTTCGGGTACAACCAGACCGCGACCTCGCGGTCCCCGTCGGCGAAGATCTCCGCCCGGGCGTCGGACGACACCAGTCCCCCGGCCCGAGCGCTCACCCNCAACAGTTCGTCGCGCCGTCCGTATGGCCAGTCGACGATCGCGGAGTAGGTCGCGGTCGTCGACTGGTGCGGGTTGGCGTCCACGTGGTCGAGGGCCCAGGTCACCAGCGAGCCGCCCGCGTGCTCGACCGCGACCTTCAGCAGGTCACCGACCTCCGGGGAGGTGAGCAGCACGGACCCGTCCGGGTCGACGTTGGTCACATCCCTCCCCCGCTCGTCGCGGATTCGGCGAGGACACCTTACTCACCCGCGACGGGCTGACCGACGTTCTGCAGTCGCAATCGCGCGGCGCGCCGCCCGTCCAGTTCCACGACGGTCAGGCTCACCCGCCTTTCGGGAACCTCCCGGTCGGCCGACGGAACGTCCACCTCAACGGCGTCGCCGAGGCCGGGGAGCCGCCCCAGGCGCGCCATGAGGAAGCCCGCGACCGTGTCGTAGGGCCCGTCCGGCAGCGGCACCCCGGTCTCCTCCTCGAACTGCTCGAGGGTGAGCAGACCGTCGACGAGGGTGTCCGACGCCGGTTCGGCCGCCACGTCGACCACCGGATCGAACTCGTCGGTGATGTCGCCGATGAGTTCCTCGACGAGATCCTCGATCGTGACGATCCCGGCGGTGCCCCCGTACTCGTCGGACACGATGACCAGGTGTGAGTTGGCCTGCTGCATCGCCGAAAGGGCGCGGAGGATCTTCATCGTGCCGGGCAGGGTCGCGATGGGCCGGACGAGCTGGCTGATCGGGGCGTTGCGCTGGCTGGGGTCGAGGTCGAACAGGTCGCGCACGTGCAGGAAGCCCAGCACGTCGTCCACGTCGCGGCCGATCACCGGGTAGCGGCTGTGGGTGCCCTCACCCACCTCGCGGATCGCCCGGTGGGCCGGCAGGTTCCCGTCCAGGAAGTCGACCTCGGTGCGCGGGATCATCGCCTGGCGCAGGCTGACCTGCCCCGCGGCGAACACCTCGTCCACGATCTGGCGTTCCTCGTCCCCGAGCGTCGCCGACGACACGACCATCGCGCGGATCTCCTCGTCGGTGACCACCTCCCGGGAGGCGTTCGGGTCGCCCCCGAACACGCGGACGGCCAGATCGGTCGACTTGCCCAGGAACCAGATCACCGGACGGAACACCGTCGCCATCACGTTGACCATGGGCGCCAGGGCGAGGGCGAAGGCCTCGGCGCGCTGCATCGCCAGCCGCTTCGCGGTGAGTTCCCCGAAGACGATCGAGAAGTACGAGATCACGATGGTGATGACGACGACCGAGAGCGGGTCGGCCAGGCCCTCAGGGACGCCGAGGGACACCAGCGGCCCCGACAGATAGCCCTCCAGCGCGGACGCGCCGAAGGCCGCCGACAGGAAGCCGGTCAGCGTGACCCCGATCTGCACGGCCGAGAGGAACCGATTGGGGTTGGACGTCAGTGCGGCGACCGCATGGCCCCGCTGTCCGCGGGTGCTCAACTGCTTGACCTGGCTCTCGCGCAGCGTCACCAGGGCCATCTCGGCGGCCACGAAGAAGGCGCCGAAGAGGATCAGGCCGGCGACGACGGCCACGGCGGTCCACACGTCAGTTCACCGCCGGGTCCCGGGTTGGTCGTCCTGCACCGGGTCAGTGTATCGGCAGCGGTTCCCGCGCCCCGGGCGCCGGACGGCCCCGCCGGTGCCGGCTTCGTCTACCGTTGGCACCGTGGCTGGCCGGGGTGACGCGGGGACGTTCTCGTTCGTNCCGGGGAACCTCGACAAGATCGCAGCGTTGCCCCGCTACCTCGCCGGCGCTCTGCAGGCCCGGTTCGTCCGGCGGGACCCGCGGCTGTGGGTGATCGGCAGCCACTTCGGGCTCCGCGACGGCGCCTGGCGGTTCTTCGAAGCCGCCCGGTCAGCCGATCCGGGGCTGCGGCTGGTGTGGCTGACCAGCACCCCCGACCAGGAGGCGCAGGCGCGGGCGAAAGGAGTGGAGTTCTGTCCCCGGGACAGCGCGGAGGGGTACCTGCTGACGCTCCGCGCAGGAGTGGTCGTCGTCACGCATGGCTTCGGGGACGCCAACCGCTACGCCCAGAGCGGGGCGGTGATCGTCCAGTTGTGGCACGGGTCGCCGCTGAAGAAGCTGCACGCCGACTCNCCCTCGATTCTGCGACTGGGCGTACTGGGCCGCGTGCCGGGCGCAGCGGCCCTGCTGAGCGCCATGTATCGCCGCGGCAACTCGCGCATCTCGCTACTGCCGGTGGCGGCTGAGGCGTTCGTGGCGTCCATGTGCAGCGCGTTCACCCTGACCCCTGCCCAGGTCCGCGCCCTGGGCGAACCGCGGACGGACGTGCTGTTCACCGGGACCCCGGCNGAGCGCCGGGCCGCTGCCCGGGCCCTGCTGGAGGACGGCGCCGGGACGCTCGGCGAGCGCCGGGTGATCCTCTACGCCCCCACCTGGCGGGACGGCGAGGCCGATCCCACCGTGCCGACGCCCGCGCAGTGGCGGGCCATCGAGGAGTATCTGGACGCGGTGGACGGGGTGTTGATCGTCCGTCCGCACCCGTTGGGGGTGGGCGCCTATGACCACGTGAGCGACCGCGTCCGGTTGCTGACCAGCGACAGGCAGCCCGAATCGATGCCGCTGTTGTGNGGGGTCGACGCACTCATCACCGACTACTCATCGATGGTGTTCGACTTCGCCGTGACCGGTGGGCCGATCTTCTTCCTCGCCCCGGATCTGGAGCGCTACGCCGCCACCCGCGGGCTCTACCTCGACTATGCCGACATCAGCGGCGGTTCGTGGGCACGGACATGGGACGACGTGCTGTCGGCCTTGCGCAACCACGACGCCGACCCCGACGAACGGGAGCGCCGGCGGGCGCGTTCGGCGTCGATCGCGGCGAGGTTCCACGACCACCGCGACGGCCGGAGCGCCGAACGGGTCGTGGTCGCCGTCCGGCAGCTAGCCGGTCGCTGACTTCGCCAGCCGCGAGGTGTCGACGGTCCGCTCGGCGCCGCTCACCCACCCGCGCAGGAAACCGGCCCNCCAGCAGGTGTGCATGATCGCCAGGGTGGCGAAGTTGAGCGCCTTGTCGGTCGCGCTCTCCCCGGCATNCCGGACGGCTACCGCGGCGAGTCCCGCCACGTACCCCACCGGGGCCAGGTGGATGACGGAGGCCAGCGCCGCGGCCGGACCGCGCACCACGCCCGTGGCCTGGAGGGCGCCCACGACCGCGGACGCGCCGACGGCGGTGACCATCGCGGGCGGGGCCAGATAGCGCCACGGCGTCCGGCCCTCGCGGCGCACCAGATGGCCGCGCCACACCCCGGTGGCGAACATCTGCCGGGCCAGCGCCACCGGCGCCGAACGCGGCCAGTACGTGACCTTGACGTCGGGGTNGAACCAGATCCGGTGCCCTGCGTTGCGGATCCGCAGGTTCAGCTCCCAGTCCTCGGCGCGGCGCAGGGTCTCGTCGTAGCCGCCGACCTCGTCCAACACCTCCCGGCGGAACACGCCCAGATAGGCCGAATCCGCCTCGCCGGCGGTCGCTGCGCCGTGGTACTGCCCGCCACCGAGCCCCCAGGGTGTCTTGTAGGCGCGCGCGACGGCCCGCTGGAACGGGGTGCGCCCCTGAGCGTCCATCACCCCGCCCACGTTCGCCGACCCGGTCGCCTGCAGCAGGTCGACCATCGCCTTGGTGTAGCCCGGCGGCAACTCGGCGTGGGCGTCGACCCGGACGACGATCGGGAAGCGGCTGGCCGCGATGGCCTTGTTGAGGCCCACAGGGATGTCGTTGGCCGGGTTGTCGACGGTGTGCACGCGCGGATCGGCCGCCGCGAGGCGGGTCGCGATCGCGTTCGTCTCGTCGCTGGAGGCCCCCAGGGCGAGCACGAGTTCCTGCTCGCCGGGGTAGTCCTGGGACAGCACGGCCGCCACCGCGTCGGCGAGGTAGGCCTCCTCGTTCAGCACCGGCATCACGTACGAGACGGACGGGTACGCGTGGTCCTGGCTCACCTGTCCGACGCTATCAGCGCGCGGCCGCCGCGCCCCACCCAACCCCGCGAACCCCGGCTCCGCCCAGGACGTCCCGGACCGACCTCGCCGGGCACCCCTGGACGTGCGGATGCCCTCCGCCGACGGGCCACAGGGCACCGTCCACGGAGGGCATCCAGTCACGCTCTCACATCACCAGAGCGCCTCTTTGCAGGCTAGAAGCTGGGCAACGCCGCGATCTGCGCGTTCATCCAGTCGTAGCGCTTGGCGTACCAGTTGCGCACCCAGTTGATCTCCGCGGTGTAGCTGGAGGTCTTGGCCGCGTAGCGGGTGCCGTAGCCGGCCCAGCGGGTCCGGTCGTTGGCGGCGACGACGGTGCCGAGGTCGGCGACGGCCGCGTCGACCCGGCTCAGCGCCCCGTTGATCGAGTAGCCGACCGACTGGTAGTCGGCCTTCTTGTCCTCCCAGCGAGCCTTCAGCGCCGACACGAACCGCGGATCCTTCCAGATCCGGGTGAACCAGTGGATCTTGTTGGTGTCGTGGTTCGGCGAGCCGCTCCCGTTGGTCCACCAGCCGGNTGGTGTTCGAGATCCCGGTGCCGCCCAGCGGGGCGCTCCGGCGCTGCGGTCGAAGTCCCAGATCGGGCCCATGAAGAACTTGTCCGAGGACGTGTCTCTGCTCCAGTTGTACTTGTAGGTGGTGCTGGAACCGGTGAAGAACGGGAGCACGTTGTTGGTGTAGAAGAAGTTGCTCCGGTAGAAGTCCGCGTCGTTGTCCTTGGTGAACTCACGGGTCAGGATGTAATCGACCGACGAGTTGAGGTCCAGGTAGGTCATCCAGTCGTCCTTGGCCGCCAGCGGGCCCCGGCATAGAGGATGTTCCCGTCCGCGTCCTTGGAGATCTTGCTCCAGTCCTTGGANGTACAGGATCGACTCGAACTGCAGGATCTTGTTCTTCATCTTCTCCACCCGGGCGGGGTCAGGTCCGAGGGGGCGGCGTTCTGCTCGACCATCTCGTCCGGATCCTTGAACGAGTAGTTCATCTTCGACACGCCGATGAAGCCGGTCTCGGTGCTGCCGGAATCCGCCCAGTGCGGGTCGTGCTCGATGATNCTGGCCGTTGTCCTTGCTGACGTTCACCCGGTTGTTGTCGATCTTGATCGACTGGATCATCTGGTAGCTGCCCAGGTACTTGCCGTTGATGTACAGCTCCGCGAAGCGCTCGTCGGGCGTCCACTTCAGGCCGGTCTCCTTCCGGCCCAGCTCGAAGGCGATCCGGCTGCGGATCAGCGTCCAGTCCTGGTAGTTCGCCAACAGGACCCACGTCTTGTCGGACTTCATCCCGAACGGCTTCTGCTTCTCGGTGAACTTCAGCTTGTACGGCTTCTTGGGCTTGGTCGCGCTCGAGTTGCCGCGGACGGAGATCTCGGCGCTCAGCGTGGTGGTGGCCTCGGAGCCCGACACCAGGATCGCCTTGGCCGTGTAGACCTTGCCCTTGGTGGTCGGTGTGCCGCCGTTGTCGGTGGTCACGTAGATGACGTTCTTGCCGAGTTCCTTGGGGGACGGGGCGAACTTGTAGGCACTCGACTTGACCCCACTGGACAGCGTGACGGTGGGGTCCTTGCTGGAGGTGACGGCCGCGCCCACCCAGCGGTAGTACCTGGTGCCCGTCGGGGCCGTGATGTCGGACTGAAGAGTGCCGTCGGCCTTCTCGGCCACCGTGGCAACGGTGGTCCACGTGCCGGACGAACTGCTCGCGGACTCCAACGTGAACGAGCGGCCCTCGATGGCTGGCGACGCCGTCCCCGTGACCCGCAGGAGCTGGCCCAGGCGCAGGGCGGAAATGGTGACCTTGTCGGTCTGCGTCACGAGGGTGAGCACCTCACTGGTCACCGACGGCTGCCCGTTGTACGCGGCGGCATAGACCCGGAACTTGCGCGAGGAGGAGGTGGTGCTCACGGTGAACTCATAGGCACCGGTCTCGTCCGTCGTGCCGGTCGCGTACGTGCTCCACGAGGACGAGTACTTCTGCAGGGTCACCGGACGAGCCACGGAGGTGCCGATGTTCCCTTGCAGGGTGACGGCCTGACCCTTGAACGGAACAGTCTGGTTCGCGTAGCCCCCGGAATGGGGGTCACGATGGTGGGCGCCGCGGGGCCGCGAGCGCGGTGACGGGATTCGCCGTGGCGCCGGCGACAAGCGCAAAGACGAATAGGAAAGCTAAGGCAATTCGACGCATTGAAACTCCTTGGGGCCAGGGGCGGCACGGTCAGCGTATTGCTTTGTGGCCCGGTCTCCGCAACTTATTCAGTTGCTGAACGACCACGCCCGGCGCACCCGCCAGCTGGGCCCCTCGACCCGCCCACGGGAGCACGCCGGCACAGACCCTGACAGCGCGTCGAACCGCGCTGGGTGAGAGGTCCTGGCAGGCACGCGGGCCCCGGACGGGCACCCGCGCCGACCGGGCACGTCCGACTCAGGCGAGGGCTGCGGCCAGGTTCTCGTCCAGCGCCCCGAGGAACTCCTCGGTAGTGAGCCAGCCCTGGTCGGGGCCGACCAGCAGCGCCAGATCCTTGGTCATCTTCCCCGACTCCACGGTCTGCACACAGACTCGCTCCAGCGTCTCGGCGAACGCGGTGACCTCCGGGGTGCCGTCCAGCTTGCCGCGGTGCTTCAGCCCGCCCGTCCAGGCGTAGATCGAGGCGATCGGGTTGGTCGAGGTGGGCTTGCCCTGCTGATGCATCCGGTAGTGCCGGGTGACGGTGCCGTGGGCGGCCTCGGCCTCGACGGTCTTGCCGTCCGGGGTCATGAGCACCGAGGTCATCAGGCCCAGCGAACCGAAGCCCTGCGCGACCGTGTCGGACTGGACATCGCCGTCGTAGTTCTTGCACGCCCACACGTAGCCGCCCTCCCACTTCAGCGCGGCGGCGACCATGTCGTCGATCAGCCGGTGCTCGTAGGTGAGCCCGTGGGCGGCGAACTCGGCGGCGAACTCGGCCTCGAACACCTCGGCGAAGATGTCCTTGAAGGCGCCGTCGTAAGCCTTGAGGATCGTGTTCTTGGTCGACAGGTAGACCGGATAGCCGCGCTGGAGGCCGTAGCTGAACGAGGCCCGCGCGAAGTCGCGGATCGAGTCGTTGAAGTTGTACATGCCCATCGCGACGCCGCCGTCGGCGCCGTAGTTGGCGACCGCGTGCTGGATCGGCTCGGAGCCGTCCTCGGGGGTGAACGTGATCGTCAGCTGCCCGGCGCCCGGCACCTTGAAGTTCGTCGCCTTGTACTGGTCGCCGTGGGCGTGGCGGCCGATGACGATCGGCTTGGTCCAGCCGGGGACCAGCCGCGGGATGTTGGAGATGATGATCGGCTCGCGGAACACGACGCCGCCGAGGATGTTGCGGATCGTCCCGTTCGGGGACACCCACATCTTCTTCAGGCCGAACTCCTGCACGCGCGCCTCGTCGGGGGTGATGGTGGCGCACTTGACGCCCACCCCATGGCGCTTGATCGCATTCGCGGCGTCGATCGTGACCTGATCGTCCGTGGCGTCGCGGTGCTGGATGCTCAGGTCGTAATAGTCGAGGTTCACGTCGAGGTACGGGTGGATGAGCCGATCCTTGATGAACTGCCAGATGATGCGGGTCATCTCGTCGCCGTCGATCTCGACGACCGTGCCCTGAACCTTGATCTTCGCCATGGGGTCAACTTAGCGGAGCGGACGTTCCGTACGGCCCGTCCCGACTGGCCGGCCGTACCCGGCGCGGCCGCGACGGTCGGACGGCGCCCGTGCGGGCACTACCCTGCTGCCGTGATCGACTCCACCCACTGGCTGCTCACCATCGTCTGCGACGACCGTCCCGGGATCGTCCATCGCGTGACNGGGGCCATCGCCGATGCCCAGGGGAACATCACCGAACTGCAGCAGTTCAGCTCCTCGGAGTCGAACCGGTTCTTCATGCGGGTCCAGGTCCAGTCGGGGTTCGACCAGTCGGTGTTCGAACGCCTGGTGGCGCCCATCGCGGCGTCGCTGGGCGCCGAATGGCACCTTGACTACGTCGGACGCCGTCGGCGCACGCTCGTCCTGGCCTCCCGGGCCGGCCACTGCGTCAACGACCTGCTGTTCCGGCAACGGTCGGGCTATCTGCCGATCAGCGTCCCGCTGATCCTGGCCAACCACCCGGACCTGGCCGACCTCGCCGCCTTCTATGGAGTGCCGTTCGAGCACCACGCGGTGCTGCCCGAGACGAAAGCGGCGTTCGAGGACCGGATCCGCCAGGCGGTCGCCGAACACGACATCGAACTGGTGGTGCTGGCCCGCTACATGCAGATCCTGTCCCCGCAGCTGTGCCAGGAGCTGGCCGGTCGGGCGATCAACATCCACCACTCGTTCCTGCCCGGCTTCAAGGGGGCGAACCCCTACCGGCAGGCCCATTCGCGCGGGGTGAAGCTGATCGGCGCGACGGCGCACTTCGTCACCGCGGACCTGGACGAGGGACCGATCATCGAACAGAACGTCCGCCGGGTCGACCACTCGATCGAGGTGCCCGAGTTGGTGGCGATCGGTCAGGAGCAGGAGTCGCGCACGCTCACCGAGGCGGTGAAGCTGTTCGCCGAGCGCCGGATCCTGCTGGACGGGGTGCGGACGGTCATCTTCGGCTGACCCGATCCAACACGCCACAGCGTGGGATGACCCTGGCTCCAGTAGCCCCTCACAACCCTGACCCGGGCGTCAGAGCGCGTTCTCGGGCAGGCTGATCCCCGCCAGGCGCCACCCGTCGCCGGGGAGCCCCTCGGCGACGATCACCGTCGTGTTCGGCAGGCCCCGGCGCCCGATCTCGTCGACGAAACCCGGCAGCCGTGCCGTCGCCCACGTGCGCAACGCGGCCCCGTGGCTGACGACCAGCAGGTGGTCGTGGCCCAGGCCGACGAGGTCGGCCAGGGCGCCCTCGAACCGCGCCATGAACTCGACCCCGGATTCGCCACCGGGGATCCGGCCGTGCGGGTCCGTCGCCCACCCCTGGAGCATCTGGACGTAGCGCTGCCACTGCGACGACATCTCGTCCTCGCCGGCCGGGATCTCGCGCAGGCCGGGCCGCACCAACGGGGTCAATCCGCGCGCAGCGGCCAGCGGCGCGGCCGTCTGGGCGGTTCGGGTCAGGTCGGACACCGCGATGGCGTCGATGGGCTCGTGCGCCAGCCGCTCGACCAGGGCTTCGGCCTGACCGCGGCCGACCTCGTCCAGGTCGGCACCGGGAAAGGCCGTGTCCAGGACCAGGTCGACGTTGGACCTGGTTTGGCCGTGACGAACAAGCAGCAGGCGCATGACTGTGAGAGTAGTACCGCCCTCACCGAGGGTGCGCGTTCGCTGCTAGCGTCGTGTTCGTACCTACTCGCTGAGGAGAATCATCGTGAGCACAGCCCCCGTCAAGGTCGCGGTCACCGGCGCTGCCGGCCAGATCTGCTACAGCCTGTTGTTCCGCATCGCCAGCGGNCGCCTGCTCGGGCCGGACCAGCCCGTCGAGCTGCGGTTGCTGGAGATCACCCCCGCCCTGAAGGCCCTCGAAGGCGTCGTCATGGAACTGGACGACTGCGCGTTCCCGCTGCTGAGCAAGGTCGAGATCGGGGACGACGCCACCAAGGTCTTCGACGGCGTCAACCTGGCCATGCTCGTCGGTGCCCGGCCACGCACCGCCGGCATGGAGCGCGGCGACCTGCTCAGCGCCAATGGCGCGATCTTCACCGCCCAGGGCAAGGCGCTCAACGAGGTGGCCGCGGACGACATCAAGATCCTCGTCACCGGCAACCCGGCCAACACCAACGCCTTGATCGCGATGAGCAACGCCCCCGACATCCCGCACGAGCGGTTCAACGCGCTGACCCGGCTGGATCACAACCGGGCGATCAGCCAACTGGCCGCGAAGCTGTCGGTGCCGGTGACGTCGATCAAGAAGATGACGATCTGGGGCAACCACTCGGCCACCCAATACCCCGACCTCTTCCACGCCGAGGTGGACGGCAAGAACGCCGCCGAGCAGGTCAACGACCAAGCCTGGCTCGAGAACGACTTCATCCCGACCGTGGCCAAGCGCGGCGCGGCGATCATCGCCGCCCGGGGCTCCTCGTCTGCCGCCTCGGCCGCCAATGCGACGGTCGAGCACATGCGCGACTGGATCAAGGGCACGCCCGAGGGCGACTGGGTGTCGATGGCGGTCCGTTCCGACGGCTCGTACGACGTGCCCGAGGGACTCATCTCGTCCTTNCCCTGCACGGTGACCGACGGCGCGTACGCGATCGTCCAGGGCCTCGAACTCAACGAGTTCTCCCGGGCCAAGATCGACGCCTCGGTGGCCGAGCTGGCCGACGAGCAGGCTGCGGTCAAGGAGCTGGGCCTCATCTGAGTCCTCCCGGACGGAGCGCGGGCCCCGGCAGGCTGTGGCCGCCGGGGCCCGCGCCTGTCCGGTCTCGTCCTTCGCACGGCAAGCTACGGTCGCGTAACTTGGCCGGTACGCTGAGGACGCCGAACGCCGAAGGAGCCCCTCATGACCGGACGAGCCGCCACGCCCGCCAGCGACGCGGTGCGGGCCGCCCGCGACTTCCTGCTCGCGCACGCCCACGACTACGACACCGTGGTCCGCGACTTCCGCTGGCCGGAGTTGGCCGAGTTCAACTTCGCCCTGGAGTGGTTCGACGTGGTCGCGGCGGAGCACCCGGAGCGTCCGGCGGTGAAGATCGTCGACGCCAACCTGAACGCCCGCCAGTGGACGTACGGCGAACTCGCCCGGCGCAGCGATCAGGTCGCCAACTGGTTCACCGAACTGGGCATGAAGCGGGGCGACCACATGATCGTCATGCTCAACAACACGATCGAGATCTGGGAGATCCTGCTCGGTCTGCTCAAGGTCGGCGGGGTCGCGATCCCCACGTCGACGCTGCTGACCGACGTCGACCTGGAAGCCCGGATCGTCCGCGGCGAGGCCACGTTCACCATCGCCCCGGCCGCGCTGGAGGCCAAGTTCGACCGGGTGCCCGCCGATGTGGTCAAGATCTCCGTGGGCGACACCGCGCCGGACGGGTGGGTCGACTTCGCCGACTCCCACGAGGCTCCGCTGGAGTTCACCCCCGACGGCCCCACGCCCGCGGACGACACCTGCCTGCTCTACTTCACCTCCGGCACCACGGCGCAGCCCAAACTCGTCCGGCACACCCAGGTGTCCTACCCGGTGGGCCACCTGTCGACGATGTGGTGGCTCGGGGTGCGCCCGGGCGACGTGCACCTCAACATCTCGTCCCCGGGCTGGGGCAAGCACGCCTGGAGCAACTTCTTCTCCCCGTTCCTGGCCCAGGCGACGGTGTTCATCTTCAACTACGCCCGCTTCGATGCGCACACGCTGATGGAGATCATGGACACCCACGAGGTGACCACCTTCTGCGCGCCGCCGACGGTGTGGCGGATGCTGATCCAGGCCGACCTGACCCGTCTGCACCATCCCCCGCGCGAGTTGGTCGGCGCCGGCGAGCCGCTGAACCCCGAGGTCATCGCGCAGGTGCGGCAGGCGTGGGGCAACACGATCCGGGACGGCTACGGACAGACCGAGATGACCTGCTCCATCGGCAATTCCCCTGGTCAGAAGGTCAAGGACGGGTCGATGGGCCGGCCGATGCCCGGCTACGCGGTCGTCCTGCTCGACCCGGTGACCGGCGAGCCCGCGCCGAACGAGGGCGAGATCTGCCTGGACCTGTCGGTGCCGAACATCGCCCTGATGGGCGGCTACTACCGCGACCCGGAGTTCACGGCGGAGACGTGTCGNCGGGGTCACTACCACACCGGCGATATCGCGAGCCGGGACGCCGACGGCTACCTCACCTACGTGGGCCGCGCGGACGACGTGTTCAAGGCGTCCGACTACAAGATCTCCCCGTTCGAACTGGAGTCGGTGCTGCTGGAACACCCGCTGATCGCCGAGGCGGCGATCGTCCCCAGCCCGGACCCGCTGCGGATGGCCGTCCCGAAGGCGTACGTGACCCTGGCCGCCGGGGCGACGGCCGACGGGGTCACCGCCAAGGCGGTGTTCGACTACTGCGTGGCCAACCTGGCCGGCTACCAGCGGATCCGGCTGCTGGAGTTCGTCGAGGAGTTGCCCAAGACCATCTCGGGCAAGATCCGCCGGGTGGACCTGCGCGACCGCGAGGCCGCCCGGGCGTCCAGCGGGGACCTCACCGGCCAGTTCCGGTACGCCGACTACCGCTGAGGGAGTCCGCCGAGCCCGGCCCCGCTCAGCCCGGCCGCCGCCCGCGCCGCTCAGCCGCGGCTGGGCGGGACCCACCAGGCCAGCGCCGTGATCCCGATGCCCACGCCCAGCAGGACGATCGTGTCGAGCGGCTTGGATCGGACGGCGAGCAGCCCGACCCGCTGTTGCGGCAGGAGCCGGAACACGCCCCCGAGCGTGGTGGACAGCCCCATCAGGGTGGTCCCCATCCGCCAGTGGCCCACCGCGGCCACGAGGAGACCCAGCGCCACCCCCGCGAGGACGGTCGCCAGCGGCCACTGACCCAGGACCTGCTGGACGAAGGTCTTCGGGGGCCGCTCGTCGGCCGGCGGGGTCGTCATGACCACGATGCTGCCACGCGCGCCGGACCGGCGACTGGAAGGCACGAGGCTCAGTGGAAGAAGTGCCGGGTGCCGGTGGTGTACAGCGTGANCCCCGCCGCCTCGGCGGCGGCGATGGTGTCGGCGTCGCGGACCGAGCCACCCGGCTGGACGATCGCCCGCACCCCGGCGTCGATGAGCACCTGCGGGCCGTCCGCGAACGGGAAGAAGGCGTCCGAGGCCGCCACCGATCCCTTCGCGCGCTCACCCGCGCGCTCGACGGCCAGGCGGCAGGAGTCGACCCGGTTCACCTGGCCCATGCCGACGCCCACGGACGCTCCGTCCGCGGCCAACAGGATCGCGTTCGACTTCACCGCCCGGCAGGCGCGCCAGGCGAAGGCGAGGTCGGCCAGGGTGGCGGCGTCGGCCCGCTCGCCGGCGACCAGCGTCCAGCCGGCGGGGTCGTCCCCAGGCGCGTCGAGGCGGTCCGGCTGTTGCAGCAGCGCGCCGCCGGAGATCGGCTGCAGCTGCCGTTCGCGGTGGGTGTACGGCTCGGCCTGCAGGATCCGGAGGTTCTTCTTGGCCGTCAGGATCTCCAGCGCCCCGTCCTCGAAGCCGGGCGCGATCAGCACCTCGGTGAACACCTCGGCGACCTGGCCTGCCATCTCCTTCGACACCGGACGATTGGTGGCGATCACGCCGCCGTACGCCGAGACTGGATCGCAGGCGTGGGCCTTGCGGTGCGCCTCGGCCACGTCGGCACCGACCGCGATCCCACAGGGGTTGGCGTGCTTGATGATCGCCACGGCCGGCTCGGCGAAGTCGTACGCGGCGCGGTAGGCGGCGTCGCCGTCGGTGTAGTTGTTGTAGCTCATCTCCTTGCCGTGCAGTTGCGTGGCCTGCGTGATGCCGGCCGGACCCGCCGGATAGGCGTACAGCGCCGCCGCCTGGTGGGCGTTCTCGCCGTAGCGCAGCGTGTTGCGCTTCTCCCAGCTCGCGCCGACCCAGGACGGGAACCCGTCCCCGCCCGAGGTGTCGGTGAGCACCGAGCCCATCCAGCCGGCGACCGCGATGTCGTACGCGGCGGTGTGCTCGAACGCGGCGGCCGCGAGGTCGCGGCGCTCGTCCAGGGTGAACCCGCCGCCCACGAGGGCGGCTAGCAGCCGCGGGTACTGCGCCGGCGAGGTCACGATCGCCACGCTCGGGTGGTTCTTGGCGGCCGCCCGGACCATCGACGGGCCGCCGATGTCGATCTGTTCGACGCACTCGTCCGGGGTCGCCCCGGAGGCGACGGTCTGGGTGAACGGGTACAGGTTGCTCACGACCAGGTCGAACGGGGCGATGCCCAGTTCGTCCAACTGCTCCCGGTGGGAGGCGAGCCGCCGATCGGCCAGGATGCCCGCGTGCACCCGGGNGTGAAGGGTCTTGACCCGGCCGCCCAGGCATTCGGGGAAGCCGGTCAGTTCGGCGACCTCCGTGACCGGAACCCCGGCGTCGGCGAGCAGCCGATAGGACCNCCCGGTGGAGACGATCTCGACCCCGGCGTCGGCCAGCGCCCGGCCCAGTTCGTCCAGCCCCGTCTTGTCGTACACCGAGACCAGCGCCCGGCGGATCGGCTGTCGTTCGCTCATTGACGTCCTCTNGTTCTGCGACGCGGCCGCCCGCGCCAGTTCGTTGACCGTGTCGACCAGCAATCGCCGTTCGACCACCTTGATGCGCTCGTGGAGGGTGTCCTCGGTGTCGTCCGGCAGCACCCGGACGGGCTCCTGGGCGATGATCCGGCCCGTGTCGACCCCGGCGTCAACCTCGAACACCGTGCAGCCGGTGACCTTCACCCCGTGCACGAGAGCGTCCCGGACGCCGTAGGCTCCAGGGAAGGCCGGCAGCAGGGCCGGATGGGTGTTGATGAACCGGCCGCCGAAGCTGTTCAGGAACGCGGCGCCGACCAGCTTCATGAACCCCGCGCTCACCACCAGGTCCGGCGCTGCGGCGGCCACGAGGCGGGTCAGTTCAGCATCCCAAGCCGCCCGGTCGGCACCCCTGGCCAGGGGATGGACGAACGTCGGCACCCCGGCGCGTTCCGCGCGGGCCAGCCNCTCGATCCCCGGACGATCGGAGCCGACCAGCACGACGTGGGCGTCCAGCGAGCCGTCCCGTTGAGCGTCCAACAGGGCCTGGAGCAGCGTGCCCGCGCCCGACACCAGGACGGCGAGGCGCAAGGGCATGGCGGCCAGCCTACCGAGGGGCCGAGGGCCTTCGTCCGCTGCCCGGGCAGCGAACCTCACCGGCCCAGCGGCACCGTCACCTGCTCGCCCGCCGTGACGACGACGGTCTCGGCCTCCTCCGGGGCCGGCGGCTCAACTCGTCCGCCGACGAACCAGTGGACGAGCGCCCCCAGCGTGGCACCGACCACCAGCGCCGCCGGGGCCAGCCAGCTCAGATCGACCAGGTCCGGGCCGAGCCCCACCAGACGGACCGACCCCAGGTCGCCGCGGGACACCACCGCCAGCACCAGCAGGACCGCGGCGGTGATCAGGCCCGCCAGCGCGGCCTGGCCGAGCCGGCCGATCAGCGACGTGCGGCCGAGCCCGCGCACCTGCGCCACACCGGCCACGGCCCCGACCAGCACGCCGCAGGCGAGCCAGGCATAGGACCACGGGTTCCCGGGACCGTTCGGCGGCAGCGCGCCGAGGACGGGGATGGCCGGCAACAGGCCGAGTTGGACGATGCCGGGCGAGACGATCGTCCCGCTACCGAAGGTGAAGCCGGCCCCGAGGGTGTAGCTCGCCGCCCAGGTGAGCAGGTTCGGCAGGTACGCCAGCGTGAGCACGAGCAGCATCGCCTGACCGACCAGATCGAGGCGCAGGGACGACTGCACCATGGCGATCCGGTCGCTGCCCACCACCAGGGCGACGACGAACAGCGCGGCGCTCGTGGCGGCCAGCGCCGCCAGCCCGGCGCCGAGGGATCGGGGCAGCCGCAGCGCCCACCGCGGCAGTCGTGCGGCGAGTCCCAGTCCGACCGTCCGGCTGATCGCCCACAGTCCACCCAGCGCGGCGAGGACCGCCGTGCCCCGAAGGCCCAGCTCAACCGGGCACCCGAGCCCGACGCGATGGCGGCCAGCCCGCCGGCCAGTGCGTAGCCGCCCGTGGCGAGTCCGGCCGTCCGCCAAGCGACCAGCCGCTGGCCAGGGTGTTCGGGGTCGTCGGTGGCGAGCACATGCCGGATGGCGGTGCCGGTGAGCACCCGGACGATCCACAGCAGCGCAGCGGTGAACCCCAGCGGCGCCATGGTGACCGGTTGGCCGCCGATCACGGCTCCGGCCCCGTTGGCGGCCAGCCACACCTGCGAGGAGAACTGCAGCACCGTCGGCACGGGAACCGCCGTCACCGTGAGCCAGACGACGAAGACCAGGCCGGTGATCGTGAGCCAGCCGGCGATCGCGGCGGCGGCACCCGCCAGCAGGCCCGCGAGCGCACCCGGCAGCACCGGCCCGGCGATCACCTCGTCCGGGGACGGGTCGTCTCCCGAGGCCACCGTGAGCCTGACCGGCGGACGGCGGCGTTCGTTCGTTGCTGGCATGACACTCCATGCTCGGGCACGCAGGGACGGTCCACAGCCGGACACGCCCGGCAACCGGTAAACTCAGCCATCGATCCGGAGTTCCCGACTGTGAGGAAGTGGTCCTGTGACGACGAGCGAACCCCCACGCCTCGCCGCGCGCTGCCATCGCAGGACGACACCACCATCCCGGCGCCAGTAGGCCGGCACCGGCCGTCGCGCGCCATCTGGACCGAATCCGAATCCGAGGCCTCGACCCCGTGCCGCCGCCCGCACCGGTGCTGCCCGACACGTCGGTGCCCGGACGGCTGGGCCGCCGGTTCAGTGCCGAATCGGCCAATGAAGCGACCTACGTGCCGCGCCGGTCGGCGGCGTCGGTCAGTTCGCCGCCGCGTCCCGAGGGCGNNCTCCCGACATGCTGGACAACGCGCCCACCCGGATCCAGCCGAAGGTGGCCGCCGCCCGGGCNNCGCCCAGCGCGCCGCCGTCGATGAGCCGCCGGCCGGCCGGCGCACGTTCTGGGCCGACCGTCGGCAACGGCTGATCACCTTGGGCATCGTCGGGGCGGCCGTGCTCGCGCTGATCGCAGGCCTGTTCATCGCTGCCCAGTGGGGCCGTACCCCGGCGACCGGCAGCCCCGTCGCCAGCGCCTCGTCCACCCCCTCGGGGACCGCCGCGAGCACCGCGGCCCCCACCACGTTGCTGGAGGCGCCGGATCTGGCGTCCCTGGCCCAGGGGGTCACCTGGACCGTCGGCGAAACCCTCGCCAGCGCCGCGCCGGACGCCGTNCCGTCCGTTGTGCCTGCCCGCCTCGAACGATCCGGTGCTGACCCCGCGTCGCGGCAGCAGCGCAGCCTGACCGGCACCGGCAATGCGAGCCTGCTGCAGGTGCAGGACGCCTTCGCCACCGCCGATGCGGCCACCAAGGCCTACACCGCCCTGGCCGAGCAACTGGGCGGGTGCGACGCCGCCGGAGCCCTCATCACCCGTGGCTACGCCGTGTCCGGCCTGGCCGACCAAGCCGCCGCGATGAACGTGGCCGTCCAGGACCCCGACGGGCAGCAGCACACCCTGCTGCTGGCGCGTACCGGCACCACGATCAGCATCGTCGACGCGGCCCAGAGCAAGACGGCGTTCAACGCCGGCAACCTCGCCAAGGCGCTCGGCGCGTCCCTGCAACGGCTCTGCGACTCGGTCGCAGGCACCTGCCCGGGCACGATCAAGAGCGTCCAGGCGCCACCGCCGGTCTCCGGCCAGCCCGGCTGGCTGGTCGAGGCCGACCTGCCCCGGGTCTCCGCTGGAGCGGGCCGCTGGGGGCGNACCTCGCCGGCGAGCCCCAACCTGGTGGGCAGCCAGTGCGAGTCGATCGACCTCAACACCATGCCCGGGTCCACTCAGCGCTCCCACCGCACCTACCTGCTCGCCGACGACAAGGCCGCCCCGTCCGGCTTCGGGGTGGATGAGGCGCTCTACACCTTCGGCAAGGCCGCCGACGCGACGGCCGCCGCGAAGAAGATCAGCACCGCGATGGAGGGCTGCCGCGAACGCACCCGCACGGCGACCGTGACGACCCTCGATCCGGTCAAGACGGTGGGGGCGAACGGCAAGGACCTCACGGGGAGCGCCTACTCCGTGAGTCAACGCATCAGCGCGACGAAGAGCGTGGCGTTCCGGGTGGCGGTCGGCGTGTCGGGCAAGCGGCTGGTCTACCTGCTGGCCAACCCGTCCACCTCGTTCGACTTCACCGACGCCGAATGGGGGCGNTTGGCCGCCCGGGCGCTGGAGCGGGCCAGCCAGGGCTCCTGACGTCCAGTAGCGGCCGCGCAGCCGTCCGGATCCTCGAACGACTCGGGGGCGCACCCCGTGTCCCGGGCGCCGCGAACGCCCGCCGGCGGCCTCAGCGGGCGCGGCGCGCGATGGTCGCGGTCATGATCTCCCGGACGAGACCCGCGGTCTCGCTCGGCGTCCGGCCGACCTTCACCCCGGCGGCCTCCAGGGCCTCCTTCTTGGCGGCAGCCGTCCCCTTCGAGCCGGTCACGATGGCCCCGGCATGGCCCATCGTCCTGCCCTCCGGGGCGGTGAAGCCGGCGACGTAGCCGACCACGGGCTTGGTGACGTGGTCGCGGATGTAGGCCGCCGCCCGTTCCTCGGCGTCGCCGCCGATCTCACCGATCATCACCATGCAGTCGGTGTCCGGGTCGGCCTCGAACGCGGCCAGCGCGTCGATGTGGGTGGTGCCGATGATGGGGTCGCCGCCGATGCCCACGCAGGTGGAGAAGCCGATGTCGCCCAGTTCGAACATCATCTGGTAGGTGAGCGTGCCGGACTTCGACACCAGCCCGATCCGNGCCGGGGCCGGCGATGTTGGCCGGGATGATGCCCACGTTGGACTGCCCGGGGCTGATCAGGCCCGGGCAGTTAGGGCCGATGACGCGAGTCGCGCCGCTGCGTGCGGCGTAGGTGTAGAACTCGGCGGTGTCCTTCACCGGGATGCCCTCGGTGATCACGACCACCAATTCGATCCCAGCGTCCACGGCCTCGAAGACGGCCGTCTTGGTGAACGCGGCGGGGACGAAGACCACCGAGACGTTCGCACCGGTCGCGCCCCGGGCTTCCTGGACGCTGTTGAACACCGGGACCGGGTCTTCCTCGAAGGTGACGGTCTGGCNCGCCCTTGCCGGGGTGACGCCGCCGACGATCCGCGTGCCGGAGGCGATCATCCGCCGCGTGTGCTTCCGTCCCTCGGAGCCGGTCATGCCCTGGACGATGACCTTGGAGCTGTGATCCAGCCAGATAGCCATGGTGCGCGCNNTTCCTCTCAGGCGGCCGTGCTGGCCAGTTCGGCGGCCTTGCGGGCCGCGGCGNNTCCATCGTCAGTTCCATCGTGACCAGCGGGTGCGCGGCCTCGGNNCCAGGATGCGCCGGCCCACATCGACGGCGTTGCCGTCGAGCCGGACGACGATCGGCTTGGTGGCGCGCTCGCCGAGCATCTCCAGGGCTGCGACGATCCCCTTCGCCACCTCGCTGCAGGCGGTGATGCCTCCGAAGACGTTCACGAAGACCACCTTCACCTGCGCGTCGGACAAGATGATGTCGAGCCCGTCGGCCATGACCTGCGCCGAGGCACCACCGCCGATGTCTAGGAAGTTCGCCGGCGTGGGGTGGCCGGGAAATTCCTTGCCGGCACCGGCGACCACGTCCAGGGTGCTCATCACCAGACCCGCCCCGTTGCCGATGACCCCGACCGAGCCGTCCAGTTTGACGTAGTTGAGGTGCTTCTCCCGGGCGCGGATCTCCAGCGGGTCGTCGCGGGATTCGTCCGCCAGGTCCGCCCAGTCGGGGTGCCGGAAGCGCGCGTTGTCGTCCAAGGTCACCTTGCCGTCGAGGGCGACGATCCGGCCGGCCCCCGTCTTGACCAGGGNGTTCACCTCGACGAGGGTCGCGTCGTTGTCGCGGTACACCTCGCCGAGCAGGACGAGGACGCGCTCCAGTTCCGCCCGGTCGTCCTGGTCGAAGCCGGCGGCGGCCACGATCTCGGCGGCCTTGGCGGCGTCGAGACCGTCGATCGGGTCGACAGGGATGCGGGCCAGCCGTTCGGGGTGCTCCTCGGCCAGGGTCTCGATGTCCATGCCGCCCTCCCGGGTGCACATGGCCAGGTACTCGCGGCCCGCGCGATCGAGCAGCAGCGAGAAGTAGTACTCCTCGGCGATGTCCGCGCCCTCGGCGACCATCACCTGGCGGACGATGTGACCGTTGATGCCGAGGCCGAGGATCTCGCGCGCCCTGTCCGCCGCCTCCTGGGGACTGCGGGCCAGCTTCACCCCGCCGGCCTTGCCGCGTCCGCCGGTCTTCACCTGGGCCTTGACGACCACGACCGGGGTGCCGAGTTCGGCCGCGGCCTGCTCCGCCTCCTCGGGGCTGGCGGCCACGATGCCCCGCAGGACGGGAACTCCGTGTGCTTCGAACAGGTCCCGAGCTTGGAACTCAAACAGGTCCACGACAACTCCGTCCGCGAATGGCTGGGCGAGGGCCCAGGGAAGATCTGTCAGCTGAGCCTAGTCGTTGGCCTCCTCGCCGCGCACACCGTGGCCGCACACCCTGGCGCTGCCGCCCCAGGACTCTCCCCGTCACCGGGCGGCCCCCATGAGGTCGGTGGGGGTGAACTCACACGAGGCCGCCGGACGGCGGGCGACCAGCGTCCGCAGGGTCGGAGCCGATGCTCCGAGGTCCTTCGAGAGGGCCGGCGCCGGGCCTTGACGATCACCACCCAAGACAATTCTGAGAAATCCCTCAGGAAGTGCTAAGGTTTCTCTCGACGCGGTCCCGAGCCCTGTCAAAACCATTTACCTCCCGAAGGAACACCGTGCGCGCAGCCCTCCCCGGCAAGGTCAAGGCCCTTGGCGTCGGCCGCTTCAGCGCGACCCGTTGGGTGCGCAACACCCTCGTCGGCCTGAGTGTGGCCGCGATGGCAGTGGGTGGTGCGACGACGTCCGCCTCACAGTCGAGCGCGGCCCCCAGCACCGACACGGCCCCCTCAGCGGTGTCATCCTGAACGACATCGACCGCGACCTCAACCCTTCTCGTGACCAGGCCCGCGGCGATGTGAGCGCGGAGACCCTGGCGGCGCAGCGTAACCAAACCCTGCAGAACGCGGCGAACGATGTCGCCCAGGCGCAGCGGCAGTACGACCTCGCCGAGCGCCAGGACGGGCTGTCCTCGGCCGCGCTGGAGATCTCGAAGGAGTCGACCTACCTCAAGGAGCGGTCAGTCTTCCTCCGACCCACGGCCGGCAAGCTCGGCTCCCCGTACGGGATGCGGCTGCACCCGATCCTCCACTACTGGCGCCTCCACGATGGCATGGACATCGGCGGCAACTGCGGCCAGCCGATCGTCGCCGCCTCCGACGGCGTCGTGGTCAAGGCCGCGATGGGCGGCTACAACGGTGGCTCGGGCAACAACGTCCGCATCGACAGCGGTGACATCAACGGCATCAACGTGCAAGAGGCGTACCTGCACATGCAGAGCATCTCGGTGTCGGTGGGCCAGAAGGTCGTCAAGGGCGATCTACTCGGCTACGTGGGCAGCACCGGCCTCTCGACCGCCTGCCACCTGCACTTCTCGGTGTACGAGAACGGCAAGGGCACCAACCCCGCCAAGTACCTCACGCTCTGAGCCTTCACCGCACGCGGTAGCGCAGCCGCACCACCCCGTCCAGGCTCTCGGACGACAGCAGCTCCAGCCGGATCGGGGCGTCCTCGGCTGCCGGCACCGGCCCGTCGGCCAGCGTGGGCGTCCCGGCGCCGCCCACGATCCCCGGCAGCACCAGCACGTCGAGTTCGTCGACCAGACCCGCGCGCAGCATCGCGGCGTTGAACACCCCGCCGCCGTCGAGGGCGATCACCTCCGGCCGGAACCGTTCGGCGATCCGGGACAGCGCCTCGGCCAGATCCACCCGCTGGTCGCCGACGATGAAGTACCCGACCCCCAGGTCGCGCAGCCGCTGCAGATAGCCCAACGGGGTCGCCTGGCACACCAATAGGTGCAGCCGGGTGGTCTCGTCCCCGGTGTAGCTCCAATCGACGCGGCCGCGGCCATCGGCGACCACGAACCAGTGCCCGGCCTCGCGGGGCAGGTGATCGGTACGCAGCACTGCGGCGGACAGCCGTGGCGGCGGCCAGTCGGGGGCGACCGCGTCGACGTCCACGAACGACCCGCTGCCCTGCAGGGTCACCTGCGCGCCGAGCCACGCGTGCACCCGACCGGGGCCCTCGGCGAACCCCGGCGGCTTCAGGGCGTCCCAGCGCGCACTCACCTGAGGGTCGAGCAGCCGGTCGTGCGGGCCCAGCGTGATCCG
Organism: Micropruina sp.; assembly: GCA_013693855.1. Taxonomy (GTDB): domain Bacteria; phylum Actinomycetota; class Actinomycetes; order Propionibacteriales; family Propionibacteriaceae; genus Micropruina. The sequence continues at coordinate 2,879,994 of CP059261.1, forward strand.
ACCGTCGAGGCTCATCGTGGCGGTCAGGACTACCCGCGGACGAACACCCTCGGCCACCCGATCACTCCCTCCACCGGCCAGGCCCGCGGCCAGCCCTACAGCTTCTCCATCGGCGCGTGCTTGAGGCTGAGCCGCTTCACGCCCTCACTGCCGAAGTCGACGTCGGCCTTCATGCCGTCCCCCATCCCGCTGGTCGCGAGCACCGTGCCGAGGCCGAACGTCGTGTGCAGCACCCGATCACCGGGCTGCACCGAGGGGACGGTCTTGATCGGCGGCTTCGAGCCGTAGCTGACGGTGTTGCGCCATGCCTGTTCGGTGCGCGCCTTCGCCTGGGACGACCAGGACGTCCGCGCCACCCNCAGGCGGCGCCAGTCGAACAGGTGGGCCGGGATCTCCTCGATGAACCGGCTCGCGGGGTTGTACTGCGGTGCACCCCAGGCCGTCCGCACGGTGGCGCGGGTCAGGTACAGCCGCTCCCGGGCCCGGGTGATGCCCACGTAGGCGAGCCGCCGCTCCTCCTCCAACTCGTCCTTGTCGGCCAGGGCCCGCATGTGCGGGAAGATGCCGTCCTCGAAGCCGGTGAGGAACACCGTCGGGAACTCCAGCCCCTTGGCGGTGTGCAGGGTCATCAAGGTGACCACCCCGGAACCGTCGTCGGCGTCGGGCAGCTGGTCGGAGTCGGCGACCAGCGCGATCCGCTCCAGGAAGGCCGGCAACGAGTCGTCCGGCTCCGGCGCGGCGGCGGCCAGCATGCCGCCCTCGGCGTCCTCGTCGGGCAGGTCCACCGCGTGGGCCGCCGCGACGAACTCCCNCGCCACCGCGACGAGTTCGATCAGGTTCTCCAACCGGGTCTGGTCCTGGGNGTCGGACGAGTTGTCCAGCTCGGCCAGGTAGCCGGAGTCGGCCAGCACGCTGGTCAGGATCTCGTCGGCGGGCCGGCCGTCGGCCATCATCGCCCGGTGCTTGTCCAGCAGGGCCACAAACGCGTTGACCTGGTTGAGCGACCGGCTGGCCAGCCCCGGAGCCTCGGACGCCCGGGCCAGGGCCGCGCCGAAGGGGATCTGCTCCGACGCGGCGAGGGCCTCCACCGCCGCCTCGGCCCGGTCGCCGANTCCGCGCCGCGGGACGTTGAGGATCCGCCGCACCGACACGTCGTCGGCCGGGTTGGCGATCGCCCGCAGGTAGGCGATCGCGTCGCGCACCTCACGCCGCTCGTAGAACCGGACGCCGCCGACCACCTTGTAGGGCATCCCGACCCGGATGAACACCTCCTCGAACGCGCGCGACTGCGCGTTCGTCCGGTAGAACACCGCGACGTCCCCGGGCTTATGGACGGCCGCGTCGGTGAGCCGATCGATCTCGTCGGCGATGTATTGCGCCTCGTCGTGCTCGGTATCGGCCACGTAGCCGACGATCAGGTCGCCGTCGCCGGACTCCGACCACAGCCGCTTCTCGGGGCGTCCGGGGTTGCGGGTGATGACGGAGTTCGCGGCGTTCAGGATGTTCTGGGTGGACCGGTAGTTCTGCTCCAGGACGATCGTCCGCGCACCGGGGAAGTCGGTCTCGAAGTCGAGGATGTTGCGGATCGTCGCGCCCCGGAACGCATAGATCGACTGGTCGGAGTCGCCCACAACCATCAGCTCCGGCGGGTCGAGTTCCGGCACCCCGGGCAGGGTGGGATGCACCCCGCACAGTTCCCGGACGAGCACGTACTGGGCGTGGTTGGTGTCCTGGTACTCGTCCACGAGCACGTGCCGGAAGCGCCGCCGGTACAGCTCGCGCAGGTCGGGGAACGCCTGCAGCAGGTGGACCGTCGTCATGATCAGGTCGTCGAAGTCGAGCGCGTTCGCGCTGGTCAGCCGCCGTTGGTACTCCCGGTAGGCCTCGGCGTAGACCTGCTCGGTCGTGGTCACCGCACGGCTCGCCGCGCTCTCGTGGTCGACCAGTTCGTTCTTCAGGTTCGACACCCAGTTCATGACGGTCCGGACGGGGAACCGCTTGGGGTCGGCCGCCTGATCGCGCAGGACGAGCTGCATCAGCCGTTTGGAGTCGGCGTCGTCGTAGATCGAGAACGTCCGCGACAGCCCGAACCGGTCGATGTCGGCCCGCAACATCCGCACGCAGGCCGAATGGAACGTCGAGACCCACATCAGCTTGGCCCGGTTGCCGACCATCTCGACCACCCGGTGCCGCATCTCGGCCGCCGCCTTGTTGGTGAACGTGATGGCGAGGATCGAGCCGGGGTGCACGTTGCGCTGGCTGACCAGGTACGCGATCCGCCGGGTCAGCACCCGGGTCTTGCCCGATCCGGCGCCCGCGACCACCAGCACCGGCGAACCCTCGTGCAGGACCGCCTCCCGCTGGGGTGGATTCAGGTCGGCCAGCAACTCCTCTGCGGTCAGCCGGCGGCGCTTCGGGGCGGGCGCCTCCTCGCCCGGCGCGACGACGGGCTGAGCCGGGGTCTGGTCGAAGGAGAACAGGTCGGGCATGGGTTCGCTCATGGCGTCCCCCACCCTAAGTCCTGGGACGGACGAAACCTCCCGCGCCTCACTCCCAGAGCACGGCCACGGCCGCGTTCAGCACGGTCAGGCCGAGGATGCCGAAGAAGGCGCCGCGATCGAGGAAATCCTTCTTTCGATTGATCAGGATCAGGAAGAGCACAGCCACCAGAACGAGCAATTTGATCCCGATCTTGACGTGGTTGACCGGTTCGGTCCCGAACTCCTTGAAGACGACCAGGATGATGCCGGTGACCAGCTGCGTCCAGGCACCGTCCCTCATCATGCTGTTGACAACGGGTTGCTCGCTGCGAAGTTGGGCCAGCGCCCCACCCAGGAGGGCGGCGAAACCGAGGAAGTGAACGAGGACGACGAGGTTGTGCAACAGCTCCATGGCCCGACTATAGCCAGGCCGGTTCACCCCTCCGGAGGAGCCCTGGTTCACCCCTGAAGGTGGCACGGACTCCTCCGGTTCGACCCTGCCGGCTGGCTACCGTGGGGGCATGAACTTCCTGTGGTGGATCTTGATGGGCCTCATCGTGGGCGCCATCGCGAAGGCGATCATGAAGCAGCCCGGCGGCTGGCTCTCCTCGATCCTGTACGGCCTGGCCGGTGGGTTCGTGGGCGGCTGGATCGGCGACCTGCTCTTCCGGGGCACCCCGGCTTCCTGATGTCGCTGGTGCTGGCCGTGGCCGGCGCCTGCCTGGTGATCTTCGGCGTCCGGGCGGTGCAGAGCCGCCGCTGACCGAACACGAAAGGGCCGGTGGGAAGCACCCCGCCGGCCCTTTCGCGTACCCCAGTTCGCGGACCTCAGACCAGGCGGCGGTCGGTCGCCCAGCGGGTCAGCTGGTGCCGGTTCGACAGCTGCAGCTTGCGCAACACGCTGGACACGTGGGTCTCAACGGTCTTGATCGAGATGAACAGTTCCCGAGCGATCTCCTTGTAGGCGTAGCCGCGGGCGATCAGCCGCAGTACCTCCCGTTCCCGGACGCTCAGCCGGTCGAGATCCTCGTCCACGCTCGCCACGTCGATGGCTCCGGAGAACGCGTCGAGGACGAAGCCCGCCAGCCGCGGCGAGAACACCGCATCCCNCTCGGCGACCCGGCCGATCGCGTCGACCAACTCGTCCGCGGAGATCGACTTGGTCACATACCCGCGGGCCCCGGCCCGGATGACGCCGATGACGTCCTCGGCGGCGTCGGAAACGCTCAAGGCCAGGAACTTCACGTCCGGTTCGACGGCGTGTACCTGCTTGAGCACCTCGATGCCGCCGCCACCCGGCAGGTGCACGTCGAGCAGGACGACGTCCGGGGAGCCGGCGAGAACCGCGGCGACGGCGGACGGGACGTNCCTCCCCTCCCCGACGATGTGTACCCGCGCGCCGATGTCGTGCTTGACGCCGCTGCGGAACATCGCGTGATCGTCGACGACCACGACCCGCCAGGCGGCGGGTGCGGAGGGCTGTTGTGCGGTCATCGGTGCATCTCCAGTTTCACCTCGGTGCCCTCTGCGGGGGCGCTTCGAATCGTCGCATTGCCTCCGGCGCGGCGCAAACGTTCCACGATGGAGCCACGGACGCCCATGCGGTCTGGTCCGACCGCGGCCGGATCGAACCCCTTGCCGCGGTCCCGGACGAACACCTCCACCCGGTCCTCCTCCACCTCGGCGTAGACGTCCACCTTGTCGGCGCCGGAGTGCTTGGCGGCGTTCACCATCGCCTCCCGGGCCGCGCGGACGAGAGCCGCGAGCTCGCCCTCCAGCGGGCAGTCGCCCACGGTGACCAGTTCCACCGGAACGCCGTGGACGTCCTCGACATCGGCGGCGGCGCTGACCAGAGCGGCCTTGAGCGTGGTCTCGTCCGGCTCCTCGCCGTAGAGCCAGGCCCGCAGCTCGCGCTCCTGCCGCCGGGCCAGGGTCGCCACGGCCTTCGGATCCCCGGCCTGGCGTTGGATGAGCGCCAGGGTTTGCAGCACCGAGTCGTGCAGGTGGGCGGCCATGTCGGCCCGGGCATCGGCGATCATCCGCTGTTCACGGGCCGCGGCCAGCGACCGGCGCACCCGGAGCAGCCAGGNGGCCACCGCCAGGGCCAGCGCGGCCACCGAGAGGCCGAGGACGAGCAGCAGCCGGTACAGCTCCCCTATCCCCGACTGTGCGGTCGCGGTGAGACCGACGGCCACGCCCAGCGCCACCAGCCCCCNGAGAATGCGGACGATGCCCGTCCAGTGCGCCACCAGCGGGACCACCCAGCGCCGGAAGCCGCTCGCCGAGCGGATCGCGCGGCTGGAGCTGTGATCGGCCTGCCACCACAACACCCCGAGCCCGACGGCGGCCCAGGCGGCCGGCCAGAAGGCTTCGTCGCGCAGGCCCCACCCGTTGGTCTGCACCAGCCACAACAGACCACCGCCGATCAGGGCGGCCGCCGACACCAGCCCGACGTCGGCCGGCAGGTGGCCGGGGCCGGTTTTCGTCCGCAGGCCGCTGCGGCGCGCCGCCTCCAACCCGGGCGCCTCGCGCGCCTCCGCGGCCAGCGGCATGGCCAGCCACAGCAGCAGGTAGATGACGACGCCGAGCAGCCGGCTGGCGGCGAGCAGGATCACGCCCAGCCGCAGCACGATCACCGGCCACCCCAGATGTGCGGCCAGCCCCGCGCAGACCCCGCCGAGCCACGCCTGGTCGAGGCGGCGGTCGGCCTGCCGGGCGACGGGGACGGGCAGCGGACGGTCGGTCATGATGGCACCAAGCCTCACACGAGTGCGTACCAGTGGACCAGCCGGGAGGCCCCGAGCACGACCGGGGTCACTCAGGGTACTCCCGATGGCGCGGCCCTCCGCGGCGAGCAGGATGGACTCATGGATCTGACCCCGTGCAGCGCAGCAGCGACGGCGCCGTCGTCGCTGGCGTGTGCGCCGGGCTGGCCCGCCGCTGGCAGGTCGACCCCATCATCTTGCGGATCGCGGTCGTCCTGTTGAGCCTGTTCGCGGGCCTGGGTGTTGCTGTCTACCTGGGCGCGGTGCTGCTGGTACCCAAGGAGGGCAGCACCGATTTCCCGATCCGCACGCTGTTGCCGTTCACCAAGGACTGGCCCGCCCCCGCGATCATCGGCGCGGTGGTGGGCGCGGGCGTGCTCCTCGTCTCGTACTTCGGCGGCAGCATCGGCATCGGCCCAGCCATCGGCCTGGGCTTCCTGTGGTACTTCGGTTTCTACCGCAACCGGCGCGCGACCAACGCCGGCGGTCAGATGCCTGCGGGGAACACTCCCACGCTGCCTGCGCCGCCGGCCGGACAGCCGCCGGCCCTGCCCACGGGTTCGGGGTGGCAGCCGGCACCCGCTGGCAATGACTTCCAGCAGGCCGCCGCCGCCTGGCAGGCCCGGGTGGCCGAGCACCGGCGGCAGGTGGCGGACGCCGATCAGGTGCCGCCGCTGCAGTTCTTCGGGGCGCCCACCCCGTCCGTGCCGCCGGCGAACCTTCCGGTCAACCCGGCGCCCGCACCGTTGCCGGTGACCCGTCCCGCGGCGCGCCGAGGCGCCCGCTGGATCTGGCCCGCGACGCTCTGCCTGACCGGCGTCGTCCTGGCCGTCCTGGCCGCCGTCGGCGCTCCCGCCCTGGCCTTCTGGGCCGCGGCGCTCGGCTGCGTGGGCATCGCCCTGGTCGTGTCCACCTGGCACGGCCGTCCGCGGGGCTGCTGCCGCTCGGCATCGCACTCCTGCTCGCGACCGGGATCNGCCATGGCTCCCACGGAGCAGATCTCCAAGACCACCGTCGGCGATCAGACTTGGACGTACACGACCCAGGCCGACTTGCCGGCGAGCCGGTCCCTGGACGTGGGCAGCCTGACCGTGGACCTGCGTTCGCTGACGCTGACCAGCGACGTGGACGTGACGTTCAACCGGCAGGTGGGCGAGACCCGGATCATCCTGCCAGCCGGCCGCAACGTGATCGTGGACGTCAGCCTGGAAGCCGGCCAGTACACGCTGCCCAATTCCACGGACGACGGGCTGGGCTTGTCGGCCCAGTACCGCGATATCACCGACCCGGCCAAGCCCACCCTCCACATTCATCTCACCCAGAAGCTCGGCGAGGTGGTGGTGGAACGATGAACCGCCGCGACGTCACCGCGTTCAACGCCGGCCTGGTCTTCCTGGTCGTCGCCGCCCTCGGCCTGTGGATGGCTTTCGGCGACGTGAACTGGAAGCTCGTCTCGATCGCTGCACCCCTGGCCCTGGTGTTCATCGGCGGCGCCGGCCTCATCCTGTCCCGCACCAAGTCCTGACCCCAACCAAGACCTCCACGAAAGGAAACCCCAATGAATGGCAAGAAACTCACCCGGAGCCGCACCGACAAGTTCCTCGGTGGTGTCTGCGGTGGCCTGGCGAACTACCTCGGCATGGATTCGGGCATCGTCCGGCTGATCACGGTGCTGGTCGCCGTGTTCACCCAGGTCGGCTGGATGGCCTACCTGGTCGCCTGGGCCCTGCTCCCCGCCGAAGGAGGCGGCCCGACCGGGTTCGAAGAGGCCAAGACCATGTTCACGAGCAACTCCGGGAACTCCGGCAACCCCAACAACATGTCCGGCGGGGAGGATCTCCGCTGACCGACCGGACGTAGTCGGGCCTCCGTCCCGATCGATCGTCCCTGCACCACCGTTTCCGCGGTCCCGGCTCACCCAGCGTGAGCAGGGGCCGCGGTTTCGGTTTCTCGGGGGCTGAGACGCCCTCGCGGCCATCCAGCGCCGCTGAAGCCGGGCGGCCCGGCGCCCGAGCCCTGATCTCGGACCGGCCCCCGTCCGGCGATGAAGCCCGTCGAGATCCCGCACCATAACGCCCCGTCCGGCGATCGAGCCCGTCGAGATCCCGCACCATAACGCCCCGTCCGGCGATCGAGCCCGTCGAGATCCCGCACCATAACGCCCCGTCCGGCGATCGAGCCCGTCGAGATCCCGCACCATAACGCCCCGTCCGGCGATCGAGCCAGTCGAGATCCCGGACCAAGCAGGGCGTCCGGCGATCGAGCCTGTCGAGATCCCGGACCAGTCTCCCGGGGTCTCGACAAGCTCAACCGCCGGGGTGGGGCAGTCACCGCCGGGGTTGGGGCGCTCGGGCCTCCCGGGGTTTCGACAGGCTGAACCGCCGGGGTCGGGGCGCTCGTGCCTCCCCGGGGTTTCGACAGGCTCAACCGCCGGGGTGGGGAAGTCACCGCCGCGGAGGGCACCGAGGCCACATGCTCAAGCGCCGGGAACCCCGTCCGGCGATCGAACCCGTCGAGATCCCGGACCAAGCACCGCGTCCGGCGATCGAACCCGTCGAGATCCCGGAACCAAGCACCGCGTCCGGCGATCGAGCCTGTCGAGATCCCGGAACCAAGCACCGCGTCCGGCGATCGAGCCTGTCGAGATCCCGGACCAAGCACCGCGTCCGGCGATCGAACCCGTCGAGATCCCGGACCAAGCACCGCGTCCGGCGATCGAGCCTGTCGAGATCCCGCACCAGACTCCCCGCGGGGTTTCGACAAGCTCAACCGCCGGGGCTGGGCCCTGTCCCAGCCGGGGTTGGGGCGCTCCGGCCTAAGCAGGGTTTCGACAAGCTCACCTGCGGGGTGGTCAGGGCTCAACGGCGGGGTCACTCCCACTCGATGGTGCCCGNGGGCTTGCTGGTGACATCGACGACGACCCGGTTGACCTCGCGGCACTCGTTGGTGATCCGGGTGCTGATCCGCTCGATGACGTCGTAGGGCAGCCGGCCCCAGTCGGCGGTCATGGCGTCCTCCGAGGTCACCGGACGAAGGACGATCGGGTGCCCGTACGTCCGCGCGTCGCCCTGGACGCCCACCGAGCGGATGTCGGCCAGCAGGACGACGGGGAACTGCCAGATCTCGCGGTCCAGCCCGGCGGCGGTGAGTTCGGCGCGGGCGATGGCGTCCGCCTCGCGCAGCACGTCCAGCCGCTCGCGGGTGACCGCGCCGACGATCCGGATCGCCAGGCCGGGGCCGGGGAACGGGTGCCGCCACACCATGGCCTCGGGCAGTCCGAGTTCCAGGCCGACGGCGCGCACCTCGTCCTTGAACAGCGTGCGCAGCGGCTCGATCAGCTGGAACTGCAGGTCGTCGGGCAGCCCACCGACGTTGTGGTGGCTCTTGATGTTCGCCGCGCCCTCACCACCGCCGGACTCCACCACGTCCGGGTACAGGGTCCCCTGGACGAGGAAGTCGATGCCGACGTCCCGACTGATCTCGCGGGCGTGGTCCTCGAACGTGCGGATGAACTCCCGGCCGATGATCTTGCGCTTGGCCTCCGGGTCGCTGACCCCATCCAGCGCGCCCAGGAACCGGTCCTGCTCGTCCGCCACCACCAGACGCACGCCGGTGATGGCGACGAAGTCGCGCTCGACCTGTTCAGCCTCGCCCTTGCGCAGCAGGCCGTGGTCGACGAACACGCAGGTGAGTTGGTCGCCGATGGCCTTCTGGACGAGGGCCGCGGCCACCGCCGAATCCACCCCGCCGGACAGGGCGCACAGCACGTGCTTGTCGCCCACCTGGGCGCGGATCGCGGCGACGGAGTCGTCCACGATGTTCGCCGGGGTCCAGTCCGGGCGGCAGCCGGCGATCCGGTACAAGAAGGTCTCCAGCACCTCCTGCCCGAACTCGGAATGCATCACCTCGGGATGCCACTGGACGCCGGCCAGGCCGCGGGACAGGTCCTCGAACGCGGCCACCGGCGATCCGTCGCTGGTGGCCAGCGCGGCGAACCCGGGCGGCGCCGCATACACCGAATCGCCATGGCTCATCCAGGCGCGGAACGACGCGGGCAGGGTGCCCAGCAGGCTGCCCGGACGCGCTACCCGCACCGGCGTCCGGCCGAACTCGCTGAGCCCGGTCCTGCGCACCTCGCCGCCCAGCGCCTGGGCCATGGCCTGGAACCCGTAACACATCCCGAAGGTGGGGATACCGGTCGCGAACAGCGCCGGGTCGACCTGCGGGGCACCCTCGGCGTACACCGACTGCGGCCNCCCGGACAGGATCACGGCCTTGGGGTTGCGGGCCACGATGTCGGCCACGGACGCGGTGTGCGGCACGATCTCGGAGTACACCCGAGCCTCGCGAACCCGGCGCGCGATGAGTTGGGCGTACTGGGCGCCGAAATCGACGACGAGGACGAGGTCGTGCTCGGTTGTCATGGGACGGAAGTCTAGGGTGAGGGGTAGGTGCGATGATTCACAGCGAGGCATTCCGAACACACCTGGTCAGCACCACCGGCGTTCACTAAGGGACACAAATGCAGATCTTCGACGACGTCACCAAACTCATCGGCCGCACCCCGCTGGTGCGGATCAACCGGCTCTACGGCGACTCCAAAGCGATCGTCCTGGCCAAGCTCGAGTTCTACAACCCCGCGAACTCGGTGAAGGATCGCATCGGCGTGGCGATGATCGACGCCGCCGAGGCATCGGGCCAGCTCAAGCCGGGTGGGACGATCGTCGAGGCCACGTCCGGCAACACCGGGATCGCGCTCGCCATGGTCGGCGCCGCCCGCGGCTACCGGGTCGTCCTGACGATGCCCGAGACGATGAGCAAGGAGCGCCGCGCGCTGCTGCGCGCCTTCGGCGCCGAACTCGTGCTCACCCCCGGCACCGAGGGCATGCGCGGCGCGGTCGTCCGCGCCGAGGCGATCGGCGCCGAGGAGGGCGCGGTGCTCGTCCGGCAGTTCGAGAACCCGGCCAACCTGGAGATCCACCGCAAGACCACCGCCGAGGAGATCTGGAACGACACCGACGGCGCGGTCGACATCGTCGTCGCCGGGGTCGGCACCGGCGGCACGATCAGCGGCGTCGGCCAGGTCCTGAAGAAGCGCAAGCCGCACGTCGAGATGATCGCGGTGGAACCCGCCGAGTCGCCGGTGCTGTCNGGGGGCGAGCCCGGCCCGCACAAGATCCAGGGCATCGGTGCGAACTTCGTCCCCGAGATCCTCGACCGCTCCGTGATCGACGAGATCCTGCCGCAGGATTCCGAGACCGCCGTCCGCTGGGCGCGGCTCGCCGCCGAAGAGGAGGGGTTGCTGGTCGGCATCTCCGCCGGCGCCGCGCTGGCCGCCGCCGGTGAGGTCGCCGCGCGCGAGGAGAGCGCCGGCAAGACGATCGTGGTGATCGTCCCGTCGTTCGGCGAGCGGTACCTGTCCTCGGTTCTCTACTCGGANCCTGATGGACTGATGGCCAACCTGCCGGCACTCGCGAGTTCCGCCTGGCGGCGGATCAACGAGGACCTCGACACCGCACTGCGCGAAGACCCGGCCGCCCACAGCAAGCTGATGGTGGCGGTCGCGTACTCCGGCGTGCACGCGGTGTGGATGCACCGGCTCTGTCACAAGCTGTGGGTCACCAGCCCGGCGCTTCGTCCGCTGGCGCGGATCCTGTCGCAGTTCTCGCGGCTGGTGACGCAGGTCGAGATCCACCCGGGCGCGGTCATCGGCCGCCGGTTCTTCATCGACCACGGGAACGGGGTGGTGATCGGCGAGACCGCGGAAATCGGCGACGACGTGCTGATGTACCACCAGGTGACCCTGGGCGGGCGGTCGCGCGGCCGGTTCAAGCGGCATCCGACGATCGGCAACAACGTCCTGCTGGGCGCCGGCGCGAAGATCATCGGTCCCATCACCATCGGGGACGGGACGAAGGTGGGCGCGAACGCGCTCGTGGTCAGNGATGTGCCNCCGAACTCGATCGTCACCGGCATCCCGGCCAACATGACCGCCGGCGACGTCATCGCCTGACGGCGGCGGACTCACCGCGGCGACGGCTCGGCTCCTTCGGTGACGGTGCCGTCCTCGCGGGTTCGTCCGCGTACGAAGAACCAGCCGACGCCCAGGATGAGGAACCAGACCGGGGTGACCAGCAGGGCCGGCAGGGTGTCCGGCTCCCGGGTCAACAGGACGAGGACGAACCCGAAGAAGGCCAGCACCAGCCAGCACATGACCANCCCGCCGGGCATCTTGTAGATCGACGCCGCGTGCGCCTCGGGGTGCCGGCGGCGGTAGACCAGGTAGCTGAGCATGATCAGGCTCCACACGAAGATGAACAGCACCGCCGAGATCGTGGTGACGACCGTGAACGCGCCCATCACCGAGTCGTTCAACAGCAACAGCACCGCGCACCCGATCAGCATCACCGAGGCGAGCAGGCCGATTCTCGGCACCTTGCGCGGCGACAGCTTGCCCACCGACTTGGGGGCCATACCCTTGTGGGAGAGCCCGAACAGCATCCGCGAGGTCGAGAACAGCCCGGAGTTGCAGGCCGAGGCGGCGGAGGTCAGCACCACGAAGTTCATCAGCGCGGCGGCACCGGCGATGCCGATCAGCCGGAACAGGTTCACGAACGGGGACACGCTGGGGTTGACCTGGTCCCACGGGGTCACCGACATGATCGCGATCAGGGCGAACACGTAGAACACGATCACCCGGATCGGGATCTGGTTGATCGCCTTCGGGAGGGTCCGGCGCGGGTCGGCGGTCTCGGCGGCCGTCGCCCCGACCAGTTCGATGCCGACGAAGGCGAACGTGGCGATCTGGAAGCCGGCGAAGAACCCGTCCATCCCATGGGNGAAGACCCCGCCCGGGCGGTCCCACAGGTGGCTGAACGCCGCGCAGATGCCGTCCGGGGCCGTGAACCCGATCACCACCATGACGATCCCCGCGACGATCAAGGTGACGATGGCGATCACCTTAATGAGCGCGAACCAGAACTCCAACTCGCCGAAGAGCGAAACGGTCAGCAGGTTCAGGATCAGCAGGAAGGTCAACGTCGCCAGGGCCAGGACGATCGACAGCGGCTGCAGCTTGCCGGGGTCCTGGGNGTTCACCCAGTAGTTCCAGTAGCCGGAAACCCCGATGATGTCGGCCATTCCGGTGACGATCCAGCACAGCCAGTACGTCCAGCCGGAGAAGAAGCCGGCCCAGGGGCCGAGGAACTCGGCGGCGAAGTCCTGGAAGGACTTGTAGTTGAGGTTGTGCAGCAGCAACTCCCNCATCGCGCGCATGACGAAGAACAGCATCACGCCGATGACCAGGTACACGATCACGATCGACGGTCCGGCCGTGTGGATCGTCGTGCCCGAACCCATGAACAGCCCGGTGCCGATCGCCCCGCCGATGGCGATGAGCTGGATGTGGCGGTTCTGCAGACCCCGGTGCAGGGTCTCGCCCTGGTGCGGTGGCTCGGTGACGACGCCGGCGGTGATGTCGGGGGCGTGGGGGTCGGATCGGTCACGACGTGCCTTTCGTGCACGGTCGAGGCGTTCCCCGCGGCGCCTCGAGAGGGTTGGTGGCGCTCAAGCCGGTCTCAGACTAGGCCGCCGCTCGCCGGCGGGGCGGGCTTGCCCGATTCCTGCCGCACAAGGGCGGGGCGTAGGGACCCGCGGGCGACGCAAACTACCCCGGGAGCGGCTATCGACCGCTATGCGGTCATGACCCCTGCTGGGGGTAGTTTGCGTCGGGCACTCGGGTCGGGCCGTCCGATGAGCGCTCCTGGGGATTCATCTCTCCGCTTGCCCTCCCAGGCCGTCGAGGATGAGGTCGAGACCGGGATCGAACTCGCGCTCGAAGGTGTAGCCCGGTTCCAGGACGACGTGCTGTGCGAACCATGCCATGTTCGGGTGGGCAGCCACTGCCTCACTCCACGGCTCGGCGACGAGCATGTCCTGCGCCTGGGGGCCGGAGTCGAACGGCAGGGTCGACTCCTGGAGGACGAACCCATAGACGAAGGCATCGAGGACGGCGTACGCATGAGCGACTTGGCGAGCCGAGAAGCCGCCCGAGCGCAGGCAGGCAAGGTTCGCCTCGTGATAAGCGAGGTTGGCCGGGCCCGGGGTGCGGCGCGACTCCATGAGAGGCAGAGCCCACGGATGTCGATGCAGGACGGCGCGCACCGAGTGTGAGCGCCGTCGGAGCTCGGCGCGCCACGGGCCGTTGGGCGAGGGCAAGTCGATCTCGCCGTAGACCCGGTCGACCATCGCGTCGAGCAGCGCCTCCTTGCCTGCGAAGTGGTGATACAGCGACATTGCCTCGACACCGAGGGCGCGAGCGAGGCTGCGCATCGTGAGCCGGTCGATCCCGTCGTGATCGGCGACCTCTAGGGCGGCGCTGACGACGGCCTCGGNGGTGAGCTTGCGAGGGGGCATGGGACCTCCGGCGGGGTCGGCATTGCGGTTCCTTACAGCGTAATGTTACCGTACGTGCATCAAACCTTACGTTGTATGAAATGGAGTGCATGATGACAACCCGGGACGCGTTCACCACTGGATCCTCAGCCGGAGGGAGCAACGACATTGCGACTGGCGGGAGTGCCCTCCCGGAGACCATGCGCGCGGCCAGACGCGTGGTCTACGGCACGGCCGCCGATGTAATCGTCGCGGCTGCGCCGCGGCCCGAACCCGCCCCCGGCGAGGTCCTCATCAGGGTCGCCGCGGCCGGCCTGGACCGCGCAACCCTCCACCTCCTTGACGGACGCCCGCTCGCCGTTCGCCTGGCCTTGGGGCTGCGCCGCCCGCGCCAGACCGCCCTTGGCCAACAGGTCGCCGGTGAGGTGGTCACGATCGGTGACGACGTAACGACCCTTGCGATCGGGGACCGGGTCTGTGGGACCGCCATCGGATCGTTCGCGGACTACGCCATCGCCAAGCCTCGAACACTAGCCCGGATTCCCCACGGCGTCTCCGACCCGACGGCGGCCACCCTCGGAGTCTCGGGCGCAACCGCTCACCAAGCACTCGTCGCCGGCCAGGTGGGCCCGGGCCAGCACGTCCTCATTATCGGTGCGTCGGGAGCCGTCGGGACCTACGCCGTGCAGCTCGCCGCGCACCTCGGAGCCCACGTCACCGCGGTGTGCAGCGCCGGAAAGATCGACCTCGTGAAGGGGCTGGGCGCGCAGCGCGCCTTCGATTATCGGGCCGCGTCACTCGCGGACACGTGTGGAGGGGACCAGCCGGCGTACGACGTCATCATCGGCTTGGGCGGGAACCGGCGGCTCCGCGACCTGCGCTTCGTGCTCGCTCCGGAAGGCCGGCTGATCCTCGCCGGTGGAGAGGAGGGCGGCCCGCTTCTGGGCGGCATCGAGCGCAACCTCTACGCCGCGATCGCCAACGTGTTCACCTGTCAACACCTCGCGGGCATATTCTCCGCGCCGACGACCGAGAAGCTGACCACACTGGTTGAGGTAGTGGCGCAGGCGGGTATCGAGCCGCCCGTGGATCGACTCGTGGGGCTTGACGGGCTGCCGGCCGGCATCGAGGCGATGCAGCGTGGGGAGTTGCGCGGTCACGTCGTCGTCGTCCCGTGAGGCAGAGATCAGCATGAGGAGGGCCTTCGCAGGGAAGGGGCGTCGAGCATCACCACGCCCGCTCCGACGCCTCCCCGTCGCTGCCGTTCCACCGAGGTCGAGGCGCGTGTCGGCGCCCTCCATCGCAAGTGCCGGACGTTTGCCGGCAAGTGCCCAGGACTATGCCCTGATGACATGCGCCGCACCTTGGATCTGTCCACGCTGACCCTGGCTGGGCTTCTCGGGCGACGCAAACTACCCCAGGGAGCGGCTATCGACCGCTATGCGGTCGTGACTCCTGCTGGGGGTAGTTTGCGTCGGGCACTCCGGTCGGGCGGCCCGATGGGGCAGGCCGGCCGGA
Organism: Micropruina sp.; assembly: GCA_013693855.1. Taxonomy (GTDB): domain Bacteria; phylum Actinomycetota; class Actinomycetes; order Propionibacteriales; family Propionibacteriaceae; genus Micropruina. The sequence goes on from CP059261.1 coordinate 2,895,151, forward strand.
CCTCGGGACGGTCGAGGTCGCGGCTGCGGCCGATCGTCGAACACGGCCTCGATCACCGGACGACGGGCCAGCACCCCCGCGGTGGTGGCGATGCCGGCGAGCTCGGCAAGGATCGTCCGGGTGGGCGGCATGAGGGCGATCCGGCCTTCGTCGGCGTCGTCCAGCAGCCGGGCCACCGGATCCCAGCCGGCGCGCACCGCCTCGGTGGTCAGGTTGGTGAACGCGAGCCCCGTCCCGTCCACCACGAAGAAGGCGACATCGAACCGCCGCGGGTAGCCGGGCGGGGTGATCCAGTTGTCCCACGGCAGCAGCCGCTCGGGGTCGAGCACCACCCCGGTCTCCTCCGCGACCTCGCGGACGGCCGCCGCGAGCAGCACCCGGGCGGTTCGACGGGCGACGCCGGACGCGGTCACCAGCGGGACCTCGGCCCAGGCCGCGACGTGCTCAGCGAGTTGCTCGTCCGGGTACGGGAGCGGGTGCTCGTGGTCGACCGGGTCGACCCGGCNCCNCGGAAACACCACCGCGCCGGCGGCGAAATCCATGGTGGTCGCGCGGTGCTGGACGAACACCTCCAGCCCGGCAGGGCCGTCCCGCAGCGGGATCACGCTGACCGCCGGACGCGGCAGCCTGCGGTCCTCCAGGTCCCGGCGCATCGCCACCCGGGGCCCACCGCNGGACAGCCCCAGGCGTCGTTCGGTGTCGAGGAGAGCCTTCACCTGCGGTGGCGGATCGTCCTCGACCGCGAAGCCGTGGGCGGCGTAGAACGGTGCGTTCCACGGCACCTCGGCGAACGTGATCAGCGTCAGCGAACNGTGCCCCCTAGCGGCGGCCAACTCCGCCGCAGCCTCCAGCAGCATCGTCCCCAGTCCCCGCCGTTGCACCCGGGGATGCACCGACAACTGCTCCAGGTGCCAGCAGCCGCCGAGGTCCCGGACCTGGGCGAAACCCACGGGCCGGCCGCGGAGTTCCGCGACCAGCACGAAGCCCGGCAGCCGTAGCGCCTCGCCGCGCGGAGTGCCCTCCGCCACGTCCGTGAAATCGAGCAGGCCGTCGAAGGGCTCGTCGGAGGCGTGCTCGATCGCGGCAAGAGCGGATGCGTCGCCCGCACCGCCCAGCCGGAGGGTGACCTCGCCGCGCACCCGGTCGGGCATGCCTGGGGCTACCGCCGTCGCATCTGGGCCAGGGTGCGCATGCCGTCGGCGGCCCAGGCCACCAGCCCGATCCCGATCGCCTGCACCAGCAGCATCAGCAGCCCTGGTCCGCGCCGAGCGAGACCACCCACTCGGGGGATTCAGCCAACCGAGGCCGAGCTTGACGCGGTCCTTGTCGGCGGCCAGGATCGCGGCCGAGCCGGCGACCCAGACCAGGGCGCCGAGCACCATTACCGAGTGCCGCTTCTCCCACCGGCCGGACCAGGTGAGCCAGAACGAGGCGAGGATCAGCGCAACCGCACCCATCCACAGCTGGGGCCAGAGCCCGCAGATCACCAGGCCCACCAGGACGAGTTCGCGGGGCCGCTTGATCCCGTCGTCGACGGGCTTGGCGGGTGCCGGCGGCTCCGGCGCGGCGCCGGGCCTGCGGCGGGCGGTGCTCATTCGCCGCCCTGCGCGATCTGCTCGTGGTGCCGGACGACCTCGGAGACGATGAAGTTCAGGAACTTCTCGGCGAACTCCGGATCCAAGCGCGCCTGGTCGGCCAGCTGCCGCAACCGGGCGATCTGCTCCGCCTCCCGCTCCGGGTCGGCCGCGGGCAGCCCCAGCTTGGCCTTCAGCTCCCNCACCGACTGGGTGATCTTGAACCGCTCCGCGAGCAGGCAGACGATCGCGGCGTCCAGGTTGTCGATGCTGGCCCGCATCCGGCTCAGGTCGGGGTCGAGCTGGGTCATGCGCCGATCCTAGGGCAGCGCTCGGGGCGTGGGCCTGGCGCCCACCCTCAGCTGTGGACGACGATCTCGACCCGCTGGAACTCCTTGATCTCGGTGTACCCGCAGGTGGCCAGGGCGCGCTTCAGCGCGCCCACCAGGTTCATCGTCCCGTCCGGGGTGTGGGAGGGGCCGAGCATGATCTCCTCCAGCGTGCCGATCGCCCCGAACTTGACCCGCTCGCCACGGGGCAGACTGGCGTGCCAGGCTTCTGGACCCCAGTGCCAGCCGCGGCCGGGCGCCTCCTCGGCCCGGGCGAGCGGGGTGCCCACCATGGCAGCGTCCGCTCCGCAGGCGATGGCCTTCGCGATGTCGCCCGAACGGCCGAGGCCGCCGTCGGCGATCACGTGCACGTACCGGCCGCCCGACTCGTCCAGGTAGTCCCGCCGGGCCTCCGCGACGTCGGCGATGGCCGAGGCCATCGGCACCTCCACGCCCAGGACGTTGCGGGTGCGCTTGGTCGCGCCACCGCCGAAGCCGACCAGGACGCCGGCAGCGCCCGTCCGCATCAGGTGCAGCGCGGCCTGATAGGTGGCGCAGCCGCCCACGATCACCGGCACGTCGAGGTCGTAGATGAACTGCTTGAGGTTCAGCGGCTCGTCCACGGACGAGACGTGCTCGGCCGAGACGGTCGTCCCGCGGATCACGAAGAAGTCCACCCCCGCCGACTCGACGACGCCGGCGAACTGGCGGCAGTTCTGCGGCGACAGCGCGCCCGCGACCGGCACCCCGGCGTCGCGGATCTGATGCATCCGCTCGGTGATCAGCTCACCCTTGATCGGCTCGGCATACAGTTCCTGCATTCGCTTGGTCGCCGCCACCGGATCCTCGATCCCCGCCAGTTCCTCCAGCAGCGACTCAGGGTCGGCGTAGCGCGTCCAGAGCCCCTCGAGGTTCAGCACACCGAGCCNCCCGAGCTTGCCCAGCGCGATCGCCGTCGCCGGGGACATCACCGAATCCTGCGGCGCCGCCACGATCGGGAAGTCGAAGGTGAGGGCGTCGATCTTCCAGGTCAGCTTCACGTCCGCGATGTGCCGGGTGCGTCGGGTCGGGACGATCGCGATGTCGTCGAAGGAGTAGACGGGGGTGGCGCGCTTGGCACGCCCGATCTCAATCATGGGCACTCCTGTCAGGCCTTCGATGCGTAGTTGGGGGCTTCAATCGTCATCTGGATGTCGTGGGGATGCGACTCACGCAGTCCGGCGGACGTGATCCGGACGAACCGGCCGCGCTCGTGGAGCTCCGCGATCGTCCCGGCGCCGGTGTAGAACATCGACTGCCGCAGCCCGCCGATGAGCTGATACGCCACGGCTGACAGCGGACCGCGGAACGCGACCTGGCCCTCGATCCCTTCGGGGATCAGCTTGTCGTCGTTGACCACGTCGCCTTGGAAGTAACGATCGCGGGAGTAGGACGCCTTGCGCCCGCGGGCCGCCATCGCGCCGAGCGAGCCCATGCCCCGGTAGGACTTGTACTGCTTGCCGTTGATGAACACCAGTTCGCCGGGGCTCTCCTCGCAGCCGGCCAGCAGCGAGCCGAGCATGACGGTGTCCGCGCCGGCCACCAGCGCCTTGGCGATGTCACCGGAGTACTGCAGGCCCCCGTCGCCGATCACCGGGACACCCGCCGGACGACAGGCCCGGGCCGCGTCGTGGATGGCGGTCACCTGCGGAACCCNCACCCCGGCGACCACCCGGGTGGTGCAGATGGAACCGGGACCGACCCCGACCTTCACCCCGTCCGCACCCGCCTCGACCAGCGCCTTGGCGCCCTCATAGGTGGCCACATTGCCGCCGATGACGTCCACCTCGGCGGCGGCGGGCTCGGCCTTCAACCGGGTGATCATTTCCAGCACCCCGCGGGAGTGGCCGTGAGCGGTGTCGACCACGATCGCGTCCACTCCCGCCTCGACCAGCAGCATCGCGCGTTCCCAGGCGTCGCCGTAGAAGCCGACGGCGGCGCCGACGCGCAGCCGGCCCTGCGGATCCTTTGAGGCCAGCGGGTACTTGTCGGACTTGACGAAGTCCTTCAGCGTGATCAGGCCGCGCAGCCGACCCGAGGAATCGACGAGGGGCAGTTTCTCGATCTTGTGCCGGGCCAGCAGCTTCAACGCCTCGTCCGGCTTGATGCCCGGCCAGCCGGTCACCAGCGGCATCGGGGTCATCACCTCGGCGACGAGCCTTTGCTCGTCGTCCTCGAAGCGGATGTCGCGGTTGGTGACGATGCCCAGCAGCTTTAGGTCGGAGTCGACCACCGGCACCCCGGAGATGCGGAAGTGGGCGCACAGGTCGTCCACCTCGCGGATGGTGGCCTCGGGGCTGATCGTGATCGGCTGATCTACCATGCCGGCCTCGGATCGCTTCACCCGGTCGACCTGGGAGGCCTGCTCGTCCGCGGCCATGTTGCGGTGCAGGATGCCGAGCCCGCCCTCGCGGGCCATCGCGATCGCCATCCGGGCCTCGGTGACGGTGTCCATCGCGGAGCTGATCAGCGGCACCCGGACCTGGATCCGACGCGACACGAGCGTGGACGTGTCCACGTGGGAGGGGATGATGTCGCTCTCGTTCGGTTGCAGCAACACGTCGTCGAAGGTCAGGCCCAAGGCGGCGAAGGGGGTCGGAACCCCGCGGGGGTCAGCTCGGGCAACGTCATCGACAACACCGTTTCTGTGCGAGGTCAGGTCAGTCTACGGGCTGCGGACGACACCGCCCGCGCCTCTCGCAGGGCGCCCACGGCGCCCGGCGAATCCCTGGAGGACGTCAACCTAGGTGGCTTGCGGGGGCGCCCGGGACGACCCGGCGTCACAGCGACAGGCTCGCCAGTGCTTCGGCCAACTCCTGGTGGTCGAACGTGAAGCCGACCTGCAGCAGCCTGGCCGGCGCCACGCGCTGGCCGCTCAACAAAGCGACCTCGACCATCTCCGGGCCGAACAGCGCGCGCAGCGCGAACAGGGGCATCGGGAGCAGGGTGGGCCGGCGCAGGCGGCGGCCGAGAGCGGCGGTGAGGGCGGCGTTGGTGACCGGCTTCGGGCCCACGAGGTTGACCGGGCCGGTCATCGGGCTGTCGAGCAAGTAGCTCACCGCCCGGGTGTAATCGTCGACGTGGATCCAGGACAGGAACTGCCGGCCGTTGCCGATCCGCCCGCCGACGCCGGCCTTGAACGCGAGCAACTGCTTGCCGAGGAAACCGCCGCCCGCGGTGAGGACGTGGCCGGTGCGCAGTGCCACGTGCGGCACCGGCGAGGCGGCGGCCGCACTCTCCCAGTCGCGGACGAGCCGGGCCAGGAAGTCGGTCCCGTAGGGGCTCCGCTCGTCGACGATCTCGGTTCCGGTGTCGCCGTAGGCCCGATGGCGGAGCCGTTGAGCAGCCGCTGGCAGCGTCCGTCCGGCTCCAGGTGGTGGACGATCGTGATCGTGCTGGCGATGCGGGAGCGCCGCAGCTCCTCCTTGCGGGGCTCGCTCCAGCGGGCGTCGGCGATCCCGGCGCCGCTGAAGTTGACGACCACGTCCACGTCCGCCAGCCCGGGGCCGTCGATGTGCCCGGTGTCGGGGTCCCAGGCGCGTTCGTCCGCCGCCGCGGCCGGCCGCCGGACGAGGCTGAGCACGTCCCGTCCCTCGCTGCGCAGCCGGACGGCGACCGCGGTCCCGAGCAGACCGGAGGCCCCAGCGATTGCGACGCGCATCACCCCAGGGTAATCGGCTCTCCGCCGGTCGTCCGGTCATGCAGCCACCACATCAGGAGTCCGAACGCGACCCCGGCGGGGATCGCGACGAGGACGGGCTGGACGTAGACGAACTGGACCGTGTAGGCCATCAGGTAGCCCACCGTCGTCCACACGACCGCCGCGCCGATGCGCGGGGTGAGCCGGGACAGCGCCAGCAGCGCCAGCGAGAGCCCGACGTACCAGGGGTGCAGCGCCTGGCTCATGAACAGGACGAGGACCGACCCCCGGCGACCACGCTCATCGGCTGGTCGGGNACTGGTCAGCAGCAGCCAGACGAACAGCGCGAACGCCAGCACGCCGATGACGGCGAACGCGACGTGGGTCACGTCGATGCCAAGCCAGCCGACCGCGTCGCTGATGGCGATGGCCAGGGTGAGGGTGCGGGCCCGTCCCATCTCCGACAGCCAGGCCACCCAGCCGAAGCCCAGCCCGGTCGCCAGCGAGGTCAGGACGAACGTCGCCACGGCCACCGCGGCCGCGATGGCCGTGCGCCACGTGAGGAGCCACAGCTGTCCCCCTCGGGTCCGGGCCCGGACGCGGTCGAGGACGGGCAGCGCGGCCACCGCGATCGCGGCCAGCCCCGCTTGCTGCTTCAGCCCCATCGCCAGCCCCAGGACGATCGGCGCGAGCACCAGGCTGGCCGACACCCCTGGGATCCGGCGGAGGCTCAGCCAGATCGCGAACACCACGACCCCGGCCATCAGCGCGTCGTTGTGCGCGCCGCCGACCAGGTGGACCACGAGGATCGGGTTGAGCACGCCGAGCCACCAGGCCCAGGAACGGTTGGCGCCCACCTCGTCCGAGAGCCGGGGGACGAACCAGCCCAGCAGGGCCACGCCCGCCAGCGCGGGGACCCGCTGGGCGATCACCCNCAGTACGGGTGCAGGTTCGCGAGCCCCACNCATGACCCGGCTCACCTGCAGTGACAAGGGCGGATACGCCACCCCGTGGCCGGCCCAGAAGGTATCCACCCACGGCGCGTACGGGCCGCCGAGACCGCCCAGGCGCACCTCATAGGGGTTGCGTCCCTGGGAGAGGACGTAGCCCACATCGGCGTAGAGGAACGGGTCGGCGCTCATGATCGGCGGCACCAGCAGCAGCGGCAGCACCCACAGGCCCAGCACCGCCCACTGGCTGAGGTTCGGATAGCGCCTAGGCCGCAGCAGCCACCAGCCGACGCACAGCAGGGCGACCCCGGCGGTGATCAACAGGTTGGCCGCGGGCCGGCTGATCAGGGAGCNCGACGGTGTTGACGCTCGAGGCCCCCAGCCTGCGGGGTTCATCGAGAAGTCGGTGCTGCAGCCACCCACCGCGACCAGGAGCGAGCCGGCGAAACCGACCAGGGTGCCCGGCAACCGTAGCGTGAGCGAGGCGGGCACGGTGAACATGGGGGCCTTCCGGACGGGGTTTCGAGTCTACCGAAGCCCTCGCGGGGCCGGCCGGGCCGCTCGTCCCCGTGGTGCGGCCGAGGGGCGGTGCGCTGCCGACGCGGACGCTCAGGGCATCGTGTGCCAGACGACGGTCTGGATCGAGTTCCAGACCACGAACGCCAGCGCGAAGCCGGTGACCCAACGGTGTTGGCGGTGGGTCAGCGGGATCAGCGCGAACAGGGCCAGCGACCAGGNGATGTACCAGGNGTGCATCGACTGACCCAGCACGCTGACCGCCAGCGAACCCCAGGCCACCGCGTGCAGCGGCCGGTCGGCGAACCTCACCAGCACCCAGGCGAGGGCGGCCAGCAGGGTCACTCCGGAGGCCAGCGCCACGACCTCCAGGAAGCCGGACGGATCGGCACCGGCCGCCCGGATCGCCAGCGAACCGAGCTTGCCGATGATCGAGAAGGGAGCCGGGGTACCGGTATCGCCCATCACCGACAGCCAGTCCACCCAGCCGAAGCCGAGGCCGGACGCCACCGTGACCCCCACGAACACCGCGATCGCGGCCGCGGCCGCGACGGCCGTCCGGCGGCCGAGCAGCCAGAGCCGCCGGGCCAGCGGCAGCCGGGCCAATCCCGCGGCCACCGGGATCCCCGCGGCGGCGACGACCGCCAGGCCCGCCTGCTGTTTGAGCGCCATCGCGACGCCGATGACCGCCGGGCCGGCGACCAGGGACAGCACCCAGTGGGGCCGCGCCGTGGCCACCCACAGCCCCGCGAGGGCGAGCGCGACCATGGGGGCGTCGTTGTGGGCACCGCCCACGAAGTGCAGCACGACCANGGGATTCACCACACNCCAAAGCGCGTGCGTCCGGTCGACCCCGAACCGGACGGCCAGGCTCGGCACCAGCCACCACAGCGCGGCGATCGAGAGCACCGCGGGTAGTCGCATCGCGACGATGCCCAGATAGGGGTGCGCGCCGGCGAGGGCCACGACCGCCCGGTCGACCAGCAGGGCCAGCGGTGGGTACGCGACCCCCGTCCNCGCCCAGAGCGGATCGACCTGGGCGGCGTACGGGCCGCCGGTCGCCGCCAGGCCAACCAGGTAGGGGTTCTCGTGCTGGCCGAGCGTCCAGCCGAGATCGGCGTACAGGACGGCATCGGCCGACAGCACCGGCGTGACGAGCAGCAAGGGAAGCGACCACAGCACCAGAGCCGGGGCCAGCAGCCGACCGTCGCCGCCCGGACGCCGACGGAGCCGCCACCACGACCAGGCGATCGCGGCCACGCCCAGCACGATGACGATCCAGTCCAGCGGCCAGATCGCGGTGCGGCCGATCGCATCCACCAGCGCGTTGGGCCACCCGTCCGGGCCGTGGGAGAACTCAGGGTGGCAACTCCNCCACGCCACCAGCACGCTGCCGGCAGTGCCGAGCCAGAGGGGACGGGTCGCGCTCATGCCTCGTCCGTTCCTGCCCCGTGCGCTGGAATCAGGAAGCCGGACCTGACCAGGCCGGACAAGGTGTCGTGCAGTTGCGCGGCCGCCTCGGGGAGCCTGTGGGAACAAGGCCAGGACCTCAGCGACGATCTTGGCGGAGCCCACCTTCACCAGGGCCCACAGGCGGGAACCGGTGTCCAGTCGGGCCCATCGGCCCAGCCGGTGGAGCAGGTGCGAGGTCACGGCCGAAAGCCTACGGGGAGCGGAAACGCCGATGGCCCCCGAACGCGTCGGGGGCCATCGGTGCGTCGGTTCGGGCGACTCAGTGCTGGTGGCCGTCGCCCTCGTCGTCGGCCGGCTTCTCGACCACCAGAGTTTCGGTGGTGAGCAGCAGGGCGGCGATGGAGGCCGCGTTCGACAGCGCCGAACGGGTCACCTTGACCGGGTCGATGACGCCGGCGGCGACCAGGTCGCCGTACTCGCCGGTCGCGGCGTTGTAGCCGTTGCCCGGCTCCAGGTCGGCCACCTTGGACACGATCACGTAGCCCGGCTCGCCGCCGTTCTCCGCGATCCACCGCAGCGGCTCGACCACGGCCTTGGCCACGATCTGCACGCCGGTCTTCTCGTCCCCGGACTTGCCGAGGCCGTCGGACAGCACCCGCGCGGCATGAACGAGAGCCGAGCCGCCACCGGCGACGATGCCCTCCTCGATGGCCGCCCGGGTCGCCGACACGGCGTCCTCGATGCGGTGCTTCTTCTCCTTGAGCTCCACCTCGGTCGCGGCCCCGACCTTGATCACGCAGACGCCGCCGGCGAGCTTGGCGACCCGCTCCTGCAGCTTCTCCCGATCCCAGTCCGAATCGGTGCGGGCGATCTCGGCGCGCAGTTGCGCGACCCGGCCGGACACGGCGTCGGCAGCGCCGGCCCCGTCCACGATCGTGGTGTTGTCCTTGGTGACCACGACGCGCCGGGCCCGGCCCAGCACGTCCAGGCCGACCTGGTCGAGCTTCAGCCCGACCTCGGGTGCGACCACCTTGCCGCCGGTGAGGATCGCGATGTCCTCAAGCATGGCCTTGCGGCGATCGCCGAAGGCCGGAGCCTTCACGGCCACCGAGGTGAACGTCCCGCGGATCTTGTTCACGACCAGGGTCGACAGCGCCTCGCCGTCCACGTCCTCGGCCACGATGAACAAGGTGCCGCCGGCGCCGATGACCTTCTCCAGCAGCGGCAGCAGGTCGTTCATCGAGGAGACCTTGCCCTGGTTGATCAGGATGTAGGGATCCTCCAGCACGGCTTCCATGCGCTCGGGGTCGGTCACGAAGTACGGGGACAGGTAGCCCTTGTCGAACTGCATGCCCTCGGTGAACTCCAGCTCGGTGCCGAAGGTCTGGGACTCGTCGACGGTGATGACGCCGTCCTTGCCGACCTTGTCGAACGCCTGGGCGATCAGGTCGCCGATCTCGGAGTCGCGCGCGGAGATGGTGGCGACGTTGGCCATGTCGTCGGTGGTCTCGACCTCGCGGGCCAGGTTGGCCAGTTCGGCGTTGACGGCCTCGACGGCCGCCTCGATGCCGCGCTTGAGGCCCACCGGGTTGGCGCCGGACGCGACCGCCCGCAGGCCCTCGTGGACGAGTGCCTGGGCCAGCACGGTTGCCGTGGTCGTGCCGTCACCGGCGATGTCGTTGGTCTTGGTGGCGACCTCCTTGGCCAGCTGCGCGCCGAGGTTCTCGTACGGATCGGTGAGCTCGACCTCCTTGGCGACGGTCACGCCGTCGTTGGTGATGGTCGGGGCACCCCACTTCTTGTCGAGAACGACGTAGCGGCCCTTGGGGCCGAGGGTCACCTTCACGGTGTTGGCGAGGGTGTCGACGCCGCGCTCGAGGGAGCGGCGCGCCTCCTCGTCGAACTGAAGGATCTTGGGCATGTGGCGTTGGTCCTTACTTGGTGACGATGGCGAGGATGTCGCGGGCGTTGAGCAGCAGGTACTCGTTGCCGTCGTACTTGACCTCGGTGCCGCCGTACTTGCTGAAGATCACGACATCGCCCTCGGCGACATCCAGCGGGACGCGGTTGCCGTTGTCGTCGATGCGGCCGGGACCGGTCGCGACGACCTTGCCCTCCTGCGGCTTCTCCTTGGCGGTGTCGGGGATGACCAGACCCGAGGCGGTGGTCTGCTCGGCCTCGAGGGGCTGGACGAGGATGCGATCCTCCAGCGGCTTGATCGTGACTGCCACGTCAATACCTTTCTTCGTGTGGGCGCGTAGGCCCTGGTGATGTCAGGTTTCGGGTGGCCGGGGCGTCGTCGCGGTGCCGCCGACGGCCGTTCGCACTCTCACACCGAGAGTGCTAACGACGAATCTATACCTGGCTTAGCACTCGTTCAACCTGAGTGCTAGAGGCCGGGCTCCGGCGGCTCCGGTCAGCCGGGGATCCTGCCCCGCGGGCGCCAGGAGTCCCGCCGCTCACGCACGGGCAGGGCGAGGGAGACCAGCGACGCCCGCCACGCAGGGCGCTGACGAATGGCGCGCTGACCGAGGCACCGGATCTCGTCGACCGGGGGCGTCCGGGTTGCCCGCCGGCAGGGCTCGGACCAACGGTCCCTGCTCACAACACCGCCAGGCCGGCCGCCGTCATCAACCCCTCTCCTGNCAGTTCCCGGACGAGGCGCAGGTTGCGCTGCGACACCGTTCCTCGCCGTTGTCGCGGGGTGAAGCGCTGGAGGTAGTGCTCCGCGTCGCCGGGACGCCGCTGGCTCTCGCTCCAGCCGAAGCAGAGGCCCTCCTCCAGCAGGTCGCTGAAGGTGACCGACGGCCGCCCGCCGCCGGCCTTGGCGAGCCGGACCCAAAGGCCGGGCGAGTCGGCGTGGTGGGCCTCCAGCCAGGCCCGCAACTCCGCCCGGGTCGCGAAGGAGCGGGCCTCCAGTTCGTCGGTNNGCGCTGCATGACCCCAGCCTGACAGGCCCCTGTGACAGAACGCCGCCGCAGTGCTGTGTCCCGTNNCCCGGTGCGATCCGCGTCCACGGGGCTCCAACCCCGGGGCCGCCGGGACTCGGGTGGNCGTGGCGACGAACCGCCCCGTCCTCGGCGGTTCGAGCGAACACCACCCCGTTTTCTCGTTCTCACCCGGTGCGGCGGGGCGCGTGGGGCGCGCCGCCCGCGACCGGTCACCATGGGGCGGTGAAACCCGTCGGCACGATCACCCGGGGCACGACGAACCCCAACCGGTTGCGCCGTGTGGACCGCTATCTCGCCGGCCCGCTGGCGCCGGTGCTGCGGGCCGCCGGCCCGCGGCCGGTGGTGGTCGATCTGGGCTACGGGGCGCACCCGTGGACGGTGGTCGAACTGCACGAGCGGCTGCGCCGGGTGCGTCCGGACGTCCGGGTGCTCGGGATCGAGATCGATCCCGACCGGGTCGCCGCCGCACTCCCGTTCGCCACACCGGACCGGGCCTTCGTGCCGGGCGGCTTCGAACTGCCCCGCCCCGCCGGCTGGCCGCCGCCCACCCTCGTCCGGGCCTTCAACGTGCTGCGCCAATACGACGCGGATGAGGTCGCTGGCGCCTGGGCNCCGACTGACCGCCGGGCTGGCCCCGGCGGGCTTGTCGTCGAGGGGACCTGCGACGAGATCGGCCGCCGGGCCGCCTGGCTCACCCTGGACGAGGCCGGCCCGCGCAGCTTCACGATCTCGGTGCGGCTGGCCTCGCTGACCCGTCCGAGCGACGTGGCCGATCGGTTGCCGAAGGCGCTGATCCACCGCAACGTGCCGGGCGAGCCGATCCACGCGTGGCTGCAGGCGCTCGACCGGGCCTGGGAGCTCGCAACTCCGCTGCGGGTGCACGGGCCACGCCAGCGGTGGCTGGCCACGGTGGCATCGCTGCGTTCGTCCGGTCGCCCGGTGCGGGACGCTCCAACACGCTGGCGACTGGGCGAGCTGACGGTCCCGTGGTCGGTGGTCGCGCCCCGTCCCTGACCTTGCGCCGCCGGACGAAATCGCGGGGCGGCCCGGCGGAGGATGCCGGAGCAATAGGATCACCGGGAAGGAGGGTGCATGGACTGGACCGCCCACGTTGTCTGGTGGCAGGCGTACCCGCTCGGGTTCGTGAACGCCGAAAGCACCGAGGTGCGCGAGGTGCGGCATCGTCTCGGACAGCTCACCAACTGGCTGGACTACCTGGTCGCCCTCGGCTGCAACGGCATGCTGTTGAACCCGGTCTTCGCTTCGTCCTCCCACGGTTACGACACCCTCGACCACTACCGCATCGACCCGCGCCTGGGCGACGACGCCGACTTCGGCGAACTGATGTGGAAGGCGAAGGAACGTGGCATCCGGATCCTGTTGGACGGGGTGTTCAACCACCTGTCCCGCGACCACGAGATCGTCCGGCGGGGCATCGCCGGCGGGCCGGATTCCGAGGACGGCAAGTGGTTGCGCTGGGTGGACGGCTGGCCTCGGGTGTTCGAGGGCCACGAACCACTGGTCGAACTCGACCTGAGCCATCCCCCGATCGACTACGTGACCGGCGTCATGAACCACTGGTTGGGGCGCGGCATCGACGGGTGGCGGCTGGATGCCGCCTACGCGCCCGGGGCCGAGGCGTGGCGGCCGATCACCGAACGCGTGAAGGCCGCCCACCCCGAGTGCTGGCTGCTGGGCGAGGTGATCCATGGCGACTACGCCGACTTCGTGGCCGCTTCCGGGGTCGATTCGGTCACCCAGTACGAGCTGTGGCACGCGATCTGGGATTCGCTGAACAACCGCAACCTCTTCTATCTCGACCATGCGCTGGGTCGGCATCGCCGCTTCTGCGAGTCGTTCCGGCCGCAGACGTTCGTCTCCAATCACGACGTCACCCGGGTGGCCAGCCAGCTGGACGACCAGCGCCACGTGGCGCACGCAGCGCTGCTGCTCACCCTGCTGCCAGGCATCCCGTCCATCTACGCCGGCGACGAGCAGCGGTTCACCGGCGTCAAGCTGGACGCCCCGGGCGGGGACGACGCCGTTCGTCCACCGTTCCCGCAGACGCCGGACGGGCTGCTGCCCTGGGGTGCGGACACGTTCGAGCTGTACCAGCGGCTGCTGGGGTTGCGGCGGCGCCACCCGTGGCTGGTGGACGGGATAGTCAGCACCCGCGAGCTGACAAACCAGACGGTGGTGGTCGTCATCGAGGGGCCGGACGAGGTGGTCGAGCTGGCGCTGAACGTCTCCGACGGGGAGGTGCCGCTGCCGTCCGGCGACATCGTGATGGCGTCGGCCCAGAGCGCCGAGCAGGTCGAACCCCACGGCTGGGCGATCGGGATCGGTGCCCGATGACCGCCCGCGTGGTGAGCGTGAACACCGGCCGGGCAGCGCCCGACGCGCACAAACCGCACCAGTCAACGGGGATCGACAAGCGTCCGGTCGCGTCAATCGAGGTGTTCGACCCGGGCCCCCGACGTTGGGTCGACGGGGCCGGGGTCAGCGGCGTGGCCGGCGACTTCCTGGGCGACGGCAAGCATCACGGCGGCGACGTGCAAGCCGTGTACGCGTACGCCGCGGAGGACCTCGCGCACCTCAGCGGCGTCGTCGGCCGGGAGTTCGGGCCCGGTCAGTTCGGCGAGAACCTGACCACCGAGGGGTTGGACGTGACCGGCGCGCTGATCGGCGAGCGCTGGCGCATCGGCGACGCGGAACTCGCGGTGACCACNCCCCGGATTCCCTGCAACACGTTCCGGGCCTGGATCGACGAACGCGGCTGGCTGAAGACGTTCACCCGCGAGGGCCGCTCCGGCAGCTACCTGCGGGTCATCCGGCCCGGCGTGATCCGNTCCGGGGATCCGGTCGAGGTGGTGTTCAAGCCGGACCATGCGGTGACGATCGGCGTGCTCTTCCGGTCGCAGACCCTCGAACGCGAGCTGGCCGGCCTCGTCCTGACCGCTCGGGAGTACCTCGACCCCGAGAGCATCCGCATCGCCGAACGCCGGGAGACGTTCGAGCTCGGCTGAGGAGGGAGCGCCAGGGCTGGATCGGCTCGGGCGGCGTTCCCCGAGGTCTCGCCAGGGCCCGGCCGGGCTGCCCCGGGGTCTCGACAGGCTCGACCGCCGGGATTCCAGGAGCCGGCTGAGGAGGGAGCGCCAGGGCCTGGACCGGCTCGACCGATGTTCCCGAGGGTCTCGACAGAGCCTGGCCGGGCTACCCCGGGGTCTCGACAGGCTCGACCGCCGGGACTCCACGGACTCGACCGCTGGCTGCCCCGGGGTCTCGACAGGCTCGACCGCGGGGATTCCAGGGGCTCGACCGCTGGCTGTCCCGACAGGGCTCGACCGCCGGGATTCCCGGGGCGACCGCCAGGATTCCCGGGGCTCGGGCGGGCTATCCCGGGGTCTCGACAGGCTCGACCGCCGGGACCGGCTCGGGCGACGTTCCCCGGGGTCTCGACAGGCTCGACCGCCGGGATTCCACGGGCTCGACCGCCGGGAACCCACGGGCTCGTCCGCCGGGACGCGACTGGCTCGACCCGCTGGCTGCCCGGGGTCTCGACAGGCTCGAGCGCCAGGGCCTCGGCCGGGCGGCCGTTGCTCAGCCGAGCCGCCGCACCACGAGGGCCTTGGCGCCGGTCCGGGTCGGGGTCAGCACCAGCGTCGCGACGTTCGGACCGGACGGACGCAGCCGACGCCGAAGCTCAGCCGGATCCACCTCGATCCCCCGTTTCTTGATCTCCAGGGTCCCAATCCGGTTGTCCCGGACCCAGCGGCGCAGGTGCTTCTCGCCTGCGTCCAACACCTCCACGATGTCGAAGGTGGTCGCGAACGGTGACGGCGGACCGAGGGGTTGCCGGTCGTCCGGAGCTCCTGGGGCCACCAGGTACGCGATCCCGGACGAAATGGGCGCGGCGCCGAGGCGGCGGGCCAGTTCGTGAACGGCTCCGGCGCGGATCACCGCTGGATCGGGCTCGTACAGGACCATGCCGGGGACAAGGGGGCCGGCGGGTTCGTCCAGCACCCGCCCGTGGGCGCCCGGCAGAGTCGCACCGGACGGCAGCAGCACGGCCGTCCNGCTCCCCGGCGGCCACGGCCCGCCAGCCCACACCGACGCCTCCACGAGGTCGCCGTGGTCGCTCACCCAACAGGTGGCGGCCCCGTCGGGGAGCAGCGCGTCCGGCACCCCGGGGCCGAGTTTCACGCAGGCCGGGCAGGACCCGTCCAGCAGCGCGGCGACCAAGGCCCAGGGCGGGGTGAAGTCTTCGATCCGCCAGGTGCGCCCGCGGGACGTCCGCCTGGCCGGGTCGCAGAACACCCCGTCGACCTCGCCGGCCAGCCCCGGCCACAGCGCGACGGCGTCGCCGGTCAGCACCCGGGCCCGCGACCCCAGGTTCGCTTCGGCCAGCACCGCCGTCACGGGGTCGGCCTCCACCGCCACGACGCCCAGCCCAGCCTCAGCGAAGGCCAGCGCGTCCGTCCCCAACCCGCAGCCGAGATCCGCCACCTGGGTGACCCCGGCGGCCACGAGCCGGGCGGCGCGCCACGCCGCGACCACCGGACGGGTGGCCTGCTCCAGGCCGTCCCCGGTGAAGAACAGCCCCTCGGCGGCCACGCCGAACTTCGTCCGAGCCCGTCGGCGCAACGCCGCCTGGGCCAGCACCGCCGCGGCCCGCTCCGGCGCCAACACCCTGCGCAGCCGTTGGGCCGCCCCCAGCGAGCCGGGGTCAGGCTCGGCAGCCGCCGACCGCAGCGGTTCGGCGGCCTCGTCCGAAACCAGCCAGCGTGCCGTGGCTTCGTCCATGGCCGCACCCTAGCCGCGCGGCGCCCGCTGGGGTGTGGGCCCTGGCGACCCGGGTCCCTAAGATGCCGAGCATGAAGATTCTCTCGCGGGTCGCGGTCGTGCTCGGCGTCCTCGTGCTGCTGGCCGGCCTCGGGGTACTGATCTGGGGCTCCTGGACGGCCTACTGGCACTACGCCACGCTGTCCACCGGCCGCAGCGCCGAGTTCGTCAACCCGATCCCGATCATCGCCGGTGGCGCGGCCCTGCTCGGCGTCGGCGGTTTCCTCGCGGGGCTCGGCATCGGCATGCCGAGGAACCCCAAGCCGGTGGAGCCCACGGGCATCCGTCCCGACACCCCGACCGACCCGACGGTCTGACGCCGGCCCTCAGCCGCCCAGCAGGCGCTGGGCCCACACCCAGCAGCCGCCCAGCGCCGCCGCGGTGAGGAAGCCCAGGTAGGCCAGCACGAGCCGCGTGTCGCGCAGGTAGCACTTCGAACGCAGCAACCCGGCCCGCCGCGCCTTCGCGTAGCCGACGAGACCGACGATCGCGAACACCAGCAGGGTGACCGGCCCCCNGATCCATCCCAGGAGGGCGATGGTGGCGAAGATGCACAACTTCAGCGGATCGAAGGGCGCGGGCGCCTCCTGATCCGGCGGGTTCACCAGCTCCGAGGGTGGGGGCCCGGCGGCGATCCGGCGGGCGTCTGCCTCACTCATCGCATCCCCTCTCCCGCAGCCACTCGGCCACGGTCCAACACCGGCAATTGTCGTCCTGTTGCCAGGCTCATCCGCTGGTTTCCCAGGGCGGGCCATGCCTGGACCGCGCAGAACGGAGCGCACTGGTCGGCACCGGCCTCGCTGCGGGTCCCCACGTGGACGCAGCATTGGGTCAGGCGTTCCTCGATCATCGTCGAGATGTCCATGAACGGCTTCACGGTGATCCGGACGACCCGCTCGGCCAGTAGCCGTCGCAACCGCTCCCGCTGCCCTGGGAGTCTGCCGGCGGCCAGGGTGGTCAGCGTCCCGATGCCGAGGTCGCACTGGGTGCAGATGTTGCGCCACAGCTCGGCCGTCCGCGGGTGGGTGAGGGTCGCCTGCTCGCTCAGCAGGTCGAGGAACGATGTCTTCATCAACTCCCGCAGGTCAGCCGGTAGCGCGCTGTCGGCGATCCGGTTGGCGAACAGGTCCGGGTCGAGGTCGAGCCATTCCAGCAGCCGGTCGTGCCCGACGAGCGACACCAGCGAGCGCCAAACCCCTTNGTCGTCCCGCAACAGGTAGCCCACCGAGGCGCAGTGCGGGTGCGAGCACGGCAGGGCCGTGAGGTCATGCCAGCTGACCACGCCGCCGGTCTGCGCCTCCAGCCGGGACAGAACGCCGGTGTGGGTGAGCCGGTTCATCGGGTCGATGCCCTGGCCCCGGCCGGAACCGAATACCGGCTGCAGCGCGACGCCGCCGACGAACAGGGTCTCCAGCGCCCGCAGGACGACCGCGCCCAGGTCGGCGTCGTTTACCCCAAGCGCGGCGGTCATGGTGAGCGTCGTGAACACCCCCGCCTCCGACAGCCGCGCGATCGCGGCCTCCTTGAACCGGGTGAGGTCCGCCCCGCGGTGGTACACCGAGGCCGCCGGCGAGGGCCCGTCGTACTGCAGGTAGACCTCGACCCGCTCCCGGTGCCGGCGCAACAGCTCCAGCAGCGCGTCGTCGGTGGCGACCAGCAGGCCGTTGGTGTTCACCATGATCCGGACGATCGGCCGCGCGACCAGCGCGTCCAGCAGATCGGCCAGTTGCGGATACAACGTGGGTTCGCCGCCGGACAGCATGACCACGTCCAGCCGTCCGCCCTCGCGGGCGAGCCGGGCGTCCACGTTGGCCAGGACGTCGGTGAGCGCGGCGACGCCGCGCAGCTGGGGGCCGGACGCGGTGAAGCACGTCGGGCAGCGCAGGTTGCAGTGCTCGATCACGTCCTGCAACAGGATGCAGGTGTGCTGGGTCTGCATCGCCGGCAGCCCGTAGGCGTATGCCTCGGGGATCGGCCGGTAGTTGTCGGGGGCGTCCGGCACGTGCTGTTTCGTGGGTGCCTGCCAGCGTTCCAGGTAGCGCAGGATCTCCGGCGACTCGTCGTAGAGGGTCCGGATCAGGCCGTGGTCGGGACAGCCGCGTTCGAGCCAGACCCGTTCGTCCCGGACGACCAGGCGGCCGGCCAGCCGGCGCACGGCGGCCAGGGGCGGATTCGCCTCATGGCAGGCGGGGCAGAAGGCGGTGACGTAACGGTGGAGGCGGTCGCCGCGCAGCGGTTGTCCGGGGCCGAGCGGGGTGATCGGGGTCATCCGCTCTGCGCCGCCAGCAGCCCGAAGCACAGCCCCGCCGCCAGCAGCGGCACCACGCCGACGGCGATCAACAGGCCTGCGCCCACCCGAGCGACCTGCGGACGGGTCGCCAGGACGATGGCCGTCACGAAGTAGGCCAGCGGCACCCGTACGCCAGGATCCCGTAGGGAATGCCTCCCGCGAACGAGCTGAACGTCCCGCTGAGGCTGATCGTGGCGTAGGCCCAGGCCACGATGACGGCCACGCCGACCAGGAGTCCGAGGACGATCGACCCTCCGGCCTTCACCGGCCGGACGCCGCCCCACCTGGGGTTCGGACCCGGTTGGCCGCCGGGCTGCCCGGCATTCCACGGTGGACCCGCGGGCGGTTGCCCCGGGGGCGGCTGCCCCGGCGGAGGAGGCGTACCCCATACAGGCGGTGGCTGTTGGCCCATGCTGGTTCCTCTCCCGTGGCGTGCTGCGATGCTACCCGGCAGTGGTCTCGGACACGGACCGCCGGTGCCAGATCCGCCACACCCGCCAGCCCAGCAGCGGGAGGGTCGCCAGCAGGAACCACTGCGGCCGGGACAGCCNCCAGACCAGCTCGTTGGAGCGGACGAACTCCACCCCGAACCGGAACAGGGCGTAGCCCGCGACGTAGAGGGCGAACAGGTCGCCCGGGTGCGGCAGCGCGTTCCGGTAGCGCAGCAGCAGCCACAGCGCGATCGCGTGGAAGGCGATCTCGTACGCGAAGGAGGNGTGCAGGCCGACGCCGGCCACCCCGCCGAGCCGGGCCGCGTCGGCCTCGGTGAGCACCATCCNCCAGCTCCCACCGGTGGGTGTGCCCGGGTCTTCGGTGAGCAGGCAGCCGATTCGTCCGATGACCATGGCCAGGGCGACGGGTGCGACGAACAGGTCGCCGGTCGAGGCCCGGTACCGGGTGATGCGTTTGCCCAGTTCCACCCCGATCCAGGCGGCCACCAGGCCGGCCAGGATGCTGCGGTTCCCCTCGGTCCACCACAGGTCGAGCTGGGTCGTGCGGGTCGGGTCCCAGGTCAGCAGCCGCGCCCNCACGCCCCCGAAGGCGACCGCCATGCCCGCGATGACCCACAGTCGGTCGTCCGCGAGACCCCGGCGGCGCTTCTCGTACGCGTAGAGGACGAGTGCCGCGGCGATCCCGAGCCCCACGAACACTCCGTGCACGAGCCCGTTGCCGGGATAGGGCAGCGTGAGCACGGTTCACGATAGCCAGCCGACAGGGCAGGATGACGGCCATGCCGTCGCTGCGTGAAACCCTCGCCGTCCGTCCCGTCGTGCTGGACGGCGGCTTCGCCACCCAGTTGGAGGCTCGCGGCCACGACCTGTCGGACTCGCTCTGGTCCGCGCGGCTGCTCCTGGACGATCCGGACGAGATCCGGGCCGCGCACGAGGACTTCTTCGCGGCCGGCGCCGAGGTCGCGACGACGGCGTCGTACCAGGTGTCCGCGTCCGGGTTCGCCGCGGCCGGGCTGGATCCGGAACTGGCCGAGATCGCACTGGTCCGCAGCGTGAGCCTGGCCCGGGAGGCGGCCGGGCAGTTCTCCGGCGACCGCTGGGTCGCCGCCTCCGTCGGACCCTACGGAGCGTCGCTGGCCAACGGCTCCGAATACACCGGCGACTACGGCCTGGACGTGGCCGGGCTGCGCGCCTGGCACCGGCCGCGGCTGGCGACCCTCGCCCGTGCCGGCGCGGACGTGCTGGCCGTCGAGACCATNCCCCTCCTGGCCGAGACCGAAGCGCTGGTCGCTGAATTGAGCGACCTCGCGGCACCCTTCTGGATGGCCCTCACCGTGCTCGACGGACGAACGCGCCGCGGCGAGCCGCTGGCCGAGGCGTTCGCGCTGGCGGCAACGGCACCCGGGATCGTCGCCGTCGGCGCCAACTGCTGCGACCCAGCCGAGGTGGACGCGGTGGTCGAGGCGGCCCGGCCCACCGGCCTGCCGGTGGTGTTCTATCCGAACTCCGGGGAGACTTGGGACGCCGCAGCCCGCTGCTGGACGGGCTCGCCCACCGTCGGCGGATCGGCCGAGGACTGGGTCGCCGAGGGTGTCCGGCTCTTGGGCGGGTGCTGCCGGGTCACCCCGGCACAGATCGGGCAGGTGCGCGGCCTCGTCCGCTGACCGAGGTCGCGACCGGGAGCCTTGGCCGGCGCCGGCGCGAAGCCGTCCGGCTGGGCGGGACGGGGACGATACGGCGCGTCCTGTCCGGTCGGACCGAGCACTCACCCCGGCGGAACCCGGCGCGTGACCACACCTGGCCGGCACAGGATGTCACGAGACCAGTTGCGGGATGCCTCGCGGAGCACCGCTGCGCCCTCGATAATGGGCGCATGCCGGCCTCCGACGCGCACGCTGCCATTAACCTCCGTCTCGCCCTCGCCGGGCTGCCCTTCGCCGACGACGAGGGCACCCCGACCGCGTTGCTGATCGAACCTGTGCTGGCCCGGCAACGGGAGTTGAGCCGCCGGCTCGCCGACCGCCTGCCCGCCTGCGACCTACGCATCCAGGCCTTCCTGGACGACTACCTCGCCGGCTGTTCGGTGCAGCCCAGCCTGCCCCGGCGCACGCTCGTCCTCGACCAGGCCGGCCTGGCCCGGACGTTGTCGCTGCCTGCCCGCGGCGACGCGTTCGCCTCGCCGCTGCTGAGCAGCTACCGGCTCGCCAACGGAATCCTGCACAACCCGGCGAACGACCGCCGGACGACCGCCGGAGTCTTCCACATCGCGGAGGGCGGGATGGCGATCCCGGACGACAAGCTCGCCGTCCCCACCGAGACGTTCGCACGCCTGCTGGCCGCCGCCCTGCAGCCGCCGGCCCACACGATGGTGCTGCCGTACACCAGCGACGCCGACACCCCGACCACCACGTTCGTGTCGCTGCTGTTGCGGCCGCTGGTGGTGCCCGGGGTGCCCGGCTACAGCGACGAGCGGCGGATGGAGACGCGCTTCATCGTCCCGGGTGGGCTGGTGGCCAACCTCGACTTCGTCGAGTCGATCTTCGGCAACGGCGGCGACCCGTACCTGCCCGAGAACGACGCTTCGCTCGACCCCGCGCACTGGACGGGGACGACCGGCTGCGTGATCCTGGCGCCCCACCTGACCGGACTGGCCAAGCGGGACCTCGGGCTCCCGCACGTCGACGAGGCCACCGAACGCCAGCGTCGCGACGGCATGTGCTGGACGACCGAGGACGAGCCGTACAACGGCGGCCAGGCGTTCAAGGTGTGCGCCCGCGACGCCCGCGGGGTGATGGTGACGATCATCGCCGACAACTACTTCGGCTACTGCAAGAAGGAGGTCAAGACCCAGATCAGCTACTCGGCGAACCTCTACGGCAGCGTCGAGGAGGAGCACGCCGGCGGGGCCGTGGCCTACCCGAGCTACAACCTGGGCCAGGAGTACACCGACACCTACACCAGCGAGCGGCACACCTTCGAGGCCGCGGTCGCTGCGGATCCGGAGCGCTTCCGGCGGCAGCCCGAGGGCCACGCGCTCGTGGCCGGCGCCGACCACATCGTCCTGATCCCCGAGCGGGCGACGTTCAGCCTGCGCACCCGGACGATCACCTGGCCGAACGCCGACGGCAGCACCGGCAGCCTGCCGATGCGTGCCGGGAAGCACTACCTGCTGCCGGACGGCTACCGGGTGCACATGACCCAGGTGGCCGCCGACCGCACCCAGTGGAGCCTCATCGGCACCTCGGGCAGGGCCACCCACTGCCACAAGCCGTCGACGGTCTCCGGCGGCGGCAAGTCGGAGATCTCGAAGGCGATTTCGGACGCATTCGTGTTCGGCAACTCCTACTCCCCCAACTACGACGAGGACATGGACGCCGTCCAGGCGATCCTCGACAAGGACTACTCGCTGCGGTTCATCGACCCCTCGCAGACGTCGAAGGACTTCCGGCCGGTCCTGTCCGACCAGCGCAGCATCGGCTCGGTCATCAAGCTGCTCACCCCCTCGCCGGAGTACACCGACGCCTACAACGCCTGGCTGGAACGCATCCCGACCCACATCAAGGANCTGGTGTTCGTCATCAAGCGCTTCTACAAGCCCGAATGGGGCGCGAGCTGGCGCGAGCACTTCACCGTCGGCCGGATCAACGGACGGCTCGGCAACGCCCTGCGCCTGGACGGGGACAAGATCACCGTCAACATGCTGCGGGTCGGTTTCGAGACCGACGGCGCGTGGCGGCTGTTCGGGCTGCGCCACGACTTCAGCCCCGCGGCCAAGGTGCAGACCGAGGACGACATCACCGCCAGCGCCGTGGTGCCCCGGGCNGTGGCCGGGGACATCAGCCGCAAGGTCGTCGAGAACTGCGAGCAGCTGCTGTTCCAGCGCCCGGACGATGCGATCCACCGCGGCTACGACGGCCAGGCCGAGCACGACATCGCCCAGCCGGGCACGTTCTTGTCGAACTTCCAGCCGCTGACCCACGACGACGCGGTCGCGATGCAGGACGACGCGATCGGTTTCTCGGCGTTCACCGAGCCGATGCGCGAGCTGATCGCGGGCGTGGCCGCACAACCGGAGGGGTCGTCGCCGGCCTACTTCGTGTCGTCGGCGAACCCGCGGCTGGTGGACGGCAAGCCGTCGAAGAANCCCCGATACCTGCAGGAACGCCCCGACAAGGTGAACGCCGCAGCCACCGCCACCGCCGCCCTGGCGGCACGGCTGTACCGGCAGTTGCCGAGCGCGCAGGCTCTCGTGCAGCCGGTCGACGTGGTGGCGGCCGGGCGCCGCAACAACCCGCCCGAGCCGGGCATCCGGCCGCTGTGCTCGTTCAATCCGCTGCACTACCTCGAACTGCCGGAACTGTTCGCCGAGTTCATCTCGTCCATGACCGGCAAGTCGCCGTCCACAACCGGCGCGGGCTCCGAAGGTGCCCTGACCAAGGGTCCGTTCAACGCCCTTCCGGCGATCATCGACCTCAACGCCGCCCTGCTGTCCTACGTCCTGACCGGTTACGACGGGTGGGTGTCGTGCGCGGGCTACATCGGACCGCGGGTGCGGGTCGATCATGACGTGTCGCTGCTCGTCCCGGAGGTGTTCAGCCGGATGAGCGCCGCCGAGCGGGATGCTCACGCGCTGATCGCCGAGGGCATGCTCGAACGCCTGACCGACTTCGAGCATCGCGGCAAGACCGTGGCCGCCAGCCGCCTGGGCTACCGGATGACCGCCAAGTTCGCGATCACCTATTTCGGCCGGATCTTCATGCACCCCCACGCGGTGTTCACCGACGAGATGCTGCGGCCCGAACTCCAGGACCCGGACGTGTTCGCCGACAGCCTCGACACCATCGTGACCACCCACCAGCGGGTCGCCCAGGCTTATTTCGACGACGGCACGATCGAACTGGCTTGCCCGCCGCTGAGGGCGCTGCTGGAGATCATGGCGTTCGGGCAGACCGCGGACGGCCACGGGCTGGACGCGCCGGAGGTGCGTTCGCAGTTCGAGCGCGACACCGTGCTCGGCAGCGACTGGTACGCGGCCCGGCTGGCCGAGAAGCAGGCCCAGGACCTCCGCCTCGCCGATCTCGGCGTCGCCAACCTGACCCGGTTCGTGGGCACCGACGGCAACGAGGAACCGGTCGCGCGGCTCGGGCTCACCGAACGTCTCGCGGCGGCCCGCGCCTGGCGGGAGCGGGCGGGTTCGCCGGAGTACCGCGACAGCCTGGTCGGGACGCTCGGGCGCCAGGTGCTCTGACTCGACGGATCGGCCCCGCGACGCTGCAAGATCGTGCTCGTTGACACGGTCGGCCGCGAGATCCTCGGGCGCGACGGGTGTCCCCGCGACGTCGCGGGTTCATGCTCGTCGGCACGTTCGGCCGGGAGATGCTCCAAGGCGACGGATGTCCCGTCACGTCGCGGGATCGTGCTCGTCGGCACGCTCAGCCGCGAGATGCTCGGTCCCCGCGACGCTGCGCGATCGTGCTCCTCGGCACGTTCGACCGGGGTGCTCTGACGCGAGGATCGGACTCGGGCCGCTGCGCGATCACGGCCGGCGCCGGCGGCGCTTGGGCAGGCTCGCCGCCACCTGTTCGGCGACGTCCCGCACCCGGTCGGGGTCGGTGAGCAGGGCATCGGCGGGGAGTCGCCACGTATCCGTGGCGCCGGGATAGGCGGGGGCCAGTTCGGCGTAGCCCTCGAGCAGTTCGTCCCGCGCAGACCTTTTCACGAAGATGCGGCCGTCGCACACCAGCCCGGCCACCTTCTCGTCCACGTACCAGCAATAGCCACCGAACATCGCCTGAACCCGCACGTCGAGGGGGCGCAACGCCTCCAGCAGGTCCTCGGCGGCTTCCTTGGTCTTGGGGTCGACCATGACGGCTCCTCTCCGTCGTCGACGCTAGCGTCCGCCCCTGAGAAACCGGCCGGTGGTCCGAGACGACCGTCATCGTCTCTGGGTGATCCCGTCTCCACCGGCCGGGCCCCGCGCGGAGTGCTAGAGCCGGGCTGGGCCCCGCGCCTCCCCGGCGCCGGCTGACCGGTCAGCGGTGGTAACTCCAGGACACGGGCCGGCCGTCGGCATAGGGCATCACACCGTGGAACGGCCGGGGATCGTCGTCGAACACCAGCGGCAGGAAGTGCCGGTCACCCTCCCACATGGGCAGCCCGGCGAGTTCGTCCAACGGCACCCAGCGCAGCGGGCCGTCGTCGTTGCGCTCGGGCGGCTCCCCGGCGAAGCCGTCGATGACGAACACGAAGCCGAACCAGTCCTCACCGTCCGGACCGAACCCCGGCCAGGAGACCGTGCCGCGTAGCCGGGCGGAAGTGACCGCAAGCCCGGCCTCCTCGTCCAGCTCCCGGTGCAGGCAGCCGACCACGTCCTCGTCGGCCTCCACCTTGCCGCCCAGGCCGTTGTACTTGCCCTGGTGGGCGTCGCCGTGGCGGGAGCGCAGGACGAGCAGCACGGCCCCGTCGCGGACGACGTAGCCCAGCACACCGAGGATCGGGGTGTAGGGCATCGAGGGCTCCCGGGACTCAGACCAGGACCGTCGAGACCGGTAGCCCGGAGTTCGCCCCGATGTCCAGCGACGAGGGCCGCAGCCCGCGGCTGACCACTTCGGCGCCGAGCACCGCCATCATCGCCCCGTTGTCGGTGCACAGGCCGGGCCGCGGCCGGCGCAACGCGATGCCGCGTTCGGCCGTCCGCCGTTCCAACAGCGCGCGCAGCCGGGAGTTCGCCGCGACCCCGCCGCCGATCAGCAGGTCGGACACCCCGAAATGCTCGCAGGCGTCGATGGCCTTGGCGGTCAGCACGTCGCACACGGCCTCCTGGAAGGAGGCGGCCACATCGGCCACAGGCACGTCCTCCCCGTCGCGTCGCCGGGTCTCGACCCAACGTGAGACCGCCGTCTTCAGCCCCGAGAACGAGTAGTCGAACCGGTGCTTGACCAGGTCTTTCGGCGCGGTCAGCCCGCGCGGGAACGCGATCGCCCGGGNGTCGCCCTCGCCCGCGGCACGGTCGATCACCGGCCCGCCCGGGTAGGGCAGGCCCAGCACCCGGGCCACCTTGTCGTAGGCCTCGCCTGCCGCGTCGTCGATGGTGCTGCCGACCTCGGTGATCCGGCTGGTGATGTCCTCGACCAGCAGCAGCGAGGTGTGCCCGCCGGAGACGAGCAGGGCCGCGCACGGTTCGGGCAGCGGGCCGTGGTCGAGCAGGTCGACCGCCACGTGCCCGACGAGGTGGTTCAGCCCGTACAACGGCTTGTTGAGCGTCGCGGCCAGGGCCTTCGCCGCGGCGAGGCCGACGACCAGCGCCCCCATCAGACCCGGGCCGGCGGTCACCGCGATCCCGTCCAGTTCGGCCAGGTCGACGTCGGCGGTGGCCAGCGCCCGTTCGAGCGCCGGACGAATGGCTTCCAGGTGGGCGCGGGCGGCCACCTCCGGCACCACCCCGCCGTAGCGGACGTGCTGCTCGACCGATGAGGCGACCTCGTTGGCCAGCAGGTCGTGGCCGCGGACGATGCCCACGCCGGTTTCGTCGCAGGAGGACTCGATGCCCAGGATCAGCGGACCGCTCATCGCATTGCCTCCAGTTCCCGCGCCATGACGATCGCGTGCGCGCCGGGGGCGTAGTAGTCGGCCCGCCGGGCGATCTCGGCGAAGCCCACGCCCGCGTAGAGGGCCAGGGCAGGTACGTTGGTGTGCTCGACCTCCAACAGCATCCGGCGGGCTCCCTGCTCGGTGGCCCACGCCAGCCCGTCGGCGACGAGCCCGGACGCGACGCCCCGGCGGCGCGCCACAGGGTGCACCACCACTCGGTGCAGGTCCGCGGTGTCCCCACGACCTGGAACGTGGCGGCGGCGTCGATCTCGTCCACCTCGTCCCGATGGACCAGGACGAGCCGGTCGACCCCGTCCAACTCCTCACGCCACGACTGTTCGCTCCAGCCGCCGGTGCGGAAGCCGGCGCGTTCGACGACCATGATCGCGGGCAGGTCCGCGGCCTGCGCCCGGGCGATCACCGGCGTCGTCCCACGGCCAGCCGCGGCTGCAGCAGGGTGGACTTGGGCCGGGTGGGTACTTCGGCGTCCGGCCGGCGCAGGTAGAGCGGGGTGAGCCCGGCGTCGGGCAGGTCGCGGCCGACAAGGGCCAGCACCCCGGCGTCCAGTGCCTTCGGAGCCGCGGACGAGACGGTCGGCAGGCCCTCTCGGGCCAACAGGCCCGTCCCAGGGCCACAGGCGGGCAGCGCGGGCACCTGATCCGGGGCGCTCACCGACGGCCCTTCGAGTCGGGTGCCGTCGGCGGCGTAGCGGGCCCAGTACACCTCCCTGCGGCGAGCGTCGAAGACGGTCACGAACTCCTCGGGGCCCCGGCGCGGGACCATTGAGCGGCCACCACATCCAGGCTGCAGACCCCCGCACCGGCACCCCGGTCGCGGCGCCGATGGCGAGCGCGGTGGCGACGCCGACGCGCAGCCCGGTGAACGGGCCGGGCCCGACCCCACGGCGATACCGGCGAGGTCGGTCAACGCGACCCCTGCTCCCCGGCCAGCCGGACGATCATCGGCATCAACTGCTCGGCGTGCGCACGCCGGTCGGGCAGCAGGTCGGAGGCGACGACCTCCCCATCGCGGGCGAGACCCGCGCAGACGTCGGTGGAGGTGTCGATGCCCAGCCAGGTGCTCACGCCAGCCCCTCCAGTCCAGCGTCGCGCCAGCGCCGCCCGATGCCCGCGAGCGCGACCCAGCGGGTTTCGTCCGCCGGATCAAGCGAGCGCCGGATGTCGATCTCCAGCCGCTCGTCGGCCAGACCCTCGGCGATCCCGGCACCCCACTCGACCAGGGTCACGTGGTCGGCCAGGGACTCCTCCAGGTCGAGGTCTTCCAGTTCGGCGAAGCTGCCCAGGCGATAGGCGTCCACGTGCACCAACCCGGGCCGGGCGGCCAGGGCGGNATGCACCCGGGACAGGACGAACGTCGNGGAGATGACCGGCCCGCCGACCTCCAGCCCGGCGCCGATGCCCTGGGTGAGGGTCGTCTTGCCGGCGCCCAGGTCGCCGGAGGCGATGATCACGTCCCCGGGACGCAGAAGCGCGGCGAGCCTGGAGCCGAGGCCGCGCATGTCGTCCGCGGTCGGCACCTCGACGAGGACGGGGAGCGCACGGCGCAGCACCCACGAGTTCTCGAACTCGCCGGTGCGGACGAACCCGTGACGCTCCCACCAGCGGCGGATCTCCGGGAACTCCTGGCGCACGAACAACGCCGCCTCCCGCGCGCCCTCCAGGGCCAGCAGGTCGAGGGTGACCAGTACCATGGACGAGGCGATGCCGTGCCGCTGTGCCTCGGGGTGCACGCACACCCGTTCCAGCAGAGCCGGGGGACGCCGATGAGCTCGCTGGCCGGNCAACTGGGTGCCGGAGAAGTCGATCATGGCGGTGCCGATCACTCGGCCGTCGAGTTCGGCGACGACGGCCTCGCCCTCGGTGATGGTGGCGGCGATGGTTTCGTCCGACTCCAACAGGGCCGTTGGCGGCGGGTCCACCGGCCGACGGGCCGCGAACGCCGCGTGGATCACCTCGATCAACGCCGACGCATCGGCGGTCACCGCGCGTCGGAAGAGCAGTTCCCGTCCGTCCGGCAACTCGGTGGTGGCCAGCACCGAAACCGCCCGGGACTCATCCTGGGCGGCAACAGGGACGGTGTGACTGGACAACCTGACCATTGTACGGTCTGCGCGACGCTGATCTCGGGGCTCCGCCCCTCCCACTTTGCTGCCGAAACCCGACTTTGCTGCCGAAGCTTCGGCAGCAAAGTCGAGGTTCAACAGCAAAGTCGGGTCAGGGGCCAGGTTCCGGGCGAGGGGGCTAGGTCGGGGCCGGGGTCAGGTTCCGGATGAGGGTGGGCCAGGTCGGGGCCTGGGGGCCCGGTTAGGGGTCAGGGGTCACCGGCCCGGACGCGACGGCGCCCCAGCCACGAGGACTGGGGCACCGTTCGGAACTGAGGCGTCAGTTCGCTTGTCGCGCCTGGACGATGGCCAGCACGTCGCCGTACAGCGGGTGCTCGGGTTGGAGCCCCATGACCTGCGCGACTACGTCCTCGGCGCTCGCGCTGCCGAGTAGCGTCTGCAGCTCGACGGCCTCCGGGTCGTCCGCGGTGTCGAACAGCAGTCCAGCCGCCATGGCCGCGACCAGCCCGTCGCGGGCCATGCCGCGCTCGGCCAGTTGCGAGGCCGGGCTGATGAACCGCTCGTTGCGGCTCAGCTTGCGCAGCGGCGCCCGTCCGACCCGAAGCGTCGTGTCCGGCAGGGCCGGGTTGGCGAACCGCTTCAGGATCTTCGCGACGTAGGCCGCCTGCACGGCCTCATCCACGCCGTGCTTGGCCACGATCAGCGACTTGGTGTCGTTCAACGCGGCCTCGACCTTGTCGTGGATGCCGGGATCGGCCAGGGCGTCCGAGAGCTTCTCGATGCCGGCCGCGTAGCCGAACCACGCCGCGGTGGCGTGCCCGGTGTTGACGGTGAACAGCTTCCGCTCGATGTAGGGCTCCAGGTCGTCGACCCAGGTGACCCCGCCGATCTCGGGGACGTCGCCACCGAACGGCGGCGTCTCGATCGCCCACTCGAAGTAGTTCTCGACGGTGACGTCGAGCCCCGAACCGGGCGCCTGGTTGGGCACGATCCGGTCGACCGCGGTGTTGGCGAAGATCGCCCGCTCGGCCAGGTCGTCCCCGGAGTAGTTCTTCTCGACCTCGGCGGCGAGGATGTCGGTGCCGTTGATCGCGTTCTCGCACGCCATCACCGCCACCTTCTTCGCCCCCGCCGGACGGGCCGCGATCCCGGCGGCGATCGCCGGGGCCACGAACCGCAGGATGTGCGCCCCGACGGCGGTGGTCACCACGTCCGCGGACGCGATGGCCGCCGTGAGCGCGTCGGGCTCCTTGGCCGAGTTGATGGCGGAAAACCCGCGGACCACAGTGGTCCGCGGGTCTTNCCCAACCTCGTGCACGCTGTAGGACTCGGCGTTCGCCAGTCCCTCGATGAGAGCGTCAGCCACATCGGCGAACACGAGTTCGTAGCCTGCGTTGCTCAGCAGCAGGCCGACGAACCNCCGTCCGATGTTGCCCGCACCGAAGTGCACTGCCTTCATGTCAGCCGTTCACCTTGCCGAAGGCGTCCGCGATCTCCTGGGCGCTCGTCGCGGCCTCGAGGCCGGCGATCTTGTCCTCGTCGAGGAACACCTCGGCGATCTTGCCCAGCAGGTCGAGGTGGTCGTTGCCCGCCCCGGCGATGCCGATGACGAACTTGACCGGGTTGCCGTTCCAGTCGATCCCGTTCGGGTACCGGACGACCGAGATCGCCGACTTGGTGATCATCGACTTCGCCTCGTTGGTGCCGTGCGGGATGGCCAGCAGGTTGCCCATGTAGGTCGACACCGACCGCTCGCGGTCGTGCATCGACGCCACGTACCCAGAATCCACGTTGCCGGACGCGACCAGCAGCTCACCNNGGCCTCGGTGATCGCCTCGTCCCGCGTCGTCGCCTGGCCGTCCAGGACGATCGACTTGAGCTTGAGCACCGAGTCCGAGTCGTCAACCGCAGGCGCCGAGGAGGCGACGGCGGCGGCGACCGGCACGGCGGCACCGGCGGCGGTCACGGGAGCGGCAGCCGCTGCCACCGGCGCGGCCNNGCGGGGGCAACGTCAGCGACAGGCGCAGCGGCGTCAGCTTTGGGGCGTCCGCCGAGTTCGACCGCCGGACCAGGTCGACGACGTCGTCGTAGACCGGGCTCGCCATGAAGTTGTCGACGGTGAACATGGCGGCCGACGGGGTCTTCTGCCCCGCCCGGTCCGCCAGATCCTGGTGGGTGACGATGACGTCGTAGGTGTCGGTCAAGTTCGCGATGGCCTGGTTGACGACCTTGACGTCGTTGAAGCCCGCAGCCTGGATCTTCTTGCGCAGGACGGACGCGCCCATCGCCGACGAACCCATGCCCGCGTCGCACGCGAACACGATGTTGTGGATCGGGCCGGCGACGGTCGCAACGGCGCCCGCACCGGTCAGGGCCCCGGA
Organism: Micropruina sp.; assembly: GCA_013693855.1. Taxonomy (GTDB): domain Bacteria; phylum Actinomycetota; class Actinomycetes; order Propionibacteriales; family Propionibacteriaceae; genus Micropruina. The sequence goes on from CP059261.1 coordinate 2,926,201, forward strand.
GACCGAGGACTTCTTGCCCTTCATGGCCTCCATGTCGGCGGTGGCCTTGGAGAGGTCGCCCTCGTCGTCGTCCTTGCTGATGCGCAGCAGGAACGAGCCGACGAGGAATGCGACAGCGGCTGCGGCGATCCACGAGATCGTGACGCCGAGGATGCCCTGCGGGGTCGAGGAGGCGTAGACCGCGATGATCGAGCCGGGGGCTGCCGGAGAACGGAGGCCACCGTTGAACAGGACGTTCATCAGCACGCCGGTCATGCCGCCGGCGATGGTCGACAGGATCATGATCGGCTTCATCAGCACGTACGGGAAGTAGATCTCGTGGATGCCACCGATGAAGTGGATGATCGCCGCGCCGGAGGCCGACGCCTTGGCGGTGCCCTTGCCGAAGAACATGTAGGCAAGCAGCAGGCCCAGGCCCGGGCCGGGGTTGGCTTCGAGCAGGAACAGCACGGACTGGCCGATTTCCTTCGACTGCTGCAGACCGAGCGGGGTGAGCACGCCGTGGTTGATGGCGTTGTTCAGGAACAGCACCTTGGCGGGCTCGATGAACAGCGAGGTCAGCGGCAGGAGCTTGGTGGAGACCAGCCAGTTGACGGCACCACCGGCGGCGGCGCTGACACCGGTCACGATCGGCGCGAGGCCGAAGAAGCCGAGCACGGCCAGGATCAGGCCCCAGATGCCCGCCGAGAAGTTGTCGACCAGCATTTCGAAGCCGGGGCGGATCTTGCCGTCCCAGATGGAGTCGATCCACTTGATCGTCCAGCCGCCCAGCGGGCCCATGATCATGGCGCCCATGAACATCGGGATCGAGGTGCCGGCGATGACGCCGAAGGTGGCGATGGCGCCCACCACACCGCCGCGGAGCTGACGCTCGGCGTAGACGTTGCGGCCACCGGTGTAGCCGATCAGGATCGGGAGCAGGTAGGTGATCATCGGGCCGACGATGCCGGTGAAGGCGACCTCCTTGCCGTCGACCATGTGCTTGCCCCAGCCGCCGATGTTGGCGACCCAGCTGTCGGGAGCGAACAGCCCGCCGACCATCTGCACCTCGCCGTTGATGATCTCGGCGTGGGCCTGGTTCAGCCAGCCGGCCTGAATGAACAACGACGTGATGAAGCCCCAGGCGATGAAGGCGCCGATGTTGGGCATCACCATGTTGGACAGGAACGTCCCGAATTTCTGAACTGCAGTGCGCGCAGAGCCTGCACGCGAAACAGTCGCTGTTGACATGAGTCTCCTCAAAGTGTTGTCGCCCGGTCCCGCGACCCATGGCGTCCCGGTGCGATGCCTGACAGCACAGTAGAACGGAGTCCCCACGCCAGCCGGTAGAACGGTCGTTGTCGGTTCAACGGCCACGAATCCGTAGGTGGTTTATCGATTGAGCCTACTGAGCCTGAGGGAACCTACCACGTTGGGAAGGAATTGGACAGTTCGCTGGGGCGGGCACGGGCCGGCCACCCGGGCGGCGGCGAGGGCCTGTGCGGAAGCGGCGGCCAGCCCGGCCTGAGCAGGGGTCAAGCCGGCCGCCAGCAGACTGCCCGCGATGCCGGCCAGGACGTCTCCGGAGCCGGCCTGCGCCGACCAGAACGGTCCAGGGACGGCCACCGTCACCACGCGGTCGCCGGGCGCGGCGACGTACTGGGTGGCGCCCTTGAGCAGCACCGCGCAGCCCCGGCCTTCGCTCGCGGCCAGCACCGCGTTGATCGGGTCGGCCTCGACCTCAGAGCGGTCCACACGCAGCAGGGCGGCGAGTTCCCCGGCGTGCGGGGTGAGCAGGACGTGGTCGCCGAGCCGCCCCGAGGGGAGCCGGCCCAGGGCCCCGGCATCGAGAACGAGGGGGATCCCTTCGGCCAGCGCGTCGCCGATCANCCCGGGGTCGGTCCGGAACGAGCCGGGCTCACCGCCCCACCCGGACCCCAGGACCCGGGCTTGGACCTGGCCATCGCCGATCACGACGTTCGGCGCCGCCTGCCGGACGAGGTCCGCGACCTCCGCGGGCCCGGTGTAGCGCACCATCCCGGCACCGGCGTGCACCGCACCGAGGACGGCCAGCACCCCTGCGCCGCGGTACTGCGCCGAGCCGCAATCCACCCCGACGACGCCGCGGGAGTACTTGTCCGAGGTCGGCCCCGGGTAGGGCCAGGCGGCCGCCAGGTCGTCCACCTCCCAGGCCAGCAGATCCGGCTCCAGCCGGCCGAGCCCGATGTCGACGATCTCCACCCGTCCGCAGGCGGTTCTTGCGGGTTCCAGGACGTGACACAGGCGCGGCCCGCCGAAGGTGACCGACACGTCGGCGACGAAGTGCCCGGCTCCGTCCCCGGGGGCGCCGCGGTTGGGACCGTCGGCATCCAGCCCGGACGGCAGGTCGACGGCGATCCCCGGCACGCCCCGCTCGGCACAGGCCGCGGCGAACCGCGCCACCGGCTCGGCCAGGCCGGGTCGTCCGCCGATCCCCAGGACGCCGTCGACGACCAGATCGGCCCGCTCCAACCAGGCCAGCGCCGACTCCGCGTCGAGTTCGCGTCCGCCGGCCGCCACGAAGGCCTCCCAGGCGTCGGCGTGCGCGCCACCACTCGTCCGCCAGGCACGGACCGCGACGCCGCGGCCCAGCAGCCGGACGCCCGCGTACAGCGCGTCGCCACCGTTGTTGCCCGGCCCCACCGCGAGCAGCACCCGCCGTCCGTAGGCACGCCGGTGTCGCTCCCCAGTTCGCGCAGCACCACCGCCGCGAGGCCCGTGGCCGCGCGCTGCATCAACGCCCCTTCCGGCAGCCTGGCCATCACGGCGGCCTCGGCCGCCCTGATCGTGTCCGCCCGGTACGCCGCGCGCACGCTCAGGCCTCGCAGACGACGACGGCCGCGGCGATGCCGGCGTCGTGGGTGATCGACAGGTGCACCGTGGCGATGCCGAGTTCGGCCAGCCGGGCTGCGACGGTGCCCTCGCACGCGAAGTACGGCTTGCCCAGGTCGTCCTTGCGCACCTCGACATCGGTCCAGACCAGGCCGCTCGGGGCCCCCAGCGCCTTGGCGAACGCCTCCTTGGCCGCGAAGCGACCGGCCATGCGGTTCATGGACGAATCCCGCTCGGCCGGGGTGAATAGCCGCTCCAGCAAGCCTTGCCGCGCGGCCGCGGACGCGAACCGCGCTACCGGGCAGACGTCGATCCCGATGCCGACGATCATCGCGCTACTCGACGGTGACGCTCTTGGCCAGGTTGCGTGGCTGGTCGACGTCGTAGCCCTTCAGGGTCGCCACCTCGCAGGCGAAGATCTGCAGCGGGACGATCGCCAGCAGCGGCTGCAGCAGCGTCGAACACGCCGGATGCCGGATGATCACGTCGCTGTAGGGCTCGACCTCGTCGTCCCCGTCCTCGACCAGGACGATCGTCTTCGCCCCGCGGGCCCGTACCTCCTGGATGTTGGACACGACCTTGTCGTGCAGCTGGTCCCGGCCNNCCGGGGGCACCACGACGAACACTGGCACCCCCGGTTCCACCAGCGCGATCGGGCCGTGCTTGAGCTCTCCGGCGGGGAAGCCCTCGGCGTGCAGGTAGGCGATCTCCTTGAGCTTCAGCGCCCCTTCCAGAGCGGACGGGTAGCCCACGTGGCGCCCCAGGAACAGTACCGACTGCTTGTCGATGAGCTCGGCGGCGAGATCCTTCACCTGCTGCTGGGTGTCGAGCATGTGCTGGATCTTGGCGGGCATGGTGGCCAACTCGTCCATCACCGCGGCGATCTCGTCGCCGTACTTCATGCCTCGCACCTGCGCCAGGTAGAGGCCGAGCAGGTAGCAGGCGACGATCTGGGTGGTGTAGCCCTTGGTGGACGCCACCCCGATCTCGGGACCCGCGTGGGTGTAGATCACCGCGTCCGATTCGCGCGGAATGGTCGCCCCGTTGGTGTTGCAGATCGCGATGACCTTGGCGCCCTGCTCGCGGGCGTGCCGGATCGCCATCAAGGTGTCGGCGGTCTCACCGGACTGGCTGATCGTGACCACCAGGGTCATCGGGTCGATGATCGGGTCGCGGTAGCGGAACTCGCTGGCGATCTCGACCTCGCACGGGATGCGGGTCCAGTGCTCGATCGCGTACTTGGCCACCAGACCGGAGTAGAAGGCCGTCCCACAAGCCACGATGACGATCTTGTCGATTCGGCGCAGGGTCTCGGGGCTGATCCGCACCTCGTCAAGAGTCAGCTGCCCGTCCGCGGAGTAGCGGCCGAGCAGGGTGTCGGCGACGGCCTTCGGCTGCTCGTGGATCTCCTTGACCATGAACCAGTCGAAGCCCTGCTTCTCGGCTGCGGAGAGATCCCAGGTGACCTCGTACGGCTTCACGGTGGCGGGGTTTCCGTCGAAGTCGGTGACCGTGTAGCCGTCGCGGGTGATCTCGACCACTTGGTCCTGGCCCAGTTCGACCGCCTGGGCGGTGAACTCGATGAACGCCGCCACGTCGGACGCCAGGAACATCTCCTCTTCGCCCACGCCGACGACCAGCGGGCTGTTGCGGCGGGCCGCGACGACCCGGTCGGGACGGGTGGCGTCGAGGGCGACGAGCGTGAACGCGCCCTCAAGGCGGCGGGCGACGCGGCGCATGGCCTCGAACAGGTCGGTGCCGGCGGCGACCTCCAGGCCGAGCAGTTGCGAGGCGGATTCGGTGTCGGTCTCGGACGAGAACACCGCGCCGGCCGCCTCGGCCTCGGCGCGCAGGGCGGCGAAGTTCTCGATGATCCCGTTGTGGACCAGCGCGATCCGGCCGTTGGAGGACACGTGCGGGTGGGCGTTGGTGTCGGTGGGTCCGCCGTGGGTGGCCCACCGGGTGTGCCCGATGCCGATCTCGGTGTCGGGAAGCGGACGTTCGGCGATCTCGGCATCGAGGTTGGTGATCTTGCCGGCCTTCTTGCGGACATCGAACGCCCCGTCAACGATCACGGCCACACCGGCGGAGTCGTAACCGCGGTACTCCATTCGCCGCAGCCCCGCCACGACGACGTCCCGGGCGATCCGTGGCCCGACATAGCCGATGATTCCGCACATGTTCGTCACCTTAGCGGCTGGACTTGGGCAGACTCGTGTCGACCCGACCTCAAAGACAAGGGAGGTGAGCGCGGTGGAAGAGCTGCTACGTCCGTCCGTCAGCGACCCCAACGCCGCGCCCGAGGACGACCCGTACGGGCCCTACGTTGCGCTCGATCGCGGCCAGTGGGCCGCGCTCGCCGAGGCGGTCCCCTGGAAGGTGGACGAGCAGACGCTGGCCCGGCTCCGCGGCCTGGGCGATCCGACGGACGCCGCCGAGGTGGCCGAGGTGTACCTGCCGTTGACCCAGTTGCTGAACCTGTACTGGGAACGGACGAGCGCGCTGTTCGGCACCTCCCACGACTTCCTCGGCCTGTCCGACCGCCGCACGCCGTTCGTGATCGGGGTCGCGGGGTCGGTGGCGGTGGGCAAGTCCACGACCTCCCGGTTGATGAAGGAGCTTCTCTCGCGAGGGCCCAACCGGCCTCGGGTCGACCTCATCACCAGCGACGGCTTCCTCCACCCCAACGCGAAACTGGCCGAGCTGGGGCTCAGCGACCGCAAGGGGTTCCCGGAGTCTTATGACCGGCGGGCGCTGCTCCGGTTCGTGATGGACGTCAAGTCCGGCAAGCCCGAGGTCACCGCNCCCGTGTACTCGCACCTGGTCTACGACATCGTCCCCGGCGAGCGGATCGTCGTCCGGGACCCCGACATCCTGATCGTCGAGGGCCTGAACGTGCTGCAGCCGGCCACCCGCCGCGCCGACGGGACGACCGCGCTGGCCGTGAGCGACTTCTTCGACTTCTCCGTCTACGTCGACGCCCGCACCGACTTCATCCGCCAGTGGTACGTCGAGCGGTTCTTCCGGCTGCGCCAGACCGCCTTCCGCAACCCGGCGTCGTTCTTCACCCGGTACGCCGAGATGTCGGAAGGGGAAGCGCTGGCGACGGCTGAAGGGCTCTGGGATTCCATCAACGGACCCAACCTGGAGCTGAACATCCGCCCCACGCGGGGCCGCGCCACGGTGATCCTGCGCAAGGGCGAGAACCACCAGGTGAAGTGGGTTCGCGTCCGCAAGGTGTGAGGGCGCGGACGGGCGCGGTTCAGGCCTTGCGGTGGTACTCGGTCAGCACGCTCGCGGCCATCACGTAGCGATGGGTCCGGGCCGGGTCGCCGAGTCGTTCGTCCACCTTCGGCAGCCGGACGTCGGCGAAGTAGTCGGTGCTCCCCGCCGGGTTGGGCTCCAGGGTGGTTACCAACGAGTTGCCAGCGGGAGCCGTCAGGTCGGCGAACGCCAGGGTCAGCGTCCGGCCTTGTTTCTCGTACGTGACCTCGGGCAGGTTGGTGACCGTGTAAGTGCCCGAACCGGTCGGGTTCGGCTTCCCACGTATTGCGCGTAGTGCTCGGCCAGCACGGCGCGCAGCCCGAAGTTGGAACGCCACCCTGCGCGGCCAGTTGCGCATCCAGGGTCTCCACGGCGATGCGGAAGTCGCCGGAGAAGGCGCTCAACTCAGAGACGCTGAGGGTGCACCGGCTGACGAACGTCTCGACGTTCCACAGGTCGTGCCGGGCGAGGGAGCAACGGTCGACCGAACCCGACTGGTCGTGGGTCGCGCCGGCCATCCGGGCAAGGCGTAGCTCGGCGGCCACCGCGTCTCCCTGAGCCTTTCGGGCGGCCGCCACGTCGGCGGCGGTCGGATCGGTACTGGGCTGCTGGCTGCGCCACCAGCTCACCGGGCCGCCGGCCAGCGCGACGTTCACGGCTGCCCAGCCCCGGCGAGCAGCAACGCGACAGCGAGCAGGAGAACCAGAGGCTTGGAAAGGGCGCGCCGGCCTGCAGACATGCGAGCACAGTAGCGGTCGGATCGGGCCACGGCTGGATGAGGGGTGTCCGCCGGTTGGCACATCCGTGACTTTCCGCCATGGACGGACTGGTGGGCACCCCCGAGAAGGATTGGAGCACCCCGTGCCCACGCTGAGCAGAGCGGTGACGGCCCTCGTCGCCGGCGCCACGCTCGTGGTGCCTCTCTCCGCAGCCCCCACGCGGGCGGCCTGGAGGGGATCCGACGGCCACTCGCCGTCGCCGCAGCACCGGAACTGGCCGCCCCACGGGCCAACGTTCGTCGTCTACTTCCAGATCTTCGACGACCGGGACAACGCTGAGGGCCAACGGACCCTCAGCAGGTGCTCGATCAGGTCGCCTGGCTGAACAACGCCTTCCACGCCGGTCAAGGCGGCGCGGGACGCGCTTCGACGTCGTTCTCGGTGCCTACAACAACATTCCGGGTGGCCCGACGGACGGCGGACCTGCGCGGCAGGTACAGCGACTTCTCCAACTTCGGCAGACCGGACGAAGGACTTGAGGCGCACCCGCCACCACGGCGGCCTCCACACGCCGAGGATCGGCCCGGCGCCTTCCGCGTCGGGCCGGTCAGAGGGCGAGCCGGTNCCTGACCACGCCGGCGAGCCGTTCGGCCACCGCCTGCGCCTGCTCCTGGGTCGGTGCCTCCACCATGACCCGGACGAGCGGCTCGGTGCCCGAGGGCCGCAGCAGCACCCGTCCGGTGTCCCCGAGTTCGCGGGACGCGGCCGAGACGGCGGCTGACACGTCGGGGTCGATGCCGGCCCGGACCTTGTTCACCCCGGNGACGTTGATCATCACCTGGGGCAGCCGGGTCATCACCGCGGCCAGGTCCTTGAGCGTCCGTCCCGTCCGCACCATCCGCGCGGCCAGGTGCAACGCGGTCAGCACCCCGTCGCCGGTGGTGGCGAACTGGCTCATGATCACGTGCCCGGACTGCTCACCGCCGAGGGCGAACCCGTGCGCGTTCATCGCCTCCAGGACGTAGCGGTCGCCCACCTTGGTCTGGTCGACCCGCACCCCGTGCTCGCGCATCGCGTTGATGAAGCCGAGGTTGCTCATCACGGTGGCCACCACGGTGTCGCTGTGCAGCGCGTGGTCGTCCTTGAGCGCGAGGGCGAGGATCGCGAGGATCTGGTCGCCGTCGATGACCGACCCCTCGTGGTCGACCGCGAGGCACCGGTCGGCGTCACCGTCTAGCCCGATGCCGAGGTCGGCGTCGTGTTCCAGCACCGCGGCCTGCAGCGATTCCAGGTGCGTGGAGCCGCAGTTGTCGTTGATGTNTCTCCCCGTGGGCTCCGCGTGCAGCGGCACGACCTGGGCCCCTTGGGCGTCGAAGGCCGCCAGGGCGGTCATGAACGCCGCGCCGTTGGCGGTGTCGATGACGACCTTGAGGCCCTCCAGGGAGGAGTCAGCCCNCAGGCTGGCCACCAGGTGGGCCACGTAGCCCTCGACGGCGCCGAGATCGTCGCTCACCCGGCCGACGCGGGCCCCGGTGGGCCGCTGCCAGTCCTCGCCCATGCGTTCCTCGATGGCGTCCTCGAGGTCGTCGTCCAGCTTGACCCCGCCGCGGGAGAAGAACTTGATCCCGTTGTCGGGCATCGGGTTGTGGCTGGCCGACAGCATCACGCCGAGATCGGCGTTCAGAGCTCCGACGAGGTAGGCGACCCCGGGAGTCGGCACCACGCCGAGCCGGACGACGTCGACCCCGGCCGAGGCCAGGCCGGCGACGACCGCGGCTTCGAGGAATTNCCCGGAGGCGCGGGTGTCCCGGCCGACCAGCGCGGTGGGACGACGGGCACCGAAGGCACCCGCTTCCCCCAGCACGTGTGCGGCGGCGACGGCGAGGTCGAGCGCGAGCTCCGCGGTCAGATCCTGGTTCGCGGTGCCCCGGACCCCGTCGGTACCGAACAGGCGGGCCATGAAGGCGTCAGCGCTTGCTGTACTGCGGAGCCTTACGGGCCTTCTTGAGACCGGCCTTCTTGCGCTCCTTGACCCGGGCGTCGCGGGTCAGCAGACCGGCCTTCTTCAGCGCCGGACGGCTGGCCTCGGCGTCCACGGCGTTCAGCGCGCGGGCGATGCCCAGGCGCAGCGCACCGGCCTGGCCGGTGACCCCGCCGCCGACGATCTTGGCGATCACGTCGTAGGAACCCTGCACCGCAGCGGTCACGAACGGCTCGTTGACGGTCTGCTGGTGCAGCTTGTTCGGGAAGTAGTCGTCCAGCGCCCTGCCGTTGATCTTCCACTGGCCCGAACCCGGGACGAGCCGGACGCGCGCGACGGCCTCCTTGCGGCGGCCGGTGGCCTCACCGGGGCCACCACGGCCGGGCGGCCGCCCGGCTGGGCGACGCTCGGGGCGGCCTCGGCGCGGTAGGCGATCTCGCGGTCGTCCTCGACGAACGGGGCCGGGGTTTCCTCGGTGGTCTCTTCGACGGTGTTGGTCACAGCGTTGTTCCTCGGTGTCACTGAGCGATCTGGGAGATGGTGTACGGCTGCGGCTGCTGCGCGGCGTGGGGATGCTCGGGGCCGGCGTAGACCTTGAGCTTCTTGATCAGCTGACGGCTCAGCTTGTTCTTCGGCAGCATGCCCCAGACGGCGCGCTCGACGGCCTTGCGGGNGTCGTTGGCGAGCAGTTCGCCGTACGGGACCGCCGAGAGACCACCGGGACGACCAGAGTGGCGGTAGGCCATCTTGGTCTCGCGCTTGTTGCCGGTCAGGGCCACCTTGGAGGCGTTCACGACGACGACGAAGTCACCGGTGTCGACGTGCGGGGCGAACTGGGCCTTGTGCTTGCCGCGCAGCAAGGTGGCGGCGGTGACGGCCAACCGTCCGAGCACGACGTCGGAGGCATCGATGACATGCCAGTTCCTGGTGACCTCGCCAGGCTTGGGGCTGTACGTAGACACGGTCGGGGACCATCTTCCATTTGTTAGCGTTCGTCGGCAGGTGCGGGATCTGCCGGCGAGGGCAGACCACAGCGCAACAGCGACTTAGATTACCGGCCCGCTCGGAGGCGGTCAAAACGCGTCCGGCCGGTCTGCCCGTGGCCCCTGCCGTCCCCTACGGCCGCGGCGGGGGCGGCGCATGCGACCGGCCGCGGTTCGGCATACTGGCGCGCGTGCGGACCAGCGTGGTGGTGGCAGAGGTCGTCCGGGACGGCGTCGTCGAGTCGGTGCATCACGGCGTGGCCGCGCTCACCGGGCCGGACGGGGCCTTGGAGTTCGCGCTCGGCGATCCGTCCACCCCGATCCTGCCCCGCTCCACGCTCAAACCCGTCCAGGCACTCGCGATGGTGCGCGCGGGCGCGAGCCCGAGCGCACCGCAGTTGGCCCTGGCCTGCGCCAGCCACTCGGGCGAGCCAGTGCACCTCGAGGTCGTCCGGTCCACGCTGGCCGACGCGGGATTGGACGAGAGCGCGCTGCGCAACACCCCCGACCTCCCGCTCGGCGAGGCCGAACGGCTGGCCTGGCTGGCGGCGGGCCGTCCGCCCTCGTCACTGGCCCAGAACTGCTCGGGCAAGCACGCGCTGATGCTCGCCGCCGGGGTGGCGAACGGCTGGCCCACCGACTCCTACCTCGACCCGGCCGGCCCCTGCCAGCGGGCCGTCCGGCGTACCCTGGACGAACTGGGTATCACCGTCCACGCCGAGGTCACCGACGGGTGCGGCGCGGTGAACCACGCGATCGCCCTGGCCGACCTGGCCCGCATCCTCGGCCGGTTCGCCGCCGCCGGCGGCGGCCTGGAACGACGGGTCGCCGACGCGATGCGCGCGCACCCCGACCTCGTCGCCGGCACCGGACGGGACGCCACCGCGATCATGCGGGCGATCCCCGGCTGCCTGGCCAAGGACGGGGCCGANGGGGTCTACGCGGTCGGCCTGGCCGACGGACGNGGGGTCGCGCTCAAGATCGCCGACGGCGCCGCCCGAGCCCGTCCGGTCGTCCTCGGCGCACTGCTGCGACGCCTGGGCGCGGGCACCCCGAGNCTGTGGGCCACGCTGGCCGACGCCCCCGTCCTGGGCCACGGACGTCCCGTCGGCGCCGTGCGCGCGACCGCCAGCTGAGACCCTTCGACTGCCCCTCGATACGAGTTGCCCGCCTGGTGGGCGGGGTGTTAGGTAGTGCCCATGAGTTCGAAGGTGAACGCCGCCACGATGCAGGTGACCAGTCCAGATGATGTCCGCAATGTCGTCCTGATCGGGAACGCCGGCTCCGGGAAGACCTCCCTGTTCGAGCAGTTGCTCAAGGCCCGGCTGACCGGTTACCGGGGCGAGAAGGAGGACGCCGAGCGCGCCGCGCAGCTGTACCTGGCTTCGTTCATCACCGGTGACAAGGTCGTCAACCTGCTCGACGCNCCCGGCCATCCCGACTTCGTCGGCGAGCTGCGCGCGGGCATCCGGGCGGCCGACGCCGCGGTGTTCGTCATCTCCGCGGCGGACGGCATCGACGGCGCCGCCCAGGCCCTGTGGGAGGAGTGCAAGGCGGCCAACCTGCCCCGCGTCATCGTGCTCACCAAGCTGGACGCCGGCCACGCCGACTTCGACGCCTCGGTCAGCGAGTGCCAGGCCAAGTTCGGCGAGGGCGTCGTGCCGACCCACGTGCCGACCTTGTCGGCACCCGGGGTCGTGTCCGGCAACATCGGTCTGCTGACCCTGAAGGAGCACGACTACTCGTCCGGCTCCATGGTCGAGCGGGAGGTCAGCGCCGAGGACGACCAGGTCGAGACCTACCGCGGCCCGCTCATCGAGGGCATCATCCAGGAGGCCGAGGACGACTCGCTGATGGACCGCTACCTCGGTGGCGAGGACCTCGACGTCGACTACCTGCTGGACGACCTGATGAAGGCCGTGGCGACCGCGAACCTCTTCCCGGTGCTGCCGGTGCAGACCGGGACGGGCGTCGGGGTCGAGGAACTGCTCGCCCTCATCGAGCACGGNTTTCCCACCCCGCACCTGCACCCCAACCCGGCGCTGCGGACGATCGACGGCACCGACCTGCCGGCCACCACCGAGGATCCGAGCGGTCCGCTGGTCGCCCAGGTGGTCCGGACGACCACGGACCCGTTCGCCGGCCGGTTGTCGATGGTCCGGATCTTCTCCGGCACGCTCAAGACCGACGACGTGGTCCACGTGTCGGGGCACCGGTCGCGGGTCAGCGGCAAGGCCGACGAGGCGCACCCGGATCACGACAACGAGGAGCGCATCGGCCAGATCCANGGAGCGGTCGGCACCGAACTGAAGCCCCGCACGTCGGCCATCGCGGGCGAGATCGTGATGATCCCCAAGCTGAACAGCGCCGAGACCTCCGACACCCTCACCCCGAAGGACCGCCCCGGCGTCGTCGACTCCTGGCACTTGCCCGACCCGCTGCTGCCGCTGGCGATCCGCGCCGCGACCCGCAACGACGAGGACAAGCTCTCCGGCGCCCTGCAGCGCCTCGCGGTCGAGGATTCGTCCGTCCGGCTCGACCGGGCCGGCGGCGGCGACCAACTCGTGCTGTGGACGACCGGGCAGGCGCACGCCGACCTGCTGCTGGCCCGGCTAGTCGACCGCTACCAGGTCAAGGTGGAGCAGGACGAACTGCGCATCCCGCTGCGGGAGACCTTCGTCGCCAAGGCCACCGCCCTCGGCCGCCATGTGAAGCAGTCCGGTGGCCACGGCCAGTACGCGGTGTGCAACATCGAGGTGGAGCCGCTGGAGCGTGGCGCGGGCTTCGAGTTCGTCGACAAGGTCGTGGGCGGCGCCGTGCCGCGGCAGTTCATCCCGTCCGTCGAGAAGGGCATCCGCACCCAGCTCGAGAAGGGCGTGTTCGCCGGCTACCCGATGGTGGACGTGCGGGTCACCCTGTTCGACGGCAAGGCCCACTCGGTCGACTCCTCCGACATGGCGTTCCAGCTGGCCGGCTCGCTGGCCATCAAGGAGGCCGCGCAACTGAAGAACGTCGCGCTGCTGGAGCCGCTGGACCTGGTGACCATCACCGTCGGCGAGGAGTACATGGGTGCGGTCATGACCGACCTGTCGGGTCGCCGCGGCCAGTTGCTGGGGTCGGACTCGGTCGACCACAAGGCGATCATCAAGGCGCTGGTGCCGCAGTCGGAGCTGTCGCGCTACGCGATCGACCTGCGCGGCATCGGGCATGGCTCCGGCACGTTCACCCGTGAGTTCCACGGCTACGAGTTGCTGCCGTCGAACCTGATGGAGAAGTACCTCAAGAAGCAGTGACCAGGGAGGGTCCCGTGGATCGTAGCGAGCGCGCGGACGAGGTCTACGAGCGGCTGTTCGGGCCCCGGGACCCCGCGGTCGTCGAGGACGACCCGGAGCTCATGGCGATCCTGCGNGGGCTGATCTTCGGTGACATCTTCGCGATCGGTGGCCTGGACGACCGGACGCGGGAGCTGATCACCGTCATCGTCCTGACCGTCAACCAGACGCTGCCGCAGCTGCGGTCGCACGTGGGGGCGGCGCTGAACGTGGGCGTGACGCCGTTGGAGTTGCGGGAGGCGTTGTACACCTGCGCGACCTTCATCGGCTTTCCGCGCACCCTCAACGCGCTGGCCGTGGCCAACGAGGTGTTCCGGTCCCGCGGCATCGAGGTGCCGCTGCCGGATGCCGGGACCGTTGGCCCGGACGAGCGCCTTGAGCGGGGCCGGGAGCACCAGGCGCCGCTGTACGGGACGAACATGGCCGCCGGCCTCGCCGACGTGCCGGACGGGCTGGGCGCCGAGCTGGCCCGGCTGCTGACCGAGTGCGGCTTCGGCGACTTCTACACCCGCAGCGGCCTGGACCTGCCCACCCGCGAACTGCTGGTGCTGGTGATCCTGGCGGCGTTGGGCGACACCCCGGTCCAGATCGCCTCGCACGGGCTGGGCAACCTGAAGCTGGGCACCTCCAAGGCGACCTTGGTGGCGGCGATGATCCACGCGTTCCCCTACATGGGGTTCCCGCGGGCGGTCAACGCCGTCCGTATCCTGAAGGACCTGCCGGACGAGGTTGCGTCGGCGTAGTCGGCAGCTTCTCAGGGGGCGGCGCCTGCTGGGGACCGGCGCCCCGGTTTGCGCCCGCGGAGGCGGGAGCTTCTCAGGGCGCGGCACCTGCTGGGGACCGGCGCCCCGGGTTGCGCCCGCGGGGCGCGGCACCTGCAGGGGACCGGCCCCGCGGTTTGCGCCCGCGAAGGCGGGAGCGTCGAGGAACGTCCTTCTCAAACGCCCGTGCTCCCCGGGCACTTCCTGTAGGTGCACCGTTCTCGAGAACACCGCACCACTCTCGGGAAATCAGCACCGTTCTCGCGTTATAACACGAGAACGACACACGCTTCCCGAGAACAGTCACCGATCACGAGAACGCCGCAGCACCCCGGACAGCCACCAGCCAGGGTGCCCGGACGAGGCCGCGTCCGCGCTGGGCGAGTGACTTCCTCGGTTCGCCCGGTGGCCGTCCCGACGGGGTCGGCCGAGCCCGTCAGGCGCGGATGGCCGCGGAGGTCTCCGGGTCGAAGAAGTGCATCCGCTCGGTGTCGACGGCGACCTTGATCTGCTGGCCGATCTTCACCCGGCTGCGCGGGGCGAACGCCGCGATCCAGCGGACCCCGTCGGTGGTCAGGGACTTGGCCTCGGTCTCCCNGTGCTCCTTCTCGAGCAGCTTGGTGTCCTCGTTCTCCACCTGACGGGCCGGCAGGGTGAAGTGCACCTGGATCTCGCTGCCCAGCGCCTCGACCAGCGAGATGGCGGCGGTCAATTCACGGCCGGACGAGTCCGCCACGAGGGCCGAGTCCTCCATGTCTTCGCTGCGGATGCCGATCACCACGTCCTTGCCCACGTAGCGCGCCAGCCCCGGCCGCGCCTGCAGGACCGACGCGGCCAGCCGGANTCGGCTGCTCCCCACGTGCACGATCAGGTCGTCCCCGTCGCGCGAGAGGCCCGCGACCGCCATGTTCATCGGGGGCGAGCCGATGAAGCCGGCCACGAAGATGTTGGCCGGGTTCTCGTACATGTCCTGCGGTTCGGCGATCTGCTGCAGTACCCCGCGCTTCATCAACGCGATCCGGTCGCCCATCGTCATCGCCTCCACCTGGTCGTGCGTGACGTAGATGGTGGTCACCCNCAGGTCGTGTTGGATCTGGGCGATCTCGGAGCGCATCTGGCCGCGCAGTTTGGCGTCGAGGTTGCTCAGCGGCTCGTCCATCAAGAACACCTGGGGGTNTCGGACGATCGCGCGACCCATCGCCACCCGCTGCCGCTGGCCGCCCGACAGTTGCCGGGGTCGCCGGTCGAGGTACTCGGTCAGGTCCAGCTTCGCCGCGGCCTCGCGGACGAGCTTGTCGATCTGATCCTTGGGCAGCTTGCGGATCTTCAGCCCGTAGCCGATGTTCTCGGCGACCGTCATGTGCGGGTACAGCGCGTAGGACTGGAACACCATCGCGATGTCGCGGTCCTTGCTGGGCACCGTGTTGACCACCTTGCCGCCGATGCGCATCTCGCCGGTCGACACGTCCTCCAGCCCGGCGACCATGCGCAGCGCCGTCGACTTGCCGCAACCGGACGGGCCGACCAGGACGAGGAACTCCCCGTCGGCGATGTCGAGGTCAAGATCCTTCACGGCGTGGAAGCCGTTGTCGTAGATCTTGTTGACCTTGTCGAACACCACATCTGCCATGAGTGTCTCCTTACCTGACCTGCCAAACCGAGAACGAGGGGCCGTCGACCGCGACGGCGAGGGTGGCGTCGGGGCCGACCACCAGGTCGTCCTCCGTGCCGTAGCGGGACGCGAGGGTGGCGCCCGGGCCGAGGCCCAGGGCCGCGGACGGGATGCTCAGTGCCTCGCCGGGGCCGCGGGCGGCCAGGCACAGCAGCGCCTCGTCCGCGGTCTCGCGCACGTACAGCATCGCCTCGTCGCCGACCGCCAGCCAGCGCAGGCTGCCGCGCTTGAGGGCGTCGGACGAGCCGCGCAGGTGCGCCAGCGAGCGATACCGCTCCAGCGTGACGGTGTCCCAGGCCTCCGGCCGCCCCCAGGGCATCGGACGACGGGAGTCCTCGCCGCGCACGCCCTCGCCGCCCAGTTCGTCCCCGGCGAAGACCATCGGGGTGCCGGGCATGGTGAACAGCAGGCCCGCGGCGACGCCGACGACCTCCGGGCTGCCCACGACCGTCCTGATCCGCGGGGTGTCGTGGCTGCAGATCAGCGACCAGGACGCGCACACCGCCCGCCAGGGGTGACGGCNCTGGAAAGAACGCATCGTCGCGTAGGCGGAGGTGGCCGGCAGCCGCGGGATCGGCGGGGGCACCCCAGGAACGTCCGCTCGCCGCCGGGGCTCGGCCGGTAGTCGCCCGCNGCGCAGCCAGGCCCACACCGGGCGCAGGAAGCCCGCGTAGTTCATCGCCCCGTCCCAGCCGGCCCCGGTCAGGTCGGCCGACGCGTCGTGGCAGTGCTCGGCGATCAGCACCCCGCCGGGCCGCGTGGCGGCAATGGTCCGGCGCAGGGCACCCGCGACCTCGGCGTTGTGGTCGTCGCCTTCGTGCCGGCCGGTCATGTTCGCCACGTCGATCCGCCACCCGTCCAACTCGAACGGCGGCGCCAGCCAGCGGGCGGCGACCGACTCCGGCCCGTCCGCCAATCGGGCGATCAGCTCCGGTCCGAACCGGAACTTCGGCAGCGTCTTGACGTCGTACCAGCCCAGATAGGAGCCGTCGGGCCGGAAGTAGTAGAAGTTCCGCTCGGCCGCCTGCTCCTCCGCCGTGGCCGCCACGAACCACTCGTGGGTCGCCCCGGAGTGGTTGGTGGTGAGATCGCCGATGACCCGCAGCCCGCGGGCGTGTGCCGCCGCGGTGAGCCGGACGAGCGCCTCGTCCCCACCCAGCAGCGGGTCGACGTGCCCGAACGAGGTCGAGTCGTAGCGGTGGTTGGAGGGGGCCGGGAAGAACGGGGTCAGGTAGAGGGTGTTGAAGCCCAGGTCGGCGACGTGGTCGAGGTGCTCGACGATCCCGTCGAAGTCGCCGCCGTAGAGCTGCCTCGCGACGTCCGGCATCCGGAAGATCACGGTTTCGTCCCAGTCGGCCCGGCGCGCCCAGCCGGGCAGCGGACGGTCCTGGGCGTCCGCCGAGCGGGCGAACCGGTCGGGGAAGATCTCGTACACCAGAGCGTCGGCCGCCCACTCCGGCGGGGCCGGGTGGGTGCTGAGNNTGAAGTCGAACGCGTCGGGGACGTCGTGGTCGTGGCTGCCCATCCCCGTCAGCCATTCGTAGCGCTCGTCCGGGCCGGACAGCAGCCAGCGGTACCGGACGACCGGGTTGGCCACCAGCACCTCGGCCCGCCACCAGGTGGCGTACTCGTCCGCGGCCTCGATCACGGCCGCGTCGAAGTGCGGCTCCGCGTCGGGCGTGCTGCGCACCCACGCGTGGTCGATGGGATAGCCGGCAGGCACCCGCAGGCGCAGCGTGACCCGCTCCCCAGGCGNCGGCGCCTGGGTGGAGACGTACAGCGCCGACCCGTCGTGGTGCGGCTGCCCGGCGAGATCGATCATCAGCCCTTCACGGCCCCCGCGGTGAGGCCGCCGACGATGTAGCGCTGCAGCGCGAAGAACAGCGCGACGGTCGGGATGGCGGTGATCAGGGTGCCGGCGGCGAACATGCCGAAGTTGTTGTTCCGCTCGCCGTAGATCAGGCCGTAGAGGCCCACCGCGAGGGTCTTGGTCTCGGCCTGGGTGAGGAAGATGTTGGCCATCAGGAACTCGTTGATCGTGCCGATGAAGCTCAGCAGGCCCACCACGGCGAGGATCGGGGTCACCAGCGGCAGGATGATGCCGAAGAAGATCTGGGTGTGCGTCGCCCCGTCCACCTTCGCGGACTCGTCCAGGTCCTTGGGGATCGTGTCGAAGAACCCCTTCATCAGCCAGGTGTTCACCCCCAGCGCGCCGCCCATGTAGAGCAGGGTCAGCCCCCACCAGGTGTTGAAGCCGATCTGCGGCCACAGGTCGGAGATCCGGGTGAACATGATGTAGATGGTCACCATGGCCAGGAATTGGGGGAACATCTGCACCAGCAGCAGGAACATCAGCCCGCCGCGGCGGCCCTTGAACCGGTAGCGGCTGAAGGCGTAGGCGGCCAGCGCCGAGGTGAACATGGCGGCCGCGGCCGAGACCAGCGCGATGATGATCGAGTTCACGAACCAGTTCAGGAATCGGGTGTTGTTGAACAGGTTGGCGAAGTTCGCGAACGAGAAGTTCGTGGGGATGATCGAGGTCGACGACAACGTCCCCAGCGGGTTCAGCGCGGCGGATACGACGAACAGGATCGGGAACAGCGAGAACGCCACTGCGATCAGGGCGACGAGGTGCCGCCAGCCCACCTGGGCGAACCAGGAACCCTGGGCGCTGCCCAGCGACTTGGGGGCTGGACGAGGTCGGCGGAGGTGACCTCGGCGACGGCGGCCGCCGTCGTCCCGGGGCGAGGGTCGGTTCGGTGCTCATCAGTTGATCTCCTCCAGGACGGCCGTGCGGCGGAAGCTGACGATGGAGATGCCGGCCACGATCATGAAGATCAGGATCGAGACCGCGGCGGCCAGACCGTACTGGGCGCCTGATTCACCGAACGCCAGCCGGTAGGAGTACGAGATCAGCAGGTCGGTGGCGCCCGCGGTGGGACTGTCCGGTGGGAACGGACCGCCCTCGGTGGTCATGGCGATCGCGTTGAAGTTGTTGAAGTTGAAGGCGAAGGACGAGATAAGCAGCGGCGCCGTCGCCACGAACAGCAGCGGCAGCGTGACCGTCCGGAACGCATAGGACTTGCCCGCCCCGTCCACCGACGCGGCCTCGACCAGGTCGGTCGGGATCGACTGCAGGGCGCCGGTGCAGACGAGGAACATGTACGGGTAGCCGAGCCAGAACTGGATGATGATGACCGCGAGCTTGGCCGCCCACGGGTCGCCCATCCAGTTCACGTCGAGGCCGGTCAGGGTGTTGATCAGGCCGAAGTCCTGGTTGAACATGTCCCGCCAGACCAGCAGCATCGCGAACGCCGGCATCGCATAGGGCAGCACGATCAGCACCCGGTAGAGCTTCAGCCCCTTGATCCGCGGGTGGTTGAGCGCCATCGCCATGGCGAGCCCCAGCGCGAACGTCCCGAAGACGACGAGGAAAGCGAACGCGAAGTTCCAGACCAGGATGCCGAGGAAGTAGGTGCGCAGGGTCTGGTCGCCGAACACGCGGGCGAAGTTGCCGAAGCCGACGTTGACCTGCCAGCCCTGGGACAGCCGGTCGCCGTTGGCGGCGACGAAGGTGCCCTGGCTGTTGTCGGCGGTCCACTTGCCGCCGGTCGCGGCGTCGGTGATGCAGTCGCAGCCGGCGTCGTAGGCGCGGGTCTTCTTGCCCTCGTACGCCCTCGACAGTCCGGACGAGCGGATCGCGCCGTTGGCGGTCGGCACCGAGAACGCGCTGATCTCGGCCGACCGGGCGCTGGCGGCACCGGCGTTGAGCAGGGTGTAGCCGGGCATGGCCGTCACCTTGCCGGTGGCGCCCACCTGGGCTCCGACGGCGGGTTCGAGACCCTTGTCGGTGCCGAGTTGCACCTGCTTGGTGTTCGGGTCGTAGAGCAGGAAGGCCAGGTCACCGGTGGTGTCGGCGCCCTTGGCGGCGATGGTCAGGACGTACTGCGGCCCGCCCGGGACCTGTTGGACGCTCGCGCCCTCGATCGCGGTGATCGCGTCCTGCTTGGAGCCGCGGTGGCCGTCCCCGAAGTTGGTGAACGCGGTGGAGACGGTGAACAGCACCGGCAGCACCTGGAAGATGATGAGGAAGATCGTGCCTGGCACGAGGTACTTCGGCGGGATCCGCCGCGGCTGAAGGTAGATCAGGAAGATCACCGCGGTGGTGGCCAGGAGCAACGCCAGCATCAGCCACTGGCCCTGATCGATCAGGGGAATGGCCAGCCACACGGCGATCGCGGCCACCATGCCCAAGCCGACGATCTTGCCGACCAGCGCGAGTGGTGTCGATCCCGAGAAGCCCCAGCTTCCCTTGGCGGCGGGCGGAGCCTCCCGCGTCGGTTTCGTGGTCGTCGACTGCACGAATCCTCCTGGCTTGTCGGCGCTGACTACGGATTCCAGAACAAGGTGCCAGTGTGGGCCGAGGAGTTTCCCCCTCGGCCCACACCCTAGGGCAGTTGCTGCACCCCGTACAGTACAGGTACGGGAATCAGCCGATCTTCTTGCGGACGGCGTCCGCGGCGGCCTTGAGCGTCGAGGCCACGTCGGAGCCACTGACGATGTTCGACTCGGCCTTGCCCAACGGGCCCCAGATCTCGGCCATCTGCGGGATGGCCGGCATCGNGATGCCGTCCTTGCCGGCAGCGGCGAACTTCTCCAGGTCGGGGTCGGTCGCCTTGACCTTGTTCAGGGCCTCCAGCAGCGCCGGACGACGCGGCTCGGCCTGGTACAGGGCGTCCTGCAGGGCGGCGGTGCCGACGAAGTTGGTCGCGAACTCCTGGGCCAGGGCCTTGTTCTTGCCCTTGCTGGCCACGAAGAACGCCTGGGCTCCGATGAACGGAGCGGCCGGCTTGCCACCCTCGAACGCCGGGATCGCGGACACGTCGTAGGACAGGTTCGCCTTCTTGATGTCGGCGATCGCCCACGGGCCGGAGATCAGGAAGGCGGTCTTGCCGGAGGTGAACGTCGAGATGGCGTTCTCGCCGCCGATGGAGCGCTTGAGGGCACCGGAGCCCTTCTCACCCATGGCCTGGATCTTCTTGAAGGCGGCCACCGACTCGGCGGAGTCGATGGTCACGTTCTTGGGATCGGGCGAGCCGTTGGCGGTCAGGCCGAACAGGCTGCCGCCCGCGGAGGCGACCAGCGGCTGCAGGTGGTAGACGTCGCCGTTCTGCCCGACCTGCAGGGCCATGATCTCCTTGGCCTTGCCGTCCTTCTTCAGCTGCTGACCGGCCTTGACCAGGGCCTCCATGGAGGCCGGGACGTCGGCGGCGAGCTTGGTGTTGCGGATCAGCGCGATGTTCTCGACCGCGTACGGCACGCCGTAGACCTGGCCGTCGTAGGTGACCGCGTTGATCGCGACGGGGTCGTACGCGTCCTTGTTCGACAGCTGCACCGGGTCGATGGCGCCGTTCTGGACGAGGTTGCCGATCCAGTCGTGCGCGCCCACGACGATGTCGGGGGCGTTGCCGGCCTGCGAGGCGGTCACGAAGTTGGTCTGCAGGTCCTTGGACACGGCCTCGATCTTGACGGTGACGCCGTTGTCCTTGCCGAACTGCTCACCGAAGGTCTTCAGGGCGGCGGCGCGCTTGTCGTCGGCCCAGATGGTCAGGGTGCCGCCCGAGGCGGCGGAGGTGGAGGCCGTCGCCGAGGCGCTGCCGCTGGCAGCGGGCGCCGACGAGGTGGTCTGGCCCGAGGCGCAGGCCGTCAGCAGCATGCCGCCGACAACGAGGCCAGCCAGTACGCGTGAGATGCGCATGTGGTTCCTTTCTTGCTTCCCCGCGCCAAGGTGACGCCGAGGTGACATATGCCGAGCATTGTCTGGTTGCCCAGAGGGATCAAAGGGTTGTGGTGGACCTTGTCCAAATCGATATGTTGGCCGCTCCCCGCCCTCGGATCCCCCGATGGCGCCGAGGGTGGGTGAGAAGACCGTTTGACCTTGTCGCGTCCGGGCGACACAGTTCGGGACGAGACTGCCGCCGGATGCCACGCTGGAAAGGTACGTGCCGCGGCACCGTTGACACAATCAACCTGAAACATGTTTCATGGCTGGGTGGGGACGGATCCGCGCGGGCGTATCTCGGTCCGCGAACTGGCTCGCCGGGTAGGAGTCAGCCCGGCGACGGTGACGCGGGTGCTGCACGAGCGTTCCGAGGTGAGCGAGGAGACCCGCGCACTGGTGCTCGAGGGCGTCCGCACCCACGGCCACCCGTACGGCCAGGGCGGCCATGCGGGCACCCCGTTCGTGGGCATCGTGATCCCCGACCTGCAGAACCCGGCGTTCGCGGCGATGGCCGGAGCGATCGAGCACCAGCTGTCGGAGCACGGCATCTCGTCCCTGATCGGCAGCTTCACCCTGCGCGGCTTCGACGAACGCCAGCACATCGACGTGATCCTGCGCCACGGGGCGCACGGGCTGATCCTGGTGTCGGGGTGGCACGCCAACCTCGCGGTCGACCACTCNCCCTACGCACGGCTGTACCGCCAAGGCATCCCGATGGTGTTCGTGTCGGGGCTGGTGGAGGGACTGCGGGTGCCGTCGGTGGGGACGAACGAGGAACTCGGCACCCGCCTGGCCGTCGACCATCTGGTGTCGCTCGGTCACCGGCGGATCGGCCTGGCGAATGGCGCACTGTCCTATCGGCCGTCGGTGAACAGGCTCAAGGGCTTCATCGAGGGGCTCGCGCGCAACGGGCTGACCATCGAGCC
This sequence comes from Micropruina sp., assembly GCA_013693855.1. Classification (GTDB taxonomy): domain Bacteria; phylum Actinomycetota; class Actinomycetes; order Propionibacteriales; family Propionibacteriaceae; genus Micropruina. The sequence continues at coordinate 2,948,471 of CP059261.1, forward strand.
CGCGCTGCAGCGCAGTTCGCCGTACACGATGGACGGGGCCCGGGCCTCGGCGGAGAAGCTCCTGCGCGCGGGCGCCACCGCCATCGTGTGCGGCTCGGACGTGATGGCGGTCGGCGTCGCCGAGGCCGTCCGCGAACTCGGGCTGCGAGTGCCGGACGACGTGAGCATCGTCGGCTACGACGACGGCGCTCTGGCGGCGCACGCCAACCCGCCGCTGACCACATTGCGACAACCCATCGGCCGCATCGCGGACGCTACCGCCCAGGCGATGGACGATCTGCTCACCCGGCGCCCCCTCGTCCGGTTGCACCAGCGGTTCGACCCGACGTTGGTGCAGCGCGAATCAACGGGGCCTGCGCCCCGATAGCGCAGGACCGGCGGGCGTACGCATGGCGGGATACGCGTTTCGCGTTCAAAGGGCCGCCGATAATAGGGCTCTTCACAATCCAGGGTGTAGCTGGGGTCTGAACCCTCCGGTTTCGAGCAGCGATCTGGTGATGTAGTTGGTGAGGTTGCGGAAGCCGAGGGCGGAGCCTCGGAGGTGTTCGAGGCGGCCGTTGATGGCCTCGGTGGGGCCGTTCGACGTGCCGGGATGGTCGAAGTAGGCCAGCACGTCGCTGGAGTTGTTCGTCCGTATTGCAGGAGCGCATCGTTGGCGCGATGCAACGCCTCCTGAATATCGAGTTGGGTCAGGTTCTCCCGATCGGCATCGGCCAAGTGGGACACGACGAGTTGGCTCGCAACGTCGCCGGCCGAGTGGCCCCCATTCCATCGGCCACCGCCCAGATGTTGCTACCGGTGTACACGCAGTCCTTATTGTGCTCACGCACCCGGCCCACATCCGTGAAGGCACCGACCGAAACGCCGACCACTATTGGCTTCCCTCGCTCGGCCGGGAATACGCCGACAGCCGACAATGGCCCGACCCAAACACCGGACATGCTAACGAAGGCGAATCCGGCCGAGAGGCTTTGGACACCGGCCCCGCGTCCAGTCCACGAGTCACGTGTCCCAAACGCGCCTCAGCCTTGGGTCGGCGCCGTGCCCGCGAAGCCGAACACCCCATCGGCGACCATCTGGACGGCGATCGCGGCGAGCAGCAGGCCCGCGACCCGCGAGGCCAGCACCGTCCCTGACCGTCGCAGCAGCCGGCTGATCACACCCGCGAACCGCAGAAACACCAGCACCAGCCCCATCGCCGCGGTCAGGGCCAGTCCGACCGACACGTACCCGGCCACCCCGGGGCTGCTCTGGACGGCCAGCATCGTGGCGACGATGGCACCGGGCCCGGCGAGCAGCGGGGTCCCCAGCGGAACCACCGCCACGTTGACCCCGGNACTCGGGGTCGCCTCGTCGGAATGCCCCATCAGCAGTTGCAGGGCCACGAGAAGGAGCAGCACCCCACCGGAGACCTGGAGCGCGGCAACCGAGATGTGCAGGTAGTCCAGGATCGATCGGCCGAAGACCGCGAAGCTCGCGATGACCCCGAACGCGACGAGCGAGGCTTTCCAGGCGGCGCTGTTGCGCTCCGTCGCCCCCATCCGCTGGGTCAGTCCGACGAACACCGGCAGCAGGCCGGGTGGGTCCAGGATGACCAGCAGGGTGAGCAATGTGGACACAAACAGGTGCCCCTGGAAGATCTCGATCACATCTGTCCAGTCTACTGACTTGCCGCCCTAGATCGCAAAATCCTCTCGTGTAACACCCTCTTGACGACGATGTTTGTGGAACCGGGCGGCTGGCTGGCGGCAGTTTCAGGGTCCCAACGGCGGCGTCGGGACGGCCCGGGCGGCAGCACCGACGGCTCGGCGGAGCACAGTGCGGCCGCGGGCAGCCCTGGCTGCGCCGTCAGAGCCAACGCAACGGCCGAGCATCCGCCCGGACCAGGCCGCGCGGGTCAGAGCCAGCACAACGGCCGGGTACCCGCCCGGACCTGGCTGCGCTCGGTCAGAGCGAGTGCAACGGCCGGGTACCCGNGGGCAGCGTCCGGGCGTCCACGATCTCCTTGCCGAACGGCACGCACGTGACCGGGATCATCTTCAGGTTCGCCACGGCCAGCGGCAGCCCGACGATCGTGACCGCCTGGGCGGCGGCGGTGGTGAGGTGCCCGACGGCGAGCCAGAGCCCGGCCACGAGGAACCAGACGACGTTCGCGACGGCCGACCCCGCGCCGGCGCCGGGCTTCGGGACGACGGCACGCCCGAACGGCCACAGCGCGTAGCGGGCCATCCTGAACGACGCGATCCCGAACGGAATGGTCACGATGAGCAGGCACGCCAGCAGGCCGAAGAACGCATAGCCGATGGCGAGCCACAGCCCGGCGACGACGAACCAGATGACGTTGAGGAGGGTGCGCATGAGCGAGGACGACCTTTCGAAGCGGGCACCGACGGCCCTGTTCCATTGAAGCCGGTGTTCCGGCCGGGCCGGACCGATGGGCGGTCGGGGATCACCCCGGATACCCCGGAGGCGTCCGGTCCGGCTCGCTACAGTGACCCCCATGCCCCGCGCCGCCGAGCCAATCCCCGCGAGGTGGTCTCGTTCGTCCGGCGCAGCGGACGGATGAACGCCAGCCAGCAGCGGGCCTGGGCGGGCCAGTCGGACTTCGTCGTCCGGGTGCCGGTGCGGAGCTCCTCGACCTCGATCGCGCCGGACGCGGACGTGGACTGGACTGCGGAGTTCGGACGGACGGCACCGTTGCTGGTCGAGATCGGCGGCGGCACCGGGCACGCCATCGTGGCCCACGCCGAAGCCCACCCCGACGTCGACCACGTGGTGTTCGAGGTGCACGAGCCGTCCGCTGCCAGCACGCTGGGCCGGATGGCGCGGCACGGGGTCAGCAACGTGCGCCTCGTCGTCGCCGATGGGGTGGAGGGCCTCACCGTCCTCATCGGACCGCGGTCGCTCACCGAACTCTGGACATTCTTCCCCGACCCCTGGCACAAGGCTCGACACCACAAGCGGCGCCTGGTCACCACCGCGTTCGCCGATCTGGTCGCCTCGCGCCTGCGCCCCAGTGGGGTCTGGCGCCTGGCCACCGACTGGGCCGACTACGCCGACGCGATGCGTGAGGTCCTCGACGTCCATCCCGGCTTCGAGAACGCCCACGCCGGCTGGGCGCCCCGCTGGCCTGGTCGTCCGCTGACCAAGTTCGAGGCCAAGGGCCTGGCGGCCGGGCGTCAGGTGTTCGACCTGTGCTACCGGAGGCGCGGATGAGGGTACGGCTCGACATCTCCTATGACGGCTCGGGATTCCACGGCTGGGCCGCCCAGCCGGGCCTGCGCAGTGTCCAGGAGGAGCTGGAGACCTGGATNCCCCGGGTACTGCGGCTGACTGAGCCCGTGCAGGTCGTGTGCGCCGGTCGCACCGACGCCGGAGTGCACGCGCGCGGCCAGGTCGCCCACGTCGACATCCCCGACCCCGACGACCCGGTCAGTCAGCTGGTCACGTTGCACCGGCGGCTGCGCAACGTGTTGCCGGACGATCTGGTCGTGACCGGGGTNGGGGTGGCGCCGCCGGGTTTCGACGCCCGGTTCTCCGCCATCTGGCGCCGCTACGTGTACCGGCTCACCGACGGAACGCCCGANCCCCTACTGCGCGGCCATCAGGTGGCCTTGCGGCAACCCGTGGACGTGGATGCGGTGCGGGCCGCCGCGCGTCCGCTGCTGGGGCTGCACGATTTCGTCGCGTTCTGCCGTCAGCGCGAGGGCGCCACGACGATCCGCAACCTGCACCGGGTGGAACTGCGGCGGACCGCCGGCGCACCCGGCCCCATCGACATCACCGTCGTGGCTGACGCGTTCTGCCACTCGATGGTGCGCTCGCTGGTGGGCGCGCTGGTGGCGGTCGGGACGGGCNNGCGCGCGACGCGGCGTGGTTGGCGGGCCTTCTCCACGCCGGCCAGCGCGCCGGGGAGATCAAGGTCATGGCGNCCGCAGGGCCTCGTCCTGGAGGAGGTGGGGTACCCCCGCCGGACCAGCTGGCCAGCCGGGCGATGCAGGCGCGCGCCACCCGCACGCTGGACGGCCCGGAGTCACCGTGAGCCACTACTTCGAAGCNNGCCGGCCGGTCCGGAGCGCCGCCGGGAGATCACCGTCCGGTTCTGGGACACCGAGTGGCGGTTCACCACGGCCAACGGGGTGTTCTCCGGCGACGGCCTCGACCTCGGCACCGCGGTGCTCCTGCGGGAGAGCACGCCGCCTACCGGAGCGACCCGGCTGCTGGATCTGGGCTGCGGCTACGGGGTGATCGCGATCGCCCTGGCGACGGCCTGTCCCGACGCGGTAGTCGACGCCGTCGACGTCAANCCCCGGGCACTGTCACTGACACGGGACAACGCCCGCGCCCACGGGGTGGCCGCGCGGGTCCGTCCGTTGCTTCCGGACGAAGCCGACCCGTCCGTGCGCTACAACGAGCTGTGGTCGAACCCACCGATCCGGATCGGCAAGGACGCCCTCCACGACCTGCTGCGGACCTGGTTGCCGCGGCTGGCNCCCGGTGGGGTCGCGCGGCTGGTGGTGGGCCGCAACCTGGGCGCGGATTCCCTGCAACGCTGGCTCGCCGACGAGGGGTACCGGTGCGACCGGGTCGCCTCGGCGAAGGGCTTTCGCGTGTTCGCCGTCCGCGCGGGCTGAGCGTCCGTCCCCGCCGCGGAACTTGGCCGCAGCCTGTCCGTGCGCACCCGGTATTCCCTAGTCTTGAGCTGGATCGGCGGCAGTGGGCGGCCGAACGGGCATGAAGGGAACCACATGGCCGAGAACGAAGGCGGCGGCTTCTTCGACGGACTGATGGACAAGGCCAAGGACCTGGGCGAGCAGCTTCAGCACTTCGCGGAGGACGCGGTCGACAAGGTGAAGGACCTCGCCGGCGACGCGGGCGAGAAGGTCAAGGATCTGGCCGGCGACGCGGGCGACAACATCAAGGGACTCGCGGACGACGCGATGGCCAAGGGCAAGCACGCGTTCGAGGACCTCAAGGACCGCTTCGACGGCACGGACGACGCCGCCGGTGACGCGGCGGATGCCGTCCAGGAGGCAGCGGGTACCGCTGCCGATGCTGCCGGGGACGCGGTGGACGCTGCCAAGGACGCCGCGGGCGACGCTGCCGACGCCGCGGGCGACGCGTTCGACACGGCCAAGGACGCAGCGGGCGACGCCGTCGAGGCGGCCCAGGACGCGACCAGCGACGCCTTCGAGGCGGCCCAGGACGCGACCAGCGACGCCGTGGATGCTGCCGGTGAGGCGATCGACGAGGCCAAGGCCGCTGCCCAGGACGCGGTGGGCGAGGTCAAGGACGCCGCCGACGGCGTCTGATCGACGACAACGCAACGAGGGCGCCCCACGGGGTGCCCCTCGTTGCGCGTCCAGAGTGATGAAACGCTGAAGGGGGCGGGTCGCCTGCGCAGCGCGGGCTCTGTCGCCCTCTCGGGAGACGCCACCCAGGTGTTCAGCGTTCGGCTTCGCGCAACGCAGTCCCCACCAGCGCCGTCAGGGTCCGGCTCCCCGAGACCCTGCAGCGGGGCGACGAAGGAATCTGCGCCGGCGCACCCGCCCCCAAGAGGTCCCGGTGGTCGCCGGCCGGCGAGCCCGTTCCACCACCGCGCGGCCTGGGGGCTCCACGGGCGCCGGCACTCCAGCCCGTCGTGAGGGCGATCAGGCCGGCAAGGCTCCGCAGACCCTGGAAATACCCTTTGGGGGCCGAGTGTGAGTACCACCGCGGGGAATCCGGGTCGGGTTTCGAGGGTGGGGTCGCCTGAGCCCCGTTTGGCGAACGTCACCCGCCTTCCGATTTCCAGGTCGCCACCCGGCTCCGTCGGGTTCCGGACGACCCCGGGGACGGACGACGACCCGCGGCCCGGCCAACTTCGCTAGGGTGATCCCAGCGGAACCCTGCAGGGAACCCGGTGCGAGTCCGGGACTGACCCGCAGCCGTAATGCCGGTGAGCCGGCAGAGTCGGAATGCCTGCCTGGTTCTGGCTCGTCATACACCGTCGAGGTCCGCGGTTTCGAGCCGGGCGCGACTTCGGTAGCCGTCCGGGAACCGTGGACGGACCGAAAGGAAGTCATGGTCCCGCTCAAGCGCTGGCTGGCCGTCGTGGTTGCGGTCGCGCTGGCCTTTCTCACTCCCTCGTCCGCCCAGGCCGCACCCGCCAGCGAAGCGCTGACCAAGGCGGCCACCTACCTCACCACCACGATCGGTTCCGCCGATCACCTCACCTCCGACTTCGGCAATGAGAGCATCACCGCCGACGCTGTTCTCGGCCTGGCGGCGGCCCACGATCCCGCCAACGACGCCGTCGTCAAGCGGCTGTTGGACTACCTGGAGAAGCAGGCCAAGGCGTACACCGCGAAGTCGCCCGAGGGGGCGGCCAAGCTCGCGCTGGTGGCCCTCGCGACCGGCGGCGACGCGACCAGCTTCGGCGGGGTCGACCTGCTGGCGAAGGTGACCGGTGGCATCGGCAAGGACGGCGCCTTCGGGGCCTTCCCCGGTGCCTTCGCCCAGAGCCTGGGCATCATCGCGCTGAGCCGGGCCGGTCAACAGGTGCCCGAGGCGATGATCACCTGGCTGTTGGCGCAGCAGGGCAAGGACGGCGGCTTCGGCTACGCCAAGGGCAAGCCCTCCGATGCCGACAACACCGGCATGGCCGCGATCGCGCTGGCCGCGCTGCCAGGCGATGCCGCCACCGCGGCGTTGCAGAAGGCCGTCGCGTGGGCGACCAAGAACCAGGCGGCGGACGGCTCCTGGGCCGGTTACGTGCCGGTCAACTCCACCGCCGTCATGGGCATGGGCTTGATCGCGGCGAAGTCGGACCCGACGAAGGCGCTCGATTGGCTGGCGGGCCAGCAGTTGGCCGACGGCGCCCTGCCGAACGCGGGTAAGCCGGACGTGCTGGCCACCGCCCAGGGGATGTTGCTGCTCGCCGGGCAGACCTACCTGAGCGTCTCCAGCACGGCTGAGGCGGAGCCGGCAACGTCCGCCAGCGCCGCGGCCACCGCGAGCCCGGCTGCCTCCGCCAGCGCCTCCCCGGCCCGGACCACGGCCCCGGCCGGTGTCCCCGCTTGGCTCTGGATCGTGGTGCTGGCCCTCGTCGCAGGCGGCGGCGCCCTCGTGCTGGCACGCCGGGCGAAGGGTCGGTCTTGAGCAAGGCCGCCGCCTGGGTCGCCGGGCTGGTTCTCCTGCTCGGCGGCCCCGGCGCGGTCGCCCAGGCCGCACCCACCCCCATGCCGGTCGCCTGTCCGGGAGTGCTCGTGGTGGTCCAGTACCGCGACGAGGCGCCGGTGAGCCGCTGCGCCGAGCGCTTCGGCACCGGACGCGAGGCGCTGGTCAGCGCCGGGTTCGGAGTCACCGACGAGGGCTCCATGATCTGCCGGATCGACCACAAGCCGTCGTCCTGCAAGGTCAGCGCGACCGCCTACTGGTCCTACTGGCACGCCGCCCGGCAATCGGACGGCGGCTGGGCGGCGTGGTCGTACTCGACCCTCGGCGCGACGTCCTACCAACCGGTCGCCGGCGACGTCGAGGGCTGGGTCTTCGGGGACGGCGGCGCCCCGCCGAGCTACCCCTGGTCGGAGCCTCCGGCACGGCCCCGGCCGCTACCCCCGCGAGCGTGGTCGCTACCCCGTCGAGCGGCACCGCCACCCCGCGCCGCCGGCCCAGCCGGCCCCGCCGACCTCGGACGGCCCGGGCGCAACCCTGACGGTCGTGGGCATCGTCGCGCTGGCGGGCGTGGTGCTGGCGGTCGTCCTGATCCGCCGGCGACGGGTCTGACATGGCCGTCCCGCAGCGCTCGTCCGCCCTCCACCCCTGGGCGTGGTGGGCGTGGGCGCTGCTGCTGGCCACCGGGATCAGCCTGACCACCAATCCGCTGCTGCTCGGGCTCCTGGCGCTGGCCATCACCGCCGTCGTGCTGCTGCGCCGCAGCGATGCTCCCTGGGCCCGCTCGGTCGGTGCCTACTTCGCGCTCGCGGGCGTCGTCATCGCGATCCGGATGGTCTTCCAGATCATCCTCGGCGCCCGCGTGGGCACCACCGTGGTGTTCGCGCTGCCCGAACTGCACCTGCCGGATTGGGCCCAGGGCATCCGGCTCGGCGGCCCCGTGAGCGCAGAGGCGCTGCTCGGCACCGCGTACGACGCGTTGCGGCTCGCCACGATGCTGCTGTGCCTCGGGGCTGCCAACGCGCTCGCCAACCCGCGCCGGGCGCTGCGATCGGTGCCGGCCGCCCTCTACGAGGCCTCGGTGGCGGTCGTGATCGCGCTCAGCGTCGCGCCCCAGCTCATCGAGAGCGGGCAGCGGGTCGCGCGCGCACGCCGCCTGCGCGGTGGCCGGACGAGGGGCGTGCGCGCCATCGTCGCCCTGCTCGTCCCCGTGCTGGAGGATGCGATCGAACGCTCGCTGGCCCTGGCGGCCGGCATGGAGGCCCGCGGCTTCGGCCGAACCGTCGACCTGCGGAACCGCGGCCGGCTGTTGGCGCTCATGCTGGGTGCGGCCATGCTGCTCACCGTGGGGGTGTTCCTGTTCCTTGACGGCAGCCACCCGACCCTCGGCGTCGGCTTCGCGCTCGTGGGCGCAACGGGCACGTTCACCGGCCTGAGGCTCACCGGACGCCGGCTGCGCGTCACCCGCCACCGGCCCGAACCGTGGGGTCTGCGCGAAACCGGCGTCGCACTCGCCGGCGCTGGGGCGGCGGCCACCGTGTGGATGCTGGGCCCGGACATCCTCGTGCCGGCCACCGAGCCGCTGGCCTGGCCGCAACTGCCCCTGATCGGCCTGGTGGCGGCGGCGTTGGCGGCCCTACCCTGGCCCTGACAGCTCCCCGGCGCGCGATGCCGACAGACCTGCCCGCAAGCCTCGGTGTGGCCGACCGGCTGCGGCCGCGGCCCCGGGCCCGGGAGCGGGTGGCGGCATGATCCGGTTCGACGAGGTCACCTTCCGGTATCCCGATGCGGACCGTCCGGTCCTGCGCGGCCTGGACCTGACCATCGGCGACGGAGACCTCTGCCTGGTGGTCGGACGGACGGGCACCGGCAAGTCCACCCTGCTGGCCACGATCAACGGCCTCGCGCCGCATGTCACCGGCGGCACCCTGTCCGGCACGGTCACCGTCGACGGTCGTCCGCTGGGCACCCGGCGGCCCCGCGACCTGGCCGACCTCGTGGGCTACGTGGGCCANNGAACCCCCTGCTGGGTTTCGTCACCGACTCGGTCACCGACGAGATCGCCTACGGCATGGAGCAACTCGGCCTCTCTCCGGTCACCATGCGCAAGCGCGTCGAGGAGACCCTCGACCTGATGGGGATCGCGGACCTGCGCGACCGGCCCTTGGCCGACCTGTCGGGTGGCCAGCAGCAACGGGTCGCGATCGCGTCGGTGTTGGCGGCCCAGCCGCGCGTCCTGGTGCTCGACGAGCCCACCTCGGCGCTCGACCCGACCGCCGCGCAGGACGTGCTCGCCGCGATCACGAACCTTGTGCACGACGTGGGGTTGACCGTGGTGCTGGCCGAGCACCGGCTCGAACGGGTGATGCAGGCGGCCGACTCGGTGCTGTGGCTGCGCGGGGACGGCACCGCCGAACTCGGGTCGCCGGCGGCGGTGCTGGCCCACGCCGACGTCGAGCCGCCGCTGACGGCCCTGGCGCGCACCCTGGGCTGGGCCGAGGTGCCCTTGTCGGTGCGTGAGGCGCGCCGGCGCGTCGAGGCCGAGCGGATCACCGTGCGGAGCCCTTGCCCCGCGCCGCAGGCCCCGACCGCCCGGTGCTGGTCGCCGACCGGNCTCAGCGTCCGCTACGGGGACGTGCGCGCCGTCGACCAGCTGAGCCTGACGTTGGACCGCGGCAGCGTCACCGCGGTCATGGGACGCAACGGCGCCGGCAAGTCCTCGCTGCTGTGGGCCCTGCAGGGCGGCGTGCCGTCGTCCGGCGAACTCAGGGTGGGCGAGGCCGACCCGCGCCGGTTGGATCCCCGCNNGGCCCGGCGGCTGGTCAGCCTGGTGCCGCAGTCGGCCAGCGATCTGCTCTACCTCGCGTCGGTGGCGGACGAGTATGCCCAGTCCGACTCCGAGAGCGCCGTGGCGCCGGGCACCACCGCCACGCTCGCCGGACGGCTCGGGGTGGCCCTGCCCGAACAGTCCGATCCGCGGGACCTGTCCGAAGGACAGCGGCTGGCCCTCGTCCTGGCCATCCAGTTGGCCGCCGACCCGGCCGTCCTGCTGCTGGACGAACCGACCCGCGGCCTCGATTACGCCGCCAAGCGGCGGCTCGCCGCGATCGTGGCGGCGCTCAGCGAAGCCGGGACGGCCGTGCTGATCAGCACCCACGACGTCGAGTTCGCGGCGCTCGCCACCCACCGGACGATCGTGCTGGCCGACGGACGCGTGGTCGCCGACGGGGACACCCGGGAGATCTGCACCTCCTCNCCCGCCTACGCNCCCCAGGTGGCGAAGGTGTTCGCCCCCGTCCCGGTGCTCACCGTCACCGACGTCGCCCGGGGCTGGCATGACCGCCGGCGCCGTCCCCGCTCCTGGCCCCGCCGGGCGGCGCTCGTGACCGCCGGACTCGCCGGCGCGATCGCGTTCGCCTGGCCGCTGTTCCTGGCCCCGACGACGCGCCTCGACCCGCTGCTCGCACCGGTGGGCTTCGCGCTCGTCCTGCCCCTCGTGCTGGCGGTGGTGCTCACCGAGCTCACGGGCAACACCCTCGACGCCAAGGGCTTGGCCATGCTCGGGGTGCTGTGCGCGGTGGGCGCGGCCCTGCGTCCGCTGAGCGCCGGCACGGCCGGGGTCGACCTCATCTTCTTCCTGCTGCTCCTGGGCGGCCGGGTGTTCGGGCCCGGGTTCGGCTTCGCGCTGGGCAATCTGACCCTGTTCGCCTCGGCGCTCCTGACCGGCGGAGTCGGGCCGTGGCTGCCCTACCAGATGCTCGCCGCCGGGTTCGTCGCCGCCAGCGCCGCCTGCTGGCCGCGCCTGCGCGGCCGCGCGGAGGTGTGGCTGCTCGGCGTCCTCGGCTTCGTCACGGCCTTCGCGTACGGCTGGCTGATGGATTTCGCGTTCTGGCCGTTCGGCATCGGCCCGGCGACGCAGTTCTCCTACGACCCGGCGGCCGGCCCGTGGACGAACCTGCACACGTTCGTCCTCTACAACCTGGCGACCTCGATGGGCTGGAACCTGGGCCGGGCGATCACCAACGTCGTCCTGCTGGCCGTGCTGGGTCCGGCACTGTTGCGGGTGCTGCGCCGGGCAGCGCGTCGCGGCATCGTCCCGCGGGAGGTATCCAGCGGGCGGACGGCGGGGAATACTGTCGGCGTGGGTCGCGGTTGACCCAGTAACTCGTCAGCATCCGAGAAGGAGAACCAATGGCCTACACCCTGCCTGACCTCGACTACGACTACGGCGCACTGGAACCGCACATCTCGGCCCAGATCATGGAGCTGCACCACAGCAAGCACCACGCCGCCTACGTCGCCGGAGCGAACACCGCGTTGGAGAAGCTGGCCNNGCGGCCAGGCGGCGACTTCGCCGCCGTCAACAAGCTGGAGAAGGATCTGGCCTTCCACCTCGGCGGCCACATCAACCACTCGGTGTTCTGGAAGAACATGTCGCCTGAGGGCGGGGGCGAGCCCGACGGGGAGCTCGCGGCAGCCCTGGACGAGTTCTTCGGCTCGTTCGACGGCTTCCAGAAGCACTTCAACGAGGTGGCGAACGGCATCCAGGGCTCCGGCTGGTCGATGCTCGTCTGGGACACCCTGGGCCAGCGGCTCAACATCAACCAGCTGTTCGACCAGCAGGGCAATCTGCCGGTGGGCCAACTGCCCGTCCTGCAGCTCGACATGTGGGAGCACGCGTTCTACCTCCAGTACAAGAACGTGAAGGCCGACTACGTCAAGGCGTGGTGGAACGTCGTGAACTGGGCGGACGTCGCCGACCGCTTCACCAAGGCGCGCGCCGCGGGCGAAGGCCTGTTCTGACCCGATCGATCGAGGGGCCGGTGCCGGAAGGCGCCGGCCCTTTCGCTGTGCCTGCTGCGACCGGCGGGCCTTCGGGCTGAGCCTCTGACTAGGGATTTCTCCGGTCAACTTGGCTTTTTCTCAGGATTGTGCAAGCTATTTCTCAGGAAGTAGTGAAGTCCGTCCTGTCGTCGAGCCGGTTTGGGGGCCTCAGCTCGTGTTCGTTTCAGCCAAGATCGCCGCTCTCGCGGCCAGCGCGGTGGCGTTGGCCGGCGGGTTGTTCGGCGTCACGACGTTGGACAAGTCGGTCTCGCTGACCGTCGACGGCTCGACCCGCACGGTCACCGGATTCGCCACCAACGTCTCCGACGTCCTGCACAACGCCGGTGTCACGGTGTCCGAACGCGACCTCGTCTTCCCGGCCGCGGACGTGGCCGTCAGCGACGGGTCGCAGGTCTCGGTCCAGTACGCGCGCAGGGTCGTCGCGGTCGTGGACGGCCGGCGCGAGGAGTTCTACACCACGGCCCGGACGATCGACGCCGCGCTGGCGCAGTGGTCGGCGCACGACCTGTCCAGTGCGCGGCTGTCGGTGTCCCGCTCCACCGAGATCGGCCGCGAGGGCATCGAACTGGCGGCCACGACGCCCAAGCACGTCGTCCTCGTCGTNGGGGGCAAGAAGTCCGAGGTCACGACCACGGCCCCGACGGTCGCCCACCTGCTGGTGGAGCGGAATCTCACCCTCGGCGCCGACGACAAGCTGAGCGCCGACCTCGCCAAGCCCCTCACCTCGAACCTGAAGGTCACCCTGACCCGCATCGAGAAGCGCACGGTCACCGAGAAGGTGACCGTCCGGTTCCAGACGGTGTCGAAGAAGTCCGCCACCTTGTGGAAGGGCGAGACCAAGGTCCAAACCACCGGCCGCAACGGCAAGGCGAAGGTGACGTACCGGGTGACGCTCACCAACGGCAAGCAGACCGACAAGACGCGGATCAGCAAGGTCGTCACCACCAAGCCGGTCGACCAGGTCGTCCTGGTGGGCACCAAGGCCGCGGCCTCCGGCGTGGGGATCAACCTCGCCCGCGCCGCGATGTGGGATCGGATCGCCCAGTGCGAGTCGGGCGGCAACTGGAAGATCAACACCGGCAACGGGTACTACGGCGGCCTGCAGTTCTCGGCCGCGTCGTGGCGGGCCAACGGCGGTCAGGACTTCGCGTCCCTTCCCCATCTGGCGAGCCGGGCCCAGCAGATCACGGTCGCCAACCGCTACTACGCCAAGGCCGGACTGCAGCCGTGGAGTTGCCGCGGCGCCGCCTGATCCGCCCTCTGATCCGCGCCTGTCGCCTGTGAGTAGCGGGCGGCGATGAGGTCGGCCAACCACGGGTGTCCCCCGATCGGGGCGGCCACCGCGTCCGCTCCGGCGCCGGCGAGCCGGTCGGGCAGCACCCCGGNGGCGATGAAGTAGGACGCGACCGCAACCCGTCGCGCTCCCGTGGCCCGGAAGCGCGCCACCTCGTCGCGCACGGACGGTCCACACGTCACGTACCCCGGGCTGACCGGGATCCCGAGCCAGTCCTGAAGCCGGCGGGCGGCCTCCGCTACCTCGGCCAGCGATTCGCTGCGCCGCGAGCCCGCCGCCCCCAGCACCACCGCGTCTGCGGCGCCGGCCGCTTCGGCCAGCCGTCCGGCGACTGCGGGGAGCACGTCGGTCCCCACGTGCGGGGTGAGCTGCGCCAGGTCCCCGCTCGCCCGGACGGCCGCCGGCAGGTCGTGCCGGACGTGGTAGCCCGCGGCCAGGAACACCGGGACGACCACGCACCGGCCGGTCTCGCGGAGCGTGTCGATCANGCGGGGTTCCAGGACGTCGGCCCAGCCGAGCCGCACCCGCACCCCCGGCAGCCGGGCCGCCACCGCCGCCACGAGCCGGTGGGCGACCCGCTGCCCGGCGGGGTGGTTGGTGCCGTGCAGCACCAGCACCAGCGGACGAGGCCGGCCCGTCACTAGATCTCCCACGCCCAGAACTGGCCCAGGCCCACCGCCGAGCGCGCCGAGAACGCCTGGTCGCCGCGTACCATGCCGGCGCCCAGGGTGGCGCCCGATTGCGGGTCGACCAGTAGGAACGAGCCGGTGCGCCGGGAGGCAAGGTACTCGTCCGGCATGATCGGCGAGGCGAGCCGCAGCCCGACCCGGCCGATGTCGTTGAGGGCCAGGGTGTCGGCCGGCTCCGGGGTCATCGTGTCCAGGTCGAGGCGCCCCGACAGGTCGCGGACGACAGCGGTCACGCTACGGGTGGTGTGTTTGACGATGACCCGCTGGCCGGGACGCAGCGGCCGCTCGTGCAGCCAGGCCACCATCCCGTCCAGGTCCTGGGTGGGTTCGGGGACGGCCCCGCCGGCGATCAGGTCGCCGCGGGCGATGTCGATCTCGTCGGCCAGGCGCAAGGTGACCGACTGTGGCGCCACCGCCACCTCGGCCGGGCCGTCGGCGGTGTCGATGCCGACGACCGTGGTCGTCCGGCCTAGTGGGAGCACGGTCACCGCGTCCCCGACGTGCACGGACCCCGAGGCGATCTGGCCCGCGTAGCCGCGGTATTCCCGGTGCGCGGGGTCGACGGCGGCGTCCTGGGGACGGATGGTCAACTGCACTGGCAGCCGGAACGGCTGCTCGCCGGCCGCCTCGGCCGCCGGCAGGTCCTCCAGCAGTTGCAGCAGGCTCGGCCCGTCGTACCAGGGCGCCCGGGTGGACGGCTCCACCACGTTGTCGCCCTCCAGCGCCGAGACCGGGATCGCGACCGCGTGCCCCAGCCCGAGATCCGCGGCGACGGACGTCACAGCCGCCGCCACCTCGTCGAAGACCGCTTGGTCGTAGCCGACCAGGTCCATCTTGTTGACCGCGACCACCACGTGCGGCACCCGCAGCAGCGCCGCGACCGCCAGATGCCGGCGGGTCTGTTCCAGCACGCCCTTGCGCGCGTCGACCAGCAGCACCAGCACGTGCGCGGTCGACGACCCGGTCACCGTGTTGCGGGTGTACTGGACATGCCCGGGGCAATCGGCCAGCACGAACGTCCGCTTCGGCGAGGCGAAGTAGCGGTAGGCGACATCGATGGTGATGCCCTGTTCCCGCTCGGCGCGCAGCCCGTCGGTGAGCAGGGCCAGGTCGACCACCCCGAGCCCCTTCTCGCGGGAGACCCGCTCGACGGCG
Organism: Micropruina sp.; assembly: GCA_013693855.1. GTDB lineage: Bacteria > Actinomycetota > Actinomycetes > Propionibacteriales > Propionibacteriaceae > Micropruina. Next base: position 2,963,609 of record CP059261.1, read on the forward strand.
TCCAACTGGTCGGCCAGCACCGACTTGGTGTCGTGCAGCAGCCGCCCCACCAGGGTTGACTTGCCGTCGTCCACCGACCCGGCGGTGGCCATCCGCAACAGGGTGCNTCATCAGAAGTAGCCCTCCTTCTTGCGGTCCTCCATGGCGGCCTCGGTGAGCCGGTCGTCCGCGCGGGTGGCGCCGCGTTCGCTGATCCGGGTCGCCGCAACCTCGCGCAGCACCTCGGCGACCGTGGTCGCGTCCGATTCGACCGCCCCCGTGCAGGACATGTCGCCGACCGTCCGGTAGCGCACCAGGCGGACCTCGACGGCCTCCTTCGCCTTCGGGGTGGTGAACTCCCNCACGGCCAGCCACATGCCGTCGCGCCGGAACACCTCCCGCTCGTGGGCGANATAGAGGTCCGGCAGGTCGATGTCCTCGCGCTCGATGTAGCGCCACACGTCCAGTTCGGTCCAGTTCGACAGCGGGAAGACCCGGACGTGCTCGCCGGGCCGGTGCCGTGGGTTGTACAGGTTCCACAGTTCCGGACGCTGGTTGCGCGGATCCCACTGCCCGAACTCGTCGCGCAGGCTCACCACCCGCTCCTTGGCGCGGGCCTTCTCCTCGTCGCGGCGGCCGCCGCCGAAGACCGCGTCGAACCGGTGTTCGGCGATGGCGTCCAGCAGCGGCTGGGTCTGCAGCGGGTTGCGGGTGCCGTCGGGGCGCTCGGTGAGCCGTCCGTCGTCCAGGTAGTCCTGGACGCGGGCGACGACCAGCCGCAGCCGGTGCCGCGCGACGACCCGGTCGCGGTAATCGAGCACCTCGGGGAAGTTGTGCCCGGTGTCGACGTGCATCACGGGGAACGGCAGCGGCGCCGGCCAGAACGCCTTGAGCGCCAGGTGCAGCATGACCACGGAGTCCTTGCCGCCGCTGAACAGCAGCACCGGCCGCTCCAGCTNCGAGGCCGCTTCGCGGATGATGTGGATCGCCTCGGACTCCAGTTCGTCCAGCAGGTCGAGGGTGGGCAGAACGGTCATAGGTGCAACCCGCATTCTGTCTTGGCGATGCCGGCCCAGCGTCCCGCCCGCGGATCCTCGCCCGGGGCGACCGGACGGGTGCAGGGGCGCAGCCGATGGACGGATACCCCTCGGTGAGGAGCAGGTTGATCGGCACGGCGTGCCGCTGGGCGTAGCCGAGCAGATCGTCGAACGACCAGGCCGCGAGGGGTTGATCTTGACCATCTCGTGCCGGGGATCCCACTCGACCAGCCCCGCGCCGGCGCGCAGGGCGTTGTCCTCGCGGCGGATGCCGGTCACCCACGCCTCGTAGGTGGCCAGTTCGGCGTCGATCGGGTCGACCTTGCGCAGCTGGCAGCAGCGGGCCGGGTCGCGCTCGTAGAGCCGCTCGCCCCACTCGGCGTCCTGTTCGGCCACGCTCTGCCGGGGCAGCACGTCGACCAGGGTGACGTCCACGCCGGCGGCGAGGGCGTCCCGGGTGCCGTAGGTCTCGGCGAAGTGGTAGCCGGTGTCGAGGAACAGGACGTCCACGCCGGGCCGGGCCTGCGCCACCAGGTGCGGCAGCACCGTGTCGCCGGCCATCGAACAGGCGACGGCCAGGGCGGGGCCGAACGTGTCGGCCGCCCAGGCGACGACCTCCTCGGCGGACGCGTCGGCGAAGCGCCGGCTCGCCTGCGTGGCCAGCTCGCGCAGTTCCTCGGTGCCGCGGGTGCGGCCGGGGCCGTGGCCGCTCATCGCAGGGCCTCCTCGTCCACCCGATGGGCCCAGGCGGCGAAGGTCTCGTCCCCGTCCCTGGACGAGGCGTAGCTGCGCACCACCCGCTCGACGTAGCCGGGCAGATCGTCCGCGGCCACCTTGAGCCCCCGGACGGTCCGGCCCAGGCCCGCCTCGGGGTCGGTCGCCGAGGCCAGGCCGCCGCCCAGGTGCACCTGGAAGGAGAACCGGTCGCCCTCCGGCGTTCGGGCCATCTCGCCCTTGAGGCCGATGTCGGCCACCTGGATCCGGGCACAGGAGTTGGGGCAGCCGTTGATGTGCAGGCTGACCGGCTGCGGCAGCGGCACGTCGGCCAGGCTCGTCTCCAGGGCGTCGATGGTGTCGGCGGCGAGCCCCTTGGTTTCGACGAAGGCCAGCTTGCAGTACTCGATGCCGGTGCAGGCCATGGTGGAGCGGCGGAACGGGCTCGGGTTCGCGGTCAGCCCCAGCGCCTGCGTCGCGGCCAGCAGGTCGTCCAGCCGGTCGGGGTCGACGTCGAGGACGAGCAGCTTCTGGTGCGGGGTGAACCGGACGCGGTGCGAGCCCGCCGCCTCGGCCGCGTCGGCGAGCGCGGCGAGGATGTCGCCGGAGACCCGGCCCACGGTCGGGGCCAGGCCGACGTAGCGCCGGCCGTCCCGCTGCTCGTGGACGCCGACGTGGTCGCCGGGTGTGGCGGGGGCCGCGGGCGCCGGGCCGTCCGCGAGCCGGTAGCCGAGGTACTCGGTCTCGAGAACCTCCCGGAATCGGGCCGGGCCCCAGGCGGCCAGCAGGAACTTCAGCCGGGCCTTGTTGCGCAGCCGGCGGTAGCCGTAGTCGCGGAAGATCCGCACCACCCCGTGCCAGACCTCGGCGGCCTGGTCGGCGGTGACGAACACGCCCAGCCGCTCGGCCAGCCGGGGCGCGACCGACAGCCCGCCGCCGACCCAAAGGTCGTAACCGGGACCGAGTTCGGGGTGGACGACCCCGACCAGCGAGATGTCGTTGATCTCGTGCACCACGTCGAGGCTTGGGTGGCCGGTGATGGCCGACTTGAACTTGCGGGGCAGGTTGGCCAGTTCCGGGTCGCCGATGAACCGGGTCACGATCTCGTCGATGACCGGGGTCGGGTCGATGATCTCGTCCGCGGCGATGCCGGCGACCGGCGAGCCGAGGATCACCCGCGGGGTGTCGCCGCAGGCCTCGGTCGTCTGCATGCCGGACTCCTCCAGCCGCCGCCAGATCTCCGGAACGTCCTCGATCCGGATCCAGTGGTACTGGATGTTCTGCCGGTCGGAGATGTCCGCGGTGCCGCGGGCGAACTCGGACGAGATCGCCGCCAGCGTCCGGAGCTGCTCGGTGGTGACCGCGCCGCCGTCCAGCCGCACCCGGAGCATGAAGTAGCGATCGGACAGTTCCTCGGGGCTGGCCGTCGCAGTCCGGCCCCCGTCGACGCCGGGGCGGCGCTGGGTGTACAGGCCCCACCAGCGCATCCGGCCGTTCAGGTCGTCCGGCGCGATGGAGTCGAAGCCCTCCTTGGCGTAGACCTCCTCGATCCGGCGCCGGACGTTGAGGCCGTTGTCGGCGGCCTTGAACTCCTCGTTGTGGTTCAGCGGCTCGTGGCCGTCGACGGCCCATTGGCCCTGACTCCGACCGGGCGCCGAGGGACGGACGGCCGGTGCGTGGCGTGTGGTCACGGTTTCCTCACGAGGTGGGGCCGCGCTTCCTGGGGCGTTTCCGACACCACCGGACGACGCGGGCCCGGCGGACGGGGTGCGGGCGCGCCTAGCCGGCGCAACACATGACCACGAGGAGGCGCACCGGCGCGACGCGGCGAAGCGCGACGACCGGACCTGACGTGGACATGGCGCACACCCTGCCCGACCAGCGTCCGCCGGTCAAGGAATAGTCATACCTTTGCGGGTCCGTCAGCCGGCCGCGAGATCGAGCCCTGCCACCTCGCCGATCACGACGAGCGCCGGTGGCACGACGGCCGCCGCCCGGGCGGCCTCGGCCAACCCCGCCAGTTCCGCCCGAATGACCCGCATCCCGGGGTTGCCGGCGTCGGCCACCACCGCGCCCGGGGTGGTCCCGGGCAGCCCGGCCCCCAGCAGCGCAGCGCAGATCGCAGGCAGGTGCTTGACCCCCATCAGCACCACGAGGGTGAGCCCGGACGACGCCAGGAGCGCCCAGTCGACACTGCTGCGGGGATCGCCCGNGGGCACATGGCCGGCCACCACCGCGAAACCCTGGGACAGGCCCCGATGGGTCACCGGGATGCCCGCCAGGGCCGGCCCGGCCACCGCGGAACTCACCCCGGNGACGACCCGCACCGGCACGCCTGCCGCGGCGCAGGCCTGCCATTCCTCAGCACCCCGGCCGAACACGAACGAGTCCCCGCCCTTGAGCCGGACGACCCGCCGGCCCGCCCGCGCGTGAGCGATCAGCAGCTCGTTGATGGTCTCCTGCGAGGTGAACGCGCCGTGCGGAACCTTGCCGACGTCGATCCGCTCGGCTCCGGGCGCGAGACCGGCAAGGGCGTCCGCCGGGCCCAGCCGGTCGTGCAGGACGACCTCGGCGGCGCGCAGCGCACGAGCGCCGGCCACGGTCAGCAGCGCCGGTTCGCCGGGCCCGCCGCCCACCAGGGTCACCCAGCCGGCGGGAGCGTCGGCGTCCGGGTCAGCGGCGAGGGTGGCCACCGCCGCGTCCCGGGCTCGGATCGCGGCCCTGGGGCCCTCGGCCGAGACGACGCCCAACGTCAACGTGCCCGTCCGTCCCACGGCGGNGGTCCAGGCCGTCCCGCCCTCGGCCGCATCCCNCCGTACGCAGAACACCCGGCGCCGCTCCGCCCCGGCCGCCACCTGCGCGTTCGTATCCGGGCTGTCGGTGAGCGCGAGGGAGTACCAGGCGCCGTCCAGGTCGCCGTCGGCGAACTCCCGGCGCACCCAGTCGATCGTCCCCGCTGCCGCGAGCCGCTCCAGCTCCGGGGTCGCCTGCGGCGCCACCAGGCGCACGCGGGCACCGGCCGCGAGCAGGCCGGGGACGCGGCGCGCGGCCACCCGTCCGGCGCCCACGACGAGCACGATCCGGTCCCGCAACACCAGACCGGCCAGGTACACCTCTTCCCGCAGCACGGGACGAGGGTAGTGGGTCGGCGCCGAACACCTCGCGTGACAACCGCCGCGGAGCGTGTGCTAGGGTCCCGCCCATGTTCGCCACGACCCCTGTGAGCCCGACACCCGCCGTCGTGCGTGCGGACATGTGTTGCGGGGCCTGCTGATCGACGCCCTGTGAGACATCGCCGGGCCCAGGCCCGGCGAACGCGTTTCCCGGCCCTCGCGTCCGGCCCCGACCACCGAAAGCGGAGCCTCCGATGACCACCTCCCCGCCTGACCCGACGCGGGCTGCTCGGCGCCGGCGTGCTGGCTCTGGGCGGGCTCGTCACCGGCTGCGCGAGTCCGGCGGCGGCAGGCACCGCCGCGGTCGCGCTCGGCTACTTTCCCAACGTCACGCACGCGCCCGCGCTGGTCGCGGACGCCTCCGGGCAGTTCGCCAAGCGGCTGGCCGCGGTCGGCGCGACGCCGGCGATCAAGTCGTTCCGGGCCGGGCCGGAGGTGCTCCAGGCGCTGCTGAGCGGGTCGGTGGACGTGGCGTACCTCGGCCCGAGCCCCACGATCACCGCCTACGTGCAGTCGCGGACGACGGCGGTGCGGGTCATCGCCGGCTCGACCTCGGGCGGCGCCGCGCTGGTCGTCCGTCCGGAGATCGCGGCGGCCGGCGAGCTGAGGGGTCGCCGGCTGGCCACCCCACAGCTGGGCAACACCCAGGACGTGGCGCTGCGCTACTGGCTGAGGAGCCAAGGGCTCAGCGCGACCAAGGACGGCGCCGGCGACGTCAGCATCCTGCCGCAAGCGAATGCGGCGGCGGTCCAGGCCTTCAGGACGGGGGCGATCGACGGGGGCTGGCTGCCGGAGCCGTACGCGTCCGCCCTTGTCACCGCGGGCGGCCGGGTGCTGGTGGACGAGCGGAGCCGGTGGCCGGGCGGGGCGTTCGTCACGACCCAGGTGGTCGCCCGCACGGAGTTCCTGCAGCGCCGGCCCGACGCGGCGCGGGCGGTGTTGGAGGCCCACCTGGACGCCCTCGACCTGATCGCCGCCGACGCCGGCCGGGCCCGGACGCTGGTGTCGAGCCAGATCAAGGCGATCACAGCGCAGGCACAGAACGCCGCCACCCTCGACCGCGCCTGGCAGCACCTCGCCTTCACCCCGGACCCGCTGGCCGCCACGCTCCGGGCGTCCGCCGACCACGCCGCGGCGGTCGGGCTGCTCCTCAAGCCACCCTCGGACAACTTCGCCGGCCTGTGGAGCCTCGACCTGGTCGATGACGCCCTCGCGGCACGAGGCCGGGCCCGGGTGGTCGCATGAGTGCCCCGGCCACCGCGCTGCCGCCGGGTGCCGTCCGGCTCAGCGGGGTGCGCAAGTCCTACGGAACCGGACGCGCCGAACACACCGTCCTCCACGACGCCGACCTCCAGGTCAGCCCGGGTGAGTTCGTGGCCATCGTGGGCGGCTCGGGGTGCGGCAAGTCGACGCTGCTGTCGCTCGTGGCGGGGCTGGACCAGCCGGCAGCCGGCACCGTCCAGACCGGCGGGAAGGTCGCCTTGATGTTCCAGGAGGCGACCCTGCTGCCCTGGCTCACCGCAGCCCAGAACGTCGAACTGGCCCTGCGTCTACAGGGCGTCGACAAGGGGAACGCCGCCAGCGGGCCAGGCTCCTGCTGGATCGGGTGCGGCTGGGCCGCTACGCCGACAAGCGGCCGCACGAACTGTCCGGCGGGATGCGGCAGCGGGTCGCACTGGCGCGCGTGCTCGCCCAGGAGGCGGCTGTGGTGTGCATGGACGAACCGCTCGGCGCCCTGGACGCCCTCACCCGCTCGCACATGCACGACCTGATCGAGGACGTGTGGCAGGAGGCCCGGTTCACCGTCTTGTTCGTGACCCACAACGTCCGCGAGGCGGTGCGGCTGGCGGACCGGTCGGTGTTGATGGGCGGGCGCCCCGGCCGGGTCATCCACCAGCAGCCCAACGACATGCCCCGGCCCCGGGTGATGGATTCCGCCCCCATGGCCGCGGCCGCGGCCGACCTCACCCAACGGCTGAAGGAGGAGGTGGCCTCCCATGACCAGTCCGACTACTTCGACATCTGATGCCCCGCTGGATCCGGGCGAGGACCTGGACGAGACCCCTGCGGGTCGGGGCGGGAGCCCCGTCCGTCCGTCCCGGTTNCGGGGCGTCCTCGCCGCCCTCCTAGCGGCGGGCCTGCTGCTCCTGGCCTGGCAGGGGTTGGTGTGGACGGGCTGGCGTCCGGACTACCTGCTGCCCGGGCCGGCGGCGGTGCTGGGCCGCCTCGGCCAGTTGGCGCTCGACCCCGAGTTCTGGAAGGCGCTCGGCCGCACCCTCGTCCGCGCGGGCGGCGGGTTCGCGCTGGCGGTGCTGCTGGGCACCCTGATCGGCCTGGCCGCGGCCGGATCGCGGCTGCTCCGCTCAGCGATCGGGTCGCTGGTGACGGGCCTGCAGACGATGCCCTCGGTGGTGTGGTTCCCGCTGGCGATCCTGCTGCTCGGCCTGGGCGAGCAGGCGATCACACTGGTCGTCGTCCTCGGCGCGGCGCCGAGCATCGCCAACGGGCTTCTGGCCGGCGTCGACCAGCTCCCGCCCGCCTTCTTCCGGCTCGGCGAGGTGCTGGGGGCACGCGGCCTGGCGCTCTACCGCCACATCGTCATTCCGGGCGCGCTGCCCGGCTACGTGGCCGGGCTCAACCAGGGCTGGGCGTTCGCGTGGCGGTCGCTCATGGCAGGCGAACTCATCGTCGTCATCCCCGGTGCGGCCGGGCTGGGCAACCGGCTCGCGTTCAGTCAGGAGTTCGCGGACGCCGAGGGCCTGCTCGCCTACATGATCGTGATCCTCATCCTCGGCATGCTGGCCGACCGCCTCTTCACCGCCTGGGCCCGGCGACTGCGGCGGTCTCGCGGTCTGGCACACGGCTGAGCGGCGTCTCGTCGGTCGGACTACCAGGACGGGCGGGACAGCGGCCCGGGAACCGGGGTAGGTTCCGAAACGGGAACTCCACTCCCGTCCCGGCCGTCACCGGGGCGACCCGGCCGCGAGCCCCGCTCGCGCAGCGAACCGCACAGGAGCGACGCATGAGCACCATCGCCTTCATCGGGCTCGGCATCATGGGCGGCCCGATGGCCGCGAACCTCGTCCGGGCCGGACACGACGTCATCGGGGTCAACCGCAGCCCGGCACCCGTGGAACGGCTGGTGGCGGCCGGCGGACGCGCCGCTGCCGGCGTGGCCGAAGCGGTCGCACAGGCCGACGTGGTGATCACGATGGTGCCGGACTCCCCCGATGTGCAGGGCCTCGCACTNGGACCCGGAGGNATCTACGCGCAGGCCCGTCCGGGCACCCTGCACGTGGACTGCTCGACGATCCGGCCCGACGTGGCGGTCGCGCTCGCCGAGGCGGGGCAGGCGGCCGGCGTCCGGGTGCTGGACGCGCCGGTCAGCGGCGGGGAGGCCGGAGCGATCGAGGGCAGCCTGTCGATCATGGTCGGCGGTCAGCCGGACGATTTCGCCGCGGCCGAGCCGATCCTGCGGACCCTGGGGACGACCATCGTCCACGTCGGTCCCGCGGGCTCTGGACAGACCGTCAAGGCCGCCAACCAGCTGATCGTCGCCGGCACCATCGAACTGGTCGCCGAGGCGATCGTGTTCCTGGAGGCGTACGGCGTCGACACGACCGCTGCCGTCGAGGTGCTCGCGGGCGGGCTGGCCGGCAACCGGATCCTCGATCGCAAGGCGGCCGGGATGCTGGCCCGCAAGTTCGTCCCTGGCTTCCGGGTCGACCTGCACCACAAGGACCTGGGGATCGTCACCGAGGCGGCCCGTGCCAAAGGGGTCGTGATCCCGTTCGGAGCCCTGGCGGCCCAGCTGATGACCGCCCTGCGCGCCCGGGGCCACGGCGGGCTCGACCACTCCGCCCTGGTGAAGAACATCGAGTTGCTCTCGGGACGGGGCGGCGACTGACCCGGACGCACCCGTCCGGCAGCCCTGGGCAGACGACCCTCACGCCCGTGTCGAGGCAAACGCCTGGCCGCGCACTGGACGGCTGGCCAGCCGGAAGCCGTCGTCGTAGATTCACAGGAGAACCCCGCGAAGGAGCGACGGATGAGCGGACAACGACGTCCCAGGCCTAGTCAAGGGCGCACCAGACGGCACCTCCGCGCGAGCGCCGGACTCGGGCTCGCCCTGGCCATCCTGACGCTTGGCCTAGCGGCGCCGACGACGGCGCAGGCCGCCGTCGGTTGCACCCCCACCGGCGTGGCGCAGGATCTGGACCGCGACGGCCGGCCCGACGTGGTCGCGTCCGGCACGAACCACGATCTGGAGATCGCGTACGCCAACGGCAAACGCGCGGTCATCCGCCGGGCCGACTTCCCGAATCCCCGGCGTTCACGTTCTTCCCCACCACCATCGCCGTGGACGACTTCAACCTCGACGGCTGCCTCGACATCGCCCTGACTGCCGCGGCGGACGGGTACGTCGAGCCCCTCGACAACGACGGCGAGGGGCCGGTCACGGGTGGCAAACCGGGCAAGGCGCTGCTGTTCCTGGTCATGGGAACGCCGACTGGACTGGCACCGTCCAGCCACGTGCTCGAACTCGGCGACAGCGCCGGGGACTCGGCGGTGGTCGTGCTGAGCAGCGGCCAGCGGGTCCTGGCGCTCGGCATGCCGAGCACCGGCCCCGGCGGCTCGGTGGCCCTGATCGGGTTCGCGGGCGACGGCAGCCCCCGTCCGCCCGTCCTGGTCAACCAGGACACCCCGGGATGCCGGGTTCCGAAGAAGCCGACGACATGTTCGGGTTCTCCGTGGCCGGTTGGGGAAGTCCCTCGCCATCGGCGTCCCCGGGAAGCGATCGGCACGAGGAAGCGCGCGGGGGCGTCGCCGTGGTGACGATCCTCTCGCTGTCCCCCTCGTCCTGACCGGTGTCGGCTCGTCCCAGAACGCCAGCGGTGTCGCGACCGCCGCGTCGACCAATGACGTCTTCGGCTGGTCGGTCGACCTGCGTGGGTCGGTACTTGCGGTGGGGGTTCCGGAGGAGAACGCGGGTGGGGTGAGCGACGCAGGGGCCGTCCAGTTGTTCCGGTACAGCGCGTCGGCGAACACGCTGACGCCGACCCTGTACATCCACCAGGGCACCGCGGGCATCCCCGGCACGAACGAGTTCACCGACCGGTTCGGTGAGCAGGTGGCGCTCGGCTACGGGCTGCGGACGGCGGGCCGCGACGCCCTAGGAGCCTGCTGAACAAGGCGTCTATGTGAAGCCACGTTGAGCGTTGGCGACGGGCGGGACGCCGCCAATGGCCGTGTGTGCGGCGAGTTTGTGTCAGCACTCGAGAGTGCGACAACGGGGTCGTCTCGCCCGTCTGAGGACCTTGGTGGCCGCTGTTGGCTGGGGTTCAGTGCCCCCGGTGGTCTGTCAGGCGATCGCCCAGCCATTCGGTCCGTGGGTGAGGCCGAGGGCCAGGAGTCGGCGCAGGTTGATCGCGGCGATCCGGTTGTGGAGCCAGTGGTTGTTCTTGGTCACGCCCCGGTAGGGCACCTTGCGGTTGCCGCGGGTCAGCCACGCGATTGTCCGCTCGACCATGGGCCGGTGCTGCCGGTACGTGGCCTGGAAGCCCTCGTCGGCGGCCCGTTCGCGGTGGCGGCGTTGCAGCAGGTCCTGGGGTGCAGCATGACCTTGCGGCCCCGGTTCGCGGTGGTGCACTGCTCGGCCAGGGCGCACCCGCGGCAGGCAGCACCGAACGTGGCCCGCCCGTTCCCACTGATTGGGCGGCTGACCCCGGCCGGGCAGGTGAGCGTTGCCGCGCCAGGATCGTGGGTGAAGTCGTCGATCGTGAACCCGCCGGCGACGGCGGGCCGGGTCGGCCACGGTTTGACCAGCGGATCCCATTGTTTGGCGTCGAGGACCGCGAGCATGACGCCGGTGGCGTAGGCCGAGTCACCCAACACCTCGACCGGCCCGGTGATGGTCGGGTCGGTGATCACCAGCCGGGCTCCGACGGTGGCGTCGCTGTTGGCCGGGCCAGCGGCTTTGGTGAGTTCGGCCACGGTGGTCAGGCCAGTGTCGGGTTCGATCACCACGTGGGCCTTGAACCCGTCCTGGCGACGCTCCACCGTCTTGTGCGCATGCCGCGCCTCGGGATCGACGGTGGAGATGATCCGCTCCGGCGCGACCCGCCGGGCGATCCGCCAGCGGCCATCGGTACCGTCGGAACCCTCGACCGGCTCGACATCCTGCCCGGCCACCAACGCCAACAACGCGACCGCTTCGGCCGGTCGCCCGCCAGCCGCGGTGATCGCCCCGGTATCGAGCCCGCCCAGCAAGGCGAGCGCGTCGTTCACGAGCGCGGTCACCAACTCGTCACGGGCCTGGCGGTCGTCCCACGCGATCCGCGGCTTCGCGGTGCTGTCATAACCCTGCCCTGTGAGGGCGGCCAGCCGGGTGCAGCGTTCGGTGATCACCGGCTGGGCGCCGGGCACTTCCCGGCCCACCCGGCGGACCTGCGCGACCAGCTGGGTGACCGTGTCCTGACGGGCCACCGCATCATCAAGGATCGTCGAGTCCAACGCCCGCCGCTGCCGGCCCTTCACCGCACCGGTCTCGGCGATCACATCCCGGACCACCTCGAAGATCCGCTGCGGCCGATCCGAGGCGGCGAGCCGGGCCCGCCACACCGTCAACGACGACGCATCAAACGCTTTGGCGTCGACCGGGTACCCGCACGCCGCCTTCCACCGCAGGTCGAAGGTGAGCGCATCAGTCGCTTCCCGATCCGACAGACCGTGCAGGGATTGCAACACGATCACCGACGCGACCACCCCCGCCGGGATCGAGGGCCGGCCCCGGCCCGAGGGAAACAGATCGGCGAACAACACGTCCGGGAACAACCGCCCGCGATGCTCGGCCAAGAACCTGAACACGCTGCCCGCCGGCAACAAATGGCCCGCGAGCGACTCCACGTCCAACACATCCCGTTGCGGACTCGACTCACCCTGCACAACCCAACAATTCGTCGACCGGCCATCAGACCGGACGGCACGCAGGCGGATTGTTCAGCAGGCTCCTAGTCGTCACGGTCCCTGGCGAGGATCATTCGGGCCTCGATAACGCCGGGTCCTGGATGGTGCTGGACATCGCCACCCACGCCGGTCGTTCCTATTCGCTGAGCACCTCCGGCATCACCGGTGCCGCGGTGCGCAGCGGAGGGGCCTTCATGAGCGCGGCCACGCTGGAGCCGGCCAGGGGTCCACCCGGGGAACGACGGTGGTGGGACTGCCCTGGACCGGCCGTGGACGCGTCGTGGTCGGCCCCGCCTGGCAGGGAGCGTGGCGCACCCTGTACAGCAGCGATCCGGCTGGGCACAACTTCGGCTGATACCTGCCCGGCACGTCGTCCTTCTGACGCGGGAGAGCCGGGGGAGCCTTACGCGAAAGCGGCCAAACCCGCCCCGACCAGGACGAACAGGCTGCCGAAGGCGCGGCCGAGGGTCCGCTGGCCCGCCTCGTCCCGCAGGAACCGCCGGAGCGCCTTGGCCGNCGCCCCGAAAACGACGCCCATCACCAGGGTGTCGATGGCCACCAGGGTCGCCGCGTAGACCAGGTACTGCGGCAGCAGCGGCCGCTCGGGCCGGACGAACTGGGGCGTGAAGGCCAGGAAGAACAGGATCGCCTTGGGGTTGGTCAGGTTCACGAACAGCCCGCGACGAACCATCGCCCAGGGACGCAGATGGGCGGGGACGGCCCGGTCGGCGGCGACCTCGGCATCCACGGCCGCCCCCGACATCGGACGGGCCGACCACTGCCGGATCCCCAGCCAGATCAGGTAGCCGGCCCCGATGAACCGGATCGTGTTGAACAGCCAGGACGTGTTGGCCACCAGCACCCCGACCCCCAGGGCCACCACGAGAATGTGGACGACCAGCGCCAGTTGCAGTCCCAGCACGCCCCACCAGGCACGGGACCAGCCGGCGGCGAGGCTGTTGGCCATGGTGTTGATGGCGCCCGCTCCCGGGGTCAGCGAGATCAACACCCNCGCCCCCACCAGGGCGAACCACAACGACCACGGCACCGGGACAGCCTAGGGGTGCGCCGCGCCGGACACCCGAGGCGTCCCGTGCAGCCCGTCCTCCAGCGGCCGAACCTGTCGAGGCCCCGGACCCCACGGCCAAACCCGACGACACCCCGAACCCCGGCCGGCCCAACCCGACGACACCCCGAACCCCGCGGCCGAACCCGACGACACCCCGAACCCCGGCCGGCCGAACCCGACGAAACCCCGAACCCCGCGGCCGAACCCGACGACACCCCGAACCCCGGCCGGTCCAACCCGACGACACCCCGAACCCCGCGGCCGAACCCGACGACACCCCGAACCCCGCGGCCGAACCCGACGACACCCCGAACCCCGGCCGGTCCAACCCGACGACACCCCGAACCGCGGCCGGCCGAACCCGACGACACCCCGAACCCCGCGGCCGAACCCGACGACACCCCGAACCCCGGCCGAACCCGACGACACCCCGAACCCCGGCCGAACCCGACGACACCCCGAACCCCGGCCGGTCGAACCCGACGACACCCCGAACCCCGGCCGGTCGAACCCGTCGACACCCCGGACCCCGGCGGTCGAGCCGGTCGAGAACCCGGACCCCGGCGGCCTAGCTCGTGAAGACCCTGAGCCTGGCCCTGCAAGCTTCGTCGCGCCTTCTCCCGAAGGATGGGGACGGGCCGACCCGACACGGACGACAGCGCCCGGCCCCTCAACGGGAACCGGGCGCTGTCGTTGATCCGGGATCAGGCCTCGTCGTCGTCCTTCACGGCGTTGACGAAGCCGGCGGCCTCGGCGGCCTCGGCGGAGTTGAACCAGACCTCGGCGATCGTCCGCTCGTACCAGGGCGAGTCGGGNNGGTGGTACTTCATCGAGTCCTCGTTGCCCTTGATGTCGAAGCCGGCGGGCGGCTCGGCGCCGATGAACGACCCTTCGCCGTAGCTCTTCACCGCGGCGTCGTCGACCAGGGCGTCCGCGGCCAGTTCGGCGTTGGACGGCTCGATCTTGTCGGCCTCGTCCGCCGCGATCTCGGCGTCGGTGGGCTCGGCGTCGGCCTTGGCGGCCTTGGCCGGCTTCGCAGCCTTCGCGGCGGGCTTGGCGGCCTTGGCCGGAGTCGGCTTGGCGGCAGCCTTGCCCTTCTCCTTGGCCTTGCGGCTGTCCTCGACCGACTCGGTCACGATCTCGATGACCGCCATCGGGGCGTTGTCGCCCTTGCGGGNGCCGACCTTGGTGATGCGGGTGTAGCCGCCCTCACGCTCGGCGACCTTCGGCGCGATCTCGGTGAACAGGGTGTGCACGACACCCTTGTCGGTGATCGTGGCCAGGACGATCCGGCGGTTGTGCAGGTCGCCGCGCTTGGCCTTGCTGATCAGCCGCTCGGCGAGCGGCTGGAGCCGCTTGGCCTTGGCCTCGGTGGTGGTGATCCGGCCGTGCTCGAACAGCTGGCTGGCCAGGTTGGCCAGGATGATCCGCTGGTGGGCCGGGGAGCCGCCGAACCGCGGCCCCTTCGTTGGCTTGGGCATTGCTGTCTAACTCCTTGTCCGGATCAGTAGTCGTCGCCGAAATCGGCGTCGTCGGTGTAGCGGCTCAGCGCGGCCAGCGGATCGAAGCCGGGCGAGCTGTCCTTCAGCGACAGGCCCATCTCGTGCAGCCGCAGCTTGACCTCCTCGATCGACTTGGAGCCGAAGTTGCGGATGTCGAGCAGATCCTGCTCGGAACGGGACACCAGTTCGCTGACGGTGTGGATGCCCTCGCGCTTGAGGCAGTTGTAGCTGCGCATCGTCAGCTTCAGCTCCTCGACCGGCAGCGCCAGGTCGGCGGCCAGCTGCTCGTCCACCGGGGACGGGCCGATCTCGATGCCCTCGGCGTCGACGTTCAGCTCGCGGGCCAGGCCGAACAGCTCGACCAGGGTCTTGCCGGCGGACGCCATCGCATCGCGCGGGGTGATGGCCGGCTTAGTCTCGACGTCCACGATCAGCTTGTCGAAGTCGGTGCGCTGCTCGACGCGGGTGGCCTCGACCTTGTAGGTGACCTTCAGGACGGGGCTGTACAGCGAGTCGACCGGGATCCGGCCGATCTCGGCATCGGCGTTCTTGTTCTGCTGCGCCGACACGTAGCCACGGCCGCGCTCGACGACGAGCTCCATCTCGATCTTGCCGTCGTCGTTGAGGGTGGCGATGTGCAGATCCGGGTTGTGGATCTCGACGCCGGCGGGCGGGGCGATGTCAGCCGCGGTGACCGCGCCGGCACCGGCCTTGCGCAGGTACATGACGACCGGCTCGTCCTCTTCGGACGACAGCACCAGGCCCTTGAGGTTCAAGATGATCTCGGTCACGTCCTCCACGACCCCTTCGAGGGTCGAGAACTCGTGCTGGTTGCCCTCGATCTTGATCGACGTCACCGAGGCGCCCGGGATGGACGACAGCAGGGTGCGCCGCAGCGAGTTGCCGAGCGTGTACCCGAAACCGGGCTCCAGCGGCTCGATCACGAACCGGGAGCGGAAATCGTCGACGACCTCTTCGGTCAACGTCGGACGCTGTGCGATGAGCATGTACTTCTTCCTTCCGGCCGCCCGCTATATGACGGCCATCCGCCGGCATGACACCTTGTCACACCGCATTTCGGGGCCGAAGCCCCAAGTCCTGCAAACACCAGCCCTTCGGCCGCGAGGGCTCGACGCCCCGAGCGGCCCAGGCGCCTCGCCCCGGCCGGGACATTCCGGCTGTCCACCACGGACGTCCGCGGGCCCTGGGAGCCCGGGTGCCGGCGTCCTCGGCGAAGGACGTGGCTGGGCCTGATGCCCCGACGCACCGAAGCGACGTGAGGGGCGGTCGTCCCGAGCCGGCTGGTCCGGGGCTGGGACCGGTCGGACCACTGATCCGTCCGGGTCCACCCACCCCTTGCAGCCGACCGGGCGACGAAACCGGAGTTCCGCCGCCCGTCCGACCTACTTCGAGTACAACTCGACGATCAGCTGCTCCTGAACATCGATGGTGATCTGGTCGCGAACCGGAAGCTGGTGCACCAGGATCCGGCCCTTGTTGGGCTTGACGGTCAACCAGGCCGGCACGACCCGCTCGTGATGGGTCTCACGGGCGACGATGATCGGGTGCGCGTTGATCGACTTCGGCGCCACGTCGATCACGTCGTAGGCCGAGACGCGGTACGACGGGATGTTCACCTTCTGGCCGTTGACCAGGAAGTGACCGTGGACGACCAGCTGCCGCGCCTGACGACGGGTCGAGGCGAAGCCGGCGCGGTAGATGACGTTGTCCAGCCGCGATTCGAGGATGATCAGCAGGTTGTCACCGGTCTTGCCGGACAGCCGGGTGGCCTCCTCGTAGTAGCGGCGGAACTGCTTCTCGAGCACGCCGTAGGCGAAGCGGGCCTTCTGCTTCTCCTTGAGCTGGAGCAGGTACTCCGACTCCTTGGTCCGGCCGCGGCCGTGCATGCCGGGCGGGTAGGCGCGGCGCTCGAACGCCTTGTCGTTGCCGACCAGGTCGGTGCCGAGCCGGCGCGACTTCTTGGTGATGGGTCCGGTGTAACGGGCCATGGTTGTTCAGTCTCCTCTTCGGCTCGTGACTAGACGCGACGGCGCTTCGGCGGACGGCACCCGTTGTGGGGCACCGGGGTCACGTCGGAGATCGGCCCGATCTCCAGCCCCACGGCGCCCAGCGAACGGATCGCGGTCTCCCGACCGGATCCCGGGCCCTTGACGAAGACGTCCACGCGCTTCATGCCGTGCTCCATGGCGCGACGGCCCGCGGCCTCGGCGGCCATCTGGGCGGCGAAGGNGGTGGACTTGCGGGAGCCCTTGAAGCCGACGGTGCCGGCGGAGGCCCATGAGATCACTGCCCCGGTGGGGTCGGTGATCGAGATGATCGTGTTGTTGAACGTGCTCTTGATGTGCGCCTGACCGGCGGTGACGTTCTTCTTCTCCTTGCGGCGGACCTTCGTCTTCGCGTTCTTGCCCGCGGCGGAGCGACCTGCAGTAGCCATTGGTTCTCAGATTCTCCTGGTCGTCAGGCCCGCGTCAGCGCGCCTTCTTCTTTCCGGCGACAGCCTTCTTCTTGCCCTTGCGGGTACGGGCGTTCGTGCGCGTCCGCTGACCGCGGACGGGCAGGCCCATGCGATGCCGACGGCCCTGGTAGGAGCCGATCTCGATCTTTCGACGGATGTCCGCGGCCACGGTGCGGCGCAGGTCACCCTCGGTCTCGTAGTTGGCTTCGATGTGGTCGCGCAGCGCGACGAGCTGGTCGTCGGTGAGCTGGTGGACCCGGATGTCGCCACTGATCCCCGTGGCCTTCAGGGTTTCGGCGGCTCGGGTGCGCCCGATGCCGAAGATGTAGGTGAGTGCGATCTCCACGCGCTTCTCGCGCGGCAGATCGACACCGATGAGGCGTGCCATTGGCGTACGCACCTTTCGGGTTTCGAGCCAATCCACTAGGCCCGCGAAGGTGTCTGGCGTGATGCGTCCCCTCGACCGATGTCGTGGGCTCCGGCCTTCGTCCGGAGGTGGCGCTGGGCCGGGCCGTGCGGTCCGGTTCCGTCCTTCGGTGCGAAGGCCGGGCTCCCAGCGGTGCGATCACGTTGGTGGGTGACGGAAGGTGTCCGTCTGTTCAGTTGTGGGCTATTCGGTTGTCGGGTCTGCGTCCCCTGGCGGGGTGCCCCGCCGGCGAGCGCAGGAGGTCAGCCCTGGCGCTGCTTGTGGCGCGGGTTGTCGCAGATCACCATCACGCGACCGTGCCGGCGGATGACCTTGCACTTGTCGCAAATCTTCTTGACGCTCGGCTGAACCTTCATCGAGCAACTTTCTGACTCGGCGTTCCGGGCATGGGACGAGCCCCGACCGGACCTGGTGGTGGATGAGTGCGGGTTACTTGTGCCGGTAGACGATGCGCCNNCGCGGGTCAGATCGTACGGAGACAGCTCGACGACCACCCGGTCGTTGGGGATGATGCGGATGTAGTGCTGCCGCATCTTGCCGCTGATCGTGGCGAGCACGCGGTGACCGTTCGCGAGTTCCACGCGGAACATCGCATTCGGCAGCGCCTCGACGACCTGCCCCTCGAGTTCGAGGGCCCCTTCTTTCTTCGCCATACTCCCAATCCGAAACCTGGACACGCGTCAACCTGGGCACAGGTGACCGAGGGTTGAGTCTAGTTCACCGGCCGCAGCGGGCCCAAATCGGGGTACCCGCTGGAGCTTGGGCGGTCTCGGCTTCGGAGCGGGCAAGGTGTCGCCCGGGACCTGAGGGACTCCAGGAGGGGTGGGGCCGGTCTGATGCCAGGAGTCTGAGCGGCGTGCATACGGGTGGGCGACCGACCTGTACCAAGACCTGGCGGCGCCCGCGCGGGTGTACTCGGCCGTCGAGAGGGCTGGACTGGAAGCGACCCCGTGACAGTTGTTCGCAACGATTCACGAGGTCGGCCGCGCGGGGGCCGGTCTGATCCCGGCAGGCGGCTCAGGGCTGCGGGCTGAACTGGGGCCGGGCGCTCGTGGGCCGCCAGGCGGCGATCCGTGCCAGCCGGGACTCCCGGACGGCCCGGGCCGGCGCGGCGGGTTCACCGGCCTGCGGGAGGGACGGGGTGGCGTCGGCGCGGAACCAGCCGCGGCTCACGTCGGCCAGGATGCTGGCGGTGATGCCGTTCATGGGGGCCTCCTGATCGCCCCGGCGGGCCCGATGCCCGCGTTCGTGGTTCAGGAGTCACGGCCGGGCCGCTTTCGTACGCCCGGGGCCACTCGATTTCCGGATGCGGAGGCTGGAGCCCGACACAAACTACCCCCACGAGGCCGTCACGACCGCATATGTCCCGATCGGCCGCCCCTGGGGAAGTTTCGGTCGGCGCCCGCCACCTCAGACCGTGGCGAGGTGGCGTCGTCGTCCGATGGCGAAGGAGGCCAGGGCCGCGATCAGGCAGAGCCCGCCGGAGAAGTACCAGGCCAGGTCGTAGCTGCCCGCGAAGTCCCGGACGAGGCCGGCGCCGAACGCGACCACGGCCGCCCCGATCTGGTGGGAGGCGAACACCCAGCCGTACACGATGGGCCCGATCGTCCCGAAGTAGTGCCGGCACAGCGCGATGGTGGGCGGGACGGTGGCGACCCAGTCGAGCCCGTAGAACAGGATGAACGCCCACATCGGCGGCTCCAGGCTGGGCCCGAACAGCGTGGGCAGGATCATCAGCGACAGCCCGCGCAACACGTAGTAAGTCACCAGCAGCAGCCTCGGGTCGTAGCGGTCGGTGAACCAGCCGGAGGCGATCGTCCCGGCGATGTCGAAGATGCCGATCAGCGCCAACAGGCCCGCGGCAAGGGTGGACGGCATCCCGTGGTCGTGCGCCGCCGGGACGAAATGCGTCCCCACCAGGCCGTTGGTGGACGCGCCGCAGATGGCGAAGCCGAGGGCCAGCAGCCAGAAGGTCCGGTTCGTCGAGGCCTGTCGCAGCGCCGACAGCGCCCGTCCGGCCCCCGCTCCCCGGCCACCGGNACGATCCGGGCCCGGGTCGTCGTGGGTGGCCCCGTAGGCGGCCAAGCCCAGGTCGTGGGGGTGATCGCGCAGCAACAGCAGGACGAGCGGGATGACCAGCAGCGCCCCGAGGGCGACCACGACCGAGCTCCACCGCCAGCCGTGGGTCTCGGCGAGCCAGGCGATGACCGGCAGGAAGATCAGCTGGCCCGCCGCGTTGGCGGCCACGAGGATCCCCGACACGAGCCCGCGGCGCAGCACGAACCAGCGGTTGGTCACGGTGGCGATGAACGCCCCGGACATGCAGCCCGCACCCGTGCCGACCGCCACGCCCCACAGCAGCAGCAGTTCCCATGGCTGGTTCATGAACACGGTCAGGCCACTGCCGGCGGCGACCAGCAGCAGCGCGATCACGGTCACCCGGCGGACGCCGTAGCGGTCCATCAGGGCCGCGGCGAACGGCGAGATCAGCCCGAACAGGATCAGGTTGATCGACACCGCCGCCGAGATCGTCCCGTGGCTCCAGCCGAACTCCTCGTGCAGCGGGGTCATCAGCACCCCGGGCGTCGAGCGGAAGCCGGCGGCGCCCAGCAGGATCACGAACGACGCCGACGCGATCACCCAGGCCCAGCGGGTGTGCCGCCGGTCACGGGAGAGGCTCAGGTCGGGACGCACGGACGAACCCTAGTGGGCGACCGGGTGCGCTCGCCCGTCCGTCCCGGCGGAATCCACGCCTACCGTGGCGGGCGAAAGCCCTTGCGGCGTGCCTGAGCGCGGACGAGGGCGTAAACTGATCGGTCTGGCAAAACGCGAAGGACCGATCCTTGTCTGTGACCCCCTCCGTTCTCGAACGGGAGCTCGCGATCGAACAGGCGCACGTCGACCTCGTCTACGCCCACCTCGACAGGGCGGCCCAGTCGGCCCGCAACGTGGCGCGCGAGGGCCAGGCGCTCTACACCTCCGACCGGGAGACGTACCTGCGCGAAGAGGACGGTACGGCCTTGTTCGAGCGGGACGCGTTCGCCTTCCAGGCGGCCAAGCGGCTCGCGGTGCTCAACGCCGAGCACGAGGGACTCGTCTTCGGCCGGTTGGATCTGGACGACGGGGAGATCCGCTACATCGGACGCATCGGCGTCCGTGACGAGGAGTACGAGCCGCTGGTCATCGACTGGCGCGCCCGCGCCGCCGAGCCGTTCTACCGCGCCACGGCCACCGATCCGATGGACGTCACCCGCCGCCGCGTCCTGCGATGCCGCAACGACAAGGTCATCGGCATCGAGGACGACCTGCTGGACGACCGCAACGGCACCCACCTGGTGATCGTCGGCGAGGGCGCCCTGATGGCGGCGTTGAAGCGCGCCCGCGGCCGGCAGATGCGCGACATCGTGGCCACGATCCAGGCCGAGCAGGACGAGGCGATCCGCGCCGACCACACCGGCGTCACCCTGATCACCGGCGGCCCCGGCACCGGCAAGACCGTCGTCGCGCTCCACCGCGCCGCCTACCTGCTCTATTCCAACCGGCGCCGGTTCGAGCGCGGCGGCATCCTCGTCGTCGGTCCCAGCCCGGTCTTCATGAACTACATCGAACGGGTGCTGCCCTCCCTGGGCGAGGATTCGGTGACCCTGCGCGCGATCGGCGGGGTCGCCAGCGATGTCCTCGGCTTCACCGCGGAGCGGACGGACGAGCCAGCGGCCGCCGCCGTGAAGGGCAGCCTGCGGATGGTGCCCGTGCTGAAGCGGCTGATCGACCTGCCCCTGGTCGACGCCGGCCCCGAGGACTGCGGNCTGCTGGTCACGGTCAAGGGCGAGCCGGTGTCGCTGCCGGAGGCGCGGCTGCAGCGGATCCGCCACGACGTCCTGCGGCACTACAAGCTCAACCGGGGCCGGACCGCCGCCGAGAACGCCCTGGTGGCCGCGCTGGCCGACCAGGTGCCCGAGGAACTCGGTCTGGAGCGCGAGGTCGCCGAGGAGCTGATCCGCGATTCGGCGGGCTACAAGATGTTCGTCAACGCCTGGTGGCCCGCCCTGGACGCCACCGACGTGCTCGCCCGGCTCGCCGACCAGCGGGTGGTCGCCCGGGTGGCGGGAGGGATCCTGGACGGCCTGGAGCAGGCGGCGCTGGCGGCTTCGTACCGGTCCTTTGGCAGCGCGGCGTGGTCGGTGGCCGATGTCGCTCTGCTGGACGAGTTGGTCGCCCAGCTCGGTCCCATCGAGACTGAGGAGGACCTCGACGTGCCGCTGTTCCTCACCGACAGCAGCGAGGTCAGCGAGTTGGTGACCACCGCCGACCTGCTGCGCCGGCCCCACGAGGCCGATCCGGACGCCGAACCGCACGACACGTTCGCGCACCTGCTGATCGACGAATCCCAGGACATCACGCCGATGCAGTGGCGGATGCTGCGCCGCCGCGGACCCCAGGCGAGTTGGACGATCGTGGGCGATCCCGCGCAGAGCTCCTGGCCGGAGGCCGCCGAGACCGACCAGGCGATCACCGAACTCGTCGGGCACGGCGCGCGGCGCACCTACCGGCTGTCGGTGAACTACCGCAGCCCGGCGGAGGTGTTCGATCTCGCGGCGACCGTCGTCCGGGCGGCGTACCCCCAGGCGGACCTGCCGGAGGCCGTCCGGTCGACCGGGATCGAGCCGGAGTTGCTGACCGTCCCCGCCGAGCGTCTGCCGGACGCGTTGCGCGACCGGGTCACCGCCCTGCTGGACGAGGTCGAGGGCACCATCGGGGTCATCGCCCCCGTCCCGGTTCGACGCGACCCGGGCGGCCCTGGCCGGGCTGGACGAGGANNACGGGTGTTGCTGGTCACCCCGCTGCAGTCGAAGGGCCTGGAGTACGACGCGGCCCTCCTGGTGTCCCCGGACGAGATCGTCGCCGAATCCCCGGTGGGNGTGCGAGTGCTCTACGTCGCCCTGACGCGTCCGACCCAGCGGCTGGTGACCCTCGACGTGGACGGCCCGGGCGCCTGGCGTCCGTAGCCGCGGCGGTCAGCGGGCCGGGGTCAGCCCACGCAGCCGGCCGAGGATCTCCGCCGCCGCCCGGGAGCGGTTCAGCGTGAAGAACTGCAGGCCCGGGGCGCCCCGGCGAGCAGCCGCTCGCAGAGCTCGGTCATGATCTCGACGCCGACCGTCCGTACGGCGGCCGGATCGTCCGCCACCGCGCGCAGCCGGCTGGCCACCCGGTCGGGCAGCGGGGCTCCGGAGAGGGTCGCGAACCGCTCCACCTGGGCGACGTTGGTGATGGGCATGATCCCGGCGACGATCGGCAGGTCGCTGCCCAGCGCCCGGACCCGATCGACCAGCCGGAAGTAGGCGTCGGCGTCGAAGAACAACTGGGTGATCGCGAACTCGGCCCCGGCTTGCTCCTTCGCCACCAGCACGCGGGCGTCGAGGTCGAAGTCGGAGCGCTCGGGGTGGGCATCGGGGAAGGCCGCTACCCCCACGCAGAAGTCGCCGGCGTCCTTCACCAGCCGGACAAGTTCCGTGGCGTTGTTCAGCCCATCGGGGTGGCGGACCCACGGGTGCCGGGGCCGCCGGGCGGGTCGCCGCGGACGGCCAGAATGTGGTTGATCCCGGCCCGCGTGTAGGCCTCCAGGGCGGCCCGCACCTCGGCCTCGGACTGGCTCACGCAGGTCAGGTGTCCCATCGTCCGCGCCTGCGAGTACCGCTTCACGAACTGGGTGGCGGCGATCGTCCGGTCCCGGGTGGAGCCGCTGGCGCCGTAGGTGATCGAGATGAAGTCCGGGCCGAGCGGGTCGAGGTCGAGGATCGTCCGGGCCAGCTGTTCGAACCCGGCGTCGCCGCGCGGCGGGGAGAACTCGAACGAGAACGACGGTCGCGACCGGTCGGCGAGCAACTGCGCGATGGTCGGCAGTGGCGGCAGCACCACCGGCGTCAGCTCCTCGAACACGTGCAAACCCTAGGTGCGGGCCCGGCGCGGGCGTGGCCTAGGCTCAGTCCGTGGGCACGTTCAGCGCAGCCGATCCGCTGGGTCCGGACTTCCGCGACGCCGTCGGCTCCCGGCTGTCGGCGTTCATCGCCGGCCAGCGGACGAAGGCGGCCGGCATCGGCCCCGAAGTGGCGCCGCTGGTGCGGCTCGCGGATGACTTCACCGCCGGTGGCAAGCGGTTCCGGCCGGGCTGCTGCTACTGGGGCGCGGTCGCGGTCGCGGGGCAGCCGGACGACCCGGCNCCCCTGCTCGACGCCGCGGCCAGCCTCGACCTGCTGCACGTCAGCGCGCTCGTCCACGACGACGTGATGGACGCCTCCGACACCCGGCGGGGAGTGCCCGCGGCCCACCGGCAACTCCAGCGGCGCCACGCGGACGAGGGCTGGCTGGGCTCGGACGAGGCGTTCGGCCGTTCCGGCGCCATCCTGCTGGGCGACCTGCTGCTGATGTGGTCGGCCGAACTGTTCGCCACCTCGGGACTGGCCGCCGAGGCGCTCGTCCGCGCCCAGCCGCTGCTGGATGCGGTCCGCACCGAGGTCACCTACGGCCAGTTCCTCGACGTGGTCGCTCAGCACCAGCCGCTGCCGGCCGGGTCCAGCTCACCCGCCGCCGCCGAGGCCATGCTGGCGCAGGTGTACCGGGTGGTGGAGTTCAAGACCGCCCGCTACACGGTGATCCGGCCGGTGCAGATCGGCGCCGCGATCGCCGGCGCCAGCGACGCCCAACTCGACGCGCTGGCGGCCTACGGCTCGCCGTTGGGCCGGGCCTTCCAGTTCCGCGACGACCTGCTGGGCGTCTTCGGCGATTCGGCGGTCACCGGCAAGCCGGCCGGGGACGATCTGCGCGAGGGCAAGCGGACGGTGCTGGTGGCCCATGCCCTGGCCCGAGCGGCGGCGCCCGCGGCAGAGCGGCTAGCGGCGCTGCTCGGTCGTCCCGATCTCGACGACGCCCAGATCGCCGAATGCCGGACGATCGTGGCCGACTCCGGTGCCGCCGAGGCGGCCGAAGCCGAAATCGCCCGCGGCTTCGACGCCGCCCTCACGGCGCTGGAGGCGGCCGACTTCACCGACGAGGGCAGGACGGCCCTGCGCCGGATCGCCGAACTGGCGGTGGCCCGGGAGGCCTGAGCTGTCCGCGCGGAGCCGGCCGTCCGGTCAGCCAGGGTTGAACTCGCCGCGCTCCTCGTCGTGGCTGGCGTCCGCGGGAGCCTGCTGGCCCGCCGCCCGCAACTGCTCCACTTCTGCCTCGAGCTCGGCGATCCGCGCCTTCAGCGCGGCGACCTCTTCATCGCTGGCCATGATCTGCCTCCGGGTCCGTCGATCGGTACCGCCAAGCCTTGTGCGGCGAGCCGCTTCGGTCAAGGGTCAGACGCGTGGCCCGTCGTCACCGGGGCGCGGCTCGAACGCCGCGGTGTTGAAGGACGTTCCCTCGCCGAGCGAGCCGAACACGACCTGCTCCATCCCCGGGTCGTCGTTCCACGCCTCCCGCAGCCGGTCCTTCAGCACCCGGGCGGCCTCGCCCGCATCCGGTGCCGCGGTGATCGCCCGGCCGACCGCGACCCGGCGGGCCCCGGCGTCCAACACCTCGTCCACGTTGCCGATCGTGATGCCGCCGACCGCGAACCACGGCTTGGCCTTGGGATCGGACGGGGGCGCCAGCCGGGCCGCGTAGCGCACCAACTCCAGGCCCGGGGTGTGGCCGAAGAACGTGAACCCGTCGAAGACCGGGCCGACGCTCAGGTAGGCCACGTCGTCGTCCGCGAGCGCCGCGTCGATGTCGGCCTCGGAGTGGCAGGAGCGCCCGATGATCGCGTAGCGGTGCAGGTACCGCTTCGCCTTCTTCGCCGCCGGGCCGCGGTCGGGCAGATGGAGCACGTCGGCACCGAAGTCGTGGGCCAGATCGAGGTCGTCATACACCGCCACGAGCCCCTGGTAGCGGAAGGCGATCGTCCGCAACGTCTCCAGTGCACTGCGTAGGGCACGCCGTTTGGCCTTGTCGTCGCGCAGTTGGACGAGGTCGACCCCGCCGGCGAGCGCCGCGTCGGCGAACTCGTCGAAGTCGCCCGCCTCGGCGCGATCGTCGGTGATCAGCATCAGCTTCGCCAGCTTCAGCCGGGTGAGGATCCCCTTCAGTGCGGTCACGGGCAAAGCCTAGGCGAGGCTCCGGACCCCGCCACGTCCCCGGATGACCCGTCCCGTCGGCGGGTCGCCGACTCCACGACCCGATGGGCTACCTAGACTCGACCCCAGGTCTGGACGGCCTACTTCCCCGACTCGTCCGGAGCGAATGGTGACCACTGTGAGCATGACCGACCCCTTGGTGGGGCACGTCCTCGACGGTCGCTACGAGATCCAGCGCAAGTTGGCCCGCGGCGGTATGGCGACCGTGTACCTGGCGAACGACCTGCGCCTGACTAGGATCGTCGCCGTCAAGGTCATGCACGAGGGACTGGGAGACGACCAGGACTTCGCCGCNCAATTCGACCGGGAGGCCCGGGCCGCCGCCCGACTGTCGCACCCGAATGTGGTGAGCGTCTTCGACCAGGGCATCGACGCGGGACGTCCGTACATCGTCATGGAGTACGTCGAGGGCTGCACCCTGCGGCACATGATCACCCGCGAGGCGCCGTTCGAACCGCTCCGGGCGCTGGAACTGCTGTTGCCGGTGGCCAACGCGCTGGCCGCTGCGCACGAGGCCGGCCTGATCCATCGCGACATCAAGCCGGAGAACGTCCTCATCAGCGACCGCGGCCAGATCAAGGTGGCCGACTTCGGGCTGGCCAAGGCGATCAGCGCCCAGACGGCGACCGCGACGGGGATGCTGATCGGGACGGTGTCCTACATCGCGCCGGAACTGGTCACCCACGGCAAGGCCGACCCGCGGTGCGACGTGTACGCGCTCGGTGTCGTGTTGTACGAACTGCTGACCGGCCAGAAGCCGCACACCGGGGAGAACCCGATCCAGGTGGCGTACTCGCACGTGCACAACGCGGTNGCCGGCCCCTCGGCGGCGGCCAAGACGTCGTGGCGGGAGTCGCGCAACGGCATCCCGCCGTACGTGGACGCCTTGGTGACCAGCGCGGCGGCCCGTCGTCCGGACGACCGGCCGCGGGACGGCCGGGTGCTGCTGGAGCACCTGCGGGTGGCTCGCAACGCCTTGGCCGAGGGCTTGATGGACGACCCGGCCCTCGACGCCCGGATGCGGGTGACCGAGCTGGAGACCGGCGACCACGTGACCCAAGTGATCATGCCGACCTCCCCGGTGACCGCCGAACTGCCGCGGGTCCCGACGCTGCGGTTCACCCCATCGACGCCGGTCAGCCCAGGGTTCCCGCAGACCTCCGACGGCCTGCCCTACTACGACNNGGCCCACCGGCCGACCCCAGCCGCTGGTCACGGCACCCCCGCGGAAGCGCCGCCGGGGCCGCTGGTGCTGTTGTTGGCCTTCCTGCTCTTCCTGGGGGCGCCGGGCTGNTGGTACGGCCTGGTCGGGCGGTTCGTCTCCGTCCCGGACCTGACGAAGCTCACCCAGGACCAGGCGTCGGCCGCCGCGGCCCAGTCGGGATTGAAGGTCACCTTCGACGCGGAGTTCAGCCGGGACGTCGACTCCGGGCACGTGATCCGCAGCGATCCGGCTGCCGGCGCGCGGGTCGAGGGCGGGACGTCGGTCCGGGTGTTCTTGTCGAAGGGGCCNGAGCTGTACCCGGTGCCGAAACTGATCGGGTTGACCCTCGCCGACGCCACCGCGTCCCTGACCAAGGCCCACCTGGCGCTCGGGAACGTCAGCCAGGCCTACGACGACAAGGCCGAACCGGACACCGTGATCGGCAGTTCGGTGAAGTCCGGTGTCCAGTTGGAGCCCGGGCACACCGTCGACCTCACCGTGTCCCAGGGGCCGGCCCCGGTCACAGTCGAGGACTGGAAGAACCAGAAGTACACCGACGCCAAGAAGGCGCTGGAAGCCGCCGGTTTGAAGGTCGTCCTGGGCAAGCAGGAGTTCTCCGACGAAGTCAAGAAGGGCCGGATCATCAGCCAGGATCCACCGGCCGGCGAGTTGCACCGCGGTGACACCGTCGCGTTCGTGGTGTCCAAGGGCCCGAACCTGGTCGCGGTGCCGAACGTGCGCGGTCTGCGCGTGGGCGACGCCAAGGCCAAGCTCGCGAGCGCCGGCTTCAAGTCCCGCGAGCAGTACATGGTGTCGTTCGGCTTCGGACTGGTCTACTACACCAACCCCGGGCCGGGACGAAGCTCNCCCAAGGGATCGACGGTCACCCTGGTCATCGGCTGACGCCAGGCCCGGCGACCCGATCCGTCGAGCGTCCGGCCCGTCGAAACCCACAGCAACCGTCCGGCGGTCGAGCCTGTCGAGACCCCGGACCCTCCGACGGCCGAGCCCCTCGAGACCCCGGACCCCTCCGACGGCCGAACCCATCGAGACCGCCAGCAACCGTCCGGCGGCCGAGCCCGTCGAGACCCCGGACCCGTCCGGCGGAGCCCGGGACCCAGGGCTCGCTAGGCTGAACCGCACTCACGGGAGGGACCGGATGTCGGGAAACGGCGGGATCGGCACGCTACTGATCGTGCTCATCGTCCTCGCGGTGGCNGGTGGGGTGTTCTTCATCGCCCGGCGGCAGGCCTACCTGAAGTCGCTGCGCGACCAGGGCTGGGCCTTCGAGAACAGCCCGACGCTGGAGGTGACCTACGGGCTGAACGCGCCACCGTTCGGCCTGGGGTTCGAGCGGTCGGTGGACGACCTGATCAGCGGCACCACGCACGCCGGCGTCCCGTTCCGGGTGTTCGAGTACTCCACGGTCCGCGGCTACGTGGCCGTGTTCGACCTGCCCTGGGTGCTGCCGGAGGCCTTCATCAGCCTGCCCGGCGCGGGTCGGCCCGGGGTCACCGGCCTCGCCCAGCAGTACGGTGCCTGGCAGGTCGTCACCCAGGACCAGGCGTTCGCGGCCGCGCTGATGAGCACCGTGGGCCACGTGCTCGACGGGGCCGCGGCCACCCAGCCGCTCAACCTGTCGATCGACGGACGGGCGCTGGTCGTGCTCGATGCCCCGCACGCCGCCGAACCGCTCGCGGCCTACCTCGACAACGTGGGCGCCATCGCCCAGGCGATCGCCGGGTCCGATCTGGGCCGGTTCGCCGGCGGTAGCCTCCCGTCCGAACTCAGCGTGTACGGCCACCCCGACTGGGTGTACCGGCCCTCGGACGATAGGTTCCTCGCCGAGGTCGAACACGAGACCGGGGGCGATGACCATGAGGCCCGGCACGTCCTGCTGGCCGAGTTGGCCGGCGGTATCCGCATGATCGGCCTGAACCACCACTGGACGACCACCCGGATCGTCACCGAGACGGATTCNCGAGGGCACACCACGACCCGCACGGTGACCGACCACCACGACGAGCCGATCCTGGAGTTCCAGCTGCCGTGGCCCTTCGGCGACCTGAGCGTCAACATGCCCTGGACGGGCGATCGGGTGCGCCTTGAGAGCTCCGACTTCAACGCCGCCTACCAGGTGCGCTGCGACTATCCGAAGTTCGCGATGGACGTCTTCCACCCCCGCCAGATGGAGTTCATGCTGCGGGCGGCGCCGTACCCGTTCGCGACCCGCAACGGCCGCATGATGGTCAAGCTGGACCGGTACGAGCAGGACGCCGTCGCGGGCATGGCCGCCTTCACCGTCGCCTTCTTCGCCGGTGTGCCCAACTTCGTGTGGGAGGACCTCGGGTTGCGCGAACCACCCGTCGATCCGCAATTGGCGGGCTTCTGAGCCGCACAGGAGGCCGCATGCGGATCACCGTCGTCAGCTACGGCAGTCTCGGGGACGTGCGGCCGATCGTCGCGCTCGGGCTGGGCCTGCGGACGGCCGGGCACGAGGTCGTCGGGCTTCGGCAGCAGCGTCGGCTACCAGGCGCACAAGGTGGGCACCCCGGCGAGCGGGTCTCCGATCGGCGGCTGACCCAGAGCCCGGCGCGCGCGATTCACCCCAGGGCCCTGAAGCGCCCAGCCGATGCGCTCCAGCGCGCGGCCGATGGGCCGGTTGAGGAATTCAGGGAGGCGCCCCGGGCGCAGNNCGCGCTGGGGAGGAACTCCTGGTCGGCTGCAGCGGCTGAAGTACCGCCGCGGCCCGTCGAATTCCCCGTGAAAGGGCGGCGGACAAGGCGTGATATCCGGTCATCGGCATCGCCAGGACGAGATCGGCGCCGCGGGCGGCGTCCCCGATCGTCCGGAGCCAAGCCAGGTGATCGGTCCGGTAGGTGAGGAAGCCGGCGTCGAGCCGGCCGGTTCGAACACCCCGACAGTCCCCCGCCGTTCGCCATCGCCGTCCGCAGGTCGCCGGCCAGCACCCGNGTAGTCGAGGCCGTGGGCGCTCGCCAGCCGCGTCCCGCCGCCCTCGCCCACAAGGACGACCGGGACGACCGGTTCACGATCACGGGTCAGTGGCTGCTGCCCGACCCCGCCTTCGAGCCGGACGAGGCCCTGCGCGCCTACCTGGACGACGGCCCACCACCGGTCTACCTGGGGTTCGGCTCGACGCCGCTGGTGCCGCGGCTGCGACGGTTCCTGCGCGTCCTCTTCGCCGGGCTCGAAGGGCGCCGGGTGCTGCTGTCGTCCGGCTGGGCAGGGCTGGCGGAGGAAGACCTGCCCGCGCACGTGCACCCGGTCGGATTCCTCCCGCACGACTGGCTGTTCCCGCGGTGCGCGGCCCTCGTCCATCACTGCGGCGCGGGCACGACGCACGCAGCGGTCCGGGCGGGGGTGCCCTCGATCCCGGCTCCGTTCGCGATGGACCAGCCGTTCTGGGCCGACCGGCTCGTCCGGCTAGGCGTGGCGAGCCGGCCNCTCGACCCTGGCACAGCGACCGCGGACGACGTCCGGGCGGCCCTGCGCGAGGTCGAGACCCCGGCGGTCCGGCAGGCGTGCGCGCGCGGCGCGGCGGCCATCGCCACCGAGGACGGGGTGGCCGTGGCGGTGCGGGCCTTGGAGCGGCTCGCTCGGCCGGCGATCGCCTGACGGCGCCCGGGACCGTTAACGGTTACGACAAGGACAGGAACAGCCGACGGACGGCCTCCACGTCGGTCTCGCCGCTCTCGGGATCGGTCAGGCAGCCTCGGACTGCCGACTCCAGCATCACGAAACCCGTCCGGTCCAGGGCCTTCTTCACCGCGCTGAGCTGCTGGACGATCTCGTCGCAGGAGCGTCCTTCTTCGAGCATGGTGGCGATCCCGCTCAGCTGACCCTGGGCGCGGCGGATCCGGGCCACCAGCGCCCGCAGTTCGGGCGGCGCCATCGCCAGCCGGACGTGACCCTTGTCATCGCCACTCGCGTGCGGCGCGGCGCTCATGCCTGCGCCGCCGGCTCCGCGGGCGGGGTGTGGAAGTCGAGGAACGCCTGCAGGGCCCTTGGCCCATAGACGGTTGCGGATCCGCCCATCATCAAGATCGCGACCCCGATCGCCTCGGCTGCCTCCTCGACGCTCGCCCCCGCCCGGGCTGCCCNCCGGGCGTGCGAGGCGATGCAGCCGTCGCAGCGGGTGGCGATGCCGATGGCGAAGGCCATCAGCTCCTTGGTCTTCGTGTCCAGGGCGCCGGGCCCGAGGGCGGCCTTGTGAGTCGCCACGAAGCCGGCGTAGACGTCAGGGATCATCGACCGCAGCTGTTGGCTGGGCTGCCGGAGCTCCTCCAGAACCTGCTTGCCGTGCGCCATCGCGATCCTCCTATCCGCCGGGCCGGGTGCGGCACCGTTCACATCGTCGAAAATACCCCCAGGGGTATGAGCTGGCAAGATCCGGGCCGTTGCAACCGGTGACGACCCCGCTGCCCCGTGATGTGACCACGGCCGGGGTCGGGCACGCGGACGGCATAGGGTGGCTGCGCCGTCTTCGCCAGGAGTGTCATGTCCGTCGGATCGAGCCCGGTCACCGTCCGGGTCTTCCAGTTGACCACCGTCTGCACGTTGCTCGCGGTCGCCCTGGGTTCGGTGGTGTGCGCCACCGAATCCGGCTTCGAGTGCGGCAACTGGCCGGGGTGCACCGCGGACTCCCTGCTGCCCAGCGGTCCCCTCTCGTCCGCACTGTTCCGCAACCCGTGGATCGAGATGCTGCACCGGACGTCGGCGATCCTCGCCGGGCCGCTCGCGGTCGCCTCGGGCATTCTGGCCGCGCGGCTGCGGGGTGCCCCGCTGGCGGCCAGGGTGCTGCCCTGGGTGAGCGTCGCCGGGGCGCTGGTCGCCGGGATCTTCGGACGCATGATCGTCCTGGGCCAGCCGTTGCCGGTCTGGGGCGGTGCGGCCGACCTGACCTCCGCGCTGACCGCCATGGCGGCCATGGTGGTCGCCACCGTCGCGCTGCGTTTGTCCGGCGCCCGGCCGGTCCCGGCCGTCGCCGGGCCCGCCTGGGTGAGCGTCGGCACCGTCCTCGCCCTGCATGTGACCAGCCTGTTCGCTGCGGGGCCCGGGTCGTACACGCGCTGCCTGTCCTGGCCCGTCTGGGGCCTGATCGCGGCCGATCACGCGGCGAACCCGATCGTCTCCTGGGTGCGCCTCGGACTCGCCGTCGTCGCCGCCGGCTTGATCGTCGGCACGCTCGCCCGGGCGCGGCAGCACACCGCGCTGCGTCGTCCGGCGCTCGCGGTGGCGGTGCTGCTGGGCCTGGTTCTGGTCCTGGCGGCAGTCATCCGGCTCAGCGGGACCACCGACCTGGGCGTCCCCTACTCGCTCGCGACGGTCGGGCTCCTCTTCAGCCTGGTCCTGTTGGCCGCCCGGGCGAGCCTGGCGGGATCGTCCGCGCCCCGGCCGGCCCCGCGGCCCGAGCCCGTCCGGGCCTGACGGTCCGGAGTCCTAGACTCGGCCCTGGCAGTCGTCGGGTCGGAAGGAGGATCGTGCCCAACCCCGCAGCCGTCGTCACGCCGCGCGCGCCCGCGGCTGGGCTGCTGGTGGCCGCTGTGGTCACTCCGGCGCTGCTGTTCCTGGTGTGGGTGGGGACGATCCTGGCGATCCTGCCGCCGCTGCCGGCCCGGCCGCAGGCGGANCCCCTCACCGGCTACGTGTCGCTGATCACCGACTTCGTCGCGCGGCTGGCGGCCCTGGGCACCCTCGGCTGCCTGGTCGCCGGGGTCGCCCTGCTGCCCGGCGGCCCCGAGCACGCGCTGGGCGAGGACTCCCGGCGGCTGGCCCGCTGGGGCGTCCGGTTCGCCCAGCTCTGGTTCGCCGCAGCGGCGCTGATGACGTTCGCCAACCCCGCCTTCGTCAACGGCGTCCCGATCGGGTACACCTACTCTCCGGGCGCCTGGTGGACGTTCCAGGGCGCCACCGCCAGCGGCCTGGCCTGGACGGCGTCCGCCCTTGTCGCGCTGGCGTCCGTGCTGGTGCTGCTGCGCTCCCGGCGAATTGCTGCGCACGCACTCGCCTGGCTGGCCGGCGTGCTGTCACTGGTCTTCGTGGCCGTCACCGGCAACGTGTCGGTCGGGCACGACCACGACTGGGCCACCGACGCAGCGATCGTCGGCAGCCTGGCGTTGCTGCCACTGCTCTCGGTGGCAGCGGGAGCGGTGCTGGCCGGCTCAGGGACGACGGACGGCCCGGCGCTCCCGGCCGTCCGGGCCTACCACCGCGCCGTCCCCGCCCTGGTGGGCGTGGCGATCATCGGCCAATTGCTGGTCAGCTGGCAGGAACTCGCGGGCCGCTCCCCGTTCGAGGTGTTCTCCGGGATCCCGACCCTGGGACTGTTCGGCTGCCTGCTGTTGCTGCTCCTGAGCTGGGGCTGGCGGCAGGCCACCGGGCGGCTCACGGGCCCGCGGCCGAACCTCGCCGGGGCGCTCGTCCCTGACGTCGGCGTCGCGGTCGGCTACCTCGCCTTCGTCGCCGCGGCGGCCCACATNCCCCCGCCGCGCTTCCTGATCCCCCAAACCACCCAGATCAACTACCTCGGCTACGAGGTGGACATCCCCGCCACCCTCGAACGCCTCGCGGGGTTGGGCCGGCCGAACCTGCTGTGGCTGGTGTTGTGCCTGGGCGCCGTCGGCGCCTACCTGTGGGCGATGGTCCGGGTGCACCGGCGCGGCGGTCGCTGGCCGATNCCCCGGCTCGTCTCCTGGATCGCGGGCTGGGGGCTGACCCTGTACCTGGCGGTGTCGGGGCTGTGGGAGTACTCCACCGCCCTCTACAGCTGGCACATGCTCGTCCACATGACGGTGAACATGCTGGTGCCGATCCTGTGCGTGTTCGGGGCCCCGTTCTCCCTGGTGGGAGCCGCTTTCGCCGGCCCGGACGACCAGGCTCCGCAGGGCCCGACCCGGGTGCTGGCGGCGCTGGGCGAGTACCGTCCGCTGCAGCTGCTGCTTAGCCCGCCCGTGCTGTGGGTGGTCTATGTCGGCTCGCTGTTCGCGGTCTACTTCTCTCCCCTGTTCCCCTGGCTGATGCGCTACCACTGGGCGCATCAGCTGATGCTGCTGTACTTCATGGGCACCGGCTACGCGTTCTTCAGCCTCATCGTCGGCATCGACCGCCACGCGTGGCCGCTGCCGTACCTGATGCGTTACGTGCTGTTGATGAGCGTCATGCCCTTCCACGCGATCTTCGCGGTCGGCATCATGATGTCCGCATCCTTGATCGGCGCGGAGTTCTACACGGCGATCGCGGTGAGTTGGGTGCCGGACCTGATGGCCGACCAGCAGGTCGCCGGCCAGATCACCTGGTTCACCGGCGAGATCCCGATCTTCATCGCGGTGGTCGCCGTCGCGGCCCAGTGGTTCCGGGAGGACCGCCACGACGCGCGGCGCACCGACGCCCTGGCCGGGACCGATGAGGATCCGCTGGAGGCTTACAACGACCTCCTGGCCCAGCTCGCCGAACACGACCGGGACATCCAGCGACAGGCCGTCCTCGACCGGATCAGGCGCGAACAGTGAGCGTCCTCGATCAGACCGCGGCCGGCGCCGACGCCCTGGGCGTCCGGGTCGAACTCGACATCTCCGGGATGACCTGCGCCGCCTGCGCCGCGCGGATCGAGAAGAAGCTCAACAAGCTGGACGGGGTCCGCGCCACGGTCAACTACGCCACCGAGCGCGCTCTGGTGCTCGGGCTGCCCGCCGACCGGACGGACGAAGCCGTCGCCGCCGTTGAGGCAGCCGGCTACGGTGCCGCCCCCGTTGTCGAAGGGGTGGAGCCGGACGGCTACTCCGACCGGGTCAAGCTGTTGCGCAACCGGCTGATCGTGGCCGCGATCCTCACGATCCCGCTGGGCGATGTGGCGCTGACCCTGGCGTTGGCACCGCAGATGCGGTTCCCCGGCTGGCAGTGGGTGCTGATCGCCGGGGCGATCCCGGTGGTGTTCTGGAGCGCGTGGCCCTTCCACCGGGCCGCCTGGCGCAACCTGCGCCACGGCGCCACCAGCATGGACACCCTCGTGTCGCTGGGGGTGCTCGCCTCGTTCAGTTGGTCGGTCGTCTCGACGATCGTGGGCTCCGGTGGCGAGACCACCTACTGGTTCGGCTACGGTCTGGCNCCCGCCGGGGCTGACACGCTGTACCTCGAAGCGGCCGCCGCGGTCACGACGTTCCTGCTTGCCGGACGCTACATCGAGGCCCGTTCGAAACGATCCGCCCGGGGTATCCTGGCCGCGCTGGGCGCCCTCGCGCCGTCGACCGTCCGGGTGCTCCGGGACGGGTCGGAACACCTGGTCCCGATCGGGGAGTTGCGGGTCGGCGAGCGGTTCCTCGTCCGTCCCGGCGAGCGGGTCGCGACCGACGGCAAGGTGCTCGTCGGCTCGTCCGCGATCGACACCGCGCTGATGACCGGCGAGGCGGTGCCGCGGGATGTCGGCGAGGGTGATCGGGTGCTCGGCGGCACGATCAACACCACCGGCGCGCTGATCGTGGAGGCCGAGCGGATCGGCGCCCACACGCAGCTGGCGCAGATGGCCGCCACCGCCGAGCAGGCGCAGTCCCGCAAGGCATCGGTGCAGACCCTGGTCGACAAGGTGGTGGGCGTGTTCGTCCCAGCGGTGCTGGTGCTGGCGCTGGTGACGTTGCTGGCCTGGCTGCTGTTGGGCGGTGGCCTGCGGGCCGCGCTGGGCGCGGCTTTGTCGGTGCTGATCATCGCCTGTCCGTGCGCGCTCGGGTTGGCCACGCCCACCGCGCTGATGGTCGGCGTCGGCCGCGGGGCGCAGTTGGGGATCCTCATCAAGGGCCCGGACGCCCTGGAGGCCTCCGGCGTCATCGACACGGTCGTCTTGGACAAGACCGGGACGCTGACCACCGGCGGCATGGCGGTCGAGCGGGTCCTGTCNCTCGCCACCGAGCCGGCGGACGAGGTGCTTGCCCTCGCCGCCGCCGTGGAGGCCCGATCGGAGCACCCGATTGGGCGGGCCGTCGTACGGGCGGCGCTGGAGCGGGGCTTGGCTGCCGGCCGGGACGTGGGCGAGGTGCACGCGCTGCCCGGNGCGGGGGTGCGTGGCGAGGTCGGCGGCCAGGAGGTGCTGCTGGGTACCGTCGCCCTGCTGGCCGACCAAGGGATCGAGGTGCCGCGGGCCGCGGCCGAGGCGATCGGCGAGTCGGCGGCGTCCGGNACGGACGGGGTCGCGGTCTGCCGCGACGGCCGAGTCGTCGGCGTGCTGGTGCTGGCCGACCAGTTGAAGGACTCAGCTGCCGCTGCGGTCGGACGACTGCGCGCGATGGGCCTGAAGACCGTCCTGCTCACCGGGGACGGCGAGGGGGCGGCCCGGGCGGTGGCGGAAACGGTGGGCACCGACGAGGTGATCGCCGGTGTGCTGCCCACCGAGAAGGCCGCGGTGATCGAGCGGCTGCAGGCCGGCGGCGCGCGGGTGGCGATGGTGGGCGACGGGATCAACGACGCCGCCGCGCTGG
This sequence comes from Micropruina sp., assembly GCA_013693855.1. Taxonomy (GTDB): domain Bacteria; phylum Actinomycetota; class Actinomycetes; order Propionibacteriales; family Propionibacteriaceae; genus Micropruina. The sequence continues at coordinate 2,999,797 of CP059261.1, forward strand.
CGACCGCCAACCTCGGCCTGGCGGTCGTCAGCGGCACTGACGTGGCGATGAAATCGGCGGATCTGATCCTGGTCAGGCGCAGCTTGGACGTGATCCCCGACGCCATCGCCCTGGCCCGCAAGACCCTGCGGACGATCCGCGGCAACCTGCTCTGGGCCTTCGCCTACAACGTGGCCGCGCTGCCGCTGGCCGCGTTCGGCCTGCTCAACCCGCTGATCGCCGGCCTGGCGATGTCGCTGTCCAGCGTGTTCGTGGTCACCAACTCGATGCGGCTGCGCCGGTTCGTCCCCGGCCGCACGGCCTCCTGAGGACCCACCCGCACCCGCGTTGTCCGGTTCGACCCGCGATTGAGCCTGTCGAAGTCAGCCGGCACGGATCCGCCGGCGATTGAGCCTGTCGAAATCACCCGGCACAGATAGGCCGCCGAATGAGCCCGTCGAAATCACCCGGCATGGATCCGCCGCCGATTGAGCCTGTCGAAATCACCCGGCACGGATCCGCCGGCGATTGAGCCTGTCGAAATCACCCGGCGTTGACCGTCCGACGAGCCCACACGTCCCGGGGTCTCGACAAGCTCGACCGCCGGGAAACCCGCACCGCCCGCGGAACCACCACCGCCCAGGGCCTCGACAGGCTCGACCCGCCCGAAACGCCGGCGATTGAGCCTGTCGAAATCACCCGGCGGTAACCGGGAGCCCACACGGCCCGGGGTCTCGACAGGCTCGACCGCCGGGAAACCAGCACCGCCCCGGGGAACCACCACCGCCCAGGGCCTGACAGGCTCGACCGCCGGGGACCATACCGCCCGCGGGAGCCCACACGGCCCGGGGTCTCGACAGGCTCGACCGCCGGGGAACCAGCCTGCCCGTGAAACCAACACCCCGGAGGAACCACCACCGCCCGGGGAACCACCACCGCCCGGGTCTCGACAAGCTGGACGCCGGTCAGGATCACCCGGCGGTGACCGTCCAGGGCTTGTGATCGCGCAGGTCCACGAGCTTCGCCGGGGTCATCTCGGTGATCCGGTCGAAGGTGAGCTTCACCCCACGCTCACCCAGCAGGCCGTCGTGGATCAGGAAGCCCTGCGGCGCCCCGACTTCGCGGGCGAAGTCGATGGTCTCCTTCATCGCCGCCCAGGGGCCGTACGCGGGCACCGCGAGCACGTCCACCCNCTGCGGGGCGGTGGCGAGCGAGTCGCCCGGGTGGAAGAACGTCGGCTCGCCCTCCGCCGACATCACCAGCCCCACGTTGCCGATCCGGGNGATGTCGCGGTGGATCACGGCGTGCAGCCCGCCGACGGCGGCCACGGTCACGCCGCCCAACTCCATCGTGGTGTCGGCCGCCAGCGGCTCGCCCCAGGGCAGGTCGACCTTCTCGAGTACCTGCGGTTCGACGTACACCCGGGCGTTCTCGTTGTGCTTGAACAGGGCCGGGGCATGCAGCGGGTCGAGATGGTCGGGGTGCTGGTGGGTGACCAGGATCGCGTCGAGATCCCGGACGTGGTGCCACGCGGTGGAGAAGTTGCCCGGGTCGATGAGGATCCGGGCGTCGGCGACCTCGACCAGGACCGCCGAGTGTCCCAGGTGGGTGATCTTCATCGCTCCACCCTAGGCAGCCCCACGGCGGGGAGGAAGCCCCGCCGCCGCACCAGCACGCCGGCCGTTCACCGGCGCCAGACGAGGTCCGCAAGATCGGCGTTGGCACGGCTCCAGGCGTCGACCATCCGCGGACCCCCGTGGCCCTCGTCCTCGATGACCTTCAGCGTGCTCGCGGGCCAGCGACGATGCAGCAGCCAGGCGGTCCCGACCGGGCCGCTCACGTCGAGGCGTCCGTGAATGATCCGCCCCGGGACGTCGGCGATCAGGTCCATCCGCTCCAGGATCGNGGGCTCGCAGAACCCATGGTGGCTCCAGTAGTGGGCCACCAGGGTCAAGAACGGAACCGCGAACGACGGGTCCGCCCACCGCTCGTCCGGACGGTAGCCGCCGGCCCCGATCGACACGTGCCAGTCCTCCCACTCNNCCCACGCCCGGGCGGTGGCGGCCCGCAGCTCCGGATCGTCCCGGCCCATCAGCCGGGCGAACGCGTCGATCAGCGGTGTCTCGGCCCGACGGAAGCCGGGGTCATGGTTCCCCACGAACGCTGCGAGCCGGTCCCAGGCTTCGGGGTAGAGCGCGGCGACCCNCTCGGTGATCCAGTGCACCTCGGCGGGCCGCGTCGTGGTCGCCGCCATCAGCACGATTCCCAGGACCCGTTCGGGGTGGGCCTGGGCGTACGCCAGCGCCAGCGTCGACCCCCACGACACCCCGTTGACCACCCAGGCGTCGATGCCCCGCTCCTCGCGAACCGCCTCGATATCGGCGATCAACCGCGGGGTGTTGTTGCGCGCCAGGTCGTGCCCGGGCGAGCCGGCCAGCGGCACGGAGCGTCCGCAACCGCGCTGGTCCAGCCCCACCACCCGGTAGCGGCCGAGGTCGAAGCGGTTCCGGTAGCCGCTGCGGCCCAGCCCACCGCCGGGACCGCCGTGCAGGTAGAGGGCGGCCAGCCCGTCCGGGCTGCCCCATTCCTCCCAGTAGAGGCTCTGCCCGTCATCGTTCAGGAGGCCACTGGCCCGCGGTTCATCGGCGCTCACCGCCGCAGAGTGGCCTACCCCCGGCCGCGCTCGCAAGCGCGGGCACGGCCAGGGCGCAATGCCCGGTCAGGCGGGAGGTCGAGCCCCGAGGGAGCCGGACGCCCACCGCGCCGGCGGGGGCACCGACCGCGCGGGGGCTCAGAAATCCTCGGGCCGGAACTCCTGGACGGGGTTGACGCGCTTGATCCGTCCGTCGGTGAGCCGCTCGGCGATCTGGAAGGCCAGTTCCAGCGACTGGTTCCGGTTCAGCCGTGGGTCACAGGCCGTCTCGTAGCGGTTCGCGAGATCGGCCTCGGCCAGATCCTCGATGCCACCCACGCACTCGGTGACGTCGTCGCCGGTGAGCTCCATGTGCACCCCGCCCGGCCAGGTGCCCAGCGCCTGGTGCACCTCGAAGAACCCGTTCAGTTCGTCCACCACCTGGCTGAACGCCCTGGTCTTGTAGCCGTTGGCGGTTTCGAAGGTGTTGCCGTGCATCGGGTCGCAGACCCAGGCCACCTTTCGTCCGGTCTCCTCGACCGCCGCCACGACCGCGGGCAGCACCTCCCGGATCCGCCCGGCGCCCATCCTGGTGATCATCGTGAGCCGGCCCGGCTCATGGTCGGGATCAAGTGCCTCTGCCAGCTTGACCGCCTCGGCGGNGGTGACCCCGGGCCCGATCTTGACCCCGATCGGGTTCCGCAGGCTTTGGGCGTACGCGACGTGCGCCCCATCCAGTTGCCGGGTGCGCTCGCCGATCCAGATCATGTGCGCCGACACGTTGTAGGNGGTGTCGGTGCGACTGTCGATCCTGGTCAGGGCGTGTTCGTACTCGAGCAGCAGGGCCTCGTGGCTGGAGTAGAAGTCGACGGTCCGGAACGCCTCCTTGTCGACGCCGCAGGCCACCATGAACGCCAGCGCGCGCTCGATCTCGTCCGTCATCGCCTCGTAGCGGGCCTCGACGCCCGAGGTCTTCACGAAGTCCTGGTTCCAGGTGTGAACGGCGCGCAGGTCCGCGAAACCGCCCTTCACGAACGCCCGGATCAGGTTCAAGGTGGCGGCCGAGTGGTTGTAGGCCTCCAGCAGCCGCCGCGGGTCGTGGGTCCGGGCCCCGGGGTNGAACGCCAGCCCGTTGACCGCGTCGCCGCGGTAGGCGGGCAGGGTGAGCCCGCCGCGGGTCTCGGTGTCCTTGCTGCGCGGCTTCGCGTACTGGCCGGCCAACCGACCGACCTTCACCACCGGCACCTGCGCGGCGTACGTCAGGACGACGGCCATGCTCAGCAGGACGCGTAGCTTCCCGCGGATGTTGGCAGCGGTGCCGGAGTCGAAGGTCTCCGCACAGTCGCCGCCCTGCAGGATGAACGCCCGCCCGGCGGCCGCCTCGGCGATCTTGAGCTTGAGCTCGTCGCACTCGCCGGCGAACACCAGCGGCGGACGCTGGCGCAACTCAGCGGTCACCCGCGCCAGGGCGGCCGTGTCGGCATAGGTCGGCTGCTGCACCGGCTGGAGCGCATACAGCTGATCGAGGGAGGGAATGGAGTCCGACACGCCGGTCAGGATACGCGGAACGGCCCCGTCGGGCGGAACCGGCGGCGCCGTGTGGACGCTCAGTCGGCCGTGACGGGCAGCGCCGGCGGGGTGGCCGAGCCCGGTCGGGGCAGCACCCTGGCGTCCGCGTCGGCCTTGCTCAGCGCTCCGCTCTTGACCGAGGTGCCGTACGCGTCCACGTACTGCTGCCCGGACAACTCCATGATCGCGTTCATGACCTCGTCGGTGATCCAGCGCAGGGTCGCCCGGTCGTCGATCGCGGACGCGTAGGCCGAGAAGTCCAACGGTTTGCCGAGCGTGATCACCGGACGATCCACCCACGGCAGCCCGAGCCGCTTGACGATCGCGGTGTTCGCGACCGCCACCGGGACGACGGGGACGCCGGCCGCCAGCGCCATCCGGGCGACGCCGGTCTTGCCCTTGTACAGCCGCCCGTCCGGGGAGCGGGTGCCCTCGGGGTAGACGCCGACGGCCCCACCCTGTTCGAGGACCTCCAGCACCGGGCGCATGCCGTCCAGGCTCGCCCGGCCTCCCGAGCGGTCCAGCGGGACCTGCCCGACGTTCTTCAGGAACCAGGCCACCAACTTCGACATCGGCCCGCGGTCGCCGCGGAACAGCTCGGCCTTGGCCGGGAAGGTCAGCTGCCGGCGGATCATCGCGGGCATCGCGAACGTCTCTGCGGCCCCGAGGTGGTTGCTGGCCAGGATCACCCCACCCGTGGCGGGAATGTTCTCCTCCCNCACCAGCCGGGCGCGGAAGAGGTACTTCACGACAGGGCGGAACAACAGGTTCTTGAAGAACGAGTAGAGCACTGGGCTCCTCCTGACACGATCGATGCCAGCACCCTAGCGGTCCGGTCGAGCGGCCAAGGGCAGTCCGCTGCGCGGCCTACGATGCTGCCATGCGCGTCCACGAGTTCGCCCGTCCCTACCGCGGCGGGTCCGGGGCCGCGGCGGTGTTGTTCTGTCATGGGCTGACCGCCTCNCCTGGCACGCTGCGCGACTGGGCCAGNGCACGTGGAGGGGCCGGCTACACGGTGAGCGTCCCCAGGCTCCCCGGCCACGGGACGACGTGGCGGGAGCTCGCCGTCACCGGCTGGGAGGACTGGTTCGCCTGCGTCGAGCGGGAGTTCCAGGCTCTCAAGGCTCGCCACGACCAGGTCTTCCTGGCCGGCATGTCGGTCGGCGGGGCGCTCGCCCTGCGTCTGGTGGAGCAGCAGCCGGACGACGTCGCGGGGCTCGTCCTGGTCAACCCCGCCGTCACCGGGGGACCTGGTGTCGCGGTCGGTGCCGCGTTGCGGCACGTGATCCGCTCGTTCGACGGGATCGGCGCCGACGTGGCCCGTCCNGGGGTCACCGAACACAGCTACCCGCGGATCCCCAGTTCGGTGCTGCACTCGGTGAGCCGGATGTGGGCGGACGTCCGGGCGCGCTTGGATCTGGTCTACCGCCCGTTGTTGGTGCTGCGCTCGTCCGTCGACCACGTGATCCCGACCTCGTCCAGCGACATCGTCTTGAAGCAGGTGTCCAGCGAGGTCATCGACGAGATCGTCCTGCCGCACAGCTATCACGTGGCGACCCGGGACAACGACGCCCCGACGGTGTTCGCCGAGACCGTCGCGTTCCTGCGCCGGCACACGCGCCCATGAGTGCGCCCCGCAGCGACGACGAGCGCTTCGCCGAACTGATCGCGACGGAGTTCCCCGAGGGGGTGGGACTGCCCGATCCCGAACCGGAACAGTTCCGGACGTGGAGCCCCGCCGAGGAGGCTGACGAGGACTTCCAGCCGCCGCCGGTCGTCCCGGGCCGCCCGTGGCATCCCCTAACCCGGCTCGGCGTCGGCCTGGTGGTGTTCGGCCTGGCCATGGTGCTGCTGTCGGCGTTCGGGGTTGCGTTGCACTGGCTCGTGGCGGTCCTGGCGGGCGCAGCGGTGTTCGGCGGTACGGCGCTGCTGCTCTACCGGCTGTCGAAGCTGCCGCCCCGCGATGCCGACGACGGCGGAGCCGTGGTCTGACCCGCGCGCCCCGGGCGGACGTCGGTTCAGCGCGCGAGTTGCTTGAGGTGCGCCCGGTACCACGAGAGGACCTCGGACTGGCGACGCTGCGTCGTCCCGACCCCGGACCAGGCGGCGAGGTCGCGCAGGGTGTCGGTCCGCCCCTGGTGCTGGAGCATGGCCTCGATGGCCACGCTGGCCAGGGCGTACGCCTCCTCGACGTGCGCCGCGTCCGGTGCGAACGCGGCGTCTGGCGGGAGCGCCCTGGGCACCCCGCGCGCCACCGCGGAGCGCGCCAGCCGGTCGCGTCGCGCCANTGAGCAGGGGTCGCCCAGGATCGCCGTCGCCTCGGCGAGCCCCTCGGTCACCCACAACGGCGCGGCGCGGCGCGGCGACGAGGTCGCCACATGCACCCCTTCGTGGATCAGGGTCGCACGCTTGTCGCCGGAGGGGAGGCCGAGGGCAGCGGGATTAACCACCACCCGGATCGGGCCGTCCGGCCCGCCCTCGGCGAATGCGACCGCGGCCGCGGTCTCGCTGGGCTGCGCGAGCAGGGCGCGGAAGGCCGCGCTGGTGTGCGGCGCCTCGACGACGAGTCGGCCGTCCCAGCCGGCGGAGAGCACGCCGAACCGCTGGGCGGACAGGTACGCGGCCGCCGCGGTCGCCTCGTCCAGCCACGCGGCGACCCCGCCCACCGCCAGGAAGGTGAGGGAGCCCCGCTCGGTCACCTCGACCGGGTTGGTCAACCAGAGCGGCTGTTGGCCGGTGGCCGCGACTGCCCGGATCGTTCCGTCGACGGCTCTGGTGACGGTGAGGTGGGTGGAGGCGGATCGCCCGCCCAGGGTCCAATCCACCACGGTGTCGTCGTCGGCCCCGCTGATCACCACGGGCCGCAACTGGCGCAGGTTGTGGAACAACTGGGACGCCGCGCCGCTGGCCGGCTGGTCGAACTGGGCGGCGAAGGCGTACCGGTCGTCCCTGGCCAGCGCGCGGGTGAGNNTTCCTGCTGAGTGGTGAGCTGCTCCACCGGTTTCGGGGTGGCACAGCCCGCGAGCAGCAACGGCAGCAGGAGCGCGGGTAGCCACCAGCGCAGCCGACGACGGCTGATCCGGATCAACGCCGCCGGGTCAGCCGAGGACGCGAACCGCGCCCACCACCGGCGCCCCGTAGGCGTAGACGCCGTCGACCTCGAGATCGTTGCGCGGGTTCCGGGCGTGCACGAAGCGGCCGCCACCGATGTACATCCCGACGTGGTGGATCGGGCTGTAGAAGAAGATCAGGTCGCCCGGCTTCATGGCGTTCAGCGGCACGCGCCGGCCGACGTTGTACTGGGCCGTGGACGAGTGCGGCAAGGACACGCCGACGCTGCGGTAGGCGGCGAGCATCAGGCCGGAGCAGTCGAAGCTGCTGGGACCGGCGGCCCNCCACACGTACTGCCCGCTGCTGACCTGGGACAAGGCGTACCGGACGGCCGCGAGCGCCCGGGCGTCCGCGCTGCCGTCGGTGGTGGCGTTGTCGATCGCCGCCCGCTCCTCGCTGCGGGACAGGGTCCCGGCCTTGAGCCGATCCTGCTGTTCCTGGGTGAGCCGGCTGATGAGCGCTTCGCTCTCCCGCACCTTGGCCTTGAGCTGCCCGTCGAGCTCGGCGAGTTGCTTCTCCTGCTGCGTGAGCGCGGCCACCTCGGCGGCAGCGGACCGGCGCAGGTCGGAGAGGTTGGCCTGCTGCGACTGGAAGTCCTGCAGCAGGGAGTTCATGTTGTCGTCCACCTTGCGCGCCGTGGACATCTGGTTGAGGAACGATTCGGGATCGCTGCTGGTCATCAACTGGACGGTGGTGTCCACGCCCCGGCTCTGGAACCGGGTGAGGGCGACCGTCGTGGCCTGGCCACGCATCCGCTCGACCTTGGCCTGCTGCGCCGCGACATCGCGGTTGAGCCGGGCGACCTTGTCCCGGCCCTGGCCGAGCTGGAGCTTGACCTGGTCGTACTGTTCGCCGATCTCGGCTTCCTGCGCTTCGAGCTTCTGCAGCTGAGCCTTCGCGTCGTCCAGCGTCGTCGGATCCGCCTGGGCGATCTGGACGGTCTGATCGCCGAAGATCGAAGAACCTGCAACCAGGGCAGCAATGGCCGCCAAGGCAAGTCGTCGGATCCGCACCCCGTAACCCCTCCGCATGTGCCTCGGCGGGACGCCCGCGAGGCTGAAACAAAACTGAGAAAATCCTAAGGGTCGGGTAACTACATGGCAAACCCCGTTGCCAGGTCCTGGTTATCCGCAGGATTCGGGACGTGCACGGGACGCACCAGCCGCAGCGGCGGCAGCAGGCCGGACGCCGACATCGCCCGCAGGGCGCGCTGCTCGTCGGCGTCGAACTCGACGATCTCGCTGACCGGACCGAGCAGCGCCATCATCATGCACCCGTCGCAGGCGGGCCCGCGGGCCCTGCAGGTGCCGCAGTCGATTCTCAGGATCTCCATGTGGGCCACCCTGCCGGTCGCCTCTGACGTTTTCCGGCCCGCGGGGCGCGGGCGCACTCGGCAGTGCGGCGGCCTCGTCCGGCGGACGGTGAGACAGGCGCGACCCCTCGGATGCGGGGCACTCAGCGTGGCGGACGCGAGGCGTTGCGCGAGGTGATCGCTCGGCCGATCGTGCGTCCCGCCCCCGCGTGGCCGGACGACGGGGTCGCCAGCCGCGGCACACGTGCGCAGCGGGCCGGCTCCCGCGTGGCCGGACGGCCGCACCCCGTCCTCGAACCGACGCTCCCGTGCTCGAACAGAACTGTCGGCGGGGCCGTCTAGCGTCCAGGACATGGTCGCCTCCGACTCCCAGCTGCGCCAGCCGAGCCTCGACGACGTGGGCCTGCCCCTGTCGGCCACGACGTTCTGCGTGGTGGATCTGGAGACCACCGGAGGGGCTGCCGATGACCGGATCACCGAGGTGGGAGCGGTGAAGGTGCGGGGCGGCGAGGTGCTGGGCGAGTTCCAAACCCTGGTCAACCCGCAGACCCACATTCCGCCGCTGATCGCCGTCCTGACCGGGATCACCGATCAACTGGTCGCCGGCGCTCCCACGTTGCCGGAGGTGCTGCCGGCCTTCCTCTCCTTCAGCGCGGGATCGGTGATCGTGGCCCACAACGCGGGGTTCGACGTGGGGTTCCTCCGGCGGGCCTGCGTCGACCTCGGCTACCCGTGGCCCCAGCCGCCCGTGGTCGACACGGTCGCGCTGGCGCGCCAGGCGCTGCTTCGCGACGAGGTGCCGAACCATCGGCTGGCCACGCTGGCCCACCATTTCCGGGCCGCCGAGACGCCCAACCACCGCGCCCTGACCGACGCCCGGGCCACCGTGGACGTGCTGCACGGCCTCATCGAGCGGGTCGGCAACCTGGGTGTCCACACCGTGGAGGACCTGCTGGAGTTCACCCGCCAGGTGTCGCCCCAGCGGCGCGCCAAACGGGTNCTGGGCCCAGGGTTGCCGCACGCACCGGGGGTCTACTGGTTCGTGGCGGACGGCGTCGATCGGCACGGCCTGGCGACCAGGCAGGTGCTCTACGTGGGGAAATCGAAGAACATCGCGAACCGGGTGCGCAGCTACTTCACCGCCGCTGAGAAGCGGCCCCGCATCGACGAGATGGTCAAGGTGGCGACCGGCGTGGAGCACCTGGTCTGCCGCACGCCGCTGGAGGCCGATGTGGCCGAACTGCGGCTCATCGCCGGGCATGCCCCGCGCTACAACCGGCGCTCGAAGTTCCCGGAGCGCCAGGTATGGCTGAAACTGACCCGCGAGCCCTATCCGCGGCTGTCGATCGTGGTGGCGGTCCGCGACGACGGGGCCGACTACTTCGGGCCCTTCGGACGACGGGCCGCCGCGCAGGAGGTCATGGCGGCCCTGCACGACGCCTTTCCGATCCGGCAGTGCGGGGGCCGGTTGTCGGCGACGGTGAAGACCAGCCCCTGTGCACTGGCCGAGTTGGGCCGCTGCGTCGCCCCCTGCGAGTTGTCGGTCACCCCCGCTCAGTACGGCGACCTCGTCCACCGGGTGCGGCACAGCCTCGGCCAGGACATCCGGCCGGTGCTCAACGCCGCGCAACCGCGGCTGCGCAAGCTGATTGAGCGGCAGCGGTTCGAAGACGCCGGCGTGCTCACCGGGCGATTGGCCTCATTCGCGCGATCGGCGCTGCGACACCACCGGGTCTCCAGCCTGGCGCGCTGCCCGCAGATCGTGGCGGCCTGCGCCACCGCCGAGGGATGGGAGATCCACGTGATCCGCTTCGGCCGGTTGGCGGCGGCCGCGCTCGCCCGCGCCGGCGAGGTACCCCAAGCCGTGGCTCGGGCGGCCGTCCTCGCCGCCGAGCAGGTCGCTCGACCGACAGGTCCTCAGCCTGCGGCCACGATCGAGGAGACCGAGCGGATCGCCGACTGGCTGGAACGCCCCGGCGTCCGACTGATCGAGATCGACGGCGACTGGTTCTGGCCGCTGCACGTGGGTCTCTCCGACGGCGCCTTGGCCCGGCACGCTCTGGGGAGGCGGTCTAGGATGCCGCCATGATCACCGCCATCGTGTTCGTCGAAGCCGACGTGGCCCGGATCCCCGAGGTCGCCGAGCAGATCACCAACCTCGACGGTGTCTCCGAGGTTTACTCGGTGACCGGTGGCATCGACCTGATCGTGATGATCCGGGTCCGCAGCATCGACGATGTGGCCAGCGTCGTGGCCGATCAGCTGAACAAGGTGCCCGGCGTGCTGGGAACCGAGACCCACATCGCCTTCCGCGCCTACTCGAGCCATGACCTGGAGGCGGCCTTCTCACTGGGCGTGAACTGACCGTGTCGGACCGCGTCCGGTGGCTCCTCTTCGGTGTGGCCCTCGTGGTGCTGATCGCGGGCCTCGTGGTCACCTATGCGTTCACCAAGCCGCCCGAACTGAAGCCCGTCCCGGTCGCCACCGCCAGCCGAGCCTGAGGGCTGCCATTCCGCTCCAGCCGATGGCTCCCTGCGACAACCGGGACGACAGCTCGGGTCGATGGCGCCCTGCGAGGCCCCAGCGCTCCGTGCAAGGACCGAGCGCTCCGTGCGAGAGCTGCGGGCGCCGGCTCGGGTCGATGGCTGTGTGCAAGGACCGAGCGCTCCGTGCAAGGGCTGAGGGTGCCGGCTCGGGTCGTAGCTGTTCCCCCGGCTCCCTCGCCACGCCCCCTGACGGCCGGTCCCGGACGGGCCCCGGCGCCGCGGGGTCAGCTCCCGACGCTGACCGACTCGATCACCACGGGCTCCACCGGACGGTCACCCCGCCCGACCGGGACCCGGGCGATCTCGTCCACCACTGCCCGGCTGGCCTCGTCCGCCACCTCGCCGAAGATCGTGTGCCGGTGATTCAGGTGGGGTGTCGGCACCACGGTGATGAAGAACTGGGAACCGTTCGTGCCGGGCCCGGCGTTCGCCATCGCGAGCAGGTAGGGGCGCCGGAACGTCAACTCGGGCACGAACTCGTCGCGGAACTGGTAGCCGGGGCCACCGCGGCCGTCGCCGTTCGGGCACCCGCCCTGGATCATGAAGCCGTCGATCACGCGGTGGAAGGTGAGGCCGTCGTAGAACCGGCCCTTCGTCCGTTGCCCGGTGCCCGGGTCGGCGTACTCCTTGGTCCCGCCGGCGAGCCCGACGAAGTTGGCCACCGTGACGGGGGCCTGATCCTCGAACAGGTTGAGCACGATGTCGCCGTGGTTGGTGTGGAGGGTCGCTAGCTGCGCCACAGAAGGTCCTTTCTCGGTGGTCCTCGGGTGGGCCCATCCTGTCAGATGGCGCCGCCGGACCCGTTCCTCACCCGTTCGGGCGAAGCTGGCCGTCAGGCCGGGGCAGCTTGCCGCACGCACTGTCCGGCCGGCCTGCCGCCCGGTACGGTTGAGGAACGCGGCACTCCCGCGAGCCAGGCACGGTATAGCCGTGCGAAGAACCCATCCAACGGAGGAATCGTGAACCGGAAGAAGCTGCTGAAGGCCGTCGAATCGACCGCCAGTACAGCCGCCGAAAAGGGTCAGGCCGCCTTCGACGAGGCGGTGCACAGGATCACCCCTACGTCGAGCAGGCCGGAGACTACGTCGGGCCCATGGCGCGCGAGGCGCGCAAGCGGGGCCTTGAGTTCGCCGCGGACACCTACGACCGCGTCCAGCCCCACCTGGCGGAGGCGGGCAAGCAGGCCGCCGATTTCGCCGCTGAGGCGGGACGCCGGGGCGCCGAGTTCGCCGCTGATACCTACGAACGGGTCCAACCCAGGATCAAGGAGGCCCGCCGCCGCGGCGCCAGGCTCGCCGCGGACGCACTGGACCGGGTCCACCCGACGCTGGACGACGTGCTCGACAACGTGACCCCGCCGTGGAGGAGGTCGTGGCCCGCCTCGCCCCCGTGGTGGAAGACGCCATCCAACGGCTCGCTCCCGCGATCGACGTCGCCCGCGACCGGGTGCAGCACGACCTGCTGCCGCGCTTCTCCGCCGCCCTCCACGAGGCCGCCGAGCACCCCATGGCGCAGGAGACCAGCCGCCGCCTCACCGCGGCCACCGCAGCATTGAGGGGCGAACTGGAAGTGCCCGCCAAGCCCAAGCGGGGAATTGCCCGCAAGCTCGCCCAGGTGGCCGTCGCTGGCGCGGTGCTGGCCGGCGTCGTCATCGCCGTCCGCAAGCTGCTCGGCCCGACCGAGACCGGCTGGGAGGCGCACGAGCCGAGCCAGCCGTACGTGGCCGATCCCGTGGCCGACGTGGTGGACGATGTGAGCGGCACCGTGGCAGCCGGGGCGGCCGCGGCCAGCGACGTGGCCGAGGATGTCACCGATTCGGTCGCCGCCGCCGGTGAAGACGCCGCCGCGGTGCAGGATGCCTCCGACGAACTCGAGGACGACGCCGAAGCGGCCACGGACGAGTTGGCCGACCTCACCGAGGAGGCCCCCGAGGCCGCAGCGGAAGCCGCCGATTCCGAGGTCGACAAGGCCGAAGATGCGGCAGCGGCCGTGCAGGGCGCGGAGGGTGATGCCTCCCCTTTAGCCGCTAGCCCCTACGGCGAGGGCTCCTACGTGGGCCAGAACCCGCCGGAGGGGTACGACATCAAGGGCAACGAGCGCTCCCGCAAGTACCACCTGCAGGGTTCGGGCGGCTACGAACGGACCATCACCGACGTGTGGTTCAACTCCACCGACGCCGCCGAGCGCGCCGGGTTCGTCCGCGCGCAGCGCTGACTCCATCGGAGGGCGGACGTTCGCGTCCGCCCCCTCCGGCACGTTTTCAAGGAATTTCGGCCCCGCACTCACAATCGGGGGTCCGAAAAGGGCTTTCCAGGGTGTGACAGTCTCTCGCCCCCGCCGCCCCGTCTTCGCCCCCGATCCCCACGCCTGGGTCAAGGCCGAACCCTTCCGCGCCCACGCGCGCCTATTGCTCGCCGGGGCCGACCTGCCCTGGCCCGGGCTCGCCGTCGCCACCGGCCTCTCCCTGGCCTGCCTGGATCACCTGCTGCACGGACGGTTCGGTCGTCCGGTGCGTCGGGTGTCGCCCTACGTGGCCGCCCGGTTGCTCCGCTGGCACCCGGACGATCTGGTCGCCGCCGCGCGAGCCTGGGTGCCGGTGCGCGACGCCCCGCATCGATTGGGGGCGCTGCTCGCAGCCGGCGCGAGCCCGGACTCGGTGGCCGCCTATTGCGGGCTGAGCACCGACGACCTGGCGGCCCTTGTCGACCTGCGCACGCCAGGGTTCCCCCAGTCCGTCGCCTGGCTGACCGAGGCAGCCGAACGGCACTGGTCCGCGCAGGGGCTCGTCCCCGTCGCCGCTTAGGCTGTCCGCCATGGAGTTCCTTGGGCCGGTGGCCGTGCTGGCGCAGGCCGTGGGCCTCGGGCTCGGCACTGGTTGGATCCTCCGGCGCCTGCCCCCACCAGTCGATGAGCCCCAGGCCGACCTCTACCGGCCTTTGGCCGACGTCCGGTTCTCACTGGCGGCCGGCCTGGGCGCCTTCGCCTCCGCAGCCCTGGTCGCCTGGTTCCTCGAACCGCGGCTCTGGAGCGCCTGGATCGGGCTCAACACCGTCGGAGTCCTGCTGGCCCTCATCGACTCGCGGACGACGTACCTGCCCTTGCGGCTCACGCAGGCGGGCTGGGCGCTGACCGCCGCCGGGGTGCTCGTCACCGCCTGGTTGTCGGCGAACCCCTGGGTGCCGGCGGTTGCGGCCGGTGCCGCGGCCCTATGGTCGTTCGTGTTCTGGGTCTTCTGGCGGTTCGGCAGCGGCTTCGGGTTCGGGGACGTCCGGCTGGCGGCCCTGGCCGGGGCGACCGCGGGCAGCGTGTCGTTCCATTTCGCCACCTGGGGCTGNCTGCTCGCCAGCCTCGTCGGGGTGGTCCTCGGTCTGATCTCGGTGGCCGCCCGGCGTGGCCGGGCGTATCCCTACGGTCCGGCGCTCGTCCTCGGCCCGTACGTGGCGCTCCTGGCGACGCTCTGGAGCCGCTAGTCGCGCTTGGCGAGCGCGGTCGCCCGCACCCATCCCTCCAGCGTGGCGGCGGCGGCGCCGGTGTCGATCGCCCGGGCCGCCTCGTCCAGCAGCGGCCGCAGCTGGTCGGCCAGCGGGGTCTGCAGATCGGGTCCGCGGTAGGCCAGCAACGCCGCCGCCGCGTTCAACAAGACGATGTCGCGCACCGGTCCGCGGGCCCCGCCGAACACCTGTCGGACGACCCNCGCGTTGTGGGGGCGTCNGCCGCCGACCAGTGCCTCACGGCCGGCGGGTTCGAGGCCCAGGGTCGCCGGGTCCAGGCTGGACGGCACGACGGTGCCGCCGGCGAACAGGTACACCTGGGAGGTCGTAGTCGTGGTCAGTTCGTCCAGGCCGTCGTCCCCGTGGAAGACCAGCCCGCGGCAGCCGCGGCCGGCCAGGACGCCGGCCATCAGCGGAGCCATCCTGGCGTCGGCCACCCCCACCGCCTGCGCCCGCGGACGAGCCGGGTTGGCCAGCGGACCGAGGAAGTTGAAGGTCGTCGGGATCCCGAGTTCGCGCCGGGTGGAGCCCGCGTGCCGCAACGACGGGTGGTACAGGGNGGCGAAGAGGAACACGATCCCGGCGTCGGCCAGCACCCGCGCCTGGCGCTCCGGGGCCACGTCCAGCGCGATCCCCAGCGCCTCCAGGCAGTCGGCCGTGCCGCACGCGGACGAGGCCGCCCGGTTGCCATGCTTGACGACCCGCGCGCCGCAGGCCGCCGCCACCACCGCGGCCATCGTCGACACGTTCACCGTGTTGGCCCGGTCACCGCCGGATCCGACGATGTCGACGGCCTCGGTGTCCAGCGCGATGGGGGTCGCCCGGTTCAGCATGGCCTCCGCCATCCCGGCGATCTCGGCGACGGTCTCTCCCTTGCAGCGCAGCGCGACCACGAACCCCGCGATCTGCGCCCCGGTCGCGTCCCCGGTGAGGATCTGGTCCATGGCCCAGCCGGTCGCCTCGGCGGGCAGGTCGCGCCCGGCCACCAGGCCGGACAGGACGTCCGGCCACGTGAACGCCACTAGACGGCCTCGGCGTTCGTCCGGCTGCGCAGCAGGTCGGCCACCTGGGCGGGGAGTCGCTGGGGATCCACCGGGTAGGGACTGACCGCGTCGGCGCGCGACCAGGTGGCCAGCCAGCCGTCGGCCAGCCGCGCGACGAGCAGCAGCACCGGCGGGCAGTCCGGGATCTCGTCCTTCAGTTGGTGGCACAGCCCCATGCCGCCGGACGGGACGGCCTCGGCGTCCAGGACGAGCAGGTCGAACCGGCTGGCCTCCACCGCGGTGAGGACGGCCGGTTGCGTGGCGGTCTCGAACACCTCGATCTCGGGGAGGTCCGCGGCCACCTTGGGGCCGAGGGCCAGTCGCACCTGGTCGCGCACCGTCCGGTCGTCGGAATACACCAGTACCTTCGCCGTCTGGTCGCTCATCGCACGTCCTCTTCCATAGCGGGGCCGGGTCTGGCTGCATGCTACTGCCGAAACCCCACCGGCGCAGGTCCGCCCAGAGTGGGCCGCGAACAACAAAAGGCGTTATCGCCCGTGAGATTCCCGGGGTCGGAGGGTGACCGGAGGCGCATTCATCGCCATAATGACCGGGTGGCACATACTCCCTCGACCGGCGCTGCGACCGTGATGCCCCACGGCGCGGTCCATCCGATCGCGCAGCCTCGCCTGCAGGGCCTGAAGAACCGCCCCGACATGGTGGCGGTGGGCACCTGGATCTGGCTCGCGTCCGACCTGATGTTCTTCGCAGCGCTGTTCGCGGCGTACTTCAACCTGCGGGGCATCACCAACGCCCAAGCGGCAGCGGCGGGCACTCAGTCGATGTGGCAGTGGGGTGCCGCCCACTTCATGGACGCCGAGGTCTTCGGCCAGCCGTTCCCGCTGTTCGCCTCGATCAACACCCTGATCCTGGTGCTGTCGTCGGTGACCTGTCAGCTGGGCGTGCATGCCGCCGAGCACGGCAAGGTGGGCCGCAGCGGTTCGCTGCTGCAGGTCGGCAAGTGGGGCCTGCGGGAGTGGTACACGCTGACGTTCGTCATGGGCGCGGTCTTCATCGCCGGCCAGGCCACCGAGTACACCAAGTTGGTCGGTGAGGGCTTCACGTTGCAGACCAACGCCTACACCTCGGCCTTCTTCCTGGCCACCGGTTTCCACGGCCTGCACGTCCTCGGCGGCCTGATCGCGTTCCTGCTGATGCTGGGACGGACGTACGCCACTCGCACCTTCACCCACGAGCAGGCCGTGCATGCGATCGTGACGTCCTACTACTGGCACTTCGTGGACGCGATCTGGATCATCCTGTTCAGCGTCCTGTACTTCCTTCGCTAACCGCCCGGCACGACCTAGGAGGAACCCCACCGTGCGATTCCTGACATCCAAGCGGCGTCACCGGGCGGCCAAGCCGGCGCTGCTGGCCTTGGCCCTGGTGGCGATGGGCGCGATGTACGCGTCCATCTCCCCGTCGCCCAAGTGGCCGCCGACACCGGGAACTCCCAGCAGGTGGCCGAGGGCAAGGCGCTGTTCCAGGTGGCCTGCTCGTCCTGCCACGGCCTGAACGGCGAAGGCGGTAGCCAAGGCCCGTCCCTGATCGGGGTGGGTGCGGCGTCGGCGGACTTCCAGGTCAGCACCGGACGGATGCCGATGGCCCATCCGGGCGCGCAGGCCCCCGCAAGACCAACACCTACACCGAGGCCGAGATCGCGGCGCTGGCCGCGTACGTGGGCAGCCTGGGCCCGGGCCCGGCGATCCCCAACCAGGACCAGTACGACCCGGCCGGCTTGACCGAGGACACCATCGCCCGCGGCGGTGAGCTGTTCCGGACGAACTGCTCGGCCTGCCACAACTTCGAGGGCGCCGGCGGCGCCCTGCCCAACGGCAAGTACGCCCCCTCCCTGCAGGGCGTCAGCGGCAAGCACATCTGGGAGGCCATGCGCATCGGTCCCCAGCAGATGCCCGTGTTCGGCCCCGGGGTCATGACCGA
The DNA here is from genome assembly GCA_013693855.1 of Micropruina sp. Lineage (GTDB taxonomy): Bacteria > Actinomycetota > Actinomycetes > Propionibacteriales > Propionibacteriaceae > Micropruina. The sequence continues at coordinate 3,017,421 of CP059261.1, forward strand.
CGAGGACGTCCGCGCCATCGTCGGCTACCTGGACGAGTTGCACAGCGTCCCGAACGGCGGCCTCAACTTCGGAGGCATCGGACCGGTGGCCGAGGGCTTCTTCGCCTGGGTCATCGGGATCGGCGCCTGCGTGCTGTTCGCCATCTGGATCGCTGCGAAGGGAGCCCGCGCGCGATGACGCTCGAGACCAAGCACACCGAACCGGACAGTGTCGAGGAATACCCCGTCCCCGACCCTGGGCTGGAACATCACGTCGAGCGTTACACCGACGCCAACCCCGCCGCCGCCGACCGCGCCTACAAGCAGGTCGTGGGCATGCTCGGCTTGGTGCCGCTGCTCGCGATCGCGTTCGTGGTCAGCTACTTCGCCGTGGCCCGGGACGCCTACGTGGCGGTCTTCGGTTACCGGTTCCAGGCGCACACTCTGCTGCTGGGCCTGACCGGCGGTCTCGGCGCCCTGCTGATCGGCATGGCCCTGATCCACTGGGCGCGCAACCTGATGAGCGACGAGGAGATGACCGAGCCGCGCCACACGATGCCCTCCCGGACNGCCGACCGCGAGGCGATCGGCGAGGATCTGTCCTGGGGCGTCGAGAAGGCCGGCGTGGCCCGTCGTTCATTGATGGTCAAGGGGCTGCTGGGCGGTATCGGGATCATGGCGGTCCCCGCGATCATCACGCTGGCCGACCTGGGCCCCTGGCCGACCGGCGATGTGCGGGCCCAGACGATCGAGAAGACGATCTGGGCCCAGGGCATCCCTCTGGTCAACGACATCACCAAGAAGAAGCTGAAGGCCTCCGACATCGAGATCGGCCAGCTGGTGAACGCTCAGCCGGAGAACCTCTGGGACTTCGAGGGCACGCAGTTCCAGCAGCAGAAGGCGAAGGCCGCGCTGATCATCGTCCGGATGGATCCGGCAAGCATCAAGATCCCCGAGTCCCGACAGGACTGGCAGGTCGGCGGCATCCTCGCCTATTCGAAGATCTGCACCCACGTCGGCTGCCCGATCAGCCTGTGGGAGCAGCAGACCCACCACCTGCTGTGCCCCTGCCACCAGTCCACCTTCGACCTGGGCAACTCCGGGGTGGTCGTGTTCGGGCCGGCCGCCCGGGCGCTGCCGCAGTTGCCGATCACCACCGACGCCGACGGCTACCTGATCGCCAAGAGCGACTTCACCGTCCCGGTCGGCCCGTCGTACTTCGAACGGGATTCGACCCACGACTTCAAGGAGGGTGATCGCTGATGGCCAAGCCGACGAAGATCGCCGACACCTCGCCCGTCCTGGAGGTGGCGACGCCGCCGGCGCCGGAGCCGGGCGCCAAGGTGGCTGGTCCGGTCACGTGGCTGGACGACCGGGTTCCGCTGGCCAGCATGTTCAAGCACAAGAACAAGGCCAACTTCTACGTCCGCAAGCTGTTCCCCGATCATTGGTCGTTCCTGCTCGGCGAGATCGCCCTGTACTCGTTCGTCATCCTGCTGCTCACCGGCGTGTTCCTCACGATCTGGTTCAAGCCGTCGATGGCCGAGATCGAGTACGCCGGCAGCTACCAGCTGATGCGCGGCCTGCCGATGTCGGAGGCCTTCGCCTCGACACTGGGGATCAGCTTCGACGTCCGCGGTGGCCTGCTCGTCCGGCAGATCCACCACTGGGCGGCCATGCTGTTCGTGGCGTCCATGACCGTCCACATGCTCCGTGTCTTCTTCACCGGCGCCTTCCGCAAGCCGCGGGAGATCAACTGGCTCATCGGCATCGGGCTGTTCTCGATGTCGCTGGTCGAGGGCTTCGCGGGCTACTCGCTGCCGGACGACCTGCTGTCCGGCACCGGCCTGCGGTTCGTGGACGGCCTGATCCGTTCGATCCCGATCATCGGCACCTGGGCGGAATTCTTCATCTTCGGCGGGGAGTTCCCCGGCAGCGTGGTGATNCCCCGGCTCTACATGGTGCACATCCTGCTGCTGCCCGGCCTGCTGCTCGGCCTGATCAGCGCGCACCTGGCCCTGCTGATCTACCACAAGCACACCCATTACCCGGGCCCCGGACGCCGCGACGACAACGTGGTCGGCTACCCGTTCTTCCCCGTCTACATGGCCAAGGCCGGCGGCTATTTCTTCATCGTCTTCGGCGTGGCGGTGCTGATGGGCGCCACCATGCAGATCAACCCGGTGTGGAACTTCGGCCCGTACAACCCCGCGCAGGTCACGGCCGGCTCCCAGCCCGACTGGTACATGGGCTTCGTGGAGGGCGCGATCCGGATCATCCCCAACTGGGAATGGCACCTGGGCCCGACCACGTGGTCGTGGAACATCTTCCTGCCCGGCGTCGGGCTGATGGGGCTGCTGTTCACGGGGCTTGCGCTCTATCCGTTCATCGAGGCGTGGATCACCGGTGACAAGCGCGAACACCACGTGCTCGACCGGCCGCGCAACGTGCCGACCCGGACGGCCGTGGGCGTCGCCGGGATCACCGCGTACGGCCTGTTCTGGCTCGCCGGCGGCAACGACATCCTGGCCACCCAGTTCAGGGTGTCGCTGAACGCGGTCACGGTGTTCATGCGGGTCGCGGTGTTCGTTCTGCCCGTCGTGGCGTTCCTCATCACCAAGCGGGTGTGCCTGTCGCTGCAGCGAGCCGATCGGGACCGCGTGCTGCACGGCAGCGAGACCGGCATCATCGAGCGGTCNCCCGACGGCGCCTACGCCGAACCACACGAGCCGATCACGGTCGACGAGGCGTTCACCCTCACCCAGCACCAGCAGCCGCCCGTGCTGGCGGCGACCCCGACACCGATGCCCAGNGGCGTCCGGACGAAGGGGGTCGGACGGCTGCGGGCGGCCCTGTCCCGCTGGTACTTCCGGGATCAGGTCGCCAAGCCGAGTTCCGCGGAGATCGAGGCGGCCCACGAGCACGACGCCGAGGAGCCGAAGGCGATCGCGCACTGAACAGCGCGTGACGGCCCGGTTGGAGGAAGCTCCGCCCGGGCCGTCGAGCGTCTGCGTCCGGGGCGGGGACGGAGGACCGCGCTGCCCCCGGGCTCGGGAGGGTGCTGCCGGATCGGCGGGACGGGCCCAGGCTGCGCCGGGGTACTTGCCCTGGGGCCGCGCCATTCGTGGTCTCGATGGGTGCGGCCGGCAGGTTTCGCCAGGGGCCCGGTGTGGCGGTTCGGCCGCTCCGCGCCGCGGTCTCGACCTCGGGAGGCCTCCGAGGTCCGGGGACGCCCTGTCGCCTGCCGGAGCGTTCCTGGCGGGCGATCCGCCGCCCGCCGGGGCGGTTCCGGGCGGGCGACCCGCGCCCATAAACTCGTCCGGTGCGATTCCTGACTCCGCGACCCAGCCACGACCTCACGTACGACGACGTGTTCATGACCCCTCGGCGTTCGTCGGTGACGTCGCGGCTCGACGTGGACCTGACCAGCACCGACGGCCTCGGCCTGCCCCTGCCGCTGATCGTGGCGAACATGACCGCGATCTCGGGACGACGGATGGCCGAGACGATCGCCCGGCGGGGTGGGATCGCGATCATCCCGCAGGACCTGCCCACCGACATCGTGGCCGGCACGATCGGCAAGGTGAAGGCGGCGCACGCGGCGTTCGACACNCCCGTCCGGGTCTCGCCGAACACCACCGTCGGCGAGGCGTTGAACCTGCTGCCCAAGCGGGCGCACGGGCTGGTGGTGGTCGTGGACGGCGGCGCCCCGGTGGGCCTGTTGACCNNCCGGGAGGCGGCGGGCCTCGACCGGTTCGTCCAGGTGCACGAGGCGATGACCACCGACCTCACGATCGTGGCGCCCGACACCCCGCCCGCGGAGGTTTTCGACCTGCTGGTGGCCAGGCGGCACCGAGTGGCGCTCGCGGTGGCTGAGGACAAGCTGGTCGGACTCATGACGATCAAGGGAGCCCTGCGGGCCACCCTCTACGCCCCCGCCCTGGACGCCGCAGGAAAGCTGCGGGTCGGGGTGGCCGTCGGCATCTCCGGGGACGTGGAGCGGCGCGCGGCCGACCTGCTGGACGCCGGCGCGGACGTGCTGGTGATGGATACCGCCCACGGCCATCAGGAGCGGATGCTGGACGCCCTCCGCCTCGTACGCAGCCTCGTGGACGCCCGCGGTAGCGCTGTGCCGATCGTGGCCGGCAACGTTGTCACCGCCGATGGGACGGCCGACCTGATCGAAGCCGGCGCCGACGTGGTCAAGGTGGGCGTGGGCCCAGGCGCCATGTGCACGACCCGGATGCAGACGGGGGTGGGGCGGCCGCAGTTCTCGGCGGTGCTGGAGTGCGCCGCGGAGGCCGCGACGTCGGGGAAGGCGATCTGGGCGGACGGCGGCGTCCGGCATCCNCGGGACGTGGCCCTCGCCCTCGCCGCGGGTTCCGGTGCCGTCATGATCGGCTCCTGGTTCGCCGGGACGCACGAGTCCGCGGGCGACCTCGTCCATGACGCCGAGGGGCGGCCGTACAAGGAGTCGTTCGGAATGGCATCGGCGCGTGCGGTGCGGATGCGGACCCGGGAGCAGTCCCGCTACGAGCGGGCTCGGGCGGCCCTGTTCGAGGAGGGCATCTCACACTCGCGGATGTACCTGGATCCGCAGCGNCCCGGGGTCGAGGACCTGGTGGACTTCATCGTCTCGGGCGTCCGCTCGTCCTGCACCTACGCCGGGGCCCGCAACCTCCGCGAGTTTGCCACGAACGCGGTCGTAGGCGTCCAGTCGGCCTCCGGCTTCAACGAGGGACGCCCCCTGCACTCCAGCTGGTGAGGGGTCGCACTCACTCCTCCGCTCCCCACACGCACTTTGCTGCCCAAACCCGACTTTGCTGCCGAAGCTTCGGCAGCAAAGTCGGGTTTCGACAGCAAGTCGGGCCCCGGAGGAGCGAAGGCGTACGAAGGTACGCCGAGCGAGGAGAACGCCGCGAGGCGCCGCGACCAGGACGGCCGAGTCGGGCTCAGGCCGGATGGATGACAAGGAAGACGACCGACGACGTACGAAGGTACGTCGAGGAGGATGACGCAGTCAGGCGCCGGGCGATCGACACCAGCCGAGTCGGTCAGTCGCGGGATGCATCGCAAGGCGGACGAGCGAAGGCGTACGAAGGTACGCCGAGCGAGGAGAACGCGGCGAGGCGCCCGCGAATGACCGACGACTAATGGGAGTAGTCGCCGCGGTAATACTCGAAGGTCCACCCGATGATCGCCCACGCCCCGAAGGCGGCGCCGAGGATCGTGACCCACCAGCCGAAGACGGGGCCGAGGAACATCACGGTGATGGCAAGGGCCACCCACAGCGGCCAGATGCTCTTCGGGGNGAAGAAGCCCAGCGGTCCGGCGCCCTCGACGATCTCGGCGTCCTTGCGGTCCTCCAGCCGGACGTCATGCTTGCGCGCCCACACGATCAGGTAGATCGCCATCATGGCGCCCAGCAGGAACGACAGGATCAGGGCGACGGTCCCGATGATCTCGTGGCTCATGAACCAGTAGATCGTGGCGGCGACCCNCAGGAAGACGCCGATGGCGCCGATCAACAGACCCTCGACCTTCATCGTCCAACCTCGTGCTTGGTCTCGCCGCCCAAGGGCGCCTCAATGGTTCCCGCGACGTCGGCCTCGTCGATGCGGGCCTCCTTGTCGATTTCGGCGTGGTGGTGGTCGAACGCCGGCGACTCCGAACGGATCCGCGGCAAGGAGATGAAGTTGTGCCGCGGCGGCGGGGACGACGTGGCCCACTCCAGAGAGCGGCCCCAGCCCCACGGGTCGTCCACGTCGACCTTCGGGGAGTTGCGGCTGATCCAGAGGTTCCACAGGAACGGCAGCATCGAGACCCCGAGCAGGAACGCCCCCACGGTAGAGATCTGGTTCAACAGGGTGAATCCCTCGGTCGGCAGGTAGTCCGCGATCCGCCGCTGCATGCCCTCGATGCCCAGCCAGTGCTGCACCAGGAAGGTCAGGTGGAAGCCGAGGAACAGGATCCAGAAGTGGACCTTGCCCCACAGCTCGTCGAGCATCCGTCCGGTGATCTTGGGCCACCAGAAGTAGAAGCCGGCGAAGGTCGCGAACACGACGGTGCCGAACAGGACGTAGTGGAAGTGGGCCACCACGAAGTAGGTGTCGGACACCTGGAAGTCCAGCGGGGGCGACGCCAGCATGATGCCGGTGAGGCCGCCGAACAGGAAGGTGGTGAGGAAGCCGAGCGCCCAGATCATGGGCGTTTCGAAACTGATCGACCCGCCCCACATCGTCCCCACCCAGTTGAAGAACTTCACCCCGGTCGGGACGGCGATCATGAACGTCATGAACGAGAAGAACGGCAGGTTGATCGCGCCGGTGACGAACATGTGGTGCGCCCACACCGCCACGCTCAGCCCGCCGATGGCGAGCGTGGCCGCGACCAGGCCGACGTAGCCGAAGATCGGCTTGCGGCTGAACACCGGCAGCACCTCGGTGATGATGCCGAAGAACGGCAGCGCGATGATGTACACCTCGGGGTGCCCGAAGAACCAGAACAGGTGCTGCCACAGGATCGGCCCGCCGGTCGCGGGGTCGAGGATGTGGGTGCCCAGCCGCCGGTCGGCTTCGAGGACGAGCAGGCCCGCGGCCAGCACCGGGAAGACCAGCAGCACCAGCAGCGAGGTCACGAAGATGTTCCAGGCGAAGATGGGCATCCGGAACATGGTCATGCCCGGGGCGCGCATGGTGATGATCGTGGTGAGGAAGTTCACCGAGCCGAGGATCGTCGACAGGCCCATCACGTACAGGCCCATCAGCCACAGGTCACCGCCGACGCCCGGGGAGTTGATCGCGTCCGACAGCGGCGCGTAGGCGAACCAGCCGAAGCTGGCCGCACCCTCGGGGCTCAGGAAGCCGCCGCAGGCCACCAGCGAGCCGAACAGGTAGAGCCAGTAGCTCAGCATGTTCAGCTTCGGGAACGCCACGTCGGGGGCGCCGATGTGCAGCGGCAGCACCGCGTTCGCGAACGCCGCGAACATCGGGGTCGCGAACATCAGCAGCATGATCGTGCCGTGCATGGTGAAGAACTGGTTGAAGGTCTCGTAGTGCAGGTACTGCATGCCGGGCCACGCCAGTTCGGCGCGGATCGCGAGGGCGAGGAGACCGCCGAACCCGAAGAACACCATCGCGGTGACGAAGTACAGCTTGGCGATGACCTTGTGGTCGGTGGAGGTCAGGACGTACATGACCTTCGAGCCGAGGGTCTGGCGGCGGTGCGCCAGCCGCTCCTCAGCGGTCACGCGGGCGACGGACATCTCAGCCCTCCTTCTTCGCGGGGACGGTCGGGGCGGTGTTCGGGAAGGCCGGGGCCTTCACCTCACCGGTCTGCCCTCGGGTGGCCAGGGACTTCAGGTACGCCGTGTAGGTCTGCTCGTCGACCACGTGGACGTTGAACAGCATCGCCGAGTGATAGGTGCCGCACAGTTCGGCGCACTTGCCGAGGAACACACCCGGCTTGGTCGGGGTGACGTCGAAGGAGTTCGGGTGGCCCGGGATCACGTCCAGCTTGAAGTAGAAGTCCGGCACCCAGAACGAGTGGATGACGTCGGCGGAGGTCAGGTTGAACCGGACGGGCTGGTTCAGCGGCAGGTAGAGGTCGGGGATCTTCTCGATCGTCCCCGATTCGTGGACGATCGCGCCCACCGCCGGGTTGCCCGCCTCCATGTAGTTGAAGGTCCACGACCACTTCTGGCCGACCACGTTGATGGTGTGGACGGGCTGGGTCTCCTTGGCGAGGACCGCGTTCTGCGACTGGACGGTGAAGAAGAACAGCACCCCGATGATGAGGAACGGGACGAGGGTGTAGAGCAGTTCCAGCGGGAGGTTGTACCGCACCTGGCGGGGCGCCCCGGAGGCGTCCCGACGGCGGCGGAACCGGATGATCGCGTAGAAGATGAGCCCCCACACGAACACGCCGATGATCAGCGAGGCCCACCACGCACCGATCCACAGATTCCCGATGTGCGGGGCACGGTCGCTGGCAGCCTCCGGCAGGCCGAAGCGGCCCCACTGCGCAAGGGTGTCCTGGCTGCAGCCCGAGAGCCCGAGGCCCAGCAGGGCGAGGCCCACCAGCCCGGCCGCTGTCCGCGTCACGGGTTTGCGGTTCTTCACCACGCGATCCGCCCTTCCACGCAGACGGCCGTGCCCGGTCTGCCCCTCCGGCCACGGTCCGTCACTATCAAGGAGGCAACCCTAACAAGCGACCATCGCGACGCTCCCCTGGAGCGCCGCGATGAGCAGGTTTTTCGGGACCGTCGGTGGATCAGTGGAAGCTGTCCCCACAAGCGCAGGAACCCTGCGCGTTGGGGTTGTCGATGGTGAACCCCTGAGCCTCGATCGTGTCGACGAAATCGATGGTCGCACCCATCAGGTAGGNGGCGCTCATCCGGTCGGTGACGACCTGGACGCCGTAGAACTCCTTGGTCACGTCGCCGTCGAGCTGACGCTCGTCCAGGGACAACTGGTAGCGCAGGCCGGAGCNACCCGCCGGGGCCACGGAGATGCGCAGCGCCAGGCCCTCGGGCTGGTCGGCGACCAGATCCTTGACCTTGGTGGCGGCGGACTCGGTGAGGATGATGCCGTCGGTGACGGTGGTCGTATCGGTGCTCATATCTTCCCTCTTCGCTGGGCGGTCTACTTCTTAGCAACCCGCCGGCGGCGCTCGCTATTCCCGGACGGTGGCGACCAGTGTACGGGGCGCGTCAGCGATTCCAGTCCCGGGCCACCCGGGCGGCCACCGCCTGCAGTGCCGCGGCCGGGTCGTCCCCGTGCCCACCTGGTGGGCGGATTCGACGCCGAACGTCCGCAACTCGCGGCCGGAGATGCCCACCTCGCGGGCCAGGACGACCAGCGGGCGCTCGGCCCGTTCGGTCAGCTCGATCAGTTCGGCCAGGAGCAGCCCGCCCCGGTTGCCCACGTCGAGCCGGTCGCAGGCCGTGATCACCACGTCGGCCCGGGCCAGGGTGCGGGCCAGCCCCGCGCGCTCCGCGCAGAGCCCGACGCCGGTGACCAGCCGCCCGCCGAGGGCCCGGACGGCGAACGCCGCTCNCCCGGCGGCGCCGGTGCCCGGTTCGTCCGCGATCCCCGGGGCGACGAGGCCCGCGTAGTGGGCGACTGCCTCGTCCAGCCGCAGCACCTCGGCCCGTGCGACGCCGGNCGTCGAACCCCGTCCGGCGATCACCCCGCGGAGACCCACCAGGGGGCGTCNGAGGTCTCCCGGCGGGACGATGCCGAGGAGCGCGACCCCTGCCAGCAGTTCCCGGACGGGGTCGAGGTCGACCGTGCCCAGGTCCGCGAGAGCGGCGGCCCCCGCGTCCAGCGGCCCGTCCGCGCGGGCGCCCAGCGCCGCCAACAGCCCCGCCCCGGCGTCGTGGGCGTCCACGCCGGTCAGGTCGACCATCACCTCGGCCACCCTCTGGCCACCGGAGAGGGCGCGCGCCAGGTGCCGTCCGATCCCCGCGGAGCCCGCTTCGGGGTCGAATCGCGCCCNCGCCACGGCGTCGTCCAGACCCGCCGCCAGCCACCCGGGCCCGACCGCCGTCCACCCACCCGCACCGCGCTCGACCACACCATCGCCGAGGTGCGCCAGCGCGACCCCGAGATCGGAGCCGCCCGCCGCGAAGGGCACCAGGGCGACCTCGGACGAACCCGCGAACCCGCGCGCCACGGCGGTCCCTGCCGCCACCGGGGAGAGCCCGGCGAAGCGGGCCCCGGCGACCAGCACGCGGCGGCGGACGACGTTCATCGACACCTCCGGATACATCGCAAGCTCCTGCTGCGCCGGACGGCGTCGCAGGGACGCCAGCCTACGGCGCGGCCAGCCGTCCCACCTGGGCGCCGCGGGGTCCCGCCGGTTAGGATGATCGCGTTCAGGACCCGATCACGAGGACGCCACGTGGGACTCTTCTCCTCCGGCAAGGACAAGGCGGCGGCACCGGCGACGCCCGCCCAGCCCGCCGACCCGGCTCGTCCGGCCGGCAAGACCGCCGCGACGCCCACCCGCCGTGAGGCCGAGGCCGCCCGCCGGCAGCGGCTCAACCCGCAGTTGACCCCCAAGGAGGCCCGCCTCAAGGCCCGCTCCGACAGCGCGGCGCAGCAGCGCAAGGCGATGGCCGCAGCCGACGCCGTTCCCGGCCGGGTGCTGATGCGCGACCATGTCGATGCCCGGTTCAGCCCGGCCGAATACTCCATGCCGGTGATGATGGTGCTGCTGGCGCTCTCGCTGGGCATCAGCCCCTTCGTCCCCGAGGCCGTCCTGCCCACGCTCTGGGCGACCTGGGGCTACCTGGGCTTCGTCGTCGTCGACATGGTGCTGATGTGGCGCCAGTTCAAGAAACTGGCGGCTCAGCGGATCCCCAACGAGCCGCTGAAAGGCCTGCTCAACTACGGGTTCAACCGCACCCTCGCGATGCGCCGGCTCCGCCAGCCACCGCCGCGGGTGAAGCGCGGCGACAAGATCTGAGCCGCCGATGTCGTTCTACTGGCGCATCGACCCGGCCCTGCCGGATCCGGAACTGGACGACCTCGGCGTNCCACAACCCTTCCCCGACCAGGCCAGCGCCGAGGCGTGGCTCACCGCCAACTACCTGGAACTGGATTCGCTGGGCATCCGCAAGGTGACCCTGTACGAGGAGGATCGGCTCGTCTACGGGCCGATGTCGCTGGAGTCCTGACGCCTCCGCGCCGGCGTCGTCCGGTTGCCCCGGTGGAGGAACCAGGCGAAGACGATCGCCCCGCCCCGACCGCACCCACCACCGGGCGCGCGTTCTGCGCTGCCGCGTAGCGTTCCGCGTAGGTCTGCGTCTTGGTGCCCTCCGCGTTCGCGCACACCTGACCGCGCGCCATCACCTGATCGCGGCAGACGATCGTGGGGTTGCCCGACAGGAACACCGCCCAGACCAGCGCCGCCAGCCCCAGCAGGGCCAGCACCACCTGGGCACGGGCGCCCTCACGACTCCCGCACGCCGGGGGTGACGAAGGNGGGCTTGGTCACGACGAACGGCTCCTCGCGGTCGCGGACGAGGACGGTCACCGGCGTCCCGGGAGCCACGTCCGGCGGCAGCAACGCCAGGGCGATGCCCTTGCCGAGGGTGGNGGAGAAGGTGCCGGACGTCACCTCACCCAGGTCCACGCCGTCGCCGACGACCCGCATGTGGGGACGGGGAATGCCCCGTCCGGCGGCCACCAGGCCGGTCAGCCGGAAAGCCGGACCGGCCTCTTTCTCGCCACGCAGCGCGTCCGATCCCCAGAAGGCCGGCTTCTTCCAGCCGATCGCCCAGCCGACCGCGCACTGGCCCGCCGACAGATCCGGACGTAGGTCCTGCCCGTGCAGCGGATAACCCATCTCGGTGCGCAGCGTGTCGCGGGCGCCCAGGCCGCAGGGCTTGATGCCGAACGGCTCCCNCGCCGCCAGCACGGCGTCCCACACCGCCCCAGCGGCCGCCGCAGGCGCGACCAGCTCGTAGCCGCGCTCGCCGGTGTAGCCCGTCCGGCACACCGTCAGACGCANCCCGTCCAGGTCGCCGAAGGCGAACCGCATGTAGTCGTGGCCGGTGGGCAGACCGATCGCGGCCAGCGTCTCGTCCGACGCCGGGCCCTGGACGGCGATGACGGCGTGGTCATCGTGTTCGTTGGTGATCTCGATCCCCTCCGGCGCGGCCAGCCGGAGTTGCTCGACGACGGTCGCGGTGTTGGCCGCGTTGGGGATAAGGAAGATCTCCTCGTCGCTGAGCCGGTAGGCGATCAGGTCGTCGATGACCCCGCCCGCCTGGTTGCACAGCAGCGTGTACTGGGCCTGCCCGGCGCCGATCTTGTCCAGGTCGTTGGTGATCGCGGTGTTCAGGAAAGCCGCCGCCCCGGGCCCGGTCACCCGTGCCTTGCCGAGGTGGCTGACGTCGAACACCCCAACCGCCCNCCGGACGGCCTTGTGCTCGGCCACGATGCCCGCGTACTGCAACGGCATGGACCACCCGCCGAACTCGGCGAACTTGGCCCCCAGGGCAACGTGGCGGTCCTGCAGCGGCGAGGTCTTCAACCCGGTCACCGTCGGTCTCCTTCCCGCGTGGCGTCGCCTCAGCGTAGACCACACGCTCCCCGCCGGACCGGCCCGTCGCGCAGGTCGCCTGCGGGTCGGCCGTCAGGCCGAGGCCTCCAGGATGCCCAGCAGCTCGCCTTGGCTGAGCACGACCGGGTTGCCCTTCATGGACGAGGCGGCCGCGGCCTTCTCGGCGGCTTCGGCGTAGCGCTCCCGGCCGAGCCCCAGCGCGGCCAGGCCCGGCACGCCGAGCAGACGGACGGTCTCCTCCAGCCACGCCAGCAGGGCGTCGATGGCCGCGGGATCGTCCAGGACCTCACCGGTCAGCAACCGGCCGGCCTCGGCGTAGCGGCCCAGGGAGGGGTGGGCCGGGTCGTCGCGGCGGAGGGCGGCGATCGTCGTCCGGCAGCACCCGACGAGCACGGCCGCGCAGACCGCCCCATGCGGCGCCCCGGTCATGCCCCCGACCGGACCGGCGAACCCGTGGACGGCCCCCAGCTTGGCGTTCGCCAGCGCGATGCCGGACAGCAGCGCGGTCAGGGACATGTCCGTCCGCGCCGCCAGGTCGGAGCCGTCGGCGTAGGCGCGGCGCAACCCGGACGCCGCGCGCCGCAACCNCTCCGCGCAGAGCGCGTCGGTCAGCGGGTTGCCGAACGGGGACACGAACGGCTCCAGGCACTGGGTGAGCGCGTCCAGCCCGCTGGAGGCCGTGACCGCCGGCGGGCAGCCGAGGGTGAGTTCGGGATCGACCATGGCCACCGCCGGCACCATCGAGGCCGCCCGCAGGCTCACCTTGACCTGATGCTCCGGAGACGACACAACCCCGTTGGCGGTCACCTCCGAGCCCGTCCCGGCGGTGGTCGGCACCGCCACCATGGGCAGCGGACGACGCTCCAGCGCGCGGCCGGCCCCGATCACCTCCACGTAGTCGAGGACGTCGCCGGGGTTGGCCGCCAGCGCAGCCAAGACCTTCGCTGCGTCCAGGACGGCCCCGCNCCCGATGCCGATGACCAGCCCGGCCCCGTGGTCGCGGGCGATCCGGACCCCGCNGCGGACGTCCTCGACCGTGGGTTCGCGGGTCACCTGCCAGGACACGCTGTCGGCGAGCCCGTCGAGAAGGGCCGCGTGGCGCTCGGGATGACCGCCGGTGACCACCAGCGGGCGGGGCCCCAGCCCGGCGGCCAGGGCAACCAATTCGCGTGATCGTCCGGCCCCGAAGACGATCCGTCCGGCGGTGGCGAAGCTGAAGTCGATCACGCGTCCATCCTCGCCCCGGCGCCGGGCCGCGCACCAGCGACGGAGCCACCCATTCGAGCCGGTTCACTGACGGTTCCAGCCACTAAGGTGGCTGCTGGACTCGCCTGGATCAGAGAGGACGCCCATGCCCGCCTTCGAGTTGCCTCCGGTGGCCCTCGTGGCCCACGTCCCCAAGGACGTCGATGTCGTGGTCGTCGGAATGGCCGAATCGTCCTCCGCCCCGACCCTGGTGGGCGTCGCGGAGGACGCCGAGAAGACCTTCGTCCGGCAGTTCGGGCACGGCGTCGCCGAGGTCGCCTTGAGCCTGGGCGCCTCGGCCAAGCCGGGCAAGGCCGTGATCGTGCCGGGGCCGGACCGGGTGCGCTACGTGGTGGTCGGGCTGGGTGAGATCGACGTCACCCCCGAGCAGGTGCGGCGGGCAGCGGGCACCGGCGTCCGGACCGCCCTCGGGCTGGCGACCGAATCGCGGCTCAGCGTGGCGGTCAGCTTCGACGCTGTCGAGCCGGAGGTCGTCAAGGGGGCGGCCGAGGGGGCGCTGCTGGGGGCGTACGCGTTCGCGAAGCTCAGCGGGGAAGCGGCCAAAGGCGGTGTCGCCCGGCTGTTCGTGGTCAGCAGTTCGTCCCGCGCCGAGACCCGGGTGGCCGTCGAGTCGGCCGGCGTCGTGGCCGACGCCGTTTGCCTGGCGCGCGACTGGGTGAACACCCCGGCCAACCTGCTGTACCCGGAGACCTTCGCCGACGCCGCCAAAGCGGCCGTCAGGCGCAGCCGCATCGACGTGGAGATCCTGGACGAGAAGGCGCTGGAACGCGACGGCTACGGCGGCATCCTCGCCGTCGGTGGCGGGTCCGCCCGCAAGCCGCGGCTGGTCCGGCTGAGCTACGCGCCACGNGGGGCCAAGGCGCACCTCGCGCTGGTGGGCAAGGGGATCACGTTCGACTCCGGCGGGCTCAACCTGAAGCCCGGCGAGGGCATGTACACGATGAAGTGCGACATGTCGGGCGCCGCCGCGGTGCTGGCCGCCACCAAGGCGATCGCCGAACTGGGGCTGAAGGTCAAGGTCACCGCGTACGCCGCGATGGCCGAGAACCTGCCGTCCGGGAGCTCCTATCGCCCCTCCGACGTGCTGACGATGTATGGCGGCAAGACGGTCGAGAACGGCAACTCCGACGCCGAAGGCCGGCTCGTGATGGCCGACGCGCTGGTCCGGGCGGGCGAGGACAAGCCCGATCTCATCGTCGACGTGGCCACCCTGACCGGCGCCTGCATGGTGGCCCTCGGGGAGCGCACCGCGGGCCTCATGGCCAGCGACGACGCCGCGGCCGACCGCGTCCTGGACGCCGCCGAAGCCGCCGGCGAGCTGTTTTGGCAGTTGCCGATCCCCGAGCACACCCGCGAGAAGCTGGATTCGAAGGTGGCGGACGTGAAGTCGACCGCCAACCGCTACGGCGGCGCGCTGAGCGCGGCCGCGTTCCTCCGCGAGTTCGTCCCCGCGGGCACCCCGTGGGCGCACCTCGACATCGCCGGCCCCGCGTTCAACGACGAGAAGCCGTACGACTACGTGCCCGCTGGCGGCACCGGCATGGCCGTGCGCACCCTGGTTGCGCTGGCCGACTCGATGCAGGGCTGACGTGGACGACGTGACGACCCAGGTGGTGGTGGTCGGCGCCGGTGCGGCCGGCCTGCTGGCCGCCGTGACGGCGCGCCGCTTGGGCCTCGACGTGATCGTGGTGGAAGCCGGCGACCAGGTGGGTGGGGCCACCGCCCTCGGGGACGGGACGATGTGGCTGCCCGCGAANCCCCTGGCCGCGTCCGGATCGTCCGACAGCGTCGAGGAGGCCCGTGCCTACCTGGACGCCGTGCTCGGTGCNCCCGGGCCGGCCTCCACCGCCGCCCGGCGGGACGCGTTCGTCCGGACCGCGCCGCTGGTGGCGCGCTGGCTGCGGACCTCGAAGATCGGGCTGAGCGTCCGCAAGGGCCTGCCGGACGAGGACACCACGGCCCCCGGTGCGAAGGCCCAGGGCCGTTGCCTGGCGGTGGACGCGCTCGACCTGCGGCTGCTCGGCGATCGCGCGGCCGTCGTCCGCGGGCTGGGTGGGGCGAAGTCGGCCGGCGCCGGCCTGCCGGTNCATCGGCGGTTTGCAGAAGCTGGCGGGCCGGGTGTTCGGGGACGTCCTCAGGTACCGGCCGGTGGCGCGGCCCTGGTGGCAGAACTGCTGCGTCGCGCCGATGGCAGCGGCGTCGAGATCCGCCTCAACACCGAGTTCACCGACCTGGTCGTGGAGGACGGCACGGTGACCGGGGTCCGCGTCCGGCAGGACGGCACGGACCAGACGATCCGGGCCGAGCGCGGCGTCCTGTTGGCCTCCGGCGGCTTCGAGGCCGACCCGGAGTTGCGCGGGGACCACCTGCCGCTGCCCACCGACACGGCCTGGACGACGACGCGGACCGCGAACACCGGCGCCGCGCTGCGCGCCGGGCTCCGGGCCGGGCCGGCCACGGCCGGGCTGGACGACGCGTGGTGGACCCCGGTGATGATCGCCGGCGGCGAGGCCCACGACCTGGAGGCCGCCCGCAGTGCCCCGCACGGGCTGATCGTCGACCAGGCCGGCGACCGCTTCTTCGACGAGGCGGCCTCCCCGGTGACCGCAGGCCGGGCGCTGTACGACCGCAACCGCGGGATGCGGGCGGTGCCGTCCTTCCTCATCGTCGACAACCGCCACCGGCAGTCGTATCGGCTGGGGCCCTGGCCGCCAGGGACGACGCCGCGGTCGGCGCTGGACGACGGCGACATCGTCAAGGCCGCGCGGCTCGACGAGATCGCCCAGGCGCTCGGCATCGACCGGGCGGGGTTGATCGGCACCGTGGTGGCGTTCAACGGGGTCGCCGGCAAGGGCAGCGACACCGACTTCAAGCGGGGCGCGAGCCCAGCCGACAAGGCCCGGGGCGACGCCGGCTCCCGCCGGAATCCGTGCCTGGGCAAGGTGGAGAAGGGGCCGTACTGGGCGGTCCGCGTGTATCCGGGAGACGCCGGAACCAAGGGTGGTCTCGTGGTCGACGAGAACGGGCAGGTCCTGTCNGGGGCGGGCGCCCCTCTGCCGGGGCTGTTCGCCTGCGGTGGTGCGGCGGCCTCGCTGTTCCCCCAGCGCTACCCCGCNCCCGGGGCCGCGTTGGGCGCCGCTTTGGTGGAAGCGTTCCGGGCGTCGCTGGCGCTCAGCGACGCGCTCGTCCGTCTCGACGAGGCGACCTCCTGACGCCCGCGTCACCACCGGTCCGCCCGGGCGGTTTCGGGCTGGATTTCGCTCGCCGGGATGGGACATCGGGCATGCTCGTGGGGATAGTCTGACCCTGACTGTCAGCCGTCGACCAGCAAGGAGCCTTGCCCCATGTCAACGCCCGTTCCCCTCCCGGCCCTGGGTGAAAGCGTCACCGAAGGCACCGTCTCCCGCTGGCTGAAGCAGGTCGGCGACCGGGTCGAGATGGACGAACCGCTGGTGGAGGTCTCCACCGACAAGGTGGACACCGAGATTCCCTCNCCCGCCGCCGGCGTGCTGCTGGAGATCAAGGTTGCCGAGGACGACACCTGCCCGGTCGGCGGCGTCCTGGGCGTCATCGGGGACGAGAGCGAGGCGCCCGCCGAGGCGGCGCCCACCCAGCCGGAGCCGGCGGAGGAGCCCGCCGCGCCGGCCGAACAGCAGCAGGTGCCCGCCGAGGAGGTCGAGGCGGCAGCCGAGCAGACCGAGGCCGAGCAGCCGGCACCTCAGGCCGCGGCCGCGCCCGCACCGTCGTCCGGTGGCGCGGGCACCGAGGTGCTGCTACCGCAGCTGGGCGAGTCGGTGACCGAGGGCACCATCTCCCGCTGGCTCAAGCAGGTCGGCGACACCGTCGAGGCCGACGAGGCCCTGGTCGAGGTGTCCACCGACAAGGTCGACACCGAGATCCCCTCNCCCGCCGCGGGTGTGCTGCTGGAGATCAAGGTGGCCGAGGATCAGGTCGCCCCCGTCGGCGCCGTGCTGGCGATCGTCGGCGAGCCCGGCTCTGCCCCGNNCGGCAGCCGAACCCGAACCCGAACCCGAACCGGAGGCGGCGCCGGAGCCCGAGCCGGCTCCTCAGGCCGCGCCGTCGGCACCCCGGCTGCCCCGCCCGCCGCGCCGGCACCGCAACCGGCCCCGCAGAGCGCACCGGCCCCGCAGGCCGCACCTGCCGCGGAGGCCCAACCCCGCCGCGCGGCGGATCAGCCGTCGGAGGACGTGGGCTACGTCACCCCGCTGGTGCGCAAGCTGGCCACCCAGCACGGGGTCGATCTGGGGTCGGTGACCGGCACGGGGTCGGCGGACGAATCCGCAAGCAGGACGTGATCTCCGCCGCCGAAGCAGCCAAGGCGCAGGCGGAAGCGGACGCCAAGGCCGCCGCCGAGGCCGCGGCTGCCCCACCTGCCCCCAGCGCCGCTCCCGCAGCCGCTCCCGCGGCTCCCGCGGCTCCCGCGGCTCCCGCGGCTCCCGCGGCTCCCGCGGCCGCTGCGGCGCCGTCCGGCCCCAGCNAAGCGCGGCACCACCGAGAAGATGACCCGGCTCCGGGCGACCATCGCCAAGCGGATGGTCGAGTCGCTCCAGGTCTCGGCCCAGTTGACGGCGACCGTCGAGGTCGACTTCACCGCGATCTCGAAGCTGCGTGCCCGGGCCAAGGACGATTTCCGCGCCCGCGAGGGCGTCGGCCTGTCGTACCTGCCGTTCATCTGCAAGGCGGTCTGCGAGGGACTGAAGCAGTTCGAGAAGATCAACGCCACCATCGACACCGAGGCGGGCACGATCAGCTACGCCGACGGCGTCCACCTGGGCATCGCGGTTGACACCGAGAAGGGCCTCCTGGTCCCGGTCGTCCGGGACGCCGGTGATCTGGGCCTCGCCGGCCTGGCCAAGAAGATCGGTGACCTGGCCGCCCGCACCCGGGCTAGCAAGGTGGCCCCGGACGAACTGGCCGGCGGCACGTTCACGGTGACCAACTACGGATCGGCGGGCACGCTGATGGACACCCCGATCATCAACCAGCCGCAGGTGGCGATCCTCGGCACCGGCGCGCTGGTGAAGCGGCCGATGGTGATCAGCGAAAAGGCGCTCGGCGACATCATCGCGATCCGGGACATGATGTACCTGTCGATGAGCTACGACCACCGCCTCGTCGACGGTGCCGACGCCGCCCGGTTCCTGTCGTTCGTCAAGGCCCGGCTGGAGGCCGGCGACTTCGCCGCCGAACTCGGGCTCTGACAGCGCCGGTCGCTGCACCGGGCGCCCCGGTGCGACCCACCGAGTCGTAGTCGCCCCACGATGTCGCACTGAGTGCCGACTCACTCCTGGGGCGCCGTCCGGAGCGGTCTTCCTGGCGGTCAGGACCCGCCGTCCCGGCGGGGCGTACACTCGCCCCCGTGCTTGAGCGTGGCGTCGACCCTCGTCCCGTTGAGTTCCGCTACCTGGGGCTCACCGACGACCCGCCGAGGCTGACCGACTACCACGAGGCGTGGGATCTGCAACGTGCCGTGCACGCGCAGGTGGCGGACGGCACCCTCGGCCCGCAGGTGCTGTTCGTCGAACACGCCCCCGTCTACACCGCCGGCCGCCGGACGTTGCCGCAGGAGCGCCCGTTCGACGGCACGCCGGTCGTCGACGTGGACCGCGGCGGCAAGATCACCTACCACGGCCCGGGCCAGCTCGTCGGCTACCCCATCGTGTTCCTCCCGCGCAGCACCGGCGTCGTCGATTACGTCCGGCGGGTCGAGGAGGCGCTGATCCGGCTGCTCGCCGAGTACGGCGTCGCCTCGGGCCGGGTCGACGGACGAACGGGCGTCTGGCTGGCGGCTGGCGGCGGCCGTCCGGAGCGCAAGATCGCGGCCATCGGGATCCGGGTCGCCAAACAGACCACCATGCACGGCTTCGCCCTCAACATCGCCGGCGACCTGGGCCGTTTCGACAACATCGTCCCGTGCGGCATCTCCGACGCCGGCGTGACGGGCCTCGCGCTGGAGGTCGACGGCCCCGTCCCGTCCCTGGTGGAGGTGGCGCGCCGCCTCGAACCGCACCTGCGNCGAACTGCTCGCCTTCGAACCCTACGATCGCTCGGCCGACCTGANCCTCCCAGGTGACCTACGGCCTCGCTTTCTGAGCCTGGAGGACGCCCCGGCCGTGGGGGTGACAACGGCTACGATGTCGGCGTGACTCTCTCCACCGGACCCGACGCCGCCCCGCCGGTCGGCCGCCGCCTGCTGCGGATCGAGGTCAAGAACTCCGAGACCCCGATCGAGCGCAAGCCGTCGTGGATCCGGACGACCGCACGGATGGGTCCGGACTACCGCGACCTGCAGCACCTGGTGAAGTCCGAGGGGCTGCACACGGTCTGCCAGGAGGCCGGTTGCCCCAACATCTTCGAGTGCTGGGAGGATCGCGAGGCGACGTTCCTCATCGGCGGCGACTCCTGCACCCGGCGGTGCGACTTCTGCCAGATCGAATCGCGCAAGCCCTCCGGTTACGACACCGGTGAGCCGCTGCGGGTGGCCGAGTCGGTCTCGAAGATGGGGCTGAAGTACGCCACCGTGACCGGCGTCTGCCGCGACGACCTCGCCGACGAGGGCGCGTGGTTGTACTCCGAGACGATCCGCAAGATCCATGAGCTCAACCCCGGCGTCGGGGTCGAGATGCTCGCCCCGGACTTCTCGGGCAAGGCCGAGTTGCTCCAGCAGGTGTTCGACACCCGACCCGAGGTGTTCGCCCACAACGTCGAGACGGTGCCCCGGATCTTCCGGCGGATCCGTCCGGGTTTCTCCTACGAGCGGTCGCTGGGCGTGCTGACGATGTCCCGCGACAACGGCCTGGTCACCAAGTCGAACCTGATCCTGGGCATGGGCGAAACCCGCGAGGAGATCTCCACCGCGCTGCGCGACCTCCACGACGCCGGGGCCGAGATCGTGACGATCACCCAGTACCTGCGGCCGTCGGCCAAGCACCACCCGATCGACCGCTGGGTNGACCCCGAGGAGTTCGACGAACTGGCCGAGGAGGCCCGCGGGATCGGCTTCGTCGGCGTCCTCAGCGGACCCTTGGTACGTTCTTCCTACCGTGCCGGACGGCTCTACCGGCAGGCGCTGCAGGCGCGCGCGGCACGGACCACCAACTGAGCAACCGGAGCGAATGATGCAAAGCGAGAAGGCCAAGGCGCTGGAGGCCCAGCAGAAGGCTGCGGCGAAGGCGGAGCGGGAGCGCAAGAAGCACTCCGACGANCCCCGCGACTGGGGCCGCACCAAGCAGATCATCGAGACCTGGAAGCAGACCAACACGCTCGACCCCGAGCTGAAGTGGTGGACGCTCGGGGCCTGCGTGGCCGCGATCGGACTGGTCTCCCTGCTCGGCATCTGGATGCAGCCCTGGTGGCTCTGGCTGATCATGGGTGTGCTCACCGCGGTGCCGGCAGCGCTGTACGTCCTCACGTGGCGGGCGAA
Organism: Micropruina sp.; assembly: GCA_013693855.1. Lineage (GTDB taxonomy): Bacteria > Actinomycetota > Actinomycetes > Propionibacteriales > Propionibacteriaceae > Micropruina. The sequence continues at coordinate 3,038,182 of CP059261.1, forward strand.
GAAGGCCAGCTACGGCAAGTACGACGGCCAGGTCGGTGCGGCCGAGCTCGCGTTCGGGGAACTGAACAACAAGAAGTACACCTACCAGATGGCCGTCGCGGCGACCCGGCAGATGGACGTGATCCACCGGGTGCTGGGCGAGCCCGGCATCGTCCTGGTCGGCGAAGGCAACCCCACTCGCGTGCGCGCGCTGCTCACCACCGAAGCCAAGCGCTACGAGCAGGTGGCCTACGGGGTGAAGGTCACCCCGATCATCATCGGCAAGGGCGACGGGCGGGTGGCGTTGCCGCAACTGGCCAAGCACATCCAGAAGCTGCCGAAGACCCTGCAACCCCACCAGATCACCGACGTGAAGCAGCGGCTCAGGGCGCTGGACGCCGTGCGTCCGAAGGCGCCGATCCCGCGTGGCCCCATGCCTGCCATGAAGGGCGTCAAGCGCGCGATGCGCGGCCGCTGAGCCCGCGAGCGTGGCCAACCTCGTCAACGCCGAACGGATCAGCAAGGCGTTCGGGACACGCATCCTGCTGACCGAGGTCAGCCTCGGGCTCGGCCGCGGCGACGTCATCGGCGTCGTCGGCCGCAACGGCGACGGAAAGTCCACGCTGCTGAACCTCCTCGTCGGTCGCCTCGAACCCGACACCGGCCAGGTCATCCGGACGGGCAACGCCTCCATCGGCTTTCTGGGTCAGGACGAGGACTTCGCNCCCGGGGCCACCGTGCGGGACGTGATCGTCGGCGGCCGTCCCGACCACGTGTGGGCCGCCAACGCGGCCACCCGTGGCGTCGTCACCAACCTGCTGTCNGGGGTGGACCTGGAGGCGCCCGTCGTCCGGCTGAGCGGTGGGGAGCGGCGCCGTACCTCGCTCGCCGCGCTGCTGCTCGGNGGCCACGACCTGCTGGTGCTGGACGAGCCCACCAACCACCTGGACGTGGAGGCCGTGGCCTGGCTGGCCAAGCACTTGGCGACGCTGCGGGCCGGCGTCGCGATGCTGCTCGTGAGCCACGACCGCTGGTTCCTGGACGCGATCTGCACCCGGATCTGGGAGGTCCACGACGCGGTCGTGGACGCCTACGAGGGCGGCTATGCTGCCTACGTGCTGGCTCGCAACGAGCGGGCCCGCCAGGCCTCCGCGGCCGAATCCCGGCGCCGGAACCTGCTGCGCAAGGAGCTGGCCTGGCTGCGCCGCGGGGCTCCCGCGCGAACCTCGAAGCCGAAGTTCCGGATCGAGGCGGCCAACACCCTCATCGCCGGCGAGCCGCCACCCCGCGACAGCCTCGGGCTGCGGCAGTTCTCCGTGACCCGGCTGGGCAAGGATGTGTTCGACCTCCACCGGGTGACTGCCTCGGTACCAACTCCCCCTCCCGCCGAGGGCGAGCGGGTGCTGATCGGGAACCTGGACTGGTCGATCGGGCCCGGCGATCGGATCGGGCTGGTCGGGGTCAACGGTTCCGGCAAGACCACCCTGCTGCGACTGCTCTCGGGCTACCTCGAACCAGCCTCCGGCAAGGTCAAACGCGGCCGCACGCTGCGGATCGGGCACCTGTCCCAGTCGGTCGCCGAACTGCCGGACGACGAGCGCGTCCTCGACTCGGTGAACCGGCTGCAGCGCCAGACCCGGCTCGCCACCGGCCGGGAGGTGTCGGCCTCATCCCTGCTGGAGGACTTCGGCTTCACCGGCGACAAGCTGGTCACCCGGATCGGTGACCTGTCGGGCGGGGAGCGGCGACGGCTGCAGTTCCTGCGGCTGCTGCTCGGCGAGCCGAACGTCCTGCTCCTCGACGAGCCCACCAACGACCTCGACATCGACACCCTGACCGTCATCGAGGACCATCTGGACACCTGGCCCGGCACGCTCGTGGTGGTGTCCCACGACCGGTACTTCCTGGAGCGGGTGTGCGACTACACCTACGCGCTGATGGGCGACGGCCGCTGCGTGCTGCTGCCCGGAGGGGTCGAGCAGTACCTGAAGCATCGCCGGCATACCGCCGCCGCTCAGCCATCCCGGGGCGAGGGGGCACGCGGGAANTCGTCCGCCGCCGACCAGCGGCACGCCCGCAAGGAACTGGCGCGTGTGGAGGGCCAATTGGCGAAGCTCGCCACCCGGATCGAGCGGCTCCACCACGACATGGCCGGGGCGGCCGCCGACTACGAGCGGCTCGTCGTCCTGCAGGCCGAGGCCGCCACCCTCACCGACCAGCACGACGAGTTGGAGACCCGCTGGTTGGAGCTCGCGGAGCGGCTCGACGATTCCAGTGCGCCATAGTGCGTCGTAGTCGACGGATCACGTCGCACTGAGGGCGCACTCAGCCCTGAGGGGCCCGACTCGGCTCGTGGGAAACCGCCGTCACCACGTCGCGGAGGTTCAGCCACCACTGCTTCTTCGGACGACGGAACGCCGCGTCCATCTCCGCCATCATTCCCGCCATCGGCGACGCCTTCACCTTCGAGGCCACCAGACCGAGGTAGAAGCTGCCGTCCTCCCCGGCCTCGAACTGTTCGGTGAACAGCCCCAACGCATGCGAGGCCAGCCGGGTCGCCAGCAGCCGGTCGAACGGGGTCGGCGAGCCGCCCTGTTGCAGGTGCCCCAGCACCGACTGCCGGACGTCGAACGCCCCGCGGCCCTCCTCCTCCAGCAGCCGGGCGATGAAGTCGGTCGTGTAGTGTTCGTTGGCCAGCTCGTTGCGCACGGCCAGGAACAGCTTGCGACCGTTGGCGAAGGAGTTGCGCAGCCACTCCACGTCCTCGTTGAGCTGGGCCAGGGTGATCCCCTCTTCGTGGAGGTATACCCGCTCAGCACCCGCCGCCAGGCCCCNCATGAGCGCCAGATAGCCGCAGTAGCGGCCCATGGTCTCGACCACGAACGACCGCTTGGTCGCCGACGCCGACAGCTTCATCCGGTCGATCGCCTCCACGATGACGTTCAGCGCGGTGTCGGCCCCGATCGCCAGCTCGGAGCCGGGCAGGTTGTTGTCGATGCTGGCCGGGATGCAGACGATCGGGATCCGGAACGAGGGGTACCGCTCCCGCTCGTTGTGCAGCAGATACGCCGCCTGGTAGGCGTTCCAGCCGCCGATCACCAGCAGCGCGTCGACCCGCTGGTCCTCCAGGGTGCGGCTGATCGAGTACAGGTCCTCCAGGCTCGGGATGCGCCGCCGCAGCCCCAGCTCGGCGCCGCCATTGGGGGTCCAGCCCTCGACGTCGCCCCAGGTCAGCTCGCTGACCGAGCCGTCCCGCAGGCCCGGGAAGCCGTCGTGGATCCCGAGCGTGGTGAACCCGCGGCTGATCCCCAGCCGGACCGCCGCGCGGGCCGCGGTGTTCATGCCGGGCGCGAGCCCGCCCGCGTGGATGATCGCGACCCGCTTCGCTCCCTGCTCCGGGTCGACGCGCGAGGGCTCGGCCAGCTCGGCGAAGATCCGGCTCATCTCCACAAACGAATTGCCCCGCAGTTGCATCGCCCCCGCGTAGTCACCGGACGAGATGAGTTCGGGCACCCGGCGCGTGTCCGCGACCGCCTGCATCAAAGGCACCGGCGCGACCCGGTTGCCGCGGAAGCCCAGCACCGGTCCCTCGGTCTCAGCGGTCGCCCCCAGCACCTCCAGGGTCGCCTGGTAGCCGAGCCAGGTCGAGCACCAGCGGTCGAACGCGCTCGGCGCGCCGCCCCGCTGGACGTGCCCCAGGATCGTGACCCGCGTGTCCTCGCCGAGCCGTTCCTCGATGATCCGCCGGACGTCGTCGGCGCGGATCGGCTGCCCGGCCCGATCGGTGGCGCCCTCGGCGACGATGACGATCGAGTCCCGCCGGCCGGCCGCCCGGCCGCGGCGCAGCTCGGCGCACATCCGGTCCTCCCAGCCTGCTTCAGGCGGGTTCTCCGGGATGAGGACGTAGTCGCAGCCACCCGCCACCGCGGCCATCAGGGCCAGGTAGCCACAGTGCCGGCCCATCACCTCGACCACGAAGCTGCGCTGGTGGCTGGCCGCGGTGCTGGCCAGGGCGTCGATCGCGTCGATGATCCGGTGCAGCGCCGAGTCGGCCCCGATGGTCATGTCGGTCCCGACCAGGTCGTTGTCGATCGAGCCGACCAGCCCGGCGATCATCAGCGCCGGGTGCGCATCGGCGACCTCCTGGCCGATCTCACCGGCCGCCACCAGTTCGGCCAACAACTCCGGCCACTCACCCCGGAAGGCGTTGAGGCCCGACAGGCTGCCATCGCCGCCGATCACCACCAGCCGGTCGATCCCGGCCTCGACCAGGTTCTTCGCGGCACGGCGGCGTCCGTCCCGCTCCCGGAACTCCTTGGAACGGAAGGTGCCGATCACGGTGCCACCGCGGTGCAGGATGCTGCCGACGTCGTCCCAGCCGAAGCGGCGCAGCCCGTCGCCGCCGTCGATCATGCCCTGGTAGCCCTCGAACACCGCGTAGACCTCCGCGCCCAGGCTCAACGCGGTGCGGACGACGGCCCGTACGGCCGCGTTCATCCCTTGCGCGTCACCGCCGCTGGTCAGGATTCCCAGCTTCAGACCTGCACCGATCTGTTCCACGGCCGTCTCCCTTCGCTGTCTCCAATCCTTGCGAGGCGGGGCCGACCGCGCCAGGAAACACCCGAGAAACGCGAGTGGGGCGGCGACCGAAGTCACCGCCCCACCCAGGGTCAATCAGCCTGCATCAGGCGAGGTAGCCCACGTTCTCCCACTTGATGGAGCCGAAGCCGGCTGCACCGATGTTGGCGAGCTTGTCCCGGACGCCGATCAGCATGGGGCGCTGGTACAGCGGCAGGGTGTGGACGTTCTCCCAGATGGTCTTGGCGGCCTGGTCGGCCAGGTCAAGACGCTTGGCCCGGTCCATCTCGACGGCGATCTGCTTGCACAGGTTGTCGACCGTCGGCAGGCTCAGCTGCGCGAAGTTCGAGCCACCCTCGGAGCCGTAGATCTGGCAGATGTCCTTCATCGGGTACGGCGTACCGATCCACGAGAAGGCGACGATGTCGAATTTGTGCTCGGTGAGCAGCGAGCCGTCCTGGAACTGGGCGATCGGGACGCTGCGGACCTTCAGATCCACACCGATCTCCTTGAGCATCTTCTGGGCCTGGAGCGACTCGTTCTCCGACGCGGCCACGCCCGCGAGCACCGCGAAGGTCACCGTGAGCGGCTTGCCGTCCTTCTCGTAGATGCCCGTGGAGGCGTTGAGCTTCCAGCCCGCGGCCTCAAGGGTCTGCTTGGCCTTGGCGACGTTGAAGTCGATACCGGTGGCAGCGCCCTCGTCCTTGAAGCCGTCCTGGCCCTCGACGAAGACGTTGTTGTTCAGCGGCTTGGGCTCCCAGTCGACACCGGCGAGGTCGGAACGGGCGATCGCACCGCGGTCCAGACCCATCACGATGGCCTGACGGACCTTGAGGTCGGTCAGCACGCCGGCCTTGGAGTTGAAGGTGAAGTGACGGAAGTTCGGGCCGGCGGCCTTACGCACGATGGAGTTCTTGGCCTCCGAGGCGATCTTGTAGGCGTTCGGGTCCGAGCCCATGTCGAGGTAGTCGATCTCGCCGTTGGCGAAGGAGGTCGCCTGGGTCTCAGGATCAACGACCTTGAAGACGATCTTCGCCAGCTTCGGCTTGGCGCCCCACCACTTCTCGTTGGGGACCTCGGTCACCGTACCGGTGGACTTGTCGACCGACTCCACCTTGAACGGGCCGGAGAACCAGTCGTTGTTGAACTCCTTCCAACCCTTGTTGTACAGGTCGGCGGTCTTCGCACCGTCGGCGGGCAGCGGGCCTGCGGACAGGATGCCGGTCCAGTCGGGGTAGGTCGACTTGAAGGTGATGATCACCTGCTGGTCGCTGGTGCCCTTGGTGACCGACTCGATCTGGTTCCAGCCCTCGGACGATGCCGGACGGTAGGCCTTGTCCTTGCCGCTTTGGGCCTTGACGGTGGCCTCCCAGTCGGCGAAGCCGATGACCTTGCCGCTGTTCCAGATCGCCTTGGGGTTGAGGTTCATGGTGATGACGAGCTTGCCGCCTTCGACCTTCTCGTCGACCGACTCGACGTAGTCGGTGTTCAGCACCGGCGTGCCCTTGGCGTCGTAGCTGTAGTACGACGGGGACACCGGCGCCAGCATGAAGGTGTACTCCTGGTTGTTGGCGTCAACGAACCAGGTGTTCCAGTTGGTGACCTTCGCCGAGATGGATCCCTTGAACTCGCCGCCCGCCGGCACCGAGGCCGGGTCGGTTTCGTTGATATCCCAACCTGCGGCAGCGGGTGCCGAGGAGCTGGCGCTGGTGGCACCGGACGCAGCGGCGGTCGCCGGAGCGGACGTTTGGGCCGGCCCGCCACAGGCGGCCAGGCTGGCCGCCAGGACCCCACGAAAAGCGGCCCAACAAGTTTGGTTGCTCTCACAAATTCCTCCGTTTCAGAGCGGGTACACGCGCGCAGCGGGCGCACAGCCCAGCCGCAACTTCGTTGAACATTACCCTGCACCCTCCCGCAAGGGCAGTTCCGGCCAGGTCACGTCCTGTTAACGATTCATCGTCACAGGACTTCCATCACCTCCGCGAAGTGGCAGGCCACTTCGTGGTCCCCGGCTGTGGCAGNCAACTGCGGCACCTGCTCGATGCAGCGCTGCTGGTCGGAAGCGTTGAGGGTCAGGAACTTGGGGCACCGAGTGCGGAACTTGCATCCCGAGGGCGGGTCGGCTGGGCTCGGCAGGTCGCCATGGAGCAGGATCCGGCGCCGGTTCCGCTCGGTGTCGGGATCGGGGATCGGGATCGCCGAGAGCAGCGCCTGGGTGTAGGGGTGGGCGGGCTTCTCGTACACCACGTCGACATCGCCGGCCTCGACGATCTTGCCCAGGTACATGACGGCGACCCGGTCGGCGATGTGCCGGATGACGGCCAGGTCGTGGGCGACGAACAGGTACGACAGGCCCAGCTTGCCCTGCAGGTCGTCCAGCAGGTTGATGACGCCGGCCTGGATGGACACGTCCAGGGCCGACACGGGCTCGTCCAGGACCATCAGCTTGGGTTCGAGGGCGAGCGCCCGGGCGATGCCGATGCGCTGGCGCTGACCGCCGGAGAAGTGCTGCGGGTAGCGGTCGGCGTGAGCCGGCTCGAGGCCTACGAGGGTCATCAACTCCTCGACGCGCTTCTCGATGGTGGCCTTGTCGTAGCCGTGGATCTCCATGGGCTCGGCGATGATGTCGAAGATCGGCATCCGCGGATCCAGCGAGGCCATCGGATCCTGGAAGACGACCTGCAGGTCGCGGCGCAGCGCCTTGCGCTCGGCCCGGTTCAGCGACGAGGTCTCCTTGCCGAGCACCACGATGGTGCCGCCCGTCGGCTTGGCCAGGTTCAGCACTTCGAGCAGCGTCGTGGACTTGCCGCACCCGGACTCGCCCACCAGACCCAGCGTCTCGCCCTGCTTGATCTCCAGGTCGATGCCGTCGACGGCGTAGACGGTGCCGATGCGCCGGCGGTAGATGGCGCCCTTCATCAGCGGGTAGTGGCGCTTCAGGTCGTCCAGTTGCAGGACGGTCTCGCGCTGCTCGCGGGGCACCTCCACCAGTTCGGACACCGCGATCTCAGGGACGGGGAAGATATCGGCATGCCCCAGGTCACCCTCGGCGATCTCGTCGACCCGATGACAGGCGGCCAGCTGTCCGGGGTGATCGGTGGGCTCGAGGTCCGGCTCGACCTCGCGGCACCGGTCGATCACCATCGGGCACCGCGCCGCGAACGGGCAGCCGGGAGGCAGGTTGACCACCGAGGGCGGGTTGCCCTCCAGCGTGGGGAGTGCGCTGTCTGCGTGCTGGTCCAGCCGCGGCACCGTCCCGAGCAGCCCGATCGTGTACGGCATCCGCGGGTGGTAGAAGATGTCGTCGACGACGCCCTGCTCGACCGGACGCCCCGCGTACATGACCGTGACCCGGTCCGACATCCCCGCCACGACCCCCAGGTCGTGGGTGATCAGGATGACCGCGGCACCCGTCTCCTGCTGGGCCTTCTTCAAGACCTCCAGCACCTGGGCCTGGATCGTGACGTCCAGGGCCGTGGTCGGCTCGTCGGCGATGATGACGTCGGGGTCGTTGGCGATGGCCATCGCGATCATGGCCCGCTGCCGCATACCGCCGGAGAACTCGAACGGGAAGGACTTCACCCGCATNNGCGGCTCGGGGATCCCCACCAGGTCGAGCATCTCCACGGCGCGCTTCTCCGCGATCGCCTTGGACACGTCGTGATGGGTCTGGATCGCCTCCACGATCTGGTCGCCGATCGTGTACACCGGCGTCAGGGCCGACAGCGGGTCCTGGAACACCATCGCCATGTGCTCGCCGCGGATCTTCGACATCTCCGCGTCGTTGAGCCCCAGCAGCTCCTGACCGTGCAGCGTGATCGAGCCGCTGATGCGGGTCGTCTTCGGGTGCAGGCCCATGATCGCCAGGGACGTGACGGACTTGCCGGAGCCGGACTCGCCGACGATGGCCATGGTCTCGCCTGCGGCCAGGTCGAAGCTCAGGCCACGGACGGCCTGAACCCGGCCCGCCTCGCTGGGGAACGTGACGTGCAGGTCGGACACGCTGAGGACGACCTGGCCCTTGGCGGTCTTGCGCGCCTTCAACGGCGTCGTCTGGGTCATGCCTGACCTCCGGAAGCGGACGAGGGTCGAGCGCGTCGCGCAGGCCGTCGCCGACCGCGTTCACGCACATCACCAGCGCCACCAGGATGATCGCCGGTCCGAGGAACACCCAGGGAAGGTGGTCGCCATCCGGGCCCCTTCGCCGATCAGCGTGCCCAGCGACGTGTCGGGGGCTGCACGCCGAAGCCGAAGTACGACAGGCCGGTCTCGGAAAGGATCGCGTACCCGACGCCGAGCGTCGCGTCGATGATCAGCAGCGAGGACACGTTCGGGAGGATGTGCCGCAGGATGATCTTGAACGTCGACAGGCCCATGAACTTCGCGGCCAGGACGTATTCGCGTTCCTTGACAGACAAGGTCAGGGAGCGCACCACGCGCGAGGACAGGGGCCAGCCGAAGGCGGCCAACATGACCACCAGCAGGAGCCAGGCGGCCTCGCCCTGGGGCCCGCCGGTGGTGATCGTCGCGATCAGGAAGAAGCTCGGGATGACCAGCAGCAGGTCCACCACCCAGAGCACGATCTTCTCGTGCCAGCCGCCGATGTAGGCGGCCGAGGCCCCGACGAGCGCCGCGATGGAGGTCTGCATGATCGCGACCATGAACCCGATCACCAGCGACTTGCTGAGGCCCCGGATGGTCAGGGCGAGAACGTCCCGTCCCGCGCGGGTGGTCCCGAGCAGGTGCGACGAGCTGGGCGGCTTCAGGTAGCTGTAGGAGTCGATGTCATCGAACTTCCAATAGAACACATACGGCCCGGCGAGCGCGATGAACACCAGGATCAGGATCCCGATCGCGCCGATGACGGCGGTCTTGTTGCGCAGGAAGCGGCGCCACACCAGCTGCCGCCGGCTCAGCCGCTTGGCGCGGGTGGCTTCGGCGACGGCCGTCGGCACGTCGGTCGTCGGGGTGGGGAGATCGGCAGCCATGGTCGTCCCTAACTCAGCCGCACGCGCGGATCGAGGATGGCCACGAAGATGTCGGACAGGATCGCTCCGATCAGGACGCACACCCNCGAGAACGCCGTCACGGCCGCGACCCCATTGATGTCCTGCTGGGTGATCGAGTCGACGCCGTACATGCCCANTGCCGGGAAGCTGAACACCCGCTCGGTGAAGGTGGCACCGATGAACATGGTCGCGACGGTGAAGGCGACGTAGGTGCCGGTGGGGATCAGCGCCGTCCGCAACGCGTGCTTCATGACGGCCTTGCCCTGGGAGAGGCCCTTGGCCCGGGCTGTTCGGACGTAGTCGGCGCCCAGTGAGTCGAGCATGAGGTTGCGTTGGATCCGGCTCATCGCCGCCGCGCCGAGCAGGGTGAGGACGACGGTCGGCAGCAACAGGTGCTGCATCCGGTCCACCAGTTCGGCGAACGGGTAGTTACCCACGTCCCCCTTCTCCCCGGTGAACTCGAAGAACTTGCTCCGGGTGGTGTTGTTGAACCAGATGGCGAAGATCTGCGAGACGTGCCCGATGACGAACGCCGGGGTGGAGATCACCAGCAGCGCCATCGCGGTGGTCGTCCGGTCGGAGATCTTGTACTGGCGGGTGGCCGTCCAGGCACCCAGGGCGACACCCAGGCCCAGGCCCAGCATGGTGCCCAGCAGCAGCAGCCGCAGGCTGACCCACATCCGGATCGAGATCTCGTCGTTCACCGAGGCGCCCAGCGGGGAGTAGCCCCAATCCCAGCGGGTGACGATGTTGGTCAGCCAGGTCCAGTACCGCTCCGCGANGGNGACCCGGTCACTGATGTTGTACTGGCGCAGAGTCGACTCGATGACGTCCGCCGCGATCGGCGGCTGCCGCAGCATGAAGATCGACCGGGGATGCAATTGGGTGGCGGCCAGCAGGTAGGACAGCGAAACCGCCACGAACAGCAGCACCACGTAGTTCAGCAGGCGCTTGAAGATGTAGCCGAGCATGGGCCCCCTTGGTAATACCTTGCACAACTTAGCCTCCGGCCCCGCGCGTGACAAAGCCCCAGGGGTCCCGAATGTGGCGAAAGCTTCACCTGCGATTGACCACGACGGTTCCCAGGACGAGATCGTCCAGCCCGCGGCGCTCGGCGCCGATGACCACGGCCGGAAGCACCACGCAGACCATGGCCGCCCGCGCGAGGGCACGGACGAAACCGAGCGGCCGTCCGTCCAGCCGGATGACCCCGATGCGCGCCAGCAACTGGCCGAAGCTGCCGCCGGCCAGCGCCGACAACACGGCCTTCTGGACGAAGAACACGGCGAGGATCATCCAGCTGCGCCAGCCGGACTCGCGGAGCACCCCGACGCCGAACAGGGCGACGGCGAGCACCATCGACGCCGCCCAGTCGACGAGCAACGCGGCGATGCGGGAACGCCAGCTGGCCAGCGATCCGCGGCCTCGGGCGGGCAGGCCGAGGCTCTGGCCCGGATAGGGCTCGGCGGCGCTCGAGGTCACCCGGGCAGCCTAGCGACCTCGTCCGTGAGACCCGTCGGAGCGTTCGCCGACGCGGTCNNCCGCGGGGCCGTAACACGGCTGAAACATGGACGCAACTGGCCAGAAATGCGGTCCCCCTAGGTTGAGGCCGTTCTGCTCCCCACTACTTCGGAGGAAAGATGTTCAACAGCGCCGACGATCTGTTGGCCTACGTGAAGGACGAGGGTGTCGAGATGATCGACATCCGCTTCTGCGACCTGCCCGGCGTCATGCAGCACTTCACCGTCCCCGCCAGCTCCTTCGGCAAGGAGGTGTTCGAGGACGGTCTCGCCTTCGACGGCTCCTCGATCCGCGGCTTCCAGAAGATTCACGAATCCGACATGGCTCTGCTGCCGGATCCGACGACTGCCTTCATCGATCCGTTCCGCAAGGCAAAGACGCTTGCCGTCAGCTTCTTCGTCCACGATCCGCTGACCAAGGAGCCGTACAGCCGCGANCCCCGCAACATCGCCCGCAAGGCCGAGAACTACCTGAAGTCGACCGGCATCGGCGACACCGCGTTCTTCGCGCCCGAGGCTGAGTTCTACATCTTCGACGCGGTCCGCTTCGAGACCAAGCAGAACGCCGGCTACTACTACATCGACTCCGAGGCCGGCGCCTGGAACACCGGTGCCGAGAGCGACGGCGATGGCCGTCCCAACCGCGGCTACAAGGTCAAGTACAAGGGCGGCTACTTCCCCGTGACNCCCGTCGACCACTTCGCCGACCTGCGCGACGACATGGTCAAGAACCTGGAGGCCGTCGGCCTTGAGGTCGAGCGCGCGCACCACGAGGTGGGCACCGCCGGCCAGGCCGAGATCAACTACCGCTTCAACACCATGCTGGCCGCGGCCGACGAGGTGATGAAGTTCAAGTACATCATCAAGAACACCGCCTGGGAGGCCGGCAAGACCGTCACCTTCATGCCGAAGCCGATCTTCGGCGACAACGGCTCCGGCATGCACGTCCATCAGTCCGTGTGGGAGGGCGGCCAGCCGCTGTTCTACGACGAGAACGGCTACGGCGGCCTGTCCGACATCGCCCGGTGGTACATCGGCGGCCTGCTCAAGCACGCCCCCTCGCTGCTGGCCTTCACCAACCCGACGGTGAACAGCTACCACCGCCTGGTGCCCGGCTTCGAGGCCCCGGTCAACCTGGTCTACTCGGCCCGGAACCGGTCCGCCTGCATCCGGATCCCGATCACCGGCTCGAACCCGAAGGCCAAGCGCATCGAGTTCCGCTGCCCCGACCCGTCGTCGAACCCGTACCTGGCGTTCGCCGCGTGCCTGCTGGCCGGTCTCGACGGCATCCAGAACAAGATCGAGCCGCCCGCCCCGGTCGACAAGGACCTGTACGAGCTGCCGCCCGAGGAGCACGCGCTGGTCGACCAGGTGCCCGGCACCCTGTCGGAGGTGCTGGACGCCCTGGAGGCCGACCACGACTACCTGCTCGCCGGGGACGTGTTCACCGCCGACCTGATCGAGACCTGGATCGAGATGAAGCGGGCCGACATCGACGCCATCCGGCTGCGTCCGCACCCGCACGAGTTCGAGATGTACTACGACCTCTGACGGTCCAGGCGTTCAGCCGCCAGCATCACACACCGGATCTCCGGGCAGGCTCCCTGCCCGGAGATCCGGCTTTCCGGGCCCCGGGAGATTGCGCTTGCCGAAACCTCGGAGGCGACAGCCAGGCGATCCTCCCGGGCTCTCCAAGCGACCAGACAGCCCAGACTGGCGCACAATCGAGGGAACCGGACGAAAGGAGCGTGCGTGAGCGCCCACCCCGACCGCTACGCCCCCGACGTTCCCTATCTGGCCCGGTTACGGAGCATCTGCCTGGCGCTACCGGAGGCGGCGGAGAAGAACTCCCACGGCCACCCGAACTTCTACACCAAGAAGGTGTTCGCCATCTTCGGGGCGGTCGTCAAGGGTGCGCACTTCGACGATCGCTGGGCTCAGTCCGTCCTCGTCCTGCCCGACCTGCTGACCCGTGAACAGGCGCTGGCCGACAAACGGTTCTTCGTCCCCGCCTACTACGGCCCGTACGGCTGGATCGGGCTGAACTTCCGCGCCGCCGAGGTCGACTGGGACGAGATCGCCGAGCTGGTCGAGCTGAGCTACCGCCGCACCGCGCCCGCCCGGCTGGTCCGGGCTCTCGACGAATCGGCGCGCTGACCCCAGCCGCCCCCGCGACCCTACAGGCTATCGCCGAAGTCCTCGCGGAACTTGGCGACCAGCCGCTGCGGCCAATCGCCGATGGGCTCCAGCCGGCCGAAGAAGAACCGCAGGATGTCCGGCTCCTCGATCCAGCGCAGGCCGCCGATGAGGCCGCGGTTCTGGTACAGCCAGTCAATCCGGTCCACGGCGTAGTTGACCTGCGACAGCGTGAACACCCGCCGCGGCAGGGCCAGCCGGACGAGCTCCATGTGCGCGAGCGGCTCCGAACCGTCCGGATTCCGCTGCTCCGACAGCGTGCCCCGCTCCATGCCGCGCACGCCGGACGCGATGAACAACGCCGAGGCCAGGGCACCGGCGGGGTACTCGGTCTGCGGCAGGTGGTCGAGGAACCGGAGCGCGTCGACGTGGGCGCCGAGTCCACCGGGCGGGGTGATGACCGGAACCCCGCGCGATTCGAGGTCCCGCACCATGTGGTCGATGAACAGGGGCCNCTGGTTGATCATGTCGAAATCCATGGTTTCGTCGAGGCCGACGGTGATCGCCTCCATCTCCCGCACGCTCATCCCGCCGTAGGTGAGGAACCCCTCGAACAGCGGCACCAACCCGCGCAGCTTACGGAACGTGGCCTCGTCGCGGACGCAGATGCCGCCGCCGCGGCCGAAACCGACCTTGCGCGCCGAAAAGTAGACGATGTCGAAGCAGTCGCACATCGCGTGGGTGATCTGCTTGATGGTCAGGTTCTTGCAGCGCTCCTCGCGGATCTTGCAGAAGTACAGGTTGTCGGCGATCAGCGAGGCGTCGAGCACCGTGGGGATGCCGTGCTCGCGGCACAGTGCGGTGACCTCCTCCATGTTGGCCAGGCTCACCGGCTGCCCGCCGATGAGGTTCGTCCCGGCCTCGATGCGGACGAAGGCGATCGCCTCCGCACCCTTGTCGGCGATCAGTTCGCGCAGCGCTGCGACGTCCATGTCGCCCTTGAACGGGCGCTCCGAGGTGACCTTCAGCCCCTCCTCGGTGATCAGTTCCAGCACCTCGCCGCCGTTGGCGACCACGTGCGCCTTCGAGGTCGTGAAGTGGTAGTTCATGGGCACGTAGGTGCCCGGACGGACGAGGACGCTGGACAGGATGTGCTCGGCGGCCCGGCCCTGATGGGTCGGCAGGAAGTATGGCAGCCCGAAGATCTGGACGATCTTGTCGGCGAGCCGGGTGAAGGTGGCCGAGCCGGCGTAGGCGTCGTCGGCGCGGAACATCGCCGCCTGCTGTTCCTGGCTCATCGCGTTCACGCCGGAATCGGTCAGCATGTCGAGGAACACGTCCGCGTTCTGCAGCAGGAAGGTGTTGAACCCGGCCTCGCGCATCGCGACGAGCCGCTCCTCGACGGGCAGCAGGGTGAGCTTCTGGATGATCCGGACCTTGTGCATCTCCAAGGGGAGTTGCTGGCCACCGAAGAACGTGACGGTCGACATGGGGTTTCCTCCGCGGTGAGGGGCTTTCGTCGCGATGATCCTGGCAGCCGGAAGCACGGCGTCCGACCACGGGCGGGTTCGTGAGATGGGTGATCGACGACGGCCGATCGCACGCGAGCTGCGGCGGCTCGGGTCAGGGCTCGTCCGCCCAGAGCAACGCGACCGGGTCGTCGAAGGCATCGTCGAAAGCCGCGGTCTCGTCGAACTCCTGGCGCGGGTTCGGTGTGGCGACGGGGTCGCCGCCGGCGTACACCTCGTCGCGCATCCGCCGGGCAGCCACCTCCACGCGATCGGCGAGCAGGGCGAAGAACTCGGCCAGCGTGCCCGCGAGCTGGACGACCCGGGCGGGCTCCTCGACCGACTGCGCCACGACGGGACCCGGCTGCCCGGTGTCGTCCAGCAGCACCGCGACCACGGCATCGGAGTCGGCCCGGATGCAGTAGGCGGACGTGCTGCTCTCGTACAGGTGGTGCGGGAAGTAGTCGACCACCGAGTAGTCGCCTCGGTCGATGCCGACGTGGGTCAGGGTCACCGGGCCCACCCAGGCCGGCATCCCGCGCGGGTTGTCGGCGTGGAATCCGAGCCGGATCTGGCGGGGAGCAAGGGCCCCCAGGGCAATCCACCGCGACGCATCGATGACCGGTTGCTGGCCCGTCATCGCAGCCCCAGTTCCGCGCGGGCGCGGTCAAGCAGCGGTCCGGCCTCGTGGCGGTCGGGGTCCCACTGCGCGGCCGTTTCGTCGCCGGGGTAGCCGAAGACCGCGTTGAAGTTCCCCTGTCGGTTCAGGCCCAGGGTCATGGTCTCCCACACCGCCTGGCCGGCCGCCGCCGACTCGTCCACCACCGATCGAGCAGGGCCCACAGGGGCACTTTCTCCTGAGTGCCGATGAACATGGGGTGCAACTGCTCCCCGACGAACAGGCCGTCGATGAGGGTCAGCACCCGGTGCTGCTGGGCGAACACGGCGTAGCACTCGGTCCAGTCCGGACGAGCGGCATTCGCCTCACGCCACAGCAGGCCCAGGACCTCCATCACGGGATCCTGCAACGCCGGTTCCGTCATCGTCCGTCCTCGTCAGGTGCTCAGATCAGGGTATCGGGACCCGCACCGACGGCGGCCGCACCTGCCTTCCGTACACTCCCCGTGTGCGCCGCTTCGCCGCTCTCGTGCTGGTCGCCTGCCTGACGGCAGGCTGCACGGGCGCGCCGGCGGCCCCTTCGAGTCCGGCGCGGGCCGAGTCCAGCACCGCGCCCGCCACCCCGGACTCCACGCCCACCGCGACGCGTCCGACCACCCCGCTCCCCGCCCGCGACCCTGCGGCCGACCTCCCCACCCACCACCGCCGAGCCCACCGAGCCGCTCAAGGGACGGACGATCGTCGTCGACCCGGGTCACAACGGCGTCTGGACGCGCGCCCTGCTGCGAAAGGTCCCCGCGGGCAACGGACGGACGAAGGCCTGCAACTCCTCCGGCACCGCCAGCAACTCCGGCTACAGCGAGCACGCGTTCACCTGGGACGTCGGCACCCGGCTGGCCGCAGCCTTGCGGAAGCTGGGCGCGAAGGTGG
Source organism: Micropruina sp. (assembly GCA_013693855.1). Taxonomy (GTDB): domain Bacteria; phylum Actinomycetota; class Actinomycetes; order Propionibacteriales; family Propionibacteriaceae; genus Micropruina. The sequence continues at coordinate 3,054,460 of CP059261.1, forward strand.
TCCTGACGAGGCCGAACGACCGCGGGTCGGGGCCCTGCGTCAACGAGCGGGCGGCGATCACCAACCGGGCCGAGGCCGACCTGCTGATCTCCATCCATGCGGACGGGTCGCTGGGCGTGGGCGATCGTGGGTTCCACGTCATCGTGTCGACGACCATGGCCGGCGGCGCGGCGGTCGAGGCGCGTTCGTTGGCGTTCGCGAAGACCGTCCGGCACCTGTTGGAGACCCGGACAGCCATGCCGCGATCCACCTACATCGGCCGCGGCACCGCGCTCTCCCCGCGCACCGACATCGCCGGACTGAACCTGTCGCGCCGGGTCGGGGTCATGGTGGAGATGGGCAACATGCGCAGCGCCGCCGACCTGCGGCTGCTGGGCTCGGCCGCCTTCCGCCAACGTGCCGCCGAGGCGCTGGCCGCTGCGGCGGTGCAGACCGTGGGTCGCTGATCCGGTGGCCACCCTGCGGCATACTGCCGGGGTGCCGACCTACGTCTTCGTCCACGCCCACCCCGATGACGAGGGCACCCTCACCTGCGGCTCGATGGCCCAGGCGGTGGCTCGCGGCGACAAGGTGGTCCTCGTCTTCGCCACCTCCGGCGAGCACGGGGAACTCCCGGACGATCTGGCCCCCGGTGAGACCCTCGCCGATCGTCGCCGCGCCGAGGCGACGAGCGCCGCGGCCCTGATCGGGGTCTCCGCCGTCCACTGGCTGGGCTACCGCGACTCGGGGATGACGGGTTGGGAGCAGAACGCCGATCCGGACTGCCTCGCCCGCGCCCCTTTGGACGAGGCGGCCGGGCGGCTGGCCGCCATCCTCGACGCCGAAGACGCGGACATCCTGGTCGGCTACGACTGGCACGGCAACTACGGGCATCCCGATCACGTGGCCGTCCACCACCTCGTCCGCCGGGCCCGGGAGCTGGCGGCGAAGCGGCCGCGGCTGTTCGAGGCCACGATGAACCGGGACCAGATGCGGCGGCTCTACCAGGCCGCGCGCGCGGCGGGCGCCGAGGACGACTTCGACCCGGACAGCCCGCTGGACGACGGCAACCCGCTCGGCACCCCTGAAGCGGAGCTGCACCTGCGCGTCGACGTGAGTGACCACGTGGCGCTGCGCCGCGGGGTGATCGCCAGCCATGCCAGCCAGGCCAAGGACACCCAGGGCTTCCTGATGCTTCCGGACGAGGCATTCCTCGCCATGTTCGGCGCCGAGCACTACGTGGAACCCGACGCAGGCCCCGGCCTGCGGGAAGGCTGGTTCACCGACCCCCTGGCCTGACAGGCTGCCCCCATGAGCGACGACGCGACCTTCCAGTGGCCGACCCTGCCGGACTCCCAAGACGAGGCGTCCGGCGACGATGAGATCGCCGAGAGCGTCCGGGCCAACGCCCCGGCCAAACGGGCACCCGGCGGCACGTGGGTGGTCCTCGTGCAGCAGAACGCGGGTTCGGGTGAGGCCATGCGCTGGACCGCCGAACAGGCCAAGGTGGTCGACGGCGGCCAGGACCAGGCGCGCCGCGAGGCGCTGGCGGTCGCCGAGACGTTCGTCCCCCGGCACCCGATGATGGAGCAGGGGCGCACGATCTACCGCACCTCGCCGGACTCCTACGTGGTGCTGGTCGTGGGAGCGACGTCCGAGTTCGCGTTCGAGGTCAAGGTGGCGCAGGTCGTGAAACGACTGCGGCCCGAGCCCCAGAGCTGGCCGGCCCGCTGAGGATCAGATCGGCAGCCGCTTGAAGATCGGCGCCGGGATGTGCTTGAGGACGAACATCACGTACTGGAACGCCGGCGGCGCCCAGATCAGCGACTTACCCTTGCGGGCGGCGTCCACGACCTGCGCGGCGACGTCCTCCTTGTCGACCGTGAGCGGGGCCTCCTTGACGTGCGCCGACATCCGGGTGCGCACCTGGCCGGGCCGGACGACCAGAACCTTCGGCCCGAAGCCGTCCAGCGCCTCGCCGAGGTTGCGGTAGAACGCGTCGAGACCGGCCTTGGTCGAGCCGTAGACGAAGTTCGAGCGGCGCACCTTCTCGCCCGCGACCGTGCTCATCGCGATGATCTGCCCGTAGCCCTGCGCCTTCATGTGCTGGGCGAGCAGCANCCCGACGCTCACCGCCCCGGTGTAGTTGACCTGCGCGGTCAGGACGGCCTTCGCCTGGTCCTGCCACAGTTCCTCGGCGTCGCCGAGCAGGCCGAACGCGACGATCGCCACGTCCACGTCGCCCTCCGACCAGGCCTTGTCGATCACGGCCGGGTGGCTGGCGGTGTCGGTTGCGTCGAAGTCGAGCAGGTCGACCCGGGTGGCGCCCGCGGTCTTGAGTTGCTCCACCGAGGCCTCGGCCAGCGGGTCGCCGGGCATGCAGGCGAGGATCACGCGCAGCGGCTGCCGGCGCAGGTACTCCTCGCAGATCGCCAGGCCGATCTCGGAGGTGCCGCCGAGCAGCAGGATGGTCTGCGGGTTGCCGACCGCGTCAATCATGAGCAGGTGCCTTTCGGTCAGGTGGCGCATGCCACCGAGGTGGGTCAGAGCAGTTCGAGGCGGCGAGCCATGTCGGAGGCGAACACCCCGTCGGGATCGATCCGGCGCCGGGTCGCGATCCAGGCGTCGATCTCGGGGTACATGGCGTGGAAGGTGGCCGCGGTCGTCCGGGAATCCTTGGCGGTGTAGAGCCGACCGCCGAACTCGAGGATGCGGGCGTCCAGGCCGTGCAGGAACTCGTGCAGGCCGGAGCGGATCGGGAAGTCGACGCACACGTTCCAGCCGGCCATCGGGTAGGACAACGGCGCATTGTTGCCCTCGCCGAACAGCTTGAACACGTTGAGGAACGAGTAGTGACCCGAGGCCTGGATGTCGGCGATGATCCGCTTGAACTCGCTCACCGCGGCGGGCGGGACGACGAACTGGTACTGCAGGAACCCGTCGCTGCCGTAGGCCCGGTTCCACTCGCTGAACATGTCCAGGGGGTGGTAGAAGCCGGTGAGGCTCTGGATCTTGCCGGTGTAGTTGCCGCTCTTGGCGTACCACACGGCGCCCAGCACCGAGAAGGTCAGCTTGTTGGCCAGCCCGTTGGGGAACACGTCGGGCAGCTCGAACAGGGGCTTGGCGTGGAACGCCAGCGGGTCGGCAGCCAGCTTGGGCGCCTTCTCCTGCAGCTGGGCCAGCGTGGCCAGCGAGCCGCGGGACAGGGCGGCCCGGCCGAGCTTCGGTGCCGGGGAAATCGCGTCGAACCAGGCCGAGGAGTAGTCGTAGTCGGCTTCCGAGCCGTCGGAGTGGACGGCGATGGTCTCGTCCAGGGTGCGGGTGACGACCCCGTCGGCCACGAAGTAGGCGGTTTCGGTGCGGGTCATGTTCAGGGTGACCCGCAGGATCACCCCGGTGAGCCCGATGCCGCCGACGGTGGCCCAGAACAGCGAGCCGTCGGGGTCGTCCGGGGAACCTTCGGGGCGCAGGGTCAGGATCCGTCCGTCCGCGACGAGCAGGTCCATGGAGGCCACGTGGTCGCCGAACGACCCCGCGCTGTGGTGGTTCTTGCCGTGCACGTCGCAGCCGATGGCCCCGCCCACGGTGACCTGGCGGGTGCCGGGCAGGACGGGGATCCACAGGCCGTACGGCAGGGCCGCGCGCATCAACTCGTCCAGGCTGACCCCGGCGTCGACGTCCACGGTCGCGGTGGTCGCGTCGATGTGGTGGATGCGGTTCAGCGCGGTCATGTCGAGAACGAGGCCGCCGGCGTTCTGGGCCACGTCCCCGTACGAGCGGCCCAGACCGCGGGCGATGATGCCGCGCTTGAGGTGGGACGGGGAGTCGGCGTTGTGGTCGGCGACCGCCTTGACCGCGGCGGCGATGAGGTCGACGTCGCCGGTGGCGAGCACCTGGGCCGTGGTGGGTGCCGTCCGGCCCCAGCCGGTGAGGCGTTCGGTGGTGGTGGGGAGATCGAGAGCTGGTGAGCTGGACATCGCCTGCGATTCTATCGGCGTCGGACGATGCCGTGCGACGCGCGGGTGCGAACGCTCAGCCGCAGAGCTTCTGGCGCGCCTGCGCCGGGTCGACCGGGATACGCAGCATCGTCAGCTTCGGAGCCAGGACGAGGTTGGTGAGGAATCNGCTGGGGGTCAGCGGTTCGGAGATCGCCGCGAGGAGGGTCGGCACGTCGCCGCACGCCAGGGTGGCCCGGGCGTCCGCGAGAGCCTTGTCGTCGGGGTGGTAGTCGGCCGCGGAGTAGCGGGCCATCGCCCACACCACGGGTTTGTAGGCGTGCCCGACCCGGTATTTCGCGTCCGGCGGCAGGACGAGCCGGGAGCCGATCGGGTCGCCGAGGGAGGGCGGGTCGACCATGGTGACGTCGAGCCCGGCGCCGACCCCGCNGATGCCGAGGGAGTTGATCACGATGTAGATCCCGGTGCCGTCGGTGGTGGGCACCTTCTCGTCCGGCTTGGTGATGTCGAGGAAGTAGGACTGCCCGGCCGCGTAGTCGCGGGCCGCGCGCTGGGTCAGTTGGTAGCCGACGTCGGCGGACCAGTTCTCGGCGATCACCATCGCCCCCGGGGCGTCGGGGACGANATTGGCGTAGTAACTGCGCTCGTCAACGATCATCCCGTTCCACAGCACCGGCCGTAGGACGAGGCCGGCGACCAGGGCCCACGCGATCCCCACCACTGCCGCCGCCCGCTGCCACACCGGCCCCGCCACCACGCCGACCGGTCCGAACAGCAGGATCGTGGCCGGCAGGAGGAAGCGCGCGTGCATGAAGTCGCCGCCGACCGAGACGACGAACCCGGCGTGGATCGCGGCCGCCAGCAGCGGGCCGACCCACAGCGCGACGAGACCTCCGTCCCTGTTCCGGAGGCCCGCGACCAGGCCTGCGACGATGACCGCGAGCGCCAGGGCGACAGGCAGGTACAGGTGGTAGGTCAGCACGTAGTCGAGGACGTACGTCAACCCCTGGGCGGGCGAGGCGTTGCTCTTGGCGAGCGCCGTGTTGGGCACGAGCGAGGCGTAGTAGCCCATCCGGAAGATCTCGTACGCCACCGGCGTCGAGAGCGCCACCGCGGCGGCGGCCAGCCAGCCGCGCACCCGGCGTTCGCTCTGGGCCAGCAGCATGATCCCGAACACCAGCGACACCAACGCCAGATCGGGACGCACCAGCGGGCCGAGGCCGATCACCCACGCGACAGGCCAGGGTCGCCACGCCGGCAGGGGTTTGCGTGCGCGGCGGTACCAGCGGCGGGCCAGCGCCCACAGGCAGGTGGCCAGCCACAGGTAGCTCAGCGAGGTTTCCAACCCCGAGGTGCCGAAGTCCCAGAAGGGCGTGAGCCCCGCCAGCACGGCCAGGCCGAGCGGCAGCACCACGCCCGCCTTGCCGTCTGTCAGCTTGATCGACGCCAGTCCGAGCAGGAGCATCGCCAGCACCGAGAACGCGGTGCCGAGGACGACCATCACGACACCCGTCTCGACCTGCGGGAACGCAGCCTGGCCGGCGGCCACGAGCCACAGCCACAGCGTCGACGTCCCCACCTCGACCCGCTCGGAGAGGTTGTAGAGCGGCCCGTTCCCGGCGACGATCTGGTGGATCACGCGGACGTTGATGAACCCGTCGTCGCTGACCCAGCGCCGCAGCCACACCTGGACGCCAACCACCGCCGCGGGCACCAGCACCGACAACCACGTCCACCAGCCACGGGACGTGGTCGAGCGCGGCATGTGACTCCTTGGGTGAGCGGGGTTCCCATTCTCGCAGCAGCGGCCACCGTGGACGAAAACGGCGCCCCCGCGGGCTCGAACGCGGGCCGAGGCCGCCCGCAGGACCGAAGGGTGGCTCGCCTCGTGCGGGCCGTCTGAGCGCCTCGCTAGGTTTGGCGCATGGAGTTCACCCTGCTCGGCACGGGCGCCTCGGACGGCTGGCCGAACGCCTGGTGCGGTTGCGCGTCCTGCGCCGACCAGCGCACCCGGACGCCCCGCACCCCCACCTGTGCGGCGGTGGACGGACGGCTGCTGCTCGACGCCGGGCCGGAGATGCCGCGGCAGGCGCTGCGGGCCGGGTTGGACCTCGCGGCCGTCGAGGTGGTGGTCATCACCCACGCCCACGACGACCACTGCCATCCGTCGTTCCTGATGCACCGGTCGTGGGTGACCGATCGTCCGCTGACCGTGGTGGGCACCGCGCCGGTGATCGAGGCCTGCCGGCCGTGGCTGGCACCGGCCCAGACGGTCGTCGACTTCGTCCAGGTGACCGCGGGGGACGAGGTCGAGGTCGCGGGCTACCGGCTCAAAGCGATCCCCGCGAACCACGACGCGCACGGCGAGGCGGTGCTCTGGGTGGTCACGGACGGGTCGGCCGCCCTCCTCTACGCCACCGACACCGGACCGTGGCCCACGGCGGCCCGGGCGGCTCTGGAGGGCTGGCGCTTCGACCTCGTCGCGCTGGAGGAGACGTTCGGCCACACGCCCCGGAAGGTGTCCCAGCACCACAACCTGGAGACGTTCGCGGCGGCGCTGGCCGACCTGCGCACCTGGGGGAACACGGACGAGCGAACCCGGCACATCGCGATCCACCTCGGCCACGACAACCCGCCGCTGCCGGAGCTCACCGCCGCACTGGCGGCCATCGGCGCCGAGGTGCACGACGACCTCACCACCCTGACGGTGACGCGAAACCCCTAGTCGAGGCCCCAGAACACCCGGTCCATCACCTGTCGCGCGAGCCGGGTGCGGCGCAGGTAGTCCTCGACCATCTGCGAGGACTCGCCCTTCGCGTAGCCCAGCAGTTCGGCGACGGCCGCCAGTTCCCGGGTGTCGGTCGGGATGGTGTCGGAGGCCCGGCCGCGGGTCAGGACGATCGCGTTGCGGATCCGGCTCGCCATCGTCCAGGCCGCCTCCAGGGCGGCGGCGTCGGCGCCGTTCAGCAGTCCCGCCTCCCGGACGGCCGCCAGCACCTCCAGCGTGCCGGTCCGGCGCAGCGACTCATCGGCCCCGGCGTGTTGCAGCTGCAGTAGCTGCAGCACCCACTCCACGTCGCTCAGCCCGCCCGGCCCGAGCTTGGTGTGCCGCTTGGGATCGGTGCCGCGCGGCACCCGCTCGGCCTCCATCCGCGCCTTCAGCTTGCGGATCTCGTTGACCTGCGCCCGGGTCAACCCTTCGGCCGGGTAGCGCAGGCCGGCGACCCCGGCGAGCAGGGCCTCGGTGAGCCGTTCGTCCCCGGCTCCGTGGCAGGCGCGCAACAGCGCCTGGGCCTCCCAGGTCGACGACCAGCGCTCGTAGTAGGCCAGGTAGCTCGACAGCGACCGGACGATCGGCCCGCCCTTGCCTTCTGGCCGCAGGTCCACGTCGATCTCCAGTGGCGGGTCGGCACCCGGCTTGGCCAGCGCGGCCCGCAGGGCGGCGATGACCTGAGTGGCCACCTTCGTGGCGTCGGGGTGGTCGGAGTCCTCGACGAGGATCATCGCGTCGGCGTCCGAGCCGTACGACAGCTCCTGGCCGCCCCACCGGCCCATGGCCACCACGGCCAGCCGCGGCGTCCAGTCGAACCCGCGGACGACGACGCCCAGCGCGGCGTCGATGGTGGCCGACATCACGTCCGCCAGCGCACTGCCGAGGTCGCCGAGGTCGATCGTGCCCAGCAGGTCTGCCATCGCCAGCCGCAACAACTCCGTGCGCCGCACGGNCCGGATGTGCGCGATCGCCCGTTCGGCGTCGTCGTGCCGGCCCGCCGAGAGGTTCATCTCGGCGAGCACCTCGGTGCGCGGCCGCGGCCTGAGGGCGTCGAGGTCGTCCAGCACCCCCACGGCCTGGGNGGCGCGCATCAGCAGGTCGACGGCGTAGCGGGACGACGCGAGGATGTGGGCCAGCCGTTCGGCCATGGCGGTGCCGTCCCGCAACGCCCGCAGGTACCAGTGGGTCGTGCCCATCGCCTCCGACACCTGCCGGAACGCCAGCAGCCCGTGGTCGGGGTTGGCGCCCTCGGCGAACCAGCCGAGCATGGCCGGCAGCAACTGCCGCTGGATCTCGGCCTGCCGGGACAGCCCCTGGCTGAGCGCCGCGATGTGCCGCAGGGCGGCCTTCGGATCGGAGTACCCGAGCGCCCGCAGCCGGGTCTCGGCCGCCTCGGAGGTGAGCCGGACGGCCTCGGACGGGATCCTGGCCACCGCCTCCAGCAGCGGGGAGTAGAACAGCCGCTGGTGCAGCCCCAGCACCCGCCGGGTGGCCGAGCGCCACCGTTGCCGCAGGTCGTCGACGTCCTTGGCCCCGATCGAGCGGGCCAGCCGGCGCAGGCTGGGCTGGTCGTCGGGGAACAGGTGGGTGCGGCGCAGCCTGGACAGCTGGACGCGGTGCTCCAGCAGCCGCAGCAGCCGGTAGGCGGCATCCAGGTCCTTGCCGTCGGTGCGGCCGACGTAGCCGAACTCGATCAGCGCTCCCAGCCCCGGCAGCGTCGCCCGCTGCCGGACCCGTTCGTCCGCCCGTCCGTGGACCAGTTGCAGCAGTTGGACGCTGAACTCCACGTCGCGCAGGCCGCCGGCGCCGAGCTTGATCTCGCGGTCGGCCTCCTTGGGCGGCAGCAGGGCGATCACCCGCTTGCGCATCGCCTGGGTCTCGGCGACGAACTGGTCGTTCTCGGCAACCCGCCACACCAGCGGGTCGACCAGCTCACAGAACTCCCTGGCCAGGGCCAGGTCGCCGGCCATCGGCCGGGCCTTGAGCATGGCCTGGAACTCCCAGTTCTTGGCCCATTTGCCGTAGTAGGTGCGCATGCTCGCGATCGTTCGGACGAGCGGCCCGGCCTTGCCCTCGGGTCGCAGCGCCGCGTCGACCTGCCAGATGGTGCCCGCGGCGGTGTGCGCCGAACAGATCCTGGTCAGCGACCCGGCGAGCCTGGTGCCGATGGACACGGCGTCGGCAGCGCTGCAGGGCTCGTCCGCCGGCGCCGGCTCGGCGACGAACAGGACGTCGACGTCGCTGATGTAGTTGAGTTCCTGGGCGCCGGTCTTGCCCAGGGCGACCACGCCGAGGCGGGCGCGCTCCCAGCCGGGCACCTCGGACCGGGCCAGCGCGAGGGCGGTCTCGACGGTCGCGTCGGCGAGGTCGGCGAGTTCGGCGGCCACGTCCGGCAGCACCTGCAGCGGGTCGGCGGCGGCCAGGTCCCGCGCGGCGATGCGCAGCAGAGCCCGTCGGTAGGCCAGCCGCAGCCCGTCGGCGCCGGCGCTCGGGGCAACGGGGAGCTGGGCGTCGGGATCGGCCCCGGCGGCGTCCAGCAACTCGCGGCGCAGTTCGTCGGCGTGGCGGCGCCGGGGTTCCTCGGCCAGGACGGACACGTCGTCGCGATGGGCAGAGAGGTGTTGGGCGAGTGCGGGGCTCGCACCGAGCACGGCGATCAGCCGCCGCGCCCACGCCGGGTCGGCGAGCAGCCGATCGAGCAGGCCGGATTCGGCCTCCAGGATCCGGGCCAGCCCCGCGAGCGCGCCGTCGGGATCGGCGCTGCCGAGCACCTCGTCCAGCAGGGGCTGCCGACGCTCGGAACGACCGGCCCGCGACCAGGCGTCCAGCACGCGATCGGCGGCCTGGGNGTCGGCGAAACCCAGCCGGGCCAGTTCACCCACGGTGGTGGAGGTCCGGTCCATGGACGAAGGCTAACCCGGCGACGCCGCCCGTGACAGCCGGGTAGCGTCGGGCAGGTGAGCCGTAAGCAGCCGCCGCTGGATCAGGCCGTGCTGCACGCCGCGGCGACCGCTCTGGCCGCCCGCGAGCAGTTGCCGCGAGCCGAGCTGGCCGGCCTGGCGCGGGCAGTGTGCGCGCACCTGGCGCTGGTGCATCCGGGCCGCAGCATCGAAGTGCGGGTGCCGCCCTTCGCCGCGGTCCAGCTGGGGCTGGACGACGCGGGTGCGCATCGCCGCGGCACGCCGCCCAACGTCGTGGAGCTCCCCGCCGAAACCCTGATCGCCCTCGCCGCGGGCACCCTCACCTGGGCCGCGGCCCGGGAGACCCGCCTGGTGAGCGCCAGTGGCCTGCGCAGTGACCTGTCGGAAGTCTTTCCCCTGCTGAGCACAGATGACAGCTCCCCACAGGCTTCGCACAGGTACGCGAGTAACACTTAGTGGACCGCTAACGAAATCTGGAGTGACGATGGCGCAGGCCGCAGCGAGGCGATCCAAGCGGAGGAAGTGGGTGCTGGTCGGCGGCATCGGCATCGTGGCACTCGCGCTCGGGCTGACCGCGTTCCTGCTCACCAGGCCGCAACAGAGCGCTGGCTTCGTCCGCACCCAAACCGTCAAGGTGACCAAGTCCACCCAGACCGTCACCGTGGGCCTGAGCGGCACGCTGGCCCCCAAGAACCAGGCGGACCTTTCCTTCTCGTCCGCGGGCACGGTCACGTCGGTGAAGGTCAAGGTCGGGCAGAAGGTCTCCAAGAACCAGGTGGTCGCGACGATCGACGCCACCGACCTGGCCAACGCCGTGGCCTTGGCGCGCGCGAACCTCACCGCCGCCCGCACGTCCTACAGCGACGCGGTCGACAACGATGCCTCAAGCAGCCAGCGCAGCGCCGCCCTGGCCCAGGTCCGTTCGGCGGAGGCTCAGCTGTCCAGCGCCGAACTGGCGCTCAAGAAGGCGAACTCCGATCCACCATCGACGGCGTGGTCGCCCTGGTCAACATCGCCAAGGGGGACACCGCCAGCGGCGCGGGTGCCGCGACGGGTTCGGTCAGCGGTGCCGGCGCCGGCGCCACCACCACCGCGTCGAGTGCGAACGTGGTCGTGGTGTCGACCAAGAGCTGGAAGGTCAACGCCACCGTCGGCGCCGCCGATGTCGCGTCGTTGAAGGCCGGGCAGAAAGCGAGGATCGCGATCACCGGGACGACCACGGTGCTGAACGGGACGGTCGACAGCGTCGGCATCGTGTCGTCCTCGTCCGGCGGCACGGCGAGCTTCCCGTCGTGCTGTCGGTCAAGAGCACCGGCACCGGTGTCTATTCCGGGGTCGCCGTGACGGCCACCGTCACCACCGGCACCTATCCCGGCGTCCTCACCGTCCCCACGGCGGCGATCGTCAACGTCAACGGGAAGGCCACCGTCCAGCAGGTCAAGAACGGCCAGCAGGTGACCACGGAGGTCGTGACCGGACGGGTGTTCGGCACGATGACGGAGGTCACCTCCGGGCTCGCCGAGGGCGACGAGGTCGCGATCACCACGCGCGACGCCCTGCCCACCGGGGGAGCGAGCGGAGGCATCCAGTTCGGTCCGGGAGCCGGTGGGCCACCGCCCGACGGCACCGGAGCCCGACCGACCGGAGGGGCCAGNCCGATGAGCCTGCTGCGGATGCGTGAGGTCCGCAAGACCTACGACACCGGGGTGGTCCAGGTCGAGGCGCTCCGCGGGGTCGATCTGGACATCGACGCCGGCGAGTACGTTGCGATCATGGGCCCCTCCGGCTCGGGCAAGTCGACCCTGATGCACATCATCGGCTGCCTCGACGTGCCCACCTCCGGTACGTACGAGCTCGACGGGCAGGACGTCAGCGCGATGAGCGAGCGGGAACTGGCGCACGTCCGCAACGCCCGGATCGGGTTCGTGTTCCAGCAGTTCAACCTGCTCGCGAGCCAGACCGCGGTGCGCAACGTCGAACTCCCGCTGGTCTACGCGGGCGTCGGACGAGCGGAGCGGCGCGCCCGGGCGCTGGCCGCGCTGGAACGGGTCGGCCTGGCCGATCGCGTGGAGCACCGTCCCGGCGAGCTGTCCGGCGGCCAACAGCAGCGGGTCTCGGTGGCCCGTGCGCTGGTCACCGACCCTGCCCTCCTGCTCGCGGACGAACCGACGGGCAACCTCGACTCGGTCTCGACCCGCGACGTGCTGGGGCTGCTCGACGACCTGCACGCGCAGGGACGGACGATCGTCCTGATCACCCATGAGCACGATGTCGCCGAGGCCGCCCAGCGGACGGTGACGATCCGCGACGGACTGCTGTCCGAAGGGGCGCTNGATGCGCTCGTGATGGGCTGGGGCGAGACCGTACGGACCGCGTGGGAGGCCCTTAGCGCCCGGCGGATGCGCTCGGCGCTGACCATGCTCGGCATTCTCATCGGCATCGCCGCGGTCATGCTCACCGTCGGCCTCGGCCAGGGCGCGCAGGCCTCCATCACCGATCAGCTGAACAAGCTGGGCTCCAACCTGCTCACCGTCACCCCGTCGGCCGGGACGTCCTCGTCCGGCTTCCGGGGCGGGGGCGCCTCGCTCACCACGCTGACCGTGGACGACGCGGCCCTGCTGGCCGACCCCAACGTGGCGCCGGACGTGTCGATGGTCGCGCCGGTCTCGTCCGGGTCGGCGACGCTGCAGGTCGGCACCGACACCTGGACGAGCACCGCCACCGGCACGACCCCGGAATGGGCCGTGATGCGCAACCGGAATCCCACCGACGGCCGCTTCTTCACCGCCGCGGACGTCGCCGCGGCCAACCGGGTGGCCGTGCTCGGGTCGACGACGGCCTCGGAGCTCTTCGCGTCCCGCTCCCCGGTGGGCCGGACGCTGCTGGTGAACGGCCAGGAGTTCACGGTCATCGGCGTCCTCGAATCGGTGGGGTCGAACAATCCGTTCAGCAACGAGGACGACCAGATCGTGGTGCCGCGGACGACGTTCGCCAACGCGCTGTCGGCCTCGTCCAACGCCCGCACGGTCAGCTCGATCTACGTCCAGGCCAGGGACGACCAGAGCCTCTCGGCCGCCCAGCAGGAGGTCACCGCCGCCCTGCTCACCAGCCACCGGACGACCACGGCCGACCAGGACTTCCAGGTGTTCAGCTCGGCCAGCCTGGTCTCGACCCTGGAATCGACCACCGCGATCCTCACCGCGCTGCTGGCCTCGATCGCCGGCATCTCGCTGCTGGTCGGCGCCATCGGGGTGATGAACATCATGCTGGTGTCGGTCAGCGAACGCGTCCGCGAGATCGGGCTGCGCAAGGCGCTCGGCGCNCACCCCGGCCTGATCCGCCGGCAGTTCCTGGTCGAGGCCGGAATCCTCGGCCTTCTGGGTGGCTTGGCCGGGGTCACGCTGGGCTACCTGGGGGCGCTCGGGCTTTCGGCTGCGCTGAGCTTCCAGGTGCTGATCTCGTGGCTGGCCACGCTGATCGCGCTCGCGGTCTCGATGGGCATCGGGGTCGTCGCCGGGGTGTATCCAGCCAGCCGCGCCGCCAAGCTCGCCCCGATCGACGCGCTGAGGAGCGAATGATGCCGCGCCGTCGTAACCGCGTCGGGTTCGTCGCCGTGGGGTGGCCCTGGTGCTGGTGCTGATCGCCGGCGTGGGGTGGCCGTGGCCGGCACGAGCAGTCGTCCGGCCACCGACCGCTACGTCACCGCGACCGTCTCGAAGGGTTCGGTCACCGAGACCCTGGCCCTGTCGGGCACCGTGACGCGCACCAACACCGCCGACGCCCGGTTCGGCACGTCCGGGACGGTGACCAGCGTGAAGGTCGCGGTCGGGCAGAAGGTCAAGGCCGGTCAGGTGCTGGCGACCTTGGACAAGGCACCGCTCAGCGTGGCCCTGCTCCAGGCCAAGGCGGGCCTCGCCAGGGCCCAGGCCACCCTCAGCGCGGACCTGGACTCCCAGACCGCCGCCGAGGCGGCCGCCGCGAAGGCCAAGGCCGCGGCAGCCAAGGCAAAAGCCGCCGCCGCGAAGGCTGCAGCGGCCAGTCAGGCGGCCATGAAGTCCATGCAAACGGCCATGGCGGCGGTGCAGCAGGCACTCGCGGCCCAGCAGAAGGCCTGCGCGCCGGTGCTGTCGCCGACCGCCACCCCCACCCCGGCCGACCTGGCCGCCTGCACCGCCACGATGCAGGCCTTGGCCGGCGCGCAGGCCAAGGCCACCGCCGCCATCGGCGCGGCGATGGGCGCCAGCGCGGGCGGCGGGGCCGCGCCCACCTCGTCCGTCACCGCCGGTGCGACCGTCAAGGGCGCCAGCAACGCCCAGATCGCGACCGACCGGGCGAACGTGCTGGCCGCTCGGCAGAAGGTCGACAGCGCCGAGGACGACCTGGCCGCCGCCACGCTGAGGTGCCCGGTGGATGGGGTGGTCGGGACGGTGACCCTGGTCAAGGGGGCGTCCTCGTCCGGTAGGGCGATCACCGTGGTGGGCAGCGGGAAGGCCGACCTGTCGATCGAGGTGCCGCTGTCGGTGCGCCCGCTGGTGGCGGTCGGCCAGGCGGCCACGGTGACCCCTCCCGGGTCGACGGACGAACTCACCGCGAAGGTGACCCGGGTGAGCATGCTCGCCACCTCCGGCACCAGCGGATCCACCGCCACCTACACCACCACCCTACGGGCGGCCGACCCGGCCCAGGTGCTGCGCACGGGGTGAAGGCCGACGTGACCATCGTGTTGCGCACGGTGTCCGACGTCCTGACCGTCCCGGTTTCGGCGATCACGAAGGTGACCAGCACCACCGCCACGGTGAAGGTGCTCGACGCGGGGACGACGGCCACCCCGCAGACGGTCACGGTGACCACCGGCGCGCTCGGCGGCGGGCTCGTCCAGATCGTCGAGGGGTTGACCGAGGGGCAGCGGGTGGTGCTGGCCGACCGCCAGCAGGCCCTGCCGGCGGGCAACGTGTTCGGCCGCCGGACGAGTGCCTCCGCCTCACCCGTGGCCGGCGGCGCCGCACCAGCCACCGCGCCGGGAGGCTCGTCCAGCTCAACCGCGGCCCCGACCGGGAGCCGTCCGCACCGCAGCCGGCCCAGCCGAGCACCAGCCCGTCCCGCTGACCCCCTCCCGCTGACCCTCCGTGCGCACTTTGCTGCCGAAACCCGACTTTGCTGCCGAAGCTTCGGCAGCAAAGTCGAGGTTCGGCAGCAAAGATGAGGTTCGGCAGCACAGTGGGCCGGCCGAGAGACCGGCGCGAGTTCAGTAGCACAGTGGGGCCGGCCGACGGACGGGCCTGGATTCAGCAGCGCCGAGGTGCCGGGGACCTGGGACCACGGCGCCGGACGGAAAGGGGCGGGTCAGTGCCCGANNGTATCTGGTGCTCGATGTGGGCGGCAGCGGGATCAAGCACGCGATCGCCGACGCGGCCGGCAACCTCCGGAACAAGGGCGTCGTGCCCACCACCTTCACCAGCCACCCGGAGTTCATCGAGGCCGTGGGGGCGCTGTACGACCCGGTGGCGGGCGCGATCGAAGGCATCGCGATCAGCACCGCCGGGGAACTGGACCCGGTCACCGGCTTCATGCACAACGGCGGCGCGCTGACCTTCAACGCCGGCACCAACATGATCGAGGCCGTCACCGCCCGCTGCCCCACCCGGGTCAGTGTCGAGAACGACGCGAACTGTGCGCTGCTGGCCGAGACCGCCGACGGCGCGCTCACCGGATGCACGGACGCCGTCGCCATCGTGCTGGGTACCGGCATCGGCGGGGCGGTCATGCTCGGCGGACGGATCCGCCACGGAGCCCATCAGCACGCCGGGCACTTCAGCCTGCTGCTGTCGAACCTGCTCGACGCCGACCCGTTGCGTCCGCTCGCCGTCGACGTCGGCGTTGGCGGCCTGACCAGGCCGTACGCCGAGGAGGCGGGCCTGGAGAGCGCGGACGGGCGGGCGTTCTTCGCCGCCCTCGCCGAGGGCCACCCGGGCGCCGTCCGGCTCCTGGACGACTATGCGCGCCGGGTTGCGGCGCTGATCTTCAACGCCCAACTGGTGCTGGATGTGGAGGCGTTCGCGATCGGCGGCGGAATCAGCGTCCAGCCGACCCTCATCGAGGCGATCCGGACTCGGTTCGATGAGCTGATCCAACGCACNCCCGCCGAACTTCCCCGGCCACGGGTGCTGGCCTGCAAGCACTTCAACGACGCCAACCTGCGCGGCGCGCTCGTCCACCACCTGCGCAGCGCCGGCTGAGCCGGCGTGGCCCGACCCGCTCGGGGCCTCAGAAACCCAGCGAGCGCGGCGTGACCGGCAGGGCGCGCTTGTGGGCCGTCCGGCGGTACCAGCTCAGGATCGTCTGCTCGTCGGTGGGCTCGATGTTGTGGCCCTCCAGGTAGTCGTCCACGGCCGCGTACCGGACACCGAGGGCGACCTCGTCCGCGATCAACGGACGATCGTCCTCCAGGTCCGCCGTTGGCACCTTCTCAACCACCGACTCCCCGGCGCCCAGGAACCGGGCGAGCTCCTTGACCCGGCGTTTCGGCAGCCCGGTGAGCGGGGTCAGATCGCAGGCCCCGTCCCCGAACTTGGTGTAGAAGCCGACCACCGCCTCGGCGGCCTGGTCGGTGCCGACCACCAGCAGGTTCCGTGCCCCCGCGACCGTGTACTGCGCGACCATCCGGACCCGTGCCTTCACGTNTCCCCGGACGAAGTCGGCGCGCGACCGCTCGGGCGGCTGCAGCCCGCCGGCCAGCAGCCCCTCCCACAGCGCGTCCACGCCCGGCTTGATGTCGAGGGCCAGGGTCTCGTCGGGCCGGATGAACTCCAGCGCCCGTTGCGCGTCGGCCTCGTCCGCCTGCACCCCGTAGGGCAGCCGCATGGCGACGAACGTGGCCTGGCCGCCCTCGGCCCGGATGCGTTCGCAGGCAAGTTGCGCGAGCCGTCCGCCGGTCGAGGAATCCACCCCGCCGGAGATCCCCAGCACGTAGCCGGCGCACCGGGTGCGGCGCAGGTATTCGACCAGGAACCCGACCCGGCGTTCGACCTGGTCAGCGGCGTCGAAGGTGGCCGGATCGATCACCTCGAGTTCGTCGATGATCCGCTCCTGCTGCTGCTTGTCGGTCACGGCCGGCCCCCAATCCCCCTCGACTGGGCCTGAGGTTACAGCGACGGCAGCGACTTGGAGAGCTCCCAAGGGGTGACCTGCGTCCGGTATTCCTCGAACTCGGCCCGCTTGTTGCGCAGGAAGAAGTCGAACACATGCTCACCGAGGGTCTGGGCGACCAGCTCGGAGTTCTCCATCAGCGCGATCGCGCTGTCCAGGCTGCGCGGCAACGGACGAATGCCCAGGGCCTGGCGCTGCTTCTCGGTCAGCGACCACACGTCGTCCTCGGCACCCTCGGGCAGTTCGTAGCCGTTCTGGATGCCGGCCAGGCCCGCGTTGAGCACCACCGCGTACGCCAGGTAGGGGTTCGCCGCGGAGTCGATCGACCGCAGTTCGATGCGGGCCGACGCCCCCTTGCCGGGCTTGTACATCGGCACCCGCACCAGGGCCGAGCGGTTGTTCTGGCCCCAACAGATGTAGCGGGGCGCCTCCGAGGCGCCCACCAGCCGCTTGTAGGAATTCACCCACTGGTTGGTCACCGCGGAGATCTCACCGGCGTGCTTGAGGATGCCCGCGATGAACTGTCGTCCGGTCTTCGACAGGTGGTATTCGGACGTGGCGTCGTAGAACGCATTCGTGTCGCCCTCGAACAGCGACACGTGGGTGTGCATGCCCGAACCGGGGAAATCGGTGAGCGGCTTGGGCATGAAGGAGGCGAACATGTTCTGCATGGCCGCCACCTCCTTGATGACGACCCGGAACGTCATGATGTTGTCGGCCATCGTCAAGGCGTCGGCGTAGCGCAGGTCGATCTCCTGCTGGCCGGGACCGCCCTCGTGGTGGCTGAACTCGACGGAGATGCCCATCTGTTCCAGCAGCGTGATCGCCTTGCGGCGGAAGTCGGTGCCCGCGGTGGTCGTGGTGTGGTCGAAGTAGCCGGAGTTGTCCACCGGAACCGGGGGCTGACCAGGGGCGATGGGCCGCTCGAAGAGGTAGAACTCGATCTCGGGGTGGGTGTAGAACGTGAACCCCATGTCGCCCGCCTTGCGCATCGCGCGCTTCAGCACGTAACGGGNGTCGGCGAAGGACGGTGCCCCGTCCGGCAACCGGATGTCGCAGAACATGCGCGCGGTGCCCTGAGAGGTCCNCCGCCACGGCAGCAACTGGAACGTGGACGGGTCGGGATGGGCGACCATGTCCGCCTCGAACACCCGGGCGAAGCCCTGGATCGCAGAGCCGTCGAAGCCGATGCCCTCGGTGAAGGCGCCCTCCAGTTCGGCCGGGGCGATCGCGACCGACTTCAAGAACCCCAGCACATCGGTGAACCAGAGGCGGACGAAGCGGATGTCCCGCTCCTCCATGGCCCGCAAGACGAACTCTGTCTGCTTATCCATGGCCCCAGTCTGCCGCCCGGGATGTTTCAGCGGGGTTACAAACAGGGGTTCGGGAGCCCGCGACTAGGCTGGACGCCAACCATGGACCGTCGATGACCGAGCCCGGCTGGCATCCCGATCCGCTCGGCGAGGGCCACCGCGAGCGGTACTTCGACGGTGCGACCTGGACGACCAGGACCCGGCAGGCACGGGATGCCGAGGCGGCGGCCGGCGCTCGTGGCGGCGGCCGGCTGGTCGCCGCGCTCGCCGGCGTGGCGATCCTCGTGGTGGTGGTCGCGGGGAGTGGGGCGCCGGCGGGCCCGCCCTGATCAACCCGCCGGTGACGGTCGCACCCCCTCGCCCACACCGACCAACGCCGAACCGCCGCGCTTCGACTGCGTCCCGGACGGACCCGCCAGGCTGCCTGCTGCGCGGGCCACGGACGCGGCCCCAGCGGCGGGCTGGGCCGGCCCGGTGGCGCTCGCCTACCCGTTCGCCCGGGCCGCCGGACTGTTCACCGATCGGGCCCCGGCGCGTTTCCCGGTGCCCGCCTCGCGGTCGTTGCTGATCGTCGGCGAACTCGACCAGCGTTCGTCGCAGGGCTGGTACCAGAGCGTCGCCGAGCAACTGATCGCCTGCGTGGCGCCGATGGGGTACCACGTGAACAACTCCACGGTGACCAGCACCACCGACGACAGGGGGCCGTTCGAGGTGGAATCCCGGATCAGCCGCGCCGGCCAGGACACCCGGCCGGCCATGCTAGCCAGGGTGGTCCTGGTGGCCCAGGGCGAGGGCGTCGCCCAGCGCTACGGCTTCCTGCTGTGGCGCGCCCCCGTCAGGGCGGACACCGCCCTGCGCGCCCTGCGGCAGTCCGAGGATCGGTTCCTGGGCCGGCGCTGAGCCGGCGGCGGACGGACCTCAGGTGACGGGATCGTCCCCGTCGTCCTCGGGGTCGTTCCAGTCCGGGTCGTTGTCCCAGGCCTCGTTGCGCTCCCGCACCTTCTCCAGGGCCTGATTCGCCTCGGCGGGGTCGCGTACGGGCCGAGGCGGACGTCGTTGCGGCAGCCGTCGTACGGCTCCACCGTGTGGTGGTCAAGGCACCAGTACCACTCGCCCTCAGCCATGGTTCACCCTCCCCGGGTCGCGTGTGCTGACCCCACTATGATCGCCCCCGTGACCCCGATCAAGCCTCACCGGGTGAGTGCCGAACGCGCCGTTCCGGCCGCGATTCCCCGTCCGCACTACGTCGGACGCCGCGCGCCGGAGCCCTACCGTGGCTCGGACGTGCAGAGCCCCGAGGTCATCGAGAAGATGCGGGTGGCCGGCCGGATCGCCGCGCAGGCGATGCACGAGGCGGCCAAGGCCATCGCGCCCGGGGTCACCACCGACGAACTCGACCGGATCGGGCACGAGTTCATGTGCGACCACGGGGCCTACCCGTCCGCGCTGGGCTACCGGGGCTTCCCGAAAGCGATCTGCACGTCGGTCAACGAGGTGATCTGCCACGGCATCCCCGACAGCCGGCCGCTGGAGGACGGCGACCTGGTCAAGATCGACGTGACCGCGTTCAAGGACGGCGTCCACGGCGACAACTGCGGCACCTTCTTCTGCGGCGAGGTCGACCAGGCCTCGCGCGACCTGTCCACGCGGACGCAGGAGGCGCTGAACCGGGCGATCAAGGCCGTCCGTCCGGGTCGGCAGATCAACGTGATCGGACGGGTGATCGAGGCCTACGCGAAGCGGTTCGGCTACGGCGTCGTCCGGGACTACACCGGCCACGGGGTGCACACCGCGTTCCACTCGGGGCTCGTGATCCCCCACTACGACTCGCCGGCCTTCGACACGGTGATGGAGGTCGGGATGACCTTCACGATCGAGCCGATGCTCACCTTGGGCGACTACCGCTCGCACGTGTGGTCGGACGGCTGGACGGTGGTCACCAACGACGGCAGCCGGTGCGCCCAGTTCGAGCACTCGCTCGCGGTGACGGCGGACGGGGCGGAGATCCTGACCCTCCCGTGACCGGGACTACCCCACGCGTTGGACGCTGAACGTGCCGTACCGGTCCATCCGCTGCCAGGGCAGCCGGACGCCCGTCACCGCGGTGGCCAGCGCCTGGATCACCACCGCGTACATGAGCTGCCGGTAGAACAACTGGGTAAAGGGCAGCGCCCACAACGGCCGCGGCGACTCGTGGTCGAGGTGGAACGCGTAACAGGCGACCAGCAGGTCGATCGCCTGGAAGGCCGCCCAGACCGCCAGCGTGCGCCACGGGTCGAGGAACAGCAGCCCGTACAGCGCGAACAGGTCGACCGCGGGTGCCAGCAACGGCAGAAGCACCTGGAACAGGGTCATGTAGGACAGGGCGCGCCGGGTGTAGCGGCCACCGGCACCCG
The DNA here is from genome assembly GCA_013693855.1 of Micropruina sp. Classification (GTDB taxonomy): domain Bacteria; phylum Actinomycetota; class Actinomycetes; order Propionibacteriales; family Propionibacteriaceae; genus Micropruina. The sequence goes on from CP059261.1 coordinate 3,074,944, forward strand.
CCTGGAACAGCCCTGAGCGGTGCTTCCACATGGCCTGCATCGTGCCGTAGGACCAGCGGTAGCGCTGCCGCCACAGCGCCCGCAGGGTCGCCGGCGCCTCCGTCCAGGCCCGCGCCCCGGGCTGATAGGTGACCCGCCAGCCCGCCCGTCCGATCGCCATGGTGAGGTCGGTGTCCTCGGCGAGGGTGTCGTGACTGAGCCCGCCGACGTCGTCCAGCGCCGCGCGACGGAAGGCGCCCACGGCACCAGGGACGGTGGGCATGCAGCCGGCCAGGTCGTACCAGCGCCGGTCCATGTTGAAACCCAGCACGTACTCGATGTGCTGCCAGCGGCCCAGCACGCCCGAGCGGTTGGCGACCTTGGCGTTGCCCGAAACCGCACCCANCGCGGGGTCGGCGAACGGCTGGACCAGTTCGGCCACCGTTCCCGGTTCCAGGACGGTGGCGCCGTCGATCATCACCAGCACGTCGTGTGCGGCGGTCGCGATTCCGGTGTTGAGCGCCGCGGGCTTGCCTCCGTTGGCCTGGCGGATCACCTTCACCCCGGGGAGGCCCATGGCTTCGGCGAGGTCCGCGGTACCGTCGCTCGACCCGTCGTCGACCACCACCACCTCGACCGGGTGGGTGGACGCGACGAGGGAGTGGACGGTCGCCTGGATGCCCGCGGCCTCGTTGTACGCCGGGACGATCACGCTCACCGGGTCGGTGACGCCGGCCTGCGGACCGGTCGCCCGGCTGTGCCGCCGGGCAGCGGCCAGCAGGAGGAGCGCCCTGGCGACGGTGATGACGCCCGCGATGAGCATCGTCGCGCCGACCAGGTTGACCAGCGCCACGCACCCGGCCAGCGACCACAGCACCAAGGCGCCCAGCAGGTGGGTCGGCGGCGGTGCGGGCGCCGTCGCCGCAGTCAGCCGCAGCGCCTCGCTCACGGTGACGAAGCGGTAGCCCTTGGCCTGCAGTTGCGGAATCAGCTGGTCGAGAGCGGCCACGGTCTCGGCCCGGTCGCCGCCTCCGTCGTGGAACAGCAGGACCTGCCCGTGTGGTCCGGTCACCGTGGTGGCGCGGACGATCTCGGGCACCCTCGACCGGTNCCAGTCCTTGCTGTCGAGCGTCGACATGACCACCACGTACCCGGTCCCGACGGCGCGTTGGACGAACCGCCACGCATGATCGTCGAGGGCGTCGGTGCCCGCGGCGAAAGGCGGCCGGAACAGGGCGGTCGACCGTCCGGTGGCCCCCTGGACGAGCAACTGGCTGAACCGCAGCTCCATGTCGGCGCGCCACGCGGGCACTTCGGCGAGGCTGACGTGGCTGAACGAGTGCAGCCCGATCTCGTGGCCCGCGGCCGACAGCGCGGCGGTCTGGCCGGGGTCAGCCAGGACCCGGGAGCCCAGGACGAAGAACGTGCCCCGCACCCCGTGCCGGTCGAGCACCTCCCGGACCCGGGCCGTCCACACCGGGTCGGGCCCGTCGTCGAAGGTGAGCGCGATCGACTTGTCGCTGGCCGGGATGGACTCGATCCGTCCGTTGACGTCGCCGATGCCGGGGCCTCCCCGGGCGATGCTCCCCGGGACCGTGCCGGNCGGCCCCGCCGGCAGGGCCTGGTAGGCGTCCGTCCCCAACAGCCGGCCCGGGGCCTGGCCGGCGAGGCCCAGCGCGAGCGCCCCCAACAGCACGCTGAGGAGGAGCCAGTGGACCCGCACCCGTGGCGCGGTCGAGGCGCCCGTCCGGCGTAGGGGTCGCCGGTTCACGGCTTGCCCGACTTCCCCGGCGGGGTGGGCCGCGCCGTGGGCCGGTTCGCCTGACCTGGCGGGGGCGCGTGGTGACCGTGGGGTTCGGCACGCTGCTCGGGGCCACCGGCGGGGAGGTCGCCGGTCTCGTCGTGGCCGACCGCTGGGCGCTGCTCGTCCGCACGGTCGGGGTGCTCTTGGACGGACTCGTTGGGAGCGTGCGGGGCGTGTGGGTGGGGGTGGGGCTGGCGCTGACCGCCCCGGCGTCGCGGCGGGAGGACTCCCGCGCGGGGCGCCGGTGGCGGTGGCCGGCGACGGCTGGACGACCCACTCAGGGGTGACCCCGGCCAGGTTGAAGCTCAAGGCGACCCCGAGGGCCACGGCGACGACGGTCGCCGCAATGCCCACGAGCCAGGCCATCGCGCGGGCACGCCGCAGCCTCGCCCCCGGTGATCGACTAACACGGGCAGGCTCGCCGCGCGCCGCGGCTCGACCGAATGGTCGCCCCCAAGCCCACCATCGTAGGGCGCTGCAACCGTGAGCACCCCGCAATGGTCACTGGCTCGGCGGGCAACAGAAAGGCCGTCCCCTGCCCCGGATGCTCCCAGCGGGCCGGGTCCCTGTCCCCCGGACCCGGCCCACTGGGAGGCGACCTCCCCAAGGCGTGACGGCCACCTCCGACCCTAGGGCGAGGCAGCCGGCTTGTCAGTCGCCTGCGCGGGGACCCACTGGCACGGCATCATGGACGGACCGAGGAGGAGGTCGTTATGGCGCAGGCGGGATGGTTCCCCGATCCGGACGGCACGCCGGGACGGCTCCGGTACTGGGACGGGTCGGCTTGGACCCAGCACGTGTCGCCCCTGTCCGGGGCCCCGGGTCAGCAGCCGGGGCCGGCCGGCCCAGGGGGCGATCGGGGCCGCTCGTCCCGCACCGCCCTGCTGGTCGCGGGCGCGCTCGTCCTGGCCCTGATCCTGCTGGTCGTCTTCGTCGTGCCCCGGTTGTGGGGCGGGGTGACGGGCTCCTGGGGCCCGGTGGATTCCTCCAGCCCCACGATCAGCTCCTGGGACGAACGGGCCACCCCGACGCCCCCGACCCCCACGTCGACGCGCCCGCCGACCAGCCCGCCGCCGAGTTCGGCGAGCCGTCCGATGCCCTGCCCCACGGACTCCCGCCCGGTGGTCAACGGACGGCTGTACGGCGGCCGGCTGTCCGTCCCGGTGATCCCGGACAGCAGGTGGGGCGAGGAGGGCGTGCGGGTGCTGCCGTGGGCGGTCTGCGCGAACGGAATCGAGGCGGTGATCAAGCCCGACACCTGGATCAGCGAGGTGGTGCTGGCCGGAGTCCAGCCCGCAGCGATGACGGACGACCTGCAGACCCAGGCCAAGCGCATCTACGACGACTCCGAGGAGCCCTTCTACGCCCGCGGCATCACCGGACGCAAGGTGCTCCTCGACCAGGCGACCACGGTCGACGGGCTCGATGCCTGGCACCTGCGGATGGAGGTCCGGGTGACCGAGTACGGCCCCGACATCCCCGGCGACATCCTGGATCTCGTGGTGGTCGACCACGGCGACGGCGTCCGCTCCGTCCTGATCACCGTCGCGACGATCGGCGACGAGCGCACGCAGGCTCAGGTCGACACCTGCCGCAAGGCGCTGCGCGTGGAGCGCTGACGGCGCGCCCTAAGGGGTCGCCGGTGTCGACGGATCGACCGGCGGATCGGTCGGATCGACCGGCGTGGTGGGATCCGGCGGCGGGGTCGAGCTCGGGGGTTTCGTGGGGTCGTGGACTTGGTGGGCTTGGGCGTCACCTTGCGCGTCTGGGTCGGGGTCGGGGTCGGGGTGGCCGAGGGACGCGGCCGCCACGTCCGGACCGCAGGCGTCGAGGGACTGGCCGAGGACGAGCCGTCCCGGCCCTGCTTCTCCACGCTCGGCGTTGCGGTCCGGCTGGTGGCGGGCGCGGAGCCGACCGGCTGGGTGGCGCTGGCCGCCGGCGCCGGCAAGGATGTCGGGGCCACGGGCGGGGGCACGCTCAGTTGCCCGCCGCCGAACAGCCACTGGTTGATCCCCAGCGCCCCGGCCGCGGCGATCGCCATGCCTATCCCGCCGAAGACGAGCGACAGCACCAGCCGGCGCAGGCCGCCGAAGTTGAAGCTGTCGATGACCTCGAGCGGCACGAGCCCCGGCCGATCGTCCTCGCGGTCCTGGCTCACCCGGCCATGGTAACGAGCGGGCCCCGAGGTGGCCGAGAGCGGGGGCCGGATTGCGGCACGACTCTGCACCCGCGCTCAAGGCAGCGGACGGTTAGAGACCGCCCAGCCCGAACCCCGCCAGGGCCGCCGCCACTGCCAGGACGAGGGTGCCGCCAGTGTGGAACAGCACCGACCAGCCGCGCTCCGCGCGCAGCAACCGGACGGCCTCGACGCAGGCCGTGCTGAAGGTCGTGTAGCCGCCGAGGAAGCCGGTGCCCAGCACCTGCTTGAGACCAGGGTCGCCGGTGTGGGCGGCCCACCAGCCGGTGACGAGCCCCAGCAGGAACGAGCCGGTGATGTTGATGAACATCGTGCCCAGGGGCCGTCCGGCGGCGGCCGAGCGCCTGGCCACCTGGGCGTCGACCACGAAGCGGGTGACGGCGCCCAGGCCACCGGCCAGGGCCACGAGTAGCCCAATCACGGGTGCCTCCGGCGGCGCTGGATGCCCCGCACCGTCCAGCGCACCGCGCGGACCCCGGCGAACGCCCCGGCAACCCCGAGCACGACGCTGCCCAGGGCGTACCCGCCCGCGAGGGGCCAGGACCCGCTCTGCAGCAGCCGGAGCGTTTCCACCGCGAAGGTGCTGTAGGTGGTGTAGCCGCCCAACAGCCCCGTGCCGACGCCGAGCCGCAACCCGCGCCGCCAGCCCCGGTCGGGGCCGCTGATCGCCAACCCTTCCAGGAGGCCGCCCAGCACGACCGCGCCGGTGAGGTTGATCCAGAACGTTGCCCAGGGCCAGCCGTTCGCGGCCGCGGGGAACGCACTTTCCAGCGCGTCCCGCAGGGCGGTGCCGACCGCTCCCCGGCGAAGATCGCCGCCAGCCACTGCGGGCGCACGGGCAACCGGCTCACCACGCGATCGGCGCCTTCCAGTCGACGATGCTCAGCGGGACGACCAGGACCGGACGGTGCTGGTGACGGGCCAGCGAGACCGCCACCGAACCGGAGAGGAAGTCGTGCAGTCGTTCCGCGGAGTGCGGCCGTTTCGCGCCGACGATGATCGTCGAGGCGTCGACCGCCCTGGCCAGGTGGGTGAGCGCCCGGTCCGGCCGGCCCGCGAGGTAGCGGAACTCCCAAGGTCCCTGGTGGTTGCCGAGGATCTGGGCCAGGACGCCGCGGATGCCGGCTTCCCGGTCCTCCCACGAGTCGTCGGCCCGGTCCGGGTCGAGGTCGGAGTGCCGGACGCTGCCGTCCGGGAATTCCTCCTCCACGATCCGGGAGGGGTCGGCGTAGCCGAAGTACAGAGGCACCCCGCCCAGTGCGTCCGACCACGCGGCCGCGGTCAGCGCGACCAGCTCCGGCTGTCCCGNGAGCGACCCCACCACCAGCGGGTGTCCCGGCAGCGGCACCATCCGCTGGACGCTCGGCTGCGGCGCCTGGTGCTGGATCGGCATGTCGGCCTCCCGTCCGCGGGCCTTGGTGTGGACGCCTTCATCATCGGGCACCGGACGTCCGCAGGGTGGGGTGGCTCACCGGAAGCCGGCTGCGTCCGGCGGCCGAGCCCCGGCGGTCGAGCCAGGCCCCCGCGGTCGAGCCTGTCGAGACCCCAGAGAAGGCCAGCGGTCGAGCCCGTCGAGACCCCGGGACCCCGCGGCCGAGCCAGCCAGCCCCGGCGGTCGAGCCTGTCGAAACCCGGGGACCCCGCACCTCCGGCGGTCGAGCTTGTCGAGACCCCGGGGACCCCGGCGGTCGAGCCTGTCGAGACCCGGGGACCCCGGCGGTCGAGCTTGTCGAGACCCCGGGGACCCCGGCGGTCGAGCCCGTCGGGACCCCGGGGAAGACCAGCGGCCGAGCCACCCGGCGGTCGAGCTTGTCGAGACCCCGGGAAAGCCCGGCGGCCGAGCTAGCCAACCCCGGGCGGCCGAGCCCGTCGAGACCCCGGTCCCCCGCGGCCAAGCGAACGCCGGCTGCCGAGCCTCTCGAGTCCCCGGGGACCCCGGCGGTCGAGCCTGTCGAGTCCCCGGGAACCCCGGCGGCCGAGCTTGTCGAGACCCCGGGAACGCCCGGCGGCCGAGCTTGTCGAGACCCCGGGAACGCCCGGCGGCCGAGCTAGCCAACCCCGGGCGGCCGAGCCACCCGGCGGTCGAGCCTGTCGAGACCCCGGGACCCCACGAGCGATCGAGCCAGAGCCACCGGCGGTCGAGCGTGCCGAGACCCCGGGAAGACCAGCGGTCGAGCCTGCCGAGACCCCGGGAAGACAGCGGTCGAGCCCGTCGAGACCCCGGGACCCCACGAGCGATCGAGCTTGTCGAGACCCCGGGCCTCCCGGAGTAAACCGGGGTCTTTTTCCTCCTGGTTCCCGACCTTTTACCTTGCCATACGGATGGTGTTCGATTATAATCGAACACATGACCGGATGGGTGCTGATCGTTGGAGACGATGACGTCTTCGACGCACTGCGCCACAACCGCCAGATCCTGCTCGACGCCGAGGTGCGCGAGCTGGCGCTGATCGCCCAGGCCTGCGACGAGTGGTCGGTGGACGAATCCCGCGCCGACGCTGCCGCCGAGCGGCTGGTCCAGGGCGGCTCGGACGGCACCGCAACCGTCGGGGAGTTCCTGGCCCTCGAACTCGGCGGACTGCTGCAGATCGGCCCCGCCGCGGCGGCGCTGCGGATTCGCGAGACCCTGGATCTGCGCGACCGGCATCCGGAACTGTGGGCCTACGTCCATGCCGGTGGGGTGCGCCCGTGGCAGGCACTGAGGATCGCGCAGCGGTGCGCGGCGGCGGAGCTCTCGCTCACCGCGGCCCGGTGGGTAGACCGCCAGCTCATGGCCGGCGTGGCCGCCCTGGGCTGGTCGCGCACCGTCCGATGCCTGGAGGGGCTGATCGTCAAGGCGGACGTGGCGCTGGCCCAAGAGCGCGCTCGGCTGCGCCGCGAGGAGCGCCGCGTGTTTGTCGGCGATCACGCCGACGGTGGCTCCACGCTCTTCGCGCGGCTTGATACCGAGGCGGCCGTCGCGCTTGACCAGACCATCGCTGCGCTGTCGGATGCTCTGGCCGGCCTCGGCAGCGACGAGACGCTCGACCAGCGGCGGGCGACTGCCCTGGGCATCCTCGCCGATCCACGGGCCGCGCTCGACCTTCTCGACGGGCGCGGGGACGGCACCCCACCAATNCGGACGGCGACGGTGATCCTGCATCTCAGCCCCGATTCGATCCTGCCCTCGCGATGGCGACTCCCCGCCGGTGTGACCAGGGTGGACGGGATCGGTGCGCTGGATGCCCGCACGATGCAGCGCCTCCTGGGTGCCAGCCGCGTGACCGTCCGTCCGACCGTGGACCTGAACGACCTCCCGGCGGTCGACAGCTACGAGATCCCGGATCGGCTGCGCGCANNCGTGCTGGCCCGCAACCCGGTCGAGGCCTTCCCGTTCTCGACGAGGCGGTCGGCCGGCCTCGACCTGGATCACACGATCCCCAACGACGCGGAGGCGCCGCCCGGCGCCCGCCAGACCCGGGCCGACAACCTCGGTCCGCTCTCTCGGAAGGTGCACCGGGCCAAGACCGCGCGCCTGTGGTCCCTCACCCAACCCGAGCCCGGACGCTTCCGCTGGATCAGCCCGCACGGATTCGCCTACGAGGTCACCGCCGAGGGAACCGTCCCCCTCGGACGAGTGACGCGCGCCCACGCCGCGTGACCGCACGGAGGCGCCGGGATCAGTCCGCCCGCCGGCGGATCGGCGGCCCGTGGGATCCCATGGAAGTGAGCTTCACCGAGGGTCGAGCGGCCGTCCACATCGTCGGCCACAGCACGGTGCCCGGGTCAGGCCGGTTGCTCGGAGCGACCGCGGTCCAGCGCAGCCACCGCAGCCGACGCCACGCACCACCACGCGCGCAGACCCTGTCCCAGAATCCGGGCGAAGAAAGCTGCGCCGGTGCCCCGCTGGCGGCAGCGACAGGACACTACCCAGCGGCATCGCCACGGTTGTTCCGGCGGCGCGGCCACAACAGGTAACTCCCCGACAAGGCGAGAAGCAGCAACGGGAAGAGCGGGACGTAGACGAACCAGGACGGCGGGCCCCCAAGGGCCATCGCGGCGATGTAGAGCCCCACCACCGCGAGGAACGAGCCGGCTACCCAGCGGTGGCCCTGACGGATGAAGCGAGAAGTGGTCATGCGGCGACGCTAGGCCGACCACCTGGGGCGGCGCTTCTCGATTCCTGACCACTGCGCGACCTGGCAGCGCCGCGACCGGAGGGGGACGAGCCGGCCTATAAGCCGGATCCTGTCNTTCCCTTGTGGGAAGGGTGATCATCCATCTGCGACGGCTGTTGCCAGCCGCCTGGTGCGACCTACCCGGGCGCCTCGCGCGAGCAACGCTCAGGCGGCGTCCGCGGGCCCGAAGGCCCTTCTTGGTCTTGCTCCGGGTGGGGTTTGCCGTGCCGCCCTTGTCACCAAGGACGCGGTGGGCTCTTACCCCACCGTTTCACCCTTACCNTCTCCTCGCGGAGGGGCGGTCTGTTCTCTGTGGCACTTTCCCGCGGGTCACCCCGGGTGGGTGTTACCCACCACCCTGCTCTGCGGAGTCCGGACTTTCCTCGACGCTNNGGCAGCGCCGCGATCACCCGGCCGACTCGTCCGGCAACCAGGGTACGCCGATTCGGCGTCCGGCCCCTTACGCTATGGACGCGAGGAGGCGTCATGGCCGAACCTGGGTGGTTCCCGGATCCCGGCGGCGAGCCGGGCCGGTTGCGCTACTGGAACGGGGCGTCCTGGTCGTACACGACGGTGCCGGAGGCCGATTTCCGGCCACCGGCCGCGCCTCGGCCGACACCGCAGCAGGTGCCCGCCGCACGGCGCGCGGTCCCTCCGCCCACCGAGCGTCGCAGGGTGGTCGCACTCGTGCTGGCGATCATCGGCTCGCTGCTCCTGGCCTTCGGCCTGCTGAAGCTGTCGGAGGTGCCCCCACCGATCACCGCCTCGACGGCGACGCCCACCAGCCGGTCGACGGCCGGCGACGAGGAATGCGGCAAGGAAACCCGTGACACGGACGGCCTGCATTGGGCCGGCCTCGTCGTGGACATCTCGTCCAGCTTCACGCTGCGCGGCACCGCCCAGCTCAACGGCAGCCACTGCCTGGTGCTGCTCACCTCGCCGTACGACCCGCCGTACGAGGGCTACTCCTGGGCTGGTTGCAGCCCCCGGCGTCGGTGACGACCGCTGAGCAGGCCGCCGTCTGGATCGGCGAGGAGGTCGCGGACCCCTACTCTCCCGAGAAGGCCACGGTCACATCGTCGACGGACGTGACCGTCGACGGCCACGACGGCGTCCGGGTCCGGATGGACGTCGGCACCTCGGGCAGCCTTCGGCAAGACGTCGTCGTGCTGGCGGACGGGGGCCGCTACGCCTTCCTGCTGCGGCCCTACAGCGACTGGGAGACCCCGAGCCCGACGAGCCGGTGCTCGCATCGTTCCGGATCGGATGAGCGAGCCGGTTCGCCTCAATCGCGCAGGACGCGGAACTCGACCCGTCCCTCGATGAGGTTGGCGGCCACCAGCGTGGCCTCGACGCTGTCGCCCAGGCGCAGCCGTCGCCCGTACACCCGTGCCTCGACCGCGGGCGCCTCCAACTGGAGTTTGCCCTGGTCACGCGAGGGTTCCACGTCGATCAGCAGCCCGGTGAACTCCTGCCCGATCCGTGGCGACAACACCATCGCCTCGACCAGGTCGANCGATCCCCGCTCGTACTTGCGTGAGCGCCGGTCGGATTCCTCCATCTCGGTCGGCAGGTCGTCCAGCGCCGCCAGCACCCACTCGGGCACCGCGGTGCCGGCGCACAGCGCAACGCAGATCTCCCCGGCGTAGCGGTCGACCAGCCGGCGCAGCGGCGCCGTGACGTGGGCGTAGTTGGCGGCCAGGGCGGCGTGAACCGCTCCGCTGGGCGCCCCGTCGACGAACGCGTCGTACCCGGCGCCTCGGAACAGCGAGGCGCATGCGTTCAGCATCGCCGCCTGCCTGCCCTCGGCGGGATCGAGGCTGCGGACGAAATCCGGGTAGGACATCGACGCCGGCCACGAGATCCCCAGCGCCTGGGCGGTGCGGCGCAGGCGGGCGACCGCATGATCCTCGGCGGGCGGCAGCGTGCGCAGGATCCCGATGCCCCNCTCCAGCATGATCGTGGCGGCGGCCATGCCGGTCATCAACGAGATCTGCGCGTTCCAGCCCTCCACGGGCAGCGGCGTCCGGTACTCCAGGGCCCAGGTGGTGCCGTGGACGCTCACCTCCTGCTCGGGCAGGTTGAGGCTGATCCCGCCCCGGGCCCGCTCCCGGGCCTCGCGCAGCCGGCCGACCTGCCTGAGCAGGACGAGGCTGGGCTCCGCGGTACCCGCGTCGAGCGCCTGTTGTACGCCCGCATAGGACAGCTTCGCCACGCTCTTCACCCGCGCCCGCGCCACGCTGGCGCTGGTCACCTCGCCGTCGGCGTCGAGGTGCAACTCCCACACCAGCGCCGGGCGCACCTGGTCGGGAAGCAGGCTGGTCGCGCCCTCGCTGAGCACCTCCGGGTGCAACGGGGTGCGCCGGTTGGGGGCGTACAGGGTCTCGACCCGGTCGTGCGCCTCGGCGTCGATCGGGCCCCCAGGGGCCACGAAAGCGGCCACGTCCGCGATGGCGTAGCGGACGAGGAATCCTTCGCCCTCGGTCTCCAGGTGGACCGCCTGGTCGAGATCGGTCGAGCCCTCCGGGTCGATCGTCACGAACGGGATGGAGGTCAGGTCCCGGTCGGGCAGGACGGGCGCGCGGGCGGCCTCGTCCGCCGCCGCCAGCACGTCGTCGGGGAACTCGTCCGGAACCCCGAGGGCCTCACGCAACTGCCCCAGCCCCGCGCGCAGCGGCGGCGGCACATCGTCGAGGAACGACACGTGGCGAGTGGGCACGTTCCCTCCTTTGGTTCCGGCGTCCCCGCCACCCTAGTGCCCCCGCCCCGGGCAGGCGCTCAGGCGCTCGCGGTGCCCAGCCCTCGGTGGCGGTCCGGATCGCGGCGACGATCCGGTCGACCGGCGCCCCCTGCCGATCCAGCACCCCGGCCCACACCGCGACCACGTCGTCCTCGTAGATGTGACCGTGGCCCGGTGGGGTATCGAGACTGGTCAGCTGATCGATCAGGATCTGGAACCAGGTGACGATCGGCCACCAGCGCAGGTGCGGGTTGACGTCGCGCCCGGCCTGCTCCCGCATCCAGTCGGGCTCCCGGAAGGCCAGCCTCGGGTTCCACCACACCATCGGATCGGAAGCGTGTTGCAGGTAGGCCACCCGGGGCTGCTTCCACTGCCCCAGCGGACGACCGTACGCGTCCTCGTGCAACTCCTGGGGCCGCGAGGCGAAGCGGATCCGGGCCCCGTTGCTGATCACCGGGGTGATCTCCGGCGACCCGCGCTGTCGCGCCCGAGTCAGGGCCTGCCAGATCTCGGTGANAGCCGGGGTGCCGATCCACAGCGCCCNCTGCACCCGGTCGAGCATGTCGTCGGTGTCGGCGAACGCGCCGTGTCCGGCGTAGCTGCCCAGCGACTCCCCGGTCAGGTAGAGCCGGGGACGGTGCTCCCGCGGCCGGTCGGCCAGTTCCTCCTCCACGGCGGTCAGGACGGCGCGGGCAGCCGCGCGCGGGGTGTCGGGGTTGGCGATGAGGGCGAACGCGCTGGCCAGGTGGGTGTACTGGACGGCGACGGTGGCGCAGTCGCCTCCGGTGAGGTACTCGAAGCCCTGCACGGTGAACTCGTTCACCCAGCCCCGGCCGGCGGGGACGGCGATGCACAGGTGGGCGCGGTCGAACGCGCCGGTGCGCCGCAGTTCGGCCAGGGCCACCGCGACCGAGGTGTCCAGGTCGGTGTCGAAGCCGGCGTAGACCCGGACGGGCTCCAGCGCCGGCGTCCCGGTCACGCCCTCGATGGCGGCGGCGTCCGGGCCGCAGGCGGCGAAGATCTGGCCGCGCCTGCCGAGTTGTTCCCNAGGTTTGCCCCCGTGACCAGACCCGCTGCGCAGCGCCGAGGTCGGCCTGGTCAACCCCGTAGNCGAGCGCTGATTCGCCTTGTCAGCGGCCCGGGACAGCCACTCGATCGCCTGCCGGAACAACGCCACGTTGACGATCGCGACCAGCACCAGCGACAGCAGCACGCCCCCGATCACCGCCAGGACGGACGGCAGCACCACCTGCAACCCCGACGTCAACGTGCCGTTCAGCCACCACAGCGCGTGGACGAGCCCGACCACGCCGCCGAACACCACCACCCCGAGCAGGGTGGCCAGCACGTCGAACCACCACGGGTGGTCGGGGAGCCCGACGAGTTCGGCGGTCAGGTCGTGCTGCCGGTTCGCCCAGGCCCAGAAGCCGACCACCCCGGCGATCGCCAACAGCCACAGCACCAGGTCGCCGCCGGTCGCCGTCCGGGTCACCTGGACCCGCAGCCCGATCAGCCCCATCAGGAACCCGGCCGCCAGCTCGAACACCAGCCCGACCAGGTAGGCCAGGCTGGCGCTGACCCCGCTGATGAACCCCTGCCCGGCCCAGCCACGAGGCAACAGGCTCGGTCCGAACGAGGCCAGGAAGGCCAGCAGGGCGAACAGCAGGCCGGGGGTCGAAGGGGGCAACCAGGCGAGCGGATCCACGCTCAGCTCCCGGCGCTGCGCCTGCGCGGACGTCCGTCCATGGCCTCGTTGGCCAGCCGGTCGGCGGCCTTGTTCTGCTCGCGGGGCACCCAGGTCCACGACACCTGCACCGGCCGCAGCTTCTGGGCCCGCAACGCCAGCGGCTTCATGTCGGGGTGCTTCACCCGCCACCGGCCCGCCATCTGCTCGATGACCAGCTTCGAATCCATCCGCACCTCGACGCTCGCGCCGGGGTCGATCGCTTTGGCCATCTCCAGCCCGGCGATCAGCCCGGAGTACTCGGCCACGTTGTTGGTGGCGATCCCGAGGTTCTGCCCCTCGGCGTCGAGGACGTCGCCGGTGATCGCGTCCCGGACCACGGCCCCGTAGGCCGCGATCCCGGGGTTGCCGCGAGATCCCCGTCCGCCTCGACGATCAGCCGGCGTCCACTGGGCCGGGCAGCCGGGACCGGGGTGGCGGTGGCCTCCGGGACCTCCTCGAAGAGTCCCGGCCCGGCCTGGGGCAACCGTGGCGCACGCGCCATTACAGCCCCGACTCCGGGCCGCGGACGAGGATGCGGTCGCACTCCTCGCAGCGCAGCACCTCGTCCGGCGCCGCGGCGGTGTAGCGGTCGAGATCGGCCGATGTGGCCTGCAACTGGCAGCCGGAGCAGCGCCGCCGCACCAGCGCGGCCGCCCCCGTGCCGCCGCTGCGCGCCGNGATCCGGTCGTACAGGGCCACCAGGTCGGCGGGCAACTCGGCCGCGACCGCGTCCCGCCGGCTGCGCTGGGTGGCCAGGTCGGCGTCGATGGCCGCGGTCTGGGTGTCCCGGCTGGCGAGCAGGGCGCGCAGGGGTCCCTCCCCGTCCGTCCGTTCGGCGATCACCCGGTCGCGCTGGGCGACGGCCTCCTCCAGCCGCTCCATGGCCTCCAGTTCGACGTCCTCAAGATCGTTGATCCGCTTGCGCAGGTGCGCGATCTCGTCCAGCAGTGCGTTGAGCTGCTTGGGGTCGGTCACCGCCCCGCTGTCGAGGCGTTGCTGGTCGCGATCCTTGCGTTCCCGGACGGGGACGAGGTCGGCCTCGGCCTTCTCCAGCTCGTCCTCGAGGTCACTGACGCGGGTGCGCGCGGCCACGACCTCCTCGCCGAGCCGGGCCCGGGCCCGCTGCGCCTCGGCGATCTGGGCCAGTTCCGGCAGCGAGCGGCGGCGATGCTCCAACTGGGCGATCGCCGTGTCGATGCCCTGCAGATCGAGCAGTCGAAGTTGTGCCGCGGGCGCAGCCTGCATGCGAGCCTCCTGAGTTGTGGCTTCCGACTCTAGTGGCCCCCGGCGACAGGACGGTTAGATGGGCCCATGACCTTGCTGTACCTCGTCCGTCATGGCCAGACCGAATGGAGCAAGTCCGGCCAGCACACCTCCTACACCGATCTCGACCTCACCGAGGANGGGGTGCAGCAGGCCACGGCGTTGCGCTCCCGGCTCGACCCGGCGGAATTCGACCTGGTGTTGGCCAGTCCGCGGCGCCGCGCCCAGCGGACGGCCGAACTGGCGGGCTTCACCGACTACGAGGTCACCGACGACCTGGCTGAGTGGAACTACGGCGAGTACGAGGGCAAGACCTCCGCCGACATCCGGGCCAACTACCACCCCGGCTGGCGACTGTGGTTCAACGGCGTGCCCGGCGGCGAGACCGCCGACCAGGTGCGGGAGCGGCTGACCCGGGTCGTCCACCGGGTGCGCGCCTCGGGGTCGAGAAGNGCCATCTGCTTCGGCCACGGCCACGCCTCCCGGGTGCTCGCGCTGTGCTGGCTGGACTTCCCGCTGATCTTCGGCCAGGCCTTCCCCGTCGAGGTCGCCAGCATCTCGATCCTGGGCCGGGAGAAGGAATCCTGGGCCGTCCTGCGCTGGAACAGCTGAGGCGACGGGCATGTCCGAACAACCCAAGCTGCCCAACCGGCAAACNCCCTTCTCGGAGGCGTTCAAGGCGTTCATCCCCGAAGGCTGGGCCCCGTACCCCGAGGAACTGCCCGACCCGCTGCCGGCCACCGCGCACACGGCCGCCCGGCGCAACGCCGTCGCCGCCCAGTTCCCCGGCGACCGGCTGGTGATCCCGGCCGGCGACCTCAAGGTCCGCAGCAACGACACTGACTACCGGTTCCGGCCGCACTCGGCCTTCGCCCACCTGACCGGCCTGGGCACCGACCGCGAACCGGACGCGGTGCTCGTCCTCGAACCGACCGACGCCGGCCACGACGCCACGCTGTTCTTCAAGCCGCGCGCCCCGCGCACCGACCCGGAGTTCTACGCCGACGCCCGCTACGGCGAGATGTGGGTGGGCACCCGCGAATCGCTGGCCGAGATGTCGGCGCTCACCGGCCTGTCGTGCGCCCCCATCTCCGAGCTGGACGCCGCCCTGGCCAAGAACGCCGGCGCGGTCCGGCTGCGGGTCGTCCGGGGCGCGGACGCCGCCCTGACCACACGCGTGGACGAGGTACGGCGTGAGGCGGGAGCCGATCTCGCCTCATCCGTGGCCGACGACGAGGCGCTCGCGACCGCCTTGTCCGAGCAGCGCCTGATCAAGGACGCGTTCGAGATCGCCCAGCTGCAGGACGCTTGCGACCAGACCGCCCGAGCCTTCGAGGCCGTCGTGGCCGACCTGCCCGAGGCCGTCCGCCGCGGCCGGGGCGAGCGCTGGGTCGANGGGGTGTTCGGGCTGCACGCTCGGCACAGCGGCAACGCGATCGGCTACGACACGATCGCGGCCGCGGGCGACCACGCCAACACCCTGCACTGGATCAACAACGACGGCGACCTGCATCCCGGCGACCTGCTGCTGCTGGACGCCGGCGTCGAGGTCGACACCCTCTACACCGCCGACATCACCCGCACCCTCCCGGTCGACGGACGGTTCACCCCCGCCCAGCGCCAGGTGTACGAGGCCGTGCTGGCCGCGCAGGAGGCCGGCATGGCGGCCGCTCGTCCGGGAAACCGGTTCGCCGACGTCCACGCCGCCGCGATCAGGGTGATCGCCGAGCACCTGGAGGCCTGGGGGCTGTTGCCGGTCACCGCCGAGGAGTCGCTCAACCCCGAGACCGGCGGCCACCACCGGCGCTGGATGGTGCACGGCACCTCCCACCACCTGGGCATCGACGTCCACGACTGCGCGCAGGCCCGCACCGAGAACTACCGCGAGGGCATCCTCGCCGAGGGCATGGTGATCACCGTCGAGCCGGGCCTGTACTTCAAGTCCACCGACCTGCTTGTGCCCGAGGAGCTGCGCGGTATCGGCGTCCGGATCGAGGACGATGTCGTGATCACCGCGGACGGCTGCCGCAGCCTCTCGTCCGCGCTNCCCCGAAACCCGGACGAGGTCGAAGCCTTGATGGCCAGGATCTGGGCGGGAGCCCGGCCGTGACCGGTTACACCTTCGAACCCGACCGTCCCGACCCCAAGCCGAAGGGACGCGCGCGCCCGGAGGTGCTGTGGAGCTGGTACGTCGAGGGCAAGGCGCACGACGCCCCCGATCTGGAGACCGCGCTGGCGCTGGCGAAGACCGGCGACGGCTTCGTGTGGGTGGGCCTGCACCACCCGAGCGAACAGACCATGGTGCGGCTGGGGGCGCAGCTGGGCATCCACGAACTGGTCATCGAGGACGCCGTCCTGGGCCACCGGCGTTCGAAGCTGGAGCGCTTCGACGACACGCTGTTCATGGTCGTCTCGACCGTGTCCTACGTGGACCGGACGGCGCCGGCCACCGACGCCGACGGCGAGGAGCACGAGGCGGGGCCGGAGATCGTCAGCACCGGTGAGTTGATGATCGCCCTCGGCCCGCACTGGGTGCTGACCTCGCGCCACCACGGCAAGTCCCGCATGGCGGAGGTCCGGGCGGAAGTGGACGACGCGTCCGACGAGATGCCGGACGGGCCGTGGCGGGTGCTGCACGCCTGCCTGTCGGTGGCCGCGGACGACTTCGTCCGGGTCGTCGGGCAGATGGAGGAGGACGTCGAGGAGTGCGAGGAGGGCGTCTTCGCCCAGACCCGGCACACCGAGATCGACCGGGCGTACCAGATCAAACGGGAGCTGATCGAGTTCCGCCGCTGCGTGGCCCCGCTGTGCGGGCCGCTGTCCCAACTGGCCCAGCGGGATTACGCGGTGATCCCGGACGACGCCCGTCCGTACTTCCGGGAGCTCAACGACGTCGTCGTGGAGGTGCGGGAGAACATCGTCGCGATGGAGGACCAGCTGACCAACATCCTGCAGGCGGCGCTGGCGCGGGCGAGCATCGAGGACAACCGCGACATGCGCAAGATCTCCGCCGCGGTCGCGATCCTGGCGGTGCCGACCACGCTCGGCGCGGTCTACGGGATGAACTTCGACAACATCCCCGAGTTGCACTGGCAGTACGGCTACTTCGTGTTGATGGGGGTCAACCTCGTCCTGATGCTGGTGCTCTACCTGATCTTCCGCCGGATCAAGTGGCTGTGAGCCCGAGTCGCCCGGTCAGCGGGTCGGCGACGCGGTCGGGTCCGGGGTGTAGGTCTCGCTCGGGTGCGGCGAAGGGTCGGGCATCGTCGGGTCGACATTCATCGGGAACTCCTTGCCGTCCTCCACATCCCGGGGNNGTCTTGCGCTCCCCACCGCCCTCACCACGTCGGAGGGCAGGGCGTCGACGACCTCACGGACGGTGACCTGCGCGGTGAACCGGCCATCGGGCCAGGTGACTTCCTCGCCCAGCAGGTAGCCGGTGGTGGCATCGAGCACGAGGCTCTGCTTGCTGCCCGGACGAGCGGCCTCGTCGACGAAGGTGGCCCGGATGGNCCGCCGCGCCGCCCCCACCGTGAGCTTGGTGACACTCACCTGCCGGTTCAGCCCCAGCACGCGGATCGAGGCGGCCCGCAGGTCGGCCGGTGCGGCCTCCTGGCGCAGCATGTCGCCGATGGCGACGAAGACCGCCTCGTCCTGGGACGAGGAGCCGGACACCCGGGCCCGCAGGAAGGCGTCCAGCAGGTGCGGCTCGGTGGGCATGGTGGCCGCGAAGCCGGGCCGCATCCATCCCCACCCCGGGCCGAAGATGTAGAACTCGGTGGGCGTCGCGGCGGCCTTGCCGCGGCGCGACCACGTCCAGCCGTCCGGGGTGCGCCAGTCGTCGATCACCCGATCGGAGTTCACGTCCCGATCGTGCTGGGAGGTCGTGGTGCGGGTGTGCAGGAACTGCCCTTCCGCCCAGGTCAGGGACGGACGGGCCCCGCGGCGGCCGCNCACCGGTTCGAGTTCGGCGGCGCTCGCCGACGGCAGGAACCAGCCCGGCACCAGGGCGGGCACCGTCAGCGCGCCGGCCACGCCGGCCGCGGCCGCACCGATCAGCCAGCGCCGCGCGTGCCGCCGCGGGGTGGGGGTGGACTTGACGGTCTCGAGGATCCGGACGCTGTCGGCGGGCGTCCATTCGCCGGCGACGGCGTCACGGGTGGGGCGGGTGCGGTCGAGCAGATTGGTCATGACGGGTCTCCTGTGGGAAGCGGGACGAGGTGGTGACGGGGCGCGGGCCCCTCGATGAAGTCGGAGAAGCGTCGCCGGGCTCGGGAGAGGCGGGCGGCGAAGGTGTTGGCCGAGCAGCCGAGCACCTGGGCGGCCTCGGACGGGGTGAGACCGTCCCAGCCGACCAGCAGGAGGGTTTCCCGGTCGTCCAGAGACAACGCGGCGAACGCTCTGGCCAGCCCCAGCCGGTCGGTGACGTCGGCGTCCGAGTACGAGGCGAGGTGCTCGATGCCGGCCAGATGAGCGGCGAGCCGGTCCTGCCGGGAGCGGCTGCGCCAGTGGTTGGCCACGCAGTTGCGGGCGGTGACCAACAGCCAGGGCAGGGGCGGGGTGGGCAGGGCCTGCCGGTGGCGCCAGGCGGCGAGGAAGACGTCGCTGACCACGTCGTGGGCGCGTTCGGCGTCGGTGTGCCGGCGCGCGTAGGCGTACACGCGCCAAGCCTCCGTCTCGTACATGCTGGCGAAGGCGGCCTCGTCGGCGTAGGTGCTCACACTCGNGTAGTGTCCGGGAGTCGGCGTCGATGACAGCCAGCGTACGGACGACCCCGCCGAAGGCCGTGGGCCCGGCCTAGAGTGCGAGCGTGAAAGCACCGGAGAAGACAAAGGTCGTCCTCGACGAGACGAAGATCCCCACGCACTGGTACAACATCGTTCCCGACTTCCCCGAGCCGCCGCCCCCGCACCTGCACCCGGGCACCCGCGAGCCGCTGGCGCCTGAGGACATGACCGCGATCTTCCCCATGGGCCTGATCGCCCAGGAGGCCTCCACCGAGCGCTGGATCGAGATCCCCGAGCCGGTGCGCGAGATCTACCGGCTGTGGCGGCCGTCCCCGATGATCCGGGCGTGGCGGCTGGAACAGGAACTGGGCACCCCGGCGCGCATCTACTACAAGTACGAGGGCGCCTCGCCGGTGGGCTCGCACAAGACCAACTCCGCCGTCGCCCAGGCCTACTTCAACAAGATCGAGGGCAAGAAGCGGCTGACCACCGAGACCGGGGCCGGGCAGTGGGGCTCGGCGCTCGCGTTCGCCTGCGACGTCTTCGACATGGACTGCGACATCTGGCAGGTCCGGTCGTCCTATGAGGGCAAGCCGTACCGGCATGTGCTGATGGAAACCTTCGGCGCCACGGTCGTCGCGTCTCCGTCCGAGCTGACCGAGGCGGGCAAGGCGCTGCGTGAGCGGTTCCCCGACACCACCGGCTCGCTCGGCATGGCGATCTCGGAGGCCATCGAGGCCGCGGTGAAGGATCCGGACGCCTCGTACTCGCTCGGCTCGGTGCTCAACCACGTCCTGCTGCACCAGACCGTCATCGGCCAGGAGGCGCTGCTGCAACTGGCCGAGTTCGGGGAACAGTCCGCGGACGTGGTCTACGGCTGTGCCGGCGGGGGCTCGAACCTGGGCGGGCTGGCGTTCCCCTTCATGCGCGAGAACCTCGAAGGACGGACGAAGACCCGGATCGTCGCGTGCGAGCCGAAGGCGGCCCCGTCCCTGACCGAGGGTGAGTACACCTACGACTTCGGCGACACCGCCCAGATGACCCCGTTGCTGAAGATGTACACGCTCGGGGCGGATTTCGTCCCGGACCCCGTGCACGCGGGTGGCCTGCGCTACCACGGCATGGCACCCCTGCTGAGCCACGCCTACCACCTCGGCCTGATGGACGCGATCGCGATCAAGCAGCGCGAGGCGTTCGCCGCGGGCTTGCTGTTCGCGCGCTGCGAGGGCATCGTCCCGGCCTCGGAGTCGAACCACGCGATCGCCGGGGCGCTGCGGGAGGCCAAGCAGGCCAAGGACGACGGCACCTCGCCGGTGATCGTGATCGGCGTGTCCGGATCTGGCCAGCTCGACCTGCCCGCCTACGCCGAGTTCCTGGCCGGGGAGATGCCCGACAGCTGAGCGACCGGGTCGGGTTCGTCGCTCAGATGACGTTGCGGACGACGGCGAACCCGACCCCGATCACGGCCAGGGCGAGCCACCAGCGGTCGGCGGAGAGGCCCCGCAGCCGCCTCGGCAGCCGGACGAGCGGGCCGCCGAGCGCGGCCACCGTCCACGCGACCCCGAGGGCGGCCAGCACGACCAAGAGCGTGAACACGAACGGGTTGGCCGCGAACGCTCCAGCGACGTCACCGTGCAGCAGCCGTACGCCCAGGTGCGTCGAGCCGCACAGCGGGCAGAGGCCGCCGGTGAGGGCCCGCCACGGGCACGGAATGCCGTAACCGGCGGCTCCGGCCAGGCTCAACACCGCCCCGGCCCCCGCGAACCCGGCGAGGCGGCGCAGCCCGCGGACGGGGGTGAACGCGGGCGCGTCCCTTATCGCATGGACCGGGGTGCTGGACACGGACGCATTATCCCTTGAGACTTCTGATCAAGACACCGCTCCCCGTACGATTCACAGAGCGTCTGATCGTCGAACAGAGGAAACACAAGTGACCAATCAGAACTGGAACAGCAACACCCCAGAGTCGCAGGACCCGCCGTCCTACGGCACCGAAGCGGGTTCCGGCAGCGCGTCGACCCCGTCCTACACCCCGCCCGGCTCGACGCCCACCCCGTACGGCGCGCCCGCGTCCGGCGGCTACACCCCGCCCTCGAACGATGCCGCTGGTGGTTACACCCCGCCGGCCTCCGGCGGTTACACCCCGCCCGCTTCCGGTGGCTACACTCCGCCGGCCTCCGGTGGCTACACCCCGCCGGCCTCCGGTGGCTACGGTGCGCCCGCCCAGTCCTATGGCCAGGAGCCCGCTGGTGCGGCCCCGTCCCAGAGCTATGGCGCTCCCGCGGGCAACTACGGGGCCCCGCCGGCAACTACGGCGCCCCCAGGGCGGCTACGGCGCGCCGAGCGCGTACCCGGCCCCGGCGGCTACACCCCGCAGCCGTACCCCGGCGGCGGCGCCCCGGGCAACCTGGCCGACTGGGTGAAGCGCGCCCAGGGTGGCCTCGTCGACTACGTGCTGCCGAGCATCGTGTTCAGCCTGCTGTCCTCGCCGTTCGCGACCCGGTACGACGCCAACACGGGCTCGGTGACCGGTGGCGGCTTCCTGTACTGGCTGATCTCCTTCGTGCTGCCCCTCGCCTGGATGCTGTACAACAGCGGCTTCAAGCAGGGCACCACCGGCCAGACGTTCGGCAAGCAGTGGGCCAAGACCCGGCTGGTCAGCGAGGCGACCGGTCAGCCGATCGGCTTCGGCATGGCCGTCGTCCGGCAGATCTGCCACTTCGTGGACGGCATCATCTGCGGCATCGGCTACCTGTTCCCGCTGTGGGATGCCAAGCGGCAGACCATCGCGGACAAGATCATGAAGACCGTCGTCATCACCGACTGATCACCGCCACCAACGTCGAAACCCCGGACTCCGGTCCGGGGTTTCGCAGTCCCGGGGTGTCACGGTACGGGTGTGCTGATTCCGGCCTCCGGGGCGGTGGGCCATCTCAGGGCCGGGGCCCGCCTCGGGCGGGTCAGGCGCCGGGGCGGGCCTCGTCCCCGGCGGATCCTGGGGAGCGGGAGCGTCCGGCCGCGCGTAGGCGGTGGGGTCATAGCCCTGCGTCGGGTAGTAGTCCTGCGCGGGGTAATGGCCGCCCTGGCCGGCGTCCGGGTAGGTCTGCTGCGGCGGGTAGGGCTGCGGCGGCGCCGGCGCGTAGCGGGGGTCGAAGGCGGCTGCTCGGGCGCCCGGGAGCTCCGNCAGCAGGTCGCGGGCCTGCCCGGCGACCTTGTGCTCGCACAGCACCTCGTACTTGCTCGCGAGCGTTTGCGTGACCGAGTTGAAGTCGCGCTTGCCACGCTGCATCGAGTAGCCCAGTGCGGCGAACGCGACGCCGATCGTGATGCCGATAAGCAGCGCCATGGGCAGCAGGGCCACGGGGTTGGACCCCGGCTGGACGAACCACAGCAGCAGTGCCACCATCAGCCCGGTGGACAACCCAGACTGGACCCCCGCCATCAAGACGGTGCCCCAGTTCTTTCGTCCGGTGACCCGTTCGACCGAGCGGAGATCGGTCCCGACGATCGCGATGTTCTCGACCGCGAACTTGTGGTCGGCGAGGAAATCCACGGCCTTCTGAGCCTCGGCGTAGCTGCCGTACACGCCAACCGACTGCGGATACTCGAGTTCGAACAGCGAACTCAGATTCGGGTTGGGCGGGGTGGTCATGCGTGTCCTTCCATTCCCGCGGCCCGCCCGCGGGCCACGATCGCTTCGGCGAGCTTCACTCCCGCCTCGTCCACCATCTCGTCGTCCACGACGATCGCTCCGGTGGCGCCGCCCACGGCCGCGTGCGCCGCCGCGTAGGCGGTCATGATCCGCTGCGCGCGGGCGAAGTTGTCAGCGCTCGGGCTGAAGATTTCATTCCCCGCGTCCACCTGGGCCGGGTGCAGCACCCACTTGCCGTCGTAGCCCAGCGCGGCGCTGAGCCGCGCCGAGCGGCGGAAGCCCTCGGTGTCGCGGATCGCCACGTAGGGGCCGTCGATGGCCTGCAAGCCGTGCGCGCGGGCGGCGATCAGGATCGCCATCAGGGCGTAGTGGAAGTGATCGCCGGGATAGGCGTCGATCTGTTCCCCGACGCTCAGGCTCGCCATGCCGAGGCTCGCCATGAAATCCCCGGGCCCGAACACCAGGGACGCGAGCCGCGGACTCGCCGCCGCGATCTCGTTGACGTGCAGCAGGCCCAGGGCGTCCTCGATCTGAACCTCCAGCCCGATCCGGCCCACGGGCAGACCGGCGGCGTGTTCGACCTGGGTCAGCAGCAGGTCCAGCGCCTGCACCTGGCCGGCCGAGGTGCACTTGGGCAGGACCAGGGCATCGATCTTGGCCCCGGCTCCCGTCACGACCTCGATGACGTCGGCGTACGTCCAGGGCGTGCTCCAGTCGTTGACCCGGACGGTCAGGCAAGGGGCCGCGAACCCCGCCGGATCGTTCAGCGCGGCCACGATGCGGCCGCGGGACTCCTCCTTGACGGCCGGGGCGACGGCGTCCTCGAGGTCGAGGAACAGCGCGTCGACGCCCAGGCCGCGGGCCTTGGCGATGAAACGGTCGGACGAGCCGGGAACGGCGAGCACGGTGCGGCGGATATGAGTCACCCATCCAGGCTATTGCGCCCCGCGCCCCCTCGCGCCCGCAGTGGGCTCCCGGGTGACCGGAAATCGCCACGATGTGCCCCCGGCCGGTCATTCGGCCCCTGGCGAGCAGATCGCGTCAAGAATCGGTCACCGGCAACCTCCGCCCATGGCACGACCTGGGGTTATCCACAGCATCGACGAAGGTGAACGATTCCGAGGGGTCGGGTCCAACACTCCGAGCGTGGACCAGATCGAAGCCATCGTTGCTCGCGAGTTCGTGATCAGCACCGCCGAGTATCCCGCTTTGGCGGTGACCATCAGGCGCCGAGCCCGGGCCGGTCTGGCCGCGGTACTCCCCGGCGTCTACGCCGCCGCCGACCGGGCCACGGACTTCCACACCCGCGTCCGGGCGGTCGCTGCCCGGACACCGGCCGCCGTTATCACCGGAGACGCGGCCGCCCGCCTCACGTTCCAGCCGGACCGGCGGGTGCCGGTGATCGACGTGGCGGGTCTGTCGCGACCTCCCGTGCGGGCGTGGCTCCGGGCCTCTCGTCGCGCGGTNCCGGCCGATCACGTCGTCATGCTCGGCCCGGTTCGGCTGACCGAACCTGCGCTCACGGCCGTCGAACTTGCCGCACGGGACGGTGGCGAGGCCATCGATGCCGCACTTCGCGCTGGCGCGGTCACCCAGGCTCGGTTGACCGAGGCCCTCGACGCCTGCGCGGGACGGACAGGAGCGCGCACGCGCCGCCGGGTCGTGGCGAGGTCGCGCAGCAACCCCTGGTCTCCTGCCGAGCGTCGTTTGCANCGAACTCTCGACCAGGCGGGAATCACCGGCTGGAGCGCGAACCAACCGCTCCGGATCGCGGGCCGAATCCTGGTGCCCGATGTGTANCCTGGCCGGAGGTGTGGTNNCCTCGAAGTCGACGGGCGGACCTACCACGCATCAGCGGAAGCCTTCGAGCGGGACCGTGCCCGCCAGAACCTGTTCGCGCTGCACGGCCTGATCGTGCTGCGGTTCACCTGGTCGATGATCGAGCACCAGCCGGATCTGGTCATTGGGCAAGTCCTCGCGGCTCTGGCGCTGGCCGGGCGAAAACCGGGCCGCCCGCACCGAAGGAGCACCGTCGACAGCCCGACCTGCCCTCAGGACGCCCCGAAGTGATCGGAATTCGCCACACTCCATCACCGCGCGCCGGCCCCAGCGTGCACCAAAGCGAATCGCGGCGATTTCCGATCACCGACGCGCCGGCAGTTCTCAGCCGGCGACGTGCAGCGACAGCTTCCGGCCGGCCAGGGAGCGCTTCCGGGTCGCCAGCCGCTCGGCGAGGCCGTCCAGGGCCACCGCCGACGGTGCGGACGGGTCGGTCGCCACCAGCGGCACCCCGTCGTCGCCGGCGACGCGCAGCCAGGGATCCAGCGGCACTTCGGCCAGCAGCGGCACCTCGTAGCCGAGCCGCTGGGTGAGCCCCGCCGCGACGGCCGCGCCGCNCCCGGAGCCGAACAGGTCGACCCGGTGGGTCTGGTGACAGTGGGGGCATTCGGTGTCCAGGTAGGCCATGTTCTCGACGACACCGAGCACCCGCTGCTCCATCATCGAGGCCATCGTCCCGGCCCGCTCGGCGACCTCGGCGGCCGCCTGCTGCGGCGTGGTCACCACCAGCACCTCGGCGTTGGGCAGCTTCTGGCCCAGCGAGAGTGCCACATCACCCGTGCCGGGCGGCAGGTCGAGCAGCAGGAAGTCCAGGTCGCCCCAGTACACGTCCGACAGCAACTGGTGCAGGGCCCGGTCGAGGATCGGCCCGCGCCAGGCGATCACCTGGTCGCGCGACTGCTTCAGCATGCCCATGCTGATCACCTTCAGCCCCAGCGCTGGGACGGGCATGATCATGTCCTCCACCTGCGTCGGCTGGGCCTCGATCAGCCCCAGCATCTGCGGGATCGAATGGCCGTAGATGTCGGCGTCCAGCACCCCGACGCTCTTGCCGCGCGCCGCGAGCCCCATCGCGAGGTTGACGGTCACCGACGACTTGCCAACCCCGCCCTTGCCGGACGCGACCAGGATCACCTGGGTCAGCGAGTCGGGCTTGGCGAACGGGATCTCCCGCTGGCCCACACCGCCGCGCAGCTTGTTGCGCATCTCCGTGCGCTGCTCGTCGCTCATCGTCCCCAACGTCAGGTCGATCCCCGCGACGCCCTCCACGCCGGTGACCGCGGCGGTCACGTCGTGCTCGATCGTCCCTCGCAGCGGGCAGGACGCGATGGTCAGCAGGACGGTGAGCGAGACCACCCCGTCGTCGATCGCCAGATCCTGGACCATCCCCAGCTCGGTGATCGGACGTTTGATCTCGGGGTCGATGACCCCTCCCAGGGCCTCCTGGACGGCCTGCAGCAACGCGGAATCGGACATGCGGGCCAATGTACCCCGCCCAGGACGGGAGGCTTGGCGGCTCAGCCCTTGGTGGGCGGCTCGTCCCGGGCGGCCTCCAACTCCTCCAGCAGGTCGCGCAGCTCGGAGCGGATGAAGTCGCGGGTGGCGAGGTCGTTCATCCGCATCCGCAAGGAGGCGATCTCGCGGGCCAGGAAGTCCATGTCGGCGCGCGCCTGGGCGGCGGTCCGCCGGTCCTCGTCGAGGGCGATCTTGTCGCGGGCCTCCTGCCGGTTCTGCGCGAGCAGGATCAAGGGTGCGGCGTACGAGGCCTGCAGCGACAGCATCAAGGTCAAGAAGATGTACGGGAACGGGTCGTTGAGCCAGGTGGGCGCCAGGTTGTTGACCGTGATCCACACGATGATGAACGCGGTCATCCAGATCAGGAACCGGGCCGTGCCCATGAACCGCGCGAACCCCTCGGCGAACTGGCCGAACGCGTCGGAATCGACCTTGATCCTGGGTACCCAGGTGCGCTCACGACCCGGGGTGTTCAGCCGGTCGGAATCAGGCATCGCTCACCTCCGGATCCAGCCGGTCGAACTCCACGCCGCGCCAATCGCTGGGCAGGATGTGGTCGAGGACGTCGTCCACGGTCACCGCCCCGAGCAGCCGCCGCTGGGCGTCGACGACCGGCGCGCAGACGAGGTCGTAGGTGGCGAAGTAGCGACTCACCTGGGCGATGTTCGAGGACGGAGTCAGGGNGTTGATCGACGAGTCCACCACCGACGCCGCGAGCGCGGACGGCGGCTCGCGCAACAGCCGCTGGATGTGCACGCCGCCGACGAACCGGCCGGTGGGGGTGTCCAGGGGCGGACGGCAGATGAACGCCAGGCAGGCCAGCGCCGGCGTCAACTCCTCGTTGCGCATGAGCGCCAGGGCGTCGGCGACGGTCGCGTCGGGAGCCAGGATCACCGGTTCGGGGTNCATCAGGCCGCCGGCCGTCGCCGCATCGTAGGTCAGCAGAGAACGGACGTCCTTGGCCTCCTCCGGCTCCATCCGCTCCAGGATGTCCTCGGCCACTTCGGGCGACAGTTCGGCGATCAGGTCGGCGGCGTCGTCGGGGTCCATCTCCTCCAGGACGTCGGCGGCCCGCTCCACCTCGAGGGAGGAGATGACCTGGATCTGCTCCTCGTCCGGCAACTCCTCCAGCGCCTCCGCCAGCAGTTCGTCGTCCATCGCCTTGACGACCTCGGCCCGGCGCTGCGGATCCATGTCGTGCAACTCGCGGGCCACGTCGGCGGGCTTCATCTCCTGCAGTTGGGCCAGCACCTGGTCGGCGGCCCGTTCGGAGGCGACGTTGAAGTCGGGCAGTTCCGACCAGTTGACGATCGTCACGTGCGGACGGCTGAACGGACGACGCGGCCCCGTGGCCCGCAGGGCGATCTGCGACACCTCCCAGTCCCGCTGCCGCACCTGGCGGATCGCGACGTCATACACCGCCTGCGGAGTGTCGTCCCCGGCACGGTGGACGGACTTGTCGAACAGCTGGTCCACGACCAGGATCTCCCGGTCCCGGGCGACGAACCGGCGCGTGTTCACCACCCCGGAGATCACGACCTGGCTGGCGTCGATCGAGTGCACCCGCTCCATCGGGAAGAAGATCCGCCGCCGCGCGAACAGCTCCACCACGAGCCCTTTCACCCGCGGCGCCCGGTTGCCCGAGCGGTTCTGGATCACGACGTCGCGGATCTTGCCGACGGGTTCGCCCGAGGCGTCCAGCATCGGCAGCCCCTTGATCCGGGAGACGAAGATCGAGGAGGTGGCACTCACGCTTGCGAGGGTATCGCGTCAGCCGCCGCCCCAGCTCACCGAAACGGCTCCTAGGTCGCCTCGGGGTCGAAGGCCACCGGCCGAGCCACCACGGGGAGCTCGGCGGGTTCGTCCACCTCGTCGATGGCCACAGGTTCGACCTCGCCGGCTCCGCTGGTCAGCCCGCGCAGGTCGCCGGCCACCGACTGCAACTCGGCCTCCACCTCGGCGCCCAGCACGTGCTTGGACAGCATCGTCCGGGGTTCAGGTCGGACAGCTTCAGGTCGGCGAACTCCGGGCCAAGTTCCTGCCGCAACTGCCCGCGGGCGTCGTTGGCGATGCCGCGGACGTAGTTGAGCACCCGGGCCGTCTTGCGGGCCAATTCGGGCAGTTTCTCGGGACCGAAGATGACGATGGCCAGCAACAGCAGCACGACGATTTCGGCCGCGTTGAAGTCCATGGCGCAAGGGTAGCGCCACCCTCCCCGGCTCCGCTGGGCCCCGGCTGTGCGAGCGCTGAGGGCCGCGGCTCAGAGGCCGGCGGCCTCCAACAGGGCCACGAACGGGTCGGTCTGCGCAGCGGTCGCCGGCTTCAACGGACGACGCAGCACCGCGGGCGCGAACCCGCGCGCAGCCAGCCCGGCCTTCACCATCATGCAGCCCTGGGTCGCGAACACCCCGGTGTAGATGGGCAGCAGCCGGCGGTTCAACTCGATGGCCCGCGCGGTGTCACCGGCGACGTAGGCCTCGATCAGTTCGGCGGTGAGGGCACCCGTGAAGTGCGTGGACGTGCCGACGACGCCCACCCCGCCCACCGCCAGCAGCGGCAGGGTCATCGCGTCGTCGCCGGAGTAGTAGGCCAGGTCGGTCGCCGCCATCACCTTCGACGAGGACACCACATCGCCCTTCGCGTCCTTGACCGCCACGATCCGCGGGTGATCGGCCAAGGAGATGATGACGTCCTCGGGGATCGGGATCGCCGAGCGGCCCGGGATGTCGTACAACATGACCGGCAGCTCGGACGCGTCGGCGATGATCCGGAAGTGCTCCTCCAAGGCATCGACCGGCGGCTTGTTGTAGTACGGGGTGACGACCAGTACACCGTCCGCCGCCGCCTCGACCGCGTCCTGACAACGCTTGATGGTGGCGGCGGTCTCGTTCGTCCCGACCCCGGCGATGATCTGCGCCCGATCGCCCACCTCGGCCTTGACGGCCTTGAGCAGCGCCAACTTCTCGGCATCGTCGGTCGTGGNGGATTCCCCGGTGGTGCCGTTGATGACCAGGGCGTCGTTGCGCTGCTCGTCGACCAGGTGCGCAGCCAGCCGGCGCGCTTCGGCCAGGTCGAGAGAGCCATCGGCGGCGAACGGGGTGACCATGGCCGTGAGCACGCGGCCGAAAACGGGAGTCGCCATGGGCTGAGTGTAGGTGTCGGGAGTGGTCCTGGCCGGGCCGTCCGGAACCCGTCGGACGAAGGGCCTGGCGACGAAGTCCGAGGCGCGGCGATACGCTGACCCCGTGAATCCAGCACCGAGAACCCCCGCCAAGACCGGTGCCCACGCCGCCTCGTGGGCCTTCGCCGAAGCGTTCGTGCCCGAGTCCGACCACGCCGGGCTGGCCCGCCGGGCCGCCCGGGAGATGGGCGTGGAGTCCGCCTCGCCCGGCGTCGCGGCCGCGCTCACGTTCCTGGCCAGGGCGGTCGACGCGCGCAACGTCGTCGAGATCGGGACGGGCTCGGGCACCTCCGGGCTCGCGCTGCTCGGCGGTATGCGGGCCGACGGCGTGCTCACCAGCATCGACCTGGAGAACGAGCACCAGGTGGCGGCGCGCCAGGTGTTCAACGCCGCCGGCGTCCCCACCCGCCGGGTCCGGCTCATCGCCGGGGCGGCCCTGAACGTCCTGCCCAAGCTGAGCGACGGTGCCTACGACCTGGTGTACGTCGACGGCGACCCGCTGGAGTACGTCGAGTACGTGGCGCAGGGGCTGCGGCTGCTGCGGCACGGCGGCCTGCTGATCCTGCACCACGCGCTGTGGCAGGGGCTGGTGGCCGACGAGCGGAACGAGGACGACGAGACCCTGATCATCCGGGAGGCGCTGGACGCCGTCGCGGGCATCGAGGAGTTCACCCGCGTGCTGCTGCCGGTCGGCGACGGCCTGCTGGCCGCCGTCAAGCAGTAGCGGAACCGCGACCAACGAACGAAAGCCCCGCCGTTGCCGGCAGGGCTTTCGTTGCGTTCGCTCAGTAGCCCGGAACGACGAAGCTCTTCGGGACGACCGTGATGCCGTTCTCCACGTAGAACCCGCGCGCCCGGTCGTGCTCGTGGTCCACGCCGATCTCGACCCCGTCGGGCACGATCACGTTCTTGTCCAGGATCGCCCGCCGGACGACGGCGTTGCGGCCGATGCGGCAACCGGAGTAGATGATCGCCTCCTCCACCTTCGCCCACTTGTCGATGATCACGTTCGGCGAGAGCACCGAGCGGTCCACGTCGCCGCCGGAGATGATGCACCCGGCGCTGACGATCGAATCCTCGGCGTTGCCGCGCAGGGTGAACTTCGCACCCGGCGCCTGGGCCTGCATGGTGAAGATCGGCCACTTCCGGTTGTACAGGTTGAACTCCGGCTCCACGCTCACCAGGTCCATGTGAGCGGTGTGGTAGGCCTCGATCGTCCCCACATCCCGCCAGTAGTTGAGGTCCTTCTCGGTGGCCCCGGNGACGGCGTTGCGGGTGAAGTCGTAGACCTGGGCCCGGCCGGCGTCCACGAAGAACGGGACGATGTTGCCGCCCATGTCGTGCTTGGAGTCCTCGTCGTTGGCGTCGGCGTTCAGCGCGTCCACGAACGCCTTGGACGTGAAGATGTAGTTGCCCATCGAGGCGAACGACTCGTCCGGGCTGTCGGGCAGGCCCGGCGGGTCGGACGGCTTCTCCAGGAACTTGTTGATCTTCGCCGAGGCGTTGGAATCGATGACCCCGAACGCGTGCGCCTCGCTGCGCGGCACCCGGATGCCGGCGACGGTCAGATCCATCCCCGAGTCGATGTGCGCGCGGAGCATCGACTCGACATCCATCCGGTAGATGTTGTCGGCACCGAACACCACGACATAGTCGGGAGCCTCATCGTTGATGAGGTTCATCGACTGGTAGATCGCGTCCGCACTGCCCTGGTACCACTGCTTGCCGGTGCGCTGCTGGGCGGGCACCGAGGTGACGTAGTTGCCGAGCAGGGTCGACATCCGCCAGGTCTGCGCGATGTGCCGGTCGAGGGAGTGGGACTTGTACTGGGTGAGGACGCAGATCTTGCGCAGATCCGAGTTCACCAGGTTGGACAGTACGAAGTCGATCAACCGGTAGGTGCCGCCGAAGGGGACGGCTGGCTTGGCCCGGTCGGCGGTGAGCGGCATCAGCCGCTTGCCTTCACCACCGGCCAGAACGATGGNAAGGACGTTCGGATCGCTCATGATCCGAACCTAGGGCCCCAGCCACGCCCACACCACCCATCTTGGCGATTGCCTGCCCAGGTCACCCACCCGGGCAGGCTGCCCGTTTCCCCGCCTCTGCGCGCGTTTGTGTGACACGATCCGACTATGTCGCTACGCGTATCCATCCTGACTCGCGAGTANCCCCCGTCGATCTACGGCGGAGCGGGCGTGCACGTCGCTCAACTCGTCCCGCAACTGCGCAAGTTCTGCGACCTCGTGGACGTCCAGTGCATGGGCGAGCCCCGCGAGGGCGCCACCGCCCACGCGGAGAACTACCCCGAAGGGGCCAACGGTGCCCTGCGGACGCTCGGCGCGGACGTCTCCATGGCGGCGGCGATCCCCGAGGTCGACGTCGTCCATGCCCACACCTGGTACGCCCAGTTCGCCGGCATCATCGCCGGGAAGTTCCAGGACATCCCGACCGTCGTTACCGCGCACTCCCTGGAGCCCGACCGGCCGTGGAAGGTCGAGCAGTTGGGCGGGGGCTACCGGGTCTCGTCCTGGATCGAGAAGACCGCCTACGCCGAGGCCGACGCGGTGATCGCCGTGAGCGCCGCGATGATCGCCAACATCCAGAACGCCTACCCGTTCGTCGAGACCGAGCGGATCCACGTGGTCAAGAACGGCATCGACCCCGAGGAGTTCAAGCCCGACCACAACACCGATGTGATCGACTCNCTCGGCGTCGACCGCGACAAGCCGATCGTGACGTTCGTCGGCCGGATCACCCGGCAGAAGGGCCTGATCCACCTCGTCCGGGCCGCGCGGGAGTTCGACCCCGACACGCAGGTGCTGCTGCTGGCCGGCGCCCCGGACACNCCCGAGATCGCCGCCGAGTTCGACGGCGCGTTCGCGGAGCTGAACAAGGCCCGCAGCGGGGTCAAGTGGGTGCAGGAGATGCTGCCGCGCGCAGCCGTCCGCCAGGTGCTCACGCACTCCACGGTCTTCGCCTGCCCGTCCATCTACGAGCCGCTGGGCATCGTGAACCTCGAAGCCATGGCCTGCGAGGTGCCCGTCGTGGCCTCGGCGGTCGGCGGCATCCCCGAGGTGGTCGTGGACGGGGAGACGGGCCTGCTGGTGCCGTACGACCCGAAGCAGGCCGACGATCCGGCGTTCGTGAAGAACTTCGAGGCCGAGTTCGCCGACAAGATCAACACCGTCACCCGGGATCCCGAGCGGGCCAAGGCGATGGGCCTGGCGGGCCGCCAGCGCTGCATCGACGAGTTCAGCTGGGAGAAGATCGCCCAGGAGACCGTCGAGGTGTACGAGAAGGCCATCGAGCACCACCAGGCGAAGTAGCCCCGAAACGAGGACTGGCCCCGGTTCGACCGGGGGCCAGTTCCGCTGTTGGCGGTTCAGGCGGTGGGTGCCACCACGCCCTGCAGGGCGGCCAGGAGTTCGGCCGCCTCCGCGGCGTTCATCTCGATGACAAGGCGGCCACCGCCCTCGGCCGGGATACGCATCGCGATGACGCGCCCTTCCTTCGCCACCTCGATGGGTCCATCGCCGGTCCGCGGCTTCATCGCTGCCATTCGTACAACCTCATTCTCGGGAGAGCTACGGCGTCCATTATTCCAGCCCCTCCCCCGCGAGCCAAAGCCCTCCGGGCGAAGCCCGGTTTCGCTAGGGACGGACGTCGGGATCGGCGACGATTTCACCATCCGCCGCGGCCAGTTGGCGGGCCAGCCGGTCAAGCAATTCGTCGACCTGATCCATCGAGTAGCCCCGCGGCACCACGGCGAAACGGACGTCCAGCAGGTCCTCGGCGGTCAACCGGCCCGTGGGGACGTGGGGGCGGGGCGTGTCGGTCACCGTGCTCGGCANGGCCCCCAGCCGACCGCTGGCGGCCACCGCGGCCAGTCCCAGGACGGCCACCGCGATGATCCACAACACCCACTGCATGGGCTCATCCTGTCACGACATCGTGGCCGTGGACGTCCCGGGAGCCGGGGCCGGGGCGGGGGCGGTGACCCGCGCGACGGCGTCGTCCGGATCGTCGGTGAGCTGGACGAGGTCGAGGTCGTTGGGCGAGATGAAGCCGCCCTTCTCCACACTCCCGGCCGCCCACTCCAGCAGCGGGTTCCAGAACGCCGAGTCGTACAGCACCACGGGGAACGAGGTCACCTTGTGGGTCTGGACGAGGGTGAGCGCCTCGAACAGCTCATCGAAGGTGCCGAACCCGCCGGGCATCACCACGAAGCCGCGGGAGTACTTCAGGAACATCACCTTGCGGGCGAAGAAGTAGCGGAAGTTGATGCCGAGGGTCACGTAGCGGTTGAGCGCCTGCTCGAACGGCAACTCGATGCCGAGCCCGACCGACGTGCCACCGGCCTCCATGGCGCCCTTGTTGACCGCCTCCATGATGCCCGGGCCGCCGCCGGTGATCGCGGCGTAGCCGGCCTCGACCAGCCCTCGTCCGATGGCCACGCCGGCCTCGTACAGGGCGGTGCGCCGCTTCGTCCGCGCCGAACCGAACACCCCGACCGCGGGGCCCAGTTCGGCCAAGGTGCCGAACCCCTCGACGAACTCGGATTGAATGCGCATGACCCGCCACGGGTCGGCGTGCACCCACGCGGTGTCGCCGCGGCTTTCCAGCAGCCGCTGATCGGTGGTGGTGGGCTGGACCTGGCCCTGGCGCCGGATGACCGGGCCCTGGGTGCGGATCTTCTTCGTCACGGCGGTCAGACTAGTCAGCCCCAGGAGTCGCGGCGGTGAACGGGGGCGACAACCCGGCAGCGGCTTCAGGCGAGCCAGCGCAGCAGCGCGTCGCGACACCTGAACAGGTGCGCCACCGGGCAGTGCTCGTCGTCGGCATGGGCCAGGCCGGGGTCGGCGGGCCCGAAGTTGACCGCCGGGATTCCCAGGGAGGCGAAGCGGGCCACGTCCGTCCAGCCGTACTTGGCGCTGGGGATGCCGCCGACCGCCTCCACGAACTCCCGGGCCGCCGGACGATCCAGGCCGGGCTTCGCGCCGGCGGCGAAGTCGATGAACTCCAGGTCGTAGCCGTCGAAGACGGCGCGGCAGTGCGCCTTCGCGTCCGCCTCGTCCCGGTCCGGCGCGAACCGGAAGTTCACCACGATCTCGCACCGGTCCGGGATCACGTTGCCGGCGATGCCGCCGCCGATCGCGACGGCGTTCAGCCCCTCGTGGAACGTCAGGCCCTCCACCTCGGGCTGGCGGGGCACGTAGGCCTGCAGCCGAGCGAGCACGTCCGCCGCGTCGTGGATCGCGTTGCGGCCCAGCCACGAGCGGGCCGAGTGGGCGGCCTTGCCGGTCGTGACCACCCGGAACCGCAGGGTGCCCTGACACCCGCCCTCGATGCGGGCCGCGGTGGGCTCCATCAGCACCGCGAAGTCGCCGGCCAGCAGGTCGGGGCGCTCGCGGGCGATGCGGGTCAGGGAGTTCAGCGCCGCGTCGACCTCCTCGTGGTCGTAGAAGATCCAGGTGACGTCCCGGACGGGCGCGGTGGCCGCCACCGCCACCGCCAACATCACCGCCACCCCGCCCTTCATGTCGGCGGTCCNCCGTCCGTAGACCAGGTCGCCGTCGCGGCGACTCGGCAGGTTACCCGCCACCGGGACGGTGTCGAGGTGCCCCGCGATCACCACCCTCTGGGGGCGTCCCAGCTCGGTGCGGGCGATGACGGTGTCCCCGTCCCGGATCACGCTGAGGTGCCCGGCGTCGCGCAAGGCCGCCTCGACCTGGTCGGCCAGCGGGCCCTCCGCACCGCTGACGGACTCGACATCGACGATGTCGCGAAACAGCTGGACGAGGTCGCCGGCGGGGTCGAGGGCCATGCCCGGCAGCCTAGTGGCCCGGCGGCGGGCAATGCCGGGGCCGTCGGAGGGCGCCGGTAGTCTCGACCCCATGACGCGCGACGCCTGGGGCTGGGGCCTGGCCACGATCCACCAGTCGGGGCAGGTGCTGGACACCTGGTTCCCCGATCCCCGACTCGGCGAGGCCGACACCTCCACCCCGCCGCAGCAGCTCGTGGCAGCGTCCCTGCCGGACGTGGAACGACAGGTGCGCACCGAGGTCGTCCTGGTCGAGATCGACCTGGACGAGCCGCCCGGCTCGACNCCCGATGCGTACCTGCGGCTGCACCTGCTCAGCAGCCGGCTCGCGCAGCCCCGCACGATCAACCTCGACGGCATCTTCGGGGTGCTGCCCAACGTCGTGTGGACGTCCGCGGGTCCATGCGCGGTCGACGGCTTCGGTGAGGTCCGGACGGCCCTGCGGGTGGCTCGCGGCCAGCTCACGGTGTTCGGCGTCGACAAGTTNCCCCGGATGGTCGACTACGTCGTCCCCAGCGGCGTCCGGATCGCCGACGCCGGCCGGGTCCGGCTGGGGGCCCACCTGGCGGAGGGCACCACGGTCATGCACGAGGGGTTCGTCAACTTCAACGCCGGCACCCTCGGCACGTCCATGGTCGAGGGACGGATCTCGGCCGGGGTGGTCGTCGGAGACGGATCGGACGTGGGCGGCGGCGCCTCGATCATGGGCACCCTGTCCGGCGGCGGCAAGGAGATGATCAGTGTCGGCCAGCGCTGCCTGCTGGGCGCGGAATCGGGGATCGGCATCTCACTCGGCGACGACTGCGTGGTCGAGGCCGGCCTCTACCTGACCGCAGGCACCAAGGTGCGGTTGCCGGACGGCCGGGTCGTCAAGGCGCGTGAGCTGTCCGGGGGCGGCGGGCTGCTGTTCCTGCGCGACTCCCAGACCGGGTCCGTGATCGCCCGGTCCCGCACCGGCGCCGCGGTCGAGTTGAACGCGGCCCTGCACGCGAACTGACGCCTATGCCGTCCTGGTTCCCTCGGTTCGCCTGGAGCGCCCTCGCCGTTGTGGTGGCGCTCGGGCTGGTGTGGGCCGGG
The DNA here is from genome assembly GCA_013693855.1 of Micropruina sp. Taxonomy (GTDB): domain Bacteria; phylum Actinomycetota; class Actinomycetes; order Propionibacteriales; family Propionibacteriaceae; genus Micropruina. Next base: position 3,110,622 of record CP059261.1, read on the forward strand.
TTCAGCCTGTGGAGCAGCTACCAGAAGGAGCCCCTGCCGATCGAGGACCGCTGCGTAGCCACGGCGGGGGCAACACCGCCTCGATCGACCTGGAGCAGACCGGTAACGCGAGCATCATCGCGGGGTCGCCATCGTCCGGGGCCTGCCGCCGCGCGCCACCAGCATCGCGCTGGCTACGGCCTACCAGGAGTCGGGGATCCGCAACCTCGACTACGGCCACGCCGACTCCCTCGGGCTGTTCCAGCAGCGGCCCAGCAAGGGCTGGGGCACCGAGAAGCAGATCATGGACCCCTACTACTCCTCCGCGGCCTTCTACAAGGAACTGGTCAAGGTGAAGAACTGGCGGACCCGCGACATCAACGACGTCGCCCAGGCCGTCCAGCGCAGCGCATACCCGCAGGCCTACCGGCGCCACGTGACCAACGCCCGGACGCTCGGCAGTTCCCTGTCGGGGCAGACCCCGGCATCGTTCAGTTGCGTCGTGGCGAAGCCCGGCGCCGCCGCACCCGAGCGGCTGGCGGAGTTCGTGAAGCGCAACCTCGGCGCACACGTGCGGGTGACGCGCACCGAGGAGGGTCACGATCACCGCCGACGACGCCCGCAACGTCTGGGCGGCGGCGGCCAGCGCGGTCGGCGGGGTCGCGGCGTACGGGGTGGCGTCGGTCCGCGTGGGTCAGCGGACGTGGACTCACGACGCTTCCGGACCAGCCGCCTGGGGGAACGTCGCCCAGCCGGGCTCCGACAAGGTCGTTTACGTCACTTTCAACAAGTGAGCCGCGCAGCCGCGGCGGCGATGCGCTCGTCGGATGCGGTGAGGGCGACGCGGACGAACCNGCTCCCCGCCGTCCCGTAGAAGTCGCCGGGAGCCACCAGGATGCCCCGCTCGGCGAGCCAGTCCACGCTGGCCCGGCACGGCTCGTCCCTGGTGGCCCACAGGTACAGCGAGCCCTCGGAGTGCTCGATCCGGAAACCCGCGGCCTCCAGCGCCGGACGCAGCACGGCCCGGCGCGCGGCGTAGCGTTCCCGCTGGACGGCGACGTGCTCCTGATCCTCCAGCAGCGCCGCCATCGCGGCCTGGACCGGGGCGGGCACCATGCCGCCGGCATGTTTGCGCACCTCGCGCACCTCGCTGACCAGGGCCGGGTCGCCCACCATGAAGCCGGCCCGGTAGCCGGCCGCGTTCGACCGCTTCGACAGCGAGAACAGGGCCAGCAGGCCCTGCGCCGAGCCGGCGCAGACGTCCGGGTGCAGCACCGAGACCGGCTCGGCCTCCCAGCCGAACTCGCCGTAGCACTCGTCCGAGGCGAGCACCGCTTCGTGGTCGCGGGCGTAGCCGACCCAGGCGCGCAGGTCATCGGGGCTCAGGATCGCTCCGTGCGGGTTGGCCGGGGAGTTGATCCAGATGAGGGTCGGATCGAGCCCGGCCAGGTCGGCTGGGCGATCGGCCGCGACGAGCCGCGCACCGGCCAGCCGCGCCCNCACGGCGTACGTCGGGTAGGCGGTGGTGGGGATCACCACCAGGTCATCGGATCCCAGGCCGAGCAGCCGCGGCAGCCAGGCCACGAGCTCTTTCGTCCCGATCACCGGCAGGACGCCGGCATCCTCGATCGGCACGCTCTGCCATCGATCGTCCAGGTAGCGGCGGATCGCCCCGCGCAGCCGCGGCGTCCCCANCGTGACCGGGTAGCCCGGTGCGTCCGCGGCCTCGATCAGAGCCCGGCGGCCGACCTCCGGGGTTGGGTCGACCGGCGTGCCGACCGACAGATCGACCAGCCCGTCGGCATGGGCGGCCGCGACCGCCTTGGCCCCCGCGAGGGAGTCCCAGGGAAGTCGGGCAGGTCGCGGACGAGGCCGGGTTTCNNACTCGCCCTGCGGCGGCAGCGCCTCGACCACCGGGTGGTCGGCGTCGATGGGGCCCATCTTGGCGGCCCCGCCGGNGGAGCCGATCGCGTCGAAGAACTGGACGTTCACGTCGTAGTACTGCTTCTGGTCGCCGGGAACGTCGTCCTCGTAGAAGATCGCCTCGACCGGGCAGACCGGCTCGCACGCCCCACAGTCCACGCACTCGTCGGGGTGGATGTACAGCATCCGGTTGCCCTCGTAGATGCAGTCGACGGGGCATTCCTCGACGCACGCACGGTCTTTGATGTCGACACAGGGCTGCGTGATGATGTAGGTCATTGGCGATACTCCTCGTGCGTTCGAAACGTACGCCGAGACTCTACCCCGCGAACCCCCTCCGAAAGCCGACCCGCCCATGGTTCACAGCCTTCCCCTGGACCCGCCGCCGCGGCTGGGTGAACGGCTCAGCCTGCGGGTGCTGGACGAGGCCGGACGGGCCACCGACCTGGTCGGTTTCGTCGTCGCACTGGACCCGCTGACGCTGGAAACCCGGGACGGTTCGGTCCGTCCCGCTGCGCGCGTCAGCGCGGCCCGCCGGGTCGGCGTGGCCCTCGGCCGCGACCCGCAGCGAACGCCACGGGACCTCCTGGACGACCTCGCGGACCGCGCCGGCCTGACCGGCGGCCTCGTCCGGGTGGACCGGCTCAGCGACCTGCTGGCGGGGCTGGTCGCGCCGCCCTCCGTGCCCTCCGAGCGCGGGACGTGGACCGACGGCACGGTACGGGCACGGGTGGAGGGGAATGGCTGACCACGGACGCCGAGGAGCCGGCGACGCTCGTCCGGCTGGCCTGGTGGGCCACCCGGCAGGGCGCCCGGAGCGTCCAGGTGCGCGCCCGCGGCTGACCGGTGGCGACGCCTCAGCCCAACCGGGCGCGCCGTTCGGCTGCCTCGACGGTGTTGCGGAAGAGCATGGCGATGGTGGTCGGGCCGACCCCGCCGACGCGCGGGGTGATCCAGCCGGCCACCTGCTCGCAGCGCTCGTCCACGTCCGGCAGCAACCGCCGGCCCTCGTAGCGAACCCCGCCGCCGACCACGACGGCGCCCGGCCGGATGTGCTCGGGTTGCAGGATGCCGGGCACACCCGCGGCGGCCACGACGATGTCGGCGCGCTGGGTGTAGCGCGGCCAGTCCGGAACCCCGGTGTGGACGAGGGTGACCGCGGCGTTGCCGCCGGGCCGCTTCAGCGACAGCAGCATCGACAGCGGCCGGCCGAGGGTGAACCCGCGGCCGAGGATGACGACCTCGCGTCCGGCGACCGGGAGCTCGTAGTGCCGCAGCAGTTCCTCGATGCCCGCCGGGGTGCACGGCAGCGGCCCGGTCATGCCGAGCGCCAGCCGGCCCATGTTCACCGGGTGGGCACCGTCGGCGTCCTTGTCCGGGTCGAGTTCGGCCAGGGCCGCCTCGTAGTCCAGGTGCCGCGGGATCGGATGTTGGATCAGCACCGCGTCCACCTGCGCCGCGGCGTTGAAGCCGCGGATGGCGGCGAGCAGGTCGGCCTGGGTGGCGTCATCGTCCAGGTGGACGTGGTAGCCGCCGAAGCCGAGGCTCTCCGCCCGCTCCTGCTTCATCCGGATGTAGCCCGCCGAGGAGGGGTCGCTGCCGACCAGGATCGTCCCCAGCCCAGGATTGCGGCCGGCCTGCCGGAGCGCCGCCACCCGCGGGGCGAGGTCGGCGAACACGGCGTCGGCCACCGGCTTGCCGGGCATCATCACCGCTGTCACGCCTCCCAACCCTAGGGCACCTGGGGACGGCCATTAGGCTGCCCGCGGAGGTGGGACATGCGTGCGCTGGTCGTCGGGGCCACCGGCCTGCTCGGCCACGCGACGGCGGCGGCGCTGGTGTCGTCCGGTCACGAGGTGACGCTGCTGGCGNNCGGACGTCTCCCGCGGTGCCCTGCCGGCGCTGGAGGGGCCGCGCTGACGCTCGGGGACGCCTGGACGATGCCGGACAACCGGCTGCGCCGGCTGCTGGGGAAGGCCGACTGGCTCGTCTACGCCCTGGGCCCGGACGATCGGTCACCCGTGCCCGTCCCCGCCGCCGCGTTCTTCGAGCGCCACCTGGTCGAGGCGTCCGCCCGGGTGTTCACCCTGGCCGCCCAGGCCGGCGTCGCTGCGGCCACCCTGTTCGGCTCCTACTTCACCGCCTGGGCCCGCACCCATCCCGGGTTCGCCGGCCGGCACGCCTACGTCGCGGCACGACAACGCCAGGCCGCCGCCTGCCTCGCCGCCGGCGGCGACACCACCCGCGTGACGGTGCTGGAGGTGCCGTGGGTGTTCGGCACCGTGCCGGGGCGGGTGCCGATGTGGCGGGAGTGGCTGCTGCCCCGGATCGACGGCCCGGTCGTGGCCTTCCCCAGGGGCGGGACGACCCTGGCGACCGCCCGCACGTGCGGACGGACGGCGCTGGCCGCCCTCGAACGCGGNCCGGGCGGGCGCCACTACCCGGTGGGCGACGCCGACTGGGAGTGGAACCGGATCGTCGCGACCGCCCGCGAGGCGCTGGGCCTTCGTCCGTTGATCGTGACCGTGCCCCGCTGCCTCGCCGAACCCGCGGCCCGCAGCCTCGCCCGGCGACAGTCCCGCGGCGGGCTGGACAGCGGAATCGACCCGGCGTGGCTGATGCGCGACCTGATGTACGTCCAGCTGTTCACCGACCACGCCACCACCCGCGCCGAACTGGGCGTCCCGGTCGACGACGTGGCCGTGGCGATCCGCCGGACGATCGCCGCCTGTCGCTGACGGGTCAGCCGCCCGGCTTCTTGCCGCACACCACGGGGGTCAGCGTGCTGTACCGCCAGAAGAACGGCTCGGTTCTCACCAGCTTGCCGCCCTTGTAGAACAGCCGATTGAAACGGACGTCGAAGCCACTCATCGCGCTCTGCGGGACGCACCCGGGACTGGCGTCGTAGACGGTCGCGGCCGGGGAGCGGTAGTTGCTGCGCACCGGCGTGCTGGCCTTGATCGTGTAGACCTTCGTGCTCCACACCTTGACCGTGATCGAGCCCTGGCTAGGTATTTGCCGGTNCGTGTAGGCCTGCAGCACCACGCCGTAGGGCGAGTCGTTGGTGAACTTCATGTCCACCGACTCCCAGTCCAGGGTCGCCTCACGGCCCACCGGGTAGCGGCTGAAGTACAGCGAGTGCGGCTTGTGGTAGACGTCCTTCAACCCGGCGAAGAAGATCGCGTTGAAGGTGGTCGTCGTGGCCTGCGAGATGCCGCCCCNCATCCGGGTGACCACCTTGCCGCCATCGATGGCCCCGCCGGCCTGCCAGCCGTTGGCGGCCGACCGGTAGCCCAGGGTCTTGTTCATCGAGAAGGTCTNCCCGGGCTTGAGGAAGGTGCCGTTGATGAGCCGGGCCGCCTTGGGAATGTTGTTGTAGCGGTAGGCGGTGCCGGGGAAGTACGTGGTGAACTGCCCGGTGACTTCCTTGACGCCCAGCTTCTTGGCGTCGGCAGTGGTGAACGACGCCTCCCTCGGGGCGGTCCCCACCTTGATCGTCCGGCCGCTGCTCTGGCTCAGCACGGGCAGGGCGGCCTCGGCCAGTTGAGCCGGGTCCAAGCCGTCGCCGTTCACCGACGCGATGATCTTCGGCCGCCCGTTGGCGATGGTGATGGTGGCGTCCTTGGGCTGCTTCAGCCCGATCTTCTGCAGCGCGGACGATGCGGCGGTGGCGATCTTCTCCCCGTCCAGCCTGGCGGCCAGGGTGCCGTTGTCCGGGACGAAGCTCAGCCCCTTCGCGAGCATCGCCGGGGTCAGGTCGAACGACCCGGTCTTGCCGACCTCGACCCGGATGGGATTCGCGAGCGCGGGCTTGCCGACCCGGCTGAGCACCTCGTCCGCCTCGGCCGTGGTCACGTCCGGCTCGCGCTGCTCGACCGCCGCCGCCACCTTGGCCCCGCTCAGGAAGCCGGCGGCGACGGCGTCGCTGGTCTTGACCGGGTCGATCGCCATGCCCGGCTTGCCGGCCGTCCGCTTGAGCGTGGTGCCGTCCACCACGATCCCCGCGTTGACCGGTTCGCCGTCGAGTTGGGCCGACAGCTTCGACAATCCGGCGGACAGGGCTGTCGGGTCGGTCGTGACGACCGGAGCGGTGTCGGCGCCCCCGGTCAGCACGGTCAGGATGTGGCCCGGATCCCAGGACCGCCCGGCTCCGGCGCGATCCACCGAGGCCGCGTAGTCGACGCCCAGCCCCAGCTTCCGCGCCGCCACGTCCACGGACGCGTCCGCGGCGGTCACGGTCACCGGACGATCCAACGCCGGCCCGAGTTCGGCCGTCAGCTTCTCGATCGCCGCCTGCCTCGACAGGCCCCCGATCGGCACTCCTCCGACCGTGGCGTTGCGGGGGCGTTGTCACCGGCCACGAGGTANTCCGGCGAAGTAGGCCCCGGCCAGGAGCACCAAGGCTCCGCCGGCCACACCCAGGGCCACTCGTCGGGCTCGGGATGGACGAGCTGGCTCGGTCGCAGTCACCGGTCTGGCACCTCCGTCGGGGGTAGACAAGCCCCCATGCTAGGTGACCCCGCCGACACCCTCGGGGCGGAGGTCAGCCGATGCGGATCCGGTACGGCATGCTCAGCACCCCGGTGGAGGCGAAGCCGAGTACCTCGGACACCTGCCGGACGAGCCCGTCGACATCGAGTGCGGGGCTCGGCAGGCGCACCGCGGCCGCGTGCGACTCGCTGGATTCGGCGGGCCGGAACTGGGTCAGGAACCCCAACGGCGACACCGGACGAACCGGCGTCTCGGCCCGGTTCAGTCCGGCGAGCTCGCAGGCCCGGTCGATGGCGAGATCCATGCCACCGAGGTGATCGACGAGACCCCGCTCGCGGGCGTCGGCACCCGTCCACACCCGGCCGCGGGCGAGCGGCTCGAGTTGATCCACGGTCATCCCGCGGTCCTGGGCGGCCTTCGCGGTGAAGTCGGCATAGATGTCGTCCAACCGCCGATTCAGCACCTCCCACGCCTCGGNGGTGAACTGGCTGTTCGGCGAGAGGTAGTCGGCCCAGGGCCCGGCCACGACGTCCTTGATGACGAGACCGATCTTGCGCTTGAGCGCGTCGATCACGAACTTGCCCGCCAGCACCCCGATCGAACCGGTCAGGGTCACCGGCGCGGCGACGATCTCGGTTGCCGGCATCGACACGAAGTACCCGCCCGACGCGGCCACGTCCCCCATGACGGCCACGACGGGCTTGCCGGCGTCGCGCAGCTGCAGCACCTCCCGGCGGATGACGTCGGATGCGCTGTACGAGCCTCCCGGACTGTCGACGGCCAGCAGCACCGCTTTCACCTGCGGATCGCGCCCGGCCGCGCGCAACTCCTGGCCGACCAGGTCTGAGGACGCCACCTGCTGTCCGCCGCCGGAGGGACGCTGCGGCCGTCCGGACACGATGGTGCCGCGCACCCCCACGACGGCGATGGCGGGCTTCGTGCGCTCGGTCACCAGGTCGAATGCGGACGGGTTCCTGGCGTAGCGGTGGACGTAGCGCAGCTTGGGCGTCGCCGTCGGCGACCACTCGGCCCGGGCAGCGGCGTACACCTCGTCCCGGTAGCCGATGCGGTCGACCAGGCGGCGCGCCAGCGCCTCGTCCGGGCGTAGCATCCCGACCGCCAGCGCCTCGCGGACGGCCTCCTGGCTGAGCCCTCGCCGCTCGGCGATCACCCGCACCGCGTCGTCCAGGATGGAGTCGGCCAGCCGCTGGGTCATCTCCCGATTGGCATCACTGATGTCGTGGGCCGCATAGGTCTCGGCCGCGGACTTGTACTCCTTGCGCTGCCCGAACTCCGGTTCGACCCNCACCTTGTCCAGCACTCCGCGCAGCAACATGATCTGGGCCCGCACGCCGCCCAGGCCCAGTTGGCCAGACGGCAGCAGCCACACCTGGCTCGCGTGCACGGCGAGCTTGTAGGGCAGCACCGCGTTGCCGATCTCGCCGAATGTCTCCGCGAACGCCCACACCGGCTTGCGCTNCCCGAACCGGGCCAGCAGCGAGCCGAGTTCGTTTGCCTGCGCCGGGGTGAGCGGGCAGGTACCGAGGTGCACGAGCAGCCCCAGGATCGAGTCGTCGCCCGCTGCGTCGCGCAGCCCGTCCCGCAGCGCCTTCATGGTGGGCGCGTTGAGCGCCTTGAGCGCTTCCATCGGATTGCCCGGCGGCGCGCTCAGCACGGAGAAGTCGAGATCCAGTTCCAGGATCGTCCGTTCGCCCTGGGTGGATTTCTTGAGCAACGAGGTCAGCATGCCGAGCGGATCCATGCGACCCAGGGTACGTGCCCGTCCGGCCACCGCCGGGACCGCTCAGGCCAGCGCGGCCCTGGCCACCGAGGCGATGTTCTCGCCCGTGAACCCGTACTTCGCGAGCAGCAGGTTGCCCGACGCCGACTCCCCGAAGTGCTCGATCGACACCGAGGCTCCGGAGTCACCGACGTACTTGCACCAGCCGCCGGCGATGCCGGCCTCCACCGACACCTTCACCGCGTCCGCGGGCAGCACGTCGGCCCGGTAGGCCTCGTCCTGGGCGTCGAACCATTCCACGCACGGCATCGACACGACCCGGGTCGGCACCCCTCNGGCCTCCAACAGGTCCTGGGCGTCCAGCGAAGGCGCGACCTCCGACCCGGTGGCGATCAGGACGGCCTTTGGCGCGGCGGAAGCCTCCTTCAGCACGTAACCGCCCTTCGCGAGGTTCTCCGCGGGCGCGCAGGCGCCCTCGCCGCGCTCCACGATCGGCAGATCCTGGCGGGAGAGGATCAACCCCACGGGGTGGTCGGTGATCCGCAACGCCTGCGCCCACGCCTGAGCGGTCTCGTTCGCGTCCGCCGGACGGACGATGTCGAGGTTCGGGATCGCCCGGTAGGCCCACAGGTGCTCGATCGGCTGGTGGGTCGGCCCGTCCTCGCCGACGCCGACGGAGTCGTGGGTCCACACGAAGATCGACGGCAGGTGCGACAGGGCGGCGAGCCGGACCGGGGGCCGCATGTAGTCGGCGAACACGAAGAACGTGCCCCCATAAGGCCTTGTCAGACCCGACGCGGCCATGCCGTTGATGATGCCGCCCATCGCGTGCTCGCGGATGCCGAAGTGCAGCGTCCGGCCGAAGACGTCACCGGCGAAGTCGTGACTCTGCCGCTCTTCGGGCAGGAAGGACGGCTGCCCCTTCATCGTGGTGTTGTTCGACCCCGCGAGGTCGGCCGAGCCGCCCCACAGCTCGGGGACGACGTCCGCCAGCGCCGAAAGCACCTCGCCGGAGGCGGCACGGGTGGCCTTCTTCCCGGGCGCGAACACCGGCAGAGCCTCGGCGAGCCCGTCCGGCAGTTCGCGCTTCACGAGCCGGTCGAACAGGGCGGCCCGCTCGGGATTCGCAGCCTTCCAGGCGTCGAACTTGGCGGTCCAGGCGGCCTTGGCGGCAGCTGCCCGCTCGGCGGCGTTGCCGCGGGTGTGCTCCAGCACCTCCGGATCGACCGCGAAGCTGGCGGCCGGGTCGAAGCCCAACCTCGACTTCAGCGCGGCGACCTCGTCCGCGCCCAGCTTGGAGCCGTGGACGGAGTGGTCGCCGGCCTTGTTCGGCAGCGGCCAGCCGATGATCGTGGTCACCTTGATGAACGACGGACGATCGGTCACGGCCTTGGCCGCCTCGATCGCGTCGTAGAGCTCCTGCACCTTCTCCTCGTACTCGGTGAACCCATTGGTGAAGTCCACGTGCTGGGTGTGCCAGCCGTAGGCGGCGTAACGGGCCTGGACGTCCTCGGAGAAGGCGATCTTGGTGTCGCCCTCGATCGAGATGCGGTTGTCGTCGTAGATCAGAATCAGGTTGCCCAGGTCCTGGGTGGCGGCCANGGAGGACGCCTCCGAGGCGACCCNCTCCTGCATGCAGCCGTCCCCGGCGATCACGTACACGAAACGGTCGAAGATCGACTCTCCGAGCGGGGTGTCGGGGTCGAGCAGGCCGTGCTCCTTGCGGGAGGCCATCGCCATGCCCACCGCGTTCGAGATGCCGGCGCCCAGCGGCCCGGTCGTGCATTCGACGCCCTTGGTGTGACCGAACTCGGGGTGGCCCGGGGTGAGCGAACCTTCGGTGCGCAACGCGGCGATGTCCTCGATCTCCAACCCGTAGCCGGCCAGGAACAGCTGGTTGTACTGGGTCAGGGAGGAATGCCCCGCCGATAGGACGAACCGGTCCCGGCCGACCCAGGTCGGATCCGCGGGGTCACCGGTCATCACGCGCTGGTAGAGCAGGTAGGCGATCGGCGCCAGGGAGATCGCGGTCCCGGGGTGTCCGTTGCCCACCTTCTCGACGGCGTCCGCGGCGAGCACCCGAGCGGTGTCGACAGCACGCCGGTCGAGATCGGTCCAGGTCAGGGGTTGTTCATGATGTGGCATCCCTTTCGTGAGCTCCACGGCGAGGTGGCCGCCGGTGCCTTCGGGTCCCAATCTATTGGGGCGATGCGGGGGTGAGCGACGGGGGAACCAACTTGGCACCTGATAGCCTCCTCCCAACCTAAGGCACGAGGAGCCACCGTTGCCCATACCCCTGGTTTCCGTGGCGGACGACTCAACCGAACTGCGACAGGCGATCGAGGCGTACGCGGGGGCGGTGCTGCCCGATTGGGAGATCATCGCCGCCACCCTGCAGGAGGTCCGGCTCCGCACCGGCGAGGTGCTGATCGAGAACGGACCCCGCACCCCTACGCCTACCTGCTCGTCCAGGGCATGGTGAAGCTGCACGATGTCGTGGACGGCAAACAGCGGATCCTGGCTTTCCGCGAGGAGAACAACTTCGTCGCATCCATCTCCGCGCTGCGTCCCCAGGGCATCCTGCGCATCTACCGACTGGGGCTGGACGAGGCGCCGGCGGACCTGGAGGAGGCCATCCAAGGGTGAGCCGCTCCACCGCCACCGCGATCGAGCCGTGCGTGCTGCTGCGCTTCGACTTCCGGGTGGTCGAGCAGTTGGCCCAGCGGCACATCGAGTGGGCCCAGTTGCTGATCACGTACTTCTACGCGCACGTCCTGCACGTGCAGGCGGATGCGTACCTGACCCGTTCCCACACCGCCGAGCAGCGCTACCGGCTGCTGCTGGAGCGGCACCCCGCTGGATCGCCCGCATCAAGCAGCGCGACCTGGCGGCCTACCTCGGGATCACCGAGGTCGGGCTGAGCCGCATCGCCACCCGGGTGCTGCGCGAACGCACGGGCACGCCGCCGCTGACCGCCGTCCGGCAGGCCCGGTAGCCCCGCCCCCTGCCCCCTGCCCCCTGGCCGGGGTGCGAGCTACACTGGCGGGTGTTGACGATACCCGCCAGGGTATGGGGTTTCGCGGTCACCACAACGGGGGTTTCAGTGCGGAAACTAGTCATCCTGGGCGCTGGGACGGCTGGCACCCTCGCCGCCAACAGGCTGCGCTCGGCCTACCCGGAGCAGCAGTTGCAGATCACGATCGTCGACCAGGACGATCACCACCACTACCAGCCGGGATACCTGTTCCTGCCGTTCGGGCAGCTGGCGCCCCGGCAGATCGTCCGGGCCCGGCATTCGTTCCTGCCCGACGGAGTGGACCTGATGCTCTGCGGGGTGGAGCGCGTCGATGCCGCAGCCAAGGAGGTCGTGCTGCGCAACGGACGGACGCTGGCCTACGACACCCTGATCATCGCCACCGGCGTGCAGGCCCGTCCCGAGGCGACNCCCGGCGGGGACGGCCCGGAGGCCGGGGTCAGCGTGCACCACTTCTACGACCTGGCCGCGGCGGAGCGGCTCCAGGAGGCGATCCGGAAGTTCCGCGGCGGACGACTGGTGGTCCACATCACCGACATGCCCATCAAGTGCCCCGTCGCTCCCCTGGAGTTCACCTTCCTCGCCGATGCCTACTTCACCCAGAAGAAGCTCCGGCGCAAGGTCGAGATCGTCTACGTCACCCCGCTGGACGGCGCCTTCACCAAGCCCGTCGCCTCCCGAGAACTGGGGGACGCCCTGTCCTCGCGCGGGATCGCGCTGGAGACCGACTTCCTGATCGAGCGGATCGACAACGACGCGAAGGAGATCGTCAGCTTCGACGACCGGCACATCCCGTTCGACCTGCTCGTCACCGTCCCGCTCAACCTCGGACCTGACTACATCGCCGCCTCCGGGCTGGGCGATGAGTCGAACCTGGTCCCCTGCGACCAGGGGACGATGCAGTCGCTGGCCGACCCGGACATCTTCGTGCTCGGCGACGCGGGGACGCTGCAGACCTCCAAGGCCGGCTCGGTGGCGCACTTCGCGGTGGACGTCTTCATGGAGAACTTCCCCGACTACCTCGCCGGCCGGCAGCTCACCCACAACTTCGACGGGCATGCGAACTGCTTCATCGAATCCGGCAACGGCAAGGGCATGCTGCTGGATTTCAACTACCAGACCCAGCCGTACACCGGCACGTTCCCCCTCCCCTCNGTTGGCCCGATGTCGCTGCTGAAGGAGACCCGGCTGAACCATTGGGCGAAGGTCGCGTTCCGCTGGGTCTACTGGAACATGCTGATCAAGGGACGGCCGCTGCCGTTCACCACCAACATGTCGCTACTGGGCAAGAACGTCGAGGACGGGGACACCGCGTCCCGCCGGAAGCGGCCCTCCCCGCTGNNGCGGGGCCGGCCCCGTCCCGTCCGGTCGCACCGGCTCGTCCGGTTGCGGCAGCTCGGCCGAGCTCCAAAGCTGCCCCGAAGGCGCGGCCGAGCTCGTCCGCTCGTCCTCAGGCAGCGGCTGCGCCCTCCGGCGTACGTGCCGCAGCGGGGCGTGGATTCCACCGCCGATCCCGCGACCGTGCTCCCCGACCCGATCATCCCGAAGTTCTGATCCACGTCCGACAAGGAGAGACATGCCCACCACGAGGATCGGCGGCCGTCCGATCGATGTGAACGACGAGGGGTTCCTCACCGACTACGCGCAGTGGGACGAAGACCTCGGCACCGTGCTCGCCGGCTACGCGGGCATCCCGGAACTCACTGACGAGCACTGGAAGGTGATCCGCTTCCTGCGCGCCGACTTCCCCGGCCGGAAGGAGACCGCGACTCTGCGCCGGGTGGCCACCGTCGGTGGTTTCGACATGAAGAGCCTGTTCCAGCTGTTCCCCGGCAAGCCGGCCAAGAAGATGTCCTACATCGCCGGCCTGCCCAAGCCCAAGGGCTGCGTCTGAGGCGCGGCCGGACCATCGAAGGGAATCCCATGAGCGACAACCCGATCATCCCCGACTTCGGCGACACCNNGCGCCCGCGGCACCGCCCCAGCCTCGGCACCGGCGCCACGCAAGCGCGCCGCCCAGGCTGCCGCGCCGGCCCGGACCGGGCGCCGGCCCCGGCCCGCAAGATCTGCTTCATCGCCTCCAAGGGCAACCTGGACATGGCCTACCCGGCGCTGATCATGGCCAACGCCGCGCTCGGGGAGGGCATCGAGACCCACATCTTCTTCACGTTCTGGGGTTTCGACCTGGTCACCGAGCGGACGATGGACGACCTGAAGTTCACCATGCTGGGCAACACCGCCATGCACATGCCGTTCGCCCCGACGATGCCCATCTGGGCCGGCATGGGCGCCCTGCCCGGCATGACCAAGCTGGCCACGAGCATGATGAAGAAGCAACTGGACGGGCTGGAGATCCCCAGCGTCCGGGAGATGCTCGACATCATCGTGGCCTCCGGCGGCCACTTGTGGGGCTGCAAGATGTCGTTCGACATGAACGGTCTGGACGAGAACGACCTCTACGAGGGCGTCGAGGCCGTCATCAGCGCGACCGACTTCATCGAGCTCTCCGAGGGAGCCCAGGTCATCTTCGTCTGACCGGGCCGGCCGGACGCCGATGCAAGGAGGTCGCCGCCGGCCCGGATCCCGGGGGATGGGATCATCGGGGCCAACGACGACCGGTTGGCCAGGGGTCGTCACCGCCTTGCCGCCTCCATGCTACCAGATTCGGTGTCCCCGTGCGGGGACCGTTCTCAGCGAAACTCGACGAACACCGCGACCGTCCGGCCGGGCACGGCGAACCCGCCGTCCCGCCAGGCCGACTCGCGGACGATCGGGTCCGTCCCACCCACGTGCACGGGATGCAGGACGAACGCGCCCTCCAGCCCGGGCACCCTCGCGTGCACCGGACGCGGGGTCGCGTTGAACACCACGACCAGACCGGCCCAGGTCTCGTCCACCGGATCGCCGAGCCGGTCGTCGATGTGCATCAGCAGCACGCCGGGGATCTGCTGCCAGGTGTTGGCCGTCGGAAACCGCACCTTCGTCCGGATCTGATGGGCCGACGCCATCCGGAACAGGCGGGTCGAGGCGCGCAACCGCAGCACGTCCAGTGCCTGTTCGTGGGCCTGCCGGATGTGCTCCGGGGTGGGCTTCAGCTCGCGGTTGGCCAGCAGCGGCTGCAGGTAGCGCCACTTCTCACCGTTGTCGACCTCGGGCGGCAGGCCGGCCCCGAACCCGTTGTCGGTCATCGTCCAGTCGAGGAAGTTGAACCAGTCACCGGAGTTGTAGGAGTTCCGGTCCAGGCTCTTGCTGCGCAGGATGTCGGTCCCGGCGTGCCACATGACCGGGCTCTGCCCGAGCGTCGCACAGGCCAGGCAGAGCGTGTTCATCCGTACCCGCTCGTCCATGGTCGTGGCGGGATGCAGCTTCAGGGTGAGCGCATCGAACAGGGTCTCGTTGTCGTGCGCATCGACGTAGCTGATCACCTCGTCCGGGGCGTCGGCGTAGCCGGCCGGGCCGCCCTGGAAATCCAGTTCGTCGCCACGCAGCCAGCGGCGCCGGATCCCCGACGGCAGCCAGAAGTCCCGCAGGTTGCCTGCGAGCCCGAGCGCGATCAGGTCGGTGTAGTACAGCAGGCGGTCACGCTGCTCGTAGCCGTTGCCGTTGGCCGCGATCCCGTTGTCGGCGGTCATCAGACCGGTGCCGAACCCCTGCACGCGCGGGTCCGCGTCGAACGGCTGGCCGCCACGGACGGCATCGCGCAGCCGGTCGGAGAAGGTGGCGATCGAGGTGCCGCCCAGTTGCCCCTGGCGCGCCTGGACGAAGCGGGCATTGCCGGCGACCTCACCGAAACTCCAGCCCTCCCCGTACATGGTGACCAGGCGGCCGTCGACCCCATGCGCCTCCGGCGTCAGCGCGTCGAGCGCCGCGCGGACGGCCAGCATGTTGTCGCGCGAGTGGTGCCCCATCAGGTCGAACCGGAATCCGTCGACCCGGTAGTGCCGCGCCCACAGCACACACGAGTCGACCATGATCTTCTGCGCCATCACGTGCTCGGTGGCCACGTTGGGGCAACAGGTCGACATCTCGATCTCGCCGGTCGGCGAGAGCCGGTGGTAGTAACCGGGGACGATCCGATCCAGGACGCTCTTGGTGTCCTGGCCGCCCGAGGCGGTGTGGTTGAACACCTGGTCCAGGACGACGCGGAGGCCGAGCGCGTGCAGCGCGCCGACCATCGTCCGGAACTCGGTGACGCGGCCCGCGCCCTCCGCAGCCTCCAGCGTCGAGCAGTACGACCCCTCGCAGGCCTGGTAGTGCCACGGGTCGTAGCCCCAGTTGAAGCCGTTGGTGGCGGCGCTGGCGCTGATCCGCCGCTGCTGCTCGGGGCTGTCGGGCGGCAGCGCCCGCAGGTCGCCCTTGCCGGGCCGGACCTGCCGGTCACGGGACTCCTCCACCGAGGCGTTGTCGAACACCGGCAGCAGCTGGACGGTGTTGAGCCCGGCCTCGGCCAAGCGCCGCAGGTGCCTCGTCCCGAGACTGTCGCGGGCGAAGGCCAGGAAGCTGCCTCGCTCGGGTTCGGGGACGGTCTTGTCGCTGATCGAGAAGTCCCGGACGTGCAACTCGTAAATCACCTGGTCGACCGGGTGTTCCAGGACCGGCGGCGAGGAGGTGAGCCAGACCTCGGGGGCCAGGGCGGGATCGTCCAGATCCACCACGACCGAGTGGGTCGAGTTGACCGTCAACGCCACCGAGTACGGGTCGGTCACCTGGTTGGTGACGACCCGCTGGGCGAAGGNGGCGAACACCGTCACCTCGTACCGGTAGCGGGCGCCGACCCAGTCGGGCCCACCAGTGACGGCCCAGCAGCCGTCCGGTTCCGCGTGGAGGTCGAGCATCGTGCCCGGTTCGTGCAGATCGTCCGGCTCCCGCCAGAGCGCCAGCCGAACCCGCTTGGCGGTCGGGGCCCAGAGCCGGAAGGTGGGCACCCNCTCGGCCCAGGTCACACCCAGCGCCGCCGCGACGGCTGAGCCGTAGAGCGCGTCCAGGANCGCGGGGATCTGCAGCCCGGTCGCGTTCACCAGCCGCCCGGAGCGCTGGTGGGCGCTGACCACCACCTGTTGGCGCAGGATCGACTCGGCCTGAGCGGCCGCCACCGAATCGAGCCGCAGGGCGACGAACCCGCGCAGGTGGGGTTCGCCAGAGCCAGCGCGGCCGGCAATCCCTCGTGGCTNGAGGATCAGTTCGCTGGTTTCCCAGGGGACGGGTTCGGCAGCCCGTGGGTTGATGTTCCCCGTCGCGGACCAGTGCAGCCGCCAGTCGAGTGAGTCGGGGTTCATGCCCGACGGCAGCGCGTCGAGCGGCCAGGCGATCAGATCGCGAGTGAGCCAATGCGCACGCGCCACCGCCAGGTCGGGCAGCATCGAGGACGACCGCAACGGCCCTCCCTCCTCCAGAACCTTCATTCTTGCCGGTGCTGGAGGCACCCGCCGTACTATCCGCGGCGTTTCGTCCGACCTGACGCGGCGAGACGCCCTCGCCGGATCACTGCATCTGCTGCGAGCGACCCTTCGCGTCGGCGATCGACTGGGGTGGCCCCGTCCTGACCCTCGGAAATGGGCACGACGAAAACCGCGGTGCCGTAGCAGCAGACCTCGGAGAACTGGGCAGCGATCTCGCCGGTGTCGAAGCGGCAGGCCAGGATCGCGTTCGCGCCGCGCTGGGTGGCCTGCTCCCACATCCGCTGCATCACCTGCTGACGGCTGTCGTAGACGAGTTGGGTGTACTCGTTGACCTCGCCGCCGCCGATCGCGCGGAAGCTGGCGACGAAGTTGGCGCCGATGTTGGCGCTGCGGACGGTCATCCCCATGACCTCGCCGAAGACGGCTTCGACGCGGTAGCCCGGGATGTCGTTGGTGGTGACGATCAGCATGGCCGAGAGCCTAGTGGGGCGCCGGGTCGCCCGACGAGTCGACGGCGGGTGCGAAGATGCCCCCAGAGTCTCAACCTGGCCTTTCACCCCTGCGGGTGGTTCTGCCGAGAATTACGGACTTCGCGCACTTGTGACCAGGGGTGAATTCACCACTCGTTCGCCGCTCTCACAAGGGGCGATGCCACCCTGCTCTGGTTCGCGCACGGGGAACTACGCGAGATTGCGCAGTGATTTCACCATCCGGACAGGCTTTGTGACCGGATCGTCATCGGCTCAGATTGCTGCGACAGGCCGATGGATGTTAGCTTGGATCGAGCCACAGCCATGCGCGTGGCATGCTAATCGGTTCTGGGGAGACATGCAGGAAGACACGACCAAGAATACTGGCGGGCCGTCGAAGCTGAGCCGCCGCACGCTCGCCGCTGGAGCTGCTTGGGCTGTCCCGGCGATCGCCGTCGCGGGCGCTGCACCGGCGTACGCGCTGTCGGGCAAGAAGCCGACATGGACGCTGAAGGATGCCTGCAAGTTCCCGGGACGGGCGTGCAAGGCGTACCCGTTTACCTACGCCCTGCAGTACGAGGTGTGCAACAACACGAACAAGGACATCTGGGTCTACACGATTACTTATAGCGACACGCTCGCTGGTGTTAACTTCGTTCACAAGGCGCCCCCTTCGCTGCCCTTCAAGGTCGAGGCCAATAAGTGCGTCACGCTGTGGTTCTACGCGGTCGGCAGCGGGAACAGCGCCAACGCTACTTTCGATCTCACCCTCTGCTACACCTGGGGACACACTCAAACCGCTGCCGGAGACACCGAACACTCGCAAGTCTGCAACCCAGCGGTGCACATCGACCACACCCGCCCTTGGGGCGACTGCGCTTGCCCCTAGTGCCTGATCGAGGCATGGAGCGGGTCATCCCTTGGGGTGGCCCGCACTGCTGTCCGGGGTGCACTCACTGGCGGTGGTGCCGAGACGTCTCAGTGGCCGGAGAATCCGTCGCATGTCGCCGAGGCTGCCTAGCCTTCCCTCATGGCTGACACCCTCCGACTCACGCTGGGAGAGCAGAGCTTGGACCTTCCCGTCACCGACGGGACCGTCCGGGCCACCGAGTTCGCCAAGCTGAGCACCCCCGACGGACCGCTGTCCACCTACGACCCCGGATTGGTCAACACCAGCGCCTGCCGCAGCGCGGTGACCTACATCGACGGCGACGCCGGCATCCTCGAACACCGGGGCTACCCGATCGAGCAGCTGGCCGAGCACTCGACCTTCCTCGAGGTCGCCTACCTGCTGTTGCACGGTGAGCTGCCGAACGCCGAGCAGCTGACCGCCTGGGAGATCCAGGTGAACCGGCACCGGCTGGTCCACGAGAACATCTGGGACATCCTCAACGCGTTCCGCTACGACGCCCACCCGATGGCGAAACTGATGTCNGGGGTGGCCTCGCTGCAGACCTTCTACCCCAGCGCCCGCCGGATCGACGACCCGGAGGCACGGATGCTGAACATGGTGCGGCTGATCGGCAAGATGCCAACCATGGCCGCCTTCGCGTACCGGCACTCGATCGGGCGCCACCCCGTCTACCCCAACGACGAACTGGGGTACGTCGAGAACTTCCTGGCCATGCTGTTCCAGTCCCAGCAGCGGGTGTGGCGGGCGGANCCCCGGCTCGTCCGGGCCTTGGAGGTCCTGTTCATCCTGCACGCCGACCATGAGCAGAACTGCTCCACCAACGCCGTCCGCGCGGTCGCCTCATCCGGCAACGACGTGTACACCTCCTGCGGCGCCGGGATCGGCGCCCTGTTCGGGCCGCTGCATGGTGGCGCGAACGAAGCCGTGCTGAAGATGCTGCGCGACATCGGCAGCGTCGAGAAGGTGCCGGAGTTCATCGAGGGCGTGAAGAACGGACGAGGTCGCCTGATGGGGTTCGGCCACCGCGTCTACAAGAACTACGACCCGCGCGCGAAGGTGATCCGCAAGGCCGTGGACGACGTGTTCGAGGTGAGGGGCATGAACCCGCTGCTGCACATCGCGATGGAACTGGAGAAGATCGCCCTCAACGACGAGTACTTCTTCAAGCGCCGCCTGTACCCGAACGTCGATTTCTACTCCGGGCTGATCTACGAGGCGCTGAACTTCCCCACCGAGATGTTCACGGTGCTCTTCGCGGTGCCCAGGACGGCCGGCTGGGTCGCCCAGTGGTCCGAGGCCATGCAGGATCCGGACGGCAAGATCGTCCGGCCCAAGCAGATCTACACCGGTGCACCGCGGCGCGATTTCGTGCCGCTGGATCAGCGCTGACCCGCCGCCGGGCGGCTTGAGCTACCCGCGAGCGCGGCGTAGGCGACCGCGATCGCCGCACCCACCCGCGCGTTGTTGCGCACCAGCGCGATGTTGGTGGCCAGGCTGCGGCCGCCGGACAGTTCCACGATCCGCCCCAGCAGGAACGGCGTGATGTCCTTGCCGGTGACGCCCTGGTCGTCGCACTCCGCCAGCGCCTGGCCGATCAGGCCGTCGATGTCGGCGCGCGTCAGTTCCTCGGTCGCGGGGACGGGGTTGGCGATCGAGATCCCCGTCCGCAAGCCGAGCTCCCAGGTCGCCTTCATCACCGCCGCCGCCTGGGCGGCGTCGTCGACCCGCAGCGGGCAGGTGAAGTCCGACGTCCGGGAGTAGAAGGACGGGAACGCGTCGGTGCCGAATCCCACCACCGGCACCCCGAGGGTCTCCAGCACCTCCAGCGTGCGGCCGATGTCGAGGATCGACTTCACGCCGGCGCTGATCACCGCCACCGGGGTGAGGCTCAGTTCGGTGAGGTCGGCGCTGACGTCCATGGACGACTCGGCGCCGCGGTGCACCCCGCCGATGCCGCCGGTGACGAACACCCGGATCCCGGCCAGGTGGGCCAGCCGCATGGTCGCGGCGACGGTCGTCGCCCCGTGCCGCCGCGTCGAGATCACGTGCCCCAGGTCGCGCACGCTGACCTTGGCCACGTCCGGATCGCTCGCGAGCAGCTCCAGGGCGTCGCGGTCGAGCCCGATCCGGGGCACCCCGTCGAGGATCGCGATCGTGGCCGGCGTCGCACNCCCGTCCCGGACGATCCGCTCCACCTCGACCGCCATGGCCACGTTGTCGGGGTAGGGCATGCCGTGGCTGATGATGGTCGACTCCAACGCGACAACCGGGCGACCGGCCGCCAGCGCTTGGGCGACCTCGTCGGAGTACTGCAGGGCGGCGGTCATCGAGGCTCTCCGTTCTGCGCGAGCAGTCGTTCGACCGCGGCGCTGGTCAGGTCGGGACGGACGGTCTGGGGCACCGCCACCGTCAGGGCGGCCGCGGCGGCGGCGAACCGGGCCGCCGCGCGCGGCTCGTCGCCGCGCAGGCGGGCGTGCACGAAGGCCGCGGTGAGCGCGTCGCCGGCGCCGGTCACGTCCGCCACGACCGACGGCACGGCCGGGACGTGCTGGGGCGGCTCGCCCGGCCGGCACAGCCAGGAGCCCGCCGCCCCTGGCGCACCCAGACCAGGGCGACCCCGCGGGCATGGAGCGCGCCGGCCGCCTCGACCAACCCGTCGAGGGTGACCGGACGATCGACCAGGGCCGCCAACTCGTCCAGGTTCGGGGTGATCGCATCGACCCGGCGACCGGGCCGCAGCAGCGGAGCCAGCCGGTGCGCCTTCGCGACGCTCACCGGATCGACCACCACGAGCGCGGGCGCCGCGGCCAGCAGGTCCAGCGCCCAGCCCAGCACCGGGCCCGGCAGGTTGCCGTCGAGGATCACCGCATCGGCCCTCGTCAGCAGCGGTTCGGCGGCGGCCAGCAGCTCCGGGGTCAGCCCGTCGGTGACGGCCATGTCGGCCACGCCGGTGACCAGGTCGCCATGGTCGTCCAGGACGGCCAGGTAGGTGCCCGTCCGTCCATCAGGCACCGTGACGAGGTGATCGACCGCCACGCCGGCGGCCGCGGTGGCCTCCCGCACGGTCGTCCCGAACGGGTCGTCGCCCACGGCGGCGACCAGCGATACCGGCGAGCCGAGCCGGGCCAGGTTCTCGGCGATGTTGCGGCCCACTCCCCGGCCGCCAGCGACAGGACCCCGGGTTGGAGGTGGCGGGGTGGTGGGCCAGCAGGGTGCGCGCCTTGATGTCGAGGTTGGCTCCCCGACCACGACGACCTGCACCCGGTCATCCTAGACGGCGCGCCCGCGCTCAGGGCACCAGCAATTGGGTCGCCGGGGCGATCGTGTAGTCGGCCATGTAGTCGAACACCCGCCGCAGGGCGACCCGCTCCGGATCCGCATAGTAGGGACGTTGCGCCTCGGCGAACTCGGCCCAGGATCCGGCGAAGTCGAACGCCCAGGTGAACAGGTCCTTCGGCTCGTCGGCGACCGCGAACAGGCAGCGGAACCCGTGGCGCTCGCGGACGGGGACGATCGCCCGCCACACCGCCAGGAACTCCGCCCAGTCCCCCACGATGCTGTAGCGGCGCATGATCGCGATCCGCCCCGTCACCGATTCGGACGTGGCTTCGGTCAGCCACTCCGGCCGGACCGGCCGGACGACGGTGTTGCCGAACACATGCGGCCGGACGCGCGCGGCCAAGTCCGCGGCAAGCGGGTCGGCGCGCAGCGCCTCCTCCGCCGAGGCTGGGGTGGGATGGGAGTACAGCCAGGTGAACTTGGGTTCGGCGATGGTCTCCACGAAGGCGCGATGCACGGTGAACCCGTGCCGGCGGCGCAGCGCGACCTCGTCCGGCCAGGCGGCCAGGAACGCGTCCAGGTGCCGGGGCCGGACGGTGAACCGGTGCAGCAGGAGCGTCCCGTCGGGTGTCACGGCAGGCAGCGCACCGCCCATGCTCAGCCCCGACGGGCCCGCAGGACGATGTCGTCGCGGTGGTGGGCTCCCTCACCGCCGCTGATCTCGCGCGGCCGCCGCTCGTGCACCTCGATCGTCCAGTCGTCGCCCAGCGCCACCGCGATCTCGTCGACGGACAGGAACTGGCGGTGGTCGAAGCGCGGCTGATGCTCGGGGTCGGGGTGCTCACCGAAGTCCGCGTGGTGGACGACCAGCAGCAGCCCTCCCGGGGCCACGGCGGCCAGCAGCGCCCGCTCTGCCTCGCCGTGGGGCGATTTCACCAACGCCGGGTAACAGGCCGACACGAGGTCGAACCCGGTCAGGCCCGCATCCTCGAGTCGTCCATGGACCCAGTCGGCCTCGACGCCGGCGTCCGCCGCTGCGTACCGCGCCCGCTCCAGGGCCACGACCGAGACGTCGATCGCGGTGACGTCCCACCCCTGCTGGGCCAGCCAGACCGCGTCCGCGCCCTCACCGCAGCCGACGTCGAGCACCCGTCCGGCGGGCAGGCCCGCGACCTCGCGGACCAGCGCATGGTTGGGGCGTCCGCTCCAGACACGGTCGGCTTCGGCGTACCGGGCGTCCCAGTCGGGCTCGTAGTGGGGCACGGCAGCGAGTGTGGCACAGCATCGGGGCCACCGGACGAGCCATTCGGGGCTCGGACGGGCCCGTCAGCCGCCGATCGCGAGGCCCCTGGTCAGGAGCAGATTCACCACCAGCATGACGGCGTAGCCGACGATGCCCGCCACCGGCAGCGGTGGTAACGCGAGGGGCTCGGGGCCGGCCTCGTCCGGCGGACGAAGATGAACGCCATCGGGGCGAACACCGTCATCGACAACCCCGCCAGCATGACGATCACGAACTCGCCGGCGGTGAGCCGCATGGCGGCCAAGGCCGTGTAGAGGAATCCGGTGGCCAACACGAACGGGATGCTGAGCAGCCAGGGGTACCAGGCCATGGCACGCATGGCGGTGATCTCGCCGGAGCAGTGTCGGACGACGCAGGTCGCGAACAGCGCCGCCGTCGCGAACATGCCGGCGACCCCGGCGAGGCAGAGCGGGATCGTGACCCAACCCGGCCAGCCCGCCGCCTCGACGAAGGTGGCGGTGTCCCCGGCACCGAAGGGTGCGATGACGAAGTAGGTCACGCCTTCCTGGGCGGAGATGAACGCGAGCCACAACCACAGCAAGTGGGCGAACCCGCCGATACGGCGCAGCGGTTGCCAGGCGATCATCGCGAAACCGCTGACGAGGGAGAAGATCGGCGCCGAGATCGCGGTCGTCGCGATGGCCCCCGCGCCCGCACGTCGGGATACGTGACCCCGAAGGAGTACAGGATGCTGCGGTAGCCGAGGGCGGCTCCGGTGAGCCAGTGCACGGCCTCGTGGAGCAGCACCATCACGGCGCTGCCCAGCAGCAGAGCGGCGAGGTTGTTGGGCAGGATCGTTCGCGGGGCGGGCAGGACCGCGGACGTGGGGTGGGACCGTCCATACGGCACCTTCGCACACCGGGCCCCGCTGAGGGAACACCGACGGGGCCTGCGGGCGGCTTGGGGAACCGTCGGCGACACCTGCCAGACTGGGCGCGACGAGATCGGAGACCCGTGCGGATCACCTGGCCCACCGCGCGCTACGCGGCGCTCAACGCCGCCTACTGGGCTCAGTTCTGCCTGGTGCTGGCCTTCTCCAGCGCCTACCTGCTTTCCCACGGGCTCAGCAACGCGCAGATCGGGCTGTTGCTCGCGCTCGCGGGGATCGCGTCGGCCGTGCTGCAGCCCCTGCTGGCCCGGCTGGCCGACCGCTCACGGTTGCCACTGCGGTGGTGGGTGAGCGGGCTCACCGGCCTGCAGGCCGTCTGCGCGGCGGTGCTGCTGCTGCCGGGGCGACCCCTTGCGNNGGACGCGATCGCGTTCGGGTTCACCGTGAGCATCCTGCAGTCCACGCTGCCGCTGGTGAACGCACTGGGCATGCAGGCCGCCGCGCAAGGGATTCCGGTGGATTTCGGCCCGGCCCGGGCGACCGGTTCCCTGTCGTTCGCGATGACGTCGCTGAGCGTGGGTGCGTTCGTGAGCGCGGTCGGGGTGGACGTGCTGCCGGGGCTGATCCTGGCCGACGCCGCCCTGATCGTCCTGACCGCGGGGACGTTCAGTTTCGGGGACGAGCCGCCGGCGCCGGGGTCCNNCGGACAACGGGCCGGACCAACCGCCCCTGGACGGACGCGGCCGGCTCCGCTTCGCGACCCTGCTGGCCGGGGTCTGNNCGGCCTGCTGGTCAGCCACGCGGCGACGAACACGTTCGTGTTCCAGATCGTCACCTTCCACGGCGGCACCGCCCGCGACCTCGGGACGTCGTTCACCATCGCTGCGGTGTCCGAACTGCCGGCGATGGTGTTCTTCGCCGTGTTGCTGCGACGCTGGAGCCCGGGCACGCTCCTGCGGTTCGCGTCGGCGGTGTTCGCGCTCAAGGCCCTGTTCACCTGGCTGGCGCCGAACCTGGGCGCCTACCTCGCCAGCCAGGTGCTGCAACTGGGCGGGTTCGCCCTGTTCGTCCCCGCCTCGGTGTACTACGTCGAGCGGCTGCTGCCCAGCAGCGAGCGGGTGCGTGGCCAGGCGTCGATGACGCTGGCGTTCACCGTGGGGAACGTGATCGCCGGCTTGGGCGGCGGGGTCCTGCTGGACGTCGCGGGCGTGCCGGCCATGTTGTTCGCCGGCGCCGTGGCCGGCCTGCTGGGCATGGCCGGGGTGCTGTTCGGCGCCGAGCGGACCCAGGTCGCGATCAACCCTCGTGAGCCGTCGCCCGATCAACGGGGTCCGTTGCTGCTGGGAGCGGCCGAATCGCACCCGGACCGAGAACCCGGCGAACATCGACCTCCGTGAAGCCCGACGCAAAACTGCCCGCCGGCGCCCCTCCGACCGCTATACGTCCGTGACCCCACCACAGGGGAGTTTGTGGTCACCCCGACGCAGGCAACGCGGCGGCGGCAACCGCATGGCCCCGCGGTGGGCGACGATCGGCCCGGCCAGGACCCGACGCAAACTACCCGCCAACGCCCCTCACAACCGCTATACGTCCGTGACCCCGCCACGGGGAAGCTTGTGTCACCGCCAGCGGGTCCGGACCGTCTACACCCTCGGCCCGAAGCGGTTGGGGTCGCGTGAGGATCTGCTCAGCCGGGGGCTGCGGTCTTGCGGTGCTTGCGCAGTTTGGCCAGCGCCCAGTCGTAGTGGCTGGAAGTCACCGACACGCAGTACGAGCCCAGCGAGGTCGTGCCCGTCCACACGAAGTGCTTCTTGTTGAACAGTTCGGTGTCGGAGAAGCGCTCGATGAGGTCCGACACCGCCTGGTGACTGCTCGCCAGGCGGGCCCTGGCCTCCTCCAGCGACGTCTCCTGGTGATCGCGCCAGATCTCGACGTTCAGGTCCCCGTAGTTCTTCCAGGTGTACGGCGGTGGCAGGAAGGGCTGTTGCTGCCCGTGGACGTTCGCCTCCACCCACGCCAGCAGCAACCGGTGCCACTCGTGGAGATGGACGAGGACGTCGCGGACGTTCCGGTCCCGATCCTCGAAGGCGAACTCCGCGTGGAGTTGCGCCGCGTNCAGGGCGTCCAGGAGGTTCTGCAGGGCCTGATACTGCTCACGACTGGCCTCGACCAGCTCCGACTTCGTTGACGGTCTGCCCATACCTCGGCGCGATCAGCCCTCGTCGTCGACGAGTTCGGCTGCAGCTACCTGGGCGGCCCCTCCGCCGCCGACTCTAGGAGTGCGGGGTCTCCGGTGAACCCCCGAGCCCTGGCGTCCGGGCTTGGGGGACGCTCCGTATAGTTCAGGGCGGTGCTCGTGGTTCCCTTGGATCCCGCGCTGGCACCTTCCGGCTGTCGTCCGACCATGCACAGGAGGGCTCCGTGCCCACTCCCCTCGTCCGTCCACCGGTGATCGTCCTCGGCGCGGGACCAGTGGGGCTGGCAGCGGCCCTGCTCCTCGCGCGGGCGGGCCAGGTGGTCACCGTCTACGAAGCGAAGGACCCGATCCCGCTTTCGGATGCCAACAGCTACCCGATCGGGGTCAACCCGCGTGGGCAGGAGGCGCTGCGCCGGATCGATCCGGCGCTGCTGCAGCAGTTGTTCGACGGCGGCGAGGTCGTCCGGGGTTGGCGGATCTACGCCGGCAACCGGCTGGTGGCCAAGCTGCCGAGCGGCAAGGTCGTCTCCACGACCCGGGCGTTCCTGAACCGCATCCTGCTGGAGGCTGCGGCGGCCGAACCCTCGGTCACGATCGTCACCGGCCACAAGCTGAAGGCCGTCGACGTGGCCGGGCGGCGGCTCGTCTTCGGGACGTCCGCCGGCGAGGTCGGCGTGGAGGCNGGGGACGCCCGCGTCGTCGCCGCCGACGGCGTCTGGTCGGTGACCCGACGGGCGATGGCGGAGCAGGTGCCCGGCTTCACCCCGCAGGTGGGCGAGTGNGGGGTGCGGTTCCGGGTGCTGTTCTCGCGGCCGGGAGCCACGGCGCCGGGCATGGACCCGTCCCTGCACTACATCTTCGGTGACAAGGGGATGTACTCGGCGACGCTGCCTGGTCAAGTGTGGTGCGTGGCCACCACGGCCGTTGCCGGGGCGGGCGATGAGGATCTGCTGCTCGGCGCGGAGGCGACCCCGGAGAACGTGCGCGGCCTGGCCGACTACGTCCGAACGTACGCGCCGCCGGCGGCGCCGCTGCTGCTCGAACAGGACTACGTCGACTTCTTCTCTCGGGATTCCTTCTCCGGCGCCGTCGTCCGGTGCCCCTTCGTGGCGGTGGACGAGTGGCTTGCCCTGATCGGCGACGCCGCGCACAGCGTCATCCCGCCGACCGGGGAGGGCGTCAACTCCGGACTGGAGGACGCGTGCCTGCTGGCGGACCACCTGTCGTCGGGGTCGGCGACCCCGTTCGCGGACTACGACGCCGCCCGGATGCCCGATCTGGCGGCGCTCGGCGAGTACGCCTGGCAGCTGATGGAGAACGTCCGCTCCCGGGATCCGGCGCGACGGGCGGCGGACATCGTCGTCCGGATCGTCGGGGTGCTGGGGCGGCCGTTCGGGCTCAAGGGCGGGTTGGTCGAGCGGCGGCTGTTCGGCCCCGACGCCGGGCGCACGCCCTACCGGGAGATCTTCGGCCCCTGGATCGCCGAGCGGGACCGGATCTTCCCGCCCGTGTACCGGGTCCTGCGGTTCGGTTTCGACCTGGCGGCTCGGCTCCGCGGCCTGGCGCGTCGGTCCGGTCGGGAGGGGCTCTGATGCCCGGACCGTCCGGCTTCGGCTACGTCGTCCGGGGCGACGAGGTGGTGATCACCCACCACGGCCGCCCCGTCACCGTGCTGCGCGGACGCCGGGCAATGGACTTCCTGGACGAGGTCGAGGGCGGTGATGCGCAGGAGTTGAGGGCGCGGCTGACCGGCAACTANCGGCGCGGGAACGAGCGGCAGGCACGGAACCATCCCCGCAACCGGGGACGCTAGACGGCTACGGGACGGGCCGAACCGGGACCGGTCACCCTCCGGCTTCGCCTAGGACACACCCGGGTGGGCGGCCAGGTCCGTCACCCGAGCCCGGACACCGTGTACGCGCGCTCGATCCCCTGCGTGGCCCGGCCCCACTCGCTCGCAGCGACGCGCTCCTGGTGCGCCCGGAACGCCTCCGCTCCGGCGAACGGCTCCGCCACGGACCACACCCGTGNGTCCTTCGTCCGGTTCACCTCGAAGGCCGGGCAGCCCAGCTCGGCCACGGTGAGCTCGATGTGCCGCGACAGGTGGTCGAGGACGGCCTGGACCTCGGCGTCGATAGCGCACCGCAGCGTGCCGGTGAGCCGCACCTCGCCCGGCGCGCCCGCTCCTGGCTTGTCTAGGGTGGGGGCATGCCCCTCAGTCGCCAGGTGGTCTCGCTCGGCTCACTGCGTCCCACCCTGTGGGGTGACTCCGCCGGAGGCCTGGTGGTGACAGCTCACGGCAAGCAGTCCCATCAAGGTGACGCGGATGTTCGGGCGGCCGTGACGCATGCGGTGGCCCGCGGTGAGCAGGCGTTGACCTGGGACCTGCCCGGTCATGGCGCGCGGCCCGGGACGCCGGCTGACTGCCGCATCACGGACGCTGCGACGAAGCTGTCGGAGATCTGGGACTGGGCCTCGAACAACTTTGACTCCTTGACGGTGTTCGCCACCAGCATGGGTGCCTACCTGACCTTGGTGACGGCACCGCAGGACCGCTTGGACCGGGCGGAGTTCCTNTCCACGGTCGTCGACATGAAGGGCCTTGTCGAGGGGTTGATGGCGGCAGTCGGTGTGAGTGGCGACGAGTTGCGGGCGAGGGGCCGGGTGGAGACGCCGGACGAACCCCTCGAGTGGGACCAGTTCGACTTCACCACCACCCACCAGGTCGGACAGTGGAAGGTGCCCACCCGCATCCTTCGTGGTGAGGAAGACGACGTGGTGGCCGAGCAGTCGATCCGCCATTTCTGTGCTCGTCTTGGCGCGGACCTGACAGTCGTGCCNGGGGCTGCGCACTACTTCCACACTCCCGCCGACCTCGCTGCCCTGGACCGCTGGCTGGCGGACTGAGTTGATAGAGCAGTCGCCCCGTGCACACCCGTCGCGGCAACTGGGGGACACACCGAGCGTCACGTCCGCTCATGCCACGCGGTAGTTGGCGCCAGCGAGGACTTGAGCGGGCGTGCCGACACTCCTTCCCAGCGCGGGCCGCGAGAGGCCTCGAGGACGATCTCCTCCCAGCCTGACGCGCCACCTCCGGGCGGCGACATGTGCGTGATACCAGAGTGGTATCGTCCTGGACATGGCGATGACTCTGCGGCTGACCCCGATGACGAGCGGGTCCTGGCCGCGTTGGCGGCCGAGGACGGGATCAGCCGACAGGAAGCCACCATTCGGGCCATCCACGAAGTGGCCGCCCGCCGCGGTCACGAACGCGACGTCCGGACCCTGTCCGCCGCTGCCCGCGACCGGTACGCCGACCTACTCGACCGGCTCGGTCGGTGACCGTCCACCTGACGCTGGAGGACCTGCTGATCCTGGTCGACGATCTCAGGGTGGGGCCGGTACGCGACCTGGGCCTGCTCGAGTCGGCCGTCCTGCGGCCCGCCACCAACCTGTGGGGGCGCGATGCCTATCCCAGTCTGGACGCCAAGGCGGCCGCACTGCTCGACTCGATCGTGCGCAACCATGCACTGGTCGATGGGAACAAGCGGCTCGGCTGGCTGGCCACCGTGGTGTTCCACGGACTCAACGGCGTCACCCTCGACGCCCCCGACGACCACGCCTACGACCTCGTCATCGCGATCGCGAGCGGCACAACCACCCAGATCGAAGCCATCGCCGCCGCCCTCACCACGTGGCACTGAGCGCGGCATGAGCGTGTGCTGCCAACTGTGTAGCCCGTTCACTATCTCCGGTGGGCTGGTGGGCAGATCGCCAGCGCCTGCGCGAGGGCCGGGGCCGCGGACGACGTGTCAATGACGTGACGAGGGCCGTCCCTTTCTTCGTCCCACGGGACGTACTCGCGGCTGACGACGTCCGGCCAGGTCGGGACGCGCTGTCCGGGCAGATCGGGAACTCGGCTCTCCACGCGTCGCCGGTGCTCGCCAACGTCCGGCAGAACGCACTCGAACACAACGAGGCGGGCGCCCGTCTCGCTCGCCAACGCGGGCCACATCGCCCGGGTCACCGGTAGTGGATTGACGAGGTCCACGATCGTTGGTGTACCGATCGCCAGATTGGAGGCAGCCAACTGTCGAACGATCTCGTAGCCCAGTGGCCCTACGTCGACGCCGGCGCTCGCGAGGGGCGTTTCGACGACATCGACCCGCAGATAGGCGGCATCGAGATGACGAGNCANAGCGGTCGCTAAGGTGGTCTTTCCGGCTCCGGGCAATCCGGCCACGACGATCAACTGTGACACGCCTTTGACGCTACCGCCGGCGATGCCGTCCGGCCACAAGGAGGCCCATCACACCGGCGCCGCGCGCACGCCTCATTGGCTTCCGGCAAGTGCGTCTGTCTGGGCCAGAGGGCCGTGCGGCCGGTTCGCACGCCGCTTTGATGCAAACCTGCCGTTACGCACAAACGGCCCCGGCACACGCACCGGTTGAGGACAGACGCCGCGGTTACAACCGGGGCAGGTGCACCCCAGGCGGCGCGTCGTGGCGGGAAGCAACCGACCCGCTGTCTTCGGCAATTGGGTGCGACTGCGCGCGGCTGATGGCCCGCGGTAACGCGCCGCCAACAAGCAACTTGCCCTACCAGGCGTTACACGCTGAACCGGAACTCCACCACGTCGCCGTCGGCCATCACGTAGTCCTTGCCCTCCAGGCGGACCTTGCCGGCGGCCTTGGCCTGCTGCATGCCGCCGAGGCTGACCAGGTCGTCGAAGCTGACGATCTCGGCCTTGATGAACCCCTTCTGGAAGTCGGTGTGGATCACGCCGGCCGCCTCGGNGGCGGTGGCACCCTGCCGGATCGTCCACGCCCGCGACTCCTTCGGGCCGGCGGTCAGGTAGCTCTGCAGGCCCAGGGTCTCGTAGCCGACGCGGGCGAGGGTGTCCAGACCGGGCTCGTCGATGCCCATCTCGACCAGGAACTCCCTGGCCTCGTCCTCGTCCATCTCGACCAGTTCGGATTCGATCTTGGCGTCCATGAAGATCGCCTCGGCGGGGGCGACGAGGGTGCGCATCCGGGCCTTCAGATCCTCATCGGTGAGCTCGTCGGAATCGCAGTTGAAGACGTACACGTAGGGCTTGGCGGTCAGCAGGAACAGGTCCTTCAAGGGCGCCTCGTCGAGGCCGGCCTGATGGACGCCCCGTCCCTCGTTGAGCACCCGCTGGGCTTCGTGGACGGCATCCAGAATGGCCCGCTTGTCCTTGTTGAGCCGGGCCTCCTTCTCCAACCGGGGCAGCGCCTTCTCGATGGTCTGCAGGTCGGCCAGGATCAGCTCGGTCGTGATGGTCTCGATGTCGTTGCCGGGGTCGACCGCGCCGTCGACGTGGGTGACGTCCGGGTCGCGGAACACCCTGGTCACCTGGCAGATCGCGTCCGCCTCGCGGATATTGGCCAGGAACGCGTTGCCCATCCCCTCGCCCTGGGACGCGCCCTTCACGATGCCCGCGATGTCGACGAAACTCACCGTCGCCGGGACGATCTGCGCGGAGTGGAACAGCTTGGCCAGGACGGGCAGCCGCTCGTCCGGCACCCCGACGACGCCGACGTTCGGCTCGATGGTCGCGAACGGGTAGTTCGCCGCGAGCACGTTGTTGCGGGTGAGCGCGTTGAACAGGGTCGACTTGCCCGCGTTGGGCAACCCCACGATGCCGATCGTCAAAGCCACGGCGGTAGCCTACGGGGCCGTTCTGACCAGGCCGAATCGGAAGGTGTGCAGTTGACCACTGACTACGGTGGTGAACTGCGCAGTTATCCACAGCGTCGGGCCGCGTGAGCTGTTCGAGGGCCGTCAGTCCCACAGTAAGGACGTGCGACCACGAACTCGGCTGTCCCCGGCNCTCGGCAGCCTGCTCCAGTTGCAGGCGGGCGCGATCTCACGCGGCCAGGCACTCGCGCTGGGGCTCACGCCGCGGGTCATCGACCGGCTCCTCGAACAGCGGAGCTGGCGCCCGCTGGCNCCGGGGATCTACGTGGTGGGTAGCGAGAGCTGGCTCACGACCGCGTGGGCCGGAGTCCTGCTCGGCGGTCACCACGCGGTTCTCGGACGAGCAACTGCGGCCCANCTTGTGGGGGCTGGTCGAACCGCCTCCCTGATCACGGTGTACGTGGGCACGGCGTCCCGGGCGAGATCCAGGTTTCCGTGGACCTTCGTCCGGGGCTGNCGCCGCGGCCGCGGCGAACCTCCTCGCACGTTCATCGACGACACCCTGCTGGACCACGCCGCGGAGGTCGACCCCGACGCCGCGGCCCGCCTCATCGCCGAGGCGCTGAGCCGGCGTCTCACCAGCGCCAAGCGATTGCGCGCCGCCCTCGATGGGCGGGGCAGGACCCCTCATCGAGCGCTGCTCCAAGACATCCTCGGCGATGTCGGCGCCGGGGCATTCAGCGCCTTGGAGGTCCGCTACCTGCGCGATGTCGAGCGGGCCCACGGATTGCCCCGGCCGCTCCGCCAGGCCCGGCTGGGTGGGCGGGCGCTCGATTGCCTCTACGCGGAGTGGGGCGTGGTGGTCGAACTCGACGGCGCGGCGTATCACCGCGGCGCGCGACACGTGGACGATCTTCGCCGCGACACCGATCACGCCGTCATGGGGCTGACCACTTTGCGGTTCGACTGGGCGGCGGTGGCCCTGGACCCCTGCGCTGTGGCCCGGACGGTCGCCGAGGTGCTCGGCTCCCGCGGCTGGGCCGGTGACTGGCGGACCTGCCGACGCTGTAGCGACATCGATGCGCGGAAGGTGGGCAGTTGACCACTGACTACGGTGGTCAACTGCACACCTTCTGCGTAATGGGGTGCCGATGGCCCGCCGCATCGGCCGGAAGGGGGCTCAGGCGCCCCCGAAACACGCGCCGAGGGCCGCGCTGAGCCATTCGGGATCGCGGACCCCGCACAGTTCGCGAGCCGAGTGCATGCTCAGCAGGGGAATCCCGACGTCGACGGTCCGGATGCCCATTCGCGTGGCCGACAGCGGCCCGATCGTGGTCCCGCAGGGCACCGAGTTGTTCGAGACGAAGTGCTGGGTCGGCACCCCGGCCTCGGCGCAGGCCCGCTGCCAGACCGCCTCGCCGATCGCGTCGGAGGCGTAGCGCTGGTTTGCGTTGATCTTCAGCAGCGGCCCCGCGTTCACCACCGGACGATGCTGCGGGTCGTGCAACTGCGGGTAGTTGGGATGGATCGCGTGCCCGGCGTCCGCCGAGACCAGGACGGACCGGGCGAGCACCCGTTCGAACTCGTCGGCCGACCAGCCGGCACCAGCCGCGATCCGGCGCAGCGCGACCTCCAGGAACGGCCCCGCGGCACCCGAGCGGGTCTCGCTACCCACCTCCTCGTGGTCGAAACAGGCCAGAACCTGGACGACGTCGGGCTGCGCCTCTGCCGCCAGCAGGGCCACCAACCCGGCGTGCACACTGGACAGGTTGTCCAGCCGGGGACTGGCCAGGAAGTCACCGTGGATCCCGAAGATCGCCGGCTCCTGGGTGGTGGCTGAGATCAGATCGTGCGCGACGATCTCCCCGGCCCNGACCCCGGCCAACTCGGCGATCGCGTCCAACAGGTCCAGCCCGGGGCGCCNCACCGCGACGATGGGCATCAGGTGTTGTTGCTTGTCGAGGTGCAGGTTGTCGTTCACGGACCGGTCCAGATGGGGCGCCACCTGGGCGATCCGCAGCCACGCCGGGGTCCGGACGAGGTGGGTGGCGCCGGCGCGGGTCACCACCCGGCCGGCCAACCCGAACTCCCGGTCGAGCCAGCTGTTGAGCAGCGGCCCGCCGTACACCTCCATCCCCGCCTGTTGCCAGCCGAAGGCCGTGGACGAGGGCCGCGGCTTCAGCTTGAAGCCCGGCGAATCGGTGTGGGCGCCGACGATCCGGAAGGCTGCCCGGTCGGGGTCGAGGGCGTCCGGCACCCGCCAGGCGATCACCGCGCCGTCGCGTACGACGACGTGGGCCCNCGGTCCCTGCGGCCAGGCCGCAGCCTCTTCGGCTTCGGCGAACCCGGCGGCCACGAGCCGACGGCGCACCTCGTCCGCGGCATGGAAGGAGGAAGGTGAGGCCGAGACGAACCCGGCGAGGTCATCGATGTGGGAGGGCATGCCAGCAGTGTGGCACCGGACGCCACCCGCTTACACTGACCCGCATGGTCACCCCGCGTCCGACCCGTCCGGGGCTCGGGTCGCCCGCCCTCGCGACCGAGCGGCTGCGGCGCACCGTGCGCGCCAGGGCGCTCGAGTACGCCCTGTTCGGGCTGGCCCTGGCCGTTCAGAGTGTGGCGATCGTCCTGCGGCTCACCGGCTCGGGCTTCGTGGAGGTCGTGGTGAGCAACTGGGTGGCGATGGGACCGGATTCAACCGGTCGTTGCAACACCGACTTGTTGGAGGGAGCGTAGCTGTTCGTCGAAGACCTCGGCTGGTGTGCGCCAGCCCAGGGTCTTGCGGGGCCGGTTGTTGAGTGCCAGGGCGACGGCTTCGAGGTCGTCGGCGGACCATCTGGATAGGTCGGTGCCTTTGGGGAAGTACTGGCGCAGGAGCCCATTGGTGTTCTCATTCGTCGGCCGTTGCCAGGGCGAGTGCGGGTCGGCGAAGAACACCTTCGTGCCGGTGTCGAGCGCGAACTGGGCGTGGCTGGAGAGTTCCTTTCCGCGGTCCCAGGTGAGTGTCTTGCGCAGCTGCTCGGGCAGGCGGGTCATCGAGGCGGCCAGTGCGGTGTTCATCGCGGTCGCGCCGTAGCCGCCGAGCGCAGGCCCGTTCTTCANCCGGGGTGTCTCGCCCCAACCCTCCAGCCGGGGAAGGTGAACCAGCAGTGTCGAGCGGCTGGCGCGTTCCACGATGGTGCCGATCGCCGAACGGCCGGTGCCGATGATCAGGTCGCCTTCCCAGTGCCCGGGCACGGCGCGGTCGGCGGCCTCGGCCGGCCGCTGGCTGATGACCACGTCCGTGGTGACGTGACCCTGCGGCCTGTTCCGGGACCGGGCCCGCGGCTCGCGCAACGCGCGTCCGGTGCGCAGGCAGGCGACCAGTTCCCGTTTGAGCGCGCCACGACCCTGGATGAACAGCGCCTGATAGATCGCCTCGTGGCTGATCCGCATGGACTCATCATCGGGGAAGTCGAGCCTGATCCGGTGGGAGATCTGTTCCGGACTCCACGCCAGCACCCACCGCCGATCCTGCCGGTGCGGCTTGTTCAGTCCCTTCCAGGCAGGCGGCTCGGGCCCGGCGACGACCGTCCCGTCGGGCCGACGGACGCTGCCACTCAGCCGCTCCTGCACGTACTCCCGCAGCCGCGGGTTCGAGACCAGCTTGGCGGTCTTGGGTCGTTTGGCCGCCTGCTGCGCCTTCCACTGCGCCACCGTGGCCCTGTACTCGGCCCTGCCGCTCCTGGTCGCGGCGTTACGGCGCAGCTCACGAGAGATCGTGCCCGGGTTCCGTCCGAGGCTGCCGGCAATCGCCCGCACGCCCTTGCCCTGCGCACGCAGGATCGCGATCTCCTCCCGTTCCTCGAACGACAGATACCGGCCCGAGGGCTCATCCAGGCTGATCGGCGGCATCCCGCCAGCGTGACGAAACCACCGCGCCCCGACCGGCCACGACACGCCGACCGCCAACGACGCCTCCGCCGTCGTCACCCCCGTGGCGATCAGCCGCCAGAACTGACGCTGCACCACCCGTGACGGATCCGGCCGCCCAGGCGAGCGCATCGCCGGCCGAAGCGCACGATCAGCACGCCACTGCCGACGCAAACCCTCCGGCACATCGCTGGTCCTCTTCTTCCAATCCGCGGTAACCACGCACACCCCCATGATCGNAGGCGTTGCGACGACCAGTTGAATCCGCCGGGGTCCTACCTGGTGGCGCTCGCGGCCGTGTTCATCCGTTACCGGGGCTGGGACGCCCGCCGCGGCGACCCCGCAACCACACCTACTACTTGTTGTTCTCGCCGTTGGCCGGAATCGCGGTGGTCGGAATGGTGGGCGCTGATGTCGAGCAGGGGTTCGCGAACACCGCGGCTCTCGTCCCCGGACTGATCGCCTCCAGCCTGGTGTGGGGCTGGTCGCACGCCAGCCGGATGGCCCCGCGGGTGGCGTTCGTCGAGGCCACCGAGACCGCCCGGACGATCTTCTGGGGCTGGATGTCGCTGGGCACGCTGACGTTCATCCAGTTCCTGTCCCAGCGCTTGTCAGGGGCCAAACCGTACGTGGTGCCGGACCTGCTGGCGGGGATCATCTCCATCGGCGCCTTCGTGATCCTGGTGTCGACCGGCTACACCCAGTATCAGCGTGCGCAGGAGATCATTGGACGCTTCGCGGGCCTCGGCGACGGGGTCGACTGAACGCCGGGCGGGTCGCTGACGAAAACTGTCAGTGGCCCCCGGCAGACTCATTCCCATGCAGTACGTGACCGAACTCCTGCTCGCCCTGGTCCTCGGTGGGGTTGCCGGCGGGGCACTCGGGTGGCTGGTTTGGCGGGCCCGGGGGCCGCGGCGACGGCCGCGTCGACCGCCGGCAGCGAGCGGCTCCGCGCCGAAGCCGCCGAGGCCCGGGCGGATGCCTCCGACGCGCGAGCCGAGGCGTCCGATGCGAGGGCCGAAGCGGCCAGCGCTCGCGCCGATGCCGCCCGGATCTCGGTCGCGGTGGCCGAGGCCCGGGGGACGCCGCCGAGGCACGGACGGAGGCCGCCACCGCGCTGGCCGAGGTGGCCGCGCTCAGCGCGGCGGTGGGGAAGGCCGAGGCGCAGCGGGATGCGGCGCTGAAGCGGGCCGAGGAGCTCGCCGCCGACCGGGAATCGCTGATCAGGGAGTTCAAGGTGCTGAGCGCCGAGTCTCTGGAGCGGCAGGGCAAGGCCGCCGACGCCTCCGCCGAACAACGGCTCAAGGCCACCGAACAGCTGATGGCGCCCGTCCGGGCGAGCCTGGAGGCGTTCAACAACCGGCTCACCGAGGTCGAGAAGGAGCGGGTGGCGATGGCCACCGATCTGCGCGCTCAGGTGCAGTCGGTGCGGCTGACCGGGGAGCAGTTGCGGGCCGAAACCCGGGCGCTGGCCACGGCGCTGCGCAAGCCGCACGTCCGCGGGCACTGGGGCGAGCAGCAGCTCAAGCGGGTGGTCGAGATCGCGGGCATGGTCGAGCACTGCGATTTCCTGCTGCAAGACACCACGACGACCAGCGCCGACGCCACGATCCGGCCCGACATGAAGGTGCTGCTGTCGGATCACAAGTTCGTCTACGTCGACTCCAAGATGCCGCTGAGCGCGTTCCTCGACGCTCAGGAGACCGAGGACGAGCGGGATCGCGAGCACCATTTGGAGTTGTTCGCCCGGAACGTCCGTAGCCACGTGGATCAGCTGTCGGCCAAGAGCTACTTCAAGGCCGACGTCGGGACGCCGGAGTTCGTGGTGCTGTTCATGCCCAGCGAGGCCCTGGCGGCCGAGGCGCTGGTGCACCTGCCGGACCTGCACGAGTACGCGGCCAAGCGCAGCATCATCCTGGCCACGCCCACCACGCTGGTGGCGATGCTCCGCGCCATCGCCTACGGCTGGAAGCAGGCGGCGCTGGCCGATTCGGCGGCCGAGGTCTTCCGGCTGGGCCGGGAGCTGTACGACCGGCTGGGCACCTTGGGCGGTCACTTCGACAAGGTCGGGCGGTCGCTGACGGGGGCGGTGAAGGCCTACAACGACGCCGTGGGTTCCATCGAGTCGCGGGTGTTCCCGACGGCACGGCGGCTGCGCGAACTTCAGGTCACCGATAGGGAGTTGCAGGCGGTCAGCGGGGTGGAGAGCGGGGTTCGTCCGTTGACCGCACCCGAACTGGTGGCCGACGCCGTCCAAGTGGTGCCGATGATCGACGCCGGCGGACGGCGAGGCCCGTCCGAGTTGGAGTCAGGACGTCGACCCACCCCGAGGTGGACGACCTGGTCAGCGAGGCAGCGCGACTGGAGGCGCCGGACGCCCTCCGGGCCCGACCATCCGCGGGTTAGGGGCCCCGCCAAGACGACGGCGGGAGCGCACACCGCGAGGGTCACACGCCTCTGATCGCCGCTTCGCCCGACGAGGACCGGGCCCTGGGGCTGGTCGACGAACGTGCGATCAAGGACTCCCTCGGCTCCCGCCACCACCAGGGTCGTGAGCGCGGCTCCAGCCGTCGCTACGGGTGCCGGCGGCCGGCTGCGGCACAATGGGCGCCATGCCCGTGCCCGCCAGCGCCATCGACGAGGCCGCCGAGCGCCTCGCCGGAGTGGTGTCCCGAACCCCGCTCCAGCCGAACCAGCGACTCTCCGAGCGGACCGGAGCGAGCGTCTGGCTGAAGCGCGAGGACCTTCAGCCCGTCCGGTCCTACAAGCTTCGCGGCGCCTACAACCTGATCGCCCAGCTGGGTCAACAAGAGCGCGCGGCCGGGGTGATCTGTGCCAGCGCCGGCAACCACGGCCAGGGCGTCGCCTACGCCTGCGCCCGGCTGGGCATCACCGCGCAGATCTTCGCCCCGGCCACCACGCCGCGGCAGAAACGGCAGCGGATGCGCGCCCTGGGCGACGGGAACGTCGAGTTGATCGTCTCCGGGGACACCTACGACGAGGCGGCCGCCCTTGCCCGAGAGGCGGCGGAGCGGACCGGCCGGGTCATCGTCCCCGCCTTCGACGACCCGCGGACGATCGCCGGCCAGGGCACCGTGGCCAAGGAGATCGTCGAGCAACTCGGTGCTGCGCCGGACGTCCTGATCGTCCCCGTNGGGGGCGGCGGCATGCTGGCCGGCTGCCTGACCTGGCTGGCCGAACGTCACCCCTCAACCCAGGTGGTGGGAGTGGAGCCATCCGGGGCCGCCAGCATGGCGGTCGCCCTCGACGCGGGCAAACCGGTCGAGTTGTCCAAGCTCGACACGTTCGTGGACGGGGCCGGCGTGCGCCGGGTCGGCGACCTGACCTTCGCCGTCGCGAACCGGCTCCGTCCGCGGATGCTCGCGGTGCCCGAGGGCGCGGTCTGCAGCGAGATGCTGGAGCTCTACCAGACGGACGGCATCATCGCCGAACCGGCCGGTGCACTCGCCACCGCCGCGCTGTCGCGGTACGCCCCCGCNACCGGACAGCACCGTGGTGGCGATCGTGTCGGGGGCAACAACGACCTCACCCGCTACGCGGAGATCCAGGAGCGCGCACTGGTCCATGAGGGCCGCAAGCACTACTTCCTGGTCAACTTCCCCCAGGAGCCGGGTGCCCTGCGGCGGTTCCTGGACGAGGTACTGGGCCCGGACGACGACATCACCCTGTTCGAGTACGTGAAACGGTCCAACCGCGAAACCGGGCCCGCCTTGGTGGGCATCGAACTCGGCGACCCGGAGGATCTGCCGCTGCTGCTCACCCGGATGGCCACGAGCAACATGACCGTCGAGCCGGTCCCTCCCGACAGTCCGTTCTACCGGTTCCTCGTCTAGGCGGCCGCCATGAGCCTGTACGCCCGTCCGTCTTGGAAGCTCGTCCGACAGGTGACGGGCGACGTGCTGGCGTTGGCCTGGTGCATCGGATGGTGGTTCACCGGGCGCTTCGCCGACTCGGTCATCCGCGGGCTCGCCGAACCGGCCCGACAGACCGCCGGCGCGGCGCAGGGTCTGCGGCAGAACTTCCTCGACGCCGCCCGGGCGATGGAACAGGTGCCGATGGCCGGGCCGGCGCTGCGCCAACCCTTCGACAGCGCCGCGCAAGGGCTCGGCCAGATCATCGACTCCGCGCAGCAGCAGGTGGACGCGCTCGAACAGGTGGCGACGCTGACCGGCTGGCTCGCTTTCCTGATCCCTACCCTCATCGTGATCGCGTTCTGGGTTCCGCACCGGGTCCGGTTCGCGCTCAACTCGGCCGCGGCAAGGCGGTTCATCGACGCTCAACCCGACCTCGACCTCCTCGCCCTGCGCGCCCTCGCCACCCAGCCGTTCCATCTACTGGCCGCAATCAGCGCCGACCCGCTGGGCGCCTGGCGCTCCGGGGACAAGGCCGTGGTGGACGCGCTCGCCGAACTGGAACTCCGGCGCAACGGCTGGACGCACCCTGCACTGGCGGGGCCAAGCGGGCAGGCGTTGGAACCGCCGAAGCCCCCTCGTCGCCGACAGAGGCTACGCCGCCGGATCTTCCCGCCCCGCCAGGCCCGGCCACCCCGCCTCAGCTCCCCGCTGCGCCAGGCCTGGCCACCGCGCCGAAGCTCCCCGACCCACCTGAACTGCCGTCGAAGTCGCCGATGTCGCCACGCTGAGCGCCTATCCCGGTCACAACCGGCGCAGCGACGGGTCGCGCGGTCCAGCCTGTCGAGACCCCGCGTATGGACGTGAGCCCGCCCCAACCACCTCCGCCCAACCCCCAGCCGCGCGGCGGTCGAGCCCGTCGAGACCCACGTGTGGACGAGAGCCCCGCCCACCACCTCCACCCAACCGCCAGCCGCGCGGCGGTCGAGCCTGTCGAGTCCCCACGTGTGGACGTGCCCCGGCCCACCACCTCCACCCAACCGCCTACCGCGACACTCGTGCCCGTCGAAACGCCCGCGCGGACGAGAGCCCGGCCCACCGCCCCCGCCAAACCGCCAGCCGCGCGGCGGTCGAGGCTGTCGAGACCCACGCGCGGACGAGAGCCCGTCCCACCACCTCCACCCAACCGCCAGCCGCGGCGGTCGAGCCCTCGAGACCCGCGGACGAGAGCCCCGCCCCACCGCCTACCGCGGCGGTCGAGCCTGTCGAGACCCCGCGTGCGGACGAGCCCCGCCTCCCTGATCCCGACAACTCGCGCTGGCCGATGACCGGAAGCTGCTCGCGGCGGCGGTGCACGCGGCCGGTCGGGGTCGGGGACAGCCCGGCGGAAGTCACTTCCAACGACAACAGGGCGCAAAGGCACCGTCTGCCCCGCGAGTTGCTGCCGGAGACGCGGCGGCCGAACCCGTCACCTGGCAGCGTCAGCCCTTGCCGCGCAGGTCCTTGCGCAGTTCCGGAGGCAGGGCGAACACGAGGTTCTCCTCGGTGAGCCGCTCCTCCGTGGCGGGCGGGAATCCCCGCTCCTCCAGGTGGGCCAGCACGCCCTGCACCAACTCGTCCGGCACCGAGGCACCCGAGGTAACCCNCACCGACGAGACGCCCTCCAGCCAGGCCGGGTCGATCTCGCCGGCGTTGTCGACCCGGTAGGCCGCTTTCGCCCCCGATTCCAGCGCCACATCGACCAACCGGACGGTGTTGGAGGAGTTACGCGAGCCGACCACGATCACCAGATCCGAGTGCCCCGCGATCTGCTTGACCGCCGACTGCCGGTTCTGGGTGGCGTAGCAGATGTCGTCGCTCGGCGGGTCGATCAACGCCGGGAACTTGTCGCGCAGCTTGGTCACGGTCTCCCACGTCTCGTCGACACTCAGCGTGGTCTGCGACAGCCAGGCGACCTTGGCCGGGTCCGCGACTTCGACCCCGTCGACGTCGTCCGGGTGTTGGACGAGGGTGATGTGCTCGGGCGCCTCACCCGTCGTCCCTTCGACCTCCTCGTGCCCGGCGTGCCCGATCAGCAGGATCTGCATGCCCTGACCGGCGAACCGTCGGGCCTCGTTGTGCACCTTGGTCACCAGCGGGCAGGTGGCGTCGATGGTCTTCAGGCCACGGTCTGCGGCCTCGGCGTGCACGGCCGGGGACACCCCGTGCGCCGAGAACACCACGGTGGCACCGGCCGGCACCTCGTCCAGTTCCTCGACGAAGACGGCGCCGCGGGCCTCCAGATCCTCGACCACGTGCCGGTTATGGACGATCTGCTTGCGCACGTACACCGNGGGTCCGTAGAGCTCCAGCGCCTTCTCGACGGTGACCACGGCCCGGTCGACGCCCGCGCAGTAGCCGCGGGGCGCCGCAACGACGACGCGCTTGGGTGCACTCATGCGGGCCAGTGTAGGCAGCCGCCGCGCTCAGCGCCGCCGGCTCGCGATCACGCCGTTGGCGTAGGTGACCCGAGCGAGCAGGTCGGCGACCTGGGCCCGGTTGGACACCGGGATCTGGGTGACGTACTGCCACCCGGGGCGACCACCTGCACCTGGACGAAGCCGGTCGTCCGCTCCTCGCGGACGAGCAGGAACAGCAGGCCCAGCAGGAAGAACAGGAAGCCGAGGATCGCGAACAGCACCGCCCACCCAGGGATCACCCGCGTGGTCACCGAGCAGTCCTGCGCGATGAACTGCGCCTCGGGGCCGGGACCGAACCCCGCGGCGTCACCACCCAGTCCTGGGTCAGGTGAATGTCGCCGACGGTGACGAGCGTGCCGTTCACGAGGGGCTGGGTCATGCGAACTCCTTCCGCGCCGATCACGGTAGCGGTCGCCAACACACACCCTGGGAGCGGCCCACCTGTCGGTGCGGCTCCGTAGGCTGGCGCCGTGCCGTTGACCAGCAGCCCCGAACAGCCGCAGCCCCTGCGGGTGGTCGTCGGGCTGACCAAGGACTGGGTCGAACGGCTCGGCCCGGTGTGGGTCGAGGGCCAACTGATCGAACTGCAGCGCCGTTC
This sequence comes from Micropruina sp., assembly GCA_013693855.1. Classification (GTDB taxonomy): domain Bacteria; phylum Actinomycetota; class Actinomycetes; order Propionibacteriales; family Propionibacteriaceae; genus Micropruina. The sequence continues at coordinate 3,152,682 of CP059261.1, forward strand.
CGGAATCACCCAGTTCCTCACGCTGCGCGACAAGCTGGCGGAGGTGTCCGTCCAGCTCTCCACGACGACCGCGGTGCTGGACGCCGCCGGCCCGCTGACCGAGGGCACGCTGGTCTCCGCCCTGGTCAGGCCGACGATCTGGACGAAGTCGGGGGCGCTCACCTTCGAGTGCCGCGACCTGCGGGCCGCCGGGGAAGGCCGGCTGCTGGCCCAGTTGGAGCAGCGCAAACGCGCCCTACAGGCCGAGGGCCTCTTCGCTCCCGAACGCAAGCGCCGGCTGCCGTTCCTGCCCCGCCGGATCGGGCTGATCACCGCCCAGGGCAGCGCGGCGGAGCGGGACGTGGTCGAAAACGTCGCCCGGCGCTGGCCGGCGGCCCGGCTGGAGGTTCGCCACGCGCTGATGCAGGGCCCGTCCTGCGTCGAACAGGTGCGCGACGCCCTCGCGGCGCTGGATCGGCATCCCGAAGTGGACGTGATCGTCATCGCCCGCGGCGGCGGCTCGCTGGAGGATCTGCTGCCGTTCTCGGACGAAGGGCTCGCCCGGGCCGTGTTCGCCTGCCGCACCCCGGTCGTCAGTGCCATCGGTCACGAGACCGACACCCCTATCCTCGACCTGGTGGCCGATCTTCGGGCCTCGACGCCGACCGATGCCGCCAAGCGGGTGGTGCCCGACGCCGCGGACGAATTGCGCCGCGTCGAGAGCGCCCGCGAGCGGATCCGCGCGGCGGTCAGTGGCCGGATCGAGCACGAGCGGCGGCGGCTGGCCGACCTGCGCTCGCGTCCGGTGCTGCGCGACCCGTCGGCGACCCTGACGATCCACGCCGAACGGATCGACACGCTGCGCACCGCGCTGCGGCGCGGNGTGGCCGCCACGCTCCGCGACGAGGAACGGACCATCGACACCGCCCTCGCGCGGATCCGGGCGATGTCCCCCAAAGCCACCCTGACCAGGGGTTATGCGATCCTCGCCACCGCCGGNGGCGAGACCCTGGGCTCGGTCACCCAGACCGAACCCGGGGCCGCGGTGCGCGCCCTGCTCGTCGACGGACAGCTCGACCTGACCGTCACCGACATCCACCAGGAGGAACGATGAGCGTCAAGCCTGAGCCTGACCTGACCTACGAGCAGGCGCGTGAGGCGCTGATCGAGGTCGTCAGGCAGTTGGAATCCGGCAACGTGCCCCTGTCGACCTCGATGGAACTGTGGGAACGGGGCGAGCGGCTCGCGGCCACCTGCGCGGAGTTCCTCGACGGCGCCAAGGCCCGGATCGAGTCGGCCACCCAGCCCGCTCCGCAGGGCGACAAGTGAGCCGCGGGCCCCTCACCACGGCCGCCTCCTTCCCGCTGGTCCTGGCCGTTGCCTCCACGGCATGACCGGATCCACTGCGTTCCTGATCGAGCTCCAGTCCCGACCGCACGACACGGCGGCACACATCTCCCGAGCCCGCCCTCCGGCGCCCGAACGGTGTGCAGTTCACCACTGACTACAGTGGTCAACGGCACACCCAACCCGCGCAGCCGCGCGTCAGGGGCCCGTTCACTCGTCCAGGGTCGTCAGGTCACCCTCGTCCTGGCCCAGGGCGCGCGCCTTCAGCACCCGGCGCATGATCTTGCCCGAGCGGGTCTTCGGCAGCTTCTCGGGGAACTCGATGACGTCGGGTTTCGCGATGGGCGAGAGGTGGTTGGCCACGTGCCGCCGCAGCTCCTCGGCAAGCTCCTGGCTCCCCTGCACCCCCACCCGGAGGGTCACGAAGGCGTGGATCGCCTGCCCCTTCACCTCGTGCGGCAGCCCGACCACGGCAGCCTCGGTCACGTCCGGATGCGACACCAGCGCCGACTCCACCTCCGCGGTGCCCAGCCGGTGCCCTGACACGTTGATCACGTCGTCGGTGCGCCCGATGATCCAGAAGTAGCCGTCGGCGTCGCGTCGGGCAGCGTCCCCGGCGAGGTACCGGCCCGGATACTTCGACCAGTAGGTGCTCACGTAGCGCTCGTCGTCGCCGTACAAGGTGCGGAACATGGCCGGCCACGGGTTCTTCAGCACCAGGAACCCCTCGTCGCCGTCCGGCACCTCATCGCCGGCCTCGTTGAGGATCGCCGCGTCCTGGCCGAAGAACGGCTTGCNCGCCCGACCCCGGCTTCTGCGGCTCCCCGGGGTCTGGGTGATCTGGAACATGCCGGTCTCGGTCTGCCACCAGGTGTCGATGACCGGGCAGCGCTCCTTGCCGATGACCCGGTGGAACCAGTGCCACGCCTCGGGGTTGATCGGCTCGCCGACCGACCCGAGCAACCGCAGCGACGACAGGTCGTGCCGGTTGGGCCAGGCATCGCCGAAGCGCATCAGCGACCGGATGGCCGTGGGCGCGGTGTAGAACTGCGTGATCCCGTAGTACTCGACCAGTTGCCACCAGCGGTTCGGGTACGGGTAGGTAGGCCCGCCCTCGAACATGAACGCGGTCGCCCCGCACAGCAGCGGCCCGTAGACCAGGTAGGAGTGCCCCGTCACCCAGCCGGGGTCAGCGGTGCACCACCAACGATCCTCGGGCCGCATGTCGAAGGCGTACTTCAGGGTCGTGTAGGTCCCCACCATGTAGCCGCCATGGGTGTGCAGGATCGCCTTCGGCTTCCCGGTCGACCCGGACGTGTACAGGATGTACAGCGGGTGCTCGGCGTCGAGCTTCTCGGTCTCGCACACCCCCTTCGCGATCGGCAGCGCCAACAGGTCGTGGTACCAGTGGTCGCGCAGCGGGTCCATTGTGACCTCGACGCCCGTCCGCTTCACGACGACGACGTTCTCGACCGACGGCGAAAACCGGACGGCCTTGTCCACGATGTCCTTGAGCGGGAAGACGCTGCCGTTGACCCACGACCCGTCGGCGGTGATGACCAGCTTCGACTCGGAGTCGTCGATCCGGTCGGTCAGCGCGTCGGCGGAGAACCCGGCAAAGATCACCGAGTGGATCGCCCCGATCTTGGCGCAGGCCAGCATCGCGAAGAACACCTCCGGGATGCGCGGCAGGTAGATGGTCACCCGGTCACCCTTGCTGACCCCCATCGCCTTGATGATGTTCGCCATCTGGTTGACCTGCCGGTTCAGCGAGAAATAGCTGAACGTCCGGTGCTCCTTGCCGTCCTCGCTCTGCCAGATCAGCGCCAGCTTGTTCTTGTTCGGCCCCTTCAGGTGCCGGTCGAGGCAGTTGTGGACGATGTTGGTCTGCGCGCCGGTGAACCATTTGAAGAAGGGAGCGTTGGAATCGTCGAGCACCTTGTCCCACGGCTCGAACCATTCCAGTTCCCCGGCTCGGGCGGCCCAGAAGGCTTGCGGGTCGGCCAGCGCCTCGGCGCGCAGGCCGTCGGGATCAGGGACGTGGGACGCGGCCGCGATCGCCGGGTCGTGACTGACGACGTCGCCCTCAAGCTCGCTCATGGGGTTCCTCCAGCATCGGTGGCAGGGTCTGGCCGAGACTAGCCCCGGCCCGCCTCCGGCGGAAGGGATTCCGCCTCGTTGGCCGGCGTCTCGTCCGCCTCGGCGTCACCCGAAGGCGAGGGTGGCCGCGAACGCCTCCAGCGCGGCGTACGGCACGTCGCCGGTCAGCACCAGGGTGGAGCCGGCCTCACTCAGCACCAGGGCCCGGGTCCGTCCGTCGGACGAGACGTAGCGGGCCCAGGTGCGGCCGGCGGCGGCGCTCGTCCCGTCCGTGACCCCCTGCCGGGTGGCGTCCGCGATGAGGTCGGCGGGACGCTCGTCCCGCTGGTCCAGACCCAGGTAAACCCGATCAGGGGTCAGGAAGCCCAACTGCCAGGTGTTGCCGGGCACGGGGTGCCGCCGAGCCCCGCCTCCCCTTTGGGCGTCCAACGGGCCCGGACGCACGTCCATGAGCCCGGCAGCGCCTCGGGGTGCGCGACCCGGTAAGGGCTGTGAGCCCGGGCATCGGCGAGCAGGGGCCGCCAGTCGACCGGCGTGACCGGCGGCTCGGGCACCCGGGTGAACCACCACGAGACCAGCAGGATGGGTACGAGCAGCACCGCCATCGCGACGATCATGTCGCGGGCGGTCGCATTCCGACGTTCAGCCATCAGGGTGACCATCCTCACATGCCCCGCGCCGCTACGCTCGCGTGCATGAGCGACGAGCCGACCCGACGGAGGTTGGCGATCGTCGTCAACCCGGCGAAGTTCGACGACCTGGCCCCGGTCAAACGCACCGTGCACCAGGTGTGCACCAAGGCCGGCTGGCCCGAACCGCAGTGGTACGAGACCACCGAGCAGGATCCGGGCACCGGCCAGGCGGAGCAGGCCGTCACCGACGGCGCCACCCTGGTCTGCCCGCTCGGCGGGGACGGCACCGTCCGGGCGGTCGCGGCGGCGTTGGCCGGCGGTGAGGTCCCGATCGGGCTCCTCCCCGGCGGCACCGGCAACCTGCTCGCCCGCAACCTCAAGCTGCCGCTGGACGATCTGGAGGCGGCGCTGGAGAACACCCTCGGGGGCCGCCCGCGGCCCGTGGACGTGGGCACCGTCCGGTTCGACCGCGGCGAGTCGCACACCTTCCTGGTCATGGCCGGCGTGGGGCTGGACGCCGAAACCATGGCCAACGCCGACGAGGGCCTGAAGAAACTGGTCGGCTGGCCGGCGTATCTGGTCTCAGGCGCGAAGGCGCTGTTCAGNCAAGGGTTCCGGGTGCAGCTGGCCGCGGACGCCGAACGCGCCGTCAGCCAGCGCGCCCGGACCGTGGTCATCGGCAACTGCGGCGAACTCACCGGCGGGGTCGCGCTCATGCCGGACGCCCAGGTCAACGACGGCTACCTCGACACCGTCCTGGCCGCCCCGAAGGGCCTGGTCGGGTGGGGAGCGCTCGTCCTCGACATCGTCACGCGCCACCACCGCGGCCACCCACGGCTGCGGTTGTTCCGGTCCAAAGAGGTCACCGTGCGCACCGTCCGCCCCGTCGAGGCGCAGCTGGACGGCGACGCCGTCGGCCAGGTCCGCCTGGTCCAGGCCCAGGTCCGGCCGGCCGCCCTCCTCGTCCAGATGAAGGGCTGAGCCATGGCCTGGACCACGCGCTACGACGATCCGAACCGGCCGTCCGCGGGGCAGGCGCTGGGCGACGGCCTGCGCCGCGCCGTCCTGCCCCTGCTCGGGCTGTTCGCGCTCGATCTCGGCATCGGCTGGCTCATCACCGGCCCCGGCCAAGGGCTGAAGGGCGAAAGCGCGCTCAACGCCGCCCTGCAGGCGACCCGCACCCCGCTGCTCGACGCGCTGGCGATCGGTTTCTCCACGGCCGGCAACACGATCGGCAACATCTCGGCGTGCCTGGTGTCGATGGCGCTGATCGGGTGGTTCACCCGGCGCTGGTGGGTCGCGATCCTGCCCGGAATCGCGCTGGGCCTGGAAGGTGCGCTGCACGCCGCGACCTCCGTGATCATCGGACGCGCCCGGCCGGAGGTGCCCCAACTGGATGCGGCGCAACCCACGGCCAGCTTCCCGAGCGGGCACGTGGGCGCGAGCCTGTCGCAGTTGCTGATCCTGTTCCTGCTCAGCCTCGGGGTCCGCAACCGGGCGCTCAGCTGGGCGGCCGGGCTCGCGGGCCTCGCGTTCGTGGGCGGGCTGGCCTGGTCACGGCTCTACCTCGGCATGCACCACGGGACGGACGTCGCGGTCGGCGTCCTCAACGGTATCGTCTGCGGGCTGTTGGGCTGGTTCTACCTGCGCCGGGACGAGCCCAGCCGCGCGAAACGGGCCCTGGCGAACGAGTAGACCGCGTAGCAGGCGAACCCCAGGCCGATGGCCAGCACCAGCGCCGAGCCGAGCGGCAGGTCGAGCAGCGCCCGCAGGGCACCATCCAGCCCGCTGGATGCGCTGGGGCGGTGCCGCCAGGCGGCCACCACGAACAGCACCCCCACGGCCGCCAGGGCGATCCCCTTGGCCACGTAGCCGATTCGTCCGGCGACCTCCACCCAGCCGCCGGGATGCCGTTCGAGGTCGTCCAGGAACTTCTTCGTCCACCCTTTCCACAGGTGGTAGCCGCCGACGGCCACGATGCCGGCCCCGACCACCCCGACGAGCACCTGGCCGAGCGGCGCCGACATCAAGGCGGCGGTCACGTCGCGGGTCTGGCTGGTGCTGCGGCTGTGGCCCCCGAGCGCGAAGGTCAGGGCCGACCAGGCCAGCGCGAGATACACCAGGAACTTGCCGACGGCCTTCAATCGGTCGCCGACACCCTCGGCAGAGACCAGTTCGGACACTTGGAACAGGGCCAGCAGGGCGAACCCGGCCACCATGACGAACAGCAGGATGCGGCCCAGCGGGTTCTGGGCCAGCACGTCCAGGGCGCCGGACTGGTCCGCGGTCTCCCCTCGTCCGCCGAGGACGAGTTGGACGCCCAGCCAGCCGATCAGCAGATGCACCAGCCCGTTCACCGCATACCCGAGCCGGGCCCCCACCCGGACGACTCCGTTGTCACCGGCCTCACGCGCGGCGCTGCGCACTCCCATGGCCCCCTCCTTCGCCCGCGCCCATGATCCCACCGGCCGCCGCACCGCCGGTACCCCGCCGGGGCGGAGGGCCGGCGTCCGACTAGGGTTTCCTTCATGAAGAGCGCGGCACCGAGCGTGCTTGCGGAGGCGGTCGCCCTGGCCCGCCACGCCGCCCGGCTGGGGTGGCGCTTCCTGCCGGCCGCCGGGTTCTGGGTGTTGGCCGGGCAGACCGCCAACCTGCTCGCCGGCCAAGCCTCCACGCTGCTCGGCGCGGACCAGCGNGTGTGGGCGACGCTGGTGTTCGTCGCCGGCGTCATCGTCTGGATCGGCTGCCTGGTGTTGGCCGTCCATGCCTTCGAACCGGGCCTGCAGAACCTGGCCCGGCCCGGTCTGCCCGGCAGCATCGTCCCTGGTCAGACGCGAATGGAGGCCCTGACCGCCGCGACCGGCCCGGTGCTGGCGGTGTACGCCGCGTGGGGCCTGGTCGAGGAGCAGGTCTCGGAGTTGCTGCAGGCCAACCTCGCCGTCCACGGCATCGACGCCCAGCTCTTCTCGATCGACCTGGGCAAGGCCGACTTCTATCTGTGGCTGGCGCTCGGCGCCTGGGTGGCGCGGCTGGTGCTGCGCCGCTGGACGGCCTGGCGTCCCTCGGCCGCGGCGACGCTGGTGGGGCTGCTCGCCGAGGGAACCTTCGTGTTCGCCCTCTTCGTGGCGCTGCGGACGGGCTGGCGGCTGGCCTTCGACTGGCTCACGACCCGACAGGTGTGGCACTGGATCGCGGCCGGCTGGGACGGCTTCGTGGCGCTGCTTCCNCCCTGGCGGATCTGGTTCTCCCTCACCCTGCCCGAGTTGGTGCGCGATCTCGGACGACGGGTCTGGACCTGGCTCGTCCCCGGGTTCGGCACCGCGGTGCTGCTGCCGCTGATGTGGATCGCCCTGGTCGCCACCGTGTTCGGCTGGCGGGAGTTCCGGGCCCGGGACCTGGTCGCCGGCACCGCCGCGGCGCACGTGCCGGACGCCCTCACCAGCCGCGTCCAGGCGCAGGGGCGCCGGCATCCGCTGCTCGCCGTCGCCGGCTGGCTCACCCGCGACCTGCGGGACAAGTACCTGCCGGTGCTGGCGGCCCTGCGGCTCGTCGGCGCCGCGGGCCTGCGGTTCGCCGGCGCATTCCTCGTCCTGGTCGCCGCGAACGCCCTGCTCTGGAACCGGATGGACGACCTGCTCACGATGCTGCTGGGCCCGCGTCCGTTCGCTGCGACGCTCGGCACGATCCCGCTGCAGAACCTGATCGTCGGCTTCTTCACCACGACCAGCCAACTGGCGATCTTCGCCGCCGCCTTCGATCGGGCGCTGGCGGCGGCACCGGCTCAGCCGGCGGGCTTCACCTCCACGACCTCGGCGGGGCTGGAGAACCGCAGGTAGAACCGTGGGGACGCGGCCGCCGCGGCCGGCACCAACCAGTGCTTGGTCATGGTCTTCGTGGCGCCGACGGGCAGCGCCGGGTCCGAACCGGTCCCGCAGTCGCGTTCGATGTAGTCGTGACCCGCGGACGAGGCGACGTCGTAGGAGTCGGCCCAGCGGTTCCCCGGACTCCAGATAGCCGATGCAGGAGCGGACCAACGGATCGGCGACCGGCGCCACCGCCGTCACCTCGAAGCTGAGCCGGACCCACACCGACCCGGCGGGCGCCACCAGCGGCTCCCCCTCGATCATGGGCACCGCGGCCATCGACGCGACCGCCCCGGGGTGATCCGCAGCCCGCGGGCGTTCGCCGGCGCCTCGACGGTCGCGGTTTGGCTGACCGGCGCCTCCAAGGCGACGTATCTCGTCCAGCCGATCCCGGCGGCGACGGCCAGCGCCAGGGCCGCCGTCAGCACGAACAGCATCCGGCTGCCCACCGTGAGCCTCATGGCGCCACCTCCGTCGTGGCGGCTCGCTACCGTGTCTGGGTGGCCACCTCCAGCCCCGGCGGAACGACGTCGGGGAAGCGCAGCCGGGCGTGGTAGACCTCCAGCACGCCGATCAGCCCGGTCACCCGCAGCGCCGCCCCGGCACCCGCTCGGGCGGCACCTCGAACACCGCCGTGGCGTGCATCGTGTAGCCCGGCTGGGTCAGCGTCACGCTGGGGATGAGCGGGTCGTCGCGTTGCAGGTAGACGTGACCGTCCGTGGTCGCCAACTCGATCGTCGAGAAGGGCTGGGCGGTGCCGCTGGCCCGGACGCTCAGTTCCACGACGACGAACACCAGGGAGGTGGCGAGCTGCCTGGTTGACTCCCCGGGGCTGGACGACGCGAGCCAGGCGCACCCCGTCCACCCGCGCCGCCGCGTCGCCGCTGACCGCCCAGCCGTCCGGCCCGGGGCCCACGTCGCGGACGCCGGGGCGCTGCGGAGCCTGCAGCGCGGTCAGCACGGCCACCAGCAGCAGGCAGCCGGCCAGCACGGCCGCCGACCCGATCCCGCGCCTCATCGGGGTGCCCGGTTGTCGGGGCAGGGGACCCGGACGGTCGTCGCGTCCGTGGCGATCGAGAAGTCGTCGTCGCTGATGAAAGACCCCGACGGCTCCTCGCCGTGGATCGTGACCAGAACGATCGCGTCCGGCCGCCAGGTGGCCGGCGGGTCGACCTCCACGAAGCCGTCGACGGGCACGTCAGGGTCGAAGCGGCCCGAGCGTTCGGCCGAGCGCACCGACAGGTCGTCGATGCGCGTGCCGTCGGGCAGGGTGAGGACCAGCACCCCTCGCTGGGGTGCGAACAGGGACCGTTGCGAGGTGTTCGTGACGCTCAGCTGGATCCGGACGACCGGGTCGGTCTCGTACCCGTCGGGGTGCGGTCGGTCAGTTCGGCCCGGTGCACCCCGAACGTCCAGCGGGCGGTCGTGACGCTCTCGTCCGGCAGCGCCGTGCGCCGGCCGGCGGCGGCCTCGGCGAACCCGCCGGTGAGGGCGACGATCCCCAGCACGACCAGGACCGCCGCAATCAGCATGGCCCAATCGCGGCGCACCCGCAGCGTGGGACGAGCTGGCCTCCGCATGCCCTCACCATAGCCACGGCCGGGCGCGCCGGACGGGCCCGCGTGGCTAGGCTGGCGGTCATGGAGGGCGCTGTCATCACCGTGTCGGATCGGGCCGCCGCGGACGTGTATGAGGACCGGTCGGGGCCGCTGGCCGTGGAACTGCTCGCCGGCCACGGCGTGACCTGCGGCGCCACCATCGTGCCGGACGANCCCCAGGAGATCCGCCGTGCGATCCGCAAGGCGATCAAGGCCGGCGCGCGGATCGTCCTGACCACGGGCGGCACCGGGATCTCCCCGTCCGACCTCACCCCGCAGGTGACCGCCGAACTGCTGAGCGTCGAACTNCCCGGGATCGTGGACGAGATCCGCCGCCGCGGCGCGGCCGGCGGCCAGCCGCTGTCCCTGCTCTCGCGCGGCGTCGCTGGCGTCGTCGTCCTGAAGAGCCGGCCGCCGGCGTTCGTCGTCAACGCCCCCGGGTCGCGCGGCGGAGTCCGGGACGCGGTCGCCGTCGTGGGCCCGCTCGCCGCCCACATCGTCGACCAGCTCGACGGGGGCGACCACCCCGGGGTCACCTGGCCCCCTGACCCCTCGCGCGGCGGTTACGGCTGCGCCGTCCAGGAGCCCGAACGCCCTCCCGACTTCGCCACGATCCGGCAGTCGGTGATCACCGCCGAACGATCGACCCNCTTGACCATGTCGACGATGGCGAGCGCGGCCACGGTGACCGCGGTCAGGGCCTCCATCTCGACCCCGGTGCGATCGGCCGTGCGGACGACCGCGCGGATCGCGACCCCGTCGTCGGTGATTTCCAGGTCGACCGACGCCCCGTGGACGCCGATCACGTGCGCCAGAGGCAACAGGTCCGGGACGCGCTTGGCCGCGGCGATGCCGGCCACGCGGGCCACGGCCAGCACGTCGCCCTTGGGGACGGCGCCCTCGCGCAGGGCCTCGACCACCTGCGCCGAACACCGGACGAGGCCGGTCGCCGTCGCCTCGCGCGCGGTCGGCTGTTTGGCGGTCACGTCGACCATCCGGGCCTGGCCGCGGCCGTCGAGATGGGTGAACTCGGTCATGAGGTCNNAGAGTTCCATGACCTCGACGGTGTCGCCAGCGGCGACCGCGGTCACGTCCTCGCCGACGATCGCGAGGCCGTCGGCCAGGTGCAGGGACGCGATCAGGTGCGAACCCGACCCCAGAGCGTGACTCGGCCGGCAGGTGCCGTCGGCGGCCAGGACGACGGGCAGGTACTGGCGTCGTCCGGGAACCGAGGACCAGCCGGTCGCCGCCCNGGCGGGGGTGGTCTGGATCCCCTCGGGTCGTCCGGCGAGCCGGGCCAGCAGTGGACGGGCGAACACCAGGAACGACACGAATCCGCTCACGGGGTTGCCGGGGAACGCCAGCACGGGCACCCGGCGCCCGTCGTCCGTGGTCACGTGGCCGCGGCCCTGCGGCTTGCCGGGCTGCATCGCTACCGCGGCGAAGATCAGTCCCGCTACCGACTGCCGGACGACGTCGTACGCGCCCACCGAGACCCCGCCGGTGGTCAGCACGACATCCGCGGTCGACGCGGCTCGCGTCAGCGCGTCGTCGAACGCCGCGGGGTCGTCCCCGACCCGAGCGACGGCCGTGACCTCGGCCCCCAGGCNGGTCGCCAGCGCGGCCAGCATCGTCGAGTTGGAGTCGGGGATCTGCCCGGGAGCCGGCGAGTCGCCCGGAGCCACCAACTCCTCCCNCGTGGCCAGCACGCCCACCCGGGGACGAGGGTGCACCGGCACCTNCCCGTACCCCACCGACACCGCGGCGGCCAGCCCCGCCGGGGCCAGCACCGTGCCGGCGGCCAGGACGGGGGCGCCGGCCGCGACATCCTCGCCTGCCCGGCGGAGGTGCCGCCCCGNGGGCACCGCCTCGCGGATCTCCACCAGGTCGGGCAGTGGCGCGGCGCCGCGCGGCTGGTCGGTCGCCTCGACCGGCACCACAGCGTCCGCCCCGTCCGGCAGNNGCGGCCCCGGTCATCACCCGGACGGCCTCGCCGGCCCNNCCACGCCGGGCACCTGACCGGCCCCGGCCGCCGACTCGCCGACGACCCGCAGCACCACCGGTGCCCCCGCCACGTCGGCTGCCCGAACCGCGTACCCGTCCATCGCCGAGTTCGTGAACGGCGGCACGGCCAGTCGCGCGTCCAGGTCGGCGGCGAGGACCAGCCCCAACGCGCCGGCGATCGGCACGGTGCGTGCCGGCAGCTGCTCGACCCCGTCCAGGATCGCGGCCAGGTGCTCCTCGACGTCGATCACGGCTGGCTCCCCAAGGCGACGACATCCCAGCGGCTGGCGGCGGCGTCCAGGATCAGAACGCGGCCGGCCAGCGGCCTGCCGAAGCCGGCCAGCAGTTTGATCGCCTCGGTCGCCATCACCGACCCGACCTGGCCGACCATGGCCCCGAGCACCCCCACGTCCACGGCCAGCGGGTAGGTCCCGGGTTCGGGTTCGACGGGGAACAGGTCCCGCAGCGTCCAGCGCCGCCCGGTGTCGTCCGGCACCCCGAAGACCGAGACCTGGCCCTGCATCGACACCGCCGAGCCCCACACCAGCGGCACCCCGGCGGCCTGCGCCGCGTCGGCGACCATCAGCTTGGCCGCGAACGTGTCGCAGCAGTCGAGGACGAGGTCGTAGCCGGCGAACAGCGCCGCGGCCGTCTCCGGCCGCACCATCTCCTCGATCACCTCGAAGGCGACGCCGGAGTTGAGCTCAGCGAGCCGATGCGCGGCCGAGCGCGCCTTGTTCGTCCCGACCGCCGCCTCGGGGTGCACGACCTGGCGTTGGAGGTTCGCGACCTCGACAACATCGCCGTCGGCGATCCCCAGCGTCCCGACCCCGGCCGCCGTGAGATAGACCAGCACCGGCGACCCCAGCCCACCGGCGCCCACCACCAGGACGCGGGCCCGGCGGAGCCGGTCCTGCCCCTGCTCACCGAGTCCCGGGACGTCGATGTTGCGGCGGTAGCGGGAGTCGGCGGTCACGGCGGCAGCCTAGCCGGGACGCCTCGGTGGACCCCGTCCGAGGCCCAACAGCACGGTTTGGTTTCCTGAGTGGATGCTGAGACAATTCTGAGACGCGGCTGTCGGGGCCCGCGCGGCCCATGATAAGTTCGCCCATCGGCGGTGCAGCGCAACGGAGGTCNTTTCCCGTGTCTCGAAGGTCGGCAGCAGTACTTCGCCGCCCGGCTTTCATCGCCCTCCTCGCGTCGCTGCTGACCCTGCTCCCGCTGCAGGTCCCGACCAGCAGCGCCCTGCCGTCGGTCCTCCCCGCCCCGAGCAACATCGCGGTGTCGACCCGTGCCACCGTTGCCGTCGTCTCCTGGTCGGCACCCCGTGAGGTGCCGCGGTTCCGCGTCCAGGTGACGACCGCCGATGCCGCCCTGGTTCTGAGCCAGGAGGCGAGCGGTTCGCTCGCAGTGGTCACCGGCCTNGCGCCCGGGGTCGATTACCTCGCCCAGGTCACGCCGCTGGACAGCGACGGGACGGCCGGCACGCCGAGCCAGCCGGTGAAGTTCCTGACGTCCTTCGCCGCGTCCGCACCGGTGGTCAGCCTCGACTCNCCCACGTCGTCCTCGGTCGAGGTGTCGTGGGACGGCTCCGACAAGGACCGGTACGAGGTCGCCTGGTTCCTGGCCGCCGAGACCTCGGGGCGGCCCCTGGGGACGACCCGGACGAAGGGCACCTCGTTCACCATCGGCCAGCTCAGCCCCGACAAGTCCTACGCGGTGCGCGTCCGGCTCCTCGACGCCCAGTCGAAGCCGGTGAGCGACTGGTCCGAGCCGGCCACCGTCACGGTGCGCGCCGTCCGTCCCCTGGTCGTGGCGACGTTCAACATCAAGTGCGCGAACTGCTCCGGCGGGCAGAGCTGGGCCTCGCGGCGCGGCGCTGTCGCGGCCACGATCCTCGGGCAGTCGCCCGACGTCGTCGGGTTGCAGGAAGCGTCCCAGGGCAAGATGAAGGGGCGCTCGATCTCACAGGTGCAGGACCTGTTGAACGCGCTCGGTGGCACCTATCGCGTGCTGAAGGGCCCCGCCCCGCGCTCGGCGGTGAGCATCCTGTACAACCCCAAGCGGATCAAGGTCAATCAGTCAGGCCTGACCACTCTGCCCCGGACGTCCGGCATGCACATCAACCGCTACGTCATGTGGGCCGAGCTCACGCAGGTCGCAACGGGGAAGTCGTTCTTCTTCTCCAGCACCCACCTCGAGCCCCAACTCAGCGCGAGCATCCGGGTGCGGCAGGCCCAAGCGGTCGTGGCGAACGTGCGCGCGCACAATCGCAAGGGGCTGCCCTCGATCGTGGTCGGGGACTTCAACTCCCACAAGTGGACGGCCGGAGGCAACCGGCCCCGCAACGTGATGCTGGGGGCGGGCTACGTCGATCCGCTCGGCAACTCGGACCGGTCCATGGGGTCCACCCCCAACGCCACGGTGGAGCGCCGGATCCGCACCAACTTCTCCAGCTACAACGACTACCAGCGACGCCCCGACCGGTTCCCGTACATCAACGGCACCTATCTTGACTACATCTTCACCACCCCGATGCGGGTGAGCGAGTGGGAGACCGTGGTCCGGATCGACTCCTCGGGACGATTCATCGGCACGATCCCCTCGGATCACAACCTGTGCCGGGCCACCGTCTGGCTGCCCTGATCCCCTGTTCTCCAGCCTGCACTCTCCAGTGAGGGTTGAACCTCACCTTGGCCTGCCGCGGATCGCCTCGGCTACGGTCCAAGGACGGTCCGGCACCCGCAGAGCCAGGGGGAACCATGAATCAGACCCGCGTCGCCCGACTGTGGGCTGCACTCCTGGGCCTGCTCGTGTTCGCGTTCCCGGTTGTCGGCGCCCCACCCGCGCAGGCCTACCCGCTCTCCACGCCGGCCGCTCCGCAGGTCTATGCGAGTTCGTCCACCGCTTTGGCCGTCTCGTGGCGCGCCGTCTCCGGCGCCCCCAGGTACCGGGTGGCGATCGCCACCGACGCCGCGATGACGAAGGTTCGCTACCTGAGGACGACCAGCACCTGGCTGGAGATCGGCAGCCTCACNCCCTCGACGACCTACTACCTGAAGGTGCGGGCCATCGACCAGGACGGGGGCAACCTCTCCAGTTACTCCTCCGCCACCAAGACCGCCACGCGCTCCTCGTCCAGCTACCCATTCCTGCCGCCGTCGGGGCTGACGGCCTCGGCCGCCTCGGGGACCACCGTCCCGCTCGCGTGGACCCCGCGTGACCGAGCGCCCCGCTACCGCGTCCAGATCGCGTCGAATTCCTCGTTCTCCAACCCCCGCTACGTGCGGGTGACCGACCCGAACCTGACCGTCACGGACCTCCGCCCGGCGACCAGCTACTGGTTCCGGGTCCGGGTGATCACCGCGGACGGAGCCAACCTGAGTCAGTACGGGCCGGCCATCGAGGCCACCACGACCTCGACGACCACCCCGGGGTCGGGCGTGACCGGCCTCACCGTGACCCCGGGCCCCACGAGCCTCAAGGCCGCCTGGAAGGCGACCACCGGGGTGTCGCGCTACCAGCTCACCTGGTCGACCTCAAGCACCTTCACGGATGCGGCCTCGGCCTCCACGAGTTCCACCAGCCTCACCACCTCCGCCCTGCCGAGCGGGACCACCTACTACCTGAAGGTGCGGGGCGTGGACGCCGGCGGCAATGGCGTCACCGCCTACTCGGCGGTGGTGAGCGCCACCACCACCTGGGCCTACCCGGCCCCGGACGGCCTGGCCAGCCGCGGCGCCAGCGGGCAGGCCGTGGCGCTGGCGTGGACGGCGTCCGGCGGCGCCACCGACTTCCGCGTCCAGTACGCCACCAATTCGTCCATGAGCGGTGCCGCCTACGTCCGGTTCTCCGGCACCAGCGGGACGGTGACCGGTCTGGACGCGAACACCGCGTACTGGTTCAAGGTGCGGGTGATCACTGCCGACGGGCTCAACCGCAGCCCGTACGGCCCCGCGATCAGCGTCACCACCAAGTCCGCGTCCTTCGTCCAACTCGCCCCGACGGACCTCGTCGCCACGGCCACCGCGGCGACCACGATCAAGGCCACCTGGCGCCCGCCGGCCGCCGGGCTCCGCTACGAGGTGCGCGCCACCGCCTCCGGCTTGACCCCGCTCCAAACCCCGGTCAGTACGACGACGGCCACGTTGAGCGGCCTGCAGCCCGCCACCAGGTACACGGTCGCGGTCCGGGTCATCGATGCCTCCGGGAACGCGCTCAGCGACTATTCGGCGGCCGTCCAGGTGACCACCGGCGTCCGGAGCGCGCCCCTGCGGATCGCTTCCTTCAACGTCAAGTGCGCCAACTGCTTCTCCGGCCTGCTGTACGAGCGAACCTGGTACGAGCGGCGCGACACCCTCGTCGCGCAGGTGAAGCGCCAGGCGCCGGACGTGATCGGCTTCCAGGAGGCGTCCCAGGCGTGGCTGAAGGACCCGGCCACCGGCCAGACCATCAACCTGTCGCAATTCGAGGATCTGGCCAAGCGGCTGGGCGGCCCGTACAAGCTGACGAACGCGAACCGGAACAACTGTGAGAAGTCCACGACCCCGACGAACTGCGTCTACAAGGACCAGGGTGCGTCGAAGGGCACCAAGATCATCTACAACAGCGACGAGCTCACCTTGGAGCGGCAGGGTTCGGTGAAGCTGCCCTACCTCAGCACCTCCGACAACGAGCGCTACGTCGCCTGGGCGGTGTTCCTCCANAAGGACTCCGGCAAGCGGTTCTTCTTCGCCGACACCCACCTCGAACCGGAACCGGACACGTCCGGCAGCACCGCCTACTACGACCTGCGGGCCCGGCAGACGGACGTGGTGATCCAAACCATCCGCAAGCAGAACCCCGACGGCCTACCGACCGTGATCGTGGGCGACCTGAACTCGCACAAGTACACGAGCCCGTCCAACGCCCCGTACGACCACCTCGTGGCGGCCGGCTACGTCGACCCGCTGGGCAACACCTACCGCTCCACGGTCCCCGCCTCGACCGCCACGGTCGAGAACCGGATCAAGACGAACTGCTCCAGCTTCAACGGGTANCGCGCTGCGGCCCCGTGCAGCACCAACGCCAACGGGACCTACATCGACTACCTGTTCACCAGCCCCGGCGTGCGGTTCGCCGAATGGGAGACCGTGGTGGACGTGGATCCGGCCACCGGCCTGTTCGCCGGGATCATCCCGTCCGACCACAACATGCTCCGCGGCACCGTCTACCTGCCCTGACCGCCTGAGCGGCCGGGGACGCCCCGGCGTCACCGCTTCGCCGGCGTCCCCTGCCCCCGCGGCGGCGGGCTGGTCGCGAAGAGCCGCTCCACGACGCGCTCGGCGGAATGGCCGTCGTCGTGGTGGTTGAAGCGCTCCCGCCACGCCGCATAGCGCTCGGCGTGCCGGGCCCGGTCGGCCTCAAGATTGCGAATCGCCTCGGTCACCTCGTCCTGGGTGGCCAGCACCGGTCCGGGAGCGACCTCCGACAGGTCGAAGTACACCCCGCGCACCGAGTCGCGGTAATCGGCCATGTCGGGGACGAAGAAGATCATCGGCTTGCCCGTGACCGAGAAGTCGAACATCACCGACGAGTAATCCGTGATCAGGGCATCGGCTGCGAGGAACAGTTCCGTGATCTCCGGATACGTGGTGACGTCGATCACGCCCGGGACCTGCGACACGTTCGAGGACGTGTGCATCGTCCGCGAGTGCCCACGCAACAAGACGACGTACTCCGGACCGAGTTCGGCGGTGAGGAGCCCCAAGTCGAGGAAGGTCACCATGTCGGTGCGGTTGTCCCGCCAGGTGGGCGCATAGAGGATGGCCACCTGGTTCTCCCCGATGCCCAGACGCCGCCGGATCTCGGCCCCGGAGCCGGTGACCATGGCGTCGTTGCGCGGATAGCCCTCCTCCAGGATCGGCTTGGTCCACGCGTACGCCGACCGGAAGATCTCGGTGCTGTGCGCGTTCTGGGAGAGCAGCAGATCCCAGTTGGCCCGCTCGGCAAGAATGCTGCGGCGGCTCACCATGTCGGTCGTCGGACGATCCAGGCCGATGCGCTTGAGCATCGAACCGTGCCAGGTCTGCAGCACCACCTGGTGCGGCTGGGGCTGGAAACGCCGGCGCAGCCAGTCGTTGATGATCACGTAGCGGGCCCGTCCGCGGGCGGTCCACCACTCCTTCGTGCCCTCGACGACCGGGATCGCCCCGTCGGGCACCGCGATCGAGCGGTCCTGAACGCTCCAGTACCGCTTCCAGTCGGGATGCGTCCGCGCGATCTCGGCGTCCAGCGCCCGGGNGTTGCACGTGGAGATGCGGCCGTAGAAGCTCTCGAAGAACACGGCGTTCTCCGGGACGTGCCGCTTGCTGCGGTACCAGGCCTCCAGCCGCCGCTGGTTGTAGGAACCCAGTTCGTCCTCGCGCCGAGGCGGGCCAATGCGCAGGGCGAGGCGGCGGCCGTCCTGCGTGCCCAGCCGCACGCCGAAGCCCGGCAGGGCGTGGGTCTCGGGGAAGCGGGCGATGAGCGCGGAGGCACTGGAGATGCGGAACCAGGCGTGATCGCGGGTCTGGCCGCGGAACACGTACGTCCCCGATTTGGGTGGCAGCGGCTCGCTCCNCCACGTGCTCGCCAGCAAGGGGACGAACGCCCGGAACCGGCCCGCATCAAGGGTGAACTCCTCGGCGGCCAGTACCTGACGGGGTCCATAGAGTGCGACCTGGGCGCCGGCCAGGTCACCCCAGACGGTCCCCTCGACGGCCAGCGCGGGGACGGGTTCGGTGACGATCTCCACCGCCTCGACGATCAGCCCGGCGGTGGCGTCGCGCAGGGCGAACCGGCCTTCCGGGCCGGCGAACGGGAACAGGGAGGCCTCGGGGCCAGGCTGTGGGGTGGAACCGTCCAGGGCGGTGGCGACGTCGTGCCTGTGACCGGAGGTGTCGGTGACCACCATGCGATGCCACACCGAGGGCACCACGGGCCCTCCCGTTTCGGGAGTGATCCGCCCGGGCGTGGGCTCGTCGGTGTCCTCGACGTCCGGGTCGGGCTCGTGATCGTCCACCCTCGCTGGNNGGCGCACGACCTCCCCGCGGACGCGGACGCGCTCGGGGTTGCCGTCCACCAGTTCGAGCCGGGTCGGCCCGCTGGCGCTCAGCAGCACCGCGCTGGCGACCCGGACGCCGCGGGTCCGCAGGGTCACCGTGACGGTGCGGTCATCGACCTGGACGTCTTCGGCCAGAACCGCAGGGTCGACGATCCGGAGGAGGAGTCCCCGGGCACTTTCCCAGACGGGGATCACCTGTCGTCCGTCCCGCGTCGAGGCCACCAGGCAACCGGCAGCGCCGCCCCNGAACCGCGACTTGGCGCGGCCGCGGCGCACGACGCTGTCCCCGCGCGATTCGATGCGCAGTTGCCAGTCACCGGCCGGCGCGTCGGTGAACAGGCTGCTGAGGTCGAAGTCCGCCGCGAAGCCGGTGTTGATGTAGTCGTCGTCCGATCCCCGCAGCCGCTGGTTGGCCGCCGGTTGCCGGACGCCTTCGACCGTCCCCTCGATGGACCTGCCGTGGCCGTTGTCGAACCACACCCGGANACGTGGGGTCTCCTTGCTGGGCAGGCCGCGTTCGAAGGCGTAGCCGGTGACCCGCAGGTGGGTCGGCCCCTCCCACGTGACGCTCAGCAGATGGGCCATCCAGCCGAGCTCCAGGTGGGTGAGGCCGTTGATGGTCGCCCGCGTCATCGTCCGCGCGGTGACGTAGGACTTGCGGATCCAGGGGTTGCTGGACCGGTTGACCCGACGGACGACGTACCTGAGCGCCTTGCGCGCGTTGGCAGGAATGCTCACTCTCGAGGTCTCCTCGGGCTCAGCGGATGACCGTTGAGTCGGTCCGGGCCGCCTCGATGATCCGGGCGATCGCAATGGACTCCGCGGCCCTGAGCTTGAAGGATTCGGGCGTGCGGTTGCGGATCATGAGCGCGAACTCGGCGAGTTCGTAGCGCAGCCCATCACCGTCGAACTTGTAGTAGTACTTCTTGTTCTTCGACTGGTCCTCGAACCGGGCCTCGAAGTATTCGGTCTTCCACCACGGGGCGGGCACGTAGACGTAGCCGCGGCTGCCCGCCACAACCAGGTCCCCCTCGGCCTTGACGCCCAGCCCGACCCGCGCCGACGCGGTTGCGCCCGGGTACGTGAGGTCGATTCTCGCGAACAGGTCCACCTCGGCATCGTCGGGACGGAACGTGGTGGTCCGTTGGTCCAGGAAATCGTGGCCGAGGAGTTTGATGACCGCCAGCAGCGGATAGGTGGCCAGCTCGGAGATGCTGCCCCCGTCCTCGCCATGCAGTTCCCGGCCCTGGCCGACCAACTTGGTGAACGTGGCGTCGACGGAACGGACCGTCCCGATCGTCCCGATCCGGGCCACCGCGACCATGCGCTGGAAGCCGGGGGCGAAGGCGGTCTTGATCGCCTCCAGCAGCACCACCTCGTGCCGGGCGGCGAGCTCGAACAGTTCGGTCGTCTCGGCCTCGGTCAGCGTCATCGGCTTCTCGCACAAGACGTGCACGCCCCGCTCGAT
The DNA here is from genome assembly GCA_013693855.1 of Micropruina sp. Lineage (GTDB taxonomy): Bacteria > Actinomycetota > Actinomycetes > Propionibacteriales > Propionibacteriaceae > Micropruina. Next base: position 3,172,757 of record CP059261.1, read on the forward strand.
GGCCTGCCGCGCGTACGCATAGTGCGTGTTGTGTGGGGACGCGATGTAAACCGCGTCGACGTGGTCGAGCAGGTCGTCCACGGTCTCGTTGGCCCAGTCCAGTTCCAGCCGGTCGGCGAAGGCCTTGGCCTTCTCATAGCGGCGGGTGTAGACGGCCTCGACGCTGACCCCGGAGACGTACCGCGCCTCGGCCACGAACCGCTCGGCGATGCGTCCGGCGCCGATGACGCCGATGCGGATCACGCCGGCGGACTCGTTGCGCAGCTGGGTGCTCGAGACGCCCTTGGTGCGATCCAGATAGACCACCTTGCAGTAATCGTTGAGGTAGTCGAACTTGCCCAGCCAGTCAGACCCGATGGCGAAAATGTCCACCTGGTATTTCTGCATGTCCTGGACCTTCTGGCCCTCGTATTCCTCGATGATCACTTCGTCCGCGAGGCCTGAATCGACGACATTCTTGATGCGTTCCATGAGCGATTGGCGCACATTCAGCTTGCCGCGTGAATCGTCGTAGTTCTCCGTGGTCACCCCGACGATCAGGTAGTCACCCAGGGCCTTGGCCCGTTCCAGCAGGCGCCGGTGCCCTTCGTGGAACAGATCGAACGTGCCGTAGGTGATGACGCGCAACGGGGTGACTCCTTGTCTTGAGGTCTCTCGATTATCGCAGATGGGGCCCGGCGCCTCCACGGCCTCGTCGGATCCTGCTTAGATGGCGATAGCCGAACGCGAGGAGCCCCAGTGACCATCAGGGACGTTGCCATCAACCTGCTCAAGAAGACCGGAACCCTGGAGCAGGCCCGGCGACTGCTGCAGTTGAGCGCCCGGCTGGCCCCCGGCCCTCGACCCCGGCCCGGCACGACCCCGCGCCGCCGATGCAGCCGCTGCCGGATGCGCGGTACGTGTTCGCGGTGGGGGCGATNCCCCGGCTCTACGCCGGCCGGACGGCGTCCATCTTCGCCAAGACGAAGATGCTGTATGAGCTTGCNGGGGTGCGTTCGGAAATCCTCACCATGAACTACTCCGGGGAACTGGACGACGTGACCCAGCTCGCCCGCGAACGGGGTGCGCTGAGCGAGGGCGTCTCCGTGGTGAACCTGTACGACTTCTTCGAACAGGAAGGCGCCTACACCGGCGAGCCGATCCACTACCCCATCGACGAGCCGGGCATGTCGAAGATCCGGGACAAGAACCAGGAGGTCTACCGCTATTTCGAGAACGGGGTCTATCGGCTGTACAAGCGGTTCGACCGGTCGGGCCGATTGATCGTCCGGGACACCTTCAACGAGAATCGCGGCCGCACCCGGCGCGACGAGTTCTACGACACCGGCGTCATTCGGCGCACCACATTCTATGACCTGCACCACAACAAACCGCGCCAGGAAGTCTACTACCGCCCGGACGGTTCGCCGTACATGAACAAGTGGCTGGTGCTCGAAGGAAANTCCCCCGTGCCCCGCGTCGAACGCATCACCATGTACGACACCGCGGGCCAGCCGACCGAGGTGCTCAATTCCCACATCGACCTGATTCATTCCTATCTCGATCGGGTGGTGGGCACGGACAGGGTGTTTCTCACGGTCGAATCCCGTCGGGCCGACCCCGAGATCCTCACCTATTCCCGGCCCAACGTGAAGCAGCTCTACGTGCTGCACAATCCGCACATCGCCCCGCCGTTCAACAATCCCGCGCGCATTCGTCCGACGTACCGGCAACTGCTCGACAACGCCAAGCGGATCGGGTCGGTGGTCTTCTTGACCGACGCCCAACGTGCCGACGCCGAGGCCAAGTACGGCCGTCGGGAGAACTTCGTCGTCATTCCGCACGCGGCCCGGGCGGCGACCCGCGACCCCAGCATCGTCCGCGACCCCAACCTGGTGGTCATGCTCGCCCGGCTCGATCCGCAAAAGCAGTTGGGCGAGGCCATCCGGGCGTTCGCCCGGGTCGTGCGCGAGGTGCCGAAGGCCCGCCTGGAGATCTACGGACGCGGCCCGGACCAGGCCACCCTGCAACAGCTCATCGACCGCCTGGGCTTGGCCGGCTCGGTGACCCTGAAGGGGTACACCAGCGACGCCGCCCGCGTGTACCAGACCGCGTCCCTGTCGTTGCTCACCAGCGCGTACGAGGGGTTCGGCCTGGTCGTCCTGGAGAGCCTGAGCCACGGCTGCCCCGTCGTCTCCTACGACCTCCAGTACGGGCCCGCGGACATCATCACCCAGGGCGAGAACGGCTTCCTGGTCCCCCAGGGCGACCGGGGCGCACTGACCCGGCAGATCGTCACCGTCCTGCGCGATCCGGCGCTGCGCGACCGGCTCTCCGCGGCCGGACCGCGCGCGGTGGCCGACTTCTCCCCGGAGGTCTTCGTGGCGCGCTGGTCCGCCGAGTTCAACCGGCTGGCGGCTCAGGGGTGGTCGTGAGCGCGCGCTCCTTCCTGGCCCGGGCGGCTCGCGCGGCCAAGCGCCGGCTCCGCCCGCCCCGGGCGCAACAACCCAGCGCCCCCGTCCGGCGGGACAGCCCCGGCAGGCCCCGTCCCGCCGCTGCGACCCTTTCCGGCCGGAAAGGTGATCTTCGCGGTCGACGTCGTGCCGCGCGTGCACGCCGGACGAACGGCGTCGATTCTCACCAAGGCGCGGCTGTTCCGCGAGAAGGCGGGTCAGGAATCCGTCGTCGTGACTTTCTACGATTCCTCACAAATTGAGGACATCGCCCACGATTTCGAGGCCCGCGGTTCGCTCGTGGACGGGGTTTCGCTGGCGAGCCTGCACGACTTCTTCCCCGACGACACCGAATTCAGCACGACGATTATCGAGCACCCCGTCGACGTGGTCGGGTGGTCGCACCGCCGCGACCCCGCCACCGGCATGGTGGAGTATTTCGAGAACGGCGTGCACGTGGAGTCGAGGCGATTCGACCACGCCGGACGACTGATCGTCCGCGATTACTTCAACGGTGCCCGGACCAGAACCCGCAGCGATGAGTACTGGCCCAATGGGGTCATGCGCCGCCAGGTGTTCATGGACCTCTACCACGGCGTGGCCCGGCAGGAGATCCTCTTCCGGCACGACGGCACCCCACGGCTCAACGTGTGGTGGGCGATCGATCCGGTGACCCGGGTGCGCAGCCCCGAGCGGGTCACCATCTTCGACGCGGACGGCCGCGGCGAGCGCGTGCTGCGCAGCTACGACGAGGTGCTGCACGCCTGCCTGGACTCCTTGATCGGCGACGAACCCGCGTTCCTGTGCGTGGAGGCCAGACGGATCGACCCGTGGGTGCTGACCTACCACCGTCCGAACGTGAAGAAGATCTTCGTCCTGCACAACGCCCACACCCGGCCGCCCTACGACAACGTGCATCGCATCCGGCCGATCTATCGTCCCCTCCTCGAAGGCGGCGCCGATGTGGACGCCGTGGTGTTCCTCACCGAAGCGCAGCGGGCGGAGGCGGAGGAGCACTTCGGGAAACGTGGGCACTTCCACGTGCTCCCGCATTCCGCGCCGCCCTCGCAGCTGGATCCGGCCATCGGCAGGGATCCGCACCGGATCGTGATGATGGCCCGCCTCGATCAACAAAAGCGCCTGCCCCACGCGATCCAGGCGTTCTCTCAGATCGTCGGCGAGTTTCCCGGGGCCAGACTCGAGATCTACGGACGGGGGCGGACGAGGGANGCTCTCAGGGCCCTCATCCTACGGCTCGGCCTCACCGACTCGGTGATCCTCGCCGGCTACACCGAGAGCCCGGCGAGGGTCTACCAGTCCGCCGGCGTTTCGCTGCTGACCAGCGCTTACGAAGGCTTCGGGCTCGCCGTCCTGGAAAGCCTCAGCAACGGGTGCCCGGTGATCTCCTACGACCTCAAGTACGGGCCTTCGGACATTATCACCCACGGGGTGAACGGTTTCCTGGTTCCGAACGGGGACATCAGGGCCCTCGCGGCCCAGTTGCGCGCGTACCTACGCGATCCTCAACTCATGGCCAGGATGAGTGCNGGCGGCCCCCAGGCCGCGGAGGCGTTCAGCCAGGACGCGTTCGTGGCCCGCTGGTCAGCCCTGTTCAACGAACTCAGCAGCGAGGGGAACCCGACGCCGCAGACTCAGCCGTGACGGGGGCGGCGCAGCCACCACACGGCCGCACCGGCCACAACCGCCACCGCCAGCACGCCGATCACCCAGGGCAGCATCCCTGAGGAGCCGGACGACGTGCCGGGGCCGGCGTCGTCTGGGTGGCGGTGGGAGCGCTGGAGGACGGCATGGCGGACACCGACGGCGACGCCGAAGCGGACGCGCTCGCGGTTTCGCTAGGGGTTTCGGACGGCGTGGGCGCGGCGGTGGTTGCCTTCGGGTTGGGGTTATTGAGCACGGGTGGCTCCGCGGTCTGCCCCGACCACCGGGAGGCGGGCACGCTGGTCCAGTGTCCGGTGCCGTAGGCGAACTGGAAAGCGCCGCCCTCCGGCTCGCCGTCGGGACGGTCGATCCGGTAGAGGACGGTGTAGGTGTCCTTGGCCAAGTCGGAGGACAACTGGGTGGTCACGTTGGTGCCCTCGACGATCAGCGGGCCGACGGTCACGTTCTGACCCTTGCTGTCGAGCACGAGGATCTTGGCCAGGCTGACCGCGACGTCCCGCTTGAAGACCAGGGTGACCCAGCCGGGGCGGGCCGAAAGCTGAGCGTGTGGTTGAGGGTCGCTGGCCACCAGCAAGGAGTCGGCGTGTGCCGCCGGGACCGCCGAAAACAGGCTCAACAGCGCTGTGGCGGCCAGCGCCAGGACCGCTCGGATCTTCATGGTGGGAACCCTCCTCACTGGCTCCGCGAGTCCCAGGGAACGGCCCAAATATGCCTCACAGCACCAGATTCCCTAGTATATGCGTGGAACGATCATTGGCGTGCGGGGGCACTTGTCCCTGGACGCGCCGTTCGGACACCAGACGAGGGACCGATGAGGCAGACACCACACCCCATGAGAGTCGGAATAGCGGTCGTGATCGCTGTTGTGATCCTGCTCGCGAGCACCGTACACGCGAATGCAATCACCTTCGACACCGACAGCGGCGGCAACGTCAAACTCGCGACGACGAACGCCTGCCCGACGATCGACAAGCCCGCTCCCTTCGAAGCCTGGTTCAACATCGACGACATGAACCACCGGGGTTTCGTGGATCCCACGAACCAGACCCCGTGGCCGTTCGCGGCGAAGATCGCGCAGATCGTGTGCGGGGCCGCCGAGAACTCCAAGATCAAGATCGGGATGTACTTCATCCGGGCGCTGGGCACCATGACCGACGCCGGCCTGGGCGACCGCCCCGAGTCCGATCCCGAGGTCATCTACAAGGCGCTCGAGTACGTTCACGACCACCGGAACGTCGAGGTGGGCTTCGTCCTCGACGGCGGGACGATCAGCCCCAGTTCGGCGAAGAACCTGATCAACAAGCGGCTGCTGCCGTTCTCGAAGATCTTCTGGTGCCTGAACGGCTGCTTCAACACCAACTCTTCCTCGGTGTTCCCGTACGCGATCAACCACGAGAAGTTCCTCACCATCAGTGACACGAAGTGGTCCGACGGCGTCGACCCGGTGGTTTACTCCTCGTCCGGCAACTTCGCCCGCAGCCAGATCCGCAACTACCTGCAGGAGGGCTCGCTGATCTACGACGATCACAAGCTCTTCGACATCTTCAGCAAGCGGTACGACGCGATGACCGTGTGTGCGGCAACCGGGTGCTCCACCTCCAGCAGCTTCCCGTCCGGCCTCTCGCTGGTGAAGGACCGCGGCATCTGGGTGGATCCCTTCTATCGTCACTACACCGACGCCGACCGGGGCACCGCGGTCTCCTTCAGCCCGCAACCCTCCACCGCTGTCGACCACTACATCCGTCAGTTCGACGGCGTGGACTGCACCGTGGACAAGAAGATCCGCATCGCGATGTTCAAGCTGACCGACTCCAAGGCGACCCAGATGGTCAACGCCCTGGTGCGGCTCAAGAGCCGTGGATGTGACGTCAAGATGCTGCTGACCCAGCAGGGTGGTTCCACCACGATCTCCTCGACCGTGGTCAGCCTGCTCAAGTCGGCCAGCATTCCGGCCAAGTGCACGGCCGTGGCGATGCACACCAAGATGATCCTGATCGGCCCCATGACCAACAACGCCGGGCGCGTGCTGTACGGCACGGCGAACATGTCGGTGTCCGGCCTCCGCTACAGCGAAGAGCACGTGATCACGATCGACAGCAGGCGCGCCAGCCCTGCGTACCAGGAATCGATTCGACGGGTCTACGGCGAGTACATGGCCGGTTGGACCGAGTTGAACAAGACGAGCAAGACCTGCGTGTGAGGCGAGTGACGATGAACCGAACCAAGTCCACCCCCGAAGCGCCCGGAGCGCCACCCCGATCCGCGCGTTGATCGGCGCCCTCATCGTGGCCCTGACGGTGACGCTGTCCTCGGTCCTGCCCGCGCAGGCCGCCCCCGCCGTCCCCGGCAAGCCGACCGCAGCGTCGGTGGGTTCGACGGCCATCAAGGTCACGTGGGCCGCCGTCACCGGGGCCGCCAAGTACACCGTCCGCTACTCGACGTCGTCCTCGTTCTCGTCCTACAAGGACCAGTCGACGACCGGGACCTCTGCGGTCGTCGAAGGGCTGACGACCGGCTCGACGTACTACGTGAAGGTCGCCGCGGTCGACTCCGCCGGGGCTGCGTCGGCGTTCAGCTCCTACGCCAGCGCCAAGCCGGCCCATTTGTTCGCGGCCCCCACGGGCCTCGCCGCGGAGAACGTCAGCGGCACCAGCATCGAGTTGACCTGGCTGAACGTTCCCGGGTCCCCGGGCTACCGGGTCTCGCTGGCGTCGTCCGGCAATCCGACCGTGTACTTCTCGACGATCACCGAGCGGGCCACCGTGACCGGGTTGAAGAAGGGCACCGCCTACACGATCAACGTGTACGTGGAGCAGCCGCCGATGAACGGCCTGCCGGCCCTGCAGATGGGCCCGAGTTCTTCGAGCATCAAGGTCACGACCTCCACCTACGACCTGGCCGCACCGGCCAACGTCAAACTGGTCGAGCAGACCTACTCCCAAGTGAAGATCGCCTGGGAGGCGCCCGACGGCATGCAGTCCGGCTGGAAGTACCAGCTCAACTACGCGCTGAACAGCGCGATGACGTCGAGCCCCAAGTGGGGCACCCCGGTCGACACCACGAGCGCGACGCTGACCGGCCTGCAGGTCGACACCGCGTACTACGTGCGGGTCCGGGTGGTGGACGGCACGGGCGCACAGCGCAGCGACCTGTCCGACTCGATCATCGCCAAGACCATCGTCGCGACCGGTCAGTTGAAGGGCCGCGTCAGCGGCGCNCCGGCCAGCCACGTGGTCGCTGCCGCGTACGACAGCAGCGGTGAGATGGCACAGCAGGTGGATCTGGCCTCCGACGGCAGCTACACCTTCGACGTGCGTCCGGGCACCTACAAGGTCCAGGCGATCTACATCGGCACCGGCAACTACACCAGCGAGTGGGCCGCGGCCAGCGGATCCGGCTCCGTGGTTCCGTCGGCCGCAGCCCCGTTGAGCGTGACGGTCGGCGAGACCACCAAGGCCCCTGACATCGTGCTGGGCCAGGGCGGCCAGGTGACCGGGCAGATCCTCGACCCCTCGGGCGAGCCGGTGCCGGACGTCTACGTGACGGCCCTGTCGGCGGTCACGTCCGAGCGTGAGGTGCTGGCCGAGGCGATGACCGACTCGTCTGGCAACTACCGCCTCCGTGGCCTGCCCGCGGGCTCCTACTGGCTGCGGATGATCTACTCCAGCGACGGCTTCCTCACCCGGAGCATCTACGTGACGGTCGCCGAGGGCCAGACGTTGACGACGAACGCGACCCTGGACCTGGCGAGCTTCCGCAAGACCTACGGGGCCTACATCTCGGGCACCAAGACCGTGGGCAAGACCCTGACGGCCAAGGCCACCGCATGGCTGGCGGGGAGCTACCCCACCACCTGGGCCACGATGACCGTGCAGTGGAAGCGGAACGGCTCGCCGATCTCGGGTGCGACGAACTGGACGTACAAGCTGACCTCGGCCGACAAGGGCAAGAAGATCTCCGTGACCGCCACCGCGCGTCGCTACGGCTACCAGACCGGAACGGTGACCTCCTCGTCCTACACCGTCAGCTGAGGCTCGACGATCAGCCCTGGTGGGGCGTGAAGCGGAACACATCGCAGCCGTCGACACGCCCCACCTTGGCGGGCGCCAGCATCCGCAGGGTCTCCTTGCTGAGGCCCGTGTTCCGGCGGCAACTCACGCTGGCGTCCGTGCTGGTCAAGTAGTCGTAGATCACACGCTGCCAGACCGGGTTCTCCGTGCGATCACCATGTCCGTCGGCCGCATAGTCGTAGGTGCGTCCGCTGACGTCCACCCAGATCTCGGTGCACCGCGAGCGCAATTGAGGGCTCAGCCGATCAAGGGCGACCAAGACGACGGGATCGTCGGTCACCACGCAACCGGTTCCCTGCAGGCTGGTGCGTAGCCAGGCTACCGGGAGCGGCTTCCCCACGGGGTGCAACGCGCCCCACGCGAGGATCCCGAACCAGCCCGCCAGCACCCCGGCGAGGACGACCCGCCACCTGCGGATGCGTAGGAGGTGACCAAGGCCCACCCCACGGCNAATGGCGAGCCAGGGTGACAGGAACTCCCCGTAGTTCCGCAGGGCGAGGGCAGACGTCAGCGCCAGCGCCGCCGTGACCACGGCGAGGACGGGCAGGATCCAGTTGATCCGCGCCCTGAGCGAGACCGCCACGGCGCCGACCGCGATGGCGGCCCAACAGAGGGTCGCCACGGCCGCCAGGCCGTGGACTTCCACATCGCTGGAGCCGCCCGTGGCCAGTCCGAGCAGGTTCGCCACTCTGGCGAGAGGACTCAGGTCGAAGCGCGGACGCCCCAACTGGTCGGTCACCACCATCCGCCACATCGCCTCCTGACCCTGGAGCGCGAACGGGAGGCCCAGCGCGAGGAACGCGGCCAGTGCCCCCGCGGCCGCGGTGAGGAAACGCTTGCGCCCGCTCGCCAGCAAGATGAGCACCGCGATGGGCGCGTTCCACACCTTCAACAACGGCAGGATGCCCAGCAGGGCGCCCCNCAGCGCCACGCGGCTCCAGTGGACCGCCTCGCCCCGGGGCAGGAGCAGCAGGACGGCGGCCACGGCCAGCAGGGAACTCGGGCCCTCCATGAAGAGGGTGGATCCGGCATAGATGGAACCGCAGTAGAGCGCGTGGGTCCCCCGCGATCCAGCCGGCCGCCAGCCNNCCCAACGGCTGGCGAGCAGCGCGACAAGGGCGGACGTTGCGCCGGCGCAGACCATCAGCGCCACCCGGGCCGCGGTGTAGCCGCTGAGGTCGCCCACGAGGGTGCCCAGCCATGCGAAGGGAGCCAACAGGACGGTCATGCCTGGCGGGTGGAGCAGCAGGTAATCGCGGTAGGGCCAATCCCCCATGACGAACCTCGCCGCGGAGGTGTAGTACACGCCGTCGTCGTAGATGCCGTTGGTGGCGAAACNCCCGCCGACCATCGACGCGGTGAACCGGACGGAGAAGGAGATCAGGCCGACGCACGCCAGCATCAGCCAGCGGGATCGAGAACGGCCCGGGATTCGCTCGGGACTCTGTTTGGAGCCCACCGCGCCTCCTCACGCCTGCGTGGCCCTGACGCCACCGTGCGTACTCTAGCGCTGCGATTCCAGGTAGGCGGCCACGACCTCGTCCGTCGCGCCGTCCATGACGATCTGGCCCTTCGCCATCCAGATGACCCGGCTGCACGTGTCGCGGATCGAGTTCATGGAGTGGGAGACCAGGAAGATCGTGCCGGCGGCGTCCCGCATCTCGCGGATGCGTTCCTCGCTGCGCTTGCGGAACCGCTGGTCGCCCACGCTCAGCGCCTCATCGATGATGAGGATGTCGTGCTGTTTGGAGGCGGCGATGGCGAACTTCAGCCGCGCCTGCATGCCGGACGAGTACGTCCGCATCGGCAGGTCGATGAACTCCTGCAGTTCGGCGAACTCGACGATCTTGTCCCGCAGATCCGCCACCTCGCGCTTGCTGAAGCCCAACGCCAGCCCGCCGAGAAGGATGTTGTGCTNCCCGGACAACTCGGGGAGCAGGGCTGCCCCGACCCCGAGCATGTTCGGCCGGGTGGACGCCCACACCGAACCCGCCGCCGGGGGCGTGAGGCCGACGATCGCGCGCATGAGCGTGGTCTTGCCGCAGCCGTTGTGACCGATGACGCCGATCGATTCGTTCCGGTGCGCGGTGAACGACACCCNCCGCAGCGCATGGACTTCCCGGACGCCCCGGGTGCTGCGCCGCAGCAGACCGGAACTGGCGTTGCTGTTGGCCGCCCTGCCGCCGGCGAACACGCGGTACTTGACGTGCAGGTCGTCCACCACCACGACGGCTTCGCCGGGATGGGGTGCCGCCGCATCGGGGCGGATCTCAGTCTCGGCCATAACGCTCCTCCGCGACCCAGAAGAACAGGATCCCGACAACGAACACGACGACCGACCAAAGAGCGAACCATCCCCAATAACGGAGTTCGTAAGGGTGATTGCTCATCATCGAACCGCGCGCGATCTGCAGCACCTGGTAGAGCGGGTAATAGTCGTAGATGCGGACGACCAGCGGGTGATCCTTGAGCACGTTGTTGACGTTGAACAAGACACCCGAGGTGTAGAACAGCAGCCGGGTCACGAACGGCAGGATCTGCGTCAGGTCGGTCACGTGCACCGTGAGGCGGGCGGCGATGAGCGCGATGCCTGCGTTGAAAAGGGCGAACAGCAGCACCAGCGGCACCATCAACAGCCAGGACCACTCCGGGTAGTGGCCGAGGATGATCAGGTACAGGGCCATCACGCCCAGCATCGGCAGCAACGAGAGCAACTGCTGCAAGACCACGGAGACCGGCAGGGTGATCCGGGNGAAGGACAGCGATTGCACCAGCGACCTGTTGCCAGTGATCGACTTCGCCCCGTCGTTGAGGGAGCGGTTGAAGAACTCCCACAAGAAGACGCCGATCACGACGTACGCGGGATAGTCGTGCCCGGCCTTCTCGCCTTGCAGCACTCCGAAAATGACGCCGTACACCAAGGCGTTCAGCGTCGGACGAAGCACCACCCAGACGATGCCTAGCCGGTTGCTTTCATAACTCGCCTGAATCCGGAAGCGCGCCATCGCCAGCGCGAAATCGCGCCGACTCCATGCCTCGGCGAGGTACCTGAAAAGGGGTGGGCGGGCACCGACCCGATGCAGGTTGGCCGGGACATCCGTCGCAGTCAATTAGGTCTCCAAGGTCAGGGGACAACCCTCTCATCCTACCCCAGCCGGACGCCCGGTTCCGGCCGAGGCGCGGGTGCGAAGGTCAGGTCCGGTTGGCCAGGTAGTAGCTCACCAGGTTCTTTGTGGACGGGTCCTGCGCGTCGAGCGCAGCAGCGTCCCCGGCGACCGCCGGAGCGATCTGGAGCGCAAGCTGTTTGCCCAGTTCCACCCNCCACTGATCGAAGGAGTTGATGCCCCACACGACGCCCTCCACGAACGTGATGTGTTCGTACAGGGCGATCAGCTGGCCGACGACGGACGGGGTCAGCGCCGGGGCCATGATCGAGGTGGTGGGGCGGTTGCCCTTGAACACCCTGGCCGTGACGATCTCCTCGGGCGTGCCCTCGGCGCGGACCTCCTCGGCCGTCTTGCCGAACGCCAGCGCTTTGGTCTGGGCGAAGAAGTTCGACAAGAACAGCTCGTGGACGTCGGCGTCACCGTCCTTGATCGGGTGGGCCGGCGTGGCGACCGCGATGAAGTCGGCCGGGATGAGCTGGGTGCCCTGGTGGATGAGCTGGAAGAACGCATGCTGGCCGTTGGTGCCGGGCTCGCCCCAGAAGATCTCGCCGGTCTCGGTGGTCGCGTCGGCGCCGTCGCTGCGGACGCCCTTGCCGTTGGATTCCATGGTGAGCTGCTGCAAGTAGGCCGCGAAGCGGTGCAGGTACTGCGCGTACGGCAGCACGGCGTGGCTGCGCGCCTTGAAGAAGTTCACGTACCAGACGTTGAGCAGGCCCATCAGCAGCGGGACGTTCGCCTCGTCCGACGCCTCGACGAAGTGCTCGTCGAGGGCGTGGAACCCGGCGAGGAAGTCGGCGAAGTTGTCCGGGCCGAGGGTCAGGATCAGCGGCAGGCCGACCGCCGAGTCGACTGAGTACCGGCCGCCCACCCAACTCCAGAAGCCGAACGCGTTCTCGGGATCGATACCGAAGGCGGCCACCTTGTCGAGCGCCGTGCTGACCGCCACGAAATGCTTCGCGATCGCCTCCTTGGCCGCCTCGTCGGAGCCGTCGATGGCGCCGGATTCGCTGAGTGCCTTGAGCAGCCAGTCGCGGGCCATCCGGGCGTTGGTGAGGGTCTCCAGCGTCGTGAAGGTCTTGGATGCGACGATGAACAGCACCGTCTCGGGATCGACGCCGCGGGTCTTCTCGACCACGTCGGTGGGATCGATGTTGGAGATGAACCGTGCCTGCAGACCCTCCTTGACGTACGGCTTGAGGGCCTCGTACACCATCACCGGACCCAGGTCCGAGCCGCCGATGCCGATGTTGATGATCGTGCTGATCGGCTTGCCGGTGACGCCCTTCCACTCCCCGCTGCGCACCTTCTCGGCGAAGGCATACATCTTGTCGAGGACCTCATGGACCTCGGCCACGACATCGGTGCCGTCGACGATCAGCGAGTCGCCCTTGGGACGGCGCAGCGCGGTGTGCAGCACCGACCGGTTCTCGGTCACATTGATCTTGTCCCCGCGGAACATCGCCGTGCGCCGCTCAGCGACGCCCACCTCGTCCGCCAACTCCAGCAGGGCGGCGACCACCTCGGTGTCGATGAGGTTCTTGGAGAGGTCCACGAACAGGTCGGCCGCGGTGAAGGTGAACCTCCGCGCCCGCTCGGGGTCGACGGCGAACCAGTCGCGCAGGTCGGGCCGCATCGCGGCGTGCAGTTCGGTCAGCTTCGCCCAAGCAGCCGTCTTCGTGGGATCCACGGGTGTGTACATGCGGCCAGCCTACGGCTCGCACGGCGGACGCGGGACCCGGTTGGCCAGCCTCGACCGGCCGGCAGACGCCCTAGCGGTTCTTCACCGCCACGTGGACGTGGTCCATGTGGTTGGCGGTGGGGCTGCCCCGGTCGGCCATGTGCCGCCAGTAGGGGCTGTACGGCGTCCAGATCTGCTGGCGGTAGATGATGTGGTCGACGCCGAACTCCTTGGCGTGGGCCACAAGGAAGTCGCGGACGGCGTAGCCCATCTTGCTGTCGGAGTAGACCATGAAGTCGATGGCCCGCCCGTACTGGTGCACCGACAGGCTGTGCGCCCGCCAGCCACCCACGCTGGGCACCGCCCAGCGGGACATGACGGCGCGGTACACGACCATCGCCTCGGGCTGCAGGCCCAGCACCGAGCCGCCGGGGACGGGACGCGTGGCGGCCGGACCGTCCGAGGCGGTGGCGGCCAGTTTGGGCTTGGTGGCGCTGAGGGACTTGTCCAGGACCCAAGCATCCTTGCCCTTGACCTGGACCAGCCGGAAGCCGTTGCGCGTGACCGGGGTGACCGTGAGCTTCGCGCCGGCCTGGAGCGAGCTGACCTTGTCGGCGGCCGCGTCGGCCTTCGCGCGCACCGTGAGGTCCGCCTTGGCGTACATGGTGCGGGTGGGCTGAAGCTCCACGACCTGCGTCCGCTTGACCGTCACGCTGGGGACGTCCCCGACCAGCGCCACGCGAACCTCGGAGCGGTTGACCTGCTGCGTGCGGTCGACGGTGTTGGTGAGGGACTGCAGCGGAGCCTCGGCGGGCACGGCGGCAGCGTTCGAGGCCAGGACGATGGAGCCGACGGTCGCGGCCGCGGCGAGGGACATCAACGCCGGGCCGGTGTGGTCGGTGACCACGTCCCGCCACGTCCGCACGGCCCGCCGGGGGCGACCGAAGGCGGCGTCGACGGCTGGTGCGACGGCTTCGTCAACAACGAGTGAACCGGCGGCCCGTCGAGGCTCGTACATCCATCGCTCCCTGAGAATTTGATCGGCGGATTCTCAAACTACCTTAAGGATTCTCAAGATGCCAACTCGCTGAAACGTTGCCGCAGCGGCGCGCCGCCCCCGGGCCACTTGACGGTGCCGCCATACTGGCCAGACCGGGGACCGCGAGGGAGGGGCGATGAGGGCCATCTGGACAGTGGTCGCCGCGATGGTGATGGTGGTTCCCGTCGCCGCGCCGGCCCTCGCCGACACCGCGCCCGCACCCGCCGCGACGGCCCTCAGCTCGTTGCCCGGTCGCTGCCGGACGGGGCGCCGTCGCCGTCCCGCGCCAGCCGGACGCGAAGCCGACACCCACCAAGAAGCCGAAGAAGACCCCGAGCGCCACGCCGAGCCCGTCCTCCTCGGCCACGCCGACGCCGGTTCCGGACGACCCCCTCATCCGGAACCTGCTGTGGGTGGCCGGCGGTGTCCTCGGGTTGATGCTGCTGCTGTTCATCGTCGGTGGACTGCGGCGACGGAGACCGCGCCGCTGAGCCCTAGGCTGGGTCCATGAGTGACCAGCAGCCCGCCGAGCAACCCGTCCCCGACGGGTCCGAGCCCACCCCGGGCCCGATCGGCACGCCGTGACCGGCGCCGCCACGCCATCGTCCGCGCCCGCGCCGTCCGGCCCCCTCAGCCCGGTGGCACCGGCCCCGGCACCGACCCGCCGATCCCGGTCGACCNGCCCTGCCCTGGGTCCTGGTGGCACTGCTGAGCGCCGCGGTGCTGGTGCTGGGCACCCTGCTGTTCACGCGCGAGGGCGAGCTGGCTGCCCTGCGCGCGACGCCTCCGGCGACCTTCACGGTGCCCGCCGAACCGTCCGCCTCGGCGAGTTCCGAAACACCCGACCCCGAGGTGATCGCCTTGATGAAGTCGTTGCCCCGGCGCAAGGCGTCCGACCCGACCGCGCGCGGCAAGGTCGATGCCCCGGTCGTGATGATCGTCTGGTCGGACTACCGCTGCCCGTTCTGCGCGAAGTGGGCGACCACGACCCTGAAGGACCTTCAGCCGTACGTGGACTCGGGGTCGCTGCGGATCGAGAGCCGCGACCTGGTGCTCTTCGGCGAGGAATCCCAGCTGGCCGCCGTCGCTGCCCGCGCGGCGGGGAACCAGGGCAAGTACTGGGAGTTCCACGACGCGGTGTTCGCCGCCGCCCCGGCCAGCGGCCACCCGACGATCAAGAAGGCGGACGTGCTGGCCTTCGCGAAGACCGCTGGTGTCCCCGACCTGGCGAAGTTCAGCAAGGACCTGTCGAGCAATTCCCTCGACGCGGCGGTGACCGCCGACACCAACGAGGCCCGCCAACTGGGGATCAGCGGCACCCCCTTCTTCCTGATCAACACCACGCCGATCAACGGCGCCCAGCCGACGGAGGCCTTCGTCCAGGCGATCGAGGCCAGCGGCGGCCACCGCTGAGGCTCACAGGTCGGCGACGTTCAGGGCCCGGCACCGCTGGCGGAACTCCGACAGGTCGGGCTCGGTGACCGAGTCGGGGCTGAACCAACCGCGAGGGCAGGCCGCGGCCGCCCCGGCCTCCAGCCACAGCTCGACGACGAACCGCTCCATGCGTCCGGTGGCGATGAGCTCGACATCGGGGAACAGGGCCGGCAGCGACCGTCCGTACATCGAGCCCATCGAATCGCAGGGGATGACCTGCACCAGCGGGCTCAGGTCGGCCGCCCGGGCGATCTCGTTGAGGGTGAGCGCGCCGAGGGCCAGCGGCAGCCCGCCCGCGGCGGCCAGCATCTCCTCCCGGGTGATGTCGGCGAGCAGGAAGGCGGCCCCGCCGGCCACGGCGTCCCGCACCTGAGCGGCCGTGCGCAGCCCGGACACGCCGATCCGGGCCCGGGCACCGAACACCTGGCGCAGTTCGGCCAGTTCGTCCAGCCGCTCGATCGGCAACGCCCACGAGGTCAGCGCCTCCTGGATCAGCACCTCGCCGGCGGCCACCAGGTCTTCGGGGTTGCCGTCGGGCAGGTCGACGATCACCCGGGCGTCGGACGCCGTCCAGTCGGTCATGGTCACATCCTGCCCCGAAGCTCCGACAGCCAGCCAGCGAGGCTGTCCGCCGCGCAGCGCCGGGAGGCCAGCAGCATCGCCTCGTGCAGCGAGTGGACGGGATCCGCGCCCCCGGCCAGCCCGTGGGCGAACGCCCCGTGCAGGACGTCCCCGGCACCCAGGGTGTTGACCGCGGGCACGACCGGCGGCACGAGCCGGCCCTGGTTGGCCCCCGTCCACCAGCGGATGGGCCCGCCGCCCGCGGTCACCGCCACGAAGCTCGTCCGGTTCCGGACGANGGCCGCGCAGGTCCTCCCCGCCCAGGCCTGGGCGCAGACGATCGCGGTGGCGTAGGGAAACAGCTCGTCGAACACCGGCTTCGGCCGCCCGGCGTCGATCGCCACCGGCAGTCCCCGCTGCGCGGCGGCCGCCGCCAGCGGCACCGCCAGGGCGGGCTGGTGCCCGTCCAGCAACGCGACCCCTGCGCCCGCCAGCAGTGCCAGCAGCCGCGCCGGGAGGCCGCGACCGGCCACGGNCGGCCGGGACACCACGGCCCGCTGACCCCNGGTGCTGACCACGACCGAGGCCACCGTCGGCGCATCGGTGGCGTCCGGGGTGAGATCGATGACCTCGACGCCCTCGTCGGTCAACTCCTCCCGGATCAGCCCGGCCAGCCGGTGCCGGCCGAGGCCCGTGACCAGACGGGCGTGGCCGCCGAGCGCCGCGTACGTGCGGGCCGCGTTGGTGGCCGGGCCCCCAACGGACACGTCCTGCCGGCCGGCGTTGACCTTCTCGTCCGGCCCCGGCGGACGGTCGGCGCTGAGCACCACGTCCAGGCACGTCATCCCCACGAACACGCCCACCGAAGCCACCGGGTCAGTATGTCCCGCCCGCCCCTGTCTTGCGCCGTTCTGCCTGGTTAGGGTGGGATTCAGCACGATCAGGAGGCCTCCCATGGAACTTCGCAGCGACGCCATTCCCGACTCCTCGGTCATCGAACTCCGCTACGCCGAAGGCGGCGCCGGCGGCGACAACGTCAGCCCCGACCTGACCTGGAGCGGCGCACCGGAAGGCACCGCGAGCTACGCGATCACCTGCTTCGATCCGGACGCCCCCACCGGCAGCGGCTGGTGGCACTGGATCGCCTTCGACATCCCCACCTCCGTCACCTCGCTCGCCGAGGGCGAACGTCCGCCGGGCCGGGAGTGGACCAACGACTACGGCTACGGCGGCTACGGCGGCCCCTGCCCGCCGCCCGGGCCCGCGCACCGCTACGTGTTCACCGTCCACGCCCTGGACGTGGCCGAGTTGGGGATTCCGGACGACCTCACCAGCGCCGCCTGCCGGTTCAACCTGCTCGCGCACGCCATCGATGCGGGCTCGTTCACAGCGACGTTCGCGATCCAGCCGGGCTGAGGGTTGGCTGGCCGCAGGCCCGCAGGCGAGGATGGGGCAATGGATTCCCCGCCGACATCCCGCCCGACACCAAGGACTGGACGTGGGTGATCGCGGCCGGCTGTCCCGAGTGCGGGTTCGTCCCCCGGACNGCGACCGAGGTCGCAGCACGCACCCGGGCGACCATCCCGCGCTGGCAGGCGGTCCTGGGCCGTCCGGATGCGCCGGAGCGGCCCTCGCCACAGGTGTGGTCCCCGCTGGAGTACGGCTGCCACGTCCGCGACGTGTGCGCGGTGTTCGGCGTGCGGGCCCGGTTGATCCTGACCCAGGACGAGCCGACGTTCGCCAACTGGGACCAGGACCAGACGGCGATCCAGGAGCGCTACCACGCCCAGGACCCGGCCGACGTGGCCCTGGAGTACGCGACCGAGGCCGAACGGACGGCGGAGATCTTCGAGCGGGTGCCGGCCGGCGCCTGGGAGCGGCCGGGGCGGCGCAGCAACGGTGCCCGGTTCACCACCGCCAGCCTCGCCGTCTACTTCCTGCACGACCTGGAGCACCACCTGTACGACGTCGCGGGCTGACGTGGCCGTCCTGATCGACCCGCCCCGCTGGCCGGCGCACGGCACGCTGTTCTCGCACCTGGTCTCCGACGCCTCGCTGGACGAGTTGCACCGTTTCGCCGCCGCGGCCGCCCTGCCGCCGCGCGCTTTCGACCATGACCACTACGACGTGCCCCAGCGGCGCTACGAGGATCTGGTGGCGCTGGGCGCGGTCCCCGTCTCGGGCAAAGAACTGTTGCGCCGGCTCGTCGCCAGCGGGCTGCGGGTCCGTAGCCACGAGCGCACCCCCAAGCGCGGGCAGGCGCGGGCCGGTCTCGTGAGCGCCTGGGAGCGGCTGCTGCCCGGACAGGAATGGCTCGGTGCCGACCTGTTGGCCCGCTGNGGGGCCGCGGAGCGGCACTACCACGACGTCCGGCACCTGGCCCAGTGCCTGACCGCGCTGGATGCGCTGGCGGCACCGGACGAGGTGGCGCGCACCGTCCGGCTCGCCGCCTGGTTCCACGACGCGGTGTACGAGGGCCGTCCGGGAGCCGATGAGGAGGCTTCGGCCCTACTGGCCGAGACCCAATTGCCGCGGGCCGGGGTGTCCGGCCGGGAAGTGGCGGAGGTGGCCCGGCTCGTCCGGCTCACCACGACACACGCTCCGGCCACCGGCGACCGGGCCGGGGCGCTCCTCTGCGACGCCGACCTGTCGATCCTGGGCCAGACCCGCGGCCGCTACCACGTGTACGTCCGCGACGTGCGACTGGAGTACGAGTCGCTGACCGACCACGAGTTCGCCCGCGGCCGGCTGCAGGTGATCGACCGCCTGCTCGCCCTCGANCCCCTGTACGCCACGCCCGCCGGACGCCAGTTGTGGGGCCGGCAGGCCCGACTCAACCTCACCGAGGAGCGGGCCCGCTGGGCCGCGGTGGCTCAGCGGTAGTCGATCCCGTCCGTCCCCAGCCGGCGCCGGATCACCTCGATCGCCTCGGGGTTGCTGTCGGCCAGGACGAACCGGCGGCCCAACTGCCGGGCGACCGCCCCCAGCGTCCCGGAGCCGGCGAACAGGTCGGCCACCCAATCGCCGGGCCGGCTGGACGCCTGGACGATCCGGCGCAGCACTCCCTCCGGCTTCTGGGTCGGATAGCCGGTCTTCTCCCGGGCCGTCGTCCCGACGATCGTGTGCCACCACACGTCGGTGGGCAGCTTGCCGCGCGCGGCCTTCTCCGGCCCCACCAGCCCGGGCGCGAGATAGGGGATCCGGTCGACGGCCCCGGTGTCGAAGAAGTGACCGCCGGNGGTCTTCACGTACACCAGGATCGTGTCGTGCTTGGCCGGCCACCGGTNCCTGGGGCGGCCGCCGTAGTCGTAGGCCCAGACGATCTCGTTGAGGAACGCGTCCCGGCCGAAGATGCGGTCGGCCAGCACCTTCGCGTAGTGGGCCTCGCGAGGGTCCAGGTGCAGGTACAAGGTGCCGGACGGGGTGAGGAGTCGCCGGGCCGCCACCAGCCGGGGCTCCAGGAATCCGAGGTAGTCGTCGTGCCGGTCGGCGTAGCTCATGGACGAGGCCACGCTGGAGGCGTAGCGCCGGCCGCCATAGCCGGTCCGGTCGCCCGCCTCGTCCCGGATCGTCTTGAGCACCGTGCGGGTGCGCCGGCTGCCGGTGTTGAACGGCGGGTCGAGGTAGATCAGCTGGAACGCACTCTCGGGCAGGGCCGCGGCAACGTCGAGGTTGTCCGCGCACCACACCTCGTCCGGCCCGTCCATGCCCACCTCCGCGCCCATTGTGGCAAGGGTGCCTGCCCCTGCGCGTCGCTAGGGTGGCGGCCGTGAGCGTGTCGATCAAGACCGAGCCGGCGGTCCGCGGCGATCGGTGGCAGGCCGTGGCCTGGGCGTTGTTCGGCAACCTGGTGATCCTGGCCGGCGCCCTCTGGTTCGGCTGGCCGGCAGGGAACCTCTACCTGCTGTTCTGGGTCGAGAACGTGATCCTCGGCGTGGTGACGCTCACCAAGCTGCTGACGCTGCGCTCCGCGCAGCCGGCGCGGGCGGGCTTCTTCGTCGCCCACTACGGGTTGTTCTGCTTCGTGCACCTGGTGTTCATCCTGGTCGTGGCCTTCGCGAACGGGCTGGCGCTCACCTTCTGGGCCCTCGGTCTGCCGGTGATCCTGCTCGTCGTCCGCTACGGGGCCGACCTGTGGACGGGTTGGTTCGCCGGTGCGCAGCGCGACCGGGCGGCGGCCGCGCAGGTGTTCGCCTCCCCTACCCGCGGGTCATCGTGCTGCACGTCGCCACCCTGCTCGGGTTCGGCTACACGCTCGTCTCCGGCTTCAACGGCCGCTTCCCCGGCTCGGCGGACACCAAGCCGTCGTGGTTGGGCTGGCTCGACGCGGCGCGCCGGACGCTCGCCGCCCAGGGATTCGACCTCACCAACGCCATGGTGGTGGCGCTGATCCTGGTGCTGGTCAAGACCCTCGCCGAGCTCTGGCTCGCCGGACGGACGGTGACTCTCGGCGCCGGGTCTGACTGAGGCCCCGGCTAAGGTGAACCGGTGAGCAGCCCTCGGATCTGGTGCGCCCTGGGCGCCGCCCTCGTGGTCCTGGCGGGCTGTTCGGCTCCGGCCACCTCGTCGGGCACGGCCGCCCCGCCGGCCCCAGCGGCGGCACCGGGACCTCGGCTCCGCCGGTCCCATCCCCCACCCCGTCCGCCTCGTCGGCAACGGCGCGGCCGTCGTCCAGCCCCAGCACGACGCCACGACCGGTCGCGACCTTGTCGACACCGGGGGTACCGGCCGACCACCGCCAAGGCGCCGCCCTGGATCGTCCGTTCACCGTGAACGGACTGATCGTGGTCAGCAAGAGGCACCCCATCAGCAGCCGTTACGCCCCCGTCCGGACCTCCCCCAACGGGCTCACCGCCGGAACCCAGCGCGCCCTCGTCCGGATGACACAGGCGGCCCGGGCCGCCGGCGTCCGCATCGTCGTCCGCAGCGGCTACCGCAGCTACACCACCCAGGCGAGCATCCTGGCCAGCAAGATCCGTGAGTACGGCAGCGAGTCGATGGCCCGCCGCTACAACGCCGCGCCGGGGCGCAGCGAGCACCAGACCGGGCTGGCGGTCGACCTGTACGACGGGGTCACCTGGGGCCTGGGCGTCCGGAACACCAAAGCCGGGAAGTGGCTGTGGGCCAACGCGTGGCGCTACGGGTTCGTCCTGCGCTACCCCCGNGGCAAGGAGAAGATCACCGGCTACGCCTACGAGCCGTGGCACTTCCGCTACGTGGGCACCGAGCACAGCAGCCGGTTCGGCGCGAACAACACCAGGACCCTCGAGGAGTACCTCGGCATCCGCTGACGACCCTGCCGGCGGCGCTAGCTATCCTGACGACGACCTCGGCACAGGAGTGGACATGGACGGCGACCCCATCTCGGCCGAGGTGCTGGCCGTGGTCGTGGCCCTGGTCGACGGCGAGCCGTGCGTGTTGACCCTCGACGACCCGCCCCGGGTGCCGGCCGGGCCGCTGTTGCCCGGACACCGCTCGCTGCAGGCGGCCACGCGCACGTGGGTCGAGGCGCAGACCGGCCGGCAACTGGGCTACCTGGAGCAGCTATACACCTTCGCGGACGTGGATCGCGCCGAGCGGCCCGGCCGGCGGCTCTCGATCGGCTACCTCGGCCTCACCACGCCGGGACGGACGGGGCTGGGCGGCTGGCGGCCCTGGTACGACCTGCTGCCCTGGGAGGACCGTCGGACCGGGGCGGCTCGGAGCCCGGCGGCCGGACTGCGAACGTGGGCCGAGTCGGACGCCACGCTGGCACCCGTCCGGCGGCAGCGGTGCGCCACCGCGTTCGGGCTGGACGGCGAGCCGTGGCAGCCCGAACTGGCGCTGCAGCGCTACGAACTGCTCTACGAGGCGGGCCTGGTGCCGGAGTCACCGGACGCCTGGCGCCGGCCGGAGGGCGAACTGGCACCCGGAACGCGGATGCTCGGCGATCACCGCCGCGTGCTGGCCACNGGGGTGGCACGGCTGCGGGCGAAGATCCAGTACCGTCCGGTGATCTTCGAACTGCTCCCCGACGAGTTCACCCTGCGGGAACTGCAGGACTGTGTCGAGGCGCTGGCCGGACGGGCGGTGCACACCCAGAACTTCCGCCGGCTGGTCGAGCAGCAGGACCTGGTCGAGGAGACCGGCGGCCTCGCCGACACCGGCGGCCGCCCGGCCCGGTTGTACCAGTTCCGGCGGGCCGTGCTGCTGGAGCGCCAGGTGGCGGGCACCAAGCTGCCCGCCGGCCGCGTCCGCTAGGAGCCTGCTGTAACTCCGAGTGCAACGGCGCTACCGAAGCACCGGTGCGGTGCGCGCGCCTGTGTCGCCAGCGCTCGGGACTACTGCTGGAGCGGGCATGGACCTGGCGATCGCCGCGATCAGCGCCTCGGCCCGGCGGACCGAGGCCGACGCAAGTGTGCGTGACTCCCGTGCCTTTGTCCATTGGCGGCACCAGCAGGCCCTAGGGCGTCCTCCCCCGACCCCACGCGGTGCGGCGCAGCGGTGATCGGGAGGCAGCGCCCTTGCGCCGGCTTTTGCTCACATGTAGCATAAGGGTTACACCGACTAGAAACCCGGTTGGAGGACGCCATGAGCACCCCCTGATCAGCGCCGCGCAGCTCTACCGCAAGGTGGATCACGTGATCCCGTCCGTCGAATGGGCGACCATGGCCGACGACGTCGACGCGATCCTGCGCCTCAAGCGCGAGCGCAACGCGGTCATCCTGGGCCACAACTACATGACGCCGGAGATCTTCCACGGGGTCTCCGACATCGTCGGCGACTCCCTCGCCCTGGCCCGCGAGGCCACCAAGGTCGAGGCGGACGTGATCGTCCTGGCCGGCGTCCACTTCATGGCGGAGACGGCGAAGCTGCTGAACCCGGCGAAGACCGTCCTGATCCCCGATCTGCGCTCGGGCTGCTCGCTGGCCGAGTCGATCACNCCCGAGGACGTCCGCGAACTGCGCCGGCAGCACCCGGGAGTCCCGGTGGTGACGTACGTGAACACGTCGGCGGCGGTGAAGGCCGAATCGGATATCTGCTGCACGTCAGGCAACGCCGTCCACGTCATCGAGAGCCTCGGCGTACCGAAGGTCATCATGATCCCCGACCGGTTCCTCGCCGCGAACATCGCCCGGCAGACCGGCGTCGAGGTCGTGACCCACCCGGGCGCCTGCGAGGTGCACGAGCGGTTCACCCCGGCCGACATCGTCGAGTTGCGCCGCGACCACCCCGGCGTCACCGTGCTCGCCCACCCCGAATGCCCGCCCGAGGTGGTGGACGAGGCCGACTACGCGGGTTCCACGGCTCAGATGATCGACTTCGTCGCCCGCGAGAAGCCCGGCAAGGTCGCGCTGATCACCGAGTGCTCGATGAGCGACAACGTCGCCCAGGAGTACCCCGACCTCGACTTCGTCCGGCCCTGCAACCTGTGCCCGCACATGAAGCGCAACACGCTCGCGAAGATCCGGCATGCGCTGGAGACGATGACCCATGAGGTCACGGTCGACCCCGATGTCGCCGAGCGCGCCCGTGCCGCCGTCGAGCGGATGCTGCAGGTCGGCCCGCCACCGAAGAAGTGAGGACGCCATGACCACCACCCCGCCCATGTCCCCCACCGTCGTGGTCGCGGACGGTCCCGTCATCGTCGGCGCCGGCCTGGCCGGCCTCACCTGCGCGATCGAGCTGTCCCCGCTGCGCTGCATCGTGCTGAGCGCCGGGGCGGTGTCCACCGGCACCTCGACCGGCTGGGCCCAGGGCGGGGTCGCCGCGGCCGTCGGGCCGGACGACGACGCCGACCTCCACACCGCCGACACCCTCGCCGCCGGAGCGGGGCTGTGCGACCCCGAGATCGTCCGGGCCATCACGCAGGCGGCCCCGGACGCGATCGAGTGGCTGACCGAGCAGGGCACCCAGTGGGACCGCAACCCCGACGACACCCTGCGGCTGGGCCTGGAAGGCGCCCACAGCCGTCGCCGGATCGTCCACGCCCACGGGGACGGGACGGGCGCCGAACTGCTGCGCACCGTCGTCGACGGCGCCCGGCGGCTCGATTCGGTGTCGCTGTGGGACCACTCNCCCGCCCGCGAGATCCTCGTGGCGGACGGCCGGGTGACCGGCGTCCTGGTCGACACCCCGGACGGGCCGGTCGAACTGCGGACGAACACCGTCGTGCTGGCCACCGGCGGCATCGGCGGGCTGTACACCCACACCACGAACCCGCTGAGCTCCCGCGGCCAGGGACTCGCGCTCGCCTTCCGTGCCGGCGCGGTGTTACGCGACGTCGAGATGGTGCAGTTCCATCCGACCGCCCTCGATGTCGCGATCGACCCGATGCCGCTGGTCAGCGAGGCCGTCCGGGGCGAGGGCGCGATCCTGGTCAACGAGCACGGCGAGTGGATCCTGAAGAACCCCTTGTCGGCCCGGGACGTGGTCAGCCGCGCCGAGTGGGCGGCCCTGCAGGCCGGCCACCGGGTGTTCCTGGACGCGACCAAGGACCCGGGCGAACGGTTCGCCGAACTCTTCCCCTCGATCAACGCCACCGCGCAGGCGGCGGGCCTGGACCCGGCGCGGGACCTGCTGCCCGTCCGCCCGGCCGCGCATTATCACATGGGCGGCGTGCTGGTGGACCGGCACGGGGAGAGCACCGTCCCGGGGCTGTTCGCCGCCGGCGAGGTCGCCTCGACGGGGCTGCACGGCGCCAACCGGCTGGCCAGCAACTCGCTGCTCGAAGCCGTCGTCTGCGGCCGCTGGGTGGCCCAGCACCTCAAGGACGTGCTGGGGACGGACCACGAGGTCCCCGACGTCACCGGACGACACTGGGTGGACGCCACCTGGGCGGCCCCGGACCCGCCGTCCAGCGGATCCGTGAGGTGGTCACCCAGGGGCGGGGTGCTGCGCGACCAGGCGGGGCTGCCCGCCGCGCTCGACGAACTGCGCGACCACCTCGACGACGACACCGGCCTCGTCGGCTACCTGGTGGCCTGGTCGGCGCTGCGCCGTCAGGAGTCCCGCGGCGGCCACTTCCGCACCGACTTCCCCGGCACCGCTACGGTCGGCGAGCATGTGCTGGTCAGCCTGGCCGACCTGGAGGGAACCCGATGAGAAGCCTGCCGCGCGTCGTGATCGAGCCGATCGTCCGGGCCGCCCTGCTCGAGGATCTCGGACGAGCCGGCGACCTGACCACCGACGCGATCGTCCCGGCCGACCAGGTCTCGACCGTCCAACTGGTCTCGCGCGAGCCCGGGGTCGTCGCCGGCACCGCCTGCGCCGAACTGGCCTGGCACCTGGTCGACCCCGCCATCGAGGTCACCATCGAGGCGCCGGACGGCTCCCGCGTCCAACCCGGCACCGTCATCGGCACCGCCACCGGACCCACCCGCGGGCTGTTGACCGGCGAGCGGGTGGCGCTCAACTTCCTCGGCCAGCTGTCCGGCGTGGCCACCGGCACCGCGACGATCGCCGACGCGATCGCCCACACCCGGGCGCGGGTCGCCGACACGCGCAAGACCGTCCCCGGGCTGCGGGCGCTGCAGAAGCACGCGGTAGTGTGCGGCGGCGGCTCGAACCATCGCTTCGGGCTCGACGACGCGGTCCTGATCAAGGACAACCACGTGGCGGCCGCGGGCGGTATCACCGAGGCCGTCCGGCGGGCCAAGGCGCACGCCGGACACTTGGTGAAGATCGAGGTCGAGGTGGACTCTCTCGACCAGCTGCGCGAGCTGATCCCGCTGGGCGTCGATGCCGTCCTGCTCGACAACATGGGCCCGGACCTGCTGCGCGACGCGGTCGCGCTGGTCGACGGGCGCATGATCACCGAGGCCTCCGGACGGATCACGCCCCAGACCGCCGTCGGCATCGCCGAGGCCGGGGTCGACCTGATCTCGGTCGGCTGGCTGACCCACAGCTCCCGGGTGCTCGACATCGGCCTGGACTGGGTGGGCTGACGCCACCCCACGCCCTCCCGGGCGTTGGCGAGCCCGGGAAAGGTACAGACGAGTGCGCTCCCAAGGCCCACGCGACCGGCTTCGCAACTCCCGCCGGCTCTTCGGACGACCCCTTCCCGGGCTCCTGCGGTCAGCCTAGGTCGACCCCGGGTCACACCCAACACCTCTACGGGGAAGGCCTCGGACCACCCCTGCGGGCGGACGCCCCGCGCCGCGGAACCGCCTCAGAAGGTGGCGGTGTCGATCACGTACCGGTAGCGGACCTTGCTCGCCACGACCTTGTCGTAGGCCTCGTTGATGTCCTCGCCGCTGATGACCTCGACCTGGGCCGCCAGGCCATGCTCGGCGCAGAAGTCGAGCATCTCCTGGGTCTCGGCGATGCCACCGATCTGCGAACCGGCCAGCGAGCGCCGCGCCGAGGTGAGCATGCTCACCCGCAACGGCACCGGGTGCTCCGGCAGGCCCACGTCGACCAGCGTGCCGTCCACCTTCACGCAGCCGAGCAGCTTGTTCAGGTCGAGGTCACCCGAGACCGTGCTGACGATCAGGTCGAAGCTCTTGCGCAGCTTCTTGTAGGTGTCGGGTTCGCTGGTCGCGTAGTACTCGGTGGCGCCGAACTTCCGTCCGTCCGCCTCCTTCGACATGGTCTGGGAGATGACCGCGACCTCCGCGCCCATCGCCGCCGCGATCCGTACGCCCATGTGGCCCAGCCCGCCCATGCCGACGATGGCCACCCGCTTGCCGGGGCCGGCCTGCCAATGCTTCAGCGGCGAGTAGAGCGTGATCCCCGCGCACAGCAGCGGCGCGGCCTGGTCGAGCGGGATCGAGTCGGGGATGCGCAGCACGTAATCCTGCTCGACGGTGATGCAGGTGGAGTAGCCACCGGCGGTCGGGAGACCGTCGCGGCCGAGGCAGTTGTAGGTCCAGATCGTGCCGCCCTCACCCTCGCAGAACTGCTCGAGGCCGGCCTCGCACTGCTCGCACGAGCCGCAGGAGTCCACGAAGCAGCCGACCCCGACCCGGTCGCCGACCGCGAACTTGGTGACCTCGGAGCCGACCTGTCGGACGACCCCGGCGAGCTCGTGGCCGGGGACCAGCGGGTAGATCGCCGGGCCCCACTCGCCGCGCGCGGTGTGGATGTCGGAGTGGCAGATGCCCGCGAACACGATGTCGAACAGGACTTCGGTGGGACCGGGCTCGCGACGCTGGATGGTCGTCCGCGAGAACGAGCCGGTGGCGGAACCGATGGCGTAGGCGATGGCTTCGGGCATGGGACCCTCCTGGGTGCTCGTGGTTTCACGTCCATCCTGCACCCAGGCCGCCGACCACGCGGCAGGTCCCGCGGCTTGAGTGCGCGTCCGGACGAGTTGGCAGACGCTGGTGCTACCCAGCGTCCTCAGCCGCCCAGAGCGGCGAGGACGTAGATGACCAGGAAGCCGAGGAAGAACATGGCCCCGAGCGTCACCGACTCCTTCTCCTCGTGAGCCTCGACGAGGAGTTCCTCGACGACCAGGTACAGCAGCGCGGCGGCGCCGAAGGCGAGCACCGCCGCCATGATGGACGTGTCGACCCCTCCCAGCAGCGCTGCGCCACCGATCGCGCCCACGGCGGTGGTGAGGCCGAGCCCGGTGCAGATCAGTGCCGCCTTGCCCTTGGAGAGGCCGCCGTCGGTCAGTTCACCGGTGACCGACAGCGCGAGGAACAGGATCTCCAGGGTGAGCGCGATGGTGAGGATGATGCCCTGGGTGGCACCCAGACGGACGCCGAGCCCGATCAGCACGCCGTCCAGCAGCAGGTCGATCACCATCGCCGCCAGCATCCCCACCGGGATCGTCGCCCGCGCCGCCCGGGCGGCGGCCCCGCGCATGACGCCCTTGGCGTGCTTGGCGGCCTCAGCCTCGGCCTCGCTGCGCCGTCCGTACGCCCCGAGGGCGAGGACGAGCCCGGCGCCCGCGACGAAACCGACCACCGTCCAGCCGAGGTGATGCGCGTGCTGCAACTCCGGCATAATCTCGCCGACCAGCGCGGCGGTCACGACGCCTGCTGCGAAGTGCTGGACGCCCGCCACGAACCGCGGGCCGGGCGGACGGACGAGGGCCACGACCGCCCCGACGACGGCGGCAGCGACGGGGAAGGCGACCAGGAGGGCGGCTTGGGCGACGAGATTCACGGCTCGCATTGTGGCAGGGCCAGGGCCGACAGCCGTCGCTGCTTGCCCCCGGTCGGAGGGCGGCTTCGTCGGAATCATCCGTGCGGGCCGGCGCTGCCAACAGGCGCGGCCGGAGGCGTGCCGGCACGCTCACTGCCCGGAGGCCGCTCACCCTTCAGGGTGGAGGGATTCGGCGAATTCATCGGGAACCATGGATTCAAGCGGCCCTGACAAGGGCTACCGGAGAAGGAGAACCATGGTCGCGCTCGGTCTGATTCTGCTCATCATCGGCCTGCTGGTGAACACCGGCCTGCCCCTCACCACGATCGGCATCATCCTGATCATCGTGGGTCTCGTCCTCAACCTCGTCCCGTTCGGCGGCCGACGAATCCGCGTCTGGTAACGCCTGAGCGGGCACCGACCGGCCCGGGCACCGCAGCAGCGGTGTCCGGGTCTTCCACTGTCGACGGGTCAGCCTGACGATGTCGTGACCACGCCGAGGCCCGCGCACAGCCACCGTTGGGTCGGGTTGAGGGCCTCCGACAGCGCCCGGTCGTGCGAAACGATCAGGACGGTGCCGCCGAACCGCTCCAGGGCCTGTTGCAGTTGCTCGATGGCCACCACGTCCAGGTGGTTGGTGGGTTCGTCCAGGATCAGGAGATTCACCGCCCGCCCCTGGAGCAGGGCCAGCGCCGCCCGGGTGCGCTCGCCGAGGGACAGGGAGTCGCACGGACGGCCGATGTGCTCGGGACCCAGGCCGAACTTGGCCAGCAGCCGCCGGGTCTCGGCCTCGTCCCGCCAGTCGAGCAGCTCCATGACCTTGTCGATCAGGCGGGCGTTGCCCGAGACGATCGTCCGCTCCTGGTCGAGGACGCCTGGGACGACCCGGGCGCCCCACGAGATCCGTCCGGCGGCCANGGGAAGCCGACCCAGCACCGCGCTGAGCAAGGTGGTCTTGCCCGACCCGTTGTCGCCCAGCAGCGCCACCCGGTCGCCGCGGACGACCTGCGCCGACACCGGCCCGAGGGTGAATCCGCCGTTGCGCACCACCACCTCGTCGAGGGTCAGGACCACCTCCGCCGAAGGCGCCGCCTCGGCGAGCGCGTAGCGCAACTCCCACTCCCGGCGTGGCTGCTCCACTGCGGCGAGCCGGCGGGCGGCGTCGCGGGCGCGGGCGGCCCGCTGATCCATCCGGCGGGCCTTGTTCTCCTTGTGCTGCTTGGCCAGCGCCGTGCCGGGCCCCAGCTTCGCCGCCTTCGCCCTGCCCCTGGCCGCCCACGAGGTCTGCCGGTCGGCCTGTTCGGTCAGCGCGTCGCGCTGCTCGACGTACGCCTCGTAGGCCTCCTCGGCGTGGCGCCGGGCCAGCGCCTTGGCCTCGCGGTAGTCGCTCCAGCCGCCGGAGTAGTGGGCGACGGCCTGCTGGTGATAGTCGAGTTCGAGCACGGCGGTCGCGACCTCGTCCAGCAGGGCGCGGTCGTGCGAGGCGATCAGCACCGGGGTGCGGACGGCCCGGATGAACTCGGTCAGCGCCTCGCGCCCGGTGGCGTCGAGGTTGTTCGTGGGCTCGTCGAGCAGCAGGACGTCGTACCGGCTGACCAGGATGGACGCCAGGGCGGCCCGGGCCGCCTGGCCGCCCGACAGGGCGCCGAGCGGACGGTCGGNGTCGACGGCCAGACCGACTCTGGCCAGGGTTTCGGCCAGCCGGACCTCGAGGTCCGCCGCGCCGAGGTTCAGCCAACGTTCCAGGGCGTGCGCGTAGACCTCCTCCGACCCCGGCCCACCGTCGGCGAGGTCGCGGGCGGCGGTCTCGAACGCGATCGTCGCCGCGGCCACTCCCGTCCGGCGTCGCACGTAGTCGGCAACACTCTCGTCCGGATCGGGCAGGCTTTGCGGCAGGTAGCCCACGGTCGCGTCGGCGGGGGCGAGCCGGATCGTCCCGGCGTCCGGGACGACCTCGCCGGCGATCGCGCGCAGCAGCGTCGTCTTGCCCGACCCGTTGGGGCCGACCAGCGCGGTGACATCGCCGGGAGCGACCACGGCGTCCAGACCGGCGAAGAGCGGACGGGCACCGAAGGAGACGGCGACGCCGGAAAGGGACAGTGAAGCGGGCATGACGAAGACCTCGATCGCACGGTGGGTGGGGATGCGGCGAGAGGTCAGCTCAGCATGCGTCCAGGGTGACCGACGGGGCGGCCCCAGGTCAAACCGGGTGACCCGCGGAGCAGACCGCCCGGGCGGCGCGGATTAGTCTCGACACCGGAGCGTTCGTCCGGAAAGGGGGTCGCCGAGATGAGCCGAGCCGGGAGTTCGACCACGCTGCGCCTGGTCTGGCCGCAGTGGCAGGGCGCCGGGACCACGAGCGTCCGGGAGTTGGCGCCGGAGTTCCCGCTGCCGGTCGCGCGCCGCGCCTACGCCGTCGGGACGGCCGTCCTGGAGGCGATCCTGCCCCCGCACGCCGGCCCGACCGCGGTCGTCCAGGTGCCCATGGACGAGGGCGGGCTGACGACTCGCAACGGCATCGAGGCCAAGGACGCCGTCCTGGCTCAGCTGGCCGCCGCCCTGGAGGCGATCAGGCGCCACGACCCCGAACGCGTCCTCACCCTCGGCGGGGACTGCTCGGTCAGCGTGGCACCGTTCGCCAGCCTCGCCCGCCGCCACGGTGACGACCTGGCCGTGGTGTGGCTGGATTCCCACCCCGACGTGGACACCAACGACAGCGCCTACCTCGGCTACCACGCGATGGCCGTCAGCGCCCTGACCGGACATGGCGACACCGATGTCCTGCGCCTGCTGCCGGCCACGATCCCGGGAAGCCGGGTCGCGCTGGCCGGGCTGCACGCCTGGACACCGGACGTCATCGCCAACGTCGGCGACTGNGGGCTGACCGCGTTCGCAGCCGACCAACTGCGGAAGTCGAGCGCCCCACTTTTGGACTGGCTCGCCGACACGGGATGCTCCCGCGTCGCCCTGCACTTCGACGTGGACACCGTCGACAGCGACGAGATCGTGCTGGGACTGGGCGCCGAGCCGGGCGGGCTCACCATGGCCCAGGTCCGCCGGGTCGTGGCCGACCTGAACGCCGCCGCGGACGTGGTGGGCCTCACGATCGCCGAGTACATCCCACGCCAGGTGGTGCACCTGCGGCAGGCGCTGGCCGGCTTCCCGCTCCTCGCGAGCCCAGGCGCCGAGCCGGCGTGATCGAAAAGCGACGCAACTGGGGCCGAAACCCCGAATCGGCCCTTCCGGGCCGATTCGCGTCGAATTCCGGTCACCGGGTCTGGCCTCTGGACCGGCTCAGCGTCCTCTCAGCGAGGCTGCGCCATCCTGGCAGGGGTGAGCGGCCAGGAGTGCCCGGTTGCCGGACGACCCTCCGCGTCCGGCAGCCATCATCAACGGGATCGCCGCCGCCCCGTTCCTGATCGTGGTGATGTTGGTGTCCGGTGATCGGACGCTCATGGGCCGCTACGTGAACGGCCGGCTGGCCACGAGCGTGGGCTGGCTCACCGCGCTGATCATGGCCGTCGCCGGCGTCGCGGGGCTGTACGTGACGCTCGTCCAGCCAAGTTAGGTGCCGCCGTGACCAGCGATCGAGGCCGTCCCGGCCCCTCCCGAGGCGCCGAAAGCGACCCGAATACGGGGCCGGGGGCGCGCGGGGTTACCATGCTCGACGTGCCTGTCACCGCCATCGGACTCAGTCACCACCTCGTCCCCCTGGACGCGCTGGCGCGTCTCAGCCAGGTGTCCGGCTCGGTGCTCGAACGGCTGGACGCCGCCGGGCTCGGCGGCCTGGTGCTGCTGGACACCTGTAACCGGTTCGAACTGTATTTCGAGTCCGACTCGTTCCACGGGGGCCTGGAGGCGGTGCTGACCGCCGTCCGGGATTCGCTGCCGGAGACCCACCGCCGGCTGGCCGACGAATTCGAGGTCTACGCCGGGCAGGCGGCCGTCCAGCACCTGCTGGAGGTCGCCAGCGGGCTGGACTCGATGGTGGTCGGCGAGGCGGAGATCATCGGCCAGGTGCGCGACGCGCTCCAGGCCTCGGGCGAGCGGGCGAGCGCCCCGCTGCACCGGCTGTTCCACGCGGCGCTGACGACGGCCAAGGCGGTGAGCAGCGGCACCGACCTGGGGGCGGCCGGACGTTCGATCGCGCAGGTCGGCCTGCGCCTGGTCGAAACCAGGCACTTCCCGCTGGCCGGACGCCGGACGCTGATCATCGGCACCGGCAGTTACGCGCGGGTCGTGACCGCCACGGTGCAGCGGCTCGGCTGCACCGATGTCTGGGTCTACTCNCCCAGCGGACGGGCCGAGGCGTTCGCGGCCACCCACCCCGTGCACCCCGTCCCGGACGGCGGGCTGGCCACGGCGCTGACGCACACGGACCTGGTCGTCACTTGCAGCGGCACCGAGACCGCCGGGCCCGTCGTGACGGTGGACCTGCTCGTCGCCGCCCGGGCGCACTCCGCCGGCCTGCTGCCCGTCCTGGATCTGTCGTTGTCCGGCGACGTCGAGCCGGCGGCGCAGTCGCTGCCGAACGTCGACCTGATCGATCTGGAGGAGGTGGGCGCGCACGCCCCGGCCG
This sequence comes from Micropruina sp., assembly GCA_013693855.1. Classification (GTDB taxonomy): domain Bacteria; phylum Actinomycetota; class Actinomycetes; order Propionibacteriales; family Propionibacteriaceae; genus Micropruina. The sequence continues at coordinate 3,205,475 of CP059261.1, forward strand.
AGCAGACCGCGGCCGTCCTCGCCGCCCGGGATCTGGTGGCGCGCGGGGTCGAGACGTACCTGCACCTCGAACACGGCCGGCGGGCGACGCCGGCGGTGACCGCCATCCGGGCCCACGTGAGCCAGTTCATCGAACGCGAGATCGAGGCGGCGAACCGCCGCTACGACCCCGAGACCGCGGCGGCGGTCGCGCACTCGCTGCGCCGGGTCTCCAACGCCCTGCTGCACACCCCGTCGCTGCGGGCCGCCGAGCTGGCACGCAGCGGTGACCTGGCCGACTACTCCCAGGCGTTGCACACCCTGTTCGGCATCGAGGTCGGGGCCCAGGCGTGAGCGTCACCACCGCGCCCGCGCCGCTGCTGGCGGCGTACCGGGGACGACCGGTGTCCCGCCGTCCGGTCTGGTTCATGCGGCAGGCGGGCCGCTCGCTGCCGGAGTACCGGGCGCTCCGCGAGGGCACGTCGATGCTGCAGGCGTGCCTCACGCCCGAACTGGCCGCGGAGATCACCTGCCAGCCGGTCCGCCGCCACGACGTGGACGCCGGCATCTTCTTCTCCGACATCGTGGTGCCGCTGCGACTGGCGGGCGTGGCCGTCGAGATCGTGCCCGGGGTGGGTCCGGTGCTCGAATCNCCCGTCCGGACGGCCGCGGACGTCGCCGCACTGCCCGCACTCGACCCGGACGCCCTCGCGCCCGTCCGCGCCGGGGTGGCGCTGTCGGTGGCGGAACTGGGCGCCGTCCCGTTGATCGGCTTCGCCGGCGCACCGTTCACCCTGGCCTCCTACCTGGTCGAGGGCCGTCCGAACCGCGCCCTGCCGGCCACCCGCGCGCTGATGGCCGCCGACCCCGCCACCTGGCACCGGCTGCTGGCCTGGGTCGCGGGACTCACCACCGCCTTCCTGAGGGCCCAGGTCGAGGCCGGGGCCGCCGCGATCCAGCTGTTCGACTCGTGGGTCGGCCGGCTGTCCCCGGACGAGTACCGCACCGCCGTCCAGGGGCATTCGGCGGCCGTGTTCGCCGCGGTCGCGGACCTGGGCGTGCCCCGGGTCCACTTCGGGACGGCGACCCGCGAACTGCTCCCCGACCTGCTCGCCGCGGGTGCGGACGTGATCGGCGTGGCGTCCGACATCGGGTTGGACGAGGCGAACGACCTGCTCGGCGGGACCGTCCCGGTGCAGGGGAACCTCGACCCGGCCCTGCTGTCGACCGACTGGCCCACCCTGGCCGCCGCCGCCCGCGAGGTCGTCCGGCGCGGCGCCACCGCCCCCGGCCACGTGTTCAACCTGGGCCATGGGGTCCCGCCCGACACCGACCCCGACACCCTCACCCGGCTCGTCGAGCTGGTCCACTCGATCCCCAGCGCGCAGGAGTCCTGAATGCCGCATCCCACCAATACGTCCACCGGCCGTCCCGCGCACGGCATCGGGTCGGTCAAGCCGGACGGCTGGGCCTACCACCGCGCGCCGATGATCGTCTACTGGGAGCTCACCAACGCCTGCGGCCTGGCCTGCCGGCACTGTCGGGCGACCGCGATGCCCGACCCCATGCCCGGGGAGCTCACCACCGCCGAGGCGATCGCCCTGCTGGACGATCTGCTCGGCTTCGCGGGCCCGGGCGAGGCCCTGCCCCACGTCGTGATGACNGGGGGCGATCCGCTGCGTCGTCCGGATCTGCCGGAGTTGGTGGCGGCGGCGACCGACCGCGGCATCGGGGTCTCGCTGGCCCCCGCGGTGACCCCGCTGCTCACCCGCGAGCGGATCTTCTGGATGAAGGAGGCCGGTATCCAGGCGATCTCGCTGTCCCTGGACGGCTCCACCGCGGCCTACCACGACGGCGTCCGGATGGTGCCGGGCACCTTCGACGCGACCATCGAGGCGCTCGACACCGCCGCCGAAGCCGGGCTGCCGGTCCAGGTGAACACCCTGGTCACCTCGGGGACGGCGGCCGACCTGCCCGCGGTGTACGACCTGCTCCGGGGACACACGCTGATGCAGTGGAGCCTGTTCTTCCTGATCTCCATCGGACGCGGCTCCGAACTCACCGAGCTCAGCCCGGGCGAGGCCGAGCGGTGGCTGCTCTGGGCCGCCAAGGTGAACCGGGAGTCGCCGTTCCGGGTCAAGACCACCGAGGCCATGCACTTCCGGCGGCTGATGGCCGCNCCCCTGCTGCGCGCCGGCAAGACGAAGGCCGAGGTCGAGGCGCTGCCGCTGGCGCGCGCCTTCGGCATCCGGGACGGCAACGGCATCGTGTTCGTCTCCAACCTGGGCGAGGTCATGCCGTCGGGGTTCCTGCCGGTGAGCGTCGGCAACGTGAAGGAGCGGTCGCTGGTCGAGCTGTACCGCGACGAGCCACTCATGCGCTCGCTCCGCGACCCCGACCAGTTCAAGGGCCGCTGCGGCGCGTGCGAGTACCACGACTGGTGCGGCGGCTCGCGCGCCCGGGCCTTCGCGTGGGCGGGCGATCCGCTGGAATCCGACCCGCTGTGCCCGTACGTGCCGGGCCACGCCGTCCCGGTGCCGTGAGGCTGCTGGCCGTCGGCGGCGGGATCACCGGTCTCGCCGCGGCGTGGGAGGCGCTGCGCGGCGCGGAGGGCCGGGAACCTGCCGAGGTGCTGCTGGTCGAGGCCTCCGACCGGTTCGGCGGCAAGCTGCACACCGAGGTCGTGGACGATCTGCTGATCGAGCACGGCCCGGACTCGTTCGTCAGCTACCGGCCGGCCGCGGCACGCCTGGCCGAGGAGGTCGGGCTCGGCGACGCCGTGATCGGCACGTCCGGGTCACGGTTGGTGTACCTGCGGTCGCGGGGACGACTTCGTCCGCTGCCCGCGGGGATGGGCATGGTGCTGCCGACCCGGCTGTGGCCGTTCGTCACCACGGGCATCCTCTCTCCGCTCGACAAGCTGCGTGCGGGGCTGGACCTGGTGCTGCCGCGGCAACTGCGCGACGGGGAGGACATCGCGATCGGCGCGTTCCTGCGCCAGCGGCTGGGTGGCGGCATCGTCCGCCGGTTCGCCGACCCGATGGTGGGCGGTATCTACGGCTCCAGCGTGGACGAGTTGAGCCTGGACGCGGTGTTGCCGTCGCTGCGGGCGGACGAGCGCGCGTACCGGAGCCTGATGCTCGCCGCCCTGGCCGCCGGACGGAAGACCCGGGCGGCCGGCCGCGGGCCGGGCTCNCCGTTCCGGACCCTGTTNGGGGGCCTGGGCAGCCTGGTGGACGCGGTCGTCGACCGGCTGAGCGCGGGCGGCGCCGAGCTGAGGCTCGGCGTGGAGGTGGAGCGGTTGCGTCCGGGGACCGGCGGCGGGGTGGTGGCGCACCTGGCGGACGGCTCGCAGGAGGCGGCGGACGCACTCGTGCTCGCCGGNGGNGTGACCAGCTCGGCGGCACTGCTGGCCGAGCCCGCCCCGGACGCCGCGGCCGCGCTGGCGCGGATCCGGTTGGCCACCTCGACCGTCGTGACGCTGGCCTACCCCGCGTCCGCGTTCCCGGCGCCGGTGGCGACGCACGGGTGGCTGGAGGCCGATCCGGCGCCGATCAGCGGGGTGACCGTGAGTTCGGCGAAGTGGGCCGGACGGGCGGCCGCCGACACCGTCCTGATCAGGGCGTTCGTCCCCGAACGACTGGGTCCCATCGCCCACGCCCCCGAGGACGAGTTGCGCGACACGGTCGTCCGCCACGTGGGCAGGGTCCTCGGCGCCACGGCGGANCCCCACCTCGTCCGGGTGACCCGGTGGCCGCACGTCATGCCGAAGTACGGCGTCGGCCACCTCGCGCTGGTCGCCGCGGCCGAAGCGGGGCTGGGCGGGCTGCCGGCCTGGAGGATCGCGGGTTCGGCCCTGCGCGGGGTCGGCGTCCCCGACTGCGTGGCCGACGGACGGCGGCAGGCGGGTCTGGCGCTGGACCGGGTACCGTCGCCGGCGGCTAGGGTCGGCTCATGACCGAGACCCCGGAAGCCAGCAAGGCCCACTACACCGCCTACGCCGTGTTCGCGCGGCGCGGGCCCGCNCCCGACGACGTGGCCTCGGCGACTCAGGACGTGATCGACCGCGTGGCCGACTCCGGCGTCACCACCCGGGGCCTGTACGACGTGCACGGCATGCCCGCCGCCGCCGACGTCCTGGTCTGGCTCCACGGGACCTCGGCGTCGGAGCTGCAGCAGGCGGAGCGGCTGTTCCAGCACCAGGCGTTCGGCGGGACGGTCGACCTCGCCTGGTCGGGGTTCGGGGTGCACCGGCCGGCCGAGTTCAGCCGCGACCACGCCCCGGCGTTCCTGCGCGGCATCGAGCCGAAGCGGTGGCTGACGGTGTACCCGTTCGTCCGTTCGTACGAGTGGTACGTACTGCCCGAGGACGAGCGGCGGACGATGCTGGCCGACCACGGGCTGAAGGGCCGGGACTACCCGCAGGTGTCCAGCAACACGGTGGCCGCGTTCGCGCTCGGCGACTACGAGTGGCTGCTGGCGCTGGAGGCGGACGACCTGGTCGACCTGACCGACCTGATGCGGCACCTGCGGGGCACCGAGGCGCGGCGGCACGTCCGGCTGGAGGTCCCGTTCTTCACCGGCCACCGGATCGACCCGGCCGACCTGCCGCGGGTGCTGCGGTGACCGCACCGCTGGCCTACGACGCGCTCGTCCTGCTCGGCTTCGGCGGCCCGGAGGGGGTCGAGGAGGTGGTGCCGTTCCTGGAGCGGGTGACCGCGGGCCGCGGCATCCCCACCGAACGGCTTGTCGAGGTGGGCCAGCACTACTTCACCCTCGGCGGGGTGAGCCCGATCAACGCCCAGAACCGGGCCCTGCGCGATGCCCTGCACGAGGCCCTGTGGGCGCGGGAGGTGCCCATCGAGGTCGTGCTGGCCAACCGGAACTCGCCGCCCTTCGTGCCTGACGTCCTGTCCGACCTGGCCGGACGGGGGTACCGGCGGGTGCTGGCGGTTGCGACCTCGGCGTACGCCGGCTACTCCGGCTGCCGCCAGTACCGGGAGGATCTGGGCCTGGCCCTGGAGGCCACCGGGCTGGCGCTGGACGTCCGCAAGCTCGGCCCGTTCTTCGACCTGCCCGCGTTCGCGGGGACCATCGCCGAACTGCTGGTCGGCTGCCTGCCCGCAGATGTGGACCTGGCCGCCGAGAGCACCCGGCTGGTGTTCACCACGCACTCGATACCGACATCGATGGCCCGCTCGGCCGGGCCGTCCGGTGGCGCGTACGTGGCCCAGCACCGCTGGGTCGCCCAGCGCGTCACGGACGCCCTCGCCGAGGCCACCGGGGTCACCAAACCGTGGGACCTGGTGTTTCAGTCGCGCAGCGGCCCGCCCTCGATGCCCTGGCTGGAACCGGACGTCAACGACGCCCTGCGCGAGCTCGCCGCGACCGGCGCGGCCGACGTCGTCCTCGTCCCGATCGGCTTCCTGTCCGACCACATGGAGGTCATCTGGGATCTCGACACTCAGGCGCGGCAGACCGCCGCCGAGGTGGGGATTCGGCTCGTCCGCGCCCCTACGGTCGGCACCCATCCGGCGTTCGTGGCCGCCCTGGCCGAGCGCCTGGCCGCCGAACTGCGCGCCGGCTCACCCGAGCCGGGGGCGGGCGAGTTCTGCTTCGGGACCTGCTGTGAGAACCCGCGCCGGCCGGCATCGGTGGTGCCGGGCACGTCGTCCGGGGCTCGGGGCCGGCCGAGGGGCCGGGGAGCCTGCCGTGAGGCTCCGGCTGGCGACCCGCGGCTCCGCGCTGGCGTGGACCCAGTCCGGCACCGTGGCCGACCGGCTGCGGGCGCTCGGCCATGAGGTAGAGCTGGTGAAGATCACCACCCAGGGCGACGTGACGACCGCCCCCTGGCCAGCCTCGGCGGTGCCGGAGTGTTCGTCGGGGCCGTCCGGGCCGCGGTGCTGTCCGGGCAGGCCGACCTGGCCGTCCATTCGTACAAGGATCTGCCGACCGCGGCCGCTGCCGGGCTCGTCCTGGCGGCGGTGCCCGCGCGGGAGGATCCGGCCGATGCGCTCTGCGCCCGGGACGGCCTCGACCTGGCGGGGTTGCCGTCCGGAGCTCGGGTGGGGACGGGGTCGCCACGGCGCGCCGCCCAGTTGCTCGCGCTGCGCCCGGACCTGCAGGTGGTCGCGATCCGCGGCAACGTCGAGACCCGGCTGCGCCGAACGACCGACGATCTGGACGCCGTCGTCCTGGCGGCGGCGGGGCTGGCCCGGCTCGGTCTGCGGGCGGCGATCACCGAGCGGCTGGCCCCGGCGGACTTCCTGCCCGCCCCCGCCCAGGGAGCGCTCGCGGTGGAGTGCCGCGCGGACGCGCCCGCCGAACTGCTCGACCTCCTCGCCGAGCTGGACGACGCCCCGACCCGCTGGGCCGCCCTGGCCGAACGGCAGGTCCTCGCCCGGCTCGAAGCCGGGTGCGCCNGCGCCGGTCGCCGCCCACGCGCTGGTGTCCCAGGGACGGATCCGGCTGGCGGCCGGCGTCGTGGCCGTGGACGGGTCCCGGCAGGTGCGCCGCACCGGCGACGCCCCGGCATCGGCGGACGAGGCCTCGGCGCTCGGCGCTCGGATCGCCGAGCAGTTGCTGGCCGCGGGCGCCGCGGACCTGGTCGACCTGGCGGCGAGCAAGCCCCGTCCGCTGGCCGGACGGACGATCTTGGTGCCCGAGCGCGCTCCCGTCGGGACCGCGGCGGAGCTCGCGGCCGCCGGGGCCGACGTCCTGGTCGCCGACCTGACCCGGCGGGAGCCGCTACCGGCCGCCGAACTCGAAGCCGCCCTCGCCGAGACCTGGGAGTGGGTCGTCGTCACGTCCGCCGCGACCGTGGCCGCGCTGCCCGCCGGCCTCGGNCCGGACCCCCACGCGCCACGGGTGGCCGCGGTCGGGCCGGCGACCGCGGCGGCGCTGCGGGCGGCCGGGATCGAGCCCGACCTCGTCGCGCAGCCCGGCGGCGGCCGGGCGTTGGTCGCGACATTCCCGGACGGCCCCGGACGGGTGCTGCTGCCGGGCGCCGAGGAGCCCTCCGCCGAGCCCGCCGCCGGCCTGACCGCCAAGGGCTGGACCGTGCGCCCCGTCGCCGTCTATCGCACCCTGCCGCAACCCCTGCCCCAGGAGATCGTGGAGCGCTGGCGGGCCGGGGCCATCGACGCCTTCGTGGTCACCGCCGGGTCCACCGCGCGCGCCGCCGTCGCCGCGGCCGGCCTGCCGGGCCCGTCCGTGATCGCCCTGGGGGCATCGGCCGCGGCCGTGGCCACCGACCTGGGCCTGACCGTGACCCAGGTGGCCGAACGTCCCGATGCCGCCGCCGTCGCCGCGGCCGCGGTGGCGGCCCTCGGNGTGAGCGTCCCGCGTCGTCCGGGCGGCCCGGCCCGGTTCGGGGACCGCACCGCATGGGCGAGNAATGGCGGACGACCGGAAGGATCGCGCATGACCTCACTCGTCCGCCGCCCACGTCGCCTGCGGGCCACCGGGGCGATCCGTCGCCTGGTGGCGGANAACCCGGTGCACCCGGCCCAGTTGCTGTTGCCGGTGTTCGTGGCCGACGGGCTCACCGAGCCCCGTCCGATCGGGTCGCTGCCGGGTGTCGTCCAGCACACCCTCGACTCGGTGCGCGCGGAGGCCACCCGGGCCGCCGCAGCCGGACTCGGCGGGCTCGTGGTGTTCGGCGTCCCCACCGACCGCGACAAGGACGCGACGGGCACGGCCGGCTGCGCCGCCGACGGCATCCTCAACCGCGCCTTGGCTGCCCTCCGCGCCGAGACCGGCGACGACCTGGTGATCGTGGCCGACACGTGCCTGGACGAGTTCACCGACCATGGCCACTGCGGCGTCCTGGGCGACGACGGCTCGGTGGCCAACGACGCCACCGTGGAGCTCTACGTGCGTCAGGCGATGAGCCAGGCCGAGGCCGGCGCCCACCTCGTCTCNCCCTCGGGGATGATGGACGGGCAGGTCGCCGCGATCCGCGCCGGGCTGGACGAGGCCGGCCACACCATGGTCGGGATCCTGGCGTACGCGGCCAAGTACGCCTCCGCGTTCTACGGCCCCTTCCGGGAGGCGGTGGGATCCTCGCTGATCGGGGATCGCCGGGCCTACCAGCAGGATCCGGCGAACCGCCGCGAGGGCCGCCTCGAGGCCGCCCTCGACGAGGTGGAGGGCGCCGACATCGTGATGGTCAAGCCGGCCGGCTACTACCTGGACGTGCTGGCCGACGTCGCTTCCCGCGCCCAGGTGCCCGTGGCCGCCTACCAGGTCTCGGGCGAATACGCCATGATCGCCGCCGCCGCCGAGCGCGGCTGGATCGACCGGCGGGCGGCGCTCCTGGAATCGACCACGGCCGTCGTCCGGGCCGGCGCGGACATCGTGCTGACCTACGCGGCCCTCGACCTGGCGGGATGGCTGCGATGACGAGCAATGCGGCGGCGTTCGAACGGGCCCGCGCGGTGATNCCCGGGGGCGTCTCGTCCCCGGTGCGCGCCTTCGGGTCGGTGGGCGGAACCCCGGTGTTCGTGGCCCGCGCCGAGGGTGCCCTGCTGTGGGATGTGGCGGGGCGCGAGTACGTCGACCTGGTCGGCTCGTGGGGTCCCGCGATCCTCGGCCACGCCCACCCGGACGTGGTCGCCGCCGTCCAGGCCGCGGCGGCGCGGGGCCTGTCGTTCGGCGCTCCCACCGTGGCCGAAGCAGAACTCGCCGAGGCCGTGCGCGACCGGGTACCCCANGCCGACAAGGTGCGATTCGTGTCCACAGGCACCGAGGCGTGCATGACGGCCGTCCGTTTGGCGCGNGGGGCGACGGGCCGGGATCTGATCGTGAAGTTCGCCGGTTGCTACCACGGCCACTCCGACGCGCTGCTCGCGGCCGCCGGTTCGGGCGTGGCCACCGCGGGGCTGCCCGGTTCGGCCGGGGTGCCGGCCGCCGCCACCGCGCAGACGCTGGTCGTGCCCTACAACGACCCGGCGGCGCTCCGCGAGATCTTCGCGGCGCGCGGCCCCGAGATCGCCGCGGTCATCACCGAACCCGCCGCGGCGAACATGGGCGTGGTTCCGCCCGAGCCGGGGTTCAACGCTCTGCTGCGCGAGCTCACCGCGGCGCACGGCGCGCTGCTCATCTACGACGAGGTGCTGACCGGCTTCCGGGTCTCGTCCGCCGGCTGGTGGGGGTACGAGGGACGGACGGTCACNCCCGACCTGTTCACCTTCGGCAAGGTGGTCGGCGGCGGGATGCCGCTGGCCGCGCTCGGCGGCCCCCGTGCCCTGATGGACCTGCTGGCCCCGCTCGGTCCGGTGTACCAGGCCGGGACGCTGTCGGGGAACCCGCTGGCCACGGCCGCCGGGATCGCCACGCTGCGACTGGCCGGGCCGTCCACCTACGACGCGGTCGACGCGGCGGCCGCGTCCGTGGCCGGGGCGGTCGGCGACGCGCTCGACGCCGCCGGGATGCCCCACCGGCTGCAACGCGCCGGGTCGCTGTTCTCGGTGTTCTGGGGTGTGGCCGACCCAGTCACCGACTACGTCGCCGCCCAACGCCAGGACGCCGCCGCCTACCGCGCGTTCTTCCACGCCATGCTGGACGCCGGGATCGCCCTGCCNCCCTCGGCCTACGAGGCGTGGTTCCTGTCCGCCGCCCACGCCGACCAGATGCTCGACCGGATCGTCGCGGCCCTGCCCGCCGCCGCGCGCGCCGCCGTCGCGGGGGCCCGGACGACCTAGCCGAGCGCCCGGCCGGCCCGTCTGTGGCCGGCCCGTTCGCGTCCGGCCGCTTGCGGCCGGGCACGCGGAACCGGTCCCTCGGACGTGGCAGGGCCCCCGCCGGAAGCTCCAGCGGGGGCCCGTGCGGACCGTCGATCAGCCGGTGATCTGCTTGATCTCTGCGGACGCGGGGGCTGGTGCAGGCGTTGCGGGCGTGGGCGCATTCCAGGTGACGTCGGAGCCGGCTCGGGGCCGGCGCGTGATCAGGCCCCGCTCCACCAGTTGGCCGATCGCCTGCCGGAGGGTGTGGCGAGCGACCATCAAGCGTTCGGCGAGCACGTCCTCCCGCTCCAGGGTGTCTCCGGGACGCAGGGCGCCGCTTTCGATGGCCCCACGAGTTGTTCGAACAACTGGTGGTACAGGGGCACCGGGCTGTTCCGATCGACGCTGACGCGGAGTTCGCCGGACGTGCTCCCCGTCCCTCGTGGACGCCGCTCGTTCACCGCTGGTCCTGGTCGCCCGGATCTAGAGCCTGTTCTGAAAGTGGCTGGTTGAGGATCGGCTTGTCAGCGTGTCGGTGATCGACGTGGGAGGGCTCCCGGGGTAGACGGATTGGTGTCGAATCACTCCTACTTCCCCGGGAGTCCTCGTGTCCACGATAGATGCCAGTCGTCGCCATGACCTCACCGACGCACAGTGGCGGGTCCTCGCCAGCGTGCTGCCGATTCCGGCTCGTTTGGGTCGGCCCCGCAAGTGGCCCCTCCGTGGTCTGATCGATGGGATCCGGTTCCGGGTTCGGGTCGGCTGCCCGTGGCGGGACGTGCCCGATCGGTACGGCCCGTGGGGCCGGGTGTACGCCCTGTTTGCGCTGTGGCAGGTCCTCGGCGTGTGGGAACGGATCGAAGCCGCACTCAGAGCGGCCGCACAAGCCCGCGGCAAGGTCAAATGGCAGATTTCGGTCGATTCGACGACCAGTCGTGGCCACATTCACGCCGCCGGGGCCCGCCACGACTCGATCACCCTGGTGACCGGTGAGCCCGCCGACCACGCGTTCGGCCGCTCCCGCGGCGGCTGGTCGACCAAGACCCACCTGGCAGTCGACCAGGACCGCGGGGTCCTCGCCTTCCACCACACNCCCGGACAGGCCGGCGACAGTCCCGAGTTCGTCACGGTCCTCGAATCGATCCGTGTCGCGAACCGGGTCGGGGCGCCGCGGCGACGACCCGACCGGGTCCTGGCCGATCGGGCCTACTCATCCCGCGCGAACCGCGCCTGGCTGCGAGCCCGCCACATCAAGGCCACGATCCCGACCCCGGCCGACCAGCAACACCACCGGAAACGACGAGGCCCCAAGGGCGGTCGCCCGCCCGCGTTCGACCCCGGCGTATACAAGGACCGACACGCCGTCGAATGCGGCATCAACAAGCTCAAACACCACCGAGCCTTCGCCACCCGCTACGACAAGCTCGCCGTCCGCTTCACCGCCACCACCCACATCACCGTCATCAACGGATGGCTACGCCGACTTTCGTAAACAGGCTCTAGCGGTATCGAGCTCGGCTGATGCTCACCGCAACCAACGATCGGCGCAGGATGATCGCCTCTGGGAATCCCTTGCCATCTTCGTGTTCGGCCAGGGTGACGGCCAGTGCCTGGCGGGCGTGCGCGCGTACCTGTTCTCGGCGGACGCGGCCGACTACGTCCGGCGAGAGCAGTCGGGTTGGGAGACGTGGCTCAGTGAGCTGCCGGCTCCTAAGCTCGACTAGCCAGTCTCGCCCGGGACTTCGACAGCACAGGTGTGCGGACGCTGTCGGCGGCGCCGATGATGCCGGCGTCGTTGGCGAGGGCTGCGGTGATGATGCGCAGTTCGCCGCGGTAACCGCGTCCGGAGAGACTGCCAAGGAAAGTCTTGCGGGCGGACGGCAGGATGAGGTCAGCGGCGGCCGTGGCGATGCCGCCACCGACCACGACGATCTCGGGGTCGACCACCGCGGCGAGGGTGGCGATGCCGATGCCGAGGTACTTCCCGAAGCGGCGCAGCAGCCGGATCGCGACCGGGTCGCCGACGCGGGCCGCGGCGGTGACGTGGGCACCCGAGATCGGTTCGCCGCCCGCGAGGTCGACCATGTGCATGGCACCGTTCGGGTCGGTGACTGCGATGCTCTGGGCGAGCTTGGCCAAGGCGGTGCCGGACGCGTACGCCTCCCAACAGCCTTCCTGACCGCACCCGCAGTAGTGGCCGCCAGGCACGATCTTCATGTGGCCCAGCTCTGCGGCCGCGCCGAACGCCCCGCGAATCAGCCGGCCGTCAGCCACCACCGCACCACCTAGGCCCGTGCCCAGGGTCAGCATGACCATGTCGGACACGCCGCGGCCGTTGCCGAACCGGTACTCCGCCCACGCCGCCGCGTTGGCGTCGTTCTCGATCACCACCGGCCGCTGGATCAATGCCTCGAGACGCTCTGCGAGCGGGTGGTCACGCCAGGCGATGTTCGGCGCGAACAACAGCTTGCGCCGATCCGAGGAGACGAAGCCGGCCGCGGCCACCCCGACGCCTTCCACGTCGCGGCCCGCCATCAGTTGACGGACGGCCTCGGCGACCAGTACCTCGATCTGGGCAGGATCGGAGGCGTCGGTGGCCCGGCGCGTGGTCGCCACGATTTCGCCGGACTCGCCGACCACACCGGCGAGGATGTTGGTGCCGCCGATGTCGACACCGATCGTGAACGCCATCAGCCCTACTCGCCCGGCTGGCGGGTGGTGGAGAAGGCGGCGTCGAAGCTGGCTGTGGGGGCGTCGAACAGGTTGGCGCGGACGTAGTCGAGGGCCTCCTTGGCGCCGCGCAGGCGGTCCATGCCGGCGTCCTCCCACTCGATGCTGATCGGGCCGGTGTACCCGATCGCGTTCAGCGTCCGGAAGCACCGCTGCCAGGGCACGTCACCGTTGCCGGTCGACACGAACGTCCAGCCCCGGCGCGGGTCTGCCCAGGGCAGGTGCGAGCCCATGCGTCCGTTGCGGCCGTTACCGACCGACATCTTCGTGTCCTTGCAGTCGACGTGGTAGATCCGGTCGGCGAAGTCGACCAGGAACCCGACCGGGTCGAGTTCCTGCCACATCATGTGGGAGGGGTCCCAGTTCAGCCCGAACGCCTCCCGATGCCCGATCGCGTCCAGCGTCAACACCGTCGACCAGTAGTCGTAGGCGATCTCGGAGGGGTGCACCTCGTGGGCGAACCGCACCCCTTCTGAATCGAACACGTCCAGGATCGGGTTCCACCGCCGCGCAAAGTCGGCGTACCCGTCCTCAATCACACTGTCCGGCACTGGCGGGAACATCGCCACGTACTGCCAGATCTTCGACCCGGTGAAACCCACCACGGTGTCCACACCGAGCTTCCGCGCAGCCACGGCGGTCAGCTTCAGCTCTTCCGCTGCCCGCTGTCGCACGCCCTCGGCGTCCCCGTCGCCCCACACGGCGTCCGACACCATCTCGCGGTGCCGGAAGTCGATCGGGTCATCACACACCGCCTGACCCTTCAGGTGGTTGGAGATGGCCCACACCCCCAACCCGTACTTCTCGAGCGTGGCCCTCTTCTCCGCCACATACGCGTCATCGGAGGCGGCCCGGTAGACGTCGAGGTGGTCGCCCCAGCAGGCGATCTCCAAACCGTCATACCCCCAGCCGGACGCCAGCCGGCACACCTCCTCGAACGGCAGATCGGCCCACTGGCCGGTGAACAGGGTCACAGGACGGGACATGCGCTCCTCAATTCCATACAGATGGACTGGCTGATGATCATGCAAACGGGACTGCTGGCGAGTCCTCGCCCGGACGTGAGTGCAGGGACACGTCCGGGCGAGGGGACTGGCCGTCAGTCAGGGCGAACGAGCGCGGTCTCCCACCGGTCGAAACCAGCCTCGGTCAACTTCGGCAGTTTCGCGACGAAGGCGGCCACATGCGCGGTCTGGTCGTGCTCGTGCAGTGCCTCTTCGCTCGCCCAGTGCTCGTACAACCACACCCTGGACTCATCCTCTAGATCGGCATGAACCAGGTAGGCGTGGCAGCCCGGCTCACGCAGGCTCGCTTCGGACAGGGCCAGGAGCTCTTCCTGGAGGTCCTGTGCACGGCCGGGTCGCGCCGTGAACGAGACGAAGAGGACAATCCCGTGGCCTTCCATTGGCTATCCCTGAATCGACTCGACCGCGACCCAAGCCCCGGTCTCGGCCGACTCGACGATGGCGTCGTCGATCAGCGCAATCTGGTACCCGTCAGCGAAGTTGGGGCTGACCGTGCCGCCCTCGGCAATCGCCTTGAAGAAGTCGTAGGCCTCGATGATCTTGGTCTCGCCGTATCCGATTCCGAGGGCTGGGATGGGCCACAGCCCTGCACCATACGGATGCGCCGGACCGGTGTAGACGGTCCGGAACCCGCGCCGGTCGCCTTCGTCGGACGCGAAGCAAACCTGAAGTTCGTCCCTGCGCTCGTAGTTGAAATAGATCGACCCTTCGGTGCCGTGGATCTCCAAGGTGATGAAGTTGTTCCGGCCGTAGGCGTTGCGGGTGGCCTCCACCGACCCGATGGCGCCGTTCTGGAACTTCAGCATCGTGATGACCTCGTCGTCGACGTCCACGGCTGCGCGCGGACCCCCACCACCCTTGCTGGTGCCCAAGAGGTCGGCGCCGCCGGACTGCACTGGGCGTTCCGGAATCCAGGTCCTCATGATCGCATTGACCTCGGAGATCTCACCGGCGAGATAGCGAGCCATGTCGATCACGTGCGTGCCGATGTCCCCGAGCGTGCCCGAGCCGGCGATGGACTTCTGGAAGCGCCAGGACAGCGGCGAGTCGGGATCGGCACTCCAGTCCTGGAGGTAGGTACCGCGGAAGCTGAGGATCTTGCCGATCGCCCCTTCCTCGATGTACTTCTTCGCCAGCGCAACGGCCGGCGTGCGACGGTAGTTGAAGGCCACCATGTGCACGATCCCGGCATCCTTCACCGCCTCGTACATGGCCTTCGCGTCGCCAGTCGTGCTCGACAACGGCTTCTCGCAGATGATGTGCTTGCCTGCCTTCGCCGCAGCAATGGCGACCTCGGCATGCAGGTTATTGGGTGTCGCGATGTCGACAACGTGAATCTCGGGGTCGTCGATGATCTCGCGCCAGTTCGAGGTTGACCGCTCGAAACCGAACCGCTTCGCCGCGGTTGAGGCCAGTTCGTCGTTCGCTTCGGCCAGGACCTTGCGCACCGGCATCGCCGGGGCGGGCCAGAAGAACATGGGCATCGCGGCATAGGCCAAGGAATGCGCCTTGCCCATGAATCCGCCGCCGATCAAGCCAACGTTCAGTTCTTGCATGTCTACATACTCCTTTTTGTTGTGGGCGCTCAGTCGCGGCCGATGCCGGCCTCGGCGAGAAGGTGTTCCAGGTAGTCCTTGCTGATCCGAGCGGCATCCTTGGGATCGCCGTCGTAGCTGTCGAGCTCCACCATGAGCCAGCTGGAGTAGCCGCTTTCGGCGACAGCCCGAATGATGTCGCCGAAGTCGAGTACGCCCTTGCCGAGGGGCATGAAGTTGAAGGGCTCCGGCTGGAAGTCCTTGAGGTGGACATGCCGGACGCGGTCGGGGTAGGTCCGGATGAGCTCGGCGGNGTCGCCGCCGCCCGCGAAGAGGTGGGCGGTGTCAGGGCAGAACCCGATCCGGCTGCGGCCCATGATCACTTTCAGCTCGTCGGGGTTCTCAACGATGGTGGAAAGGTGAGGGTGGTAGCTCGCTTCGAGTCCATACTCCTCGGCGATATCGCAGACGCTGTCAAGAGCGTGGCCAAGACGCGTGTAGTCCTCATCGCTGGTTCCCGCAGCTCGCCTGGCACCTCCGCCAACAACGAGTCGCTTCGCATCGAACTGGGCGGCGAGCTGGGCGGCCCGCCGCACCCGGTGCAATTCATCAGGCAGAATGTCCGCGTAGATGAAGTTGGCACCCGTGTAGACGCTGACAAGCTCGAGCCCAGCCTGGCGAAGAGCGTTCTTCAGCTCGTCGGGGCGCTCGGCGAAGTCGGCGACATTGCCGTCGAACATCTCGGTGCCCTGGTAGCCAACCTCCCCGATCTCGGCGATCGCCTGGAGGGCGTCGCCGTTCGCCCGGTAGAAGAGGTCCTTGACGCTGGTGACGCCGACAGGGTCGCCAACGACCCCACCCCATGTGATCGAGCAGTAGCCCAGTTTCATTGCGATTCTCCTTCTGTCTTTTGTACGGACGGGCGTGTTGCCCGAGCGAGTTCTGTGAGGGGAGGAAGTCGTCAGGCGACCTCTGTCCAGGATGAGTCGGCGGCCGAGGCGACCACGGCAGCTGTGATCCGCGCGGCGCGCAGGCCGTCGCTGAAGGTGGGCAGGCCGTCGACTCCCTCGCCGCGCACGGCGGCGTACACGTCACCGATGAACGAGGAGAAGGCGTCTTGGTATCCCTGCGGATGGCCCGCCGGCAGTCTGGAGAGCCTCCGTGCGTCCGGGTACTCCTGTGCCGGGTCCCGCAGCAGGAGACGGCTCTCGTCGCGTCCACCAATCCAGAGCAGATCGGGTGTCTCCTGGTCGAAGGAGTAGGACGCGTCGGTGCCGTCGAAGGAGAACCAGAGCCTGTTCTTCCGACCAGNGGAAACCTGGCTCACCACCAACGAACCCGTGGCACCTTCGTTGGTCTCGAAGATGATCACGGCTCCGTCCTCGGTCCCCGTGCGATTCTCAAACGCGTTGGCAGTGCGGGCAGCGAGGCGAACGATGCGTTGACCGGTGGCGAACTCCATCAGGTCGCACCAGTGGACGCCGATGTCCCCGAACGCGCGGGAGACGCCTCCCAGCTTCGGATCGACCCGCCAGTTGGTGTCGGCGTTGCGGGAGAGCCAGTCCTGGAGGTAGGAGCCATGGAGAAGCCAGATGGATCCGGCCTGCCCGGCCGAGATCCGCTGCCGAATCTCGCGAACGTTGGGATGGAACCGGTAGATGAACGGCACCGCAGCCACCACCCCCGCCGCCGACGCAGCAGCGGTCAACGCCTCGGCATCACCCACGGTGATCGCCAACGGCTTCTCGCAGATCACCGCCTTGCCATGCTCGATCGCCAGTTGGGCCAGGGTGGCGTGGGTTGCGTTCGGTGTACAAATGTGCACGACATCAACTTCAGAGGACGCGATCAGCTCCTCCGCCGAGGCAGCCGCTGCTTCGGCGCCGAGCAGAGTGGCGGCTCTGCTGGCGGCTTCGGGCGTGACATCAGCCACACGGGTCAGGCGACCGCCGGCAGCCCGGACTCCGTAGGCGTGCACGCNCCCGATGAACCCCGTGCCGATGATGCCTGAGCGCAGCGCGATCGGGCGGCTTTTTGTCATGACTGGATCACTTCTTCCTGGCGAGCGCCACCGCGAGGATGATGATGGCCCCACGGACGACCTGTTGCTGGCTGGACTCAAGTCCGGCGAGGATCAAGCCGTTGTTGATCAGCCCGATCAGAAGCGCTCCAAACAGCGTGCCGATGATCGTGCCCGAGCNCCCGAAGAGGCTGGTGCCTCCAAGAATGACGGCTGCGATCGCTGACAGTTCGTCACCGGATCCCCATTGGAACCGGCCCGATTGGAGCCGGCCAGCATAAAGCATCCCGGCCAGGCCGGCCATGACCCCGGAGATGAGCAGTACCGAGAACTTGATCTTCTTGGTCTTCACGCCTGTGAACTCCGCGGCCATTCGGTTGCCGCCAGTGGCGAGGACCTGCCGACCGAACTTGGTCCGGGCGAGAACGACTGCTCCTACAGCCACCACCAACGCCATCCAGACGAGCAAGCCTGGGATCGGGCCGATATCGCCACCACCGAAGATCCCATTGAATGTGTCGTTTAGGATTGGCTGTGGCGCCGAGTTGGTGATCCACTGCGCAATACCGAAAGCGATCCCCAACATGCCAAGGGTCACCAAAAACGATGGTATTCCCAACAGGCTTACCAGGGATCCGTTGACTGCCCCGACAAGTGCGCCCACGGCGAGCCCGGCAACGATCCCTGGCACGAGGCCGTAATTGGCGATCGTCATCGCGCTCACTACGCTGGATAAACCAGCAATCGAACCGACGCTGAGGTCGATCTCGGCACATGAAATCACAAAGGTCATCCCGACCGCTATCACCGTGATGGTGGCCGTCTGCCGGAAGATGTTCAGCAGGTTGTTGCGGGATAGGAATCCTTGGTTGGCGAGCATGACGGCGAACAGGATGAACACCACCACGAAGGCAATGTAGATAATGTACCTGCGCCAGTCCACATCCCGGAGGCGCTGCGCCAGAGTCAGCGCAGGATCGGCTTCGGTAGCCGCAGTTAGGTTTGGATCCGACATTCTAGACTCCTAGGACAGCTAGTTGCAGGGATTCTTCGTCTGGGATTTCTGAGCGTTTGAGCTCCTTGACGATCGCGCCGCCGCGCATGACCAGGACGCGGTCGCTCACCGCGAGCAGCTCGGGGTACTCAGAGGAGATCACGATCACGCCCTTCCCCGAATCAGCGAGTTCACGGATGATCGACACGATCTCGGCCTTGGTGCCGATGTCCACGCCGGCCGTTGGCTCGTCCATGATCAGGACTTCCGGGTTCGTTCCCAGCCATTTCGCGATCACCACCTTCTGCTGATTGCCGCCGGAGAGGCTTCGGACCGGCTTGCCCGGGTCGGTCACCTTGACGGAGAACTGCTGAATGAGCTGTCGGGCCTTCTTGCGACCGGCACGCACGTCCAGCAGTGGCCCATGGGTGAGCTGGCCGAGAAGGGGCAGGAGCAGGTTCTCCCGAACGGAATGCTCGAGCACCAGGCCTTGTTCCCGGCGGTCCTCGGGGATGAGGGCGAGACCTGCTGATATGGCAGTCTGGGGGTTGTTGACGTCCACCGCGCGCCCACGCATCAAGATCTCACCGGATGTCGGTCGATCGATCCCGAAGAGGCAGCGTGCGAGTTCGGTTCGCCCGCTTCCCATCAGCCCTGCGAGGCCGATGATTTCGCCGGCCCGCAACACGAAGGAGACACCGTTGAGTCGCGTGCCCGCGTGGAGATCCTTGGCCTCGAGGATGACGTCTCCGCCGGTGGCTGCGGCACGCTCTTGGTACTCCATTGAACCGTGTACCTGCCTGCCCACGATCCCCTCCACGATTCGCTCGGNGGAGACCCCTGAGAGGGGCTCGGTGAAGAGTCGCTTGCCGTCGCGAAGGACCGTGATCCGATCGGCGATGCGATAGACCTCGTCCATCCGATGCGAGATGTAGATGATGGAGATGCCTCGCGCCTTCAACCGACCGATGAGTTGAAACAGCGCTTCGACTTCATGGCGCGCCAGGCTCGCCGTCGGTTCGTCCATGATCAGGACCTTGGCGTCCTGTGCGAGCGCTTTCGCGATCTCGGTCAACTGCCAGTACGCGGTTGATAAGTTCCTGACGATCGCGGCCGGGTTGACATGAACGTCCATGTCGGCGAAGACCTTCGCGGCCATCTGTCTGGCTTGGCGGTCGTTGATCAGCCCGCCGCGGCCGGTTGGCTCAACAGTCAGGTAGATGTTCTGCGCCACCGTGAGGCTTGGCACCAGGCTGAACTCCTGAAACACCATCCCGATGCCGGCCGCCTTGGCCGCGTGGAAGGTGTCGAGGTCTACTGGCTTCCCGTCGATGTGGATCTGGCCGTTGTCCTTGCTGTACACGCCTTGGAGGATCTTCATGAGCGTGGACTTCCNCGCGCCGTTTCCTCCGGCGAGGGCATGGACCTCGCCCTTGCGGATCTCGAGGTCGACATCGGTAAGGACGGGCACGCCGTAGAACGATTTGTTGATCCNCCGCATCTCCACGACTGGAGCTTCTGCTGTGCTCATGGCTGCCTTCTGTTTGGGGTGAGGGGCCGGAAAGGGGACGGCGCCGGGCCCCGAGGGCGGGGCCCGGCGCCGTGGGCGGGCTTACTGCTTGAACGCGCCCGCCAGGTCGGCCGGCGCATCAGTCTGGTAGACCGTCTTCCAAGCCTCCAGCACGTTGGAGTGCTGAACCGGCAGCGCGGCCAGTGCGACGTAGGGCGCTGCCGTCTTGCCGATCAGGGCGCCGGCGGCCAGTCGTGCCTCCGTCACTCCCTGGTCGAAGGGCCGCTGCGCGCCAAGACCCGCAACGAGCTCGTTCTTCGCCAGCGCGATGGCGACGTTCTTGCCCAGATCCTGGGTGGCGATCTTCAGATCGGTACGGCCGGCAGCCCGCGCCGCCGCCATCACACCCTCGGCAGGAACATCCCAAACGGCCCAGATGCCGGCCAGGTCGGGATTCTTGGTGAGCATTGCGTTCGCTGCCGCCTGCGCGTCGCCGGCGAAGTCAGGTCCGGCGATGCCCTGCTCGGCCACGATCTGGACGTCCTTGTACTCGTTCGAGATCGTCGTCTTGAAGCCGTCGTAGCGCTGCTTGGTGACGAAGAAGTCCGCCTCATGGAAGATGATCCCGATCTTGCCCTGACCGCCGATTGCCTTCGCCATGAGATGTGCGCTGACGACGCCGTTGCCGTAGTTGTCGGCGGACACCACGGAGACGTAGTCCTTCCCGGCCTCCATGCCCTGCGGGGCGTTGTCCATGAAGACCAACTTGATGCCGGCTTCCGAGGCCTTCTTGTAGGTCGCCGACGTCGCGACCGGGTCAGTTGGGATGGACACGATGATGTTCGGGTTCTTGCTCATCACGGTCTCGATGTCAGAGACCTGCTTGTCGGGCTTGAAGTTGGCGTCGGTGACGGCCACCACCTCGATGCCCAGGTTCTTGAACTCAGACTGCAGGCCGGCAATCTGCGCGGTGGACCAGTCGTTACCCCCGTAATGCATCACGATGGCGGCCTTCGCGCCGAGTGCCTTGACCTTGGCCACCTCATCCTCGGACAGCTCGGCTGTGTCTGCGGACGCGGGTTCCTCCCCGTGCGGGCCCTTGCTGAGAACCTGGCCCTCGAGCTTCTTCAGAGCAGCCTCGACTTGAGCGTCGATCTCACTTCCGCCGCTCTGGGTGCTGGCCGGCCCCGAAGAGCAAGCGGTCAGAGCCAACGCGGCGACGACTGCGGCCGCTGCCGCAGGGCGGATGAACTTCAGCATTTCGTACTCCTTCGTGCGGCTTATGCCTACATCAAGCCAACTTAAGCTTGTGGGAAGCTAAAGTCAAGTCACGGTATGGTAAAGTTTCGGCGGAAGGGAGCACCATGGAGACCACCTCACTCCAGCCATCGATCACCGACTTCATCCGAAGCACCGCCACCGTGCTCGACGTGGTGCGCGAAGGGACCGCGACTACCCGGCCGGAGATCTGTCGCAGAACCGGCTTGGCACGCAATCTCGTCGCCGACAGGGTCGAGCAGCTCCTGTCGGTCGGACTGATCGCCGAGGGCGAGTTGGGCCGGTCCACCGGCGGCCGCGCACCGAGGAGCCTGCGATTCCGAGCAGACGCGGGTCGGATCCTGGTGGCGGAGTTGGGCGCGACCCTGGTCAATGTGGGTATCACCGATCTCTCCGGAACGCTGGTGGCCAGCACTGAACGGGCGATCGACGTGACGGCTGGCCCCGAGGTCACCTTGAACTATGTGAGCGAGTTGATGAATGCCCTGCTGGGCGAAAACCGCGGAGCGGACACCTGGGGAATCGGCATCGGTCTGCCCGGGCCGGTCGAGTGGGGTAGCGGTCGCCCCGTCGCACCACCGATCATGCCAGGCTGGGATGGGTTTGATGTTCGCCGATTCTTCAACGAGCGTTACCACCGACCGGTGTGGGTCGACAACGACGTCAATGTCATGGCGACCGGAGAGGTCCGCGCCGGCGTAGCCCGCGGCCATGAAACCGCCATCTACATCAAGGTCGGTACCGGCATCGGCGCCGGCCTGGTCTCCCGAGGCAAGCTGCACCGTGGAGCACAAGGGGCTGCTGGCGACATCGGGCACATGGCTGTTGCTGGCTCCAGCAGCCAGGGCCTCTGCAGATGCGGCAACTCCGGATGCCTGGAAGCACTGGCTGGCGGCTCGGCACTGGCTCGCGAGGCGGTAGCGGCGGCCGACAATCCTCGCAGCACCTACTTGAGACAACTCAGGCGCGACGGGAAGGAGCTCACCTCGGCGTCCGTCATCGAGGCTGCACGCCACGCCGATCCGGTAGCGATGGAACTCCTGACCGCGTCCGCCGCCTTGGTTGGCGACGCGCTGGCCGGGATGGTCAACCTGCTCAATCCGTCAATAATCGTACTAGGAGGCAGCGTCGGTCGATCGCTCGACCTATATCTCGCCACGGTCCGCCGCGCTGTCCTGAACCGATCGTTGCCTCTAGCCACCCGATCGCTTCAGATCGTGACCTCNCCCCAGGGCGACAGAGCCGGCCTGATAGGAGCCGCCTACACGGTGCTCGACGAGCTGTTCTCCCCGGCGATCCTGGGGACTTGGATCGACATGGGCAGACCGGGCGAGCTTCGACAAATGACCGCATAGCTCTGGCTTGGCTTCTTCGTCTAGTCGAGCGTTGTCGACGACGCATCGATCCAACGGTAATACCCGGGCCGGCCCGGTGGTGAACTGGTTGGTCATTGTCACCGTGATCGGCACCGAGCCAGGCCACCGCGAAGGACGCGTCCACCGCGGGAGTTCGCGTCGCCTCCTGGTCCTCCGACACCTTGCAGTCCGCGACAGTGACGCGGGCCTGGCGCACCGGCAAGTCCGGCACCACTCGACTGCCTAGCACCGCCGGGGCAGGCAGCGGTTGCCTGAGCCGTCGAACCCGAAGGTAGCGCGCAACACGAATGGTCACCCGAGAGGAGCGGTTGCGGGAAGACGGCCTTAGGACGGCCCGGGGATCATGCCGCTGGGTGCGCTGGTCGAAGTCCTAGCCGGCACCGCGCAAGCCCGCGGCACTTTAGGGGCTCTTCACAATCCAGGGTGTAGCTGGGNNGTCTGAACCCGCCGGTTTCGAGCAGCGATCTGGTGATGTAGTTGGTGAGGTTGCGGAAGCCGAGGGCGGAGCCTCGGAGGTGTTCGAGGCGGCCGTTGATGGCCTCGGTGGGGCCGTTCGACGTGCCGGGATGGTCGAAGTAGGCCAGCACGTCGCTGGCGCGCCGTTTCAGGGTGGAGCCGAGGGTGCGGAGCTCGGTCAAGGCTGCGGGGACGCCGCGGCTGAGCGCGGTGATGACTTTCTGCATCGCTTGTCGGCCGGCGGCCCGGTCGGGGTTGCGGTAGGCGTCGACAAGGTTCTGGTACACACCCCAGGTGACCTCGACCGGGGCGTGCTGGTCGTCGGCGAACACGGCCTCGAGCCGGGTCTTCTGTTTGTCGGTGAGCAGTTCGACGCCGGTGTGCAGGGTGCGGCGGGCGCCGTACAGCGGGTCACCGGCCCGACCGCGATGACCCATCGTTTCCTGCTGGAGGCGTTGCCGGCAGCGGTCCAGGGCGTCACCGGCGAGCTGGACCACATGGAACGGGTCCATCACCTCGACCGCGTCGGGCAGCTTGTCGACGGCGGCGGTCTTGAACCCGGTGAACCCATCCATCGCCACGATCTCCACCTGATCGCGCCACTCCTGGGGCCGCTCGTCGAGCCAGGTCGCGAAGACCTGTTTGGAGCGGCCTTCGACCATGTCGAGAAGCCTGGCCGGACCCTTGCCGTCGCGGACTCCGGTGAGATCGATGACCACCATCACGTACTTGTCGCCTTTGCGTGTGTGCCGCCAGCAGTGCTCATCCACGCCGATCACCTTCACGCCGTCGCACCTGCCGGGGTCGTTGATCAGGACTCGCTTCCCCTCGGCCAGGACCGCGTCGTTCGCGGTGTTCCAGCTGACGTCCAAGCCCTCAGCGACCCGGGCCACAGTCAGGTGCTGGACCACGATCCCTTCCAGCGCCCACCGCAACCCACGCCGGGACAGCTTCGCCCTCGGCTCGGCGGCCCTGCTGGTGTCCTCTCGCCACACGTGACCGCAGCCACAGCACCGGTAGCGGCGGATCGTGACCTCCAACATGGTCGGGCGCCACCCGAGCGGTTCGTGCGCGAGCCGGCGGACCACCGTGCCGACCGCCACTCCCTGGCAACCGCAGCGGCGACACCAGTCGTCCGGAGCGACGACCCGGCAGGCCAACACCGCCCGGCCCGGCTCAAGTAGCTGACCCGTCACCACCAGGCCGAGCTCCTCGAGGCGGCAGAACGTGGTCAGGTCAGGGCAAGCGAAGGTAGCGTGAGGCACGTCGAGGTCTTCCCGATGGACAGTGTGAGAACTTCCATCATCGGAAGACCTCGACCCTCACACCGGCACCGACGCGCCGCCCCCGATCACAGCACCGCTACACCCTCGTTTGTGATGAGCCACTTTAGGCCAAGTGAGGTTCTTCACCGGTCTCGACGACGCGGCCCGCGATCTCGCGCAGCTTGACGTTGCGCGTCTGACTGGCCACCCGCAACAGCTCGAACGCAAGGGGCGCGGTCATCCGATGCCGCTCCATCATGATGCCCGTCGCCTGGCGGGTCTGCTGCACGATCAGGTGACAGTGGTTAGTCACGCAGCCTGAGTGGCTGTCGTGGTCATGATGGTCTCGTACTCGATGGGGGTCAATCGGCCGAGGGCGTCTTGGCGCCGGCGGCGGTGGTAGGTGCGTTCGATCCAGGTGACGATCGCGATCCGGAGCTGGTCGCGGGTGGCCCAGGCGTGCCGGTTCAGGACGTTCTNTTGGAGCAGCGAGAAGAAGGATTCCATGGCGGCGTTGTCGCCGCAGGCGCCGACCCGGCCCATCGATCCGACCATGTGGTGCCGGTTGAGAGCGGACACGAATTTGCGGCTGCNGAATTGCGACCCTCTATCGGTGTGAACCACACAGCCGGCCACCTCTCCACGGCGGGCGACGGCGTTGTTGAGGGCGGTGACAGCGAGGCGAGACTTCATCCGGGAGTCGATGGAGTAGCCCACGATCCGGTTGGAGTACACGTCCTTGAACGCGCACAGGTACAGCTTCCCTTCACCGGTCCAGTGCTCGGTGATGTCCCCGATCCACAGCTGGTTCGCCTTGTCGGCGTTGAACTCGTGGCGGGTGCGGCCCTTCTCATCGACCACGGCGCACAGGTCGCCGTGGACCGGCGGGCCCGGCTTCTTGCCGTTCTTTCCGCGCTTCTTGCCGAACCTCGACCACCAGCCGTTGTCGGCACAGATCCGCCACGCCGTCCGCTCGGCCATCACCTGGCCGGCCTCCCGTGCCTCATCGGCCAGGAACCGATAGCCGAACTCCGGATCATCGGCGTGGGCGTCGAACAGCGCGTTCGCCCGGTGCGCCTCGGTCAGTTCGGCGTCGGTGATCGGATGGGCCAGCCACCGGTAGTACGGCGCCCTGGCGAGCTTCAACACCCCGCACGCGACCGTGACGGGAATCCCGTCGCCGGCCAGCTCTTTGACGAGCGGGTACATCATTTTCCCGGCAGGTTCGCCTGCGACAAGTAGGCNCGCAGCCCTCCGTAGGACTTCATTCTCCTGCTCCAGCAGCCGGATCCGCCGCCGGGCCTCCCGCAGCTCGGCCGAGGCAACCTGGGTGGTTCCGGGGCGTTCGCCGTCCTCGATGTCGGCCTTCTTCATCCACGAGTACAACGTGGTGAAGTGGATCCCGAAATCCTTAGCGATCTGATCCAGCCCCACACCGGGCTCACGGCTCCTGGCGACGCGGACAACGTCATCACGGAACTCCTTGGGATACGGCTTCTTCGACACGGTGGACATCCTCCCAGCCCAACCCGAAGGCTAGGCAGATCAGTTGTCACCTATCCGTGCAGCAGACCCGTCTCGTCATGCAGCAGGCCCGACGGACTGCCTACACCGTCGGGTCACGCCGGCCAAGAACCCCACCACTTGCCTCCACGAGACCCGGGACGATTCAGTGTTCGGATGCGCCGTCAGCGAAGGCCTTTCACCTCGCGGCGCGGGCTCTGCCCGATCGGCACGCCAGTCGCAGCCCGGCGAACGCGCTCACGTCAGGTCGGAGAGCTGGGCGATGCCGGTCAGGGCGGCCACCGCCGAACGCACCATCGGAACGGCCAGCACCGCGCCGCTGCCCTCGCCGAGCCGCATCGAGAAGTCGACCAGCGGCTTGAGGCCCAGGCGGTCCAGCGCGAGGGCCTGCCCGGGCTCGGTGGAACGGTGACCGGCCTGTAGCCACGCCTTCGTACCGGGCGCGTAGTCCTCGGCGACCAGTGCCTCTGCGACGGCGATCACCCCGTCCAGGAGCACGGGGACGCCGCGGCGTGCGGCACCGGAGATGAAGCCGACCGCGGCCGCGAAGTCGGCGGCGCCGAGCGCGGCGAGCCGCTCGACCGGGTCGGCGACCCGCTCGCCGGCCCGGGCCAGGGCCGCCTCGATCAGCGCCGTCTTGTGCACCAGCGTGCCCTCGTCGATGCCGGTGCCGCGTCCGGTCACCGCCGCGGCCGGCACTCCCAGGGATGCGGCGACCAGGGCGGCGGCGATCGTCGTGTTGCCGATGCCCAGGTCACCGGAGATCAGCAGCTGGGCGCCGTCCGCGATCTGCTCGGCGGCGATCGTGTCACCGGCAGCGAGTGCCTGTTCTACCTCGGCGCGGCTGATCGCGTCCTCGAGGTGGATCGGGCCGGAGGACTGGCGCACCTTGAACCGGCTGATCTCGGCGGGCAGGTCGGGGAAGTCCACGGCGACACCGAGGTCGTAGATGCTCACGGTCACGTTGTTGGCAGCCGCGAGCGCCGACACCCCGGCATGACCGCCGGCGATGCCGTACACCATCGCGGNGGTGATCGCTGCCGGGTAGGCCGAGACCCCGTCCGCGGCGACACCGTGGTCACCGGCGAACACCACGACCCGGACGTCGTCCAGCTGGCGGGGCGGGCAGGTGCTCTGGCAGGACGCCACCCACGCGGCCAGCGTCTCGAGGTCGCCCAGTGCGCCGAGCGGCTTCGCCTGCCCGTCGCTGAGGGTTCGGGCTGCGGCGTAAGCGGCGTTGCTCGGGGCCTGCACGGGGTGCGCACCACTGGGCTGTTCATCGGTTCTCCTTCGGTTTGCCGGGAGCCTGTCCCGGTTTGGTCTTGGGGTTGTAGCGCTGGTCGCCCGGCGTCCATGGGAGGATGCGCGGGTGGCAGGAATCCTGGTGGCGGGCACTTCGTCGGACGCCGGCAAGTCGCTGATCGTCGCGGGGTTGTGTCGTGCGTTCGCCCGGCGCGGGGTGCGGGTGGCGCCGTATAAGGCGCAGAACATGAGCAACAACTCGATGGTCTGTCCGGACGGTTCCGAGATCGGACGCGCCCAGTACCTGCAGGCCATGGCGGCCGGGGTAGAGCCGTGCGCGCTGCTGAACCCGGTGCTCCTCAAGCCCGCTACCGACCGGCGGGCATTCATCGTGCTCGGCGGCCAGCCGGGCGGCACCCTCGAGGCCGGGGAGTACACCAATGGTCGTGCCCGGCTCGCGGCGGCGGCGTTCGACGCCTACAGGCGGCTGGAGGCCGACTACGACCTGGTGGTGGCGGAGGGCGCCGGCTCGCCGGCCGAGATCAACCTGCGTACCGGTGACTTTGTGAATTTCGGTCTGGCCAGGGAGTTCGGGCTGCCCGTGGTGCTGGTCGGCGACATCGACCGGGGCGGGGTGCTGGCCTCCATCTACGGCCACTGGGCGATCAGCGACGACGACCGGGCCACCCTGGCCGGTTACCTGATCAACAAGTTCCGTGGCGACCAGTCGGTCCTCGATCCAGGGCTGGCCGAACTCAGCGCCCGCACCGGCCTGCCCTGCCTGGGCGTGGTGCCCTGGCTCGACCAGGTGTGGCTGGACAGCGAGGACGCGCTGGCCTTCGCCAAGTGGCCGCGCCTGCCCGGCCGTGCCGGGACGCTGCGGGTCGCTGCGGTCCGGTTTCCGCGCATCTCGAACGCCACCGATCTGGACGCCCTGGCCGCCGAGCCCGGCCTGGACGTGTTCGCCACCGCCAGCCCGTCCGACATCACGAGCGCCGACCTGGTCGTCCTGCCCGGCAGCCGCAGCACCCTGGCCGATCTGGACTGGCTGCAGCGCCTCGGGCTCGCTGACGCCCTCGCCCGCCGAGCGGCCGCAGGCGGCCCGATCCTGGGGATCTGCGGCGGCTACCAGATGCTCACTGAGGTGATCGACGACCCGATCGAATCCGCGATCGGCACCCAGCACGGGCTGGGCCTGCTGCCGGCGACCGTCCGGTTCAGCGCCGAGAAGGTCCTCGGAAAGCCGTCCGGCCATTGGCGCGGGCACGCGGTGACCGGCTACGAGATCCATCACGGGGTGGTGGAGCCGAGCGGNGGTGAGCCGTTCCTCGACGGGGTCCGGGTCGGTAACACCTGGGGCACGATCTGGCACGGCGCGTTCGAGAACGACGGCTTCCGCCGTGCGTGGCTCACCGAGCTGGCCGGCACGGTCGGCTCGGCCTGGCAGCCCGCCGCGGACGCTCCCGGTTTCGCCGAGCGTCGCACCCAGATGCTCGACGAACTGGCCGACGCCCTGGAGCAGCACGCCGACGTGGAGGCGCTGCTGCGACTGGCTGGTCGCTGAGCAGCAGCGCATCCGGAACATCTGAACCATCGCCGTCAGGCTGCGCCCTCGCCGAGGATCCCGGCGGACCGCACCGCGGCGACGAGTCCGGAGACATCGGTAACCGAACCCGGCGCCAGACCCAGCCCGGCGGCTGCCTGCAGCACCAGCGGTTGCCGGAGACGGGCCGCCGCGACGAGGCCTACGTCGGACAGCAGCTCGACGGGTGCGCCGTGGCGGACCTGCCCGTCCACCAGCACCGCGACCGTGTCGGCCCACCACACCGCGAAGTCGACCTCGTGGGTGGAGATCACCACCGTGGTGTGAGTGCGCAGCAAGCTCTCCAGGGCGGCGACCATCTCGTCCACCCCTTGCGGGTCCAGCCCGGCGGTGGGCTCGTCGAGCAGCATGACGCACGGCCGCATCGCCAGTGCCCCGGCGATCGCGACCCGCTTGCGCTGCCCGTAGGACAGTTCGTGGATCGGCCGCTCCGCGAGGTCCTCGATGGACAGCACGGCCAGCGCCTCCGCCACCCGCTGCCGGACTTCTGGCTCGCTGAGTCCGAGGTTCAGCGGGCCGAAGGAGACGTCGCGGTACACGTCAGCGGCGAAGAGCTGGTCGTCGGGGTTCTGCGCGACCAGCTGGACGACCTGCCGGTGGGCCCGCAGGCCGGCCCGATCGAACGCCACCGGGGCGGCATCGACCAGCACGTTGCCCCGGTTCGGCTTCACCGATCCCGCGAGTGTGCGCAGCAGCGTGGTCTTGCCCGATCCGTTGGCGCCGAGCAGGGCCAGGCGCTGCCCGCGGGNGACCTCGAGATCCGCGCCGAGGAGCACCCGGCGGTGCCCGAAGGCGACCTCGAGCCCGGTGGCGGAGAGTTGGAGGTGGCTCATCGCAGCACCACCCACCCCAGCGAACCGGCGGCGAGTACTGCGAGGGTCGCCACGCTGGAGACCAGGAAGCCGGTGGACCTGATCCGTGCCGGTTCCAGGGTTCGCAGCGCGTCCTCATAGCCCCGTCCGGCAAGGCCTGCTTCCAGCCGGCGTGCCCGGTCCCAGGAGCGGAGGAACAGCACCGCCACCCCCATGGACGCCGAGCGCATCGCTGCGGACCGGGTGGCATAACCCAACCGCGCCTCCTGCGCCTGGTGAACCGCTCCGGCGCTCTCCAGCAGGCCGAAGCTGAACCGGTAGATCAGCGAGGCGATCTCGATCAGCGGGTCCGGGATGCGGGCGTGCCGCAGGCTGGACAGCAGATCGATCATCGGCGTCGAGCAGGCAAGGGTGAACATGGCCAAGGTCGCCGCGACCGCGCGGACGGCCAGCTGCGCGGCCTGATCCAGCCCGGCAGGGGTGACCTCCAGGCGCAGCCCGGCATCCCAACTGATGCTCACCGCGACCGTTGCCACGCCGACCAGGATCGAGACCACAGGCAGCCACATGATCCGCCCGAGCCGAGCCCAGCCGACCCGGATCGGGCCCAGCAGCAGCACCAGGCTGGCCACGGCGACCGCGGCGCCCCGGGGATGGGCGGCAGCGCGATCGCCGAAAGCAGCAGCCCGCCCGACAGCAGCCCCTTGTCACGGACCGAGCGCGTCCGCCACGGGCTGGACCACGCCGCGTGGTCCAGCGTCAAGCCGTGCGACATCAGGCGCCAGGTTCGGGCACGGCGTCGGACGGAGCTGGTGCTGCTCCGGCTGACGTCGCCTTCTCGCCCTTGCGTCGTCCCCAGTAGCCGCCGATCGCGAAGCCCAGGACGGCCCCGCCGATCGCCGCCTGCATGGCGAACAGGCCGGATTCGACCTCGCCGGAGGCGGGCTCGAAGAAGTGGCTGAACCAGGGCTGGTAGTTGGGGTCGATCTCCTGGATCGCGGTGGTGGCCTTGTCGTCGGTGCCGCCGAAGCGTTCCTCCGGGTTCTCGGTGTTGACCCTGGCGCCGCCGCCGATGGCGAAGCTGACCATGAAGATGGCCACCATGGCCACCGCGAGGACGGTATTGATGATCGCCTTCCTGCTCATGCCGCCACCGCCTCGGCCACGGCCGGGGTGAGGACGCCGAGGCGTTCCAGCTCGGGCCTGGCAACATCGCAGATGAGTCGGAAGACGAGCACTCCCAGGAGGCCTTCAGCAATGGCGAGCGGGATTTGGGAGATCGCGAAGATGCTCATGAACTTGACCACCGAGCCGAGGATCCCCGAGACCGGGTCCGGGAAGGCGAAGGCCAGCTGGAAGCTGGTCACGACGTAGGTGGAGAGGTCGGCGAACGCGAGGGCCAGGAACACCCCGACGTTGCGGTTCCATCCGAGACGGCTGGACAGCTTCCAGAACCAGTAACCCACCCAGGGCCCGGCGATGCCCATGCTGAACACGTTCGCGCCCAGGGTCGTGATGCCGCCGTGGGCCAGCAGCAATGCCTGGAAGATCAGCACGATCGTGGACAGGAACGCCATCACGGGTGGCCTGAACAGCACGGCCCCCAGGCCGGTGCCGGTGGGGTGGGAGGAACTGCCCGTGACCGAGGGGAGCTTGATCGAGGACAGGACAAAGGTGAAGGCCCCGGCGGCAGCCAGCAGCAGCCGCGACTCGGGGTGTTCTTTCGCCTGCTGGACGACCTTGCGGGCGCCGTGGACGACGAATGGGGCGGAGACTGCGTACCAAGCGACGCAGTGAACAACGGGTAGGAATCCCTCAGCGATATGCATCAGTGAGTTCCCTTTCTAGGTGACGTGGCCTAAGGAACCGTCGCCCACGCACGTATCTGACTTCCCCATCGCTGAGGTCACAGTGGCCCGACCGTCCCGGATTCTCACCGGGTTCCGTGTCGTGGACGGCACTTGATCCTCGCACCTCAAGACGCCCGGATGCGCAAGATTGCGTAATTCTGGGACGCCCGTCTCAACGCGCCGGACTGCACCGGTCCGGGGTCAGTGTTTGGTCGCGGCCCAGCTCGTGACGCTGCGCAGCGGCCGCAGGCCGGTGAACCGTCCGATCGGTTCGGCGACCTCGACCCCGATCCGGCTCAGTTCGCCGCCCCAGCGACGGTAGGCCTCCAATAGCACGGTGTCGGAGTCGGCGGTGACGCTGTGGGCGACGAGTCGTCCGTTGCGTCCGAGCGCTGCCCAGCAGTCCTGCAGCACCTGGTCCTCCACGCCGCCGCCGACGAAGACCGCGTCGGGCGCGGGGAGCTTGGCGAACAGCGACGCCACGTCGCCGACCCGCACAGCGAGCTGGCCGGCGACCTGCAGGTTCGTGGCGTTCGTCGTGATGCGGGCGGCCCGTTCACTGTCCCGCTCCACGGCGATGGCGGTGTTGTCGGAGTGCAGGCGGCACCACTCGATGCCGATCGAGCCGGTGCCGGCACCCAGGTCCCACAACCGTTCCCCGGGCCGTGGGGCGAGCACGGCAAGCGCGTAGGCGCGCAGCACTCGTTTGGTCAGCAGTCCGTCGGTGTCGAACGCCTCGTCGGGCAACCCGGCGCTGAGCTGGGCCCAGGGCCCGGGATGGTCGTTCATGGCGAGCACCCTAACCGGATGCGGCACAATCTGGGCCGTGAGCTGGAGAACCGGACCCCGACATGCCTGAGGGCGAACCCGTCGACACCGCCGGGGACGGGCTGACCACGAAGGAGCGGCGGCTCCTGCCCGCCCTGATCGTGAACACCGGCGAGGGCAAGGGCAAGACCACCGCCGCGATGGGCCTGGCCCTGCGGGCCTGGCACCAGGGCTGGTCGATCGGGGTGTTCCAGTTCATCAAGTCCGGCAAGTGGGTCACCGGAGAACGCGCCGCGCTCGAGGCGCTGGGGGCCGAGCACGAACGCAGCGGGGCCGGCGGGGAGGTCGAGTGGTACGCCACCGGGGCCGGCCGCCGCTGGGTCCGCAAGCCCGGTGCCGAGCCCGAGCACGCCCACGCGGCCCGCGAGGCGTGGGCCGAGGTGGCCTCCCGCCTGGCTGCGCAGCGGCACCAGCTGTACGTGCTGGACGAGCTCACCTACCCGCTGACGTGGGGCTGGCTGGATGTCGGCGAGGTGGTGGCGACGCTGCGTGACCGGCCCGGGGTGCAGCACGTCGTCGTCACCGGACGTGGAGCCCCGGCCGAACTCGTCGAGATCGCCACCACCGTCACCGAGATGACCAAGCGCAAGCACCCCTTCGACACCGGCCAGAAGGGCCAGGCGGGCATCGAATGGTGACCATCCCCGGCTCGTCGTCGCCGCCGCCGCATCCTCGGCCGGCAAGACCACCATCGCCACCGGCATCATGGCTGCGCTGGCCGCATCCGGACGACGGGTCGCCGGCTTCAAGGTCGGCCCCGACTTCATCGACCCCGGCTACCACGCGCTCGCGACCGGCAGGGACGGACGCAACCTCGACGCCGTCCTGACCGGTGAGGAGATCGTGCCCCGGCTGTTCCTGCACGGCACACTCACCCCCGCCCCGGCAGAAGTGGCCATCGTGGAAGGTGTGATGGGGCTCTTCGACGGCCAGCTGGGACGCGACGGGTTCGGCTCCACCGCCCACGTCGCACGGCTCATCGACGCGCCAGTGCTGCTGGTGGTTGATGCGGCCGGGTCGTCCCGGACCGCCGCGGCCGCAGCGCTGGGCCTGCGCGGCTTCGACGAGCGCATCCGCATCGGTGGCGTGGTCGTGAACCGGGTGGCCAGTCCCCGCCACGGCGCCGAGCTCGCAGCCGTATTCGCCGGTGCCGGCGTTCCGGTGCTCGGCCTGGTGCCGCGCAGCGCCGGGATCGCCGCCCCGTCCCGCCATCTGGGACTCGTGCCCGCCGCCGAACGCGCGGAATCGGCCGCGACCATCGCCACCCTTGCCGCGCACGTCGCCGAGCACGTCGACCTGGCGGCCGTCCTGGACCTGGCAGGCAGCGCCGCGGGCTTGGATGCCACNCCCTGGGACCCGGCCACGGTCGTGAACCCGGTGGCCGGGCGGCCGCTCGTCGGGATGTTCGCCGGCCGCGCGTTCACCTTCCGGTACGCCGAGACCGCCGAACTGCTCACCGCGGCCGGCTGCCGAGTCGTCGAGATCGACCCGCTGACCGACACCCGCCTCNNCCCGGGGTTGGCCGGGCTGTACATCGGCGGCGGCTTCCCCGAGGTCCACGCCGTCGAGCTCAGCGCCAACGCCGAGTTGCGGGCCGCGGTCGCCGAGGCGATCGCCGCCGGGCTCCCCACCGTCGCAGAATGCGCCGGCCAGCTGTACCTCACCGAACACCTCGACGGCCACCCGATGGTCGGGGCGCTGCTCGCCACCAGCCGGATGACTCCCCGGCTCACCCTCGGCTACCGGACCGCCACCACCCACACCGACACCCTGCTCTGCCCGGCCGGGACCCAGGTCGCTGGCCACGAGTTCCACCGCACCCAGACCAGCCCGCCGGCCGGCCCCAGCCCGGCCTGGGCCTGGTCGGACACCAGTGAGGGCTTCTCCCTCGACCCCGCCCGGACCGGGACCCCGACCCTGCACGCCTCGTACCTGCACCTTCACTGGGCCGGGCAGCCCGACTGTGCCCAGCGCTTCGCCCGCGCCGCTGCCGCCTTCACCGCCCGAACCGGCGGCATCGAGCCGGCCCCAGGGCACACCGGCCGCGTCGACGGGATCGACCTCCACCACCACGGCGACCACGACACGGCTCCCGACCTGGTCGACCTGGCCGTCAACGTCATGCTGCCCGGCCCNCCGCCGTGGCTGGCCGGCCAGATCGCCGCCGCCACCACCACCCTGGGCCGCTATCCCGACGTCGAACTGGCGCGGACCGCGATCGCGGCAGCCCACGGAGTTNNCGGCGAGATGGTGCTCCCCACCGCCGGCGGCGCCGAAGCGTTCGCGCTGATCGCCCGGGTCCTCACCGCCACCCACCCACTGGTGGTGCACCCTCAGTTCACCGAACCCGAATCGGCCCTGCGGGCCGCCGGGCACGCCGTCCAGCGGTGGCTTCTGCCCGTCCGCACCGACCACGGCGTCCCCGCCCTCACCGGGCTGCCCGCC
This sequence comes from Micropruina sp., assembly GCA_013693855.1. Lineage (GTDB taxonomy): Bacteria > Actinomycetota > Actinomycetes > Propionibacteriales > Propionibacteriaceae > Micropruina. Next base: position 3,239,671 of record CP059261.1, read on the forward strand.
TGGGCCGACGCCCTGTTCGTGGGCAACCCCACCAACCCCACTGGCTGGCTCCATCGTCGGGAGGCCCTGCTCGAAGCCGGCCACGGTCGGCTGCTGGTGGTCGACGAAGCGTTCATGGACGCGACCGACGAGCGCGAGTCGTTGATCGAACCGGACATGCCGAACCGGCTCGTGCTCCGCTCCCTGTCGAAGACGTGGGGCCTGGCGGGGTTGCGGGTCGGCTACGTCATCGGTGACCCCCGCCTGATCACGCGCCTGGCGCAGACCCAACCCTCCTGGCCGGTCTCGGCGCCCGCCATCGCGGCGATGATCGCCACCAGCACCGCGGCCGCACGGACCGAAGCTGCGAGCCGGTACCTCACCCTGAACGCCGACCGTGACCACCTGGTCGCGGCACTGTCGTACGCCGGGTTCCCCAGCGTGCCGTCCGCAGCGCCGTTCGTGCTGGTCGACACCTCCTCCTGCGGCCCCGACTCGGTCCGGCCCGCCCTCGCCGTGGCCGGCTTCGCCGTCCGGCGAGGCGAGTCGTTCCCAGGCCTCGGGCCCACCTGGATCCGTATCAAGGTGCCGGCGCCCGAGGTTGCCGACGCCCTGACCGCAACCCTCGCCGGGCTCAACCCGGGCTCGCCACAAACAGGAGGCAGACGGTGAGCCGTGAACTGTTCCTGATCGGCATCGGCGCCGGAGATCCCGACTGGGTCACGATCGAAGCATCCCGTGCCATCCAGCAGCTCGACGTCCTCTTCGTGGTGGTGAAGGAGGGTGACCTGGACGACCTCGTCGAGGCGCGGAGAGTCGTGGTCGAGCGGCATCGCACTCTCCCGTGCAGATCNGTCGAACTCGGCGACCCGCCACGACCCTGGCGGACCGCCCCCGACTACGACCAGGCCGTGGCCGGCTGGCGCACCCAACGACTCGAGCAGTGGAGCCTGGCCGTCGGTCGATCGCTCGGCCCAGGGCAGGTGGGTGGCTTCCTCGTCTGGGGTGACCCGAGTCTGTACGAGAGCACCCTGGCGATCGCCGACCAACTGGTGGCGGCGGCGGCCGACAGCGCGCCGATCACCTTGCGCGTGCTGCCGGGAATAAGCAGCGTGCTGGCCCTCGCCGCCCGGCACCAGATCCCGCTCAACCGGCAGGGCCGCGCGCTCCAGATCAGCCCTGCCCGGCTACTGCGCGGCGGAATGCCGACCGACGTCGACGACGTGGTGGTGATGCTGGACGGTGCCCAGACATTCGCAACCATCGAATCCGAAGGCCTGGACATCTACTGGGGCGCCTACCTCGGCACNCCCGACGAGATTCTCGTGTCCGGTCCCCTGCAGGACGTTCGGGAAATGATCGTGCGGGTCCGCGCCGAGGCCGCAGCCCGCAAGGGCTGGATGTTCGACACCTACCTGCTGCGACGACGCTGACCGGCCACGCCCACGCGAAGCCCTTTCACCCACACCATCACATCGGCCACGTACGTCACCAACCGCACCCTGTCGGGCGGCGCGGGCCGGCGAAGCATGACGACCGGCACCTCCAGTTCGGACGCCGCGGCGAGCTTGGCGTCGGTCGGGCCGCCGGCGTCCTTGGTGACCAGCACATCGATCCCGTACCTGCGCAGCAGGTCGAGTTCGTCATCGATCCGGAACGGGCCGCGTGCGCGCAGCACCGTCCAGGAGGCCGGGATCGCAATGTCGGGTGGGTCGATCACGCGGGCGAGGACGAAGCGGTCGCCCCAATCGGTGAACTCGCCGAGCGACTGCCGCCCGATCGCCAGGAAGACCCGGTTGCCCAGCCCGCCCGCGATCTCACGAGCCTGGTCGATCGAGTCGGCCCAGTGCCAGGACGCGGCGTCCGAGTGGACGGCCCAGCTTGGCCGGGTCAGCCGCAGCAGCGGCACGCCGGTCCGGCCACAGGCGTCTGCCGCGCTTGCGCTGATCCGTTCGGCGAACGGGTGGGTCGCGTCGATCACCGCGTCGACGTGGTGGCCGCGTAGGTAGTCGGTGAGTCCGTCCGCGCCGCCGAAGCCGCCGACCCTGGTCGTGCCTTCAGGCAGGTGCGGGTTGGTCACGGTGCCGGCCAGCGACGTGACCACCGCGATGCCGTCGGCGTGGAGCAGGCGGGCGAGCTCGCGCGCCTCGGCGGTGCCGCCCAACAGCAGGACGTTCATCGCCGCCTCGCGAGCGCGGCCAGGACGCTCAGGCCGGCAGCCCCGGCCGAGACCGCCAGTGCCAGACGGTTCGCGCGGGCGAGGTCGGCCGCCGACGGTGCGGGGCCGTGGCCCAGTTCGCCGCGGTCCTCTTCGACCCCGCCGTAGGTGTTGCGGCCACCCAGGGTGACCCNCAGGGCGCCAGCGAAGGCTGCCTCGACCACGCCGCCGTTGGGGCTGGGGTGCCGGCCAGACTGGTCGCGCACCGCTCGCAGTGCGTCCGCCGGCCGCCCGCCCACCAGGGNGGCTGCCAGGACAGCGAGGCCGCCGCTGACCCGTGCCGGCAGGAGATTGGCCAGGTCATCGAGTTTCGCCGCGGCCCAGCCGAAGTTGCCGTAGTGGTCGTTGCGGTAGCCGACCATGGCGTCGAGGGTATTGATCGCCCGATAGGCCAACAGCCCCGGAAGGCCGGCGGCCGCACCCCACAACAACGGGGCGACCACCGCGTCGGAGGTGTTCTCCGCCACCGACTCCAGGGCGGCTCGGGCCACGCCGTCGGCATCGAGGGTTTGCGGGTCCCGGCTAACCAGGTGGCTGACCTGGAGTCGTGCCGCCGCCAGGTCGCCGGCGTCCAGGTGGGCCGCGACCGCCTCTGACTCACGGGCCAGCGACCGCCCGCCGAGCACAACCCAGGTGGCTGCTGCGGTCGCCATGGTCGCCAGCACAGGGTGCCTGGCGCTGCGGGCAACCAGGCTCCCNNGCAGCGGCCGCGCCCCGACCAGCACGGCGACATGGACCGCTCCGTGCAGCCGATGGTCGGCGTAGGTGCGATCCTCCATCGCGGTGGCGAGGCGGCCGAAACCGGCGACCGGGTGCCAGCGACGCGGGTCGCCGAGCAACTGGTCTGCCGCCCAGCCCAGAGCGAGGCCGACCGCTGTCGCGATCCCCTGTCCGCCCATGACCAACCTTCCGCCGGTGGCAATTCTGCGCCGTCGAGTGTGCCAGACTAGCCCTCGCAGAGATGTGCCGAGGAACTCCGGTGAGCCCGAAAGGGCAAGTCCGGGGCGGTCCCGCCACTGTGACCGGCCCACGCACCACGCGTGGACGGGGAGCCAGGAACTCGCCTCACTGCCGAGCAACGAGATCGGGCGAGGACACCTGAGGAGGCTCCCTTGGACACTGCTGCACGCATTCCTGCCCTGGTTGGGGTGGGCGTGGGCCCCGGCGACCCCGAACTCGTCACTCGCAAGGCGGTGGCGGCCTTCGATCGGGCCGATGTCATCCTGGTGCCGAGCACTGAGGCCAGCGGCGACGACGCCGGCCGGGCCGAGCAGGTCGTGCTCGCCGCCTGTCCCGACGCCGCCGGCAAGCTGCGTCGGGTGCCGTTCAGCATGGCGCAGCGCCGCGGAGTCGGCGCCAAGCGGCGCCGGTCGTGGGAGGCGTCTGCGCAGGCCGCCGTCGACGCGTTCAAGTCGGGAGCGGCTACGGTCGCGTTCGCCACCGTCGGCGACCCGAGCGTCTACTCGACGTTCTCCTACCTCGCCGCCCAGGTACAGGCAGTGGTGCCCGACGTTGACGTGTCGGTCGTGCCGGGCATCACTGCCATGCAGGCGCTGGCGGCGGCCAGCCTGACCCCGCTCGTCGAGGGACGCGAAAGCCTCACCCTCGTACCAGTGACGGCCGGGCTGGCCGCGGTCGGTGCCGCCCTCGACCATGCCGACACCGTCGTCGCCTACAAGGGCGGACGGCAGCTGGCCGACCTGCTCGAACTCGTCCACGAACGCGGCCTGGACGGCGTGCTCGGGGTGAACGTGGGCCTGCCCGGCCAGACCATCACCCCGCTCAGCGAGGTGGACGCCGCCAGCGCGCCCTACTTCAGCACCGTCCTCGTCGCACCGCGGCGCACCACCACCGGCGGCGCACTGTGAGCNGGCCAGGTCGTCTTCGTCGGTGCCGGCCCCGGCGCGGCGGACCTGATCACCGTGCGTGGCGCGCGGGTGATCGAGCAGGCCGACATCGTGATCTGGGCCTCCAGCCTGGTCGACGCCGCCATCGTCGCGAACACCAAGCCCGGCGCCGTGGTGGTCGACTCCGCCGCCGAGTCGCTGGAGGACATCACCCCGCTCTACCAGCGCGCCCACGACGAAGGTCTCCTGGTCGCCCGGGTGCACACCGGCGACCCCTCGATCTACGGGGCCACCGCCGAGCAGCGCCGCATCTGCGAGCGGATCGGCATCCCGCACCGCACCATCCCCGGCGTCTCGGCGTTCTCCGCCGCCGCCGCCCGGATGGACGCCGAGATCACCATCCCTGAGGTGTCCCAGACCCTCATCCTCACGCGCCTCGAAGGCGGCCGCACCCCGATGCCAGACCGGGAGACCGTCCGCGGGTTCGCCGCCCACGGCGTCACCATGGCGCTGTACCTGTCCGCGGCCCGCAACAAGGTGCTCCAGGACCAACTTCTGGCCGGCGGCTACCCGCCCCACACNCCCTGCATCGTCGGCTACCGGGTCACCTGGCCCGACGAACTGATGCTGCGCTGCCCCCTGGCCGAACTGTCCGCCACGATGAAGGCCCACAAGCTGTGGAAGCACACCGTCGTGCTCGTCGGACCGGCCCTGGCCGAGCAGCACGACACCCGCAGCCACCTCTACCACCCCGGCTTCCGCCACGAGTACCGCGCCGCCGACGGCACCCCGCTCGTGACCAGGACCGACACGTGATCACCGTCCACGGACTGCTCGGCGCCCCCACCCTCGAGCTGCGGCTGGCCGCTGCCACCGCCGACTGGGTGGTGGGCGGGCAACGCCACCTCGACGCCCTCGAGGTCGAGGACTCCCGACGCATCACCCTCGGAGCGTTGCGGCCGGCCGTCGAACAGCTCGCCGCCCTACCCGAAGAACAGGTCGTCGTCGTGATCGCCAGCGGCGACCCGCTGTACTTCGGTGTCGTCAGGACACTGCGCGCCGCGGGTCTTCGTCCCCGCGTGGTGCCGGCCGTGTCCTCGATCGCGGCCGCATTCGCCGCCGTCGGCCTGCCCTGGGACGACGCCGCCGTCGTCAGCGTCCACGGTCGTCCACTCGAACCGGCCCTCGACCTGGTGCACACCGCCGGAAAGGTCGCGGTGTTCACCTCGGCGGAGCACGGCATCAGGGAGCTGGCCACCGCCCTGGACGGCCTGGGCCGGTGGTTCGTCCTGGCCGAGCGGCTCGGCGAACCCGACGAACGCGTCCGTGTCCTCACCACCGCCGCTGCGCGCACCACCGTCCCGCGCGAACCCAACGTCGTCCTCGTCCTCGACCGGCACCCCGCCGACGACGACGCGCCGTGGCCGGGAGGCGTNCGCCGGCCCCACCCGCCACCCATCACCCCTCGTCGTCGGAGAACAGCCATGATCGGACAGGTCACCAGCGGCCCGGGCAGCCGCGCCCGCGCCGACCAGATCGACGCCATCCTCGGCCAGGAAAGCCGCCGCTACACCGACGGTGCCGTCGCCGGCCTCCCGCAGGCGTGGGCCGAGTGCGACCTGATCGTCAGCCACCTGGCCCTCGGCGCCACCACCCGCATCCTCGCNCCCCTGCTGGCATCGAAGAACACCGACCCGGGCGTCGTCGTCATCGATGACGCCGGGAGGTTCGTCATCCCGCTGGTGGGCGGCCACGGCGGCGGGGCCAACGACCTCGCCAGCCGGATCGCCGCAGGGCTCGGCGCCACCGCCGTCCTCACCACCGCCACCGACGCCACCGGCGTGCCCGGCCTGGACACCCTCCGCTGGCGCTGGGCCGGGGATGTCGCCGTTGTCACCCGGGCCATCCTCGACGGAGAACCGGTCGCGGTGCGCCGCAGCCAGCCGTGGCCCCTGCCGCCGCTGCCGGCCACCGTGAGCGTCCTGGGACCAGACGACCCCACACGCACCGGCCTGATCGCCCAGGTGCTGGTCACCGACCAGCTCACCGACCCCGGCAGCCTGCCCACCGTGGTACTCAACCCGCCCAGCCTGGTCGCCGGGCTGGGCTGCAACCGCGGCACCAGCACCACCAGCCTGCGCCGCCTGCTCGAACAGACCCTCGAACAGGCCCGCCTTGCCCTGGGGTCGCTCGCCGCGATCACCACCGTCGACACCAAGGCCGACGAAGCCGGGCTCGTCCAGCTCGCCGCCGACCTCGGCGTGCCGCTGGTCACCTACCCCGCCGACCAGCTCGCAACCCTCGAGGTGCCCAACCCCAGCGACGCACCCCGCGTCGCCGTCGGCACNCCCAGCGTCGCCGAGGCCTCAGTCCTCGCCCACGGCGCCACCCTGCTGGTCGAGAAGCAGAGAACGGCAGAGGCCACCTGCGCCATCGGACGCATCCCCGCCCGCGGCAAGCTCACCGTGATCGGCCTCGGCCCCGGCTCACGCGACCTCACTACGCCCCGAGCGCAGCAGGCCATCCGGCAGGCCTCCGTCGTCGTCGGCTACCGGCCCTACGTCGCACAGGTCAAGGACCTGCTGCGCCCCGGGGTCCGGATCGCCAGCACCCCGATGGGCAAGGAGGAGGAACGCACCGCCACCGCCATCCAGCTCGCCCGCGAAGGCAACAACGTCGCCCTCGTCTGCTCCGGCGACCCGGCGATCTACGCGATGGCCTCNCCCACCCTCGAACAGGGCACCGAAGGCATCGACATCGAGATCGTGCCCGGCGTCACCGCCAGCCTCGCCGCCTCCGCCATCCTCGGCGCACCCCTGGGCCACGACCACGCCACCATCTCGCTGTCCGACCTGCACACCGACTGGGACACCATCCTCACCCGCGTCCGCGCCGCCGCAGAGGCCGACCTGGTCACCGTGCTGTACAACCCGCGCAGCCGCACCCGGCTGCACCACCTTCCCGATGCACTGGCCATGTTCGCCGCCCACCGCCCGCCCACCACCCCGGTCGCCGTGGTCGAGGAGGCCGACCGGCCCGACCAGAAGGTCACCCTCGCGACCCTGGCCGACTTCGACCCCGACGTGGTCAACATGAACTCCCTGGTCGTGGTCGGCTCCTCCACCACCCGCTACCTGCCCGCCGGTACCGGCCGCACCGCCATGGTCACNCCCCGCGACTACCACTGGATGGAACGATGAGCCACGACACCCCCACCCCTGCCCCTGCCGCGGTGCCCGCCACCCCGCCACCGCTGGTCATCGCCGGCCACGGCACCCGAGTCAACGCCGGCGCCGACGCCGCCACCGCGCTGGTCGAGAAGGTCCGCGGGCTGCTGCCCGACGTCCGCGTCGAGGCCGGGTTCGTCGAACTCACCCCACCCACCATCGATGCCGCCCTCGACACCGTGCTCACCGACGCCACCTCCGCCGTCGTCGTGCCCCTGATGATCGGCACCGGCGGCCACGTCCGCGACGACATCCCTGAAGCCATTGACGCCTCCAGGGCCCGCCACCTCGAGGCGACCGTCGTCTACACCCGGCACCTCGGCTCCCCAGGNGCACTCGTCAGCGCCGTCCACGCCCGGATCGCCGCCGCCCGCGCCGACTGGTCCGCCGAGGACACCGACGTGGTGATGGTCGGACGCGGCTGCAGCCACACCGACGCCAACGCCGACCACGTCCGGCTGTCCAGGATCGTGTTCGAGACCGGCGGCTACCACCAGGTGGTGTCCGCCTTCATCCAGGTCGCCCGGCCCTCGCTGCCCGAAATCCTGCGCCAGTACCACGCCTCGGGCAGCCGCCGGATCGTGGTCATGCCCCACTTCCTGTTCACCGGACGGCTCGATCAGTGGGTGCACCAGCAGGTCGAGGAGTTCCGCGCCGCCCACCCCGACGCCGTCATCCGGATCGCCGACGTGATCGGGCCCTGCGACGAACTCGCCCAGGTCGTCGCCCGGCGCTACAAGGAGGGCGCGCTCCGGGCCCGCACCACTATCGGCTCNCCCGCTTACCTCACCGGCCTGCTGTTGCGCGACAGGAAGGTCGTGGTCGTGGGCGGCGGCTGTGTGGCCCGCCGCCGCGTCCCGAAGCTGCTCGACGCCGGCGCCAGGGTCGAGGTCGTCTCCCCGAGNGTGCACAGCCGCCTCGCCGGCCTGGCCGAAGCCGGGGCGATCACCTGGCGCGCCCGCAGCTTCGAGCCCGCCGACCTGGACGGCGCCTGGTACGTGCTCGCCCTCACCGACTCCCCGGACGCCAACGCCTCCATCGTCGCCGAGGCCGAGACGCGCCACACCTACTGCGTCCGCGCCGACCGGGCCGACGACGGTTCGGCCTGGACCCCGGCCACCGGAGACACCGCCGGCGTCACCGTCGCCGCCATCACCAGCCACGACCCGCTGCGCGCCCGCCGGGTGCGGGACCGGTTCCTCGAGGTCGTCAACCAGGAATCGCTGTGAGCTACGACTACATCAAGGACGGCGCCGAGATCTACCGGCAGTCCTTCGCCACCATCGCAGCCGAAGCCGACCTCGGCAAGGTGCCCGAAGGCCTCCGGGCGGTCGCGGTCCGGATGATCCACGCCAGCGGCCAGGTCGACCTCCTCGACGACCTCGCCTGGTCCGAAGGGCTCGTCCCCGCCGCCACCACCGCACTGCAGCAGGGCGCCCCGATCCTGTGCGACTCCCGGATGGTCGCCAGTGGCATCATCCGCTCCCGCCTNCCCCGCGACAACCAGATCGTCTGCCTGCTCGGCGACCCGCGACTCGACGACCTCGCCGTCCGGCACGGCACCACCAAGACCGCCGCGGCCGTCGAACTGTGGCGCCCCCACCTCGCCGGCGCCGTGGTCGCGATCGGCAACGCGCCCACCGCCCTGTTCCACCTGCTCGAGATCGTCGAGGAGGACCCGGAGCTCGCGCCGGCCGCCGTCCTCGGCATCCCGGTCGGCTTCATCGGAGCGGCCGAGTCCAAACGGGCACTCGCCGACAACACCCTCGACCTGGACTACCTCGTCGTCCACGGACGCCGGGGCGGCAGCGCCGTCACCGTCGCCGCCGTCAACGCCCTGTGCGGCACCGACGGACGCACCGGCTGAACCCCGGTCAGCGACGACCGCGCACCACGAAAGGAACACCATGAACACCGGCACCGGCACCACGGGCCAGGTCATCCTCGTCGGCGGCGGACCCGGCGACCCCGACCTGCTCACCATCGGCGGACTCCGCGCACTACGCGAAGCCGACGTCGTGCTCTACGACCACCTCGCACCGCTCGCCTGCCTCGACGAGACCCGCCCCGGCGCAACCCTCATCGACGTCGGCAAGATNCCCCGCGGCTGCCAGACCGCCCAGACCGACATCAACGCCCTCCTGATCGACCACGCGCGCAGAGGGAGGACCGTCGTCCGCTTCAAGGGCGGCGACCCGTTCGTCCTCGGACGCGGCAGCGAGGAATGGCTCGCTTGCGCCGAGGCCGGCATCCCCGTCCGCGTCATCCCCGGAGTGTCCTCCGCGATCGCCGGACCAGAACTCGCCGGCATNCCCCTCACCCACCGCGGCATCACCCAGAACTTCTCCGTCGTCTCCGGACACGTCGGACCCGACCACCCCGCCTCGACCGTGAACTGGGACGCGCTCGCGCAGAGCACCGGCACCATCGTGATCCTCATGGGCGTCGCCCACCTCGCCGAGATCTGCACCGGCCTCACCAGCTGCGGCCTCGACGCAGACACNCCCGCCGCCATCGTCGCCAAGGCCGCGTTACCCGACCAACAGGTGGTGCGCGGCACCGTGGCCACGCTGCCCGCCCTCGCCGACGCCGCCGACATCCANACCCCCGCGCTCACCGTGATCGGAGCCGTCGTCGCCCTTGGCCTCGCCCCGGTCGGCTAGCAGCCGCAACCCAGTCACTCGTCACTGCGAGGTACACCCCAGCGCGACACACCGCGCTGGCCGCCGAAGCGTCTCGTTAGGGTCCGACTCGCGACTTCTGGCACACCTGCTCCGTAGGGCCCAGATCCCAACGAGACACCCCGACAGGTCGAGTGCACCATGCGGGTCGGCTACGGGGGTCAAGATTCGAGTGGCGACACAGGGTTAGCTTTCAACCGCGTCGACCAAGCAGGGTTCGATGGCGGCGTCGCAGGGCTACAGGGGCGCCGGGGTTCCTGTACCGTTTCTGAGTTCTCGTGGGGCGCGTGGGGCAGAACAGATCGTCCGGAGACGCCCCAGTCGCTTATCGCACCTAGTCAGAACCAGTTTTCGTAGTGGAGTCCAGCAGAGTGGTGTACGGGTCCCGGTGAGCGTGTCGCTGCGGAATGGGTGACGGTCACCGCGTGATCCTTCGAGTGATCTCTCACAACCGACTCGAAGAAAGAACCCACGATGACCGTCACTCCAAGTATCGATGGCGCACGCCTGATCGAGGAACAGCTGGCCCAAGCCTCCCCGGATCTGTTGCGGGAGTTGTTGACCACCTTCATCAACACGCTGATGTCGGCCGAGGCCGATGCGGTGTGCGGCGCCGCGTACGGCACCAGCTCACCGGACCGGATCAACCGGCGTAACGGCTACCGGCACCGCGACTTCGACACCCGCGCTGGCACCCTCGATCTCGAGGTGCCCAAGCTAAGGACCGGTAGCTACTTCCCGGACTGGCTGCTGGAGCGTCGCAAGCGGGCCGAGCGGGCCCTCACCTCGGTGGTGGCGACCTGCTACCTGCTCGGCGTCAGCACCCGACGAATGGACAAGCTGGTCCAATCCCTGGGGATCACCACGCTGTCGAAGAGCCAGGTGTCGGAGATGGCCAAGGACCTCGACGCGCACGTCGAAGAGTTCCGCACCCGCCGCCTCGACGACTCGGGGCCGTTCACGTTCGTGGCCGCCGACGCGCTGGTGTTGAAGGTGCGTGAGGGTGGCCGGGTCGTNCCCGTCCATGCCCTTGTCGCGACCGGTGTCGATGCCGACGGCCACCGCCAAGTCCTGGGTGTGCAGGTCACCACCAGCGAGGACGGTGCCGGCTGGTTGGCGTTCTTCCGCGACCTGGTCGCCCGCGGCCTGCGCGGGGTTCGGTTGGTCACCTCCGATGCCCACGCCGGCCTCGTCGCCGCGATCACCGCCACCCTGCCCGGCGCCACCTGGCAACGCTGTCGAACCCACTACGCGGCGAACCTGATGTCCACCACACCCAAGTCGTCCTGGCCATGGGTCAAGGCCCTGCTCCACTCCGTGTACGACCAGCCCGACGCTGACGCGGTGCAGGCCCAGTTCGACCGGATCGTCGACGCCCTGGCGGGCAAGTTCCCGGCCGTCGCCGATCATCTCGAGACCGCCCGAGCCGACATCCTCGCCTTCGCAGGCTTCCCGAAAGAGGTGTGGCGACAGATCTGGTCGAACAACCCCAACGAACGCCTCAACCGCGAGATCCGGCGCCGCACCGACGTCGTCGGCATCTTCCCCGACCGCAACAGCATCATCCGGCTCGTCGGCGCCGTCCTGGCCGAGCAACACGACGAATGGGCCGAAGCCCGCCGCTACCTCGGCCTAGATGTCCTCACCAAATCACAGGCCCTCGGCACCGAGGAGGTGAACACCGAACCCATCCTCCAGGCCCTCACAGCCTGAACCCCGAAGGATCAGCCGTACACCACCCCGCAGGACTTGACCGTTTTCGTGGGCCATTCTCCGTGGGGCAGCAGCGGCCCCGAGTGGGCTCATCTGACTATCAGCCCCCACGCCACCACGCGAAAGCCCTAGTCAGAAGGATTTGGGTCAGACCGGAAAGAAACACGAGAGAGGATCCACGAATCCGTGTTTGCCCTTGTCAGGGCCACCTTACGGTGCGCGAGAGAGGAGTTGAACCTCCCACAGGACACGGGTGAACATAGCTTCCACTAGGGGTTATGTACAGTTCTAGAACCGTGTGACGGGCCTCGTGGGGCAGATGTGGGGCAGGGTTTGGAACCTGTCCGACCAACCTTGGCCCACTGGCGTTCATACCGCGGCGCCTCCGGACGCCTCGTACCGCCCAGCCATACAGCAAGGCAAGGCGTGTTCAGTTTTGACGAATGTTCAGCTATCCTGAACAGGTGGCGGGAATGAACGAAGTGGCGGCTAAGCCATACATCCGACTCCTCAGCGAGTTCGGCATTCAGAGCCGACTGCCAGGTGGCCTACCCGTCGAGGGCTGGACCGACGCGTATCTGATGCGGGGCAGATCCGAGCAGCAGTACACCGTGTTCGTGAGGGCGAGCTTCACGTTGGCTGACGCCGCTTGGATCGGCAAGGAACGAGGCCCGGCGCTCGTCTTGAGCAACTTCGTATCACCGCGGACCGCCGATGCACTGCGCCGGGCCGGCGTTCAGTACCTGGATACTGCCGGGAACGCTTGGATCACGTTCGGCGACGTACTCATCGATGTCCGTGGCCGCCCCAGGCCCAAGGGCGTAGCGCCGGCGGCAGCGACGGGCAACCTTTTCAGCACGGCCCGCGCCCAGGTCATTTTCGCGCTGCTTGCTTGGCCTGACCTGTGGCAGGCACCTCTGCGGGAGTTGGCCCGCGCCGCCGACGTCTCGGTGGGCCAGGCTCACAACGCGCGTCAGTTGCTCTCGGAGGCCGGGTACAGGGCAGGTTCGCGACCCGCCGGTCAGTCCGACCTCCTTGAGCTGTGGGCAGCCGCCTACCCAACCGGGCTCGGAGCCAAGCTCACCCGCGCCACTTACAGCGGCTCCATCGAGCACGTGCGTCCAGCAGCTGAACCCGACACGCTCTATATCTCGGGCGAGTCGGCAGTGCCGGAGTTGCGTCCGGCAACACTCACTCTCTATGCACCCAGGGAAGACTCGCTCCTGCCGGTCGTGAACCGCTGGCGATCCGATGGGCCGACGAACATCGAGGTCCGCCGAGCTTTCTGGAGCGCCCCAGACGGCACCCGACCGGGCGTCCAGCTCGCGCCGTGGCCACTGGTCTATGCCGACCTCGCCGCCAGCGATGACCCCGCGTGCGCCAGGCCGCCCAAGACTGGAGGCAGTCCCATGCTGGACCTGACACTAGTTCCTGACGATTTCCTGGAGCCGGCAGCAAGGGTGGTCGAAAAGGTGCTGGCAACGTCGCCGTCACTTGCCCCCAGAGACGTCATGCTCGTCGGTGCGTGGTGCCGCAACATCCTGCACCGCGCACTCGGCCACGACTTCGAGACCACCGCGACGCGCGACCTCGATCTCGCACTGGCCCTGGCCTCCTGGGATGCCTACCGAACCCTCGCCACCACCTTCCCGGCGGTTGGTCACACCGGCATCCGTTACCGGGTCGCCGGCATCGACGTCGATCTTCTCCCGTTCGGNGAGATCGAGGATCCCGATGGGATCGTCGAGCCACCCACCCGGGAAGTCCCATTCAGCGTGTGGGCTTTCGCGGAGATCCTCACCGCCTCCCTTCCCCTCGCACTGGCACCGACCCTGGAAGTCAGGATCCCCATTGTCGCCGGGTTCACCGCGGCCAAGCTGGGCGCCTGGCTCGACCGCTCCGAATACCACGAGACCAAGGACGCGGCCGACCTCGCGCTGACCCTCCACTGGTACGCAGAGAACCGCGACGTCCAGGACCGGCTCTATGACACCGCCAAAGGAAACGCCATCCTGATCGACGAACAGGCCGACGTTCAGCGTGCTGCCGCGAACCTGCTGGGCGTGGACGTGGCTGCTCTGATCGGCCCGCAACGGTTGTCGGAACTCCTGGCGCGCTGGCCTGGCGACGCCGCACTACTGACCCGAAGCCTGCAGGTTCGCGGCGCTCCTGGGTGGCCTTCGGAGTTCGGAAGACGACAGGAACTCGTGGGCGCTCTCAGCCGCGGGCTCAATGCGTCGACCTGAGCGCCGCACGCCTCCAGCAACACCTGGAAGACCGTCGCAGAGGACGCGCACCCTGGTGCCGCTGCGGGCGTGCGCGGGTTTGGCGTAGCTGCACACAGGAGAGGCTGCCTTCGGCGTCGACCGCTGCGGAAGCTCCGATGCGAAACCTCGTGACAACTGTGGACGTGCAGTTCCGTGCGGGCGTGGGGCACACGTGGGGCAGCGAGCTGGCCGGAGTCGCGCCTCGCAGAGTTCCAGCCCTAGTGGGACACCGATTCGAAGCGCCCGGCCCGGGGGCGAATGAGGGGCAGGCGGCCAGTCTCGACGACGCTCGGCAGCGACTCGGACCGCAAAGCCCCTTGTCAGCGCAAGTCCGGGGCACCTCGATCGCAGACGAGAGAGGTGCCCATTCCTGAGGGCCGCCAGCAGAACTGTACGTCTAGCCTTGTCAGCGAGATTCGCCATTTTCAGCTTCGACGCTGATAGGTGGAATACCTTCAGGCGAAAGAATGCATTTGCCGTAGTCAGGGCACCTTACGGTGCGCGAGAGAGGAGTTGAACCTCCACGTCCTTTCGGACACACGGACCTGAACCGTGCGCGTCTGCCATTCCGCCACTCGCGCCCAGCCCCGAAGGGCCAGCCGGACGAGGTTAGCACAGCGCCCGCGGACGGTTCGAATCGGCCCTTCCCCAAGGGGCGGTTGGGCATCACCGGTGCACCCCGCCCAGGGAGGTCAGCGAGGAGACCGAGCACCCTCCCAGGGAGGTCAGCGAGGGAGCCCGCACACCCTTCCAGGGCGGTCGGCGGGGAGGCCGACCCATCCCAGGGCGGTCGGAGAGGTGGCCGAGCACCCATCCCAGGGCGGTCGGCGGGGATGCCGCACCCCCAGCCGGGAAGCGTCCGGGCGCGGCAAGGGCGGCCGCCGCGCGCCACCCGCGCGGTCACGTCAGACGTCACAGCGGCACGGTCGGCTCCTCGCGTGCGAGTCAGCGCAGCGAAGCGCCCAGTGACCAGCCCGCTCCGCCACGCCCCCGCCTCCGCTCCGGTGCGGTCGTCGGGGTCACGCGAGCGGCCCTCGGACGCAAGACCGCCGCGTGCGGTGGGAGCAGCGCACCTGATGGGCCGTCCCATCGCGCCATTGCCTCCAGCCGAGTGACCGTCCCCATCACGAACCCCGGAGAGTGGCGGGCCAATCGCGCCGATGAGTGCCCGCCCCGAGGCTCACCAAGGGGCTCCCTCGCGGGCTCTGTTCCCTCGCCCCACCGCGTCTGTCCCGAATCGCCCTTGCCCATGGGCGTGCGACCCTCAACCCCGCGTTGCGGCCTCGGCTACGCTGGTGGTTCTGCCGCCGATAGTGTGGACGGCGGTTGTCGAACGCCCGGAAGGAGGTCCCAGGCATGGGGTTTTCGACCGGGTCGAACGNCACCTTGAGGGGGCCGTCAGCGGCGTGTTCGCCCGCGCGTTCAAGGGTGACGTGCAGCCCGTCGAGATCACCGCGCGGCTCCAGCGCGAACTCGATCACGAGGCGAAGCTGCTCAGCCGCGAGCGCAAACTCGTGCCCAACGAGTTCACGGTCGGGCTGTCCCGGCACGACCACGACCGGCTCACCCCGTACAGCAAGACCCTGAACGCCGAGATCGCGCCCCAGTTGCGCGACTACGCCGCCGCCAAGGGCTACATCTTCAACGGCCCGGTGATGATCCACTACGAGCTGGACGAGAGCCTCCCCACCGGCCGGTTCACCGTCGCCAGTTCGGCCGTCGCCGGCGTGGTCGGGGACGAGCCCGCNCCCACGGCGGCCCGCAAGGCCACCCTGGTCCTGGAAGTCAACGGCATCCGGCACCCGCTGACCCCGCCNGGGGTCACCATCGGCCGCGGCACGGACGCCGACCTGCGCATCAACGACCCCGGCATCTCCCGGCGGCACGCGCGCATCGACGTGGGAGCCGACGGCGAGCTCACCATCGAGGACCTCGGCTCCACCAACGGGATCATCGTCAACGGCCAGCGGGTCCGACAGGCCACGCTGGGGCCCGGCACGCGCGTCGAGATCGGTTCCACCCGCATGTCGATCACGTCGCCGGTGGCCGATGTCTGAACTCGTCGTCCTCGCGCTCAAGGTCCTGTTCCTGGCCCTGCTGTGGCTGTTCGTCCTGTTCGCGGGGAACGTGATCCGCACCGACCTGTTCGGCCGCAAACTCGCCACCAACGAATACGGGGAACTGCAGCCGGTCGCGGAACTCAAGAAGGTGAAGCGCGAGCGCGGCCGGGCCTCGCGGACCCTGCCGACCACACTGAAGATCACCAAGGGCAACCAGGCTGGGCTGACCGTCCAGTTGAACGAGGGCATCCTGATCGGCCGGACGGCCGAATGCCAGCTCATCCTGGACGACGACTACGTGTCGTCCCGGCACGCCCGGATCACCCGCGCCGACAACGGCTACGTGGTGGAGGATCTCGGCTCGACCAACGGCACGTACGTCAACAATGAGCGGGTGACCTCNCCCACCCCGTTCGGGCTCGCCGACACCATGCGCATCGGCAGGACGTTCATGGCGGTGGAGCGATGAGCAAGGCGTTCCGCTACCTCGCCCACTCCGAGATCGGCCTGGTGCGTAAGAACAACCAGGACTCCGGCTACGTCTCCCCACCATGCTCATGGTCGCGGACGGGATGGGCGGCGCGGCCGCCGGCGACCTGGCCTCGGCGGTGGCCATCAAGGAACTGCAGGCCTCCGACGGCGACTTCCGCGGCAAGGACATGCTCGAACTGGTCGCGGGCGCGATCTCCCGGGCCAACGATCAGATCGCCGACCTCGTCCGCGCCGACCCGTCCCTGGACGGCATGGGGACGACGGTCTGCGGCGTCCTCTTCGACGGCGAGCGCTGCGCGCTGGCCAACATCGGCGACTCACGCGGCTACCTGCTGCGCGGCGGGGAGATGAAGCGCATCACCCGCGACCACTCGTGGGTGCAGACCCTCGTCGACGACGGACGGATCAGCGAAGCCGAGGCCCTCGTCCACCCGCACCGCTCGCTGATCCTGCGCGTCCTCAACGGGCACCCCACGAACACCCCCGACCTGGACTGGCTGGATGTCGAACCCGGCGACCGGCTGCTGTTCTGCTCCGACGGGCTGTGCGGCCTGGTCACCGACGCCGACATCGCCGGGGTGCTCGGCGGCGAGGACCCGGAACAGGTGCTGCAGCGGCTCGTCGCGATGGCGCATCACGAGGGCGGCCTGGACAACATCACGATCATCCTGGCCGACGTGGTGGACGGCGACCCGGCCGGCGAACCGCAGGTGCTGGGCGCGGCCGCGGATCTGGACCTGGACGCCGGCGCCGAGGACACCGCCGTCCTGCGCACCGACGACGCGACCGACACCACCCCCGGCCCGATCCGGGGCTGCCGACCGGGCCGAACGCCTCCGCTATTCCCCGACCGAGCGGCGGCGCGCCTCGGGATGGGTGAAGCTGGTCCTGGTCGTCCTGCTCCCGCTGCTCGTCCTGGCCGGCGGTGCGTACGGGTGGTACTCCTACATCCAGACGAAGCTGTTCGTCGGTGCGCACGAGGACGCGGTGGCGATCTTCCGCGGGGTTCCCGACAAACCCCTGGGGATTCCGCTGAGCACCGTCCTCGAAGTGCAGCAAACCAAGATCGGCGATCTGCCCCCTTCTACCGGGAGCGGGTGCTCAACACGATTTCCGTGCCCGACCTGGACCAGGCTCGGCAGACGGTCGGGGAACTGAAGACCCTGGCCGAGGGCTGCATCGCCAAACGGCAGTCCCGGGCGACCGCGACCGCGGCCCCCACCCCCTCGGCAACCCCGTCCCCTGGCACGTCCACGTCCCCCTCGGCCCGTCCCTCCGCCGGAACCAGTCCGTCGGGCAGCCAGTCGCCGCACGGCACCCCGTCCGGCACCGTCCCGGTCAGCTCGTCCGCCCCACCGAGCCCCAGCCAGTCGCCGACCCCTGAGGCGCCCGGGGACTGCTGATGGCCGGCGTCGTGGTCTACCGCAAGCGGCGTGGTGTGGAGCTCGTCATGCTGGCGTTCGGCATGCTCGTCCCGATCGCCGGGTACCTGCTGACCGACCTCAACTCCGGCGGTGCGGTTCCACAGCAGTGGCCGTGGGCCGTCGGCGCCTACGTGGGGATCGGGCTGTTCGCCCACGCCGTCGTCCGGTGGCGCCTGCCGTACGCCGACCCGCTGCTGGTGCCGAGCGTGTACCTGCTCAACGGCCTGGGCCTGGCGATGATCCATCGGCTCGATCTGGGCAGCAACCCGGTGATGCACTCCGCCGAACTGCAACTCGGCTGGACGGTCATCGCCGTTCTCGCGTTCGCCGTGGTGGTGTTCCTGCTGCGCGACCATCGCCGGCTGCAGCGGTTCCCGTACCTGATGTTCCTGGCCGGCATGGCGATTCTCATGACGCCCCTCGTCCCGGGCCTCGGGCTGGAGAAGCACGGCTCCCGGATCTGGATCCACGTCGGCCCGTGGAACTTCCAGCCGGCCGAGCTGGCGAAGATCGTCCTATCGATCGCGTTCGCGTCCTACCTGGTCGAGAAGCGGGAGGTGCTGGCCCTGGCCGGCGCCCGGTTCGTCGGCATCGACCTGCCACGGGCCCGCGATCTCGGCCCGATCGCGATCATGTGGGCGGCCAGCCTCGCGGTGTTGGTCTTCCAGAAGGACCTCGGCACCTCGCTGCTGTTCTTCGGGCTGTTCGTGATGATGCTGTATGTCGCCACGGAACGACCCAGTTGGCCGATCCTGGGCCTGCTGCTGTTCGGGTTCGGGGCGGTGCTCGGCTACCGCTACTTCGGGCACGTCCAAGTCCGCGTGAACGCCTGGCTCGATCCGTTCAGCAAGCCCGAGCAGAACTACCAGATCATCCAGGGCCAGTACGGGCTGGCGTGGGGCGGCCTCTTCGGGACGGGCTGGGGCCTGGGCCGGCCCAACCTGACGCCGTTGGCGAAGAACGACTTCATCGCCGCCGCCCTGGGTGAGGAGATCGGAGTCGCCGGCCTGATGGCGATCGTGGTGGTCTACGCGCTGCTGGTCGCCCGGGGCCTACGGGCCGCGCTGATCTGCCGCGAGCCCTTCGGGAAGCTGCTGGCCGCCGGCCTGTCATTCGTCTTCGCGATCCAGGTGTTCGTGATCATCGGCGGGGTGACCCGGCTGCTGCCCCTGACCGGCCTGACGACCCCGTTCCTGTCCCAGGGCGGCTCGTCGCTGATCGCCAACTGGATGATGGTCGGGCTGCTGCTGACGGTCACCCACCAGGCGCGCCGGCCGCAGAGCCAGGTGGTCAGCGATCCGGTGGCCTCGCTCGCCCACGACACCACCCAGGTGATCGCGCTGGCACCGGCCGCGGCTCCCGCTGCGGCGGGGCCGGCCACCGTCCAGGCGACCCCGGACGAGGCGACGCAGATCACCCCGTCGGCGGGCGCTGACGACCCCACCTGGGCCACCCCGCCCCGGGGGCCAACGACCCCACCTGGGCCACCCCGCCCCGGGCGCCAACGACCCCACCCAGGCCACGCCGGCGGCCTGGGGAGCCGCGGAACCCACCCTGGCCCTGGGCCCCTCGGGCCCCGCCGGCAACCCCTCCGGGCCCGCAGTGGGTCCGTCCGTCGGTGGCCCGTCAGGCCCCGGCACCCCGTCCATCCCCGTCGCCGACTGGTCCAGCCCAGTCTCCGACCCCACCGCGAACCCGCGGCCGGTACCGTCCGCGCCCTCGTGGGCTCCGCCGGTCGAGACCGACACCAACCCGAGGGGGCCACGCGCGTGAACCGTCCGATCCGTGCCGTCGCCGTGGTGGCCCTGCTCATGAGCTTCGCGCTACTGGCCAACCTCAGCTTCAACTACCTCGCCCGTCAGGACTCTCTCAACGCCCAGTCGGGCAACCGGCGCGTCCAGGACGCCAACTTCGCCCAGGATCGNGGGGCGATCCTCGTGGGCAACAAGGCGGTCGCCGAAACCGTCGCCGTGAAGGACCGCTTCAAGTTCCAGCGCAAGTACTCCGACGGGAAGCTCTACGCACCGATCACGGGGTTCTACTCCTACCAGTACGGGGCCACCGGGCTGGAGCAGGGGTACTCCCAGGAGCTCGCGGGCAACGACAGCTCCCAGCTCATCGGACGGCTGGTCAACCTCGCCACCGGCACCAAACCGAAGGGGGCGAGCGTCCAGACCACCATCGATGCGGGCGCCCAGAAGGCGGCCGCCCAGGCGCTNGGGGGTCTCAAGGGAGCCGTGGTCGCGCTGAACCCGAAGACGGGCGCGATCCTGGCCATGGTCACCTCNCCCAGCTTCGACCCCAACGCCATCGCCACGCACGACCTGGCGGACGCCACCGCGGCGTGGAACACGCTGCGGGACGACAAGTCGAAGCCCCTGGCCAACCGCGCGACCCGGGAGATCTTCCCGCCCGGCTCCACCTTCAAGACCGTGGTGGCGGCCGCCGCGTTGGAGGCCGGGTACGAACCGGACACGCTCGTGCGTGCCGACTCGGTCAAGCTGCCGGGCACCAACGTGACGATCCCCGGCTCGTGCGGTGGCACCAAGATCACCCTCACCCAGGCACTGGCGGTGTCCTGCAACCCGGCCTTCGCGCGCCTGGGCATGGAACTCGGCGCCGACGCGCTCCGGGAACAGGCCGAGAAGTTCGGCTTCGGCACCCGCTTCCTGCCCGATCTCGGCAACAGCGCCGCCAGCCGGTTCCCCGAGGACCCGGACAAGCCGCAGACCGCAATGAGCGCGATCGGTGAGTTCGAGGTCGCGGCCACCCCGCTGCAGATGGCCATGGTGGCCGGGGCGGTCGCCAACGGCGGGGTCGTGATGCAGCCGTACGTGGTCGAGAGCGTCCGCAGCGCCGACCTGCAGGTGCTCAGCCAGACCCGGCCCCAGCAGAGCTCGGTGGCGATGAGCAGCACCAACGCCTTCAAGCTGCGCCAGATGATGCTCGAGGTCGTGCAGAACGGCACCGGCCGGCGGGCGCAGATCACCGGGGTCACGATCGGCGGCAAGACCGGGACGGCCCACTCCGACAACGTCCGCGCCCCGTACGCGTGGTTCATCGCGTTCGCGGACGACCCGAGCGTGGCGGTGTGCGTGTTCGTCCAGGACGCGGAGATGGAGACCTCCGACATCGCCGGCGGCCGCGTGGCCGCACCGATCGCTCGAGCGGTGATCGAGGCCCTGCGATGACCGGACTTCGCGGACACCAGCCCCGTCCAGCACAATGGACGACGGACCCCCACCGGAAAGGGACGCTGTCATGACCGTGACTCCGAGGCTGCTCGGNGGACGCTACGAGCTGGGCGGCCCCCTTGGCCGCGGCGGCATGGCGCAGGTCTTCCGGGCCCGGGACACCCGACTCGGCCGCGAGGTGGCGGTCAAGCAGCTGCGGGTGGACCTGGCCGGCGACCCCACCTTCCAGGCCAGGTTCCGCCGCGAGGCGCAGGCGGCCGCCGGGCTGAACCACCCCAACATCGTGGCCGTCTACGACACCGGCGAGGAAGTCGACCCCGCGACCGGCATCTCGGTGCCCTACATCGTGATGGAGCTCGTCGAGGGGCACACGCTGCGCGACATCCTGCGCGGCGGCCGCAAGATCCTGCCGCAACGCGCCCTCGAGTTCACCCAGGGTGTTCTGGACGCCCTGAGCTTCAGCCATCGGGCCGGGATCGTGCACCGCGACATCAAGCCGGCCAACGTGATGCTGACCCCCAACGGCACCGTGAAGGTGATGGATTTCGGGATCGCCCGGGCCGTCGCCGACACCTCCGCCACGATGACCCAGACCGCTGCCGTCATCGGCACCGCCCAGTACCTCTCNCCCGAACAGGCCCGCGGCGAGACCGTGGACGCCCGCTCCGACATCTACTCGGCCGGGGTGCTGATGTACGAGTTGCTGGTCGGCAAGCCNCCCTTCCACGGGGATTCGCCGGTCTCGGTGGCCTACCAGCACGTCCGGGAGAACCCGGTGCCACCGTCCCGGCTGGACAGCCTGATCACCCCGGCCATGGACGCCATCGTCTTGAAGGCGCTGGCGAAGGACCCCGCCCACCGTTACCAGACCGCGGCGGCCATGCGCGCCGACATCGGACGGCTGCTGGCCGGCCAGCCGGTGACCGCCTCCAGCCCGACCGTGGCCGCTGCCGCGGCCGCCCCGACCGTCGCGTTGGCCACCACCCCGCCTCCGCCCCCTGCGTCCGCGGCGACGATGGTGGTCGCCGCCGACTCGCCGCCCACCCAGAGCGGCCAGGCCACCCGCGCGATCCAGCCCGTCCCGCCCCGCCGAAACCTCGCGTGGTTGTGGGGGCTGCTCGCGTTCCTCCTGGTGATCGGTGCCGGCGTGGGCGCGTACTACGCGCTGAACCCGTCGGCCCGGGTCGAGATGGTCGTCGTCCCGAACGTCTACAGCGCTCGCAGCGACGTCGCCCAGCAGACCCTCACCGAGGCCAAGCTCGTCCCGGTGGTCGAGAACATCGTGGGACCAGACGACAACACCGTGGACACCGTGATCAAACAGACCCCGACCGGCGGTATCCGCGTCCCGGCCGGGTCGAGCGTCACGATCCAGGTCAACGTGGGCCCGAAGAAGGAGACCATCCCCGCCGACCTGGTGGGCAAGCAACTGGATGCGGTGAAGAAGACCCTGGCCGGGTTGGGGTTCACCAACGTCAAGGCCCAGGCGGATTCCACGTCGCGGGAGAAGGCCAACCAGGTCCTGTCGGTGAATCCGGCCCCGGGCGCCACGGTCGCGCTGGACACCCAGATCACGATCACCTACTCGCCCGGCACGGGGATCGTCCCGAACTTCGTGACCTACACCAAGACCGGCGCGCAGGCGCTGGCCGACCGGGAGGGCTGGACGGTCACCTTCGTGGAGGAGGCGACCTCATCGGCCCCGGCGGGTCAGGTGTTCCGGCAGAACCCGGACGCCGGCACCGAGGTCAAGCGCACCACCAGGATCACGCTGGTCCTGGCCAAGACCCCGGCGCAGCAGACCCCAGCCCCTCGGAGACCCCGACCCCAGCGTGAGCCCCTCGACCTCGTCGACGCCGTAGCGGTCAGCGGACCGACATCAGCGGGGTCAGGCCCCGCGCGCGTTCGGGCGCTTCCTCGTCCCCGCACGCCACCAGCCAGTTCGCCAGCATCTGGTAGCCGCCCTCGGTCAAGACCGATTCGGGGTGGAACTGGACGGCCTCGACCGCGAGCTCGCGGTGCCGGACGGCCATGATGACCCNCGATTCGGTCCACGCGGTGACCTCGAGTTCGTCGGGGACGGTGGCGGGGTCGAGGGCCAGCGAGTGGTAGCGGGTGGTGGTCACGGGGCTCGGCAGGCCCTCNNGAACACCCTCCGAACGGTGGAACGTTTGCGAGGTCTTGCCGTGCAGCAGTTCCGGCGCCCGGTTCACCACGCCCCCGTACGCGACCGCGATGGCCTGCAGGCCGAGGCACACCCCGAAGATCGGCAGCCGTCCCGCGTGCGTCCCGACGACGTCGACGCACACGCCCGCGGCTTCCGGCGTGCCCGGGCCGGGCGAGATCAGCAGCCCGTCGAAACCGTCCGCCCAACCGGGGACGGCGAAGCGCGGATCGTCGTTGCGCCACACCTCGACCTGCGCACCCAACTGAGCCAGGTACTGGACGAGGTTGTAGACGAACGAGTCGTAGTTGTCGATGACCAGGATCCGCGGCATGGGGGCTATTCCACCATGCCGGCGGCCGGCGGCCGAACGGCTCAGCGCTCGGCGGTGATGTCGATGCTGCCCCGGAAGCCGGGCATGGTCGCCTCGTCGAGTCGGCGCTGGGCGTAGCCGAGCCCGTACGCCTGGACGTACTGGTGGTAGATGGCGAGGTAGGACGAGGACGCCAGCGCGGCCTCCAGCTTGCTCTGGTTCCCGATGGCGACGATCTCGTACGNGGGCGCGTACGGCACCCCATGCAGGACCACCGTGTTGCCGACGCACTTGATCCCGGTCAGCGAGCTCACCCGCTGGCCCTGGATGGTCATGGCCTCGGCGCCGCCGGACCACAAGGCGTTCACCACCGCCTGGATGTCCTGCTGGTGCACAACCAGGAGGTCTTCGTCCAGCCCCGCCGGCTTGACCTCCAGCGGGGCGTCGGTCAGGGTCACCGAGACCGCGGGGCCTTTGACGGGCGTCAGCCCGGCCAGGGCGGATGCGGCGTTCAACTCGTCCTCGCTGACAGGGTCGGCGGCCCCCGACTTAGCCAGTTCGTCCACCTGGGCACGCAGGGCGGTGACCTTGTCGGCCAGGTCCCGGTTCCGCTTGGCTTCGGACTGGACCAGCCCGGCCAGGTCGGTGTTGCGGTTGGGCCGCAGGTCTCCGCCCTGGGAGTTCACCGCGCCGGTGACGATCATGAAGCCTGCCAGGGCGAACACGGCCGTGCTGAGCAGCCTGGCGCCGACCCCGGCCACGCTCGTCCGTCTGCGGGCCCGGCGCAGCCGCGCGAGGGCGCGGAGCAGGCGTCGGTTCACGCCGCCAACCCTACGCGGCACCGGCCCGCGAACCGACGCCACCCCAGCGGCCAGGCGTCGGGCGGTTTCTCGGGTCCGCGACCCGCCGGTTATCCTTCACCGGTAGTCGTTTCGCCGCCAAGGAGTGTCCGTGCCCGAATCCAAGATCCGCAAGGAAGCAGCGGAGAAGAAGAAGCAGGCCCGGTTCCAGGCGCTCAAGGAGCAGCGCGCCGATCGGCAGCGGCGAGTCGCCGCCCCGGGCGATCGCCGGTGGGTGCCGCCGACCTTCATCACCGTCGGGTTGCTGGGCGTGTTGTGGCTCGTCGTCTACTACATCGCCGGCAACCAGATCCCGTTCATGGCCGCGCTGCCGCCGCTGGCCAACGTGGGCATCGGGATGGGCGGCATGGCCGCCGCGTTCGTCCTCGCCACCCTCTGGAAGTGACCGCTCCGGCCTCCGCGCCGGTGAGCACGCTGGCCCTGCTGGCCGGGGTGTCGGGATCGGGCAAGACCACGTTCGCCCGCACCTTGGTGGCGCGCGGCTTCGTCCGGCTGTCCATCGATGAGGTCGTCTGGGCCCGTGGCGGCGACTGGGCAATGCTCGCAGCCGGGGTCGAGGACGAGTTGCGTGGCCGGCTCGTCGCCCTGCTGCGGCAGGGGCGAGATGTCGTGCTGGATTACCCTGTGCCAGCGCGACAAGCGGGAACGCTACCGCGAGCTGGGGCGCGCCGAGGGGGCGACGGTGAGGCTGTACTGGTTCACCGCCCCGCCGTCGGTGCTGCACGAGCGGGTCGCCGCCCGGGCGGGCCGGCCCGGGCCCAACGCGTTCGAGGTGTCGGCGGTGCAACTGGACGCCTACCTCGACCATGCCCAGCCGCCGGGTCCGGACGAGCACGCGACCGTCATCGAGACGGCCTGACCGGCGGACGCCGGCTCAGGGCGTGCCACGTGGGCCCGCAGTTGCGGGCCCAGCCCGTCCGGGTACAGCGGGCAGAGCCCTCGTCGGCCACCGGACGCCACACGCACGCCACCGGCACCCCGTTGTCGTCGATGAAACCGCCCTCGGGCGGGACGGGCGAGGGTCGGGCACGTCCGCGACGTAGACGAAGATCACCTCGTGACCGGGCTTGTTGTCGTAGTCGAACACGTTCTCGACCAGCCCGAGGAGTTCGGGGTCCGCCAGGTGCACCCCCAGCTCCTCCTCGATCTCGCGGACGACGGCGTCGCGGGAGTACTCGCCGAACTCCACGTGGCCGCCGAGGAGCCGGTGGAACTCCTGGGCCTTCGCCGGGTCGTAGCCGCGCCACACCAGATGGTGGGTGCGCTCGGCGTTGAGCAGGACGCAGTACGCCTTGACCTTCGGGTAATGGCCGCGGCCGGCCTCGGCGAGCCGGGCGATCGCCTCGTCCGACGTCACGTCAGGCCTGGGGCTTCAGCAGCGGGAACAGGATCGTCTCGCGGATGCCCGCGCCGGTGAACAGCATGATCGTCCGGTCGATGCCCAGGCCCATGCCGCCCATCGGCGGGGCGCCGAACTCCAGCGCGTTGAGGAAGTCCTCGTCCAACTGCATCGCCTCGGGGTCACCGGCGGCGGCCTTCAGCGACTGGGCGACCAGCCGCTCGCGCTGCACGACCGGATCGATCAGCTCCGAGAAGCCCGTAGCCCGTTCCATGCCGCCGATGATCAGGTCCCACGCCTCGATCAGCCGGGNGTCGCTGCGGTGCTGCCGGGCCAGCGGCTGGGCGATCG
The DNA here is from genome assembly GCA_013693855.1 of Micropruina sp. GTDB lineage: Bacteria > Actinomycetota > Actinomycetes > Propionibacteriales > Propionibacteriaceae > Micropruina. Next base: position 3,265,800 of record CP059261.1, read on the forward strand.
GCGGGTAGTCGCACACGAACGTGGGCTGGATCAGCGTGGGCTCGACGATCGCGCCGAACAGTTCCATGACCAGCTTCTGGTCGATCCAGGCCGGGTCGTAGGGGACCTCGCGGGCGTCCGCGATCCNCCGCAGCCGCTCCAGCGGGGTGTCGGGGGTGATCTCCTCGCCCAGCGCGTCCGACAGTCCGGGGTAGACCGGCAGCCACGCCCAGTCGCCGGCCAGGTCGATCTCGCCCTTCGGCGTCTGGACGGACGAGACGCCGAGCGCCGCGCCCGCGTTCTGGATCAGCCGCTGAGTCATCAGGGCGATCGAGGTCTGATCCCACCAGGCCGCGTAGGCCTCGAGCATCGTGAACTCCGCCGAGTGGGTGGAGTCGATGCCCTCGTTGCGGAAGATGCGGCCCATCTCGTACACCTTGTCGACGCCGCCGACGATGGCCCGCTTGAGGTACAGCTCCAGCGCGATCCGCAGCGTCATCGGGATGTCGAACGCGTTGAGATGGGTGTGGAACGGACGCGCGGCGGCCCCGCCGTGCACCAACTGCAGCACCGGGGTGTCGATCTCGATGAAGCCCTCCTCGTGCAGGCTTTCGCGGATCGACCGGACGATCGTGGCGCGGGTGCGCACCATGTCCCGGGCTTCTGGCCGGACCACCAGGTCGGCGTAGCGCTGCCGGACCCGGCTCTCCTCGTTCAGGTCGTGATGGAGCACCGGCAGCGGCCGCAGGGCCTTGGACGCCAGTTCCCAGGAGGTGGCCAGCACCGACAGTTCGCCACGCCGCGACGAGATCACCCGTCCGGTGACCGACACGAAGTCGCCCAGGTCGACGTCGGCCTTCCAGTCGGCCAGCCGCTGCTCGCCCACCTCGGCCAGCGACAGCATCACCTGCAGCCGGGAGCCCGGATCGTCGGCGGTGAACCCGTCCTGCAGGGTCGCGAAGCACAGCTTGCCGGTGTTGCGGACGAACACCACCCGGCCGCTGACGCTCACCACGTCGGTGGTCTCCTCGCCGGCCTGCAGGTGACCCCACTGCTCGTGCACGTCGCGCGCGGCATGGGTGCGCGGGACGCTGATCGCGTAGGCAGGCGTGCCCTCGGCCAGCAGTCGGGCGCGCTTGTCCCGGCGCACCTGTTCCTGCTCGGAGAGGTCGGAGGGCTCGGCCGCGGCGGCCGGGTTCGGGTCGATCACCCGGGAGTCTATCGAGCGGGCCCGGACCGCCGGCGGGCGGATCGGCGACACCGACGACTACCCCTTCATGTACCAGCGCCAGTTCGACGACCTCGGCGGCTACCACTACGCGCCGTTCTGGATGAAGCCGGACACCGAACCCTCCGCGTGAGCGACCTGGTCGCGGCCCTGGAGATTGTCGGCGCCCGGTGGGCCCTCCTGCTCGTGGAGCGGCTACTGGAGGGCCCCCAGCGCTACGGCGATCTGCAGCGGGAACTGAAGGTGCCGACGAACATCCTGGCGACCCGCCTTCGCGAACTGGAGGAGGCGGGGTGCTGCGCAGGTTGCCGCTGCGGCACAACACCCGGGCCTACGCGCTGACCGACCGCGGGCTCGCGCTGCGCGAGGCGATCGAGGCCCTCGGACGCTGGGGCGAGGACCAGGGCTGACGCGCGGCCGCGATCCCGCACTGACCGAAATTCGCCGCGATCCGCTCTGGAAACGCCGCCTTGAGGGCTTCTGGGCCAGATCGCGCCAAGAAACGGTCACCCCTCGGTGGCAACAGGCCCGCGGCGGTTCCGCAACGCGGGGGGCATCCGACAGAAGTTCCCGACGAGAGCCTCCCGACCCTGCAGGTCGCCGGCGCCGCCACAACGCGGCCGTCCAGGGGCCAGCGCCGTCACAACACAGTCGTCCGCGGACGCGAGCGCCGCCACAACGCATCCCCGACGCACCACCGGCACGCCGACCTGATCGGCCTCCAGGCCGGCGACGCCGCCGAGGGTTCTCCATCCGGCAACGACAGTGCCTTCGCGTTGACCGCGGAATCGCGGCGGACAAAGTCGCCGCCGGCCTCCGGAGCGATGCCGGCCGGACCGCTTGCGAACCCGATACTTCGAGCCTAGAATCAAAACTAGTTCGAGGATCGAAGGAACGGTTATGGTCAGCGTGGATGTGGAGGCAGCCCTCTACGACTACGTGGAACGCTTCCGCACCCTGTTCGCGCCCGAAACCTGGCAACGCCTCGCCATGGACCTGTCCAAGAACGATTTCCTGGCGCTGCTGTTCCTGCACCGGGCCGGCGAATCCCGGATGAGCGACCTGGCCGACTACCTGCGGGCGCCGCTGAACACCGCCACCGGGGTCGTTGCGAGGCTGCAGCGCCGGTCGCTGGTCGAGCGGCTCAACAGCCCCGACGACAAGCGGGTCGTGGTCGTCCGCCTGACCCCGCAGGGTCGCGAACAGGTGACGGCCGCCCTGCGCGAGGGGCTCAGTCTGGCCAACCGGATCCTCGGCGACCTCAGCTCCGAACAGCTCGACCTGCTGCTCGGCACTCTCGATCAGGTGCTGCGCACCCTGGGCGAGACCGAGCAGACGCAGCGAGCCGCACGTCCGGCCGTCCGGCGCATCCCGATCGACTGACCAACCCCGGCTCGCCGGGGCCCACCCATCACCAGAACTTCGATCAACGAAGTGTTCGACTACAGAAGGAAGGAGTCCAAATGGAACGGCTCATCCTGCTCACCGGCAAGGGCGGGGTCGGCAAGACTTCGATCGCGGCCGCCCACGCGCTGGCCTCGGCCCGCCAAGGCCGGACGACCCTGCTCGCCAGCATGGACGCGGCCCACAACCTGTCCGACCTGATCGGCTGCGCCCCCGCACCTGAACCGGCCGAGGTGGCACCCCACCTGGAGATCCTTGAGGTCGACGCCAACCGCGTCCGCGAGGAAGACTTCGCCGACATCAGCCGGACGGTCGCCGGCATGTTCAGCCAGGGCGTGCCCCTCGGCGGCGAAGAGACCGTGGTCGACGTGCCCGGCCTGGATCCGCTGTTCTTCCTGCTCAAGATCCAGCAGCTCGCCGAGTCCGGGCGCTACGACCGGATCGTGCTCGACCTCGCGCCCACCGGCGAGACGCTGTCGTTGCTGCAGTTGCCCGAGGTGATGAGTTGGTGGATGGAGCGGGTGTTCCCGCTACAGCGGGTCGCCATGCGGGTGCTTCGTCCGGTCGCGAAGGGCCTGTGGAAGCTCGACCTGCCCGATGCCAAGGCGATGAACGACATCGAGGCCCTCTACGCCCGGCTGCGGACGATGCAGAACCTCCTCAAGGANCCCGGGGTGACGTCGGTGCGGCTGGTCACCCAGCCCGAGCGAATGGTCGTCGAGGAGACCAAGCGCAGCTACATGTACCTCAACCTCTTCGGCTACCACGTCGACCACGTGTTCGTGAACGGGGTCTACCCCGCCGAGCAGGTCAACGAGTTCTTCCGCGCCTGGGTCGAGCACCAACGCAGCCACCTGACCGAGATCGAGGCCGCCTTCGGGCACCTGTCGATCACCAAGATNCCCCGGTTCGCCACCGACCTGGTGAGATTGGACGACATCGGCCGGCTCGCCGGCGTCGCCCTGGACGAGCGGGCCTTCGACGTCCGCGACGACCTGGCCCGCGAGACCTACGCCACCACCCCCGAGGGCTACGAACTGCGGCTGCCCCTGCCGGGCGCGCACCCCGGCGACCTCCGGCTCAGCCTGGCCGGCACGGATCTGGCCCTGCGGATCGGCAACGTGCAGCGGAACATCCCGCTCCCGGCCACCCTGCACGGCTACGACGTGGCCGGGGCGCGGCTGCGCGAGGGCGTCCTGTCGGTCACCTTCCACCCACTCGCCCAGGAGGCGACCTCATGAACGACGACTTCTTCGACCATCTGGCCCAGGCCGTCCGGCACACCGTGCTGGCGGCGGTCGCGCTGGTGCCGCCGCAGGCCAGGCCGCATCTGGCGGCCATTGCCCGCGAGGGTGTCGCGCTGCTGAACAGCCTGGCTGACCCGACCCCACGACGCCGGACGCCCCCGTCCGGCCCCGCCGCATCGACATCGAGGAGTGAGCCATGCGTGTGATCCTGTATACCGGCAAGGGAGGGGTGGGCAAGACCACCGTCGCCGCCGCCACGGCGCTGCGGCTCGCCCGTTCCGGCAAGCGCACCCTCGTGCTCAGCACGGACCCGGCACACTCCCTCGGCGACTCGCTGGCGACCCCGCTCGGCAACGAGCCCGTGGCCGTCGCGGAGAACCTGGACGGGGCCGAGATCGACGCCCTCGCCGAGAGCGACAAGGCGTGGGAATCGCTGCGCGACTACCTCGGACGCGTGCTCACCCGCGGCACCGAGGCCACGCTGGCCAGCGAGGAGATGCTGTTGCTCCCGGGCCTGGGCGAGCTGTTCAGCCTGCTGCGGATCCTCGACTTCGCCGAGTCCGGCGCCTACGACACCCTCGTGGTCGACTGTGCCCCGACCGGGGAGACGCTCTCGTTGCTCAACTACCCCGAACGGCTGGAGCACCTGTTCGAGCTGGCCCTGCCGGCGAAGCGGGCGATGGTCAAGGCGATCGGCCGTCCGCTGGAGAAGCTCACCTCGATCCCGATGCCCGAGGACCGGCTGTTCGACGACGTGATGGGCCTGCTCGGCCGGCTGACCCGGCTCGGGAAGCTGCTGCGCGACGGCGAGGTCACCTCGATGCGGATCGTGACGACCCCGGAACGGATCGTGGTCGCCGAGGCCCGCCGAGCGCACAGTTGGCTGTCCATGTACGGGTTCACGGTCGACCAGGTCGTGGTCAACCGGGTGTACCCGGACGCGGCTCTGGCCGGCTACTTCGCCCCGTTCGCCGCCTCGCAGGCCGCCGGGCTCGCCCGGATCGAGGAGAGCTTCGGCTACCTGCCGATCCTGCGGCTGGGGTTGCAGGACACCGAGGTCGTGGGCCTGGAGGCGCTGGCGGTCGTGGGCGAGGCGCTGTATTCCGCGTCCGATCCCGCGGCGATCCACTACCGCGGCGAGTTCGCCCGGGTCGTCCGGGTGGACGGGGAGACCCAGCTCCGGCTGCGGCTCCCGGACGCCGACAAGGCCCAACTCGACCTGCGCGAGGAGGACGGCGACGTGATCGTCGGCTACCGCAACGAGCGGCACCGCGTCGCGCTGCCCGATTCGCTGGCCGGACGGACGGTGTCGCGGGCGCGCTACGCCGGCGACGAACTGGTGGTGACGCTGGCCGAGGCCGCACGGACCGCCTGAGGGGTCCGTGCTGGACCGACGCGGCGTTGGACGCCGGCAGGCCTGAGGGAGCGGAGGCGGCCTGGGACCGCGGCGACTACCCGAGAAGACAGGCTCGGCTCTCGCGGGGACACCCGGGTCCCGTTCGCGGACCGCGCGGGGTAGCGTTCGGGCATGCCGGAGGAGATGGCGCTGCGGGTCGGAGAGGTCGCCCGGCGCACCGGGTTGTCCGTGCGCACCCTGCACCACTACGACGACCTGGGGCTGCTGACCCCCAGCGGCCGCTCGTCCGGCGATCACCGGCTGTACTCGGTGGCCGACCTGCAGCGGCTGCTGGCGATCGTGCACCTGCGCGAGCTGGGGCTGAGCCTGGCCGAGGTCCGGGCCGCCCTGGACGAGCCCGGCTTCGACACCGCGGCAACGCTGGACGCCCAAATCGCCGCCGTCCAGGAACGCCTGGCGACGCAGCGGGCGCTGCTCGCCCGGCTGCGGGCGCTGCAGGCGCAGGGGCAGGGCAACTGGGAGGCGGTCGTCCACGCCATCACGCTGACCCAGCAGTTGCGCCACCCGGAGCCGTACGCGCGGATCCGGGCAGCCCTGGGTGCCCCGCCCGCACCCGTCGGCGACCTGGTGGAGCAGTTGGCCGACGACCCCGAGCCCGGGGTCCGCGAGGTCGTCACCTGGGCGCTGAGCCGCCACGGGAGCAGCGCCGTGGAGCCGCTGCTGAAGCGGCTGGACGATCCGGACCCGGTCGTGCGTGGCGACGTCGCCCGGGCACTCGGCAAGGTGGGCGACCCGCTGGCGGTCCCGGCGTTGGTGGCACGCCTGGGTGACCCGGACGTGGCCGTGCGCTCCGCGGCGGTCCGCGCGCTGGGCTCGATCGGACGCCTGGAGGCCGCCGCGCCGCTGGCGGCCCTGCTGGCCGACCCGGACCCTCGGGTGCGCGCCAACACCGTGGACGCCCTTGTCGCGCTGGGCCCGGACGCCGTGGCCGCGGTCATAAAGGCGCTGCCGGACGCCGGATCCGGCGCCCGGGAGGCGGCCGCCGAGGTCCTCGGCGCACTCGGCACGGACCCGGCCGTCACGGCACTCGTGCGGTTGCTCGACGACGCCGACCCCGAGGTCCGGCTGGCCGCGGTTGCCGGGCTGGACGGACGTCCCGCGGCCGCCGGAGCCCTGGTGCGGGCGGCCGCGGACCCCGACCCGAGGGTCAGCGCGCTGGCGCGTCGGCTGGCGGGACCGCCAGCCGTGCCATCGCGGTGATCCGGACGCCACGTCCGTACAGCAGCCCGTCGATGGTCACCCCGGGGTCGGCCAGGCACACCTGGTCGAGCAGGACGTGGCGGGTCGCCCAATCGGCCAGCCGCCCGGCGACGAACCGCTCGGCGAGGTCCGCCGGCCGCTCGCCGACCTGCCGCCTGGCGGCCGCGCGCACGTCCGCCCAGACGGACTCCGGCACATCCGTGCGGGACACGTAGTCCGGCCCACACCAGGCGATCTGCCGCAGCACCTTGACGACCAGGGGCGGGTCGTCCACCCCGGTCGTGACCACGAGGGCACCCACCCGCGCCGGCAGGGAGGGACGATCGGCAGCCACGTAGGAGTGGGCGCCGGGCAGGGCGACCACGTCACCGAGCTCGATCGGCTCCCCGCGGCGATGGACAGCTCGGCGAGGGCGTCGGCCACCAGTCGGCCGCCCAGATCCGCGCCGAGCAGGCGCTCGCGGGTCGGGACGGCCAGCCCGGCCGCCACCGCCACGATCCGCTGCGCGAGCCGGCGGACGCGCGGGCTCATCGAGACTGGGTCGCTGGCGCAGCGCAGCGAGATCAGGGCATGGCCGTGTGCGGCGACCAGCCCGGTGCCCGGTCCGGACGCGGCCGGTCGTACCACGGCCGGACGGCGACTCATCCGGGGCCCCGGCCGCGCGGCGAGCCGACGCGCCAACGCCGCGACCCGCGGGTCCGGATGCGCGAGCGCGGACTCGACCGCGGCCGCCCGCAGCGGCACGTCCAGGTGGCCGAGCGCGTTCAGGGCGGCGAACCCGACGACCGGTGTCCCCTCGTCGACCAGGTCGGCGAGGGCGAGGGCCGCGGGATCGGCCACCGGCGAGCCGATGAGGCCGAGGGTGTCCGCCGCGTGCTCCCGGACCCCCTCGGACCCCGCCAGCAGGGCTTCGGTCAGCGGGGTGATCGCCGCGGCACCGAGTTCCTCCAACGCGATGCTCAACGAGTTGCGCAGTTCGGCGTCGCCGCGACCCAGTTGGCCCACCAAGGGAGCCGCCAACGCCGAGTTGCCGCCCTGCCCCGCCGCCCACCAGGCCCGGCTCGCGACCGCGTCCACCGGGTCGGCGACGAGCGGACCGATCCGCCCGGCGTCGGAGGGATCGCCCAGCTTGCTCAGCACGTGCAGCGCCTGCATCCGCGCCTGCCAGCCGCCCCGCAGCGCCTCATCCAGCCAGGGCCGGGAGGCCTCGGGCAGGCGCAGCACCGCCCAGCTGAGGGTCTCGCGGATGGCATGGGAGGGCTCGACACCCAACCGGGCCACCAACGCACCGGCGGCGTCGACCTCGCGGGCGGTGCCCAGGTCGACTGCCGCGCGCAGCCGGACGTCCGGGTCGGCGTCGCCGAGCAGGTCGATCAGGGGTTCTGGTCGTTCGTCGTGATCATGCGTTCGACCGTAGAACCTCACGTTGCGTGAGGTTCAAGTCGTCCCGCCGGAGAGCCTCCACAATCGCTCGAATACCCCGTGCATTTGTGTGAGTGAGTGCTCACTCACTATGCTTCGTCCCGTGCCCAGACCGTCTCCCGCCGAGCGACGCGCCGCACTGCGCGCGACCAGAGCGACTCCCCTGCCGCCGGACGAACGGCGCCGCGCCCTCATCGAGGCGACCCGTCCCCTCGTCCTGACCCACGGCCTGGACGTCACCACCCGGCAGATCGCCGAGGCGGCCGGGGTTGCCGAGGGCACCATCTTCCGGGCCTTCGAAACCAAAGGCGAGCTGTTCTGCGCGGTCATGCAGGACGCCCTGGCCCCGGAACCGATCGTGGCCCAGATCAAGGACGTCCCCGCCGACCTCGACCTGGCCGCCACCGTGGCCTGGCTGGTCGATCTGCTGTCGACCTCGGCGCGCCGGACCCGGGCCCTGTTCGCGGCGCTCGCCCATGCCAAGCCGCGCGAGCACCTGAACATCGGCCCGCGCACCCACGAGGAGCGGGACGAAGCGATCACGGCAGCGCTCATGACCGTCCTCTCCCGCTTCGACGAGGAGCTGCGAGTGAGCCCGACCACCGCGGCCTGGGCGGTCAAGGGCCAAGCCATGGCCATCGCCCACACCCTGCCGACCGCCGACGACCCGGCGATCACCGAACCCCGGATGGTCGCCTCCCTGCTGCTGAACGGAATCGCGAACCACCCATGCTGATGAGACTCCTGCGCCGGTACCTCCGGCCCTATCGCGGCGCGCTGACCATGGTCGTGCTGCTGCAACTGGTCGCGAACTCGGCGTCGCTGTACCTGCCCAACCTGAACGCCCACATCATCGATCTCGGGATCGCCCCCGGCGACACCGGCTACATCTGGCGCACCGGCGCCCTGATGCTGGTGGTCACCGTCGTCCAGGTGGCCGCCCAGATCGGCGCCACCTACTTCGGGGCGCGCGCCGCGCTCGGCTTCGGCCGGGACGTCCGCGCCGCGGTCTTCGACCGGACGCTGCAGTTCGCGAGCCAGGAGATGGACCACTTCACCCCTCCCAGCCTGATCACCCGGACGACCAACGACGTCCAGCAGGTGCAGCAACTGGTGCTCATGAGCGCGCTGATGATCGTCTCGGCCCCGATCATGATGATCGGCGGCGTGTTCATGGCGCTGCGCGAGGACGTCGGGCTGTCCTGGCTGATCGCGCTCGCCGCGGCCGTGCTCGGCGCGATCATCGGCACCCTGGTCGTCCAGATGATGCCGCTGTTCAAGCTGCAGCAGACCCGGATCGACACCATCAACCGGGTGCTGCGCGAGCAGATCTCCGGCCTGCGGGTCGTCCGCGCGTTCATCGCCGAGGTCCGTGAGGCGGCCAGGTTCGACATGGCCAACGCCGAGCTCACCGACACCGCGACCCGGGTCGGCCGCCGGATGATGACGATGTTCCCGGCCGTGTTCTTCGTGATGAACCTGTCCACGATCGGGGTCATGTGGTTCGGCTCGTTCCGCGTCACCGGCGGCCAGATCACCGTTGGTCAGTTGATGGCGTTCGTCCAGTACCTGATGACGATCCTGATGAGTGTGATGATGTCGACGATGATGCTGATGATCGCCCCGCGCGCGGCGGTCTCGGCGAACCGCATCGTCGAGGTCCTCGACACCGAGCCCAGCGTGGTGCCNCCCACCTCACCGGTGACCCTGGTCCAGGCGGCCGGCGAGGTGAGGTTCGACGACGTCACGTTCACCTACCCGGGCGCCGAGGCGCCGGTGCTGACCGGCATCGACCTGGTCGTCCGGCCCGGCCAGACGACCGCGATCATCGGGGCGACCGGCTCGGGCAAGTCCACCCTGGTGTCGCTGGTGCCGCGGCTGTTCGATGTCACCGACGGCCGGGTGCTGGTGGACGGCGTGGACGTCTGCGAACTCGAACCCGACCTGCTGTGGAGCCGGATCGGGCTGGTGCCGCAGCGGCCCTACCTCTTCAGCGGGACGGTCGCCTCCAACCTGCGCTACGGCAACCCCGACGCGACGGACGAGGAACTCTGGGAGGCCCTGGAGATCGCTCAGGCCGCGGACTTCGTCCGGGCCATGCCGGAGCAACTCGCCGCACCGATCGCCCAAGGCGGGACGAACGTGTCCGGCGGCCAGCGGCAGCGGCTCTCGATCGCCCGCGCGCTGGTGAAACAGCCCGACATCTACATCTTCGACGACTCGTTCTCGGCCCTNCGACGTGGCCACCGACGCCCGGCTGCGCGNCCGCCCTCGCCGAGCAGACCAAGGCCGCCGGCGTACTGGTGGTCGCCCAGCGGGTCTCTACGATCCGCAACGCCGACCGGATCGTCGTCCTCGAAGACGGTCACATCGAGGGGTGGGCACCCACGAGCACCTGCTCGCCACCTGCCCGACCTACGCCGAGATCGTCGAATNCCCAGTTCAAGGCGGAGGAGGCCGCATGAGCGAGCAGACCAAGGGCGCCCAGGCACCCACGGACCAACTGTCCGGATCGTCCGTCGAACCCGCTGCCGCGGCGGCCGGATCGTCCGTCGAACCCGCTGCCGCAGCTGGGCCGGCGCCCGAGGCCGGTGCGGCTGCGGGCCCCGGCGCCGCCCCGAGGCCCCGAAGGCCGCCAACGCCCGTCCGGAATACGCGGCGATCGCCCGCCGCGGCCCGCAGCACGGGCCGATGGGCCAGCGGGTCGCCGAGAAGGCGGTGTCGTTCGGACCCTCGCTGAAGCGCCTCGTCGCCCAACTCGGGCCGGAGAAGTTCCTGGTCGGCGTGGTGATCGTGGTCTCCGCGGCGGCCACCCTGGCCAACGCGTTCGGCCCGATCATCCTGGCCCGGGCCACCGACCTGATCTACACCGGCGCGACCTCGGGCCGAGGCATCGACACCGGGGCACTGGCCCTGGTGATCGCGGAAGCGCTGGCCGTTTACGTGGTGTCCGGCGTGGTCATGTGGCTGAGCGGCTTCCTGATCAACGACATCGTCCAGCGCACGGTGTTCCGGATGCGCCGGGACGTGGCCGCCAAGCTCGACCGGCTGCCGATCAAGTTCTTCGACGCCCAGCCGCGCGGCGAACTGCTCAGCCGAGTCACCAACGACATCGACAACATCGCCCAGTCGATGCAGCAGACGCTCGCCCAGATGCTGACCAACGTGTTCACGGTCATCGGGGTGGTCGGGCTCATGTTCGTCCTGTCGCCGCCGCTGGCCGCGATCGCACTGCTGACCGTCCCGCTGGCGATGGTGATCACCATGCTGATCGGCAAGCGGTCGCAGGTGCAGTTCGTGTCGATGTGGAAGGCCACGGGGCAACTGAACGGGCAGGTCGAGGAGGCGTTCACCGGGCACGCGCTGGTGAAGGTGTTCGGCCGGCAGCGCGAGGTCGCCCGGGACTTCGCGAAGCACAACGAGGCGCTGTATTCGGCCGCGTTCAAGGCCAACGTGCTGAGCGGGATCATCATGCCGCTGATGTTCTTCGTGGGGAACCTCAACTACGTGGTAATCGCGGTCGTCGGTTCGGTGTGGGTCGCCTCCGGCGCGCTCACCCTGGGTGCGGTGCAGGCGTTCATCCAGTACGCGCGGATGTTCACCCAGCCGATCACCCAGCTGGCCGCGATGGCGAACCTGCTGCAGTCGGGCGTCGCCTCGGCCGAACGGGTCTTCGAGGTGCTGGACGCGGCCGAGGAGGCCCAGGGTGGGACCGCGAAGCTGCCCGCCGAGGTAGCCGGACGGGTGGCCTTCGAGCACGTGTCGTTCGCGTACGATCCGGCGAAACCCCTGATCAGCGACCTATCGCTGGTCGCGGAACCCGGCTCGACGATCGCGATCGTCGGGCCGACCGGGGCCGGCAAGACCACCTTGGTGAACCTGCTGATGCGCTTCTACGAGCTCGACGGCGGCCGGATCACCCTCGACGGCGTGGACATCGCCGACGTGCCGCGCCGCGAACTGCGCGACGAGATCGGGATGGTGCTGCAGGACGCCTGGCTCTTCGGCGGGACGATCCGCGACAACATCGCCTACGGCCGGCCGGACGCCTCCGAGGCCGACATCCGGGTGGCCGCCGAGGCGACGTACGTGGACCGGTTCGTCCATTCGCTGCCGCACGGCTACGACACCGTGATCGAGGAGGAGGGCGCGAACATCTCCGTAGGCGAGAAGCAGCTCATCACGATCGCGCGGGCGTTCCTGTCCGACCCGTCGATCCTGATCCTGGACGAGGCGACTTCGTCCGTGGACACCCGCACCGAAGTGCTCGTCCAGCGGGCGATGAAGGCGCTGCGCGGGGGCCGGACGAGCTTCGTCATCGCTCACCGGCTCTCGACCATCCGGGACGCCGACGTGATCCTGGTGATGGAGGACGGCGCGATCGTCGAACAGGGCGACCACGAGTCGCTGCTGGCCGCCCACGGCGCCTACTGGCGGCTGTACCAGTCCCAGTTCGCCGGGGCGCTCACCGACGAGGACGAGGCCGCGGCCTGAGCGGTGCCGCATCGGGACCGGGCCGTCCGCTGCCCGGGGCTCTCTCGGAACCTCTTTGTTGCCCGACCCGTGCCCCGGCCCCTGGGATCCCCACATCGCTGCCCGGACCCGTGCCCCGGCCCCTGCCACCCCGACTTTGCTGCCCGACCCATGCCCCGGCCCCTGGGATCCCGACTTTGCTGCCGGAACTGTGGTCCGGCCCCTGGGGATCCCGACTTTGCTGCCGGATTGTGCTCCGGCCCCGCCACCCCGACTTTGCTGCCAACACCCGACTTTGCTGTTGAAGCATCGACAGCAAAGTCGGGTTTGGGCGGCAAAGTGGGGATGGGGATGGGACAGGACCGCCGAACGGGGCAGGACGGCCGAACGGGACAGCACGGCCGAACGGGACAGCACGGCCGGACGGGACAGGACCGCCGAACGGGACAGGACCGCCGAACGGGACAGCACGGCCGGACGGGGCAGGACGGACAAAGGCGCGTCACCCGGATCTGGGAGCATGACCGGGTGAGGTTGGTGGTGGGGGCAGCGATCGTCCGGCACGGGACGGTGCTCGCCGCGCGGCGGCGCTACCCGGACGAGGTCGCCGGGCGCTGGGAGTTCCCGGGCGGCAAGGTGGACGACGGGGAGCCGCCGGAGGCGGCGCTCGTCCGGGAGATCGACGAGGAGCTGGGCCTGACGATCCGGGTCGACCGGTGGCTGGGGGCCGCGTCCGTCGGCACCGGAATCGAGTTGCGCGTCGCCCTGTGCACCCCGGACGATCCGGAGGCCGAGCCCGTCGCGGTCGAGCACGACGCGCTGCGCTGGCTCACNCCCGAGGCGCTGGACGAGGTGGACTGGCTCGAACCCGATCGTCCGTTCCTCAGGGAGCTGCGCGAGCACCTCCTCGACGGCGAACATCTGCCCGGCAACGTCGGGGGCGCCGCCCGGGTCGGGGCGACCGTCCGGCGTCCGACCGGGCCGTGGACTCCAGCGGTGCACGCCCTGCTGACCCATCTGGCCCGACGCGGGGTGCGACACGTCCCGGCCGTCCATGGGTTCGACGTCCGTGGTCGCGAGGTGCTGGACTACCTGCCCGGCGAGGTCGTCGACGTCAATCGCGATCTGCTGTCCGAGCCGCGGCTCGCCTGGCTAGGCACCTGGGTCCGTGGCTTCCACGAGGCCGTCGCCGACTTCCCGCTCGGTGGCACCTGGCGCTTCTTCGGCGTCGCCGAGCCCACCGTCGTCGCCCACAACGACCTGGCGCCCTACAACCTCTGCTTCGCCGGGGACGAGCTCGCGGGCGTCTTCGACTGGGACCTCGCCGGGCCATCGTCGCCGCTGATGGAGCTCGCACACACTGCATGGACCGCCATCCCGCTGTTTCGTCCGATCGCCCCGGAACTGGCCGCGCGGCGNCTGCGCGTCCTCGCCGACGCCTACGGCGGGCCGTCGGCCCGCGAGATCCTGGACGCGGTGCCCGTCCGCGTGCAACTCGCGATCGACGGGATCCGCGAGGCCGTCCGGCGGGGCGACACGGGCATGCGCAACCTCGCCGCCCACGGCGAACCGGAGCGCACCGAGGAGAGTCTTGCCGGACTGGTGACCCGGCTGCCGGACATCGCCGCCCAACTCGCCGGTAGTTGAGCCCTGTCCGGGGACCCGACAAGCTCGACCGCCGGAACGCACCGTCCCGGCCCGGGGTCTCGACACGCTCGACCGCCGGTACCACCCCGGCGGTGGTTGAGCCCGTCGAAACCACCGCCACCACACCCGGGGTCTCGACAAGCTCGACCGCCGGTACCACCCCGGCCGGTGGTTGAGCCTGTCGAAACCACCGCCACCACACCCGGGGTCTCGACCGGCTCGACCGCCGGGACGCACCATCCACCCGAGGTCTCGACACGCTCGACCGCCGGAACACACCCGGCCGGTGGTTGAGCCCGTCGAAACCACCGCCACCACAACCGGCGCTCGACACGCTCGACCGCCGGACCACCCCAGCCGGTGGTTGAGCCCGTCGAAACCACCGCCACCACAACCGGCGTCTCTACAAGCTCGACCCCGGACCACACCGTCTCACCCGGGGTCTCGACAAAGCTCGACCGCCGGAACCAGACCCGCCGGTGGTTGAGCCTGTCGAAACCACCGCCACCACACCGGGTCTCGACCGGCTCGACCGCCGGAACGCACCATCCCGCCCGGGGTCTCGACAAGCTCGACCGCCGGAACGCACCATCCCGCCCGGGGTCTCGACAAGCTCGACCGGCGGAACACACCGACCCACCCGGGGTCTCGACAAGCCGACCCGGCGGGCCGCGCATCTCACCCGCGTCTCGACACGCTCGACGGCCGGATCCAGACCCGGGCTCGACCGGCCGACCGCTGGAAGCGCTCCGGCTCTGGGACGATAGGCGCATGGCCAGCATCGACCTGAACGCCGATCTCGGCGAGTCCTTCGGGGTCTGGCGGCTGGGCGCGGACGAGCAGCTGCTCGACCTGGTCACCAGCGCGAACGTGGCCTGCGGGTTCCACGCGGGCGACCCGTTGACCTTGCGCCGTACCTGTGAACTCGCCGCTGACAAGGGCGTACGCGTCGGCGCCCAGGTTAGTTACCGCGACCTCGTGGGGTTCGGCCGGCGGTTCCTCGACGTGGCACCGGACGACCTGGCCGCCGACGTCCTCTATCAGCTGGGCGCCCTCGAAGCCATGTGCCGAGCCGCCGGCACCCGGGTCAGATACGTGAAACCGCACGGCGCGCTCTACAACGCTGTCGTCCACCACGAGGCGCAGGCGGCGGCGCTCGTCGAGGCCGTCACCGCCTACGATCGGGCACTGCCCGTGGTGGGGCTGCCGGCCTCGGCGCTGCTCCGGCTGGCCGCCGCAGCGGGGCTGCCCACGGTCACCGAGTTCTTCGCCGACCGGGCCTACCGGCCCGACGGGACGCTACAACCGCGCACCGAGCCCGGTGCCGTCCTGGACGATCCCGACGAGATCGCCGCCCGGGCCGTCCGGCTGTGCACCGCCGGCGTCGTCACGGCCGTCGACAGGGCTCAGGTCCCCACGAGCGCGGCCACGATCTGCCTCCACGGCGACAACCCGCACGCGGTCGCCGCCGCGCAACGGGTCCGGGCCGCGCTGCTGGATGCCGGCGTGAGCGTGGAAGCCTTCACGACATGACGTTCCGGCTGCTCCCCTGCGGCGAAGCGGCCCTGCTGGTCGAGGTCGGCTCGCTGCCCGAGGTGCTCCAGTTGGCGGACGCCCTACGCGCCGCAGTGCTGCCCGGGGTCGTCGACCTCGTCCCGGCTGCCCGCACGGTCCTGCTGACCGCCGCCGACCCGACGGCCCTGGCGGCCCTGCGCCCACTCGTCACCGACCTCGCCAACCACCTGGACGACCGGCCGGCCGCCACCCAGGGCTCCACCCTCGCCCCTTTGGTGATCGAGGTGATCTACGACGGGGAGGACCTGGCCGAGGTCGGATGGCTCACCGGGCTGACCGAGGACGAGGTGGTGGCCGCCCACACCGGGACNCCCTGGCGGGCAGCCTTCGGCGGGTTCGCCCCCGGCTTCGCCTACCTCACCGGCGGCGACGCTCGCCTACGGGTGCCGCGCCGGGCGACGCCACGGCCGCGGGTGCCCGCCGGCTCCGTCGGGCTGGCGGACGAGTTCAGCGGCGTCTATCCGACCGCCTCGCCCGGCGGCTGGCAACTGATCGGCCGGACGACGGCGACCCTGTGGGACGTCGACCGGGATCCGCCCGCGCTCATCGTGCCGGGCCGCGAGGTGCGCTTCGAGNNGCCGTCCGGTGATNNCGTCAAGGTGGTCGCAACCGGCCCCCTGGCGCTGCTTGTCGACCGCGGCCGACCGGGGTTCGCGGCGCTGGGCGTCCCCGGTCGGGCGCCGCCGACCNNGGGCCGCCTACGAACTCGGAGCGCGGCTGGTGGGCAACCAGCCGGGCGCCGCAGCNNGATCGAAGCGACAGCCGGCGGCCTGGCCGTCGCGAGCGACGCCGACCTGCTGTTCGCGCTCACCGGGGCCGACGCTGGGGCCCTCATCGACGACCGGCCTGCACCGTTCGGCGGTCCCGGTTACCTGCTCGCCGGCCAGATCCTTCGGCTGGGCACCCCGCCCCGCGGACTGCGGACGTACCTCTCGGTCCGGGGCGGGTTCGCCGCCCCGCTGGTGCTGGGCTCGGCCACCCGGGACGTGCTGTCGGGTTTGGGTCCNCCGCCGTTGGCCGCCGGACGCCTCCTGGCGGTAGGGGCGGCCGCGGCCGAGCCACCGTCCGTCGATCACGCGCCCCAACCTGAGCCCGGCACGGGCCCCGTGCCACTGCCGTACCTGCCCGGACCGCGGGACGACTGGTTCGCCGCGGACGCCCTCGCCGAGGGCACCTGGCGGGTCTCGCCGGCCAGCAACCGGATCGGGGTGCGGCTGAGCGGGCCGGCCGTGGCGCGCCGCCACGGCTACGCCGACCGCGANTTGCCCAGCGAGCCCGTCGTCCGGGGCGCCATCCAGGTGCCTCCGGACGGGCAGCCGGTCGTGTTCGGCCCCGACCATCCGCTCACCGGCGGCTACCCCGTGCTCGGGGTGCTCAGCGAGCGGGCCTGCGACGCGCTGGCCCAATGCCCGCCGGGCAGCTCGGTTCGGTTCGTCCGGCTCGGCGGTCAACGCCCCATCGGGCCCGAGCCGCCACAAGCTGTGCAGTTGACCACTGACTACGGTGGTCAACTGCACAGCTAAGCGAGGCCGAAGGGCCGCACGTTCCGAGAAGGGTCAGGCGGTCTTCGCGGCGGGAGCGTCCATCCGGTGCTGCACGGCAGCCCACACGTCCCGCTGCTGCTCGGGGTTCCGGACGACAGCAGGGCCACGATCTCATTGGCGACCAGGTCGGCCCTGGTCACGGCGGGTAGGTACTGCCAGGCGCGGCCGTTGAGTTCTCGCCGGACGATCCCCTTCTTCGCCAACCGGTCGAGCACGGTCATCACGGTGGTGTAGGCGAGGTCGCGCGACGCCGACAACAGGTCATGCACATCCCGTACCGTCAATGCCTCACGACGCTGCCACAGGATGTCCATCACCGCCTGTTCCAACTCGCCCAAGACCACCATGCCGCCATGGTAGTGCGTCGCTTTGCCCCCTACGACAAGGGTAGTAGATTTCGCGCCATGACTTCGGTTGACCTTGCCAGATGGCAATTCGGCATCACGACGGTCTACCACTGGTTCTTCGTTCCGGTGACGCTCGCGCTGTCGATGATCGTCGCCATTTTCCAGACCATGTGGGTGCGGACCGATAACGAGAAACACCTTCGACTCACCAAGTTCTACGGCAAGTTGTTCCTGATCAACTTCGCGATGGGCGTCGTCACGGGCATCGTCCAGGAGTTCCAGTTCGGCATGAACTGGAGCGAGTACTCCCGCTTCGTCGGTGACATCTTCGGCGCCCCGCTGGCCTTCGAGGCGCTGCTGGCCTTCTTCATGGAATCGACGTTCCTGGGGCTGTGGATCTTCGGCTGGGACAAGCTGCCCAAGAAGCTCCACCTCGCCACGATCTGGCTCGCCGCGATCGGGACGAACCTGTCCGCGATCTTCATCCTCGCCGCCAACAGCTGGATGCAGAACCCGGTCGGCGCCGTCTACAACCCGGCCACCAACCGGGCCGAGATGGCCGACTTCCTGGCCGTCCTCACCAATCCGGTGATGCTGGTCACGTTCCCGCACACGATCATGGCGTCCTGGATGACCGCGGGCGGCTTCGTCGCCGCCGTCTCCGGCTGGCACCTGGCGAAGCTCAACAAGAAGTCCACCGACACCGTGGGCTCCGCGCTGCGCGGCAAGAACGAGGCGGCCCACCGGTTCGCCGCGGCCTTCGGCGCCTGGGCGCTGATCGCGTCCGGCGTCGGCCTGCTGGTGAGCGGCGACCTCGCCGGCAAGATCATGACCGAGTACCAGCCGATGAAGATGGCCGCGGCCGAGGCACTCTACGAGACCGAGGGTGGGGGCGGGGCGTGCGCCAACTTCTCGGTGCTCAGCGTGGGTTCCCTGGACGGCAAGACCGGCCAGACCCTGATCCCGCTGCCGTGCGTGCTGTCGTTCCTGGCCACCGGCGACTGGCACGGCAAGGTCGAGGGCATCAACCCGCTGCAGCAGGCCTACGCCGGCGGTCAGCTGGTCAACCCCGACAACAAGCTGGCCCAGGCCTACCAGGGCAAGCTCGCGGCCCAGCACATCACCGACTTCGCCCCGTACATCCCGGTGACGTACTGGTCCTTCCGGCTGATGATGGGCATGGGCTTCCTGGCGATGGCCATCGGCGCCTGGATCCTGTGGACGATCCGTAAGGGCAAGCTGCCGTCCGGCGGCACCTGGTGGACCGCCGCGATGATCACCGTCCCGCTGCTGCCGCTGTTCGCCAACTCGTTCGGCTGGATCTTCACCGAGATGGGCCGCCAGCCGTGGCTGGTCGCCGGCGTGCTGGGCACGTCCACCGGCGTGTCGCCGGGCGTCACCCCGCTCGAGGTCATCTTGTCGATGGTCCTCTACACCGTGATCTACGGTGTCCTGGCCGTGGTGGAGGTGGGCTTGATGCTGAAGTACATCAAGGCCGACATCCCGGTCGTCGAAACCCCGAGATCAAGGACGAGGACGACGTCCTCTCCTTCGCGTACTGAGAAAGGGTGAGAGGCAATGATTCCCATGGCAACTGACCCCTCGGTGCTCCAGATCGTCTGGTTCTGCCTGATCGCGATCCTGTGGATCGGCTACCTGGTGCTGGAGGGCTTCGACTACGGCGTGGCGATGCTCATCCCGATCCTCGGCAAGAACGAGAAGGAGCGCCGCCTGATCGTCAACACGATCGGCCCGGTCTGGGACGGCAACGAGGTCTGGCTGCTCACCGCCGGTGGCGCCACCTTCGCCGCCTTCCCGGCCTGGTACGCGACGCTGTTCTCTGGGCTGTACCTGCCGCTGTTCCTGATCCTGGTCGGCCTCATCATCCGTGGCGTGGCCTTCGAGTACCGCGCCAAGCGGCCTGAAACCAAGTGGCGCAACGCGTTCGACTGGTGCGCCGCGATCGGCTCGTTCGTGGTCGCGCTGGTGTTCGGCGTCGGGTTCGCGAACTTCATCATCGGCCTGCCGGTCGCCCCGGTGACCGGCAACCCGTCGCTGTTCGCGCTCACCCCGGCCCCGTACTTCTGGCAGCTGTTCAGCCTGTTCGGGCTGCTCGGCGGCATCGTGCTCCCCGCTCTGTTCCTGTTCCACGGGTCGATCTTCCTGGCCCTGAAGACCAAGGGTGAGATGCACGATCGGGCCAAGGCGTTCGCCGAGAAGATCGGCCTGGTCACCATCGGTGGCGGCGCGATCTTCCTGCTGTGGTCGAACCTCGCCTACGGCACCGGCGTCATCGGCTGGATCCTGCTGCTGCTCGCGGCGGCCGGCCTGGCCGCGGCCTGGTGGTTCGTCAAGCAGGACCGCGACGGTCTCGCCTTCATCGGGACGACCCTGGCGACCCTGTTCGTCGCGGTCGGCATCTTCGTCCGCATGTTCCCGAACCTGGGCTTCGCGAACACCGACGCCGCCAACCAGCTCAACGTCGTCACCGCGTCGGCCAGCCCGCTGACGCTGACGATCATGACCTGGGCCGCGGTCGTGTTCGTCCCGATCGTCCTGGGCTACCAGGCGTGGACGTACTGGGTGTTCCGCCGCCGGCTCAGCATCGCGAACATCCCGGACGAACCCGTCAACGAACCGGCTACCGTGGCCGGATGAGTTCGGACGACCTGAGGGACCGGCCTGCGGGCCGGTCCCTTGGTTTCTCGGGGACGCGGGCGCGGTCGGGGCCAGACCCAGCCACTTCCCTTCACCGAGGCCGCTTCCGGGCTGGCTGGTTCTCGCGGCTCGCAGGTGACGGCCTCCCCGTCCGCGGGCCCGTGGATCCCCGGCTGCTGCGCCGGGCGAAGGCCACCCTGCGTTACCTGATCGCGGGCGTGGCCGTTGGCTGCCTCACCGCCCTGTTGACCGTGGTCCAGGCGTGGCTGCTGTCCCAGTCGCTGTCGGACGTCTTCGCCACCCACGCGCTGACGACGCTCGGCTATGCCGTGCCCGGGCTGGCCGCCGTGTTCGGCGGCAAGGCGCTGCTGGCGTGGCTGAACCTGTGGCTGGCGAACCGGGCGTCCGCGGCGGTGAAGTCGCAGTTGCGGCGCGACGTGATGACCGCCCGGCTGGCTCGTCCGATCGACCCGGAACTGAGCTCCGGCTCGCTGATCACCCTGGTCACGCAGGGGTTGGACGCCCTCGACGGCTACTTCTCCAAGTACCTGCCGCAACTGGTGCTGGCCGTGACCGTCCCGCTGATCGTCGGGGTGGCGATCCTGACCGCCGACCTGACCAGCGCCGCGATCGTCGCGGTGACCGTGCCGCTGATCCCCGTGTTCATGGCCCTGGTCGGTTGGACCACCGAGGCCCGCACGAAACGGCGCTGGCGGATGCAGACGCGGCTCGCCAACCACTTCGCCGACCTGGTGGCCGGGCTGCCCACCCTGCAGGTGTTCGGCCGCGCCAAGGCCCAGGCGGAGGGGCTCAAGCGCAGCGAGGCCGCCCACCGCCGCGAGACGATGGCCACGTTGCGGATCTCGTTCCTGTCCGCGCTGGTGCTGGAACTGCTGGCCACCTTGTCGGTGGCGATCGTGGCCGTCTCGGTCGGCTTCCGGGTGGTGTTCGGCCAACTGGACCTGACCACCGCGCTGTTCGTCCTGATCCTGGCGCCGGAGGTCTACCTGCCGGTGCGCCAGGTCGGCGTCCACTACCACGACTCCGCGGACGGGATGGCCGCCGCCGAGGCGGCGTTCGCGCTGATCNNGACGGGGCCGCTGCTGGCCCGGGTGGTCGTCCCGAACCGCNNCTCCTGCGCAGCGCGACGACGGCTCCCCGGCCTCGTCGCTTGGCACCCGGCGTCGCCGGGAGAGCCCGCCGCCGTCGCGGTCCGCGGCCTGGCGCACACCTATCCTGGGGCCGCCGAGCCGGCCGTCTCCGGCGTCGACTTCGCCGTCGGTGAGGGCGACCTGGTCGTCCTGACCGGCCCGAGCGGGGGCGGCAAGACCACCGTCCTGAACGCGCTGCTGGGGTTCATTGCTCCTAGCCAGGGGTCNATCGACACCCCGGCGGGCCCGCTGGCCGCCGCGTCGGCGATCGCCTGGCGGCGCCGGCTGGCGTACGTCCCGCAGAACCCCGGCATGCTGAACGGGACGGTGGCCGACAACGTCCGGCTCGGTGCCCTCGGCGTCACCGACGCGGTGCTCCGGGACGCGCTCGACCGCGCCGGTGGGGCCGACATCGAGTTGACCCGCGACGTGGGCGACGACGGCGAGGGGCTGTCGGCCGGCGAGCGCCGCCGGGTGGCGATGGCCCGGGCGCTGGTCCGGATCGAGTACGGCGGGGCGTCCGTCCTGCTGTTGGACGAGCCGACCGCCGGCCTGGACGCCGACGCCGAAGCCACCCTGATCGCCGGGCTGCGCGCCCTCGGGGCGACCGCGGTCGTGGTCAGCCACCGTCCGGCGATGATCGCCGCCGCCGACCAGGTGGTGCGCCTTGGCTAGCCGGACGACCCCGCGGCCGCCCGGGTCCCCTGGCGCTGGCTGGCCTCGCTGCTTCCGGACGCCTGGCTGCGCGGCGCCGGGGCGATCGCGCTGGCGTTCCTGGCCAGCGGCGCGTCGGTGGCCCTGATGGGCGTCTCGGCGTGGCTGCTGTCCCGGGCCGCGGAGCACCCGCCGGTGCTCTACCTGGAGGTGGCGGCGGTCGGCGTGCGGTTCTTCGGCATCTCGCGCGGGGTGTTCCGCTACGCCGAGCGTCTGGTCGGCCACGACGTCGCGCTGCGGATGCAGTCGGCGCTGCGGCTGGAGACCTACCGCCGGCTGGCCCGGACGACGTTGCTGGGCACCCGGCGCGGCGACCTGCTGACGACGGTGATCGCGGACGTGGAGGCCGTCCAGGACCTGATCGTGCGGGTGGTGATCCCGTTCGCGTCGGCCTCGCTGGTGATCCTGGCGACCTCGGCGATGCTCGGGGTGTTCTCGCCGGGCAGCGCGGCGGTGCTGCTGGTGTCGTCAGTGCTGGCGGGCGCGGTCGTCCCGCTGCTGGCCCAGCGGGCCTCGCGGCGTGCCGACGCGGCGGCGGTCCCCGCCCGGGGGCGNCTCGCGTCCGCCGTCCACGAGCTGTCGCGGACCGCGCCGGACCTCGTCGCGTACGGTGCCGACGGCGCCCACCTGGAGCAGTTGCTGGCCATCGACGACGAGCTGCGGACGATCGAGGCGCGGTCGGCGTGGATCCGGGGCCTGGCGACGACTGCCCAGGTGCTGGCCGCCGGGGTCGCGGTCGTGGCGGCGCTGGTGATCGGCGCCGGCCAGGTGGCCGCCGGCACGCTGCCGCCGGTGATGCTGGCGGTGCTCGTCCTGACCCCGTTGGCGCTGCACGAGGTCCTCAACACCCTCACCCAGGCGGCCCAGACCTACACCCGGGCGCGGGTGGCGCTCGACCGGGTGCACCGGCTGCTGCTCGCCGAGCCCGTGGGCCGCGGCGACCTCGAGTCGTCCGTCGACCAGGGCGTGACCGGACGGATCGAGGTGCGCGACGCGACCATCGGCTGGCCGGGCCACGACCCGTTGGTGACCGGTTTCGACCTGAGCGTCGGCCCGGGCGAACGGGTGGCGCTGACCGGCCCCAGCGGGATCGGCAAGACCACGGTCGCCGCCACCCTGCTGGGGCTGATCCCCGCGCAAGGAGGCTCGGTGGAGGTCACCGGACGGATCGGCTACCTCGCCCAGGACGCCCACATCTTCGCCACCTCGATCGCCGAGAACGTTAAGATCGGCGACAAGGACGCCACCGTCGGAGCCGTCGATGCGGCACTGGCCCGCGCCGGATTGCCGATCGACGCCCACCGGGTCGTCGGCGAACTTGGGGCCACCCTGTCCGGCGGCGAGGCGCGCCGCGTCGCGCTGGCCCGGCTGCTGATCGGGGACCACCAGGTGCTGGTGCTCGACGAACCGTCGGAGCACCTCGACGCCGCCACCGCCGAAGCGCTGCTGGACGACATCTGGGCGACCGCGGGCGATCGTCCGCTGCTGGTGATCACCCACGACCCCGACGTCCGGCGCCGCTGCGACCGCGAGGTGCGGCTGGCCTGACCCGCCACGCGCGGCCCACGGGAAGACGCCGAAGGCCCGTTGGCGTTCGCACGAGGGACGCATTCGTCCCCCGTTTTCCGCACCCGGCCCCTCTGCGTTGCGAGCCGGACCCTCTGACCGTCAGGCCGCCAGCGGGCCGCCGAACCCGCTCGCCGGCCAGCCCGGGGTGTGCACGACGAGCCCGGACGAGTGCCGCAGCCGGGCCGGGAGCCCCTNGCGGGTCAGCCAGGCCGGGGCGGCGTCGCCGAGGATGATCGCCGCGGTCGACGCGGCGTTCGCGATCTCCGCGGACGAGGCGGCCACGCTCACCGCTTGCCNAGACCCGCGGCGCGGACGGCGGGTGCGCGGATCCAGGATGTGGTGGGCGGTGCCCGCGTCGGTGCGCCACATCCGGAGCCGAGTGGACGACGTGGCCAGGCCGCCCGCACCCAACGTGACCACCGGACGACGGGCCTCGTCGGGCTGGGTGCCGTCATCGATGGTGATCCGCCAGCTGCCCGCGGGAGCGGNGCCGGCGATGCCGAGATCGCCGCCCAGGTTCACCAGCACCCCGCAGCCGAGTTCGGCGTGCACCCGCGCCGCGGCGGCGTCGGCGGCCCACGCTTTGGCGCTGGCACCCAAGTCGAGTTCGGCCCCCTCTGGGAGGGTGACGGTGCCCGCCGCCTCATCGACGATGATGCCCCGCCAGGGCACCGGATCGGGGGCGAGCCGGGCGATGCTCGTCCGGGTCTGGACGAGGTCGAGGTCGGCGTCGTACCCGTTGTGGCGCAGCGCCTCACCCATCGTGGGCACCACGAGACCGTCGGTGAACGCAGCCGTGCGCAGGGCGGCGGCCAAGGCGCCGCGCACCACCGCCGACGCCGCCACCGGCGCCCCCGCGCTCAGCCGGCAGAGCTCGGCGTNCGTCCCGGAACCGGGAGACCCCGCGTCCAAGGCGGCGAGTTCCTCGGCGACGATCGCCGCGGCGGTCTGGGTCATCGCCGCGTGGTCGGTCAGTACCTCGATCCAGGTGCCGATGGCCCGCCAGGAGGCCCGTCCGGTCATCAGGACCCACCGGAGGTGGTCTGGCCGGACCCGCTGGTCGCGGAGCCGACAGTGGTGCCGGTGGACGTGCTGGACGAGTTCGACGCGGTCGACGTGGTCGACGAACTCGACGTGGTCGTGGTGGTGGTGGTTGCGGTCGCCGCGTCGGCGTTCACCGCGAGGTAGCCGGTGAGGCCGCCCACGGCTGCGGCAGCCGCCAGCGCGATGGTGGCGGTGGCCGACTTGGTGCGCTTCCGGCCGCTCCCGCGGGCCAGGATCCGGGCGTTGATCTCGTCGTTGTTCATGGCTTCAGCCTGGCGAGCGACGCTGTGCGGTTCTTGTGAGCCCGTTGTGATCCACCCACGAGTCAGGAGCCGCCGGAGCGGGCGTGGCTGCCGTTCTGCTGGGACGACGATCCCAGGTTCGGCGCCACCCCTTGCGTCCCTGCCTGGGTGCCGCTCTGCGTCCCGGCCTGGGTGCCGCTCTGCGTCCCGGCCTGGGTACCTCTCTGCGTCCCCGCCTGGGTACCGAGCTGACCGGCCTGCTGGCCAGGACGGGTGCGCATGCCCAGCTGCATCCCTGGTGGTTGCCGTTGGTCCTGGGTGGAGGCGGACGCGGTGCCCCCGGCCAGCCAGCCGACGAGACCGCCCACGGCGGCTCCCCGGCCAGGCAGGCGGTGATCACGGCTGCGGTGATCCGGCCGGCCTTCTGGTCCTTCTTGGCGGCGCGCTCGGCCGCGGCGGGCGGGAAATACGGGTCGTAGGTCATGGTTCTCAAGGATGGACGGGGACCTGTGTCAGGCCTGTGCATCAGCCCTGTGCAGCCTGGGCGTGCTCCCGCAGGCCGCAAGGCCGGCCACCCCTACGAAACGTCGGCTGCGCCGCCTATCCTCGAAGCGCCATGAGCAGACCGCCCACCGGATGGACGGCCGGGCACGCCCCGCCGCCGCGCTTCGGCTCGCCCCCGCCACAGCCGGCGGTGTTCGCCGACCGCTGGGCCGCCGGGTCCGGCCAGGCACTGCCACCGGTGCACCCGTCCTGGCAGACGGCCCCGCCTGGATGGGCGGGTCCCCGGCATCGGTGAGTGAGTTGTGGGCCGCCCCGCCACCGCCCCGACCGGCACCCGGGCGGGCCTGGTGGGTGGTCCCCTTGGTGGTGCTGGCGCTCGTCCTTTCGGCCGGGGTGCTGNNCGCGGATACGACACCCAGGGTCGCGGGCAGTCGACTCGGGTGACCCCTCGTCCGTCCCCTCGGTGACGAAGGCGAAACCGACGACGACCACCGGCAGAATCCTCATGGACAACGCCCTTTACCCGCTCAAGCTCGTCGGGGACTGCCCCGGCCAGACCTCGCCGAGCAGCCGCGCNNGGAGTATCGCAGCCAGGTTGAGGCGCTGCTGCGCTGCTTGGCCGACGCCTATCGTCCGCTGATCGACAAGGCGNNGGGTTCGACTTCCGTCCGGTTTCGCACACGTACTTCGGCACCANNGCGCCGACTCCCCTGCGGCAAGGAACACGACGCCTACGCGTTCTACTGCGAGGAGAACTCGACGATCTACCTGTCCCAGAAGGTGTACGACTACGCGGGCGACCAGCGGCTCAACGTGGCCGAAGTGGTGATCCACGAGTACAACCATCACGTGCAGTCAATGGCGGGCATCCTCAACGCCGAGGATCGTCGCAATGATTCCTCGGCCGAGCGCCGCGTCGAACTCCAGTCGCTGTGCTGGACGTACTACGCGTTCCACACGGTCAGGGGCTTCGCGATCACCGACGACGACATGGTCTGGTTCGACGAGGTGTGGGCGGACGCCTCCGACCCGGAGGGCCACGGTAGCGTCGACGCGCAGCGGCTGTGGGGGCTGCGCGGCCTGCAAGGCAGCGACCTGGCGGCCTGCAACACCTGGTCCGCTCCTCCCGGCGAGGTGCGCTGAGTCGCGTCGCCGAGCCAACGGCGGCCGCGCTTGGCGAGACCCGGGCGGCCCCACCGGCGGTCGAGCCCCTCCCGTCGGGCAGCATCGTTCCTTAGGCCCGCGCCGAGCGGCTGTCGGGATGACCCCCGCCTGCGTATGCTCCCCCAATGACCCACGCGCACAGCTTCAGCGTCCACCGGCTGCGCCAAGCGGCCGTCCTTCTCGCCTTCGGCGCCCTCACCGCCTGCTCGACGGTCGCGGCGACCCTCCAGCCAGGCCCCGACCACCGGCCCAACCGCGTCGGCCACGGCCAGCACCTCCGCCGCGACGACGAGCGCCACCGCGTCCGGCTCCCAGCCCGCCGCGCCCACCGGGATCCTCACCGGCACGCCCGAAGAGTGGATGAAAGCCCTCTGTGGCGCCAAGGGCTACGCCTCCCTGACCAGCGGACGATTCGGCGTCGGCTGGGTCAAGGGCTGGTACTGCAAGAGCGCGTTCGACGCCGGGACGGACGAGAACGGCAAGCCGGTCGAGACCTACGTGGAACTCAGCTTGTACTCCTCCGCCAACGAGGATCTGTACCAGGCCGACGACGCCGGCTACTGGACCAGTGCCCGCGGCCTGACGTCCGATGGCCAGTGGGCCATCGCCCTGGAGGACTCCAGCCGCAAGAAGATCGGCACCGCGCACCTGGACGCCTTGCACGCCTTCGGCTTCATGGTCGCGGTCAACCAGACCACCAAGAAGTAGCCTGCCGCCTTCCCGGCCCCTGCCAGTGGTCAGGCCGGGAGGGCGCGGCGCGCAGGCTGGTGAGGCGGGACACCAGACCGTCCACCACCGGGTAGCCACCGGGCCGTCCGGCGGCCCAGAATCCGGCCGCCGAATAGTCCCGCGTCGGGTCGGTGACTCGTCCGTCGGGGTCGTAGCCGGCGAACTCGCCACCGGCCTGACGGACGATCAGGGCACCCGCGGCCACGTCCCAGGAGTGCGTGTGGAGGTCGAACGTCGCGTCGGCCCACCCGGCGGCCACGTGCGCCAGACACAGGGCGGCCCCACCCACGCACCGGACGGCCCGGGTCCGCTCCAACAGCTCGCCGGTGGCCTCCAGCGCGGCCGGGCCGAAGGCGGCCAGGTCGACCGCAGCGGGGAAGGTGGCCACGATTTGGGCGTCCTCTTCGGCCAGGGCGGCGTTGGTCCGCAGCGGCGTCCCGTTCAGCCACGCCCCACTCAGGTCGGCGTAGAACTCCAGCCCGGCGACGGGATCGAGGACGACCCCGGCGACCAGCCGGCCCTCCACCGCGACAGCCACCGAGACCGCCCAGAACGCCAGCCCCCGAGCGAAGTTCACGGTGCCGTCGATGGGGTCGACGTGCCAGACGAAGCGGCCCTCGCCCTGGGCGCNCCCCTCCTCGCCGACGATGACGCTGTCGGGCTCGGCGGCCAGGATCGTCTTCCGGGCCAGCCGCTCGGATTCGTAGTCGTGCTCGGTCACCACATCGTGCCGGTGGCCCTTGAGGTCCACCGACATCTGGTGGCGGAACACCCCGGCCAGGTAGTCGCCGCAGCGTTGTGCGGCCGACCGGGCGATGCCGAGCAGGCGGGCGGATTCGGCCCGATCGTCCCAGGCCGGGGTCATGGCCGCTCCACCTCGTCCAGCGGCAAGAGCCAGGTGCGCGGGGCCTCGAAGCCGACCGACAGCATCGCGCCGGGCTCGAAGGTCTGGTCCGCGTGGGGGTCGGCGACCGAGACCTGCAGGTTGCCCGCCTCAGTCTCGATCTCGTACTCGATGGTCTCGCCGAAGAACATGGACGACAGCACCCGGCCCACGCCGCCCGCGATCTCCTGCGCGTCCGTGCGGGCCAGCCGCACCGATTCCGGACGGACGAGCAGGGTCACCTGCTCGGCGTCCCGGGCCCCGGAGTGCGTCGGCACCGTCCACTCCCGGCCCAGCGCGCTGATCGTGGCGGTCGTGTCCTGCCACGCCGAGACGACGACATCGACGAAGTTCGCCCGGCCGATGAAGTCGGCCACGAACACCGAGTTCGGGTGCCGGTAGATCTCCTGCGGCGTGTCGACCTGTTCGATGACCCCGGTGTTCATCACCACGATGCGGTCAGACATCGTCATCGCCTCGTCCTGGTCGTGGGTGACGAAGATCGAGGTGATCCCCAGCCGCTGTTGCAGCCGCCGGATCTCGCCGCGCATCTGGCCGCGCAGCTTGGCGTCCAGGTTGGACAGCGGCTCGTCGAACAGCAGCACCTTGGGCCGCATCACCATCGCCCGGGCCAGCGCCACCCGCTGCTGCTGCCCACCCGACAACTGGTGGGNGGCGCGCTGGGCGTAGCCGACGAGGTTCATGGACGTGAGTGCGTTCTCCACCTCTTCGGCGATGCGTTTGGCGGGCAACTTCTTCAGCTTCAGCCCGTACGCCACGTTGTCGAACACGTTGAGGTGCGGGAACAGCGCGTAGGACTGGAACACCATCGCCATCGGACGGTAGTTGGGGGCCACCTTGTTGATCACCTCGCCGTCCAGCCGGATCTCACCGGCCGTCGGGGTCTCGAATCCGGCGATCATCCGCAGCGTCGTGGTCTTGCCGCAGCCGGACGGGCCGAGCAGGGTGATGAACTCCCNCGGCCGGATCTCCAAGTCGATGTCCTTGACCGCCGGTGCGGCCTTCGGGTCGTCCCCGTACACCTTGCGGAGGTTGGTGAGGGCGAGCCGCCCCGGCTCGGTGGGCGCGAGGTTCTCCAGCGACTGGGCCTGCGCGGCGGTGGGCGTGGAAGTNNGGTCATGAGGCAAGGGCTCCTGTGGTGCGGCCGCGGTTCTGCACGCCGCGCAGCGCGGGATGGGTCAGGGCGAGGTTGAGCAGGCCGATCACTGCCAGCACGATCACGATCAGGATCGAGCAGTAGGCGAACGCGTTGCCGAAGCGGCCCGCGTCGACCTCGGCCAGGATCTGCGAGGTCATGATCTTGGTCTGGGNGGTGGTGATGAACACGATCGGGGACAGGGTCGTCATCGAGCGCGCGAACGCGTAGGTGAGCCCCGACAGCAGCGCGGGCCGGATCAGCGGCAGCGTGACCTTGCGGAAGGTGGTCGCGCTGGTGGCGCCCAGGCTGGTCGACGCCTCGTCGATGGCCGGGTTGATCTGTTGCAGCGCCGCCACGCCGGACCGCAGCCCCGAGGGCAGCGACCGGGCGACGAACACCATGACGATCGCCAGCGCCCCACCGAGCATGGCCGAACCGCCAGCCACTGCGGNGAACCACATCCGCCCGCCGGCGATGTAGGGGGTGTTGAACGCGATCGCGTAGCCGATGCCGAGCACGGTGCCGGGGACTGAGAGGCCGAGCATGCCGACGAAGTCCATCAGGCCGGCCGTCCGCTTCAGTTTGCTGACCACCAGCCAGGCCACCACCATTCCCAGCAGGCCGGCGATCGGGGTCGCCGCGAGTGCCAGCATCGTGGTGGTGATCATCGCGTCGGACCCGATGCCGGAGAAGACGAACTGGAAGTGCGACCAGGTGAACTCGTTGTTGACTCCGAGGATCTTCACGAAACCTCCGGCGAGCACCGTGGCGTACATCAGCACGACCAGAGCCGCGGCCAACAGGCTCACCCCCAGGAACGGGATGCGCAGCGACGGAGCGGTGATCAGTTCGGAGCGTCCCGACGGCTTGCCGGTCACGGTGACCACGTTCGTCCGGTTGACCCAGTAGCGCTGCACCAGGAACACCGTCAGCGCCGGCACGAGCAGGACGAACGAATAGGCGGCGCCTCCGGTCACGTTGTACTCGCCGGTGATCGCGAGGTAGGCACGCGACGCCAGCACCGTGTAGTCGCCACCGAGCACCAGTGGGTTGGCCAGGTCGGCGATCGACTCGACGAAGAGCAGCAGCACCGAGCCGCCGATGCCCGGGATCAACATGGGCAGGGTCACGGTCACGAAGGTCCGCAGCTTGCTGGCGCCCAGGTTGGCCGCCGCTTCGTCGAGTGACGGATCGAGGCTCTCCAGCATGCCCTTGAGGTTCATGTAGGCGACCGGGAAGAACGACAGGACGAGGACGAAGGCCAGCCCCGGCAGCCCGTAGATATTGACGTCCAAGCCCAACAAGTCGCGTGAAATGAGACCGTTGCGCCCGAACAGGGTGATGGCGGCGGTCGCCACCGCGAAAGGCGGAGAGACGATGGGCATCAACGCGATCAGGTGCAGCAGCTTCTTGCCCCGGAACTGCAGCCGCACCTGCGCGTAGGCCACGACGAAACCGAGCGCGGTCCCGAGCACAGCCACGATCACGCCCAGCTGGACGGTGTTCCACAGCACCCGCTGGTGGACGGGGTTGGTGAACATCCCCGTGATGACGTCCAGCCCGTCCGGGGCGAACGAGACGGTCAGGATTCGCAGCAACGGCAGTCCAACAAGGACGAACAGGATCAGCGAAACCCCGACGACCGACACGAGGAAGGTCAGGTCACGCTTCCTCCGGGCCGTGACCCGGGCAGGAGGGTGGTTCCTGCCCGGGCGGCGCGACGTCGGCGACGACGGTGTCGAGAGTCATCGGTGCGTCGTCATTCCTTGGGGCGGGCGCGATCTCGGCGTCGAACTTGGCCGTCAGTTCCTTCTTGGCTGCGCCGGCCTTCTCGGCGTCGTACTCGATCAGCTTGACCTGGTCGAGCTTGACCATCTCGGGGGTGATGTTGGCGTCGGGGTTGGTGGGGATCTGGAAGCTGCCGACGGTCGGACCGATGTTCTGGTGCTCGGCGGTCAGCGTCCAGTCCAGGAACTTCTTGCCGTTGGTGGGGTTCGGGCCGCCCTTGACCAGTGAGACGCCGCCGACCTCGTAGCCCGTCCCCTCCTTGGGGAAGGTGGTCTTCAGCATCGTGAAGCCTTCCTTCTGGTACTTCACGCAGTCGTGGCTGAAGATGATGCCCACCGCGACCTCACCGCGACCGGCCATCTGACCGGGAGCCGAGCCGCTCTTGGAGTACTGAAGGATGTTGGAGTGGAGCTTCTTGAGGTAGGCGAACGTCTTCGTCTCGTCCATCCCGTTGAGCACCATCTGCGTCCACATCGCCGTGTAGGACGTGCCCGACGTGGACGGGTGGGCGATCGCCACGTTCTTCTTGAACACCGGGTCGAGCAGCTCCGCCCACGCCTCCGGCGCCTTGGCCCCGATCTTGGTGAGTTGGTCGGTGTTGGAGCAGAACCCCAGGGCACCGACGTAGATGCCCGTCCAGGTGCCGTCGGCGGCCTTGTACTTGGCGGGGATCTTGGCCGCGTTGGGTGAGACGTACTTCTCGATCAGACCGGCCTGCGCGGCGGCGACGTGTCCGTCGGACGGCCCACCGTAGAGCACATCGAACTCCGGCTTCGCCTTGGCCGAATCCAGCCGGGCGACGGCCTCGCCCGAGCTCATCCGGACGAACGTGGCCTTGATGCCGGTGGCCTTCGTGAAGGCCGCGGCCATGGCCTGGCACTGCTCCTCCTGGGGCGTGCACGCGATGACGACGGCGTTGCTGTCCGCGCCCTGGGTGGCCGCGTCGACGGCACAGCTGGACATGAGCAACAACCCGAGGGGGAGGGCGGCGAATGCGCCGAGCTTGCGGGGCAGGGACATGATCGACTCCTGACGTCGGTTCACTGACGCGGGTACCGTAACCCTCCCCGGGGTGGCCGATCGTCACCGCTGGGGTCGGTTGGTCACAGATCTGTGACCGGTGCGGCGCCCTTCTGTTCCAACGCGTACCCCTGCCCGCGGACGGTCTTGATGATCCCGTGCAGGTCCGGATCGGCCGCCTCGAGCTTGACCCGCAGCCGGTACACGGCCGTCTTCAGCAGCTCCCGTCCGCCGAGGTAACGGGCGTCGCCCCACACCAGCAGCAGCAGCCGGGAATAGTCCAGCACCTCGTCGGGGTGGGTGAGGAACACCGACAGCAGTTTGTACTCGTGCGTGCTGAGGTCGAGCCTGCGGCCACCGACCCGGGCGGTGGCGGTGCGCAGGTTGATCGACAGCGGGCCGCTGGTGACCTCCGTCCGTTCAGAGCTCGGGGACCGCCGGACGAGGCCCGCGGCGCGCAACGCCAACTCCCGCGGATGGAAGGGCTTGGCCACATAGTCCGAGGCACCCGCCTCCAGGCCCTTGATGCGCTCAGGGGTGTCTCCGAGGGCGGTGAGCAGGATGACCGGCGTGCCGCTGGTGGTCGTGATCCGCCGGCACAGATCCACCCCGGAGGCGTCGGGCAACATGACGTCCAGCACGACCAGGTCGATCGGGGTGCTCTGCAGGATCTCCCAGGCCGCCGCGGCAGTGCCTGCCGTGCGGGTGCTGAAGTTCTGGGTCTCCAGTGCGAACGTGATGATGTCGCGCATGGGCGGCTCGTCGTCCACGACGAGCGCGACCCAGGTGCTAACGCTCATCGCTCACTCCGGCCGGGAAAGTCACGAGCATTGTGGTTCCGTGGTGGGCGATCGTGTCAACCATGACCGTCCCGCCGTGCAGTTCGGCGATGTGGCGGCAGATGTACAGCCCGATCCCGGTACCCTCCCCGAGCGCCGCGGACGAGCGGAACCGCTCGAACAGCCGCGCCCGCTCCGCCTCGCTCATGCCTGGCCCGTGATCGCTGATCGCCAGCACCACGTTGCCTTCCACCACCTGGCCTCGCACCACCGCGCGACCCTCGGGATCCGGGTCGTGCCGGAGGGCATTGTTGACGAGATTGGTGATCAGTTGCTGGATCAGCTGCGGATCGAGCATCACCCGGGTCGGCGGGCCCGGCACGTCGAGGACGACGCGTCCGCCGTGCACCTGCCGCAGTTCGCGGACGACCGAACGCAGGAAACCGCGCAACTCGACCCGGCGAAGGTTGACCTGGAACAGGCCCGCCTCGATGCGGGCCTGGATGAGCAAGTCCTCGGCCAGGGAGATCAGGTGTTCGGCGCTTGCGGAGATCGTGGTGACGAAGCGCCGCTGGGGGTCCGTGAGCGGTCCTGGCGACTCCTCGACCAACAGGTCCGCCGAACCCTTGATGAGGGCCAGCGGAGTGCGGATCTCGTGGCTCAGCACCGAGACCTGGTCGGCGCGGCGCACCGCCAGGTCGCGCAGCCGGCCGATCTCGCGGCGGGCTGTCGCGTTGTCGCTCCAGCAGCGGTGCAGCAGCACACCCAGCACGGCGATCAGCGCCAGCAGTGCGGCGACCAGCGCCCACTCCCCGATCCCCACCCTCGTATCCTCCCCACCGGTGGACGAGCCGGGAACGGCAGCGGCCGGCTGCGCCGGGGCAACGGCTGGCACTCCCGGAGTCGCCCTGGCGGCTACCCGGGACCACTACCCGCAGGCACTGCCGATTCGTCGCCGATGTCGACCGGGTCGCCCGTCCCAGCGGCTGCGCAGGCCGGCGAGCATGGCTGCTGCCCGAAGTCGACGCCGTGGCGACGGCGGACGACCGCGGGGATTAGATTGGCTGGGACGGATCGGAGAACTCCAGAAGAGGTTGTCATGACCGAGCAGCGCCGCACCGACATCACCCATCTGCCCGATCTGGCCGAGACCAGCGGCAAGGTGGGGCCGGTCCGGGTCCGGATGCCGATCTATGTGGACCTCCTGCCCCCGTGCAACAACGCCTGCCCGGCCGGGGAGAACATCCAGGAGTGGCTGCGGCTGGTCAAGGCCGGCGAGGACCAGCTCGCGTTCAAGGAACTGGTCAAGAACAACCCCTTCCCCGCGATCCACGGACGGGTCTGCTACCACCCGTGCGAGACCGCCTGCAACCGGGTGGAACTGGACGGGGCGGTCTCGATCCACTCGGTCGAGCGCTACCTCGGCGACAAGGCGATCGAAGAGGGTTGGCAGTTCGACAAGCCACGATTCTCCTCGGGCCGCCGGGTGCTGATCGTCGGCGCCGGCCCGTCCGGGCTGTCGGCGGCCTACCAACTGGCCCGGCTGGGCCACCAGGTGCAGATCCGCGATTCGTCCCCGTTGCCGGGCGGCATGATGCGCTACGGCATCCCCGAATACCGGCTGCCCCGTGACGTCCTCGACGCCGAGATCGCCCGGGTGACCGCGCTCGGGGTGAGCATCATCAACGACTACGTGGTCAAGGATCTGCTGGCCGAGATGGCCGAGGGCCAGTTCGACGCGGCGTTCGTGGCGATCGGAGCCCACCTGTCCCGCCGGGTCGACATCCCGACCCAGGACGCCTCCCGGATCGTCGACGCGGTCACGTTCCTGCGCGAGGTCGCCTCGGGCGAACGTCCGGTGATCGGACGGAAGGTGGCCGTCTACGGCGGCGGCAACACCGCGATGGACGCCGCCAGGGTCGCCCGCCGGCTGGGCGCGGAGGAGTCGATCATCGTCTACCGGCGCACCGAGGAGCAGATGCCCGCGCACGCCGAGGAGAAGGAGGAGGCGGTCGCCGAGGGCGTCAAGATGAACTGGCTGCGGACGATCTCGTCCATGGACGAGCAGGATCTGACCGTCGAAATCATGGAGCTGGATGACCAGGGCAGGGCCCGGGGCACCGGCCGGTTCGAGAAGCTCGAGGCCGACACCGTGATCCTGGCGCTCGGCCAGGAGACCGACAGCTCGTTCCTGCGCAAGATCCCCGGCATGCGCTTCGACCACGACGTCCTGCAGGTCGACCGGCACACGCTGATGACCGACGTGCCGGGCATCTTCGCCGGCGGCGACGCCGTCCCCTCGGAGCGGACGGTGACCGTCGGCGTCGGGCACGGCAAGCGCGCCGGCCGGCAGATCGACGCCTGGCTCGCCGCCCGGGAGGCGCCGGACCGGCCGAAGCACGACCTGGCCAGCTTCGACAAGCTCAACCTGTGGTACTTCGGGGACGCCCGCAAGACCACCCAGCCCGAACTCGACCCGGGCATCCGGGTCGCCGACTTCGGTGAGATCATCGGCGGCCTGTCGTCCGGCGACGCCCATCACGAGGCGTCGCGGTGCCTGTCGTGCGGCAACTGCTTCGAGTGCGACGGCTGTCTGGGCTCCTGCCCCGAGGACGCGATCATCAAGCTCGGCAAGGGCCACCGGTACCGCTACGACTACGACAAATGCACCGGCTGCGCCACCTGCTACGAGCAGTGCCCCGTCCACGCCATCGAGATGATCTCGGAGACTCCACGATGACCAGAGCGATCATTGCCGGCAACGAAGCGGCGGTCTCGGTCGCCTACCGGCTCAACGAGCTGTGCAGCATCTACCCCATCACGCCCAGCTCGGACATGGCCGAGCTCGCGGACGAGTGGTCGGCCAAGAAGCGTCCGAACGTGTACGGCACCGTCCCGACCGTCATCGAGATGCAGTCCGAGGGCGGCGCCGCGGGCGCCCTGCACGGGGCACTTCAGGGCGGTGCGCTGAGCACCACGTTCACGGCCTCCCAGGGCTTGCTGCTGATGATCCCGAACATGTACAAGATCGCCGGAGAGCTGACCTCGATGGTGCTGCATGTGGCCGCGCGGGCACTGGCCGCCCAGGGGCTCAGCATCTACGGCGACCACCAGGACGTCATGGCCGTCCGGCAGACCGGGTTCGCGATGCTGAACTCCGCGACCGTCCAGGAGGCCCACGACTTCGCGGCGATCGCCCAGCTGGCCACCCTGCGCTCCCGGGTGCCCTTCCTGCACTTCTTCGACGGGTTCCGGACGAGCCACGAACTGAACACCCTCGACATGCTGAGCGACGGGCAGTTGCTGCGCTACGTGCCCGAGGACCTCGTCCGGGCGCACCGGGCGCGCGCCTTGTCGCCGGAGAACCCGTACATCCGGGGCACCGCGCAGAACCCCGACACCTACTTCCAGTCCCGCGAGACCGTCAACCCGTTCTACGCCGCGGTGCCGGGGATCGTCGCCCAGGCGATGGAGGAGTTCGCCACCCTCACCGGCCGCCGCTACGACCTCGTCGAGTACCACGGCGACCCCGAGGCCGACCGGGTCATCGTCATCATGGGGTCGGGCGGGCAGACCGTGGCCCAGACCGTCGAACACCTGCGGGCCCAGGGCGAGAAGGTCGGGGTGCTGCAACTGCGGCTGTACCGTCCGTTCCCCGCCGAGCAGATCCTCGCCGCCCTGCCGGCCAGCGCCACCAAGGTCGCCGTGCTCGACCGGACGAAGGAGCCGGGCGCCGGCGGCGAGCCGCTGTTCCTGGATGTCACCGCCGCCCTCGGCGAGGCCGCCGCGGCCGGACGCCGGGCCATGCCGATCGTCGTCGGCGGCCGTTACGGCTTGTCCAGCAAGGAGTTCACNCCCGGCATGGTGGCCGGCATCTTCGCCGAACTGGACCTGCCGAGCCCTCGTCCCCGGTTCACGATCGGGATCAACGACGACGTGACCCTGCTGTCGCTGCCGTACGACCCGCACCTGGACATCGAGGATCCCGACACCGTCCGCGCCGTCTTCTACGGCCTCGGCTCCGACGGCACCGTGGGCGCCAACAAGAACACGATCAAGATCCTCGGCTCCTCGACGCTGGCCGACGGTTCGCCCCGCTACGCCCAGGGCTACTTCGTGTACGACTCCAAGAAGTCCGGCTCGCGGACGGTGTCGCACCTGCGGTTCGGCCCCAAGCCGATCCAGGCGCCCTACCTGGTGAGCAAGGCCTCGTTCATCGGCTGCCACCATTGGTCGATCCTGGAACGGGTCGACGTGCTGGAGTTCGCCCGTCCGGGCACGGTGCTGCTGGTCAACAGCCAGTACCCGACCGAGGAGGTGTTCGACCGGCTGCCGACCCCGATGCAGGCGAGGATCATCGAGCTCGGCATCGAGCTGTACGCGATCGACGCCAACCTGGTCGCCCGCAAGGCCGGCATGGGCAACCGGACGAACACCGTCCTGCAGACCTGCTTCTTCGCGATCAGCAACGTGATGCCGCGCGACGAGGCGATCGAAGCGGTCAAGAAGGCGATCCGCAAGACCTACGCGCGCAAGGGCGCGGACGTGGTGGCCAAGAACGAGAACGCCGTCGACGCCTCGGTGGCCGACCTGCACCAGATCGAGGTCCCCGACCACGTCGGCGACGGGGCCGGGATGATCCCGCCCGTTCCGGACTTCGCGCCCGACTTCGTCCGGTCGGTCACGGCGTCGATGCTGGCCGGCACGGGTGACGCGCTGCCGGTCTCAGCGCTGCCGATCGACGGGACGTTCCCTTCGGGCACCACCAAGTACGAGAAGCGGAACATCTCCGACATCATCGCCGAATGGGATCCGCAGGCCTGCATCCAGTGCGGCAACTGCGCGTTCGTCTGCCCGCACGCGGTGCTGCGTGCGAAGTACTACGCGGCCGGCCTGTTGGACGGCGCGCCCGACGGCTTCGAGTCCGCCCCGCTGAACGCAGCCGGCTGGCCCGGGTCGCAGTACACGCTGCAGGTGTTCGCCGAGGACTGCACCGGCTGCGGCCTGTGCGTCGAGGCCTGCCCGGTCAAGGTCGGCGCCGGCGGCACCCGCAAGGCGATCAACCTGGCCCCCGTGCTGGATCGCACCAAGCAGAAGGAGAACGTCGAGTTCTTCGAGAGCCTGCCGGTCAACCGGCGCTCCCGGATCGACTTCGGCACCGTCCGCGGCACCCAGTTCCTGGAGCCGCTGTTCGAGTTCTCCGGCGCGTGCTCCGGGTGCGGCGAGACCCCGTACCTGAAGCTGCTGACGCAACTGTTCGGCGGCCGGGCGACGGTGGCCAACGCGACCGGCTGCTCGTCCATCTACGGCGGCAACCTGCCGACGACGCCCTGGTCGTCCAACAAGTACGGACGGGGCCCGGCCTGGTCGAATTCGCTGTTCGAGGACAACGCGGAGTTCGGCCTCGGCCTGCGGCTGGCCGCCGACCTGCACGCCAAGCTGGCCCGGGAGCGGCTTGGGCAGCTGCGCGACCTGCTCGGCGAGGAGCAGGTCACCGAGTTGTTGAACGCCCCGCAGCAGTACGAGTCGGAGCTGTCGCATCAGCGCGCCCGGATGGACATGCTGAAGCGGCGCCTGGACGACCTGCTGCAAGGCAGGTTGAGCGGCGCCCACGCCTACATCGAGCCGCTGTACCCGACGTCCCTGTCCTCCTACGGGACGGCGCCGTTGATCCCGCTCAGCGACGAGCAGCGCCGGCTGGTGGAGGACCTGCGCTCGGTCACCGACCACTTGCTGCGCCGCTCGGTGTGGATCGTCGGCGGGGACGGCTGGGCCTACGACATCGGCTCGGCCGGCGTCGACCACGTCCTGGCGTCCGGCCGCAACGTGAACGTGCTGGTGCTGGACACCGAGGTGTACTCCAACACCGGCGGCCAGGCGTCCAAGTCGACCCCGATGGGTGCGGTCGCCAAGTTCGCCGCCGGCGGCAAGGTGACCAACAAGAAGGACATGGCCATGCAGGCCATCGCCTACGGCAACGTGTACGTGGCCCGGGTGGCGATGGGCGCCGACCCGCAGCAGACACTGAAGGCGTTCCGAGAGGCCGAGAGCTACGACGGGCCCTCGCTGATCCTGGCCTACAGCCACTGCATCGCCCACGGAATCGACATGCGCAAGGGGCTGGATCAGCAGTACGCGGCGGTCGCCTCAGGACACTGGCCGCTGATGCGGTTCAACCCGGTGCTGCGGATGGCCGGACGCAACCCGTTCCTGCTCGACTCGCCTCGTCCGCGGATGCCACTGCGGCGATACCACGAGAAGGAGTTGCGGTTCCGGATGCTCGCGCAGACCGATCCGGAGGCCGCCGAGCGGATGTTGGAGTACGGCCAGGAGCAGGTCAACCGGCGCTGGGCCGAGTACGAGGAAATGGCGATGCGCGGTGCCGAACGCTTCGCCGCGGACGCGAGGGAGTGACCTGATGGACCTGTCGACCAGCTATCTCGGCCTACCGCTGAAGAACCCGGTGGTGGCCTCGGCCGGACCCCTGTCGCAAACCGTGGACGGGGTGAAATCCCTTGCCGCGGGCGGGGTCGGGGCGATCGTCATGTACTCGCTGTTCGAGGAGCAGGTGCGCCGCCAGGCCGAGTTCGACGACTTCCTCGCCGAGGTGAACGCCGANCATCTCCCCGAGGCGGACTCCTACTTCCCCACCTTCGAACTGGAGGAGGCCGGGGTCGCCGACCAGTACCTGTCGCTGGTGGAACGTGCGGCCGCCGCGGTGGACGTGCCGCTGATCGCCAGCCTCAACGGGTCATCCGTGGGCTCGTGGGCGCACTTCGCGCGCCAGTTGCAGGACGCCGGCGCCGCCGCCATCGAGTTGAACATCTACCTGGTGCCCGGCGACGTGGCGATCTCGGGCACCGACGTCGAGCAGCGTCACGTGGACATCGTGGCCTCGGTGAAACAGGTCACGAGCGTTCCCGTCGCGGTGAAGCTGTCACCGTACTTCTCGTCGGTGGGCGACATGGCCGTCCGGCTGGTCGAGGCGGGCGCGGACGGGCTGGTGCTGTTCAACCGCTTCCTGCAGCCCGAGGTGGACATCGAGTCCCTGTCGGTGAAGCCGTCGGTCGCGCTGTCGTCCCGGTTCGAGGGCCGGCTNCCCCGCACCTGGATCGCCGCGCTGACCCACCGGGTGAAGGCGTCGCTGGCGGCCACGTCCGGGGTCGAGGAGGCCTCCGACGTCGTCCGGTACCTGTTGTCGGGGGCGGACGTGGTGATGACCACCTCGGCGCTCGTGCGTCACGGGGCCGAGTACGCCGGCACCCTGGTGTCGGGGCTGCGGGACTGGATGGGCCGCAAGGGTTACGGCTCGATCGCCGAGTTCCGCGGCCTGCTGGCCGTCCCGGACGACGCCGACTCCGAGGCCTACCTGCGGGCCGGCTACGTCGCGGCTCTGCAGAAGGCCAAGGAGACCTACGGCTCGCTGCATGCCTGACGCGGTCTCGCCTGAGAGCCCGCCCTCCTGCGGCGGTCGAGCCTGTCCAGACCCCGCCCTACCCGCGGCGGTCGAGCCCGACGAGACCCCGGCCCTCCCCGCGGCGGCCCAGCCCGTCGGGACCCCGCCCTCCCGCGGCGGCCCAGCCCGTCTAGACCCCGCCCTCCCGCGGCGGCCCAGCCCGTCGAGACCCCGCCCCACCGGCGCCCGAGCCCGACAAGACCCCCAGCGGCCGCCGCGCCCGAGACCCCGCCCTCCCGCGGCGGTCGAGCCTGTCGAGACCCCGCCTTCCACCGGCGGCCGCGCCTCCACACCCGCTCTCCAGCGGCCGTCGCGCCCGAGACCCCGCCCTCCCGCGGCGGTCGAGCCTGTCGAGACCCCGCCTTCCACCGGCGGCCGCGCCTCCACACCCGCTCTCCAGCGGCCGTCGCGCCCGAGCCCGCCCTCCTGCGGCGGTCGAGCCCGTCGAGACCCCGCCTTCCACCGGCGGCCGCGCCTCCACACCCCTCTCCAGCGGCCGTCGCGCCCGAGCCCGCCCTCATGCGGCGGTCGAGCTTGTCGAGACCCCGCCCCCGCGGTCGAGCCTGTCGAGACCCCCGCCCCCAGCGCCCGCCACGCCTGACACCCCGCCCGTCGCGGCGGTCGAGCCTGTCGAGACCCCGCGACGATGATCGAAAAGCGCCGCAATGTGGCCCTGGGGGTACCGTTTCGGGCCCGCAGGCGCAACGTACGGCGATTTTCGATCACCGCGACGCCCCGAGGGTGGTGAAGAATGGAGCCGATGAGCACCGACCAGACCGCCGAGCCGGCCGCTGACCCGGCGCCCGACCCCACACCGGCCCCACCGGAGGAGTCCCCGGTGAATCGGCACCCGGCAGCGACCCGGCGCAACCCACCGGCAACGAGGCCGAACCTGCCCGTCCGCTGACGATCGCCCAGTTCACCGACAACTACGGCCCGGCCCACAGCGGCCTGCTGTACGCCGTGCAGTTCCTGGAGGCCGAGATCCTGCGGGCGGGGCACCAGGTGCTGCTGGTGGCCCCGGAGGCGCAGGGACCGAACCCGTTGGCCGGCCACCCGATGCGCCGGGAGATCCGGCTGCCGTCGGTNCCCCTGCCGGGCACCGCGATCCGGGTGTGGAACAGTCGCGACTTCAGCTTCCGGTTCAATCAGCTGGTCGCCGACCCGCCGGACGTCATCCACGTCCACGGACTCGGTCCCACCGGGCTGCTGGGCATGTGGGTGGCGCAGCGCACCGGGGTGCCGCTGGTGGTCACCTGGCACACCGATTTCGAGGCATACGCGGAGCACTACTGGCACCTCGCACCGTTCCTCAACGCGATCTACAAGCTGTATCAGGCCCGGTCCGAGCCGCGCCTGATCGACAAGCTGAAGGTGTTCCGGTGGCGGNNCGACCGCCGCGGCGGGGCTCAGATCGAACTGCTGCAGCTGTGCGCGGCGATGCTCACCGAGGCCGACCTGGTGACCGCCCCGTCCGACAAGACCGCCCGGCGGGTGCTCGAGATCGCACCGGGTGCGGTCGTGCGGGTGGTCCCGAACGGGGTGGAGGCGCTGCCGCCGTCCCGGCCGATCGCCCGCGGCGCCGGCCCGCGGTTGCTGTACGTGGGCCGGATCTCCCAGGAGAAGGGCATCGACCTGCTCCTGGACGCGTTCGAACTCGTCCGCGACCGGCTGCCGAAGGCGGAGTTGATGATCGTCGGCGACTGGAACGACACCTCGGTCCTGCTGCGGCGGCGGCTGGTCAAGGCCGCCCGGCACGGCGGCGTCGCGCTGGTCGGCCAGGTGCCGCACGAGAAGCTCAACAGCTACTACGGGAGCGCGGACCTGTTCGCGTTCCCGTCGGTGACCGACACCCAGGCGTTGGTGCTGCACGAGGCGGCGCACGCGGGGCTGCCGTTCGTCATCGTCGACAGCGAGTTGAACCTGGTGATCGACCCCGGCGTGAACGCGGCGCTCGCCCGGCCGAACCCCGTCTCCTTCGCCCAGGCGATCTACAACATGCTCGAACGGCTGGACGACCCGGGGTTCAAGGTGCAGGCGGCGGCGCGCTCGCGCGAACTGGCCGAGGTGTGGTCGGTCGGGCGGCAGGCGGACGAGATCATCGGCCTCTACGCCGACCTCGCTGCCGGTCGTCCGGTGACGGGGACNGCCCACATCGTC
The DNA here is from genome assembly GCA_013693855.1 of Micropruina sp. Taxonomy (GTDB): domain Bacteria; phylum Actinomycetota; class Actinomycetes; order Propionibacteriales; family Propionibacteriaceae; genus Micropruina. The sequence continues at coordinate 3,308,303 of CP059261.1, forward strand.
CCTGATCGCGACCGGCGTCCGTTCGCCGGACGGCGGGTCGACCCGGCGCTGCTCGCCGACTCCTGAACCCGGCCCAGCCGCCGGCGCCCGCGGTGCCGGAGGTCATCGGGCGTGGGAGGCGAAACCCCGCAGCCGCAGGCTGTTCAGCACCACGAACACCGACGAGAAGGCCATCGCCGCGCCGGCGATCATCGGGTTGAGGTAGCCCAGGGCGGCGAGTGGGATCGCCGCCACGTTGTAGGCGAACGCCCAGAACAGGTTGCCCTTGATCGTGCCCAGCGTGGCCCGGGACAACCGGATCGCGTCCGCGGCGAGCCGCAGGTCGCCCCGCATCAGGGTCAGGTCGGAGGCGTGGATCGCCGCGTCGGTGCCCGTGCCCATCGCCAGCCCGAGATCGGCCTGGGCGAGCGCGGCGGAGTCGTTCACCCCGTCCCCCACCATGGCGACCTGCCGGCCCTGGGACTGCAGCCGCTTGATCACGGCGACCTTGTCCTCGGGCAGGACGTCGGCGATCACCTCGGCGATGCCCACCTTGGCGGCGACGGCCTCGGCCGTGGCGCGGTTGTCGCCGGTGAGCAGGATCGGGGTCAGGCCCAGGCCCGTGAACTGGGCGATCGCCTCGGCGGAGGTGTCCTTGATCGCGTCCGCGACCACGAAGGCGCCGGCGTAGCGACCGTCGACGGACGCGTGCACGGTCGTCCCGGCGCTCCCGGACGACACCGGCGCAGTCCCTGCGCCGACGAACCCGGCCTTGCCGACGAGCACCTTATGGCCGTCGACCCGGGCGCGGATGCCCTGTCCGGGCACGTTCTCGAAGCTCTCCACCCGCGCCCGTGAGCCCGCGTGGGCCGCGATCGCGCGGGCGATGGGATGCTCCGAGGCACCTTCGGCGGCGGCGGCCAGCGCCACCCACATCGCGTCGGGGGCCGCCGGACGGCCCTCGGCGTCCAAGGCCGCGCTGACGGCCATGGTGCCGGTGGTGACCGTCCCGGTCTTGTCCAGGACGATGGTGTCGACCGCGCGGGTGCGTTCGAGGATCTCGGGGCCCTTGATGACGATGCCCAGCTGCGCACCTCGTCCGGTGCCCACGAGCAGGGCGGTCGGGGTGGCCAGGCCGAGCGCGCAGGGGCAGGCGATGATCAGCACGGCCACGGCAGCGGAGGCCGCGAAGGACAGCCCCGCGCCGAGCAGCAGCCAGACCACGAAGGTGCCGAGCGCCAGCACCAGGACGATCGGGACGAAGATGTCGGAGATCCGGTCGGCCAGCCGCTGCACGGCGGCCTTGCCGGTCTGCGCCTCCTCGACCAGCCGGGCGATGTGGGCCAGCTGGGTGTCGGCGCCCACCTGGGTGGCCCGGACGACCAGGCGTCCGTTGGCGTTCAGGGTGGCTCCGGTGACGGCGTCGCCCACCCCGACATCGACGGGTAGGGACTCGCCGGTGATCATGGAGGCGTCCACCGCTGAGGCGCCCTCGATCACCTCGCCGTCGGTGGCAATCTTCTCCCNCGGCCGGACGACGAACACGTCCCCGACCTTGAGGAAGTCGACCGGGATCTTGGTCTCGACCCCACCGGCCAGCAGGGTAGCTTCGGTGGCGCCGAGGTGCAGCAGCGCGCGCACCGCCTCACCCGCCTGGTGCTNTGAGCGGGCCTCGAAGTAGCGGCCGAGCAGCAGGAACGTGATGATCGCGACGACGGCCTCGAAGTAGACGTTGGCCTCGCCGGCGCCCCGCATGAGCATCCATTCGAAGCCGTGGGTGAAGCCGATCCGGCCGGCGTCGCCGAAGAACAGGGCGTAGAGCGACCAGCCGAACGCCGCGGTCGTGCCGAGCGAGATCAGGGTGTCCATCGTGGTCGCCAGGTGCCGGGCGTTGACCAGCGCGGAGCGGTGGAACTGGCCGCCGGCCCACGCGTACACCGGGATCGTGAGCGCCAGGGACACCCACTGCCAGCCGGGGAACTGCAACGCCGGAACCATCGCCATCGCGATCACCGGCACCGCCAGGAGCGCCGCGACGATCACCTTGGTCTTGAGCGCCGCGGCGTGGTCGACCTCCGGCTTGGCAGGGTCGGGCAGGGTCGCGCCGTAGCCGGTGTTCTCGACGGTGGCGATCAGGTCCTCCACCCGGATCATGGGCGGGACGAGGACCTTCGCCTTCTCGGTGGCGTAGTTGACCGATGCCGTGACCCCGTCGAGCTTGTTCAGCTTCTTCTCGATCCGGGCCGCGCACGAGGCGCAGGTCATGCCCGAGATGTCGAGTTCGACGGCCTCGCGACGGACGTCGGTGGTCGTGGGCGTGCTCATGTGACCCCCTGTAGCTGATGGCGGGCGCGGGGCCGCGCCCGATCGTCCGGCTTCAGCGGCCGGACGGCAGCGGTGGATCGGCCGGTCAGCTGATCGTGTAGTCGCCGGCTTCGGCGACGGCCTCGACGAGGCGGTCGAAGTCGATGGGCTCGTCGGAGTAGACCTTGAGGTTCTCCGACTCCAGGTCGAGTTCGACGCCGGTGACGCCGGGGACGGCGGAGACCTCGGACTTGATCGCGTGCACGCAGTGGCCGCAGGTCATGCCTTCGACGGTGTAGGTGGCGAGCATGGGTGGGTTTCCCTTCGGATGGTTCTGGTCAGGAGCGGACGAGGCGGGCGATCGCTTCGCTCGCCTCCTGGATCTTGTGGTCGGCCTCGGAGCCGCCGGCCTGCGCCGCCCGGACGACGCAGTGCCGCAGGTGCTCGTCCAGCAATGCGACGGCCACCGACTGCAGCGCCTTCGTGGTGGCGGAGACCTGGGTGAGGATGTCGATGCAGTACCGCTCGTCCTCGACCATGCGGCGCAGGCCGCCCACCTGGCCCTCGATCCGGGCCAGCCGCTTGAGGTAGTCGGCCTTGTGGTCGAGGTAGCCGTGCGCGGCCCCGTCGGTGTGCGCGCACCCTCGTCGTGGGACAGGTGTGACACCTGTGCAGTCTGGTCTGCGTCCATGATGCATCCTCCGTTGTCAGGATACCCCCATGGGTATCTGACACAAGTCCGGGGTCTCCACACCCGTTGTGTATAACCGCGCGGTCAGGGCCCGCTACACCACCCCACGCCGTGGCTGTCAAGTCCCCGGGGTGGAGTGTCCATTTGGTGACAGGATCCTGAAATTCACACCAATAAGTTCGCGTCGCTCCTAGTCACACCAGGGTCCTGGACCCTACGAATTTCTTATCCACGACCCCTACGGCGCGTCGTACACAAGAGCCACGCCGTAGCTCCACAGAATCCACAAGCCAGAACGATTTCTGTGGATAACTTCGAGTGGTCGCTCGTCCGTACCGGGTCTATCGTCGTCCCAAGTCCGGCTGGAGGGGGCCGGGCGGCCTGGTTCGAAGGTGCGCCGGCGAGTGCGCCGAAGGGCCTGGCGTCGTCCGATCGAGGGAGGCCGGACGAGGCCTGGTCCGAGGCGCCGGCGAGGCCGTCGGACGGAAATGTCGGTGGCGGATCGTAACGTCACTCACGTCGGAACCAGGCGGGAAAGGGGCAGGGCAGATGTCGTTGGCGGTGGCGCCGTACGAGGAAGACTCGCGCGACTACGCGCAGGTCGACCGCACGCCNCCNCAAGACGTCCAGGCCGAGCAGTCCGTCCTCGGCGCCATGCTGATGAGCAAGGACGCGATCGGCGACGTCGCCGAGATCGTCAAGGGCCGCGACTTCTATCGTCCGGCGCACGAGCAGATCTACGACGCGATCGTCGACCTCTACGGCAAGGGTGAACCGGCGGACGCGATCACGGTCGCCGACGAGCTCGCCAAGCGGGGCGAGTTGGGCAAGGTCGGCGGGCACATCTACCTGCACGACCTGCTGGCAACGGTGTCGATCGCCTCGAACGCGTCCTTCTACGCCGAGATTGTCAAGGAGAAGGCGATCCTGCGCCGGCTCGTCGAGGCGAGCATCAAGATCAGCCAGATGGGGTATTCGGGCGGCGGCGAAGTGACCGACATCGTCGACCGTGCCCAGCAGGCCATCTACGAGGTGTCCGAGGGCAAGACCAGCGAGGATTACCAGCCGCTCTCGGAGTTGATGGAGGCGACGCTGGACGAGATCGAGGCGATCAGCTCCCACGGCGGGACGATGGCCGGGGTGCCGACCGGGTTCATCGAGTTGGACGAGCTGACCAACGGCCTGCACTCGGGTCAGATGATCATCGTGGCCGCCCGTCCGGGCATGGGGAAGTCGACGCTGGGGCTGGACTTCGCGCGGGCGGCGTCCATCAAGCACGGGTTGTGCTCGGCCTTCTTCTCCCTGGAGATGACCAAGTCCGAGATCGTGATGCGGCTCATCTCGGCCGAGGCCCAGGTGGCCCTGAACGCCATCCGCAAAGGCCAGCTCGGCGACGAGGACTGGTCGCGGATCGCGAAGAAGACCGGCGAGGTGTCCGCGGCCCCGCTGTACATCGACGACTCGCCCAACCTGACGATGATGGAGATCCGGGCCAAGGCGCGGCGGCTCAAGCAGCGCCACGACCTGCGCCTGGTGGTGGTCGACTACATGCAGCTGATGACGTCCGGCAAGCGGGTCGAAAGCCGCCAGTTGGAGGTGTCGGAGTTCTCCCGGCAGATGAAGCTGCTGGCCAAGGAACTGGACGTCCCGGTCGTCGCGCTCTCCCAGCTCAACCGCGGCCCCGAGCAGCGGACGGACAAGAAGCCGATGCTCGCCGACCTGCGCGAATCCGGCTCGCTGGAACAGGACGCCGACGTCGTGATCCTGCTGCACCGCGACGACGTGTACAACTCCCAGTCCGAGCGGCTCGGCGAGGCCGACTTCATCATCGCCAAGCACCGCAACGGGCCCACCAAGACCATCCAGACCGTCTTCCAGGGCCACTACAGCCGCTTCGTGGACATGCAGCACTGAGAGGTGCGCACGTTCAATCTCGCCTGAGCCACGGTACGGCGTGAGCCTGCCCACATTTAGTCTGGCCACTTGTTCACCACCACTACATATAGTAGTTACACGCTTGTGTTTCGGATATTTCGTATGGCAGAAATGGCACGAGAACACGAAGAGCCCGCAAATCGGGCTCAGCGCCGATCCGGGCTCTCGTGCTCACTTCGCAGGGTGAGGGGACGAGAGTAGCAGTGGCCTGCAACTCCCGGGGAGGCTTCGTCCGTTCCTCGACCCGGGCTCCGGCCCGAGATTGGAGGACGCCATGAGGCGCTCCACCCACGGGTTCACCGTGACCTGCCCGCACTGCCGCACCAAGTTCCTGGTCGGGGCTACACCCCTGGCCTCATCAGGTGCGGGAAGTGCGGGCAGGTTTTCAACCTGCGGTAGGCCAGCGGAGATGCATGTGCGCCCCACCTGGGGCGCACATGCGCCTTCCTTGCCGACGCACCCCACTCACAGACTCACGCAAACACGTTGCGAATATTTCGATTGAGTGAGATCATGAGGCCATGACCGCCGCAGTTCTCGACGTGGAAACCTTCGGGCCTGAGGAGGACACCGGGGCCCAGGTGATCGACTTCCTCGCGGAACTGCGAGCCAGAGGCATGGATACACCCGAAGCGACGGCACGCCTGGTATCGAGAGACGGTTCGGAGAGTGTCGATCTGCCAGATGAGTTGTTCCGCGTGCTCCGGTTCGTGGCCCAGAACCTCGCCGAAGGCCGCGCGGTCAGCGTGGCACCGCTGGAACGGTTGATGACGACGCAGGAGGCCGCTGAGTTCCTCGGCATGTCACGTCCGTCGCTCGTCAAGATTGTCGACCGCGGCGACATAGCCTGCACGAAGGTGGGTCGTCACCGCAGGATTCGCCTGGGTGATCTGATCGACTACCGGACGAAGCGGGCCGAAGCGCGTCGTGCGGCACTGGACGAGATGGCCAGGGTCGCGCTGGAGAACGACATTTATGAGAAGACCGCCCGTTCCGGGGTGGGGATCCGCTAGCTCCAGCCGGCGATCTGCGCGGCCGCCCTGGGGACGTCGGCTCGGCGCAGAACCTCGGCCAGCGATCCGTAGTCCTTCGGCGGACGTTGGTTGCGAGCCAGCATCGCGTCAATGGCCTGCCTGGACCAGATCGGATGAAGATCGAGTTGGTCCAGCAGGAAGTCGTCCGGGTGCACCACCTCGACCTCAAAGGGTGCGAGCGATTCCGATGGGAAGTCGGCCAGGTTGAAGGTCACCAGGGTGTGTGCGGGGCTGACCACGCACGCAGCCAGGACGTGGCGATCTCCCGGATGGTTGGTCATGCTGCCGATGAGGCCCTGGTAGCCCTCGACGCAGGCCTCTGGGAAGTGCTCTTCCATCAGGAGGCGTCGCCGTCGAACGGCTTCGGGTGCAGCACGGCCCTGCTCCACCACGTTGCGTTCCATGGCATCCAGAACACCCTTCGACCAGTACGGCGAGAAGCAGCCCCGCTCGGCCATGCTGAGCAGGACGTCGCACAGTAGTTGGCCGAACAGGGTGCAGGTGTCGAAGAAGACCGGGAACGCCACGGGTAGCTACACCTGGTCTCCCGTATCGGCGAACAGCTCCATCTGCTCCAGGACGAGTTTCACGGCACCCGGCTGCTTGTCCGGCGGGTATTTGTGCCTCCGGAGCAGCCGCTTCACCTCGGCCCGCAGCTTCGCTTGAATGTCGGGACGCCGCGTCCAGTCCGTTCGTCGATCCCGCTGCATGACCCGGACCAGTTCCCGCGCAATCTGGGCCAGCTTGTCCTCCCCTGCAGCAGNGACGGCCGAGTCGTTCTGGCTCACGGCGTCGTAGAACGCCAGCTCGTCGTGGGTCAGCGGAGGATCGAACCGCGCCCCGCGGTCGCCTTCCCGCGCGACCTCCTCGATCAGCGTGGCGAGTTCGGCCAGCACCTGGGCGGCGGTCAGTTGTTGGTTCGTGTAGCGGTTCATCAAGTCCGTGATCCGCTCGCTGAAGGCCTGCTGCCGGACGACGTTGTTCGCCGTCGCGTGCCGCGCCTCCTGCACCAGCAGATCGCGCAAGGCCTCGATCGCCAGGTGCGGATGCTCGGCCCGCTGGAACTCGGCCAGCATCGCCGGCGTCAGCGACCGGATGCTCGGACGCTCGATCCCGGCCGCGTCGTAGATGTCGGTGATACCGCCGGTGGCAGTGGCGTCCGCGACGACGCCCCGCAGTGCCCGCAGGATCTCGTCCGGAATGGGTTGCCCGTCGGCCTCCCGCTGCTTGGCGTCGTACTTGGCCATCCAGACGCGCACTTCCTCATAGAAGCGCACCTCGTCCTTGAGTTCGGCCAACGTGGCAGTGCCGTGCGCGAGGGCCCAGATCCGCCCGAGCTGCCCCGACAAGGTGCGATACCGGTCACCCAGGGTCTGTTCACCCTCGGCCACCTGGTTGCCGGGCGTTCTGGGCGAGCGCAGGTACTCGACGGCGCCGCCGACCGCCTTGCGCGCCCGATCGCGATCCGGCCTCGCCATGATCGTCTGCCAGTCGAATCCGGCCAGTAGCTCCCGCAGCGCCACGACCAGTTGGACGCCCACGAGCGCGGCCTCGTCGGTGCTCTTCCCCACGGGCCGGACGGCCTGGTCGCTCACCGTGTATTCCGCGAGCGCCTCACGCAGGTTTTCGGCCAACGGGGCGTAGGCCACGAGCAGGCCATCCTGCTTGCCGCGGAACGTCCGGTTCACGCGGGCAAGGGTCTGCATCAGCAGGGCGCCCTTCAACGGACGGTCGAGGTAGAGCGTATGCAGGGGCGGGGAGTCGAAGCCGGTCAGCATCATGTCCTTGACGATGACCAGTTCGAGCGGGTCGTCGATCTCCTTGAGGCGCTGCTTGATCACCTTGTTCTCCGAGTCGCGGCGCACGTGGTCGCGGATCGGCGCCTCGTCGGAAGCGTTGCCGGAGTAGACGACCTTGATGACGCCCTTGTCGAGGTCCGGTGAATGCCACTGTGGGCGCAGTTTCACGATCTGCTCGTACAGCCGGGCGCAGATCTCGCGGGTGGCGCACACGATCAGGGCCTTGCCGTGCGGCTCCGCGGCCTCGCCGTCGGTGGGCTGCAGGTACTCCGCCACGTGCGCCCGGCGTGCCTCCCAGTGTTGGACGATGTCGCCAGCCAGCGCCTCGATGCGCTCGGGGGCGCCGTAGATGGCGTTGAGGACCGCTACCGACCGTTCGATCTGCTCCCGTTGGACGAGGTCGAGGCCGCGGGTCTCCTCGTCGGCGATGCGATCGAGATCCTCGGCGGACACGTCCTCGGCCAGTTTCACCTGGATGAGCCGCGGCTCGAAGTAGACCGGCACTGTGGCCCCGTCGTCGACGGCGCGGCTGAGGTCGTAGACGTCGATGTAGTCACCGAACACCGCTCGGGTGTTGTGGTCGGACTTGCTGATCGGAGTGCCGGTGAACGCGATGAGGGTGGCGTTCGGGAGCGCATCCTTCAGGTGGCGGGCGTAACCGTCGAGGTCGTCGTAGTGGCTGCGGTGCGCCTCGTCCACGATCACGATGACGTTGCGCCGGTCGGTGAGCAGCGGGTGTTCGTCGCCCGCGTCGCGCTCCTCGACGCTTCGTCCGAACTTCTGCAGCGTGGTGAACAGGATGCCGCCGGAGTTGCGGTTGGACAGCTGTTCCCGCAGCTCGCTCCGGCGTTTGACCTGCACCGGTATGTCGGTGAGCAGGGTCGAGCGCGCGAACGTCTCGTACAGCTGACCGTCCAGTTCGTTGCGGTCGGTGATGACCACGAGGGTGGGGTTGAGCAGCCGAGGGTGGGTCATGACGAGGTTGGCGTACAGCTCCATTTCCATGGACTTGCCCGACCCCTGGGTGTGCCAGACGACGCCGGCCTTGCCGTTGCTGTCGACCGCCCGGATTGTGCTGTCGACGGCCTTGCGGACGGCGAAGTACTGATGTGGCTTGGCGATCCGCTTGACCAGGCCCTCTTTGGTGGCGTCGAACGCGGTGAAGTTGGTGACGACGTCGAGGAACCGGTTGGGCGCGAACAGACCGTAGGCGAGGGTTTCGAGTTCGGTAGTGGCCGGACCGGTCTCGACCGGAACGCCGCCCTCGTCGACGGTCCAGGGCGAGTAGTGGTGGAGCGGGGTGAACGGGGTGCCGTACTGCGCGGACAGCCCGTCGCTCACCACCGTGGCGACCACGGTGCGGAAGGCGAGCGGGAACTCGTGCAGGTAGGTGCCGAGTTGGCTGTGCGCCTTGGCCACCGTCGCCTGCTTCGTGCCCGCCTGCTTGAGTTCCACGATGACCAGCGGCAGGCCGTTGACGTAGAGGACGACGTCGAAGCGGCGGCTGTGCCCCTTGTCGACGATGCGGACCTGCTGAACCGCCACCAGGTCGTTCTCGGACGCGTTACGCCCCAGGAGGCGCAGCGTCGGGTTCTGCTCGCGGCCCGAGGAATCCGTCCAGGTGACGCCGCGGTAGCCATGGACGAGGTGGTCGTGGAACGCCTTGTTCTCGCTGATCGCCTCTTGCGACTTGGGCTGCAACAGGTCGGATGCCGCCTGCAGCAGGTATTGGTCGGGCACCTCCGNGTTAAGACGGCGCAAGGCAGCCACGAAGTCGTCGCGGTGAACCAGGTCGGCCAGCGAGGACCGCTGCAGCTCGAACGCAGCGCCCTTCGCCGGGTGCCAGCCCAGCTCGCCCAGCCATTCGAGCAGGGCCGCCTCCCACTGTGCCTCGCTGATCATCACAACACCTCCTCGGCTTGACTGATCGCGTCCTTGACTCGGATCGTGCCGTCCATCAGGGCGGGCAGGAGAGTGTCGCGCAGTTCGGCGAGGGTTTGGCTTTCACGCAATGTGGCGGCAACCAGCGCTTCAAGGGGCTGCAACTCGAACTCCAGCGCAGCGAGGTCTGCGGGCAGCTTGAGCGACAGTTCGTGTAGCTGTTGCTTGCTAATGGAGCCAANAATCGTGCCGTCACTGTTGAAGCTCGCAAACACCTCGGGCTGTGCCGACAAGAGGTGGTATACGGAGCTCGGCGTTCCAGACTTCGCGGCCGCGAGACCCCGCCCGATGCAGCATTCGACGTCCGCGACGTTCAGCGACCCAACGGGCGCGCGCACGCTGATCAGGACGTCACCCGCATCTGCGAGGCGCAGCGGCTCGGTGGTCCACACGCGAGGAGATGGAAACCTCACGCCGAAGTCACGGGTCCCCTGATACATCGTCACGCCGCCCCCACCCTCGTTGTACGAGGTCCCCTTAGGTGAGGAACCCATCGTGATGGAGGCAATCTCCCCGAGCGTACCGAGCGCACCACTCGTCAGCGCTCGCCGCGTGAGAGCCTGGGCCAGCTCGGTGGTGGTCCGGACGAGCGCGGCGTTGGCGGCGATCTTGTCGTCCAGCGCCCCCAGCACCTCCGCGATCGCCTCCTGCTTTTCCAGATCCGGCACGTGCACGTCGAGCTGCTCTAGTCGAGCCTGAGTGAAGTAAGGCAGTGCACTTCCATTCGCGTGCTGCGCCAAGTGAAGACCCTGCAGCATGTAGAACAGGAAGTCAGGGTCGCATACCTCCGGCACCGCGACGGCGACCATCATGTTGTTGTCGATCGCGGTCGGCCGTGGGCACTGACGGAATCGTTCGGCCTTGAGCGCCTCACCGATCTTGGCAAAGACCGTTGACCCCGTGGGCGCGATGGCGGGCTTGAGTCGGGCCGCCTGGGCGTCAGACACCCATTCCTTCACGGGCTCAAGGTGACGTGGTCCGATCGTTCGCCCAAGATCCCCGACCTTCGCGAATGGCAGATCCCGAGCGTCCCCACCCTGTTCCGCTTGAGGGAAAGCGGAACCACCGCGGAATCGGCAGACATCGCCGAGTCTCACGACTCGATCCTTCCAAGGGCGGCCATGACGCGGGCTTCTGCGGCAGCGGACTCGGCCAGCCTCTGCCCAAGGCTCGCCCGCAAGCGCGATACAAGTACTCCCGCGGACTCCGCACCTTCCCCTGTTTCCTCGATCCCGACGAAGCGGCCCGGAGTGAGCGCATAGGTGGCGTCCTTGACGTCAGCGATCGTGGCCGACTTGCAGAACCCCGGGACGTCCTCGTACTCCCCAGCCACGACAGGCTCAACCGGCCGGTCGACGTCCGATGCATCGCCGGTTTCGGTGACGTCCTCCGTGCCGATGCCCAGCCGTTCCATGCCGCGCCAGGCGTGGTAGGTGTCGGCGATCTTGGCGATGTCGGCGTCGGAGAAGGCGCGCTCGGCGCGCGTGACCATGTGGCCGAGCGACCGGGCATCAATGAAGAGCACCTGCCCCCTTCGATCGATGGACCCTCCCCGTCCGGCCTTCTTGTCCTTCGCGAAGAACCACAGACAGACCGGGATGCCGGTGGAGCGGAACAGCTTCTCGGGCAGCGCCACCATGCAGGTGACCAGGTCGTTCTCGACCAGTTGCGCACGGATCTCGCCCTCGCCGCCGCTGTTGGTGGTCATCGAGCCGTTCGCCATGACCACCCNCGCGGTGCCGTGGGNGGCGAGGTGGCTGACGATGTGCTGCAGCCAGGCGTAGTTGGCGTTACCGGCCGGCGGCACGCCGTATGCCCAACGCGCGTCCTCCTCCTTGCGGTTCCAGTCCGAGATGTTGAACGGCGGGTTCGCCATCACGTAATCCATCTGAATTCCGGCGTGGTAGTCGAGGCTGAACGTGTCCCNCCACCGCGGGCCGAGGTTGCCGTTGAGGCCGTGGATCGCGAGGTTCATCTTCGCCATCCGCCAGGTGCTCTCGTTCAGCTCCTGGCCGAACACCGACAGCTTGGTCGGGTCGTCGCGGTGGGCGGCCAGGAACTTCTCGGCCTGGACAAACATGCCGCCGGAGCCACAGCAGGGGTCGTACACGCGTCCCGTCCGCGGTTGCAGCATCTCGACGATCACGCGGACGACGCTGGCCGGGGTGTAGAACTCCCCGCCCCGGCGCCCTTCGGCCGAGGCGAACTTGGCCAGGAAGTACTCGTACACCTCGCCCAGCAGGTCCCGCGCCTTGGTCGCCCCCTGGCCGGTGAACTTCACCGAGTTGAGCAGGTCGAGGAGTTCGGCGAGCCGGCGCTGATCGACGTTCTGGCGGTTGAACAACTGCGGCAGCGTGCCCTCCAGCGACGGGTTGTCGGCCATCAGCAGCGCCATGGCCTCGTTGATCCGCTCGCCGATCGTCTTGTGCCCCTGCACCTTGGCCTGGTCGACGAGCGTGCCCCAGCGGGCGTCCGGCTCGACCCAGAAGACGCCGTGCCCGGTGTATTCGTCCGGATCCTCCAGGGTGTCGGCGATCTGCTCGTCGTCGTAGCCGTCACCGGCCAACTCGGCCTCGATAGCCCCGCGGCGCTCGGCGAATGCGTCCGAGACGTACTTGAGGAAGATCAGGCCGAGGACGACGTCCTTGTATTGCGAAGCGTCCATCGAGCCGCGCAGCTTGTCCGCCGCCTTCCACAAGGTGTCCTTCAACTCCTTCGACGAGGTGGGAACCAGCGGTTCGGCCGTCTTGCGGGTGCGTGCCATCAGGCGCCTTTCGCATCGTTGGGTAGGGTCTCGCGGAACGCGACCGCGCCCGGAAGCACGGAGCGAACCACCAGCCGGCGGAGTTCGTCCACCTGAGTCTGTCGGTCACGAAGTTCGGTCGCGAGGGCGTCCACGCGGGCGAGGACGTCGTCGGCGTCCGCGACGCTGCCGGCCACGACGGGGATCAGCCACGTCCGGAACTTGTTGTTGCCCAGGGCCACGGCGTTGATCGCCGCCGCGATCGCGTGCGGGGAGAACGGCTGGCCGGGCTGCACCCTGATGGCCCGCACTGGATAGGCGACGACGGCACCACCGGCGGTGTCCACCAGCGCGCGCGGTTGGCCATCGCTGGTGAAGACAACATCGCCGGCGTGGGTGAGCTGAGCGGTTGGGTGTGCTGCCGCGAAGGCCAACAGGTTGATCGACTCCGGGCGCCGCTGGGCCAGCGCCCCGGCCGTCCACAGCGGCGTGGTGCCAGCCGGCAACGACGCGAGCCTCGTGCCGGGGTGAACGTGAACCTGGCGGCGCCGCAACGCCTGGCCCAGTGTCATCGACTGGCCGGGAACGTTGCCACGCACCAGGGGTCTCAGGTCCGCGAAGGCGTCGCTGGGCGGTTCCCGGAGGGCGGCCAGCAACTGCTGGATGCGGGCCGCGTCGTCGCCGGCCGACGGCACGACGTCCTCGACCGCGACCTGATGGTCGACCAACGAGCCGCGCCGGGTGATCAGGTCAGCCGCCCGCGTCGGATGAAGCAGCGCGAAGGCCCGCGGGCGTTGACCACGGAACGCGACGGCGAACAGGTCGTCGAGGAGGTCTTGCCCCAGGGCTTTGGTGACGGGGACACCACCCAGGTCCGCGACCCGCACGACCTCTGGAGCGTTGGGTTGCAGCAACCACAGCGCAAGGTGTTCACGTCCGCCTGCCCTGGTGAGCCNCCTGGGGAGCCGCGCAGCGGCGGCCAGCAGGCGCTGCGGGCCACGGAGGAAACGATCTCGCTGAGCCTCCAGGGGGCTGGGCAACCTGTCGATCAGCAGGGACGAGGGACCTACCACGAGGGCGACACTCTGACCGCCCAGTTGAACCCCGATCTCTCCCAGGAGGTCAAAGGCGGCGCCCGGATCGCCGGGCAGCGCGGCGAGCAGCACGCTGCCGTCGGGGAGGGCCCAGTCCTCACCCACGGGCGTACGCCGTGGCCGGATGCCGTGAACTTCGTAGCGGCGCCGGGCGGCGCGTGCCCNCTCGTCCGCCGCGAGGACGACCGGCACGTCAGCGGCCTCGTCCAGCCGGGCCAGCTTGATGACGACATCAGTGGCGGAGCCGGCAACATCGACCACCGCGCCCCGATCGGAACGAATCGACCGTGCCAGCGAGGCCAGCATCGTGGCCAGTTCCTGCCCTGGCGCCAGCGACGGCACACCCGAGGTCAGGTGGCGCAATAGTGCTTCGTACGCGTCCGCCGACGACCAAGCGGCGTCCGCGAGGTCATCGGCTTGCGACGCGAGGTCGTCGATGTCGACGTCCTCCAGTTCGGAGAAGAGCCAGTCATCGTCCGGATCGAGCTCGTCGACCAGATCGAGGAGCACTTCCGGCTCTATCTCGCCGAGGGTCGCGTCTGTGACCGCCTTGACGGCGAGAAGGATCAACAGGTCACCGAGGGTTGCCTCGCCGTGTCGGGCGAGGGTCACTGCGAGTGCCGCGTCGCGGCGCGCGTCCGGGTTGTTGCCCCGGCCGGTGTCTTCGAGGTAGTCGAGGACCTCATCGCTGGGGAAGCGGCCATCCGAGGTCGGCTGGGGGAACGAACGCCCGTGCTTGACACGGTGGCGCCACATCGACACGACCGGGCGCTCGACGCCGGCGATTCGCGCAACGTCAGCCAGCGACAGGGTAGCCATTCCGTCCTCCATCAAGGAACACACTAGGCGCGTGGAGACGCTTCTGCATCTCAATTATCTGATAAGGGGGCTTATCACTCGGCTCCTTGTTGAGGCGTACGAACCCAGGCAGTCTGTGGACGCTGCAACGACAGGAATCCACGAGGAGGACCCGATGATCGACTTCACGGCGGTGGCTGACTGTGCGGCCGCCCGGCACCGCCTGCACGCCCGCAGACCCAAGCGCCACGCGAGGACGTGTGACGCCTCCGGCAAGCATCGCTTCCGCGACCATCGCGAGGCCATCGAGGCACTGCACCGGGCCGGCAACTCCCGCAAGTGCGCCTCCGAACGCGGTGTGGCAAGCCCGCGTCGAGAGGTCCGCAGCTACCTCTGCAAGAGCTGCCACGGTTGGCATCTGACCTCTCAGGGGCAGCGCCGCTGACCAGGGCTATGAGCGCTCCGGGACCAACCCCTCGGTCGTCAGAGCGCGCATCAGGCGGACGCCGGTCGCGGCCAGCCAGACGATCCAGGCGAAGTAGCCGGGCAGACCGACGAAGAGCAGAGCCGAGCCGTCCGCGATCGCGAGGCTGGCCGTCCCGGCGACGATCAGCAGCACTCCAGTGACCAGCCCGAGCAGGCGCTGCCACGGCGGCGTCAGGCGGCTGGCATGCGCGGCCTGGGCAGCACCGATGAAGGTGGTGCCGAGCGCGGGTAGCGCCAGCGCGAACGCCGCCGCGTGCAACTGCCAGACGAGGCGGAACAGCGGGTTCGGCTCGGCGAGTTGGCCGGCGGCCAGCACCACACCGATCCACAGCACGGCGTACAGCGCGAAGGCCGCCGCGGTGACGGCGCCGGCGGCAACCGCGAGGCGCGACCAGATCGCACCCGACCGCCCGCGGCGACCGACCAGACCGTGGAGGCCGGCCAGGAAGCCGAGGAGCAGCGGAAGGTTCAGCGCTTCCAGGCCGACGACGATCGCGACGGCGCCTCGGTTCTGGGCGTGGAAGGTGAACACGTTCTGAATGGGGTCTGAGTAGGTGGCGGACCCGGTCGCGATGACCACCGCGTTCTGGACGGCCAGGGACACCGCCAGTGCGATGGCCAGCACGCCGATGGTTCGCCGCTCCCCGATCGCTCGATCCGAGTGTTTCGTGTGCGTGGTGGTTTCCGCGTTCATGAGTTCTTCTTCCTTATGCCGGGGACGTCGTCCGGTCGTTGGCTACGACGATTCGTACGCCGTACTCGTACGATGTACTATCTCGTACGCAGTACGAAAGTCAACCGACATCACCCTCCACGAGAGGACCTGCCCGTGCCCGACCACCATCACTTCGCCGTCCACACGCACCGAACAGCGCCGGACGCTGCCGCTGTGCGGCAGTACTCCGCCGGCCGGGTCATCTGGCTGTGGGCGGCCGTGACCGCACCCATGGGACTGCTCGCGTTCGTCCTCGAACCCCTGCTGGCGCCGCGAGTGGACCTGGCGCGGGGCCTGCTGCACTGGATCCTGATGGTCGTCGGCATGGCCTGGCAGTTCGTCCTCTCGGTCCTGCTGCTGCGCCGCGAGGGCGCCCTGCGCTGGGTCGAGATCCGGCAGCGGGTCCGGCTCCACCTGCCCCGGGATCCACGCACGGGCCAGACCCGCGCCCGGCTGCTGTGGTGGGCCGTCCCGGCGATCCTCGCGAACTCGGCCCTCGGCTTCGCCGCCCAGCCGCTGGGCGCGGCGTGGTCGCGGCTCACCGGCCTGACCGAGCCGCCCTGGGCGAACATCGCGTCCCTCGGCAGCCCGGAGTTCGTGGGCCAGTGGTGGATCGTCGGGCTCGCCCTGGTCAGCTCCGCGTTCAACTACGTGCTCGGCGAGGAACTGTTCTTCCGCGGGGTGCTGCTGCCGCGGATGGAACGGGCCTTCGGCCGCTGGGACTGGATCGTCAACACGGTGCTGTTCGGCCTGTACCACGTCCACAAGATCTGGTTCTGGCCGGCGATGATCGTGAGCTCTTTCGGCCAGGCCTGGGCGGCTCGGCGCTATCGGTCCTTGTGGATGGGCATCGTCGTCCATGGGATCGANGGGGTGGTGCTCGTGGCCCTGGTCCTCGCGGTCGTCGCCGGGTGGTGGTTACCCTGAGGCATGGAATCGGCCCGGCTGCTGCGCGGGGACGATACATGACCGCGATGCGACGTTGGGTGGGCGCCCACCCGTGGGCCTTCGCCGTGCTGGCCTGGGTCGCGCACCTGGCGGTGCTCGTGGTCGTGTCGCGGGTGCTGCCGGTGTGGGCGCCGGATGCCTTTCCCGAACTCGGCGCGACCGTGGTGAACCTGGCCGGGATCGCGTTCGGCCTGGCCGTCGTCGCCGCCCTGGGCTGGTGGCGGCGGTCCGGGGTCGTCCGGCTGGCCCCGAGACGCGCGGCCTGGACGGTCCTGCCCCTGATGCTCATGCCGCTGAGCTACCTGGCCTTCGGGGTGCACGGGTCGGTCGGCGCCTGGCTGGGCGGGCTGGCTCTGTACGTCGCGCTGGGGGTGAACGAGGAGTTGGTCAACCGGGGCGTGATCCTCGGGGCGCTGCTGCGCCGCGGACGGCTGACCGCGGTCCTCGGGTCGGCGGTGCTCTTCGGGGTGGGACACGCGGTCGGTGGCCTGTTCTTCGGCCGGGACTGGTTCAGCACCGGGCCGCAGATCCTGTCGTCCGTCGCGTACGGGATCGCGGTCGGGGCCGTCCGGGTGCGGATCGGGACGATCTGGCCCTTGGCGCTCTTCCACGCGCTCGACGACCTGGTGCTCCGCCAGGCGAACGTGCCCTGGTGGTGGCACCTGGTCCTGCTGTTCGGCAACCTCGGCTACGGGTGGTGGCTGTTGCGGGGCCAAGCGCCGGACGGCGCCGCGGCCCTCACCCGGCCCCGGTGAGCCTGCGGCGGAGGCTGGACGACCGCACCTACCCGCGCGGCACGGACGTCCGGGATTCAGCGCGGACCCGCTCCGCGGGTCGTGAACCGCCCCTCAGGGCAACCGGACGCCGGTGTGCTCGGCCAGCGCGGCCAGCAAACGCTCCTGGAAGGCTTCGTCGCCAACGGACGAGTGCGGCCGCTGCCGCCGCTGGTGATGCCAGTAGCCACCGGAGGTCAACGCTTCCGGGTCGTCGCTGGTGGCCAGCCACACCTGGGTGACGTGGCCCAGGCGCAGGTCGTCCGGGGCGTCCGGACCCCNCATCCGAGTGGGCACCCAGCCGGGGTCGACCGCGTTGGCCAACACGTCCGGCCAGCGCCGGGCGACCGCGGCCATCAGGACGGTCAGCAGCAGCTTCGAATCCGAGTACGACGCGGACGCGCGGCGCCCGGAGAAGTCGAGCCCGTCCAGCCGTGCGTGGCCGCCCCGGTGCATGCCGCTGCTCAAGTAGACCAGCCGCGCGGGCCGCTCGATCAGGGCGGTCAAGAGATACGGGGCGACCACGTTGACCGGCAGCAGCGCCGGCCCGGAGTCGACCGCGGCGTTGTGGATCACCGCGTCGAGCCGGCCGAGCGCATTGACCCGATCCGCGACCGACCGGGTCTGATCGAGGTCGGCCAGGTCACCCACGACCACCTCAGCACCCCCGGCGACAAGGGGTTTCAGCGCCTCGACCCGGGCTTGGCCGCGGGCGTGGACGACGACGGAATGGCCCTCGCCCAGCAAGGCCCCGGCCGCGTTGCGGCCCAGCCCGTCCGTCGAACCGGTCACGAGCACCAGCGCCACGGCTCAGCCCTCCTTCTCGATGGTCACTTCGGTCCCGTCCGNGTAGCCCCGGACGACATCGCGAGCCGCGGAATCGAACGACCCCAGCCGCACGATCCCGGCGAAGTAGCCGACATCGGTGTAGTACAGCACGAGCACCCGGTCCGGGGCGTAGTAGCCGATGTCGTCGATGTCCGGATCGGCCCCGGACGGCACTCCCTCCAGCCGCAGGGCCCGGGGCAGTTCGCCCAGCTTCTCCTGGCGGCCGTAGTCGCGCATGGGCAGGGTCAGGGGCAGCAGCGTGGCGAAATCGGCGGCGGCGGGGTTGTCGTAGAGCCGGGCGGCGATCGTCCGGCCTCCGGCGCTCAGCCGGATCGCGAGCCGGCCGGTGCTGGTCGACGCTGACATGGTGCTCCTCTTGGTGGGGTTCGCCGTGGCGCCGGACGACACGGCCGGCGGCGCGAGACTGGGAGACCCCGGCGGCGCGGAACCGCCCGTGCACGCGGCCAGCGCCACCACTCCCAGCCCGGCCAGCCCGGCCGCGGCGCAGCGGGTCGGCATCAGATCGTCAGCAGGGTCTTGATGGCGCGTCGTTCGTCCATCGCGCGGTAGGCCTCGGCGGCCTCGTCCAGTGGCAGGACGAGGTCGAACACCTTGCCGGGGTCGATCTCGCGGCGCCAGATCAGGTCGATCAGCTCGGGCAGGAACCGGCGCACCGGCGCCGGCCCGCCGTGCAGGTGCACATGGGAGAAGAAGAACTCCTGGCCGGGGATCGACACGTCGTGCGACACCCCGACGAAGCCGACGTGGCCGCCGGGCCGGGTCGACCTGATGGCCTGCATCATCGACTCCTGGGTGCCAACGGCCTCGATGGTCGAGTGCGCGCCGAGCCCGCCGGTGAGTTCCTTGATGCGCGNCAACCCCTCGTCCCCGCGCTCGGTGACGATGTCGGTGGCGCCGAACTCCTTCGCCAGCGCCTGCCGGTCGGCGTGCCGGCTCATGGCGATGATCCGCTCGGCCCCGAGCTGCTTGGCCGCCAGGATCCCGAGCAGGCCGACTGCGCCGTCCCCGACGACCGTGACCGTCTTGCCCGGGCCGGCTTCGGCGGCGACCGCAGCGAACCAGCCCGTGCCGAGCACGTCCGATGCCGCGAGCAGGCTCGGGATCAGGTCGGGGTCGGGGTNCGCCGGGGTCTTCACCAGGGTGCCGTCCGCGAGCGGAACCCGGACGAACTCCGCCTGCCCGCCGGACGCCGCGCCCGGCTGCCGCTGCACGCAGGACGTCTGGTAGCCCGACGCGCAGATCTCACAGGTGTTGTCGGAGGCGAAGAACGAGCCGACGACGAAGTCGCCGGGCTTGACGCTGGTCACCGCGGAGCCGACCTCGTCCACCCACCCGCAGTACTCGTGGCCCATGGGCGTGGGCTCACCGGTGGCGTCGGCACCGCGATAGGGCCACAGGTCCGAGCCGCACACGCAGGTGGCGGCCAGCCGCAGGATCGCATCGGTGTCGGCGACGATGGTGGGCTTGGGCCGGTTCTCGACCCGGACATCGCGCGGGCCGTACATGATCGTGGAGCGCATTGGCGTGCCTTCCGTTGGGGCTGTCACCCCTAGTACAACCCATCCGGCCGCCGCATGACAGGTACCCGTCGGGCTCCCCTCGCGGGAAGGGCCCACCTCGTCCGCGGCACCCAGGAGCGTGAGGGGTCAAGAGCGACGCAGGACGCCCAGCGGATGGCATGGCTGGACCTGGTCGTCGACACCCATCCGCACGGGCTGATGAGCTGATCCAGACGATTTCGGTGGACCAGGAATACCCCGGGGTATTTTCGTTGCACTCGGCATCATCCCCTCAGGGAAGGAAGACCCCATGGAAACCACCGCAACCACTCCGCAGACGATGCCGCGGATCGGCGACCCGGCACCGGCCTTCACGGCCAAGACCACCCAGGGCGACATCTCGTTCCCCGACCACTTCAAGGGCAGCTGGGTGATCCTGTTCTCGCACCCGGCCGACTTCACGCCCGTGTGCACCAGCGAGTTCATGACCTTCGCCTCGATGGAGGACGAGTTCGCCCGCTACAACACCAAGCTGGTCGGGCTTTCGGTCGACGGCCTGTACAGCCACATCGCCTGGCTGCGCACCATCCAGGAGCGGATGGTCTACCGGGACCTCAAGAACGTCGAGGTCAAGTTCCCGCTGATCGACGACGTGTCCATGAACATCGCCAGGCAGTACGGGATGATCATGCCGGGCGAGGCGTCGACCCAGGCCGTCCGCGCGGTCTTCGTCATCGACCCCAAGGGCACGATCCGGACGATCATCTACTACCCGCTCTCGCTCGGGCGCGACTTCGATGAGCTGTTGCGGGTCGTGAAGGCCCTACAGACCGCGGACAAGTTCGCGGTCGCCACCCCGGCGGACTGGGTCCCGGGCGAGCGGGTCATCGTCCCGACGGCCGGCTCCTGCGGCGTCGCCAAGGAACGCATGTCCGGCGCCGAGGAGGGCGTGGAGTGCGTCGACTGGTTCTTCTGCACCAAGGAACTGTCGGCTGACGAGGTCGAACAGGGCATCACGCAGCACTGACGCCACCGCGCCACGCGCTGCCCGAGGGGCGGTCCCGGCTTCCGGGGCCGCTTCGCGTCGCCCGCGCCGACTCCGGCGTCGCCCCGCGCTGCCGTGCTTCGGTCTGGGAGCAGTCCCGATCTCGAGTTTGGGAGACGTTCCGGGCTCGGCTACCGGAGCGGTTCCGGCGACACCTCCACCTCGGGACCGGTCGACGCCCCGGCAGCAGATTCCGCGGACGCGGCGCCCGGGCGGCCGATCGGGGACCGCCTCCGGACGCCGTTCGCAGCGGCCCCGGGGGCGCACGACCCAACGCTGAAGGGCGGTCGCGCTTGACCCATGGCGCCTGGAGGCCGTGCCGCACCCGCGACCCGGGGTTTCGGCGTTGTCACAGGACGGGTGGCGGCTCGCCCACGCCGGGTGGTCCGGACGGCCTTCGAGTCGGGTCATCGGGCGGGCAGGGCAGCCGGAACCGGCTCCAGTTCCGGTAAGGCCGGGTCGGGCACCGTCCGGAGACCGCGGACGAGCAGGTGCACCGCCAACGACACCTCCCACGCGAAGATCGGCAGAGCGGCGACCGGCACCGCAGGCGTGAGCCCGAACAGGACCGCGAGGTTGACCATGCCGATGAGGGGACCGCCGATGAGTCCTAGGATCGGGATCCAGCCGGCCACCAGCCCGCGCCGCAGCAGCAGCCACGCCAAGACCACCGTATTGGTCGGGCAGACGAGTCCCGGCCCGACCACGAACGTCCACTCGTGCACGCGGACGAGCGCGCTCGCCACGTCGTCCGGCACCGCGGGCACGGNCCGCAACACCGGGGCCGCCACCACCGCCAACAGGGTCACGACCCNCGTCAGGATCACGGACGCCTCGAGCGTCCGCAGACCCACGTAGGCGGCCGCAGCAGCCGGCCCATGGGNGCGCAGCAGCGGGTAGAGGGCGACCGACGTCCCGACGACGGCGGCCGCCAGGACCACGTCCAGGACCCCTCCGACCAGCACCGGGGTCCGGCCGGCGAGCGTCGCGGGCAGCAACCCGGATCCGCCGTAGAGCACGACCGCGCCGACGGACGTCACGTGGGTCAGTAGGTACAGGATCCCGGCGACGCGGGCGTTCATCAGTGGGCTCGACATGTGTTCCTCCTCGTGGTGTACGGCGTACACCTCGCGTCAGACGATAGAGTGTACGGCGTACACCGTCAAGCGAGGGAGAGCAATGAGCGCATCCCCGTGCGCGAGCCCCTCAACCGGGACCGGGTGCTGCGCGCCGCCGTGGCGCTCGCGGACGCCGAAGGTCTCGGCGCGGTGAGCATGCGACGACTGGCCGAGCGGCTCGGCGTCGTCCCCATGGCGCTCTACAAACACGTCGCTGACAAGGAGGATCTCTTCGACGGGCTGGTCGACGCCGTGATCGGCGAGTTCGCCGGCGGCGCCGGACGCACGGAACCGGCCCCGAACGTCTCCGCCTGGACGGACGCGCTCAGGGCCGCCGTCCTGGCAGCGCGAGCCACCCTGCTGCGGCANCCCTGGGCCCGGCGCGCCATCGAAACCCGCAGCCGCCGGACGCCCGCGGTCCTGGCTCACATGGACCGGCTGACCGGCATCCTGCTGGCCGGTGGGCTGTCGGCCGATCTGGCCCACCACGCCATGCACGCGCTGGGGAACCGGATCTGNGGGTTCAGCCCGGAGTTGTTCAACGACCCGGANGGTGGCCGAGCCGGCCGCCCCGGCCCCCTCGACCCCGCGAACTACCCCGCGATCCTGGCGGTCGCCGCCGACGCGACGGCCCGTCGTCCCGAAGCCACGGGATGCGACGAGGAGTTCGAGTTCCGGTTCGCCCTCGACCTGATCCTCGGCGGGGTCGCCCGGCTGCACGAGCACGGTTGGACGTCGGACGGCGCCGCGCGGACCTCCGCGTGACCCGATTTCGCTCCCTCGGCCCTGCGCTCGGCAACTAGCGCCCATCCCCTTCCCATGCCGCTCGGCCCGGGGCTCGACCCTGCCCGCCATCTGGGGCAGGATCGAGCAGGTGAGTTCCTCGTCCGCCTCGCCCGCGGCGCCTGTCGTTCGCCTGCGTCCGGTTGTCCTGGACGACCTGGACTTCCTGTGGCACTGGCGGCACGGGGTGCCCGACCCGGAGTGGAAACGCTGGGACGGGCCGTACTTCGCCACCGGCCCTTCGCCGTCGCGGGAGGAGTTCGATCGGGCCGAGCGCCGCCGGCTGNNGGCTCCCCACCGGCTGCTCGTCGAGGCGGACGGGGTGCGCGCGGGCGTCGTCACCCGCTCCGAGGAGGATCCGACCGGCGGAGGCTGGTGGGAGCTCGGCATCGTGCTGTACGACCCCGTCCACTGGGGCGGCGGCATCGGTCGCGAGGCCCTCGTCCGGTGGACCCGACGGACGTTCGCAGAGACCGGCGCCCACGTCCTGACGCTGACCACCTGGAGCGGCAACGAGCGGATGATCCGCGCTGGATTGGCCGCTGGCTACGTTGAATGCGGTCGCATCCCGGGAGCGCGCGCCTGGCTGGGACGACGCTGGGACTCGGTGAAGCTGTGCCACGTGCGTCCCTGAGGGCCGGCGCGACCACGGTGTGATCCGCGCCCCACTGGACAAGCCTGCACCGTGGGCGCTACCGGTACGGCACGGGCTCCGACACGAACGCTGAGACCCGGGGTTGTGCTACCCGAAACCGCCCCCACCGGACGTTGGGCGCAACGCGACCCGCCTTCTCAGCGGGCGGCTCCCTACTCGTCGGGGAGCCGGATGTCGTCGGGGTCTTGTCCGGGCGCCAGCCGCGCCACACGGGCATCCGCAACCGGCCCACCGAGGTCCACACCCCGTAGCTGACCTCGCCGACCAGCAAGGGCTCGACCCAGTGGGCGACCTTCGCGTCGCCCTTCGGGACGTCGTCGAGCGGCGGGGCGGCGGTCCCGATCTCGGACAGCACGGTGCGCGCATCCACCAGGTCCTGGTCGGTGAAGCCGGTGCCCACGCGCCCGACATAGCTCAGCCGTGACACCGCGTCCCGGCCGTCGCGCACTGGCACGGCCATGAGCAACGCACCCAACGTGCCCGAGCGGGCGTTCTCGCCGGGCGTCCACCCCACGATGACGACCTCCTGGGTGAGGATGTGCTTGATCTTCACCCAGGTGTGCCCACGCCGGCCCGGCTGGTACACGCTGTCGACCCGCTTGGCGACGACCCCTTCCAAGCCCAGCTCACGGGTCACCGCGAGCGCCTCGTCGGCGTCGGTGCCCAGCGGTTCGGGGACGTGGACGCGCCNCCCACCGGTCCCCAGGAGTTCGGCCAACGCCCGGCGGCGGTCGGCATAGGGTTCGCGGACGAGGGAGCGCCCGTCCAGGTGCAACAGGTCGAAGGCCATGAAGCGCGCCTCGCCGCGGTGCCGGGCCCGGTTCTGGAGCAGTTCGAAGCTGGACCGCCCGGCCTCGTCCAAGATGACGATCTCGCCGTCCACCACGGCCTCGCNGCTCCCCACCAGACGCACCAGTTCGCCGAGCTCCGGGAACTCGTGGGTGAAGTCGAGGCCGCGCCGGCTACGCCAGATGACCCGTCCGCCGGCCACGGAGGCGAGCGCGCGGTAGCCGTCCCACTTCACCTCGAACACCCAGCCGTCCCCGGTGACCTCGGCCGCGCTGCCCGGGGTGGCGAGCATGGGCTCCAGGGCGGGCAGGTCCTCCGGGCTCCCCGCCCGACCCGATCCGGCGGAGCCCGGGCGCTGCGTCGCAGTCGCCGGCTCGGCCTGCGCTCCGCTGGCCGCTGCCGAAGACGCCAGCGCTCCCGTAGCGGTTGGCGACCCCGACTCCTGCCCACCCCCGTCGGCAGCCGGCCGGGGCTCCATGAGGTGGATCAGCCAGTTCTTGGGATCCCCGCCGAGGCTGGTGTGCAGCAGCGCGAAACGCCGCGGCACGCNCCCAANGCCGCCGTCCGGGCGCCCGGTGAGGGTGGCGATGACCTCCTTGCCATCGCGCCATTTCTCCAGTTCGAAGGTGCCGGCGTCCCAGATCGACACGTGGCCGCCCCCGTACTCGCCACGCGGGATGTCCCCCTCGAACACCGCGTACTCCAGCGGGTGATCCTCGGTCTGGACGGCCAGGTGGTTGACGGACGGGTCGGTCGGCGGCCCCTTGGGGATCGCCCACGACACCAGCACCCCGTCGCGCTCCAGGCGGAAGTCGTAGTGCAGGCGCCGGGCGTGATGCTCCTGGATCACGAACGAGTTGCCCGCCGGACGGGNGGCCGGCGCGGCTTCCGGCACCGGCTCGGGGGTCTTGGCGGCGTCGCGCATCGACCGGTAGGTCGTCAGCCGGTCGGATGCCTGTGGCGCCGTGGCGGCGGCGTCCACCGCCGCCGTCGCACCGCCCACCAGCATGGGTGCCAGCGGGTCGCCGATCGTCCGTAGCCGCTCCAGCACCTCATCGAACTCCAGGTGCCGCAGGCCGGGCGCCAGTTCGTCCCAGTTCCGGGNGGCCGCGACCGTCGGGTGCGACCGTCCCCGCAGCGAGTACGGGGCGATCGTGGTCTTGGCGGCGTTGTTCTGGCTCCAGTCGAGCAGCACCTTGCCCTCGCGGAGCGCCCGCTTCATGTCGCTGACCACGAGGTCGGGCCGCATCCCCTCCAGCGATCTGGCCAGTTCGCGGGCGAAGTCGGACGCGGCCTCGGACGACATCGTCCCGTCCAGCCGCGCGTAAAGGTGGATCCCCTTGCTCCCGCTGGTGACCGGCACCGATTCCAGGCCGACGCCCTGCAGGATCTCGCGCAGCAGCTGGGCGAGTTCGATGCAGTGCTCCAGGCCCGCGCCCTCGCCGGGGTCGAGGTCGAGGACGAGCCGGTCGGGGTGCGTCGTCCGTCCTTCGGCGCCCACCCGCCACTGCGGGACGTGCAGCTCCAGCGCCGCGAGTTGGCCCAGCCAGACCAGGGTGGCCGGCTCGTTGATGAGCGGGTAGACGTTGTCGCCCTCAGCGTGGTTGATCGTGAACGTCTCGATCCAGTCGGGGGTCGACTTGAGGTCAAGGTTCTTGTGGAAGAACGGGCTGCGCGGTTCACCATCGCTACCGACGCCGTCCGGCCAGCGTTTCCGGGTTGCCGGACGACGGGCGGCGTGCGGGACGAACCAGGGCGCGACGGCCTGGTAGTAGGCGATGACATCGCCCTTCGTGGTGCCCGTGGCGGGGTACATCACCTTGTCGAGGTTGGTCACCTTGATGAGGTGGCCGTCCACCTCCAGATGCTGGATCCGTTCCGCCATGGGCACAGTGTGGCACCCGCACCCCGGCGACTGCAGGCTGGCGGGACGTGGTGCTCATCGTGCTCAAGACCAGGCGCGCTGAAGACCCGGCGCGAAACGACCCCTCCCGGGACTGAGGGGAGGGGTCGCCGCGGCCGGCTCACCGGAGCTGAAACCAGAACAGGTTCGGGTGCCCGTTCGAATGCACCGCGAGCAGCGCCGCTGCCCGCACCCGGTCGAGGTGGAGCTCGTCGACGGGGTGGGTCAGCGCGTGCCAGAGCCTCTTGCTGGACGTGAGGATCCAGTTCATTTGTTTCACCCCTTTTCAAGGCATGGCTGATAAGCGAGTCATAAGGCTCGCTTTCATTGACGAAGTGCTCATTTCGGGCAGCACGAATAGACCGTCGAGTTCCCGCGGAAAAGGGACGCAAAACGGGTTCGTCTGCATGGGAGCGCCCGCGCGCTCAGTCGCTCTCCCAGCAGGGAGAGGTCAAGGAGAGCCGCAAGGCAGCCGCGCGCTCAGCGCGACAATGGGACCGGCCTCAGCCGTTGGCGCGGATCAGTCAGCGGCGTGGGGCCGGACCGGACCGCAGGCGGCAGCTATGGTCAGCGTTGGAATGATCACATGACACCGCCTTTCTACGTCCGAAGAAATAGGGCCGATTTCGACCCAGACAGACCCTAGCCAGATATTTCGTCGCGGTCAACTCCTGGCGACAAATAGCCGCGAAATCGGCGCGCCGGTACCAATCTTGTGACGGCGCAGCCACCCTGCGCGGGCGCGCCAACCACTCATCGAGTCGGGCCGTCCTCGTCGCCGTCCTGGCCGGCGCCGCGGGCAACCCGGTCACGGCGCGCGTCCGTGGAGCGGTTGGCGTCAGGCCCGTCCGGGGGCGGTTGGCGCCGGGCTCGTCCGCGGCGGGGTTGGCGTCGGACCCGACCGCGGCGCGGGTGGCGCTGGACTAGTCCGCGGCGCGGTTGGCGCCGGGCTCGTCCCCGGCACTGTTGGCGCTGAGCCCGTCCGCGGCGCAGCAGGAGTCGGCCTCCCCGTCCAGCCCCGGGAGCGGTGAACAGCAGTCGTCCTCGCCCTGCCAGTTCTCCCGACCCTCGTTGACCGCGACCCCGGCGATCACCAGGGCGGCGACCGGATCCAGCCACCCCCAGCCGAGGAGCGCGTTGCCCAGCAGCCCCAACAGCACGGCGGCCGACAGGTAGGTACACAGCAGGGTCTGCGTCCCATCTGCCTCGACGGCGCGCGAACCCAGTTGCCGGCCGGTGCGTCGCTGCGCCCAGGACAGGATCGGCATGATCAGCAACGAGGCGACGGTCAAGACGATGCCGACGACCGAGGGGGCGGGCCGCTCGGCGGTCACCAGGGCGCGAACCGACTCGACCGTGACGTATCCGGCGAGCGCGAAGAACGACACCGCGATGATCCGCCGCGCGAGCAGTTCGCGCTCTTCGGGGACGGGGTGGCGGAACTGCCACAGGATCACCAGGCCGCTGGTCATCTCGATCGCCGAATCGAGGCCGAACCCGATCAGCGCTGTCGAGCCCGCGACGGTGCCCGCGCCGATCGCCACGATGCCTTCGATGAGGTTGTAGGCGACCGACGCGCCGGCGAGCCATTGCGCGCGCCGCGCGAGGGTCCGGCGACGCGTCTGCGTGGCGCCCGATGATGTGGTCACGGCCCCCTCCCACTGGCTTCGGGGACGACCCTAGCCGCCCGGCGTCGGTGCCCATACCGTCCGTCACCCCCGGGGCTGTCGCGCCGCAAGCTGCCGGGGATGATCGTCTCGACTCTTCCCCGTCAAGGAGGTCCCATGCCCAAGACGAACCGCGACGGCTCCGCCAAGCAGTCGGAGTTGCCCTCGACCCTGCGCCGCTCGTCGGCGAAGGCGCAGAAGACGTACGCGCACACCTACGACGCCGCGATGGAGCAGTACCACGACGAGGAGCGTGCCCAGCGGACCGCCTTCGCCTCGCTCAAACACACCCACGAGAAGGTCGGCGACCACTGGAAGGAGAAGGACGAGTACGGTCCCTCCGACGACCGTGCCGAGGTAGGTGGCCTGAACGACCAGCCCACCGCGGGCGGGGTGGACGCGAACGCCACCAAGGCGCACTTGATGGAGCTCGCCCGCCGGCTGGAGGTCAAGGGCCGCTCGCGCATGACCAAGGCGGAACTCGTCGAGGCCCTCCAGCGCGGCAACGCGCGAGCCTCCCGACAGGCGCTGGAGAACGAGTAGTCGCGCTGCGCTGGCGTCATCCCTTGTCAAGTGGGCAGAGCCGGTCGTGGCCGACGGAGGGTCCCTGCGTTCGGCGCCCGGTCGCGGCCCGACCAGGGGCTGGCACGACGGTCGAGCCTGTCGAACGCCCGGGAACTGAGAGCCGCCCCGCGGCATTTGTCAGTGGGGCGTTCTAGGTTGATTGCATGCCGTTCACGATCCACCCCGCCACCGGCGCCCGGTTCCCTGACGTCTCGACGATCCTCGCCCCGAAGAAGGCGGGCGCCCAGGGCTGTTGGTGCCTGTCCTACCGGCTGTCGCCGAAGCAGAACGACGCGTTGCGGGCGCCGCACCGGGCCGAGGAGGTCCAGCGGCTATGCCGGCGGCGCAGCCATGCGCCAGGCGTGCTGGCCTACGACTCCGGCGAGGTCGTCGGCTGGGCCGCGATCGCCCCGCGGGAGGAGTTGGTCGGCTTCGACCCGCGCCGATTCCCCGCCGACCAACCGGGGGTGTGGGTGCTGTACTGCTTCCGCGTCCGGGCGGGGCGGGGCGGCCANGGGGTGTCGCGCGCCTTACTGGACGGGGCGGTCGGCTACGCCCATGACCANGGGGCGGAGGCTGTCGAGGCGTACCCCATCGATGCCGGTGGGGAACGGATCGACCGGACGCAGGCTTCGGCGGGCCTGTTGGAGTGGTTCACGGACGCGGGTTCGCGGTGACCGGTGACACCGGTTACCGGGTGGGGGCACCCGCGCGTCATCGTCCGGAAGGAGGTGTGATTGACGAGAGAACTGCCTGAGCACGATCTGATGGCCCTGAATCGGGTGGCTTCTGCCGCTGACCGTAGAAGGGGTGGCACCGTGGCTTCGAGGATGGAGTCCACCGCTGAGTCGACCTCCACCGCCCAGCCGACGTGCACCGCCCCGTCGAGGTGCACCGCCCAGTCGACGTGCACCGCTTGGTCGACGCCCCACGCCCAGTCGACGAAGGGAGAAACCGTGATCGAGGTCTGTGCGACCTGCGGCGTCGAAACCGCGCCCGACCACCCCGAGGTGTGTCCGATCTGCGCCGACGAACGCCAGTACGTGCCCGCTTCCGGGCAGCGCTGGACGAACCTGGCGACGTTGCGCGCCGAGGGCCTGCGAGTTGCGATCGCCGACCTGGAGCCCGACCTGTGGGGGCTGCGCGCGAACGGGGTCGGGATCGGACAGACCAGCCTGGTCGTCCGTACNCCCGCCGGCGTGGTGCTCTGGGATCCGGTCGGCTTCCTGGACGAGGCGGCGGTCGACTTCGTCCGTGGGCTCGGGACGGTTCTGGCGGTCGTGGCCAGCCACCCGCATATGTTCGGCGTCCAGGTCGAGTGNGGGCGCGCCCTCGACGCGCCCGTGCTGGTCAACGCCCGCGACGCTCACTGGGTGCAACGGCCGGATGCGCGGATCCAGCTCACCGACGGCACTCGCGAGCTCGCGCCTGGGCTGCGGCTGCATCGCCTCGGCGGCCACTTCGCCGGCAGCCAGGTGCTGGAGTGGCGCGCCGGGGCCGAGGGCCGCGGGGTCCTGCTGTCGTCCGACACCATCAACGTGAACGCCGACCGGGCGACCGCCACGTTCATGCGCAGCTACCCCAACCGCATCCCGCTGTCGGCCGAGGTGACCATGCGGCTGGCCGACGCGGTGCAGACCATGACCGTCGATCGTGCAGTGAACAACTTCGCCACGGTGCTGCCGCGGGACGCGAAGGAGGCGATCCTGCGCTCGGCGGAACGCCAAGTGGGCTGGATGACCGGGCGCTTCGACGCGTATTGCTGAGGGCTGTGCGCATTCACGACCAGGAGGCCGACACCTCCGAACCGATCGTCCGCGCGTTGTTGGGCGCCCAATGTCCGCGGTGGGCTGAGATGCCCCTGCGGCTTGTCGACGCGTCCGGCACCGACCACGCGATGTGGCGGCTCGGCGACGACCTGGTCGTCCGGGTTCCGCGGCTGGACTCGGCCGCGGCGAGCCTGGCCGACGAGGTGCGCTGGCTGCCGCTGCTGGACGGGCTGGTGGGTGTTCCGGTNCCCCGGGTGCGGCACGTGGGTACCCCCGCCGCGGGGTANCCCCACCCGTGGGCGGTGTTCGACTGGATCGCCGCCCGGGACAGCTGGAGCGCCCGGGACGACCTGGAAGACCCGCACGGGGACGCGTTTGCGCGCGATCTGGCCGCGGCGGTGGGAAACCTGCGCGCAGCNCCCGGTTCTGGAGTCCCGCGCCGCCAACCGAGCCAGCGTGGTGGCCCGCTCGCGGGCGTCCTGGAGAGGATCGAGCGGTGGCTGGCCGAGCCGGCAGCCGCAGGGCTCGTCGACCGCGCGGCCGTCCGGCGGGTCGCGGCCTCCTGCGCGGGGGCCGCCGACGACGACGTCGGCTACGTCCTGACCCACGGCGACCTCATCCCCGGCAACGTGCTCGTCCGAGACGGGCGCCTGGCCGGGATCATCGACTGGGGCTACCTGTCGTACGCCGACCCGGCTCTCGACCTGGTTCCCGCCTGGGCGATCCTCGATCCCCGCGCCCGCGCGGTGTTCCGGGAGGCGCTGCAACCGGACGAGGCCACCTGGCGCCGGGCCACCGCCAACGCGCTCGAGCAGGCACTCGGCGCCATCGTCTACTACATTCCCCGCGGTCACCAACTCGGCCAGGTGATGCGGCGAACCCTCGACCGCCTCCTGCGCGAAGCCCCTGACAAGGCACGTCACGGCCGCCCCGGGCACACCGGTGGCGCTGGGCCGGCCGCGGCCCACTTCGCCCCGAGGGGCGAACCGCCATTTCGGGGGCGAACCACGAACTTCGAGGGAAAACGGTGTCGCATCCGCACCGGCCCGTTCGTGGTGTTGGTGAAGGGCCGCCCGACCGGGCGCCTGGCAGACTCGGTCACCAACGAAAGGACCAGATCATCACCACCTACCTGCTGTCGGTTCACCAGGGCGACATCTCCGAGGCCCCCGCCGACCTCGACATGAACCAGGTCTTCGCCGACGTGGAGAAGTTCAACGCCGACCTCCAGGCCAAGGGCGCCTGGGTCTTCGCCGGCGGGCTGCAGCCCGTCTCGTCCGCCGCCACCGTCGACGCGACGGGCGCCGAGACCACGATCACCGACGGTCCCTACGCCGAATCCAAGGAATACCTGGGCGGCTTCTGGGTCGTCCGCGCCGCCGACCTGGACGAGGCGCTCGCCTGGGCCAAGGGGGCCTCGAAGGCCTGCCGGCTGGCCGTGGAGGTTCGTCCGTTCCAGGCCGACGTCTGATCCATGGACGAGATACGCCGGCGNNGCTCGACACCGTGTTCCGCGAGGAACACGGCCGGGTCGTCGGCGCCCTCGTCCGCCGCTTCAAGGATCTCGACCTGGCAGAGGACGCCGCAGCGGACGCCTTCGAGATCGCATTGCAGCGCTGGCCGGCCGAGGGCGTGCCGCCGAACCTCGGCGGCTGGCTGACCACCACCGCCACCCGCCGGGTCCTGGACCGCCTGCGGCGCGAGAGTGCCCGCGACGCGAAGGAGACCGAAGCCATGGCCGCCGGCACCCCGAACAACTCCCCTGGGGTCGTGGACGACGACCGGCTGCGGCTGCTGTTCCTCTGCTGCCACCCGGCGCTCGCGTTCGAGAACCGCGTCGCATTGACCCTGCGGCTGGTGTCGGGCCTGACCACCGACGAGATCGCCCGGGCGTTCCTCGCCGAGGACCGGACGATCGCACAGCGCCTCACCCGCGCCAAGCGGAAGATCCGGGAGGCCAACATCGCCTTCCGCATCCCCGAGCGCGACGACCTGCCCGAACGGCTGTCNGGGGTGCTGGCCGTGCTGTACCTGGTGTTCAACGAGGGCTACCTGGGCAGCGCCGTCGCCACCCGCGACGACCTGGCCGTCGAGGCGATCCGGCTGACCCGGCAGTTGTGCGCCCAACTCCCCGCCGAGCCGGAGGCGCAGGGGTTGCTCGCGCTGCTGCTGCTCACCCAGGCGCGCCGGGCCGCCCGCGTGGTCGACGGACGACTGGTGCCGCTCGACCACCAGGACCGGACCCGGTGGGACCGGGCACTGATCGACGAGGGGCACCGCATCGTCCGGTCGCTGCTGGCGTTGGGCCGACCCGGGCCGTACCAGGTCCAAGCCGCCATCGCCGCCGTGCACACCGACGCGCCGGCCGCGGACGAGGTCGACTGGGCCCAGGTGGTCGACCTCTACGACCTGCTGCTGCGGCTCACACCCAGCCCGGTCGTGGCCCTCAACCGGGCGCTCGCCGTCGCGCACACCGAAGGCCCGGCAGCCGCGTTGGCGCTGGTCGAGGCCCTTCGGCTCTCCGACTACCACCCCTGGCACGCAGCCCGGGGGCACCTGCTGGAGCAACTCGGCGACCCAGCCGAGGCTCGGGACGCCTTCAGCGCTGCGATCCAACGGGCGACCAATCCGTTGGAGCGCGCCCATCTGGAGGCGCGGCGGGCCGCCGTCCGCTGAGAAACGGGCGGGCCGGAGTCATCCGGCCACGACCCGAGTCCACGACGCGACGGACGGGCCGGATTAGGTGGCTGCCGGGGCGGACAGTCCCAGCTCGCGCTCGACGATCAGCGCGATCCCGTCCTCGGTGTTGGCGGCAGTCACCTCGTCCGCGGCCTGCTGCACCTCGGGCCAGGCGTTCCCCATCGCGACGCCCCGTCCGGCCCACGCGATCATCTCCAGATCGTTGGCCGAATCCCCGAACACCATGACCTCGTCGCGGTCGATGCCGCGCTCGTCCGCCAGCAGGGCCAGTGCGGACGCCTTCGTGACCCCGCNGGCGGCCACCTCCAGGAACGGCACCCCGGAGATCGTGGGGTGCACGCCGGGAATGCCAGGTCGTCNGGCCGCGGCGAGCAGCGCCTCGGCGGTCCAGTCGTGGTGCCGCGCCACCAGCTTCACCGACGGCACCGACGTGACCGTCTCCAGGTCGGCCGACACCAGCGTCTCGATGGCGCGCGCGTGGTCGCCGGCGCGCATCAGGTCGAGGTAACCGGGCCCCGGCAGGAACCCGTGGCCTCCCTCGGTGACGCTGGCGAATCGGACGCCCGGAACAGCGTCCGCGAACGCCGCCACGAAGCCGCGCAGCACCTCGGGGACGATCGGAAGCTCGCGCAGGATCCGGCCATGACGGAGGTCGGCGACCACCGCGCCGTTGGAGCACACCACCAACTCGGCCAGGAACTCCGGCACCAGGGCGCCGAGGTTCATCGACGGTCGCCCCGTCGCCG
Organism: Micropruina sp.; assembly: GCA_013693855.1. Taxonomy (GTDB): domain Bacteria; phylum Actinomycetota; class Actinomycetes; order Propionibacteriales; family Propionibacteriaceae; genus Micropruina. The sequence continues at coordinate 3,341,630 of CP059261.1, forward strand.
GCAGGACCAGCACGCCCGCCGCCTGGGCGGCCCGCAGGGCGCCAGCGGTCCGTGGCCCCACGGTGAGATCGGGACGGAGCAGGGTTCCGTCCAGGTCGACGGCGATCATCCGGACGGGCACGGGGCCACTGTAGGACGGGAACCGTCCGGTCCCACTGTTAGCGTCACCGCATGGACAACCTGGCGATCATCTCCACCGAGAGCACGCGCTTCGCCGACGTGCTGGCCGCGACCGACCCGCAGGCGCGGTGTCCCACCTGCCCGGATTGGAATGCCGCCGACCTGCTATGGCATCTGACCGAGGTGCACTTGTTCTGGGCCGGTGTGCTCGGCCTGCCGGCGCTCACCGACGAACAGGTGGAGCAGGTCGAGGCCGCCAAGCCGCCCCGGCCCGCCTCCGTCCCCGACCTGCTGACGCTGCGCGCCCGCGCCACCGAGGAGCTCCTGGGTCAGCTGGCTCAGGCCGACGACGCCGACCCGCGCTGGTCGTGGTTCCCGGACGATCAGACCGTCGGTTTCACCCGGCGGATGCAGACCTACGAGGCCACGATGCACCGGGTGGACGCCGAGCTCACCGCCGGGCTGCCCATCACCCCGCTGGCGACGGACGTCGCGGCCGGAGCGGTCGATCACTGCGTCGACGTGATGTGGGGCTGGCTGCCCGAGTGGGCGACCTACGAGCCGCTGGCGGTCGCCGAGCTGGTGGCCAGCGACACCGGGCAGCGCTGGCTGGTCGAGCTTGGTCATTGGACGGGGACCGGACCGGAATCGGGCCGCGCCTTCGACGATCCGCGGGCCGTCCGGGCGTCGGCGGGGACGCCGACGGTCACGGTGACCGCGCCGGTCGCTGATCTGGCCCTGTGGGCCTGGACGCGTGGCGGCACCGTCGAGATCGCCGGTGACGAGGACGGACGGGCCGCGCTGGCGCGGCTCATCGACCACGGGATCCCGTAACCGCTCCCCGCTCGGTCGCTCGTCCGGGGCCACCCGCCGCGGTCCTCCTGCTCCCCGTATTCCCGCTCCCCGCGGGCGCCCGTCCCGGGCACCCGCCGCGCTCCTCCCGCTCCCCGTATTCCCGCTCCCCGCGGGCGCCCGTCCCGGGGCCGTGAAGCTGAGCATCGTCCCGGGGACCGACGGCAGCGGCGTCCACGTTCCCGCCGCGGTGGACGCGCCTGCATCGGGACGCGGCCGGCGGTCAGGCCCTGAGCAGGCCCGTCTCCGGATCCCGGTCGGTGAGGCAGTAGACCTGACCGCCGGGTGCCCGCAGCACCGTCCAATGGTCGCGGCGGTCGAGGACCTCCGCGCCGAGTCGTTCGTGCCGTCCGGTCTCGGCGACTCGGTCGGCGACGGCGAAGTCGGGATGGCCGCGCACCGGTCCGTCCGGCTCCTCCAGGCGCTGCAGGAGGATGCGCGGTCCCGGTCCCGCCAACTGAGCGAACTCCGGCCGCGAACCACGGACGAGATCGCGTCCAGTCAGTTGCCGCCAGAACTCAACCTCGTCGTCCCACGCCGCCGAGGGGATGTCCAGGCAGACCTGATCGAGGAGCTGCGGCCCGCCCCGGGCCAGCCCTCGTCCGGCGGCACCGAGGGTGTGGCAGAACAGCAGGCNCCCGGGCGAGCGCATGACCTCCACCTCGTGGAACCTCCAGGCGTGGGCGGCGCCGAGCGCGACCGAGCGCTCGACCGGCGCTTCCCGTTCGGTCGCATCGAGGTCGAGGTGGATCCGGGGCGGTCCGTCGATCGCCTGCAGCTTCACCCACGGGTCGCCGCGCTCGGGCAGCAGGGTGAGGAACTGGTCGTTCTCTCCCCGGGTCGGCGATTCGCGCCACCCGGTCGCCGCCGACCAGAACGCACGGGCCTCCGCCCACGCCGGGAGCGGCACGTCGATGAAGAGATACAGCCAGGTGATCATCGCCCCATCGTCGGACGCCAGCCGCCGCCCTCCCGCGCGCCTCGCCGTCCGGTCCACAGGCCGACCTTGAAGTCATCGCGGGGAACCGCGGGGACGGGCCGGCGAATCGAGCGAGCGAGCCACGCGCCTCGACCCTGGGGTTCGGGACACCCGCAACGGCGGATCGCGTTGGACAGCAGGCTGAACCGCCGGGACCGGCGTCCTGCCCGCACGGCCTTAGGCGGTCGCGGGTGCGAGCACCTCGACGCGGTTGCCGAAGCCGTCGCGGCAGTGGAAGCGCCGATACCCCTCGAAGGTGTCCCGTTCGGTCCAGTCGACCTCGAAGCCTGCCGCAGCCACTCGCTGCCCGAGCGGCTCCAGCTCGTCCGCCCCGACCACCACGGCCGGGTGCGCCCGCCGGGCCGGCTGGAACGGCTCCTCCACCCCGAGGTGAAGCTCGCAGCTCACCTCGCCGTCCGTCCATGCCCGGAACCAGCAGCCGCCGCGTCCGGCCAGGGCGGCCGGCTTGGGCACCTCGGTCAGCCCGAGCGCGTCCCGATAGAACGCACGCGCAACCTCCTCGCCACCGCGCGGCATGGACACCTGCACGTGATGCAACCGCATGGGCCCTCCGATGGTTGTCTCGATATCAAGAGACATTATCTCGATATCGAGAGACTTACCAGGCCCAAGGACGTCCGACAGCGCGGAGCCGGCCGAGGGTTCGGCACTCTGCACGTTGGTCCCGCTGCAGGACGACGCCGGCGGCCGATCCACGTCGGGCCGCCCTGCGGGTATTGCAGCCCGCTCGGCCCGAACGGGACGCTGTCAGCCGCAACCCACCGTCGTGGCCAGGGCCCGGCCGCTCACTGAAAGCGGCTCACCCCGGGGACCTTGGCGGCCCGGTGCGACTGGGCCCGCGCCGAGCGGCTGGGGCTGACCGGTCGAGGTTGCGGTACTCCAGCCGGATCCAGCGTTCGTCCGTGCGATGCCACGCGGCTCGCAGCCGTTCGGCGAGCGGCCGCGGGGGCGGTGCCCTGCTTCGCATTTCGCGGTACACCGGGAGGGAAGCCCTCGGAGGCCGCCTAGCATGGGGGCGTGCCGACCCCCGCCGACGCCTGACCGGCGTGCTGCGCGTCGGGCTCGGGGCCGTCGGCGCAGGGCTGGTGGGCAACGCGGTCTGGCTGGCGGCGACGGCGAACTGGACCGTGGGGATGGCCCTCGTCGCGCTGGCCGGCTCGGTCGTCCTGGCGTGGGCGGTGTGGTTCCCACGCCTGGCCGCGCGCCGGCCCGTGGTCGTCGCGACGGTCGCGCTGGCCGTGTTCGTCCTGGCGTTCACCGCGTTCCTCGCCGTGCAGGGCGGCCGGGACGATGCGGTCGGGGACGAGGACGCGGTCATCGTCCTGGGCGCCGCAGTCCACGGACGGGAGCTGTCGAACACCCTCGTCGGACGGCTCGACGCGGCCCTCGACTACCACCAGCGCAACCCGTCCGCCCTGATCGTGGTATCGGGCGGGCAGGGCTTCCAGGAGCAGATCTCCGAGGCCAGCGCGATGCGCGCCTATCTGCTCGATCACCGGGTGGCCGACGCCCAGGTCGTGGCCGAGGACCGCTCGACCTCGACCGAGGAGAACTTCGCCAACTCCCGGGCGCTGCTCGACCAGCGGCTCCCGCCGGGCTACCGGGTGGTGTTCGTCACCGACGAGTTCCACGTGTACCGCGCGGGCCGCATCGCCGCGGCCGCCGGCCTCGACGCCCGCCACGTGGCCAGCCGCACCCCGTGGTACTTCGCGCCGGCCAACTACCTGCGCGAGATCGCCGCGGTCCTGGTCAACGGGCTGCGGTGACGGTGCTTGGGGCCTGCTCGCCGGGCCGAACACCGGCGGCGCGACGCAAACTACCCCACACCGGGCCTCACGACCGTATAGCTCCCGTCATGCCCGCCACGGGGTAGTTTCGGTCGCCCGGCTTCGGCGACCACCCTGTGGGAAGCCGCAGAAAGTTCTCCACAGATCGGCCTTCGGGCCGCGCCGGAGCTCCTCGGCGGAGGCAAGGTGGGCCCTGGGCCCGACCATCCAGCGAACCAGAACCCCGGCGTCTACCCCACCGCCGCCCTCCGGCGGGGAGGCGTCGACACTCGCCAGCTTCGGCGCCTGCTGGCCGCCGGCACGCTCGTCCGGGTGCGGCGCGGGTGGTACGCCACCCCGCACGCGCACGCAGGTGCCGTGCGCGCCGTCGCCTGCGGCGGTTGCCTCTCCTCCGTCTCGGCACTGCGCTGGTACGGGGTGTGGGTTCCCGAGACGCCGGGCCTCCACGTACGAGCGGAGCGGCATCGACCGGTGAAACTCACCCCCGACCTCGTCCGTTGCGACGCGGGCCATCATCTCCCAGCCCCTCGGGCCGCGGTCGAGCCGCTGCCGACCGCTCTCGCGGTCGCCTGGAACTGCCTCGACCACGAGGGGCGGGTCGTGGTGCTGGATTCGATCCTCAACCTCGGGTTGCTGACCCCGGCGCAGATCATGGAGGCCCTGGCCGGCCACCGCGGGCTGAACTCCGTCCTGACCGCGTGCGACCGAAGCGAGTCGGGCACGGAGACGCTGGTGCGGCTCCGGCTGCGGCGACGAAAGGTGCGGGTCCGTCCGCAGGTGTTCGTGCCCGGTGTCGGTCGGGTCGACCTGCTCGTGGGCAGGCGCCTGGTTCTGGAGTGCGACAGTCGCCAACACCACAGCGATCCCGGCGCCTACCAGCGCGACCGGGATCGCGACCGGGCCCTGCAGGCCATGGGGTACCTCGTCATCCGGCTGACCTACGCCGATGTGGTCCACCGCTGGGCGGACGTGGTGCCCGAGATCCTCGCCCTGATCGGACGCCGGGCGCATCTGCGGCCGCCACGCCCCGGATCGATCGCCCTCGCCGGTTGAGGCCCTCGCCAGTTGGGTCCCTCGCCGGTTGGGTCCCTCGCCGGTTGAGGCCCGCGCCGGTTGAGGCCGACGCAAACTACCCCACAGCGGGCCTCACGACCGTATATGTCCCGTGAGTGGCCCCACGGGGTAGTTTGCGACGGGCTGGTGGGGCCACGCCCGGCTCAGCCCAGCGCTTGGGGCAGCTTGCGACTCCCGGGGACGTAGCCGCGTGCCGAGGGCGGCGGCACCACGGGCCCGATGTCGCCGTCCGGCGCCTCGTCGAGGTCGACGATCACGGGGGCGTGATCGGACGGCCCGGTGCCCTTGCGGGCCTGCCGATCCACCCAGGCTGCGCGCACCCGCTCGGCCACGGGTTCGCCGGCGAGCACCAGGTCGATGCGCATGCCGAGATCCTTGTGGAACATTCCGGCGCGGTAGTCCCAGTAGGTGAAGACCCGCTCCTCAGGCCACCGGTCCCGGACGACGTCGCGCAGCCCCACCGCCAGCAGTTCGGCCAACGCGGCCCGCTCTGGCCCGGTCACATGGGTTTGCCCCACGTAGGCCGCCGGGTCGAACACGTCGGCGTCGGCAGGGGCGATGTTGAGGTCCCCGCACACCAGGGAGCGCGCCGGATCCGCCGCCACCACGCCACGCAGCGCGGCCAGCCAGTCCAGCTTGTAGCGGTAGTGGTCGGAATCGGGCTCGCGACCATTGGGGACGTACACGGCGTGGACGCGCAGGCCTCCGCAGGTGGCCGCGATCGCCCGGGCCTCAGGGTCGGGAAGCCCGGCTCGTCCGTGAGTCCCCGNGACGACGTCGTCGAGCCCCACGCGGGACAGCAGCGCCACCCCGTTCCATTGCGCGAACCCATGGCTGGCCCACTCGTACCCCAGTGCCGCCAGGGGCTCGGCGAGCAGTTCGGCGAAGCCGGCGTCGCTGACCTTGGTCTCCTGCAGGCACACGACATCGGGCCGCCGCTCCTCCAGCCAGGGCAACAGTCGCGGCACCCGTTGCCGGACGGAGTTGACGTTCCAGGTCGCGATCCGCATGCCCCCAGGCTATTGCCGGCGTGAACGAAGCCGACACAGACTGACCTCCCGACCAGGCCGACGCTCCCACCGCGACCATGCCGGGGGACGCCAACCGGCGGCGGGACGCTCACCCCAGGCCGCCCGCGGCACGCGCCCGCACCTTCCGCCGACGAGCCGGACGGACGCCCCAACACTCCCAGCCTGAACGCTCCCAGCCTCGGGTTAGGCTCGAATCACACCCCGAAGGAGGCGCCATGGTCTCGATCTTCTCCATCGCCTACATGGTCGTCGACGCCGTCATCTGTTTCGGTGCCCCGCTCGGCGCAATGCTCTGGCTCACCACCCGCAAGCAACCGGACGGCACCGAGCGCTACCCCGGCCTCTGGCGCCCGTTCGCGGCGGGCATGCTCGCGTTCATCGGCTCCCAGGTGCTGACAAGGCTCCCGCTGATGGCTCTTGCCGTCCCCCAGTTCCCCCAGCCGTACGCGGACTTCCTGCTGTCCGGCCCGGTGGCCAGCTACACCGCCGGCCTCTTCGAGGAGACCGGTCGGCTCTTGGTCATGCTCTGGCTGCTCAAGGCCGCCCACCGCTGGATCGACGGCATCGCGTTCGGCCTCGGTCATGGCGGCGTCGAAGCCATGCTCCTGGTGGGGCTCTCATCCATCAGCAACCTCTTCGTATCGTTCCTCATCAACACCGGCGGCTGGGGCCAGGTGGCTGCCGGACTCCCGCCGGCGTCCGCCGAGCAGGTCCACCAGGCATTGACCCAGACCCCGCCCCTCGACTTCCTCGCCGGCGGGGTGGAACGCCTGTCGGCGATCAGCCTGCACATCGCCTGCAGCCTCATCGTCCTCGCCGGCATCGTGCACGGCCGCAAGCTGCTGGCCTGGGTGGTCGCGGTGCTGCTGCACGGCAGCCTCAACCTGCTGGCGGTGCTGGGCCTGGGCGCGGGCTGGGGCATCTGGGTGGTCGAGGCTGCCCTGCTCGCGGTGGCGGTGGCGCTGTGGATCGGGATCAGCCGCATCCGTCCGTGGTTCCCGAGCCGGCGTGAGGCGCCGGCCACCGACCCCAGCCGCCGGACGGTGCCTGAGCTGCGGTTCACCAGTGTTGGCGGCAGCTAGGAACCGCGCTCCACGAGGGAATGCGCCCGACCCCGCGAGCACCGGCGTCCCGACCGGCCCCGACAGGGGCTCACGTGTCGCTGTTCGTCCGGGAGGGTGCCGACTCGGCGAGCGCCGGGGACCGACCGCCCTCGCGGTGGTCGGATCCCACCTGTCCCCTGGCGACTGCTGCGGCTGGCTGGGCTCGCGCCGGCCAGGAGCGGCGAGGCCAGGCGCCTGCACTCGAGCCGCTGCACCGGGCTCCGGACAGCCCGTGGGCGCGGCTGCGTTGAGGACGGCGGACGAGGGCGTCAGCCGTCCCGCACCGCTCGGCCGCCGTCGACCCAGGTCGTCAGCCACTCCATCAGCGGGGTGAACCGGCGCCAGTCGGCGCGGACCCGATCGACCAGTGCCGGGCTGTCCAGCCAGTCCGGCAACCCGTACTGGAACCCGGCGGTCACCGTCTTGTGCCGCAGCAGGTCGATGCGTGGGTGATCGGCGTCGAACCCCTTGGGCCGGGTCTTCAGCAGATCGCCGCCCAGAGCCGCCCCGGCCGCCGACAGGTCCGCGGCGATGCGTTCGAGCGCGGCGCCGGCGTCCTCGTCGTCGACCGCCGCCCGGTACGCCGCCACCAGCGCCGGGAACGGCGCGTACCACCCGGCGGCCGTCATCAGCCCGTCCCCACTGATCTGGACGTAGTACCCCATGGCCTCGCCCGTGTGCACGACCAGGCCCTGATGGGTCTTGTACGGGGACTTGTCGGACGAGAACCGGACGTCCCGCTGGGGCCGGAACAGCTTGGCCGCGCCGAACTCGTCCGCGAGCGCGGCGCCCAGGGCCAGCATCGGCTCCAGGACGTCGGTGTCGTACCGACCCTTGTTGGCGGCCCACCAGGCCCGGTGGTTGTTGAGTTCCAACTCCGTGTAGAAGTCGACGGCAGCGAGCGGAATCCCTGGACATCCGGTCATGCCGCCACACTCTCACAGCACCGACGCAGCGGCACCCCACCGGCCCATCGCCCAGCATCGGCCACGCCCTCCTCGGCGTGTCGCCGCCGCCTCCTGGTCGCTCGAAACCCGCGGGCTGTCACCTCGCGCGCACCGTCGATGACTACGCTGGGTCCCGGCTCCTGCTATCGCTGCGGTCCATCCAGCTCGGGTTCGCGCCGCGACCGTCCCGTCACGAGACGGACGACGGCCAGCGCACACCCGATGCCCGCAAGGATCGCCGCGATCGCGAGCACGACGTTCCACGGCGCCGGCGCATAGAGCGCCAGGAACCACGACCGCACCGGTGCTCGGACGAGGGCCAACCCCAGCGCAACGGCTCCTTGAGGCAGGGTGAGCAGGATCGCCGCGGTCACAAGCGCGCCAAGGAGAGCCCTCGTCCCGGGCCGCTCGGGCAGGCTGAAACTCGGCCGGGTCGGGGCGGATCGTACGCGCGGAACCGCCGTCCGACGACGCTCGAGCAGGGCTCCGGCAACGAAACTGCTCATGACCGCCCACAACCCGCCCAGGACGAGCGACAGGCCGATCCTGAGGGCTTCCCAGGTTCCCGACGCTGCGGCCGATCCGGCGATCGTGAGCGCAAGCCCGGGGGCGGCGACGGCGACCGTGCTGAACACGCCGATGAGGATCTGGATCCGCACGCTGTCGGCGGCCTCTCCGCCCACGCTGTCGAAGGGCCCCACGTCGCGGTGGTCGGGGTCCGGCGCGGGGAGCAGGACGCCGAGCAGCCCCACGTTCGCCCACCCGGCGGCCAGGGCCGCCAGCGTTCCCGAGACGAACACCGGCGCCACGGTGGGAGTGATGAGGGCCGGTAGGACTGTGAGCAGCACCGTCCCCGGAAGGACGACGAGCAGCCATCCGAGCTGACGCCCGATCACCGTCACCCGCGGCGGCACGGGCACCCGCCGGATGAATCGGTCCAGCGCCCCGTCCATGCCGGCGAGGTTGCCCAGCAGCGCTCCGGCGAAGGCGAGGAAGACCGGAGAGGACAGCCCGAGCAGGGCGGTCCAGCCGATGCCCAGGGGCAGCACCGCGGTCACGACTCCCGTCCAGAGCGCGATCCAGAGCAACCTCCCTCGTCGCCGATCCCGGGCCCACGTCTGCAGCTCGCGGCCCACCGAGGCGAGTCGTCCGCGGTACCGGGCGGGGAGTGCCTGAGCCCAGGCCAGCACGACGCCGGCGGAGCTTCGGTACTGCGGCGTCCGGCGGGGCCCGGACGCGGCGCGGTTCCCCGCGAGCAGGACGAAGGCCCCGAGCGTTGCCGCCAGAAGGGCGAGAGCGCAGGCTATCCGCCAGGCCGCGCCCAGGAGATCACCCTCGGCAACCGCCTGCGCCGCGGCATCGGCCCAGACCGGCGGAGGCGCGACGACGCTCGAGCCCGCGCCCCACTCCCAGAGTCGCTGCAAGGCGCCGGGCACCAGTGCGATGGCGAACCAGCCTGTNNTGAGCAGCCCCACCAGCGTGCCAACGGCGAACGCCGACACGAGCCACCCGATCCGACCTCGGGGCGCGCCTGCAATGGCCTGTGCGAGCACCAGCGACAACGCCACCGCGGTGAGCAGCCGCAACGGGGCCGTGACAAGGACGGTGACGGCCGCACCGGCGCTGATCCGTGCGGCGAGCAGGACGGGCGTGAGCAGACCGGCAAGGGTCACGGCCGCCCCGATCCCCTCGAGGTTCTCGACGATCCTGGCCAACGCGAACCGGCCGCGCGAAGCCTGGGACAGCTGGAGCAGCTGGCGCGCGTCACCACCGCTGCGTCCGGCGAGCAGGGGCACCGCCAGCCAGCCGATCGTCCAGGTGCCGGTGACGAGGGCGCCCAGCAGACCGAGCGCAGCGGGGGTGACCGGTGCGGAGAGTGCGAGCATCGCATCGGCGGCGACCACGCCGATCCCCAGGACGACCGCGAGCACGGTCGCATCCGCACGTTCCGCGGTGAACGACCGGGCGATCGCGCCGAGGCGCAGGCGCGTCATCACCCGAGCCGTGGCGAGCGCGGTCATGAGGCGAGCCAGGANCAGCGCGTCGGCGTCCAGATCCGGACGTCCGATCACGTCGGTGAACACATCGTCGAGGGTCCGGCCGGCGAGCACCCCGGCCATGGTGCCGGCGACACGCACCTGACCGTGGTGCAGGATCGCGACGTGGTCGCACAGCCGTTCGACCAGGGCCATGACGTGGCTGGAGATCACGACGGTGCCGCCGGTGCGGACGTAGCGCTCCAGGATCGCGCGGATGGTCGACCCCGACACCGGGTCGACCGACTCGAACGGCTCGTCGAGGACGAGCACGCGGGGCGCGTGCAGCAGTGCGGTCGCGAGGCACAGCTTCTTCCGCATGCCGGTGGAGTAGTCGATGACCAGCGTGCGGCTCGCCTCGGCGAGCCCCAACACGTCCACGAGTTCCCTGCTGCGCCGCTCGACGACGCCGGGATCCATCCCGCGCAACAGGCCCAGGTAGACCAGCACCTCATCGGCGGTGAGGCGCTGGGGCAACTCCGCCGCGTCCGGCATCATTCCGACGAGCTGCAATGCCCGGGACCGCTCCCGCTGCACGTCGATCCCGCAGATCTCGGCCGACCCCGCGTCGGGCCGCANCGTCCCCACGGCCATCGACAGGGTCGTGGTCTTGCCCGCGCCGTTGGGTCCGACCAGGGCGTACATGGATCCGAGCGGGATCTCCAGTTCGACCCCGCGCACCGCCTTCGTCGCGCCGAACGACTTCGTAAGGCCCCGCAACGCCAGGGCCGCGTCGGTCATCGTGCACCCCGGCCGCGAGTGCCCGGTCGAAGAGTTCCGCGAGCTCTGGCCCGCAGTCCGCCACCGCCGGTGAGGTGATCAGCGGGATCGCCGCATCGATGGCGCCCCGGACGCTCGTCGCGGCAAGGCGTGCATCGATGGGCCGGAACTCCCCGCCTGTTGGCCGAGCGCGATGATCTGGGCGAGCACCTCGACGGTACCCGCCACCATCTCCCCGACCTTCGCCGGCGACGCCCACATGATCGACTGCACCGCCGCGATGCTCGCCGGCTCGTCGCGAATGAAGGCGACATTGCCCTCGATGAAGGCTCTCAGCTTGGCCCGCCACGACGGTGCGGACCGCACGGCCGGGCCGATGCGGGCTTCGGCGGCGGTTCCGACCCGTTCCACCACCCTTCCGAACAGCAACTCGCGGGTACCGAAGTGGTAGGTGATCAGGCGCTTGCTGCTGAGGGAGGCTCGCTCCACGATGCGATCGAACGTCGTCCCGGCCGTACCGACCTCAGCCAGCAACGCGATCGTCACGTCGAGGATCGCGTCCGGGGTGGAGCGGACGCAAGAGGCCTGGGCCGGTGGTGTCTTATCCATGTGGATAAGGGTACGTCGATCGCTGACCGTGTCAAGGGATGGCTAGCGGGACGTGGTCGTTGCGTGACCTGTACAGCGAGATGCCAGGGAACCGATGCGCGGGCAGGTGCCAGCCCCGTGGCACGCCGCCACGGGCGGCTCACCCACCACATATGCCAACTCCGGGCGTGCCGGGCGGATCGAGGGTGTGGGGTCGCCGCCGGCGGGACGTCCGTCGAGGAAGCGTTCGCCGGCGCGACGGGCGCTCAGGCCCGGGCGGTCGCCTTCACCAGGTCGTCCACCAGGGCCGACAGCTCACCGGCCCGGCGCTCGATCGGATGGAAGTCGGGGCCGTCGAAGTCGAAGCCGGCGTTGAAGGAGACCTGGCTGCGGATCCCGGTCATCGAGAAGTTCGCGATGACCCCGCGCCAGTGCTCGACCGCCCGGTGGCCGCCGACGGCGCCGTAGGAGACGAAGGCCACGGTCTTGCCGACCCACTCAGCACCCAGGCAGTCCACCGCGTTCTTGAAGGCGCCGGGGATCGAGTGGTTGTACTCGGCGGTCACGAAGACGTACCCGTCGCAAGCGTCGATCGCGTCGCTCCAGCCCTGGACGGCCTCGTCCTCGTACGACTTCTTCGCCGCCATCGGGTGCACCGGCGAGGTCAGCAGCGGCAGGTCGAACACCTTGAGGTCGATCAGTTCGAAGGTGGCGTCCCCGCGCGACCCCAACTGCTCCATGACCCACTCGGCGACCTGCGCGCCGAAGCGCCNCTCTCGAATCGATCCCAGGACGATCCCGATCTTCACTTCTGTTCCCTTCTTCACTTGAAGTATCAACTATATTGCCCTCCATGGCGGGAGCCGAATCTTCGTCCACTTCCCGGCAACCCCGAGCCCGGCCGGGTGCGGCAGCCGAACGCCATCGCCCTGCGGGTCGCGCGGTGGCTGGAGACCCAACCGTCCGTCCGTTGTATTGTCAACTACCGCCACTGGAGAGCCATCCGAACCACGCGGGCGATGGGCCTCCCGAGGGGTTGATCCGGTACTCCGTGGGCATCGAGGACCCCGGCGGCCTGATCGTCGACTCGCAGCGACCGTGCCGTCCGGTGCCGGCCGGTCGATCGGCCCACGGATCCACGGATCCGGCCAGGAACGCTCAGCGAGCGATGCGGACCGGGATCCGCCGGGCCCCGAAACTGCCCGGACGGACGTCCCACCGCCCAGGGATCGCGGTGCCGCAGTCGGGGCAACCGCCGTCGGCGGTGAGCCGGTAGGCCAGCAGGTTGTACCAGTCCCGGACGATCAGGGCCGTCCCGCACGCCGGGCACGACGTGGTGCCCCNCGCCCGGTCGTGGACGTTGCCGGTGTACACGTACCGCAGCCCTGNCTCCAGCGCGATCCCGCGCGCCCGGGTCAGCGTGGCCGGTGGAGTGGGCGGCACGTCCAGCATCCGGTGGTCGGGGTGGAACGCGGAGAAGTGCAGCGGCACATCGGGGCCGAGTTCGCCGGAGATCCAGCGGGTCATGGCGCGCAGTTCGTCGTCGGCGTCGTTGTGGCCCGGGATCAGCAGCGTGGTGATCTCCACCCACACGTCGGTGTCGTGGACGAGGTAGGCCAGCGTGGCGAGCACTGGTCGCAGATGCGCGCCGGTGAGCTGCAGGTAGAACTCGTCGGTGAAGCCCTTCAGGTCGATGTTCGCGGCGTCCATCGCCGCGTAGAGGTCACGCCGCGGCTCGGGGTGGATGTAGCCGGCGCTGACGGCCACCGTCCGGATCCCGAGGGCGTGGCAGGCCTCGGCCACGTCGATCGCGTACTCGGGGAAGATCGTCGGGTCGTTGTAGGTGAACGCGACCGCCGGGCAGTTCCACTCGCGCGCGGCGCGGGCGATCGCCTCCGGGGTCCCGCGGTCGGCGAGCCGGTCGAACTCGCGGGACTTGCTGATGTCCCAGTTCTGGCAGAACTTGCAGCCGAGGTTGCAGCCGGCCGTGCCGAACGACAACACCGACGTGCCAGGGTGGAAGTGGTTGAGCGGCTTCTTCTCGATCGGGTCGAGGCAGAAGCCGGACGAGCGGCCGTACGTGGTCAGCACCAGTTCGCCGCCGGCGTTGGCCCGGACGAAGCAGAACCCGCGCTGACCGTCCCGCAGCCGGCATTCGCGCGGGCAGAGCTCGCACTGGATCCGCTGGTCGTCCACGCGGTGCCAGTAGCGGGCCGGGTAGTTCTCGGTCATGCCGGCCCGGCTCCGGGTGGGGCGGCGCGGGCGGGGCACGGCTCGGGCTCGTGGTAGGCGCTCACGGTGTAGCGCTCCAGCCGTACGTCCGGGCCCCAGTAGTAGTCGCTCAGCCCGGCCTTGCGCAGCAGGTGGGACAAGAACATGTCGGGGTCGGGCAACTGCTCCCACACCTGCGGCAGGAACGTCGCGCGCCGGCCCTGGGCGCGCAGCACCACCCCGTCGATCCCTGGACGAAGCCGGGCGCGGGCGTCGTCCCGATCCGCCACCGGCAGGGGCCGNNGTGGCGAGAGCACCGAGACCTCGATCCGGACCTTGTCGAACTCGTCGCGGGTCAGCGGGGNAAATCGGGGGTCGCGGAAGGCGGCGGCACGGGCGTTGTCACGGACATCGTCGACCANGGGACGGTGGGCTTCCAGCGACCCGATGCAGCCGCGGAGGCGTCCGTCGACGGTGAGGGTGACGAACGCCGCGCCCGGTTCGGCCGCCCAGCCGGGGATGTCGTTGGAGGTGCCGGCGGCGCTGTGACCGGTNNGGGCCCGGTCGTCCGCCGGCCGAAGTGGTGCGGGGCGAGCTTCTCGGCGATCGCCGCCCGGGCCACCCGCAGCAGGAACTCGCCGTCCATCNNAGCCGGGCTCCCGCAGCGCGAAGGACGCATACCCCACGACCCGGTGCTTGTCGCCCGCGGTGTCGCCGGAGTTGCNAAGCCCCAGCAACTCGACGCTCAGCCCGCGGCGACGCGCGGCCTCGATCATGCCGTTCACCGGGGTGGCGCCGCACGCCTGGTGGTGGTCGGCCAGGGNGCGCAGGGCCAGAATGTCGGCGATGGTCGCGGCGTCGACCTGCCGGGCCCGCTCGTAGGGCAGGTAGTGGGACAGGTCCGAACTGATCACGATGAGGGTCTCCGGGCCGCCCCAGGCAGCCTCAAGGACGTCCGCAACCTCGGCGGCCGATGCCTCGCCGACGGCCAGCGGCAGCAGTTCGAACTCGTCCAGCACCGTCTGCAGGAAGGGCACCTGCACCTCCAGGGAATGCTCGGGCGCGTGGGCGGTGTCGTGCCGGGCCACGTGGGGCAGCCCGAGCACGGGACCGGGATCGGCGAGCGGCACGTCGCCCAGCGGCGTGCGCCAAGCGGCGGCGGACGAGGTCGCCAGGCCCCGGACGTACACCCGGTGGCACGGGCCGAGCAGGATCACCCGGGTGATCGTGGTCCGGACGGGCTCAAGCAGCGCGTAGGCGAGCGCCGCCGTGGAGCCCGAATAGACGTAGCCCGCGTGGGGGACGATCACCGCCTTGGGGTGCCCCGGCGGCTGAGCTGGTCGGAACCCCGGGCCGAGGGACGACGAGCCAGCCGTGGCGAGCAGGTCGCCGAGAGTACGCGCGAGGCCGTCCGCCGATCCCGGGTAGAACATGCCCGCGACCGCTGCCGGACGGACCGAGATGGCCACGTCTCGATCCTACGAGCCGCATGGCGAAGGCAGAACCCCTTCCGGGCCCGGCCGCCCCCACGGGCACTGGGCTGCCGAACCGCGCCCCTACGCACTCTGCTTCCGAACCGCACCCCTGCGCACCTTGCTGCGGAATCTCCCCTGCCGCACCTCGCCGCCGAAACCACACCCACGGCGCACTTCGCCGCCGAAACCACACCCACGGCGCACCTCGCCGCCGAACCGCTCCCACGGCGCACCTAGCCGCCGAAACCACACCCACGGCGCACCTCGCCGCCGAAACCACACCCACGGCGCACCTCGCCGCCGAAACCACACCCACGGCGCACCTCGCCGCCGAACCGCTCCCACGGCGCACCTCGCCGCCGAAACCACACCCACGGCGCACTTTGCTGCCGAAACCCGACTTTGCTGTTGAAGCTTCAGCAGCAAAGTCGGGTTCTGGCAGCAAAGTCGGGTCGGGGTCCGGCCCAGCGGTAACGGGCCCAGCGGTAACGGGCCAAGCGGTGCACCCAGGGCCCGCCCCCGTGGACGGCAGTTGGATTGTTGGACGGACTCAGCGGCGCACCCGGCAGGCCCCGCACGGACGGCAGCCCCGTTGCGAGCGAACTCAGCGGTGCACCCGGGCCCGGCCCCCGCGGAAGGCAGTCCCGTGGCTGGAGGGACTCAGCGGAGGAAACGGTCCACCCAGGCGGCCAGCTGCTCGTAACGCAGGGCCCCCACCTGGCGGGCGATCTCCTTGCCGCCGGACAGCAACACCAGCGTCGGGATCGACTGGGCGCGGAATCGGCCCTGCGTCCGCGGCGAGGTGTCGACGTTCACCTTCACCAGCTTCAGCCGGCCCGCGCGCTCGCGGGCCAGCCGTTCGAGGGCGGGGCTGACCATCCGGCACGGTCCGCACCAGGGCGCCCACAGGTCCACCAGGACGACCACCTTCCCCGCGTCGGCGACGGCGCCGAAGTTCTCGTCGTCACCCGCCACGATCCACGGCAGGTCGGTCTTGCAGGACGGGCAGCGCGGCTTGCCGGACGCGGCGGCCGGCACCTTCGTCCGGGTCCCGCACCCAGGACAGGTGACGATGTTCGACATGGCTCCTCCAAGGCTCGATCCCAGTTCAGCATCTTCGATGCGGCAACGTGAGGAAACCCGGTCTCCCGTCGACCCGGACGAGGCCGGCATCCGCGCCGCGACCATCCCCTGAGACCGGCGTCCGCACCATGGCCATCACCTGGAAGCAGAAGGTGGATGGGCCGCTGTCCGGAGCCGATGCCGCCGAAGCCGTCGATACCTCACGCACTTGCGGCGCGAATCAAGCCCGGACGAGCCGACCGAGGCCCTCCCCGTCCGCGAGGCGCGCTGAGCGTCTGGCGTGCGAGGTCGGGGGTGACCTGGCCGACCTGGATTCGGCGCTTTTGTCGGGCCGATCACGGCACGGCGTCTCGGGATGGGGACGGGACCTATCCGTCCTTCGTCGACTTCCTGACGGACATGCTCCACTGACCGCCCGCTCCCCGGACTGGGTCGTCCGGCGTGGGTTCCCGGCCGAGGGCGTCCCAGGCGAGCAGCCCGCACACGACCCCGTTGACGACCCCAGCGATCACGTCGCTCGGGTAGTGCATCCCCACGTAGACCCTCGCGGGGGCGAGGGCGGCGGGGTACCCCACGCCCAAGGCCTGGACGAGGCCGCGGGCCAGGGGCGAACGCAGGTCGGCGGCCAGCCGGCCGGCCACCACCAGCAGCGCCACGTTGGCGCCGACGTGCCCCGACGGGAAGGACGGGGTCGGCTGATCCCGGTCCAACCGCGGCACCGCGGGCCGCGGCCGCTTCACCGCGAACCCCGCCGCAAGGTAGACGACAGTCTCCAGAGCCATCGCGAGCGCGGGCGCCAGGGCGCGCCGCCACGGCAGGCCAAGCCCGCGCAGCACCGGGATCGACACCGCGGCGATTCCGACCGAGGCGGGCACGTCGGAGACGGTGGACACCACGCGCGCGACGCGGTCGCGGGCGGGCGTCCGCATCCGCTGCAGCCGCCGGATCGTCCGCTCCTCCTGGGCGGAGCGAGCCACCAAGGCCCGTCCCACCGCGACGTTCGTCAAGGTCAGCGCCAGCGCCGGCAGCACGGTGCGCATCAGCACGCGCGGCCGTCCGTCGCTGTTCGGCATGCACCGGAGCGTACCGGGGCCATGATGGGGGCATGATCGACTTCACCGTGACCGGCCAGGTGGCGCTGGTCACCGGCGCCTCCCGCGGGATCCGCCAGGCGGTCGCGCGCGCCCTTGCCGCGGCCGGAGCCAAGGTCGCCTGCACCGCCCGCTCCTCCGGACGACTGGCCGAGACCCTGGCGCTCATCGAGGAGGCCGGCGACACCGCGATCGGCGTCGAGTGGGACGTCACGGACCCGCTTCGCGCCACAACCGCCGTCGCCGAGATCGAGGACCGGCTCGGCCCCCTCACCCTCGCGGTCAACAACGCTGGCATCGCCGCCGGCACCGCGGCCCTCGATCTGACCCCNGAGCAGTGGCAGAGCGTGTACGACACCAACGCGAGCGGCGTGTTCTACAGCTGCCAGGCCGAGGGACGGACGATGCGCCGCAACGGCGGCGGGGCGATCGTGAACATCGCCTCCATCTCCGCGACCATCGCGAACCGCAACCTGACCCAGGCGCAGTACAACTCCAGCAAGGCGGCCGTCGTCCACCTCACCCGCTCGCTGGCCGCCGAGTGGGCGCCGCTGGGCATCCGGGTGAACAGCGTCAGCCCGGGCTACACCCGCACCCCCATGAACGCCCGGCCCGAGGTCGCGGCCCTGGTCGCGGAGTTCGCCGATACCACTCCGCTGGGTCGCCTGGCGGAGCCGGACGAGATCGCCGGACCTGTGCTGTTCCTGCTCTCNCCCGCCGCCAGTTACATCACCGGCGCGGACCTGCTGGTCGACGGCGGCTACTGCTGCTGGTGACCCGCACGGGTCAAGCCGACCGCCCGGGGTGCGGCCCACCCCCTGCGGGATTTCGACAAGCTCAATCGCCGCAGGTTCAGCAGTCGCCGTCCCAAGGAACCCGACAGGCCCAATCGCCGCACGCCCCGAGCCGTCACCGTTCCTGCGGGATTTCGACAGGCTCAATCGCCGCGGGCCCCGAGAAGTCGCCGCTCCTGCGGGATTTCGACAGGCTCAATCGCCGCGGGCCCCGAGAAGCCGCCCACCCTGCGGGATTTCGACAAGCTCAATCGCCGCACCTTCAGACAAGCTCAATCTCCGCAGGCCCCGAGCAGTCGCCGCTCCTGCGGGATTTCGACAGGCTCAATCGCCGCACGTTCGGCAGTCGCCGTCTTCGCGACAAGCTCAATCGCCGCAGGCCCCCAACAGGCGGCGTCTCCGCGGGATTTCGACAAGCTCAATCGCCGCAGGTTCAGCAGCCGGCGTCCCAGCGGGATTCCGACAAGCCCGATCGCCGCACGCCCCGCCGGCGCCCCTTTCCTCGGCCCGGTCGCCCGTGACACCCTCGGGGCATGACCGAGCGCAACGTCCTGGGCGGCCCCCTGGAGCCCTGCGGCACCGACCCGATGACCGGCTACTTCCGGGACGGCAGCTGCGACTGCGGGGACGACGACCCCGGCCTGCACGCGGTGTGCGCGGTCATGACGCGGGAGTTCCTGGAGCATCAGGTGGCCACCGGCAACGACCTGGTCACTCCCCGTCCGGAGTGNGGGTTTCCCGGCCTCGTCCCGGGCGATCGCTGGTGCGTCGTGGCCCTCCGCTGGCTGCAGGCCTACCTCGATAACGCCGCGGCGCCGGTCGTCCTGGCCGCCACGAGCGAACGGGCGCTGGCGGCGGTTCCGCTGCGGTTCCTCCAGGAACACGCCGTCGACGTTCCCGACACCCCGGAGGGGCTCACCTGAACGGTGCGGCAACAGCCTTGGCGGCACCGCTCACGGCAGCACCCGGACGAGGTCGGCGACGAGCCGGTTCGTCCGTAGGTCGGGCGACGCCACCCCGGNGCTGAACCCGAGCCGCACCACCACCAGCCCCGCCGAGGGGACGACATAGAGCCGCTGGCCGTCATGGCCGTTGGCCCAGTAGGCGTCCGCTGGCAGGCTCGGATCGGCCAGGGACCCATCGGCGAGCCGGTTCACCCACCAGCCCGCCGCGTAGCCGGTCTCCTCGCTCTGCGCCACCGGCTTGGCCGTGGTCGTCTCGCGCAGCCAGCCCTCGGGAAGCAGCCGGGTGCCCCGCCAGACGCCGTCCTGCAGCGCGAACTGGCCGATCGCCGCCCAGTCGCGAGGGGAGGCCCACAGATACGAACTGCACACCGGTGTGCCGGAGGCGTCCGGCTCCCACACCGCCGAGGCCAACCCCAGCGGGCCGAACAGTTCACGGCGCGGCAGGTCCGGGCCGGTGCCGGTGCGCGCGGCGAGAAGCGAGCACAGCAGCGTCGTGCTGCCCGAGGAGTACTGCTGGTAGCTGCNCAGGGCGTGCGCCGCCGGCAGCGAGGCCACGTAGCGGCCCATGTCGGGCTCCAGGTACAGCATCCGGGTGATCGGCGTGCCGAGGTCGTAGGTCTCGTCCCACTGCAGCCCGGTGGTCATCCGGAGCAGGTCGTCCACGGTGATCCGGGCGCGCTCGTCCGTCCACTCCGGGCGGAGGTGGTCGTCGGTGAGCCGGACGACGCCCTCGGCCACCAGCTTGCCGGTCAAGAGGCTGGTCACGCTCTTGCTCATCGACCAGCCCAGCTGTCGGGTGTCGGCGTCGAAGCCTTCGGCATACCTCTCGGCGACGATCCGGCCGTCCTTCACGACGACCACCGCCCGCGTGCCGAGGCGGGCCTTCGCGGCGGCGTCCAGGTCGTCCCCGAAGGCGAGCTCGACGGCGTGCCGAACCGTCGCGTCGGCGGAAGGCGAGACCGGCAACGCCTCCCNCGCGGTCACCGGCGTGGCCGCTGGGAACGACGGACGGGCGGAGCCCAGCGTGCAGCCGTAGCCGTCGGTGAAGAAGGCCTGCTGGCCGGCCAGGAACCCCANCACCGACGCCCGGGCGCCCTGGCTGTCGGCGGTGGTCCGGAGGTAGGGCACCAGCGGGTTGGNGGGCAGGTCGGTACGGGTGTCCAGGCGCAGCGCGAGCAGTTGCAGCGCGCACGCGTTGTGCGCCGCATAACCCGTCCCGGTCAGCAGCAGCGGCGAGGCGTACCAGTAGCCGCCGCCCAGCGCGGCGAGGAGGACGACGAGTAGGCCCACCCCGATCCGAACCAGCCACCGACGCATTGGCCGAACCTAGCCGTCCGTGGCCTCCGGCACCAGAGCCGGCTCCCGGAAGGCCCCGCTGGCGGCTTTCGCCCCCGCTGGTGGCTTCGCGCCCCCGCTGCTGGCTTTCCCCGCTGCTGGCTTTCGCCCCCGAAACGGTGGTTGGCCCGCGGTATTCCGCGGGCGAACGACCGTCTTGCGGGCGAACAGGAACCCCGGCAGGCCCCATCAACAGGAACCCCGGGAGGCCCCATCGAACGCGGGATGCCCGCCCCGGACGAATCCGGGACGGGCACCCCTAGAGGTGAGGACCCTACTGACTAGCCGCCGAGGGCAGCGTTGACCTCGTCGTTGGCCTTGGTCAGGGACGTCGCCGGCTCCTTGCCGTTGTAGACCGAGTCCATCGCCGGGCTCATGATGTTGACGACCTGCGAGGCCTTGTCGGTGATCGGGAACAGGAAGGTCGTGCCGTCCTTGATGTGGACGAGGAACGCGTCGGTGTCGACGCCCTTGGCCTTGAAGGCCGCCGCGGCCTTGTCGGTGCCGGACGGGACGGCCGGGAACACGACGCCCTTCTCACCCACGATGTCCTGGCAGGCGGCGGAACCGAGGAACTCGACCCACTTCTTGGCGGCCGGCTTGTTCTTCGAGCCCACCCAGATCGAGTCGGCGAGGCCGTTGTACATCGAGGAACGCTTGCCGGTCGGGCCGACCGGGGTCGGGGCGACGCCCACCTCGATGCCCTTCAGGCCGTAGAACGACCCGATCATCCACGAGCCCTGGGTGACCATGGCGTACTTGCCGGCGCCGAAGATGTCCAGCGAGCTCTGGCCGGTGACGGCCGCGACCGACGGCATGTAGCCCTTGTCGATCAGCTTCGCCATCCAGGCCTGGGTCTTCTGGAACTTCTCGTCGTTGTAGTTGTACTTGGTGCCCCACGGGTTCTTGTCGGTGAACTGCCAGCCGGTGGAACCGGTGTACATGCTCCACTGGGTCTGGCCGTAGGCGCCGCCGGAGCCGCCGTCGAGACCGAGGCCGTAGACCTTCACCTTGGTCTTGTCGAAGCCGGCCTCGTCACCGCGCTTGCCGTTGGCGTCGACGGTGAGGTGGGCGATCATCTTCTCGTAGCTGCCCCCGTCGTCGTAGTTCCAGGTCATGGAGGCCAGGTCGGCCTCCTTGACGCCGGCGTCGGCGAGAACCTTCTTGTTGTAGAAGATGGCGACGGTGTCGAAGTCCTTCGGCAGGCCGTAGCGCTTGCCGTCCTGGCCCACCCACAGGTCGGCCAGACCCTTCTGATAGGTGTCGAGCTTCAGGTCGTCCAGCGGCTCGAGCTGCTGGTTCTGGATGAACTCGGGGTAGCGCGACAGGTGGTCGGTGAAGACATCGGGGGCGGTGCCGGCCACGAAGCCGTTGGTGACCTTCGTCCAGTAGTCGTCCCACCCGGCCTGGGTGATCTCGACCTTGATGTTCGGGTTGGCCGCGGTGAAGGCGTCGGCGCAGGCCTTGTAGGCGGGAAGCTGGTTGGCGTCCCACAGCCAGTAGGTGACGGTGCCCGAAGCCGCCTCGCCGGCAGCCGAGCCCGCCGCCGACGGCGAGGTCGCGCCGCCACCGCCACAGGCGACGAGGGTCATGCTCAGCGCAACGGCGGAGGCCGCGGCGGCGAGCTTGGAGGAGGTACGCATCAGTGTGGATCCTTCCTTTTCAGTGAGTGGATGCGGCGAGAGTGCTGGCCTCGGTCACTTCATGCCCGAGTAGCCGATGGAGTTGATGACCTTCTTGCCGGCGGCGAAGAAGAGGATCAGGACGGGCAGCGCGGCCACGAGGGTGGCGGCCATGAGCCCGGCCCAGTCGGGCGACCCTTGTGGGGTCTGGGACCTGAAGACGCCGAGCGCGACGGTGAGCACGCGGACGTTGTCGTCGCTGCCGACCAGCAGCGGCCAGAAGTAGTCGTTCCAGGTCCCGATGAAGGTGAGGATCGACAAGGTGGCGATCGGAGCCGAGCTCATGGGGACGACGATCTGGAAGAACGTCCGCCACTTGCCGGCGCCGTCGATGGCGGCGGATTCCTCGATCTCGCGGTTGATCCCGAGGAAGAACTGCCGCATGAAGAACACCGCAAACGGCGTCATGAAGAACGTCGGCAGGATCAGCCCGGGGAAGGTGTTGAGCAGCCCCATGTTCTTGATCAGGACGAAGTTGGGCAGGCTGGTGAAGATTGGCGGCACCAGCAGCGCGGTCAGGAACAGGCCGAACAC
The DNA here is from genome assembly GCA_013693855.1 of Micropruina sp. Classification (GTDB taxonomy): domain Bacteria; phylum Actinomycetota; class Actinomycetes; order Propionibacteriales; family Propionibacteriaceae; genus Micropruina. Next base: position 3,364,058 of record CP059261.1, read on the forward strand.
GGCGTCGCGTCCGGGCCAGCGCAACCGGGCGAAGGCGTAGGCGGCCATCGAGCAGAAGACGACCTGACCGATCGTCACCGCGGTGGAGTAGACCAGCGAGTTGCGCAGGTAGAGCCAGAAGTTCACCGACGCGCCCGAGCCGCCCTCGGCGACGGACTGCTCGACGGTGGACAGGCCCAGCACCCGCTGGAAGGCGCCCCAGGTGAAGTCGACCGGGAGCAGCGATCCGGGATCGGACGCGAGCGAACGGGTGGTGGAGAACGCGGTGCGGATCATCCACAGGAACGGGAAGATCGTGAGGATCAGGAAGAAGATCATGGCCGTCCAGGCGGCGATCTTGCCCCACGGCAGCGAGCGGCGGCGGCCGGCGAGAGTCAGTTGGCTCATCGGGGTCTCCTAGGCGAGGTCCGACTCGTCCGCGCGCAGCAGGCGCATCTGGACGAAGGCGACGATGGCGAGGATGAGGAAGAGGATCACCGAGAGGGCGCTGGCGTAGCCGAACTGACCTTCGGCGAAGCCCTTTTGGTAGATGTAGTACTGGATCACGCGGGTGGCGTTGACGGGGCCGCCGCGGGTGGTCACCGAGACCGTGTCGAAGATCTGGAACGAGCCGGTCACGGTCATCACCAGCACCATCGCCAGCACCGGCCGCAGCAGCGGCATCGTGATCCGCCAGAAGGACGACCACTCCGAGCTGCCGTCGAGCGAGGCCGCCTCGTAGACGTAGGTGGGGATGGTCTGGAGGCCGGCGAACACCAGCAGGGCGGTGTAGCCCATGTGGCGCCACACGTTCACGAAGGCGATCGTGGGGATGGCGGTGGCGTCGCCGCCGAAGAAGGTGACCTTCGGCAGGTGGATCCACTCCAGGAACATGTTGATCAGGCCGATCTGGTAGTCCAGCAGCCAGAACCAGATCATCGCGGCGATGACGTTGCTGATCAGCCACGGCAGCAGCAGCGCTCCGCGCAGGATCGTCGATTGCGTCAGCCGGTGCATCAGGACGGCCAGGCCGATCGCGATCACGGTCTGGAAGGCGATGTTGAGCACGACGTACTCGACGGTGACCCAGAGCGAGTTGTAGAACAGCGGGTCGCCGAACAGCTTCTGGAAGTTCGCGAACCCGATGAATTTCTCGCTGCCGAGCAGGTTGTACTGGGTCAGGCTGAAGTAGAAGCCGCGGATGGTCGGGATGAGAAAGAACACGACGAACCCCAGGGCGGCCGGCGCGATGAACGCCAGCGCGGTGCCGAGGTCCTTGCGGTTGTGCGGGGTGGAGTACGACCCGCTCTCTTGGCGCTTGGCCCGGCGCTTCGGGGCCACTGGGGCCGCTGTGGTGCTGGTCACGCAGTCCCTCCTTTGGGATCGGCGGTCCCTCCGAGGGGCCTCTGGCGAGGACGCTACACGAGTAGATAGTGGGTGTCCAGAGGTCGTGACAAACTCGTTATCTGCGGGCTTAGCACCCAAACGGGCAGTTCTTCACGAATCTACGCGGGTAGATTCACAAGCCCAGACGAGGCGTGTAGATTCCTCCCAACAGATCCACTCGGCGAGGCGAGGAGCGGCCCATGGCAGGCAGCGTGCCCCCGGCTCCGAAGCGTCGCAAGTCCGCGGAAGCGGGTTCGGCCCAGCGCCGGGTGACCCGCGGCGACGTCGCCCGCTACGCCGGCGTGAGCACCGCCGTGGTGAGCTACGTCCTGAACGACGGGCCCCGTCCGGTCGCCGCGGCGACCGCCGCCCGGGTTCGCGAAGCCATGGAACTGCTGCACTACCGGCCCAACCTCAGCGCCCGCGCCCTCAAACGGGGCACCAGCCAGACCCTCGGACTGGTCGTTCCGAACGCGCGGAGCCCCTACTTCGGTGAATTGATCTTCGAGGTCGAGCGGGTGGCCGCCACGCATGGCCACCGGTTGCTGACGACGGACTCGATGAACACCGCCGAGACCGAGGCCGAGCTGGTCGAGGAACTCATCGCACGCCAGGTGGACGGGCTGATCCTGATCAGCGCGTTCGAACGGCACGACCCGCTCGCCGGCATCCGCAGCTACGGGGTGCCGTCGGTGCTGCTCGACTGCCCCGGCCCGGTGCCGGGCCGAGCCACCGTGGGCCCGGACGCGCTCGGCGGGACGATGACCGCGATCGCCCACCTGGCCGACGTCCACGGCAAGACCGCGATCGCGCTCGCCATGGGCAGCGGCGGCTTCGGCAACCCCGACCCGCGCGAACGGGGCTGGGAGACGGCGCTGGCCGAACGCGGGCTGCGGCGCGGNCCCCTCGTCCGGACGGACTGGAGCCGGGAGGGCGGCTACGCGGCCGGCCGGGAACTGCTGCANACTCCCCAGCTCCCCGACGCCGTGTTCGCCAGCTCCGACGAGATCGCCGTCGGGATCCTGCTGGCGCTCCACGAGGCCGGCGTGAACGTGGGCCCCGACGTCGCGCTGATCTCCTTCGACGGCACCGCCGAGGCCCGGTTCAGCTGGCCGCCCCTGACCACGGTTCGCCAGCCGGTCGCCGAGATGGCGGCGATCACGCTGGACCTGATCGAGAACCCCGANGACGACCCCACGCACCACGAGTGCGCCACCACGTTGGTGATCCGCAACTCCTGCGGCTGCACCCTGCCCCGACCGACTGATCGCACGAAGGAGACCCCACCATGTCCGAATCCGAACGTCGCGTGCACCTGCGCGCCGAGGGCGTGTCCGTCCTGGTGGACGTCAGCTACGGCCACCTGCCGGCCGTCGTGCACTGGGGCGCCGATCTCGGCGACCTGAACCCCGCCGACGCGACGGCTCTCGTCCGTTCCGGGATCCAGCCGGTCACNCCCAACCAGGTGGACGAGCCGGGCCGGGTCGCGCTGCTGCCCGAGCACTGGACCGGCTGGGTCGGCCGTCCGGGGTTGAGCGGGTCCCGGGCCGGGGCGGCCTGGTCGCCGAAGTTCACCAGCACCGCCGTCCGGGTGGGCGGCCGGGCGGTGACCGAGCCGCTCACGACGTCCGGCATCGACACCGTCGAGGTGGACGCCGTCGACGAGGCGTCCGGGCTGGCGCTGCTGCTCACCCTCGAACTGTTGCCGGGCGGGGCGCTGCGCAGCCGCGCCCGGGTGACCAACACCACGGCCGAGCCGTACGCGCTCGACCAGGTGAGTCTGGCCTTCCCGCTGCCCACGGTGGCCCGGGAATTGCTCGACTTCGGCGGCCGCTGGGGCTACGAGCGGGCGCCGCAACGCTCGGAACTGCAGCAGGGCACGCATCTGCGCGAGAACCGCAAGGGGCGGACGGGGGCCGATTCGGCCTACGTGCTGCACGCCGGCACCCCCGGCTTCGGCTTCACCGACGGCGAGATCTGGGCCGTGCACACCGCGTGGAGCGGCAACCACGTCCACTACGCCGAACGGCTGTTCACCGGCGAGCAGGTCATCGGCGGCGGCGAGTTGCTGCTGCCCGGCGAGGTCGTCCTGGGCCANGGGGAGAGCTACACCTCGCCGTGGGTGTACGGCTCCTACGGGGTCGGCCTGGACGAGGTCGCCCGGCGTTTCCACCGCTACCTGCGCTCGCGGCCACAGCACCCGGGCACCGATCGTCCGGTCACCCTCAATGTGTGGGAGGCGGTGTACTTCAACCACACCCTGGAGCCGCTGCTCGACCTCGCCGAGATCGCGGCCTCGATCGGCGTCGAGCGGTACGTGCTGGACGACGGCTGGTTCGGGGCGCGCCGCGACGACCACGCCGGCCTCGGCGACTGGACCGTCTCGCCGGAGGTGTGGCCGCAGGGCCTGCACCCGCTGATCGACAAGGTCACCGGGCTGGGCATGCAGTTCGGGCTGTGGTTCGAGCCGGAGATGATCAACCCCGACTCCGAGGTCGCCCGAGCCCACCCGGAGTGGGTGATGGCGGTCTCACCCGACCGGTGGCCGGTGGAGTCACGCTTCCAGCAGGTGATCAACCTCGCGATCCCGGAGTGCTACGCCTACATCCGGGACGCCATCGTCGCCTTGCTCACCGAGTACGACATCTCCTACATCAAGTGGGATCACAACCGGGACCTGATCGAGGCGGCGACCCAGTCGTCCGGTCGTCCGGCGGTGCACGAGCAGACCCTGGCCTTCTACCGGCTCGTGGACGAGATCAAGGCCGCCTTCCCCGGCCTGGAGATCGAGTCCTGCTCCTCCGGCGGGGCCCGGGTGGACCTGGAGGTGCTGCAGCGCACCGAGCGGGTGTGGGTGTCGGACTGCATCGACCCGCACGAGCGGCAGCACATGCTGCGCTGGACGACCCAGCTGATCCCGCCGGAGATGATGGGCTCCCACATCGCGTCCGGGCACTCCCACACCACCGGCCGCAGCCACGACCTGGCCTTCCGGATCGCCACGGCGCTGTTCGGACACCTGGGCATCGAGTGGGATCTGCGGCAGGCCACGGCCACCGAGCGGGACGATCTGCGCGCGTGGATCGAGGTCTACAAGGCCGAACGCGGGCTGCTGAACGGAGGCGACCTCGTCCGCGTCGACTTCCCGGACGACGAGCTGGTCGGCGGCGGCGTGGTCGCGCCCGACCGGAGCCGCGCGCTCTACTCCTTCGCCAACGTCGGCTGGCCGCCGATCGGACAGCTCGGCCGGTTGCGGCTGCCCGGGCTGGATCCGCAGCGGCGCTACCGGGTCACCCCGGTCCTGCCGGGCAGTCCGCCCAACGGGGTGCTCCCGCCGGCGTGGTGGGGTGTGCAGCGAACGATCTCCGGGGAGCTGACCGAACTGGCCCTGACCGGTGCGCCGGCGTTCACGGCCACGGGCGAGTTCGGGGTGGAACTCAGCGGCCTCGTGCTCGGCAGCGTCGGGCTGACCCACGCCCCCAGCTTNCCCGACCAGGCGGTGGTGTACCTGGCCGAGGCGATCGACTGATCCGGACGTGCCGGCCTCGCCCCCGGTCGACCGGCGGCCGCAGCTGTTGGTGATGCTGCTGCTGGCGGCGGCGGGCGTGGCCCTGCGCTGGTGGTTCGTGGACTTCGAGTCCGGCGACTTCCGGACGTTCCTGTCGCGCTGGTATGCCCACCTGCAGGCCACGGGGCACCTGGCCGGGCTGCGCGACGACTCGTTCTCGAACTACAACACCCCGTACCTGGTGCTGCTGGCGCTGGCGGGCTACCTGCCGGTGTCCGCCCTCGCCGCGGTGAAGGCCATCTCCATCGGCTTCGACCTGCTGCTGGCCTGGGCGGGCTCCCGGATCGTGGCGCGGTTGCGCCCTGCGTCCGCGTGGCCGCCGGTCGGGGCGTTCGCCCTTGTCCTGGCCCTGCCGACGGTGGCGATGAACAGCGGTGTGTGGGGTCAGTGCGACTCCATCTACGCGACGTTCTGCCTGCTGGCGGTGCTGGCGCTCGTCGATCGTCGTCCGTGGGCCGCGCCCGCGTGGTGGGGGTGGCGTTCGCGTTCAAGCTCCAGGCCGTGTTCCTGCTGCCCCTGCTGGTCGCGGTGCTGATCGTCAACCGGCACCGGCTCGCCGCGCTGAGCGCTGCGGTCGCGTCGTTCCTCGCCTGCCTCGTCCCGGCCCTGGTCGCCGGACGAAGCCTGCTCAGCCAGCTCCTGGTCTACCAGCTCCAGGCGACCGATTCCTCCGGGATCGGCGGGACGGTGGGCGGCGCCGGAGGGCCCGCGGGCAGGCCGCCCGGAGGGGCACCGCGGGGAGGGGCACCGCCGGGCGGTGCGGGCGGACCGCCGCCGGGTGGCGGGTTCACGCTGAACGACGGGCAGAGCTTCACCCACAACGCCCCGACCCCTACGCCTGGCTGGACGCGAACGCGCCGGTGGGCTGGAAATACGCCGGGCTGGCGCTGACCGCGGGCGTCGTGATCGCCTTCGGGGTCTGGCTGCTGGCGCGGCGCCGGCGCCTGGGCGCCACCGGCCTCGTCTTCGTGGCGGCCGCGTCGTCCTACCTCATCCCGCTGTTGCTGCCGGAGATGCACGAGCGCTACTTCTACCTCGCCGAGGTGCTGACCGTCCTGGCCGCGTTCGCCGACTGGCGCTGGGTGCTGCCGGCCGCGGCCATCCAGACCGCCGGCGTCACCACCTACCTGGCCTATCTGCTCGACCATTCGGTGTTCCCGCTGCGCTGGGCCGCGGGGATCGCGCTGGCCGGCGGGCTCGCCGCGGCCGCGCTGCTGGTGGCCGGGCTGGCCCGCGACCGGGGCGGGCACGCCACGACGCCACCTGGCTGAGCGTTCCCGGCGGGGCTTGGTTAGGCTGGTCGGGCCATGAGCAGAACCATCCCCACCGCGACGTACCGGCTGCAGATCAACGGCGGCTTCACCTTCGACGACGCCGCCGGCGCTGTTCCCTACCTGGCCCGGCTAGGNGTTTCGCACCTGTATCTGTCCCCATTGGCGCAGCCGGTGCCCGAATCCAACCATGGGTACGACGTCATCGACCATGACGCCGTGTGGGCCGAAGCCGGCGGCCGGGCGGGCCTGGAGCGACTGGCCGCCGCGGCCCGGACGCACGGGTTGGGGCTGGTGCTCGACATCGTCCCGAACCACATGGCGGTTCCCGGACGGACCCGGACGAGCCCCGCGGTCTGGTCCCTGCTGGCGGAGGGTCAGGACTCCCCGTACGCCGGCTGGTTCGATGTCGATTGGGCCGCCGGCGGCGGCCGGCTGGTGCTGCCGCTGCTGGGCCGCCCGCTGGCCGAGGCGCTGGCCGCGGGGGCGGTCGCGGTGGTGGACGAACCGGACGGCCCTGTCCTGCGCGTCGATTGGGCCGAGTACCCCGTCCGGCCCGGCACCGCGCACCTCCCCGTGGCCGACCTGTTGGAGGCGCAGCACTACCGCCTCACCGACGGGTCGGACGACCCGTTGAACTACCGGCGGTTCTTCGAGGTGCCGACGCTGGCCGGGCTGCGGGTGGAGGACCCGGACGTTTTCGACGCGGTCCACCGGCTGCCCGTCGAGCTGGTCCGCGCCGGGCTCGTGGACGGGCTGCGCATCGACCACCCGGACGGCCTGGTCGACCCCGAGGGGTACCTGGAGCGGCTGGCCGAGGCCACCGGCGGGGTGTGGACGGTGGTGGAGAAGATCCTCGAACCGGGTGAGGAGCTTCCTCCCTGGCGTTGCGACGGGACGACCGGTTACGACGCGCTGCTGCGGGTGCAGCAGGTGCTGACCCCGTCCGACCCCGACGAGGTGCTGGACCGGCTCTGGGCCGAGCGGGCGCCGGAGTCCACCGACTTCGCGGCGGTGGTCGCCGCCGCCAAACGGCAGGTGGTCACCGACCTGTTCGGCCCCGAGGTCGACCGGCTCGTCCGGCTGGCCACGGTCGCGGTGCCCGGCAGCGACCCGGCCGCGCTCCGCGCGGTGGTGGTCGAACTCCTCGTGGCCGTCGACCGCTACCGGGCCTACGTCCGGCCGGGCGGGGTCGCGGCGGGCGTCGACCGGGAGGTGCTCGACCACGCCGAGCAGGTGGCGGGCGCCGCACTGAACCCTGCGCACCGCGACCAACTGCGGTCCGTTGCGGCGCTGACCAGGGGCGATGCCGATGGGTCAGCGGCCGCGGAGTTCGCCGTCCGGTTCCAGCAGACGACCGGTCCAGTGATGGCGAAGGGGGTCGAGGACACCGCGCTGTACCGGTTCCACCGGCTCGCCGGGGCCAACGAGGTGGGCGGGGACCCCGCTCGTCCGTCGATCGCGGTCGGGGAGTTCCACGCCTGGTGCTCCCATCAGCTCGCCACCTGGCCGCACACCATGACGACCTCCAGCACCCACGACGCGAAACGCGGCGAGGACGTCCGCGCCCGCTCGATGGTGATCGCCGCCGACCCGCGCGGGTGGGCGGACTGGGTCGCCGAGGCCGAGCGGCTGGGCGGGGCCCATCGTCCGGCGACGCTGGACCGGCCCACGGAGTACCTGGTCTGGCAGACCCTGGTCACCGCCCGTCCGCTGACTGCGCCGCGGCTCGCTGACTACCTGCGCAAGGCGCTGCGCGAGGCGAAGCAGGCCACCAGCTGGCTGTCCCCGGACGAGGCGTACGAGGGGGCCGTGCTGGGCTACGCGACGGCGCTGCTGGCCGATCCGCGGGTGGGCGGCCACGTGGCCGCCTGGGCCCAGGGCCACGCCGCCGCGGAACGCACCGCGGTGCTGGCAGCGAAGCTGCTGACCCTGACCATCCCCGGCATCCCGGACCTCTACCAGGGCTCGGAGGTGCTGCTGACCGCGCTGGTCGACCCCGACAACCGGGGGCCNGTCGACTTCGCCCGCCCGGACGAGACCCTCACCGCGCTGGACGTGGAGAAGCGCGAACTCTGCCGGGCGGCGCTGCGGCTGCGCCGCGAGCACCCCGACTGGTTCACCGGCGCACGGGCGACGTACGTGCCCCTCGACGCGGGTCCGGGGGCGGTGGCGTTCGGACGTGGCGCGGGTGAGGTACAGGTCGTCGTGATCGCCGCCCGCCCGGGAACCGCACCGGCCCGGGTGCGGGTGGCCCTGCCCGCAGGGGCGTGGCGGGACCTGCTGAGTGGCGCGCCGTTCGCCGGCCTGCCCGCATCCGGGGTGGCCCTGCTCGTCCGCGGCTGAGGCTCCGGCACGTCCTGCGCGCAGCCAGGCAACCCTTGGCCACACTGGGAGCGTCTGAGGGATGTGACAGCGCTGCAGGAGGTGTCGGTGGCCCGGGCCGGCGAGGACGATGGGTTCAGCGCCTTCGTCGAGACCCACGGCGCGGCGCTGAGGCGCTACGCGCTGGCCCTGACCGGCTCGTCCGCCGACGCCGACGATCTCCTCCAGACCGCGCTGGTCAAGCTGTACCTGGCCTGGGGCCGGCTCGACTCGGTCGAGGCCGCGCCCGCCTACGCCCGGACGATCATCACCCGCACCTTCGTGTCGTGGACCCGCCGGCTCTCGTTCCGGGAACGTCCCGGCGCCCGGGCGGTCGACGACATCGACCCGGCGGCCCCGGGCGGAGCCAACCTCGGGGATCGGGACGAGGTCTGGCGCGCGCTCGCCACGCTCGCNCCCCGGCAACGGGCGGTCGTCGTCCTGCGCTTCTACGACGACCTCACCGAGGCGGCGATCGCGGAGCACCTGGGCTGCTCGGTCGGGACGGTGAAGAGCCAGTTGTCCCGCGCGCTGGCCCACCTGCGGACGCGTCTTGGCAAGGAGGAACGGTCATGAGCGACGACCTGGGCACGCTGATCCGCGAGTCGGTCGAACGCCACACCGCTGAGGTGACGGCGCCGTCCCCGGCCTCGCCCGCACAGTGACGGTCAAGGCCCGGCGGCGCCGCGTCGCGCAGGGCGGGCTGGCTGCCGCCGCTGTCGTGGCGCTGGTCGTGGCGGCGACCCTGGTGATCCCGCAGCTGCGGCCGCCGGTCACCGGGGTGCCCGTCGGCGGCCCGAGCCCCACGGTGAGCGCCTCGACCGCCAGCACCCGGCAGCCGCCATCGAAGCCCGCGCAGTCGACGATCGCCCCCGCCGAGAACGACGCCGACCCGTGGTCGATCGTCCCCGGGTCGTCGACTTCGCGCTCGACCCGTCCCGCGCGATTTCGCCGCGCTCCAGCTGTTGCCCAGCCTCGAGTTCGGGGTCGACGGACGGCGCATCGACCACCGGCCGGCCGACGCCCTGACGGACCCGACCGCCTGGAAGGTCGGCGATCGGAAGACCCTCAGCGGTGCGTTCGCGGGACCGTTCAACGCGCTGACCGCCATCCAGCGGATCCGGCGGGCGGGTGGGGAACTGACCGCCGGCCACGGCGACCTCGTCCGCTGCGGCACGACGACGCACATCCCGCACGCGCCGACCCTCGGCGGGGCCGACCGGGTCACCCTCCAGCCCGGACCGGACGCCATCTCCAGCTGCGTCGACTGGTTCGCCGTCGACCTCTACGTGGACGATCACGGCCGCCTGGTCGGGGTCTACTACGTGGCCGGCACCGCCTGAGCCGCCTCGGCTCGACCCGAGCCCCTGGGAGTGCGACGACTCCGCGGGCCGCGCGGCCGACGGAGGGTGCGGCGCCCTATCGTCCTGGCATGAGCACGTCCGTCCCCGACCCCAGCGGCCGGAGCGCGATCCTCGCCCGCTGGGAGCGCCACGCCGAGCTGCCCCTCACCGGCGCCGCGCTGGTCTTCCTGGCGGCCTTCGCGCTGCCGATCGTCCTGTACGGCGAACTGGATCCCGTCATCGGCGCCACGTGCGAGGTGCTGGTCTGGGTGACGTGGGGTTGTTTCGTCGTCGACTACGCCGTCCGGCTCATGCTGGCGCCGCGGCGCCTGGCGTACGCGTGGCGGAATTGGTTCGACCTGCTGGTGATCGCGCTGCCCATCCTGCGGCCGCTGAGGCTGATCCGCCTCGTCACCGTGCTGCGGGTGCTGAACCGCAAGGCGACCGCCAGCCTGCGTGGCCAGATCGCCACCTACACGGTCGTGGGGGCCGCGCTGTTGACGTTCGTCGGCGCGCTCGCGGTGCTGGACGTCGAGCGGACCGAGCCCCAGGCCAACATCACATCCTTCGGTGACGCGCTCTGGTGGGCCGCGACCACCATGACGACCGTCGGGTACGGGGACAGGTTCCCGATCACCGGGGTGGGACGGGCGGTCGCCGTCGGTCTCATGGTCGGCGGCATCGGCATCCTCGGCACCGTCACCGCGATGCTGGCCAGCTGGCTGGTGGACCAGGTCGCGGCCGAGGCCGAGACCGTGGAGACCCGGCTCGCGGACGAGGTGGCGTCGCTCCGCGCCGAGGTGGCGCAGCTGAGCGCACGGCTCCGGTCGTCCGATGCCACGGAGCCGCCGAGCTGACCCTTCCGCCGGGCACGGCCCCTGCGCCCGTGACCCGGTCGACCCCTGATATACCGGAGGCGAACCCCAACCCGGGGACCAGCACCAGAGGACCGCCGTGCCCTGACTGGGCACCCCACTGAGCGGGACCGAGAGTAGAAGGCATGCGAGTTGTCGGATTCACCGAGCCCGGTGGGCCGGAGGTGCTGGGTATCCACGAGGTCGCCGATCCCCATCCGGGGCCCGGGCAGGTGCGCATCCGCGTGCACGCCGCGGCCGTCAGCCCCACCGACGGGCTGATGCGCCGGGGGCTGAGCGACCTCAGCCGCCTGCGGCCTCCGTACGTCCCGGGCATGGACGCGGCGGGGGTCGTGGACGAGGTCGGCGCGGGTAGCCGCTGGCAGGTGGGCGACGCCGTCATGACGAGCGCCCTGCCCACCGGGGAGAACGGCGGCGCGTACTGCGAGTACCTCATCGCCGCGGACGACGCACCGGCCCGCGTGCCGGCGGGGGTGTCGTTCGAGGCGGCCGCGACGATCTCGATGAACGGCCTCACCGCCCTGCAGGCGTTGGAGCGGCTGGCGCTGGCCCCCGGCCAGGTTCTTGCGATCACCGGTGCCGCGGGCATCCTCGGCAACTATGCGATCCAGTTGGCGAAGCGGGCGGGGCTGGTCGTGGTCGCCGATGCCGCGCCGAAGGACGCGGAACTCGTCCGTTCCCTGGGGGCCGACGTCGTGGTGGCGCGGGGCTCCGACGTGGCCGACCGGATCCGGCAGCAGTTCCCGGACGGTGTCGACGGCCTGCTCGACGCCGCGCTGTTGCTGGAGGGCGTGATCCCCGCCGTGCGCGACGAGGGCGCCTTCGCGTACGTGCGCGCCTGGAATCCGCCGGCCGTCCGGGGCATCCGCTTCACCCGGGTCCTGGTCACCCAGGAGTACCCCGCGGGACGCAAGCTGGACGGATTGCGCCAAGCCGTCGAGGACGGCGTGCTGACNCCCCGGCTGGCCGGGGTGTTCCCGGCCGACCAGGCAGCCGAGGCGCACCGGCTGATGGAGGGCGGCGGCGTCCGGGGCCGCTACGTGCTGACCTTCTGAGGTCGGTCGGCCGCCCGGGCTGGGGTCGCCCAGCCGCCGTCAGCGCGCCAGGCCCGCCTCGATCGCCGCCACGATCTCCGGACGAAGGGCCGCCGCGGTGATCACCTTGTCGACCGAGCCGACCCGGACCGCCCGGTGGATGTCGTGCACCCCGTCGAACTCGGCGGCGACCTCGCTGATCTTCTCCGCGCGAACCGCGGCCCGCAGGTCGGCCAACTCCAGTCCCAGGGCGGCCTGTTCGGCGGCCGGGGCCGCGGCGATCCGTGCCTCCAGCGCCTTGACCCGCGGATCCTTCGCCGCGCGCTTGCCGACGTCCCCGGCGAACACGACCGCGGCCGCCGGGGCGCCGCCGATCACCGACGCGTACGAGCCCTCGATCGCCAGCACCGTCATGGCCGGGTTCAGCCGCTTGCTGAACACCACGAACGCGCCGCCGTGGTAGCGGGAGATCACGACGAACACGATCGGGCCGCGGAAGTTCACGATGGCCCGGCCGATCTCGGCGCCGTACTCCAACTGCAGGTTGCGCATCGATTCCGGTGACCCGTCGAAGCCCGACAGGTTCGCCAGCACCACCAGCGGACGGTTGCCCGAGGCCGCGTTGATCGCCCGGGCCGCCTTCTTGCTCGACCGCGGGAACAGGGTGCCCGCGGTGTAGGTGTCGGGCCCGTCGGTGGGCGGGAACCCCGCCCGCGGCACCGGCTTGGACTCGATGCCCAGCAGGCACACCGGGAAGCCGCCGATCCGGGCGTCCATGACCACGGCCGTGTCCGCGTCGGCCATCCCCGCCCAGCGCTCCAGCGGGGTGTGGTCGGCGTCGCTGACCGCGGTCATGACCGTCCGGATGTCGAAGGGCTTCTTGCGGTCGGGGTTCGCGGTGGCGGAGAAGATCTGCCCGACGGTGGTGAACTCCGAGCCGCCGAGCGCGTGCGGGTAGTCCGAGACGTCCCGATCGATCGGATCGGTGGTCCNGGCGCGGCGCGGCCCGGCCTCGCCCGGCACCACGTACGTGTGGTCGTAGTGGGCCAGCAGCACCTCGCGGGCGGCCCCGAGGTCGGGTGCCCAGTACTGCGCCTGCCCGTTCGGCCCCATCACGCGGTCGTAGCCGCCGATGCCGAAGTTGTCCTCGGCCGACACCCCACCGGAGAAGTCCAGCGACTGCTTGCCGGTGAGCACCATCGCCGAGTCGGGCGTCATCACGAGGATGCCCTTGGTGTGCATGAGCATCGTCGCCTCGGCGTTCCAGTACGGCTGGGCGCCCACGTTGATGCCCGCGACGACCACGTTGATCTCGCCGCCGGCCTGGGTGAACTCGATGATGCGGCGCAGGGCGGCACCGACCCAGTCCATGTTCTCGGTGCCGGAATCCATCGAGATCCGCGCTCCCGACGAGAGGGTGAACCACTCCACCGGCAGGTGTTCCCGCTCGGCCAGGTCGAGGGCGGCGATGATCCGCGAACACTCCGGCTCGGCCACCGCGCCGAGGCCCTTGGTCGGATCGCCGCACAGGACGACGCGGGTCACGCCCTCGGGGTAGAGCTCGGTCGGGGTCTTCACCACCGCGCAGATGATGCCGGCCCGGTTGAGGCCCGGTGCCCGGTCGACCGGACGCAGCACGCCCGCAGCGTCCAGGTCGTACTCGATCAGCTGCCCGCCCGGCCCCGCCAGCAGGTCGGAGAACTCGTAGGGGTACACCAGCCCGCGCCGGCGGGCGCTGAGCACCTTGGCCTGGTAGTCGTCCAGCGGCTTCAACGGCTCTGTCGGCGGCGGCTCGACGGTGGTGGTCACCCCGGCGCCCGGGCGGCTGTGGAAGCGGACGGCCAGGGGCACCAGGGCGCCGTCCGGCCGGGCGAACGTGCCGTGCGCCAGCACCTCCTCGATACCCGCCCCGTTGCTGAGCGCGGTCACCTTGGCCTGCAGGGTGGTGATGTCCTTCAGATCGATCTCGATCACCGGCCACACGTGCACCCACACGTGGTTCATGTCCAGCCGGCGGCCCTCGGCGCCCCGCTCGGTGCGCACCCGGCGGATCGCCTCCAGGCAGTGCTCGACGGCGCGCTCGGCGTGCGGCAGGCCGATGAGCCGTCCGTTCGGGTCCCGGGCGGCGGCCAGCTGCCGCACCTGCGACATCGCCACCAGGCGGCGGTCGGCGGGGTTGGACTTGGCCACGCAGTCGAACAGCATCACGTCGTCGGNGGCCGGCAGCCGGGTCACGTCGAAGTCGCGCAACCGCCACAGGTCCAGCCGGCGGCCCACCATGGGATGGACGCCGCGGACCCGCTCGTCCTCGACGAAGACGCCGTCCCGCCAGCGGAAGCTGAAGTGGTAGACCCCGCGCTCGTCCCCGGGGGCGACGACCACCGACACGCGCCGGATCTGGGTGGCCCACTCCCGCTCGCCCAGGCAGGCGGCGAGCTTCGCGCTCTGCTCCTCCTCGTCCGCCGGCGCCTGGGGCCACAGGACGTACAGCTCCACCACGGCGTCGTCGCCGGGCCGCCGGTCGGCCACCTGAGCGGCGATCGCCGCGTGCAACTCCTCGGACTCGCGCAGTTCGTCGATCCGCGCGACGGTCGACACCAGCCGCGTGGGCCGGTCCACCAGCCGGTAGTCGGCGACGGCGAACGCCCGTCCGCCAACGTCGAGCGGGCGCAGGTCGTGCAGCCCGAAGTCGGTGTAGTGCCGCTTGAGCAGCACCTCCAGCATCGGCTCGTAGCCCGCGATGCCCTGCTCGAGCCGGTGGGCCAGGTGGCCGACCATGTGCTCGGGGATGGCCGCGAGCCGGTCCAGGCGCTCCTGCCGGTCGGGCAGGTCGGGATTGGCGGCCAGCGCCTCGATCTCTTCCCCGACGCCGGCGAGCTCGGCCTGCCGCTCCGCATCCACCTGCGGCTGGTCGAACCAGCGGAACCGCAGGCTGCGGGCCAGGTCGCCGACCACCGGGTAGCGCAGCTGGGTCGCACGGACGAGCCGCTCCAACTCGCCACGGGCGGTCTCGGCCAGGCTCGGCTCGGGCATCGGCTCGCTCATCCAGCGCCGCAGCAGGGCGGTCACCACGCCCAGGTCCGCCGACGAGCGCTGCTGGGCCAGGAAGATCCGGAACACCGCCTCCTCCAGCGGACGGGTCCGGGCCAGATCGGCGATCCCGTAGTGGGCGAGCACCGCCGCCAACTGCCGCCGGAACTGGTCGGGCAGGCCGGCGCGGTCGACGTCCAGGCTCTGCAGGTAGCGGTGGAAGTGCTCGCGGTCGCTGTGGACCCGCAATTCGGTCGATTCCTCGCCCGCCGGGCGGTTGCGCGACAGCTGCGCCATGTCGGCGAACGTGCTGATCAGCGGCAGTTCGTCGGCGAACACCTCGACCCCGGACGAGCGGAGTTCGTCCCGCGCCGCCAGGTAGTCGCGCAGCACCGCGCCCTCGTCCTTGGGGTCGACGTCGAAACCCAGCAGGATCGCGGCCAGGTCGGCCCGTCCGCGGGCTGCCCGTTCGGCGGCCGGGACGTCGTCCGGGGTCGGCGGCAGATCCAGCGCGGCGGCCTCACCGACCACCGCCTGCTCGGCGCCGGCGTCGCCGATCGGGTCGAGCCGCACCAGCGGGGCGCCCGCTTCGACCTGGCTGCCGGTGATGACCAGCAACTCCTTGACCCGTCCGGCGAACGGGGCGGGCAGGACCGTTTCCATTTTCATCGACTCCAGCACCAGCACCGGGGCGCCGGCGGCCACGGTGTCGCCCACGCCGACCGGGGTGGCGACGACCAGCGCGGGGGCCGGCGAACGCAGCACGCCGCCCTCGTCCCGGCTGACCCGGTGAGCGACCCCGTCCACCTCGACCAGGGAGGTGGGGCCATGCGTGGCGGTCACCAGGCGGTACCGGACGCCGTTGACGACCAGCCGGCTGTGGAACTCGTCCAGCGGCTCGACGGCCGCGTCCACCGTCTGCTGGACGTCCCCGGAGGCGACCGTGACCCGGTAGCGGTCCGGGCCGGTGTGGATCGTGGTGACCCGGTAGCCGACGCCGCGCAGCTTCAGATCCACCGGACGACCGGCCTTGTGCTGCGCCTGCGGACGGCCGCCCCACGCGGTGCCCAACAGCCGGAACAGCTCGACCTCTTCCTCCTCCTCGTACGCCCGGATGCCGGCGGCGACCAGGGCCACCCCGGAGTGGCGCTCGGCCACCAGCCGGCCCTCGCCGCGGGCGCGGTCGATCCAGCCGGTGTCGGCCCAATCGGGGCCGGTGACGACCTCGGGGGCGTCCAGCAGGTCGAGGATGAAGCTCTTGTTGGTCGAGCCGCCCTCGATCACCACGGTGGTCTCGGCCATCGCACGGCGGAGGCGGCCCAGCGCCTCGTCCCGGTCGCGCCCGTAGGCGATGATCTTGGCGATCATCGAGTCGAAGTCGGCGGGGATCACGTCGCCCTCGGCGACACCAGTGTCGACCCGGATGCCCGGCCCGGCGGGCAGGTCGAGCCGGCTGATCCGGCCCGGCGAGGGGGCGAAGTCGCGGTCGGGATCCTCGGCGTTGAGCCGGGCCTCGACGGCGTGGCCCTCCTCGCGGGGCTTTTCGCCGGTCAGCTTGCNCCCGGACGCGACGTGCAGTTGCGCCTTGACCAGGTCGGTGTCGGTGGTGACCTCGGTGATCGGGTGCTCGACCTGCAATCGCGTGTTGACTTCGAGGAATGCGAACGTGCTGGACGCCGGGTGGTAGAGGAACTCCACCGTCCCGGCCCCGGCGTAGCCGACCCGCAGGGCCAGCCGCTCGGCGGCGGCCTTGAGTTCGTCGGTCTGTTCGCGGGTCAGCAGCGGAGACGCCGACTCCTCGATCACCTTCTGGTTGCGCCGCTGCACGGTGCAGTCCCGGACGCCGAGTGCCCAGGCGGTGCCCTGCCCGTCCGCGATCACCTGGACCTCGACGTGTCGCGCGCCGGTCACCAGGCGCTCCAGGAACACCGTCCCGTTGCCGAAGGCGCGTTCGGCCTCGTCCCGGGTCCGCTGGTAGGCGTCCTCGAGGTCGGCCGGGTCGTCCACGCGCCTGATGCCCCGGCCGCCGCCGCCCGCGGTGGCCTTCAGCATCAGCGGGTAGCCGATCCGCTCGGCGGCTGCCAGGGCCTCGTCCAGGGTCTCGACGCCGCCACGGCTCCACGGGGCGACCGGGACGCCCACCTCCTCAGCGATCAGTTTCGAACCGATCTTGTCGCCGAGTTGGCGCATCGCCTCGGCTGAGGGCCCGATGAACGTGACGCCCAGGTTCGCGCACAGGTCGGCGAAGTCGGCGTCCTCGGCCACGAAGCCCCAGCCGACCCAGACCGCGTCGGCGTGCGTGTCGCGGAGGGCCTGGGCGAGGAGCTCGTGGTTCAGGTACGGACGGGCCGACGCCGGCCCGAGCGGGTAGACCTCGTCGGCCTCGCGGGCGAACATGGCCGTCCGTTCGGCGTCGGTGTAGAGCGCGATGGTGCGGATCGGGTCGGCGTCCGGGTGCTCGGCGTTGAGGTCGCGGACGGCATGGATGAGCCGCATGGCGGCTTCGCCGCGGTTCACGATCGCGATGCGCTTGAACACCGTTGCCTCCTGCGCGGGTCCTTCGAATTGTTCTGGACGAATCTCCCACGCCTGGGCACCCGTGGGAGCCGTCCGGCCAGATGTCGCGGATTCGGCGGCGGCGCGGGCCGGCCAGGCCCCGGCGAACGGGACGGCCGTGGTGTGCCGGAGAGCCGCGGTGGGCCGTCGAGGCCGCGGCGTGTTCGAAGAGACCGCGGTTTGCCGGAGAAGCCGCGGTGTCGGAGTCGGCCGCGGTGTTCCGGAGAAGCCGCGGTGTTCCGGAGCGACTGCGGTGGGCCGGAGAAGCCGTGGTGTTCAGGGAGGCCGTGGAGTTCGGAGGGGCAGGGGTGGTGCCGGAGAGGCTGCGGTCTGCGGAGTCGGCCGCGGTGTTCCGGAGAAGCCGCGGTGTTCCGCAGAGACCGCGGTGGGCCGGAGAGGCCGCGGTGCGCCGGAGAGGCCGTGGAGTTCGGGGAGGCCGTGGTGTTCGGAGGGGCAGCGGTGCGCCGGAGAGGCTGCGGTCTGCGGAGTCGGCCGCGGTGTTCGGGGAGGCCGCGGTGTTCGGAGGGGCAGGGGTGCGCCGGAGAGGCTGCGGTCCGCGGAGTCGGCCGCGGTGTTCGGAGTCGGCCGTGGTGTTCCGGAGAGACTGCGGTGGGCCGGAGAAGCCGCGGTGTTCCGGAGAGACCGCGGTGGGCCGGAGAAGCCGCGGTGTTCCGGAGAGACCGCGGTGTTCCGGAGAAGCCGCGGTGTTCCGGAGAAGCCATGGTGTTCCGGAGAAGCCGCGGTGGGCCGGAGAAGCCGCGGTGGGCCGGAGAGACCGTGGTGGGCCGGAGAGACCGTGGTGGGCCGGAGAGACCGTGGAGTTCGGAGAGGCCGCGGAGTTCGGAGAGGCCGTGGTGTGCCGGAGTCGGCCGTGGAGTTCCGGAGAAGCCGCGGTGGGCCGGAGAGACCGTGTTGGGCCGGAGAGACCGTGGTGGGCCGGAGAGACCGTGGAGTTCGGAGAGGCCGCGGAGTTCGGAGAGGCCGTGGTGTGCCGGAGTCGGCCGTGGAGTTCCGGAGAAGCCGCGGTGGGCCGGAGAGGCCGTGGAGTTCGGAGAGGCCGTGGAGTTCGGAGAGGCCGTGGTGTGCCGGAGTCGCCGCGGTGTGCCGGAGTCGGCCGGCCCACCCGTTTGGTGGGCCCACCCGGTAGCAGGCCCACCCGTGTCGCCCGCGCACCTCGTTCGGCCGTCCCACCCCCGTTTGGCCCCGTTTGCCGACGTTGCACCCCGTCGTGCCACGTTGGCGCCTCCTCTAGGAGGCGCTAGGTGACAGTGAGGGGCGCAATGTGGAGATCCAGAGGGGGCGAAAAGGGAGATCAGAGGGAGTCTGCGGGCCACTTGGGGCACTGGGCCCACTGGAGGCCACCGGCAGCGAGAGGGCTCGCGTCCGGCGCCGCGATCTGTCGCCGACTCGGGGCGCTCCGGCCGGCTACAGCCAGCCGAACCGGGCCGCGATCAGATCCGCGCCGACGCTGGGGAACTCGCGCCAGCCGCGCTCCAACTCCTCGCGGGCAAGGACGAACAGGGCTCGCGCGGCCGGTTCGGCCGGCTGGTCGACCGCGGCGTCCAGCCGCGCGCCCACGTCCGGATGGGCCTGTTCGAACCGTCGCAGCGGGTCAAAGGGGCTGGGGTCGTCCGGCCCCGTGGGAGTGAGCCTGGCCCGCAGCACGGCGATCAGGTGGGTGAGTGCGTAGGTCCGGATCAAGGTGCCGCCAGAAAGCACCTCGCCGCGGCGGACTCGTCCGGTACCCAGGTAGAGCTTTGCCATGAACAGTCGGACGTCATTGGCCGGGTCGCCCGGCGCGGGCGGCTCGCCGAACTCCAGGTCGCCGCCGTCGAGGACCACCTCTCGGTGCGGATCACGGATCTGCCACGGACGCCCGGCGCCGAACTCGTACAAGGTGCCGTCGTCGTAGAGTACGACCCCGCCGTCGCCGTACTCCCGAGCCTCCAGGATCGCGCGGTCACGATCGGGGAGGAAGGGCCACCCGACCCGTCCCGAGGGAGCGGCCTCGGGCGTCAGGAACAGGTTGAAATCCAGGTCGGACCACTCGTCACGCCGGGCCTCCCCTTCCTGCGCGGCCGAGCCGAACAGGACCAGGCTGGTGACCCCTTCGGTCGCCCGGCAGCGCTCGATTAGGGCTTCGCGATGCTCGTCCAAGTCCACCCCGTCAGCCTAGGCGTCCGTCCGGACAATCCGGGGTGCAGCGAGCCCCACCTCCGGTGAGCCCCTCTCCGGTTCGGCACCCAATCTCCTGTTCGGCACCGACTCTCGGGTCTGGTACCCGATCTCGCGTTCGGCACCGAATCTCGGGTTCGGTGGCCACTCTCGCCGTTGGAGCCGAGATCCGGCGCCCAACATGAGACTCGGTACCGAAGGTGAGATTCGGCTCACCCATCCCTGCCTATTCGCTGCGGCGCTCGTCCGAGCGCTGGGCGGCGAAGCGCTCGATCTCGCGCTCGACACCGACCCTCCATCTCGGGGCCCACTCTCCGGTTCGGGGCCCCATCTCCGGTTCGACACCGAGTCTCGGGTTCGGTACCCGATCTCGCCGCCGGAGGCGAGATTGCGTACCCAACCTGAGAGTGCGTACCGAAGGCGAGATCAGGCTCACCCATCCCTGCCTATTCGCTGCGCGCTTTTCCTAACGCTGGGCGGCGAACCGTTCGATCTCCCGCTCGACACCGGATCTCCAGTTCGGGCCCCCGGTTCGACACCGAGTCTCGGGTTCGGCACCCACTCGCCTTCGGTACCCAATCTCGCCGCTGGAGGCGAGATTGCGTGCCCAACTTGAGAGTGCGTACCGAAGGCGAGACCCGGCGGCGGCCCCGGGGATGCATACCCGAGGCGAGACCCGGCGGCGGCCCCGGGGATGCATACCCGAGGCGAGACCCGGCGGCGGCCCCGGGGATGCATACCCGAGCCGAGACCCGGCGGCGGCCCCGGGGATGCATACCCGAGGCGAGACCTGGCGGCGGCCCGAGAGGGTGCACTCGAGGCGAGATTCATGACCCGCCGCGCATCGAGTTCCGGGCTGGGCACAGGGGACGGACGAACGGCAGCGGCTGCGGCGCCCGCGGCGGCGCCGCCAAACCCACATGCGTGGCGGGAGCCTGACCGAACCGCCCGCTTCCAGGCTCGACACCAACCCGCCCGCAAGCAGCAGGAACCGGCCGCCAGGACGCCAACCCCGGCTACTCGCTGCGGCGCTTGTCGGAGCGCTGCGCCGCGAGCCGTTCGATTTCCCGGCGTTCGGCTTCCTGCTCGTAGGCCGCCTTGCGCTCGCGCCGGGCCCGCTTGGCGGCGATCCGATCCGCCTGCTCCTGCCGCTGCCGCTCCTGCTCGGCGAGCCGGTTCGCCTCCGCCTCCTCGGCTGCGGCCCGCTCGGCGGCGGCCCGGTCCAGTTCGGCCTGCTGCGCAGCCCGTTCAGCCGCCACACGGCGTTCCGCGGCTCGCCGGTCCAGGTCGGCATGGGCCGACTCCCGTGCCACGGCCTCCTGCTGGGCAGCCTCGGCCCACCAGCCGTGAGCCCGGCCGGCCAGCTCGTTCATCACCGCGAGGAACCGATCGCGGCCAGCCGGGTCGGTCTCGTCCGCGGCCTCCCAAGAAACGGACGAAGGAACGCCTGGGAGATGCAGCGGGACGATCTCGACGTCCAGCAAACCCGCCTCCTCGGGACGCCCCACGGCGGCCAGGGTCGCCGCCAGACCCGCCCGCGCGGCGGGTACCAGAGTCGGCGCGTGGGGCTCGACCAGGGCCAGCAGCCGGCGCCGAACCACCACGGCCAGGTCGGCGTCGCCACGCTGTACCAACTGATCGGCGACCTCTGCGTAGGCCGCCACCGGCTCCAACAGGCGCTCGACCAGGGCGTCGCTGGGCCGGCCGTCCAACCGTCCCGCGATCAGTGCCTGGTGCTCCTCGAGCGCACCCAGCCCGTGCAGCACCGCCTGATCGGGCAGGCCCGCGGCCCAGCGGACCACAGCCAGCAGCCGCTGCACGTCCATCGGCAGGTACGACTCGGCCTCGGCACGGTCCAGCCGGGACGCCGCCGCGTCCGCCAGCGCGTTCGCGCCTGCCCCGTCCCCGGACGACAGCGCCGCGCGGGCCCGCACCAACAACTGCCACGTGCGCGTGCGCGCGCTCAACGCCTCGGTCAACGGACGAACCTCCGCCTGCAGCGTGAGCGCGGCCTCCAGGGTGCGGCCGGCCGCCTCGTCCAAGCCCATCGCCGACTGCAGGACGGCCAGATGGGTGGCGGCGGTGGCCAGCCTCGCGGCGTCGGGGACCGGCGTGTACGGGCCGAGCGGCCCGGCGGCGGCGACGGCCTTGGCGGCGAGAGCCAGCGCCTCCTGGGCGTCGGCGGCGGCTTCCGCGTAGGCGTGGCCCATCAGGCGGTGCGCGGTGAGCGCGGTCAGCGCGTCGGCGAGGTCGCCGGCCCGGGCGGGATCGTTGCCATGCCACCCACGCAGCCGCGCCACTTCGGCGGCCAGCGCCCGCGTCCGGGACGGGAAGGGATCGGTCGGGTTCGTCACTGTCATCAACTCCATTGCACCATGTCCGGCCGCAGGGCCCCGTCCCGGACCACTCCCCGTGTCCGGCGGCGCAGCCCTCCCCTGCCCACCCCCGCCTGTTCAGCCGTCTCCGGAGATATCGAGGCTCGCGAACGGCCCCGGAGTGGGCGGCTGTGAAGTTGGGGTCGGTCTCAGTCCTCCGAACCTGGCTCACCTGCGTGCCGGCCTTCACCCCACACCCTCGGATGGCCGCCCCCGCCCCCTCCGGCCACGCACTGGCCCGGCTCTGACAGTGGGAGATGGGAGCGGGGGACGCGAGTGTGCGCTGCCCCGAGGAACTGCAGAACCGCACCCACCGTCTTTCCCTCGCCCCTACCCCCGCCGAATCTCGACCTCGGCACCCACTCTCACCCTGGGCCCCGAATCTCGCCTCCGACAGCGAGAGTGAACACCCAACCCGAGACTCGGCGCCCACAGCGAGAGTGAGAAGGCCCGAAAGCTGGGATCACACCGAAAGCGAGAACGACCCGAGACTCGGCGCCGACCGCGAGAGTCACGGGAAGCGACCGCTGCACAGGGACGGCGCCCAAACCGAATGCGAGCCGGCAAGTGACCGCTGCACCTTGTCGGCACCACGGAACGCCGAACGAACATGCCGCTCCTCACAACCACCCAGCCAGTGACCACCGCGGAATACCGCCCTGAATCTCGCCCTCGGCACCCACTCTCACCCTGGGCCCCGAATCTCGCCTCCGACAGCGAGAGTGAACACCTAACCCGAGACTCGGCGCCGACGGCGAGAGCGAAGACCTAACACGAGACTCGGCGCCGACAGCGAGAGTGAGAGGGAGAAAGCGTCCGGCGCCGGGAGTGAGAAAGCACCCGGAACCCGCATAGACCGCGAGCGAGTAACCCGCGAGTCCGCGCCCACGGCGAGAGTGAAACCACCCGAAGCCCGGACCACGCCGAGAGCGAGAAAGCAACCGCATCCCGCACCGAGCGCGAGAGCGAGTAGCCAAGCCCGGACTCCGCGCGCACGGCGGAAGGGGCAGGCACACGTCCCCGATCCCGCTCAGTCGGACGATCCGACCAGGCACCTCCACCCGGCCCAGGCCAGGGCCCGGCGCGTTTCACCCACCCTCTGGGGCCCTGCCCGGCGACGGCGCGGCGACGCTAGTCTGCGCGCATGGCCGGATCCGCACTCGTCCTTGTCGCCAACGCCGGCGACGGCTCCATCAGCACCTTCGCCGCCACGGCAGACGGACTCGACCGGCTCGCGGTCAGTCCCCTGGGCGCCAAGTGCAGCACGTTCGCCATCGACGCCGAGCGCGACCTCGTGTATGCAGGGGTGGGTGGCGGCAATCCCGAGATCGTCACGCTGCGCCTGGACCGGACGACCGGCCAACTCACCGACATCGGCCGCCACCGGGTGGCGGATTCGCCCACCTACCTCGCCCTCAACGCGGCCGGGACGGTGCTCGCGGGCGCCTTCTACCACTCCGGCGTCGGCACCGCCTGGAGCATCGCGGACGGGACGCTCACCGACGGCCCCGACCGGATCGAGTACCCCAACGTGCACTGCGTGGCGATCTCNCCCGATCAGGCGAGCGCCTACTTCGTGTCCCTCGGCGCCGACCAGATCGTCCACTGCCGCCTGGGCGAGGACGCTTCGCTGGAGAACCTGGGCGAAACCGCGGCACCCGCCCGGTCCGGCCCGCGGCACCTGATCCTGAACCGGGCTGGCACCTCGGCCTACGTGGTCACCGAGTTCACCGCCGAGGTCCTGCACTACAAACGCGCCGAGGACGGCTCTCTCACCCTGGGTGAGCAGGCGCCGATCTTCCACCCCGACCGTTCGCTGACGCTCTCGACGTTCGGCGCCGACCCCAGGGCCGAGCACCTGGTCTGGGGTGCCGACCTCCACCTGAGCCACGACGAGAGCCACCTGTGGTGTTCAGAGCGGACCGAAAGCACCATCGCGACCATCCCGGTGCGGCCGGACGGGACGATCGGCGATCCGATCGCGTTCGCCGACGTCGAGGAGCAGCCACGNGGGTTCTGCGTGCTGCACGACGGGCGGGTGCTCGTCACCGGGGAGCGTTCGACGACCGTCTCGCTGTACAACGTGGCCGAGGGCAAGCTCGTCCGGCAGGACCAGGCCGAGACGGGCAAGGGCGCCAACTGGGCCCGTCCGGTCTGAGTCGCAGCGGACGGACGATCCCGCCCGGCCCAGGCGTCTCCCACGGCGGCAGTGGTTCCGCTCGGCGTCACCCGCGCTGGAATACCGCGGCCACCTCGGGGATGGCGGCGCGGTAGCCGTCCAGCAATTGCCGAGCGACGATCACCGAATCCACCAGCGGGTGCACCGCGAACGCCTCGACCGCGGCGGCGACCGAGCCCGTCCGGGCGGCCTCGATGACCAGCCGTTCGCACTCCTTGACCTGCTGGACGAGCCCCAGTCGGTGACCCGCCAACGGGGTCACCGGACGAGGTGCGAAGCCTGAGGCGTCCACTCGGCAGGGCACCTCGACCACCGCATCGTCCGGCAGGCCGGGCAGCGTGCCCGCGTTGGGGACGTTCACGACGACGTCGGCCGGGCGGTCCTCGGCGATGGCACGGATGATGTCCAGCGCCANCCCCTCGTACCCGCCCCCGGCCAGGTCCGCCTCGTCGCGCGCCTGACCCGCGGGACGCGCCTCTGCGAGGTAGCTCTCGTCGCGTTCCCGATGCACCCGTTCCCAGGCGGCGAGGGGGCGGAGGTCGTCCCGAACCGCGGCGTAGAAGGCGCTCTGCTGGTCGCGCAGGAACTCCCCGCGGGTGGGGCCGCCCGCGATGCCGGCCAAGGCCTCGCGGGTGAAGTAGTAGTAGTACAGGTACTCGTTGGGGATCGCGGCCAGTGTGCGCAGCCAGTCGGCGCCGAAAAGCCGGCCCTCCTCGAAGCCGAGCCGTTCCGGGTGGGCCAGCAACTCGTCCAGCAGGTTCGCCGGACCGTCCCAGAGGCCGTGCAGCCAGCCGAGATGGTTCAGCCCCGCATAATCGATCCGCAGCGACGCCAGATCCCGGCCCAGCGCCGCCGCACACCGGCGGGCCAACGCCACCGGCGAATCGCAGATCCCCACCACGCGGTCACCGAGCCGATCCCGCATCGCCTGCGTGATGAGGCCGGCGGGGTTGGTGAAGTTGATCGTCCAGGCCCCTGGCGCCCGGCGGGCGATCGCGGCGGCGAGCCGGTCGGCCACGGGCACCGTCCGC
The DNA here is from genome assembly GCA_013693855.1 of Micropruina sp. Taxonomy (GTDB): domain Bacteria; phylum Actinomycetota; class Actinomycetes; order Propionibacteriales; family Propionibacteriaceae; genus Micropruina. The sequence continues at coordinate 3,389,224 of CP059261.1, forward strand.
AGCCCGTAGGCGAGGCCGCCCGCGCCGGTCGTCTCCTGGCCGAGCACCCCCAGCCCGAGGGCGACCCTCTCGTCCGCGACCCGGCCGGCCAGTCCCCCGACCCGGATCGCGGAGAACACCACGTCCGCGCCATCGAGCCCGGCTTCTCCCTCGGCCGTGCGGACGGACGGGCCCGGTGATTCCTCGCTGATCTGGTTCAGGATCCGGGCCATCACGGCCACCCGGCCAGGATCGGTATCCAGCAGAACGACTTCCTCCACCGGGATCGTTTCGGCTCGGCAGAGCGCGCGATAGACCAACGGAGTCCGGAAACCACCGCCGCCGACCATCACCAGCCGCATCGCCCACCACCTCCGTGCGGGGAGTCTAACCGTCCCGTCCGGCCACCGATCGCGCTGCCGGTGCCCGTCGCCGGGGCGATGCCAGGCTCGATCGCGCCCTCCCTAGACTGGACGGGTGTCGTTCGGCGTCCGGTTGGCCGCCGCGGTTCTGGCCGTGGCGCTCACCGGCTGTGCTTCGGCAGGAGTCCCGATGCAAACCTCCCCAGCCGGCCCGTCCGAGGGCCCGTCGTCCCCACCGCCGGGCGGCCCGACAGGCAGCGCGGTCGGGGTACCGCCCACCCGTTGGCGGGCCATCGTGGACGACCTGGCCGGGCGGGGCGTCACCGGCGAGCCGACCGCGGTCAGCGTCCGGTCGGTGACCTGGAATGACGGGGCGCTCGGCTGCCCAGAACCCGGCGTCGCGTACACCCAGGCCATGGTGGACGGACTCCAGGTGATCGTCGAGGTCGCCGGAAGGCGCTACGACTACCGCTTCGGACGCTCCGACACGCCCCGGCTCTGCGAACACCCCGGGCCGGTGTCGTCGTCCAGCGACCGCTGAGCGGCACCAGGCGGAGGCAGTGTCGCAGGTCACTTTCGCCTGCGGTGACTCTCGCCTGCGGCACCCACCCTTCTTGCGCGCCACCCTCACCTGCGGCACCCGCCCTCGCCTCCAGCACCCACTCTCAACCGGGCATACCGACGCGCACCTCAGCCGAGCGCCAGCAGGAACTTCTTCACCAGGGGCCCGGCAGTGGTCGCGCCGCTGTCCCCGTCCGCGACGAAGACCGCGACGGCCAGATCACCTTGGGCAGCGATCATCCACGCGCGGTAGCGCACGGGCGTGCCGTACCCGGCCGTGCCGGTCTTGCTGAGGACGGGCTCGCCGGGCACCGAAGCGAGGATCCTGCCGGTGCCCCGCACGGTGACCTCGCGCATCAGCGAGCGCAGCGTGCGGGCTTCGTCCGCCTCCAGCGTTGAGGGACCCGGCGCGGGTCGGGAGTCGGCCAGCAGGTACGGGGTGACCGTCCGCCCGGCGGCGATGCTCGCGGCGACAGTCGCCATGCCGAGGGNGCTGGCGAGCACCTCGCCTTGGCCGATCATGCTGGCCGCGTGCTCGACCTCGGTGGCCGCAACGGGTACCGTCCCGAGCGCGGCCTTCACCCCCAACTGGGGCGTTTCCCNTAGTCCCAGGGATGCGGCGGCGTCCACCAGATCCTGCTGGCTGACCTTCCCGCCGAGCCGGATCATCGCGGTGTTGCACGAGTCGGCGAACGCGGTCCGCAGCGGCACCTTGCCGAGCCCCGAGGCCGGGAAGCCGTCGTGGTTGTCGAAGCGCTTGCCGTCCACGGTGATCGAAGGGCTGCAGGTCACGGTCGCCGAGGGAGCCAACCCGCCCCGCAGCGCCGCCAGCACCGAGACCGTCTTGAACGACGAACCGGGCGCGGACAGGCCTCGGGCGGCCGTCGAGTAGCCCTTGCTCCCCGGGCCGCTGGCCACCGCCAGCAGGGCACCGTCGGACGGACGGATCGCCACCAGCGCACTGGCCGGTCCGACCCCCGCCAGGATCCGCTCCGCCGCGCGCTGGGCCTTGCCGTCCAGGGTGACCTGGAGGGACGAGCCGGCCTTGGGGTCGACCCGGAACAACTCCTCCTCGACGGTCGGGTTGGCACCTTCGTACTGGAGCACGCGGAACCCCGTCACCCCCATCAGCTTCGCGTTGCGGGAGGCCTGGAGCCCGGTGAGGCCCACCACATCCCCCTCGCGCACCTCGGGGTTGGCGGCGACGATCTCGGCGGTCGCGTCGCCCACGGTGCCGAGGACGGNGGCCGCGAAGCCGTCGGTGGCCGGCATGGAACGAACGGTCGGGACCAGCCGCACCCCGGGATCCGCAGCGCCTTGNNGCGCCGAGGGTGGCGTCGGCCCCTGGGCCCGTAGCACCCGCACCTCGACGAACGCCTTCGAGCCGGCCTTGACGACCCGGGCCGCGTACCGGTCGGCATCCACGCCCAGCAGCTTGGCCAAGGCGCGGGCAGAGGATTCCACCTTGTCAGGAACGATTCGGGTGCGGTCGATACCGACCCGGTTGGCCTCCTGGTTCCAGAAGAACCGCTCGTCCCGGGCCCCGATGATCTCGCCGCGCGCCGCGGCCAGCCGGACGGCCCGCAACCGCCACCCGGGCTTCAGCTGCGGCTGCAGCAGCGTGCGCGACCAGGCAGCGCGCCAGCCGTCCGTCCCCTGCCGGAGGGTGAGGAACGAGTCGTAGCGCCACGACGGTTTGCCGGCGTGGATCGTCCAGTCGAACGCGAGCCGGACGTTCGCGGCGTGGCCGTCGGGGTCCAGGCCCACGTCACCGACGGTGACCACCGGGCGCAGCGTGCCCATGCCCTGGACGATCCCCGCCAGTTCCTTGACCTCGGGGTCGCCCACCCCGTCGAAGACGGTGGGGTCGAGGCGGCGCTCGGCGAGCGCCGCGGCAGCCCGTTCGGCGACGGCGCGCACCTGATCCTCCGGACGGTTCAGCTGTCGCCAGGTCAGGACCCCGGCGATCAACACGGCGAGCGACACGATCCCCGCCAGCAGCCACCGTCCGGGCCTCACGGCTCAGCTCCCGGCCGAGGCGAGCAGGCTCTCACCCGTCGCGAGCACCGCTTCCTCGACCCCGCGGGGTCGCCAGCCCAGGACGTCCCGGGCCTTTGCCGCGCTCAGCCGGCGCATGGTGCCGAGCCCCGGCACCAGCTGGCGCAGCCGCGGATCCCACAAGGCCGCGACCCGGATGAGCCAGTCGGGTACCGTCCGGCGCGGCACCTTCGCGGCCCGCTCCCCAGCCCGTCGCGCAGGATCCGGGCGATGTCGGCCAGCCACACCGTCGGTTCCGCGGTGGCGATGAACCGCTGCCCGGCCGCCTCCGCTCGCAGCAGGGCCAGCAAGTGCAACTCGGCCACGTCCCGGGCGTCCACGACCCCGAAACTCGTGCGTGGCAAGGCCGGATACGATCCGGCCAGGAGGGCCTGCACGAGGCCGACCGAGGTGCCGATCCGGCCGATGGCCGGACCCAGGATCATCGACGGGTTCACCACCGCCAGTTCGGTCGCCTTGCCGTCCACCAACTCCCAGGCGCGACGCTCGGCCAGGGTCTTGGACTTGGCGTAAGCGCTGATCTCCCCGTCGGGGTTGCTCCAGTCGTCCTCGGTGAACGGCTCGTCGCGGTCCGGCACGCCGTACATCACCGCTGCCACGGACGACGTCAGGACGACCCGGCGGACGCCCGCCTCGATGGCGGCCCCCAGGACGCGCTCCACTCCGCCGACCGCGGGGCGGATCAGTTCGTCCTCGTGCGCCGGGGCTTGCATCGGGAACGGCGAGGCCACGTGCAACACCAGGTCGCAGCCCGCGAGGGCCTCGCGCCATCCCTCGTCGGCGTTGAGATTGGCCGCCGCGAACGCCAAGCCGCTGGGATCGATGCCCGCCCGCTCGAGGGCCCCGCGCAGTTCGGGCGCCTTGGCCAGGGAGCGGACGGTCGTGCGCACCTGGTGGCCCGCCCGCAGCAGCGCGGCGATGCAATGGGTACCGAGGAAGCCCGTGCCGCCGGTGACCAGCACCATCTCGTCCATGGGCTCACTCTGCCACGACCAGGGTGAACGAAAAGCGCCGCGGTTCGGCTCGTCGCCGCCGGGGTGCACCGCGCAACCACGCGTCAGTGGCGCATTTCGTTCAGCGCGCGACCGAGGGTCCGCCCAGCCGTAGCCGCATCACCGGACGGTCGGGCCGGGTCCGCAGGACCTCCGCGAACCCCGCGCGGGCGAACATCGAGGCGGTCCCGTGGTAGAGGTTCGCGCTGGTCGGCTTGCTCTCGCGAGCGGCCAGGTCGACCGGGTGCCCCTCGAGCATCTCCGCGCCGTGCTCGCGGGCGTAGGCGACGGCCCCGGCGAGCAGGGCTTCCGCGATCCCACGGCGCCGTTGCCCCACCCGCACCACGAAACAGGTGCATCGCCACACCCCGCCGCGTCGAGACCGGCGGTGGCCCCGTTCGTGGTCACGCGCGGGAACATCGCCCGGGGTCCCACCTGGAGCCAGCCGACGGGCTCGTCGCCGGCGTAGGCGAGCAGGCCCGGTGGCACGTCGGCGTCCAGTTGACAGCGCAGGGCCTCCCGATTGCTTTCCGGCGACTCCTCGTAGCCGCGCCCGGTGGTCACGAAGAACTGGCACCAGCACCAGGACGGGTCGCCGCGGGTGCCGAAAACGGTCTGCACGTCGTCCCAGCGCTCTGGCGTGGCCGGAGCGACGCGGACACTGGTCATGCGCCGAGCCCTGCCAGGTACTCGTGCACGAGCGGCACCGCTGCCGCACCCTCGCCGCTGGCCGCCGCGACGCGCTTCATCGAACCGCTGCGGATGTCGCCGGCGACGAACACGCCGGGCACGTTGGTGGCCAGCGGGGGCGGCGGTCGTCCGTCCGTCCACGCGGCGGCGGGGGTGTCGGCACCGGAGAGGACGAAGCCGTGCTCGTCCAGCGCCAGCCCCTCCGGCAGCCAGGCGCAGTGGGGCTGCGCGCCCAGGAGGAGGTAGAGCCCACGCGCGTCGACGCGCTCGCGGGTACCGGTGTCGAGGTCTTGTAGTTCCAGCCAGGTGAGATGCGCCTCGCCGCCTCCGTCCGACACCACGGTGCGGGGCCGGACGGTGATGCGCCGGTTGGCCGCCAACTCGCGGATCAGATAGGCCGACATGGTGGCGGTCACGTCCTCGCGGCGGATGACGACGGTCACCGACCGCGCGTAGCGCGCGAGGTGGACGGCAGCCTGGCCGGCGCTGTTGCCTCCGCCCACCACGTACACGTCCTTGCCGGTCATGTCGCGGGCTGTCGAGGCGGCCGCGCCGTAGTTGACCCCGCGGCCGACGAGATCCTCCAGCGCCGGAACGCCGAGGCGGCGGTACACCACGCCGGCGGCGATCAGCACGGATCGGGCTCGCACCTCGTGGCCGCCCAGGGTCTCCACGATGTGGATCGGGTCGGCGCCCGAGCCCGGCCGCATCGCCACCGCGGGCCACCCGGCGAAGAACCGCGCGCCGAAGCGGACGGCCTGGAACCGCGCCCGCTGGGCCAGCCGCATCCCCGAAATGCCTCGTGGGAAGCCCAGATAGTTGCGGATCATCGAGCTCGTCCCCGCCTGGCCGCCGATCGCCTCGGCCTCGAGCACCAGCACGTCTAGGCCCTCGCTGGCCCCGTACACCGCGGCGGCGAGGCCCGCCGGGCCGGCGCCGACGATGAGCAGGTCGAAGACCCGGTCGGGGGCGAGGTCACCGGNGGTGCCGTAGTAGATCGCGCCCAGGTCGCCCAGGGACGGGTTCTGCATGACCGGGCCGTCCAGGGCTTGGACGAGGGGGAAGCGCGGGTTGTCGCCGGCGAGCGCGAGCAGCCGCCGCCCCACCGGGGAGTCGGACGGGTGGGTGCGGGTCGGGATGCCCATCCGGTCGAGGAAGTCCTGCGCTCGGACGGCCGCGGGGTCCAGGCCGTCCGAGACGATGGACACCGATTCGACCTCGGGCAGGTTGACCGCCCAGCCCCAGTCGGACAGCAGTTCCACGACCGCGGTGTGAAACTCCTCGTCACGGGGGCCTTGGGGCAGCAGCAGGTAGGCGTCGATGTCGCCGTTGGCGACCGCTTCGCGCAGTTCGGGGATCGCCGCGCGATAGCTCGAGCCGCTCACGATGAGCAGCTTGCGGGCGCTGGGCAGCTTCGTCCGGAGGGCCTGGAAGACCTCGACGGCGGTCGTGTCGTCCAGCTGCTGCTCGCAGGCCACCAGCGCCACGGGGACGTCCTGCTCGTGCAGTTCGGCCAGTGTCTGCTTCGCCTCGGCGAGGCCGGACGGGGCGAGGAGAGCGTAGTCGCGCGCGTAGCGGGCGGTGAACTCGTCGAGCATGCGGTCGCGATGCTCTCCACCCAGGACGAGGAACACCGGCTTCGGACGGGGGTGCTGGTCACGGGCCCACCGTACGCGGGCCTGGGCCACGAGAGCATCCCCTTGGAACCCGCCCGCGTCCCGGCGGACTCACTGTGCTGCCGAAGCGCCCGCGTCCCCGACACACCGACTCTGCTGCGGCATCGCCCGGGTTGTTCGGGTCGTCGGCGCGGTCGACGTAGCCCAGGACGGAGCGCCAGAACTCCGACAGCGCGTACGCGTCCCGGCATCCACGGTCACGTGCGACACGAAGCTCGTCATGGCCCCAGTAGGGCAGCCTCGGCCGATCAGTGTGCAGACGATGACCGGGGCTGGCCCTTCACCATGGGCCCGGTGGCCCAACTGCTGCGCGACGGGCTCGAGTTGTCGGAGCTGACCGTCCTCGTCGGTGAGAACGGCGTCGGCAAGTCGACGATCGTCGAGGCGATCGCGATGGCGTACGGGCTGAGCCCCGAAGGGGGCAGCACGTTCGTCCGTCCCCAGGGGCGAGCGACCGAATCCGCCCTGCACACGCGGCTTCGGCTGGTGCGCGGCCTGTCGCGCTCTCGGTGGGGTTACTTCCTGCGCGCCGAGACCATGCACGGACTGCTCACCTTCCTGGAGGAGAACCGCCTGCCGAACAGCCCCGTGGCCGACGGTCGCTACCACCAGCGCTCGCACGGCCAGGCCTTCAACGAACTGCTCGACACCAAGCTCGGCCACATGGCCGGACGAGGCGGCTTCCTCGTCCTGGACGAACCCGAGGCCGGGCTCTCCTTCCTGAGCCAGGTCAAGCTCGCCAATCTGCTGGGATCGCTGCGCGAGGACAACGTCCAGGTGCTGATGGCCACCCATTCGCCGATCCTCACGGCGACTCCGGGCGGGCGCATCATCGAGCTGGACGAGAACGGCTTCCACACCCGCCAGTGGCACCAACTGATGTCCACCGCGCTCTACCGCCGCTTCCTCGCCGACCCGGGCTACTTCGGCCTGGAGTGAGTCCTCCTGGGCTTCCGGGATTCGCGCAGGAGTCTTCGCGTCGGGCGTCGTTCCTGCGGGGCTCCGGTGCGCTTCCGGGTGCGTCGTTGACCGAAAATCGCCGCTCGTTGAGGTTCCGCAAGCGTGCCGAGCGTGAGCAGCACCGAATCGTGGCGCTTTCCGGTCACCCTCAAGTGGAGCCGGCGACGCTTAGCTGCCCTTCCGGACGCGCACCTCCACGTTGGTCGAGCCCTCGTTGCGGAACTCGTAGCCGGGCAGGCTCTTCAGGACCTTCGTCCAGGTCGCCTTGCCCTGGTCCCGGGCCGACATGCCATGGTGCTGGCGCATGTGGTTGGCCACCGCGCTGACCCGTGCCCAGCCCTGGCGGTCCGCGTTCTTACCGATCGCACCGGCCAGCGGTTCGGTGAGCGGCGGCTCCCTCCTGGGTTCCGGCTTCGGCTTGGCGATCGCGGCCTCAGAGATCGGGACGAACGTCGTGCACGCCGTCCGGAACGACTCAGCCGTGGTCGCGCGCCCGAACCCCAGCACCGTGACACCCCGCTCGCGAAGGAACAGCGCCAGCGGCGCGTAGTCGCTGTCGCTGGAGACCACCCCGAACACGTCCGGCCGCAGCGTGTGGTGGAGGTCCACCGCGTCGATCACCAGCGCCAGATCGGTCGCGTTCTTGCCCTTCACCGGATCCGACTGCTGGACGGGCCGGATCCNCCGGCGGTTCAGCTCGGGCTCCCACGCCTTGAGCGCGGACTTGAACCAGTTCCCGTACGCCCGCCGGACGGTGACCTCGCCATGTTCGGCGAGCACGGTCAGCACTCGATCCAGGCTGTCGAGGGCGGCGTTGTCGGCGTCGATCAGCAGAGCAACCTTGGGTGCGGACTCACTCACCCCTGCACAGTAGCCAGCCTCGTCCTGGGGCTGCCCCCAGGCGTAGTGGTTTGCCGCGTGAACGACGCGTCACGGCTCTGCGAGCACGGCTTCCTGGAGCCGGCGGACGATCCCGCCGAGGAACCCGGACGACATCAGCCCAGCACCCAACGGCCCGGAGGGGTCGGCGCCGGCTGGAGGCAACCGACGCAGCGCCTCCCGCTGAGCCGACGTGAGGGCGTCGAGCTGCCAGCGCACTTCCTCCTCGACCCGCCCCCGATCTCCGGGGTTGGCCAAGCTCACCGCCTTCACCGCGTAGGCGGCGGCACCGTACGCGTGGGCTCCCATGTGGGCCACGGCGGCGGCTTGGGCGATCGCCCTCGCGGCGGCACCTCCCGCCGGTGTGGCGGAGGCGCCGGCCGCCTTGACCGCGACCATCCGTTGGGCGATCTCCTCTGCCGCGGTGCTCTCGCCGTCCGCGAAGGCCCGGGCGCGGGCCAGCGCCTGGCGAAGCTCAGTGCCGGGTGCGCCGTCGGCGTCGACGAGGGNAAGGACGCGAGCGGCGCACGCCGCCGCCCACCCAGCGAGCAGCCGCCGGTCGGCTTCGCTGAGCGCTTGCGCCGAAGTCATGGGCTCATCCTGGCGCAGGTTCCCCGGGTCTCGACAGGCTCGACCGCCGGAAACCGCAGGGGTCAAGACGCCAGCAGGACCAGGCCTCAACAAGCTCGACCGCCGGAGTGAACCCGGGCTCGATCGCCCTTGGCGGGTAGACCCCGGGATCTCGACAAGCTCGAACCACCGGTAAGGCCACGGGGCTCACGCCCCAGCACTGCCACGCCCCAATTAGCTCGACCGCCGGGGCGCGGACCCTCGCGGTCCCCAGAGTCCGGGCGCTGGCCGCCCGGGGTCTCGACAAGCTCGACCGCCGGAAACCGCAGGGGGTCAAGACCCCAGCAAGACCGCGCCTCAACAAGCTCGACCGACGGGGTGCAAAGTCCAGACGGTGATCTCCGGGGTCTCGACAGACTCGACCGCCGAGGACCCACGCTCCCAGAGTCCGGACGGTGGTCTCCGGGGTCTCGACAGACTCGACCGCCGGGGCGCGGGCCCTCGCCCTCCCCAGAGTCCGGCGGTGGTCTCCGGGGTCTCGACAAGGTCGACCGCCCTTGGCCCGTAGACCCCGGGGTCTCGACAGGCTCGACCGCCGGGATCCACTCAGGCTCGACCGCCGAACTCGGCTCTTGACTGACCGTCAGTCACTGCTACCGTGGAAACTGACTGACCGTCAGTCAGTCAGGAGCGGAGCCCATGGCCAGGGGCGCCAAACACCCCGACGTCCGGCGCGACGAACTCATGGACGCCGCCCTGCGGCTCTGCATCGACATCGGCTACGAGAAGTTGTCGATCGATCAGGTGGTCCAGGCCGTCGGCGTCGCCAAAGGGACGTTCTACTACCACTTCCTCCAAGACCGCGCTGCTGATCGCGGTGGTCGAACGGTGGGCCGACGACCTGTTCACCGATCTCGAACGTCAGGCGCCGCAACTCACCGGCACCGGTGTCGAGCGCTTCCGCGCCCTCCTGGCGCTGGCGACGTCCTGGAAAGTGGCCCGGATCGACTCCGCCATGGCGTCGGTGCCCCTGCTCTACAAGCCCGAGAACCTCGAACTGCGGCACCGGCTTTTCGACACCTGGACCGCGCGCATGCGCCGCCTCGTCCTGCCGATCGTCGAGCAGGGCCAGGCGGACGGCAGCCTGGACGTCACCGACCCGGCCGCCACAACCGATGTCGTCCTCGCCATGATGGTCGACGGCAGCGCCCGGCTGACCGACCGCGCGTTCGCGGCCCCCACCGAGGACGAATACCTGCAGATCTTCACCTCCGGCGCACCCGCGCTGCTGCGGGGCGTCGAGCGGGTCCTCGGAGCGGCGCCGGGCACCTTCGTCCAGGCGCAGGACTTCACCGAGACCTACCGCGCGATGCGCGCCCCCTTCCTCGCCGCCCTGCACGGCACCCACCCAACCCGGAGCGTCCGATGAGCCTCACCGCCGACGGTCACGAACGCCCCAGCAACGAACGCAACCGGACGACCCGCTCGTCCGTCGAAAGGAGAAACCCGTGACCAGAGGCAGGATCATCGCCGGAGTCGTCGTGCTCGCGGTGCTGGGCGCCCTGGGTGGCGGCTACGCCTACTCACGGGCGACCAACGTCACCGCCGTGACCACCGCCACGGTGACGAAGCAGGCCATCACGGTCACCGTGAACGCCTCCGGCACCGTCGTCCCCGATGCGGCGGTTGGCGTCTACGCGGGCGTCGGCGGCACGCTGTCGTCGGTCGCGGTCACGGACGGGGCGAAGGTCGCCAAGGGCGACGTGCTGGCCAAGATCGCCACTGGCCCCCTCAAGTTGGCCGTCCAGCAGGCCGAGAGCGAGTGGGCGGCCGCCCGGGCGATGCCGACCGGCACCACCAGGCTGCGCACCGCCCGCAACGAGGCGATCCAGGCCGCCAGGGCCGCTGTCGATCAGGCGCGCGCCGACCTCAAGAAGGCGACGATCAAGGCGCCCTCGTCAGGCATCGTGACCGTGCCCGACACCACCCAGAAGGGGGCCGCGACCACCGCCGGCGCCCAGCTGTTCACGATCACCGACCCCGCACGCCTGCGCTTCGAGGCTCAGGTGGACGAGGCGGACGTCGCCCGCGTCAAGACCGGCCAGAAGGCCGCGGTGAACCTCGACGCGTTCCCCAGCAAGCCCGTGGCCGGCAAGGTCAGCCTGATCAAGGGCACCTCGGTCAAGACCGACACCGGCGGCAACGCCTACCCCACGCGGATCACTCTCGACTCGACCAAGGGCGTCCTGCGGGGCATGAGCGGCTCGGCCGACATCGCGGTCAGTTCGGTACCGGACGCCCTGGTGGTCCCGATCCAGGCGGTGCTGGCGGACGGCAGCAAGCGCTATGTGTTCGTCGTCACCCCCGACCACAAGCTGGTCAAGACCGGGGTCACCCTCGGTGAATCCACCGACACCTTGGCCCAGGTGACGACTGGGCTGAACGCCGGGATGCTGGTGGTCACGAGCCAGCTGACCGCGCTGACGGACGGGATGAGCGTCCGTGTCCAGTGAACGCCGGGGTTCGACACCGGGACCGTCCGGGCCCCGGGGACCGGGCGCGCCGCCCCGCCGGACCCGGCCACCAACCTTGAGCAGCAGGCCGTCCCGGTGCTCCAGACCGTGGCCCTCACCAAGACCTACGGCACCGGGGAGAACCTCGTCCACGCCCTCGATTCGGTCGACCTGACCGTGCACGCCGGGGAGTTCGTGGCGGTCATGGGTCCCAGCGGCTGCGGCAAGTCGACCCTGCTCAACCTCGTCGGCGGGCTGGACACCCCCACGTCGGGCAGCGTCCGCCTGGCCGGGGCGGAGCTGGCCGAACTGGGCGACGACAAGGTCACGGAGTTGCGCCGCCGCCGGATCGGGTTCGTGTTCCAGTTCTTCAACCTCATCCCGGTGCTCAACGCGACCGAGAACGCCGCGCTNCCCCTCGTCCTGGACGGCGCCCGCGACGCCGACACGAAGGCGCGCGAGTGGCTGACGCGCGTGGGGCTGGCCGACAGGCTCACCAACCGTCCCGACCAGCTCTCCGGCGGCCAGCAGCAGCGCGTGGCGATCGCCCGCGCCCTCTCGACCGAGCCCGCGCTCGTCCTCGCCGACGAGCCGACCGGCAACCTCGATTCGAAGTCCGCCGGGGAGATCGCCGAGTTGTTGCAGCAGGTCGCCGCTGCTTGGGGACGCTCAGTGCTGATGGTCACCCACGANCCCCGGATCGCCTCGTACGCCCGGCGCCTGGTGCTCATGAAGGACGGCCGGATCGTCGACGACCTACCCCTGGACGGCACCCGCGAGGCCGCCCGCGACGCGATGGAGAGATCGGGGCTGCTGTGAACACCCAGTGGCGGTTGGCGTGGCGCTATCTGCGCGGACGGGGGCTGCGGTCGTTCCTGACCACCCTGGCCGTGGCGTTCGGCGTCATGCTGATCTTCGGCCTCAACGGGATCATCCCCACCCTCGTCGAATCGTTCAGCCGGTCGCTGCTGTCCACCGCCGGCAAGATCGACCTGAGCGTGACCAGCACCTACAACCAGCCGTTCGGCGTCGATGTGCTCGACAAGGTGGCCCGGACACCTGGCATCGCGGTCGCCTCGGCCGAGGTGCAGCGGATGGTCCCGCTGCCGCTGGATCCGGACGTCGCGGTCGCCGACCAGGTCACGCAGCTCAACGTGATCGGCGTCGACCCCGCCACCGCCGGACGGATCCGCGACTTCCCGCTGGTCGGCGGCCGCATGCTNGGGGTCGCCGACGGGGACGTGGGCGTGCTGTCGTCCGACCTCGCGGGACGGCTGGGCGTGGGTCTCGGCGACCAACTGACCCTGCCGTCGTCCGTCGGTAGCACGCGGTTCACCGTGATCGGGCTGCTCAGCACGGCCACCCTGCCGGGCGCAGAGCAGGTCTACGTCCCGTTGGCCAGCGCGCAGCGGCTGTTCGCTCTCGGGGCCCGGATCACCGCCGTCGAGGCGTCGTTCGATCCCGGCGCGGACCGGGCGGGCGTCGAGTCGGCCGTCCGGGCGGCCGTGGGCAGCGACTACCACGTGGGTGGGCTGTCGACGAACTCGTCCCTGCTCGCCTCGCTGCAGGTGAGCGTGTTCGCCTTCAACATGTTCGGGGTGTTCGCCCTTGCCACGGCCGGATTCATCATCCTCAACAGCTTCCGGACGGTGGTCGCGGAGCGCCGCCGCGACATCGGCATGCTGCGCGCGATCGGCGCCCGCCGCCGGACGATCCTGGGCATGTTTCTCATCGAGTCGTTGCTGCAGGGTGCCCTCGGCACCGCGCTGGGCATGCTCGCCGGCTGGGGCATGGCGGTGGGACTGTTCGCGGCACTGGGCCCGATCTTCGAACGGGTCGTCCATCTCAAGCTGGGGTCGCCGGTCTTCCAGCCGGCGACCTGGGCCCTCGCCATCGGCCTCGGCCTGGGGATCACGGTCGCGGCGGCGGTCATCCCCGCCNNGCGCCGGATCACGCCGATGGAGGCGATGCGTCCGCAACTCGGCGAGGTGTACGCCCGCCGGATCGGCAAACGCGCCTGGCTNGGGGTGGCACTGATCGTCGGCTCCCTGTTCTGCCTGGCCACCCGGGTGCCGACGCTGGTCGCGCTGGGCTCGGTGGTGTTCCTGGTGGGGTGNGCCCTCGGGGCACCGGCGGCGGTGACGCCGGTCGCCAACTGGTTCGGCCAGGTCATCGAGGTGGTGTTCGCCCGCGAGGGGGCCATCNNGCGCAGCAACCTGCAACGCAACCCCGTCATCATCACCGCCGTGGCNCTGATCGTGGCGATGCTCAGCGTCGTCCAGGCGATCTTCACCGGGTTCACCGGCTACATCACCAAGTCGATGTCCGCGGACTACCTGGTCATCCCGCAGTCGATCGTCCTCGGCCAGGGCAACGTGGCGGCCGGNCCCCGCTTGGCGGACGAGATCCGCCGCGCCGACGGCATCGGTCCGGTGTCGGCGCTCCGGCTCGCCCAGGGACGGATCGGCGCCGGAGACGTCCAGGTCATCGGGATCGACCCCGCGACCTTCCTGCAGGTGGCGGCGCTGGAGTGGAACACCCCGTCCACCGACGCGGCCATCGGGCAACTGGCCGGCGGGCGGTGGTTGATCGCCAACGGAATCTACGCGTCGCAACAGGCCCTGACGATCGGGCAACAGGTGACCCTGGAGACGCCCAACGGGCCACGAACCTACCTGGTGGCAGGGATCGGCAACGACTACCTCAACGCCAAGCTCGCCACCATCTATGTCTCCCAGGACAACCTCGCTCGCGACTTCAACGTCACCAGCGACCTGCTGATCATGGCCAACCGGGAGCCGTCCGCCGACCCGGCGACGGTGACCCGCGAGCTGTCGGCGATCGTCGAGAAGTACCCGGCGTTCCGCCTGTACGAGGCCGCGCAGTGGCGCAACGAGCAGTTGACCACGTTCGACTCGACGATGGTGATCTTCTACTCGTTGATCGCCGCACTGGCGATCCCGTCGCTGCTCGCCCTGCTGAACACGCTCGCGATCAGCGTCCTGGCCCGCACCCGGGAGATCGGGATGCTGCGTGCCGTCGGGGCGACGCGGCGCCAAGTGCGGCGGATGGTGCTGGCCGAGTCGCTGCTGTTGAGTGTCATCGGGACGGTGTTCGGCGTTGTCGCGGGCCTGTGGCTGGGGTACGCCCTGGTCGTCTCCCTCGGGACGGTCGGCTGGCCGATGCCCTACTCGTTCCCCTTCGGCGGGGTCGTCCTGACCCTGGTGGTGGGCATCGGGTTCGGCATCCTGGCCGCCCTGATCCCCTCGTCCTCGGCGGCCAAGCTGGACGTCGTCGACGCCCTCCACCACGAGTAGCGACCGGCAGCCGCTCTCTGGGCCCCCGCCCCTGGTCGACCCCGCGAACTGTCACCTGGGCCCCCGCTCCCTGGTCGACCCCGCGAGCTGTCACCTGGGCCCGCCGCTCCTGGTCGACCCCGCGAGCTGTCACCTGGGCCCGCCGCTCTCGCACGTTGCGCCCCGTAATGACACATTGCGCCTCCTGGAGGGGGCGCAATGTGGCACTGAGGGGCGCAATGTCGTCAGCGGCGGGCGGTCGACCGCCAAGGCCCCGCTGGCCGCCGAGCGCGCCGAAACCCCGCACCGCCTCTCGCCGAGGCAGTGGGCGCGGGCCGGACCGCTGAATCGCCGGTCGCGTTTGCCCAAACCGGCCTCCAGGGCCCATTTCGTGAAACGCGACCGGGGTTCTCAGCGTTTTCGACCAGGCCCACCGACGTGCCGGCCCCGGGATGGCGTCGGCCCGACCGCTTCGAGCGGCACCCCAGGTATCACCGGCCTGCCGTGGCGGCTCTCCTGGGTGACCCCACGAGAGGAAGTCCCATGAACGTCGAACCGTGGAGCACCGTCGACTCGGGCGAGGTATCCGATCGCGTGCGCGCCATCCAATACCTGCTGCGCGCCCGCGGTCACACCGTGGCCGCCGACGGGCACTTCGGGCCCGCAACCCAGGCCGCCGTCCACGCCTTCCAGTCCGCCCGCGGCCTGCCGAGCACCGGCAAGGTCGATCCGCCGACCTGGATCAAGCTCGTCGTGGTCACNCACGTCGGGGCCACCGGCGACGCCGTCCGGGCCGTCCAGGTGCTCGGCCTGCGGACGATCCCCGACGAGGAGAACCTGGCGGTCGACGGCGTGTTCGGGGCCGCGACCAAGGCGCGGGTGCGGAAGTTCCAGCAGACCTGGGGGCTCACCGACGACGGCATCGCCGGACGCGAGGTGTTCTCCTTCGCGACCGCCGCCCCCTTCCCGTGGCCGCTGGTGAAGGTCGGTCAGACGACGGCGACGAACTTCCGGGTGCCCATCGTCCAGCACCTGCTCCGACACCACGGCTCGTCCATCGTGGCCGACGGCGCGTACGGTCCCTTGACCGGCAATGCCGTATGGCACTGGCAGCAAACCCAGCGGGCCACCGAGATCTCCACCACCGTCGGGCAACTGGACTGGCCGGCGCTGGTCGCGACCGTCCATCCGGGGGATCATGGCGAGAAGGTCAAGGCCGTCCAGTGCGCGCTGCCCGGGCTGACCGTGGACGGGGTGTACGGCCCAGTGACCAAGGCCGCCGTCGAGGACCTGCAGCAGATGTTCGGCGGCAACGCCGGCATCGTGGATCTGCAGACCTGGCGCGCGATCATCGGCCCGGTGTTCGAGTAACGCCCGCGGGCATCGGACGTGCCCGTCGGCATCCGGGGAAGTCCGGCCGCCCGTTGACGTTGCGCCCCTGAGTGTCACGTTGCGCCTCCTCCAGGGGCGCAACGTGACACTTCGGGGCGCAATGTCGCTGCGGCGGCCCCCACCGGACGTGGCCGTCCCGGCGGCACTAGGCTGCGCGTGTGCCCACCGGAGGTTCCGCGCCCGAGCCCGCCAAACCACGGCCGCGCCCGAAACTGGACGACATCGACCGGCACCTGATCGCCCTCCTGTCCGCCAACGGACGAGCCAGCAACGCCTCGCTCGCCGCCGCGACGGGCACCGCCGAATCCACCAGCCACGCCCGGGTCCGGGCACTGTTCGACGCGGGCATCATCACCGGCGTCCACGCCGAGGTCGACCCGGCCGCCATCGGCCGACCGTTGCAGGCGTTGATCTTCGTCCGCATCCATCCCAGCGCCCGCGGCCGACTGCAGGACCAGGCGGAGCGGCTCGCCGGCCTCCCGGGTGTCCTCGAGGTGTTCTTCCTCGGCGGTCACCACGACTTCATCGTCCACGTCGCGGTCGCCGACTCCGCCGCGCTGCGCGATTTCGTCACCGTCGAACTCAGCTCCCACAAGGAGACTTCCGGGACGGAGACATCCATCGTCCTGGAGCACCGCCGCGGCAATCAGCTGGAGCCGCCGGCCTGAAGCCGCCGGGCGGTTGGCTGGCGAAGAGCCCCGGAGTGGCCATCCGGCCCGACGAGGCAGCGCCGAAGGATCTTCGGACGCGGGCCCGGCGGCCCGGCCGGTGCGGGCGTCGCCGGTGGCGCCGTCGCAGATGCTTCGACCGCTCCCGGCGGCACTTGCTCGGGTGTGCCCGCGGCCACCAGACTCGTCGTGGCAAGTCCGTCCGGCTCGCACCGTCGCCCGCAGGAGTCCCCGATGAAGATCGCCGTTCCCGCCGAGATCAAGAACCACGAGTATCGCGTCGCCATCACGCCCGTCGGCGTGAACGAGCTCGTCCGCCGCGGCCACGAGGTGTTCGTGCAGAAGGGGGCGGGGCTCGGCTCGTCCATCACCGACGACGAGTACGCGGCGCAGGGCGCGACGCTCATCGACACCGCCGAGGACACCTGGGCCGCCGGCGAGATGGTGATGAAGGTCAAGGAACCCATCGCCAGCGAGTACGGCTTCCTGCGCGACGACCTGCTGCTGTTCACCTACCTGCACCTCGCGGCCGATCGTCCGCAGACCGACGCGCTGCTGGCGGCCAAGACCACCTCGATCGCGTACGAGACCGTCCAACTGCCCAACGGGATGCTGCCGCTGCTCTACCCGATGTCGGAGGTCGCAGGCTGCCTCGCCCCGCAGGTCGGCGCCCACGCCATGATGAAGCCGCAGGGCGGCCGCGGGGTGCTCATGGGAGCCGTCGGCGGCGTCCAGAACGCGAAGGTCGTCGTGCTCGGCGGTGGCGTGGCGGGCCA
This sequence comes from Micropruina sp., assembly GCA_013693855.1. Lineage (GTDB taxonomy): Bacteria > Actinomycetota > Actinomycetes > Propionibacteriales > Propionibacteriaceae > Micropruina. Next base: position 3,406,596 of record CP059261.1, read on the forward strand.
GAACGCGGCCAACATCGCGCTGGGCATGGGGGCGAACGTCACCATCCTCGACACCGATCTCGAGAAGCTGCGGATGACCTTCTGGCGCTACGAGAACCGGATCCAGGGCATCGTGTCGACGGCCTTGAGCGTCGCCGAGCAGGTGACCGCAGCCGATCTCGTGATCGGTACCGTGCTGATTCCCGGCGCCAAGGCGCCGAAGCTGGTGACCAACGAGATGGTCGCGTCGATGAAGCCCGGCTCGGTGCTGGTGGACGTGGCCATCGACCAGGGCGGCTGTTTCGCCGACAGCCACCCCACCACCCATGCCGACCCGACATTCACGGTGCACAACTCGACGTTCTATTGCGTGGCGAACATGCCGGGCGCGGTCCCGAACACCTCCACGTGGGCCCTGACCAACGCAACCCTGCCGTACGCGGTCCAACTGGCTGGCAAGGGCTGGCAACAGGCCTGCCGCGACAACGCGCCCCTGGCCCTGGGCCTCAACACCTGGGACGGCAAGCTCACCTGCGCCCCCGTGGGCGAGGCCTTCGGCCTGGACAGCGTGCCGATCGCGGACGCCCTGGCCTGAAACCGGCCCGGGTGTGCGTTTCGACCGAACGAACGGCCGAAATCGGCCCTCGATAGCCTCGAAAAGGCAGTTGATTCGGTCGAAACGCACCCGGCGACGCCGCTCACCCTGCTCCGGGCCGTCCTCGGGGGTCAGGCGACGACCGTGCCCTGGTGATAGAGGGCCTGCCAGCCCGTCTGCGTCCGGCCCCAGAGGGTGGCGCGGCGGGTCACCCGGTCCGGGGCGTGAAGAACGTAGGTGAACAGGTAGGTGTCCGCACCGAGGTGACGGACGGCTTCGCCCGAGATCCGCCAGCCTTCGGCGTCGGCCGCGTCCACCGGCTCCTTGAGGCGCCGCAGCACCACCTCGCGGACGAAGGCGCGGTCGTAGACCCGTCCGGAGGCGCCGACCTCCCAGAAGTCGTCGGCGACCTCGGCGTCGAACGTCTCCGGCGAGTTCACCAGGTCACGCCGATGGAACAGCGGCTCGCGCGCCGCAAGCGCGGCAAGTACCTCGTCAAGCTCCACGCCGCGACGATAGTCCGGGCCGAGGGTCGCCAGGCCCACGTAGGGTGGGGCCATGAGCAGCTTCTTCGAGGTCTTCAACCCAGGGCTGCGCCACACGCGCGAACACCAGGACCTGGAGAAGGTGCTGGTGGTCGACCAGAAGCAGGGCGGCTCGGGCCCACGACCGCTCGACCTGGACTCGGGGACGGTCGAGATCGTCATGCCGGTCACGGCCGACGCCACTGTCACGACTCCGGAGCCCTGACCACCGAGCCAGGCCCACGAAGGGCCTGCGCGGTGGGCCGCTCAGCGCAGACAGGCGGCGGGCCGCTCAGCGCAGACAGGCGGCGGGAAGTTCGAACCAGCGCAGCCCCTCAAGGTCGGCGCCGAGGTGCGCGCCCTCGGAACCGTCGCCGGCCGCCGCGTCCAAGATCCGCCGCGCCTCGGCCAGGTAGCCGGCCAGCGCCTCGACCCCGGCGGTGTTGTCGGGCGCCGGGTAGGTCATGGTGCCGTCCTCGGCGTAGCTGACGTCGGCCAGCCGCAACGGCGGCTCCACCGGCCCGGCACGGTGGTGCCACAAGCCCGTGGCTAGATCGAAGGTGTAATCGGGCAACAGCTTCCAGCCCTCCCGCGCGACCAGCGCGACGGCCTCGATCAGGTAGTCGGCGACCGCGTCCTCGACGAAGTAGTTGAAGTTGACCCGGACCCAGCCCGGCTTGATCCCCTCGCAGCCCTGCGCGATCTGCGCCTCGAACGCGTGCGAGCGGGCCAGGTCGATGCCCAGCAGGCGGTGCCCGTACGGCCCCGCGCACGAACAACCGCCGCGGGTCTGAATGCCGAACAGGTCGCTCAGCAGCGCGACCACGAAGTTGTGGTGCAGGTNACTTCCCGACGGCGCCCGGACGACGAACGACACGATCGACAGCCGCCGGGCGGCGAGGTTGCCCAGGATCTCGATGGACGGCTCCCGCAGCCACGCGGTCACGGCACGGTCGAGCAGTTCGTCCTCCCGTGCCTCGATGGCCTCGATCCCGACCGCCTGTTTCAACTGGAACACCAACCCCGCCCGGATGGACTCGATGATCGCCGGCGTGCCGCCCTCCTCCCGGTGCTCGGGGTCGGCCAGGTAGCGGTGTTCGGACGGGTTGACGTACATCACCGTGCCGCCGCCGGGGACGTCCGGCACCCGGTTGGTGAGTAGGTCACGGCGCACCGCGAGCACCCCAGGCGTCCCCGGGCCGCCGATGAACTTGTGCGGCGACAGGAACACCGCGTCCAGATACCCCAGCGGATCGTCGTCGGCTCGCATCGATATGTCGACATAGGGCGCACAGGCGGCGTAGTCCCAGAACGACAGCGCCCCGTGCCGATGCAGCAGCGCCGCCACGCCGGCCACGTCGGTCTTGATGCCGGTCACGTTGCTGGCGGCCGAGAACGAGCCGATCTTCAGCGGCCGCGCCGCGTACCGGACCAGCTCGGCCTCCAGATGCCCGGCGTCGAGATGCCCGTCGGCGTCCTCGTGGATCGTCACCACGTCCGCGATCGACTCCCGCCAGATCAGTTCGTTCGAGTGGTGCTCGTACGGCCCGATGAACACCACCGGACGCTCGGCTTCGGGGATCTTGGACGAGAAGTGGTACCGGTCGTCCAGCCCCGGCGGGATCCGCAACCCCAGGATCCCGACCAGCTTCGCGATCGCCCCGGTGCACCCCGAGCCGGCGAAGATCACCGCCACGTCCGGGCCGGCGCCGAGCGCCTCGTGGATGATCCGCCGGGCGTCCTCGCGCAGCCGGGTCGTCTGCAGCCCCGTCCCCGACGCCTCGGTGTGGGTGTTGGCGTAGCGCGGCAGCACCTCGGTGCGCAGGAAGTCCTCGATGAAGCTCAGGCTGCGCCCGGACGCCGTGTAGTCGGCGTAGGTCACCCGGCGCGGACCGTACGGGCCGGGGAGCACCTGGTCGTCGCCGATGACGGATTCGCGGATGCGCCGCAGCAGCGCGGCGGCGCGGGCGTCGGTGGCCATGCACCACTTCCTATGCCTGGCCCCAGGCGGGGCGCAAGTCGGTGGGAGACCGTCAAGGCGACTCCGCCCGAGGCCGCGGAAGGGGGACGGACGAGGTCGCCGGAACTCCTGACCCGTCGCGCTCGCGCAGGACCGCGTTGGCGACAGTCCGGTGGACACAGCGCATCACGACCACGGCCCGACGGACCCGGCGTCGGTTGGCAGCCAAGTACCCGGCACGAAGACCCATGACGGTTGGTCAGTCCCGTGCACCCCCACGCACCAAGGGACGGCGACCCGTGAGCGGCGGCCGCCGGTGAGCACCCGAGCACCCCAACATCCGCCGGACCTGGCGTCGGGTTGGCAGCGCACCGCATAGCAAGACCCGAGCACAGCCCCTGTGCACACCAGGGCACCGACGCCCACGCTGAACCCCGGGTTGGCGGCGCACCTGCTCGGCCTGAGAGAATGGACGCTCGGAGTGCTGGGAAGTCGGGTCAGCGAAGGACGACCACCGACCCTGGAGACCCGATCATGAGCCCCTACGCGACCCTGCACCGCGTGAGCCGCCGCGAGTGGCGCCGCGTGGCCTCGATCCTGCGCACGGAGTCGATCGGCGGCGCGCTGCTGGTCGCAGCGACGCTTGCCGCGCTGCTCCTGGCCAACCTGGCCCCGGAGAGCTACGCGACTCTGAAGAACACCACGCTCGGCTTCGACGCCGGGCCGGTGCACCTCAACCTCAGCCTCGCCCACTGGGCGGCGGACGGCCTGCTCGCGGTCTTCTTCTTCCTCGCCGGCCTCGAACTCAAGCGGGAGTTCGTCCTCGGCGATCTCCGCGAGCCGTCGCACGCGCTCGTCCCGGTGGTGGCGGCGGCGTGCGGCGCGGCGGTGCCCGCCCTGGTCTTCGTCGCGTTCAACCTCGGCGACGCGGTGTCGCTGCGTGGCTGGGCGATCCCCGCGGCCACGGACATCGCGTTCGCCCTCGCCGTCCTCGCGCTGATCAACAGCCACCTGCCGAGCGCCCTGCGGACGTTCCTGCTCACCCTCGCCGTCGTGGACGACCTGATCGCGATCGCGATCATCGCCATCGGCTACACCGCCTCGCTGAACGGCTGGTTCCTCGCCGGCGCGCTCGTCGCGGTGGCGGCGTACGGGCTGGTCGTGCGGCGCTGGCGGCGGTTGTTCCAGCGCAGCGCGCTGGCCACGTGGCTGATCGCGTTCCCGCTCGGGCTGGTCGCGTGGGCGCTCCTCTACAACTCCGGGGTGCACGCCACCGTGGCCGGGGTGCTGCTCGCGTTCACCGTCCCCGTCGAGGCGGACAACCCCGATCACAACCTCGCCGCGGAATTGGAGCATCGCTATCGTCCCTTGTCGGCAGGCTTTTCGGTGCCGCTGTTCGCGTTCTTCTCCGCGGGCGTCGCCCTCGGCGGGACGGACGGAATTGCGACCGCGCTGACCTCCGGGCTGGCGCTCGGCATCGTCACGGCGCTGGTCCTCGGCAAGGTGGTCGGCATCGCCGGCGGCACCTGGCTGGTGACCCGGCTGCGGCACGCGACCCTGCACCCCGACCTCGGCTGGATCGACGTGGTCGGCCTCGGCGTGCTGGGCGGGATCGGCTTCACGGTGTCGCTGCTCATCGCCGATCTCGCCCTCCCCGCGGACCGCGCGGACGAGGCCAAGCTGGCCGTCCTGGCAGCCTCGCTGCTGGCCGCCATGCTGGCAGCCGTCGTCCTCGGGCTACGCAACCGGCACTACCGCGCGCTCGAGGACGCCGCGACGGGCGACTGACCCGAGCGCGTCTCCCCGGCGTGACCCAGGCGCCGCCGCAGCGCGGCCACGGTGGCCTCGATCGCCTCCAGCACCCCGGTTTCCGAACTCCCGGTCGGGAACGTGACCGCCACCGAGGCGATCGGACGACCCGAGACATCCAGCACCGGCATCGCCAGCGACGACAGCCCCACGGTCACCGAGTCGGTCTCGCGGGAGTGCCCGCGGCGACGGATCTCGCCGAGGCGCCGGCGCAACGCGGCGATCGTCCGGGGCCCCGACTCGGTGCGCCGGACGAGGAACGCCGTGGACGGGTACAGCGCGCTGATCTGCCGGCCCGGCAGGTGCGCCAGCATCGCCAGCCCGGACGCGGTGACCTCCGCGGGCAGCCGGACGCCCACGTCCGAGACCAGCGAGGGCCGGCCGGGCGCCCGCTCCTCGATCAGGTAGAGGGCGTCCGAGCCGGACAGCACAGCCAGGTGGGCGCTCTCGCCCGTCCGTTCGACGAGGCGGGCGATCAGCGGCCGGGCGGCCCGCTGCAGGGGTTGCTGCCGGGCGTAGGCCGAGCCCAGTTCGTACGCGGCCAGGCCCAGGGCGTACCCGGCCTCCGGCACGTGCACGGCGTACCCGGACGACACCAGGGTGGCCAGCAGCCGGTAGGTCGTGGAGCGCGGCAACCCGAGCCGCGCGGCGATCCGGGCGGCCGGGATCGGCTCGACCTGCCGGGCCAGGTAGCCCAGCACGGCCAGGCAGTGGGCGGCAGCCGGACTGTGCACGATCCCAGCGTGGCGTCTCAGATCCGAGACAGCAAGGGGTCGAGGTCGCTTCCGCGCGGCAGCCCCGGGCGGTTCGATGAAGGCATGCGGGTGATCCTCGGCGAGCAACCCCCGGCATCGACGGTGTGGTCGCGGTGGCCCGGCACGACGCGTCCGTCGAGGTCGCGCCGAGCGCCTGGGACGAGGTCGCCCGCAGCCGNGGGATCGTCGAGTCGATGGCCGCCGACACCGTCCCCCACTACGGCGTCTCCACGGGCTTCGGCGCGTTGGCCACACGGAGCATTCCGGCCGAGCGTCGCACCGACCTGCAGCGCTCGCTGATCCGCAGCCATGCGGCCGGCTCGGGGCCCGAGGTCGAGCGCGAGGTCGTCCGGGCGATGATGCTGCTGCGCGCCAAGACCCTGGCCAGCGGACGAACCGGCGTCCGGCCCGCCGTGCTGGAGGCCTACCTGGCGCTGCTGAACGCCGGCCTGACCCCGATCGTCCACGAGTACGGGTCGCTGGGCTGTTCGGGCGACCTGGCGCCCCTGGCCCACTGCGCGCTGGCGCTGATGGGCGAGGGCGAGGTGCGCGACACCGATGGGGTCCGCCGGCCGGCCGCCGACGCGCTCAAGGAGGCCGGCCTGTCCTCCGTCGAGCTCGCCGAGAAAGAGGGCCTCGCGCTCATCAACGGCACCGACGGGATGCTCGGCATGCTCTGCCTGGCGATCGCCGACCTGCGGCGCCTCGTCCAGACCGCCGACGTCTGCGCGGCGCTCAGCGTCGAGGGCCANATGGGCAGCGACGACGTGTTCGCGCCCGACCTGATCGCGCTGCGGCCGCACCCGGGCCAGCAGGCCTCCGCCGCCAACCTGCGCGACCTGCTGGCGGGCAGCGCGATCCGCGAGTCGCACCGGCACGCCGCCGACGGGATCGTCCAGGACGCCTACTCGCTGCGCTGCGCNCCCCAGGTGGCCGGGGCCGTCCGGGACACCCTCGACCATGCCGAACGGGTGGCCGGCTGGGAGTTGGCCGCCGCGATCGACAACCCGGTGGTCACCCACGACGGCCGGGTGGAATCCAACGGCAACTTCCACGGGGCGCCCGTCGCCCACGTGCTCGACTTCCTCGCCATCGCCGCCGCCGACCTGGCCGGGATCAGCGAGCGCCGCACCGACCGGTTCCTCGACAAGGCCCGCAACCACGGCCTGCCGCCCTTCCTGGCCGACGATCCCGGGGTCGACTCGGGGCTGATGATCGCCCAGTACACCCAGGCCGGGCTGGTTTCCGAGCTCAAGCGGCTCGCGGCTCCGGCCAGCGTCGACTCGATCCCCTCGTCCGCGATGCAGGAGGACCACGTCTCGATGGGCTGGGCGGGCGCCCGCAAGCTGCGCCGCGCCGTCGACGCGCTCACCCGGGTGCTCGCCATCGAACTCCTGACCGCCGCGCGTGGGGTGGAACTGCGGGCGCCGCTGCGTCCGGCACCGGCGACCGGCGCGGTGATCGCGGCCCTGCGCGAGGCCGGGGTTGGCGGACCCGGGACGGATCGCTACCTGGCCCCCGAGATCGAGGCGGCGGTGACGTTCGTGGCGTCCGGCGGCGCGGTCGCTGCCACTGAACAGGCANNCTTGGCAAGGCACTTCGCTAGGGACAGGGAGGACGAGATGGACGGCGCACGCGAGGTCCGTGCCCCGCGGGGCACGACCCTGACGGCCCGGCAGTGGAGCACCGAGGCCCCACTGCGGATGCTGATGAACAACCTCGACCCCGATGTGGCCGAGCGTCCGGACGACCTGGTCGTCTACGGCGGCACCGGACGGGCGGCCCGCAACTGGGCGTGCTTCGACGCCATGGTGCGCACGCTGACCGACCTGCGCGCCGACGAGACGATGCTCGTCCAATCCGGCAAGCCGGTCGGGGTGCTGCGGACTCATGAGTGGGCGCCGCGGGTGCTGATCGCGAACTCCAACCTGGTCGGCGACTGGGCCACCTGGCCGGAATTCCGCCGGCTGGAGGCGCTCGGGCTGCTCATGTACGGCCAGATGACCGCCGGTTCGTGGATCTACATCGGCACCCAGGGCATCGTCCAGGGCACTTTCGAGACGTTCGCCGCGGTCGCCGAGAAGCGGTTCGGCGGCACGCTGGCCGGCACCCTCACCCTCACCGCCGGCTGCGGCGGCATGGGCGGCGCGCAGCCGCTGGCGGTGACCCTCAACGGTGGGGTCTGCCTGATCGTGGACGTCGATCCGCGCCGGCTGCAGCGGCGCGTCGACACCCGCTACCTGAACGAGGTCGCGGCATCCCTCGACGAGGCCATCGACCGCGCGCTCGCCGCGAAGCAGGCCCGCCAGGCGCGCTCGATCGGGGTCGTCGGGAACGCCGCCGAAGTATTCCCCGAACTGCTGCGGCGCGGGGTGGCGATCGACATCGTGACCGACCAGACCTCCGCGCACGACCCGCTGTCCTACCTGCCGGTGGGGGTGAGCCTGGAGGAGTGGCCGCGGCTGGCCGCCGACAAACCCGCCCTGTTCACCGACCTGGCCCGGGCCTCCATGGCCGAGCATGTGGCGGCCATGGTCGGCTTCCTCGACGCCGGCGCCGAGGTGTTCGACTACGGCAACTCGATCCGCGACGAGGCCCGGCTGGGCGGCTTCGAGCGCGCGTTCGCGTTCCCGGGGTTCGTGCCGGCCTACATCCGTCCGTTGTTCTGCGAGGGCAAGGGGCCGTTCCGCTGGGCCGCCCTGTCCGGCGATCCGGCCGACATCCGGGCCACGGACGAGGCCGTGCTGAAGCTCTTCCCCGACAACGAGCGGCTGCACACCTGGATCCGCGGCGCGCAGGAGCGGATCGCGTTCCAGGGGCTGCCGGCGCGGATCTGCTGGCTCGGCTACGGCGAACGCGACAAGGCGGGGCTCGCCTTCAACGACCTGGTCGCCTCCGGTGCGATCAAGGCGCCGATCGTGATCGGCCGCGACCACCTGGACGCCGGGTCGGTCGCCTCNCCCTACCGCGAGACCGAGGCGATGCTGGACGGCTCGGACGCGATCGCCGACTGGCCGCTGCTGAACGCCCTGGTCAACACCGCATCGGGGGCCAGCTGGGTGTCGCTCCACCACGGGGGCGGCGTCGGCATCGGACGCTCGATCCACGCCGGGCAGGTGTGCGTCGCCGACGGCACCGACCTGGCGGCGGCGAAGCTCGAACGCGTCCTCACCAACGACCCGGCGATGGGTGTCCTCCGGCACGTCGACGCCGGCTACGACCGGGCGCGCGAGGTGGCCGCCGAGCGCGGCGTCCGGATTCCGATGCAGGAGGAGAACCGATGAACCGCGTCGTGGAGTGCGTCCCGAACTTCTCCGAGGGCCGCGACCTGGCCAAGATCGCCCGGATCACGGACGCGATCGAGGCGGTCGCNCGGGTGCGGCTGCTCGACGTCGACCCCGGCGCCGACACCAACCGCACGGTCGTCACCTTCGTCGGCGATCCGGACGCCGTCGTCGAAGCCGCCTTCGCCGCGGTGGCGACGGCCGCGTCCGTGCTGGACATGACGACCCACACCGGCGCGCACCCGCGGATGGGCGCCACCGACGTGTGCCCGTTCGTCCCGGTCGANGGGGTGACGATCGCCGAGGGCGCCGAGCTGGCCCGGCGCCTCGGGCAGCGGGTGGGCGACGAGCTGGGCCTGCCGGTCTACCTGTACGAGGCCGCGGCGTCGCGTCCGGAGCGGGCGAACCTGGCGGTGGTCCGCAAGGGCGAGTACGAGGGTCTGGAGGCCAAGCTGGCCGACCCCGACTGGGCGCCCGACTACGGCCCGGCCACGTTCAACCCGAAGGCGGGGGCGCTGATCACCGGCGCCCGGGAGTTCCTGATCGCCTACAACGTGAGCCTCAACACCCGCGACAAGGCGCTGGCCACCGACATCGCCTTCGAGTTGCGCGAGAAGGGCCGGATCGCGCGCCGCGGGTCCGGGCCGGTCTACGCCGACGGCGAGAAGCTGAGCTACGCCGCGGGCGCCTACCCCTGCGGCAACTGCGCGTTCGTGGCCGCTGACTTCGCCGCGATCTTTGCGCACACCGCCGCCGAGCACGGCTACGACCTGGCGCACCTGCTGGCGCTCAACGACGTCCCGGGCGGCGATCCGGCCGGTCGTCCGGTCTACCGGGCGGGGCTGTTCACCCACTGCAAGGCGATCGGCTGGGTGGTTCCCGAGTACGACCGTGCGCAGTTGTCGATCAACCTCACCGACTACCACGTCACCCCGCCGCACCTGGTGCTGGAGGAGGCCCGCCGGCTAGCGGCCGAGCGCGGCCTGGTGGTCACCGGCTCCGAGATCGTCGGGCTGGTGCCCTTCCAGGCGCTGTTCGAGGCGGGCCAGTTCTACCTGCGCCGCCAGGGCCGGACGTCCGGGGTCCCGGTCGCGGACGTGCTGGCCACCGCGGTGCAGTCGATGGGGCTGACGGACGTGGGGACCTTCGACGTGGCCACCCGGGTGCTCGGGCTGCCCGCCATCGACGGCCCGCTGATGTCGCAGACCGTGGCCGCGTTGACCGACGAGGTGTCCCGCAACTCNCCCGCCCCCGGCGGCGGCTCGATCGCCGCGCTGTGCGGCGCGCTGGGGCGGCCCTGGCCTCGATGGTCGCGGCGNCTGGCCCACCCGAAGGCTGCTGACCAGGCCACCCGCGACCTGCTGGACGAGACCGCGGTCGCCGCCCAGCGGATCAAGGACGACCTGCTCCGGGCCGTCGACGCCGACACCGACGCGTTCGCCGCCTACCTGGCCGCCCGGCGGCTGCCGCAGCGCACCGACGCCGAGAAGGCCGCCCGTGAGCAGGCCATGCAGGACGGGCTGAAGCACGCCATCGAGGTGCCGCTCGGGACCGCGCGGGCCGCGCTGGCGTCGATGCGGCTGTGCGAGACCGTCGTCCGGCGCGGCCTGGCCTCCTCGCTCTCGGACGGGGCGGTCGGTGCCCAGGCGGCCTTCGCCGGCGTCCGCGGCGGGGTGTGGAACGCCCGGATCAACCTCGCCGACGTCACCGACGCCGCCTATGTGGCGGGCGTCCGCGCCGAGTGCGACACGTTGGTCGCCGAGGCCCGGGCGGTGCTCGCCTCGATCGACGAGTACCTCGACGGTCGGCTGGGCTAGTTTCGGGCCATGGGCGAGGTTGCGGGCGCGAGCGCGCTGATCACCGGGATCGGCGAGTTGCTGACCTGCGACGATCCCGGGCCCGACGGGCTCGGGGTTCGCGACCGGCACGCCGTCGTCGTCGCGGACGGACGGGTCGCCTGGGTGGGGCCGGAGTTCGCCGCCCCGGCGGCCGACCGCCGGGTCGACCTGGGCGGCCGGGTGCTGCTGCCGGGCTTCGTGGATTCCCACACCCACCTGGTCTTCGCCGGCGACCGGGCCCCGGAGTTCACCGCCCGGATGGCCGGGCTGCGCTACGACGGCGGCGGCATCGCCCACACCGTCGCGGCCACCAGGGCGGCAACGGACGAGCACCTCACCGCCGCGCTGGCCGAGCGGGTCGCAGCCGCCCGCGCCCAGGGCACCACCACCGTCGAGATCAAGTCCGGCTACGGGCTGACCACGGACGACGAAGCCCGGATCCTCCGTCTGGCTAGGGCGTTCACCGCCGAAACCACCTTCCTGGGCGCGCACGTCGTGCCGCCCGGGGCCGACCGGGCCGCCTATCTGGACGAGGTCACCGGGCCGATGCTGGCCGCCTGCGCGCCGTTCGCCCGCTGGATCGACGTGTTCTGCGAACCGGCCTCCCCGCACGCATTCGACGCCGACGAGAGCCGCGCGGTGCTGCGGGCCGGGATCGCCGCCGGGCTGCTGCCCCGGGTGCACGGCAACCAGTTNGGCCCCGGGCCGGGCGTGCGGGTCGCGGTGGAACTGGGCGCCGCCAGCGTCGACCACTGCACGTACCTGACCGACGCCGACGTCGACGCCCTTGCCGGCTCGGACACCGTCGCCACCCTGCTGCCCGGGGTCGAGTTCAGCACCCGGCACCCCTACCCCGAGGGCCGCCGCCTCCTGGCGGCCGGGGTGGGCCTCGCCCTGGCCTCGGACTGCAACCCAGGGACGTGCGCGACCTCGTCCATGCCCTTCGTGATCGCGCTGGCCGTCCGCGAGTGCGGGCTGACCCCGGCCGAAGCGATCGTGGCCGCCACCCGCGGCGGAGCCCGGGCGCTGCGCCGCGACGACATCGGCCGGATCGCGGTCGGCGCCCGCGCCGAAGTCGCGGTGCTGGACGCACCCTCCCACCATCACCTGGCCTACCGGCCGGGGATGCCGCTGGTGCGGGCGCTCGACCTGACCGGCGCCGGCCAACCGGGCTGAGCCCGTTGGGAGGTGGCGACGACGCGCGGCTTCTCTAGAATCTCCGCATGCCACACCACCTGCCGCTGCACCGCCGCAACCCTGGGAATCCCCGGTGAGCGGCGGCCTCGCCGCCCTGCTGGACGACATCGCGGCTCTGGCGAAGGCGGCCGCGGCGTCCCTGGACGACGTGGGCGCGGCCGCGGCGAAGGCCAGCGCGAAGGCCGCCGGGGTCGTGGTGGACGACACCGCGGTCACCCCGCGCTACGTGCACGGGTTCCTGGCCAACCGCGAACTGCCGATCATCAGGAAGATCGCGCTGGGCTCGCTGCGCAACAAACTGATCTTCATCCTGCCGGTGGCCTTGCTGCTCAGCCAGTTCCTGCCGTGGCTGATGACNCCCCTGCTCATGGTCGGCGGCGCCTACCTGTGCTACGAGGGCGCGGAGAAGGTGTGGGAGGCGTTCGGCGGCGGCCATCACCACGAATCCCACGGTGACAAGGAGGAACTCGCCGAGATCGGGTCACCCGAGCACGAGAAGACGATGGTCGACGGGGCGATCCGGACCGACTTCATCCTGTCCGCGGAGATCATGGCGATCTCGCTGGCCGAGGTGGCCACCGAGCCGCTGCTCAACCGGACCCTGATCCTGATCGTGGTCGCGATCGCGATCACCGCGCTCGTCTACGGGGCCGTCGCCATCATCGTGAAGATGGACGACGTGGGCCTCATCCTCGCCGAGCGGAAGTCCGCCGGCGTGCAGGCGCTGGGCCGCGGTCTGGTGCAGGGCATGCCGATCGTGATGCGGGTGCTCTCCACGGTCGGCATCGCCGCCATGCTGTGGGTGGGCGGGCACATCATCCTCGCCGGCGTCGACACCCTCGGCTGGCACGAGCCGTACGCCTTCGTCCATCACCTGGAGGAGGCCGCCGCGCACGCGCTGCCTGCCATCGGCGGCTTCATGACCTGGCTGGTCGACACGCTGGCCTCCGCGTTGATGGGTCTGGTCGTCGGGGCCCTCATCGTCGCGGTGGTCACCCTCATCGGACGGCTGCGCAAACCGTCCACCGCCCACTGAGCCGGACGCTCAGTCGCGCCCCTGCCACGTGCACACGCAGGCCTCGTTGCCGTCGGCGTCGGCAAGGATCCAGAACGCGGGCGCACGCTCGTCGCTGACCAGCCGTCCGCCCGCGGCCAGCGCCCGCTCCAGACGTCCGGGCGCCTCGTCGTGGGCGACGGTGACGTCGAGATGGATCCGGTTGCGCACCGGCCGCGGCTCGTCCAACTGCTGGAACCACACCGATGGACCCAACTCCAGGGGATCGGCCAACGCGTCCGCACCGTCGCGGACGTAGCCCAGCACGGCCTCCCAGAACGGGAGGATCGCGGCCGCGTCCATGGTGTCGATGGCGATCTCGACCTGGGTCAGCGGCGGGTGCTCCACGACGGCCCCGAACCGGCCGGCCAGGTCCGTCACCGCGTTGGCCAGCCGCAGGTCACGGCGGGTCACGCCCCCGACATCGTGGGACGAGATCGTCAGCTGTACCCGGTCGTAACGGACGTCGATGTTCGGATGGTGTTGCTGGGCCTCGGCGAGGGCGGCCACCTCGGTGACGAACGCCACCACCTCGGCGAAGGCCGGGAACTTCAGCAGCAGGTGCAGCCGGCCCAGCAGGTAGCGCCAGCCGGGCGCGCCGGCGCTGGCCCGGCCGCGGGTCAGGATCGTCCGGTCGTCCATGGGTTCACTCATGCGGGGAGTCTGACACCGGTTCCGGACGAAACCGGTCAGGATTGGTCCGTCCGAGGCGAAGGAGCAAGGTGGACCCGTTCTCACCCGACCCGTTGGGGGCGCCGTTCCGGCTGTTCGGGCCGTCGCACCTGGTGGCGCTGGGGGTCCTGGTGGGGCTGAACGTCGTCCTGTGGTCGCTGCGCCACGCCTCCGATCGGATTCGGCGCGCGGTTTCCTGGACGATGGCGCTGACCCTGTGGGCCAACGAGATCGGCTTCCACGTCTGGCGGATCGCGGTCGGCACCTGGAACGTCCAGGAGATGGTGCCTCTGCACGTGTGCAGCGTGCTGGCCTGGACGGTGCCGATCGCGCTGATCACCCGCAATCGGCGGCTCTACGAGTTCGTCTACTTCCTGGGGCTGAGCGCCGCCTCGCAAGGNGTGCTGACCCCGGACCTCGGCCCGTACAACTTCCCCCATCACCGCTACTTCGAAACGTTCGTCTCGCACGGGCTGGAGTTCACCGCCGCCCTCTGGCTCACCTGGACGGGTCTGCGCCCAACGTGGCGGTCGGTGTGGCGGGTGTTCGGCTGGCTCAACGCCTACATGCCCCTGGTGTTCTTCGCGAACCTGGCCCTGGGCAGCAACTACATGTTCGTCAACCGCAAGCCCGCCACGGCCAGCATCCTGGACGTGCTGCCGCCCTGGCCCTGGTACGTCCTGGTCCTGGAGGGGATCGGGCTGGTGCTGTTCACCCTGTCCTACCTCCCGTTCGCGATCGCGGACGCCCGCGGCAAGGCTGCCGCCGGACGGTCCGAACCCGCGGCGGCCACGCCTGATTGAATGGGTCGGCGCCTCTGCCCGTCCGACCAGGAACCGACATGAACCTCGACACGCCCCTGCGCCTGAGGCGCGGCCCGGCACTGCCCAACCGGCTGGCGTTGGCACCCCTCACGAACACCCAGAGCAATCCCGACGGGACGCTCAGCGAGCTGGAACTGCCTGGCTGCTCGCCCGCGCCCAGGGCGGGTTCGGGCTGACCATGACGGCCGCGGCCGCGGTGAACCGGGCCGGCCAGGCGTGGCAGGGTCAGTTGGGCGTCTACGCCGACGAGCACCTGCCCGGCCTGCAGCGGCTGGCGGACGGGATCCGTGCCGCGGGGAGCGTGTCGGCGGTGCAACTGCATCACGGCGGGCTCGAGTTCTGGGTCGCGCCGATGGCGACCGAGGACAGCAGGAGGCTGACGCCCAGCGCCAGGCAGATGACGACCGGGGCCGCCCGCAGGTACCGGTAGGTGTGGTCCTTGGGGTCGTCGTCGGCGTCGACGCCGGCGATCGTCCGCAGTCGCATGGGCCTCCTCGGGTGACTCCGGGTTCCCGCGGCCCCCGCCGGATGGGGGTGCGGCGGAGCGCGGTGGTAACTAGGCTGGGCCACGCCGTCCACGTCGAGGAGGAGCCATGCCGGAGCAGCCCGAAACCGATCCCATCGCCGACACCAAGGCAGCGATGAAGGCCGCCCTCGACCGCAAGAAGGCTGCCGCCCACGAGGGCGAGGACCATACCGGCGCCGACCGGGGTCATGGACGGACGAGCCACGCCCAGGGCGGCAAACGGCAGTTCCGCCGCAAGGCCGGCGGGTAGGGGCGCTCGCTCCCAGGTCGGGTACTGCTCCCTTGGGTAAACCGGCCCCTTGGCCCCCGTGGGCGTACCGGAAACTTCGCCCTTTGGATGTCCGGCCCTTGGGTGTACCGGCCCCTTGGCCCCTTGGGTGTCCGACCCTTGGGTGTACCGGCCCCTTAGGTGTACCGCCCTTGGGTGGTCCCGACTCTCGGGTTGAGTACCCACTCTCAGGTTGAGTACCCACTCTCGCCGCCGGAGGCGAGATCCGGTACCGGAACTGAGATTCGGTACGGGAACTGAGATTCGGCACCCCAGACTGCGAGTCGGCACCGGAACTGAGACTCAGCACTGTCGCGCGGGTTCGTCCCCCACTGTCGCCGTCGGCATCCGCTCTCGGGTTCGGCATCCACTTTCGGGTTCGGTACCCACTCTCGCCGTCGGCATCCACTCTCGGGTTGAGTACCCACTCTCGCCGCCGGAGGCGAGATTCGGTACTGGAACTGAGATTCGGCACCGGAACTGACATTCGGCACCGGAACTGAGACTCAGCACTGCCGCTGGGATTCGCACCCCCACTGTCGCCGTCGGCACCCACTCTCGGGTTCGGCACCCACTCTCGGGTTGAGTACCCACTCTCGCCGCCGGAGGCGAGATTCGGCACCGGAACTGAGACTCAGCACTGTCGCGCGGGTTCGTACCCCCACTGTCGCCGTCGGCATCCACTCTAAGGTTGAGTACCCACTCTCGGGTTCGGTACCCACTCTCGGGTTCGGTACCCACTCTCGCCGCCGGAGGCGAGATTCGGTACCCAGACTGAGATCCGGTACCGAAGGCGAGATTGAGCCGCTGACCCGAGCGTCGGCTCAGCGGGCCACGGAGTCATCCGGGTCCTCCTCAACGACGGCCGGCTCCCAGATGGCCATGCGGTCGCTGCGCCACCGTTCGGCCAGCAGGTAGCCCCCGACCAGCAGCACGGTCAGCCCGGTGGCGATGGCCCNCACGAGCAGCGTCCAGCGCGGCCCGAAGGCGTCCCCGATCCAGCCGATCACGGGTGCGCCCAGCGGCGTCCCGCCCATGAAGATCGCCATGTACAGCGCCATCACCCGGCCGCGCATGCTGGGCTCCGTGGTGAGTTGGACGAGCGCGTTGGCCGCCGTCATCACCGTCAGCGCCGCCAGTCCGACCGGGACGAGCAGGATCGCGTACGTCGCATAGTTGGGCGCCACCGCCAAAGCCGTCGTGACCAGGGAGAACGCACCCAGGGCGCCGAGGATCAGCCGCAGCCGAGGCCGCGACCTCCGGGCCGCGATCAGCGCCGCCCCGAGGGTGCCGACGGCCATGATCGTCCCCAGCAGCCCGTAGGCCTCGGCGCCCACCGCGTACACCTTGGTGGCCATCAGCGCGTTGGTGATCTGGAAGTTGAGGCCGAATGTGCCGAGCATGAACACCACGAACATGATGGTGAGGATGTCCGGGCGGTTCCGGACGTAGCGGATNNCCTCCCGGATCGCTCCGCGACCCCGCCGCGGCGGGGCAGGCGTCAGCTCGTCCGCCCGCATCAGGGCGAGGGCGACGAACGGTCCGGCGAAGCTCAGCCCGTTGAGCAACAGCGCCGGCCCCACGCCCCAGGCGCCGATGGTCAACCCGGCGACACCCGGCCCCAGCAGCCGCGCAGCGTTGAAGTTCGTGCTGTTGAGCCCGACCGCGTTGGTCAGCAGCCGGGGTGGGACCATCTCGGACGCGAACGCCTGCCGGGCGGGTGCCTCGAATGCGGCGAATGTCCCAGCGATGGTGGCCAGCACGTACACGTGCCACAACTGGACGACCCCGCCCAGGGTCAGCGCAGCCAGCAGCACCCCGGTCAGGCCGCCGCCGAGCGCGGTGACCTGCAGAATGCGGCGCTTGGGGTAGCGGTCGGCGACCGCCCCGGCCAGCGGGGCGAGCAGCGCCATCGGAGCGAACTGCAGCCCGGTTATCGTCCCCAAGGCGGTCGAGGAGTGATCGGTGAGTTGGGTGAGCACCAGCCAGTCCTGGGCCACCCGGGCCATCCAGGTGCCGACGTTCGACAGCAGGCCGCCCACGAAGAACAGGCGGTAGTTGTGCAGCCGCAGCGACGACAGCAGGGGCACCTTCTCGGCCGTNNCGCGGTCATCGCCGCATCATCTCGGCCAGCAGGTCGGTGGCCTCGCGCAGCAGCGCGCGCTGGCCGGCGTCCAACCCTCCAGGTAATGCAGCATGAAGTTGTCCCGGTCCCGCCGCGTGCGCTCCACGGCCGCGCGCCCCGCATCGGTCAGGCTGACGAGCTTGGCCCGTCCGTCGCTGGGGTGCCCGTCGCAGCGGACGAGGCCCGCCTCGACCAGCCCCCNGATCGTCCGCGACATGGAGGGCTTGCTGACCTGTTCGAGGTCGGCCAACTCCGCCGGCCCGCGAGGCCCGTCCACCAGCTTGACCAGCACCGAGAACTGGTGCGGCGCCACCTCGTGCGAACCCTCGAAGCGCACCTTGCGGCTGACCAGCTGGCACGCCAGCCGCAGGTCCACGGCGAGCTTCAGGGTGGCGTCGGTCGAGGGCATATGGTTAGCCTAGCTCATTAGTTTGGCTAACCACACCCCGGATTCAACGCCCGCGGCGCAACGACCTACCGGTCCTCCATGCCCCAGGGTGAGCCGTACCCCTCAGGCTTGGGGGCCGCCAGCAGATCCAGGAACGGGACGGCGTCGAACGCCTCCGGACCCTTCACCCCGGCCCCAGACCACACCCCGGTGGCCAACAGTTCTAGGGCCACGATCGGGTTGAGGGCGGTCTGCCACACCACACACTGAGACCCGTAGTCACGCATCGAATCGGCGTTGTCGACGACGTGGTAGAGGTACGTCCGGCGCGGCCGGCCGTCCTTGCCCGTCCCGGTGACCCAGAGCCCGGCGCAGGTCTTGCCCTGCATCCGCGGCCCGATGGTCGCCGGATCGGGCAGGCAGGCCGCCACCACGTCCCGCGGCGACACCTCCACGCCCTTCACGTTCACCTGGTCGGTGCGGTGCAGGCCGAGTTCGTGCAGCACCCGCAGGATGTTGATCATTGTCTCGCCGAGGCCGTACTTGAACGTGACCTTGTCGGCCTCGACCCAGCGCGGCATGAGCAGCACTTCCTCGTGCTCGACGTGGACGCACTCGACCGGCCCGATCCCCTCGGGGAACTCGAAGATCTCCGGCTCCGCGAACGGCTCGACGGTGTACCAGCCCTTGCCCTTCTCGTGGATCACCGGCGGGTTCAGGCACTCCTCGATCACCGTCCAGATCGAGAAGCCCGGCGCGAAGATCTCCTTGCCGTGCTCGTCGAACACGGCCAGGTTCGCGCCGTCTCGCGTCCCCAGTTCGGTGATGTGGCTGAACAGGTGGTCGGCGGCGTAGCGGGCGAACACGTCCGACAGCCCGGGCTCGACGCCGATGCCGACCAGCGCCAGTTGGCCGTCCGCCTCCCACTGCTCGGCCTGGGCGAACTGTTCGTCGCCCAGCTTCACCCCGGTCTGCTCGTACGGCTTCTCCGGATGCGGACGAGACAGGCTCATCGCCATGTCCAGATAGCCGGCCCCGGCCGCCTTGGCGCCGTCGAAGATCGGCATCACGAACCGCGGATCGACCGCATTGAACACGTGGGTGGCCTGGTGTTGCCGAGCGAGCGCCGCCACCGCCTCCGCGGACGAGGCGTCCACCTGAGCCGCTACGAAGCGGGACTCGAACGGACGCCGTTCGCGGGCCGCGGCCACCGTCCGCTCCGCGCGGGCGAGGTCGTAGTCGGCGACCACGAACAGCTCGAAGAAGTCGCGTTCGCAGGCGATGCGGGCGGCGGCGTCACCGACCCCGCCGGCACCGATCATCAGGATGCGCATGGGTTCAGCCCTTTCTGGCTCGCGCGCTCCCGATCAACTGGCCGGCCACTGTCATCAGCACGGCCAACAGGAACAGCGAGAAGCCGATCACGTTGGCCTGCGCGGGGATGCCGCGCAGGTAGGAGACGTAGACGAACTTGGGGAAGGTATTGGTGTCGCCGGAGACGAAGTTGGTGATGATGAAGTCGTCGAAGCTCAGGGAGAACGACAGCATGGCCGCGCTGATGATGCCCGGCAGCACCAGCGGGAACGTCACCCGCAGGAACGCTGAGGTCGGGTTGGCGTACAGGTCGGCCGCCGCCTCCTCGATCCGCGGGTCGAGGCTTTGCAGCCGGGCCTTCACGGTGACGACCACGAAGCTGATGCAGAACATGATGTGGGCGATCACGATCGTCCAGAAGCCCAGCTGCAGCCCCACCCGGGTGTAGCCCTGGACGAAGATCGTCAGCAGCGACGCGCCCAGCACGACCTCCGGGGTCGCCATGGGCACGAAGACCAGCCAGTTCGTGGCCCCGCGGCCGAAGAACTTGTGTCTGACCAGGGCGAACGCGATCATCGTGCCGAGCACGGTGGCGATCGCGGTGGCCAGGAAGCCGACCTGCAACGAGGTCACCAGCGACTCGCAGATCCCGGGTGGGCCGCACGGGTTGAGCCAGTGCTCCAGGGTCGGCGAACCCTCGGGATTCCACGAGATGTTCGACTTGCGGTAGTTGTTGAAGCTGAACACGAACGTGTAGGCCACCGGCAGGAACAGGTACGCCAGGACGAGGATCGCCGAGGTCATCACCCACCGGTCGGCGATGAAGTAGCGCAGCTTCGTCCAGGTGCTGATCGGACGACCGGGCACCCCAGCGGTGACCCGGGGATCGCGGACTGCGGTGCTCACAGCAGTTCCTCCGTCCCGAACTTGCGCGTGTAGAGGAAGACCAGGANAAGGATCAGCGCCATCAGCGTGAACGACAGGGCCGCCGCCTCGGNGAAGCCACCGAGCACCTTGAAGAACTGGCTCTCGATGACGTTGCCGACCATCTTGGTCGAGATGTCCGAACCCAGCAGTTCGGCGTTGACGTAGTCGCCCGCAGCCGGGATGAACGTCAACAGGGTGCCGGCCAGCACGCCCGGCATCGACATGGGCAGCGTGACCGTCCGGAACGTGGTGAAGCCGTTGGCGTACAGGTCGCCGCCGGCCTCGATCACCTTGGGGTCGGCCCGTTCCAGCGAGGAGTAGATGGGCAGCACCATGAACGGCAGGAAGTTGTAGGTGAGGCCCGCCACCACCGCCACCCACGTCTCGGTGATCCGGCNCCCGGGCAGCAGGTGCAATGCGTTGAGGGTGGTGACGATCCAGCCCTCGTCGGCGAGGATCTGCCGCCAGGCGATCGTCCGCAGGATGAAGGACGTGAAGAACGGCGCGATCACCAGGATCATCATCAGCCCGCGCCACCGTCCGGCCTTGAACGCCATCGCGTAGGCGAGCGGGTAGGCCAGCAGGAAGGCGAAGAACGTCGCCAGACCCGCGAACAGCAACGAGCGGCCGAAGTGCGGGGCGAACTCGGTCAGCGCCCGGCCGTAGTTCGCGACGTTCACGTCCAGGTAGTAGTAGCCGGGGTAGCCCGGGTAGTCCGACTGCAGCGAGACCAAGAAAAGCTGCACCATCGGGATCACGAAGAAGACCACCAGCCACGCCAGGCCGGGGATCAGCAGCAGGTACGGCGTGATGCGCCGGCCACGGGCGGGCTGATCGGCCCCGCCGACCGGAACCCCGCCGGCNNGTGGTCGGGGCGACGTGCGCGAGCGCGGAACTCATGCCGCGTCCTGACCGTCGTGTAGATGCTCACCGCCGGGCACCACGAAGGCGTGGTCGGCGTCCCAGCTGACCCACACCTTGTCGCCGCGCCGGGCCTGGACGGGCTCGACGTCCATGTTCTGCTCGAAGGCGCTGCCGGTGCCCAGGCCGGGGATCTCCACCATGTACTGGGTGGACACGCCGGTGAACGACACGTCGGTCAGCACACCGGGCCCGGCGACCTCCATCCGGTCGGGGAGTCCGGTGGGTTCCTCGTGATGGACGACCAGCTTCTCCGGACGGACGCCGTACGCCACCTTGCCCTCGGTCACCGAGCAGCGCGACAGCGGGACGGTGAACTCCCGGTCGGTCGACTCCGNGGCGAACCCCAGCCGATCGCCCTCGATCCCGACCACCTGGGCGTCCATCATGTTCGCCTGGCCGAGGAAGTTGGCGACGAAGGCCGTCTTGGGCAGGTCGTACAGCTCGGCCGGGGCGCCCATCTGCTCGATCCGACCCTTGTTCATCACCGCGACCGTGTCGGCCATGGTCATGGCCTCCTCCTGGTCGTGGGTGACGTGGATGAATGTCAGCCCCACCTCGGTCTGGATCCGCTTCAGCTCCACCTGCATCTGGCGGCGCAGCTTCAGGTCCAGGGCGCCCAGCGGCTCGTCCAGCAGCAGCACCTCGGGCCGGTTGACCAGGGCCCGCGCGAGCGCGGCCCGCTGCTGCTGGCCGCCCGACATCAGCGCGGGCTTGCGGGAGGCCAGGTGGTCGAGTTCGACGAGCTTGAGCGCCTCGTCCGCGAGCGCCATGGCGTCCTTCACCCCGCGCCGCTTGGGCCCGAACGCCACGTTCTCGCGGACGGTCAGGTGCGGGAACAGCGCGTAGCTCTGGAACACCGTGTTCACCGGACGCTCATAGGGCCGCGACCCGGTCAGGTCGGTTTCGCCGATGAGGATCCGGCCGGCGGTGGGCTGTTCGAGGCCTGCCACCATGCGCAGGGTCGTGGTCTTGCCGCAGCCGGACGGGCCGAGCAGGGCGAAGAACGAACCACGGGGCACGGTCAGGGACAGGTCGTCGACGGCGACGAAGTCGCCGAACCGCTTGGTGACGTTCTCGATGACGAGGTCGCCGGTCGCCTCGCGCAAGGCCGTGCTGGCCTTGGAGCTGAACAGTGCCATCAGTTTCCAATCACTTTCGCCCACATGGCGCCGTACTCGGCCTCTTCCTCGGCGGTGAGCGCCCGGAAGCCCTGAATCTTGTGCTTCTTGAGGTAGTCCTCGGTCGGGAAGATGAACGGGCTGGAGGCCAGCTCCTTGTCGGTCTTCGCCAACTCCTCCTGGGCCCCGACGACCGGGGAGATGTAGTTGACCCATGCGGCCAGCTCCGCGGCTACCTTGGGGTCGTAGTAGTAGTCCATGAGCTTCATCGCGTTGGCCCGGTGGGTCGAGGTGATCGGCACCATCAGGTTGTCGGTCCACAGCGTCCCGCCGGATTCGGGGATCACGAACTCCCAGTTGTCGTCCTCGGTCTCGGCGCGGAGGATGAAGATGTCGCCGCTCCACACGATGCCGGCGAACGCGTTGCCCGCCTTGAGTGCCTCCATGTAGGCGTTGCCCTGGACGCGCCTGATGTTCCCGTCCGAAATGCGCTTGCTGACCTCGTCGAATGCCCGCTGCAGTTCGGGCTTGCCCCAGTTGCCGCCGATGTCGACGCCCTGGCTCTGCATGATGAGCCCGGCGGTGTCGCGGAACTCGCTGAGCACGGTGATCTTGCCCTTGAGGTCGGGCGCCCACAGATCCTCAATGGTCTTGAGCTCCCTGCCGACCTTCTTCTTGTGGTAGCAGATGCCGCCGAAGCCGCCCTGCCAGGGCACCGAGTACTTGCGTCCGGGATCGAAGGAGACCTGCTGCAGCGAGGGCAGCAGGTGTCCGATCACGTTCGGCATGGCCCATGGATCCAGCGGCTGGGCCATCTGCTCGCGGATCACCCGGTTGGCCATCCAGTCGGTGAAGCAGAAGATGTCCCGGTTGATGTCCTGGTGGGCCCGCAGCTGCGGGGCGACCTTGTTGAAGTAGGTGTCGTTGTCGTCGACGTCCTCGGTGTAGTTGACCTTGATCCCGGTCTTCTTCGTGAACGCCTCGAGGGTCGGGTACTTCTTGGTGGTCTCGTCGTAGTCCATGTACGCGGTCCAGTTGGCGAAGTTGATCGTCTTCTGGGTCGCGGACATGTCCTGCGGCAGTTGCAGGGATGGGACGCCGCCGGTCGGGCTGATCGGCGGCAGCGGCGGGGCGCACGCGGCCAGGCCGGCCGCCGCGGCGGCGCCGCCACCGAGCTTGAGCAGATTCCGGCGGGTGAGCATCGAGCGGTTCAGCGAGATGAGTTGGCGGACGACTGGGTCCTGCGGAGGTTGGCGCCTGGACATACCCTTCCCTTCCCCTGGCGGGCAGGCACGTCCCCTCGTGTCGCGCCTCGCGGCCCCCGCCCGTGCGGCTTGACGTGAAGACTAAACCGAAGAGCCACGGATTCAACAGCCCCTGAGATCAAGAACTTCGGAAAACTTTGTTACAAATCGATTTCGCAACCGATTCATGCGCCAGGCACTTGCCAAACCCGGCCAAAGGGAGAACCATCGAGGCATGACCACCCACCCGGACTCCGATCGGCGGCGCCAGCCCGCGCCGCTGGATCAGGTGTCCAAGCGGATCATCGAGCTGCTGCAGGCCGACGGCCGGCAGAGCTACGCGATGATCGCCAAGGAGGTCGACCTGTCGGAGGCCGCCGTCCGGCAGCGGGTGCAGCGGCTGCGCGACAGCGGGGTCATCCAGATCGTCGCGGTGACCGACCCGTTGCAGGTCGGGTTCCGCCGCCAGGCCCTGGTCGGGTTGCGGGTGAACGGCGACCTGTCGTCCGTCGCCGAGGCGCTGGTCGCGATGCCGGAGATCGACTACGTGGTGACCACCGCAGGCAGCTTCGACATCCTCGTCGAACTCGTCTGCGAGGACGACGACGAGCTGCTCACCCTGCTCAACGACCGCATCCGGGCTCTGCCCGGGGTGTGGGGCACCGAAACCTTCGTCTACTTGAAGCTCAACAAACAGCACTACGACTGGGGGACTCGATGAGTACCGACACCGATCCGATGACCGCCCTGCAGGGCCTGACCCCGGCGCCGGCACTGCTGCCGTCCGGCGAGAGCTACTCCGACGCCGCGCGCGACCACCTGTGGATGCACTTCACGCGCCACTCGGTCTTCGAGCCGGACGGGCTGAACCAGCAGGTCCCGATCATCACCCACGGCAAGGGGCACCTGATCTACGACTCCAACGGCAAGGAGTACATCGACGGCCTGTCCGGGCTGTTCGTCACCCAGGTCGGCCACGGCCGCGAGGAGCTGGCCGAGGCCGCCGCCAAGCAGGCCCGCGAGCTCGCGTTCATGCCGCTGTGGAGCTACGCACACCCCCGCGCGATCGAACTGGCCGACCGGCTGGCCGGCTACGCGCCCGCCGACCTCAACCGGGTGTTCTTCACCACCGGCGGCGGCGAGGCCGTCGAGACCGCCTGGAAGCTGGCCAAGCAGTACTACAAGCTGATCGGCAAACCCACCAAGCACAAGGTGATTTCCCGGGCCATCGCGTACCACGGCACGCCGCAGGGCGCCCTGGCGATCACCTCGCTGCCGGGCGCGAAGATCCCGTTCGAGCCGCTCACCCCCGGCGCGTTCAAGGTGCCGAACACCAACCAGTACCGGGCGCCGGAGCACCTGCGCAACGACCCCGAGGCGTTCGGCCGGTGGGCCGCGGACCGGATCGCCGAAGCGATCGAGTTCGAGGGTCCGGATTCGGTGGCGGCGGTGTTCCTGGAGCCCGTGCAGAACTCCGGCGGGTGCTTCCCGCCGCCTCCGGGCTACTTCCAGCGCGTCCGTGAGATCTGCGACGAGTACGACGTCCTGCTGGTCTCGGACGAGGTGATCTGCGCGTTCGGCCGGATCGGCTCGATGTTCGCCTGCGACGACTTCGGGTACGTCCCGGACATCATCACCTGCGCGAAGGGGATGACGTCCGGTTACTCNCCGATCGGCGCGATGATCGCCACCGACCGGCTGTTCGAGCCGTTCAAGAAGGGCATGACCTCGTTCCCGCACGGCTACACCTTCGGCGGCCACCCGGTCTCGGCGGCGGTCGCGATGGCGAACCTGGACATCTTCGAGCGCGAGGGTCTCAACGACAACGTGAAGACCAACGCCCCGGTGTTCCGGACGGTGCTGGAGCGGCTGCTGGAGCTGCCGATCGTCGGCGACGTCCGCGGCGAAGGGTACTTCTACGGCATCGAGCTGGTCAAGGACAAGGCCACCCGCGAGACGTTCGACGACGACGAGTCCGAGCGGCTGCTGCGCGGCTACCTGTCCAAGGCGCTCTACGACGCCGGCCTGTACTGCCGTGCGGACGACCGTGGCGACCCCGTCGTCCAACTGGCCCCGCCGCTGACCATCGGCCCGGCCGAGTTCCAGGAGATCTACAGCCGGCTCCACGCCGTCCTGAAGGAAGCCCCGAACCACCTCTGAGGCGCTTCCGGCCGGGCCTTGTTTCACTGTGCAGTTGACCACTGACTTCGGTGGTCAACTGCACAGCTACCGGACGACGTGCATCGCCAGCCCGTCCCAGTCCCTGATCACCGGCTCGTCGGTGACAGCAGAGAGTGTTGGCTGGGTGGGGTCACCATCCCCGAGGAGACCCCATGCCCGTCGTCCTGGCCTGCGTGGCCCTGGTCCTCTTGCTCGTCCGGCTGTGGGCGCTGGTGGGCGTCCACCTGGTGCCGAGCCCGTACTCGCCGTGGCGGAACCCCGTCAGCGACTACGCCGTGGGGCCGACCCGGAAGCTCGCCACGATCGGCACCTTGAGCGGCGCCGGAGCGTGGGCCTGCCTCGCCGGCGCCGTCTGGTGGGGACAGCCCGGCTGGTCTTACCGGGGCATCGCCACCGCCATGCTCGTCGCCCTGGCCGCGCTCTTCGGCCTGCTGGTCAAGGCCCCGACCGACGTCGTCGGGACCGCGCGCACTCGCACCGGGCGGATCCACCTGGTGCTCGCCGTGGTCTGGTTCGGATTGGCCTACGCGCTCACCGGCGATGTCGTCCGCTGGGCGGGGCCGGGCGCCTTCGGCAGCGCCCTGGACGTGCTGCACTGGGTGGCCCTCGCCGGTCTGGTCGCCCTGGTGGGTACCCTGATCGTGCGGCCCGTGCGNAGCCGCCTTCCCCTGAGCGAACGGGTGTTCCTGCTTGCCATCGCCCTGTTCTATCCGGTCTTCGCCCTCGCCTTGGCGCTGCGGTTGTGGGCGTGAGCCGACAACGGGTCGTCCCCGCTCAGGCGGAGGCGGCCTCCCGGTCGGCCGCGAGCCGGGCCACGTGCATGGTCAGGTAGGTGACCTCGTCGGTGCTGATGGGCTGGCCCAGCCGTAGTTCCAGGACGGCCTGGATCCGCAGCGCGCACTGGTACGCCTGGGGGTAGGCCTCGCGGATCGCCTTGTGCAGGACGAGTTGGCCCTCGGCCAACTGCCGATCGTTCTGGAGCCGGACGAAGAAGTAGCGCAGGTGCGTGATGAACCGCGCGGCGCTGACCGTGTCGGTGTCGAACGGCTGGCCGAAGAAGCTGCCGATGACCTCGAACACCTGCCGCAGGATGCCGGTCATCCGGTAGGTGAACGACAGATCGCCGGTCAGGAACCCGGCGTTGACCAGGTGCAACGCCACGGCGATGGCCTCGTCGGCCGGGACCGGGTCGGCCAGCCGGCTGTTGACGTGGTCGATCATCCGCTGGGCGAGCCCGAGTTCCCGGGCGTACAGGTGGGACACCTCGGCCCGCAACGGGAACTCCATCGCAATCCCTTGGCGCTGGCGCTTGATCGCGAAGCTGAGGTGGTCGGCCAGAGCCACCAGGACGCTGGCGTAGCTGTCCTTCGGCAGTTCGTCACGGACGAGCGACAGCGCCTCGTCCGCGAGCGTGATGTGTTCGGGCGGGATGTCGGCGATGAGCGCCCCCATGGTGTCGGGGTCGCGGCCGTCGGACGGGACGAACACCCGGGCCACCCGGGACTGGTCCACGATGTCGCCCGGACGGGCCTGGAAGCCCAGGCCCCGTCCGGTCAACACCACGTCCTGCCCGCCCGGGTCGCGGGCGAGCACGACGTTGTTGTTGAAGACCCGCAGGATCTCCATCGACGAGACTCCGTCCTACAGGTTGGCACCGTTGCTGGCGATGACCTCACGGTAGAACCCGAACGACTTCTTGCGATAGCGCTCGAGCGTTCCGGTGCCGTCGTCGTTGCGGTCCACGTAGATGAAGCCGTACCGCTTCGACAGCTGCGCGGTCGAGGCGCTGACCACGTCGATGGGGCCCCACCAGGTGTAGCCCCACAGCTCGACGCCGTCAGCGATCGCCTCGCGCACCTGCACGAGATGGTCGCGCAGGTAGGCGATCCGGTAGTCGTCCTCGACGGTCTTGACCCCGTCCACCTCGACCAGGACGTCCTTGGCGCCCAGGCCGTTCTCGACGATGAACAGGGGTTTGCCCCAGCGATCCCAGAACTGGTTCAGGATCACCCGCAGCCCGATCGGGTCGATCTGCCAGCCCCACTCCGAGGCGGGCAGGGTGGGGTTCTTGACCCCGCCCATGATGTTGCCCTGGCCCTCTTCGCCGCCGGTCGCGCTGTCGCAGATGCTCATGTAGTAGCTGAACGACACGAAATCGACGGTGTTCTTGAGGGTCTCGCGGTCTTCATCGGTGATGTCGAGTTCGACCCCGGCCTCGGCCAGCGTGCGCAGGAAGTAGCCGGGGTACTCGCCACGGACATGGACGTCGCTGAACGCGAGGTTCTCGTGATCGGAGTGCAGGACCTTCAGGACATCCCTGGGGTCCGGCGTCAGCGGGTAGATCGGCATCGCGATCACCATGCAGCCGACCTTGAGGTCGGGGTTGACCTCGTGGGCGATCTTCGTGACCGACGCCGAGGCCACCAGTTCGTGGTGGATCGCCTGGTACAGATCCTGCTTCGACAACTGGTCCTTGGNGGTCCAGATGCCGCCCGACATCAGCGGGGCGTGCAGCACCGAGTTGATCTCGTTGAAGGTCAGCCAGTACTTCACGCGGTGCCCGTACCGCTCGAACAGCGTCCGGGCGTACCGCTCGTAGAAGCCGATCAGCTTCCGGTTCACCCAGCCGTCGTAGGTCTTCGCCAGGTGCAGCGGGGTCTCGTAGTGGCTGATGGTGACCAGGGGCTCGATGCCGTACTTCTCCAACTCGTCGAACACCCGGTCGTAGAAGGCCAGGCCCTCTTCGTTCGGGGTCTCCTCGTCACCGTTGGGGAAGATCCGGCTCCAGGCGATGGACAACCGGAACACCTTGAACCCCAACTCGGCGAACAGCGCGATGTCGGGGCNGTAGCGGTGGTAGAAGTCGATGCCCTCGTGCTTCAGGTTGTCCGCCGTCGGCTCGTCCGTGGGCGGGGCCATGATGCCTTTCGGCATCACGTCCTGGATGGACAGGCCCTTGCCCCCGGACTGGTAGCCGCCCTCGTACTGGTTCGCCGCGACGGCACCGCCCCAGAGGAACCCCTCGGGAAACGCGTTGCTCATGCGTGCTTTCCTTTCGTGGACGTGGTGATGGACGGATCAGACGATGACCGCGACCGCGGGCTCGCCGGCGGTGAGCTCGCCCTCGCCG
This sequence comes from Micropruina sp., assembly GCA_013693855.1. GTDB lineage: Bacteria > Actinomycetota > Actinomycetes > Propionibacteriales > Propionibacteriaceae > Micropruina. The sequence continues at coordinate 3,435,232 of CP059261.1, forward strand.
TGAGCGGTGACCTCGGCCAGGCTCGCGGTGTTGGTGACGACGACGATCGTGGTCGGGTCGTAGCCGGCGGCCTGGACCTTGGCGAGGTCGACCGTGCCCAGCACGTCGCCGGCCTTGACATGGTCGCCCTGCTTGACCTTGGCGGTGAACCCGTCGCCGTTGAGGTTGACGGTGTCGATGCCGACGTGGATCAGCACCTCGACGCCGCTGGCCGACTTCAGCCCGAACGCGTGCCCGGTCGGGAAGGCGACCTCGACGGTGCCGTCGAACGGGGCGACGATCGTGCCGTCGGACGGGACGATGCCCAGGCCAGTGCCCATGGCGCCGGAAGCGAACACCTTGTCCTTCACCTCGGCCAGCGGAACCGCGTGGCCGGCGATCGGGGCGTTGATGGTGACGGCGTGGCCGGCGGTGAGGGTGTTGGCGGCCTCGGCCTCGGCGGTGTCGTCCTCGACGTCGACCTCTTCACGCGGACCGAACATGAAGGTCAGGACGAAGGCGATCAGGATCGCCAGGCCGGTGCCGATGAGCTGCAGCGTGAAGTTGCCGATCGTCATGTACGCGGGCAGGGCGATCAAGGACGGGAAAACGAACGCGTTGGCGGCCGAACCACCCGCGGCGGCGATCGCGCCGCCCACCGCGCCACCGGCGATGCCGAAGTAGAACGGGAGCTTCAGCGGCAGGTTGACGCCGTAGATGATCGGCTCGGTGATGCCGGCCAGGAAGCCGGAGAACGCGGCCGGACCGGCCACCTCGCGCCGCTTGGCGCTCCGGCTGCGGAACATGACGGCCAGACCGGAGGCGGCCTGGGCAAGCACGGCCGCGACCAGCGGGCCGGAGATCAGCGAGTAGCCCTGGGTGGCCAGGTCGTTGGTCAGAATCGGGACGAAGCCCCAGTGCAGGCCGAACAGCACGAACACCTGCCACAGGCCGCCCATGATGGCGCCGGCCAGCCAGGGAGCCGCACCGAACAGGAAGTTGACGCCCGCGGAGATGCCGTTGGCCGCGTAGGTTGTGATCGGGCCGACGGTCAGCAGGACCAGCGGAACCATGACCAGGATGGTGAGCAGCGGGACGGTGAAGTTGCGGATCATGTCCGGCAGCGTCTTGGTGAGGAAGCGCTCCAGGTAGCCCTGCAGCCACACCGCCACCACGATCGGGATGACCGAGCTGGTGTAGCTCATCATGACCACCGGGATGCCGAGGAAGGTCACCGGGGTCTCGCCGCCGTTGAGGGCGACGATGCTCGGGTAGACCAGCGCGGCCGCGATCGCCATCGAGGTGAACATGTTGGTCTTGAACCGGCGCGACGCGGTCACGGCCAGGAACATCGGCAGGAAGTAGAACATGCCGTCCGCGGCCGCGGCGATGATCGTGTAGGTGGTGCTCTTGGGGTCGATCAGGCTGAAGTTGGTCGCCAGCGACAGGAACGCCTTCATCAGGCCGATGCCGGCCAGGGGCCACAGCATGGGGCTGAAGATCGAGCTGATCAGGGCGATGAACTGGTTCAAGAGGTTGCCCTTGGGGCCCTCGTCCGCACCGGTGTGCTCACCGAGCTTGGTCATGCCGAGCAGCGCTTCGTGCACCTTGGGCACGTTGTTGCCGATCACGACCTGGTACTGGCCGCCCGCCTGGACGACCGTGATGACACCGGGCAGCTTCTCGATGGCTGCCTTGTCGGCCTTGCCCTCGTCCTTGAGACGAAGCCGAAGCCGGGTGGCGCAGTGCGTGGCCGTGGCGATGTTCTCTTCGCCACCCACCTTCTGCAGGATCTGGCCCGCGAGGGCCCCGTAGTCGACTGTTGCCATTGCCTGTCCTCTCTGACAAACCTGCTCTGAAAATGAAAAAGACCCGAAACGCAACTAAAGCGTCTCAGGTCTTGCCTCCGAAGAGTGACAATCCTGTGGAACCTGTGGTTCCGCGTTGAGTATGTCACGACCTGCGCGCGTCTGCCAAGTCCTGGCATCGGGTGATGAATTCGTGGCCTCCGGCGGTCCCGGCGGTCGAGCCCTGTAGAAACCCCGGAGTGGGCCCGGCGGTCGAGCCCGGCCGCGACCCAGCGGACGGTCCGGCGGTCGAGCCCGTCGAGACACCGGCGAGAACCCGGCGGTCGAGCCCGTCGAGACACCGGCGAGAACCCGGCGGTCGAGCCTGTCGAGACCCCGGGTCCCCACTCGGCGCCCGGCCGTCCGGCTTGTCGAGACCCAGCGGACGGTCCGGCGGTCGAGCCTGTCGAGACCCCGGAAAGAGCCCTGCGATCGAGCCCGTCGAGACCCAGCGGACGGTCCGGCGGTCGAGCCTGTCGAGACCTCGGGCCACCACTCGGCACCCGGCCGTCCGGCTTGTCGAGACCCAGCGGACGGTCCGGCGGTCGAGCCCGTCGAGACCCCGGGTCCCCACTCGGCGCCCGGCGGTCCAGCCCTGCCGAGACCCCAGGCCCCCAATCGGCACCGGCTCGGTTTCGACAAGCTCAACCAGCGCAGCCCCTGGGCGGGCGAGCCCGTCGAGACCCCGGCGAGAACCCGGCGGTCGAGCCTGTCGAGAGCCCCGGACCGGCCTTGGGTACCTGCGACGCACCCCGGGTGCGCCCGTAGACTGAGGCGCATGGGTCAGGTCTACGACACGATCACGCCCGCGCTGCAACGGTTCATCGCCGAGCAACCGCTGTTCTTCGTCGGCACGGCCGGTGCACAAGGCCACGTCAACGTGTCCCCCAAGGGCCCGATCGGGACGTTCGCCGTCCTGGGACCGACGCAGGTCGCCTACCTCGACCGCGTGGGCAGTGGTATCGAGACGGCGGCGCACGCACAGGCGGACGGACGTATCACCTTCATGTTCTGCTCGTTCGGAAAGCGGCCCAAGATCGTCCGCCTCTATGGCCAGGCGCGCCTGGTGTGGCCGGACGACGACGCCTTCGCTGCCCTGGCCGCCCACTTCGACGACGCGCTGTTCGCGACGCCGGGGCACCGGCGCTGCATCGTCGTCGCGGACCTCGACCGCGTCTCCGATTCGTGCGGCGACGGCGTGCCCGTCATGACGTTCGAACACGACCGGGACAACTCCGATCGCTGGGCACGGGGGCTGCAGCGCAAGTCGCCAACGGGCCTCGCTGATTACATGGCCGCGAACAACACCACGAGCATCGACGGACTCCCCGGCGTGCCGGCCTGACGCTGGCGCCGCGTCCCCGGAGACCGGGAACCCTTGCACGTGGTTTCGACAGGCTCAACCATCCCGGCCCCACCGTCCCAGCCGACCTCAGGTGCGTCCGACAAGCTCAACCACCCAGCCCCACCCCGTGACCGAACCGGCCTCAAATGGGTTCGACAGGCTCAACCCCCGGACCCAGCCGACCTAAGTGCTTTCGACCGGCTCCACCACCAGGGCCGCCACGGGGCCCTGACTCAGGATCCCGTCGCGGCGAGGAACGCGTCCACCTCGCCGGCCGTCGGGGAGGTGGCCGGGCCCTTCCGCGTGACCTTGATGGCCGCTGCGGCGTTGGCTCGCCGGCATGCCTCAACGACGTCGGAACCCTTGGCGAGTTCGGCCACGAGCGCCCCGGTGTGGGTGTCGCCGGCCCCGTTGGTGTCCACGGCGACCTGCGGGAACCCGGGGACGACGGTGGTCCGCCCGGCCGCCCGGACGGCGCAGCCGGCGGGGCCGTCCCGGGCGACGAGGACGAGGCCGTCGCCCACGTGGGCGGCGAGGGTGTCCGCCGCATAGCCCATGTTCGCCAGCGTGCGTTCGTCGGCTCGACCCGGGGTGAGTGCGCGGACGAACATGCGCGCCTCGTCCAGGTTGGAGGTCCAGACCGTGGTGCGGGTCAGCATCGCCTCACGCACGCCGACCGGCAGGGCCGCGAACGGGGCTCCCGGGTCGAGGACGACCTCGACCCCAGCCGGCAACGTCCCTAGCCAGGCCAACAACGGGTCCCGCGTCTGCGGCATCACCAGGGTGTAGCCGCTGACGCAGACCAGATCGCCCGGCTGCGGGTCGGCGGTGGCCAGCGACTCCTCGCTGATCCGCCGCTCTGCGCCCAGGGTCGTGACGAACGTCCGTTCGGCGGACGGTTCGACGAGCACGACGCAGATGCCGGTGTCGGCGTCCGGGACCGGCGGCGAGCTGACCGCGACCCNCTCGGCCGCCAACGCGGCCCGGACGAGGTCGCCGTGCGGGCCCGTCCCGATCGAGCCGGCGTGGACGCAGGCGGCACCGAACCGGGCCGCGGCCACCAGGACGTTGACCGAGCCGCCGGCGTAGTCGGTGGCGGAGGCGGCCATCACGTTCTGCCCGCNGCGGGGCAGTCCGGGCACCTCCAGCACGACGTCCACCAGCGCCTGGCCGGTGTGGATGATGCGCTTCACCCCAGGACCTCCGCGCTGGTGGCGATCGTGATCTGTGGGGCGTACAGGCTCATCACCTGGAGCGCGGCGGCGTGATTCTCGGNGGTGGAACCAGCGCACGCGTCCGCGACCAGGGTGACCGTGGCCCCGCCGTCCGCGGCCGCGAGAGCCGTGGACAGCACGCAGCAGTCGGTCGCGACTCCGGCGAGCACGAGGTGCGGCGCCGAGCCGGTGACCCGTTCCANCGACCCCCACTTGCCGAAGGTCGTGGCGGTCAGGACGAGCGCGTCCAGTGCCGCGACGGGCGGCACCAGGTCGTACAGGGCATCGGTGGGCGGGACTTTGGCGAACGGCCAGGCCTCCAGGTAGGGCACCCAGGAACCGAAGGGCTGGTCGGGGGCCACCCAGCGGGTGACGATCGTCCGTCCGTGGAACCGCTCGGCGAGCCGTCGGAGCGCCGGGAGCGCGTCGTCGAACATCGGCGAGCCCCACGGCGATGCGGGGTCGGCGAACACCCGTTGCGGGTCGACGATGACCAACCAGGCGTCGGCGGGAACGTGCACGTCCCAACAATGGCATTCCCGGCCCCGATTTGGTGCTCGGGCGTGCGGTCAGGGACGATCAGGGTGCACCGCGTCGAAGGAGACCCCATGTCCAGCGCTACCGGCACGATCGTCCAGCACGCTCATGGGCCCCACCTCGCCCTCGCCCGTTGCATCAAGGCGCCCCTGGACGACGTGTGGACAGCCCTCACCGACCCCGCCCGGCTCGCCGGCTGGATCGGAGTGTGGCATGGCGACCCTGCGTCGGGTCGCGTCGACTTCCGGATGACCTACGAGGGGGACGGGCCCGCGACCCCGATGGTGATCGAGGTGTGCCAGGCGCCGACTCGACTGCGGGTGACCTCTGACACCGGGGACGCCGCCTTCGACTGGACCCTCGACTTGCGGCTGTCCCACCGGGGCTGCACGGAACTGTCCTTGTGGCAGCCGCTTTCCGAGGGCGTGGACGTCGCGGCGGTCGGGCCTGGCTGGGATTACTACCTGGACCGGCTCGTCGCCTACCTCGACGCCGGAGATGCGACGAGCGTCGTCTGGAGCGACTACGAAGGGCTCGCCGAGGAGTACCAAGCCATCGTCCCCACCGAGGGCTGACCGAAACTACCCTAGGTCGACCCCTCCCACCGAGGGCTGACCGAAACTACCCCCACAAGGACCTCACGACCGTATAGCTCCCGTGACGGGGGTCCTGAGGGAAGTTCGTGTCGCCGATCACGGTCGACCCCCACCGAGGGGGCTGACCGACACACCCCCAAGTCGGCCTCTCCACCCACGGCTGACCGAACCTCCCACCGGACACCCCGAGGCTGACCGAAGCTACCCCCAGGCCGACCTCACGACCGCATGGCTCCCGTGACGGGGGTCCTGAGGGAAGTTCGTGTCGGCCGATCACGGGTCGGCCCGGAACCCGCGTCGCCGCTGGAGCCTGACGGCCGTGCGATGCCCGCCGGGCTCGTCTCCGATGCCGAAATCCCTCCGCCGGTTCGAGTCTCGCCTCCGGTCCCGAATCTCACCTGCGGTCCCGAATCTCGCCTCCGACGACGAGACTGGTGACCGAACCCGAGAGTCGGTGCCGGAGCGGAGAGTCGCCCCGCGACACCAGACCGGGACCCCGGGGCTCGTCCCCGGTCCCAACTCAACTTCAGGGCCGAATCCAGCGCTGTCCGAACCTCACTTCAGATGCCGAATCTCACTCCGGTCCCGACTCTCACCTGCGATCCCGAATCTCACCTCCGGTCCCTAATCTCACCTCCGGCTCCGAATCTCGCCTCCGACGGCGAGACTGGTGACCGAACCCGAGAGTCGGTGCCGGAGCGGAGAGTCGCCCCGCGACACCAGACCGGGGACCCCGGAGGGCTCGACAAGCTCGACCGCCGGGCATGCGGGCCGGAGTGAGGGATCGCCACCCACCCAACCTCCGGAATCGTGAGACCGCCGGGAACAGGCTCCCGAGCGGAGGTGTTGCACCCGGAAAGGGCACGCCGCCCACCACCGACGAAGGAGTACCCATGGCAACCGTCAACACCGCACACGCCCACTGGGAAGGCAGCCTGATGGAGGGCTCCGGAACCGTCGAACTCGTCACCTCCGGGCTGGCCACCTTCGATGTCAAGTGGGCCAAGCGCGCCGAGGCCGGTGCCGGGACCACCAACCCCGAGGAACTGATCGCCGCCGCGCACGCCACCTGCTACTCGATGGCGCTGTCCCATGCGCTGGCCGGCAACGGCACNCCTCCGGAGTCGCTCGACACCAAGGTCGAGGTGACGTTCCAGCCCGGCGAAGGCATCACCGGTAGCCACATCACGGTTGTGGGCAAGGTCCCAGACCTGTCTGCGGACGACTTCGTCCGGTTCGCCGAGGAAGCCAAGGCGGGCTGCCCGGTCTCGAAGGCGCTCGCGGGCGTGCCCATCACCTTGGACGCCAGCGCCGCCTGACCGCCGGACGAAGCCGCGCGTCCCCATCCGGCCCGACTCCTGCGCCGGGCAGCCCTGGTCGGCCCTGCGCCGACCGGGCCGCCTTCGCGCACCCACCTCGGAGTCGGATGCCTTGCGAACTCAACTGGCCTGCCCGGCCATGGGGTCCGGGCGCTCAGCGTCGTGACTATGGGCATCCCCTAGCCAGGACTCAACCAGTCACCCGGGCTGCTGAGCCGGCGCGAACCAGCCGGGAGCCTAACCCGGGGCCTCGCGCACACGCGCACCGCCTGCCATCGGCCAAGGCTCAGAAGAGCAACTGCCACAACAATACGGCGGCGACCCCGATGGCGACACCCACCGGGATCCACGCCCAGTGGATACCCCGGCTGCCCACCTGGAGGTGGCCCGGCCGGCGCGGGGTAGCCGCGGTGGGGCTGGGGTCAGGGATCGGCTCCAGCGCCCGCTGGGGGTGTAGGTCGGGTCGCGTTCCGGTTCCGGTCCCGGGTCCGCCGGCTCGCTGAGTTCGGCGATCTCGTCCGGTTCCACCCCGTGGTCGGCCAGCACGTCAGCGTCCACGACGTTCACCGCCGTCCGGTCCTCGATGTCGGTCGTCTTCGTCACCGCGCCCAACTGCGTCGCCACGTCGAGCGCGCTGTGCGGACGGTTCCCCGGCTGCTTGGCCAGGCACTTCATGATCAGCGTCCGCAGGTCGTCCGGAACTCCCTCCGGCAACGGCGGCGGCGGTTCCTGCACCTGCGCCAAGGCCGTCGCCACCGGGGTGTTCTTGTCGAAGGGACGATGGCCGGTGAGCATCTCGTGCCCGACGACCCCCAGCGCGTACAGGTCGCTCGCCCCCGTGGCGTCGTCGCCGACAGCCTGCTCGGGGCTCAGGTAGTGCGGCGTCCCCAGCACCTCGCCCGGCTTGGTGTGGCCCTGCGTGTCCGTCGAGCGGGCGATCCCGAAGTCGGTGAGCTTCACCACCCCGTCCGGAGTGACGAGAATGTTGGCCGGCTTCACGTCCCGGTGCACCACCTGGTGCTCATGGGCGACGCTGAGCGCCAGGGCCGCCTGACCGAGGATCGAGCGCACCTGCTCAGGCGGCAGGGCGCCCTTGTCGCGCAGCAGCACCGACAACGGCTGGCCGGGGACCAGTTCCATGACCAGGAAGGCCAGTCCCTCGTCCTCGCCGTAGTCGAAAACCGTGGCGATGTTGACATGGGAGAGAGCGGCGGCGTTGAGGGCCTCGGCCCGGAACCGGCGGGCGAGGTCGGTCTCGTCCGCGGTCGTCGAGCGCATGATCTTCAGGGCCACCTGGCGTCGCAGGACGGAGTCGGCAGCCTCCCACACGTCCGCCATGCCACCGGACGCGATCCAGCGATCCAGCGTGTAGCGCTCGCCGAGCACGAAGCCAGGCTTCAGCCGATGCACGGGACCTCCGTTCCCCCACGAAGCCCGCTCCCGGACCTTCGTACCCCCAGGCAAAGCGTAGTGACCCCGCGCCCATCTGCACACTCCGTGGTCGCACCCTTCTGGGTGAGATGGCCGCGCCTGGACGCCGCGCCCCACCCCGGCCCTGCGGGACGACCCGAGGGCTGCCAGAATGGGCCGGACGACGGGAGAACCATGGCCATCATGCCGGGCGCGGAACCCTTCAGCCACGACGGCGGCGATGTCGGGGTCGTGCTCTGCCACGGCTACCCCAGCACGCCGCAATCGCTGCGCGCGTGGGCCGAGTACCTGGCCGAGCGCGGCTACACCGTCCGGCTNCCCCGGCTGCCCGGCATGGGCACCCGCTGGCAGGACCTCAACAAGACCCGCTGGACCGACTGGTACGGCGCCATCGAGGACGCCCGCGGCGACCTCACCGCGCGCTGCCGGACGATCTTCGCCGGCGGGTTGTCGATNGGGGGCCTGCTGGCCGCCAAGCTCGCGATCGACCACCCTGACGTGGCGGGGCTGGTCCTGGTGAACCCCATCTTCACCCACGACAGCCCGGCGCTCCCGTTGCTGCCGTACCTGCGCCGCATCGTCCCGTTCTTCCCGGGCATCGCCGGCGACATCGCCAAAGCCGGCGTCACCGAACTGGCCTACTCGGTCAACCCGCTGCAGGCGATGTACTCCCAGACCCTGCTGTGGCGGATCGTCACCGAGCAACTGCCCCTGCTGCGCACGCCGGTGCTCCTGCTGCACTCCCGCGAGGATCACGTCGTCCCGGCGAAGAGCTGGCAGCTGTTCCTCCAGCGCATCGCGAGCTCGGACGTGACCTCCGAGACGCTGGAGAACAGCTACCACGTGGCGACGCTCGACAATGACGCGCCGCTCATCTTCGAGCGCTCCGACGCGTTCTTCCGGCGCCTGTCGGCACCGGTTGCCGGCTAACTCCTAGGGCTGGTTGCCGGCCGGTGGGGCGTCCGCCGGCGGAGCATCCTGGGGCGGTGCCGGCACGTCGGCCCCCTCGCTTGGGACCTGGGTGGCGTCGATCACCGGAATCCCTGCGGCCTCGGCTTCGGCCAGTCCCTCGCCGCGGTCGGCGAACTCCGAGGCACTCGTGGGGGACGAGGGCGAACCCGCCGAATCAGGCGAGTCGGGGGACAGCGGCGAATCGGGGATTCGGGATCGGGCGGGACGACGACGGGCTGAACCATGCTGCCTCCTTCGGTGGCTGTTGATTCAGCGATGATCGGGCGCGGAGTGGGCCGAGCGCAAGACTCCAACAGGGTGAGGTGCCGCCGGAAGCCCCCGTGCCACGGGGATTACAGACCGATCACCTGGACGTCGATGACCGCCTCGTTCGCCGTGATCGCGGCCAGCACCGCCGCGTCCGGGGTGCCCTCCAGGTTGATCCGGGCGACCGCCGCCTGGGCGCCGTCGAAGACCACATTCTCCATCTCCTGGACGTTCAGGCCTGCGGCGCTGATCGCGTCCAGCGTCGCGGCCAGGACGCCGGGCCGGTCGAGGTGACGCAGCACCAGCGTCGACGTGGCGGNGGTCTTGCGGGCCAAGTTCACGACGTTCGGGACGGTGCCGGTCTCGGCGAAGGTACGCACGATGCGGACGGCCTCGGCAGCGATGGCCTCCTGGGCCTGGTCGGTGGACGCCCCGATGTGGTGGGTGCCGTACACCCCGGGCAGCCCCACGATCGCGGGCGCGAAGGCGCCCGTGCCGCCTGACGGCTCGTCGGCGAACACGTCCAAGCCGGCGCGCAGGCCCTTGTCCCGAACGGCGGCGGCCAGCGCGCCCTCGTCCACGATCTCGCCGCGGCTGGTGTTGATGAAGAAGGCGCCCGGCTTCATGGCGTCCAGGAACGCGGCGTCGATGAGCCCACGGGTGGCGTCGTTGAGTGCCACGTGGACGCTGACGACATCCGCCGCTTCGGCCACCTCGCGCGGGGTCTCGGCGCGGGAGATGCCCAGCGCCTCGGCCTTCTCGGNGGTGAGGCTGCGGCTCCACGCGACCACGGGCATGCCGAACCCTTTGGCTCGGGCGATCATCTCGGTGCCGATGCCACCCACGCCGATGAGGCCGAGCGTCCGTCCGTAGAGGCCCTTGGCCTTGGCGTACTCGGCCTTGTTCCAGACGCCGGCGCGCAGGTCGGCGACGTTGTCGGCGATCCGGCGGTCGAGGGCGGCGATGAGCGCGAAGGCGAGTTCGGCGACCGCCACGGAGTTCTTGCCTGGGCAGTTCGACACGTAGATGCCGCGGGCCGAGGCAGCGGCCACGTCGATCGTGTTGTAGCCCGCCCCCGCGCGGACGACCAGCTTCAGCGGCCCGGCGGCCAGAACGGCTTCGGGCACCTTCGTGCTGCGGACGACGAGGACGTCGGGACTGCTCCCGGCCACCTTGTCGACCAGCGCCTGGTCCTTCAGGGCCGGGTCGTACAGCACCTCGCACCCGGCATCGGCCAGGCCGTCCAGACCGGATTGTTCGAACGTGTCGGCAACGAGAACGCGCATGCGTTCACCGTAACCGGACGCGACGGTCGGCGGCAGTCCCGCCGGGGGTCAGGACGGGAGCGCGGCCGGGCTCGCGGCGAAGCGGGGTCCCGTGCGCGTTCAGCGCACGAGCGGGATCGAGCGCGGGGCTGGGGTGCTGTCGCGCCCCGGGGTCAGGACGTGAGCCCGCGGGCCCACCCGACGAGCTCAGGGTCGGCGAGGGAATCGAGCACCAGATCGGCGTCCAGGGTGTCGTGATGGCCCGGGATCCCGACGACGAACATGCCCGCGGCCCGGGCGGAGGCGACCCCGGTCGGAGAGTCCTCGAAGGCGACCGCCCGCGTGACGTCGGCGTCCAGCAGTTCGCAGGCCCGCAGGTACAGATCCGGCGCCGGCTTGCCGTGGGCGACCTCGTCGAACGCCACGGTGACCTGGACCTTGTCGGCCAGGCCGGAACGGGACAGGGCCACGTCCAGCAGGTCCCGGGGACTGTTGCTGGCGACCGCGAACGGCACCCGTCCGGTGAGCAGGGCAACGATCTCGACAGCGCCGGGCATCGGGTCGGCTTGCTCGGCGATGGCCTCCCGCGCGCCGGCGCGCAACTCCTGGCCGATCGCCTCCTCCTCGCCCACCCGGTCAAAGCGGACGGCCATCACCGCGGCCGCGTCCGGCACCGTCAGGCCGACGAAGGTGGCCTTCTCGTCGGGTCCGTAGGGCAGGCCGTGGCGGGCGAACAGGGCGGTCTCGGCGACCGTCCAGCGTCCCTCGGTGTCGACCAGCAGGCCGTCGCAGTCGAAGACCACCGCGGAGACCTCGCGGGGCAGGCTGGTCGCGGCCCGGCCGGCCAGGCGGGACGGTGGGGGCATGGCTGTTCCTTCACTCGGCATCCCCCTCAGTATGGCGGTCCGGACGCACGTCGGGGCTGCCCGGGGAGCCGCGGGGAATATACCCCTGGGGTATCTGTTAGGGTTGCGTGGAAAGATCAACCCAGGAGGGACCCATGGCTATCCGCAATCTGACCGGCGCCGACTTCGAAGACGCGGTGCTGACCAATGACATCGTGCTCGTCGACTTCTGGGCCGCCTGGTGCGGNCCCTGCCGGATGTTCGCGCCGATCTTCGAGGCCTCGTCCGAGCAGCACCCCGACATCGTGTTCGGCAAGGTCGACACCGAGGCCGAGCGCGGCCTCGCCGCCGCCGCCAACATCATGTCGATCCCGACCCTGATGGCCTTCAGGGAGGGCGTGCTGGTGTTCTCGCAGCCCGGTGCGCTGCCGGCGCCCGCCCTCGAAGAGGTCATCCAGGCCGTCAAGGGGCTGGACATGGCCGAGGTGCACAAGCAGGTCCAGGAGCACCGCGCCGCCGCCGCCAAGGAGGCGTGACATGTGCAGCCCTGCGGCCTGTCCTCGCTGCGGCAAGACCACCTGGCGCGGCTGCGGCATGCACGTGGACCAGGTGATGGCCCGGGTGCCCGCCGGCCAGCGCTGCTGCTGCGCCCAACAGCCCGCGCGGCCGGCCGCCTGGTACCCCCGGCAGCCCTACCCCACCTCGCGCTGAGGACGGACCCGCCGGCGGGAGCCGGCGGTTGAGCCTGTCGAACCCGGCTCGCCGGCGGTTGAGCCCGTCGAAACCCGCGGTTCACCGGCGATTGAGCCCGTCGAAGCCCCGGATCACCGGCGGTTGAGCCTGTCGAAACCCCGGACGACCACCCCAGCCCGATCCCCCTCTTCGGGATCTCGACAAGCTCGATCGCCGAAGAACACGCCGGCGGCTGGGGCCCGTCGAAACCCGAGGGTCCGTCGGCTGAGCCTGTCGAAACCCCGGACGACCACCCAAGCCCCATCCCTCTTCGGGATCTCGACAAGCTCGATCGCCGAAGAACACGCCGAGCCGCCGACGGCTGAGCCCGTCGAAACCCCGGTTCACCGGCGGTTGAGCCTGTCGAAACCCGGGACGACCGACGGCTGAGCCCGTCGAAACCCGGATCACCGGCGGTTGAGCCTGTCGAAACCCCGGGACGACCGACGGCTGAGCCCGACGAAACCGGAGGATCCGGCGGTTGAGCCTGTCGAAACCCCGGACGACCACCCCAGACCCAACCCCCTTCGGGATCTCGACAAGCTCGATCGCCGAAGAACACGCCGAGCCCACACCGGACGGGCCCGATCGCCGAAGGACCGCGCGCGCCCGCCGGCGGGGAGCGGGCTCACCGCCGAGGGATCACCAGCCGATCACCTTGCGCTCGTCCTCGGCCGATTCGTCCGGCTCTTCGATGCGGCGGTCGGCAGCCTCGGCCGGGGCGTCGTGCGGAGAGCCCGGAAGAGCCGGCGTGGCCGGGGACGCCGGCAGCCCCGCCCACTCGGGATGCTTCACCCCGAACGCGTCCAGCGCCTTGGTGGCCGCGTCCCGGCCGAGCTCGATCATCTCCGCGGCCCGGTGGAAGTCCAGGACGCCACAGGCGTCGCGGGGCAGGCTGATGGTCAGATCGGCGGGGTTGCCCGCCAGCTTGTAGCGCTCGACCAGTGCGCCCATGGTGTCCAGCGCCAGCGTGGTCACGTCCCACAGGTTGAGCCCGGCGGCGTGTTCGAAGGGCGGCGGCGGCTGCTCGGCCTTCTGGTCCCCGGCGAGCCGCTCGAACAGCGCGCCCACCACGGGGGCCTCGCTCAGCCCACGACGCAGCCGGTCGAGCCACTCCCCACTGGGCCGCGCTTCGGCGGTCTCCCCGACCGGGCTGGAGGCCTCGCGGGCTCCCGACAGCGAGACGGCGATGGTCAGATCGCGGACGACAGGGGTGAGCGGCTCCACCGGGACGGGGTTGAGGATGCNCCCGTCCATCAGCAGCCGTCCGTTCACCACGATCGGCGTGATCACGGTCGGGATCGCCACGGACGCCCGGATGGCGGTCGCGAGCGGGCCGTGCTGGAACCAGACCTCCCGGCGGGACACCACGTCGGCCGCGACAGCAGTGAAAGGCATCGCCAGATCCTCGAAGGACACATCGCCGAGGATTTCCGCCACTCGCGCGAGCACCCGGTCGGCGCGGATCGCNNGCCCGGCCCCCGGNNGCATCACCGGGTCCAGCAGGCGAATCACGTCCCGCTGGCTCAGGCTGACCACCCAATCGGTGTACGGCTCCAGCCGTCCGGCGGCCAGGAGACCGCCCACCAGGGCGCCCATGGACGTCCCGGCGACCGCGACCACTTCGAAGCCGCGTTCGGCCAAGATCTGGGCAACGCCGATGTGCGCGTACCCTCGCGCTCNCCCGGAACCGAGCGCGAGCGCAACCCGTCGGCCAGCCATGCGTCCATTATCGCGCGGGCTTGTCAGAGGCAGCGGATAGCCTGCTGCGGTGACCGAACATCCCCACGGCCTCACCGTTCCCCAAGGTGCGGCGCTCACTCTCGGCGCCGTCATCGGCACCGGGGTGCTGTCGCTGCCGGGGTTGGCGGCCGAGATCGCGGGGCCTGCCTCGCTGATCTCGTGGCTGGCCATGGTGCTGTTGTCGATCCCGCTGTCGGCCACGTTCGGCGCCCTCGGTGCCCGGTACCCGGACGAGGGCGGGGTCGCCCACTACGCCCGGATGGCCTTCGGGGCGCGCGCCTCGACCGTGATCGGCTGGTGCTTCTTCTTCGCGATACCCCTGGGCGCGCCACCCGCGGCGGGCTTCGCCGGGGCCTACGTCGCCGACGTCCTGGGAGCCGGACGACCGGCGCAGCTGGCGTCGGTGGCGGTCATGATCGTCGGGGTGGCCGCCCTCAACTGGTTCGGCATCCGGATCTCGGCCACCGCGCAACTCGCCATCGCCGGCGGGCTGGCCCTGCTGCTCGCGCTGGCCACAGTGGTGTCGCTGCCCCACGCCTCATGGGCGAACCTGACCCCGTTCGCACCGTACGGCTGGGCGGCGGTCGGTGCCGCCGCCGCGTTGTTGGTGTGGGCGTTCGCCGGCTGGGAGGTGGTCACCTCGCTGTCGATGGAGTACCGCAACCCGCGCCGGGACATCCCGCGGGCGACCGTGATCGCCCTCATATTCGTGGCGGCTCTCTACCTGGGGGTGGCGTTCGCGACCGTGGCCGTGTTGGGCTCGCACCCGGGGCCGGCCCCGTTGTCGGATCTGCTGGTGCTCGGCTTCGGGGCGGCCGCTCGTCCGGCGACCACGCTGGTGGCGGTGTTGCTCTCGATGGGAGCCATGAACGCTTACTTCGCGGGGATCAGCCGCCTGGGCGCGGCCCTCGGTCGGGACGGATCACTGCCGGCGTGGTTCGCCCAGGGCCACGAGGCGGGTGGGACGCCCCGGCGATCCCTCGGGGTGGTCACCGGGTTGGCGCTGTTCACCCTCGCGATCCTGGCGCTCACCGGGGCGGCGCCGGAGTGGCCGATGCTGTTCGTCACCGGGTCGTTGACCCTGGTCTACGTGCTGGGCTCGGCCGCCGCACTGCGGTTGCTGCCCAGGCGGAGCCTGGTGTGGTGGGCGGCGCTGGTGTCGCTGGCGGCGACCGCGGTGCTCCTCGTCTTGACCGGCTGGCACCTGCTCGGGCCATTCGCGATCGCCGTGGTCGCGCTGGTGTGGCACCAGCGGCGCATTCGCGCGTCGNNAACACCGGCGACGCCCCTGCCGGTGAGGCCGGAGGACTCCTGTCGTCCGCGCCGGTCCCGGACGATTGAGCGCCGCCGGAAGATCCGCACCCGGGGTCATCCGGCCAGCAGTTGAGCCGTAGGCGCGCGCCATTGCGCCCCGCTGACGCATTCCCGGACAGCCGTGTCCAAGGGCTCTGCCGCTCGATAGCCTTGCGGTGGCGACGCGTCCGTCGCACGGGAGGTGCGCGGTGGAAAAGGCCCTGATCGCCCGCACCTCGGCCCATCTGCGCGACCTGCTCGTCCGGTCCCCCTATGCGGAACGGTGGGCGGCCCACATCGATCGCCGCCAGCCGCACCAGATCCACCAAAGCGGCGTGTGCCATGTGCTCGCCGACTACCTGTGGGCCAACGGCCTGCACACCGACACCTCCGAGGAACTGGCGCGCAAGCTCAAGGATCGCGTCTACCGCGCGCTCGCGGGCCAGTCGCTCAGCCGGGCGACCGTCCGCTGGTTCATCGAGGCTTTCGAGATGTCGCCGGAGGACGCGGCCGAGCTCGTCCGGCTCAGCACGGCGCAGCGGGGCGCGGAGACGATCCTCGGCGGGCTCTCCCTCTCGCCCGGGACGCTGCCCCCGCAGCGGCACGAGACGGTTTCGCTGAGCGACTGGCACACCATCGGCCCGGACGGGCTGCCCGAGTCGCATCGCACCGTGCACGTCATCCGGGCGCGCGAGCCGATGGACCGCTACCCGTACCTCTTCGACACCGACGCGGCCAGCGTGAGCGTGATGCGGGGCGGGCACGCGGGCGCGGCGTACGCGCTCGGGAACGGCCTGTTCGGGGTCGACATCGAACTGCCACAGCCGCTGGCCGCGGGGCAGACCCACGTGCTGGAGTTCGTCACCGAGTTCTGGTACCGGACGCCCCCGCCCCAGGAGCTGCGCCGCGCCGCGACGGGGCGGATCGACAATGTGGACCTGCGCGTGCAGTTCCACCACCTGAGGCTCCCGCAACAGGTGTGGTGGAGCGTGTGGGACGCCCTCGACGGCGAACCTGTGCGCTCCGAAGTCGTCGAGCTGGCCCCTGACAAGGTGGTTCGCCGTTCTTTGGACGCTATCGAGGCCACCATCGTCGGCTTCCGGTGGGATATCGCCCGGCTCGGTGCGGTGTCGGGACGCCGCTGACCGGCCCTCGTCGATGCTTCCCCGGACGCCACCGTTGTCCGTGGCGGCGGGCAGGGCATTTCGCTCGTCGGTGAGTGTGCGGAAGCGGAAGCGTCTGCGGGCCGTTCTCAAGTGACGGGCTCGTGTTGCGGGGCCGGGCTCGCGCTCGTGGACCAGGTGCATGCTCGTGGCCGCGCTCGCGGGCCGGTGGGCGCTGGTGATTGGTGGTCCGGCCCTCTGCAGCGTGGGCGTGGTGGCCTCCCGGTGCCCCACCCGGAGACAGCCGCCCACGAACCTCGTCCGTCGACGCAACTTCCTGCGCCTCCCGGGCGTTAACCAGGTGTGAGTTCCACCCCGACCGTCCGCAACCAGACCCTGCTGCGGGTGGCGTTGCTCAGCTTCGCAACCGTGCTGGCCACGCTGTTGCTGCTGGCGACCCTGCTCTTGCACTGAAGGACCGACCCGGCCGGTGGCCCGCTCGATGAAACGCGCCGCTCGTCCGGCGTGGATGCCGTTTCCGGCGACACACGGGCAACGGCCCGCGTCTTCCGTTCACCGGGGCTGCAGCCCTAGGAGCCTGCTGAACAATCCGCCTGCGTGCCGTCCGGTCTGATGGCCGGTCGACTGGGATTGTTGGGTTGTGCAGGGTGAGTCGAGTCCGCAACGGGATGTGTTGGACGTGGAGTCGCTCGCGGGCCATTTGTTGCCGGCGGGCAGCGTGTTCAGGTTCTTGGCCGAGCATCGCGGGCGGTTGTTCCCGGACGTGTTGTTCGCCGATCTGTTTCCCTCGGGCCGGGGCCGGCCCTCGATCCCGGCGGGGTGGTCGCGTCGGTGATCGTGTTGCAATCCCTGCACGGTCTGTCGGATCGGGAAGCGACTGATGCGCTCACCTTCGACCTGCGGTGGAAGGCGGCGTGCGGGTACCCGGTCGACGCCAAAGCGTTTGATGCGTCGTCGTTGACGGTGTGGCGGGCCCGGCTCGCCGCCTCGGATCGGCCGCAGCGGATCTTCGAGGTGGTCCGGGATGTGATCGCCGAGACCGGTGCGGTGAAGGGCCGGCAGCGGCGGGCGTTGGACTCGACGATCCTTGATGATGCGGTGGCCCGTCAGGACACGGTCACCCAGCTGGTCGCGCAGGTCCGCCGGGTGGGCCGGGAAGTGCCCGGCGCCCAGCCGGTGATCACCGAACGCTGCACCCGGCTGGCCGCCCTCACAGGGCAGGGTTATGACAGCACCGCGAAGCCGCGGATCGCGTGGGACGACCGCCAGGCCCGTGACGAGTTGGTGACCGCGCTCGTGAACGACGCGCTCGCCTTGCTGGGCGGGCTCGATACCGGGGCGATCACCGCGGCTGGCGGGCGACCGGCCGAAGCGGTCGCGTTGTTGGCGTTGGTGGCCGGGCAGGATGTCGAGCCGGTCGAGGGTTCCGACGGTACCGATGGCCGCTGGCGGATCGCCCGGCGGGTCGCGCCGGAGCGGATCATCTCCACCGTCGATCCCGAGGCGCGGCATGCGCACAAGACGGTGGAGCGTCGCCAGGACGGGTTCAAGGCCCACGTGGTGATCGAACCCGACACTGGCCTGACCACCGTGGCCGAACTCACCAAAGCCGCTGGCCCGGCCAACAGCGACGCCACCGTCGGAGCCCGGCTGGTGATCACCGACCCGACCATCACCGGGCCGGTCGAGGTGTTGGGTGACTCGGCCTACGCCACCGGCGTCATGCTCGCGGTCCTCGACGCCAAACAATGGGATCCGCTGGTCAAACCGTGGCCGACCCGGCCCGCCGTCGCCGGCGGGTTCACGATCGACGACTTCACCCACGATCCTGGCGCGGCAACGCTCACCTGCCCGGCCGGGGTCAGCCGCCCAATCAGTGGGAACGGGCGGGCCACGTTCGGTGCTGCCTGCCGCGGGTGCGCCCTGGCCGAGCAGTGCACCACCGCGAACCGGGGCCGCAAGGTCATGCTGCACCCCAGGACCTGCTGCAACGCCGCCACCGCGAACGGGCCGCCGACGAGGGCTTCCAGGCCACGTACCGGCAGCACCGGCCCATGGTCGAGCGGACAATCGCGTGGCTGACCCGCGGCAACCGCAAGGTGCCCTACCGGGGCGTGACCAAGAACAACCACTGGCTCCACAACCGGATCGCCGCGATCAACCTGCGCCGACTCCTGGCCCTCGGCCTCACCCACGGACCGAATGGCTGGGCGATCGCCTGACAGACCACCGGGGGCACTGAACCCCAGCCAACAGCGGCCACCAAGGTCCTCAGACGGGCGAGACGACCCCGTTGTCGCACTCTCGAGTGCTGACACAAACTCGCCGCACACACGGCCATTGGCGGCGTCCCGCCCGTCGCCAACGCTCAACGTGGCTTCACATAGACGCCTTGTTCAGCAGGCTCCTAGCCGGAGTGGTCGAGGCGCTCC
Source organism: Micropruina sp. (assembly GCA_013693855.1). Classification (GTDB taxonomy): domain Bacteria; phylum Actinomycetota; class Actinomycetes; order Propionibacteriales; family Propionibacteriaceae; genus Micropruina. The sequence continues at coordinate 3,454,152 of CP059261.1, forward strand.
ATCGTTTCGGCGCTGAGCCCGTGCTGGGCCGCGGTGCGCTCCGGGTCCGGCGCCTCGGCGGGCGGATTGGCCGCCGCCTCCTCCGCCGCCCTGCGGGCCTCGGCGGCCTCGTCCGATGCCTCGGGCTGCTGCGTGCTCATCCAAGCCTCCTGTCGTGTGGGTCGATCGTGGTCGATGGGGCGGACGGGCGCAACCCGCGGCCCCGGCAGCCCACCCGCGGGCGGTTCAGCTCGCCGGCGCGAACGGCGACTCGTACTCGCCCTCCGGCAGNNGCCGCTGAGCAGTTCCTCCGCGCGCGAGCGGCATGCGCTCCTGCTCGGCGCGGATCACCAGAGGGAGCAGGCGCGGATCGCCCGCGGTGGCCAACCCAGTCACCTCGGGGTGTCCCTCCAACAACCAGGTGATCGCCGCGGTGACCAGTTCCTGGGAGTCGAACGGGCGGTACCAGGTGGTGAACGGCCGCTGCCCCTCGGGGAGATCCCACAGTCCGCGGGCGATCATCTTGATCGTCATCAGCCCGACGCCGCGGTCGGCGCACTCGGCTGCGAGGGCGCGGAAATCGTCCGCATAGCCGGGCTCGGCCCACAGCCGCCGGTTCAGCGGGGTCAGGACGGTGTCGAAGTCGAACCGGCGCAGCGCCTCACGATGCACCCCGGGCGCCGCGTGGGTGTGGCCCGTGACACCGATCCAACTGACGAGACCCTCCTCGCGGGCCCGGACGAGCGCCTCCAGCGCCCCGCCGGTCGCCGTGACCTTGTCCAGCTCAGCCAGGTTGCTCACCTCGTGCAGCTGGATCAGGTCGACCCGGTCGGCCTTGAGCCGCTCGAGCGAGCGGTTGATGCTGGCCCACGCGGCCTCCGCGTCACGGTCGCCGGTCTTGGTGGCCAGGAACACCTCGCCCCAGCGCCCGGCCAACGGTGAACCGCCCAGCCGCTCTTCGGCGATCCCGTAGCTGGCGGCCACGTCGAAGTGGTTGATCCCGGCCGCCAGCGCCTGCTCGACGGTGGCGTCCGCGGTGGCCTGATCCACGTCCCAGANGGAGGCGGCCCCGAAGATCAACACCGATGATGCGTGACCGGTTCGTCCGAGGGTGCGGTATTCCATGTGTTTCTCCTTGTCAGCGACGGGTGAGGTGGATCCCGGCGAGCATGCACCGCGCCGAGCCCCNCTCGAGCTCGATGGTGGGGATGTGGAACGGGATGAGTCGAACGTACCGTTCCAGCGTTTCCCGCTGGGGCGGGGTGAGGCTTGCGACGGCGCGTTCCGACATGGCGAGCACGGGACCGTCCGTCCCTTGCAACTCAAGAGCGTTGCCCGCGAAGTCGCGGACCTGGGCGAAGGTCAGGTCGATGACCTCGCGGCCCGAATCGGCCAGGCGACGCCGAACCTCCTCGCGCCGAGCAGGGTCGACGATCGCGGCCAGGCAGATGAGCGCGAAATCGGTGCCGATGGTGAGAATCACGTTGGTGTGGTAGACCGGCACGCCGTTCTCGTCCGCCGTGTCGAAGGCCATCGGCTCGTAGCCGAAGGCGGTGCAGAAGCGTTCGAGGACGATCGGGTCGGCGCGGTTGGAGTTCCCGACGTACGCGACCCGTTCGACGTGATCGATCACCAGCGCTCCGGTGCCCTCCAGGAACAACCCGTCGGCTTCGAGGCCGGAGTAATCGATGATCTCCTGCACCCGGTAGGCGGTCTTGAGGAATTCCATGATGTCGATCCGCCGCTCGCGTCGCCGGCTCGGCGGGAACATCGGGTAGATCGCGATGCGCCCGCCGTGGTGGGTGCTGAACCAGTTGTTCGGGAATACCGAGTTCGGATTTCCGGAGTAGTCCTCGAAGACATGCACGGTGACGCCCGCTGCCTCCAGCGCCGCGACCGCGCCGTCGAACTCGGCCAGGGCCCGGGCCGCTATCTCGTCCGGGGTGTGGGCGGGGTCGACGGTCTGGTAGGGGTTCGTGCGGGCCGTGTCGGGGTTGCACGCGAAGTGGTGGCTGCGAACCATCACCACCGCCGAGGGCGCCTGCACCTGACGAACGCTCACCGATCCTCCTGCTCGATACTCATCAATCCTGCTCCCTGCGACGCGACGAGTCGAGCGCGCGGGCTCCGGTGCGGCGCCTGGACGTGCGGGCTGGCCCCGGGGTCTCGAGAAGCTCGACCGCCGGGGTGACGCCCGTCGAAATCACCGAAGCCACCCACATACAACCGGGCTCCCGGGTCTCGGCGGCTTCGACCAGCCAGCAGGGTCCCGGGGTCTCGACGAGCCCGACCGGCGGGGTTGTGCCCGTCGAATCACCGAACCCATCCCTAAGCAGCGCCCATCCAGGACCCACTGGGCTCCCGGGGGTGAGCGGCCTGGACCCCAGGGCGTGGCCCGGGGTCTCGACAAGGCTCGACCGCCGGGGTGACGTCCGTCGAAGTCACCGAAGCCGCCCAAAGGCGGCGCCCGTCCAGGAACCACTGAACTCCCGGGGGTGGACAGCCTCGACCACCCGCCAGCGGCCCGGGGTCTCGACCAGCCCGACCACCCAGCATTGACGGGGTCTCGACAAGCTCGACCGCCGGGGTGACGCCCGTCGAAGTCACCGAAGCCGCCCGTCCAGGACCCACTGGGCCCCCGCGACCTCGGCGGCTTCGACCAGCCAGGCGTAGCCCGGGGTCTCCACAAGCTCGACCGCCGGGGTGACGCCCGTCGAAGTCACCGAAGCCGCCCACAGGCGGCGCCCATCCAGGAACCACTGAACTCCCGGGGGTGGACAGCCTCGACCACCCGCCAGCGGCCCGGGGTCTCGACCAGCTCGACCGCCGGGGTGACGCCCGTCGGAATCACCGAAGCCGCCCAAAGGCGGCGCCCGTCCAGGAACCACTGAGCTCCCGGGGTGGACAGCCTCGACCACCCGACAGCGGCCCGGGGTCTCGACCAGCCCGACCACCCAGCAGGGGTCCCGACAAGCCCGACAGGACCGAACCCACCAAAGGCAGCGCCCGTCCATGACCCAGTGGGCGCCCGAAGAGGCGACCGCCCAGGCGTGGCCCCGGGGTCTCGACAAGCTCGACCGCCGGGATGACGCCCGTCGAATCACCGAACCCATCCATAAGCAGCGCCCATCCAGGACCCACTGGGCTCCCGGGGGTGAGCGGCCTCGACCGCCCAGACGTGGCCCGGGGTCCCGACAAGCTCGACCGCCGGGGTGACGCCCTCGGTCAGTGCAGGGGGCCGAACCAAGCCTCCGGACGATTCGCCAGCACGACCGCGACGCGGTCGGCGTAGACAGCGGGCATCGGCGGCAGGGCCGCCGCCGGGAAGAACCGGGTCTCGGTCGCCTCGCCGTCCGCCGGGTGGGGCTCGCCGGAGAGCCAGCGGCAGCGGAAGGTGTGGTCGATGTACTGCGTCTGATCGCCGTTCTCGTAGGTGATCACGTCGGTGACCGACACCCACGACAGCCGCTCGGCCACGACCACCACGCCTGCCTCTTCGGCCGCCTCACGTACGGCCGCCTCATGCGGCTCCTCGCCGGGGTCGATGATGCCGCAGACCGGCGACCAGTACCCGGAGTCGGAGCGCTTGACCAGCAGCACCTCCTCGCCCTCGACCCCATCCCGGACGACGACGGCGGTTGCACCCGATAGCCACAGCAGCTGCGCCCCGACCTTCGCGCGCAGAGCCAGGATGAAGTCGGGGTCGCCATGGCCGCAGCCTAGCGAGGCTCGCCTTGGGAGCGCCCGTTCAATCCGACCGAATCAACGCGCGAAATCGACCCGATAGGGCCCGCAGGGAGCCGTTCGCTCGGTCGGATTGAACACGAGCACCGATGAGCCCCCGGTCTCCACCCAGCTCGACCCCCGGCGGGAACGGCCCCGGTCGGCCCCACCAGGCTCGGCCCCACCGAGACCGACCGCAGGAGACAGCCCCGGCTCTCGACGGGCTCGATCGTCAGGCAGCAGGCGGGCATGTTCAATCCGACCGAATCAACGCCCCAAATCGACCCGACAAGGCCCACAGGAGGCCGTTCGTTCGGTCGGATTGAACACGAGCACCCGTGAGCCCCCTGTCTCCACCCAGCTCGACCCCCGGCGGGAACGGCCCCGGTCGGCCCCACCAGGCTCGGCCCCACCGAGACCGACCGCAGGAGGCCGCACCCGTTCTCGACCGGCTCGATGGTCGGGCAACAGGCGGGCCTGTTCAATCCGACCGAATCAACCCCGAAATCGACCCGACAAGGCCCTCAGGAGGCCGTTCGTTCGGTCGGATTGAACACGAGCACGGTGAACCGCAGCTGCGCCGCAAGAGGAGGCAGGCTGCCGGATGGACCGGCGCGACCGCTGCGAGAGTCTAGGAGCCCGGCGAGCGCGACGAGACTCCCTCGGGGTGGGCCGAACCCGCGCGACGGCTAATGTGCGTGGCATGGAATACCGTCTGCTCGGCAACAGTGGCCTCCCCGTGTCCCGGCTCTGCCTGGGCACGATGACCTTCGGCAACGAGACCGACAAGGCCGGCGCCTTCGACCAGCTGGACGCGTTCGTCCAAGCCGGNGGCACGTTCATCGACACCGCCGACGTGTACAGCGACGGGGTCTCGGAGGAGATCATCGGGTCGTGGCTGGACGATCGTCCCCAGCTGCGTGAGCGGATCGTCCTGGCGACCAAAGGACGCTTNCCCACGAANCGACTCCCCACCGGCGTCGGCTTGTCGCGGCGACATCTCCGCGACGCGCTCGACGCCAGCCTGCGCCGCCTGCGGGTCGAAGCCATCGACCTCTACCAGTTGCACGCGTTCGACCCGCTGACCCCGCTGGAGGAAACCCTGCGGTTCCTGGACGACGCGGTCAGCGCGGGCAAGGTCCACTACGTGGGTCTGTCCAACTTCACGGGCTGGCAGATCGCGGCGGTCTCGGAGCGCGCCTTGTCCTCCGGCATGGCCGGCCCGATCTCCCTGCAGCCCCAATACAACCTGATCACCCGCCACATCGAGCTTGAGGTGGTTCCCGCCTGCGCTGAGTACGGCCTCGGCATCATCCCGTGGAGCCCTCTGGCCGGCGGCTGGCTGACCGGCAAGTACAAGCGGGACGAGCGGCCGACCGGGGCCACCCGGCTCGGCGAGAACCCCGCCCGCGGCATGGAGGGCTACGACCGCCGCAACAACGACCGGACGTGGCGGGTGCTCGACGCCCTCGCCGGGGTCGCCGAGCAGACCGGAGTCACCATGGCCCAGGCAGCACTGGCGTGGCTGGCCGATCGTCCGATGGTCACCGCACCGATCCTGGGGGCGCGGACGGTAGGGCAACTGGTCGAGTCGCTCGCGGTCGCCGACCTGCACTTGGACGACGACGCCGCCGCCATCCTGGACGAGGCCAGCGCGCTCGACCTGCCCGATTACCCCTACGGGCAGAAGGGGATCGAGCAGCGCAGCCGGAAGGTCGAGGGCGGCCGCTGACCCGCGAGCGCCCGGCGCGGCGCACCGGCCGGCAGGTCGCCGGCGACGCGGATCGCTGCCCGAGCGCCGGGTCGCGTCAGGGGTGAGGGTTCAGAAGTCCAGCCACATCGTTGGGAAGTCGGTGTCGCCTGGCTTGACGACGCCCACGTGGAAGCCCAGCTTCTCGTACACCGGCACCGCCATCGGCGTCGAATGCAGCTTGACCTTGGCGCACCCGCGACCCCTGGCCCAGGCCAGCGCCGCGTCCATCAGGGCCCGCGCGATCCCCTGGCCCCGCGCCTCGGGCAGCACGTACATGTCCGCGAGCGTCGCGTGCACCCCGGCCAAACCGGCCCCGGGATGCCGAGATCCAGCTGGCCGGAGAGGCCGCCGACGATCCGTCCGCCGGCCTCCGCCACCAGGTACACGTGCGTGTCGCGGACGAGCAACTCCGCCAACGCCGCGGCAGCCCGGGCGGGCCAATCCGGATACTCGTCGACCCGGGGAAGTAGGACCTGATCAGCTCCCGCTTCATCGCCACGAGCCCGTCTATGTCGTCCCGGTTCGCCCGCCTCACCTGCACGTGGAACACCCTAGCCACGCGGGCCTGAGCGGTCGCGAACACCCCTGGATCAGCCGGTTAGGCTCACTCCATGACCCGGTCCTGCCGCCTCGCTCGCCATGGGACGGCGCGATGACGCAACCGCCCACACCGGTCTGCTATCGACATCCGGACCGGGAGACCCTGATCGGCTGCCAACGCTGCGGGCGTCCGATCTGCCCGCAGTGCATGACGAACGCGGCCGTGGGCGTCCAATGCCCTGACTGCGTGCGCGCGGGCGTCCGCGACACCCGGTCCGACCAGTTGCCGTTTGGAGGCCGTCGGATCGGCAACCCCGGCCTGACTTCGTTCGTGCTGATCGGCCTCAACGCCGCAGTGTGGGCCCTGTTGTGGTTCACCGGNGCGGGAGCTGAGCCCTGGTACGACCGGCTCGCGCTCCTCCCGAGGGGCCGCTGCGTGCCGGTGTCCGACCCCGGCAGCTACTTCCCGGAGGTCGGACGACAGGCCTGCCGTGCCGTCGGAGGCGTCTGGCAATGGGTGCCCGGGCTGCTGGACGGAGCGCCGTGGCAGGCGCTGACGGCGGCGTTCACGCACGTGGAGCCGTATCACCTCGCCACGAACATGCTGTCGCTGTTCTTCATCGGCCCGATCCTCGAGCAGGGGTTCGGCCGGGTCAGGTTCCTGGTGGTCTACCTGCTCTCGGCGCTGTCGTCCGCGGTCGCCGTGGCCTGGTTCAGCGACCCCATGTCGTCCACGGTGGGCGCGTCGGGAGCGATCTTCGGCCTGCTGGGGGCGTTGGTGGTCCTGGCTCGCCGGGTACGGGGCAACCTGCAGTTGATCGGGACGGTCCTGTTGCTCAACCTGGCGATCCCGTTCTTCATCCCCGGGGTGTCGATGGAGGGCCACCTCGGCGGGCTGGTCGGNGGCTTCGCTCTGGCCGCCCTCATCGTGTACGCGCCGCGCGCGGGCCGCACCCGGTGGCAATGGCTCGGGTTCGCGGCCTTCACCGTGGTCTGCGTAGGCACGATCGTGGTCCGGGCGCTGGTGCCGTGAGCGGCGTCGACGCGCTCGTGCGGTTGCTTGATGGCCGGACGTGGGTGGCGCTCACCGGCGCCGGGATCAGTACCGATTCGGGGATCCCGGACTATCGAGGCCCGGATGCTCGTCCGACGACCCCGATGCAGTACGCCGACTTCGTCGGGGATCCCGCGGCCCGGCAGCGGTACTGGGCCCGCTCGCTGCTCGGCTGGCGCAGCTTCGGAGCCGCCCTGCCGAACCCCGGGCACCGGGCGCTGGCTCGCCTCGCCGGCGCCGGACTCACCCACGTCATCACCCAGAACGTGGACGGATTGCACGAGGCGGCAGGGTCCCCGGATGTGCTCGACCTGCACGGCCGGATCAGCCGGGTGATCTGCCTGGAGTGCGGGGACGTCTCCGATCGCGCCGCGCTGCAGCGACGGCTGGACGCGGCGAACCCGGCCGTGACGGGCACGATCCCCGCGGGGCGGGCCGAAATGGATTCAAGGTTGCGCCCCGACGGCGACGCGGTGGTGGACGACTGGGGCGACTTCGTCGTCGTCGGTTGCGGGGTGTGCGGCGGGGTGCTGAAACCGGACGTCGTGTTCTTCGGCGAGTCCGTCCCGCGGGAGCGGGTGGCCCGGGCCACGGCGATCGTCGAGGCGGCGGAGGTGCTGGTGGTCGCCGGCTCGTCGCTGACGGTGATGTCGGGACTGCGGTTCGTCCGCCAGCATGCGCGGGCGGGCAAGCCCGTGGCGATCATCAACCGCGGTCCGACCAGNGGGGACGATCTCGCCACGATCCGGCTGGAGGCCGGCACGTCCGAGACCCTGGGAGCGGTCGCCCAGGCCCTGAGCCCTGCGACCGGGTGAGGAAGGCCCGGGAGTGCCCCATCTCGCCGCCGGCACGCCCTCTCCGGTTGAGTACCCAATCTCCCCGCCGGCACCCACTCTCCGGTTGTGTACCCAATCTCCCCGCCGGCACCCACTCTCGGGTGGGTACGCAATCTCCCGGCCCGGCACCCACTCTCCGGTTGTGTACCCAATCTCCCCGGCGGCACCCACTCTCCGGTTGGGTACCCAATCACCGCCGGCACGCACTCTCGCGTTGGGTACCCAATGTCCCCGCCGGCACTCACTCTCGGGTGGGTACGCAATCTCCCCGCCGGCACGCACTCTCGGTTGAGTACGCAATCTCCCCGGCCGGCGCCCACTTCTCGGGTTGGGTACGCAATCTCCCCGGCGGCACCCATTCTCCGGTTGAGTACGCAATCTCCCCGGCGGCACGCACTCTCGGTTGGGTACGCAATCTCGGCGCCGACAGCGAGATTGCGTACCGGAGGTGAGAGTCAGTACCGAAGAGGAGACTGGACGGCCAGAGCACTCCGCGCCCCACAGGAGGGTCTGCACCGCGACCCGGGGTCGCTCCTGCCGAAGAAGGGAACCCCTACGCCGTGCTCGGCCCCTGCCAGAGGTTGATCCCGCCCTCGACCGCGTGGGCGTCGATGCGGGCCAGCTCGTCGTCGGTGAACGTCAGGTTGTTCAGGCAGCCGAGGGTGTTCTCCAACTGGGCGACGGACGAAGCACCCACCAGGGCCGAGGTGACCCGCTCGTCCCGGAGCACCCAGGCGACGGCCATCTGGGCCAGCGACTGTCCCCGTTCCGACGCCATGGCGTTGAGGGCCCGGATGTGGTTCAGGTTCTGCTCGGTGAGCAGACCGGTGTCCAGCGACTTCGATTGGCTGGCTCGGGAGCCGTCGGGCACCCCGTTCAGGTACTTCTCGGTGAGCATCCCCTGCGCGAGCGGCGAGAAGGCGATGCAGCCCACCCCGGTGTCGCCGAGCGCGTCGGTCAGGCCGCCCTCGATCCAGCGGTTCAGCATCGAGTAGGACGGCTGATGGATCAGGAGCGGGGTGCCGAGGTCGGCGAGGATCCGGACGGCCTCGCGGGTCCGCTCGGCGGAGTAGGACGAGATGCCCACGTAGCGGGCCTTGCCCGACCGGACGGCCGCGTCGAGCGCCCCCATGGTCTCCTCGAGCGGGGTGTCGGGGTCGAAGCGGTGGTGGTAGAAGATGTCGACGTAGTCCAGCCCCATCCGCTGCAGCGAGGAGTCCAGCGATCCCAGCAGGTACTTGCGCGAGCCGAGGTCGCCGTAGGGGCCGGGCCAGAAATCCCAGCCGGCCTTGGTCGAGATGATCAGTTCGTCCCGGTAGCGTCCGAAGTCCTCGCGCAGATGTCGGCCGAAGTTCGTCTCGGCGGCCCCGTACTCCGGCCCGTAGTTGTTGGCCAGGTCGAAGTGGGTGACGCCGAGGTCGAACGCCCGGCGCAGGATCGCGCGCTGGCGCGCGAACGGGACATCGTCGCCGAAGTTGTGCCACAGGCCCAGCGAGATCGCCGGCAGCACCAGGCCGCTGCGGCCCACCCGGCGGTAGGGCATCCGTCCGTCGTAGCGGTCGGGGTCTGGACGGTATTCCTCCAACAGCGGCATTGCTCCTCCTGGGATCGGGCGTTGTCTCGATCCTAGGATCGGCGGACGCGTGACGCCCCGGGAGGCGGCTACCACACCCTCCGGAACGGGACGAGTAGAGTCGACAGCCAGGTGCACCGGACGCTCGTTCGACACCCCAACCCCGCATCGTGGCGCCGTTGGACGAAAGGGGCCGGCCGTGGCTCAGCCCATCGCGGAAGCCGTGCGCGGTTTCGGGCTGCTCCTGCGCGGCGCCGGAATGGTGGCGAGGCGGCCGCACCTGCTGGGTCTCGGCCTGATCCCGCCCCTGCTGACCACCGTGGTCTTCGTGACACTCGTCGTCACCACCGCCTGGCAGGCGCCGGCGGCGGCGGTGTGGTTGACCCCGTTCGTCGAGGACTGGCCGGCCGCCGAGACGATCCGCTCGCTGGTGGCGGCAGGGCTGGTGCTGGTCGTCGGACTGCTGCTGGTGTTGCTGTTCACCGCGACCACGCTGGCGCTCGGCGCGCCGCTCTATGACCGCATCTCGGCGTCGGTGGACGCCGCGGAGGGCGACTTCGTCCACGCCCCCGAAGTGCCGGGCTGGCAAACCGTCGTCGACAGCGCACGACGGCTGTTCGGGGTGGTGGTGGTCAGCGTCCCGGCCGGTCTGGTCCTGCTGCTGGTGGGGCTGATCCCGGGTCTCGGGGCACCGCTGGCCGCCGTCGGCTCGGCGGTGTTCGGCGGCTGGATGATCGCCCTCGAACTGGTGGGCGGGCCCGCCGAGCGCCGCGGCATCCGGACGTTGGCCGCACGGCAGGCGTTGCTGCGGCGGCGGCCCTGGCTCACGCTCGGGTTCGGCGTGCCGGTGTTCGTGCTGATGACGATCCCCCTGGTGTCACTGGTGGCGTTCCCGATCGCCACCGCCGGNGGCACCCTGCTGGCCCGGCGGCTGGCCGACGAGCCGGTCGTCCGCACACCCTGATCAGCCAACGGCCTCTCGAGCCGCGACGAAGGCGGCCACGCACGTCTGGACGTCCTCGGCGGAATGGGCCGCCGACAGCTGCACCCGGATCCGCGCCCGGCCGCGCGGCACCACCGGGAAGCTGAAGGCGATCACGTAGACCCNCTGGCCCAGCATGTGGTCGGCGATCTGCGTGGCCCGCCGGGCCCCGTCCTCGCCCTCGAACATGACCGGCGTGATCGGGTGGCTGCCCGGGAGCAGGTCGAACCCGGCCTCGGTCATCAACTGCCGGAACAGCGCGGAATTGCGGGTGAGCCGCTGCCGGGCGGCCCCGGACGCGGCCACCAGTTCCAGGGCCGCCAGCGAGCCGGCCACCACCGCCGGGGCCACGGAGTTGCTGAACAGGTAGGGACGGGATCGCTGCCGCAGCAGGTCCACGATCTCCTGGTGGGCCGCCACGTAGCCGCCGGAGGCGCCACCCAGGGCCTTGCCGAGGGTGCCCGTCCGGATGTCGACGCGGTCCTCGACCCCGAACAACTCGGNGGTTCCGCGGCCGTTCTCGCCGACGAAGCCGACTGCGTGCGAATCGTCCACGAACACCAGCGCGCCGTACTCCTCGGCCAGGTCGCAGATGCCCGGAAGCGGGGCGAAGAAGCCGTCCATCGAGAACACGCCGTCGGTGACGATCACCCGCTGGCGGGCGCCCTCGACCGCCTCGAGTTGGGCGCGCAGGTCGTCCAGATCCGCGTTGCGGTAGCGGTAGCGCGCGGCCTTGCTCAGCCGGACGCCGTCGATGATCGAGGCGTGGTTCAGTTCGTCGGAGATGATCGCGTCCTCGGCCCCGAACAGGGTCTCGAACACCCCGCCGTTGGCGTCGAAGCAGGACGAGTAGAGGATCGCGTCGTCGGTGCGCAGGAAGTCGGCGAGCCGGTTCTCCAGGTCGACGTGCTGGGTCTGGGTGCCGCAGATGAACCGGACGGAGGCCATCCCGAACCNCCAGCGGTCGAGGGCGTCCTTGGCCGCCTCGATCACGTCGGGGTGGTCGGCCAGGCCCAGGTAGTTGTTGGCGCAGAAGTTCAGCGCCGGACCGGTGCCCGTGCCGATGTGGGCCGCCTGCGGGGTGGTGAGGCGGCGCTCGTTCTTGTACAGCCCCGCGGCCCGGATCTCGTCCAGGGTGTTGCGCACCTGCTGGCGCATCGTGGTGTCCACGGCTCGAACCTATCCCCGGGGCCCTTCAGGACGCATCCGGTGCGTGCCGTTCCCCGTCCTGATCGTGGCAGCCACCCGGGCCACGTTCCGCGCCCCGATGAGTCACTCACTCTCGATTCCGCCCGACCAAGACGTTCGCCCCCGATCGTGTGGTTCGCCCGCGGTATATCGCGGGCGAACCGCCGTCTTGCGGGCGAAGGGGAAGCCGGGGTCGGTCTGGGACGGGCCGACGCGATCCGCCGCGCGTGCGGCTCACGATCCACCTGCTCCGCGGACGCCGACGGACGGGCTGGCCGGCGCGGCCCGGTGCCTCGCTACCATCGCGAGATGGGATGGCGCCAGGGACGGACGACCTTCGCGGGCATCCTGGTCGACGGCGCCCGGGTGCTGGCGCGGCAATGGCCGCAGTTGGTCGTCCTGTTCCTGGCAGGGCCGCGCTGCGCATGGCCGTGCTGTGGCGGCGGTCGAGGCCGGCGTCCGCAGCCCGCTGGCCGGCATCCTGATCATGCCGTTGGCACCCCTGGTGACGTTGTCGCTGGTCTTCATGATGCGCGCCGCCACGGAGTCGTTGCCGTCGCTGGGCCCGTCCGAGTCTCTGGGCCGGCTGGCGCTGCGGCAGCCACCCGCGGCCACCCAGCGCGAGGTCGTCCCGGTACTCGCGGGGGTCAGGTCGACCGCCAGTTCCCGCACGTCGGGGAAGGACGCGTTCTGGCGCAGATCACCCACACGTCATAGCCCAGCCGCGGCTGGAACGCGCCGATCATGCGGCGCAGGTCCACTCGTCCGGCCTCCGGGACGACCTTCTGGGTGCCCAGGGAGCCCTCGATGGTCAGCCCGTCGTAGAGGGGGTGAACACGTCCTCGAACGCGGCCTGGCTGACCGGTTCGTCCACGACGCTGACGACGCGCATCGCCACCAGTAGTAGCGCTGGCTGGGATCGCGGGAGCCCCAGGGTTCCACCTCGTCGGCGAGCATCGCCTTCTCGAACGTGACATCCCACGGGCCGAGGTTGACGGTTTCGCCGGCCCCGACGACCGGCAGCCGGCCCTGGGCGGCGGGCGCCCAGCCGCCGAACGCTCCGATCAGCGCGATCAGGATGAGCAGGACGCCGAGTGCCACCAGGCCTGGCCGTTTCAGATCACCGGCCAGCGCGCGCCACGCCGACCACCTGGAGCGCGGGTCGGGCGTGGCGTCCATCTCCCGGATTCTACGGTCCAGCCGTCTCAAGCCGCGGACAGTGCCCCCGTGCGACGAAGGGCTCGACTACGAAGCGCTACGTCGTAGTGAGCGCCCACTCACGTGCCAACGGCCCGACGCCACGACAAGCGACGGCCGGGACGAACTCAGCCCGGAGGGGACTCGACGCCGAAGGGCCGGGGCCCGGAACGTCAGCTCCAGTCCATCAGCACCTTGCCGCACTCGCCCGACCGCGCGACGTCGAACGCCTGCGCCCACTCCTCGGCGGGGAACCGGTGGGTGATCACCGAGCGCACCGCGTTGCGCAGTTGCGCGGACGTGGAGAGCATCGAGTTCATCAGGTACCAGGTCTCGAACATCTCCCGTCCGTAGATGCCCTTGATGGTGATCATGTGGGTGATCACGCGGCCCCAGTTGATCGCGTAGTCGGACTTCGGCAGGCCCAGCATGGCGACCTTGCCGCCGTGGTTCATGTTCTCCAGCATTTCCGCGACGGCCGCGGGCGCCCCGGACATCTCCAAGCCGACGTCGAACCCCTCCTTCATGTCGAGGGTCTTCTGGGCCTCCTTGAGGCGGGTCCGGGCGGAGTTCACGACCAGGTCTGCCCCGGCGACCTTCGCCAACTCCAGCCGATGGTCGGAGAGGTCGGTGACCACGACGTGCCTCGCGCCCGCGTGGCGGGCGATGGCGGCGGCCATGACCCCGATCGGCCCGGCGCCGGTGATCAGGACGTCCTCGCCGACCAGCGGCCACTGTAGGGTGGTGTGGGTGGCGTTGCCCAGCGGGTCGAAGATCGCGCCGAGGTCGGGATCCATGTCAGCGGGGTGCTTCCACACGTTCTCGACTGGGATCACGACGTAGTCGGCGAACGCCCCGTCCCGGTTGACGCCGAGACCGATCGTCCGGATGCACTGGTGGCGGCGGCCCGCTCGGCAGTTGCGGCAGTAACCGCAGACAATGTGGCCCTCGCCCGACACCTTGTCGCCGGGCTTGAGTTCCTTGACCTCCGCGCCGACCTGGACGATCTCACCGAAGAACTCGTGCCCGATGATCTGCGGCGGGTGCACCTGGGAGGCGGCCCAGTCGTCCCACTGCTGCAGGTGGAGGTCGGTGCCGCACAGCCCCGCCCGCAACACCCGGATTCTCACATCCCAGTCGCCGCAGGCCGGTTCGGGGACGTCGATCAGTTCCAGACCGGGACCCGCCTGGAGCTTCACCAGCGCACGCACATCTGTTCCTTCCGCGGACGGGCCTCCCCACGACACTACCCCCGGGCGCGCAGGGCTCAGGGGCGAGGGCAGTTGAGCCAGCCACCACGCCCACCGGGCGTCACGCCGAACGTCCTCCGCCGCCCACCCGCGCCTGCCCACCGAAGCTTGGTGGGAACGCGTCAACGTCGCGACTCCGCGCCGGCCTGCCTGCACACACCCGGACGGCTCGGGCACCGCGATTGCCAGCCACCGCTCACCGCGCCATGGGCGCCACCGCGTTCACGCAGCGCTCTGCCAGGCGCGCGCTCGGGGTGGGTTCTCCGCCCGGTCGGGTCAGCCGGGTGCGCGGCTCGCACGGCATTGCCGTCGCGACCCGCTGCGGGTGGCTGCCACCGGAGCGCGCTGCTCGCTGCCAGGCGTTGGTCTCCCAGGCGGGCTTCGCTGCACGCCTCCCGTCTCAGGCGTTGCGCGCACGATTCAGTCCCCCAGGGCAAGGTCCACGGCGGCCTCGATGTGGAGGCGCGTGGTCGGGAAGACCGGGACGGGACTGTCGCCGGGACCGATCAGCAACTCGATCTCGGTGCAGCCGAGGATGACCCNCTCCGCTCCCGCGGCGACGAGCCGTCCGATCACCTCCTGGTAGTCGCGCCGCGACACCGGCGACACCATGCCGAGACACAGCTCGTCGTAGATGACCCGATGCACCAACTCGCGGTCGGCCGGCTCGGGGACAACCACGTCCAACCCCGCGGACCGGAGTCGGTCGCGGTAGAAGTCCCGCCCCATCGTGAAGCGGGTGCCCAGCAGCCCCACCCGGCGAACCCCTGCCTGCCCCACGGCCGCGGCGGTAGCGTCGGCCAGGTGCAGCAGCGGGAGGCGGGTCGCCGCCTCGATCGCGGGCGCCACCTCGTGCATCGTGTTGGTGCACAGGACGAGGAAATCCGCCCCTGCGGCCTCCAAGCGGTGGGCCTCGGCCGCGAGGAGTCGTCCGGCCGCCGCCCAGTCGACGGCCATCTGGAGCCGCTCGACCTCGGCGAAATCGACGGAGGTGAGCACGAGGCGGGCCGAGTGCAGCCCGCCCAGCCGCTCGCGGACGAGCTCGTTGGCCCGACGGTAGTACTCGGCGGTGGACTCCCAGCTCATGCCGCCGATCAGGCCAATGGTGCGCATGGATCCAGACTGCCGGACGGGTCCGACATTTTCGGCCCGCGTCCGACCGTCCGTCCTCTCGAAGCGGTCAGGGCTGCCGGTACCGGCCCAGCAGGTGCTGCAGCGGGTCGACCGTTCCGACGTGGACGTCGGTGACGCGGCCGCGGACGAGCAGCGAGTAGCCCGCCTCGACGGGTTCACCTTCGACGCCGGCGGTGAGCCAGCCTGCCGAGTCCACCAGGACCGGCCCCGACGGGGTGGCCGTCCATTCGCCCAACCGGAAGGCCCCGCCGGGCGCCGGCGCCAGGCCAGCCATGGCGTCCGCGAGTTGCCGGTGCGGCCAGGACAGCACGTTCACGGCGAACCGGCCCGACTCGCGGATCCCGTCCAGCAGGTCCGCGTCCGGATCGATCAGCCCGAGCACCACCGGTGGCTGCCCGTCGGCCAGGAGCACCGACGACACGGTGAGGCCCACCGGCCGATCCGAGGCCCGATGGGCAGTCCAGACCGTGACCGGCGCGGCGAGTCGCCCACGGAGCCGCCGCAACTGGTTGCGCTGCTCAGCCGGCACCTCGAACGGGTGGGACGAGTGAATCGTCATGGGCCCACTATGCATGCGAAGGCGCCCGATGGCAGATTGGCACCATGCCGGGCACCCGTTTCGACCCGCTGGCCGCCGTCCGCACCGCCGACGGCCCGGAATTCGACGTGTTCGTGTGGGGAACGGTGTTCCTCGACATCATCTTCACCGGCCTGGAGGCGCGGCCGGCTCCCGGCACCGAAGTGTGGACCGACGGCATGGCCTCCTGCCCGGGCGGGATCGCGAACCTCGCGATCGCCGCGCGCCGGCTGGGCCTGCGGACGTCCCTGGCTGCGGCGTTCAGCGAGGACGACTACGGGGACTTCTGCTGGCGGACCCTCGC
The DNA here is from genome assembly GCA_013693855.1 of Micropruina sp. GTDB lineage: Bacteria > Actinomycetota > Actinomycetes > Propionibacteriales > Propionibacteriaceae > Micropruina. Next base: position 3,470,242 of record CP059261.1, read on the forward strand.
CGAGCAGGAGCACGTGGATCTGTCCCGGTCGCGGCAGTTCCCCGACTGGCATTCGCCCGTGACCGTCTCGATGTCGGTCGATCGCGACCGGATGATGGTCACCCACGAGCACCCCTCGCCATTGCCCGCGTCCGAACTGATCGGCCAGCCGCCGCGCAGCCGCGTGGTGATGATCGACCTGGTGGACTGCGCCCGTGAAGCTTCCCAGCGCTCCGGCCCCACCTGGGTCGACCTCGCTCGCGACAGCGGTTCGCTGGTGTTCGCCGACGTCGGGTGGGACGCCTCCGAGAAGTGGCATCCGGACGTCCTGGAGCACCTATCCGGGTGCTACGGGTTCATCCCGAATGCTGTCGAGGCGATGGCCTACACCCGAACCGAGACCCCGCAGGACGCCCTGTACGCGCTCGCCGACCGGGTGCCGGTCGCCGTCGTCACCAACGGCTCCCATGGCGCGCTGGCCATCGACAACACCACCGGTGAGGAGGCGGCCGTCCCGGCGCTCCGCGTCCAGAGCCTCGATCCGACCGGCGCGGGCGACGTGTTCGGCGCCGCGTTCGTCGTCGGCACGCTGGCGCGGTGGCGTCTGGCGGACCGGCTGTCGTTCGCCTCGTTGTGCTCGGCGTTGGCGCTGCAACAGTTCGGCGGCTCGCTCGCGGCGCCCGGCTGGGGCGACATCCTGGACTGGTGGCAGGACCTGGAGGCGGACGCCGTCCACGACAGCTACCACGCGTCGGTGCTGCGCCGCTACGCGTTCCTGGCCGACATCGTGCCGAAGGTGCCGCGTGAGGCCTGCCGCCGCGCCACGGCCACGATCGCCCGGCACGGCGACGTNGGAGGGCCTTGGCTGACCTCAGGAGGGGGACCCGACCGAAGCGCGCTCGATGAACGCCGTCGGCAACTGCACGCGCCGTTGCTCCCGCGGCGCGCTACCTGAGGCGATCCTGGCGAGCAGGAACTCGGCCGCCTGCGCGCCGATGTCGTAGGCGGGCTGGCTCACCACGCTGATCGGAGGCTGGACGAGCGCGGCCCAGTCGGTGTCGTCGAAGCCGACCAGGGAAACGTCCTCGGGACAGCGCAGCCCCAGATCCCGGATCGCCTGGANCGACCCCATGGTGTGCAGGCTGTCCGTGGTGACCACGACGCTCGGACGGTCCGTCATCGACAGCAGTTCGGCCGCCACCTCGCGCGCCCGCCCCTGGTGGAACCCTCCGTCGACCACCAAGGAGGGGTCGACCGGCAGTCCGGCGGCACGCAGCGCCTGGCAGTAGCCGACGATGCGCCCCTCGGTGGGGTCTCACCCGGCCCTGGTCCGCCGGAGTCCTGCGTGAACGCGCGGGAGAAGAANCCGCTGGTCGCCGGCGATCATCCCGATCCGGCGGTGCCCGCGCGCGATGAGGCCGGCGATCACCTCACGCATCGCCTGGCGGTTGTCGATCCCCACACTGTCCAGGGCGAGGTCGGTGACGGTCCGGTCAAGCAGCACCACCGGACGACCCGAGGCGACGGTCTCGGCCAGATGAGCGGAGTCGTCCGGGTCGGCGGGACAGACCAGCAGCCCCTCGACCTGCCGCCCATTCATCACCTGGACCATCTTCCGCTCGGCCTCGGAGTCCTCGTCGGTGTTGGCCAGCAACAGGTCGTAGCCGTGCTCCCGGACGACGTCGCTGATCCNCCGTAATACTCGAGTGAAGAATTGATTCTCGATGTCGGAAAGCACCACCCCGATCGTTCGGGTGCGCCCGGTGATCATGCTGCGAGCCAGTTCGTTGACCCGGTAGCCCACTGCCTGAGCCGCCGCCTGCACCGCCGCCACCGTGGTCGGGCTGACCCGGCCGTAGCCACCCAGCGCGCGGGCCGCGGTCGCGCGGGAAACCCNCGCCTGCCGCGCGACATCACTGACGGTCGCCTGGCTCATCGGGGCCACCTCCTTCGCGACTTGGCCATTGACATCCTCGATGTTCGGGTGAGATCGTTCTCACACNNTACTGAGAGAACGATCTCGCATCAAAGGAGCAGCATGTCCGACAGCTTGGCCCTCCAGCCCATCGATCCGGAGATCGTGACCCGGGGGAACGAGACCCTGGCGCACCGCTCCGCCGTGGATGCCTACGTCACCGACCTGGTCACAGCGGGCCTGCGGAACGTGTATTTCGTGGGCGCCGGCGGGTCGCTCATCTGCAGCTATCCCGCCCACTACCTGTTGCAGCGCAGCACCGACCTCCCCGTCTTTCAGCTACAGAGCGATGAATTGAACTGCCAGGTGCCGGCGGCATTGGGCCCCGGCTCTCTGGTGGTCCTGGCTTCGTACACGGGAACCACCAAGGAGACCGTCGCCGCCGCGGCCACCGCGAGGGCCGCCGGCGCCCACGTCATCGCCGCCGCCAAGGACGGCACCCCTCTGGCCGAGAGCGCCGACCGCTCCTTCGCCGCCAAGAGCGACCTCTTCGAGCTGATCGTCGCCTACGCGATCCTGAAGGCGACCAGCAAGCTCGCCGATCCTGCAGCCGTCGACTCCTCGCTGGACAGCCTCCCTGAAGCGTTGACCGCAGCCGTCGGACAGGCCGACCGCCACCTGGCCGCCATCGCCGAGGCCTGCAAGGACGAGCCCATCACCTACGTGCTCGGGTCCGGGCCGAACCAGGCCTGGGCCTACGGCTTCGCGATGTGCTACCTGCAGGAGATGCAGTGGAAGCACGCTGCCGGCTACAACGCCGGGGAGTTCTTCCAGGGCGCTTTCGAGGTGGTGGACGACGATGTGCCGGTGATCCTGTGGCTGGCCGAGGACGCCTCCCGCCCGATGGCCGAGCGCGCCAAGCGATTCCTGGAGACCTACTGCAAGAAGGCGCACTACGTCGACACCAAGGAACTCGAGCTGCCCGGGGTCGCGGACGAGGTCCGACCCGACGTGACNCCCCTGCTCGTGGGAGTGCTGGCCGGGCGCCTCGCGCAGCACTACGAGGCGCAGCGGAACCATGACCTCAAGCAGCGGCACTACATGTTCAAGGTCGACTACTGATGGCGAGCGCAGCCCTCGGCTTCGACCAGGAGCACTACCGACGGATTCAGGCTGGGGCGATTGCGGCGGCCGCCCCCATCGCCTCGGCTATCGATTCGTTGGGCGAGCGTCTGCGGAACGTCTTCTTCCTCGGGGCAGGCGGCGCCGGCTACCTGATGGGCCCGGCTGCCGACGTGCTGGATTCCCGGTCCACGATCGGCTGCTACCACCCGCTGGGTGCCGAACTGGTCACCCGCGGCTCCCGGCAGCTCGGACCCGGCTCACTGGTCGTCCTGCCGTCCCTCTCCGGGACGACNCCCGATGCGCTGGACCACCTCCGTTACGTCCGTGGCCGGGGCGCGTTCGTCCTGGCCCTGGTGGGGCACGCCGACACTCAGATCGCCGACGGCGCGGACGCCGTGGTGGTTAACGAGGCGGCGGACGACACCTCCAGCGAGTCGTTCTACCTGCAGAGCCTGCTGGTGTCGCTGACCGTCATGAATCGACGNGGGGAATACGACCCGTTGACGGCAACCATCGACGAGCTCGCTGGACTCCCCGACCTGCTGGTGAGCGCCAAGGTGGACTTCGAGGAGGCCGCCGACCGACTCGCCGAGCAACTCACCGCCGGCGGTCTGCACATCTTCACCGGGGCGGGGGCCAGCTGGGCGGAGGCACGCTACTTCGCGATGTGCATCCTCGAAGAGATGCAGTGGATCCCCACCCGTCCGGTGCACGCCTCGGACTTCTTCCATGGCACCCTCGAGCTGGTCGAGGAGGGCGTCAGTGTCGTCGCCCTGAAGGGCAGCGACCCCGGCCGGTCGATCGTCGAGCGCGTCGAGGCGTTCTGCGCCGACCACACCGACCGGTTGTCGGTGGTGGACGCTGCTGCCGTCCCGCTGCCCGGGATTTCGGCGGACGTGCGCGCCCTGCTGACCCCGGTCGTCCTCGCCGCGCTGCTCGAACGCGTGGCTGCACAGGTCGAGCGGCGAACGGGCCACCCGCTGACGACCCGCCGCTACTACCGGAGGATGGCGTACTGATGTCCCTGGCCCGGCTGGTGACGATCGGCGACAACGTCGTCGACTGCTACCTCGACTTCGGCCACATGTTCCCTGGCGGGAACGCGGTGAACGTTGCCGTCCACGGTCGCCGGCTGGGTCTGGAGACCGCCTACGTCGGGGCGCTGGGGGACGATGCNCCCGGGCGGGCGATCCTGACGGCGCTGGTCGAGGAGGGGGTGGATACCGGCCAGGTCCGAGTGCTGCCCGGNCCGCACCGCGCNGCGCTGGTGAGGGTCGTCAACGGCAACCGGAAGTTCACGGGCGGGGANCGTGGGGTGTCCCGGTTCGCTCCGTCCGCCGACGACCTGCGGTTGATCGCCTCAGCCTCGCTCACCCACACCGGTGAATGCTCGATGCTGGAGGACCACCTGCCGACCCTGGCCCGGACGGCGCAGCGGCTGAGCTTCGACTTCTCGGAGCGGCCCTGGTCGTACATCGCCGGACTCGCGGGCTACGCCGACATCGCGATCGCGTCCCTGCCCGAGTCGGATGCCCCGCGCGCGGAGGAGCTGGCCCGGGAGATCCAGGGCCTGGGACCACGCGTCGTCGCCGTCACCCGGGGTGCCGACGGTGCGGTGTTGTTGACCGATCGGCTGTACAGCTCGACCGCGGGCGAAGGGCCGATCGTGGACACCCTCGGTGCCGGGGACTCATTCATTGCGCGGCTGCTGATCGGGCTGCTGCGCGAAGAGCACCCCGCTGACCTCGTCCAGGCCGCCTCGACGTATGCCACGCGCAGTTGTGCGGAGGTGGGCGCTTTCGGCCACCGCACACCGCTCCCCGAATCCGAGTTCCTGCCAACCGAACGACCCGCTTACGCCCAACCCGAAAGGACCGCACCATGAAGACCCGATTCCTGATGGCTGCCGCCTTGGCGGTGTCAGCCCTGACGCTCACCGCCTGCGGTGCTCCGTCCGTCCCCTCACAGGCCGCCGCGCCGTCTGGGGCCATCACCACCCCGGCCACCAAGGCCGGGAACCTGACCATCCTCACGAAGTTCGCAGCCCCCGAGTACGCGCCCTACTTCGAGGCAGTGGTGAAGTCATACATGACTGAGAACCCACAGGTGAAGATCGACCTCCAGCAGGTCGGCGACCAGCCGTACAAGGACAAGATCCGGGTGTTGTCGGCGTCGAAGCAGCTGCCCGACATCTACTTCTCTTGGGCTGGGGATTTTGCGAACAAGTTCGTCCGGGCCGGGCTGGCCGCCGATCTCAGCAGCGAGTTGGCGCCGAGCGCTGCCTGGGGTTCCACCTTCGCGCCCGCTGCGCTCGAGGCGTTCACGACCGACGGGAAACAGTACGGCGTCCCCATCAACCTCGATGCGAAGTACCTCGTCTACAGCAAGACGGCGTTCACCAAGGCCGGCATCACCGCGCCGCCGACCACGATGGAAGACCTGATCACCGACTGCGGGAAGCTGAAGAGCGCGGGCTACACCCCGATCGCGTTCGGTAATCAGTACGGGTGGCCCGCCATCCACTACATGACGCAGTTGAACGCGTTCAATGTCCCCGCGCAAACCCTGGCCACCGACTACAACCCGGCCAGCGGCGCCTTCACCGACCCCGGCTACATCAAAGCCTTGGAGCAGTTCAAGCAGCTCGCCGGTGCCTGCTTCAACGGCGGCGCCAACGGCATGTCGCACGAGGTGGCCCAAGCGAACCTGACCTCAGGCAAGGCGGCGATGCAGTACGTCGAGCTGGTCGAGTTCGGCAACTTCAAGGCCGACAAGGCACCCAAGGCGTTCGCGGACAACTGGAGCTTCTTCCGCCTGCCGATGGCGGCGGGTTCCGCAGGCTCGCCCAACGCGCTCACCGGCGCGCCCGACGGCTTCATGGTCAACTCCGGCAGTCAGAACGTGTCGCTGGCGGTCGACTTCCTGAAGTACCTGACGAACAAGACAAACGCCGAGAAGATCACCACCGACATCGGCTGGCTCAGCCCGGTCAAGGGGTCGGCCACGCAAACCAACGCCTTCCCACAGCTGATCGAGGCGCTGGACGACATCGGTAAGGCACAGTCCTTCGCCATCTGGCTCGACACCGTGGCCCATGCGGACGTGGCGTCTGCCTACCTTTCCGGCGTCGAGGGTCTGGTGGACGGGTCGAAGACCCCGGAACAGATCATGCAGTCGGTCCAGCAGGCCGCCGAGAAGGCCAAGAAGTCGGTCAGCNNTGAACCATGGCGGACGCTCGGTGGCGGGTCCTCCACCCGCCACCGAGCCTCCCACTCGCGAGACCGAAGGAGGACCCATGCGTCGCTGGACACGACACCTGGGTGGCTGGTGGTGGATGACTCCNNCGCCGTCGTGCTGGTCGGTCTGTTCGTGTACTGGCCAGTGATCCAGAACTTCCAGTTGTCGATGTACTCGTGGAACGCGTTCAGTCGCGCACCGCGCTACGTCGGTTTCGACAACTACGCGACGATGGTTGCCGACCCGGTGTTCTGGACGTCGTTGTGGAACAACGTCCTGTACGCGGTGGTCTCGCTGATCTTCCAGGTGTTCTTCTCGCTGGTCCTCGCCGCGCTGCTGGAAGAGTTCGTTCATGCCAGGCTGGCCGGGTTCCTGCGGGCGCTGTACTTCATCCCGGCGGTGATCTCGATCACCGTCTCCGGCATCCTCTTCTCGTTCATCTACAACCCGGAATTCGGCCTGCTNGAACAAGCTGCTGGAGGGGTTGGGCTCGGCTCGTTCACCCACGCCTGGCTCGGCGAGCAGGGCACCGCCATGGGCTCGGTCATCGCCATGAGCCAGTGGCAATCGTTCGGCTACACCGCCGTGCTGTTCATCGTGGCCATCCAGCGCATCCCGCGGGAGTTGTACGAGTCCGCCAAGGTGGACGGTGCCGGACGAATNCGGACCTTCTTCTCCGTCACCGTGCCGCTCGTACGCGAGATGACGACGTTGTTGATGATCATCACGGTCTCGGGAGCCTTCCTGGTGTTCAACGAGGTGATGGTCATGACGGCCGGAGGGCCGTCCCGCTCGACCCATGTATTGGGCACCTGGCTCTACTTCAACGCCTTCATGGCCGATGACATGGGCTACGCCTCGGCGATCGCGTCCTTCATCTTCGTGATCACCCTGCTGTTGGCGATCGCCCAGTTGGCGTACGGCAACCGGAAGCGGGTGGAATGGTGAGCGCCGGGCTACAGAGCTACCGCAAGACGAGGGCCCCAGTTGGGACACGCGCCACCTCGACGCTGTTGGATGTGGTCGGTCGTGCCATCGTGTACACGATCCTGCTGGCTCTGGCCCTGGCCGTCTTGTACCCCTTGATCTGGATGTTCGTCTCCGGGTTCAAGAGCAACTTCGAGATCTTCTCCGATCCGTGGGGACTGCCCGCGTCCTGGCGCGTGGAGAACTACGCGTCGGCGGCCGAGAAGGGGGTGACCACCTATTTCGTCAACTCCGTCCTGGTGACGGCGGGCAGCATCGTCACGACGACTTTGTTCAGCGCTTGGGCCGCCTATGGGCTGGCGCGGACCAAAGCCCCGCTCATCAAGTACGGGGCNTGGTTCATCCTCGGCGGCCTGATGGTCTCACCAACGGTCGCCCTGGTGCCCCTGTTCGCCCTGCTTCAACAGTTGCACCTGTTCGACACCCTGGTCGGACTAGTCGTGCTGTACACCGCCTACCGAATACCGTTCACCACCTTCCTCATCCGTGCCTACATGATCGACCTGCCCACGTCCTTGGATGAGGCGGCGACGATCGATGGCGCCAGCCGGTTCCAGATCTTCTGGCGGGTCATCCTGCCGCTGAGCCGCCCGATCCTGGTCTCGGCGGCACTGCTACAGGCGCTGTTCTCGTGGAACGAGTTCGCGTTCGCCTTGGTGTTCCTCTCCCGCCGCGAGCTGAAGACCCTCCCCGTCGGCCTGATGGACATGCAATCCAGGCTGCTGACGGACTGGCCGGTTCAGTTCGCCTCCCTGGCCCTCGCGGCCTTGCCGATGATCGTCATCTTCCTACTGGGCCAGCGTGCCTTCCTGCGTGGCCTGACCGACGGCATGGGCAAGTAGCGGAGGTCTTTCGAACTCACGGGTGGTGCCGCCGCCCCTCGCGGAACAATGGAGTTAGCCGCCTGGACTCCCGCGGGCCGCTGACCCAGTCGCGATCGTCTGTGGAGCAGCGACACCAGCGAGCCGTGTACTGCGCCACCGGCTCGCTCGCACCGACTTCACCCCGCCGTAGGCCAACGCACCCATCACCTTCAGGACGAGGGACCCTGATCGCCCCACCGCTCGCTTCAACGCCGCTCGCACCGCACCACTATCCGCGCGGATCAGCGCCGCTGCGGCGCGGATCAGCGCCGCTGCCTCGGGCTGATCGCCCAGCACTCGCTCCAACGCCGCTCGCACCTCACGACTGTCCGCGCGGATCAGCGCCGCAGCCTGGGAGAGCGGCGGTCAACCGACCTCACGGGCAACCGCCGCCCTCCAACTTCAGGACGAGGGTAGGTCACCCAACACGCGGTTCGACGCCGCCCGGATCAGCACCACCGCCCAACTACGGACCGGCCGCCAACGTTCGGCGAACTGCTCGTACTCCGCGTCGGACATCTCGTCTTCCAGGCCGTAGAGCTGGTGCACCGCGGTGCGGCTCCGTCGCTCCTCGACCGGCAGGATGTCGTCGAATCCTGTCCCGCGCATGGTGATCAGTGCGCTGTAGAAGGNGCCGATACCCGGGAGCCGCTGAACGCCCTCTCGCGCCGCCTCCGGGCCAAGCCGCTGCAGCCGGGCTGCCTCAAGTCGGCCATCGAGGGCAGCCTCAGCCACCGCGTGCAGCCGCGGGATGCGGTCACCCGGCAGCCCCGGCAGCGCATCGACCTTCGCCAGCGCGGATGGGCCGGGCACCGCCCACACCCGCTTCCCCGCNNGGTCGAAGGGCGTGCCGTCCCGCTCGGCCAGCCGCTGCCGTACCGGGATCGCCTGTGCCCGGGAGCGCCGAGCACTCAGGATCGACCACATGGCCGCCTCGTAGGGAGAGTAGAACAGCACCGGTCGCAGCCCGGGTGCGGCCGCCTGAACTCGGCCGATCGCCTCGTCCCGCTGGCCCAGAGCCAAGAACTCCTTGGCAGCCGGGGTGCAACTCAGCACCCGGGCGACCTGTCGCTTCACCGCCTTCGGCTCAGCTTGGCCCTGGATCGTGAGACGCAACCGCTCACCGGATTGACGCACCTCGACCCCTGCCGGGGTGTCGAGGTCGCCGTCGACGCAGAACGCCATGCGCAGGACCCCGTCGAAGTCCCGCTCGTCGCGATGCCCGAACCCGAACAGGGCGGCCTCCTTGAGGGAGAAAGGCCCGTGGGTTGGGATGCTCGTCATCACCGTGTCGCTCATGCAACAAGCCAAACACCTGCCACTGACAAGACTCCGCGAGCGGCGGCGTACTCAATCCCCTGCGACCCGAATCCCTCTCAATTGTGCGGCACTTGTGTTCGGCGATCGGCCGCAGAGTCGACGTCCGATCGAGCCCTGGGCAGTCGTGACGGGGCAGTGAGTCGACGGCTCCGTCGAAGCGCTGGTCACCGAAGGCGTGGGGTCGCCGTCTCCGTCGCCTTCGTGGGCTGGCTCACCCGGCCCAGCGTGGTGCCCGTCCGTCCGTCCAGCGACTGTCCGGAGGTCATCTCGGCCCCGGTGACGATCCCCATCGCGATCGCGAAGGTCGCCACCGCGGAGACAACTGCTCCGGCGACGACGCCGCCAACGGTCCACCAGCCGCGCCGGCCGCGACCACCCGTGGCAGACACCGGGCTCACCTGCTCTTGGACGACAGTGCCGTCCTCTGTGCGCCAGATGCGGCGCACGCGGGCGCTGGTGGCCTTGATGCTGCCGGTGTAGAGGGTGCCTGCGACACCTGCGACCACGCTGGCCAGGGCCGCGCCCACGAGCGTGCCGGCCACGCCGAGCCGCGATCCGAGCGCGGCCGCGGTAACGGCAGCCAGCGCGCCGCCCGCAAGTTGCGGCAGCGAGAACTCGAAGTGCTTGGGCTTCTCGGTGGGGTCGTCGGTGGCAGTCGGCTGGGTCTGGTTCGGCAGGTTCGTCACTATGCTGGGTCTCAGATTCTGGGTCGGTTTCCCACTCATTTTAGCTATCAAGACAAATAATCCCAAACGGTCACGCCCTTGCTGCGTGTCTACCGGAGACGACGGTCTCCGCCCCCGGATGGTGACCGCGGCCTACCTCACCGCTCTCGGCGCGTGGACGACGACCTCCGCCCCGCGATGGTGAACGGGGCTTCAGGGCAACGTGCCCCCACTCGGCACCCGAGTGTGACAACAAGGACGAGGAGTCGCCCCGGGGTTTCGACAAGCTCAACCGCCGGGCCTGATCGACAAGCTCAGCCGCCGGGGAACGCGAGCATCTCGACCGCCGGGGTGGGCGACTAGCTCGACCGCCCGGGGTGGTCAGCACGGCCGCACCGCCGGGAAGACCGGGTTTCGACAGGTTCAACGCCGGAGGGTTGAATGGACCCGTGACGAACGAGCCCGGCCTGCCCATCACCGCGACGAACGCCCAGCCCTGGGGCGACCGCACCCGGCACGTCGAACAGCGCGCCACGCTGTACGAGCGGGTGGGCGGCGAGCCGACCTTCCGCACCCTCGTCGAGCGCTTCTACGCCGGCGTGGCCACGGACGAGCCACTGCGCGCCCTCTACCCGGAGGCGGATCTGGGTCCCGCCGCCGATCGGCTGCGGCTGTTCCTGGAGCAGTACTGGGGCGGTCCCAAGACCTACTCCGAGACCCGCGGTCACCCGCGGCTGCGCATCCGGCACGCNCCCTACGCGGTCACCACCGACCAACGCGACCGCTGGCTGCGGCACATGCTGGCCGCCCTCGACTCACTCCAGTTGGCNCCCGAGGAGGACACCGANTTGCGCGACTACCTGATCCGGGCCGCCGAGTTCATGGTCAACTCCTTCGGCGAGGAGGGCTCGGCGTGAACCTGCCGTCCTTCCTGGTCCCCCGCCCCTGCGCGANNGGTCGACGGCCTGGCCGCGGACAGCTTCGTCCAGCCCTACGGTGTCCGGTGGTACCGGAACCCGGCGGTCCGGTTCGTGCTGTTCCTCCTGGTGCTCGCGGTCTTCTCCCTCATCGCGGTGTTCCCCCTGGCGGGCCTCGGCGGGCGAGGGCTCAACAGCGTCACCGTCGCCTGGCTGCAGATCGCGGTCGCGGTCGCGGCGTATCTCGTCCTGGCCATGGCGGTCGAACGCCGCGTGCCGCCGTACGAACTGGCCCCGAACCGGACGGCGGGCCTGGTCGTGGGGCTTGTCGTGGGCACCGTCCTCTTCGCGGTCTGCTTCGGCCTCATCGCGTTGCTCGGTGGCTACCGGTTCGAGGGCGTGGACTCGGGTTACCGCTGGGCCGAACCCCTGCTGGTCCTCGGCGCGAGCGCCGGGATCGCGGAGGAGATCCTGATGCGCGGGGTGCTGTTCCGGCTNTGGGAGGAACTGATCGGGACGTGGTTCTCGGCGATCCTGTCCGGGCTCGTGTTCGGCTTCCTCCATCTCGGCAACCCTGAGGCCACGCTGGTCGGGGCGACGGCGATCGCTCTCGAAGCCGGGATCATGTTCGGCCTGCTCTACGCGCTCACCCGCTCGTTGTGGGTGTGCATCGGCCTCCACGCGGCCTGGAACATGACCCAGGGCCGNCTGTTGGGCATTCCGGTGTCGGGGTCCGGCTTCAGTGACGGCTGGCTCAACACCGTGCAGGTGGGTCCGGATTGGCTGACCGGCGGACGTTTCGGTGCCGAGGCGAGCCTGGTCACGGTGATCGTCCTCGTCCTGTTCACCCTCTGGCTGGCGGCNATGCTGTACCGCAGCGGGCAGGTCGTCGCCCCGCGATGGACCCGACGGACAGAGCAGCGCGACCGCGCCGTGGCCGCGGGTTCCGGACGACCGGGCGGCGCCCAGGCCTAGGAGCCTGCTGAACAATCCGCCTGCGTGCCGTCCGGTCTGATGGCCGGTCGACTGGGTGTTGGGTTGTGCAGGGTGAGTCGAGTCCGCAACGGGATGTGTTGGACGTGGAGTCGCTCGCGGCCATTTGTTGCCGGCGGGCAGCGTGTTCAGGTTCTTGGCCGAGCATCGCGGGCGGTTGTTCCCGGACGTGTTGTTCGCCGATCTGTTTCCTCGGGCCGGGGCGGCCCTCGATCCCGGCGGGGGTGGTCGCGTCGGTGATCGTGTTGCAATCCCTGCACGGTCTGTCGGATCGGGAAGCGACTGATGCGCTCACCTTCGACCTGCGGTGGAAGGCGGCGTGCGGGTACCCGGTCGACGCCAAAGCGTTTGATGCGTCGTCGTTGACGGTGTGGCGGGCCCGGCTCGCCGCCTCGGATCGGCCGCAGCGGATCTTCGAGGTGGTCCGGGATGTGATCGCCGAGACCGGTGCGGTGAAGGGCCGGCAGCGGCGGGCGTTGGACTCGACGATCCTTGATGATGCGGTGGCCCGTCAGGACACGGTCACCGCTGGTCGCGCAGGTCCGCCGGGTGGGCCGGGAAGTGCCCGGCGCCCAGCCGGTGATCACCGAACGCTGCACCCGGCTGGCCGCCCTCACAGGGCAGGGTTATGACAGCACCGCGAAGCCGCGGATCGCGTGGGACGACCGCCAGGCCCGTGACGAGTTGGTGACCGCGCTCGTGAACGACGCGCTCGCCTTGCTGGGCGGGCTCGATACCGGGGCGATCACCGCGGCTGGCGGGCGACCGGCCGAAGCGGTCGCGTTGTTGGCGTTGGTGGCCGGGCAGGATGTCGAGCCGGTCGAGGGTTCCGACGGTACCGATGGCCGCTGGCGGATCGCCCGGCGGGTCGCGCCGGAGCGGATCATCTCCACCGTCGATCCCGAGGCGCGGCATGCGCACAAGACGGTGGAGCGTCGCCAGGACGGGTTCAAGGCCCACGTGGTGATCGAACCCGACACTGGCCTGACCACCGTGGCCGAACTCACCAAAGCCGCTGGCCCGGCCAACAGCGACGCCACCGTCGGAGCCCGGCTGGTGATCACCGACCCGACCATCACCGGGCCGGTCGAGGTGTTGGGTGACTCGGCCTACGCCACCGGCGTCATGCTCGCGGTCCTCGACGCCAAACAATGGGATCCGCTGGTCAAACCGTGGCCGACCCGGCCCGCCGTCGCCGGCGGGTTCACGATCGACGACTTCACCCACGATCCTGGCGCGGCAACGCTCACCTGCCCGGCCGGGGTCAGCCGCCCAATCAGTGGGAACGGGCGGGCCACGTTCGGTGCTGCCGCGGGGTGCGCCCTGGCCGAGCAGTGCACCACCGCGAACCGGGGCCGCAAGGTCATGCTGCACCCCAGGACCTGCTGCAACGCCGCCACCGCGAACGGGCCGCCGACGAGGGCTTCCGGGCCACGTACCGGCAGCACCGGCCCATGGTCGAGCGGACAATCGCGTGGCTGACCCGCGGCAACCGCAAGGTGCCCTACCGGGGCGTGACCAAGAACAACCACTGGCTCCACAACCGGATCGCCGCGATCAACCTGCGCCGACTCCTGGCCCTCGGCCTCACCCACGGACCGAATGGCTGGGCGATCGCCTGACAGACCACCGGGGCACTGAACCCCAGCCAACAGCGGCCACCAAGGTCCTCAGACGGGCGAGACGACCCCGTTGTCGCACTCTCGAGTGCTGACACAAACTCGCCGCACACACGGCCATTGGCGGCGTCCCGCCCGTCGCCAACGCTCAACGTGGCTTCACATAGACGCCTTGTTCAGCAGGCTCCTAGCGCCCCCGCACCAGCGCCCGACCGTTCCGGCCCGTCCCGGCGCGGCTGGGACGGGTCAGGTGCGAGCGCCCACCAGTGCTCCAGGTGTCGACCACCCCAGGGCAGGAGCCTGTCGCCGGCCGCACTGCGGTTCGCCGCCCAGCCCGCCCGCCGGACGCACATGCACAACTCCGCGCACAGGACGCCGCTGGCACAGTCCACCCGGAAGGCGCTAGTTGTACACCCCCACCCGGCCGGCGATGATGCGGGCGATCTCGCGGGCGGAGTCGGGCTTGGCGACCCGCTTGCTGGCCTCGGCGGCCCGGCGCCGCGCCGCCGGGTCGAGGACGTAGGTCCGGACGGCGTCCACGACCTGGGCCACCTTCGGCGCCCACACCCCCGCCTGCTTGGCGACCACGTAGTCGACGTTGCCCTCCTCCTGGCCGGGCAGCCGGGAGTAGATGACCAGGGGCAACCCGGCGATGAAGCCTTCGCTGATGGTCCCGGGACCGGCCTTGGTGACCAACATGTCCGACGCCGTCATGAAGTCCGGCATCTCGGTGGTGAACCCGTAGACGTGGTGCGGCATCGTCCAGTCGATGGCCTCCAGCTTGGCCTTCATCTCCTCGTTGCGGCCGCAGATCGCCACCAGGGTGGCCGGCAGCCGGGCCTCGTTGATGGCTTTGGCGACGCGGGCCATCGGACCCATCCCGTCCCCGCCGCCGACCAGCAGGATCACCGGCAGATCCGCCCGCCAGCCGAGCCGTTCGCGGACCGCCATCCGGTCCGGCGGCGGCACCCGGAACCGCTCGGCGACCGGCAACCCCACCACCCGGACGTTGCCCTCGGCCACGCCGTACCCCAGGGCCTTCTCCTTGGCCTCCTCGGTGGGCACCACGACGATGTCGGCCCGCCGGTCGAACCAGAACGCGTGCGTGCTCACCATGTCGGTCACCACGGTGATGAACGGCGTGGGATTGCGCTTCATCGTCCGCAGGATGCCGGTGTTGGCCAGGGGATGGACCGACACGATCAGGTCCGCCGGGTTCTCGCGGTATAGCCGGTGCGTGGCCCTTTGCACATACGGGTACAGGCTCGCGATCAGTGCACGCGACCGGCGCTTGCCGTCGAACGCCTTGTAGCCCGCCGCCCAGGTCTGCGGGTACTTCGCCATCGGGACGTAGATCTCCGGCGCGTAGCGCAGCGGCGGCGGCAGGTAGTCGCGGAACACGTCGACCATCCGGCACTCGAACAGGCCCGGGAACTCAAGGTTCAGCGCCTCGATCATCGCGTTGGTCGCCGACCGGTGGCCCCCGCCGGTGTCGGAGAACAGGAACAACACCCGCTTCTTCGTCGCCTGGACGGACGGGGGTGACGCCGGCATTCGTTCCTCCTGAAGAGACCTCGCCGACGAGTCTTGCGCATCTCACCCGAATTGGTGAAGCCGACCCGGGTGGATCCCCGGCATCCCGGGCCGGGCAGCAGTCGCGTGAACTCGTGCGACACCCCCGCCCGGGTGCCCACACAGGGACCAGCCATCCGCGCGGCCCTCCGGCCACCGCCGCGCAGCGGCCCGCGCTTACCGGCACCGGCGTGGCGCAACGGCTCCCCGGGTGGGGCGCCCCGGGCTTTCCCTACCGCACCGCGTCGCCGGACGGCGGCAGCGCGTCGCCCGAGGCGCCCGCGGAGGGCTGCCGGAAGCGGTCCACCTTGTGGCGCTCGGCGTAGGCCCGGTCCTCGGCGCCGGCGTCCACGTGGGTCGGGTCGAGCACCCGGCGCAGGAACGTCCTCGTCCGCTCCTCTTTGGGGTTGCCGATCACATCGTCGGGATGGCCCTCCTCGACGACGACGCCACCGTCCATGAAGATCACCCGGTCGGCCACCTCGCGCGCGAAGGCCATCTCGTGGGTGACGACCATCATCGTCATGCCGCTGTTGGCCAGGTCGCGCATGACCGACAGGACGTCGCCGACGAGTTCGGGGTCGAGCGCGGAGGTGGGCTCGTCGAAGAGCATCAACTCGGGGTCCATCGACAAAGCGCGGGCGATCGCCACCCGCTGCTGCTGGCCGCCCGACAGCTGCGCCGGGTAGGACCCGCCGCGGTCGCCAAGGCCCACCTTAGTCAGGTTGTCCAGAGCCATCTTCTCCGCGTCGGCCTTGGACTTGCCGAGCACCCGGATCGGCGCGATCGTGCAGTTCTCGAGCGCGGTCAGGTGCGGGAACAGGTTGAACTGCTGGAAGACCATGCCCATCTTGGTGCGCAGTTTGTCCACGTCGCCGTCGGGGTCGGTGATCTCCTCGTTGAGGATGAAGATCCGGCCCTTGGTCGGCAGTTCCAACAGGTTCACGCACCGCAGCAGCGTCGACTTGCCCGAACCGGACGGGCCGATCACGCACACCACCTCGCCGCGGTGGATGGTCGTGGTGATGCCCTTGAGCACCTCCAACTGCCCGAATGCCTTGTGCAGGTCGTAGATCTGGATCTCGTCCTCGCGGTTGCCCGACGGGATCACGGGGTCTCGGTCATGGAGTCACCGGGCCTTTCGCTGGGCGGCTTCCATCCGCCGGACGAGGTAGCTCAGCGGCAGCGTGATGACCAGGTAGCACAGGCCGGCCACGATGAGCGGGGTGAGGTTGCCGTTGGCGTTGGCCAGGTCGCGGCCGAACTTGGTGAGCTCGAAATCGCTGGTGGTCAGACCGAGCACGTAGACCAGGGAGGAGTCCTTGGTCAGCAGGACGAGTTCGTTGGTCAGCGGCGGGATCACGATCCGGAACGCCTGCGGCAGCACCACCCGCTGCATGGCCATGCCGGCGGGCATGCCGAGCGAGCGAGCCGCCTCCATCTGCCCCTTGGGCACGGCCAGGATGCCGGCCCGGATCGTCTCGGACATGTACGCGGCCGAGACCATGCCCAGCGCCGTCCAGACCGTCCCGTACGGCTCCCACGGCAGGTGCACGCCCGGGAACGCGATCGGCAGCAGGTTGAAGGCCAGGAAGACGATGATCGCGGGCACCCCGCGGAAGAACTCGGTGTAGATGTTGGCCAGCCAGCGGTAGGGGCCGACCTGCGACAGCTTCATCAACGCCAGCACGGTGCCGGTGACCAGGCCGAAGATGAACGCGCCGAGGGTGTAGAGGACGGTGTTCATGAGCGCCCGCGGCAGGTTCGCCGAGAACGTCTTGGCGATCATGTCCGGACGGAGGAACACCTGCTGGATCTGGTGCCCGTCCATGAACAGGACGGCCAGCAGCACCAGCAGGCCCAGCAGGACGTACTGGGCGGTCCGGACGCGCTGGGAGCGCTTGCGAGGAGACAACTTCTTGCGCGGCGCGACGTCCGCAGTGGTGGCGCTCATGGACGCTCCTGTCGCAGTGGGATCTCGCGACCGCGTCCAGCCCCGGTCAGGGAGCCGGACGCGGCGTTGAAGAGGATCAGGCAGGCGCGTCGACGCCGAACCACTTCTTGTAGATGGTGTTGTACGTGCCGTCGGCCTTGGCCGCGGCGAGTGCGGCGTCCATGGCCGCGAGCAGGACGGGGTTGTCCTTGGAGACGTTGAACCCGTACTCCTCACCGGTCTGGAACTCGGTGGCCACCTTGGTGGTGGGGTTGTCCTTGGCGAAGTCGTAGAGCACGCCGTTGTCGTTGATCGCGGCGGCCACGGAGCCCGCCAGCACGGCGTTGGCGCCGGTCGGCAGGTCGTCGTAGACCTTCACGGTGTAGCCGTACTTCGACGCGTTGTCCTCGCCATACTTCTGCCCGGTCGTGTCGGTCTGGACGGCGAGCAGCTTGCCCTTCAGGTCCTCCAGCCCCTTGATGCCGGAGTCGGTCTTCACCAGCAGCGCCTGGGTGGCCTTGAAGTACGGGATCGAGAACGGAGCCGCAGCCTGACGCTCGGCGGTGATGGTGATGGCGGCGGCGCCGGCATCGCACTTCTTGGCCGCGAACACGGCACCCGAGGTGATCTGGGCGAAGTCGATGTCGACGATCTCCTGGGTCACGTTGAGTCGCTTGGCGACGACGTCCATCAGGTCGACGTCGAAGCCGACGATCTTGCCGGAGTCGTCCTTGAACTGGAACGGCTTGTAGGCCAGGTGGGTGCAGACGGTGAGCTTGCCGGGGTTCACGAGGATCGGGTTCGCGGCGGACGCAGCCGCGGAAGCGGCCGAGGCGGCGCCGGACGCAGCAGCGGACGCGGCCGAGCTGGCGGTCTGGGAATAGTTGGCGCAGGCGGACAGGGCGAGCATCGACGCAGCAGCGGCGACACCCACAGCAGCACGCAGGAACGAGGTTCGGGACTTCACGGTTTCTCCTTCAGGGAGCCAGAAAGATTCTCGAATCTTGGCACCCGGGCGTTGCCGGATCAACAGAAGCTGCGGATTGAGACGCAATGGAGACCTAGCGGGGCCCGTCGCCAGCGCTGGACGATTGCCTTAGTCGGGCGAGTTGTTCGCGCTGGTGCGCGTAGCCGAAGGTTTCGTAGCCGATGACGGTGGGCAGGGTGGCCAGCATCAGCACGGCCAGGCAGGTGCCGGGGGTGGGGCGACCGTGCCGTCTCCCCGCCGGCTGGCACGACCCTGACGGTCTTGCGAGGTGCCGACATCACCCCTTGTCGCAGGAGCCGAGGACGCGCCTCGTTACGGTCTCGACACACTCGACCGCCGGGAAGTCCCGCCCACGCGACGGCAGACCCCGCCAGCCCACACGTCCCGGGGTATCGTGACACCCTTCGCCGGGCCGACGGCCACCCCGCGCGCGCGGCCGACCGGCCATCGATGCAGGAGGCACCATGGACACCGAACAGGTCAGCCTGGCGGGCCGCCACGTGCGACTCGATCCGCTGACCGCCGGGGACGCGGACGGACTCCGCGACGCCGCCACCGACGGCGAGCTGTGGAACCTGTGGTTCACCACCGTGCCCAGGCCCGAGAACATGGCGGCCTTCGTGGCGCGCCGGCTCGACGAGGCGTCCGCGGGGACGTGGGTGCCGTTCGTCGTCCGGAGGCTGCCGGACGAACGGATCGTCGGCCTCACCAACTACCTGCATCTGGATCAGCCGAACCGCCGCCTGGAGATCGGCGGCACGTGGTACGCGGCGTCCGCACAGCGCACGGCCGTGAACACCGAGGCCAAGTTGTTGCTGCTCACCCGCGCGTTCGAAACCCTGGGGTGCTACGCCGTGGAGTTCCGCACGCATCTGGCCAACACCCGTAGCCAGGCTGCTATCGAGCGGCTCGGCGCCCATCGCGACGGNGTGCTTCGCAGGCATCAGATCATGCCGGACGGCCACGTCCGCGACACCGTGGTGTACTCGATCCTCGATTCCGAGTGGCGCGCGATCCGGGAGCGGCTGCAGGCCCGGCTGGCCGACGCCGACGCGGAGCCCTCCGAGTTCGGCGCCGACTGACCGTCCGCGCGCCCCTGGGCCGGCCTCAGCGCAGGCTGAACTCCTTCAGCACGATGTCGCCGGACACCGTCCGCAGGTGCAGGGCCAGGTACTCCTGACCCTCGCCCGGGCGGCCCCGCTCGGCGAGATCGGACTGCAGGTCACCGGTCACGGTGTCCACCTCCACCCACACCGGCACCCCCGCGGCGATCCCCAGCCGCACGTCGCCGGACGCGGTGCTCACGTGCACCTCGCCCCGCCACAACTCCTCGACGGACACGTCACCCGAGGACGAGTGGAGGCGCGTGTTCCCCTGTGCCCGGCCGATCCGGACGTCGCCGGAACCCGACTTGACCCCGATGTCGCGCGCCTGGTCGACCGACACGTCACCCGATCCGACCGAACAGGCCACCACGTCGGCCTCGCCGATCCACACGTCCCCGCTGCCGCTGCGGACATGGGCGTCACCGCGGCCGAGGCGCACGTTGCCCGACCCCGCCCGCACCTCGAACCCGCCCTCGGCGGCCTCCAGCGACACCTCGCCGGAGCCGGTCTCGACCGCCACCGTGCCGAGCAGGCCGGTCGTCCGGACGTCCGTCGAGGCGGCCTGCACGCGCACGTTGCTGCGCGTCGGCAGTTCCACGCGGACACGCAGCTGCCGGCCGGTCTTGCCCAGCAGCCCGCTCGGCTGCCGGACGAACACGGTGCCACCCTCCTGGCGCACCTGCAGCTGCTCGGCCGCGTTGCCGTCGGCAACAACCCTTGTCACAGTGGTGTCGGTGGCGACGACCTCAAGGGTGCCGGTCCTCTGATCGACGACGAGCACGATCGGCTCGGGGTGTCGTGGGTCCATTCCATGGCGGGGTTCCTTTCTCAGATCCAGCCGGAGAGCTTGGTGCCGCGACGGCTGCCGAAGGGCCGCCCGGCCGGGCTGTCGGTGGTGGGGTCGCCCGCGGCGGCCCGCCGGAGCACTCCGACCACCCAGTTGTTGAGGGAGAGGCCGGCCTGCTCGGCGGCGGCCTCGGCGCGCGCCTTCACCGAGGGCGGCAGCCGCAGGGTGATCCGGGCGGAGGCGTCCTCGTCCGTGGCGCCCGGGTCGGCTGGGGCCCCTTCGGCCGGGGTGGTGAGGACGAACTGGATCTCACGTCCGACCAGGCGGGCGTCGACCGCCCCGGCGGGCAGTTCGGCGGTGATCTCGGCGGCGGTCTGGCTGGCCGCCTCCATCAACAGCAGCCGGGTACTCGACTCCAGCGCGCCGGCGAGGATCGCCGCGGCGTGCTGGACGTCCGGGCCCCGAGNTTGGGCGGCCGCGGTCAACTCGTTGCGCAGCCGCTCGAGGTACGGTGTCACATCCATGACACCATCTTGACATCACCATGATGTCATTTCAAGCATGCGGCGATGTCACAGTGGTTCGAGTGGGGTTCGCCGAGGAGGAAGGCGATTGAAAAGCGCCACAACTCGCGGCCCAGGGGTGCAATTCGGCTGCTTAGCCGCAACTTGTGGCGATTTTCGGTCACGCTTGCCCGAGACCCTGTTGATCGGGCGCCTGCGCGGCCGGACTTCAGGCCGTCAACCGCTCCGAGCCTCGCGCCAGCGCGCCAATTCCGCCTCGATGTCGACCAGCCGGACGACGATGACCGGCCCGGACGAGGGCCGCCGGTAGTGATCGCGGATCCGCTCGTTGAGGTCCTCCAGGAGTTCGCGCGCGTGCTCCTCGCGGGTGATGGTCGCCAGCGTGTCCTGGATCCGCTCGACCTCGCGGCGCAGCGCCAGCGGACCCGGCAACACGACGTCCAGATTCTCGCGCTTGATCTTGGCCTTGATCCACCAGTTCTCATCCGGATCGAGGTCGAGCGGCTTGCCCGTCCCCGGCAGGTTGTCGAAGGCGCCCCGCTCGGCGGCCTCTCTGATCTGCCGGTCGATCCAGGATTCGTACTGCATCAGTGGAACTGCTCTTGCTCCTCGATCAGGTGCAGGTCGGATTCGAGCCGGCCCTCGATGTCGATGCGGTGAGCCCTGATCCGCGACCAGATCACCCCACCCATCGCCACGACGGCCGCCACGAGCGCGATCCCGATCCGCAGCGCATGGTTGACCTGCCCGACCGACATGGCCACGACGGCCGGCGCGATCAGCACGGCGACCAGGTTCATCACCTTGATCAGCGGGTTGATGGCCGGTCCGGCGGTGTCCTTGAACGGGTCGCCGACGGTGTCGCCGATCACGGTCGCAGCGTGCGCGTCGGAGTACTTGCCGCCGTAGCGTCCGTCCTCGACGAGCTTCTTGGCGTTGTCCCAGGCTCCGCCGGAGTTGGCCAGGAAGACCGCCATCAGCACCCCCGCCACGATGGCCCCGCCCAGGAAGCCGGCCAGCGGGCCCACCCNCAGCCCGAACCCGACCGCGATCGGGGCGGAGGCGGCGAGCAGGCCCGGCGTCGCGAGTTCGCGCAACGAGTCGCGGGTGCAAATGTCGACGACCTTTCCGTATTCCGGACGAGCCTCGCCGGTCATGATGCCGGGGATCTCCTTGAACTGCCGCCGCACCTCGAACACGATCGCGCCGGCGGCGCGGGTCACCGCGTCGATCGCCAGGCCCGCGAAGAGGAACACCGTGGCCGCACCGAGGATCACCCCCACCAGCGTGATCGGCGAGACCATTTCGTAGGTCAGCATCGACGCCACGATCGGCCCCGACTGCTGCACCTGGCCGGCCAGGCTCGACAGCGAGTGGTTCACCGCGTCGGTGTACGAGCCGAACAGCGCCGTCGCGGCGAGCACGGCCGTGGCGATCGCGATGCCCTTGGTGATCGCCTTGGTGGTGTTGCCGTCGGCATCCAGGGCGGTGAGGATCGCCTCGCCCTCGGCGGACACCTCGTGGCTCATCGCGGCGATGCCCTGGGCGTTGTCGCTGACGGGGCCGAAGGTGTCCATCGCGACGATGACGCCGACGGTGGTCAGCAGGCCGCAGCCGGCCAACGCGATCATGAACAGCGACAGGATCGTCGAGCCGCCCGCGATCAGGAACACCCCACAGATGGCCGCGGCGATGATGCCCGCGGTGTAGACCGCCGATTCGAAGCCCACCCCGATGCCGGACAGGACGACCGTCGCGGGGCCGGTCAGGGACGTCCGGGCGACGTGCAGGGTGGGGTTGGAGTCGGTGCCGGTGAAGTATCCGGTGAGCCACAGGATCACCCCGGCGAGGAGGACCCCGATGGCGACGGCCGCCGAGGCCATCAGGCGAGGGTCGCCGGCGGCGTTGCGCAGCCCGTCCGGCACCCCGGGAAGGGCGGCGAAGCTGGACGGCAGGTAGATGAAGGCCGCGAAGGCGGCGAGTGCAGCCGCCACGCCCGCGGAGATGTAGAAGCCGCGGTTGATCGCGGTGAGGCCGGACTCCTCCCNCCGGACGCGGGTGATCAGCACGCCCAGGGCCGCGGTCAGCGCTCCGATCGCGGGAACAACAANGGGAAACACCAGGCCTTGCTCGCCGAAGGCGGCCTTGCCGAGGATCAGGGCGGCCACGAGTGTCACCGCGTACGACTCGAACAGGTCGGCGGCCATGCCGGCGCAGTCGCCCACGTTGTCGCCGACGTTGTCGGCGATGGTGGCGGCGTTGCGGGGTCGTCCTCGGGGATGCTNGTGCTCGACCTTGCCGACGAGGTCGGCGCCCACGTCCGCGGCCTTGGTGAAGATGCCGCCGCCCACGCGCATGAACATGGCGAGCATGGCGGCTCCGAAGCCGAAGCCCTCCAGGACGGCGGGCGCGTCGGTCCGGTAGATCAGGACGACCGCCGCGGCGCCGAGCAACCCCAAGCCGACCACGCTCATGCCCACGACGCCGCCGGTGCGGAAGGCGATGGAGGCGCCGTGGGCGCGTCCGTCCGATTTCATCGCGGCCGCCGCGACCCGGACGTTCGCCCGTACCGCCAGCCACATGCCCAGGTATCCGATGGCGGCCGAGAAACCGGCCCCGACAAGGAAGAACAAGGAGCGGCCGACCTTGACGCCGGCGTCGCCGGGCAGCAGGAACAGCAGTGCGAACACGCCGATCGCGAACAGGCCGAGGGTGCGGAACTGGCGGTTGAGGTAGGCCGAGGCACCCTCCTGGACGGCCTGGGCGATCGTCCGCATGCGCGGCGTGCCTTCGTCCTCGGTGAGCACGCCGCGGCGCAGGACCAGGGCGTACAACAGGCTCAGCACGGCGACCACCGCGATGACTCCGACAATCGTCACGCTTGTGGCGCCGATTTCGAGCATGCGTCCTCCTCGGGTGCCCGGACGTGGCTCCGGGACGGCCCGCCGCGGGTGGTGCGGGCTGCGGCGAGTCTACGGGCGAGGACGGGGGCGCCTCCACCCCGGGAGGCAACGGTCGGAGGGAGTTAACCCGCTTGTCATCTGCTAAATCGTCGTCGCCTGGACGGCGGATCAGGCGGTGCCGGCCCAGCCCGACGAGCGGCCGACCTCGCGCTCCCGTAGGCCGCGCACGAACCCGGCCTGGCCGACGTGTTGGGTGATGTCGTTGACCACCGAGACGAGCCGGACGGCCGCGGTCACCGGAGGATCCCAGCGCGTATCGACGATCCGGTCGTAATCGGCCTCGGTGAGCGCGGCGACGATCTCGTGGGTTCTGGACGCGACGGCCGCGTAGTAGCCGGCCAGCAGCCCGGCGTCACCGACGGCGAACTGCGCGACTTCGTCCGGGGTGTGACCGTAGCCGTGGGCCTCGCGCGGATACGGAAGACCGAACCGCTCGGCCCAGCCCTGCGTCGTCCACACCTGGTCGGCCCCGGCAACGCCTGCCAGGTGGTCGTCCTCGACGCGGGCGAGGTGCCAGATCAGCCACCCGATCGAGTTTGCGCCCTCGTCCGGGCGCCACAGGATGTCCTCGTCGGTCAGGGAGTCCAGGACGAGCGGGACGAGTTCGGCGACGCGGCCGAACGCATCCAGCAAGAGGTCGTTGGCGAGCATGTCTCCATCGTGGCAGGGGTTGGCAGCCTGCGGAACGATCGCCGGTGTGGACGATGCCCACCACCCGGCCGCTGACTGTGTCGAATCCGAGGACGCGCGGACCCGCAGAACTCCGGCGGCTGAGCTTGTCGACCACCCCGGCGGTTGAGCCTGTCGAAACCCCGGGGAGGTGCGAGTGTCCGGCGGTTGAGCCTGTCGAAACCCCGGACACCCTCCCATGCTGCGGGATCTCGACAGGCTCGATCGCCGCAGAGTGCTCGGTGGTTGAGCACGTCGAACCCTTGTCCCTGCGGGATCTCGACAGCTCGATCGCCGCAGAGTGCCCGGCGGTTGAGCCTGTCGAAACCCCGGACACTCCCCTGCGGGATCTCGGGCACCCCGCCAGCGGGATCTCGACGAGTGTCCGACGGTTGAGCTTGTCGAAACCCCGGGGAAGATGGCTCCGTCCGGCGGTTGAGCTTGTCGAAACCCCGGACTCCCTCCTGCGGGATCTCGACAAGCTCGATCGCCGCAGAGCCCCGGCGGTGAGCCCGTCGAAACCCCGGGGAAGAGGGCTCCGTCCGGCGGTTGAGCTTGTCGAAACCCCGGACTCCCTCCTGCGGGATCTCGACAGGCTCGATCGCCGCAGAGCCCCGGCGGCTGAGCTTGTGTCCGGCGGTTGAGCCTGTCGAAACCCCGGACACCGTCCTGCGGGATCTCGACAGGCCCGATCGCCACCGCGGGCCGGAGGCCGAGCGGTCAGCGCAGGATGTCGTAGTGCGCCAAGCGCTTCCGGTCGGCCTTGGACGAAGACGCCTGCAGGGCCAGTAGTTCGGCGTAGATGCCGCCGGTGGTGGCGAGTTCGTCCGGCGTCCCGATCTCGTCGACGTGGCCCTCCCGCAGCGTGACGATCCGATCCACCGAACTGATCGTGGAGAGCCTGTGGGCCACGATCAGGGTCGTCCGGTCGACCATGAGGTGCTCCAAGCCCTGCTGTACCAACCGTTCAGACTTCGAGTCGAGCGAGCTGGTCGCTTCGTCGAGGACGAGGATCGGAGCGTCCTTGAGCATCGCGCGGGCGACCGCGATCCGCTGTTTCTGCCCGCCGGACAGCTTGAGCCCGCGTTCGCCGATCTCCGCGTCGTAGGTGTGCTTGAACCGGCTGACGAAGTCGTGGGCGTTGGCCTTGGTCGCGGCCGCGACGATCTGCTCGCGGGTCGCCCCGGGTCNGCCGTAGGCGATGTTCTCGGCGATCGTCCCGGAGAACAGCGAGGCGTCTTGGAAGACGACGCCCACTTGGCGGCGCAGATCGGCCAGGGCGATGTCGCGCAGGTCGGTGCCGAAGACCCGGATCGTCCCGGAGTCGAGCGGGTAGAGGCCGAGCAGCAGGCTGACGAGGGTCGTCTTCCCGCCGCCGGATTCGCCCACGAACGCCATCCGCTCGCCCTGGCGCACACCGAAGCTCACGTCGTTCAGGACGGTCTCGCCAGCGGTGTACCCGAACGAGGCGTGGTCGAACTCGATCGCGGGCACCTGCGCGTCCGGCGCCGCCCGCACGACCGTCGGCCGGGCTCGGTCCCGGACGACGCCGCGCGCTGGGAGCGAGGCCTCGACCACGGTGTCGCCCCCAACCCGGCCGGCGGCGCCGAGGGCGGGCAGGATGGCAGGCGTCCGCTCCTCGACCTGCTCCATGACGGTGAAGTAGTCCTTGCTGCCGGCGATGGCCTTCTGCAGCGAGTCGACCAGGAAACTCATCCCCATCACCGGCTGGCGGGCCATTGCGACCAGTTGGACCAGCAGCACCAGTTGTCCGACGCTGAACCGTCCCTGCACGGTGGCCACGAAGATGATCAGATAGATCCCGAAGAAGATCAGGTTCAGCGCGCCGCGACGGGAGACGTCCATCAGGTGCCACCAGCGCGACTGGGTGCGGGTGAGGTCGATCGTCTTCGCGTACTGCTCGTCGAAGTGCTCGAGTTCGCGCGCCTCCTGGCCGAAGCTCTTGACGACCTTGATCTGGCCGATGACTTCGGCGAACCGGCCGCCCGCGATGTCGAACGCGGCGTTCTTCTCGCCTTCGATCCGTTGCCAGCGCTTGGACGTGATCGCGGTCAGCCACGTGAAGATCGGGTAGATCGCGAGCAACAGCAACATCAGCCAGATGGAGTAGGTGGCGCTGATCACCAGCACCGCCGCCACCGTGATCAGCATCGGGAAGAAGTTGTTGGCGAACATGTTGAGGAAGCCGGTGGTCTCGGTGATCGAGCGCTGCAGCCGATTGATGACGGTCCCGGTCAGTTCGGAGTCGAAGTAGCGCTGGGGAAGTCGCAGCAGCTTCGCGAAGTAGGTGTGGGAGAGGATCGTCCGTAGTCGGACGGCCATCGTGTCGCCGAGATAGCCACCCCAGTTGGTGATCAGCGTGTTGGACAGGTCGGTCGCCAACAGGGCCAGCGCCAGCCACACCATGGTCGGCACGCCGACCGTGCCGCCCTTGGTCGCCGCGACGACCTGGTCGGTGACGGTGGCGATGATGAACGGGGTCAGCAGGGTCGTCGACGCCACCAGCACCGACGACACGACGATGCCGAGATAGANGGGCCACAACTCGCGGGCGACCCCGAGCAACCGGACGATACTGCGCACGCCGGACACCTTATGCCCGGCCTCCGACACTGGGTTGCGGGCGGGCGTTCACCCTCAGCGGAGCCCCCGTACTGACGGGCGGACGGGGCGCCTCGACTTCCGGATCGGACTGAGTGGGCACTCAGCCGACATATGGCGTCGTGGTCGATCCACTAGGTCCTGGAAGTCATTCGCGCCCCGCCGCGGCCAGCGCCTCGCGCAGCAGGGTGCCGTAGGCCTCCTGCTCGCCGGCGGCGTACTTCGTCCGAGGCCAGAAGAAACCACGCAGGCCGTCGCCGCGGGTCCGCGGCACCACGTGGACGTGCAAATGCGGCACCGACTGGCTCACGACGTTGTTGATCCCCACGAAGCTGCCCTGGGCCCCGAGCGCCGGGCCAATCGCCTGGGCGATGCGCCTCGCAGCAGCGAACAGGGGCCCGATCAGGTCGTCCGGAAGATCGGTGAGATCGGCGACGTGACGCGTCGGGCAGACCAGGACGTGCCCCTTGAACACCGGACGATGGTCGAGGAAGGCCACCACCTCCGGGGTGCGCAGCACCACCTCCGCGGCGATCTCACCGGACACGATCGCGCACATCACGTCTTCTGCCATGGGGTCAGTGTGCGGCACGATGGGCGGCCATGAGCGACTTCCCGATCCGCCCCGCCCGTCCGGACGAGCACGCGGCGGTGCTCGACCTGATCACCGCCGAGCAGGCCGACCCGGCGCGGGCCAGTTGCTTCGTCGGCACCGAGCGGGACGGCATCGCCGCGGAGCTGGACGATCTGGACGTCGACTGGCGCGACACCCTGCTGGTCGCGGAGCGGGACGGGGAGTTGGTGGGCGCCGTCCTGGCCGACTATGACGTCGCCCTGGGCCGCAGCTGGATCCACGGTCCCTGGGTGCGCGGCGACTGGTCCGCGCTGGCCCGCGCCCTGGTCGAGGCCGAGCTGGCGCTGCTGCCGGACGAGGTGACCCGCCACGAACTCGGCGCGGATGCCGCGCACACCCAGTTGGCCGACCTGGCCACGGCGCTGGGCTGGACGGCATCGGAACCGAACCATGTCTATGTCGCGGATGCCGCGGTCGCGTCCGGCTGGGGCCGACGACCCCGCGTCCGCGAGCCGCGCGCTGAGGACCTCGGCGTCCTGCAACCCCTGCACGACCAGGAGTTCCCCGCCACCTATTACCCCGCCGAGCGGCTGCTGAAGGGTGCCGCGGCCGGCGAGTTCATCGTCGGGGTCGCCGACGACGGCGAGTTCCTCGGCTACGCGGCGGGACGGGTGCAGGCGGATGGAGAGGGCTACCTGGACTTCGTCGCGGTCACCGACGCCGCGCGNGGGCGGGGNGCCGGCCGGGGGCTGGTGACCACCGTCGGGCGGCGGATCATCGCGGCCTCGCCACAGGGAACGCTGAACCTCACCGTCCAGGATCACCGGCTGCCCGCGCAACGCCTGTACGAAGCGCTCGGGTTCCGCCGCGAGGCCTCGATCGTCGCCTACCGCAGCGCACCCTGAGCCGGGATCATCGGGCGGGCCGGAACCCTGGATGCCCGCGGGGTGTCGACACCCTCAGCCCGCCGCATTTGGGTCCGCCCGCGATCCCGGGGCCTGCCGGAGCCTCGTCGGCGACCGAAACTACCCCGCAGGGACCCTCACGACCGCATAGCTCCCGATAGGGCCTCTGGTGGGTAGTTTGTGAACGGCCGGAGGCCCGGTCTCGCGGCGCTCACCGCTCCGGATCGCTGTGGAGGAGTTCCACGGCGGCTGGACGGGCGCTGCCACGCAAGCCCCACCAGCAGGCGGGGGCCACGAGGACGGCCGCAGCGCCGGCACCGCGACGGGGCCGACGGCGCCGGTGAACCACGGCGCTGCCGCAGCACCGCAGAGCGCGGCGGCGATCATCGCCGTGTCGGCGACGCCCAAGGCGAGCGCACGGTAACGGGCCGGTGCCTGCCCCTGCAGCACCCGGGTCGTCTCGCACTCGACCACGGTGGCACCCGCCCCGAACAGGGCCAGCGGCACCAGTCCGAGCAGCCAGGTGGGCGCCACCCACACCGCGACCAGGGGCAACGCGGCCAAGAGGGTCGCGGTGCGGTGCGCCGTCGGACCCCGGACGAGTCCCGCGAGCACCGGCGTCGCCAGCGACCCGAACCCAAGAGCCGCGGTCGCGAACCCGAACTCGGGGTCGCCGCCGTGCCAGGCCGACGCCGTGAGCGGAAGAAGGGTCACCCCAGCATCGCGAGCGCGAAGTTGAGTGCCATCACCGTCGCGATGGCGGCTAGTGCAGCCGGGACGGCCGCGACGGCCCGCAGTCCGGCCGGCAGCGACACCTCGTCCTCGACCACGCGGGCCGCGCGACCACCGACACCGAGGCCACAGAGCAGCAACACGCCGCCCAGCGCAACCCCGGCCGCCGCGAACAAGCCCGCGGCCCCCTCCGTCCAGCCGAGCAGGAGACCGCCGAGCGCCGGCCCGACGACGAACGCACTGACCTCGATCGTCACCAGCCACCGGGTGGCCCGCGCCGCATCGCCGGGCTCGACCGGCAGGTGCGCCCCAGGGACGGGAACGCCGGCGTTCCCGCCGCCACCGCCAGCAGGGCGCCCAACAGCAAGGTGCGCAGCACGGTGGTCCAGCGCAGCACGGAGCCGGCCGAACCGGTCGCCGACCCCTCCCACGGCCCACGACAACAGGACGTACGGAGCCAGCCGGGCCGCACCAACCACGCCGGCCCAGCCCGGATCGACTCGCCATGCGGCTGCCAGCAGCGCGGGCCAGGGCATCGCCATCGCCACCGCGCTGAGCGCGTGGGAGGCGAGCAGCCGACGCTGACGTCCGGTCACGGCCCGTCCTGCACCCTGGTGGGCAGCGGGGCGAACCCGTTGAAGCCGGTCGCGTACGCGGTGGTGTAGACCCCTGCGGCGTGGAAGCGGACGAGGTTGCCCTCGGCCAGCGAGACCGGCAGCGGCACCGACCGGTACATCACGTCGGTGCTGTCGCAGGTGGGCCCGGCCAGTACCGCCGGACGGACGGGTGCGCCGTCACGGCTGGTGGTGATCCGGTACCGGATCGCCTCGCCGACGGTCTCGGCAAGCCCGTTGTAGACCCCGGCGTCCAGGTACACCCAGCGCCGCCCTCCCCGCTCGCTGACCCCGATGACAGCGGCCTCCANAGACCCCGCGTCGCCCGCCAGCGAACGGCCCGGCTCGGCCACCACGATCGGCCGGCACGGACCGAATGCCCTGGTCAGAGCCGATTCGATCACCCGTCCGTAGACGCTGACGGGCGGACACGGATCCCGGTGCTCGGCGGGGAAGCCGCCGCCGATATCGAGCAGCCACGGACGCCGGCCAAGGCTTTCCAGCCGCTCGAAGATGGTGGCGCTCGTCGCGATCGGGTCGCACCAGCGCTCCGGTTGACGCTGCTGGGAGCCGACGTGGAAGGCGACGCCGGCGGGACGCAGTCCCCAACCGACTGCGCGGTCGAGGATCGTCACCACGTCGTCCGCGGCCGCGCCGAACTTGCCGGACAGGGGCCAGTCGGAGCCTTCGCAACTGGTCGCCAGCCGGGCCAGCAGCAGCGACCCCGGGGCCTCGTCGGCGACCTTGCGGGCCTCGGCGAGGGAGTCGACGACGAACGTCCGCACCCCGTCGGCGTACTCCGCGGCCACGGCCTGCCGGGCCTGGACGGGGTTCGAGCCCAGCAGCTGGGACGGGGTCGCGCCCGCCGTGAGGCACGCGGTGACCTCGGCCGGGCTGGCCACGTCGAAGGCCGCTCCGGCCTGGCGCAGGGCGCTGAGCACCGCAGGATGCGGGTTCGCCTTGACCGCGTAGTACAGGGTGACCTCCGGCAGGGCGGCGGCGAGATCGGCGTATCGCTGCCTGACGATCGGCAGGGAGAGGACGAGAGCCGGCGTGGCGGGGTCGTCCGAAGGCACGGCGCCGCGGGGCGCCGCTCCGGTCAGGGTCAGCGTCATGGAGTCTCCGATCGTCCGTCCTTGCGGTTGAGGAGCGGGCGCGGCGAGGGCTGATACACACCACGCGGCGGCGGAGGTCGTCGAAACCCCGCAGACCCCTGGCGCCCCCGCGGCGGCGGAGCTCGCCGACCTGGCGCCCCCGCGGCGGTTGAGCCTGTCGAAACCCCGCAGACCCCGGTGCCCCCGCAGAGCCGGTTGCCCCTACGGCGGTTGAGCCTGTCGAAACCCCGCAGACCCCCGGTGCCCCCGCAGAACCGAGTGCTCCTGCTGCGGTTGAGCCTGTCGAAACCCCGCAGACCCCGGTGCCCCCGCAGAACCAAGTGCTCCTGCTGCGGTTGAGCCTGTCGAAACCCCGCAGACCCCGGTGCCCCCGCGGCAGCGGAGCTCGCCGAGCCCGCAGACCTGGCGCTCCTGCGGCGGTTGAGCCTGTCGAAACCCCGCGGACCTGCCGGCCGACCGTCCGATCACCACGCGAACGTCCCGGAACTGTCCGCGCGGGGTGATAGGACGAACGCGTGTCGTCCGATTCCCGGGTTGGATCCCGCCTGAACGGCCGCCGGCTCGCGGTGGCCGCGGTGGTCCTGTTGTCGGTGAACCTGCGACCGGGCGCGACCTCGGTGGGCCCGGTCCTGGCGGAGCTCCAAGCCGCCCTCGGGATGAACAGCCTCACCGCCGGCGTCCTGACCGCCCTNCCCGGGATCTGCTTCGCCATGTTCGGCGCGTTCGCGGTTGCTTTGGCGATCAGGACCGGGCTCGACCACGGCGTCGCTTTGGGGATCGCGGCCATCATCGTGGGTCTCGGGGCTCGCGCACTGGCGGGCGACCCGGTCACGTTCCTGGCCTGTACCGTCCTGGCCTTCGCCGGGATGGCGATCGGCAACGTGCTCGTCCCGGCCTTCGTGAAGCGCCACTTCCCGGCCCGTACCGCCTCGCTGATGGCCATCTACACCACGGGGCTGGCCGTCGGGGCGACGCTCGGCTCGCTGCTGGCGGCACCGCTCTCGGCGACGGGCGTGGACGGCTGGCGGCTGAGCCTGGGCTCCTGGGCGGTCGCTGCGGTGGTGAGCGTGATCCCCTGGCTGTGGCTGGCGAGGCGCGAACGTCGTCACGGCGCTGAGCGGCACCGCCCCCAGGGTGGTTCGATGCTTGCGGTCGCCCGCTCCCCCAAAGCGGTCGCGTTGGGCATCTTCTTCGGGGTGCAGTCGATGCAGGCGTACGTCCAGTTCGGCTGGATCGCGCAGATGTTCCGGGACGGCGGGCTGCCGCAGCAGGAGGCGGGGCCGGTCGCCTCGCTGATCGCGTTCCTCGGCATCCCGACGGGCCTGCTGATTCCAGGACTCATCGGACGACTGGCCGATGCGCGGCCGCTCGTGATCGCCTTCGGCACACTGCTGGCGGCTGGGTACCTGGGCGTGCTCCTGGCGCCCACAACGCTGCCGTGGTTGTGGGCGACCTTCCTCGGCCTTTCGGGGGCNGCCTTTCCAGCCGCGATCGCCCTGATCGCTGCCCGGACCAGGCAGCACCACGTAACCGCGCAGCTGTCCGGGTTCACCCAGTCGCTGGGCTACTCGCTGGCTGCGCTCGGTCCGTTCGCGGTCGGCCTCCTGCACGACCTCACCCACAGCTGGACGCCCGCGCTCGTCGCCCTGATGGCCACTTCGCTGGTCATGGTCGGCGCGGGGCTTCGCGCCGCCGCCCCCGGGTTCGTGGATGACGAACTTCCGGCCTGAGCCTCGGGCTTCCCGACGATCGCGACGCAAACTACCCCCAGGGGGCCGCACGACCGCATAACGACGGCAAAGGCCGCTGCAGGGTAGTTTGCGCAGGCCCGTTCGGCAAGGGCCGACGGTGAGCTCGAGCCTCGGGCTTCGCGACGATCGGGACGCAAACTACCCCCAGTGGGTCGCACGACCGCATAACGACGGCAAAGGCCGTTGCAGGGTAGTTTGCGTCAGGCCATTCGGCAAGGGCCGACTCGGGGAGCTCAGACCTGCGAGGTCGGGGGCTGGCGCTAGGCTCCCGTCCGTGGCCGAACCGCTGCGCATCGCCTTCGTCTCCCTGCACACCTCGCCCGCCGACAAGCCCGGATCGGGCGACGCGGGCGGCATGAACGTGGTCGAGTGGCACCAGGCCGAAGCGCTGGCGGCCCTCGGGCATCGGGTCGACCTGATCACCCGGAGGTCGCAGCCCGCGGCACCGGACGAACTGCACGTNCGCCCCGGGATCACGCTGCGGCACCTGCCCGCCGGGCCGGCCGCGAAACTGGCCAAGAGCGAGATCGATGCCCACGTGGAGGAGTTCCGGGACGGACTGCGGACGCTGGGGCCCTATGACGTCGTCCATTCGCACCACTGGATGTCCGGGATGGCCGCGCTGCCCGTGGCGAAGGACTGGGGCGTCCCGCACGTCCAGACGTTCCACTCGATCGCCGCCCTGCCCGGGTCATCGCTGCACGAGGGCGAGCCGCCGGAGTCCCCGGCGCGGGTCGCCGGCGAGGCGTGGCTGGCCCGCACGTCGGACGCGGTGGTGGCGATCAGCGCCGCCGAGGCGCGGACGGTGGTGGAACGCTGCGGTGGCGATCCAGAACGGGTGCACATCGTGTCGCCGGGGGTGGACGGGGAGTTGTTCCGTCCGTTGTCCGCAGACGAGCGGCCCGCCGACGGGTTCTGCGGCGTCGGCGGCGAGCGGTGGCCGCGCGGCTACCTGCTGTTCGCGGCGCGGTTGCAGCCGCTGAAGGGGCCGGACCTGGCCATCGCGGCCTTGGCCGAGGTACCGGAGGAGATCCGCCCGCACCTGGTCGTGGCCGGCGACGTGTCGGCCGATTTCGCGGCCTACCGCGGCGAATTGGACCGGCTGGTGGACGAGTTGGGGTTGGCGGCCGACATCACCTTCATCGGGTCCCAGCCGAGGGAGGAGCTGGCCCAGTTGATGCGGGGCGCGCGGATCACGCTCGTCCCGTCCCATTCGGAGACGTTCGGGCTGATCGCGCTGGAATCCGCCGCCAGCGGCACCCCGGTGATCGCGTCCGCGGCCGGCGGGCTGCGCGAGGCCGTCGCCCACGGCGAGACGGGGCAACTGATGGATTCGCGCCAGCCCGAGCACTGGGGCATGGCGATCACGCGCCTGCTCACCAAGAAGGGACTGCTGGCGCGGATGGGCGTCGTCGCGCGCATCCACAGCCGCCGCTTCGACTGGAGCTGGACGGCCCAGCACCTGGTCAGCCTGTACCGCGCGCTGATGACGGACGCGCCGACCCGGGTGCACGCGGTCACGCGGAGCCGGGCCATGATGTCGGCGCCTGGGGCCTCGCTGGACGACCTGCTCTTCGGCGACCGGCACGTAGTGTTCGCCCACGCACATCCCGACGACGAGACCCTCGCCACCGGCGCGCTGATCGCCGAACTGGTCGCGCGCGGCGTCCGGGTGTCGGTGGTGACCGCGACCCGCGGGGAGCGGGGCGACGTGGTGCCGGGTCCCCTGTCGGGGCTGGCCGGGACGGACGACCTGATCGCGCACCGCGAGCGCGAACTCGCGGGGGCGCTGGCCGAACTNGGGGTTTCCGACCACTGCTACCTGGGCAGCCCGCTGGCCCGTGCCTCGGGGAAGGCGGCCCGGCGCTATCACGACTCGGGGATGCGCTGGGTCACCCCGACGCTCGCCGGGCCGGGTGCCGACGCGGGGCCGCACGCGCTGACCTCGGCCGATCCGGCCCAGGCGGCGGCGGATCTGGCGGCCTACCTGCGGGCGGTGCGTCCGTCGACGCTGATCTCGTACGACATCGACGGCGGGTACGGCCACCCCGACCACGTGGCGATGCACCACATCAGCAAGGCGGCGGCCTCGCTGGCAGGGGTGCCGTTCGTCGAGGTGGTGTCGCTGCCCCGGGACGGTGCCGCGGTGCCGGACGATCCCGCAATCACGTGGTTCGATCTGCCGCATCGGCTGGCCGAGGTGGCGGCCGCGCTGCGCCAGCACGCGAGCCAAGTGAGCGTGGACGGCGCTGAGGTCGTCCATTCGGGCGGACAGCGGGAACCCATCCAGCTACGGATCGGACTGCGCCGATCCTGACGGGGCGATCCGCCCTCAAGCCCGTCGAGACCGACGCCAGCCCCGGCGGTCGAGCTTGTCGAGACCCCGGGCCACACACCCGGCGGCCGAGCCTGACCAGACCCCGGACCACCCGGCGGTCGAGCCTGACCAGACCCCGGACCACCCGGCGGTCGAGCCTGACCAGACCCCGGACCACCCGGCGGCCGAGCCTGACCAGACCCCGGGCAGCCGAGCCTCTCGAAACCTCGGCGCCTTCCCCGGCGGTCGAGCCTGTCGAGACCCCGGGCGCCGACCCCGGACCAACGATCGCAGCCAACCGCCAGCGGATCCGCCCCGGAGTTCGGGATCTCGACAAGCTCGATCGCCGAACATCACACCCGCTCACGAACCACCCGGCGGTCAGGCCTGACGAGACCTCGGCGCCTCCCCCGACGGTCGAGCCTGTCGAGACCCGGGGCCCAACCCGGCGGTCGAGCCTGTCGAGACCCCGGACCCCACCCGGAACCGACGACCAAGACAGCGACCGAAGCCAACCGCCCAAACGGATCCGCACCGGAGTTCGGGATCCCGACAAGCTCGATCGCCGAACATCACACCCGCTGAGGAGCCCCCGGGCGGCCGAGTCCGTCCAGACCCGGCGGCGGACCCGGCGGTCGAGCCTGTCGAGACCCCGGGCAGCCGACCCCGGAACCAACGGCCAAGACAACGACCAAAGCCAACGACCCGGGCGGACCCAGCACCGGAGTTCGGGATCTCGACAAGCACGATCGCCGACCATCACACCCGCTCACAACCCGCGGCGGTCAGGCCTGACGAGACCCCGGGGCGCACACCCGGCGGTCGAGCCCGTCGAGACCCCGGGCAGCCGACCTCCCGGAACCAGGGACCAAGAAAGGGACCAAAGCCCAACCGACCCGGGCGGATCCAGCATCGGAGTTCGGGATCTCGAGAAGCTCGATCGCCAAACATCACACCCGCTCACGAACCACCCCGCGGTCAGGCCTGACGAGACCTCGGCGCCTCCCCGGCGGTCGAGCCCGTCGAGACCCCGGGGCCCAACCCGGCGGCCGAGCAGCTAGACAAGCTCGATCAGCGAACATCACACCCGCTCACAAGCCCCCGGCGGCCGAGCAGCTCGACGCGCTCGATCGCCGGACTTCGCACCAGTCACCGGGCCACCCCTTGGGAGGCAGCGCGGATGGACTTGGCTCAGCGCTGGGAGGACGGCTCCGGCGCACGGTTGCTCGAAGCCGCGGCCGTGGACGACGCGGGCTTCGTCCGAGTCCGAATCCAGAACAGGCTGCCGACGGTCACGACGTAGCCCAGCCAGGCGCCCACCTCCAACACTGACATCGCCGGCCGCAGATTCAGCACCCCACGCACCAGCACCGCGGCCAGTGACCCGGGTGCGACGACGCCGGTGAGGTCGAAGGCCAGGGCGTCCTCACCCGGGAATACGCCGGCTTCCTGCAGCTCATGGACGCCGTAGGCGAGCACCCNCGCGGCGACCACGATCAGGAACCAGCCCGTGACCGTGAAGAACCTGCTGAGGTTGATCGACACCGCTCCGCGGTAGAGCAACCAGGCGATCCCGACCGCGATCGCGATCCCGGCCAGCGCCCCCAGGAGCGGGGCCGCGCCGGACGCGCCGTCGGCAGCAGCCCTGGTCGCGGCCCACAGGAACAACGCCGTCTCGATGCCCTCCCGAGCGACCGCCAGGAACGCAACCACGACCAGCGCCCATGGATTGCCCTCGGCCGCATCGACCCGGCCGCGCAACTCCCNCGAGAGGCGCCGTCCGGCCGTGGCCATCCAGAAGATCATCCACGTGACCAGCGCCACCGCGAGGATCGAGAGGACGCCGGCGAGGGTCTCAGCGACGCTGTCGCTGAGTTCGTCCGACACCGCGGTCAGGCCCGCCCCCACCCCGGCCGACACGAGCACGGCGGCACCGACGCCCGTCCACACCAGAGGAAGCAGTCGGCGCCGGTCGGTCTTGACCAGATAGGCCACGATGATCGAGACCACCAACGCGGCCTCAAGCCCTTCCCGGAGGCCGATCAAGAGGTTGCCGATCATGGGATCTCCATCCGTTAGTTAGGTAAGCCTTACCTACCTTGCATGCCGTCCCGGATTTACGCAACTCCCAACTTGTGTATTTCGAGACGACGCGCTGGCGCGACCGAAGAAGACCGCCGCACGAGGCCCTGAACGGGCCCCGCCAGGAGACGTCGGTCACCGGACGAACGGGTTCGCATCCGTGACCGCGGGCGCCCTTCAGAGACCTCCGTGAGCCGCCGGGCCATGGCGGCCCGGGTGTCGGTGGCTCGTGGGAGGATGCGCTGGTGTCCTCAGCCACGTCCCCGAGCATCGCCTTGCCGCCGCAGCCGCTGCTGCTGGTGATCCTCGCCGGACTGGGCATGGTGGGGCCCTTTTCGATCGACACGATCTTCCCGGCCTTCCAGCAGATGGAGCCCGATCTCGGGGTTTCGGCGCTGGCCCTGCAACAACTGGTCAGCGTCTACTTGCTGGCGTTCGCGGTGATGAGCCTGTTCCACGGTCCGCTGTCGGATGCCCTCGGCCGCAAGCCGGTGGTCCTGGCCGGTGGCGTCCTGTACGTGCTGGCCTCGATCGGGTGCGCGGTGGCGCCCAACCTCAGTTGGTTACTCGTCGGACGAGCCGTCCAGGGCCTGAGTGCCGGCGCCGGTCAGATCATCAGCCGGGCCATGGTCCGGGACATCTTCTCCGGTGATTTCGCCCAGCGGGTGATGAGTCACATCGCGATGATCTTCGGCCTGGCCCCGGCGGCCGCACCCATCGTGGGCGGCTGGCTGCTGAGCGCCGGCAACTGGCGGGGCATCTTCTGGTTCCTGACGGCGTACGGGGCGGCGCTGTTCGTCCTCGTGCTGGTTGCGCTGCCCGAAACCCACCCACCGCAGGCCCGGACGCCGCTGCGGCTCGGTCCCCTTGCGGCCGGCCTGTGGAC
This sequence comes from Micropruina sp., assembly GCA_013693855.1. Classification (GTDB taxonomy): domain Bacteria; phylum Actinomycetota; class Actinomycetes; order Propionibacteriales; family Propionibacteriaceae; genus Micropruina. The sequence goes on from CP059261.1 coordinate 3,508,002, forward strand.
GGTGGTCCGGCATCCCGGNGGCCGTCGGCTCGCGGTCACCGGCATGTTCAACTTCGCCGGCACGTTCCTCTACATCTCCGCCGCGTCGATCTTCGTGGTCGACCTGCTCGGCAGAGGGGCGCAGGATTTCTGGCTGCTGTTCGTCCCGCTGATCTCGGGCATGATTGCGGGCTCGTGGGTCGCCGGCAAGCTCGCCTCGATGGACGGACGGCACCTTGCCACCATCGGCTACGTCATCAGCATGGCCGGAGCCCTGCTGAACCTGGCGTTCAGCCTGATCCCGGCGACCGCTGGGTTGCCCTGGGTGGTGGTCGCGCTGCCGGTGTACTCGTTCGGCATCGCCATCGCGTTCCCGATCCTCACCCTGGCGATGATCGACCTGTTCCCGCACAATCGGGGCGCGGCCTCGTCCGTCCAGAGCTTCGTGACGCTGGTCGCCAACGCGATCCTCGCCGGGTTGATCGCTCCNCTGGTGGGCTTCTCCCTGTGGAGCCTGGCGCTGGGGTCGCTGGCGTTCACCCTTGTCGCGTGGCTGTTGTGNGGGTGGCACCTGCGCGTCACCCGGGAGCCGATGATCGCCCCGAAGGACGCCGCCGCCTACGAACCGACCGACGAAATGTGAGCCGCCGTTTAGGCTGCGCCCGAGCGCTACCCCGCGCCAGCACCCGAGGAGGACCCGTGCGAGAGCGTCGCGTCATCGCCAACCTCGTCCTGACCCTGGACGGCCGCACCACCGGCCCGGGTGGACCGATGGACATGTCCTGCATCGCCCCGCACGGGGTCAGCGACCAAGCCCGGGACGGGTTGGTTCAGATGACCGAGGCCACCACCGTCCTGTTGGGCCGGAACAACTATCAGGGATTCGCCTCCTACTGGCCGCAGGTCGCGCGCGACCAGAACGCCGAGCCGCGGGACGCCGCGTTCGCCCGCTGGCTGGACGACGTCGAGAAGGTCGTCTTCTCCCGGACCCTCACCACGCTGGAGTGGACGAACTCACGGCTGGCCGAGGGGGAACCGGCGACGGTGGTGCGGGCGCTCCGCACCGAGCAGGGCGGGGACATCCGGGTCCTCTCCAGCCAGTCCCTGATCCGACAACTGCTCGCGGCCGACGAACTGGACCGGTTCGAACTCACCCTCGCCCCGACCATCGCCGGCGGAGGCGCCCGCCTGTTCGACGGGTCCCTGCCCGCGTCCGACTGGATCGTGAGCGACCTGACGCGCACGGATTCAGGGGCGGTGAGGTTGGCCTACGATCGCGCTCGCTAGCCCCGGACTGCCGCCGGGACCCGACGTCCCGCCCGGCACCTGACGGTTGGCACGCCCGGCATCCCACCCCGCCAGCAGCGGGGATTCGCGGACGGGATGGTCGCGCGTTTCCGGGCCTCGCTGCCACCCCGTACCGGAGAGGGTTTACACCCGGCGGAGGCCTCGGCACCATGAGGCATGGCCAACGCTGGAGCAACCCTCACCACGGTCAACCTCGGCGCCCGGGATCCCGGCGCTGGCCCGCTTCTACAGCAAGTTGCTGGATTGGCCGATTGCCCACGAGGAGCCCGGTTACGTCGTCGTCCGCGACCCCAAGGGCGGGGTGGGACTCAGCTTCCAGGAGGAGGAGTCGCACCAGTCCCCGACCTGGCCGGCCAGGGACGGCGACCAGCAGATGCAGATCCACCTGGAGATCCGGGTCGACGACCTGCAACACCGCCTGTCGCACGCGCTGCACTGCGGCGCCACCATGGCGGCGTACCAGCCGCAGCCTGACGTCCGGGTGTGCCTCGATCCGGCGGGTCACCCGTTCTGCCTGTGGATCGAGACCTGATGGATCTCACCAGCTTCTATTCGCTGATGGGGGCGACCTGCTTCACCCTGGTGGGGCTCTGGTGGACGGTCGTCGAGCGGCATCCGCGATGGAAGTCCGACCCCCAACGGCGCAAGCTCGCCGGTGGCACCTACCTGTCGTTCCTGCTCCCGGGCCTGATGAGCACCCTGGCGACGATCGCCCCGGACGCCCCGCTGGTGTGGCGGATCACCTTCGCCCTCACCGCCGTCGTGGGCCTGGCCAGCACGATCACGCTGATCCGGGTGGAGACGGGTGCCACGCCCGCCGGGCCGTTCCGCCGGCACCGCTGGCTGGTGGCCCTGGTGTACGTGCTGATCTTCGTCCTCGGGGTGTTTCCCGAAGTCGCGCGGGCTTTGGGGTCGTCNCCGATCCAGGTCGCCGGGGTCTTGTTGGTGCTGCTGATCGTCCTGGCGCACGGGCTGACCTGGGAGTTCATGATGGAGCCGGACGAGACGGTCCCGGCACCGCCTCCCAGGCAACCGGGCGCTTAGGTGTGCAGTTGACCACCGTAGTCAGTGGTCAACTGCACAGGGTTCTCGGCGGACCGACTCTCAGGCGGTCACCTCGGCGACCGGTGCCCCGGTGAGGTCGACCAGTTCGTCCGGGGAGAGCGGGAAAACGGCGTGCGGATGCCCCGCCGCGGCCCAGATCTCGCTGAACCGGAACAACTCCTGATCGATCACCACCACGGTCGGCCCCGTGTGGCCCACCGGGGAGACCCCGCCGATCGAGAACCCGGTCGCGGCCTTCACGAAGTCGGCGTCGGCACGCGCCAGCTCACCGACGAGCGCGGCAACCTTCCCTTCGGCCACCCGACGGTCCCCAGCGGTCACGACCATGACCGCGACGTCGTCACTGCGGCGCCGGAAGATGATGCTCTTGGCGATCTGGCCGAGTTCGACGCCAAGCGCATCGGCGGCGTCCTGCGCCGTTCGTCCGGTGACCGGGAGCATGACGACATCGTGCGGATGCCCCGCGGCGGTGAGGACGGCCGCGACCCGGCGGGTCCCTTCGGGGAGGTCAGCGTTCACGCCGACATTGTGGAGCACCGCGGACGGAATCCACGCCTGGTCCGCGACCGGTCTTCGGCGATGTGCGCCACGGCTTGTTCGACCGTCAGACGCCGGCGGCCGGCGGGATCGGGCGCTCGGTCTCGTCCAGGCTGGGGATCCGCCGCAGCACCAAGGTGAGCAGGAACGCGACCAGATACAGGCCGCCGCACAGGACGACCACGACCGGCCAACCGCCGGACGACCACGCCGAGGACGCCAGGATCCCGAACACCGACGAACCCAGGTAGTAGGCGAACAGGTAGCCCGATGAGGCCTGTCCAGGAGCCCCTCCGGAGAGGGTGGCGCGCGCCGCGACCCAGCCCGAGGCCACCCCGTGCAGGGCGAAGAACCCGACCGACAGCAACGCCATCCCGGTGACGAACAGCCACAGGGGCGCGGCCAGGGTCAGCAGCACGCCGGCCCCGGCGATGAGGGCGCACCAGGGGCNGACGGTCCGCTCGCTGGTGCGGTCGACCAGCCGTCCGGCGACCGCGGAGCTGACCGACCCGAGCGCGTAGACCCCGAAGACGAGCCCCGCGGCGCCGACCGAGAGGCCGTATTGAGGCGATTCGAGACGGAAGCCGGCGGCGTTGAACATGCCCACGAACGCTCCCATGGACGCGCCCGCGATCCCGAAGAGAGCCAACATCGCCGGGTCGGTGAGGATGATCCGGGTGGAGCGCCAGAGCGCGGCCAACCCGGCGGGGCGGGGCCGGAAGTTCCGCGAGCGCGGCAGCAGGAGGGTGACCGCCGCCGCGCAGGCGAGGGTGAGCAGGCTGATCCCCAGCAGGCCGCCGCGCCAGCCGAACGCCTCGGCGAGGAGACCGGTGATGAGTCGGCCCGACATGCCGCCGAGCGCCGTGCCGCCGATGTAGATGCCGGCCGCGGAAGCACGTGCGCCGGGCGCCATCTCCTCGGACAAGTACGCCGTCGCGACCGCCGGCAGCCCTGCCAGCGCAAGCCCCTGCGCCGCACGCAGGCCGAGCAGGACCGTCCAGGACGGCGCGAACGCGCAGGCGGCGCCCACCGCTCCAGCGGCGAACAGGGACAGCAGCATGAGCGGTACTCGTCCGTAGACCTCGGAGGACGGTCCGGCGAACAGGAGCGCGAACCCGAGGCAGATGGTGGTGACCGACACGGCCAAGGCCGCGGTGCCCGCGCCCACCCCGAACTGGGTCGCCAGGGTGGGCAGGAGGGGTTGGGTGGCGTACAGCAGCGCGAACGTGGCCAGTCCGGCCAGGAACAGCGCGACGGTGACCCGGCGGTATGCGGACGTCCCGAGGCGGTAGCCCTCGACTCGTCCGCCGGTCACGCCCGACAGTCTGCCGCAGCGGCGACACGGGTGCTGCATCACGGCCCTGCGGCCCTGGACCGGCGTTCGGGCCAGTGGGCGATCGAGGCTGTCAGTGCCCGCATCTAGGATCTCGGGCATGGAGGAACTCACGCCACCGGACACGTTCGCACGGTTGCGCCGCGTCCTGGCCGCGCATCGCCGGCATGTGCTGGACACCCTGCAGGGTCTGTCTGACGAGCAGGTGCAACAGGCCATGCTGCCCTCGGGCTGGACGATGGCGGGCATGGTGCGCCACCTGGCGCTCGACGTCGAGCGGTTCTGGTTCCGCGCGTCATTGGCGGGCGAGGAGGTCGAGTTGTTCAGCGGCCGCCAGGTCTGGGAGGCCGACGGTCTGGGAACCGCCGAGGTGATCGCGCTGTACACCGCCGAGTGTGCCGCCGCCGACGCTGCGCTCGATCGGACGGACGCGGGCACNTCCCTGGCCTGGTGGCCGGAGGAGCTGTTCGGCCCGGCGTTCTACCACGACGCGCTCGCCCTGGTGGTCCACGTCATCGGCGAGACCGCTACCCATGCGGGTCATCTCGACGCCGCGCGGGAACTGCTCGACGGTAAGCAACACCTCGTCTTGCAGTAGCGACCGGCTCCGGCCCGGCCCCAGAATCGCGCGATGCTGCCCGGCGGTCGAGCCTTGTCGAGACCCCGCTGCCCTGCGGCGGTCGAGCCCGTGCGACCCCTGCTGCCCTGCGGCGGTCGAGCCCGTCGAGACCCGCCGCCCAGCGGCGGACGAGCACGTGCGACCCCGCTGCCAGGCCGCCGAGCCAGTCGAGCGTGACCTGCGGCGGTCGAGCTTGTCGAGACCCCGCTGCCGAGCGGCGGACGAGCCCGTGGGCCCCGCTGCCAGGCGGTCGAGCCCGTCGAGCGTGACCTGCGGCGGTCGAGCCTGTCGAGACCCCGCACGCAGCCGCCCGAGCCGTTCACAACACCCTCGTGGTTTCGACAAGCTCAACCACCGGCACCCGAGTCGGGGTCGACCAGCGCACCTGCGGTGGTCGAGCCTGTCGAGACCACTACCGGCGTCAAGCCACGGCCCCACCGGGCCGCGGCGCCGTGACGCACTCAACCGCCCAGGCGGACCTGCCAGCCCGACTCGGTGCTCACCGGACGGAACCCCAGCGCGCCGTTGATGGCCAGCATGTGGTCGTTCTCCTCGGCGTTCCAGGTGTGGATTCGGCGGACGTCCGGCAAGTGCCGAGCCAGCGCCCGCAGGTTCACGGCCTTCAGCAGCTGGCCGAGCCGGTGGCCGCGGTGGGCCCGGAGCACGAGCGTGTCGCTTTGGATCGCCGAGGCCGCCTGGGCGGCGTTGTGCTCGATCGTCGTGTAACCGGCGAGCTGGCCGGTCGCCTCGTGCAGCGCCACGGTGGTCAGGCTCGTCACGCCACCGGCAAGCGTCCGAGCCTCGACGGCGCGGATCCGCTCGGCGTCCCAGCGCTCCTCCTCCAACTCCAGGTCGGCGACCGGCGCGTCGGTGCTCATCGCCTGATGCAAACCGGCGAGAGCGTCCAGATGCTCCTCGGTGCACGGTCCGATCCACGTCACCGCCCGGTAACCGGACGAGGCGGCTTCCGCTTCAGCGAGCAGCGCACCCGCCCGCTCCAGCCCCGTGGACACGTCGAGCACCGCGTGGGCCTCAAGTTGCTCCAGGACGTAGCCATGCCGGGTGCAGAACCGGGCCGTCGGATGCATCCCATCGACCCACCCTGTTCCGCTCGCGGCCGCGAGGGCGCCGGGTGCGTNCGGCGGCGACCGCGTCCGGCCCCCGGACCAACCCTGCACCACCGTCCGTCCCTCCGCCCGCGCGGCGCCATGGACGGCCTCGATCAACGCGCCACCGATCCCCTGCCTCCGAGCCGCAGGCGCGACGATGATCGAGGNAGTCCCCGCGTGCAGGTTGTCGTGCAGGCTCAGCCGCAGCGTCGCCGTCCCGAGCACCTGCCCAGGGTCAGTCACGCCCTCCTCGGCGACCGCCGCCCACAGCCGCATCCGGCGGCTCGCGTACGGCACCGCGTAGGCCACCGACTCCTTCTCCGTCGACGCCAGGTCGTCGTTGCCGTAGATGGCGATGCTCTCGGCACGCCAGAGCGCCTGGTCGGCCAGCACACCCCAGCGGTTGGGGTCCTCGACGCCGCTGAGCACAGGCACCTCGACGATCACGAAATCCATCGGACCAACCTATGGCGCACGCGGTGTGGCGTCACCTTTGAGCCGGGGCGGCCGCCGTATCGTGTGCGCAACCTCGTCGAAGGCACCCCATGATCGGACGCCGGCTGATCCGCGAGCCACTCCCTGGCTGGGGACGATGGCCCTGACGCTGCTGGCCGTCCTCGTCGCGCGGAACACCTCCGCGGTGGTGGCCGGGGCCTACGTCCTCCCCACGATGCTCACCGGTCTCGGGCTGCTTGCCACGGCCCTGTGGTGGCCGGCCCTTCGTCCTGACCTCGGCGAGGGCGCCGCGCTCGAAGCCCATGGCGGGCGCGGTGGGCTGGCGGCAGCGGCCATCCTCGTTGTGAGCTTCGCCATCGAGGCCTTCTCCGGGGCCGATCCGGCGCGACTGGACGCCACCCGCTGGGCCGCGATCACGGGGGCTCTGGCTGTCTTCACGATGACCGGCTGGTGCGCCAGCCGGGCGCTCGGGGCTCGAGCCGGCTTCCTGGCGGGCCTGGTGGCGGCCGCCTACGCCGCCCTCCTCCGCGTCATCGTCGGATTGGCCGTCCACCTCCTGGCGCCCGAGTGGGTGACCGGGACGGCCGCTGCCCCCTCGGTCGTCGTGGCCGAAGCGGTCCGGCAGACCATCGGTTCTGTCGCTTCCGCCTTGATCGCGCTGCCCCTGCTCGCGGCCGCCTGCGCACTGTTGGGCGCCGGGGTGGCCCACCTGGCCCAGCGTCCCGATCCCGATACCGCGGACGACCCACTACGCGACGGGACCCTCGCGAGCTGACCCCGTCCTCGTCTGGGCCGACCCCAGGCGAAGCCGGTCGTCCGGTGCAGCCCCCGTCGCCCTGCACGAACGTGCGCCCCGTGCTCGACCTGACCCCTGTCGCCACCCGCGCTGACGCGGAAGGATGTTCCCCATGACCCAGCCCACCACCTTCGGCACCATGCCCGACGGCACCCCCGTCGAGGCGATCCGCATCGAGTCCGACGGCATCGCCGCCGTTCTGCTCACCCTCGGCGCCACCCTGCAATCACTCGAGGTCGCCGGACGCAACGTCGTCCTCGGTCATGGGAGCGTCCAGGAGTACCGGGGCTCGGTGTTCTACATGGGCGCCAGTTGCGGCCGCTTCGCCAACCGGATCGGCGCCGGGCGTTTCACCCTGGACGGGGTCGACCACCAGATCGAGCCCAACGAGAACGGCAATACCCTGCACGGCGGGCCGATCGGCTTCGACAAGCGCGTGTGGGAGGTGGTCGAGGTCGCGCCCGAGTCGGTCGAGTTCGCCCTCACCAGCGAGGACGACGATCAGGGCTTNCCCGGCACGCTGCGGGCCCGGGCCATCTTCGAGGTGAGCCAGGGGCAACTCCAGGTCACCTACCGCGCGACCACGGACGCCGCGACGCCGGTCAACCTCACCACGCACGTCTACTTCAACCTCGACGGCTCCGGTTCGACGGACGCTCACACCCTCGACCTGGCATCGAGCGAGTTCGTCGAGGTGGACGACCAGCTGATCCCCACCGGCCGGATCGCCCCCTTGGCCGAACTCATCCCGACTGCCTCCGGGCAGGTGCCCACGATCGCGGAGGTAGCTCCGCTCGATCACTGCTTCGTCATCGAGGGGACGGGGATGCGGCGCCATGTGACGTTCGCCACGTCCGATCTAGCCGTCGAGGTGTGGAGCGACCAACCCGGGCTGCAGGTTTATTCCGGCGACGCCATCGGTCCGAACGAGCACGACCAGCAGGGCCGGCCCTACGGCCCGCGGGCCGGGATCGCGCTGGAGACCCAGCAGTTCCCCGACGCGGTGAACCACCCGAACTTCCCCGACACCATCCTTCGTCCTGGGACGGAGTACGTGGCGCTCACCCAGTGGCGCTTCCGCACCTGACCCATTGCCGGCGCCTTTGGGCGCCACCCTCAGCATCCGGCGTGGACCCCCATCTGGCCGCGTGGTTCGCCTTCGGGCAACACGGCCCTGGCCGGGCCAACCGGCCCGCTCGGCCCTTCGCCAACACCGCCAGCCCTGCCGTGGCCGCCCCCGAACCGGGCCGAGTCAGCTGTCCCCGGCAACACCGGCGCGCACCCCGACATGGTGCTCCGGCGCGACCGCGACAGCGGCCCTGCCCTGAATCTCGGGTTAGGTACTGACTCTCTCCTTAGGCACCGAATCTCGCCGCCGAAGGCGAGTGGGAGCCGCAAGTGAGATCGCGTGCTGGAGGCGAGAGTCGAGAGCCGCTGGCGCGCTGGACGAGCGCAGGAACGTGGACGAGCCCCGGGGTGCGCGCCGTAGCCGGGGCCACCCAGCTGCCAGTTCCGCCTCTAGGCAATACCCCACACCGGCATCGCCGGGCCAACCGGCCCGCTGCGGCCCCGGAACACCGCCAGCCCCACCGTGGCCGTCTCCCAACCGGCCGCCTCCAGGCAACGCCGGGCCAACCGGTCCACTGCGACCCTCCGGCAACACCGCCAGCCCACCGTGGTCAGCCCTACCAGCCCGCTGCGTCAGCCGTCCGGCAACGCCACCAGCCCCACCGGGGCCACCCCCGAACCGACCCGAGTCGCCGTCCCGGCAACACCGGCGCCAACCCGACAGGGCGCTAGGCCGCGACCGCCACAGCGGCCATGCCCTGAATCTCGGGTTAGGTACTGACTCTCACCTTGGGCGCCGAATCTCGCCGCCGAAGGCGAGATTGGGAGCCGGAAGTGAGATCGGGTGCCGAAGGCGAGTCGAGAGCCCCCAACACCCGCCCTGGCCGGGCCAACCGGCCCACTGCGGCCCTCCGGCAACACCGCCAGCCGCACCGTGGCCACCCCCGAACCGGCCCGAGTAAGCCGTCCCGGCAACACCGGCGCCACCAACATGGCGCTCCGGCGCGACCGCCACAGCGGCCATGCCCTGAATCTCGGGCTAGGTACTGACTCTCACCGTAGGCACCGAATCTCGCCGCCGAAGGCGAGATTGGGAGCCGGAGGTGAGATCGGGTGCCGAAGGCGAGATCGGGTGCCGAAGGCGAGATTGGGAACCGGAGGTGAGATCGGGTGCCGAAGGCGAGATCGGGTGCCGAAGGCGAGATTGGGAACCGGAGGTGAGATCGGGTGCCGAAGGCGAGAGTGGATACCGGGGGCGAGATCGGGTGCCGGAGGCGAGATCGGGTGCCGAAGGCGAGATTGGATACCGGGGGCGAGACCGAGCGCCGGACCTGAGACCGGGCACCGCACGTGAGACCGGACACCAGACGAGAGATCCGGCAACGCACGTGAGATCGGGCACCGAAGGAATGGCTCAGACCGGACGCGAGGCGTCCACGCCTGCCCCGATTGAGCCGGAGGACGAGGCGGATGCCGACGGCGAGGGCGCGTGCACCACCCGGCCTCGGCGACGCTGGGGGCCTTGGTGGGAGCGGCGAGGCGGATGCCGACGGCGAGGGCGCGTGCACCAGCCGGCCTCGGCGACGCTGGGGGCCTTGGTGGGAGCGGCGAGGCGGATGATGCCGACGGCGAGGGCGCGTGCACCAGGGGACGCCACCCGGCGACAGCAGGGCCTGCCGGGTGCATGACGTTGCCTCGAAGCGAAAGAATCTATCGCTGAGTGACGCCATCACCCTCCAGAACGCAAGGAAATCGCGCTCTCGCAGGCAATGTTGGCGCTCACGAGCGTCCGCGTGTGACAATCGGCCATGACTACCGTCGCCGCCATCGACGCCGCCACCTTGGCGTCGCATCCCGCCTGGCTCCGCATCAAGGACGCCGCCACCGCCCTTCAGCCGCTGCAGGCCCAGAACGGCTCCATCGAGGATCCGCCCCAGCACGAGGCCGCCCGCGCCCACGTCGACGCCCTGATCGACGGCGTCCGCGAGCTGGCTCCGCAGTTCCCGCACGACCGCGCCTACCTCGACGCCCTGATCGTCGACTTCCAGCGGTGGGCCGACGGCTGCTTCGCCGAGCCCGACTTCTACGACTCGCTGGTCGCGTTCCAGCCGCAGGAGCACCGGGTGAACGGCCTCACCCACCTGGTCGTGTTCCCGATGTACACCCAGAACGGCTCCCGGGATCGGCACGTCGAGGCGGTGCTCGTCCAGGTGATCTGGCCGGACTTCGTGGCAGAACTGGAGGCGTCCGACTACTCGAACAAGCTGTTCGTCCCGATCCGCTTCCTCGACTTCACCGCCGGCTACGACACCAACTCCGCCGTGCTGTTCCCCGAGACCGTCGCGATGCGGCAGATCCCGACCTTCACCTGGGGCGCGATCTTCGCCGACCGCGAGGCAGCCCGGTTCCGCCGCGTGCTGCGCGCCGCCGTCGACGTTACCAAGCTCGACCTGCCCGACCTCGCCGCCGAACTGCTCGATGACCAGCACCTCGCCGAGGAGACGTTCGTGATGTGGGACCTGATCCACGACCGGACGCACATGCGCGGCGACCTGCCGTTCGACCCGTTCATGATCAAGCAGCGGATGCCGTTCTTCCTGTACTCGCTGGAGGAGATGCGCTGCGACCTCACCGCGTTCCGCGAGTCGGTAGCCATCGAGCGGCGGATCGCCGCCAAAGCCGAACCCACCGCCGCCGATCTGAAGCTGCAGCGGCACGCCAAGCTCGTCCAGTACTGCGTGATCTTCGACCGGATCTTCCGCTTCGCCATCACCGGCACGCGGGTGCGCAACTACGACGGCCTCGGCGGACAGCTGCTGTTCGCGTGGCTGCATCAGCACCGGGTGCTGCACTGGACCGACACCCAGCTCGCGTTCGAGTGGGATCGGGTGCCCGACTGCGTCAACGAGCTCGGCGCCGCGATCGAGCACCTGTACTGGCAGTCGATCGATCGTCCGAAGCTGAACCACTGGCTGCACGCGTACGACCTGGTCAGCGGCGTGTTGGAGCCGCATCCGGCCTCGCGCTGGCAGACCCGCGACCTGCCGCTGACCGGCACGCCGCGTGAGATCACCGACCTGGTGATGGACGACGAGTTCCCGCTCAGCATGTTCTACGAGGCGTTCGAGAAGAAGATGCGCGACGTGGTCGCCTCCACCTCGGGCATCACGGGAGCCACTGCGTAGGGCAAGCTGATCGAAAATCGCCGCGACTCCGCGGTTGGCGGCCGTGACCCGGCTGCAGGCGCGCGAATCGTGGCGATTTCGGTCACCGCTGAAGGGAGACGACCATGCGGGTACTCATCGCCGGGGCCTCGTCGGCCCTCGGCATCGCGACCGCCGAGGCGTTGACCGCCGCCGGCCACGAGGTGATCGCCGTCGGCTCGGACGCCGGCCGCCTGGCCGCCGTGCCGGCCACCCGCGAGGTCTGCGACCTCGCCGACTTCGCCGCCGTGCAGGAGCTGGCCGGCCGGGTCGGCCCGATCGACGGGTTGCTGCACCTGGTCGGCGGCTGGCGCGGCGGGGGCGGCCTGGCGGGCCAAACCGACGAGGACTGGGACTGGCTCGAAACCCGGATCCTCACCACGCTGCGCAACACCACCCGGGCGTTCCTGCCGACGCTNGACCGCCTCCCCGCCGCCCGGGTGGCGATCGTGTCCACCACCGGCCTGGCCAAGCCCACGGCAGGCAACGCCAACTACCTGGCGGCGAAGGGCGCCGCCGAGGCGTGGCTCGGGGCCGTTGGGCACGCCCTGGCGCCCACCGGCGGACGGGTGGCGATCGAGCGGGTCATGGCGCTCGTCTCGTCCGGGAACCGGGAAGCGCATCCTGACAAGGACTTTTCCCGGTTCACGGACGTCACAGAACTCGCCCAGCGGTTCGTGGCCCTGTGGGACGGCCCGGCTTCGACGAGCGAGTGAAAGAATCCACGCGTGCAGCTTCATGACCCGGCCGTCCGCGGCTTCGCCTCCGACAACTACTCCGGTATCCACCCCGAGATCCTGGACGCGATCGCAGCCGCAAACACCGGCCACCAGTCCTCGTACGGCAACGACGCCTACACGGCCCGGCTGCAGGAGGTTGTCCGGCACCACTTCGGCGAGCAGGCCTACGCCTACCCGATGTTCAACGGGACGGGGGCGAACGTCACCGCGCTGCAGGCGGTGTTGCCGCGGTGGGGTGCGGTCGTCTGCGCGAAGACCGCCCACATCAACGTGGACGAGGGCGGCGCCCCCGAGCGCGTCGGCGGGCTGAAGCTCTACAGCGTGCCGACACCGGACGGCAAGCTCACCCCCGACCTGATCGACACCGAGGCGTGGGGATTCGGCGACGAGCACCGCGCGCAGCCGCTGGCCGTTTCGATCACCCAGTCGACCGAGCTGGGCACCCTCTACACCGCGGACGAGATCCGCGCGATCTGCGCCCACGCGCACGACCGAGACATGGTCGTCCACGTGGATGGGGCGAGGCTGTCGAACGCGGCCGCCGCGCTCGGCACGGGTTTCGCCGAGTTCACCACCGCCGCGGGGGTGGACATCCTCACCCTCGGCGGCACGAAGAACGGGGCCCTCGGCGCCGAGGCCATCGTCGTCCTGAACCCCGAGGCCGCCCACGGGCTGACCTACGCCCGGAAGTTCAACATGCAACTGGCCAGCAAGATGCGGTTCGTGTCGGCGCAACTTGTCAACCTGTACGAGGGTGACCTGTGGCGGCGCTCCGCCGCGCACGCCAACGCGATGGCCGCCCGGCTGCGCGCGGCGCTGGAGGGCACNCCCGGGGTCAGCTTCGCCCAGCCCACGCAGGCCAACGGCGTGTTCGTCCGGCTGCCGGACGGGGTGGCCGACGCGGTCCGGGAGCGGTTCTTCTTCTACGACTGGGACGCCTCGGTCAACGAGGTGCGCTGGATGTGCTCCTTCGACACCACCACCGAGGACATCGACACCTTCGCCGCCCTCGTGAAGGAGGCCGTGGCCGCGGCACCCCGTCCGCCGGGCCACGCGGACACGGCCGGAGCAGCCAGATCTGAGTTCGGTCGCGAGCCGTGGTCGAGTCGTGACAGACCGACGGCTGCGCGGTCACCGGGGCAGGATGGCGTCCAGTTCGACCTCGACGACCCACCGTGGGTCGAGCAGGCCGGCGACCACCACCATCGTGCTGGCCGGACGGACGTCGCCGAACACCTCCGCATGCGCCCGGCCGACCGCCTCGGCCACGTCGGCCGACGTCAGGAACTGCCGCGTCCGGACGACGTGGGCGGGCGCCCCGCCGAGTTCGGCCAGTGCCGCCAGAGCGATCTCCCAGCACCGCCGCGCCTGGACGAACGGATCGGGGTCGACCGAGCCGTCCGGCCAGATGGGCGCGGTGCCACTGAGGGCCACGAACCGCCCTTCGCGCACCCNCCTGGAGAACCCGATCGAGTCCTCGTACGGCGAACCGGAGCGGGCCAGGGATCGGGTCATGGCCCGAGGCTAGCGCGGTCCGATCGGGGCGTCGCCCGCGCCGAGCCGCCACCGACCGCGACCAAAGCGACGGCGGACGCCAGCAAGGGGGCCCTGCTGCCCGCGCTGCGGAGCCCGCGGCTACCACGCTGCGCTCGGCGACCGCCTACCGACCCGTCCCGGGCACCCCGCGCAGCGCGACCGAGGGCGGCCGATCGCCGCGGATCGAGGCGACCATGTCCACCACCCGCCGGGTCGCCCGGACGTCGTGGGCGCGGAAGCACACCGTCCCCAGCCAGGTGGCGACAGCGGTGGCCGCCAGCGTGCCCTCCAGGCGCTCGTCCACAGGCAGGTCGAGCGTCTCGCCGACGAAATCCTTGCGTGACAAGGCCTGCAGCACCGGGAACCCGAGCGAGGCGACCTGGGCCGTCGCGCGCAGCACCCGCAGCGAATGGACGGTCGTCTTGCCGAAATCCAGCGTCGGGTCGACCAGGACGGCCTGGGCCGGCACCCCGGCCGCGACCGCGCGCTGCGCGCCCATACCCAGCACCGCCAGCACGTCGGCGACGACATCGTCCGGCGACTGCCCGTAGCTGACCCCTTNGGGATCGGTCCGCGGCGGGCNACCTCCGGTGTGGGACACCACGTAGCCGGCACCCAGTTCCGCGGCCACGCCGACCAGCGCGGGGTCGGCGCCCTGCCAGGTGTCGTTGATCAGGTCGATGCCCACGTCGCCGCAGGCTGCCGCCACCTCGGACCGCCAGGTGTCCAGGCTCAGCAGCAGGTCCGGATACCGCGCCCGCGCCCTNNCCAGGAACGGACGAACGCGCTCGACTTCCTCGTCCGCCTCGATCCAGCGGCCCTGTTGGCCCGCTCGCACGCCACCGACGTCGATCAGGTCGGCACCGTCGTCGACCAGCCGGTCCAGCCGGTCCAAGGCCGCGGCCAGCCCTCGGANCCGGGCGGAGGCGTAGAACGAGTCGTCGGTGCGGTTGATGATGCCCATGACCGCAGGACGGCGGGCATCGAAGCGCCGTCCACGCAGAACCAGCGGGCTGGGGACGGTCACCGGCACCTCCCACACGGCGTCGGCCAACGGTGCCCCCGACGGACTACTTGGCGTAGGCGTAGAGGACCGCGTGGGCCGTTCCCACGTAGAGATGAGCCCACGTGGCACCGGACCGTTTCGGCGCGGTCAGGGTCACCGTCAGGGTCTCCGAGGCGCCCGGGGCCAGGGTGAGCTCGGTGGCCGACACCTTGAGAGAGCCTCCTCCTTCGGCGCCCTTGATCGACACCGGCAGCGTGGCCTTCGCCGTGCCGAGGTTGGTCACCGTGACCGTCTCGGTCTTCGTGACACCGCCGGCGACGGCGCCGAACGACACGCTGGTCTGCGAGAACGCGACCTTGGCGGAGACGGCGGCTTCGAGATCGGCCAGCCCCGAGCCGACGTGCTGCGGGTCGGTGTCCGGGGTGGCACCGGTGACCTCGTCCTTCACCCCGAGGCGGTCGGCGGTGTTAACGATCGCCGAACGCACCTGCCACGCGGCCCAGCCCGGGTGCGCCTGCCGGACGACCGCAGCCATGCCGGACAGGTGCGGGGTGGCCATCGAGGTCCCCTGCATGAACTCCCAGCAGTCGCCGGCGCCCTCGCAGTAGGACCTGGGGATGGCGGAGAGGACATTCACTCCGGGCGCGGTCACGTCCGGCTTCACCCGGTAGGTGACGTCGACGGGCCCGCGCGAGGAGAACCCGGCGAGGATGTCGTCGAAGCCGGGGTCGTAGGTGTACTCCAGCGCGTTCCCGATGGTGACGTCCTGGTTGTCGGCCTTGAGCAGCCCGTCGCGATCGCTCTGCGGCGCCATCACCGCATCGATCGTGGTGTCGAAACCAGCGGTTGTGCCCATCGCGATGGGGGGACCCGCCACGTTGTTCACGACGATCACCCCTGCCGCACCGGCGGCCTCGACCGTGGCCACCTTCTGGCTGAACGAGCACTCCCCGCGCGTGACCAGGGCGATCTTGCCGGTCAACCGCACCGAGCCGAGGTCGGCGGCCGAACAGGCGGTGCTGAGCCCCGAACCGGCGCGGACGGCGGCCAGGGTGCCCGAGAGCGGCGTCTTGGTGGGGACGGGGAAGTCGCCCAACGAAGCCACCGTGAGCACGCTGTTGGCCCCCGTGACAACGGGCAGCCCGAGGTAGTGGCCCACCGTGGACGCGCCGGCGGTCAGTGCACGTTCGGCGCTGCCGGGTGAGTCGATCGTCATGGCGCCGTCACCCTCGTTGCCGCCGGCGACGGCCACGACGATGCCCGCCTGGTCGAGGTTGTCGACGGCCACGGTGCCGAGATCCTGCGCGCCCTTCGCGTCGCCCCNCAGCGACATGTTGATCACGGTCATGCCGTCCGCGACCGCCGCGTCGAGGGCGTTGACGATGTCCTCGGTGCGGGCCCCGTCCACGCTCCCGGGGAAGATGTTGTAGCTGCCCAGCAGCGCACCGGNGGCGACGCCGCTGATCCCGTACGGAATCGCGACCCCGTCCACCACGGCAGGGGTGTCGAGGTTGCAGGCCACCGTGCCCGCCACGTGCGTGCCGTGCTCGCCGATCGCCTGGGCGGTGACCCCACTGGCCTTGATTTTGTTGTTGAAGACCCGCGCGACCACGACCTTGTTGTTGGTGTAGCGGGTGTCACCGAGTTGCTGCTGCGCCGCGTAGCCCTTGTCGGCGAAGCAAGGGTGAGAGGCGTCGATCCCGGAGTCGATGATGCCCACTCGAACCCCGTGGCCGGCCCAGGTCGCCGGATTGGCGGTCGTTGCGCCCGCGGCACTCCAGCCGCCGAGCGCGTTGATCCTGGCCAGGTCCGGGTCGTCGGACGTGGGGGCGTACACCTGTTGATAGGCGACGGCCTCCACCCCGGNGGCGGACGAGAGGGTCGCCAGCCGCGTTCCGTTGAGGCGGACGGCCACCGCATTCAGGGACGTGTCGAACTCGGCGCTCACCTTCGCTGCGGGCGCCTGCAGCCGCAGCCATTTGCGAAAGGCGTTGCGCTGCGCGGCCAACTGAGCCCGGTAGGCCTTGGTCTTCGAACCGCCGAAGTCGATGCGCTTGGCCGCCCCGCGGTCGATCTGGGCGGCCGTGGCCAGCGGGGCCAGGCTGAGCCGGACGATGGCGCTGTCGGTGTCGACCCGCGCGACGTCGCCGACGCGATCGGTGTTGTCCGCTGGCGCAGCCACGGCAGGGGCCCCGAATCCCAACGAGAACACGCAGGCGCCAGCAGCGGCCAGCGCTGACAGGCGTCGGCCGACGCGACGGAACACCACCACGAACCCTCCCACGTGGGGACCAAGGCGCACCGACCGGCTCTTCGCCCCCGGAATCGGCTCCAGCGCCCCGGAACTGAACCCGACCACCATAACCCCGTGGTCAGTTGGGCGTGAATAGATTGAGGTAAAGAGATTCAGCACCCGCTGCGGCGCGTCGCGGGGCCACCGCGAAACGCCTGCGGTATTCTGCCGGCGCCAATCCGACCAGGGCGGCGAAGTGGTGCCTGAGCAGCGTCGCGCTGCCGAAGCCGCAGCGGTGCGCCACCGATTCGATGGGCTCCCCGGTCTCCTCCAACAGCCGCCGCGCCCGGTGCACGCGTTGCTGCACCAGCCATTGCCCCGGGGTCGTCCCGGTCTCGGCGGCGAAGCGGCGCGCGAACGTACGCTCCGACATCGCGGCCCGCCGGGCCAGCGTGCGCACCGGCAGGTCCTGGTCGAGATGCTCCTCCATCCACGCCAGCAGGTCGGCGAACCNCTCGCCCTGCCCGGGCGGCAGGGGAAGGTCGATGAACTGCCGCTGGCCGCCGTCGCGTTGCGGGGNGACGACCATGCGCCGCGCGATCCGGGTGGCCACCTCGCCACCCAGTTCGCGCCGGACCAGGTGCAACGCGGCGTCGATGCCCGCCGCGGTGCCGGCGCTGGTGATGAGCGCGCCCTCGTCCACGAACAGCACGCCGGCGTCCACGGTGAGGTCGGGGTAGCGCCGGGCGAGATCGGCGGCGTGGTACCAGTGGGTGGCGACCGTCCGCCCTGCGAGGATCCCGGCCTCGGCGAGCACGAACACGCCCGAGCAGACCGTCAGGAGGGTCGCGCCGCGGGTGTGAGCGGCGCGCACGGCGTCCAGCAGCGCCGGGCTGAAGCTGCGCGCCACCGTGGCAGGAACCGCCACGACGTCGGCGTCGGCGGCCGCGGCGTACGAAAACGGAGCGGTCATGGTGATCCCGTGGCGGGTGGCGAACGGCTCGCCTGCGGTTTCGGCGCACACCCGGAAGTCGAAGGGCGGCACCCCGTCGGCCGTCCGGTCGATCCCGAACACCTCGCAGAGGACGCCGANATCGAACATCGCCATCTCCGGCGGGACGAGAACGGCGACGCTGCGAAGGGCCACGCCGCCAGTATGGCAGAAACTTTGCGAAAGGTGACACAACAGCCACTGTGGCAGTTTTTGTATATTCGCAAGAGTTCTGCCATGGAGACCGTGACCACCCTGATCGCCCTCGTCCTGATCGCCGCGGCGGTGTTCCAGCTCGAACGGACGCACCGGCGCGGCGCGGGGCTGCCGTCGTGGCGGCCCGGCGCGGACTTCCGCGACGACCCCGATCTGCGGCGGCTGCGCCAGGACCTCAACCAGGCCGCGTCACCCGACCCGGGCACCACCCCGACCACGCCCACCGGCGCCCCGCGCCGCGGACGGTTCACCGGGTGGCGATAGCCCGCTCCACGGCCGCGAGCAGCACCTCGTAGCCGGTCAGCAACGCGCGGAGCTCGGCCGTCGACAGCTGCGGGACGAGAAGCTCGATCATCCGCTGCATCCGCAACTCCAGATCGGCCAACAGGGCAGCGCCCGCCGGCGTCACGCGCAACGGACGGACGCGGCGATCCGACTCGTCCTCCCCCGGACGACGAGCCCCTTCTCGACCAGGCGCTCCACCAACCCGCTGGTGGTGGGTGCGGACACCCCAGGGCCTGCCGCAGGGCATTGAGGCTCATCCCCGGACGGCGGCCCACCAGGGCGAGCACGCGCATCTGCTGCATGGTCAGCTCCGCCGGGAACTGCACCGGTTCGATGAGCCGGCCCGAGCGCTCGTGCAGGGCCCGGGCGGCGACGGTCAGGCGACCCACCAACTGCTCGCGCTCGAGGAGCTCCTGAGCGGGAAGGGCGGCGGTCACGGCGGTGGATTTTCCCTGAGGCTAATGGTTAGGCGTCGGCTAACATTAGCCGAGTTCGCACCTGCCCACCAGGANGCCCCGATGAGCCGACTGACCAGGGTGAGCCTTGCTCACCGGACCGTCGTGTTGCTGTTGTCGCTGCTCGTCGTGGCGCTGGGCCTCTACACGGCCGGGGCGCTGAAGCAGGAGTTGATCCCCAACATCGACATCCCGCGCGCCACGATCGTGTCGGCCTACCTCGGGGCCACNCCCGAAACCGTCGAACGGGACGTGACCAAGCCGCTCGAGGACGCCGTGAAGGGCGTCTCCGGGGTGACCGCGGTGACCTCGAAATCGACCAGCGGGGTGTCCCAGATCCGGGTCGAGTGGGAGTACGACTCCAACGCCGACAAGATCTCCACCGACGTCCGCAACGCGGTCGAGAGCACCAAGACCAAACTGCCCGCCGACGTGAACCCCACGGTCGTGGCCGGCAGCTTCGACGACATCCCGGTCGTGGTGCTCTCGGTGTCGTCCACCTCCTCCCAGGACGTGCTCAGCCAGCAGTTGAAGGACATCGCGATCCCGGCGCTCAAGACCGTGCCGGGCGTGCGCGACGCCACCCTGGCCGGCGAACGCGCCCGTCAGGTCGTGGTCACCCTGCGGCAACGGGACGTGGACCACTACGGCGTCGACGTGAACACGCTGCCGGCGATGTTCAGCGCCAATGGGGTGGCCATCCCGGCGGGCACCGTCCGCACCGGACGCGCGAACCTGGACGTCCAGGTCGGCACGACGTTCGCGACGGTGGACGAGGTGAAGAACCTGTGGGTGCAGGGCACCGACGGCCCCGTCCGGCTGAAGAAGATCGCCGACGTCTCGAAGCAGCCCGTCGAGTTGACCTCCATCTCCCGCGCCAACGGACGGCCGGCGCTCACGCTGCTCATCACCAAGACCGAGTCGGGCAACACGGTGGCGGTCGCCAACGGCGTGGCGGCACTGATCCCGAAGCTCACCGATCAACTCGGGCGTGGGGTGACGTTCGCCACGATCTTCGACCAGGCGCCCTACATCGAGCAGTCCGTGCACGATCTGAGCGTCGAAGGTGGCCTCGGCCTGGCCATGGCCGTGGTCGTCATCATGCTGTTCCTGTGGTCGATCCGCCCCACGATCATCACCGCCATCTCGATCCCGCTGTCGCTGTGCATCGCGCTCATCGGGTTGTGGGCCGGCGGTTTCACGCTGAACATCCTGACCCTCGGTGCCCTGACCGTCGCGATCGGACGGGTCGTCGACGACTCGATCGTGGTCATCGAGAACATCAAACGGCACCTGAGCCTCGGCCGGTACGGGGCCGACGCGATCGTCACCGCCGTCAAGGAGGTGGCCGGCGCAGTCACCTCGTCCACGCTCACCACGGTCGCGGTGTTCCTGCCGATCGGGTTGGTCGGCGGCCAGGCAGGGGTGATGTTCCGTCCGTTCGCGGTCACCGTCACCGTGGCCCTGCTCGCCTCGCTCGTCGTCGCCCTCACCGTCGTGCCCGTGCTGGCGTCGTGGTTCATGGGCCGCCCCAGCGCCGCGCGCGCCGCCCGTGACCGGGCACGGCTGGCCGCCGACGAGCGTCGGGTCGCGGCTGACCGGGCCAAGGACCAGGCCATCGGCGACCGCAAGGCCGCGGCCCTCACCGCCCGGCTGACGCGCGCGAAGGCCTCGCCGGAACGGATCGCCGCCCGCATCGAGACGCTGCACGCCCGCTACGGACTCACCCAGAACACCAACCTCGCCGCGGCCAGCGACCGGCACGCCGAGCACGCCGCGCCGCGCACGCTGCTGCAGCGGCTGTACCTGCCCACCCTGCGCTGGGCGCTGGGCCACCGGCTGCTCACCCTGCTGCTGGCCCTCGGCATCTTCGTCGGGACGATGTCGCTCGCTCCGCTGCTGAAGACCGACTTCATCGGCGAGGCCGGACAGACGAGCCTGCAGATCGTCCAGGATCTGCCGTCCGGCACCTCGTTGCAGGAGACCGACGCCGCGGCGAAGAAGATCGAGGCGCTGATCGCCGCGGAGTCCACCGTCGAGACGTTCTCCACCAGCGTCGGCAGCAGCAGCGGCACGTCCCTGGGACTCGGCGGTGCCACCGACACCAACCACGCCTCGTACTCGATCACGCTCAAGCCGAAGTCGGACGGCAACGCCGCGGCCGCGCGGCTGCGCGCGGGGATCGCGGCCCTCAAGCAACGCGGGACGACCGAGGTGTTCGTCGGCCGGTCCTCCTCCGACGTCATCGTCTACGTCGAGACCGCCGACCAGACCAAGCTCGCGAAGGCGAACCAGCAGGTCCTGGACATGCTGCACCGGATCCCCGACCTGTCGAACATCAAGTCGGACCTGACCGACGCCAAGGGCATGGTGAACGTGTCCGTGGACGAAGAGGCCGCGGCCGACGCCGGCATGACCCAGGCGTCGATCGGTGGGGCCGCCCTCCGGGCGATCCGGGGCCAGAAGGTCGGCACGCTGCGCGAGGGCGAAACGACCCTCGACATCGTCCTGCGCTCGCGCAAGCCGGTGCGCACCATCGACGAGCTCCGCCGATCGCTGTTGCCGGTGACCACGAAGCAGACCATGGACGCACGGCAGGCCGCAGCCGACCGGGTCACCGCTGCGTCCGACGAGTTCGCCGCGCAGCAGAAGGCGGACGGCTACGCGACCTACCAGCAGGGCCTCAAGACGATCCGCGACAGCCGCGCCAAGGCCGTCAAGCAGCTCAACACCCTGCTGTCGACGCTGTCGACATTGCAGAAGGCGCTGAAGAACATGCTGGACAACCCGCTGCCCCCGGGACGGTGGTGCCCACCGATCCCACCGCGGCCCTGCGCCAGCAGATCGCGTCCGTCGAGTCCGGGATCACTGCCGCGCGCGCCCAGATCAAGGCGCTGGACACGCAGTACNACCAAGGCCGTCGAGAGCTACGTGAAGGGCCAGGCCACCCAGGACCGCTCGAAGGCGTTGCAGCAACAGGGCAAGGACGCCGCGAAGGTCACGGCGCGGGCGCTGCGGTTGTACCAGGTCGCGGACGTGCACGAGGTGCGGGCACCGGCGACGATCAGCCGGGTGGGCGGACAGCGGACGGCGACGGTCTCGGCCGCCCCGACCGGTTCGGACCTGGGCGCGACCACCGCGGCGATCCAGCAGGGGCTGGCGCGGCTGAAGCTGCCGCCGGGTGTGACCGTCCGGATCGGCGGGGTGTCGCAGCAGCAGCAGGACTCCTTCGCCCAACTCGGGCTGGCGATGCTGGTGGCGATCGCCGTGGTCTACCTGATCATGGTCGCCACGTTCGGCTCCCTGCTGCAGCCCCTGATCCTGCTGGTGTCGATCCCGTTCGCAGCCACCGGGGCGATCGGGCTGTCGCTGCTCACCGACACGCCCCTGGGGCTGCCGTCGATGATCGGCCTGCTGATGCTGATCGGGATCGTGGTCACCAACGCGATCGTCCTGATCGACCTCATCAACCAGTACCGCCGGGACGGAGCCGGGTTGGACGATTCGGTCATGCACGGCGCCCGGCTGCGGCTGCGGCCGATCGTGATGACCGCGATGGCGACGATCATGGCGCTGGTGCCCATGGCTTTGGGGGTCACCGGCGGCGGGGTGTTCATCTCCAAGCCGCTGGCGATCGTGGTGATCGGCGGGCTGGTGTCGTCCACGGTGCTGACCCTGGTGCTCGTCCCGGTGCTGTACGACCTGGTCGAACGCCTCCGCGGACGGGGCCGGGCGAAGCCGGGGACGCGGGTGGCCGCCGAAGCGTCCCCGCCGGCCGGAGCCCCGCACCGGCTGAGGCGTTCGCCACGCCTGCGGGCCGCTCGCCGCAGCAGGCCGTCGACGCCCCGGGGCCATCCCCTCGGCTGAGGCGGCGGTTCCGCCAGCGCCCACGCCGGGGACACCCGCGGCACCGCCCAGGCGCCCCCGCCTGACCGTCCCCGTGCACCGCCTCAGCGGGGCGTCAGGTCGCGGCCGAGGATCACCACTCCGGGATAGCCGGCGTACTGGGCCCAGCCGGTGCCGTCGGTGTCGGTGTAGCCGAGGGCGCGGTACAGCGCGATGGCCGCGGGCTGCTTCGAGCCGGTCTCCAGGACGACCCGGGCCAGCCCATGCGCCGCGGCATCGTCCTCGACGTGGAAGAGCATGGCCCGCCCCAGGCCGCGCCGGCGCTGGTCGTCGGTCACGTACATGCGCTTGATCTCCGCCGTCGGCACGGAGAACGCGACCCGGCCGGGGACGATCCGCCGCCACGATCCCGACGCCACCGGACGGCCCGCCACGTAACCCACGAAGAAGGCCCCGTCGGGTTCGGCGAAGTCGGCGGCGTCCATGGGAGCGGCATCGCCGCCGCCGTAGAGCACCCGGTACTCGGCCTGGACGGCCGCGCACATCGCGATCGCGTCGGGGTGCCCGAACTCCCGCCGTACGATCTCCACGTCCGTCCCTTCCCCGGCCTTCGCCACCACCGGTCGTCCTCCCGCCGCCGATGACCGGGCAGCCCGCTCGACGCTCGACCCAACCGCCCGGGTGCCGTGGGAGGCCCTGACGGTCCGGCCTCAGGGGGCCGGCGGACGCACCTGTCGCGAACCTTACCCCGCGTCCAACGGAGCGGAGCCCGGGCCGGCTGGGGCGTCCAGTCCGCCGACCACCACTACCTCGATCCNCCGGCTGCGGAACGGCGCCAACTGCTCGTCGGTCACCTCGTCGTCGGTCACCAGCGTCCAGCCGCCGGGCAGCTGGATCCAGGAATTGAAGGGCCGCTGCCCGATCTTCTCGGCGTGGACGAGCAGATAGACCCGGTCGCCCGACCGGGCCATCAACTGCTTCAGCCGGGTCTGCGCCACCGAGGCCTCGCACACGCCGCGGTCGGCGGTCACCGCGTCCGCCCCCAGAAAGACCAGATCGAACGACCAGCGCTCCAGCGCCTCCTCGGTCAGCGGACCCACGAAGCCCTGCGAGAGTTCCCTCAGCGAACCGCCGAGCAGGATCCGCTCGATGCCCACCGACCCGCTGAGTTCGAAGAACGGGGTGAGCCCGGCGGTCACCACGGTCAGCGGGGTGATCCGGCGCAGGTTGAGCGCCACCTGTGCGGCGGTCGTGCCGGCGTCGACGAGCACCGTCTGCCCCGGACGGACCTGGCTGGCCGCCCAACGCCCCAGCTTCTGC
Organism: Micropruina sp.; assembly: GCA_013693855.1. Classification (GTDB taxonomy): domain Bacteria; phylum Actinomycetota; class Actinomycetes; order Propionibacteriales; family Propionibacteriaceae; genus Micropruina. Next base: position 3,532,103 of record CP059261.1, read on the forward strand.
TTGGCGGCCGTCCCGATCAGCGCGCGCTCGGCCAGCGCGGCCTCGGTGTGCAGCCGGGGCACCGAAATGATCCCGCCGTAGGTGCGGGCCAGCCNCTCGGACTCGTCCAGTCGGGCCAGATCCCGCCTGATCGTCGAGGCCGACACCCCGAACCGCTCGGCGAGCTCGTCGACACTGGCCGGACCGTTGGCGCGGGCCAGGTCGGCGATCTGCTTGCGTCGTTGCGCGGCCTTCATGGACGCTCCTCCCTCGTTGCGCGGGGCGCCCCAGCGGGACCGCCTTTCATGATGCCACTTCGCCGGGCGTGCCCGGGTTGTCGGCGCTGCCCACGTCACCGGTGGACGGCACCGGGGCCGAGGCGCCGCGACACCGCGCCGGCCCCTGCCATGGGGAGCGAAGACCCCGGCCACAAGGGCCGGGGCCATCGCCTGACGTGCGCTACTTCTGCATGATGTGGATGGCGAAGCCGCCGTACTCCCCGTCCAGGTACACGTTCTGCAGCCGTCCGTCGGGGAAGTGCGCGAGGGTCTCGTCGTTGAAGGTGAAACCCTTGCCCTTCAGTTCCTCGATCGCGGCGGGCAGATCGTCGGTCTTCATGCCGATGTGCCCGTTGGTGCCCAGGTACTGGGAGCGGACGCACTCGAAGTAGGGGCCCGCGAACTCGGACTTCTGCCCGGCCCGCGGCTCGAGGTTGAACATCATGCACAGCAGCTGAGCCAGTTGCTGGGCCTGTTCGGCGTTGTCGTTGTTGATGCCCACGTGGGCCAACTCATAGGTGTTGCTCATGGTGGGGTCCATTTCTGTGGTGGTGGGGTCTGACGCTCACATCGGGAAGAGCAGCAACGCTCCGGCCGTGAGCACCAGGAGGCGGATGAAGTACATCGGGACGGTGAACTTCCAGAACTGGATCAAGGTGTACTTACCGGCGCCCATGATCATCGCCGGCATGCCGTCGATGGGCAGGAAGTGGCCGTTCCAGCCCGCGACCACGATGGCCGCTGCCGCCGCCGTCGGGTTCAGGCCCAACTGCATGCAGGTGGCGATGGCCAGCGGGGCGAAGACGTACACGGTGCCCAGCGTGGAACCGGTCAGGGTGGCCAGCACGCTGGTCAGGACGCAGAAGGCGAACACGAGGATGAACGGGCTGACGTTCGTCCCGAGCATCCCGGCCACCGTCGTGCCCACGAGCTTGGTGAGACCGGTGGCGCCCAGGGCGTCCGCGATGCCGATGACACCGGCCGACATCAGGATGATCGGCTGGCTGATCGCGTCGCGGATCTCGGTGAAGTTCAGCACGTTCGAGATCAGCAGGATGGCGACCGCCAGGCCGGTGATCGCGTAACCCGCGTCGCCGATGTAGCTCTGCAGCACCATGCCGATGACCGCGATCGCGAAGCTCGCGTAGGTCACGTACTCCTGGCGCTTGGTCAGGAGGGCCGCCACCTGGGTGGCGGTCGCGGTGGCGGTGGCCACCCCACCGCCGGAGACCCCGTCGGCGTCCCCGGCGGCCGTGTCGCCGGCGTGGCCGGCGGAGGTGTCCGCGATGGCGTGATCGGGCAGGACCCGGTAGGCGACCAGGCACCACACCAGGAAGCCGATGCTGAGGATGAAGTTGACGACCGCGAACTTGACCAGATCGACGCGCTGGGTGAAGCCGGTCGACTGGAGGACGGCCATCACGATGCCGTACTGCAGGGCGACGTTGAAGGGCGCCAGCGGGTGGTTGGCGGCGAAGCCCGCGGGCATCAGGACCCGCGAGGGCGGCAGCAGCTTGCTGTAGGGCAGCGTGGACAGCAGGCCGATCACGAGCACGTAGTACGCGGTGGAGCCGGTGCCGAACAGGCTGGCGCCGAGCATGACGACGAGGACGATCAGCACGTACGCCTTGAACCCGCCGCGACTCGCCATGTCGACGATGAGCGCTTTGAATCGGGTGATCAGGCTGGTCTTCTGCAGAGCCGCGATGACCGCCATGAAGGCGGCGAGCATCACGATGGTGGAGTTGGCGAAGCCACCGAAGGCGACCTTGATGTCGACGACTTGGAAGACGACCATCAGCAGGCAGGCGATCAGCGGGGGCACCCCGAAGGGGAGCTTGTCGATCATGATGAGGACGATCATCAGCACGGTGATCGCCAGGGCGAAGATCATCGGAAGGGTCATGGCCGGTTACCTACCTAGTTCATTCCGAGGGGACGGTTCTCGTCGAGCACGCGCTTGAGGGCCTCGATGCCTTCGTCCGGCACCTGGTTGAACGGCGCCCGGCACTTGCCCACCTCGTAGCCGAGCAGCGCGACGGCCGTCTTCACGATGGTGTTGGGGTTGCCGTACTTGAAGCAGGCCCGGAACGACGCGATGGACTCGTTCGCGGCCTTGGCCTCTTCGATCTTGCCCTCCATGAAGAGGTTGTAGATGGACGCCATCACGTGCGGGTAGACGTTGGCGCACCCGGCGATGCCGCCGGTGCCACCGGCGAGCAGCGTCCAGATGATCAGTTGGTCGTTGCCCGAGAGGATGTCGAACGACCCGACGGCCTTCTTGCCCGCGTCCAGGTAGGCCAGGATGTTGGCGAAGTTGCCCGAGGAGTCCTTGACGCCGACGATCGACTCGATCTGGGCCAGCTTGGCGACGGTGCCCGGCGCGATGGAGTTACCGGTGCGCGCCGGGATGTTGTAGAGCACGATCGGCAGGTCGACGGCGTCGGCGACCGTGGCGAAGTGCGTGTACAGCTCGTCCTGGCTCGCGGCGGCGAAGCTCGGGGTGATGATCGACAGCACGTCGGCGCCCACGTGCTTGGCCATGGTGCTCTGCTCGATCGTCTCCTTGGTCGAAATGGCGCCCGTGCCTGCGTAGACCGGCACGCGTCCGGCCACCTGGTCGACGACGGTGCGCAGGACGAGTTCCTTCTCGGCGGCGCTAAGGATGTAGCCCTCGCCGTTGGTGCCGAAGGGGAACANCCCGTGGACGCCGCCCTCGATCTGGCGGTCGACCTGGCGGCGTAGCTCCTCGGTGTTGATCGACTCGTCCTCGTTCATGGGTGTGACGATGGGTGTCACGATCCCTTTGATGTCAACAGAGGTCATCATTGACCCTTTCTCGGTGATGGTGCGGTGGGGTTTCAGTCGGTCGGGGTCGCGCTCAGGTCGGGGCCCGCCGAGGTGGGCCGCTCCTCCCGGATCCGGGCGAGCGCGTCGGCGTCCAGATGGACGTGCTTGATCGTCTTGCGATGCCAGGTGTAGGCGGCATGGAGGTCGCCGTCCGTCCCGCCGATGACCGAGGGGTAGGACAGTTCGCGGTTGAGGCTCTCGCGGCTGTTGTTCGACAGGCAGTAGCCGTCGCCGTTCTCGATGTCGTAGGCGATCGGCCAGGTGTGCCCGTCGTCGGTGGAGAGGCACAGGGTCATGGGCGCCCGCGGCGCACCCCAGAACGCGGTGCGCTTGGTCTCGTCGATCTCCGGCTCGGCGAGCACGGGGCCGTCGGTGTCCTTGACTCCCTCGTCGTCGATCTCGTCATAGAGCGAGGCCCGGCGTCCGGTGGCGTCCTCCTTGCTGGAGTAGTTCATGACCATCGCCATCAGGCCGCCGCCCAGGGCGCGGGCCTGGATCGAGGAGTTGTTGTTGGNGAGGTCCAGCGCCCGCGGCGTGGACCAGGTGGTGCCGTCCGTCGACTCCGACTCGTATACGTGGTCGGCCCAACGGGAACGGAAGCACGCCCAGAGGGTGCCGTCGGCGCGCGGGACGATGTTCATGTGGACGCAGCCGTGCGAGCCGGGCACGGGGACCTCGGTCCAGGTGTCGCCGGCATCGTCGGAATACCACACCGACGCGGTGTCCTGGTTGCCCACCCACTTCTCGCCCGGGAGCGCGATGCAGTTGAAGGTCGGCAGCAGGATGCGCCCACTGGGCAGCACGACCGGCACCTGACGGACGAAGACGCCCTTGGGCGCGTCGTCCCCGAGCAGGGCGGTCGGCTCCTCCCAGGTCTCGCCGCCGTCGCGCGAGACCCGGCGGCGCACGATCGAGGAGTCCTGGTTGCCGGCGATCTGGCCGGTGTAGAGCAGCCACACGTCACCGTTGGGGGCGTTGAACAGGATCGGGTTCTGCTCCGAGCGGCTGGAGTCGAAGCTCAGCTGGACGGGGTCGAGCCAGCGGTCAGCGCCCTTCGGCAGCCGCGACAGGTGCACCGAGATGTCGCTGACGCCCTCCTGCGTGCCGCCGAACCAGACGCAGGCGAGGTCGCCGTTGGGCAGGAAGGCCAGGTTGGCGGCGTGGCACTGCACGGTGGGGGTGGGCAGGTACGCCTCCGTACCGCCCTCGGGACGGGCCCGGAGCACCCCGTCGAATGTGGTCATGGTTCCTCCTCCAGCGTTAGCGGTTGTAGGCGGGCATGGCGCCCTTGATCGGGTCGGTGGTGGCGCTGCAGCGGGCGGCGAGGTCCGCTTCGAGGGGTCCCTTCGCCAAGGTGGCGAGGTTGGCCTGCAACTGTTCCACCTTGTCGCCGCCGAGCAGCAGCGCGCCGGGGCCGGGGACGCTGATCATCCAGCGCAGGGCGAGTTCGACCAGGGACATCCCGGCCTCGTCGGCCAGGTCGGCCAGGGTGCCGATGGCCTGCAGCACCTCGGNGGTCCAGTACCGCTTGCGGTACATCTCGGCGAGCACCGAACCGGTGAACCGCGAGGGGCCCCCNNCGTCCGGACGACGGACGAGCAGGCCGCCGGCCAGCGGGTTGTAGCACATCGTGGTGAGCCCGTAGATGCCGGCGAACTCGAACCACTCGTCCTCCATCCGGCGGGCGACGAGGTTGTAGACGTTCTGGCCCACGACCGGGCCGGGGATGCCGACGCGTTCGGCCTCGCGGACGACTTCGAAGGCCTGCCAGGCGGCGTAGTTGGAGACCCCGATGCGGTCGATCTTGCCCTCGGCGCGCAGCGCGGCGATCGTGTCCATCGTCGCGGCGATCGGGGTGGCCCGGTCGGGCTGGTGGAGGTAGAACAGGTCGATGACCTCGACGTCGAGGCGGCGCAGCGACCCTTCGACACTGGCCCGCAACCCGGCCGGGGACAGCGGGGAGTTGTCACCGGCGTCCGGGTGCGGCATGCCCGCCTTCGTCGCCAGGACGATGTCGTCGCGGTAGCGCTTCACCAGGGGCGCGATGAGCCNCTCGGTGGTGCCGCGCGCGTAGCCGTTGGCGGTGTCGATGCTGTTGATGCCGGCCGCGAGCGCGGTCTCGAACATCGCGGTGGTGGCCGCCTCGTCCGCGGTGTCGCCGAAGCTCATGGTGCCGAGCACCAGTCGGCTCATGGGGATCCGTAGGCCGAGGTCGACGGTGGCCGGGCGAGCGGCGGAGTCGTCCGCCGGGGACGTCACGAAGGAGTTGATCGTCATTGTTCTTCCTCCGGGCTGGATGAGAGACCGTGGTGGCTTCATCCTGTCAGGGGTGCGCATTGTGCGCAAGACCTTGCGCGCATCGCGCGTCGATGCCACGATGGGCACGCACGATCAACTCAAGGCCGGAGGCGGTGATGCCGAGGTGGGAACCCCTCTCATCCTGGCCGACGACCTCAGTGGCGCCGCCGAGACCGCTGCCGCTTTGGGGGCGGGCTCGATCCCGTCCTGTTCCTCTNNGGCCGGANNACTGCCCTTCACGACATCGGCCAACCCCGTCGTCATCGACCTCGATTCGCGCGAACTGCCCCCGGAGGCCGCCGGTGAGCGGGTCCGGGCCGCGTTGGTGGCCGTGCCGGACGCAGGGCCGGTGTTCAAGAAGATCGACTCGCTGCTGCGCGGCAACCTCGCGGCCGAGGTCGCCCCGCTGATGGCCGCCGGCACGGTCGTGGTGCTCACCCCGGCCCTGCCGCAGCAGGGCCGCACGGTCAGCGGCGGTGTCCTCTTCGACCACGGCGTCCCGCTGCCCGAGACCGACCTCTGGGCTCTGGAATCGGCCGANTCCCCGGCCACCGTGGCGGCGGCCCTGGGCGGGCTGCCCGTCCGAGCCATCGACCTGCGCACCGTCCGCAGCGGCGGCGTGGCCCGCGAACTCGCGGAGGCGACCGCGTCCGTGGCCGTCTGCGACGCCGAAACCCAGGCGGACCTGGACGCGATCGTGACCGCGGGGCTGGACGCGGGCGTCGACGTCCGGTTCGTCGGCTCCAGCGCCCTCGCCCGCGGGCTCGGGCCGCACCTGGAGCGTCCGTCCGCGACGGAGGGGACGACGGCGCCCGCCTCCTCCGGCCCCGTGCTCTACGTGCTGGGCACCGGTTCGGCCGCCGCGGTCGCCCAGGCCGAGCGGCTGCAACAGGCCTCGGGAGCCGTCCGGATCCCGATCGACGCCCGCGAGCTGGCCACCCTCGANGGGGCCGCTGCCGCCGCCATCGCCGGACGGCTGGCGGAGCACCTGCGCGAGGGCAGCGTGGTCGTCCAGGTCCAGCCCGAGACCGGACCGCGGGTCGCCGGCGCTGAGGTCGTCTCGGGCCTTGCCCGGCTTGTCGTCGCGCTCCTGGCCGCCGCGCCGGCGTGGCCTGTGCGGCTCATGCTCACCGGCGGGCAGACCGCGCGGGCCGTCCTCGACGCCCTCGGTCAACGGCGGCTGAGCCTGCTCCAGGAGGTGCATCCTGGTGCAGTGCTGCTCACCACCGCCGACGGCGCACTCGTGGCCACCCGGCCCGGTAGCCACGGCGGCCCCGACTCACTCGTCCAGATTCACCACGCCATGAACACCGATTCACAGTAGTCAGGAGAAGTCATGCCTACCGCAGACACGCGTCCGGTCATCGCCGTCACCATGGGCGACGGTGCAGGCGTCGGCCCCGAGATCACCGTCGCCGCCGTTGTCGACCCCGAGATCACCGCCCTGTGCCGGCCCATCGTCATCGGCGACAAGACGCGGCTGGAGCAGGCCGCCGCAATCATGAAGCGCGACGTCGAGATCGTCGCCATCGAGTCGGTCGACCAGGCCCAGGAGGCGCCCGGCCGGATCAACGTCATCGACCTCGGCCTGCTGCCCGAGGACCTGCCGTGGGGGCAACTGTCCCCGGTCGCCGGCGACGCCGCCTACCACTACATCGCGAAGGCCGCCGAGCTCGCTGGGGCGGGCACCGTCCACGCGATCTGCACCGCGCCGCTGAACAAGGAGGCGCTGCACCTGGGTGGCCACAAGTTCCCCGGGCACACCGAACTGCTCGCCTCGCTGACCAACACNCCCGAGGTGTCGATGCTGCTGAGCGCACCGAAGCTGCGCGTCATCCACGTGACCACGCACATCGGGCTGATCGACGCGATCAACAAGATCGATGCGGGCCTGGTCGAGCGGACCGTCCGCCGCGGCTGGGAGGCCCTGCGTCGCGCCGGCATCGAGAACCCGCACATCGGCGTCTGCGCCATCAACCCGCACGCCGGCGAGGGAGGCCTGTTCGGCTACGGCGAAGAGGAGTCCAAGATCATCCCGGCGCTGGAGAAGCTGCAGGCCGACGGCATCGACGCGGTCGGCCCGCTGCCCGCCGACACCGCGTTCTACCTGGCCGGCCGGGGCGACTACGACCTGATCGTCGCCATGTACCACGACCAAGGGCACGGGCCGATCAAGGTGCTCGGCATCGAGGACGGGGTGAACATCACCGTCGGCCTGCCGGTGATCCGCACCTCCGTCGACCACGGCACCGCCTTCGACATCGCCGGCAAGGGCATCGTCAAGGTCGACAGCATGCTCGAAGCCATGCGTCAGGCCGCCGCGCTGGCCACCCGACCCGTCCCGGAGCAGTAGCGGGATCGGGCTCGGCGCACCGGCGCCGCGCTCACGACCGTCCTCACAAGGACGAACGCTGGGCGCGGCCGGCATTCGCGCCGGCGTGGCCGCCCAGGCCCGGCGGTCGAGTTCGTCGAAATCCCGGGGTCGCATCCAACGCCGCCCAGCCCGGCGTTCGAGTTCGTCGAGACCCCGGGAGTCGGATCCACCGCTGCCAGGCCCGGCGTTCGAGTTCGTCGAGACCCCGGGAGTCGCATCCACCGCCGCCCAGTGGGGTCGATCACCCGGCGGAGTCCCGCCGAGACTTCTGGAGGCTGGCGATGGTGGTCACGGCGAGGGTGGCGATGATCACGCTCAGCGACGCCCAGATGGGGATCTCGCCGTCGAAACCCAGGGCCGCGTCGAGGTGGTACTCGGGCATCGCGTGGAGCACGAGCTTCACGCCGATGAAGGCGAGAATGATGGCGAGTCCGAGCGATAGGTAGACAAGGCGCTGCAAGAGCCCGCCGATGAGGAAGTACAGCTGGCGCAGCCCCATGAGCGCGAACACCGTTGCGGCGAAGACGAGGTACGGCTCCTGCGTGAGGCCGTAGATCGCCGGGATCGAGTCGAGCGCGAAGAGTAGGTCGGTCGACCCGAGGGCCACGATGACGAACAACATCGGGGTGACGAGCCGACGCCCCGCTTCCCGCACGGTCAGGTGGGTGCCGTGGAACTCGCTCGTGGACGGTAGCACCCGCTTGATCCAGCGCATCAGGAGGTTGTCGATGGCCTCGTCGGCCTGCTCGTCCTCGTCCTCAGTTCGGTAGTCCAGGTAGAGCTTGATCGCGGTGTAGATGAGGAAGGCGCCGAAGGCGAAGAAGATCCAGCTGAAGCGCTCGATGGCCGCGGCACCGAGCCCGATGAAGACCCCGCGGAACACAAGGGCGAGCATGATCCCCACCATCAGCGCGTATTGCTGCAGCGTCCTGGGCACCCGGAGGCTGGCCATGATGATCACGAAGATGAAGAGGTTGTCGACGCTGAGGCTGTACTCGGTGAGCCACCCGGCGAAGAACTCCGCCCCGAATCGCGGTCCGGAGACGAACCAGACACCCAAGCCGAAGACGACCGCCATCACCGAGAAAACCCCGATGGTCACGGCTGCTTCCTTCATGGACGGCTCTTTCGCCCGTCGACCGAGGATGAAGACATCGGCGGTCAGGATCGACGCGAGCACCGCGATGGTGGTGAGCCAGGCTTCCGACGTGACATGCATCGCCGTTCCTCCTCGGGTGATCTGGATCGTCAGCGGGCCTGGACCGGCAAGCCTCCTTCGAAGCGTGTCCGGACGGGGAGGCGTGGGCCGGCGGGGGTTGCGCCTGGGTCATTCGCCCATGAATGGCTGTGAAGTGGACCCACCTGCCCTCTGCCCGGCGGGCAAGGCCGTGCATCGCCATCGATCCCTCCTCGGGCCTCAGTGCATCCGTTCGCGGGTGGGACCCATCCTGGCATTCTGTGCGCGTTTTGCGCAATGGCCACGCGCGATTTGAGCATTCGGGACGGGGACGGACCCGACCGCATGCGATGCGCGACTCTCGACGTACCGAGCCTGGGGTTGGACGGTCGGGCAGGTATGGGCCGCGCTCGGCGGCTCCCCGGCGGTCGAGCCTGTCGAAACCCCGAACACGCACGACTGGTCTCCCGGCGGCACCCGGGCGGTCGAGACCGTCGGGACCCCTGGACGGACGCCCGAACCCTCCGGCGGAACTCCGGCGAGCCTGTAGGGACCCCGGACACGGACGCCCGAACCTCCGGCGGCACCCCGGCGGTCGAGCCTGTCGAGACCCGGGACGCGACGCCTGGTCCCCGGCGGCACCCCGGCGGCACCCCGGCGGTCGAGCCTGTCGAGACCCCGAAGACAGACGCCTGGTCCCCCGGCGGCACCCCGGCGGTCGAGCCTGTCAAGACCCCGGACGCGACGCCTGGTCCCCGGCGGCACCCGGGCGGTCGAGCTTGTCGAAACCCCGGAGGCGGACGCCTGAACCTTCGGCGGCCCCCGGCGGTCGAGCCCGTCGAGACCCCGAAGAGACGCCTGGTCCCCGGCGGTCGAGCTTGTCGAGACCCCGAAGACGGACGCCCGAACCTTCGGCGGCACCCCGGCGGTCGAGCCTGTCGAGACCCCGGGGACGAACGCCCGAACTACCGGCGGAACTCCGGCGGTCGAGCTTGTCGAGCCCCGACGACGGACGCCCGAACCTTCGGCGGCACCCCGGCGGTCGAGCTTGTCGAGACCCCGGACGCGACGCCTGAACCGTTCGACGTCGTCGGTGCGGCGGTCGGGGGTGAACGGTGCCGTCCGCGAGGATGGCGGGGTGAGTTGGCCCTGGGGACGAACGGATCCGACCGACGCGAGCGTCGACGACAACTGGTCGGGCGGACACTACGAACTGGCGATCCGCCTCGGCGTGGCACCGGACGATGACCGTGCCGCCGCGGCAGCCGAGGCGCTGTGGAAGGCGGCCGCCCTAGGCGAGGCGCGGCCGCGGCATGGCGGCGAGCCGATCGCAGTGAACGTCCCCACCCTCGTCACCGGGGGCGTGAGCACCGTCGCCGACATCCCCGGGCTCGGCCGGACGCTGGGTCTGGTGCTCGTGATCCGAGAGGCCACGCACGACGACTCTGGCGAGCCGACCGGGTACGGGAACGACTGGCTCGACCTCTGCCTGCCGCTCGGAGCCCTCAGTGAGCTCGATGAGCGCGTCGGCGCCTACCCCTTCGAGCCCGACACCGCTTCCTCCCGCGCCTGGCGNGAGCCGATCGAGGACTGGTTCAGTACGATCGCGCGGGCAGTGTGGCAGGTGGTTCCGTACCATNNCGCGGTCGCCGGACACGAGGTCTCCGGAACAACACATGAGGGGCCAACCACGAGCACCTGGCGGACCGGAGCCGACGGCCGCCTCGCCTACCACCGCGTCAGCCGCTGGTAACCACGGCGGGCCGTCGGGCCCCGGGCGTCGATCGTCGCCATCGTGATCACCGCGATCGGCCGCGCCCAGAGCCTGGACGTGGTGGTCTCGACAGGCTCGACCGCCCGAAGCGCCGCCGCGAAACCACCGTCCGGCACCGGGGTCTCGACAAGCTCGAACGCCGGAGTGCCGATCGCCGAGTCGACAGGCTCGACCGCCGGGTGCCGATCCGTAGTCTCGACACGCTCGACCGCCGGGGTGCCGCCGGGAGACCAGTCGTCCGCGTCGGGGTCTCGACAGGCTCGACCGCCGGGCTAATCCAGGGCGACGGGCTCGACCGCCGAAGGGCCGCGCTCGACCGCCGAAGGGCCGCGCTCGACCGCCCGAAGCGCCGCCGGGAGACCAGCCGTCAGGCGCCGGGGTCTCGACAGGCTCGACCGCCGGGCTAATCCAGGGCGACGGGCTCGACCGCCGAAGGGCCGCGCTCGACCGCCGAAGGGCCGCGCTCGACCGCCCGAAGCGCCGCCGGGAGACCAGCCGTCAGGCGCCGGGGTCTCGACAGGCTCGACCGCCGCACGTGTGGCTGGCTCGACCGCCGGGTGCCGATCCGGGTGTCCACGGGGTTTCCACACGCCTGCCGCAGTGCCGATCCCGGGGTCTCGACAAGCTCGACCGCCGGGGCCATCCCGGGCACGACAGGCTCGACCGCCGGGGCCAATCCGGGGCGACAAGCTCGACCGCCGGAGTGCCGCGCCAGCGGCCCTTCTGGCGGAACCCACCCGCGGAGTACCGTGAAACGCGAGGACGACGCCGTCCAGCAATCGGAGGATGCCATGACCACGAATCAGACCCTTCGAGCGACCCCCACCTCGGGGCCGACCGAACGCGAGGCCCGCAAGGTGGCCGAGGCCGCCCGCGAATCCGAGTGGACCAAGCCCAGCTTCGGCAAGGAACTCTTCCTCGGCCGGCTGCGGCTGGATCTCATCGATCCCTGGCCNCGCCCCCACCCCGAAGCCCGCGAGAAGGGTGAGGCCTACCTGGCGAAGCTGCGCGCGTATGTCGCGACGGTCGACGGACGACAGATCGAGCGCGACGCGAAAATCCCCGATCAGGTGTTCGCCGACCTCGCCGAGCTCGGCGCCTTCGGGATGAAGATCGGCGAGGAGTACGGCGGCGTCGGGCTCTCCCAGCTGTACTACAACAAGGCCCTCACGCTGGTGGGCTCGGCGAACCCGTCCCTCGGAGCGTTGCTGAGTGCGCATCAGTCGATCGGCGTCCCGCAACCGGTGAAGATGTTCGGCAGCGAAGCCCAGAAGCACGAGTTCCTGCCGCGGGTGGCCGGTGGCGAGGTGTCGAGCTTCCTGCTGACCGAGCCCGACGTCGGTTCCGACCCCGCACGGCTGGCGACCGCGGCCGTCCCCACCGAGGACGGCAGAGGCTTCCTGCTCAACGGGGTGAAGCTGTGGGCCACCAACGGAACCGTGGCCACCCTGCTGGTGGTCATGGCCCGGGTACCCAGGACCGAGACCTCGCGCGGCGGGATCACGGCGTTCGTGGTCGAGACGGAGTCCGAGGGGATCACCATCGAGACTCGCAATTCCTTCCTGGGCCTGCGCGGCATCGAGAACGCCGTCGTCCGGTTCCACGACGTGTACGTGCCGGCCGAGAACGTGCTGCTGGGGGTCGGCAAGGGGCTCAAGATCGCTCTCTCGACCCTGAACACCGGACGGTTGTCGCTGCCCGCCATGTGCGTGGGTGCGGCGAAGTGGAGCCTGCACGTGGCTCGCGGCTGGGCGGCCAACCGTGTCCAGTGGGGGCGGCCGATCGGCGAACACGAGGCGATCGCGACCAAGATCGCGTACCTCGCTGCGACCACCTACGCGCTGGAATCGATGCTGGACCTGTGTTGCATGCTGGCCGACGACGAGTCCAACGACATCCGGATCGAGGCGGCGTTGATCAAGCTGTACGCCTCGGAGCAGGGCTGGAAGATCGTGGACGAACTCGTCCAGATCCGCGGCGGACGCGGGTACGAGACCGCCGCGTCGCAGGCCGCCCGGGGCGAGCGGGCCGTCGAGACCGAGCAGATGCTCCGCGACATGCGGATCAACCGGATCTTCGAGGGCTCCACCGAGATCATGCACCTGCTGATCGCCCGCGAGGCGGTGGACGCCCACCTGGCGGTGGCGGGCGACATCATCGATCCCGAGGCCACCCGTGAGGACAAGGCCCGGGCGGTCGCGAAGGCGAGCGCCTTCTACGCCAAGTGGCTGCCCACCCTCGCCCTGGGGGCAGGGGTTGTGCCGGTGTCGTACGGCGACTTCGGGCCGCTGGCCGGCCATGTGCGCTATGTGGAGCGCGCCGCCCGCAAGCTGGCCCGCTCGGTCTTCTACGGAATGGGCCGCTGGCAAGGCAAGATGGAGCGCAAGCAGGCGTTCCTCGGCCGGGTGGTCGACATCGGCGCCGAGCTGTTCGCGATGGCCGCCACTTGCGTCCGGGCCAAGGCCGAGCGCGACAGCCACCCGGAGAACGTGGAACTCGCGGCGCTGTTCTGCGCGCAGGCGAAGGTGCGCGCCGAGGCGCTGTTCACCTCGCTGTGGGACAACACCGATTCCCTCGACACGAAGATGGCCAAGAAGATCCTGGCGGGCAAGTACGCCTCCGTGGAGGACGGCGTGCTGCACATCGCGGACGAAGGGCCGTGGGTGATCACGTGGGAGGCCGGTCCGTCCGCGGTCCCGGATGTCCGGCGGCGGTTGCCGCACGTGAAGCGGGATTGACCGCGCTTCGGTGTCCAGTTGACCACTGACTTCAGTGGTCAACTGCGCACCTTGTCTTCACCGGCCGCGCGCGTGGCAGGCAAGGTCGAGGGGGCGCCGGAACTGTCAGGAGGCCGTGGCAGAGTTGTCGCCGTCATGAAGACCGACGTGCTCGACCGGTTCTCTCCAGCCACCGCGGCGTGGTTCCGGAGCAACTTCGTCGCGCCGACGCCGGCCCAGGCCGGCGCCTGGGCGGCCATCAGCGAGGGCCGCCACACCCTCGTCGTCGCGCCCACCGGTTCGGGCAAGACGCTCTCGGCGTTCCTCTGGGCGCTGGATCGACTGGCTCAGGCGACGGGGACGAGCCCGCCCGGCTCGGTGGCGGGTGCAGGGAGTGCCGGCGCGGGGGCGGCCGGCGCGGTGGCGGGTGCAGGGAGTGCCGGCGCGAGCCCGCCCGGCTCGGCGGCGGGTGCGGGGAGCGCCGGCGCGGGGGCGGCCAATCCCGGATCGCCCGGCACCGACGGGGCAGGGGCGAGACGCTCGAACTGCCGGGTGCTCTACGTCTCGCCCTTGAAGGCGCTGGCGGTCGATGTCGAGCGCAACCTCCGCTCGCCGCTGGTGGGAATCGGGCACGCCGCGGCCCGGCTGGGACTGCCTCGTCCGGACATCCGCGTCGCGGTGCGCTCGGGCGACACNCCCGCGACCGAACGACGGCTGTTCGCCAAGGATCCGGCCGACATCCTCATCACGACCCCGGAGTCGCTGTTCCTGCTGCTCACCTCGTCGGCCCGGGAGGCGCTCACGGGCATCGAGACGGTGATCGTCGATGAGATCCACGCCGTGGCCGGGACGAAGCGNGGGGCGCATCTGGCCTTGTCACTGGACCGTCTGGATGCCCTGCTGCCGGCTCCCGCGCAGCGGATCGGGCTGTCGGCGACCGTCCGTCCGATCGAGGAGGTGGCCCGCTTCCTGGCCGGCGGTCGTCCGGTCACCACGGTGGCACCACCCAGCGAGAAGCGGTGGCAACTGGACGTGGTGGTGCCGGTGCCCGATCTCGGGGCGATCGGGGAGGTGACCGGCGATCTGTCCGGGCCGGCGTCCGGCGACCCGCAGCGCACCTCGATCTGGCCGCACGTCGAGGAACGGATCGCCGACCTGATCGAGGCCCACCGCTCGACCCTGGTGTTCGCGAACTCCCGCCGGCTGGCCGAGCGGCTCACGGCCAGGCTGAACGATATCCACGCCGAACGGGTCGAGGCCGCCGAGCACGGGGCACCGGGCGAGGTGGTGGGTGCANNCCCGGCCAGGGGTGGGTAGATCCGGCGAGGTGGTGGGTGCACCCGGCCAGGAGGTGGGTAGATCCGGCGAGGAGGAGGCTGCGCCCGGCCAGGCGGTGGGTAGATCCGGCGAGGAGGTGGGACAGCCGGGCCATGCCAAGGGACAGCCGGACCAGGCCCAGAGACTGCCGCACGAGGTCCAGGGGGTCGGCTCGCGCCGCGCACGGTGCGCGACGGACCGTCCACGATCCGCGACCACGTGGGCCTGCCCCCGCCCGCGCAGGTGATGGCCCAGGCGGGGCAGTCCTACGGGGCTCCACCGCTGCTGGCCCGAGCCCACCACGGGTCGGTCAGCAAGGAGCAGCGGGCCGCCACCGAAGAGGACCTGAAGGCGGGCAGGCTCCCCGCGGTGGTGGCGACCTCGTCCCTCGAACTGGGCATCGACATGGGCGCGGTCGACCTGGTGGTGCAGGTCGAGGCGCCGCCGTCGGTCGGTTCGGGGCTGCAGCGGGTCGGCCGGGCGGGCCACCAGGTCGGCGCGGTCAGCCACGGGGTTTTCTTCCCGAAGTTCCGCGGCGACCTCGTCCAGACCGCGGTGACCGTCGAACGGATGCGGGCCGGGCAGATCGAGGCGCTGCGCGTCCCGTCCAACCCGCTCGACGTGCTCGCGCAGCAGATCGTCGCCATGGTGGCGCTGGACGACTGGAGCGTGGGCGACCTGGAGTCCCTCGTCCGGCGCTCGGCCCCGTTCGCGGGCCTGACGCGNGGGGTCCTGGAGTCGGTGCTCGACATGCTGAGCGGCCGCTANCCCTCCGACGAGTTCGCCGACCTGCGTCCCAGGCTCGTCTGGGACCGGATCGCGGGCACCCTCAGCGGCCGTCGCGGCGCCCAGCGGTTGGCGGTCACGTCGGGCGGGACAATCCCCGACCGCGGGCTGTTCGGGGTGTTCATCGCCGGCGCCGAGGGTCCCGGACGGCGGGTCGGTGAGCTGGACGAGGAGATGGTGTACGAGTCTCGGGTCGGGGACGTCATCACCCTGGGCACCTCGGCCTGGCGGATCGAGGAGATCACCCACGACCAGGTCCGGGTCCTGCCGGCCCCCGGCGAGCCGGCACGGCTGCCGTTCTGGAAGGGCGACACCCTGGGGCGTCCGGCCGAGTTGGGCAAGGCGGTCGGAGCGTTCGTCCGCGAGGTCACCGGACTGCCCCTTGACCAGGCCAGACGCCGGGTCAACGCGGCCGGGCTGGACGACTGGGCCACCGACAACCTGCTCGCCTACCTGGGCGAACAGCGGGAGGCGGTCGGACACGTCCCGTCCGATGTCACGATCGTGGTCGAACGGTTCCGGGACGAGTTGGGCGACTGGCGGATCGTCGTGCACTCNCCCTTCGGGGCGCCTGTGCACGCCCCGTGGGCGCTGGCGATCGCGGCGCGGCTGCGCGAGCAGCACGGTCTCGACGTGCAGGCGATGCACGCCGACGACGGGCTGGTCTTCCGGCTGCCGGACACCGAGTGGGGCGACGACCTGGGGGCGTCNGGGGGCCGGCCGCCGGACGTATTGCAGGCGATCCTGCTGGAGCCGGACGATGTNGAGCCCCTGGTCACCGAGCAGATCGGCGGGTCGGCGCTGTTCGCCTCGAGGTTCCGCGAATGCGCGGGCCGGGCGCTGCTGTTGCCCAAACGGCGGCCCGACCGCAGGCAGGCGCTATGGCAGCAACGCCAGCGGGCATCGCAGTTGCTCGAGGTGGCCAGCCAGTATCCGAGCTTCCCGATCGTGCTGGAGGCGGTGCGCGAGTGCGTCCAGGACGTGTTCGATGTGCCCTCGCTAACCGAACTGATGCGGGACATCGCTGCCCGCAAGGTGCGGGTGGTGGAGGTCCAGACGCCGGCGCCGTCCCCCTTCGCGCGGTCGCTGATGTTCGGTTACGTCGCCCAGTTCCTCTACGAGGGTGACTCGCCGCTCGCCGAGAAACGAGCCGCTGCGCTGGCGCTCGACCCCGGGCTGTTGTCGGAGCTGCTCGGTACCGGCGACGGGCTGGAGTTGCGTGACCTGCTTGATCCGGCGGCCATCGACGCCACCGAGGCCGAACTGCAACACCTGGCAGACGGACGGCGCGCGCGGGACGCCGAGGACATCGCCGATCTCGTCCGGACTATCGGGCCGATCGGATCGGAGGCGGTGGCGGCCCGGGTCGAGGAGTCGGCGCGGGGCGAGGTCGCCAGCTGGCTGGTTGGGTTGGAGGCGACCCGCCGACTGATCCGGGTCCGGATCCAGGACACCGATCGCTGGGCTGCGGCCGAGGATGCGGGGCGGCTGCGCGACGCCCTGGGCTGTTCGCTGCCGGTAGGGCTCCCGGAGGCCTTCACCGCGGTCACCGTCGACCCGCTCGGCGACCTGGTCGCCCGCTATGCGCGGTGCCACGGGCCGTTCACCCTCCCGGAGGTGGCCAGCTGGCTCGGGCTGGGTCCGGCGGTGGTCCGCGAAGTGCTGCGCCGGCTCGTGGCCGACGGACGCGTGGTCGAAGGACGCCTGCGCCCGCCGGGCACCCGCGTGGAAGCGGACGGTGCAGGACCGGCCCACATCGAAGCGCTCGACTACTGCGACGCCCGGGTGCTGCGGGTCATTCGGCGGCGCTCGCTAGCGGCGCTGCGCGCCGAGGTCGAGCCGGTGCCCGCCGCCGACTACGCCCGGTTCCTGCCCGCCTGGCACGACGTCGGGGGCACACTGCGNGGGCCCGAAGGGGTGTTGGCGGCGGTGCGGCAACTCGCTGGCTATCCGCTGCCGGCATCGTCGCTGGAGTCGGTCTTCCTCCCGGCCCGCGTCCAGGACTACCGTCCCGGTCTGCTCGAGGAACTGATCAGCGCCGGCGAGGTGCTGTGGCAGGGCAACGGTGCGTTGTCGGGGACGGACGGGTGGGTCTCGCTGCACCCGGCCGACAGCGCGCATGTGACCCTGCGTCCGGCCGCCACGATCGCACCGGGCTCGCTCGCCTCCACCGTCTTGGACCTGCTCGATTCCGGAGGCGCCTTCCTGTTCCGGCGCCTGTCCGACCTGGCCGGCTCGTCCGACGACCGGGCGCTGCTGGCTGCCCTCTGGGAACTGGCGTGGGCCGGCCACGTCACCACCGACACGTTGACGCCGTTGCGAGCCCTCCTCGCGGGCGGACGGACGGCCCACAAGCAGCGCCCGGTCGCATCGCGCGGCCGCTACGCCGGGCGGGGACGGCTGGGGATGTCGCGGGCCGCGCTGCCGAGGGTCACCGGGCCGCCGGAGGCGGCGGGGCGCTGGGCCCGGCTGCCCGAGCGGGAGCCCAACCCCACCGTGCTGGCGGGAGCCCAGGCGGAGTTGCTGCTGGACCGCTACGGCGTGGTCACGCGCGGGTCAGTGGCCGCCGAGGATCTGCCGGGTGGCTTCCACGGCGCCTACCGGGTGCTGAGCGCGTTCGAGGAGGCCGGCCAGGTGCGTCGCGGCTACTTCGTGGAGGGGTTGGGTGCCGCCCAGTTCGCCGACGCCGGCGCCATCGACCGGCTCCGGTCTGGACGTGCCGCCGCCGGGATTGGGGAGCCCAACCACGTCGGGACCGATCACGGCGTCCTGGCCGGGCAGGGCGGCGATGANTCGGCCCGGGCGGTGGCCGGGCACCGAGCGGCGGGAGGCCGCTGGAACCTCCGGACGGGGCCTGCCCCCGGCCGGGTCCTCGCTGCCGCGGATCCGGCGAACCCCTACGGCGCGGCGCTACCCTGGCCCGCCCGTCCGCCGACCGAGGAGGGAACCAAGGGCCACCAGCCAGGCCGCAAGGCGGGCGCACTGGTGGTGCTGGTCGCCGGCGAACTCGTCCTCTACGTCGAGCGGGGGCCGGACGCTGCTGAGCTGGACCGAGGAACCGGCGCTCCTCAGCGCGGCGGCNNGGCCGCGCTGGCCGAAGCGGTGCACCGCGGAGCGCTGGGCAAGCTGACGGTCGGCAAGATCGACGGCGAACTGGTGCTCGGCTCGTCACACCCACTCACCGACGCGCTGGCGGCCGCCGGCTTCGTCCTGACCCCCAGCGGCCTGCGGTTGAGGCGTTGAGATGCCCGAGGGCGACACGGTCTGGCGCACGGCACGGCGGCTGCACGAGGCATTCACCGGCGAGCCGCTGACGGTCTGCGACCTGCGCTGGCCGGGCCTGTCGACCCTGGACTTCCGGGGCGTGGTCACGACCGAGGTGGTGAGCCGCGGCAAGCACATCCTGCACCGCCTCGGCTCGGGGTGGACGATCCACAGCCACCTGCGGATGGACGGCTCCTGGCGCATTCTCCGCACGTCGCAGGCCCGTCCGCCGGGCAACACGGTTCGCGCCGTGCTGGCCACGGCCGCGTGGACGGCCCACGGGGTCAGGCTCGGGATGCTGGACGTGCTCGCCACCTCCGATGAGTCCAGCGTGGTGGGGCACCTCGGCCCCGACCTGCTGGGGCCGGACTGGGACCCCACCGAGGCCGTCCGCCGGCTGCGCGGCTCGGGCACGAGCATTGGCGCGGCGCTGCTCGACCAGCGCAACCTCGCCGGGCTCGGGACCCTCTGGTGCGCCGAGACCCTGTTCCTGCAACGCCTCCACCCGTGGCACCCGGTCGCCGAGCTCACCGACGACCAGCTCGCGGGCGTGGTGGCGCGGGCCCACAGGCTGTTGAGTGTGAGCAAGGACCACGCGATCCCGTCCAGCACCGGCCTCCGCCGCGACGGCGCGAACACGTATGCCCATGGCCGGTCGGGCCTGCCGTGCCGCCGGTGCGGCACGACCGTCCGGGTGGCGATGATCGGCCCACCCACGCGGGAACGGACGATGTTCTACTGCCCCGCCTGCCAGGGCGGCCTGGGACCGACGGACGATGGCCGCCCCCAGCGGCCCCTCGGGGCCCGGTGACGAGCACGGCCGTCGTTGACTGTGCAGTTCACCACTGACTTCGGTGGTCAACGGCGCACCTTGCGGCGCCAGGGCCCCGTCCGTCGGACCTGCGGGCAACCGGCCCCCGGGATGGGCACGCCCGTCAGGAGTCGCCGAGTTCGGCCAGCCGGGCGTCGATCACCAGGCGCAGCACGTCGTCTGGGAGCGGGGTATCGATCGGGAACTGGAACGCACCCTTGGAGGCCCGGTAGGCGCCGAGCCGGTCACCGAGCGACGCCACCACCGACCCGCTGTGCGGGAAGAACGTGAGGTGTCTGGCGCTGCCCGCGAAGCCCGCGACCCGCCGGCCGTCGAGTAGGAAAGCCGGCGCCCCGTAGGACATCCCCTCGGTGACGTCCGGGTACAGCCGGTGGATCGCCTCGCGAACCGTCCGCAGCGTGGTGCGCTGCGGCTCGGGCTGTGCCGCCAGGTACTCGTCCACCGCCGGATGCGTGCTCATGCCGACCGATTGTGTCAAAGGACGGTCGGGCGTCCCACCCCTTCTTCAACGGCCCTCGGCCGCCCGTCGCCCTCGCCCAACGTCCCAAGCCGGGCCTCTGCCAGGCGCCGGTCCACGGCCGCCCTCCCCATCCGACGCTCCGCACCGGCCGCCCCAGCGCCCCTCGGGGCTCGGTGACCAGCACGGCCGTCGTTGACTGTGCAGTTCACCACTGACTTCGGGGGTCAACGGCACACCTTGCGGCGGCGAGACCCTCCGTCCGTCGAACCACCAGGGGCCGCCCCCACCGGCCGCCTCCTCCGCCAGAATCTCCCTACCAACCGCCCTCCACGAAGCGTCCCCACCAGACGTCCCCCACCCGATGCTCCGCACCAGCCGCCCTCCACCAGACATCCCCTACCCCACGCTCCGCACCAGCCGCCCTCCACCCGACGTCCCCCGATGCTCCGCACCCGCCGCCCTCCACCAGCCTCCCCGTCCGACGCCCTCCCGCTCCCGGGGAGATATTGCGGGCCACGGGGTGCCGCACCGGCGGGGTTAAGGCAGCGGCCACGGGCTCAGGTCCCCTCTCCCACGTCACGGGCGCGCCGTGGGGGCCGCGACCGGCTGGGCCCGACGGGCCCGTCCGGCCGGCTGCGGGGCGTGGCTTTGGCGACGGGTGACACAATCGGCCAATGTCCACTCGCGATCGCCTGCTCGCCCTGCTGGTGGTCGTCATCTGGGGCATGAACTTCGTCGTCATCGAGTGGGGTCTGGCCGGGGTGCCGCCGCTGACATTCGTGGCCCTCCGGTTCTGTCTGGTCGTGTTCCCCGCTATCTTCTTCGTCCCCCGGCCCGCCGGACGATGGCGCGACATCATCGCGGTCGGCCTGCTCATGAGCTTCGGCCAGTTCGGCCTCATGTACAGCTCGCTGGCCGCCGGGATGCCGCCCGGCCTCGCCTCGCTGGTGCTGCAGATCCAGGCGGCGTTCACCGTGATCCTGGGGGTGGCGATCCTCGGCGAGCACCCCACCCCGACGCGGGTCGGAGGCACCGTCCTCGGTCTCGTCGGACTCCTCGTCGTCGGCCTCGGACGAGCGGCCGCGATCCCCTGGCTCGCGCTGGCGCTCTGCATCGCCGCCGCCGGCTGCTGGGCCGGCGGCAACATCGCGGCCCGACGCCTGCACGGAGTCAACGGCCTCCAGCTGACGGTCTGGTCCGGCCTGGTGGTGCCCATCCCGATGCTGCTGCTGTCCCTGGCCGTGGACGGCCCGACGACGGTCATATCCGCCCTGAGCCACCTCGGCCCGTCGGCCTGGCTGTCGACCCTGTACACCGCGGGCCTGGCCTCCCTCGTCGGCTACGGCGTCTGGAACACCCTCCTCGGCCGCCACCACGCCTCCGAGGTCGCCCCCTACTCGTTGCTCGTCCCCGTCGTGGGCATCACGGCCGCGGTGCTGCTGCGCGGCGAGCGTCCCACGGCGTGGTCGCTGGTGGGCGGGGTGATCCTGGTCCTCGGCGTGGCCGTGAGCACCTTCGGGGACGTCTGGCGGCGCCTGCTGCGCCACCGCNNGGCGAGCTCCACCCCGAGCGCCAGGGCACTACCCTGGCGGAGTGAACAGGGCCTGGCCGGCGATCCGCAACCACCCCTCAGGGGTGCTGCTGGTGGTCCAGCTGCTGGGCATCCTGCTCTATCCCTTCCTTGAGGGCCGCTCCGGCGACGAGGTCATGCAGCTGGCGCTCTCCCTGTTCGGCCTTGTCGTCCTGGGATTGGCGCTGGCCGTCGTCCGCTCCACCCCGGCCCTGACCTGGGTGGCCGTGCTCATCGGCGTGCCCGTCGTCGTC
The DNA here is from genome assembly GCA_013693855.1 of Micropruina sp. Lineage (GTDB taxonomy): Bacteria > Actinomycetota > Actinomycetes > Propionibacteriales > Propionibacteriaceae > Micropruina. Next base: position 3,554,033 of record CP059261.1, read on the forward strand.
CTCACCTTCGTCGACGTGTTCACCCATGGCGCTCAGCCCTGGCACCTCTGGTCGGACATCTTCCACGCCGCCTTCTACGGCTACACATTCGTCGGCCTGCTGCGCTACATGTTCGACGACGAGACCGTGACCACGGACGAACTGCTCGCCGTCGGCGCCACCTTCACCGTCGGTATCTGGCTGTTCGCGTACGTCTACAGCATCTGCCAGGGCCTCGTGCCCGGCAGCTTCATCGCTGCGGTCAACTACGACCAGCCGCGCACGTGGTTCGAGTTGCTGTTCCTGTCGTGCACCACCATGACCAGCACCGGCTTGTCCGACATCATCCCGGTCAAGCCGCATGCACGCTCGCTGGTGATGCTGCAGCAGATCGCCGGCATGCTCTACCTCGCGATCGTCGTGGCTCGTCTCGTGGGCCTCACCCTGACCCGCCAACGACGCTCGGAGGCCTCGTGAAATCCCTTGGTGACAACGCTTTTCACCTCGCCACCGCGATCGCGGCCAACGCCTACCTGGTCGAGGGACGACGTGGCCTGATCCTCATCGACCCCGGCCTCGCGCCCAACGTGAACCGGATCGCGCGGGAGTTGGTGCACCACGGGCTTTCCCCGTTCCACGTCACCGACATCTTGCTCACCCACTACGACCCCGACCACGCCGGATCGGCGGATACCTGGGCCCACCGGACGGGCGCGCGGGTCTGGATCGGTGCCGCCGACGCCGCGATCCTCCGGGGCGAGGCGAAGCCGCCGCGCACCCCGTTCCGCCGAACGATGGCGCTCGCCGGCCGCCCGAAGCTGCCGCACAACACCACCCTGATCGAGGACGACACCGAGGTCGTCGACGGCATCCGCGCCGTCCCCACCCCGGGTCACACGCCCGGCCACGTGGCTTTCGTGCACCGCGGCGTCGGGTTCATCGGCGACGCGGCGCGGGTCTCGCCTGAGGCGACCCTGCACCCCGGCCCGGAGTTCCTCGACACCGACCCCGTCCAGGCGGCCGCATCCCGCGCGCTGCTGCAGACCCTGGGCATCGTGACCATCTGCGCCGGCCACAGTGCGCCGGCTATGCGGATCTGACCCGCGGCTGCCGTCCCAACCGCTGACTGGCGGGGCGCGTTCGCGGGTCTGCCCTCCCAGGGCCCGCAGCGCGCCGTGCCAACGCAGCGCCGCGGTGCCCGGGCCGCCCCCGCCCGGAACTCAGTACTCCGCCGGATGCACGGTCTCGTAGGTGATGGCGCTGCGCGGCTCGGCCATCAGACCCGCCACGGCGTCCCGCCAGACCGCGTAGTGCTCGGTCTGCTTGTGTGCGGCCACGGCGTCGGGCGTCCGGTAGACCTCGACGAGCACGAACCGGGTGGGGTCGTCGGCCTGCTGGATCAGGTCGAACCGGGCGATGCCGGGCTCCTCGATGCTGTGGCGGGCGTTCTCCACCGAGGCGGCGGTGAACGCCTCCACCCCGTCCGGCACCACGTGGACGAAGACGTGCACCGCGATCATGAGCGCGCCTCGTCCCCGGTCTCGTCCAGCCGGCCCTCGGCGAGGGCCTGGTAGCGCTCCAGCAGCACTGGCCAGTCGGTGAACTTGGCGCGTTCCGCGCCGTTGTGCTCGTCCCAGCCCCCGTGTTCGAAGCGGACGTGGCAACCGGCCGCGGCCGGCTCGAAGAAGACCCGAACGACACTGGGGAAGGTGCGGTCCTGGGCGAGGGTGCTGGTGTAGGCGACCCGCACGCCCGGCTCCCAGGCGATGACTTCGCCCCAGTCGTGCTCGGCACCCCGCTNGTGGCGCTCCGTGATCTGCCCGCCCAGCCTCGGGTCGATGGTCACGTCGGTGAAGGTGTCGGGGTCACCGGTGTAACGCGGCAGCCACCACCTGCCCATCTGGCCGGTGTAGACGTCGAACGCATGCTCCGGCGAACAGGACAGGTCGAACTCGTGGACGATCGGCTCCAGCTCCATGCCTCATCGTGGCACGCCTCGGCCGCGCCCGGCCAGGTCACGTGGATCGCCGTCCGATGCTCACCCGAATGGGTCGCGCGCCTTGTGGGACCACGGAACTGCTTGGCCCGCGTGTTACCGTCGAGGCCATGCGGTCCGCACCCCTGGAACGCGTCGGACGGCTTGCTTCGCCGCCATCGCGCTGGTCGTCCTGTCGGGCTGCTCCTCGCTCCCGCTCGGTGGCATCACGTCCTCGCCGACGGCGTCGACCACCCCGTCCGAAGCCCCGGGAGAGCCGATCACGGCCCGGGTGATGTCCCCTTCGAACAACCCGCTCCGCCTCCGCTCGAAACCGTCCACGTCGGCGAAGGTGCTGGCCACGATCAAGCGCGGCACCACGGTCACGCTGACCTGCGCGGCGACCGGATCGCGCGTCCGCGGACCGGAAGGGGACTCCACGACGTGGCACAAGGTGACCCACTCGGGCAAGACCGGCTTCCTGTCGGCCGCGTACCTCCGGGGAGGGGACAACCCGCTCGTCCCGCGGTGCAGCGACGGTTCGGCCACCACCCCGCGGTCACCCGCGGCCCCGAACTGGACGCCCACGTCATCGAGATCGCTCGGGGACAGACGAAGATCGAGGCGACCAAGGGCAACTGCTCGCCGTACGGGCAGTGCGGCCCGTGGGACGGGCTGTTCGCCACCTGGGTGTGGCGCAAGGCCGGCATCAGCATCCCGAAGTACCCCTACAGCGACGACATGTACAACTGGGGCAGCCGGTACGGCCGCAGCCATCTGGGACTGAACGGCGTGGGTCCCGGTGACCTCGTCCTGTCCGGCACGGGGCCCACGGAACGCAAGACCTCCAAGCGGGCCGACATCGTCGTCGAGGTCCAGGACGACCACCTCAGGGTGATCGGCGGCGACATCAAAGGCCGGGTCGTGGAACGGGATGTGAAACGTTCGGAGTTCTACGGCTGGGTGGACGCCTAGGCTTCCCGCATGCGCTTCGAGTTCGGGGAATCCCCGGCCGGCACCATCGGCATCGAATGGGAACTCGCACTCGTGGACCCCACGACCCTGGAACTCGTCCCGGCGGCGCCGCGGGTCCTGGACGAGGTGGCCGACCCGGTGGGCGGCCCGATCCGGCGGGAATTCCTCACCGACATGATCGAGCTGGTCAGCGGCGTCCACCGGCGCGTCACGGACGCCGTCGCCGATCTGGCCGACAGCCTGAGCGAGGTCCGCCGCATCCTCGGCTCCGACGTCGTCCTGCTGGGCGCCGGCACCCACCCGTTCAGCGAGGCGGCCGCGCAGCAGCATTTCGACTACCCGCGCTACAACACCGTCGCCGAGCGGAACGCCTGGTGGGGCCGCCGGATGGTCGTCTTCGGCACCCACCTGCACGTGGGCATCGACCACCGCGACAAGGCCCTCCCGATCACCGCGGGCCTGGCCCGATTCAGCCCCTATTTCATCGCGCTGTCGGCCGGCTCGCCGTTCTGGGAGGGCGAGGAGACCGGGTTCGCCTCCCAGCGGCTCATGTTGTTCCAACAGCTGCCGACCAACGGGCTGCCGTTCAACCTCGACGACTGGGCGGCCTTCGAGGCGTACGCGGACGAGCTGGAGAGCGTCGGAATGGCGAAGACGCCCGCAGAGATCCGCTGGGACGTCCGTCCGTCGACGTTCGGGACGGTCGAGAACCGGCTGCTCGATTCGGTCCCGAGCCTGGCCGAACTGGGCGCGCTGACCGCGCTCGGCCAGTGCCTCACCGAATGGATGAACCGGGAGCTCGCCGCCGGTCGCGAGATCGGCTGGCTGCCGGAGTGGTTCGTCCGGGAGAACAAGTGGCGCGCCTGCCGCTATGGCCTGGACGCCGAGATCATCACCCCGAACCCCGCTCGGCGCCTGGTGCCGCTGCGGGACGGGTTGACCATCTGGCTCAACCGGCTGGAGCCCATCGCAGCGGATCTGGGTTGCGCCGAGGAACTCGCGTTCTGCGACACCCTGGCCGTCCGGGGCCCGTCGTACGCCCGGCAGCGTGCGGTGTTCGAGGCAGGCGGGGACGTGCGCGACGTCGCCGCCCTGATCGTGCGCGAGACCGGCGCTCCGCTGCCCGCCTGGGCGGGCTAACCTTCCGCCCGTGAAACCGTTCCTGATGCTCGCTACCCGCGACCACGACGGCGCCGCGATCGCGGAGTACCACTCGGTGCGGCGGCACGGCGGACTGACCGAGGACCAGTTGGTGCACCTTCGGGTCGAGGCCGCGCCGCTGCCGGAGGGGCTGAACGTGCGGGACTACTGCGGCGTGCTGCTGGGCGGCAGTTCTTTCAACATCTCCGACGTCGACAAGACCCCGCTGCAGCAGCGCGTCGAGGCCGACCTCCGTCGGCTCATCGACGACATCGTCGACGCGGACGTGCCGTTCCTGGGCATGTGCTACGGGATCGGGACGGTCACCACCCACCTCGGCGGGGTGGTCGACCGCACCTACACCGAGGGCGTCGGGGCGGTGGACATCAGCCTGACCGGCGCGGCCGCCGACGACCCGCTGTGCGAGGGGCTACCCGGGGTGTTCAAGGCGTTCGTCGGCCACAAGGAGGCGTGCACCGTCGCCCCCGAGGGCATCACCATGCTCGCGACCGGTGAGGCGTGCCCCGTCCAGATGTACCGCGTGGGCACCAACGTGTACGTGACCCAGTTCCACCCCGAGTTGGACGAGGACGACCTGGAAGCCCGGATGCGGATCTACTCCCACGCGGGCTACTTCGACCCCGAGGAGCTGGACGATCTGGTCGCGATGGCCAGGGCGTCCGGGGTGGACGGGTCGCAGCACAAGATCCTCGCGAACTTCGTCCGTCGCTACGCGCAGTAGCCCGGCCGCCCCGGGGCCGCGGGCGTCCGTTGGCCGGGGCGGTCGCTACACCGTGTCCGCTGCGAACTCGGGGTGCCGTTCGAGGAAGCCGAGGACGAACGGGCAGGTCGCCCCGAACCGCCAGCCCTCGGCGCGGGCGCCCTCAAGGCGTGCCGCACCAGGACCGTCCCCAGCCCCTGCCCGCCGAACTCCGGGCGCACCACGGTGTGATCGAACATGGCGACGCCGTTGCGGAGCTTGTAGTGCGCGTAGCCGGCCCGGTCACCGTCGACGCGGATTTCGAACCGGCTCTTCTTGCGGTTGTGCAGCAACTCCCTCGCCATGCGCGCAGGATGGCACACCCGGGTGAACGGTTTGAGCGCCGTCCCAGCGGCGGTGGGGCTCGGTCGTTCGAGGGGGCGAGGGGATCCGGTTGGCGGGTCCCCGCCCTGCTGCAGGTGTCTTCGGGGTCTCGACAAGCTCGACCGCCGGGCGTCTCGCATGCCCCCGGAGGTATCGGCCGAGACCACCGCAGGACGGGTCCGGGGTCTCGACAAGCTCGACCGCCGGGGAAGAACCGGTGGCTCCGCTGGAAACCAAGAGCGACAGCCTCGACAGGCTCGACCGCCGGGTGCCTCGCAGCCACCCCGGTGCCAGGCCGGGTCCACCGAGGCCCTCCGCAGAACCCGGGGTCTCGACAGGCTCGACCGCCGGGGAAGAACCGGTGGCTCCGCTGGAGACCAGGAGCCACCAGCTTTCGACGGGCTCGACCGCCGGGCAGGTAGCTTGCACCCGGGTGCCAGGCCGGGTGCACCGGCGCCCTCCGCAGGATCCGGGGTCTCGACAGGCTCGACCACCGGGAGAACCCCGAGCACCCCGACCAGTTCCTGCAATATTGTGAGTCGAAACCCTACGCAATGATCAGTTAGGATCAGTTCAAGGGACTGAAGGAGCAGTGGTGATCCACTTCGGCACCGGCGGGTGGCGCGAGATCATCGGCGACGGCTTCACCCGGGCCAACGTCCGACTGCTCGTGCAGGGCCTCTGCGACGCGATGGCGGCCGAGGGCGTCGTCGGGCGCGGGGTGGTCGTCGGCTACGACCGGCGCTTCCTGTCCGACGTCGCGGCCTGGTGGGCCACGGAGGTGTTCCTCGGCAACGAGGTGCCGGTGACGCTGGTGACCCGTCCGGCCCCCACCCCCATGTTCATGTGGACGGTGCGCAACAAGAACTGCGCCTACGGGATCGCGGTGACCGCGTCCCACAACCCGGCTCTCTACAACGGGATCAAGGTGTTCACCGAAGGCGGACGCGACGCCGACGCCGAGGTCACCGATGCGCTGGAGAAGCGGATCAACGCCCTCGGCGAGGCCGACGTCCGGGCACTGGAGCCGGAGGCGGCGCGCGCTTCGTCCCTGCTGACGCGGCAGTCGTCCCTGAACTGGTACATCGACGCCATCTTGGAGCAGTTGGACGTCGAGACCATCCGCCATCGGCACCTGACGATCGTGCTCGACCCGATGTTCGGGGTCGCGCAGACCTGTCTGCAGACGATCCTCATGACCGCCCGCTGCCAGGTGGACGTGATCAACGACCGTCACGACGCCCTGTTCGGCGGCCGGTTGCCCTCGCCCAACGCCGCGACCCTGGAGCCGCTGCGGCAGGCGGTCCTCGAACGGGGCGCCGACCTCGGCATCGCCACCGACGGCGACGCCGACCGGCTCGGCATCATCGACGACGCCGGCACCTTCCTGCACCCCAACCAGATCCTGGTGCTGCTGTACGAGCACCTGCTCAGCGGCAAGGGCTGGACGGGCCCGGCCGTCCGCAACATGTCCACCACGCACCTGCTCGACCGGGTCGCCGCCGCTCACGGTGAGCGCTGCTACGAGGTGCCGGTCGGGTTCAAGTGGATCTCGGCGAAGATGGCCGAGACGGACGCCGTGATCGGCGGGGAGTCGTCGGGAGGGCTGACCGTTCGCGGCCACATCGCCGGCAAGGACGGGGTGTACGCAGGCAGCCTGCTGGTCGAGATGGTGGCCGCGTCCGGCATGCGGCTCAGCGAGCTGTACGCCGATCTGACCGACCGTTATGGCGCCGCCGAGTTCGTCGAGACGTCGTACCCGTTCGACGCCGCGCGCCGGGCTGACCTGGACAGGCGGATCTTCGAGGCCCACGACCTGCCGGCGTTCGGGCGCGAGGTCGAACGCGTCAGTTGGACGGACGGCTGCAAGGTGTACTTCGGCGACGAGGGGTGGCTGACGATCCGGTTCTCCGGCACCGAGCCGGTTCTCCGGGTGTTCGCCGAACTGCCGACCAAGGCCGAAGCCCAGGCGGTCGCAGCCACCGTCGCGTCCTATTACGGCTTGTCGGGAGGGGTTTCATGAGCGACTTGACGACTGCCGTGGTGCTCGCCCGTGGCCTCGGGACGCGGATGCGGGCCAGTGGCGCCGGCGTCAACCTCAGCGATGAGCAGGCGGCGGCCGCCGATGCGGGCGTGAAGGCGATGATGCCGATCGGTCGTCCGTTCCTCGACCATGTGCTCAGCGAACTCGCCGACGCGGGCATCACCGAGGCGTTCCTGGTGATCGGGCCTGAACACCAAGGCGTTCGCGATTACTACGGCGCGCTACCGCCGCGGCGGCTCCGGATCGGCTTCGCGATCCAGGACGAGCCCCGCGGCACCGCCGACGCCGTGCTCGCGGCGGCGGACGTCGTCGGTGACCGACGCTTCCTGGTGGTCAACGGCGACAACCACTACGCGGCGGCGACCGTCCGCGCGCTGGCCGCGGTGCCGGGGAACGCGCTGGCCGGCTATCGCCGCTCCGCGCTGCTGCGTGGCGGCACCATCGAGCCCGCCCGGCTCGCGGCGTTCGCCCTGGTGATCGCGGCGGACGGACGGCTGGTCGACCTGATCGAGAAACCGGCCTTCGAGGTGGTCGAGGCGGCCGGTCCCGACGCGCTGGTGAGCATGAACTGCTTCGTGTTCACCCCGGCGATCTTCGCCGCGTGCCGCGCTATCGGGCCGTCGGCCCGCGGTGAGTACGAGATCGTGGACGCGGTGCGGCAGCTCGTGGCCGGCGGTGAGGTCGTCCGGGTCGTCGGCGTCGAGGACGGGGTGCTGGATCTGTCCAGCCGGGCCGATGTCGCCGGGGTCGAGTCGGCGCTGCGGGATCGTCCGGTGTCGTTGTGAGCGAGGTCACCTGGCGGGTGCCCGGCCGGTTGGAGGTGCTGGGCAAGCACACCGACTACGCCGGCGGCCAGGTGCTGATCTGCCCGGTCGAGCAGGCGGTGACCGTCACCGCCGTCGCCATCGACGAGCCGGCGGGGACCGTTGTCGCCCGCAGCCGGGACGCCGCCGCCACCGTGCGGCTGGGCGCCGGGGTCGCCACGGCGTTCCCGTCCGGGCATTGGGGACGCTACGTGCGAACCGTGGTGGACCGGCTCACCGCCAACTTCGGGGTGCTGCGCGCCGCGGAGCTGACGGTGACCTCGCAGGTTCCGTTAGCCAGCGGCCTGTCGTCCTCGTCGGCGCTGTTGGTCGGGTGTGCCCTGGCGTTGGCCGACCTGAACGAGTTGCCCGCGACACTGCGTTGGCAAGGGGCGATGCCGGATCGGCTGGCGCTGGCCGGCTACCTGGCCACCGTCGAGAACGGCCGCACGTGGGGGCCGTTGGCCGGGGCCCTCGGTGTGGGCACGCAGGGTGGCTCGGAGGACCACACGGCCATGCTGTGCGGGGTCGAGGGGACGCTGGGGCACTACGAGTTCGACCCGCTCGGGCTGGTACGTCAGGTCGCTTTCCCGCCGGGGTGGGCGTTCGTCGTCGCCGTCAGCGGGGTGCGTGCGGAGAAGACCGGCGCGGCGCTGGCCTCCTACAACGCCGCCGCCCGGGCCGTCGCCGATCTGCTGGCCCGCTGGAACGCGGTCACCGGACGGGCCGAGGCAAGCTTGGCTGCGGCCTGGCGGGAGGACGCGGCACGGCTCACCGCGATCGCCGCCGAGGAGCCGGCGTTGGCTCGGCGGTTGGCGCACTTCGTGGTGGAATCCACCGAATGTGTGCCCGCNGGGGCCCAGGCCGTCGCCGTGGGGGACGCGGCGGCGTTCGGNGAGGTCGCGGCCCGCTCGCAGCGGGGTGCCGAGGACCTGCTCGGCAATCAGGTGCCCGCAACCATCGATCTGGCCCGTTCGGCCCTGGCATTGGGGGCGTGGGCGGCCTCGTCCTTCGGCGCCGGGTTCGGCGGCAGCGTCTGGGCCCTCGTCGGAGCACTTGAGGCCGATGCGTTCGCCGGCGCCTGGCTCGCCGACCACCGGCGCCGCCACCCGGATCTGCCCGAGGCCACCACGCTCGTCACCCGTCCGGGAGCCCCGGCCGCGCGCATCGCCGCCGGTGAGTCCGACGGCCCCGGCAGTCGCGCCTATCCAAGCCCGCGCCCCCGGCGGTGAGCCTGTCGAAACCCCCGGGCTCCCGGCGGTGAGCCTGTCCAAGCCCCGTCCTCCCGGCGGTTGAGCCTGTGGAAACCTCCCCGCGGCGGTTGAGCCTGTCGAAACCCCGGCTCCCGGCGGCTGACCCTGTCGAACCTCGCCCTCCCGGCGGTCGACCCTGTCGAAACCCCGGGGCCGCACACCAACACAGGGTCCCTCCCGGCGGTTGAGCCTGTCGAAACCCCGGCTCCCGGCGGCTGACCCTGTCGAACCGCGCCCTCCCCGGCGGTCGACCCTGTCGAAACCCCCGTGGCCGCACGCCGCTCAGGGTCCCCCGGCGGTTGAGCCTGTCGAAACCTCCGTGGCTGCACACCGCTCAGGGCCCCTCCCCGGCGGTTGAGCCTGTCGAAACCCCGGGGCCCACAGCCATCGTCCGTGAGAACTGCACGAGCCGGATCGCCGGTCCCCACGGGCAACCCCTCGTGACCCCAGGCGGAGGCGCTCAAGGGGCCAGCACGACCTCAACCCCGGCGGCCCGGAGTGAACCCACTGCCTCCGGGTCAGCGGCGGAGTCGGTGATCAGGGTGGCGACGGCGTCCAGCCCGCACACCCAGGCGAAGGCGTTCACCCCGATCTTGGACGAGTCGGCGAGCACGATCGTGCGCTGGGAAGCCTGGACCAATGCCCCGGTGATCGAGGCCTCCTCCTCGGAGTCGGTGTAGAGGCCGGCGGCCAGGTCGATCGCGTTGATCCCGAGGAACAGCGTGTCGATCCGGATGAAGGGCAGGATCCGGTGCGCGAGCGGCCCGATCAGCTCGTACGAGCGGGTGCGGGCCACCCCACCGGTGACCACCACCCGGGCCTGCGGACGAATGGTCAGGTCGTTGGCGATGTTCACCGCGTTCGTGACCACGGTGATCGAGTCGTGGCCGAACGCCGAATCCCCGGCGATCCGAACGCCGAGCTCGTGGGCAGCCGCGGTCGTGGTCGTCCNCCCGTTGAACCCGATCACGTCCCCCGGCTGCACCATGCCCGCGGCGCAGCGGGCGATGGCCTGCTTCTCCGAGGACTGCCGGGCCGTCCGGTAGCGCAGCGGCACCTCGCCCGTGCTGGGGTTCGCGGACGCCCCGCCCCGGGTGCGGATCACCAGTTGCTGGTCGGCGAGGTCGTCGAGGTCGCGCCGGGCGGTGGCCGGCGAAACGCCGAGCTGGTCGACCAGTTCCTCCAGGCGCACCGAGCCTTGCTCGATCACCAGATCGACCAGGCGGGACAACCGTTCCTGGCGGTTCATGGGCGTTTCCTCGGACTCGGGGGCGTCGCGGCTCCTGCCGACAAGGGTAGAGGCGATCAAGCGAAGTTGGAACAAACGACCGCGGATCAGTCAGTTTCGCTCACCGCCGGCTCGCGGATCGCAGGCCCAGCGGGCCCCCGCGCCCTAGGATGCGGACGACATGAGTAATCCCCACGCGGAGTTCCGCACCACGCCCGGGCCGGGCTCCGACGCCGGAATGCGGACGATCGCGCTCGTCGTGATGGTCGTGGTGATCCTGGCGGTCGGCACCGTCATGGTGGCGAGCCGGCAGCCCGGCTTCGCGGTCGCGCTGGCCGGGATGGCCGCGGGTCTGCTCTGCTGGCTGGCCGCGATGGTCGTGGTGGCGCCGGGTCGGCGCGGCCGGTTGCGGGTGAGCGCGGGGCCGGACGGGCTGACCGTGGAAACCTCGCCTTGGCCTGGGTGGATGCGGGTCGCGGGGCCCGCGGTGATGCTGGCGGCGTCGGGCGTCGGGTCACTGCTCGTCCCGGCTGTCATGACCGTGGCCGGGCTCCTTCCTCCAGTCCTGCTCGGCGCGGCAAGCCTGGTCGCGCTGATTGCCGAGGTGCGCGGCAGGCGTCCCGCGCGACTGCGGCTGCGCCGACAGGGCGTGCTCGTCCAGTCCCACAACTCCACCGGCGAACTGGCGTGGGACGACCTGATCGGCGCCGAGGCCGGTCCTCGGGCGGCCAGCGTCGAGCTGCTCGGGTACGAAGGGGCGCGGCTGTCGTACCCGGTCGAGGCGCTGTTGTCCGATCCTGCACTGGTCGCGGCCCTGATGGAGTTCTACCGCGCCCACCCGGCTCGCCGGGCAGAACTGGACGACCCTGAGGCCGCTCTCGCCCGGGTGCGCGGTGGCGCCTTCCTGGCCAAGTGACGCAGGCGGAAGTCAGCCTCCCACCAGCCCGGGAAACGCCAGCCCGAACGCGAACGACGCCGCGTTCGCGAGGACAGCGGCCGCGAGCGCGTCGGGAAGCCGGGCGCCGGGCACGCGGTTCCGCAGCAGCGCCCACAGCGCCACCCTCCAACTGCCACACGAGCACCTCGGCGACGATCAGCGGGACGAGTTCCCGCGGGCCGAAGAACCACAGGACCGGCTGCGTGAACTGGACGAGCCAGGCGGCCAGCGCCACGCGGACGGGCACGGCAGCCACCGTCCCGGGGTCTCGACGGGCTCGGCCGCCGGACGGGGCGCCTCGGAGCTCGGCCGCGCCACCAGACCCAGGATGCTCGCCCGTCCGCTGGGACCCCGAGGGCTCGCCCGTCCGATCGGGGATGGCGGTTCGCATCCAGCCGGCCCGGCGCAGCGCCAACAGCACGATCGGGATCTCGATCACACAGGTCCACAGGTACGCCACCACCGGCATGCGACGATGATCCCAGTCGAGCCCCGAGGAGCGCCCATGAGACCGGTCGATGTGATCCCGCCGACTCCGACGCCGACGCCTGCGCCGGGGGCCGCGTTCGGCGGCCTCGGCACCCCGGGGATGATCGCCCTGGGCCTGGTTCTCGTGATCGTCCTGGCCGCCATCGTGTGGCTGCGGAGCCGAGGGAGGGCCGCCTGATGCCGCTCGACGTGTCGGCGGAGCCGTTCATCGCGCTCGGGGTCGGCGCCCTGATCGTGATCGTCCTGGTTGTGCTGCTGATCGTGTGGGCAGTGGTGCGCCTGTTCCGCAAGTGAGATCCTCGCCCGCCGGGCTGTCGCTGGCATTCGCCGTCTGCGGCCTCGCCGTCGCCGGGTTGGCGCTCGGCGCAGCCGTGCCGGTGACCGTCCTCGGGTTGGCGATCTTCGGACTCCCGCACCTGCTCCTGGAGCTTCGCTACGTGATCGGACGGTTCGCCGACCGCTTCACCGGACGGACGGGGCCCGCGCTCTTCCTCCTGCTCAGCGCCGTGGTGGCGGCGCGTGCGCTGGTGACTCTCTCACCCGTGGGCGGACGCCTCGGCGAGGTCGTGGCCGGCCACGCGGTGGTGGCCGCGGGCGCCTGGCTGTGGCTGCGCGGCCGCGCTCGTCCGCTCGTCCTGGCCGGCGTGGCGGCTTCGCTCGTCCTGGCGCTGTGGGCGACGCCCTGGTATTTCACCGTCCTCACCCACCTGCACAACCTCGTGCCGGTCGCCTTCTTGTGGGATTGGGCCCGCCGCATCCCCGACGCCCAGCAGCGGCTGGTCTTCCGGTCGGTGCACCTGCTGTGGGCGCTCGTCCTGCCGGCGCTGATCGTCGCGGGAGCCTTCGACGGCGTCGTGAACCTCGCCACCGGACCGGTCGCCTGGCTGGTCGGGGACGGGGCCGGCGTGCTGGCCGCGAGCGCGCCACCCGGCGCATCGGCCCTTGTCGCGGCCCGGTTCTGCGCGGCGTTCGCGCTGGGCCAGAGCATGCACTACGTGGTGTGGATCGGNCTTCTTCCCCGCTTCGCGCCGGAGGCGACCCGGGCCTTCGAGCGGACGTTCCCCGACCTGGCCGGTCGTCGGTTCGCGGCGGGGGTGGTCGTCCTGGGCGCGGCGATGACCGCGCTGTTCCTCACCGCGTGGACGCAGGGCCGGATGGTCTACAGCCTGATCACCGCCTACCACGTCTACCTGGAGTTCCCGCTCCTGGTGTGGCTGGCCTTCGGTCGGGCCCCCGCGCGGGCCTCTGCCTTCAGCCCTGGCCGGGCGGGTGCTCCCACTGGCGGCGAATCAGGTCCATGAGCCCGTCGATCGTGGCCCGGGTTCGGGCCGGATCGTCCGGCGGCGGATCGAGCACGGCCTTGGCGTACTCGGCGGCGCTGATGACGTCGGTGACGTCGTAGTACTCCTGCGGGGTGTCCTGTGGGGCCGGCGGGTTGGCCAGCCATTCCCAGACGGCCTCGGGCAGCGCGTCGTGGGCGTCGACCAACCGCTGCAACTCCTCCTTCGGCGCGTTCTCGACGGCATCGCAGCGGTCGTAGTCGTCGCCGATGGCGAATGCGCGGAACTCGTCGAGGTAGGCGAGGGCTTCGGGCGGGATCCTGGCGTCGGTCACCTGCATTCCTTCCTGGGGGTGGTTCCCAGCATGCCGTGCGGCGGGGGCAGGGGGCATCACTCGAGGGTCTGGACGAAAGCGGCCGCCTGCTCGGGGTCCAGGACGTCGTGGAGCGCCGCGCTCACCCGCTCGGTGAACTCCGGACGAAGGCCGGCGACGTCGAACGCGTCCCCGCCGAAGTCGCCCAGCAGGCTCGATTCGAGGACGGCCAGCGCATCGTAGAACGCGGCGAGGGTTGGCGACACCAGGGTCGTGCGCCACTCACCCGCGCCGTGCCGGGCGAACCGGACGGGGAAGCCGGGTTCGCGCGTGTCCACGAGGAACGGGTCGGCGAAGACCGAGGCCACCACGACCCAGGACGAGGGCCAGTCGGTCAGACGCTCCCGGTCCGGGCCGCTCCACCGGTAGCCGTCCTGGGCGTTCGGCAACTCGGCGAGGGAGAAGAGGAACAACTCCTCCACGACCCACGGAACGGACGACCCGTCGGCGGGCCCCGCCGCCGCGTAGGTGCCGGTGAACTCCTCGGGCAGGCCCAGTTCCGCCCGGACGCGCGCGGCGGTCGTCGCCGGGGTGGCCACGACGTCCAGCACCCGGCCGTGGGCCGCCAGAGTCTCGCTCAGTCGCTGCAGCGCGGCCGTGTCGTCGCTGCTTGTCATGGCACCATTGTCCCCCTGTGGCCCGGGGTTGTCGGTCAGATGACGGCGACCCTGCTGAAGCTGATGCCGGTGCAGCGGGCGGCCCGGATCGCGAGACGGACGTCGTTGGCGACGATCATGCGAATGCCGCCGCCGGGGATGGTGAAGATCCGGTGGTGGGCGACCTTGCCGCTGGCGATGACCGGGATGACCACGAGCTCGTCGTCGACCCAGATGGTGTGGCCCCGGTCGAGCACGTCGGGGACTGTCGGGAAGTGCAGGACGTGGTAGGGCCGGCTGCCGTGCTGGTCGATCACGTGGGCGTCGAGCCATTGGAGTTCGTCGGACGGGCCGGCCCCTTGGTCGAGGATCGTCCGCAGGCGCGGCGAACACAGCCGCACGCCTAGGTTGTTGGCGAGGTAGTCGGTGGGGACTCCCTCATCGACGGTCAGGTCCAGGGGCGGCCAGTGATCGGGCCGGCCGGGCTCAGCCAGCAACCCGTCGCCAACCGGATCGTCCGTGCCGTAGGCGACCGGAGCGTCCGCGACGTCCCTCAGATGCAGGAAGTAGAAGCTGTCCACCCGCGCTACCCGATGCTTTCCACGGCCGCCGCGGTCACCACTGGTCGGGCGGCTGGCCCTGCCGTTTGCGGAGGAGTTCCAGGTACTCCTCGATGTTGGATTTCATCCGCGCTTGATCCTCCGCGGTCGGGGTTCGAGGATCCCCTTGGCGGACTCGGCGGCCTTCGTGATGTCGGTGACGTCGTAGTACTCCTGAGGGGTGTCTTCGGGAGCGCGCGGGTTGTCGAGCCAGTCCCACACCTCCTCCGACAGTGCGTCATAGGCGTCGACAAGCCGCTGCAGTTCGGACTTGTCGGCGTGTGCCACCGCCTCTTCGCGGTCGAAGTCGTCGCCGATCGCCCACGCGCGGAACTCGTCGAGGTAGGCGAGGGCTTCGGGCGGGATCCTGTCGTCAGTCACATCCGTTCCTCCCTGCGGGTTCCCAGCATGCCGTGCGGCGGGCGCACCCGGGGCGATCGCGCGAGGGTCTGGACGAACGCGGCCGCCTGCTCGGCGCCCAGGACGACCGTGAGGGCCGTCACCCGCTCGGCGTCCAGGTGGTGGATGGGGCAGTCACGAGCCCAGGGTGGTCGCAGTGGCAGCGGTATCGTCCATGACTCGATGGTGACCCCCGTGAGCGCACGACGAGCAGCGCCGGCGTGAGATCAGGTGACGGCGACCCTGCTGAAGGTGATGCCGGTGCAGCGTGCGGCGCGGATCGCGAGACGGACGTCATTGGCGACGATGATGCGGCCGCCGCCGCCGGGGATGGTGAAGATCCGGTGGTCGGCGACCTTGCCGCTGGCGATGACGGGCATGACCACGAGCTCGTCGTCGACCCAGATGGTGCGCTCCCGGTCGAGCACGTCGGGCACCGTCGGGAAGTGCAGGACGTGGTAGGGCCGGCTGCCGTGTTCGTCGATCACCCGGGCGTCGAGCCATTGGAGTTCGTCCGCTGGCCCGGCGGCTTGATCGAGGATCGCCCGCAGGCGCGGCGAACACAGCCGCACGCCCAGGTTGTTGGCGAGGTAGTCGGTGGGGACTCCCTCATCGACGGTCAGGTCCAGGCGGGGCCAGTGATCGGGCCGGCCGGGCTCGTCCAGCAGCCGGTCGCGTGCCGGATCGTCCGTGCCGTAGGCGACCGGAGCGTCCGCGACGTCCCGGACATCCAGGAAGTAGAAGCTGGCTGTCACGGCCACCCGGCCCTTCTCAGTAGCTGCGGATTGTTGCGTACGGGGTTCTTGACGTACTTCTCGAAGAGATCCAGGAACAGATTCTTGTCGGTGCCCGCTTCCTTCGCAGCCCTCGGCATGCCAGCCAGCACGAACCTATGGTAGGCGTTGGGGTGCCGACCAAGGTGGGCCAGCGCCTCCTTGTTCCAGGCCTCGTCCAGGTCCAAGCCGTACCGAGCCGCGCTGCGACTACCTTGGCCCGCGACGCCGAGCGACGCCGACCCCGAGCCCAGGCCCGAGGAGCCGAGGTCACCGTTGCGCTTCGGACGTTGACGCTGCCGGAGCCGTCGACCGCTCGGCCCGCGGGCCGGCGAGCTATCGTCATGGCGTGTCGAGCGTGCCGCACCCGTCCCATCGGGTGCACGAGGTCCGGCCCGGCTTCAGCCGCGGAGCCCGCGCCCGGCCCGATCCGGCCGAGGTGACTCGAGGGCTGCAGGTCACCGACGAGGTCATCGACGGACCGCACGGGCCCGTGCCGCTGCGTCGCTACCGCTTGTCGGAGGGCTCTCGTCCGGTGGCGCCGTTCGTGTGGGCGCACGGCGGCGGGTTCAGCGTGGGCGATCTGGAGATGCCCGAATCGCACGCGTTCGCCGCCGCCATCGCCCGCTCGGGCCGGGAGGTGGTGGCCGTCGACTACCGGCTCGTCCCCTTCACGAAATCGGTGCTGCTCGCGCGGGATCGTCCATTGCCCGGGGTGCGGCATCCGGTGCCGATGGACGACGTCGCCACCGCGCTCGAACACGTGGCGGCGGGGGCGACCGATGGCCGGGCGGTCCTGGGGGAGCCAGCGCGGGCGCCTGCNCTCGGGGCCGCCGCCAGCCTGCGCGCCGTCCGCGAGGGCCTGGTGGCCCCGGACCGGCTGGTGTTCGTCTACGGGCTGTTCCATCCGCGGCTGCCACCGGCGTCGGCGGACGTACGGGCCAAGACCCGCGGCCGGTTCGTGTTCACCCCGGCCATGATCTCCCGGGTCAGCCACAACTACGCGGGCTCCCTGGCCAAGCTGGCCGACCCGTACGCGTTCGCGGGCGGCCACGATCTGGCGGGGCTGCCGCCCACCCTGCTCGTTGACGCCGAGCACGATTCCCTGCGGGCATCCGGCGAGGCGTTCGGGGCCGAATTGGCTCGCGCAGGCGTCTCCGTCCGGCGGTTCGTGGTGGCGCGCTCGTCCCACGCCTTCCTGAATCGTCCGTTGTCGCTGGATTTCGCCGTCGGGGTCAGGACGATCACCGCCTGGCTGGACGCGACGGACGAGCCCTAGAACGCCGACGGGCCACCCGCACGTGCGGGCGGCCCGTGGGTGAGGATCTGTTCAGGCGTCCTCGAGGGCGGTCAGCGACCGTCCCGCGGTCTCCGGGGTGACGAACGTCGTGGCGAAGGTGATCACCGACAGCACCGCGGAGTAGAGGCCGACAACCCACCAGGCGTTGTTGGTGGCAGCGAGGAACACCGCGCCCAGGAAGGNGGCGATGCCGCCGGCCAGGACCGCGGAGATCTCGCGGGCCATGGCGACACCGGTGTAGCGGTGGGAGTTGCCGAACAGCTCAGGCAGCAGGGAGCACTGCGGGCCGAGCATCCCCTGGACGCCGATGCCGATGCCCAGCGCCATGACCACGATGACCAGCAGGTTGTTGCCGAGGGTCAGCAGGTAGAAGGCAGGCAGGGCGATGATCGCCTGGAACAGCGCGGCCCAGCGGTAGACGGGCACCCGTCCGAACCGGTCCGAGAGCTGGCCGAAGCCGACGACGGTGAAGATCGAGACGAGCGCGGCGACCACTGCGCCGACGGTGCCGAAGTTCTGGCCCTTGTACACCTCGAGAGCCCCGACGAACGCCAGCAGCAGGGCGGAGTAGATCGAGGAGTTGCCGTTCTCGGCCATCCGCAGGCCGATCCCGATCAGGATGTTCTTCTTGGACGTCCGCAGCGCCTCGCCCAGCGAGATCTTCTCGGGCTCGACACCCTCGCTGGAGAGCACCTCGAACGTGGGCGATTCCTTCATCCGGCGCCGGATGTAGACGGCGACCAGGATCAGCACCGAACCGAGCAGGAACGGGATGCGCCACAGCCAGCCCTTGAGCGCGTCGTTGCCGGCGAGCTGCAGCAGGGCGAAGGTGCCGGCGCCGAGCAGGGTGCCGATCTGGATGCCGACGAACGGCAGGGCGGCGAAGAACCCACGGCGCTTCGGGGGTGCGAATTCGGAGATCAGGACGGTCGCGCCGGCCTGTTCCGCACCGGCGCCCAGGCCCTGGGCGATCCGCAGGATCACCAGCAGGATGGCGCCGAGCATGCCCGCGGTCGCGAAGGTCGGCAGCAGGCCGATGAGGAAGCTGGAGCCGCCCATCAGCACGATGGTGATGATGAGGATCAGTTTGCGGCCGAGCTTGTCGCCCAGGTAGCCGAACACGATTCCGCCGATGGGACGGGCGGCGAACCCCACGGCGTACGTGCCGAGGGACGCGATCGTGCCGCCGGCCGCGCCGAGGGGCTTGAAGAACAGGTCGCCGAAGATCAGAGCGCTGGCGAGCCCGTAGATGTAGAAGTCGTAGTACTCAAGGGCCGAGCCAACCGAGGACGCCAGGGTGGCGCGACGGAGTTGCTCGGGGTCGACGGGAGGAGCCTCGACGTTGTGCGGGACGTGCGACATAGGACGGCCTTTCCAGGTTCCACGGTGAACTCACCCTCAGTATGCACCAAGTACTGAACGCAGTTCAATAGGTCGAACAGGATGGATTGTCGGCAACGCTGCACACCGACATCCCTGCCGGGATGGTGCCACTCGCCGGGCACGCGCGCAGGGTTTCGACAAGCTCGCCCACCACCCGGGGCGGGTGCAAGACGGCGCCGGAACTCGTCCCTGAAGCCCGGGAGGTGCGACGGCTGAGCCTCGTCGACCCGCGCCCGTCCCGCAGGAGGAGAGCCCGCGGTAGCCGTCCGCGACCACGCCGACCCGCGCCCGTCCCGCAGGAGGGGAGTCCGCGGGAGCCGTCCGCAACCACGCCGACCCGCGCCCGTCCCGCAGGAGGGAGAGCTCAGAGAGCCCGGTGGTCGCCGGTGCGGGTCGTGCGGTCCGAGCGGCCGCGGGCCGGCGCCGACTCGACCGGCTCCATCGGGTTGCCGAGGACCCGGGCCAGGTTGCGCAGTCCGTCCACCAGTTCGGCGCGCCGCTCAGGCACCGCCTGGGTGTCCAGGACGGTCACGCTCACCGCCAACTGTGTCGCGCGGACGCCCCGGGTGGGCACGACCGTGGCGAGGCCGACCACGTGCTCGGCGGCCTCCTGCTCGTCGACGGCGTACCCGCGTTCGCGGACGAGCGCCACGTCCTTCAGCAACCGGGCCAGCGTCCGCCGGCTCCGTCGGGTGAACCGCGGCAACTCGGTGATGCCGTGGTAGCGGCGCTCGATCTCGGAATCGTCCAGCCTGGCCAGCAGCGCCTTCCCGGGCGCGGAGGCCGACGCGGNGAAGCGGTCGCCGATGCCGGCGGTGAGCCGCAGGGCGGGGTGCCCCTCGTACCTGGCGAGGCACAAGGTGTCGATCCCGGCCAGCGCCGAGAGCCGGACGGTCTCGTTCGCGAACAACGGCGAGGCGGCGCATTCGTCGTAGAAGGCGCGCACCTGGTCCATCCGCATGAGGTAGGCGCCGCCCAGCTCGACAACCCGCCGACCGAGGGTGTAGCCGAGGTCGTCGCGGCGGATGAGCCCGCCCGCCTCCAGGGCGTTGCAGATGGTGCTGGTGGACGACTTCGGCACCCCGACTTCCCGGGCGAGGTCGCTCAGCGTCATCACGCCGGAGTCGCTGGTCGCGAGCGCGTCCAGCACCGCGACCGCGCGGACGACGGCCGGGGCGAAGCCGGGCGGGGCGGTGTCGCTGGCGCTACGGGGCACGACGCGACCCCTCGTCGCCGGCGTCGGCAGCTGGCGAGCCGTGGGCGTGCACGGGGTTGATCAGGACGCCGATCCCGGGGATCTCGCAGCGGGCCACGTCGCCCGGCACGATCGGGAACGAGGTAGCCGGGGCGCCGGTCAGCAGGACGTCGCCGGGACCGAGGGTCAGGTGCGCCGACAAGGCGGCCAGGGCCTCATAGGGGTTCCAGGCCAGCCGGGCCGTGGACGAGCGCAGCGGCTCACCGCCGTCCGGCCCCGACAGCAGCACCGCGTCCAGCGGCTCGAACTCGGTCTCGATCCACGGGCCGAGTGGGGTGAACCCGTCGCCGGACTTCGCCTGGATCAGCAGGTCGTCCGCGGGGATGCGATCGACCGCGGTGACATCGTTGCCGACCGTCCAGCCCAGGATGTAGTCGGGTGCCTGCTCGGGCTCGATGAACCGGCAGGTGCGGCCGATGACCAGGCATAACTCGGTCTCGGCGTTGACCACGCCGCCGTCCGCGTCGAGGACGATGGGGTCGCCGGGGCCGACGACCGTCCGCGCCGATTTGTGGAAGGCCTGCGNGGGCACCGCCCGGTCCTCCGCGCTCCCGTTGTGGGCCATCCCCAGCACGACGCGCGGTTCGACGGGCGCCAGCAGCACCGCGTCCGCCGCGGCGATCACCTGCCCCGTGCGAACCGGGGGCTGAGCGAACAGATCCTCCACGACCGCCCAGTCCTCACCGTCCTGGACGGCCGGCACCGGACCGTTCGGGGTGGCGAGGCGCGCGAGCCTCATGCCTGACCACCACCGCTCGAGCGGCCCCGGACAGGGCTGGACGATCCGGACGCTGCCGCGGCGGCGCCCGTTGCGAGGACGAGAGGGTGCTGCCGCATGGGGCTCCTTTGCTGCCGAGCAGGGACGAGACCGAGTGTACGAGGTGCTGAACGCTGGGCGATAGGCCGGACGCCGATCGCCCCCGTCCTCAGACCAGCAATCTCTCCACCGCAGCGCGCAGCACCCCGGCTCACGCTCGCGCAGGTCGTAGCGCGCCCGGGTCATCGGCTTGCTCACCTTGAGCACCCGGGTGAGGTCGATGGGCGTTCCCGAAACCACGGCGTCGCAGTCGGCCGCCTCGATGGTGGCCTCCAGGTCGCGGATCTGCGCCTCCCCGTAGCCCATGGCCGGCAGCACGCCGACGGCGTTGGGATATTTCGCGTAGGTGCCGACGAGCGAGCCGACCGCGTGGGNGGACGGGTCCACGATCTCGCCGACCCCGGCCGCGCGGGCGCCGACCGTCCCGGCTCCGAAGGTCATGTTGCCGTGGGTGAGCGTGGGACCGTCCTCGATCACCACGACCCGCTTGCCAGCGACCAGCTCCGGGTGCTCGACGGTCACCGGCGAGTCGGCCCGCAGGATCGTCGCGCGAGGGTTCAGTTCGCGACACGAGTCCTCGACGGCGGCGATCGCGTCCTCGTCCGCCGAATCGCACTTGTTGACGATGATCACATCCGCCATCCGGACGTTGGTCTCACCGGGGTGGTAGCGGCGCTCGTCGCCGGGCCGCAGCGGGTCGGCCAGCACGATGTGCAGGTCGGGGANGTAGAACGGCAGGTCGTTGTTGCCGCCGTCCCAGAGGATCACGTCGGCCTCGGTCTCGGCCTCGCGCAGGATCTTCTCGTAGTCGGCGCCGGAGTAGATCACGAAGCCGGCCTCGATGTGCGGCTCGTACTCCTCGCGCTCCTCGATGGTGCAGCGGTAGCGGTCGAGGTCGGCGAAGCTCGCGTAGCGCTGGACGATCTGGTCGGGCAGGTCGCCGTACGGCATCGGGTGTCGGACCGACACCGCCTTGACGCCCAGTTCCTTCAGCAGGCCCACCAGGTAGCGCGTGGTCTGCGACTTGCCGACCCCGGTCCGGACCGCGGTGACGGCGATCACCGGCTTGGTCGAGGTCAGCATGGTCGGCTTCGCGGCAGGCAGGCAGAAGGACGCTCCGGCCGCCGTCGTCCGGCTGGCCAGGTGCATCACGTGGTCGTAGGAGACGTCGGAGTAGGAGAAGACCGCCTCGTCCACCCGCTCGTCGGCGATGAGGCGCTCGAGTTCGGACTCGTCCACGATCGGGATGCCGTCGGGGTAACGCTCGCCCGCGAGCACCGCGGGGTAGCGGCGGCCGGCGATGTCGGGGATCTGGGTAGCGGTGAGCGCCACCACCTCGACCTCGGGATTGTTGCGGTACAGGACGTTGAAGTTGTGGAAGTCGCGCCCGGCCGCGCCGAGGATGACAACCCTGCGGGGCTCACTCATGGTGATCCTTCGTGGTCGCTGACGGGGCCGACTCGCCTCGGGCGCCCGTCGTGGGGTTCGCCCTAGCCGTCTCTGATTCAGGCCCACGCCAGGGCCCACTCTAGAACGCCCGGTGGCCGGACGGGGACGCCGGGAGCCTGCGGGTCGGACGTCGACGCTGGGTACGGGCGCGGCGCCTCGTAGCTCCTCGCAGCGAAGCCCGGGCGATCGTCGGTGGTTCCTACGGGGGCGGGTCACCGCGTCGACGGGTGTCGTCAGTAGCCGGCTCGCGGCCAGGCCTGGGCCGAGCCGTGATCGTCCCGGACGTCGCCCTGAGGACGGTGGCCCACCCGGGTGAACCGCAGGCACAACACCAGGGTGTCGTCGTCCACGGCGAAGTCCGCGTCGCCCAGCCAGGGCCGCTTCCGAAGGGCGGGCGGCCGGCGTCGTGGGCGGCGTTCAGCCTTGTGGTTGATTGGTGGTGAGGACCAAGTGCACCTCATCGCCAAGCCCGATCCCCTCGGCGCGGCGCACGGCGTCCCTCACCGGCACCAGGAAACCCCGTGGCGCGGGAACAGGGAGGTGGTGAAGGTGGTCGCGCCGATCCGCACGGACACCGGGATGCAGCCCCAGCCGTAGGTCAACGCCTGCTTGTGGGTCTCGATGACCTCGGCGACCGGCTCCGAGAGCGCCACGAAGTGGAAGG
The DNA here is from genome assembly GCA_013693855.1 of Micropruina sp. Lineage (GTDB taxonomy): Bacteria > Actinomycetota > Actinomycetes > Propionibacteriales > Propionibacteriaceae > Micropruina. The sequence continues at coordinate 3,576,828 of CP059261.1, forward strand.
GCGCGGGCCCACGCCACTCGATGAGCGTGCCGTCGAACTCGAATCCCACCGACCCAGCCTGCCCGGGCGAGGCGGTCATTGGGAACCGGTGAACCAAGAGCGACACTGGATGGCCTTGGGCGCCGCGCCCCGCGTGGTTCGCCCGTCGAGCGGCGCCTTTCGTGCACTGTCCCCCAAGGTGCCCGTCCCGGCGGCGTTGGGACACTTCCAGGTGCGGTCTCGCGCGAACGACCGCGCTGCTCGCCGCCCGGGCAGGTGACGATTGGTAACAGTGGTTTGCGTGGTCGCCGCAGGCTGGTCATGATGCCTTCATGGAGGCGGCATGGGTGCTGGCCGCCGTGCTCGCAACGGGCTGCGCGGTCCTGGTCCTCGCCCTGGTGCGGCTTCGTTCGCTGTTGGCGGCCTCCCGAGCCGAAACCGACCAGTTGCGCGACATGGTGCGCAAGCGCGTCGAGCGTCCCAACGTGTTCTCCCACGAGGTCCGGACNCCCCTGACCCTCATCAAGGGGGCGGCGGAATTGCTGGCCGAACAGACNCCCGGCCCGCTGAACGAACGCCAGCGTGAGTTCGTCAACACCATCTCCGTCAACGCCCAGCAGGTCATCGGGCTGGCCCAGGATCTGCTGGTGGAGGCCCGCATCGAATCCCAACTGTTCGACCTCAAGCTCGAAACCCTCGATCTGCGCCATCTGGTGCGCCAGACGGTCCGTGACACCCGGCGGGTGCACCACACCACGATCCGGCTGGAGAACACCGGCGCGCCGCTGCTGTTGCGCGGGGACCGGACCCTGCTCGGCCAGGCCGTCTGGAACCTCATCAACAACGCCTGCCGCCACGCCGGGGAGGACGTCACGGTCACCGTTTCGGTCACCCGCGGTGAGGGTCAGGCCATCGTTGCCGTCGGCGACGACGGGTCGGGGATGACCACCGAGCAACGTCAGGGCCTGTTCCGTCCGTTCGAAACCGGGGCCGAACAGGGCGGCACCGGGTTGGGGATGATGATCACCGAACGGATCATCGCCCAGCACGGTGGCCGGTTGCTGGTGGACACCTTGCCTCGGCGCGGTACCACGATCTTCTTCACCCTCCCGCTGCCCGAACGGGCGGAAGGCGACCATGACTGAGCCGCGGCCCCGGGTGCTGGTCGTCGACGACGAGAGCCAGATGGTCAGCATCGTCGCCTTCGCCCTTGAGACCCAAGGCTTCCAGCCGGACGTGGCTCGCAGCGCCGAGCAGGGCTGGCGGATGTTGTGCGCCGAGCATTACGACCTGGTCGTGCTGGACGTCATGCTGCCCGGTGCCTCGGGCATCCAGTTGTGCGAGCGGTTGCGGGCAGAGTCCGAGGTGCCGGTGATTCTGCTGACCGCTCGCGGCGAGGAGGAGGACCGGTTGCGGGGCCTGCTGGCCGGGGCGGACGACTACGTCACCAAGCCGTTCTCCCCGCGGGAACTCGCGCTGCGCGCCTCGGCCATCGTCCGCCGTACGCGCGGCCGCGCCGCCTCCTCCGAAACCCTCGTCAACGGCCCGCTCGTGATCGACCAGGCGCGGCGCAGCGTCACCCTGGGGGCNCGCCTGGTCCAGTTGAGCGATGTGGAGTTGCGGCTGCTGGTGGCCCTGACCCGGCGCGTNGGGGACATCGTGCCCTGGCGGACGTTGCTCAACGAGGTGTGGCACACCGCCGAACTCCAGGGCGGACGGGACATGATCAAAACCTCGGTCTACCGGTTGCGGCAGCANCTTGGGGCAGGCGGGGAGTCCCTGATCGTGACCGTGCGTGGCACCGGCTACCTCATGCCTCGACAGGACGGTGATGGACGGCTCGCTCCCGCGCCGTAGGCGCCTGCTGGTGGTCGCCGGGGTCGCGCTGATGTACCTGGCGCTGCTGGCATGGAGCGCGGGCGTGGTGTCCGGGGCGGTGCGACACCGGTCGATCTCGGTGTTGTGCTCCTCGATCGACGAGGTGTGCCGGGAGTGGGCCGAGGGGTTCACGCGCAGCAGCGGCATCGAGGTGGTCATGGTCCGCGTCTCGACCGGCGAAGCGCTGGTGCGGCTCAGCCGGACGGCGGCTCGTGGCGGCTACGACGTGTGGCACGGCGGACCGGCGGACAGCTACGAGGTCGCCCGGAGCCGCGGTCTGTTGCAGCCGTACCGGTCACCTGAGGCCGCGGCGGTGCAGGGAGGTTCNGCCGACCCGGACGGATGGTGGACCGGCACCTACCTAGGTGTCCTCGGCTTCTGCTCCAACCAGCGGGTGTTGGCCCGGCTCAACCTGCCTGCGCCCACCTCCTGGGAGGACCTGCTGCGCCCCGAACTGGACGGCGAGGTGTCGGTGCCCAGTCCGCTGTCCTCGGGCACCGGGTACACGGTTGCCTGGACGCAGCGGCTGCGGCTCGGCGGGGACGATGCGGCGATCGAGTTCCTGCGCCGCCTGCACGGCAACGTCCTGCAGTACACCAACTCCGGCCTGGCACCCGCGCGGATCGCCGGCCGGGGCGAGGCGGCCGTCGCGGTCACGTTCACCCAGCACTGCCAGCAGGCCCGCGCGGACGGCATGACGGACCTGGTCGTCACCTATCCGCAGGAGGGAACCGGGTTCGAGATCGGTTCGGTGGCGGTGGTGGCTGGCGCTCCCGATCTCGACGGCGCCCGGCGCTACGTCGATTACGCCTTGACGCGGCAGGCACAAAGGACGGCGGTGGCCCAACTGCCGACCCGGGCCGACGTTCCCGCCGATCCGGGGCTGGGGTCTGACGCGCGCCTGCTGGACTACGTGCCGGCCGATGCCGCGAAGGCCCGCGAACTCCTCACCCAGCGCTGGGTGACGCAGGTGCAGCGATGACGCGGGCGCGGCTGTTGGTCTGGACGGCGCTGCTGGTTCCGCCGGCACTGCTGATCGTCGGCTGGCTGGTGCATCTGTTCAGCACGTCCGGAGTGGCGGCGTTGCTGGACGGGCTGTCGGCGCGGCCGGGATTGCTCGCGAACACCCTGGTGTATGCCCTTGCCAGCGGGTGTTTCGGGACCGCGGCGGGCTGGCTGCTCGCCCACGTCCTGCACACCTATCGCACGCCGGGCGGCCGGGTGCTGCGGTGGCTGTGCCTGGCGCCGGTGATGGTGCCGTCCTTCACCTTGGCCATGGCGTTGATCATCCTGGTGGGCCACAGCGGTGTGGTCACCGAGGTGCTGCGGCTGGACGGGTTCGAGATCTACGGGGCCGGCGGGCTGGTGGCGGCCGGGACGCTGGCGCGGTTGCCGCTGCCGTTCCTGGCCATGACGTGGGCCTATCGCCGGTTGGACCCGGCAGCGTCGGAGTCGGCGCTCAACCTGGGTGCCACNCCTGGTCAGGCGTACCGCCGGGTGGTGTTGCCGCGGCTGCTGCCGGTGCTGGCCTCCAGTTTCCTGGCGCTGGCGGCGGACGCGATCGCCGACCTGGCCAACCCGCTGGTGATCGGCGGCGGGTTCGGCACCCTGGCCCGCCATCTGTACGAGGCAGTCAGCGCCGAGGGCGACCTGGCGACCGCCGCGGCGGATGCCCTGCTGCTGGCGGTCCCCGCGATGGTGTTGTGGACGGCGGCCGGTCGGTTGGCGCCGACCCGGGCGGCCGGTGGGGCCACCCCGCGCCGCTCGCGGCGGCCCGGTCCGGTCGGCTGGCTGCTGGTGGGGCTGGCCTGGTCGGTGGGGGCCCTGATCGGGGCCCTGCTGGTCGCCGTCGCGGCGGCGTCGGTGATGACCGTCGTCGGCCCCGAGGCCCACTTCACCACGGACAACCTGCTGCAGATCCTCAGCGGCCAACGTCACCGGGCGCTCGCCACGACCGTCCTGGTGGCGCTGATCACCGTCCCGCTGGTCGCGGCCACGGCCTTCTGGGTGACCGTCGCGGCGACGTTGGAACAACCCCGGTCCGCGGTGGTCCAGCGCACCCTGGACGCGTTGGCCGCCGTGCCCGCCGCCGTCGTCGGTCTGTTCGGCTACTTCGTGCTCGACCTGGTCAGCGGGGGTTTGGGCGCCCTCGGGGCCGGTCCGATCGCCGCCGTGCTGGTGTTCGTGACGGTAGGGGTCGTCCATTGCGTCCGGTTCATGCCCGCACTGGCACTGCCGGTCGTCCGNTGCCGCTGCGGGTTCCCCGGGGTCAGGGACAGCGCGCTGGCGCTGGGGGCGTCCCGNGGGAACGTTGCCCGGTACGTGGTCTGGCCCGCGGTCCGTCCCGAGTTGCTGGGCGGTGCGATCACCACGTTCGCGCGTAGCCTGACCGGGGTGTCGTCGGTGATCCTGCTCAGTACCGCGCAGGTGCCGCTGCTGCCGGTGCGGATGCTGGCCGACATCGATGCCGGTCGGCTGCCGGACGCGGCCGCGGCAACGGTCGTGCTGGCGGGGCTGATCGCCGTCGTCGGCGGCGGCGTAGCCCTGTTGCGGGCGGCGTGGGCGCGTCCGTCACGTGCGCTGGGGACGCGACGCGCGAGGGTGGCGTCATGACCGGACGACTGCGCATCGAGGGCCTGCGGCGACGCTTCCCTGACGGCGGCGGCCTGGCCGGGATCGACCTGGACATCGCCGCGGGCTCGTTGGTGTGCGTGGTCGGACCCTCCGGTGGCGGCAAGACCACCTTGCTGCGCTGCATCGCGGGGATGGAACGCCCCGATGCCGGACGGATCGTGCTGGACGGGGCCGAGCTGTCGCCGGTCCATGCCCCGGGGCGGCCGACCGCCATGGTGTTCCAAGCCGACACCCTTTTCCCCGATCTGGACGTGGCGGCCAACATCGGGTTCGGGCTGCGGGTGCGCCGGCAGCCGGCATCCGCCGTGGCCGAGGCGGTGGACGTCGCCTTGCTGCGCCTGGGCCTGACAGGTCTGGAACACCGCTTCCCCGATGAGCTGTCCGGNGGGCAGCAGCGCCGGGTGGCGCTGGCGCGGGCACTGGTGCTGCAGCCGTCCGTGCTGTTGTTGGACGAGCCGCTGGCCGGGCTGGACCCGGTGTTGAGCCGGCAGACCATGCACCAGATCCGGGCGACGCAACGCCGGCTGGGGCTGACGACGGTGCTGGTCACCCATGACCGTGAGGCCGCTTTGAGCGCCGCGGACCAGCTCGTCGTGCTGGACGCCGGGCGGGTGGTCCAGTCCGGGGCGCCCCGGACGGTGTTCGAGCGGCCCGACTCGACGTTCGTCGCCCAGTATGTGGGGCGTGCCTCGTTCCTCGAAACCGAGGTGGTCGAGGCGTCCGGCGGGACGGCGAGGGTGTCGGCCTTCGGCACGTTGTTGTCGCTGCCGGCGCATCCGGATGTCCGGGCCGGACAGCCCGCGGCCGTGCTCGTCCGGCCTCACGCGCTGAGCGTCACCGCGGCCAGCCAGTCGTCCACACCGTGGGCGGAGGTCGCCGGGGACCTGGGCGTGGTCGAGGACGTCCATTACACCGGTGAACGGTTGGAGTACGTCGTCGAGACCGAGCATGGCAGCCTCATCGGGACGGGCCGGTTGGCCGACCCGGTGCGGGAGGTCGGCGACACCGTCCGGCTCGCCCTGGACGTCGCGCAGGCGTGGGTGTTGCTCCGCTGACAAGCGCGTGGGCCGACCGGTGGGTCGGCCGCCGGACCGGCGCACGGTAACAGCGCCGTTACCGACTGTCACCTGGCGATCCCCACGGCGAGGCGTTGACCGATGTGATGAACGAGGCGGCCTCGGGTCGTCCCCCAACGCTGAAGGAGCAAGACATGACCCTCACGGAAGAGCCCGTGAAGCGAACCTGGTTGTCGGCACCGCTGCCGGCCGCCCGGCTCGCGCAGGATCAGATCACAAGCAAGTACCCCAACCTGCGTTTCCAGGTGTTCATGGGGATCTTCATCGGCTACGCCGGCTTCTACCTGATCCGTAACAACATCCCCCTGATCGCCAAGGTCGTCCTGGACGAGGGCTGGATCGACAAGGTCGGCGTCGGCATCATTGCCAACGCCGTGCTGATCGCCTACGGCTTCTCGAAGTTCTTCATGGCGACGATCTCGGACCGCTCGAATGCCCGCTACTTCATGCCGCTCGGCCTGGCGTTGTCGGCCGTGGTGAACCTGGCCGTCGGCTTGGTGCCGGCGCTGCACGCGTCCGTGGCGGTGTTCGCGATCGTCATGTTCGTCAACGGCTGGGTGCAGGGAATGGGCTGGCCTCCCAGTGGCCGCGTCCTGGTGCACTGGTTCTCCACGAACGAGCGCGGCTGGAAGACCGCCATCTGGAACACCGCCCACAACGTCGGCGGCATGGGCGTCGGTGCCGCGGCTGCGGCCGGCCTGTCGATGACCGGTGGCGCGTGGCAGTCCGCGTTCTGGTTCCCTGCCATCATCGCGCTNGGGGTCGCCGCGCTGGCGTTCTTCCTCATCCGTGACACCCCCGAGTCGGTGGGCCTGCCCCCGATCGAGGAGTACCGCCACGATCCGGCCAAGGTCGAACCCGACCACGCTGCCGAGGCGGGGATGACCTACTGGCAGATCGTCCTCAAGCACGTCATCTTGAACCGGACGATGGTGCTGCTGGCCCTGGCCAACGTGTTCGTCTACGCCCTGCGCTACGGCGTGCTCTCGTGGACGCCGACGTACCTGTCCGAGGTCCACAAGGCGTCGGTCACCGCCGGCATCATGGGCTTCTCGCTGTTCGAGCTGGCGGGCATCTTCGGCACCCTGGCCTGTGGCTGGGTGTCCGACACGATCTTCAAGGGCAACCGCACCTGGACCGGTATCGCGTTCATGGCCGGCGTGGGCGCCTTCCTGCTGGCCTACTGGCTGTCGCCGGTCGGCACNCCCTACTGGATGCTGATGGTGTACCTGTTCTTCATCGGTGCCTTCATCTACGGTCCGGTCATGCTGATCGGCCTGCAGGCCCTCGACATGTCCGCCCGGCACGTGGCCGGCACCTCGGCAGGCTTCACCGGCCTGTTCGGCTACGTGCTCGGCGCCACGCTGGCCTCCACCGGTGTCGGCTGGTTGGTGCAGAACTTCGGCTGGGGCGTCACCTTCGCCGTCCTCACCGGCTGTGTCGTGGCCTCGATCGTGCTGCTGGCGATGATCGGTCCGGAGGAGAAGCGGCTCATAGAGTCCCACCGCAGCGCCGCCGAGGCGCACCGCGCGGCTCGGGACTCTAACCACACCTGGGATCCGGCGGGACGGGCAACCGTCCCGCCGGATCTGTCATTCGGTGCACGAGAAGTGACACTCGATCGACTTACGGACCGCGCCCCTGTGTCGTTCGCCCGCTGAGTGGCACTTCTCGTGCAGCAAGTCCTTGTCATTGGGCTCCGGGTTCGTTCTGATGGAGGGCAGCAAGGAGGTTGGAATGAAGGCTGTCGTCTTCGGGGCGGGCGTGATGGGTTCGGGCATCGCCGCACACCTGGCCAACGCNGGGGTCGAGGTGACCCTGCTGGACGTGGTTCCCGAGGGCGCGGAAGACCGCTCGATCCTCGCCACCGAAGCCATCGCCCGGCAGCTGAAGAACGGCGGCTTCATGTTGCCGGACTTCGCGGCGCGGGTGCGGCCCGGCAACGTGGAGGACGATCTGGCCGCCCTGGCCGAGGCCGACTGGATCGTGGAAGCCGTATTCGAGGATCCGCGGGTCAAAGCCGACATCTACGCCCTGATCGAGGAGCACCGGCGGCCCGGCTCGCTGGTGTCGTCCAACACCTCGGGCATCCCGCTCGCGAAGCTGATCGCCGGGCAGCCGGAGTCGTTCGTCCGCGATTTCACGATCACGCACTTCTTCAACCCGCCCCGGGTGATGGAACTGCTGGAACTGGTCACCGGGCCGGACACGGACGCGGGGGTGGTCGAGCGGGTCCGGGCGGCGGCGGACGAGCGGCTGGGCAAGACCGTCCTCGACTGCAAGGACACCCCGGGCTTCATCGCGAACCGCGTCGGCGCGTTCTGGCTGGCCTGCGCGGCCCTCACCGCGTTCGACGAGGGGCTCGACATCGAGACCGCGGACGCGCTCGGCTCGCGGCCCTTCGGCGTGCCCAAGACCGGGGTGTTCGGGCTGTTCGACCTGGTGGGGATCAACCTCGTCCCCCTGTTGTGGGCGAACTTCCTGAAGGTGCTGCCGGCCGGCGACGCCTTCCACCGGTACCCGCTGCCCGAGAACCGGGTGTTCCGGCATCTGCTCGCCCACGGGCTCATCGGACGCCGTGGTCCGGGCGGCTTCTACCGTCGCAAGAACGCCGCCGGCGAGCCCGTGGACGAGGTCCTGGACGAGAGCCTGGAGTACCGGGCGCGGCGGGAGCCGTCCGACCCCGGGTTGGCGGCACGCAGCCTGCGGGAGCTGTGCGAGACCGACTCNCCCGGCGGCCGCTTCGCCTGGCGGGTGCTGTCGGAGGTGGTGTCCTACTGCGCGTCGATCGCGGACGAGATCGCCGACCGCCCGGGCGACATCGACGAGGGCTTGAAGCTCGGCTACGCCTGGGCGCAGGGGCCCTTCGCCCTGGCCAACCAGGTCGGCGTGGCCTGGATCGCCGAGCGGTTGCGCGCCGAGGGCCGGGAGGTGCCGGGTCTGCTGGCGGCGGCCGTGGAGGCGGGCGGGTTCGACGTCAGCCGTCCGATGGTCGAGGGCGTGGTGACCCTGGCGAGTGCGAGCAAGAGCGTGCTGGCCGAGAACGGCTCGGCGCGGTTGCACGACCTTGGCGACGGGATCGCCTGCCTGGAGCTGCGGACGAAGATGAACGTCTGCGATCCCGGTGTCCTCGACATGGTGCAGCGGACGACGGAGTTGGGCACGTCCGGGGCGTTCCGGGCCCTGGTCATCGGCTCGGACAACCCGCGCGCGTTCTCCGCCGGGGCGAACCTGAACACCTTCGCCGAGTTGCTGGAACGCAACGACCCGGACGAGTTGCGGGCCTTCACGGTGAGCGGCCAGCAGGCGTTCGCGGCGCTGCGCCGGGCGCCGTTCCACGTTGTCGCGGCGGCGCGCGGGGTGGCGCTGGGCGGCGGCTGCGAGCTGCTGCTGACCGCGGACCGGGTGGTCGCGCACGCCGAACTGAAGGCGGGCTTCCCCGAACGCAAGGTGGGGCTGATTCCCGCGTGGGGCGGGGTCACCCAGTCGCTGGCGCGCACCGGCCCCGTGGGGGCGTTCGAGCTGGCGGCCGGCTCGGCGATCAGCAACTCGGCCTACGAGGCCCAGGCGTGGGGGCTCCTGCGCCGCGACGACGTGATCGTGATGAGCGCCCGGCGGGTGCTGGGCATCGCGATCGAGACCGCNCCGGGGCTGATCGAGGGCTACGCCCCGCCGGACGAGCGGCCGATGCCGCTGCACGACGCCGCGGACGGCCCGCTGGACGCCGACTGGGCCGAGGCCTCCGAGACCGACCGGGCGATCGTCGGCGCCCTCGCCGGNCATGCTCACCGCCTCGACCCCGGCGAGACCGTGGACCAGGACGAGATGATGCGGCGCGAACTGGAGGTGGCGCTCGGCCTCGTCGTCCGTCCGGCGAACCAGGATCGAGTGCGGCACATGATCGCCACGAACAGGCCGTTGGAGAACTGATGGGGCGCGGTCCGTCCGATCAGTGTGCAGTTCACCACCGAAGTCAGTGGTCAACTGCACACCCAACTCGGCGACCAGCCCGCCCCGCGCTCCCACGTGCCGCTGGACGGGGAAAGCGAGCGTCTAGACTCCCCGCATGGCCGAAATCCGCAAGTTCGATCCGGCTGCGGGCAATGCCATCGTCCAGGCGCTGCGCGAGGTCATGGGTGAGCCCGTTCGTCCGGTGCCGCCGGGCGAGCAGCCGCCCGCACCCGGCCCCGACACCCCGAAGAGCCGCCCACGACGTGGAAGAGCTTCACGGTCACCCGGCACCCCGGGACATAGTCACAGGGTGCGGACGAGCCGGTCGCCGTCCTCCACGAACCCGACCGCCTTCAGGTACGACCGGTGCGCCGCGTCCGGCCGGTCGCGCACCACGCGGGTGAATCCGGCGTCGCGGAGCAGCCGGGAGCCCGGCCCGTACAGCCATTGCCCGATGCGCGAATCGCGGAACTCCTTCATCACGTAGTCGAGATCCAGGTGCAGGGTGTCGCCGTCGGGACGTCCGACCAGAGCTCCGGCGGGCAGCCCGTCCCGGGTCAGCACGAGGGCGAACGTGCTTGTCGGACCTGGTTTCGCGCCCGGCCAGGTGCGTTCGATGTCGGCGGCGTGCGAGCGCAGGAAATCGACCAGGAAAGGCGCGTCGACAGCGATCGGGACAGCCCCGAGGTCGCGGCTGGGCGAGAACTCCTTGCGGAGGAACCACACGTTCAGCGCCGCGACCGCCGCGTTGGTGATGATAATCGGGACGGACGGTAACAGCGCCCCGTACACCACGAACGTGAGCGATCCGATCAGCGAGATCACCCGGAGCCGGACGACCGACGTCATCGCCAGCGAGAGCACCACCAGCGCCGACGCCGCGTAGCCGACCAGTTCCACCCAGTTCACGCCCGCCATCGTGGCAGAGCGGGCTGACGCACGCATCCGGCGGCGGGCTCTGTCCCAACCGCGGGCCCTCCCGGCGGTTGAGCTTGTCGAAACCCCGGGAGCGGGAACCCGCCGGCGGCTGAGCCTGTCGAAACCCCGGGAGCCGGACTCGTCCCGGCGGCTGAGCCTGCATCCCCTCATGTCCAGCGCTCGTTTCCCGCCGGTTGAGCCGGTCGAAACCGCGGGACCCAGGCCCCTCTCGACGGCTGAGCCTGTCCAAGCCCCGGCAGCCGGGCCCCTGCCGCCTGTCGAGCCTGCATCCCCTCATGCCCAGCGCTCGTTTCCCGCCGGTTGAGCCTGTCGAAACCGCGGGACCCAGGCCCCTCGACGGCTGAGCCTGTCGAACCCAGGGAGCCGGACTCGTCCCGGCGGTTGAGCCAGTGCGACAAAACGCGTCGAAGTCGACGCACTACGTCGCACTGATACCAATCTCCGCCAGCGCGAACCTTCTGCAGCCCAAGCCGCCTCGACGATTGGTCCTTGGCCCGGGAGCCGCACCCTCCTGGCGGTTGACCTGTCCAAACCCCGGGAGCCATACTCGTCCCGGCCGCTGAGCCTGTTAGACCCCGAGAGCCGCACTCGTCCCGGCGGTTGAGCCTGTCGAAACCCCGGGAGCGCGGGCCGGGAGCGGGCGGCACGTGAGTCCATCGACGGCGGCTGAGTCCCTGACGGACAAGCCGAGCAGGCGCCACCGCCCGGCGGTTGAGCTTGTCGAAACCCAGGGCGGGGCACCGCGTCCCTACGGCTCCGGACGCCAGGCGTCCGCGACGATCTCGCGCATCTCCTCGCTGAACAGCCCGTCCGGGCTGGCCTCGGCCAACAGGGCTCGAAGCGCCGCCTCGAACTCGTCCAACCGGTCTCCGAACAGGTGCGGCGCCGCGTACGACAGCGAGAGCACGCTGGCCACGATCTGGTCGGCGGTCCGGGTCAACACCCGGCGCGGTGTCTCCACCGCCCCCGCATGCCGGAACCCCGCGGCGGCGTAGATGTCCTCCTCGTCCTCCCNCGTGTCGCTGCCGGTCGGGGCTGTCCGGAAGCCCTGGCCCGCACGCCGGCGCTTGCCGAGGAACTGCGCCACCAGCTTCTCGATCGCGTCCCAGGAGGGCTGCGGGTGCTCCANGGCCCGGGTGGGTGCCGAGCCCCGATGGGTGGTCGCGTGGACGTGCACCACCACGCCACCGGGCTCCAGCACTCCGCGCACCGCCCGCGCGACCAGCGGACGATCCATCCAATGGAACGCCTGCGCGAGCGTCACGAGCCGGAACCGGCCGAGATCCTCGCCCATCTCCTCGGCCCGACGGACGACCCACGTCACGTTGGTGAGCCCGGCCAACAGCACCCGGCGACGGCCCTCGGTCACCATCGCGGCGTCGGCGTCCAAGCCGACCGCCTCCCCGACGTGCCAGGCCAGGGGCAACGTCAACGACCCGGGACCGCAGCCGAGATCCAGCAGCCGTCCGGTGCCGTCGAGGTCCAACGCGGCGACGAGGGCGTCGATCAACTCCTCGGGGTAGGACGCCCGGCCCTCGGCGTAGTAGGNGGCACTGCCGCCGAACAGGGTCGGATCCCACTCCCAGCCCGGGTTCGCCACCGGAGCAGTCTGCCACGCCCCGACCGGTGGGTGGCCCGTCACCATCGCGGGCCTCGACCGCCCCGATTCCGGACCGGCCGTGCCCGTGCTTCCCGGCCCGCACCAGCCGCCGACGAGGTGGTGGACGGGTGCGGGCGAGGCCCTGTCCGAGTCACAACAGGGGCCCTAAGGTGGCTGACATGACCGTCCTCGATCCCGCCAACCCCTTCGCCCAGCCGTCCGCGCTCCCGTACGAGTTGAGCCCCTTCGCCGACATCCGTCCCGAGCATTACGTGCCGGCGATCGAGGCCGGAATGGCCGAGCGGCTGGCTGCTCTGGACGAGTTGGCTGCGAACCACGAGCCCGCCACCGAGGCGAACGTGATCGAGGCCTGGGAGTCCTCGGGTCAGGTGTTGGGCCGAGCGCTGTCGGCGTTCTACAACGTCCAGCCCGCCGACACCACCGACGAACTGGACGCCATCGACGCCGAGATCTCNCCTAAGCTGGCCCGCTTCTCCGACGCCGTCTACCAGAACCGCGCCCTGTTCGACCGGCTCACCGAGCTGGCCAGGCGCCGGGACGCCGGCGAGGTGGCCCTCGACCCACAGGCGGCCTATTGGCTGGAGACCCACCTGCGCGACTTCGAGCGCTCCGGGGTCCACCTGCCCGAGGACGAGCAGCAGCGGCTGCGCGACCTCAACGCCCGCATCGCCGAACTGCAGTCGGCTTTCGGACGGCTCGCGCTGGCCGGCTCGAACGCCGCAGCGGTCCACGTCACCGACGAGGCCGAACTGGCCGGTTGGTCGGCTGCGGCCAAGGACGGCGCCCGGGCGGCGGCGGAGGCGGCGGGCTTGGAAGGCTGGCTGATCGAACTCGATTCCTGCACCCCACAACGCGCGATGCCGGATTCGGACGACCGNGGGCTGCGCCGCCGCATCCACGCCGCGGTCGTCGGACGGGGCTGGTCCGGCGAGCACGACACCCGAGCGATCCTGCTCGANTTGGCCCGGGCGCGCGCGGAGCGNCCCACCTTGCTGGGGTTCGTCCACCACGCCGAGTACGTGGCCAGCGACTCCTGCGCCAAGTCCTCCGAGGCCGTGGCGGCCATGCTCGGCAAGCTGGCGCCCGCGGCCGTCCGCAACGCCCGGACGGAAGCGGACGAGTTGCGCGCGGTGCTCGCGGGGATCGACCCAACGGCCGAGATGGAGGCGGCTGATTGGCAGTACCTGGCCGAACGGCTTCGGGCCGACCGATTCAATCTGGACGCCAACCTGCTGCGTCCCTACCTGGAGTTGGAGCGGGTGCTGCACGANGGGGTGTTCGCCGCCGCGACGGGACTCTTCGGGATCACGTTCGTCCCGCGGCCGGATCTGCAGGGCTACAACCCCGAGGTGCGGGTCTGGGAGGTCAAGGACGCCGACGGCACCGGCATCGGGCTGTACCTGGGCGATTACTTCACTCGTCCGGGGAAGCAGGGCGGAGCGTGGATGAACTCGATCGTCGAGCAGAACCACCTGCTCGGCCAGCGTCCGGTCGTCACGAACAACCTGAACCTGATCAAGCCGCCCGCCGGCCAGCCCACGCTTCTGGTGTGGGACGAGGTGGTAACGCTGTTCCACGAGTTCGGCCACGCGCTGCACGGCTTGTTGTCCGACACCCGGTTCCCCTCCCAGTCGGGCACCGCAACGCCGCGCGATTTCGTCGAGTTCCCGTCGCAGGTCAACGAAATGTGGGCCCTGGACGCCGGACTGCTGGCCCGGTACGCCGTGCACCACGAGACCGGCGAGCCGATCCCGGCGGAGTGGATCGAGACCATGCAGAACAGCCAGCAGTTCAACCAGGGCTTCAAGACCACCGAGTTCCTGGCGGCGGCCATCCTGGACCAGGCGTGGCACACGACCCCTCTTGAGGCGCTGCCCCGCGATCCAGAGGGTGTGGAGGAGTTCGAGGCCCGGGCGCTGGCCGACGCGGGGATCGATTTCCCGCTGACCCCACCGCGCTACCGGTCCACCTACTTCAAGCACATCTTCGAGGGCGGGTACGCCGCGGCCTACTACTCCTACGTGTGGTCGGAAGTGCTGGACGCCGACACCGCCGCCTGGTTCCTCGACAATGGCGGCCTGACCAGNGAGAACGGCGACCGCTACCGGCACAAGCTGCTCGCCCCCGGCGGCTCGGTGGAGGCCATGGACACCTACCGCGACTTCCGCGGCCAAGATCCCGACATCGTCCACCTGCTGGAGCGCCGCGGGCTCGTCGTCGACTGAGTGTGCGTTCTGACCGAATCAACGGCCCGATCGAGCCGAATTCGAGGCCGAATTCACGGTTCGTTCGGTCGAACCGGACACTGCCGGTCAGGTCGCGGTCAGCCGACACGGAGCCGCGCAGGCCGTCACAGATCACGCGCAAGGCCGGGCGGGCCATCCCACCACGCAGCACACAGCGCGAGACCCGGCGATCCATCCCGTCACGGATCACGCGGGGAGAGCCGGGACGCCCGACACGGTGCACGCAGGCGAAGCTGGGTGAGCCCGGGGTCACGGGCGCCGGAGCCAGCCGTGCCGTCACAGATCACGCGGCGCGGAGCCGGGTCCGCATCCGGCGCACTTGTCGAATCAGGGCGGCCGGGTCGGCCAGCCGTTCCCAGGTGTAGCGGAGCACAAGATAGCCGGCCAGGTGCAGTTCGTTCATGCGGATGCGGTCTGCCTCGAAGGCCGCCCGCGAGGAGTGGAACTCGTAGCCGTCGAACTCGAGGATCAACCGCTCCGCCTCGAACAGCACGTCGGGGAAGTAGCAGCGCCCCGCCACCCACACGGGCCGATTGGCGACCCAGCCGCCGATGCCCGCCTCCCGCAGCAGGGATTGCAGCGCCCGCTCCCCGCCTGACCAGGGATTGTCGGCGCTGTTGCGCACCACCTGCCGCCGGATCGCGGTGCCGGGCACGTGGCCGAACCAGGCGAGAGCGTCGACCAACGCCCCTGGCGTCACGATCCGTTCGCGGAGCATCCGCTCCGCCANGCCGCCCTCATCGTGGCTCGCGGCCTCAACCGCCAGGTACGCCGGACTGGGCAGAGCCAACCCGGACCACAAGACCCGGGACTCGTTCGGAATCCTTCGGTAGCTGGCCTGGACGAAGGCCGGTGGGTGGATGGTGTGCGGCCCGGCGATCGAGATCCGGTGCTCAGCCGCGGGGTTCGCCCAGATCACCGACTCGGCGGTCGAGGCCCAGAGGAGGGCCGCCGGGTAATGGGCAAGGACCGCGGCCAAGCGGGTGTGCTGACGTTGCTCACGAGCAGAATCGACATAGGTGCCGGGCAGGAATCGCACCACCCGGCCGGATCGGACGAGAGCCCGCAGCGTCGCCGTGGGAACCTGATTCCGCCGCAGCACACCGTGCTGTTCGGTCAGGCGGCGGAGGGCTCTCTCGACGTGCACGGATCAAATCCAGCAGGGCGACCCCAGCAGAAAAGGCCCTCTGAGCAATCTGTGGATACGAAAAACCGCTGTCCACAGGCATCGATGTGCAATCCGACCGAACGAATGGGCAGATCGGGCCCGTGGAGGGCGTTGAGAGGCGGTTGATTCGGTCCAAACGGACAAACCAGCGCTCCCGGGCCCGTCAGCCGCCCAGGTGCGCCTCGATCAGGGCCCGCAGGTGCGCCGGGTCGTTGTCGATCACGGTGACGTGGCGCGGCAGGGCCTCCAGACCCTCGAACGCCTCCGGCCGCTCGGGCTCGTGCCCGAGCGCCTCGACGATGGTGGCGGAGAACTTCACCGGCAGCGCCGTCTCGGTAACGATCACCGTCTCGTCCGGCTCGCGCAGGTCGCGGGCGACCCTCACCGCGTCCGCGGTGTGCGGATCGATGGTGACACCGTCGCGGGTGTGCACGTCGCGGATCGTGGCCACCCGGTCCGCGTGGGTGGACGAGGCCGACACGAACCCGTAGCGGCGGCGGATCGAGGCGANATCCGGGGTCGCGGACAGGTCGAAGAACCCCTGTTCGGCCAGTTGCCGGCCGAACAGGTCCGCCACCCGAGCGCCGTCGCGTCCCAGGAGGTCGAAGACGAACCGCTCGAAGTTGGACGCCTTCGAGATGTCCATGGACGGGCTGGAGGTCTCGACCGCACCCGCCCGAACGCGGTAGACGCCGGTCCGGAAGAACTCGTCCAGCACGTTGTTCTCGTTCGTGGCCAGGATGAGCCGGTCGATCGGCAGCCCCATCTCGCGGGCGATGTGGGCGGCGCAGATGTTGCCGAAGTTGCCCGTGGGAACGCAGAACGACACCCGTGCCGCCACCTCGGGCAGCTCCGCACTCACCCGCAGCCAAGCCACCACGTAGTAGATGACCTGCGCGACCACCCGCGCCCAGTTGATCGAGTTCACGGCCCCGAGGGAATGCCGCGCCTTGAAATCCAGGTCAGAAGCGAGCACCTTCACCAGGTCCTGGCAGTCGTCGAACACCCCGCGGACGGCGACGTTGACGANTGCGGGGTCGTCCAGGCTGTACATCTGCGCCTGCTGGAACGGGCTCATCCGACCCTGCGGCGACAGCATGAACACCCGGATGTTCGGCTTTCCCCGCATCGCGTACTCCGCTGCGCTACCGGTATCGCCGCTGGTGGCGCCGAGGATGTTCAGCTCCTGCCCCCGACGCTCCAACTCGTACTCGAACAACTGCCCGAGCAGTTGCATCGCCATGTCCTTGAACGCCGCGGTCGGGCCTTGCGACAGGTGCGCCAGCCACAGCCCGCCTTCGAGCCTGGTGACCGGGACGACGATCTCACCGAACACCTCTGCCGCGTACGCCCGCTCGCACAGCGCACGCAGGTCGTCGGCGGGAATATCGTCGGCGAACAAGCCCAGCACCCGGGCCGCCACGGCGGCGTAGCCCTCGGCCTCCAGGAGCTGGCGCAACGCGACCAGATCAGCTGTTGACAAGGCAGGATAGGTCTCGGGGAGGTACAGCCCGCCATCCGGGGCGAGCCCGGCGAGCAGGATGTCGGAGAAGGGCAGTCCCGGAGCCCCGGCGACCCCGGGTGGAGCGGTAGCGCACGGTGCGAACCCTACCGCCTGGTCCTCGATCGGCAGCGGGTCACCCTCCACCATGAACCAACTTGCAGCCATCCTGACCACCCGGAAGTATGGGCTCATGGCTGAGCTGGGTGATGTGTCGCGGCAGGCCACCGCGATGCTCAACCAGGCTCAACTGCTGGCCGTCCGGGTGCGCGAGGAGGCCGAGCGGGAGGCCGCGGCGACGCGGGCCGAACTCGAACGGCTGCGGACCGAGAGCGACGAGTTGCTGCGGTCGGCGCGCGCCCAGCACGAGGACGTCCAGGCCGCCTTGACCTCCGCCAACGCCCGGCTGGAGGAGGCGCGACAGGACGCCGTCACCCTGCTCACGGACGCCACGGACCAGGCGAACCTGATCGTGTCGACCGCCGAGCGGACGTCCGCGGAGGTCGCCACGCAGGCCCGCGAAGAGGCCGCCGGGCTGCTCGCGGACGCCCACCGGCAGGCCGAGGAGTTGCGCGCCGCGGGCCAGGCCACCCACGACGACACGCTGGCCCGCGCGACGGCGCTGGCGGAGCAGTCGGCCGCCGACCTCGCCGCCCGGCAGCAGGAGTGGGACGAGGAGGAGGCCCAGCGCCGGGAGGCAGCGATCGCTCACGCCACCTGGCTCCGGGACGAGGCGGCGCAGGCGGCGGCAGCGATGCGGGCGCAGGCCGAAGCCGACCTGGAGCGCATCACCGCCGAGCTCGCCGCCGAGCGGGAACGGGTGCTCACCGAGACCGAACAGTCCCGTACGGAGACCGCCGCCGAGGTTGAGCGGCTGCGGGCCGACGCCCAACGCCAAGCCGACGAGCAGCTGGCCGCGGCCGCCGCCCACGTCGAGTGGACCAACCAGGCGATGGAGCAGTTGCGCGCCCAGGCCGAGCAGGACGCGGCGGCGCACCGCCGGACGGTCCACGCCGAGCTCGCCGCCCACGCCCGCGAGGTGCGCGAACAGCTGCAGGTGACCCTGGCGACGAGCAAGCACACCCATGAAGTGGCGATGCAGACCGAGCGCGCCGAGGTCGAGGATCTGCGGCAGCGGGCGCTGGCGGTGCTGGAGGCCGCCGAGCGGGACGCCCGGCGCACCCGGGACGACGCCGCCGCCGAGGCGGCCCGGATCGTCGAGACCGCCCGCCGCGAGGCCGATGCCCAACTGGCTCGCGCGGAGCGGCGCCTCACCGAGGCCGAGTCGGGGCCCGCCTCGTCCGCGAACGCACGGCGGCCGACATCGAACGCCTGCAACGCGACGCCTACGAGCGTGCGAAGGCGTCCCGTGAGGAGGCCGTCCGGCTCCTCGACGAAGCCCGCGCCGAAGCGGACGCGGCCCGCACCGAGGGCCGCGCCATGCTCGACCGCGCCCGCGCCGAGGTGGCCGTCCTGGCCCGCCGGCGCGACGACATCAACAGCCAGCTGGGCCACCTGTCCGGCGTCATCGAAGCCCTCGCGGTTTCAGAGAAAGAGGAATCATGAGCGACGCACCCGCCTTCCGCAGCGTCCTGCGCGGCTACGACCCGGCCGAAGTGGACCGGACGGTCGCCCAGCTTCGCCAGGCGCTGGACCAGACCCGCGCGGAGGCCGGCGAACGCACCGTTGAGGTCAACAAGCTGACCGCGGCGGTATCCCAGCTGCAGCAGCAGCTGGCCGAGCAGCGCCAGCAGGTCGCCAGCCTGCAGGACGCCGCGAAGAACACCGCCCCGCCCACCTTCGACGAGCTGGGCAAGCGGATCTCCGCGATGTTGAAGCTCGCCGAGGAGGAGGCTGCCGACCTGCGCGGCAAGGCCAAGCGCGACGCCGCCAAGCTGGAGTCCGAGACCATCGCCACGACGAACGCCGCCCGCCAGACCGCCGACCGCTACGCCCAGGACACCGCCGGGCGGGCCGACGCCGAAGCCGCGAAGCTGATCGAGTCCGCCAAGCGCCAGGCCGACGACATCCTCGACCAGGCCGACCGCGAGGCCTCCGCGCGTCGCGAAGAGGCCGAGGCCCTGTACGAGCACCAGCGCGCCCGCGCTGCCGCCGCCGCCGCCGACTTCGAGCAGACCCTGGCCGAACGCCGGGACAAGGCCGCCAGCGACTTCGCCGCCCAAATGGCCCAGCACGAGCAGGCCCTGGCCCGGGCCGAGGAGAAGTTGTCGGCCACCCACACCGAGGCCGACCGGGTCCTCGCCGAGGCGAAGGACAGCGCCGCGGCCCACCTGCAGCAGCACCGCGATCTCGCCACGCAGACCGTCGAGCAGGCCCGCGCGACCGCCGACCGCATCCGCCGCGAATCCGAGCGCGAACTGCAGGCAGTCACCGCGCGTCGCGACAGCATCACCGCGCAGTTGACCAACGTCCGACAGATGCTGGCCACGCTCGGCGGCGGGGCGCTAGTCCAGGCCATGGACGCCGGCACCCCCGCGGCCGCTCCGGCTCAGCCGGCCAGCGACCCGGACACGGACGAGGCGGCCGACGCCGAGGCCGAGGCGTCCGAGGAGTCGGTCGACGAGGCGATCGAGAGGGCCCAGGACGAGGCCGACGCCTGACCGATCCCTCCCGAGGTCGCCGGTCGCCGGCGATCGGGCGCGTCACCAGGACGAACGCCGCCACCTCCCGAACTGCGGCCGGATCGTGCCAACGGGCCCGGAACCGGGGCGCAGGCAGCGGCCCTATTCCCACCCCGGTGTGGCGCGGGTAAGGCGACTCGCCCGCGTCGGGGACACCAGCCGGGGTTGTCTCAGGCGTCGCGGTCAGCGTCCGGCGAGGCCCGTCTCGTACGCGAACAGCACCAGCCCGACCCGATCCCGGATGTGCAGCTTCGCCAGCAACCGGCCGATGTGGGTCTTGACCGTCCCCTCGGCCATGTAGAGGGTGCTGGCGATCTCGGTGTTGGTCGCCCCCGCCGCGATCTGGACGAGCACCTCGCGTTCCCGATCGGTCAGCACGTCGAGCCGGACGTCGGTCCCGGTCGGCGACGCAGGGAGCGTCGGCACGATGTGGTCCAGCAGCCGCCGGGTCGCCGACGGCGCCATCACCGCGTCACCGGCCGCCACGTTGCGGATCGCGTTCAGCAGATCCTGCGGACGGGCGTCCTTCAGCAGGAAGCCGCTGGCTCCGGCCTTGAGGGCGCTGAACACGTATTCGTCCAGGTCGAACGTGGTCAGCACCAGCACCTTGGTGCCGAGCCCGGAGTGCACGATGCGCCGGGTGGCCTCGACCCCGTCCATCACGGGCATCCGGATGTCCATCAGGACGACGTCGGCAGGATGCGCGGTCAGCGCGCGGACGGCAGCGGCGCCGTCGGACGCCTCCCCACCACATCCAGGTCGTCCTCGGCCTCGATGAGCATGCGGAAACCGCTGCGCACCAGCGCCTGGTCATCGGCCAGGAACACCCTGATCGTCATCGAAACTCCTTGTCATCACCTATTGTGCAGCGGCAGGACGGCGCGGACGACGAACCCGCCGCGCGGCAGCGGATGGGCTTCCAGCCGTCCGCCCATCGAGGAGACCCGTTCGGCCATCCNCCGGAGCCCGTGGCCGGTTGGCTGCCCCACCACCGCCGGACCGGGGCCGTTGTCCATCACCTCGATGTGGATCTCGGTCGAGGTGTAGGTCAAGGTCACGGTCGCGGTCGCCTCGGGCCCGGCGTGCTTGAGGAAGTTCGTCAACGCCTCCTGGACGACCCGGTACACGGTCAGTTCGAGGGCGTGGCTGACCCGCGNGGGATCCCCGATGACCCGCAGGTGCGCCCGGTCGGTGGCCCGGCGCACCAGCTCGCTGATCTCGCCCAGCGTGGGTGCCGGGGTGTAGTCGGGGGCCGTATCGGCATTCGGCTCCCGGCGCAGCACCCCGACGATGCGGCGCATCTCGCCCAGCGCGTCCCGTCCGGTTTCGGCGATGGTGTCGAGGGCCTGGACCGCCGCCTCGGGCTTCTTCGTCGCCAGCGCGCGACNCCCTTCGGCCTGGACGATCATGATCGACAGCGAGTGGGCGACGATGTCGTGCAACTCGCGGGCGATCATCGTCCGCGCCCGCGACTCGGCGAGCCGCGCCTGCTGGTCCCGTTCGGCGAGCATCAGCTGGTAGCGCTCCTCCGCGGCGGCGACGCGGTCCTGGTGGGCCTCGGACGACTCGCGCACCCGGCGGCCGATCGCATACGGGGTGACGATGAGGCCCAAGCACACGAACGCCTGCAGGGCCACGGTGATGAGCGACCGCAGGGTGGGGGTCATGCCCAGCCCCGAGAACGTCCAGCGCAGCGGACCCAGCACCGCGCCCACGGCGCCGACCAGGACGACCAGCCGCGCGGGGCCCGGGACGAGCCGGGCCACCGAGTAGGCGACGATCGGCAGCACGATCAGCGGGGCGGTGAAGATCGAACACACTGCGAGCTGGACGAGCCCGGCCAGCGTGCAGCCGGCCAGCATCAGCAGCGGCGAGTGCCGGCGCAGCGCCAGCGGGACGACCATCAACGTCAGCGCGCTCAGCCACAGCANGCGGGTGTACCCGTTGTAGGCCCCGACCACCCAGTACGGGACGACCGTCAGCACGAACATCGCGAACGCCAGCGCGCCGTCCAGAGCCCAGTCGTGGCGCGTCGCGCCGGGCGGGAACAACAGGTCGCGGACGTTCATCGCCCCCAGCGTAGGCGGGTTGTCGCGACGGCCTAGCCTGGGGACGTGAAACGCCGCCGGGGGACCAGCTGGTTGCGGTCGCGCTCGTCGGCGCCCTGGTGTTGGTCGCGGGGCTGGTGGGGCTGGCCTCGTTGTATCTCGGCAAGATCAATCAGGCGATGACCTCGCTCGGCCGCACCGAAGGGTTGCCGGACTACACCGGCCGGCCGGTTCCGGCGGACCCCGCGGGACCGCGGGCGCTCAACTACGTCGTGTTGAACCTCGACTCCTCCGGTCAGTTGGCCGCGGTCATCGTCGTGCACCTGTCCGCCGAGCGGGACGCGCTGCGCCTCGTCGCCCTGCCGGCCGATCTGCTGGTCCCGCAGTCGCGGGCGGGCGAACAGACCCTCGGCGAGGCCTACGCGACCGGAGCGGGGGCCGTCGTCCGCGCCGTGGAGGCGCTGTTCGGCGTCCGGATGGACCACCTGATGGTCCTGAGCCTCCCCGGTTTCGCCCGACTGATCGACGTCGTCGGTCCGGTCAGCGTGCCCAACCCGGCGCCCGCCTCGGCCGGGAACCAGCACTGGCCCGCGGGACGGGTGAACCTCACGGCGGCAGCCGCCGCCGCGTACCTGGACGCGCCCGCGGACAGCGCCGTCCGGCTGCAACGGACGACCACGGTCGTCGCCGCGGTGTTCGTCCGGTTGGTCGAGATCGGCGCGGTCACGACAGCGGCCAACCTCGATGCGATCACGGGCAACCTCGCCCACTGCCTGAGGGTCGATCCGGACCTCACTCCCGAGCGGTTGCGCTCCACCGTCCTGGAACTGCGCCTCACCCCGGAGTCCGTGGTGCCGGTCGTCGTCCCGTTGCTGGAGATCCGCGAAGGCGGCGGGAACAGCGTGTCCGTCGCCGACCCGGCAGGCGTCCGTCACCTCGCCGCCACGCTGGCCGGCGACCCGGGCGCCGGGGACTTCCCGCCGGACCCGTGGGCAGCCCTGGCGGCCGTCCCGCGTAGGTGAGGCCGGGGCACCAAGTACTCTTGGGCCGTGAGGAAGCTCCTGTGGGCCCTGGCCGTGCTGGCCGGCGTGGTCTTTGCGGTCGCCGATCGCCGGCGACGACAGGAGGCCGAGGCGGTCGCCACCACGTGGGCCGCCCACACCGATTCGGTCGAGTGAGGGGGCACCGATGACCGATCTGGAGGACCGCGGGGACATCGACGGCATCCTCGACTCCGGCACCGAGGGCGACGGCGCACCGAGGCGGGCCGCGACGGACCCGCGCGGCAAACGGCCCATGCGCAAGTGGCTGGTGGTGTTGGTGGGGTTGCTCGTGCTCATGCTGGCCGGCGTCGGCTACTACGTGGTGCAGGCCGTCATCGCGCTCAGCCGGATCCCGCGGGACGAGTCCCTCACCCCGAACTACACGGGCCGGCCGATCGACCCCGGCGATCAGGCCGGGCAGCCGCTGAACCTGCTGCTGATGGGCAGCGACTCCCGGGGCAACGATCGGGGGCGCAGCGACACCCTGATCGTGGCGCACATCAGCGGCGACCGCCGCAAGGTGTACCTGATCTCCTTNCCCCGGGACATGTACGTCGACATCCCCGGTCACGGCAAGAACAAGATCAACGCCGCCTACGCCTTCGGCGGCGTTCCGCTGTCGGTGCAGACGGTGGAGTCATTGCTCGGCGTCCGGATGAGCCACCAGGTGCTCACCGATTTCGAGGGGTTCATCGGGCTCACCGACAAGATCGGCGGGGTGACCATCTTCAATGACACCGCCACCGTCAGCAACGGCTTCAACTTCCCGCGCGGCGAGATCACGATCTCGGGGGCCGAGGCGCTGGCCTACGTCCGCGAACGCCACCAGCTCTCCGGCGGCGACCTGGACCGGGCCGCTCGGCAGCGCACCGTCGTCCGGGCGATCATCGCGAAGTTGATGAAGCCCTCGGTCATGGCCAATCCCGTGACCTTCGCGGAGGTCGCCGGCGATATCGGCGGCTATTTCACGGTGGACGGCGATTTCACCGTGCCGACCATGTTCTCGCTGGCCACCCAGATGAAGCTCGGCGGCAGTCAGGACATCATCAGCATGCAGGCACCGATCAGCGGTTTCGGCACCACCAAGGCCGGCGCTTCGATCGACGTCGTCAATTTCACCCAGCTCGCCGAGATGGCGGACGCGATGCAGAACGACCGGATGGCCGACTACTTCACCAAGTACAAGGACCAGAACTTCCAGCCCGGCCGCTGATGAGCGGTTTTGTGGTCGTCGGGGTCACTCCCTCCAGCCGGCGGCGGTCGTCCTCAGCGCCGCCGAACTGGCGCACCGGTACGAGGCGGAGCTGGTGTGCGCGTACGTGAGCGAGCCGCTGCCGCCGCCTGTTGACCCCCTGCAGCGGCTGCCCGAACTGCTGCTGGGCCGGAACGTCCGGTGGTCCACCCGCAGGCTGGCGGGCGAACCCGTCCGGGCGCTGACCGACCTCGCCGACAGCCTGGGGGCGCTGCTGATCGTGGTGGGGACGAAGCGTCCCGTCCGGAAGCGCCGGCCGGTCCGCGACGCGCTGCGCAGCCCGCTGGCGATGCGGCTGACGACCACCCAGCATCGTCCGGTCGTGGTGGTGCCGCTGGGTTCCCCGGGGTCGGCTGACCCGGCGTGAGCGGACGGAGACTGGCCGTCGAAGCCGACTTTCGGTGGACGCAATGGAGCGCTACGGGAACAGGCGACAGCGGGTCGAGAGGCTTGTCTCCGCGTGGAATCAGGGCGTCCGCGAGGATGCCGACCCTCCCGGAGAGTCGGGCGANCCCCTGATCGGCGCGTCGGCGGAACCAAGTAAACGACCTCGAACACGGCTTACAGACAGCGAAGTGGACGCTATGCGAACAGCCCGCGCGCAAGGGGTGAGCGTGAACGCGCTTGCGCGGCGGTTCGGGGTTCATCGGGGCACGGTGTGGGCGAAGACGCGGCCCGCTTGATGGCAGATCACGCTCCTATGTAGGGTGACCACCGTTCTGCTATTTCTTCCGTAGGTTCAGGTTGTAGGTTTGACAAGCGCAACGAAGCGCGTCGCCAGAGAGCGTGATCCAAGAGCCGCAGGCTGCGTTTGTGCACTTGAACAGGTCGAGGAACTCCGTGGCTGCTACCAGCACTGGCTGGAAGTCACCTTCTGTTCCATTTGCCCAGTCGTTGTTGTGAACGAGCTTGTTCAGCAGCCACTGCTCGGCGTTCTGCTCCGAGATTACGGTGCTGCGCTGCGCCAGCAGTTGTTGGACCAATTGGAGCTGTGCTTGGTTGTTCCAAGCCTTCGCTGCCTCGTTGGCTTTTCCGAGCAGCTCCTTGTGACGTGCATTGACAGAACCCAGGAAGGTGCCGAGATCGTACGAGGCATCGCTCCGGTACGTGACGCTGCTGCGGATGCTTTCGGCGATGTCGCCGAGGTTGGCTTCGAGCGCCCTCCGCAGTTTGGCCGCAGCGCCTGAGATGTCACCGGCCTGTATCGCAGTATCGATATCGCCCCAGACATCGCCGACTCCGTAGGTCGGCCCACTATTGACCGACCAGCCGTAGAAGCGTGCCATCGCGTTGCTCGTCACGAGGCCAGCCGTCCGCATTTGCCGAGCCCACACTTCATCGTGGGTCGTGATTATGAACTGCACCTCCGGGAACTCGCCTTGAAGGAGCTCCGCGAACCTCCGGCGATGACTGGCGTCGACAGACATGACCACGTCATCGAGTACGGCGTAGCGGAACTTTGGGCCAAGGAGTTGCTTGACAAGCGCAAGGTAGAGGCAGACGCCCATGCCGTCTTGGTGGCCCTCGCTGTGGTAAGCCACGGGAGGGAACATCCCGAGCTTGTAGAAGTCGACCTTGAGATCGAGGCTTCCCGAGCTCGGTAGCAACTCGGCCCGGAAGGCGCCTTCGTCGTCCGAGTTGACGAACTGGTAGTAGCGGCTGAAGTCCGTCCCTACGGTCTTGTACAAGTTGGTGAGAGCAGCGTCGGCGGTGCGGGAGTATAGGTCGTATGCCGCTGTCGCGGACGCTTTCACTTTGCTCGCCTGTGCGAGGCTTGCGCGGGCTGAGCGCACACGCCCCCACCGGTCCTTGGCGATGTTGAGAAAGGACCGTGCGGCCTCTTCGGCGCTCTCGTCCGGCATGTCTCGAAGCGCCTTCGCGAGCGCTTCGATCTCGTCCCTGACTGATACTTCGGGGGCGTGGGCGGATTCCGACACCGCTGAATCCTCGGCGGTGATTGCTTCGAAGGCACTCAGCAGGCCTTCGAGCTTGAGCAGTCGGTCCCTCCATGAGGACAAGAGGTGCGGCAGCGTCTCAGGGCCGACATTTCGAGCGGTCGGTAGGACTCGGTCGATTGCTTCCCNTGCCTGACGTATTTGTCCGCCGTAGGTCTCGGCGGCCGTCAGGGTCTTCGTGCGAACCTCGGCTGCGGCTGTTGTTTCAGCGATGCGTCGTTCGATGTGGGCGCGAAGTTGATCAGTGCTCTCCCAGGCAAGGTCACACAAGGGACAGCGAGGTTCCGTCGCCGCTGCCAGACCGAGCTTGAGCAGATCACGATGGTGGATCACGTCCATCATGCCGGGGTTCTCTCGGAATCTCGTGACACTCTCCGAGAGCCCCGCGTACGCCGTGCGGATCGCCGAGTCGTCGGTAACGATTGACAGTAGAGCCGCTACCTCAGCTCTGCTCGTCGTCAGGTCAAGCGTTGAGGTCTTCCTGGCTTNCCCGCTGCCCATCATGAGATCGGTGTCGACGTTGAGCTCGTCTAGTGCGGCGAGCTGAAGCGTCGCGCGCCTCGCGTTGATTTCGCGAAGGACTTCCGTGGACAGGAGAGAGGTCAGCCCGAGATGCTGCTGGAAGCTCTGCTCGGCCAGCCCCTGTTCAGATGCGGCTGTCCGTTCCTCAGCCGTTGCCTTGCTGGACGCTGTCTTCAATGACTTTCGGATCGAATCGATCTGTTCGAGCTTCAGGAGAGCTTGCACCTCGGCAGCGCGCTCACCGGGCTTGGCCACGATGTACTTGATGAGTTCACGTCGTGANNGTGAAAGTTCGGGGTGCTCCATCGCTTCCGTGAGTGCAGCTCGCATCTCGGGTGTATCTGGAGTGAGGGTGAAGACCGCAGCGTTCTTCACGCTACGGTTCAGCACCGCCGTAGCGCCCGTATCAGTGTTCCTGACCGTAAGCGAGACTCTCGCGGCACCGGGATCATCGCGCTTGTGCACGTGCGGGGCGTGGCGCTGAATGGTGACTCCCGCAGTGCCCTCACCAGTGAGGCGCGCGATGCTTCCGGTAAGGGCAAAATCGATCCCATCGACGATTCCACTCTTGCCCGAGCCGTTCGGACCGTACACGACAAACGACTTCGAGGAGAGTGAGAGATCGATGGAACGGATGCCTCGGAACTCTTCGATCTGGATTCGTTCGAGCTGGATCATACGGATTGGTCTCCTGCGTGTGCCTTGACGATCGCCAGGATCGCATCAGCCGTCGGGGCCTTGTCGCCGCTGATGGCCGCCAGTAGGGCGGTTTGCAGTTCGGATTGACTACGTCGGCTGTCGCCAGAGCTATCGCGTAGTCTTCGAGGACTTTCGTCTCAAATGGTGTCGGCATCTCAGGCCTCCCGGTCGAGGACGCGTTGAAAATGGACCAACACATGATCGTCAGCGGGGCCGACGCGTGGCCAGGGTTGGCTGGAGCCTGTCTTCGTCAGCTTCATAGCTGCTTCCCTTCGATCTCGCGTTGGGTGCGTTTCACCGACTCCAGGTAGGCTGCCTCGACGTCGGACGGCGTTACATCGAGTTGGGCGCGGTACTTCTCGTACTCGTCCTCGGCTTTGGCGACCGCCTGCTTGTGGCTGACCGAGCCTGCGCCGCTGAGGGTCGGTGCTTCCATCGCGGTGATGATCCGGTCGAGGTGTGCGATCCAGTCGCGCATGTAGGTGGGCTGGTGGTTCTGGGCGCGGAACTCGGCGGCGTCGAAGTAGGCCGAGACGAGTGTGTTGAGCTTCTTGAGTTCGTTCTCGTTGAGGTAGTTCTTGGCGATGCCGATCTCGGCCTTGACGGGCCGCGCTCCGGCGAACGTAGTGAGTCCCATGTTCGGCTGGGTAGCGTCGGCGCGTGAAGCGATGACTTCGGCGGCAGTGTGGCCATGAGCGGCGAAGTGGAGCTTGTTCTGCACGATCTTGAAGAACTCGACGGTCTCATCCGCCTTCGGGTCGTAGTCGACGCTGGTGGCGTAGAGGTCGAGGACCTGTCGGTAGAGGACCTTCTCGCTGGAGCGGATGTCGCGGATGCGGTCGAGCAGTTCGCGCCAGTAGGTGCCGCCGCCGAGGGTCTTGAGCTTGGCGTCGTCCATCGTGAAGCCCTTGACCAGGTACTCACGAAGGCGCTCGGTGGCCCAGATGCGGAACTGGGTAGCGGTCTTACTGCGTACTCGGTAGCCGACCGAGAGGATCACGTCGAGGTTGTAGTAGGTCAGGGTGCGGGTAACCTCGCGGGAGCCTTCGGTTCGAACTGTTCGGAAATCCCGAACAGTTGCCGATGGGTCAACCTCGCCCTCGTCGAAGATGTTGCTGATGTGCTCGCTGATGTTGGCCTTCGAGGACTGGAACAGCTCCACGAGTTGCGCCTGAGTGACCCAGACCGTCTCGTCGTCGAGACGCACTTCGATCGCGGGGGCGCCACTGTCGCTCTGGTAGATGACGATCTCGCCAGGAGAAGGTTCAGGCACCATCGTTCCCTCCTCGGTGCACGAGAGCACGGCGCTCCGCGTCGTAGACGTAGTCGATGATCTCGCCGGACATGATGAGTTCGACTGCCTGGTCGATGACGGAGATCGGTACGACGAACCACTCGGACGGGTCGTAGTCTCGCCCAGTGCGGTCGATCTGGGTCAAATCGAGTCGCACCTCCGCAAAGACTCGATGGAGCAGATGCTCCAACGCCGAGGCCTTCAGGTTGTAGGTGCGGTAGGAAGCAACGATCTCGACCGGCGCCATCAGATACGTCGGTGACTTTTCGGCATTCCTGATCCGCTTCGCAACCTCGCCTCGCGAGAAACCGATCTTGTGCAGGTCCTTGATTCCGGTGATCTGCGGGTCACCGCTCAACGAGTGGAGGACGTAGATGTACCCGCTGACCTCATCCTCGACAAGAATCTCTGGGGTTTCTGCTTGGGTAACGATCTGACCGCTCTCGTCACTGAGCCGGATTGCAAGGGATTGACGGTACATGGACGACTCCGTGCCGTTCTCGAAGACGCAACGCAGCCGCTCACGCTTGTTCTCACGGACGGTCGACTTCTTGTACTCGGTCTCTCCCACCTCGGCAACGAACAACATCACACCGTTCAGAACGAAGAAGGCCCCTGGCGTGATGTGACTCAACCCCGGGTAGGGAAGAAGCCTGCTGGTTCCTTCGCGCAGTTCGGCATGCTTCTGCTTGAACAGCGGGGCGAACCGTTCGAAGTCTTCCGCTGGCCTCCGCCGCGCAACCTCGCCTGTATCGAACTGCTGGCGGCGCACTGGCAGGTCTGACACGTCAAGCAAACCTGACTCATCGGACAGGAGATCGGTGTCTGTGTCGGCAAGTAGATCATCGAGGGATTCTGGGGCGGCGTGCACGGCGAGCAGGCCGAACTCATCGAGGTCGATCAGCGCTGCGTTCTTCGTGTCGTCGGCGAGGATGCCGTCGAGTCGGGCGCCGAGTTTTCGTTCGGCTATCTCTCTGGTCTCCGGGCTCGGCACGCGTCCGTGGGTACGGCGGAACTCGACAATCTCGGTGAAAGCCCGCACGAGACGGTCATCAGACGTGACCTTCTTCGGCTTCTCCGGCGTATCGAGTAGNNCCCGTCGATGTCCGAGTCGAACACCGCCTCGAAGCTCGTCGGGAAGACAAAGTCGATCGGCCCGATGCCGGACTCCTGCCCTCCGACGGCTTCCTGCCCCGGATCGAGGTCGCGCGTGCTCATGCCCCTCCTGCCTCAGGATCGTCAGCCAGGGCGCTGGCGCGCTTTGCGGCTTCGCGTTGGGCCTTCTTGCGCTGCAGGAACAGCAGGACCTCGGCGTGCCGCTTCTCGACCGGGTCTTCGGTGCGCACGTCGGGTTTGCGGCCGTTGACCTTGGCCCACGCCTGAATTTNNTCGGCCACGCGACGAGGGCTTCCTCTTCGGTGACCTCGATGCGGGTGGCCGTGATCTGGTCGGAGATGATGCGTAGCACATTCGGGGTCACCGACTTACTCAGCACCTCGAAGGCCCGCTGGAACGGGTTGACCGAGTCGATCAGGTTGATGTCGAGGTCATCGATATTGACGAACTTCTCCGCCATGCGCACGAAGCGCTTGTCGCCGACCTCTCGGACCTCGCCGTTCTTGATGACCGAGTCCACCACGACCTGCTGCCTCAGCTCCTCCACCTGAGCCTCATCGAGGTCGGGGTAGCGCTCGCGGATGATCTTCGGGATCAGCACCTTATTGGTCACCTCGGCATCCAGCCCGCCAGACGCGGCCCTGGCGAAGGCGTCGTCCTGCAGGATCGTGGCCTTGAGATCGTTCAGGTCAGTCTCGACGATCTGCTTGACCCGCGGAGTCGACGGCTCCTTGAAGCCCTTGATCCGCAGCTCGCCCGGCTTGGCGTCGCCGCCCGCGTCGGTCTTGGCCTTGAAGGTGAAGTTCTGCGCGAGCACCTGCTCCATGAGCAGCGATGCGGTGATCGCCTTGAGCATGTTGTTCACCGACACCTTCACCTCGTCGGTCGTGGCGTCGGGCTCGGCGATCAGGTTGGTGAACTGCGCGTGGGTCTTGCCGGGACTGTCACGGGTCACCCGGCCGATGATCTGTATAACCTCGGTCAACGACGCCCGGTAGCCAACCGTAAGCGCGTGCTCGGCGAACGGCCAGTCGAACCNCTCCTTGGCCATCCCGAGCGCGAGGATGATGTCTACTCCGTCGCGGTCCTTCGACGCAACCGTCGACAGGTAGTGCAGGGTCTCGGCCCGCCGACGCTGGTCGGTGTCGTCCACCAGGTCGGCCACCCGCAGGATCGCTCCGGTGTCAGGTCGGCGGATCAGGATGATGCCGCTGTCCTCGGTGCCGACGACCTCACCGATGGAATCGATGATGAAGCCGACCTCTTCGATCTTGTCCTTCGTGGACTCACCGGAGTTCACGTTCGGGATGTGCAGGATCGTCTNTTTGTCCAGGTCGAGCACCTCGCCGATCGCGTCGGTATAGCGACCCTGATAGAAATGATGCCCGATTCCCAGCGACTTCAGGTGCTCGTAGCCGTTGAGCTGGTCGTAGTAGTTGAACGTGACCGGGGTGAACTTTGCCTCGTCATCCGCCGAGAGCACCGGCACCTGGTCACCGCGGAAATACGAACCAGTCATCGCCACGATGTGAACATCGGAGCCCGCCATCACGTCACGCAGCAGTGCACCCAGCCGGTTGGCTTCGGTGTCTGCCGAGACGTGGTGGAACTCGTCAATGGCCAGCACGGTGCCGTCGAACGCCTCCGGCGCGAGCCGTTCGAACGCGAACCTCAACGTGGCGTGAGTGCACACCAGCGTCGCGTCCGGCCCGTCAAGGAACGACACGAACGCCTCGACCTTGCCCACCGAGGAACCGGGTGTGCACAGATTGTGCTCCGGCTTGATCTCCCAGTCGGCAAAGAAACCGTACGAGGTCAGCTTCGTCGAAGCGAACGAGGCTCCGATGGAGCGCTCCGGGACCGCCGCGATCACCTTCCGGCGACCCTGGTTGTAGAGCTTGTCCAGCCCCACGAACATAAGCGCCCGCGACTTGCCTGAGGCTGGCGGTGCCTTCACCAACAGGTACTGCGCGTCCCGCTGGGCGAAGACCCGCTGCTGCATCTGCCGCATCCCGAGGGCATCGGTATGCACTGACGCTCCGGTCTGCGCGTAGGTGACATCGACAATGTTCGGCTGGGCACGCGGTGGCTTCGTCATCGTCCCTTGCTTCCGTTCGTGGCTTCGTCGGCGGTCATCTGCTCATACATAGCGAACAGGTCCGACAGTCTCTGCTCGTCGGTCTCGTAGCCACGCTTGGAATAGATCGAATCCACCAGCGCATCCACCCCGGTATGCGCCGCACGGAGGTCTGGCGGCATCAGGTCGGGGTCATACAACTCGGCCAGAGTCTTCTCGCAGTGATACTCCCGAACGTCGAGCACTCGCAGCGCAGCGACCGTCAGCCGCTCCTTCACCTCGTCACTCAACGGTGGGACGGNGAAGTTGTTGTAGACGATGGTGTTCGAGTACTGGTAGTCCTCGCGCATCCGACCCGAAACGGCGTTCACCCACACCATGTGCACCTTCGAGGTCAGCAGAGCGAACACCCACGGCTCGGCGTCGTAGACAGCAAATCCCTTGTTCGAGATGACCGTCTCTGGACCGAGGTAGTCCATCGGAATGTACTCACGACGCCCAGAGGAGATGCTCGGGACGATGATCGAGTCCGTGGGCTTGTAACTACGCTGCACGAACCGATGGGGCTGAGATGCAAACTTGTTGGCAACGCCGCTCGCCTTCTCGTCGAGCCGAGATGCGACAACCCGTGTAAAACGCCTCGCTATCGGCTCTAGTTGACCGGCAGCCGCCGCTTCCTCATCCGGCACCCACAGGCAATACCGTTCACCACCGTTGATTGCCTCTGCTGATCCCGCGAACCGCTTGATCCATCGGTTAGCTTCCGGAGCGGCAGCAAGCAATTCTTCCTTCTCCGCTGAAGACAGCAGGAGCCCTCCGCCATCAGTCGGTTTCGATCCAAAAACCATCGGAGGCAAATCGGTACACCGCGGGTGACGCGCGCGGGTGACGATGGCGTTCGACCCATCCGCAAGATACCCGTTGATGTTGGTCGCCGAGGTTTGAAGCCCGTCTGAGTAGAGGTACTTAGGTGCTGAGCTGACGTTCCGCAGCCCGATGACAGCGACGGTCACGCCCGCGTTGCGCTTGGCGTTGTTCTCCCACTTGAACGAGGTGTAGGCGAAGCCGATCTCGATCCCGTCGGCAAGCACCGTCGGGAACATCAGGCCGACGTGATCACCCTGCGCGACGGAGTTGGTCGTAACAAAGGCGAGTTGCGCCCGCGTGCCTCGGACGTAGTCGGCGCCCTTGACGAACCACAGGGAGATGTAGTCGAGGTTCTTCGAGAACGGGCGATCGCCGAAGACCGAGGCGAACTCGGCCTTCTGCTCGGCGCTCTGCATGCTCGATCCGACGTACGGCGGGTTCCCGATCAGGTAGATCTCCGCCTCTCCATCGTTGGGGCAGACCTCGTTCCAGTCACGGCGGGTGGCGTTGCCCTGGACGACCTGGCCTGTCTCCTTGAGTGGGATGAGAGGCAGATCGACCCGGAACTTCTCAAGGAACTCGCGGTTCATCTGGTGCTTAGCGATCCACAGCGAGAGGATTGCGACCTCGACGGCGAAGTCGTCGATCTCGATGCCGTAGAAGTTCTCGACGTTGATCACGGACTTGGCGAACAGCACCTGGTGCTTGGGGTCGAGTTCGGCGAGGCGTTCCAGGATCGCGTGCTCCAGCCGGCGCAGCTCCTTGTAGGCGATGACCAGGAAGTTGCCCGAGCCGCAGGCGGGGTCGAAGACCCTGATGTCGCCGATCCGTGCTAGTAGACGCTCCAGTTTTCGGGG
This sequence comes from Micropruina sp., assembly GCA_013693855.1. Classification (GTDB taxonomy): domain Bacteria; phylum Actinomycetota; class Actinomycetes; order Propionibacteriales; family Propionibacteriaceae; genus Micropruina. The sequence goes on from CP059261.1 coordinate 3,610,193, forward strand.
CGCGTCGTAGGCGGTGTCGAACTCGGACTTGAGCCCGTCGAGGAACAGCGGCTCGATGGTTTTGAGGATGTTCGGCACCGACGTGTAGTGCTGGCCGAGGTCGCTGCGCTTACCGGGGGTGACGATCGCTTGGAACATCGAGCCGAAGATGTCGGGGTTGATCTCACGCCAGATCAGCGTGCCCGACTGGATCAGCAGATCGCGAGCCTTCTTCGTGAATCGCGGCACCATCTGCTCGGCGGTCACGGTGAACAGGCGCCCGTTCACGTAGGGGAATCCACCCAGGTGGCTGGGCTTCGCGGTGGGCTCCTTGGTGTCGAGTGCCTTGAACAGTGCAGAAAGAAAGTCGGCGACGTCCGAGCCATCTGCCTGGGTGTGTGAGCCGACCGCGTTGGCGAACTGGTTCTCGATGAAGATGCCGGTGTCCTCAGCGAAGAAGCAGAACAGTAACCGGGTGAAGAACACGTTGAGGGCGTGCCTGCCGTTCGGAGCTTCAAGCAGACCGGGGTTGGCAGTGAGCAGCTCGTCGAAGAGTTTGCCCATGCGTTCGGCGGCCTTGACGTCGGCGTGTGCCTCTGCGACGTACTGGGTCTTCTCCATGCCTGCCCAGGGCAGGAAGAACGTGAAGTGCTGGTCGATGTCACGGATCGGAATGAGCAGGTTCTCGCCGGTCTTGGTGTCCACCGCCGCAAGTTCGGCGTAGTTGGTGACGATGACGAACCGGGTGTTGTAGCGGACCACCGTGGCCGAGGTCCGCAGGGACTCGATGACAGCGAGCGGGTCGCCGGTGGTCTCGTAGAAGTAAACGACGTTCTTCTGTGCGACCTGACACGTCGGGTCGTCTGCGACGTTGAGCGACCCGTTGCGAAGCCGGGTGACATTGCCCTGGGAGCGACCGTAGGCAAGCAACAGATCGAAGATGAACTCGCGGTCGTAGGACGCACGCCCACCAAGCGGCGCGACGCGCTCCTCAACCGTCTTCAGGTTCAACCTCACCTGCCTACCCCTTCTGTCACTGTGCCCATCTCAGCACCCACCTCCGACACCGTGTGCTCGTCACCTCGTCACTTCTCAGTCGCAGCATTCGTCGTGGCGCCGCCCCTGCGCACCCAGGCGTCGACCTCGCTCGCTTGGAACTTCCAGAGCCGACCGAGCCGGTGGGCAGGCATGTCCTTGTCGGCGATCCACGCGTAGACGGTGTCTTTCGTGACGCCGAGGTGTGCAGCGATGTCGTCGGCAGACAGCCACGGTTCGGGCACACAGACCTCCAGGGCGAGATAGACCGGATATGACCGGCTCACACCGATCCTAACGGGTCCTCGTGGGGCACTGCGGTAGACGACTTGGAGTTGTCTGATGCCTGCGACGAAGTCACCCTCCCAGGGTTGGGCCGTCCTGATGTGGGCGGCTGCTGCGCGAGCCGATGGAGAACTCGCGGCGGCGCTCCGTGGTCGCATGTTCAGCCGCCTTGCGTGCAGATTGCTCGGCAGCACGGGTCTGCTCGATCCGTTCGACTGCCTCGGCGGGTGTGAGCACGCGTAGTGCCTCGATTTCGGTGCGGGCCTGGCGCGCCGTGTGGGTCGCTCGCTCAGCGTTGGCTCGTGGGCAGGCGTAGAGGTAGGCGGCGCGGTTCTTCACCACTGTGTCGGTGCCGAAGATGCGGGCGTAGGCGCGCAGGCGCGGCAGGTCATCGGGTTCCAGCGTCTTGCGCACCGCGTTTGCTGCGGCCTCCTGCTGTGCGGTCGCTTCGGCGACGCGGGNGTTGGCGTCGATGCGTGGCCGGGTGACGCGCTCGACCCAGGCGGCGCCGCTCTCGTTCCAGCGGGGCGGCTCACCCCACGCGCTTGTCAGTTGCTGCTCGGCGTTGTGGGCGAGGGTCTCCGCGGTGTGGTGTTCTCGGGTGGCGCGGCGCTTGCCGAACCTGCCGACCGCGCGCAGGCGGTCGCGCGCGGCTCGCTGCGCGGTGTCGGCGGCCTGCCACTCGGCCAACGCCCCCAATGCCTGCTCGGTGAGCGGTTCGGCGACCTCGGCGCGCACCCGCTCGAGCTGCTGGGTCGCGGCATCGCTCGCGCTTACTGCCTTGTCGCGCTCATGGCGCTGCTGCTCGTGCAGTTCGGTGAGCGCGTCAGCGGCCCGCTGCCAGAGTGCCGCTCGGTGCTCGGCTCGTTCGGCCTGTGCGGTGAGGGTGGCTATCTCGGTGTTGACGCGCTTGACGGGGCCGTCGTCGACCAGCCNCCGCACCGCTTCTGCCGCTTGCTGGGTGGCGTGGGTGAGTCCTCGGTCGGCACGGTCGCGTTCTACGGCGTCGATGAACTGTGCTCGGGCGTCGGCGGTGTTCTCGGCGATGACATGGAGTTGGTTCTCGTGCTTGCCTCGGGTCATGCCGACGTAGACGGCTGCTCCGCTCATCGCGTCGCTGAGGATGGTGTGCGATCCCGGCGCGGTGACGCCTTGCACGCCGTAGGCGGTGGAGGCGTAGGCGAGGTGGGTGTGTTCGGTGACGTAGGCGGCGGGTAGGTGCACGGTGTGCTCTCGCTTCCGTCCGCTGCTTGCCTCGACCGCCCACAGGGTGCCGTCATTCTCGACGTGTTGCACGTTCCAGAGTTGCCGGTTCGCCACCCCGAGGGCGGTGTCGTTTCTCCGGGTCTGGATCAGGTCGCCCCGCCCGATGGGGAGGCCGTCGCTGCCGGTCGCGGTCGTCTCGTTGTCTACGGTTCCGGTGTGGGTGCGTTGGTCGTGGATGCGCTCGTTCAGGCGGGCGGCTTCGTCGTTGGTGGCGACCGTGACCGCCTCCCCGTCGCCACGGTGCTGGGCGATGTGCTCGCGCAGACTCTCCGCATCGGCGTGGAGGCGGATCAGGCCGAGTGCTGCGAGCTGGTCGAAGATCGCGCCGGGGTCGGCACGGTCGCGCAGCCGCATCGAGAGTTCCGCGTAGGCGGGGTCGGTGAACCTGTGCACCTCGGCCATGTCGATGGTGCGGCCCCGAATGGTTGCAGTCGTGTCGAGTACGCCGCCTCTGCCGACGGCAGGGAGTTGCGCTCGGTCGCCGACGAGCGCGAGGGTCGCGCCTGCTTCTGCGGCGACGGTGAATAGTGCGATTGCGGTGTCTTGGTCGAGCATCCCGGCCTCGTCCACGATCACCCGCTCACCCGGTGCAAGCCGGGAGGCTTTCGGTACTCCGGTGTAGGTGTGCCCGGTCTCGGGGTCGGTGTCGCCGGGTGTGAGGCGTGTCCATACGCCGTCGCGGTTCCAGCGCCAGCCGTGCGCGTGAACGAGGGCTGCAACGGACGCGGTGGGGGTGCCGAGTTCGTGTTGTGCAACATCAGCGGCCTTCTTCGTGGGCGTCACCACCCGCGACGCCCTGCCCTGCTGCGCGGCGGCCTCGATAGCCACACCCAGCATCGTCGTCTTCCCACTCCCCGCCGCGCCCTCAACGATCACCAACGGATCAGTCGAGGCCAGGGCTGCGGCGGCCTCAGCTTGCCCGGTGTCGAGGCTGGCAGCCTGCGCCAACCCTTGCACGTCCGGCAACGCCGGCTCAGTGTCGGGTACTTGTGCGGTGATGAGGTCGCGGAGTTCGGTTTCGGCTTGCATGACGCGCACGCTCGTCCAGTGCGCCACATACTCAGGGCGGGGCGTGTCGGGTGGGAGGATCGTGAAGCAGTCCTCCAACGCCAACCGCGACACGACCGTGATGAAGTCGCGTATCTCGGCAGGGGTGGCGCGTATGCCGTATTCGGTCATGATCCGGGTCGCGTGCTCGGTCACCGTGTGCGCCGTCCACGCCGAGCTGCCTGCGGCGCAACGATCCAGCGTGCGCGACGCAACTACTTGCACACTCAGATCGTCAAGCGACACTGCTGCGCGCGGCGGTGGCCGCCGCAAAGTGTCGGGGTCGTATCCGGCCTCGCGTAGCTCGGCCACCCATGCGGCCTCATCGCCCAGCGTGGTGGGCTTCTTCGCGGGCCGCTCATACGCCCACGCCTCGGCACGCAGGCGCGACGCGACGACCGGGCCGATGCTCTCGCCGGGATGTGTCTCGTGCCATTCGGCTTCGAGGCGCTCGAGATTGCGGCGCACCTGCACACCCCGCTTCGACATGACCGCGTTGAACGGCTGCAACTCGGCCACTTCGCCGGTTGCCGGATCGAGGGTCAGGCCGTGCCTATCCAGCACGGCGGCAAGCTGCGGGCTGGCGGCGATCACGGCAGTACCGAGAGCGCGGATCGCGTCCTGCTGCCGGAACAACGCCGCCCCATTCAACGCCCTCCACTTGCCCGCCGCCCACACTCTCATGCCAATCTGCATATGGATATGCCGGTGCGGATCACCCGCCCGGCTGGTGCGGTGCGTGATCCCCACGACCTGCATCTGCTCGACGGGCACGACCTCCTGCGCCCCCAACGACCCCACCCGAGTCACCGAGTGGAGGGCGAGCCACCGCCGAATCTCACCGAGCGCGTCCTGCTGGGCCGCATCCAGCGCCGCCGACACCTCGGGGTGTAGGGCTGCGGCGATTGACAACGACTTGGGGGCGTTGATGACCATTTCCATGAACCGGGGCGAGGCCTGCCGATCCGACCCCGCCCGGCGCGGCTTGCCCATCTGCTCCCCGGTGAGCGGGTTCACCCAGTCCACCCACCCCGCATACGCCGAGGGTTCAAGGCCCAGCTCAGCAGTCACCTCGCCCGAGGCGTCGAGCGCCGCGAACTGCGCGACGGTCGCCTCCGCACCGAGGTAGTAGTCGTCAGCGCGGGCGCGGTCGGCCTCGACATAGCGCAGCGCATCAGCCCCGGTACCCCGGAACGGGAGTACGCCGCCCTGCATCTCAACCACCACCCTGCGTCTGCCTCACCGATACATCTAGCGTACCAGCAACTACGGCACTTAGATTACGTTCATTCACTGAGAAAGAGGCGAGAGTCTGTGAGGTTCTGGGGCAGGAGGGCGGCGGAAGGGCGCGCGGGGAGGGCGGGAGCGGGCGGCGAAGACGGGGTGTTGGTGGCGTCAGAGTTGTATGAGCAGGCAGCCAGGTGTGCCGTTCGGTGCGGGTTGGAATCCGTGCCGAACGTAGAGTCGCGCGGCAGGGTTGCCGTCCTCGACCGAGAGACCGATCGCAGGAACGCCACGGAATCGAGCCACCTCGACCACATCGCGCAGGAGCAGCCCGCCGATGCCTTGGCCTCGGTGCTCGGCATCGACCCAGATGCTCAGCTCCGGGATGGTCGCAGCGACGAACCCATAGCCGGGGTCGTCTGCCGTGAAGTAGCGGAGCCAGACCGCCGCGACCGCTACACCTGCGGCGTCCTCTGCGACAAGGCCGAAGTCTTCGCCAGTCGGCCAGCCGTCGTAGTAGTGGCGAAACTGCGGGGTGTCCTCGACCTCGCTCATGGTGAAGCGCGGGCCGTTCCAGTTCAGGTTGTCGAGCGTCGCTCGCGCGAGCAGCCCACGGTCTGCCGCCGTCGCGCCCCTCAAGGAAACATCAGTCATGCCCTGCGCCTCGTCCGGCTACCCGGCGCGGCCTCGGCGTCCGGGCGGGAGCAACCCCTTGCGGCGGGCGCGGGCGACCCAGCCCTGCGCGGTCGAGAGCGGCACCCGGCTGATCTCGGCCATGCGCGCGGTCGGGTTGGGTTCGCCGTCGTCCACGAGGCGCGTGTGTTGGAGCGCGACGACCTCGTAGAAGTCCGGGGTGCGCTTCGGGTTCCCGAGCGGCTTCATCACGTCCTCGGAGCGCATGACCCGACCCGAGGGCATGGTGAGCGTGCCGCCCTCGAAGCGGGTGGCTCCGGTGACGGCGAACTGGCGACGGTTGATCGCCGCCTCAATCCGCGACGTGGGGAGGTTTCGGAGCATCGGGCTTGCCACCGGGTCACCGGCCTGCTCGGGCAGGTAGATGATCCCCGTGATCCGCACCTCACCCATCGGCTCCTGGAGCATGAGGTACTGGCGTTGCAGCCGCAGCAGCACGCGAGTGTAGGACTGGACGTGCTGGATGAGGAACCAGCGCCCATCGCGACCATCGTTGTAACCGCTCAGTTCCCCATCCGGCCCCGGCGTGGGGTAGATCAGCTTGTCGTATTTGAGCGCGGCGTCAATGGCTACCGACTCAGCAGAAGATTCGATCACGGGAGGATCGGGCAGCACCCAGCCCGCTGGCAGGTCGGAGGCGACCAGCAGCGGAACATCCTCCACGTCTTGACTCATGGTTCCNNGATGGTAGTGGAACCTGTGACTCATCTCAAACAATGGCCGTTACGCCAAGTGTGTGCTACCTTGATATGGCGTACCTGCTATCGCATGAGATTGAGGTGAGTGTCCTGGCTCCAGCCCCGACCCGTCAGCGCCGACCACGCGCGGCGCAAGACCGGGGTGCGCCCGACACGGGCGCGAGGGGCGATCCGGGGCAGTTGCGTCTCCGGGTGGTGCGGCGCGCGGAGCCGGATGTGCGGAAGTTGGTGGAGTGGGTGCTGAACATCACCCAAGCCCGCTACGACGCGCACCGGGCCGGGGAACCCGACCCCTACGACCTCCCACCCCCTGACGAGCTGGCCGCTGATTCCCACGACCCCAGCGCAGGCGGGCGAGACACAATGGAATCCGAAGCATCGAACGAACGGAGCATCGCATGAGCACCACCACCGCTCCCACCCTCACCCGAGCATCCTCTAGCGTCACCGACAAGCCGATGGACGACAAGCCGGTGCTGCTTGCCGTGTCCTACCTGCGAGTGTCCACGCGGGAGCAGGCCGAGCGCGGCGGCACCGACGAGGGGTTCTCGATCCCGGCACAGCGTGAGGCCAACCAGCGAAAGGCCGACGAGCTGGGCGCGCGGATCGTGCGCGAGTTCATCGACGCGGGCGAATCCGCACGCTCAGCCGACCGCGACGGCCTCAAAGAGATGCTGGCGTTCATCGCCGCATCGCGGGTGCAGTTCTGCCTCGTCCATAAGCTTGACCGGCTCGCCCGGAACCGAGCCGATGATGTGAAGATTCACGAAGCCTTCCTCGCCGCCGGGGTCACGCTCGTGTCGGCCACCGAGTCCATCGACCAAACCCCGTCCGGGATGCTTGTTCACGGCATCATGTCGTCCATTGCTGAGTTCTACAGCCGCAACCTCGCCACCGAGGTCACCAAGGGCTTGTCGCAGAAAGTCGCCCAGGGTGGCACCCCGATGCGCGCACCCATCGGCTACCTGAACGTGCGCCGCACCGATGAGCAAGGCCGCGAGATTCGCACGGTCGAGGTCGATCCCGAACGCGCACCACTCATCGCCTGGGCGTTCGAGCAGTACGCCCGGGGCGAGACTTCCGTGACCGGGCTGCTGCGCGACCTCACCGCGCGGGGCCTCACGACGGTGCCGACGCCGAAGCGCCCGAGCAAGGCCCTGGGGAAGAACACCCTCTACAAGCTGCTCACCAACCCCTACTACGCGGGAGTGATCCGCTACAAGGGCGCGCTGTATCCCGGCGCGCACGAACCACTCATCGAACCCGCCCTGTTTGACACCGTGCAATCACTGCTCCGGGCGCGGACAGCGAAGATGACCCGGCACGTCCAGCACGCCCACCACCTCAAGGGCTTGTTGCATTGCGGCACCTGCGGATCGCGGATGCTGCTCGACTTCGCCACGAACCCCAGGGGCACGACCTACGCCTACTTCGTCTGCTCCGGCCGCGCCTCCAAGAGAACCACCTGCAACCGCCGGGCCGTGCCGGTCGCGGTCGCGGAACGCCTCGTCGCGGACTCCTACGCCTCCATCACGATCAGCGACCAGACCTACCGGCACCTCGCCGCAGAGGTCGATGCCGCGTTCGACAGCCGCATGGCAGGGCGCGACCAAGAGATAGCCGACCTCATGGCCAACCGCGCGAAGCTCGAATCCGAGAGTGACAAGCTGCTGGCCGCGCACTTCGCCGACGCCATCGACCTGGCCACCCTGAAACGGCACCAAGACCGCATCCGAGCGGGCCTCGCAGACGTGAACCAACGCCTTGCCGAGCACGACGAGCATCACACCGGCGGGCGGGCGTTCCTGCATGACTCGCTGAGGCTGCTCACCGACGCCCACCACGCCTACGCCCGATCCCACGACGCCGACCGGCGAGTGGCGAACCAAGCGTTCTACACCCGCCTCGACATCACCGACGACGAACAACTACGCCCACGCCTCGCCGAACCGTTCGCCACCATCATCCGCGAAGCCCACGAACGCGGGAGCGGCGACGACGGCNNAGGGGCGGAACACGAACACGACTCATCAAGTCATGTCGCGTGTTCCCGTAAGACACTTTGGGTGGAGCGTACGGGACTCGAACCCGTGACCTATTGCTTGCAAAGCAATCGCGCTACCAACTGCGCCAACGCCCCCTGAGCGCATCGATCATACGGCACGCGGGAGGTTCGACGAGCCCGCCCGAGCCGCCGGGGAGCCGTCCGGATCCCTCACGGCGGGGTTGAGGCGGGTGGCAAATTCGCCAATCTGCGAGACAGTGTCTCGATGCTGAGTCGTCGCCAATTGCTCTCTCTTGGAGGTTCCGCCCTCGCCGGCGGGGCCTTTGCGTGGGTCGGGCTGGATGCACCGGTAGCGAATGCCGCGAGCACCACCGTCAACGGCCACCGCATTTCCGGACGCATCTATTCGATGTGGAAGAGCAACAAATCGGTGGCGGGTTTGCCGATTGCCGGGGCGAAATCGATCGCCGGCGGCAGCGTCCAGACCTTCCAGCGGGCCTGGATCTACAGCTCCTCGTCGGGGTCGAGCCTCATCCGCGGTGAGCTCCTCAACGCGTTCGTCAAGGCCGGCGGATCGAACGCCCTCGGCATCCCCATCGGGGTGGAGGCCAAGAACCCGTACTACCTCACCCTCTCGCAGCGCTGCACCACCGGACGGATCTGGTGGAGCCGGACCGAAGGCTATAAGGCCGTCCCGAACTCCCAGACCGTGCGGCTGCGCGGCGTCCGCAACTTCCGCGACGCCGCCGGCACGGATCTCGGCGTGCAGGTCAAGGGCGGCCGGATGCGCCGCGGACTGGTGTACCGCAGCAACAGGCTCCACGACCTCACCGATCTGGACGCGGCGATCCTGCAGGATCTCTCGATCAGGACCATCATCGACCTGCGCACCCCGGGGCCATCAAGTCCAGTCCCGATCGAACGGTCCCCGGCATCGGCACCAAGCGGATCGACGTGTTCGGCGGCTCGTCCTCCAGCGGCACCAGCATGTACCGGGCCTTTGTGACCAGCTCCTACCGCCGGGCCCGGATCGCCGAGGCCATCACGACGGTGGCGAACTCGAAATCGCCCGTCCTGCTGCACTGCACCCACGGCCGGGATCGCACCGGCTGGATCATCGCGATGATCCAGTTCGCCCTCGGGGCAAGCGAGCAGACGGTGTTCAACGAGTGGCTCAAGAGCAACCAGTACCTGGGTAACTCCGGCCTGAAGACCTCCTACCTGAAGGCCGGGCTGGCCGAGGTCAAGGCCCGCTACGGAAGCGTCGAGGGCTACCTGTCCAAGGGTCTCGGGCTAAGCTCGAAGACGCGGTCCGCGCTGCGGGCGCGGCTCGTCGCCTGATCGTCCCGCCGGGTCCGTCCACCCCACCGGGTGGCGCACACGGGAAATCACCCTCGGCGTGCCCGCCGGGTTACCCTGTTCGGGTGACCGCCCAGCAGCCCACCGCCCGCTCGCGCGCCTCGTGGGCGATCATTCTCGGCGTCATCGCGGGCCTGCTTGCGGTGGCGATCGGACTGGCCGTGTACCTCGGCAGCCTGCGGCCGGCGGCCGCACCCACGCCGAGCGGCCCCACTGCCGCCACCCCGCGGAGGCCGTCCGCGGCTACCTGGACGCCTTGGTCGCCGGACGAGCGGCCGACGCGCTCTCGTTCGCCGCGGCGCAGCCAGCGGACACCAGCCTGCTGACCGACCAGGTGCTGACCGCCTCGCAGAAGCTGAAGCCCCTGACGGTGGTCACCGTGGGCACCGTCGAGGGATCCGGGAACGCGGTCGTGCCGGTCACCGTCCGGCAAGCCGACCGGACCCGCGAATGGCAGGTACCGGTAATCTTCACGGCCCGGGGCTGGCGGCTGTCGAAGGTGACCTCGGAGGTGACGCTGGACTCCATCCCGGCCGGCCTGAACGTCACCCTGAACGGTCAGGCGCTTCCGGCGGGCCCGACGGCCACCGTGTTCCCGGGCGCGTACCAGGTCGCCGACAGCCTCGCCGAGATCGACTTGAGGGACAAGCCGCTGATCGTCGACGCCCCCGGCACCGTCTTCAACGTGGAGCTGTCGCCGGTGCTCACCAACGCCGGCAAGAAGAAGCTGCGTGCGCTCGCGCTGGATTCGCTGAAGACCTGCCTGGCTCAGCGCTCCATCAACCCCAAGGGTTGCCCCAACGTGGCCGCTGCCGCCAAGGGGCAGACGGTGATCGACAAGACCGTCCGGTGGAGCGTGCAGGGCGATCCGTGGGCGAAGGCCAGCTACGACGTCTCCGCCGTGAAGCCGACGGAAGCCAGCGGCAAGGCCACGTTCACGTTCCGCCTGGTCTGCTCGCTGAAGCAGGACGGCGCGACGTATCAGATCAACCAGACGATCCCGTACCCGGTGCTGTTCACCGCCGATCTCGCCGAGCAGCAGCCCACGATCGTCTGGCAGCGCCTCTGACCGGCCCGCCATGCGGCGCACGCTGGTCCTCGGTAGTGGCGGGGGCACCGGGATCGCCTGGCAGTGCGGCCTCCTCACCGGGCTGACGGACGAAGGGCTGGCCGTCCTGGGTGCCGACCGCGTGATCGGCACCTCCGGNGGTGCGCTGGTGGGCGCGCGGCTGGCCACCGGCGACACGCTGGCCNNGCATTGCACGAGGAGATCCGCCGAGCCCCCGCTGGGGCCGGCTGAGCCGCCCGCCCTGGCGCGACTGCTGGTCGCGCAACTGGTGCCCGATCGCCGGGCTGCCGTCCGGTGGCTCGGTCGGACCAGCCGGCCGACGAGCCTCTTGGACGAGGCCGCGTTCGTCCGGCTGGCCGGTGGGCCGCTCGCGGGACGGGCGTGGCCCGAGCGGCTNGGGGTGGTGGTCACGTCCGTCGACACCGGCCGTGGGGCGCTCATCGGCGCCGGCGATGGCCTGCCGCTCGACGCCGCCGTCGCCGCCTCCTGCGCGGTGCCCGGCGTGTTCCCGCCGGTGTCGCTCGGNGGTCGCCGGTTCTTCGACGGCGGCCTGCGATCCCCGGCGAACGCCGACCTTGCGGCCGGGTTCGATCGGGTCCTGGTTCTGGCTCCGCTCACCGGCGCGGTGGCGCGGCGGCGGCGTCCGTCCGTCCAGCAGGGCGGGCTGGTCCGCTCGCTGCTGCTGAGCCCGCCGGGATTCGTCGGCGACGTGTTCGACCCGCGACGGCTGACCTCGGCCTGGGCGGCCGGACGAGAGCAGGGCCGCCGGGCCGCCGACCGGGTGGCCGCACTCTGGGAAGGGTGACCCGGCTCCTTTAGCTGAGCGGTCCCCGGCCGACCCCACACGACCCCGGCGGTCGAGCCAGTCGAGACCCCGGCCCCAACCTTCCCTATCCTCGCCGGCCGACCCACGACCCCGGCGGTCGAGCCAGTCGAGACCCCGGGCCGGTCAGGCCCTCGCCGCGTCCTCGTCCGCCGGCCGGGTGAAGGCGCGGGTGAGCCACAGCCGGTGGGCGGTGATCACCACCGTCAACCAGGCGATGCCCACCACCCAGGCCATCAGCACGTCCGAGAGCCAGTGATGTCCGAGGTACACCCGCGACAGGCCCATCGCGACGACGTAGAGGCTCATCCCGATCACCAGCAGCCAGCGGCCCACCTTGGAGGAGATATGGGCGAGCAACAGGTAGGCGACCAACCCGGCGATGACCAGGGAGTTCAGGCTGTGACCGGACGGGAAGGAGGCGGAGTACTCGTGCGGCGGGATGGAGTCCTGCAGCGGCGGACGGGCCCGTCCGACCAGCCTCTTGCCGACGACCGTCAACGCCAGGGACCCGGCCGCGCCGAGGAGCAGCAGCACCAGCGGCGTCCAGCGACGCCAGGCCAGGCACATGGCGAGAGCCGCGACAGCGCCGATGACCGGCATCCACACCGGCCCGCCGGAGTCGCTGAAGAGCGCGATTCCAGGGGACAGGGAGGGGTTGCGGTGGGCCATCACCCACGTCATCAGCGGCTGGTCGAAGACATAGACCCCGTCCTGTTCCATGACGGACTCATAGATCTCGCCGGCCATCATGACTGCGCCGGCGAACAGGCCCGCGGCCACCGCGAGCACGACGACCAACAGCAGCCGGGCACTCGTCCACTGCTGGATCGCGGTGAAGGAGTTGGCGAGGTACCGGCCCAGCCTGGAATGCCAATCGGTGAGATCCCGTTCGCCGATCGTGCGTTCGACGGGTGGTGGGGGCTGAGCCATGCGGCCCAGTGTGCCAGCGGTGCCGCGCCGGCGCGCTCACCCGCGCGGCGGTTTCCGGGCCCTTGGCCCAACCGCCGAAGACCCGCGTCGCGTTCACCGAAACAGCCTCTGGGAACAGGTCCTCCCCACCCCACCCGGTGAATTTCCTCGTTCCGGCCGGGATCACCCGCTGAGACCCGGGCACCACGATTGCGTGGCGCGCATCATGTTCGACAGGCTTGGCACACCTCCAGCGAAAGGGCGCACATGTTCAAGAAGGTCCTCGTGGCGAACCGCGGCGAGATCGCCGTGCGCGCGTTCCGGGCCGCGACCGAGCTCGGGATCCCGACCGTCGCGGTGTTCCCCTACGAGGATCGGCTGGCCGAATACCGGCTCAAGGCCGACGAGTCGTACCAGATCGGCGAGGTGGGCCACCCCGTCCGGGCGTACCTGGACGTCGAGGGCATCATCAAGGTCGCCCTGGAGGCCGGCGCGGACGCGATCTACCCCGGCTACGGGTTCCTCAGCGAGAACCCGGACCTGGCTCAGGCCTGCGAGGACAACGGGATCACCTTCGTCGGGCCCCATCACAGCATCCTGGAACTGACCGGCAACAAGGCTCGGGCGATCGCGGCCGCCCGCGAGGCCGGGCTACCCACGCTTCGCGGCTCCGACCCCTCCGACGACGTCGCCACCCTGCTCGCGGCCGCGGACGAACTGGGCTTCCCGCTGTTCGTGAAGGCCGTCTCCGGCGGCGGTGGACGAGGCATGCGCAAGGTCGACGAGCCCGAGCGCCTCGAGGCGGCTATCACCGAGGCGATGCGTGAGGCGGACGCCGCCTTCGGCGATTCGCGGGTGTACCTGGAGGAGGCCGTGATCAGCCCGCGGCACATCGAGGTGCAGATCCTGGCCGACACCTACGGCGCGGTGCTGCACCTGTTCGAACGGGACTGCTCGCTGCAGCGCCGCCACCAGAAGGTGATCGAGCTGGCCCCGGCGCCCAACCTCGACCCCGACCTGCGGGAGCGGATCTGCGCAAACGCCGTCCGCTTCGCCAAGCACATCGGCTACGTCAACGCGGGCACCGTCGAGTTCCTGCTGGGGGCGGACGGACGATTCGTCTTCATCGAGATGAACCCGCGGATCCAGGTCGAGCACACCGTCACCGAGGAGATCACCGACGTCGACCTGGTCAGCTCGCAACTGCGGATCGCCGCCGGTGAGTCGGTGGCGAGCCTGGGGTTGTCCCAGGAGAGCATCCACATCCGGGGTGCCGCGCTGCAGTGCCGGGTGACGACGGAGGATCCGGCGAACGGTTTCCGGCCGGACACCGGCACGGTCTCGGTCTACCGGACGCCCGGCGGCGCCGGCATCCGGCTCGACGGCGGTACGGTGTTCGCCGGCGCCGAGATCGGCGCCCACTTCGACTCGATGATGGTCAAGCTGACCTGCCGCGGCCGCGACTTCACGACCGCCGTCCGGCGCGCGCAGCGGGCGCTGAGCGAGTTCCGCATCCGGGGCGTGAGCACCAACATCGGCTTCCTGCGGGCGGTGCTGGACGATCCGGACTTCCTGGCCGGCAAGGTCACCACGTCCTTCATCGACGAGCGGCCGGAGTTGCTGCGTCCGCACGAGTCGGCGGACCGGGCCACCAAGCTGCTGACCTACCTGGCCGAGGTGAGTGTCAACAAGCCGTTCGGGGAGCCGCGCACCCCGATCGTGGCGCGGGAGAAGCTGCCCCCGATCGACCTGCGTGCCGATCCNCCGGCCGGGGCGCGGCAGCGACTGCTGGAGCTCGGCCCGGAGCGGTTCGCTCAGCACCTGCGCGAGCAGCAGGCGGTGGCGGTCACCGACACGACGTTCCGGGACGCGCACCAGTCGCTCCTGGCCACCCGCGTCCGCACCCGTGACCTGCTGAACGTCGCGCCGCACCTGGCCCGGATGCTGCCGGAGTTGTTCTCGGTGGAGGCGTGGGGCGGAGCGACCTACGACGTCGCGCTGCGCTTCCTCAAGGAGGACCCGTGGCAGCGCCTCGACGCCCTGCACGAGCTGATGCCGAACCTGCCGCTCCAGATGCTGCTGCGCGGCCGCAACACCGTCGGTTACACNCCCTACCCGCTGGGGGTCACGAACACGTTCGTCGCCGAGGCGGCCCGTTCGGGCATCGACATCTTCCGGATCTTCGACGCCCTCAACAACGTCGACCAGATCCGTCCGGCGATCGAGGCGGTCCTCCAGACCGACCACGGCGTCGCGGAGGCCGCGCTGTGCTACACGGGCAACATGCTGGGGCCGGACGAGACCCTCTACACCCTCGACTACTACCTCGCGCTCGCCGAGGAGTTCGTCAAGGCCGGTGCCCACATGCTCGGCATCAAGGACATGGCCGGCCTGCTGCGCGCNCCCGCGGCCGCGCGGCTGGTGACCGAGTTGCGGCGCAACTTCGACCTGCCCGTCCACCTGCACACCCACGACACCGCGGGCGGGCAGTTGGGCACGCTGTTGGCGGCGATCGACGCGGGCGTGGACGCCGTCGACGTGGCGTCGGCGGCCTGGGCCGGGACGACCTCGCAGGTGTCGATGTCGGCCCTCATCGCCGCCACGGACGGCACCGACCGGGCGACGGGCCTGTCACTGGATGCGGCGACCGCGCTGGAGCCGTACTTCGAGGGCGTCCGGGCGATCTACGGGCCGTTCGAGTCCGGGCTGCCCGGCCCGACCGGGCGCGTCTACCATCACGAGATCCCCGGCGGGCAGCTGTCAAACCTGCGCCAGCAGGCGATCGCGCTGGGCCTCGGCGACCGGTTCGAGGCCATCGAGGACATGTACGCCGCGGCCAACAAGATGCTGGGCAACATCGTGAAAGTGACGCCCTCGTCCAAGGTGGTCGGCGATCTGGCGCTCGCGCTGGTCGGGCAGAACATCGACCCCGCCCTCTTCGAGGCCAACCCGGCCGGCTACGACATCCCCGATTCGGTGATCGGGTTCCTCAACGGCGACCTCGGCGACCCGCCGGGCGGCTGGCCCGAGCCGTTCCGGACCAAGGCCCTGCAGGGCCGGACGACGAAACCGGTCGAGACCGAACTGAGCGCCGACGACACGGCAGCGCTGGCCGCCGACCCGCGGGGCACGCTGAACCGGCTGCTGTTCCCCGGCCCGACCAAGGACTACCTGGACGCCGTCGAGGACTACTCCGACCTCTCGGTGCTGACCACCCGGCA
The DNA here is from genome assembly GCA_013693855.1 of Micropruina sp. GTDB lineage: Bacteria > Actinomycetota > Actinomycetes > Propionibacteriales > Propionibacteriaceae > Micropruina. The sequence goes on from CP059261.1 coordinate 3,625,809, forward strand.
GTTCCTGCACGGGCTGGCGATGGGCATCGAGCACGAGGTGCCGATCGAGAAGGGCAAGACACTGCTGATGAGCGTCGTCGCGATCGGCGAGGCGGACGAGCGGGCCCTTCGTCCGGTGATGGCGACGATCAACGGACAGATGCGCCAGGTGTGGGTGCGGGACAACTCGGTGACGTCGACCGTCGCGGTGACCGAACGAGCCGATCCGGGCAAGCCGGGTCAGGTGCCGGCCCCGTTCGCCGGCGTGGTCACGCTGGTGGTCGAGGAAGGCCAGGAGGTCGCCCAGGGCGACCAGGTGGCGACCATCGAGGCCATGAAGATGGAGGCGGCGATCACCGCACCAGTGGCCGGCACGGTGCAGCGCCTCGCGCTCCAGCACGCGCAAGCGGTCGAAGGCGGGGACCTGCTGCTGGTGATCGGCTGAGCTCGTCCGGTGCCGCCCGGCCGCTCTGGTGAATACTGCTGGGGTGCCTGAGCCGTCCGATCGCGAGCCCGGGGTGGGCGTCCCGCCGCTGCGGCGCAACCGTGACTACGTCACGCTCACCACCGGGCAGGTCGTCGAAGCGGTGGGCTCCGGCATGACGGGCATGGCGCTGCTGCTGCTCACCTACGACATCACCGGTTCGTCCGCCCAAGCCGGCCTGGTCAGCGCCGGCTACGGGGTCGGTCAGCTCGCCATGGGCCTGCCGGCCGGGGCCTTGGTCGATCGCTGGGACCGCAAGCGCACCCTGTTCGTGAGCGCCTTGCTGCTCGCCGCGATCATGGCCACCGTCCCGCTGGCAGGGCTGCTGTGGCGGATCACGTTCGCCCACCTGATGGCCGTGGGGATCTGCGAGGGCATCCTCGCGTCCTTCGTGTGGCCGGCGGGCCGGGCAGCGATCAAGACCATCGTCCCGCCGAACCAGCTCGGCTCGGCGGCCACTGTGAATCAGGCCCGGATGGGCGTCGGCAGCCTGCTCGGCCCCACGCTCTCGGGCGCGCTGTTCGCCGTGTCGCGGCTGGCACCGCTGGCGGTCAACGCCATGCTCTACCTGCTCGCCGCCCTCGGCTACCGGCTCATCGGCGCCCCGCTGCCGGCGCCCGAACGAGCCCCGGACGAGCGCCGGAACCTCGCCACGGACGTCCGCAGCGGCCTGGTCTGGGTGTGGCGGACGGGACCCGTCCGCGACATGGTCGGGGTCGGGATGGTGCTCAACCTGGCCGCCAACGGCATCTTCACCGTTGCGATCCTTGCCCTGCAGCGGGACGGGATCGCCGCCACGGCGCTCGGCCTGCTCGACTCCGCCAGCGGCGCCGCCGGTCTGCTCGGCGCCCTGCTGGCCGGGTTGTTGCTGCGCCGGCTGCCCGTGGGTCCACTGACCGTTGCGGTGGTCTGGGCGGACGTGGCGGCGCTGGCCCTCACCCCGCTGCACACCTCGGTGTGGTGGGTGGGCGCCGTCCTGTGCACGGTGACCCTCACGATCCCGTCGGTGAACGCCGGCATGGGCGCGTTCATGATGCACATCACCCCGGACGCGATGCAGGGCCGGGCCGGCTCGGCGTCGACCTTCGTCTCGATGGCGATGATGCCGCTGGGCGTCGGCGCCTCCGGGTTCCTGCTCGAACACTTCGGACGGACGGCCGCCCTGCTGATCTACGTGGCGCTGCTCGGGCTGGCGGGGCTGCTGGTCACCCTCAGCCGCCACATCCGCGCGATCCCGCGGACGGACCACTTCGACCAGGTGGCCGAAGCCGCGGCCTGACGACCGCCGGCGTGCCGGCGGCTACTCGCCGGTGTGGCCGTCGACCGACTCCCGGATCAGGTCGGCGTGCCCGTTGTGGCGGGCATACTCCTCGATCAGGTGGGTGACCACCCACCGCAGGGACAGCTGCTGGCCCTTGCCTCGTGGACGGGTGGCCGAGAGCCCCGCCGGCTCGTCCGCCAACGCCTGGGCCAGCCGGGCCCGAGAGCGCTCGACGCGCGCCCGCCACAGCGACCGCAGCGCCTCGCCCGTATCGTCCGTCGCCGAATGCCACTCCCAGTCCGGGTCGGCCTCCCAATCGACGTCCGCGAAGGGCGGGGACGCCGGTTGCTGGGCGACGACCTCGCCGAACCAGTAGTCCTCGACCAGGGCCAGGTGCTTCAACAGCCCGCCCAGGGTCATCGACGATGGCGCGACGCGCTCCCGCAACTGTTCGTCGGTCAGCCCCGAGGTCTTCCACGCCAGGGTGGCCCGGTGGAACTCCAGGAACCCCAGCAGGGTCTCCTGTTCGTCCCCGGTCTCGGGCGGCTCGGGCCGGCCCTGGTCGTCCGTCATCACGACGGGCAGTCAACCGGGCGGCCGGGCACAGGTCAAGCAGCGTCGATCAGAAGAACACCGGACCGGCGAGCGCGATGCGGAAGCCATGGGCCGTCGCCGTGTTCGCGCAGGTCACACCGTTCTTCTCGCTGGCGCACACGAACGATCCGGAGACGACCTTCTGCCCGTATGGCAACACCGCGAGCTTGAAGCCGTCGTACTTCACCCACGGGAAGTCGGTCGCGTCGTGCCAGGCCACCGACGCCTGCCCCTTGACGGGGAACGCGGTCGGATCCCCGCTGCAGAAGTACTTCGCCTCCGCGGCTTCGACGGTCACCCCGTCACGTCCAGGCCCTCGCCGGGACAAACCTCCTCGCTCGCCGGAACCGTCGCGGTCATCCCCTTCGGGAAGTGGCACCAGGCGGCGTTGCCGTCGAGGGCGCACCAGATCCGTCCGGAGGGGGACGCGAACGAGGCCAGGACGCCGCTCACGTCGATGGCACCGCTCGCGTCGGGCACCGCCGGCGGCGACGCGGTCTGGCTCGGTGGCGTCGAGGACGGCGGCATCACCGACGACGCGGGACCGGCCGGCGCCGACGTGACGGGAACCGACTGCGTAGCGGCGGACGGCGACGTGGTCGGGGTGCCGGCCAGGAGACTGCAGCCCGACAGCAGGACCAACAGGGTCACGGCGAGGGTGGTGCGGAACATCGGCGACTCCGGTTCGAGACGGTAGGGGCATCCTCTCACCCGGATCCGACGAACGCGGGTCGCACCTTGCGCTTCGTTCACGCTGAATTCACCTCTCACATCAATAGTGGAGCCAGAGAGGAGTCGCCTTGATACCCACAGTGTTGTTCGTGTGCGTCCACAACGCCGGACGATCGCAGATCGCCGCCGCCTACCTGCGGCATTTCGGAGGCGACCGGGTCGAGGTGCTCTCGGCCGGATCCGCGCCCGCGGACGCGATCAATCCCGCTGCCGTCGCGGCGATGCTCGAGGAGGGCATCGACATGCGCGAGGAGAGCCCGAAAGTGCTGACGGCGGACGCGGTGCAGGCAAGCGACGTCGTGATCACGATGGGCTGCGGCGACACCTGCCCCTACTACCCCGGCAAGCGCTACCTCGATTGGCAACTGGCCGATCCGGCGGGACAGGGCCTGGCTGCCGTCCGTCCGATCCGGGACGAGATCCGCGACCTCGTCCTGGGGCTGCTGGACGACCTGGGCATCACGCCCGAACTGCGTTCTGCGTGACCTCGTTCGTCCCAGTGCATCGCAGCGGTTCGTAGTCGGGCCGTTTTGATGCACTGAAATCGGCGCTGGCCCGCCGGACCCCTCGGGCACCGCTTCCCAGAGCCGTCCGTCACCGGCGGAAGGGCTGAACCGCGGTCGCCAGCGCCGTCCATCACCGGCAGGAGCCCTGGTGCATCGTCGGCGCCGGGACGTTCGCGGGGTTCTCGGCGTGATACCCAACCCTTCCGGGCGGTCGGCGCGTTCTACTGGGTGACCAGCAGGAGAGGATGCACACATGCGCGACGAGGCCGGGTTCACCAGGTGGGCGCAAGCCCACCAGCGGAGCCTGCTGCGCTCGGCCTATCTGCTCAGCGGTGACGCCGGGCAGGCCGAGGACCTCGTCCAGGAGGCGCTGCTCAAGGTGGCTTTGCGGTGGAGCCGGCTCGCNGGGGAGAACCCGCTGGCCTACGCCCGCCAGATCATCTACCGCGATCAGGTGTCTTGGTGGCGGCGCCGGCGGACGGGCGAACGCCCGATGGCCAGCGTACCGGAGCGCGCCACGCAGCCGGCGAATCAGGAACGGCGGCTGCTCCTCCTCGACGCCCTGGCGAGGCTCGCGCCACGCCAACGCCAGGTGCTGGTCATGCGCTACTTCGACGACCTGACGGAGAAGGACTGCGCGTTCGTTCTCGGGATCAGCGTGGGCACCGTGAAACGTGCCGCCCACGACGCCCTCGCCGCGTTGCGGACGAAGGCTCCCGAACTCGCCGACGTCCTCAGTGAGGTGTGACATGACCAACGATGAACTGCGCGACCTGCTCGCCGACGCCGCCGAGGACGCTCCCCGGACCGACCTCCTGCCGGGCGTGCTCGCCTCGGCCCGCCGCCGGCAACTGGGCGTCCGGACGGGTTTGGTGGGCACCGGCGCGCTCGCAGTGGCGCTCGCCGCGACCCTCGCGAGCGGGGTGCTGGGCGGCGCCACCGTCGTCGGGGTTCCGGCGGCACCAGGCACTCCCCGTCCCCGACCGCACCCCCGAGCCCGGCCCCTCGTCCCCCACGACCACACCCTCCCCCAGCCGAGTCCTCCGCTGGCCGCCATCCCCATCGACGCGATGCTCACCGCCGAGGATCTGCCGTGGAAGCTGGCGGCCGGCGAGGACTGGGCCGACGCCAACATCACCACCGCCTGGGGGCTGCAGTGCGGGCTGGAGCGACCGAAGGCCGTGGAGCCGCTGGTCGGCCGCTCCCGGGAGTGGGGCTCGCTGGATGGGGGCAAGCGGGGCATCAGCGAGGTGGCTCTGGGCTGGGCCAACGCCCAGAAGGCGCTGCAGCAATGCGGACCGACACCGGACGGTGCAGCTTCATCGACCGGCCTGGCGTCCTCGTCGACGATGGCACCACCTACCTCGCGCAGACCAATGGGTTCGATCAGCGGGAGGTGATCGGCGTGCGCCGGCTCGGCAACTTGACGATCGGCATCAGCGTGTTCGGTGCCCCCGCTGACTCCACGACCCTGCTGGCGGACACGGCCACGAAGCTTCTGGACATCGCCGAGAAGCGCGCGCGGAACGCCGGGGCGGACACGGCGACCTACGTGGCGGCGCCACGGCCCCAGCCCAGCACCACCACCCCGACGTCACCGACGCCCGAGCCGGCTCTCTTCCCGATCCCGTCCGGTGCCAAGCTTCGGTTGGCGGACTTCCCTGGAAGCGGATGACCCGGCTGCCGGACCTCGGATACATGGCCAAGCCCACGACGGCCGACGGGCTGATGTGCAACGAGGTCGACCGGCCGGACGCCGCGCGTCCGCTCGGCGGCGAGTACTGGTCCTGGGTGCAAGGGTCGGGGAAGCTGTCCGAGGTCTCGGTGTCCGAGGTGATCACCGGGTGGGACGACGCCGCGCGAGCCCTGGACGAACTGCGTGCCGACAAGGGGCAATGCGTCTTCTTGGACCCCTACAAGGAGCTGTCGTCCGGCGCCGACCGGTGGGTCGTCAGCACCCAGGGTGAGATCGACCTGGTGATCGCGATCCAGCGGGTGAACCACGTGTTGGTCGCGGTCACGGTGTACGCCCCCAAGGGACAGCGCGCGGCGGCCTACGTGCAACCGGCCGAGAAGCTGCTGGCTGCCGCGGTGAAGCGGGCGAGGGAGGTGGGCCTCGCCAAGCGGTGAGCCCGTGAGGCGTCCGGGAGGCGCCGTGCCTTCCCAGGGCGCCAGGGCGCTGCCTGGTCGCGGCGTGGTGAGGCACTGAAATCGCTGCCGGCTGCCAGCCCGGCGAACCGTGTCCGGAGCGCCTCAGCCGCCGGGCCGGAACGCCGAACCCATGGCCGCCAGTGCCCCGTCCGCCACCGGCAGGAGGCCCTGCTTGACCGCCGCGACCAGGGCGGCGTGGTCGGCCTCGGTCTGGTCGGCGTAGCGGCGGGCGAAGGTGGCCAGCGCGGTTGCGGCGCCCGAGCCGTCGCCCAGGTAGCCCGCGATCATGGACGCCCCTGACGTGCGCGCATGGCCCTTGGCGAGCAGGTGGCCGACGATGCCCGCGTAGTCGGCGAGCGCCGTCGCCGTCATCGAATCCAGGGGCACCGTGCCCTTCATGTTCCGGAACTGCCGGACGTAGTAGTCCAGGCCGCCGACGCTCGTCCACCCCAGCAGCGGGTCCGACACGGTCTGCAGCGCCTGCTGGTACTCCACGACCCGCTGGCCCTGGTGGGCGTGCCACGCGCTGTCGCCGTGGACGAACCGGGCCAGCACCGAGCGCCGGGCCTGCTTCAGTCGCAGGAACAGCACGTCGTCCGGCCCGGAGCCCTCCAGCAGGGCCACGTAGGCGCGGAGCCCCACCGAGCCGACGCCGACGACCTTGTGGGCGATGTCCAGCAGCGTGTAGCCGCCGACGACCCGCCGCCAGTGCGGGGCGAGGGTGTCGAGGTAGGCGTCGAGGCCCTCGGCCAGCGCCTCGTACTCGTCCGGCTCCACCGGGGTGATCAGCGGCGGCTCGGCGACGATGTGGCGGCGGCCGTCGGTTTCGGCGGTGAAGCGCGGCAACGCCCGGTCAGAGGTGCGCTTGCGGGCCACCCTGGCCGCCCGACGGATCTCGTCCCGCAGCGTCTTCTCGGTGGCGGTCTCGTGCAGCCGCTCCACATCGAGCCGGTTGTACGACCGGCTCAGCAGCGGTTGCTCGGCCAGGAACGCCACCTCGTCGGCGTACGCGCGCACGCAGGTATCGACGGCGGTGGCCATGTCGTCCTCGCTGTGCCCGTTTTCTCGTCCGGCGACCCAGACGCTGGCGACCAGGCGCCGCAGATCCCACTCCCACGAGCCCGGATGCGCCTCGTCGAAGTCGTTGAGGTCGATCACCTGCTCGCCCTCGCCGGATCGGTAGAAGCCGAAGTTGCCGAGGTGGGAGTCACCGCAGACCACCGGCATGATCCCGGTCGCCGGCAACGACGCCACGTCGGCCGCCATGACGACGGCGGTGCCGCGCAGGAACGCGTAAGGGGACGAAATCATCCGCCCCACGCGGATCGGGACGAGCCGATCGACGCGGCCGGCGTGGGAGAACTGGATGAGACCGATCGGGTCGAGCCGGGCTGGGGTGGGCGCCCACTCGGCGAGCCGTTCGAACGGCACCTGGTCGCGCAGGGAACGGCCGAGCGCGAACCGCTCGGCACGGGTGCTCGTCGGTTCCCGGACGGATTCGAAGGCCCGGCTGTCCGCGCTGCGCAGGACGATGTGCCGCTCGCTCATGCCGCAGTATTGGCCACCAGCGCCCACGTGGTCGAGCCCTGGCGACACATCACGAGAACCGGGCCGGCACCGGGTGGGTTGGGTCGGGACCCTGGTGTGCGGCTCGCCCTCCGCCACGGTCCACAGCGGCTCACGCCGCTGGTCAGGCTCGTCGGTCCTCCACCTGGCCAGCGGGGTCTCGACAAGCTCGACCGCCGCACACCCCCGCGATTCCCGGCCAGACACGGCCGCCCACGGCGGTGGCCAGCGCCCCCTCGGCCCACGCCTGGCCCAGCGGGGTCTCGACAAGCTCGACCGCCGCACACCCAGCGAACCCCGGCCGAACTCGACCGCCGCAGAACCCTCGCGATCCCGCCGAGTTCTACGGTCGCTCCCGTAGGTGGTCAAAGCCCGTCGGTCCCGCCCGTGGACCAGCGGGGTCTCGACAAGCTCGACCGCCGCACACCCACCGCGATCCCCGCCGACGGCGACTGCCCGACCCGCTTCGACGGAGTCTCGACAGGCTCGACCGCCGCAGGACCCCGCATCCCTGCCGTGGCCCACGGCCGTCCCCGGCCGTTGCCAGCACCTGTCGGCCCCGCCCGTGGACCAGCGGGGTCTCGACAAGTTCGACCGCCGCGCCTCTGGGCGGCGGGCGGTCATTTGCCGGGAGGTCCCCAGTCGGGGTTACGGCCGATGAAGGCGATCAGGCGGGTCTGGGNGTCGGCATCGGCGGGCACCGTTTGCCGGACGCCGAACTGTCCGGACGCGCGGATGCGTTCCTCGTCGGCCTCCATGCCCAGCAGGTCGCTGCACAGTGCCGGATCGAGGGTGTCGTCCTGACCGCTGGACCTGGCCAGATCCCAGCTGTGCATGAACACGTCGGGGGTGTAGAACGTCGCGATCGTCTCGGCCAGCGGCCGCGGTCCACCGGCGTACGGATGGGTGAACGGCTCGTCGCCACGCTCGGCCAGCAGGGTGCGCACGGCCTCGTCCTGGGTGCGCCAGGCGATGACCGGATCGTCCGNATCCCCGGTGGCGATCCCGACCCCGCCGGCGGCCAGGAACCCGGGCAGCCAGGTGGTCAGGTGACCGACGATGTCGCGCGCCCGCCACTCGGGGACGGGGGTGGGGGCGTCCCAGTCGTGGACGCCCGCCACCAGCGCGCTGAACCGGCCGGCGATCGGCCCGTACTCAAAGCTCGCCATNNCGGCCAGCAACCGGTCGAGCTTGGCGTACCCCTCGTTGACGCCGGTGTCCATGCCCGAAGCGAGCCACGCGTCGCGTCCCTCGAAGCTGTCGGTCAGCGACTCCGCGACCAGCCGGGTGCGGCCGTTGCCGAGGTCGGTGAACGTCAGCGTCTCCAGCGCGACACCCTCAGGCGCGCCCTCCCACGTGAAGGTCTGGACGATCCGGCCCGGCTCGACGGTGTGGAAGCAGCCATGGAACCCGTGCTCGCGGTCGGTGAAGCGCCAACTGCCGCCGGTGCGGGCGTCCCAGTGGTCGATCTCGATGGCGGACGCGTCCGGGCCGATCCAGCGGGCGTACAGCTCCGGGTCGGTGTGCGCCCGGAAGAGCTGGTCGGGGGTCGCCGCGAACTCGCGGGTGGTGCGGATGATCGGCACGCGCGGGTCGGCTTCGATGGTGGTGGTCATGAGGCGATCTCCTTCGTGGTGGGGTTTTCGGCTTCGTTGAGTTCGGCGAAGACGGCGTCCAGGCGCTGGTAGCGCTCCTCCGCCTGGCGGCGGTACCGCTCGATCCACTTGGTAGCGAGATCGAACACCTCGGCCTCTAGGTGCACCGGTCGGCGCTGCGCGTCGCNGGCCCTGGTGACCAGGCCGGCGTCCTGCAGCACCTTGAGGTGCTTCGACACCGCCTGCAGGCTCACCGGGTAGGGGCTCGCGAGGTCGGTGAGCGTGGCGTCGCCTTCGCTGAGCCGAGCGACCAGGTCACGCCGGGTCGGGTCGGCCAGGGCGGCGAACACCTTGCTCAGTTGGTCGCTCATCGATTCTCCTCAACCATGTGGTTGAGTAAGACTCTAGGGGGAGGCCAGAGCATTGTCAACCATTCAGTTGAATAAACCTCCAGGGAACCCCACCACGGGGGCCCTTGTACGTTCCGACCGAACGAACGCGTCTCAGGGCCCTTTTCGGAGCCGCATTGGGGCGTTGATTCGGTCGGATTGAACCACAGGCCCTCACCCCAGCCCGTGCCGCCGCAGGATCCGTCGCAACCCGCGGGCGCGGGTGACCCACAGGTGCAGCTCCGCGCGCATCCCGATGCTCCGGGCGCCCCGGACGTTGCTGGGCAGGTCATCGATGAACAGAATCTCCGGCGGGTCGAGGCCGAGCCCGTCGGCCACGGCCCGGAAGTACGCCCGATCGGGCTTCGCCAGCCGCAACTGATGGGAGTAGAAGCTGGCGTCGAACTCGTCCGAGTAGCCCACCACGTCGCGCATGTGGTCGCCGCGGTAGGACTGCTGATTGGTCCCCAGGGCCACCGTCACCCCTTGTCGCCGCAGTTTCCGGACGATATCCAGCGCACCGGAATCGACCTCGATGTGCAGCCACCGCCGCATGACCTCCTCGCCGGTGGTCGCGACGCCATGTCGCGCGACGACCTCGTCCAGCGCCTCGACGAGGTCGTGCTGGTCGGTGAGCGTGGCCACCTCCGCGCGCAGGCAGTCGATCGTGAACCCGACGCCACCGAGCCGCAGCAGCCCACGGACGAATCCGGGCCGCCGCCGCTGCAGCACCCCATCGGCATCGAACACCACCGCCTTCGGCGGAAAGGACGACCGTCTCACCGGACGGCTCCCACAAAGCGTTCAGCCCCGTCCTCCCGCGGGCTGCGGACCCGCAGCAGCGCCGGCGTCACGCTCACCCCCACCAGAAGGTGGCCGCCACAACGCCGTACAAGCCGATCAAGGCGGCGCCCTCAAGCCAGTTGGAGTGGCCGTCGAAGGTGATCAGCACGCTCAGAATCACCGCCAGCAGCACCGCGGCGACGAGCAGCGGCGAGAACACCAGGGTCAGGGTCGCGAACCCCAACAGGTTGGACAGGATCACCAGCAGCGGCGCCAGCACCAGCGCGATCTGCAGCGGGGAGTTGATGACGACGGCGAACGCGTATTCGGACTGGCCCTTGGCCGCGAGTTGGATGCCGACCACGTTCTCGATAGCGTTGCCGGCGATCGCGACGATCACCAGCCCGGCGAATGCCTCGGAGATGCCGAGGGTCTTCATCGCCGGTTCGAGGGCGGTGACGAACCAGTCCGACACGAAGGCCGCCGCCAGGCCCGACCCGGCCAGCAGCCCGATGGCCATGGCCAGCGGCCAGCGCGGGGGCTCGTGGTGGGCCGACACGTCCGACTCGTGCGAGCCCTCGTCGCGGCGCAGTGACGCGGGCAACGACAGCGCGAACAGGGCGATCAGGATCACCGACGCGATCACCGAGAGGGTGTTCTCGTGCGGCTCGGCCGGGGAGTGGATGAACGCGGCGACCGACGGCATCACCATCGCGGCCACCGACACGAAGAGCATGACCCCGATGTGCTGGGCGCGGGCGCTGTTGATGTGCTGGGTGCCGTGCCGCAACCCGCCGACCACGAACGACAGGCCAAGGACGAGCATCAGGTTGGCCAGGATCGAGCCGATCAGGGCGGCCTGGACGACCGCGACCAGGCCCGCCTTCAGCGCGAACAGCGCGATGAACAGTTCCGGCAGGTTGCCCAGGGCCGACTGCAACACCCCGGTCGCGCTGGGGCCGAACCGGTCGCCGAGTTGCTCGACCGATCGTCCGACGACCGCGGCGAGCAGTGTCACCGCCACCGCCGAAGCGAGGAACGCCAGGATGTCCCCGCCGCCGACGAAGTGGGTGAGCGCGGCCGCGACGATGGCGGCGGCCGTCCCGCCGAGCAGGATCAGGTCGGAGCGGTCCAGACCTTGGGCCGGTGCGTGCTGCGCGGGCGCTGTCATGGCCACAGTGTTGCGCAGGTGAGCCGCCCGGAGTGAGAGGCCGTGGCCAGGAGCGCCCGTTTGCGTGGGGAGCCGCTCGTCTCGCGACGACCGGGAGCGCGCCACCGGCGGGAGCGGCTCCAACCAGCACGCGCTCCGCCGTCACCCCCGTGGCCGTGAGCCCCGGCGGGGTAGCGCTGACCAGCGCGCCCCGGGCCGTCCCCGGGGCGGTCGCTCCGCCAGCGTTCCCGGGGCCGTCACCCCCGGGGCGGTCGCTCCGCTGCGTTCCCTCCGGCGTCACCCCCGCGGGGGTAGCTCCACCAGCACGCGCTCTACGGTCACCCCCTGGCGGCCGTAGCGCCACCAGCGCCCTCCGACATCACCCCGGCGTTGCCCGAGGGTCTTCGGCGGCCACTGCGTCGTCGAACCGCCCACGCCGGGGTAGAGCGCCTCGGTCGGCACCACCTCGACCACGGCCGCTCGGACTCGGGCATGACGCCGCGCCGGGTGAGACCGGTCGCCGGACCCAGTGTCGCGGCACCTGGCCCCGTGCACGCCGACTGCATCACGACGACCAGGACGAGCAGCGGGGTTCGCATTCCCCCAGTCTGGATGGCCCCTCTGACAAAACCCCAGAAGGAGCCGACGATCAGTCGATCGAGCGCGCCGCGCCCTTGTCGGCCGAGCGGGCCAGCGACGCGTAGATCTTCAGTGCCGCGGACACCTGCCGCTCCCGGGCCCTCGGACGCCAACCCGCAGCGTCCCGAGCCGCCCGGCGGGCGACCAACTCCTCGTCGCTGACCAGCAGGTTCACGCTGCGGTCGGGGATGGAGAACTCGATGGAGTCCCCGTCCTCGACCAGCCCGATCGCGCCGCCCGCGGCGGCCTCCGGCGAGACGTGGCCCACGCTCAACCCGGACGAGCCGCCCGAGAACCGACCGTCGGTGATCAACGCGCACTTGGGGCCCAGCCCGACGCCCTTGAGGTAGGAGGTCGGGTACAGCATTTCCTGCATGCCCGGGCCGCCCTTGGGGCCCTCGTACCGGACGACCACGACATCGCCTGCCACGATCCTGCCGCCGAGGATCATCTCGACGGCCTCCTCCTGCGACTCGGCGACCTTCGCGGTGCCGGTGAAGCGCCACTGGTGCTCGGGCACGCCCGCGGTCTTCACGATGGCGCCGTCGGGCGCCAGATTCCNCTTGAGGACGGCCAGGCCGCCGTCGGCGGTGTAGGCGTGCGCGACGTCCCGGATGCAGCCGTTGGCGGCATCGGTGTCCAGCGAATCCCAGCGGTTGTCGGACGAGAACGGCTCGGTCGTCCGGATGCCGCCGGGCGCGGCGTGCCACAGCTCGGACGACTTCTCGGTGGCGCTGCCCGACCGGATGTCCCAGGCGTCCAGCCAGTCGGCGAGGGAGTCGGCGTGCACGGCATGGACGTTCTCCTCCAGCAGCCCGCCCCGGCGCAGTTCGCCCAGGATCGCGGGCATGCCGCCGGCGCGATGCACGTCCTCCATGTAGTACGACGTGGTGTTCGGGGCGACCTTGCACAGGCACGGGGTGACCCGCGACAGCGCATCGATGTCGTCCAGGGTGAAGTCGACGCCGGCCTCGACCGCCGCGGCGAGGATGTGCAGCACCGTGTTGGTCGACCCGCCCATCGCGATGTCGAGCCGCATCGCGTTGGCGAAAGCCTCCTTGGTGGCGATCGAACGGGGCAGGACGGACGCGTCGTCGTCCTCGTAGTAGCGCTTCGCGAGCTGGACGACCAGCCGGCCGGCGGCCAGGAACAGTTCCTTGCGGGCGGCGGCGGTGGCCAGGGTGGAACCGTTGCCCGGCAGCCCGAGGCCCAGCGCTTCGACCAGGCAGTTCATCGAGTTGGCCGTGAACATGCCCGAGCAGGAGCCGCAGGTCGGGCAGGCCGACTGCTCGACGGTCAGCAGTTGCTCGTCGGTGACCGAATCGTCCACGGCCTTGGACATGGCGTCGATGAGGTCGAGGCGGGTCGCGACCCCGTCCTTGATGACGGCCTTGCCGGCCTCCATCGGACCGCCCGAGACGAACACCGTCGGGATGTTCAGCCGCAGCGCCGCCAGCAGCATGCCGGGGGTGATCTTGTCGCAGTTGGAGATGCAGACCAGGGCGTCCGCGCAGTGCGCGTTGACCATGAACTCGACCGAGTCGGCGATCAGCTCGCGGCTGGGCAGCGAGTAGAGCATGCCGCCGTGGCCCATCGCGATCCCGTCGTCGACGGCGATGGTGTTGAACTCCCGGCCGACCCCGCCGGCGTCGCGCACCGCGCCGGCGACCAGCGCCCCCATGTCGCGCAGGTGCACGTGACCGGGTACGAACTGGGTGAAGCTGTTGGCGATCGCCACGATCGGCTTGCCGAAGTCGGACTCGCCCATGCCGGTGGCGCGCCACAGGGCGCGGGCGCCGGCCATGTTGCGACCGTGCGTGGTGGTCCGGGAACGCAGTGCAGGCATGGGGGCAAGGCTACGCGGTCGGCGCCGGACGGCGGCGCTGTCCCGGCGGCGAGCGGCGTTCCGCCGGGTCGGGGGCGGGCGGTTCGGCGTGGCCGACCGGTCGGGACGTGTGCCCGTTCGGGGCCTCATAGGAGCAGCTCGTACGTTCGCAGGGTCATGCCGGGACGCGGCGACCAGTCGGCGGCTGGGGTGCGGGTGAACCCGAGGCGCTCGTACAGCCCGTGCGCGGTGGTCATCCATTCCGCGCTGGACAGCACGACCCGGCGGCGACCCTCGGCGCGCGCCCGTTCGACGCACCAGGCCACCAGGGNCCCGGCCCGCCCCCGTCCCTGGTGGGCCGGGTCGACCGCCAGAGAGCGGAACTCCGCGTCGTCCGGCCCGCCGATTTCGCGGTCCGGCGCGTCCGGCGGGCACCAGCCGACCGCACCGAGCAGCGTGCCCCGTTCGTCCACGGCCACCCAGAATTCGGTGTCGGCCGCCCGGGACTCGACGTCGCGCAGGAAGCCGTAGTACGGGTCGTCGGCGGGCATCCCGCTCGGCCGGTACGCGCGGACGGTCAGCTGCCCGATCGCCTGATGTTCCGCCGGCGAGGCGCGGCGGATCTCGATGCTCATGCCTTCACCGTAGGACCCGGCCCCGACACTGCGCGGGCCCCCGAAGCCCCGCTCCGCGGCACGCCTCACCAGCCGGCCAGGACCAGATAGGGCGGCAGGAGCAGGTGGTCCGGCTGTGCGGGCACCAGGTGCAGCACGTTGTCGACGGCGACGGCCTGGGCGAGCGCGGCGGCCAGATCCTCGTCCAGCCCGCCGGGCGCGCACAGCCGGTGCAGCCGCTCGCGCAGCAGCCGGTCGGGATGGGCGGCGACGTCCGGCCACCGGTTGCGCAACGCCGCCACGACGTCCCACTCCGGCACGCCTGCCTTCGGCAGCGGGTCGATGGCGACCCAGCGCCGGTCCTCCAGATCGCGCAGCACGTTGAGGTAGTGCAGATCCCAGTGCAACAACCGGTCGCCGTCCGGCGCCTCCGCCAGCGTCCGCAGGGCGCGGTCGACCCGGTCGGACGGGACGATCCCGGACGCCGCCCGATCGCGGATGGACGCGGCGATCCGGTCGGCCTCGGCGCGCGCCCGCGGGATCTTCGCCGGGGCGACGACGGCGGTGAGGGTGGCGATGATGTCCCCGATCGTCTCGTCCGCCGCCGCGGCGTCGGGGTGGTGCTCCAGCGGACGATCGGCGTCCAGCCGTTCCAGCAGCAGCGTGTGTCCTTCGCCGGTCTCCAGCCGGACGACCCGACCGGCGGTGGTCTCGTCCGCCGCCCAGGCGCGCAGCGCCAGATCCTCACCGGTGGCGGGGTGATGCGCGTCCAGCAACTTCAGGACCAGCCGGCGCCCGTCACGCGTGCGCACCGGCCATACCGTCGACATCCAGCCGCGCCGGGACGGGCCGTCCACGGCGAGCCCCCAGCGGATCATCAGGTTGGCCGCACCGCTCACGTCCGCATCATCCCAGGGACGGACGTTCCAGCAGGCCCTCGGCGTGGTTCCGGAGCCGCTCGGGGCACGCCAGGATGGGCGCTGCGCGCGGGGCCTAATTTGTTCCTGCGCTCGCTCGTCCGCATGGAAGTCCCATGAGGCGCCCCTCCGTAGTTCCCGGTCGCGCAGGTACGCATCCCTGGACAGGCCCCGCGCGGCCCTCGCGTCCTGCCCATCCGGGTCGTTCGACGGATACTCGGCTCGGTCCTCGGCCCCGGGCTCGTGTCTCGCCGGTCCGCCTCGTTCGACCAATCTTCGGCCCCCGGCCCCGGGCTAGTGTCTCCCGGTCCGCATCCTTCGACCGAGGTTCGGTCCTCGGCCCCGGGCTCGTGTCTCCCCGTCCGCCTCGTTCGACGATGCTCGGCGGGCCGTCGGCACGCGGTTCCGTGCGCCGCTCAGGTCCGCAGGCCCCAGGCTCACCCCTCAATCCAGTCAGGCCCGGCCACGCCCCTTGACTCGACTGTTGTTACGACTACATACGGTTGTCACGACTACGAAAGGGCCGCCATGCAGATCATCGACACCTCGCTGGATTTGGACGCCGACGCGGCCGACGTCTGGCAGGTCTGGGCGGACGTCGACTCATGGCCGCAATGGGATCCGCACGAGGAGAGCGCCCGCATCATCACCGAGTTCGCGACCGGCGGCCGCGCCTACAGCAAGCCCGCGGGCGCCCCCGGCGGGGAGTTCACGCTGGTCGAGGTGACCCCCACACCCGCTGGGTCAGCGAATCATCCCTCCCGCGAGGCCGGATGCGTGCGGAGCACACCGTGGAGCCGCTGGGCGCCGGGCGCTGCCGGGTGCGCATCCACACCACGGCCACGGGCGTGGGAGCGCTCCTGGTGAACCTCGGCTGGGAACGGATGATGCGCCGCGACGCCGTCTTGACCCTTCGAGCCCTGGGTCTGCGGGCGAAGGGCCGGGCGTGACCCCTCCCGTCCGTCCCGGTCGACCGGACGTGCCCAGGCCCCCGCGGACGAGGCGACGGGCGCCGCCCCGGGTCCGCTCAACAACACCGGCTACTGGCTGCACCAGGCGGCGCTGACCTGGAACCGCGAGCTGGCCCGACGGCTGCGGCCGCTCGGGCTGACGCCGACCCAGTTCATGGTGCTCTCATGTGCCGGCTGGCTGGCGGCCACTCAGGGGCTCCGACCCAGCAGGAGGTCGCGGATCTGGCCGGGACGGATCGGATGATGACCTCGCGGGTGATGGCCGCCCTGACTGCGGCGGGCCTGCTGGCGCGCACCGCGGATCCGCGGTCCCGGCGCGCCAAGCGCGTGCGGCCCACCGAGGAGGGGGACCGGCTGGTGCAGGCGGCGCTGGCGTCCGTCCGCGAGGTGGAAGAGCTGCTGTTCGGCGGGTCGACGACCCCGAGGTCGATGGCGCTGCGTGCGGAACTCCGCGCGGTTTGCGCCACCGACCCGGGGTGATCAGCGGATCATCGCGCTGGCGGCGCCGGTGGCGTACGGGATGAGCCAGACGGCCCACACCCACAGCGAGAACCGGTGGAAGCCGAGCAGTTCGTTCGTCCGGTTCCGGACGAGGACGACCAGCGCCCACGTGGCGTGCAGCGCCATCAGGACCAGCGCGATCGCCCCCGTGACGGCCATCACGGAGGCCAGCGGGCCGCTGACTGTGGCGGCGCCCGAGGTGCGCGCGATCTGCCCCATGACGAACGTTCCGGTGGCGTCGAAGGTGAGGCCCAGCAGGAACGCGACCACGTGCCAGGGGCGCAGCCGGCCCGCGCGGAGCTCGGCCATGACGCCGACGGTGTACCAGACGAGGGCCGCGGTGATGAGGACAATGGCAATGACAAGCATGATTCAATGCTGCGCTGACCAGGTGATTCGCACATCGCCAGGACGGTTGAACCGCACCTCGTCGCTCCGGTGGAGACCCGGCTGCGACTTATGGTTGATGCCATGCGACGGCTCCTCGCGCTCTGCCTCACCCTCGCCGTGGCCGGCTGCGCCTGGCTCGGCGGCATCGGCTCCGAGCAGGTCGGCAGCCCGGTCGGATCGGTCGCCTACGTGGTCGACAAGTCCCGCGGTTGGGGACAGGGTGTGTACCTGCCGGCCGACGTGCCCGGCCTCGTCCGGCGGCTGCGCGCGGAACTGGGGGCCGAGGAGGTGGCGCGCTCGCTCGAGGCGGCCGGCCCGGAGGTCGTCGCCGTCGCCCTGTACTTCGACGCGTGCGCCAAGGGCGGGCCGGTGTTGGTCCGCTCCGGTGACCGCGTCGCGCCGCGCTTCACCACCAGCGACAATCGCAACTGTTACCGGGCCGTGGACACCCTGACGGTGTTCGCCGTGCCAATACGGGACCTCCGGGAGGGCACCACGTTCGCGCTCTGCCGCTACACCGCCACCCTGGCCGGTGGCCGGCTCTCCGAGAGCGGCGAGCGCGGCCTCTGCTGAGGCCACCGGGCCACCTCGCGACCCGAGGGTGTGCATTCTGACCGAATCAACGCCCGAAATCGGCCGTGAGAGACCCCGATTGGCGGTTGATTCGGTCGAAACGGACACCATCGGCTTCGGCCGCCCCGCGCCGGGGCTGGCGGGGCTCGATAGAGTTCCGCCGATGCCGGTCGGTTCGTCGGCAGCGCCGCCCGGCGTTCGTCCGTCCGGCTCGCAAGGAGGACGCGATGACCTACCTGGCCTCGACCAAGCCCGTCACCATCGTGGAGTTGGCGCGGATGAAGCGCGAGGGCGAGAAGATCGCGATGCTGACCGGCTACGACGCGAGCTTCGCCCAGCTTGAGGACCGCTGCGGGGTGGACATCATCCTGGTCGGCGACTCCCTCGGCAACGTGATCCAGGGCAAGACTTCGACCCTGCCCGTGACCATGGAACAGATGGTCTACCACGTGTCGTGCGTNCGCCGCGCAGGCCCTTCGTCCGATGGTGCTGGGGACCTTCCGTTCGGCGCCTACCACGAGGGCAGGGACCAGGCGATCCGCAACGCGGGCCGGCTGCTCGCCGGAGGCGCGGAGATGGTCAAGCTTGAGGGCGGGGCGGTGCTGGCCGACACCGTCGACTTCCTCGTCCAGCGGGGCGTGCCGGTCTGTGCGCACATCGGGCTGATGCCCCAGGCGGTGCACGCGCTGGGCGGCTACCGGGTGCAGGGACGGGACGAGGCCAGCGCGGCTCGCCTCAAGGCCGACGCCCTTGCCCTCCAGGACGCCGGCGCGGCTCTGATGGTCATGGAGATGGTGCCCTCCGCGCTGGCCGGCGAGATCACCGCCTCCCTGGACAGTTGCGCCACCATCGGGATCGGCGCCGGCCCCGACTGCGACGGCCAAGTGCTCGTGCTATACGACATGCTCGGGCTGTACCCCGGCAAGAAAGGGCGCTTCGTCAAGGACTTCATGGCCGAGGCGACCAGCATCGAGGGGGCCGTCAGCGACTACGTCCAGGCAGTGAAGGACGGGACGTTCCCGGCGCCGGAGCACTGCTACTGNATGGACGTGCAGCGCAGCGTCGCCGGGATACGGCAGGCGGTGGCGGGCCGCCGGGTGGCGCTCGTCCCGACGATGGGAAACCTGCACGAGGGGCATCTGACCCTGATGCGCCGCGCCCGGGACCTGGCCGACACCGTGGTCGCGACCATCTTCGTGAACCGGTTGCAATTCCGTCCGGGCGAGGATTTCGACGCCTACCCGCGGACGTGGGAGGCGGATCTTGCGGCGTTGGAGGCAGCCGGCGTGGATCTGCTCTTCGCTCCCACCGAGTCGGTGATGTACCCCTCGGGACCGGGGACGGTCGTCCAGCCGCCGACGTGGCTGGATTCGACGCTGGAGGCCGAGTTCCGGCCGGGCCACTTCGCGGGCGTCGCGACGGTGGTGCTGAAGCTGTTGAGCATCGTCGGCCCGGACGTCGCGGTGTTCGGCAAGAAGGACTACCAGCAACTCCTCGTGATTCGGACGATGGTCGCCGACCTGAACGTGCCGGTCGAGATCGTGGGGGACGAGACCGTGCGGGCGCCCGACGGGTTGGCCCTGTCGTCGCGCAACGGCTACCTGAGCGTGGACGAACGCACCGAGGCGCCGCGGCTGGCGGCAACCCTGCGGGGCATCGCCGCAGCCATCCGAGCGGGGGCGACCGACTTCTCGGCGCTGGAGGAAGCCGGGTATCGCAGCTTGTCGGAGCATGGTTGGCAGCCCGACTACGTGGCGATCCGCTCGCGGGCGACCCTGCGGATCCCGGAGCCGGACGACGAACTGGTCGTCCTCGCGGCCGCGCGGCTGGGCACGACCCGGCTGATCGACAACCTGGAGATCTGACCCCGCGAGGCCCTTTGGCAACCCCACTTCGTCCGACGACGCCTGTGGCACCCACTTGGCCCTGGCGTCGAGCCGGCCGAGACCAGGAAGTCGTCCACCGGGCCCGCGCCCCGCGTACTCTGCCGCCTTCATTGCCCAGGTAGGACCAGGGCGAATCGACCCCGTGGCTGTCCCTGCGGTCGGGCCCGTGGACCCCAGGAGGTCTTCCACCGGACCCCGCGGCCGAAGCGGGCCAGGCACCTGCAACCGACGGTCGAGCCTATGGAGCGGGATTCGTCCACCGGATCGCCACAGCGCCGAGTCAAAGCCGGCCGAGCACCACCACCCCGGCGGTCGAGCCTGTCGAGACCCGGGGAGTCATCCATGGGCTCAGGCCCACGTGCCCGGCTGTCTTCACTGGCCAGGTAAGACCACGGCGAATCGACCCGTGGCAGTCCCGGCGGTCGAGCCTGTCGAGACCCCGGGCATCGTCGACCGGGCCCCGCGGCCGAAGCGGGCCGAGCACCACCACCCCGGCGGTCGAGCCTGTCCAGACCCCGGGAGTCGACTTCACCGGATCGCCACTGATCCGAGTCAGAGCCGGCCGAGCACCACCACCCCGGCGGTCGAACCTGTCCGGACCCCGGGCAGTCGTCCACCGGGCCCGCCCACGTGCCCGGCCGTCTTCACTGCCCGGGTAGGACCACGGCGAATCGACCCGTGGCAGTCCCGGCGGTCGAGCCTGTCGAGACCCCGGGAATCGTCCATCAGGCCCCGTGGCCGAAGCGGGCCAAGCACCACCACCCCGGCGGTCGCGCCTGTCCAGACCCCGGCGAGTCGACCCCACCGGATCGCCACTGATCCGAGTCAGAGCCGGCCGAGCTCCTGCACCACGCGGTCGAGCCTGTCGAGACCCCGGGAATCGTCCACCGGGCCGCGGCCCACGTACTTGCCGTCTTCACTGCCCGGGTAGGTCCACGGCGAATCGACCCGTGGCAGTCCCGGCGGTCGAGCCTGTCGAGACCCCGGGCATCGTCGACCGGGCCCCGCGGCCGAAGCGGGCCGAGCACCACCACCCCGGCGGTCGAGCCTGTCGAGACCCCGGGAGTCGACTTCACCGGATCGCCACTGCTCCGAGTCCGAGCCGGCCGAGCACCACCACCCCGGCGGTCGAGCCTGTCGAGACCCCGGTCAAAGATGCAGTCAGAGGGTCTATGCGATCAGTCGAGAGTCACGCCACCCGTGAGGATGCTCGCGACCCGTCCGCCTATCCAGATGTCCGCCCGTCGTCGTGAACGTGCACCTCGCCCGCAGCACCTAGCTGGCTGCCCTGGACGACCACGAACCGCTCGGGGACCAGGCCCGCGCCCCGCAGCCACGCGCGCAACTGCACGGTGAGGACCGGCAGGTCCGCGGGCAGCAGGGTGCTGGCCTGCTCGACCCATGCGATGTGAGCCTGGTGCGCGGTGCGAAGGACCCGGCGACCGGTGGCAGTCGGCGCGAGAAGTTTGGCCCGGCGGTGTCGGGGGTTATCGGACCAGCGGGCGAGGCCGTCAGCGACGAGAGCGTCGGCGGTTCGTTGCACGCCTTGGCGGGTGACACCGAGCCGAGCGGCGACCGCGGCCACGGTCAGTAGTTGGTCGGCAATCTCGCGCAANNACACAAGTCGGGTGTGCGTGACGCCGGCTGCGGCGGCAATGCCAGAGCCGGCGTTGAGGAGCGCCTGGTTCAGTGTGGCGACCTCGCTCATGAAGGAGTTCACCTCGGCCGGCGAACGCTCAGAGACGTGGGGACGTCCCATGTCCGCTGCAGTTGACAACATGTTGTCATTCGGTAGTGATTTGGTCGCCATTCATCAGCTCCTGTCCTTGCACGGGCATCTGGTCGATGGCCGCGAGTTCGACCGCTTTGACGAACTCTTCACCAACGACGTCGTGTATGACGTGACTGACATGGGCCAGGGCATAATCCAGGGCCTGAGCAGTCTTCGCGACGTCAGCGCCGCCTTCGTCGAGGACGAGCGCAACCCCGTCGGCCACCATCTCACGAACGTGATCGTCGAAGGCCCGATCGGGGACATCGTGACGGCGCGGTCCAAAGGCTTGGGAGTCCTGCGTGACGGATGCGTCGGCACCGTTACCTACGTCGACCGCGTCGTCCGCACCGCGGACGGGTGGCGCATCGCCGAGCGTCGCGTTCTGGCAGGCGCGTCCTAACCTGCGAGCCACCTGGACGCATGCAGTGGGACGGAGCCGAGCGATGGACCAGTCGCGTGTGAGTTGTATGCCGAGATCTGAAGGGATGCCCGAGCAGGCGTTTCGACCCGCGCAGGCCTGCTCGACGAAGCTGCTGCTCTTCGTGCACCCGGCGATCCTGGGCCGGGGGCGTCCGCTGTTCGACGGCGAGGGGCGGGTCGAGTGCGACCTGGTCGAATCGGCCGAGCAGGCCGACGGCGTCACCCTGCAGCATACTCCGCCCGTCGACCGCTGACGCGTCGACGAACCGCCTCCGCGGTGTAAGTACATCAGCTGGAGCCGGGACGGGTCGCGATGAAGGCGACCCGCGGTGTGTAGTCCCCCGTGGTCACCTCGGTCTCGTCGACGACGTCGAAGCCTTGGCGGCGCAGGAGTTCATGCCAGGTGACCCGCGAGAACAGCCCGAGGACGTGGGTGTCGTGGACGACCTCGACGGGCTCGCGGCCGCGACGGAGGCTGAACACGTACTCGACGGTGCTGGACTCGTCGTCGGGGTCTGGATCCCACGACCAGCTGAAGAGCGCGGCGCTGCGACCGTCCGGCGCACCGTGCGCGTCGAGGCTGGTTTCCTCGGCGAACGTCTCGGTGAGGCTGTCGGGGATGAACACGGCCCGGCCGCCGGGACGCAGGTGGACCCAGGCGGTGCGGATCGCATCGGCCAAGTCCGAGCGCGTGGTCATGTAGTCGATGGCGTCGTGCACGAGGACGGCGTCGAAGAGGCGTCCGAGACGAAGGTGGCGCATGTCGGCGACGACATGCTCGCACTCGGGATTGAGCACGCGCGAAACGGCGACCATCGACGGTGACAGGTCGCTGAGCGTCAGGCGGGCGTCCTGCTTGAGGTAGCTGGACAGGTGTCCGCCCCCGCTCCCGAGCTCCAGGATGTCCGGCAGCCGACCGGGACGCTCGAGCCCGAGCATGCTGCGCGTCCAGTCCGCCTCCTCGGCGTACTCCGCCACGGNGGAGATTACCGGCCACCACGAGGCCAGGCGCGTGTAGAACTCGGGTGCCCCGCTCATCGCGACTCCCCCGCCGATTCGGCCAGGGCGACCAACTGATCGCGCTCCCACGACAGCTCGCGGCGCTCGATGGCGGCGACGATCTCGTTGACCCAGTCCAGCTCGGCGCGCGTGTGGGCGGCGATGACCTCGGCGTCCAGGGTGAGGACCCGCGGGAACCGTCCGGCCCCGGCCAGGATCGCGCTCTGGCCGGCCAGGGCGGCGCTGAGCTCGCGGGCCCGCGTCCGGAGCAGGGTCAGCAGCTCGTCGGGCTCGAGCATCGGCGCGAACGACAGGGCCGTGGGTAGCTCGGGGAACTCGTTGCGGGNGACCGCGATCGCGTCGGCCAGCCACTCGCGGGCGGCGGCGCGGCCGTCGTCGGTGATGCGGTAGAGGGTGCGTTCAGGGTAGCCCTGGTCGCGCCCGGTGCCGGCCTCTTCGATCAGCCCGCCTTCCGCGAGCCGCTCGATGGTCTTGTACAGCCCGGCGCGGTTGGCGACGTTGACGACGTCGTTCTTGCCCCAGTCCCGCAGCCTCCGCTGGATGCCGTACGGGTGCATGGGGCCGGCGTCCAGGACGCCGAGGACGGCCAGTGCGAGCGGTGAACGACGGAAAGCGGTCGGCATGGCTGCACTCTAGCGTCTGGGCAATTAGTTGCGGGGAGACTAGTCTTAATGAAACTATGGCCGTGCCGACCCCGACGGGCGGCATCCAAGCCGACCAGAGGACGCCCCTGTGACTGCCCCGACCACTTCCCGTGTCACTACCGCCGCAGACCCGGCCCCGCGCCGCGGGCTGGCGATGGTGGTGCTGATCTTCGCCTCGTTCATGGACCTGATGGACGCCACCGTCGTCAACGTGGCGCTCCCCGCGATCGACACCCACCTGCACGCGAGCCCCGCCCAGTTGGAATGGATCGTCGGCGGCTACACCCTCACGTTCGCCGTGTTGTTGATCACCGGCGGACGCCTCGGCGACATCTACGGACGCCAGCGGCTGTTCCTGGTGGGGGTCGGCGGCTTCACGCTGGCGTCCCTGGTCGCGGCCCTCGCGCCGGACGCCGCCGTGCTCGTCGGCGCCCGGCTGGCCCAAGGCGGCCTGGCGGCCTTGATGATCCCGCAGGTGCTGGCGTCCGTGCAGGCGCTCTACCCGCCNCAGCAGCGCGCGCCGATGCTCGGCGTGATCGGTGCGGTCGCAGGGCTGGCCGCGGTCGTGGGCCCGCTGGTCGGTGGCGCGCTCGTCACCGCGGACGCCTTCGGCCTCCAGTGGCGAAGCATCTTCGTGATCAACCTGCCGGTCGGGATCGCCCTGTTCGCCGCCGCGCTAGCTTGGGTGCCGAACACTCGGTCTCCCCACCCGCTGAGCCTCGATCCCGTCGGGGTGGCCTGCGTCACCCTGGCGCTCGGACTGCTGGTGTTCCCCTTGGTCGAGGGCCAGCAGCTCGGCTGGCCGTCCTGGATTTGGTGGCTCTTCGCAGGCGCGCTGGTCGCCCTGGCCGGCTTCGTCGCCCAGCAGCGGCGCCGCGAACGCACCATCGGGTCGCCACTGGTACCGCTGCGGCTCTTCACGCGGCCCGGCTTCAGCGCCGGTGTCGTCACCCAGTTCCTGTTCTTCGGCGCGATGGTCGGGTTCTCGCTGATCCTGACCCTGTACCTGCAGCTCGGCCTCCACTTCAGCGCCATCGCCGCGGGCCTGGTCCTGCTGCCGTTCAGCATCGCCTCGTTCCTCGCCAGCATGGCCGCCGTGCCGCTGGCCGGGCGCCTGGGCAAGCCGCTGGTGTTCCTCGGCGCGGCGCTCCAGGCCGCCGCCGTCCTGTGGGTGCGGGCGATCGTCGCCGCCGAGGGCACTGGACTCGGTCAGTGGAGCCTCTGGCTGCCCATGGCGCTCGCGGGCATCGGGCTCGGCATCTTGGTGATCCCGTTGGCCGACCTGGCCCTCGCCCACGTACCGGCCACGGACGCAGGGGCAGGCTCGGGCGTCTTCAACACCTTCCAGCAGGTCGGCGGCGTGCTCGGCATCGCGCTGGCCGGTGTCGTCTTCTTCTCCCGGGCGGACGCCGCCCACAGCCTGGCGGCGATGCAGGACGCCCTGCTGGCCGCGGCCCTCGTGCCCGTCGCCGGACACGTCCTGGCCGCCTTGTGCAGCCTCGCCCTACCAGCCAGCTCGGCCGGTGCCGCCCATGCCGCGGCCGAGCTCGCCGATGACCCCGCTTGACCCGACAACAGACCACGAAAGGAACCGACATGACCAGCAACCTGACCCCCGACGAGCAAGAGACCATGCGCG
Organism: Micropruina sp.; assembly: GCA_013693855.1. GTDB lineage: Bacteria > Actinomycetota > Actinomycetes > Propionibacteriales > Propionibacteriaceae > Micropruina. Next base: position 3,650,812 of record CP059261.1, read on the forward strand.
TCGCCGCCCACGGCGTCCTCAACCTGATGGCGTCCGCCGANCCCGGACCGCTCTCCTCGGCGCGCGCCGGCGTCGCCGGCGGCAAGGCGCTCTCCACGGTGACCGGCCTCGTCGGACGCACCATCCAGACGGCGCCGCGTACTCCATTGCGAGGCGGCTTCGCCGAGGTTGCCGACATCGTCCTACCAGCCCTCACCGCGACTGTCGCCACGCTCACGGCCAAGGCGCCCGGAGAAGACGAGAACTTCCGCCGCACCATTCAACTCATCATCGACTCCGCCGCGGGGAGCCACGGCAAGCCGGTGCACGACGCCGTCGTCGACGAAATCCACCAGGCCATGGATGCCGGCGCACGTGACCGGCAGGACGTCACGGGCACCACCCACGTGCCCTCGTCGGTGCAGGACACCCTGGAGGCCTGGACACGCCTGTGGAACGGCGAACTCACCGTCGCCCACGCGATCTGCGCTCCCGACTTCAGCATCTTCCTGGGTCGCGCCGCGGTCGACGGCGCNCAGCCCTCCGACGACATCGCCTGTCCGCAGGACTTGGCCGACTTCATCGAGTCGTTCCGCGCCCAGTATCCCGGCATCACGTACTCCAACGTGCGACACCTCGACTTCGGTGATCACGGGGTGTCGTTGTGGAACGCCGACTGGGAGGCGGTGCACGTCGGAGGAATCGACGTCTTCCACTTCGACCGCCACGGCCTGATCAGTCGGGTCTGGTCCGTCACCGGTCAGCGGACGGTACAGCCCTGAAGCCCGACGATCCCGACGCGACTGGGGTCAACAGTGGACGACCGCTCGCTCCTGGGCGGTGTCCCCGACAGTAAGGCGAGCCATGACGAACTTCCTGATCAGCACGATGCCCGCCACGGGGCACGTGACCCCCTTCCTACCCATCGCCACCGAACTGAGTTCCCGCGGACACAGCGTGGCCTGGCACACCGGACGCGGCTACGAGGCGCAGGTCCGCGGCACCGGTGCGCGCTACTTCCCCTTCGTCGAGACGCCCGACTTCGACCAGGTCCGGGTGGAGCCCGATCCCGCCGCCCGGGGCCTCGCCGTCGGGGTGTCGATCATGCAACGCCTCTTCATCGACCGGATCGGCGGCCAGGTCGCGGACTACCGCTCGATCCTGGAACAGTTTCCCGCCGACCTGATCCTCGCCGACATGTGCTCGTTCGGCGCCGACACTCTGCGGGACGCCGGTGGCCCGCCGTACGCCACCGTCGGCATCAANCCCCTGGTGACCACTGATCCCGAAATNCCCCGGTTCGGCACCGGCAAGCCGCACGCCACCACCACCGTCGACCGGCTCGCCAACCAGCTCGACCACTGGCTCGCCCGCACCCTGTTCTACCCGCGCGTGACGGAGCGGCTGAACGAGGCGCGAGCGGCCCGCGGCGCACCCGCGCTGCCCCGAGGGGTCCAGTTCGCCGACCGGCAACGATCCCCACTGTTGCACCTCATGCCGACCACAAGGCTCTTCGAGTTCCCGCGCGCCCACCTGGAGCCACAGATCCGCTTCGTGGGTCCGCTGCTCCCGCCCGTGCCGGACGACGTCACCCTGCCCGCGTGGTGGCGAGACCTCGAGTCGCGTCGAGTCGTGCACGTCACCCAGGGCACCTACGCCACCCACGAGGACGCCCTCCTGCGGCCCACCATCGAGGCCCTCGCCGGCGACGACGTCCTGGTCGTGGCCACGACCCCGAGNCCGGACGCCTTGGCGCCCCTACCCGCCAACGTGCGGATCTCGCGGTTCATCCCACACGGGCTGCTCCTGCCACACGTGGACGCCATGGTGACGAACGCCGGCTACAACGGCGTCCTGACGGCCCTCGCCCACGGCGTCCCGCTGTTGTGCGCGGGCCGGAGCGAGGACAAGGCCGACGTCAGCGCGCGTNNCGCCTGGGCCGGCGCCGGGATCGACCTGGGCACCGACCGGCCGACGCCGGCCCAGCTCCGCAACGGCGTCCGCGACCTCCTCACGGACCCTCGCTACCGGCGGGCGGCTCGGCGCATCGCCGATGACTTCGCCGCCCACAACGGCCCGGCAGAGGCTGCGGACCTCCTGGAGAGCGCCGCTCTTCAGGTGGGGAGCAGGTGACGCCGGCGCGGGGTCGTCCGCCGATTGGACGACCCCACGACCAGAGCCTGGCGCTGCGCGGCCACGGCCGTCGTGACCAAGCTTGTTACCCATCCCAGACTGGTCCTCGATCCACCCTGACTGCATGACCGAGAACGGCCACCCCTGGTCACCGCGAACTCCGAGCGGCTGCTGGCGTTCACGGACGCGATCGTGGCGATCGCCATCACACTCCTAGCCCTTCCGCTGATGGAGGCGGTGCCCCAGGCGGCCCAGCGGCAAGCGTCCACGGTGCAGTACCTCACCGAGACAGCCGGCCAATGGACTGCTCTCGCGATCAGCTTCTTCGTCATCGCGACGCTCTGGTTCACCCACCATTCGCTCTTCGCGCACGTCGGCGCTTTCCATCCGGTGCTGTTCTGGCTGAACGCCGTCTGGGCGTTCACGGTCGTCGTCCTCTCCGTGCTCACCGGGATCATCGGATCGACGATGGCAGTGGACGCCTCGCAGAAGGTGCTCTACATCGGCACGATGTTCCTCAGCGCAGTGTGTATCGCCGGTGGCTTCCAGTTCGTGGGCAGGCATCCCGAGCTGTGGAACGAACTCGGCCGCCCGGCCGCCGGCGGCCAGTACGCCACCTACGCACAGGTGATCCTGACGGCCCTCGCGCTGGTAATCGTCTTGGCGACCGGCATCGGCTACGTGGTGATGCTGTTGTTGTTCGGGGTCGTGCCGCTGGGCGCCCTGCTGGCACGCGGCGCCCGCCGTGCAAGACGACCCGGCAGACACCCCGCCGACGGCAGGTAGGCCAAGCCCGGTTCCTCCCTCACGCTTAGTCATGCTCGTGGTGCTTGCTCGGTGAACGCCGGTGAAGAGGAGCGGTCAACACCTGAAGATTCAGGCCAGTGATGAGCCGCGAAGGCGGGCTCGGTCAGTGCCTACGCGGAAACAGATGTCTCACGATGAACGACTCACTCGCCTCAGCCGCCGACGGGGGACGCCCAGGTGCCCGCCCACGTTGACGGTGAGGGTCTTCTCGGCTGATGCAAAGGCGTCGTACAGCCGCAGGGCGGTGTGACGGTCGTTGCCCTGGGCCGCTGCTGCGTTGAGCGACCCGGTGACCGGATCCTCAACGACAGACGGTTCCGGGATGAACGCACGGACCTCGTAGGCGAACGGGGACCCCGCCGGGGCGAGGCCGACCACGCCGACGTCGAATCCCAGGGCCGCCGCGGCCCNCGGCCGGATTGCCCGAACGGCCGTGTCGTCCCGCAGCCGCAGCATCGCCCAATCGGGCCCGTTCACCCNCCACTCGTGGTCGATGACATCGTCGATCTGGAGGTTCAGGAAGCCCAGGGCCATGTCCAGCACCTCGTCCGACAGCCTCCCGGTACGCGTACGCGGCGGTGCCGCGAAGGCCATCAGGTCGCCCTCGGCGCGCACCCGAACGAGCCCGGCTCCGCACTCCTGGACCACCTCGTCCGCCGTGGCGGGCTGACCGCCCGCGTTCAGCCAGGCGAAGGCCGACCCAAGGGTCGGATGTCCGGCGAACGGCAGCTCGCGCGTCCCTGCAAAGATGCGAACCCGGTAGTCGGCGCCCTCGCTCGTGGGCGGGTAGAGGTAGGTGACCTCCGACAGGTTCGTCCACCGGGAGAAGGAGGCGAGCGTGACGTCGTCCAACCCCTCGCCGTCGTGGACGACACCCAACGGATTGCCGGAGACTGGTCCGGAGCTGAACACGTCGACCTGGGTGTACGGGCGCATGCCGGGAGCGTACCGGTGCCCCTGGCTGAGGCGGGCACTGCCCCCTTGGCTGCCGGCGCGAATCCTGCTGACAAGGAACGACGCCACCGCTGCGAGGCGATGGCGTCGGTTCCGTGGCGAATCTCAGCTGGTCGGTGGCTGCTCGAAGGTGCTGCCTTCCTCGGTCGGCTCGGTGGCCTCCTCCGCGGCGTCCGGGGCGGGCGTGGTGGGCGCGTAGGGGTCGGACGGTGCGCCGTTGCGGCGAACCCGTCCTGCATCACGTGCTTGCCGCGGGCGGACAGATCCTTGTAGGCGGTGTTCAACTCGTCCACGAACGACTTCAACTGGTCCGGCAGTTCGCGGGCGAACTGGCGGGCGCTCGCGGTGACAGTGGGCGCTCCGGCTGCGCGGCGGTCGGTGAGCTGCTGCTTCCGGTCGTTCAGCACATCCTTGACGGTGCCCGCGACGACGTCGGCGAGTCCGGCGACCACATACGCGGCCTCGGTTGCGACCTTCAGCGCCAGCTTGCCGACGCGCTCCGGAGTGATGGCGGTCTGGGTGGGCACGGTTACTCCTTGTTCGGTGCCTGGCGGCTGGTTCGGCGCCTGTGGCGCATGCCGCTTCCCATCCAGGGTGCTCCGCTTCCGCGGCGCGGTTCAACACCCGTTCGGCTGGTTCAGGGGCGGACCAGGGACGACCCGAGCAAGACCGGCTCCCTGCGCGGCGCGCCGGCGGGGACGGAGGAGGCGATCTGCCAGCCTGCTCACTTCCTGCACGCCGCGCACCTGCAACGGGACGACCTCCCTCGTTCCGCTGGCAGCACCGCCCTCGCTGGTCGGTCTGCCTCACAACCGGGCGTCCCCATCAGGGCGAGCGACACTGCGCCGCGCAACCCGGACGGAGCCGGGCCGGCCCACATCACCTTGCGGGCAGCGATGTCGCGCGTCAGTTCGGTCAGCCATAGGTTGGGAGGCATGGGTGCACTCCTCGACGCCGTGCAGGCGGTTCTCCCTGGTATTCGCGATGACCTGGCGGCCCTGGTCGCGATCCCGTCGATCAGCGCGCTGGAGCAGCATCGAGCCGACGTGGAGCGGTGCGCCGCCGCTGTGGCCGAGTTGCTGCGAGCCGCTGGTTGTCCGGACGTCCAGATCGTCCGGGCCGCGCGGACGGACGGTACGGGCTTGGGCAAACCGGCCGTGATCGGCCGCTACTCGGCCCCTGACGGCGCCCCCACGGTGTGCCTGTACGCGCATCACGACGTCCAGCCGGCCGGCGACCTGGCGTTGTGGTCGTCCGACCCTGGACGATCACGGAACGCAACGGGCGTGCGTACGCCCGCGGGGTGGGCGACGACAAGGCCGGCGTCGCGGTGCACCTGGCCGCGCTGCGGGCCTTCGAGGGACTTCCGCCGGTGGGCGTGACCGTGTTCGTCGAGGGCGAGGAGGAGATCGGCTCGCCCTCGCTGGCAAACCTGCTGGAGGAGAACCACGACCTGCTGCGCGCGGACGTGTTCGTCATCGCCGACTCCGGCAACTGGGACGTCGGCGCACCTGCCTTCACCACCACCCTTCGCGGCCTGGTCGATTGCACCGTCGAGGTGCGTGTGCTCGACCACGCCCTGCACTCGGGCAGCTTCGGTGGCGTCGCCCCGGACGCCCTGACGGCCCTGTGCCGGCTGCTCGCCACCCTGCACGACGAGCGGGGCAACGTCGCAATCGAGGGCTTGCGGGCCGGCCCGGGCCCCGACCTGGACTACCCGCTGGATCGGCTGGAGGCCGAAACCGGGGTTCTGGACGGGGTTGGCTACCTGGGCGACGGGCCGGTCGTCGAGCGGCTCTGGACGAAGCCGTCCGCGACCGTGCTCGCGATCGACGCGACCCGCGTGTTGGACGCCTCCAACACCCTGGCTCCGGTGGCCCGGGCCAAGGTCAGCGTCCGGATCGCTCCCGACGAAGACCCGGCGGTGGCGATGCAGGCGCTGACCGACCACCTGCTGCGCCACGCGCCCTGGGGTGCGCAGGTGCTGGTGACGGACGGTTCCCAAGGCGCCGGCTCGGTGATTCCCTTCCAGGGCCCGGTCGCCGATGCCGCACGCGCGGCGTTCACCGAAGCGTGGGGCACCGAGCCCGTGCTCATCGGCCAAGGTGGATCGATCCCGATGGTGGCCGACTTCCAGCGCGCGTTCCCGGAGGCGACCGTCCTCGTCACGGCGGTGTGCGATCCCGATTCGCGCGCCCACGGCATCGACGAGTCACTCGACCTAGCCGATTTCGCCACGGCCTGCCTGGCCGAGACCCTGTTCCTGGACAGGCTGCGCCGCGGAGACGCCTGACGCGCCTGACGGGTGGGACGAGCGGGTCAGCACTTCCGGGTCGCGCACGAACTGGCCTGGGTCGAGCACGACGGTGCTCCCTCTCGACCGTGCATCACCTGTCGCGAGTAGCACCTCCGGGCTCCCTCGACCGAGCATCACCGTCGGCCCCAGCGCCTCCCGCTGCTCCTCTCCACCGAGCATCACCTGTCGCGAGTGGCACCTCCGGGTTCCCTCGACCGAGCATCGCCCTCGGCCAACAGCGCCTCCCGATGCTCCTCTCGACCGCGCATGCCCGTCGCCAGCAGCGCTCTCGCGAGCATCACCCAGGTTCCAGTGGCACCGCTTCAGGCCCCTCGCGGCTGCCGCGCCGGGGACAACCCAGCCGGATCGAGCTATCGCGCGGAGCGACCTCGGCTCCCCGCGCGCCCAAGATGGTCCGGCGGCGGTCCGTCCGCCTGAGTCGTCTGATCCATCGTCGCTCCCTTCTCTCGTGGCTTTCGATCGAAGAACGCGAACCGGCTCAAATCAAGAGGCTGGACGGAACGGTGGACAACTTCAACTCAGGGCCCGGAGTTATCCACAATCCTTGAGACGGTGACCGCTCGCCAGAGGTCCGGTCCTACCCTCTTTAGCAGATTGTCCCCACCCCACGGGGCCGACCACCCTGGAAAGCACCCCCATGCTTGGAGTTAGCACTACTGCACGTCCGGCACCCGTTCGTGCCCGCAGGAACGTCCGCTGGATCGTCGCCGGCGTCATCGCGGTGTGCCTTGGCGCGCTCGGATCTGCCTATCTCTACGTGTCCGTCGCCCAGGCGCACTCAGTCGTGAGGGTGAACCGGACGATCTATCGCGGTGAGACGGTGACGGCCACCGACCTGGGTTCGGTAAGCCTCGGCAGCGCGGTCGGTATCGAGACGGTGCCGGTCGAAAGCGCGGCCGACCTCGTGGGGAAAACGGCCCTCATCGATCTGCCCGGCGGCTCCCTGATCGTCCCCGGAGCCGTCGGAGACGCGGTCGTGGCGCCCAACGCGGCACGCGTCGGCCTCAGGCTCGCGGCCGGTCGATTGCCTGTGTCCGCGCTGCCCGCAGGGACGCCGGTGCTGCTCGTCCCATTGGCGAAGGATTCGCAAACCGCGCCCGAAGGCGCCAGCGTGGTCGCGCAGGTGGCAACCGCGCCCACCGTGCTGGTGGACGGATCCTCGGTGCTCGACGTGTCCGTGCCGGCCGCCGAGGCCGAACGCATCGCACGGCTGGCGGCCGCCGAGCTGGTGGTCATGGTCCGACGAGCAGGGTCCTGACATGGCGGTGTTCGTGTTGACCAGCACCGGCCACGCTCCGGGAGTCACCAGCACCTGCCTGGGTTTGGCGCACGCCTGGGCTGGACCCATCGTGGTCGCCGATTGCGATCGTCTGCCAAGCCAATCGGTGCTGGCCGGCTACCTGCAGGGCCAGGATCCTGCGCGACGTGGGCTCAGCCATGCCTTGCAGGCACATCGGGAGCGGCGCCCGCTCGAACCCGTGATCGAGAAGAACCTGATGCCACTGGTGCTGAGCGATGACACTCGGCCGGCCCGGCTGTTCCTGCCCGGCTTCTCGCACCCAGGGATGGTCGGCCTGTTCAGCCACGCGTGGCCGGACCTGATGGGCGCCTTGGCAAGCTACCCCGCGGACGTGTTGATCGACGCCGGACACGTTGGTACCGACGGCCTCCCGAAGGCGATGGCAAGGCTCGCCGATGCGGTTGTGGTGGTGGTCAGGACCTCGCTGGTGTCCCTCGCCTCGTTGCGGCTCTACCTGCCCATCCTCACCGAGACGGTTCCGGACGGCCGGCTGGGGCTCCTACTGGTGGGGAGAACCAGCCCTACGGCCGGGCCGAGGTCGAGGCGCAGTTCGGCGTTCCCGTGTGGGCGCAGGTGACGCATGACCCTGACGCGGCTGCCTGTTACAGCGAGGGCGTCGCCCCGCCACGCAAGTTCGAGGAGTCGTCCTACGTCAAGAGCCTGGCTCGGGCCGGCCGCGACCTCGCGGCGAAGGTCGCCGACAGACGCCAGCTGGTCGGGGTGCCACGATGAAGCGGCTGTCGGGCGTGCCACTGCTACGCGACCTTCCGTTCGAGGACGCGGTGCCGGCCGATCGGCTGACCCGTCACTCCAGTCAGGCCAGGCGTGTTGCCGGCGCGGGGTCCCTCCCCCGCGGAGNNCACATCCGCGGTCGACTGGGATCTCGTCGTGAGCCTCCGGCGCACCGCTTCGGAGCGGATCACCGCCGAATCGGGCAGCCTCCGGCAGCTGAACGGGGCCGGACCATCGGACGCCGACCGCCGCCAACTGGGGCGCTCCATCGTCCGCGCGGTGGTGCGCGAGCACGTCGACCAGCTGAGCATCAGCGGACAGGCACTCTGGCCGGTGGCGCTGGAGAACGCCTACGCCGACGCCGTCGACAGCGCCATCTTCGGCTACGGCAGGCTGCAGCCCCTGTTCGAGATCCCGGACGCCGAGAACATCGAGATTCATGGCTGCGACTCGGTGGTGGTCCAGTTCGGTGATGGTCGCCGCGAGCCACGGCCCGCGATCGCGGACAGCGACGAGGAACTGGTTCAGCAGATCCGCTTCCTTGGTGAGTCGGTCAGCCCACCTCGTCCTTTCGACGACGCACACCCGACCATGACGTTGGCCCTCGGGGATCGTTTCCGCCTGCACGCGATCGGGTTCGGGCTCAGTTACCGCCCCAGCGTGACGATCCGGCAACACACGCTGACTCAGGTCCGAATCAAGGATCTCGTCCGCCACAAGATGATGCCCGAGCACGTCGGCCGGCTGCTCCACGCCGCCGTCCTGGCCCGCAAATCGATGGTGGTCTCCGGCGATCAAGGAGCCGGAAAAACGACCCTTCTCCGCGCCCTGATCGACGCCATTCCCGGTAATGAACGCTTCGGCACCTTGGAGACCGACTACGAACTGCTCACGCATCTGCAGCCTGGTCGCCGCAACATGCTGGCTCTGCAGGCCAAGGTGGGCCTCGGNGAAATGCTGGAAGGGCGGCGGCTCGGTGAATACAGCATCGCGGATCTGATTCCCGAGGCGCTTCGCCAGAACCTCTCACGGTTGGTGGTCGGTGAAGTCCGCGGGAGCGAGGCCGGCGCCATGTTCGAGGCTATGCAGTCAGGCGCCGGGACGCTGTCAACGACGCACTCCCACTCCGCCGCCTCAACGATTGACCGGCTCGCGGCCCGCGTTGCCCAGGGCGGGGTTCTCACCGTCGAGGAGGCCTATCGGCAGATCGCCCACCACATCCACCTGCTGATCTACGTCCGCCTCATCGATGACACCTGGCGCGGCGGACGACGAACGCGTTTGGTCGCGGAGGTTCGGCAGCTGACGGGAGCTATGGAGCACGGACGCCCTGTCACCCACCTGGTCTATGCAGCCCCCACCGCGACCTCCCAGGAGGTCTTCCATCCCGATCCGGCGTTCCTGGACGAACTGGCGGAGTTCCGGCCGGGGTGGGACCGATGAATGTGCTGGCCGCGGCCCTCGGCGCGCTCCTCTTCGGAGGCGTGTGGCTGATCGTCGCGGGCTTCCGAGCGCGCGTCGACTTCGCGCCCAAGACGACTGCCGGCCCCGGACGGATCACGCTGGCGCTGCGCCGCGCCGGGCGGAGCGGTCGCCGACGAGCCGCGTGGCTCGGCGTGGGTCTCGGGCTGGGGCTCGTCGGCGCCTACCTCACCGGCTGGCCACTGATGATCGTGATCGTACCGATGACGATCGTCGTGATGCCGATCCTCCTGGGCCAAGCGGGCAACCACGACATCGACATGCTCCAAGCCCTCGACCGCTGGGTCAGGGATTGCTGGCCATCCTCCCCACCGGGCGTTCGATCGCGGACGCGATCCGGGTGTCCGCCCGCCAGGCTCCCGATCAGCTGGCGGGACCGCTGCGGCTGCTGATCTCCCGGCTGGACGATCGCTGGCCGATCCGGCAGGCACTTCTGGCGATGACGGACGATCTCGACTCCCGGACGCAGACGCGGTGCTCGCCGCCCTGGCCCTTGCCGCCGAACGCGGTGGCACCGGAGCCGGGGTCACGATGGCGGCACTGGCCGACACGATCCAGGAGCGGCTCAAGGCGTTGCGCGAGATCGAAACCGAGCGGGCCAAGCCCAGAATTGTCGTCCGCCAGGTCACGGCGATCACCGAAACGGTGCTCGCGGCAGCGTTGTTGTTCGGAAGAAGCTTCTTCGCCCCGTACGGCACGCCTGAGGGCCAGCTGATCCTCGCCGCGCTGTTGGGAATCTATGTGGGGTCGCTGGTGATGCTGCGCAGGATGACGCTGCCGCGGCGCCGGGAACGCGTGGTGAGGGCGTCTCGTGAACGGGGTGTCCATCGCGATTCTCAGTGGCGTGCTCTGTTGCGGAGGCGCATGGTTGCTGGTGGGAGGCTTCCTGACCCGGCACCCGCGCTTGGCCGATGCCATCGACGTCCTCGACGGTCGCGGCCAGGTGATCGCCGCCGACGCCGAGGGCTCGGAACGGCTGGGGCTGTGGCTCCGGCAGCGATGGCATCTGGCGGCCAGCGCTCGGGTGAGCCGGCAACTCCAACTGCGCGGCATCAGCCTGAACCGGTTCTTCACCTACAAGGCACTCGGGGCGCTGGTCGGACTGGCCCTGCCGTCCCTGCTGGGCCTGATCCTCCTGCTGACCGCCGGGGTAAGCCCGTTGATTCCCGGGGCCGTGGGGTTGGTAGCGGGCCTGATCGGGTTCCTGCTGCCCGATGTCGTGGTGGGTCGCTCATCCACGGAGACGTCTGCGGACGCGACGGAATCCCTGCTCACCTTCATGGATCTGGTGACCCTGGAGCGACTGGCCAACCGGTCGGCGTCGCAGGCCCTGCAGTCTGCCGCGGGGATCTCCGACTCGACTGTCTTCCGGGCTATTCGGGAAGCACTCGAACGCGCGTTTGGAACAGCGTCCGCCGTTCGAGGAGCTCAAGAAGCTCGGGCTCGAGCTGGAGCTCCCGGCGTTGTGCGACATCGCCGATGTCATGAAGCTGGACGAGTCCGGAGCGTCGCTTTCGGACGCGTTGCGGGCCAGGGTCAAGGAGCTTCGCGACGCCCACCTCACCGCCAGCAAGATCGCCGCGTCGGCGATCTCCGAACGAATGACGCTCTTCATGGTCATTCCCAGCCTCGTTTTCGGCTTGATCTTTCTTGCGCCTCCCCTGCTGCGCCTCTTGTCCAACGGCTGACCACAACAAGGAGAAACCGTGCGAAACCTGCTGCCTCTGCTGATCGGATTGGTGCTCAATCCCCCTCGTCGAGACGAGCGTGGCCTGTCCCAATCCACCGAGAATGCGATTCTCCTGGCCGGCGCGGTCACCATCGCCCTGCTGGTCATCGGTGCGGTCACGGTCTACGTCACGGCCAAACTCCCCGCCCGTGACCGAGCGCGGCGTCTCGGAGTCCGTCCAGTGGAGCCTCCTCGTGCCGGTCCTGGTCGCCCTCGTGCTGGGGCTCATTCAGACCGGCATCTGGCTGCACGGACGCTCCGTGGCGTCGGACGCCGCCCTCGCCACCGCGCAGGAGGTTGCCTGGGCCCGCTCCGGTGATGCCGAAGCCGCCCGCGTCGGGCAGCGGGTGGCTCACGCAGGAGGAATGGACACCGTGTCCGTCACGGTGCACCGCGGCAGCGGTGCGGTGCAGGTGGAGGTTGCCGGGAGTGTCCCGGTCTTCTTCGACGTGGGCCAGGGTCGCATCAGTGAGTCCGTCGTGCTGCCCATGGAGGAGCAGCGATGACCGCGCAGCCTCTGGGCCTCAGGCGCGGCCGCCCTCAGCGATGGGCCGCCGGCGGAGCCAGCCTGTGGGCAGGACCACTTTGGCTGGTCTCGCCGCTGCCGGATCGTCCGCGCCGACCAGGGACCAGCAGGGGCTGCGGCCACCGAGTTCGCCCTGCTCGTGCCCGTCCTGGTCCTGCTCGTCGGCTTGGTGGTCGGCGGGGCTCGCGTCTGGTTCGCGCGAGCGTCCGTGGAACAACTCGCTGCCAGTTCGGCCCGTGCCGCATCGGTCGAACGCACCGCGGGCGAGGCCATCACCGGGGCAAGGCGAGTGGCGAGCCAGCAGGCGGCCGCGAGCGGACTGCGTTGCACGACCCTGAGCGTTGACGTCTCAGCGGACGGGTTCTCCGTCCCGGTGGGAACCCCGGCTTCTGTCGGCGTCCGCGTCCGGTGTGCCGTGCCGTTGTCGGACGTGTTCGTCCCGGGTGGCCCGGTGTGCTGGCACTCGAGGCTGTTTCGGAGTCAGCGTTGGATCGCTACCGAGGGAGGGGCCGATGAAATACCTCAAAGCGGGCGGGGCGTGGCTGGTCCTGGGGACGTTGCTACTCGGGGCTCCCTCGGCGCTCGCGCTGTGGGGGTTCCGCCGAGCGCCCTGCTCGGATGGTCGATAGCGGACGACGGGCGCCTGCTGTTGGCGGCGATCACCCTCATGGCCTGGATCGCGTGGGTGATTCTGGCCGGCACCATCGTGGCCGAGACCGTGAGCATCCTCACCCATCGCGCTACCCCGCGTGCCCCTGCTCGGCGGCCTCCAGGGAATGGTGGCGGGTCTCGTCGTCGCGGCCATCGCCGTCTCCGCGGCACCCAGCAACGCCTACGCAGCCCCCGCCATCGGACGACGTCAAGCCCTGTTGCCCTCCTCGGGCAAGGCCCCGACCGGTGGCCCGGGACCTGGTCGCAGAGCCCCCACCGAGCACGTCCGTGAACTCGGTCGCTCCCGATCGACAGCTCCTCACGGTCAGGCAGGGCGACACGCTCAGCGACCTCGCCGAGAAGCATCTGGGCGACGCCAACCGGTGGCCCGAGCTCTACCGTGCCAACCGGGAGCGGATCGACGATCCGGACCTGATTCAGGTTGGCTGGCGGCTGATTCTGCCCAGCAGCCTCACCGACTCCCGACCAGAACCCGCAACCCAGCGACCGAAGCGCAGGCCGCCGGCACCCACCGGCTCGGATGTGCCGACCCCGCCGGCCCCCGGCACCGCCCCTCCCCCAGGAGACCGATCAGCCGCCCAGCCCCGCGCCGTTCCACAGCACAGGCGCCCCGGACCCACCACGGCGCCCCAACCGCAGACCGCGGATGTCGCGTGGCCGCTGGTCGGGAGCGTCGGAGGCGTCACCGCGGCACTGATCCTCACCGCGTTGGCAGTCCGGCGGCAGGCGCAACTGCGCAGCCGCCCGGTGGGCCGGCGCATCGCGCACCCGTCGGCGCAAGCACGCCGCTATGAGACAGCCCTGGGCAGACGCGGGCGGCCGGATGTCACTCCGCTGCTGGAGCGCGCGCTACGCAACCTCGGCAGGCACTTTTTCGAGGTCTCGCGCGTGCCGCGGCTCCGGCTCCTGACCATCGACGAGGAGGGCTTCGTCTTCCATTGGCGCGAGGTGCCAGCGCGTGTCCCCGTGGCTTTCGGCGCCGAGGGCGAGCGGTGGCGGCTCACGTTCGCCGATGCCGAACGGTTGCCGGCCGTTTCGCATCCGGTGCCGTTTCCNGCACTTGTCACCCTCGGTACCGATGCCCGGGCNGCCGTCCACCTGCTCGATCTGGAAGAGCGGGAGACGCTGTCGCTGCTCGGCCCCAACGGCGAGGTCAGGGCCGGGGTGATCGCGGCGTGGTCGGTCGAGCTGAGCTGCGCTCCGTGGGCGAGCGAAGTGCGGGTCACCTACCTCGGCGACGACGGGTTCGTTCCTGCTGCGGGTGGNGAGAACCTGTCAGTGTCGGACGACGTCCACACCGTCCTCACCGAACTCGAAGAGGAGATGTCCGCACGGGACAGCCTTCGCGACNNCCCAGCCGATCTGCGGTTGGCACGGGTGAACCCCGACCTCACCGAGGCCACAGCCGCCACGGTCGCGCTGTTCGCGAACGAGCTGTCACCCGCGGAGTGCGATTGGCTCCTCGACACCGTGGACGGCAGTGACCGCGGGATGGCGGTCGTGCTCGGCGGCGGACCCCGCGTCGCCACCTCGTGGACGTTGACGCCCGACGACCCGGTGGAGGGGACGTTGAGTCCGGACGAGCTCACCTTGACCGCGCAATGCATCCCTGCGCCGGCTCGTCAGGCGATCGCGGACGTCGCGCGCGCGACAGGCCCCCACCACAGTCGCCCCTGGTGGCCGGACGAGGACACCAACGTGCGCGTCCTGCCCACCCGCCCCACGTTGACCGAGGAATCCCTGGTTTGAGTAACGCAATCGCTCCGGCCGGCCAGGCGGCCGGCATCGACCCACCAGCCGGCGGGCCCGCCAGCGCCACCCGTACGGAAGCCGACACCCCGGTCGGCCAGAGCCCGGCGGCCACCGCCCCCGCTCGGGCTCAGGGCAGCGACCCTGAGCGACGCCTCACGGAAGGGACCCGCGGCTTGAGCGGCCCCCTCAACCCTCGGAAGTGGTCACGGGATGGGTGCCGCGCCGACTGGCGGTCCACGAGCCCTGCTCCTGGGAACCCTTCCTGCTGAGGACGGAACCGCCGCCTTGACGACCGATCCTGACGAGCATCCGCTCCTGCTCCTGCTCGGTCCGATCGAACTCACCCACACGCGTGGCCCTGAGCCGCCCCGCGCCCGGAGGCAGTGCGAAGAGTACTGCGGCTGGCTGCTGGAGAACCCGGGCCGAACGGCAACCCAGATGGCGGCCGAACTGGTGGTCGCCGGTACGCGCCGCTCCAACATGAGTCGCCTCCGGAGTTGGCTGGGGACAAGTGCGTCCGGAGAGGCCTACCTCCCANNGGCGTACTCGGGGCGCATCATTGAACCCGCTNNGGTGGATTCCGACTGGCGCCACATCAAGGTGTTGAGCGGCCCCGGCCTGTCCGCTCTGCAGGTGAGCACACTGATCGCCATCCTGGAGTTGGTGCGGGGAGCGCCGCTTGCCGATGCCGCTCCGGGCCAGTGGCACTGGGCCGAGGAGTTGCGCACCGACATGGCCTCCCTCCTGCGTGACACGGGCGCGGTGCTCGCCCGCCGGGCCCGCGCGCTCGACGACGTGGACGTGGCACGCTGGGCGACCAACCGAGCGTTGGCGGCGGCCCCGGAGGATGAGTTGTTGCTCGTCGAGAAACTCCGGACCGAGCAGTTGGCGGGCAACCGCCGAGAGGTGGAGCGGCTGGTACAACGCATCACCCAGCAGGCTCGCAGCCTTGGGATCGACCTGGCGCCCGCCACCGTCCGGGCTTGTNNCGAAGCAATGGAGGGACGGATCCGCGCCCGGGCTTGATGCGCCACGTGGGGTTTCGACAGCTCCACCGCCGCAGATCTGCAGCCGACCGGGGTCGGCGGGCCCGGCCACGGTGCTCAACCCGGGAGCACCAGGTCGAGGCCGGACGGTGTTGACTGGCGCGCCGGCGTCCGGTGGCGTCAGGGTCTGACAAGGCCGAACTCCGGCCGGGGCCCTGCAGGCTCGCACGCCGTCCCACCCCGGGGTTTCGAGCAAGCTCAACCGCGGGGATCCCGCT